>OX638343.1:2025000-3141570 GCA_951813075.1 Arenicellales bacterium | reverse complement strand
ATATAGAATAAATAATCCTGTCTCAATTTTCATGTTGTCATGTTGGAGGCGCCGGCGCAATTGATTAAGAGTCAACTGCTCTGCCAACTGAGCTAACGGCCCGAATACACAGATCGGGTTGATTCGCACCGAGATGAATCCCGTGGTATTTGTCCATGGCGGGATATTCGACAAGTCATGATTCTCAACCCAAATTGCCTACGCCTGACATATCATTCGAATTGCGACAATCGAATTTAAAATTTTCCAAGACAACCAGAAACTTCACCACCACGGGCGGCGTATAACCCCACTCTGTGCGCTGGATTATAGCAAGCAGCAGCAAGTGGGTAAACGGCCTATACCCTACTACCATCCATGATGTGCCCAGCAGCGATCAATCAAGCCTGTCAAGCGACCGTATGACGCACTAATCACCCAGCAGAATCCACATCCACGAAAGACCGAACTGCAATCGTTTTATCCGCCACTTGATTTCAGCAATCTGAGTGAGTCACTGCAATCCGCTATCCAACAATTATCTCACTGCATCGCCAATCATTGTTTGATAAATTTGAACAGGAATCGGAATGGAAATTCTATTATCAAAATCTCAACATACCTGTTTCGGTTCATATGCGGCGCCGAACCTTGCGCTTCTTGTTTCGATAACGACATCCCGAAGTTTTCAAAAATCACCTTTCTCGATCCTGAAGATATCCGGATCCTTGATGTCTTCGATGTAGGAAAGCAATAATGAATCAATCCGGAACTGCGGCTCAGATTCCTCTCCTTCCTCACCCTCCGCAGCAGGCACTTGATTACTGATCAACTGCAGCAACGCCATTCGCCCCTGTTCATCGACACCACGAAATACGATAAAGACCCTGTCGTCAATGCGAGTATTGACCACTGTACTGTCAGGATCGAAACCCAGGCTAACAAAGTATTTTCGAAGGACATTGGTGGTCGTTACCAGTGTCTGCGGGTCAACCTCTTCAGTTACCGGTGATCCCCACACAACATTGACCTGAATCAGTTTGTTCTGCTTGTATCCGTGAATATACGCAACTTGAGCCGGTTCGCTGCCAGCAAATATCTCATCGACTGTCGCTACCAGGCTCGAAGTCCGATCTTCGTCATTCGTCTGGCTTGCGATCCGTGATTGCTGAAGTTGAAAGTCACGCCTTATGGCTTCAAGAGTTTCCGATTCCGACATGCCAAATTGAGCCGAACGAAAACCTGTAATTTGCGGACTGCCCACGGCCTCCTCAATTTCAATATTGCTTTCCTGCGCCAGACCATATGTGCAAACGCTGAAAAATAGCGCTCCAATCAGAACAACAAAGGTAACATTGGCACGCACAGATGGCTTCTTCTTGTAACTGGAACCCAGGCTCGCAACAGCAATCATCTGGACAAATTCTCGCATTGGTATTTCACTCCATCTCAACCATCTCATCATCGTGAGTCTTTAACAACAAAGGAATGTCTTCATAGTAATCCTCCGTTCCGGGTTCCGGGGTCAACAATGGGGACGTCGCTTCACTATCTGTTACGATGTATGGGCCATAAATTGAATCACTCACGGAAGCTCGTAATATCGGAATGAACGAAGTAAAAACCCCAGCGGCGTGTGTTACCGTCGGGAGCGGCAGGGAGGACAATTCCAAGTAGGTTCTTGACCCTATTCCAGCGGCTATATCAGTGGGTTCATTGATCCTATACGTACCCGACCCCTTGTTAATTATTATTGCTTTAAGGTTGTCGAAAGCGCGTACACGTACACCACCGACAGTACCCACTAGATATGCATTACTTGCCTCTATTGTCAAAGAGTCAACTTCCACGGTCGATCTGATATCTTCTTCAGCCTTCAAGATGGCATTCTGGGTAACGATTTTTCCTTTAATATTCACCGTGGTAACGTTAAAAGAGGTGTCAGCATAAATGGTGTCTAATCCGAAGTCAGTTGTTCCAGTTCCCGCAGTTTGTGTGAATATACCGACCCACATCGTAGTCGCTACTGTGACGTCGTGAGATTTGTTAACCGTAATTGCTGATAATTTGTCAGTTGACCCGACGTCACCACCGAAAATTATGTTCCCTGTGCCCGCATTCAGCGTTAGATTATAGGCGCCGTCCAGCATTGAGATGAACCTGATGTGGCCGTCCGTGGCATCGTCGTTCGCATCGCTGTCCACCGTCACGTCGACGTGCAGGTCTACCGGACCATTGAAAGTAATATTTCCGTCATTGCTGCCGTAGGTCGACCCATACAGATTGATGTTCATACCAGTAATGTCGATATCGCCGGTCGTCGCCACGTCGCCGATATCAATCTGCCCGCCGGTCACCGTCAGGCTCTCCAATCTTCCACCACCGACCGCGCTCGTATCCAGTTGAACATCACCGTCGCCCGCATCCAGCGTCAGCGCATAGTTGCCGGGCACCACGCCGGGCACCACGCTGGGCACCAAGTCGAAGATCTTGATGTTACCGCCCGTGGCATCGCCATCCGCATCGCTGTCCACTCTAACCGCACTTCCCAGATCTACATTACCGGTAAATGTGATGTTGCCGTCATCGCTTAAGTAGTCTCCGTTCAGTTGGATTCCGATTCCGAGGCTCAGCGCGGTCACCTTTATTTCGCCAGTAGTGCTTACGCTCATCAGCGCCACCTCTCCAGCTTCCACCGTCAGATTAGCCAGCTTGCTGGTGGCGTTGGTGCCGCCCACCGCACCCTGAAGTATCACATTACCGCGGTTGGCGTTCAGCGTCAGTTCATGGCCGCCGTCCACCGTCGAGGTGAACGTGATGTCGCCGTCCGTGACATCGTCATCCGCATTACTGTCCACCGTCACATCCGCTCCCAGGGTCACTGCGTCCTTGAATGTGATATTGCCATCGTCAGTCGAGACTTTTGCGCTCAGCGTTGTCGTACCGCTGGAATCCAGAACAAGCGATGCACTGCCGCTGATGGTCAGATCTTCGCTTACTGTGATGCCGCTCGCCGAGATCGTACTGCCAGCACCGCCCGAACCGTCCGGTCCGGTGGTCGCGGTCCCGATGTGGATCGTGCCCGAAGTGGTGAACGTCCCAATTTCAGTATTGCTCAGATTGTCCGCCGCTGCGCTGATCGTCATCGCGACAGCTTGGGACGGCGCGACATGGATGTCACCCGTTCCGGCGTCTATGCTGCTCGACGTATCGATGTCGAACGTAGCGCCAATCAGCGTGATGTCACCATTGTTTGATGTGATGGTGACACCGCTGGCGATCTTCAACTCTCCGATGCCATCGTTATTCGACGATCTGGGCGAATCCGCCTCAAAGATGAAACTATGGGCGCCCATGCTGCCGGTGATGTCAGCATTGATGATGAGATCGCCCCCCGCCTGCAGGGTCAGGGTACTGTCCCCACTTCCGGTCCTGTCAATCGGGGAATTCACCGTAATGTCTTGCAACGCCTGCAGGGTAATGTCCGCATCAATCGCTTCGAATGCTGCCGGTGTTATGTTGTAGGTCGCCGTACTGTCGTCGTTGAAGTTGATGACATTGTCCCCGCTGAACACGGAATCATCGCTTCCATCGCCGTCCGAGATAACAATGTCAAGCGGGTCCAGGAGCAGTTCTCCGATCAAGCCTTTCGGCGCGCTCAGATCGATCGAGTTCGGGGCAAACTGCAGATGCTGCTTGCCCGATATCTCGGCAAAGCCGCCGTCGCCCGAATCACGGCCGCCGCGGGCCGAGATGTTCCCGTAAAAACGCGTCACCCGGTCCGACCAGACAATCACCCGGCCGCCGTCACCGGTCGTGAGCGCATCGGCCTGAATCGCCACCTCGCTGCCGATCGTCGTGAAGTCGGCATTGCGCTCCGGACCGCGTCCCTGGAAGTTGCCTCCGATCAGTACCTCGCCCCCGCCAGCGTCTCCGGATACGTCAACTTCCGCTTGCCCGACAATGCCAACTTTGGAACCCAGAATCTTGACCTCACCACCCGTTTCTCCACTCTCGCGACCCGATGCGTCCAGCGTGCCGGTCACTCGGACAATACCCTCGCCCGCACCCTCCAGCACAATCTGACCATTGCGCTCCGTCGCCGTCCGCGCCTCGATGATGCCCTCCATGTTGATGGCATAGTCAACGACATCCTTCGCTACACTCGCAGCCATCAACATCACTGTACCGCCGTCGGCATAGATCTCGCCGCTATTGTCGACAAGTGCCTTCAACTCGGTACCGTCAGGCGCAAGCAGTCGCTCGGCAACACTGTCGTCAACCCCGATCTGTATCAGCCTGTCGCCATAGAAATCAAGCGCAAATGAATTGCCTGAGGCCAGCGCAACACGTCCAAGACGTGCAACAATCACTCCGCTGTTCTCGACACCGGGCGCAACCAGCGCAACTATGCCACCCTCGGCCGCAGTGATCCTGCCGCGGTTGACAACCGTACCGCCCGATGCGCGATCGACATCGAAGTTGTAATCGCCAGCCATGAAATCCTCATTCCGTATGTCAATCGTGGTCGCCACCAGACTGCCGATGTCCACCACCGCGGAATCACCGAACAGGACACCGTTGGGATTGATCAGCATGACTCGCCCGTCGGCGGTCAGCTGACCGAGAATGTAGGATGGAGTGTCACCATTGACACGGTTGAGGGCTATCGAATCGGAGTCTGGCTGCAGAAAGCGAACCAACTCGTCCCAGTCGATCGAAAATGAACGCCAGTCAATGATTACCTTGTCGGAACTTTGGATAATCTCGAGAAGCTTCGGATTCAACTGCACAATATTGGCGTCACCTGCAACCACATTGCCGTCTTTCGGCCCGGCATGCACGTGCGGGATATGGGTGCAGACCATGATCGCGCCGAACAGCAGTGGCAGCACCACATTGCGAAATGTCAGCATTGAGCCCAGCGCTGCGACAACCGGCCTGCTTTTGCGTTGGATAAAGCTGCGAAAAGTGATCATGAACCAAACAGCCTCTTTCGGCCCGTTGCAGTGCACCGGGGTGTGCATGCTGTCAGGCATTCGCGACCGATTGACGCTGGAACCAGTGTTGCATCGACGCGCGCTTCGCGATACTTAGACAGCATGACATCATCGCACTTCAATCCATCGTCGCACATCCTCAACAACTCATTCCTGAATTTCACCTCGGTCCACTGATGCCATAATCGAACACCGGCGAAATAAAAAAAACATACGGTGTCGTATGCTTTCCATGTTCCGCCTCACTGCCCAATCCCCACAGCTGTAACCGGATCTCTTTGGTTTCGTTAGATCAATAATAATCAATATTGAATAATAACTGTTATCTTATCTAATATCAATCCTCTACGCTTAACTAGTATTTATCATTTTCTAAAGAATAGAAAAATTTTCCCTTTCCAAATCAGAAACTTAAGAACATATTCGCAATTGGCGTCAGAACACTACTTCTATAACCTCAATTCCGTCTAACCAGCAACCGGTTTGTTGGCTGATCCACAGCGTCACTCCCATCGCAGACAACAGATTTCGCTGCTGCTCATCGGGGTGTGGATTCTGTCGTACCTGTATGCGGTCGCCGCGCATACCCTTGGGCTGGCTGCGTTCCAGCCAGCCATCGTATTCAGATGGGTAGCCGCAATGATTGGCTCAATCGCCTGACGATATTTCAGACATCATATCGCATCGAACTTCGCTCACTTTTAGAGATAATGGCGTCGCGAACTGGCTAGAAATCTCCTTTCTCGATCCTGAAGATATCCGGATCCTTGATGTCTTCGATGTAGGAAAGCAATAATGAATCAATCCGGAACTGCGGCTCAGATTCCTCTCCTTCCTCATCGTCGGCAGCAGGCACTTGATTACTGATCAACTGCAGCAACGCCATTCGCCCCTGTTCATCGACACCACGAAATACGATAAACACCCTGTCGTCAATGCGAGTATTGACCACTGTACTGTCAGGATCGAAACCCAGGCTAACGAAGTACTTTCGAAGAACATTGGCGGTCGTTACCAGTGTCTGCGGGTCAACTTCTTCAATTACCGGTAATCCCCACACAACATTGACCTGAATCAGTTTGTTCTGCTTGTATCCGTGAATATATGCAACTTGAGCCGGCTCGCTGCCAGCAAATATCTCATCGACTGTCGCCACCAGGCTCGAAGTCCGATCTTCGTCATTCGTCTGGCTTGCGACTCGTGATTGCTGAAGTTGAAAATCACGCCTTATGGCTTCAAGAGTTTCCGATTCCGACATGCCAAATTGAGCCGATCGAAACCCTGTAATTTGCGGACTACCTACTACCTCCTCAATTTCAATACTGCTTTCCTGCGCCAGACCATATGTGCATACACTGAAAAATAGCGCTCCAATCAGAACAACAAAGGTAGCATTAGCACGCACAGGTGGCATTCTGTACCTGGAAACCAGGTTCGCATCAGCAATCATCTTGACAACGTTTCGCATTGGTATTTCACTCCATCTCAACCAGTTCATCATCGTGAGTCTTTAACAACAAAGGAATGCTTCATAGTAATCCTCCGCACCATGTTCCGGGGTGAACAATGGGAACGGCTTTTCAAAATCGGTTACGATGTATGGGCCACTGATCGAATCATTCACGGAAGCCCGCAACATCGGAATTAACGAAGTATAGACCCCAGCGGCGGGTGTTACCGGATATCGAGTAAGTGCCCATATCGTCGGGAGCGGCAGGGAAGACAATTCCAAGTAGGTTCGTGTCCCTAATCCAGTCCCTAGAACAGCGGATTCATTGATAGAATACGTACCCGACCCCCTGTTATTTATTACTATAAGATCGCCGGCAGCTCGTCCACCTACACCACCGACGGTACCAAATAGATATGCATTGCTTGCCTCTATCGTCAAAGAGCCAACTTCTACGATCGCTGTGATATCTTCTTGAGCCGTCAATCTGACATCCTGGGTAACAATTTTTCCTTTAATATTCACTGTAGTAACATCGACAGAGATATCAGCATTGACGGTGTCTGATCCGAAGTCGGTTGTTCCAGTTCCCGCAGTTTGCGTGAATGAACCGACCCACAGCGTGGTCGTTACCGTGACGTCGTGAGCGTTGTTAACCGTAATTGCTGATAGTTTGTCAGCAGACCCGACGTCACCACCGAAAATTATGTTCCCTGTGCCCGCATTCAGCGTTAGATTATACGCACCCTCCAGCATTGAGATGAACGTGATGTCGCTGTCCGTGCTGGCATTGTTCCGGGCACTGTTTACCGTCACCGACCCGATCGGGGTCATTGGACCGGTAAAGGTGATATTGCCGTCGTCGCTGCAATTGAACCCGTTCAGCGTGATACCACTGCCCATCACATCAACCACACCTCAATCCGCATCCGTGGTATTCACGTCCTCCAGTGACACCGTACCACCGACCACCGTCAAACTCGTCAACGCTGTCGTGCCGCCCACCACACCAGACACCGTCACTGAACCACTGTCGGCATCCAGCGTCAGGGCCTGGCCGCCGTCCACCGTTGACGTGAATGTGATATCGCCGTCCGTGGCATCGTCGTCCGCATCGCTGTCCACCGTCACATCGGCGTGCAGATCCACCGTACCGGTGAAGGTGATATCGCCGTCGTCGCTCTCGTAGGTCGCTCCGTTCAGGTCGATGTTCGTACTGCCACTAATGTCGATATCGCCGGTCGTCGCCACAGTGTCAACATCGATCTGGCCGCCGTCCAGCGTCAGACTCGTCAGCGTCGTCGTGCCGCCCACCGCACCAGACACCGTCACTGAACCACTGTCGGCATCCAGCGTCAGGGCCTGGCCGCCGTCCACCGTCGACGTGAAGGTGATGTCGCCGTCCGTGGCGTCGTCGTCCGCATCGCTGTCTACCGTCACATCGGCATGCAGGTCCACCGCACCAGTGAATGTGATATCGCCGTCGTCGCTCTCGTAGGTCGCTCCGTTCAGGTCGATGTTCGTACTACCATCAATGTCGATATCGCCGGTCGTCGCCACCGCGTCAACGTCAATCTGACCACCGTCCACCGTCAGACTCCCCAGCTTGGTCGTGCCGCCCATCGCACCGGACACCGTCACCGAACCGCTGTCAGCGTCCAGCGTCAGCGCATAGCCGCCGTCCACCGTCGAGGTGAAGGTGATCGCGCCGTCTGTGGCGTCGTCGTCCGCATCGCTGTCCACCGTCACATCGGCTCCCAGGATCACTGCGTCCCCGAAGGTGATATCGCCATCGTCAGTCGAGACATCCGCGCGCAGCGTTGTCGTATCGCCGGAATCCAGAACGAGCGAGGTACTGCCGCTGATGGCCAGATCTTCGATTACTGTGATGGAAGTTGCCGATATCGAACTGCCACCACCGCCCGAACCGTCCGGTCCGGTGGTCGCGGTCCCGATGTGGATCGTGCCCGATGTGGTGAACCTCCCGATTTCCGCATTGCTCAGATTATCCACCGATGTGCTGATCGTCATCGCGACAGCTCGCGACGGCGCGACATGGATGTCCCCCGTTCCAGCGTCTATACTGCTCGTTGCTCTGATGTCGAACGCGGCACCGATCAGTGTGATGTCGCCATTGTTTGATGTAATGGTGACACCGCGGGCGATTGTCAACTTTCCGACACCATCGTTATTCGACGATCCGGGCGAATCCGCCTCGAGGATGAAACCATGGGCACCATTGGTGCCGGTGATGTCGGCATCGATGGTGAGATGGTGCCCCGCCTGCAGGGCCAGGGTACTGTCCGCACTGCCGCTCAGGTCAATTGAGGAAAACACAAAAATGTTTCTCAGCGCCCGCAGGACAAGCGAGGCACTGCCGCTGATGGTCAGAGCGTCAATCACTGTGATGGTGGTCGCCGATATCGGACTGCCAGCACCGCCCGAACCGTCCAGTCCCGTGGTCGCGGTCCCGATCCGGATCGTGCCCGATGTGGTGAACCTCCCGATTTCTGCATTGCTCAGATCGGCCGTCACCGCATTACTGATCGTCATCACGACTGCTCGCGACGGCGCGACATGGATGTCCCCCGTTCCAGCATTAATGCTGCTCGTTGCTCTGATGTCGAACGCGGCACCGATCAGCGTGATGTCGCCATTGTTTGATCTAATGGTGACACCGCTGGCAACCGTCAACGTTCCGACACCATCGTTATTCAACCCGGGCGAATCCGCCTCAAAGATGAGACCATGGACGCCATTGGTGCCGGTGATGTCGGCATTGATGGTGAGATGACGCCCCGCCTGCAGGGCCAGGACGCTGTCCGCACCTCCGCTCACGTCAATCGAGGAACTCACCGTAAGATCTCTCCTCGCCCGCAAGACCAGCGAGGCACTGCCGCTGATGGTCACTCCCCCCGCACCGGCGAGGATGATATCGCCGTCGTCGCTCTCGTAGGTCGCTCCGTTCAGGTCGATGTTCATACTGCCACTAATGTCGATATCGCCGGTCGTCGCCACAGTGTCGACATCGATCTGACCGCCGTCCACCGTCAGACTCGCCAGCGCCGTCGTGCCGCCCACCGCACCAGACACCGTCACTGAACCGCTGTCGGCATCCAACGTCAGGGCCTGGCCGCCGTCCACCGTCGACGTGAATGTGATATCGCCGTCCGTGGCGTCGTCGTCCGTATCGCTGTCTACCGTCACATCGGCATGCAGGTCCACCGCACCAGTGAATGTGATATCGCCGTCGTCGCTCTCGTAGGTCGCTCCGTTCAGGTCGATGTTCATACTGCCACTAATGTCGATATCGCCGGTCGTCGCCACAGTATCGACATCGATCTGGCTGCCGTCCACCGTCAGACTCGTCAGCGTCGTCGTGCCACCCACCGCACCCTGAAGCTCCACCGCACCGCCGCCGGCGTCCAGCGTCAGCGCATGGCCGCCGTCCACCGTCGAGGTGAAGGTGATGTCGCCGTCCGTGGCGTCGTCGTCCGCATCGCTGTCCACCGTCACATCGGCTCTCAGGATCACTGCGTCCCCGAATGTGATATCGCCATCCTCAGTCGAGACATCTTCGCGCAGCGTTGTCGTACCGCCGGAATCCAGAACAAGCGATGCACTGCCGCTGATGGTCAGAGCTTCGCTTACTGTGATGGAGGTCGCCGATATCGAACTGCCACCACCGCCCGAACCGTCCGGTCCCGTGGTCGCGGTCCCAATGTAAATCGTGCCCGAAGTGGTGAACCTGCCGATTTGCGCATTGCTCAGCTTATTCCCCAAAATGTCCGCCGCTGCGCTGATCGTCATCGCGACGGCTCGCGACGGCGCGACATGGATGTCCCCCGTTCCAGCGTCTATGCTGCTCGTCGCATTGATGTCGAACGCGGCGGCGATCAGCGTGATGTCGCCGTTGTTCGATGTGATGGTGACATTGTTGTCGAACCTTAACTTTCCGCTGCCATCGTTGTTGGACGATCCGGGCGAATCCGCCTCAAAGACGAAATCATGGGCGCCATTGGTGCCGGTGATGCCAGCATTGATGGTGAGATGGCGACCCGCCTGCAGGGTCAGGGTACTGTCCGCACTCCCGCTCAGGTCAATCGCAGAACTCACCGTGATGTCGCTCACCGCCCGCAAGACAAGCGAGGCACTGCCGCTGATGGTCAGAGTTTCACTCACTGTGATGGAGCTCGCCGATATCGGACTGCCAGCACCGCCCGAACCGTCCGGTCCCGTGGTCGCGGTCCCAATGTGGATCGTGCCCGAAGTGGTGAACCTGCCGATTTCCGCATTGCTCAGATTATTCCTCAGATTGTCTGCCGCTGCGCTGATTGTCATTGCGACTGCTCGCGACGGCGCGACATGGATGTCCCCCGTTCCAGCGTCTATGCTGCTCGTCGCATCGATGTCGAACGCGGCGCCGATCAGCGTGATGTCGCCGTTGTTCGATGTGATGGTGACACCGCCGGCGATCGTCAACTTTCCGCTCCCTTCGTAATTCAACCCGGGCGAATCCGCCTCGAATATGAAACCATGGGCACCATTGGTGCCGGTGATGTCGGCATTGATGGTGACATGGCGCCCCGCCTGCAGGGTCAGGATGCTGTCCGCACTTCCGCTCACGTCAATCGCAGAACTCACCGTAAGATCTCTCCCCGCCCGCAAGACAGGCGATGCACTACCGCTGATGGTCACACCCCCTGCACCGGTGAGGATGATGTCGCCGTCGTCGCTCTCGTAGATCGCCCCGTTCAGGGCAATGTTCGTACTGCCATCAATGTCGATATCGCCGGTCGTCGCCACCGCGTCGACATCAATCTGCCCACCGTCCACCGTCAGACCCGACAGCTTGGTCGTGCCGCCCATCGCACCGGACACCGTCACCGAACCACTGTCAGCATCCAGCGTCAGCGCATAGCCGCCGTCCACCGTCGAGGTGAAGGTGATCGCGCCGTCTGTGGTGTCGTTGTCCGCATCGCTGTCCGCCATCACATCGGCTCCCAGGATCACTGCGTCCCCGAATGTGATATCGCCATCGTCAGTCGAGACATCCGCGCTCAGCGTTGTCATACCGCTGGAATCCAGAACAAGCGAGGCACTGTCGCTGATGGTCAGAGCTTCACTTACTGTTATGGATGTTGCCGATATCGGACTGCCACCACCACCCGAACCGTCCGGTCCCGTGGTCGCGGTCCCGATCCGGATCGTGCCCGAAGTGGTGAACCTGCCGATTTCCGCATTGCTCAGCTTATTCCCCAAAATGTCCGCCGCTGCGCTGATTGTCATCGCGACAGCTCGCGACGGCGCGACATGGATGTCCCCTGTTCCAGCATTAATGCTGCCCGTTGCGCTGATGTCGAACGCGGCGCCGATCAGCGTGATGTCGCCATTGTCTGATGTGATGGTCACACCGCCGGCGATCGTCAGCGTTCCGATACCATCATTGTTCGACGATCCGGGCGAATCCGCCTCGAATATGAAACCATGGGCGCCATTGGTACCGGTGATGTCGGCATTGACGGCGAGATGGCGCCCCGCCTGCAGGGTCAGGATGCTGTCCGCACCTCCGCTCACGTCAATCGAGGAACTCACCGTAAGATCTCTCCCCGCCCGCAAGATCAGCGATGCACTGCCACTGATGGTCACTCCCCCCGCACCGGTGAAGGTGATGTCGCCGTCGTCGCTCTCGTAGATCGCCCCGCTCAGGGCAATGTTCGTACTGCCATCAATGTCGATATCACCGGTCGTCGCCACCGCGTCAACGTCAATCCGTCCACCGTCCACCGTCAGACCCGACAGCTTGGTCGTGCCGCCCACCGCACCGGACACCGTCACCGCACCGCTGTCAGCGTCCAGCGTCAGCATCTGACCGCCGTCCACCATCGAGGTGAAGGTGATGTCACCGTCCGTGGCATCGTCGTCCGCATCGCTCGCCACCGTCACATCAGCTCCCAGGATCACTGCGTCCCCGAAGGTGATATCGCCATCCTCAGTCGAGACATCCGCGCGCAGCGTTGTCATACCGCTGGAATCCAGAACAAGCGAGGTACTGCCGCTGATGGTCAGAGCTTCACTTACTGTAATGGAGGTTGCCGATATCGAACTGCCGACACCACCCGAACCGTCCGGTCCCGTGGTCGCGGTCCCGATCCGGATCGTACCCGATGTGGTGAACCTCCCGATTTCCGCATTGCCCAGATTGGCCGCCGCTGCGCTGATCGTCATCGCGACCGCTTGCGACGGCGCGACATGGATGTCCCCCGTTCCGGCATTAATGCTGCCCGTCGCATCGATGTCGAACCCGGCACCGATCAGCGTGATGTCACCATTGTTCGATGTGATTGTGACACCGTTGGCGATTGTCAACGTTCCGACACCATCGTTGTTCGACGATCCGGGCGAATCCGCCTCGAGGATGAGACCATGGGCGCCATTGGTGCCGGTGATGTCGGCATTGACGGTGAGATGGCGCCCCGCCTGCAGGGTCAGGGCACTGTCCGCACTTCCGCTCAGGTCAATCGCAGAACTCACCGTGATGTCGCTCAGCGCCCGCAGGACAAGCGAGGCACTGCCGCTGATGGTCAGAACTTCACTCACTGTGATGGAGCTTGCCGATATCGGACTGCCAGCGCCGCCCGAACCTTCCGGTCCCGTCGTCGCCGTCCCGATCCGGATCGTGCCCGATGTGGTGAACCTCCCGATTTCCGCACTGCCCAGATTGTCCGCCGCTGCGCTGATCGTCATCGCGACAGCTCGCGACGGCGCGACATGGATGTCCCCCGTTCCAGCATTTATGCTGCCCGTCGCATCAATGTCGAACGCGGCGCCGATCAGCGTGATGTCGCCATTGTTTGATGTGATCGTGACACCGCTGCCGATCGTCAACTTTCCGGTGCCATCGTTATTCGACGATCCGGGCGAATCCGCCTCGAATATGAAATCATGGGCACCATTGCTGCCGGTGATGTCGGCATTGATGGTGAGATGGCGACCCGCCTGCAGGGCCAGGGTACTGTCCGCACTTCCGCTCACGTCAATCGAGGAACTCACCGTAAGATCTCTCCCCGCCCGCAAGATCAGCGATGCACTGCCACTGATGGTCACTCCCCCCGCACCGGCGAGGGTGATGTCGCCGTCGTCGCTCTCGTAGATCGCCCCGTTCAGGGCAATGTTCGTACTGCCATCAATGTCGATATCGCCGGTTGTCGCCACCGCGTCAACGTCGATCTGGCCACCGTCCACCGTCAGACCCGACAGCTTGGTCGTGCCGCCCACCGCACCGCGCAGATCCACCGCCCCGCCGCCGGCGTCCAGCGTCAGCGCATGGCCGCCGTCCACCGTCGAGGTGAAGGTGATGTCACCGTCCGTGGCATCGTCGTCCGCATCGCTCGCCACCGTCACATCAGCTCCCAGGATCACTGCGTCCCCGAAGGTGATATCGCCATCCTCAGTTGAGACATCCGCGCGCAGCGTTGTCATACCGCTGGAATTCAGAACAAGCGACGCACTGCCGCTGATGGTCAGAGCCTCGCCTACTGTAATGGAGGTCGCCGATATCGGACTGCCACCACCGCTCGAACCGTCCGGTCCGGTGGTCGCGGTCCCGATCCGGATCGTGCCCGAAGTGGTGAACCTCCCGATTTCAGTATTGCTCAGATTAGCCGCCGCTGTGCTGATCGTCATCGCGACCGCTTGCGACGGCGCGACATGGATGTCCCCCGTTCCGGCATTAATGCTGCCCGTCGCATCAATGTCGAACGCGGCGCCGATCAGCGTGATGTCGCCATTGTCTGATGTGATGGTGACACCGCTGGCGATTGTCAACGTTCCGACACCATCGTTGTTCGACGATCCGGGCGAATCCGCCTCGAAGATGAGACCATGGGCACCATTGGTGCCGGTGATGTCGGCATTGATGGTGAGATGGCGACCCGCCTGCAGGGTCAGGGCACTGTCCGCACTTCCGCTCAGATCAATCGCAGAACTCACCGTGATGTCGCTCAGCGCCCGCAGGACAAGCGAGGCACTGCCGCTGATGGTCAGAGCTTCGCTCACTGTGATGGAGTCTGCCGATATCGGACTGCCAGCGCCGCCCGAACCTTCCGGTCCCGTCGTCGCGGTCCCGATCCGGATCGTGCCCGATGTGGTGAACCTCCCGATTTCAGCATTGCCCAGATTGGCCGTCACCGCACTACTGATTGTCATCGCGACAGCTTGGGACGGCGCGACATGGATGTCCCCTGTTCCAGCATTAATGCTGCCCGTCGCGTTGATGTCGAACGCGGCGCCGATCAGCGTGATGGCGCCGTTGTTTGATGTGATCGTGACACCGCTGCCGATCGTCAACTTTCCGGTGCCATCGTTATTCGACGATCCGGGCGAATCCGCCTCAAGGATGAGATCATGGGCGCCATTGGTGCCGGTGATGTCGGCATTGATGGTGAGATGGCGACCCGCCTGCAGGGCCAGGATGCTGTCCGCACTTCCGCTCACGTCAATCGAGGAACTCACCGTAAGATCTCTCCCCGCCCGCAAGATCAGCGATGCACTGCCACTGATGGTCACTCCCCCCGCACCGGCGAGGATGATGTCGCCGTCGTCGCTCTCGTAGATCGCCCCGTTCAGGGCAATGTTCATACTGCCATCAATGTCGATATCGCCGGTCGTCGCCACCGCGTCAACGTCAATCCGTCCACCGTCCACCGTCAGACCCGACAGCTTGGTCGTGCCGCCTGTCGCACCGGACACCGTCACCGCACCGCTGTCAGCGTCCAGCGTCAGCGCATGACCGCCGTCCACTGTCAAGGTGAAGGTGATTTCACCGTCCGTGGCATCGTCGTCCGCATCGCTGTCCACCGTCACATCGGCTCCCAGGATCACTGCGTCCCCGAAGGTGATATCGCCGTCGTCAGTCGAGACATCCGCGCTCAGCGTTGTCGTACCGCTGGAATCCAGAATGAGCGATGCACTGCCGCTGATGGTCAGAGCTTCACTTACTGTAATGGAGGTTGCCGATATCGAACTGCCAACACCACCCGAACCGTACGGTCCCGTGGTCGCGGTCCCGATCCGGATCGTGCCCGATGTGGTGAACCTGCCGATTTCCGCATTGCCCAGATTGTCCGCCGCATTACTGATCGTCATCGCAACAGCTCGCGACGGCGTGACATATATGTCCCCCGTTCCAGCATTAATGCTGCTCGTCGCGTTGATCTCGAACGCGGCACCGATCAGCGTGATGTCGCCGTTGTCTGATGTAATGGTGGCATTGTAGCCGATCGTCAACTTTCCGGTGCCATCGTTGTTCGACGATCCGGGCGAATCCGCCTCGAATATGAAATCATGGGCGCCACTGCTGCCAGTGATGTCGCCAGCGATGGTGAGATGACGCCCCGCCTGCAGGGTCAGGGAACTACCCGCACCGCCGCTCAGGTCAATCGAGGAAAACACAAAAATGTCTCTCAGCGCCCGCAGGACAAGCGAGGTACTGCCGCTGATGGTCAGAGCGTCAATCACTGTGATGGTGGTCGCTGATATCGAACTGCCAGCACCGCCCGAACCGTCCGGTCCCGTGGTCGCGGTCCCGATCCGGATCGTGCCCGATGTGGTGAACCTGCCGATTTCTGTATTGCTCAGATTATCGCCCTGATTTTCCACCGCTGCGCTGATCGTCATCGCGACAGCTTGCGACGGCGCGACATGGATGTCCCCCGTTCCAGCGTCAATGCTGCCCGTTGCGCTGATGTCGAACGCGGCGCCGATCAGCGTGATGTCGCCGTTGTTCGATGTGATGGTGACACCACTACCGATCGTCAACTTTCCGGTGCCATCGTTATTCGACGATCCGGGCGAATCCGCCTCGAAGATGAGACCATGGGCGCCATCGGTGCCGGTGATGTCGGCATTGATGGTGAGATGACGCCCCGCCTGCAGGGCCAGGATGCTGTCCGCACCTCCGCTCACGTCAATCGAGGAGCTCACCGTAAGATCTCTCCCCGCCCGCAAGACCAGCGAGGCACTGCCGCTGATGGTCACTCCCCCCGCACCGGCGAGGATGATGTCGCCGTCGTCGCTCTCGTAGATCGCCCCGTTCAGGGCAATGTTCGTACTGCCATCAATGTCGATATCGCCGGTCGTCGCCACCGCGTCAACGTCAATCCGTCCACCGTCCACCGTCAGACTCGTCAGTATTGTCGAGCCGCCCACCGCACCCTGAAGCTCCACCGCACCGCCGCCGGCGTCCAGCGTCAGCGCATAGCCGCCGTCCACCGTCGAGGTGAAGGTGATCGCGCCGTCTGTGGCGTCGTTGTCCGCATCGCTGTCCACCGTCACATCAGCTCCCAGGATCACTGCGTCCCCGAAGATGATATCGCCGTCGTCAGTCGAGACATCTTCGCTCAGCGTTGTCGTACCGCTGGTATCCAGAACAAGCGAGGCACTGTCGCTGATGGTCAGAGCTTCGCTTACCGTGATGGAGGTTGCTGATATCGAACTGCCACCACCGCCCGAACCGTTCGGCCCCGTCGTCGCGGTCCCGATCCGGATCGTGCCCGATGTGGTGAACCTGCCGATTTCCGCATTGCCCAGATTGTCCGCCGCTGCACTGATCGTCATCGCGACAGCTCGCGACGGCGCGACATGGATGTCCCCCGTTCCAGCATTTATGCTGCCCGTCGCATCAATGTCGAACGCGGCGCCGATCAGCGTGATGTCGCCATTGTCTGATGTGATGGTGACACCGCTGCCGATTGTCAACTTTCCGATACCATCGTTATTCGACGATCCGGGCGAATCCGCCTCGAAGATGAGACCATGGGCACCATTGGTGCCGGTGATGTCGGCATTGATGGTGAGATGGCGACCCGCCTGCAAAGTCAGGGCACTGTCCGAACTTCCGCTCAGGTCAATCGCGGAACTCACCGTGATGTCGCTCACCGCCCACAAGACAAGCGAGGCACTGCCGCTGATGGTCAGAGTTTCACTCACTGTGATGGAGCTCGCCGATATCGGACTGCCAGCGCCGCCTGAACCGTCCGGTCCGGTGGTCGCCGTCCCGATCCGGATCGTGCCAGAAGTGGTGAACCAGCCGATTTCCGCATTGCCCAGATTATCCGCCGCTGCGCTGATTGTCATCGCGACAGCTCGCGACGGCGCGACATGGATGTCCCCCGTTCCGGCATTAATGCTGCCCGTCGCATCGATGTCGAACGCGGCGCCGATCAGCGTGATGTCGCCATTGTTCGATGTGATGGCGACACCGCTACCGATCGTCAACTTTCCGACACCATCGTTGTTCAACGATCCGGGAGAATCCGCCTCGAATATGAAACTATGGGCGCCACTGCTGCCGGTGATGTGGGCATTGATGGTGAGATGGCGACCCGCCTGCAGGACCAGGATGCTGTCCGCACTTCCGCGCACGTCAATCGAGGAGCTCACCGCAAGATCTCTCCCCGCCCGCAAGACCAGCGAGGCACTGCCGCTGATGGTCACTTCCCCCGTGAAGATTATGTCGCCGTCGTCGCTCTCGTAGGTCGCTCCGTTCAGGTCGATTGACTTACCTTCAATGTCGATGTCGCCGGTCGTCGCCACCGTGTCAACATCAATCCGTCTACCGTCCACCGTCAGACTCGCCAGCGCCGTCGTGCCGCCCACCGCACCGCGCAACTCCACGGATCGGTGGTCGCCACTGTCCAGCATCAGCGCATATCCGCCGTCAACCGTTGAAGTGAAGATGATGTTGTCTGCGGGGAGGATGCCGTCCGCATCGCTATTCACCGTCACATCGGCGTGCAGGTCTACCGCACCGGTGAAGGTGATGCCGCGGCTGTTGCTCTCGTAGGTCGCTCCGTTCAGGTCAATGTTCGTACCTTCTATGTCGATATTGCGGGTCGTCGCCACAGTATCGAGATCGATCTGGCCGCCGTCCACCGTCAGACTAATCAATGCCGTCGTGCCGCCCACCGCACCGCGCAACTCCACCGATCCGCTGCCAGCATCCAGCGTCAGATGCCGGTGGCCGTCCACCGTCGAGGTGAACGTGATATCGCCATCCGTACCATCGTTGTCCTCATCGCTGTTCACCGTCACACCATAAGCCAGGATCACTGGACCGGTGAAGGTGATGTTGCCGTCGTAGCTGCGAAAAGCTCCGCCCAGCGTGATGCTACTACCCGTCACCCCAATCGCACCTGTGGTCCTCACGCTCCACAGCGATACCGCACCGCCTTCCACCGTCAGACTCGTCAACGCCCACGACGCCGTCGGGCCGCCCAACCTTCCGGACACCACCGTCACCGAACCGTCGTCAGCGTCCAGCGTCAGCGCTTGATTGCCGTACACAGAACCGGTGAAGGTGATATCGCCGTCCGTGGCGTCGTTGTCCGCATCGCTGTCCACCGTCACATCGGCGTACAGACGCAATGAATCGCCGTTGAAGATGATGTCGCCGTCGTCGCTCTCGTAGGTTGCTCCGTGCAGGTAGATGTTGTTACTGCCATCTATGTCGATATTGCCGGTCGTCGCCACAGTGTCGAGGTTGATATTATGGCCGTCCACCGTCAGACTCGCCAGTGCCGTCGTGCCTCCCACCGCACCGCGCAGCGACACCGATCCACCGCCAGCATCCAGGTTCAGATGCCGGTGGCCGTCCACTGTCGAGGTGAACGTGATATCGCCATCCTTACCGTCGTTGTCCGCATCGCTGTTCACCGGCACGCTCGTCACTGTCTCAGCAAGGTCCACTGGACCGGTGAAGGTGATGTCGCCGTCGTTGGTGCGATAATCTCCGCCCAGCGTGATGCCGCTGCCTGTCACCCCAATCGCACCCGTGGTCCTCACGCTCTCCAGCGACACCGCACCACCGACCACTGTCAGACTCGCCAGCTTGGTGGTGCCACCCACAGCTCCGCGCAAATCCACCGCTCCGCCGCCGGCGTCGAGCGTCAGACGCCGGTAGCTGTCCAGTGTCAGAATCGGGTGACCGTCCACCGTCGAGGTGAACGTGATGGCGCCATCCATGGCGTCGTCGTCCGCATCGCTGTCCACCGTCACATGGGCGTGCAAGTCGACCGCACCGGTGAACGTGATGGCGCCGTCGTCGCTGCGATAAGCTCCGCCCAGCGTGATGCCACTGCCAGTTACCCCAATCGTACCCGTAGTACTCACGCTCTCCAGCGACACCACGCCACCAACCACCGTCAGACTCGCCAGCTTGGTGGTGCCACCCACAGCCCCACGCAAATTCATCCCTCGGCCGCCGGCGTCCAGCGTCAGCGCATGGCCGCCGTCCACCGTCGAGGTGAAGGTGATGTCGCCGTCCGTGACATCATCGTCCGCATCGCTGTCCACCGTCACATCAGCTCCCAGGATCACTGCGTCTCCGAAGGTGATATCGCCATCGTCAGTCGAGACATCGGCGCTCAGCGTTGTCGTACCACCGGAATCCAGAACAAGCGAGGTACTGCCGCTGATGGTCAGAGCCTCGCCTACTGTGATGGAGGTCGCTGATATCAAACTGCCCGAACCGTCCGGTCCCGTGGTCGCGGTCCCGATCCGGATCGTGCCCGATGTGGTGAATCTGCCGATTTCCGCATTGCCCAGATTGTCCGCCGCTGCGCTGATCGTCATCGCAACAGATCGCGACGGCGCGACATGGATGTCCCCCGTTCCAGCGTCTATGCTGCCCGTCGCGTTGATGTCGAACGCGGCGCCGATCAGCGTGATGTCGCCGTTGTTCGATGTGATGGTGACACCACTACCGATCGTCAACGTTCCGACACCATCGTTATTCGATGATCCGGGCGAATCCGCCTCGAGTATGAGACCATGGGCGCCGTTGGTACCGGTAATGTTGGCATTGATGGTGAGATGGCGCCCCGCCTGCAGGGCCAGGGTACTGTCCGCACTTCCGCTCAGGTCAATCGAGGAACTCACCGTGATATCGCTCAGCGCCCGCAAGACCAGCGAGGCACTGCCGCTGATGGTCAGAGCTTCACTCACTGTGATGGAGCTCGCCGATATCGGACTGCCAGCGCCGCCCGAACCGTCCGGCCCCGTGGTCGCCGTCCCGATCCGGATCGTGCCCGATGTGGTGAACCTGCCGATTTCTGTATTGCTCAGATTATCGCCCTGATTTTCCACCGCTGCGCTGATCGTCATCGCGACCGCTCGCGACGGCGCGACATGGATGTCCCCCGTTCCAGCATTAATGCTGCTCGTTGCGTTGATACCGAACGCGGCGCCGATCAGCGTGATGTCACCGTTGTTTGATGTGATCGTGACATCGCCGGCGATCGTCAACGTTCCGATGCCATCGTTATTCGACGTTCCGGGTGAATCCGCCTCGAATATGAGACCATGGGCGCCGTTGCTGCCGGTGATGTCGGCATTGATGGTGAGATGGCGCCCCGCCTGCAGGGCCAGGGTACTGTCCGCACTTCCGCTCACGTCAATCGAGAAACTCACCGCAAGATCTCTCCCCGCCCGCAAGACCAGCGAGGCACTGCCGCTGATGGTCACTCCCCCCGCACCGGTGAGGATGATATCGCCGTCGTCGCTCTCGTAGATCGCCCCGTTCAGGTCGATGTTCGTACTGCCATCAATGTCGATATCGCCGGTCGTCGCCACCGCGTCAACATCAATCCGTCCACCGTCCACCGTCAGACTCGCCAGCGCCGTCGTGCCACCCACCGCATCGCGCAGATCCACCGCCCCGCCGCCGGCATCCAGCGTCAGCGCATGGCCGCCGTCCACCGTCGAGGTGAAGATGATGTCACCGTCCGTGGCATCATCGTCCGCATCGCTGTCCACCGTCACATCAGCTCCCAGGATCACTGCGTCCCCGAAGGTGATATCGCCATCGTCAGTCGAGACATCCGCGCTCAGCGTTGTCGTACCACCGGAATCCAGAACGAGCGAGGTACTTCCGCTGATGGTCAGAGCCTCGCCTACTGTGATGGAGCTCGCCGATATCGGACTGCCTCCACCTCCCGAACCGTCCGGTCCGGTGGTCGCGGTCCCGATCCGGATCGTGCCCGATGTGGTGAACCGCCCGATTTCCACATTGCTCAGATTGGCCGTCACCGCACTACTGATTGTCATCGCGACCGCTCGCGACGGCGCGACATGGATGTCCCCTGTTCCAGCATTAATGCTGCCCGTCGCATCGATGTCGAACCCGGCACCGATCAGCGTGATGTCACCATTGTTCGATGTGATGGTGACACCGCTGGCGATTGTCAACGTTCCGACACCATCGTTATTCGACGATCCGGGCGAATCCGCCTCGAGGATGAGACCATGGACGCCATCGGTGCCGGTGATGTCGGCATTGATGATGAGATGGTGCCCCGCCTGCAGGGTCAGGGTGCTGTCCGCACTCCCGCTCAGGTCAATCGAGGAGCTCACCGTGATATCGCTCAGCGCCCGCAGGACCAGCGAGGCACTGCCGCTGATGGTCAGAGCTTCACTCACTGTGATGGAGCTCGCCGATATCGGACTGCCAGCGCCGCCCGAACCGTCCGGCCCCGTGGTCGTCGTCCCGATCCGGATCGTACCCGATGTGATGAACCTGCCGATTTCCGCATTGCTCAGATTGTCCGCCGCTGCGCTGATCGTCATCGCGACTGCTCGCGACGGCGCGACATGGATGTCCCCCGTTCCAGCATTAATGCCGCTCGTCGCGTTGATCTCGAACGCGGCGCCGATCAGCGTGATGGCGCCGTTGTTTGATGTAATGGTGACACCGCTGGCGATCGTCAACGTTCCGACACCATCGTTATTCGACGATCCGGGCGAATCCGCCTCGAGGATGAAACCATGGGCGCCATTGGTGCCGGTGATGTCGGCATTGATGGTGAGATGGCGCCCCGCCTGCAGGGCCAGGATGCTGTCCGCACTCCCGCTCACGTCAATCGAGGAGCTCACCGTAATGTCTCTCCCCGCCCGCAAGACCAGCGAGGCATTGCCGCTGATGGTCACTCCCCCCGCACCGGCGAGGGTGATGTCGCCGTCGTCGCTCTCGTAGATCGCCCCGTTCAGGGCAATGTTCGTACTGCCATCAATGTCGATATCACCGGTCGTCGCCACGGCGTCGACTTCAATCCGTCCACCGTCCACCGTCAGACTCGTCAGCGCTGTCGTGCCGCCTGTCGCACCGGACACCGTCACCGAACCGCTGTCAGCGTCCAGCGTCAGCATCTGACCGCCGTCCACCGTCGAGGTGAAGGTGATGTCACCGTCCGTGGCGTCGTTGTCCGCATCGCTCGCCACCGTCACATCAGCTCCCAGGATCACTGCGTCCCCGAAGGTGATATCGCCATCCTCAGTCGAGACATCCGCGCTCAGCGTTGTCGTACCACCGGAATCCAGAACGAGCGAGGTACTTCCGCTGATGGTCAGAGCTTCGCCTACTGTAATGGAGGTCGCCGATATCGGACTGCCTCCACCTCCCGAACCGTCCGGTCCGGTGGTCGCGGTCCCGATCCGGATCGTACCCGATGTGGTGAACCGCCCGATTTCCACATTGCTCAGATTGGCCGTCACCGCACTACTGATTGTCATCGCGACCGCTCGCGACGGCGCGACATGGATGTCCCCTGTTCCAGCATTAATGCTGCCCGTCGCATCGATGTCGAACCCGGCACCGATCAGCGTGATGTCACCATTGTTCGATGTGATGGTGACACCGCTGGCGATCGTCAACGTTCCGACACCATCGTTATTCGACGATCCGGGCGAATCCGCCTCGAGGATGAGACCATGGGCACCATTGGTGCCGGTGATGTCGGCATTGATGATGAGATGACGCCCCGCCTGCAGGGTCAGGGTGCTGTCCACACTCCCGCTCAGGTCAATCGAGGAGCTCACCGTGATATCGCTCAGCGCCCGCAGGACAAGCGAGGCACTGCCGCTGATGGTCAGAGCTTCACTCACTGTGATGGAGCTTGCCGATATCGGACTGCCACCACCGCCCGAACCGTCCGGCCCCGTGGTCGCCGTCCCGATCCGGATCGTACCCGATGTGGTGAACCTCCCGATTTCCGCATTGCCCAGATTGTCCGCCGCTGCGCCGATTGTCATCGCGACAGCTCGCGACGGCGCGACATGGATGTCCCCCGTTCCAGCGTCAATGCTGCTCGTTGCATCAATGTCGAACGCGGCGCCGATCAGCGTGATGGCGCCGTTGTTTGATGTGATGGTGACACCGCCGGCGATCGTCAACGTTCCGATACCATCGTTATTCGACGATCCGGGCGAATCCGCCTCGAATATGAAACCATGGGCACCATCGGTGCCGGTGATGTCGGCATTGATGGTGAGATGGCGACCCGCCTGCAGGGCCAGGATGCTGTCCGCACTTCCGATCACGTCAATCGAGGAGCTCACCGCAAGATCTCTCCCCGCCCGCAAGACCAGCGAGGTACTGCCGCTGATGGTCACTCCCCCCGCACCGGCGAGGATGATGTCGCCGTCGTCGCTCTCGTAGGTCGCCCCGTTCAGGGTAATGTTCGTACTGCCATCAATATCGATATCGCCGGTCGTCGCCACCGCGTCAACGTCGATCTGGCCACCGTCCACCGTCAGACCCGACAGCTTGGTCGTGCCGCCTGTCGCACCGGACACCGTCACCGAACCGCTGTCAGCGTCCAGCGTCAGCGAATAGCCGCCGTCCACCGTCGAGGTGAAGGTGATGTCGCCATCCGTGTCGTCGTTGTCCGCATCGCTCGCCACCGTCACACCAGCTCCCAGGATCACTGCGTCCCCGAAGGTGATATCGCCGTCGTCAGTCGAGACATCCGCGCGCAGCGTTGTCGTACCGCTGGAATCCAGAACAAGCGACGCACTGCCGCTGATGGTCAGAGCCTCGATTACTGTGATGGAGGTCGCCGATATCGAACTGCCTCCTCCTCCCGAACTGTCCGGTCCCGTGGTCGCGGTCCCGATCCGGATCGTGCCCGATGTGGTGAACCTCCCGATTTCCGCATTGCTCAGATTGTCCGCCGCTGCGCTGATCGTCATCGCGACAGCTCGCGACGGCGCGACATGGATGTCCCCCGTTCCAGCGTCTATGCTGCCCGTTGCGTTGATACCGAACCCGGCGCCGATCAGCGTGATGTCACCGTTGTTTGATGTGATGGTGACACCGCCGGCGATTGTCAACGTTCCGACACCATCGTTATTCGACGATCCGGGCGAATCCGCCTCAAAG
Source organism: Arenicellales bacterium (assembly GCA_951813075.1). Taxonomy (GTDB): domain Bacteria; phylum Pseudomonadota; class Gammaproteobacteria; order Arenicellales; family JAJDZL01; genus JAJDZL01. The sequence goes on along the minus strand of OX638343.1, from coordinate 3,116,927 downwards.
ATGAGACCATGGGCGCCATTGGTGCCGGTGATGTCGGCATTGATGATGAGATGACGCCCCGCCTGCAGGGTCAGGGTACTGTCCGCACTCCCGCTCAGGTCAATCGCAGAACTCACCGTGATGTCGCTCAGCGCCCGCAGGACAAGCGAGGCACTGCCGCTGATGGTCAGAGCTTCGCTCACTGTGATGGAGTCTGCCGATATCGGACTGCCAGCGCCGCCCGAACCGTCCGGCCCCGTCGTCGCGGTCCCGATCCGGATCGTGCCCGATGTGGTGAACCTCCCGATTTCCGCATTGCTCAGATCGGCCGTCACCGCATTACTGATCGTCATCGCAACAGCTCGCGACGGCGCGACACGGATGTCCCCTGTTCCAGCGTCAATGCTGCCCGTCGCGTTGATGTCGAACCCGGCGCCGATCAGCGTGATGTCGCCGTTATTTGATGTGATGGTGACACCGCCGGCGATCGTCAGCGTTCCGATGCCATCGTTGTTCGACGATCCGGGCGAATCCGCCTCGAATATGAGACCATGGACGCCATTGCTGCCGGTGATGTCAGCATTGATGGTGAGATGGCGACCCGCCTGCAGGGCCAGGATGCTGTCCGCACTTCCGATCACATCAATCGAGGAGCTCACCGCAAGATCTCTCCCCGCCCGCAAGACCAGCGAGGCACTGCCGCTGATGGTCACTCCCCCCGCACCGGCGAGGATGATGTCGCCGTCGTCGCTCTCGTAGGTCGCCCCGTTCAGGGTAATGTTCGTACTGCCATCAATATCGATATCGCCGGTCGTCGCCACCGCGTCAACGTCGATCTGGCCACCGTCCACCGTCAGACCCGACAGCTTGGTCGTGCCGCCTGTCGCACCGGACACCGTCACCGAACCGCTGTCAGCGTCCAGCGTCAGCGAATAGCCGCCGTCCACCGTCGAGGTGAAGGTGATGTCGCCATCCGTGGCGTCGTTGTCCGCATCGCTCGCCACCGTCACATCGGCTCCCAGGATCACTGCGTCCCCGAAGGTGATATCGCCGTCGTCAGTCGAGACATCCGCGCGCAGCGTTGTCGTACCGCCGGAATCCAGAACAAGCGACGCACTGCCGCTGATGGTCAGAGCCTCGATTACTGTGATGGATGTCGCCGATATCGAACTGCCTCCTCCTCCCGAACTGTCCGGTCCGGTGGTCGCGGTCCCGATCCGGATCGTGCCCGATGTGGTGAACCTGCCGATTTCCGCATTGCTCAGATTATCCATCGATGTGCTGATCGTCATCGCGACAGCTCGCGACGGCGCGACATGGATGTCCCCCGTTCCAGCGTCTATGCTGCTCGTCGCGTTGATGTCGAACGCGGCACCGATCAGCGTGATGTCGCCATTGTTCGATGTGATGGTGACATTGTTGTCAAACCTTAACTTTCCGCTGTTATCGTTGTTGGACGATCCGAGCGAATCCGCCTCAAAGATGAGACTATGGGCGCCATTGGTGCCGGTGATGTCGGCATTGATGGTGAGATGACGCCCCGCCTGCAGGGCCAGGGTGCTGTCCACACTCCCGCTCAGGTCAATCGAGGAGCTCACCGTGATATCGCTCCCCGCCCGCAAGACCAGCGAGGCACTGCCGCCGATGGTCAGAGCTTCACTCACTGTGATGGAGCTTGCCGATATCGGACTGCCAGCGCCGCCCGAACCGTCCGGCCCCGTGGTCGCGGTCCCGATCCGGATCGTGCCCGAAGTGGTGAACGTCCCGATTTCCGCATTGCCCAGATTATCCGCCGCGGCGCTGATTGTCATCGAGACAGCTCGCGACGGCGCGACATGGATGTCCCCCGTTCCAGCGTCTATGCTGCCCGTCGCGTTGATGTCGAACCCGGCGCCGATCAGCGTGATGGCGCCGTTGTTTGATGTGATGGTGACACCGCCGGCGATCGTCAACGTTCCGATACCATCATTGTTCGCCGATCCGGGCGAATCCGCCTCGAATATGAAACCATGGGCACCATCGGTGCCGGTGATGTCGGCATTGATGGTGAGATGGCGACCCGCCTGCAGGGTCAGGATGCTGTCCGCACTTCCGATCACATCAATCGAGGAGCTCACCGTAATGTCTCTCCCCGCCCGCAAGACCAGCGAGGCACTGCCGCTGATGGTCACTCCCCCCGCACCGGCGAGGATGATGTCGCCGTCGTCGCTCTCGTAGATCGCCCCGTTCAGGGTAATGTTCGTACTGCCATCAATATCGATATCGCCGGTCGTCGCCACCGCGTCAACGTCGATCTGGCCACCGTCCACCGTCAGACCCGACAGCTTGGTCGTGCCGCCTGTCGCACCGGACACCGTCACCGAACCGCTGTCAGCGTCCAGCGTCAGCGAATAGCCGCCGTCCACCGTCGAGGTGAAAGTGATGTCGCCGTCTGTGGCGTCGTTGTCCGCATCGCTCGCCACCGTCACATCGGCTCCCAGGATCACTGCGTCCCCGAAGGTGATATCGCCATCCTCAGTCGAGACATCCGCGCTCAGCGTTGTCGTACCGCCGGTATCCAGAACAATCGATGCACCGCCGCTGATGGTCAGAGCTTCGCCTACTGTGATGGAGGTCGCCGATATCGGACTGCCTCCACCTCCCGAACCGTCCGGTCCGGTGGTCGCGGTCCCGATCCGGATCGTACCCGATGTGGTGAACCGCCCGATTTCCACATTGCTCAGATTGTCCGCCGCTGTGCTGATCGTCATCGCGACCGCTCGCGACGGCGCGACATGGATGTCCCCCGTTCCAGCATTAATGCTGCTCGTTGCTTTGATGTCGAACGCGGCGCCGATCAGCGTGATGTCGCCATTGTTCGATGTGATAGTGACACCGCTTCTGATCGTCAACTCTCCGACATCAACGTAATTCGATGATCCGGTCGAATCCGCCTCGAAGATGAGACCATGGGCACCATTGGTGCCGGTGATGTCGGCATTGATGGTGAGATGGTGCCCCGCCTGCAGGGTCAGGGTGCTGTCCACACTCCCGCTCAGGTCAATCGCAGAATTCACCGTAATGTCTGTCCCTGCCCGCAAGACCAGCGAGGCACTGCCGCTGATGGTCAGAGCTTCGCTCACTGTGATGGTGGTCGCCGATATCGGACTGCCACCACCACCCGAACCGTCCGGTCCCGTCGTCGCGGTCCCGATGTAGATCGTGCCCGATGTGGTGAGCCTGCCGATTTCCGCATTGCTCAGATTGGTATTGAACACAGTGTTGAACACAGTGTCCGCCGCTGCGCCGATCGTCATCAAGAAAGCGTGCGACGGCGCGACATGGATGTCCCCCGTTCCAGCATTAATACTGCTGGTCGCATTGATGTCGAACGCGGCGCCGATCAGCGTGATGTCGCCATTGTTTGATGTGATGGTGACACCGCTGCTGATCGTCAACGTTCCGGGCCAACCCGCCACGAATATGAAACCATGGGCGCCATCGGTACCGGTGATGTCGGCATTGATGGTGAGATGGCGCCCCGCCCGCAGGACCAGGGTACTGTCCGCACTTCCGATCACATCAATCGAGGAGCTCACCGTAATGTCTCTTCCCGCCCGCAGGACCAGGGTACTGTCCGCACTTCCGATCACATCAATCGAGGAGCTCACCGTAATGTCTCTTCCCGCCCGCAAGACAGGCGAGGCACTGCCGCTGATGGTCACATCTCCCGCACCGGTGAAGGTGATGTCGCCGTCCCCGCTCTCGTAGGTTACTCCCTTCAGGTTAATACTGGTACTACCTTTAATATCGATATCGCCGGATGTCGCCACGGTGTCGACGTGAATCCGACCGCCGTCCACCGTCAGACCCGACAGCTTGGTCGTGCGGCTGGTGCCGCCCACCGCGCCCTCAAGTTCCACCGTACCGCCGCCGGCTTTCACCGTCAGCATATGGCCGCCGTCCACCGTCGAGGTGAAGGTGATGTCACCGTCCGTGGCATCATCGTCCGCATCGCTGTCCACCGTCACATCAGCTCCCAGGATCACTGCGTCCCCGAAGGTGATATCGCCATCCTCAGTCGAGACATCGGCGCTCAGCGTTGTCGTACCGCCGGAATCCAGAACAAGCGAGGCACTGCCGCTGAAGGTCAGAGCTTCACTCACTGTGATAGAGGTTGCCGATATCGAACTGCCACCACCACCCGAACCGTCCGGTCCGGTGGTCGCAGTCCCGATGTAGATCGTGCCCGAAGTGGTGAACCTCCCGATTTCCGCATTGCTCAGATGGTCCGTCGCTTTGCTGATCGTCATCCCAACAGCTTGGGACGGCGCGACATGTATGTCCCCCGTTCCAGCATTTATGCTGCCCGTCGCATCAATGTCGAACGCGGCGCCGATCAGCGTGATGTCTCCGTTGTTCGATGTGATTGTGACACCGCCGGCGATCGTCAGCGTTCCGACACCATCGTTATTCGACGATCCGGGCAAATCCGCCTCGAGGATGAGACCATGGACGCCATTGGTGCCGGTGATGTCGGCATTGATGGTGAGATGGTGCCCCGCCTGCAGGGTCAGGGTGCTGTCCGCACTCCCGCTCAGGTCAATCGCAGAACTCACCGTAATGTCGCTCAGCGCCCGCAAGACCAGCGAGGCACTGCCGCTGATGGTCAGAGCTTCACTCACTGTGATGGAGCTTGCCGATATCGGACTGCCAGCACCTCCTGTACCGTCCGGTCCCGTCGTCGCGGTCCCGATGTAAATCGTGCCCGATGTGGTGAATGTGCCGATTTCCGCATTGCTCAGATTGGTATTGCTCAGATCGCTCGCCGCTGCGCTGATCGTCATCGCGATCGCTCGCGACGGCGCGACATGGATGTCCCCCGTTCCAGCATTAATGCTGCCCGTCGCGTTGATGTCGAACGCAGCACCAATCAGCGTGATGTCACCGTCGTTCGATGTGATGGTGACACCGCTGGCAATCGTCAACTTTCCGCTGCCATCGTTATTGGATGACTTGGGCGAATCCGCCTCGAATATGAAACTATGGGCGCCATTGGTGCCGGTGATGTCGGCATTGATGATGAGATGGCGCCCCGCCTGCAGGCTCAGGGTACTGTCCCCACTTCCGGTCCTGTCAATCGGGGAACTCACCGTAATATCTCTCAACGCCTGCAGGGTAATGTCCGCATCGATCGCTTCGAATGCTGCCGGTGTTATGTTGTAGGTCGCCGTACTGTCGTCGTTGAAGTTGATGACATTGTCCCCGCTGACCGCGGAATCATCGGTTCCATCGCCGTCCGAGATAACAATGTCAAGCGGGTCCAGGAGCAGTTCTCCGATCAAGCCTTTCGGCGCGCTCAGATCGATCGAGTTCGGGGCAAACTGCAGATGCTGCTTGCCCGATATCTCGGCAAAGCCACCGTCGCCCGAATCACGGCCACCGCGGGCCGAGATGTTCCCGTAAAAACGCGTCACCCGGTCCGACCAGACAATCACCCGGCCACCGTCACCGGTCGTGAGCGCATCGGCCTGAATCGCCACCTCGCTGCCGATCGTCGTGAAGTCGGCATTGCGCTCCGGACCGCGACCCTGGAAATTGCCCCCGATCAGTACCTCGCCGCCGCCAGCGTCTCCGGATACGTCAACTTCCGCCTGCCCGACAAGACCGACTTTGGAACCCAGAATCTTGACCTCACCACCCGTTTCTCCACTCTCGCGACCCGATGCGTCCAGCGTGCCGGTCACTCGGACGATGCCCTCGCCCGCACCCTCCAGCACAATCTGACCATTGCGCTCCGTCGCCGTACGCGCCTCGATGATGCCCTCCATGTTGATGGCATAGTCAACAACATCCTTCGCTACACTCGCAGCCATCAACATCACTGTACCACCGTCGGCATAGATCTCGCCGCTGTTGTCGACCAGTGCCTTCAACTCAGTACCGTCGGGCGCAAGCAGTCGCTCGGCAACACTGTCGTCGACCCCGATCTGTATCAGCCTGTCGCCATAGAAATCAAGCGCAAATGAATTGCCTGAGGCCAGCGCAACACGTCCAAGACGTGCAACAATCACCCCGCTGTTTTCGACACCGGGCGCAACCAGCGCAACTATGCCACCCTCGGCTGCAGTGATCCTGCCGCGGTTGACGACCGTACCGCCCGATGCGCGATCGACATCGAAGTTGTAATCGCCAGCCATGAAATCCTCATTCCGTATGTCAATCGTGGTCGCCACCAGACTGCCGATGTCCACAACGGCAGAATCACCGAACAGGACACCATTGGGATTGATCAGCATGACTCGCCCGTCGGCAGTCAGCTGACCGAGAATGTAGGATGGAGTGTCACCATTGACACGGTTGAGGGCTATTGAGTCGGAGTCGGGCTGCAGAAAGCGAACCAACTCGTCCCAGTCGATCGAAAATGAACGCCAGTCGATGATGACCTTGTCGGAACCTTGAATGATCTCGAGAAGCTTCGGATTCAACTGCACAATATTGGCGTCACCGGCGACCACATTGCCGTCTTTCGGCCCGGCATGCACTTGCTGGGCATGGGTGAAGACCAAAATCGCGCCAAACAGCAGTGGCAGCACCACATTGCGAAATCTCAGCAATGAGCCCAGCGCTGCGACAACCGGCCTGCTTTTGCGTTGGATAAAGCTGCGAAAAGTGATCATGAACCAGACAGCTTCTTTCGACCCGTCGCAATGCACGGAGGTGAGCATCCTGTCAGGCCTTCGCGACCGGTTGACGCTGGAACCAGTGTTACATCGACGCGCGCTTCGCGATACTTCGACAGCATGACATCATCGCACTTCAATTCATCGTCGCAAATCCTCAACAACTCATTCCTGAACTTCACCTTGGTCCACTGATGCCAGAATCGAACACCGGCGAAATGAAAAAACATACAGTGTCGTATGTTTTCCATGTTCCGCCTCACTGCCCAATCCCCACAGCTGTAACCGGATCTCTTTGGTTTCGTCAGATCAATAATAACCAATATTGAATAATAACTGTTATCTTATCTAATATCAAACCCCTGCACTTAACTTATCTTTATCATTTTCTAAAGAATAGAAAAATTTTCTTTTTCCAAATCAGAAACTTAAAAACAAATTCGCAATTGGCGTCAGAACACTACTTCTATAACCTCAATTCCGTCTAACCAGCAACCGGTTTGCTGGCTGATCCACAGCGTCACTCCCATCGCAGACAACAGCTTTTGCTGCTGCACATCGGGGTGTGTATTCTGCCGTACCTGTATGCGGTCGCCGTCGGCATCGATCAGTTCCGTGGTGATGCGATTGATGTTCACCAATTGTCGGCGCATCGTCAGGCGCAGGTAGTGTAACGTCTGGCAGGCGAGTTCCGAAATGAACAGGCAATGACCTCAATGTCATGCTGCGCACTGACGCTCTGGTATTGCTGTCGCAGCCGACCGACCTTCTCCAGAACCTTCGGATAACGTTTCAGACGACGCGGGATACGCAACTCATCGTCGCCCACACCGGGCATGCGCCAGATGCGAATCTGACACCTGTCAAGCACTTAAAGTTTCCGCATTCGGCTCACCCTGTGGAACGCAAGGATGCTGCTTGTTGTAAGCACCGATTGAATGACATCTGACGCGGTCACATCCTGAGCGCCGCATCGGTTCGCGTCACGATCGTGAAAGCGCCAGCTGCGGTTACCGGTTTCATTGTGTCCGCTACAGCTCAGCAGAAATTTCATTCTGTCGCTACACGCGTCCTTGGGCTGGCTGCGTTCCAGCCAGCCATCGTATTCAGATGGGTAGCCGCAATGATTGGCTCAATCGCCTGACGATATTTCAGACGTCATATCGTATCGATCTTCGCTTGCTCGTAGAGATAATAGCGTCGCGAAGTGGCTAGAAATCACCTTTCTCGATCCTGAAGATATCTGGATCCTTGATGTTTTCGATGTAGGAAAGCAACAGTGATTCTATCCGGAACTGCGACTCAAATTCCTCTGCTTCCTCACCCTCCACAGCAGGCACTTGATTACTGATCAACTGCAGCAACGCCATTCGCCCCTGTTCATCGGCACCACGAAATACGATAAACACCCTGTCGTCTATGCGAGTATTGACCACTGTACTGTCAGGATCGAAACCCAGGCTAACGAAGTACTTTCGAAGAACATTGGCGGTCGTTACCAGTGTCTGCGGGTCAACCTCTTCAGTTACCGGTGATCCCCACACAATATTGACCTGAATCAGCTTGTTCTGCTTGTATCCATGAATATACGCAACTTGAGCCGGTTCGCTGCCAGCAAATATCTCATCGACTGTCGCCACCAGGCTCGAAGTCCGATCTTCGTCATTCGTCTGGCTTGCGATCCGTGATTGCTGAAGTTCAAAATCACGCCTTATGGCTTCGAGAGTTTCCGATTCCGACATGCCAAATTGAGCCGAACGAAACCCTGTAATTTGCGGACTGCCCACGGCCTCCTCAATTTCAATATTGCTTTCCTGCGCCAGACCATATGTGCATACACTGAAAAATAGCGTTCCAATCAGAACAACAAAGGTAGCATTAGCACGCACAGGCGGCGTTTTGTAACTGGAACCCAGATTCGCATCAGCAATCATCTTGACAACGTTTCGCATTGGTAGTTCACTCCATCTCAACCATTTCATCATCATGAGTCTTTAACAACAAAGGAATGTCTTCATAGTAATCCTCCGTTCCGGGTTCCGGGGTCAACAATGGGGACGACGCTTCACTATCTGTTACGATGTATGGACCACTGATCGAATCATTCACGGAAGCCCGCAACATCGGAGTCAACCAAGCAAAGACACCAGCGGCGGGTGTTATCGTCGCGAGCGGCAAGGAGGACAATTCCACGTGGGTTCGTGTCCCTAATCCAGTGCCCAGAACAATGGAATCATTGATCGTATACGTACCACCCGACACCCTGTTATTTATGTCTATAAGATCGCTGGCAGCGCGTCCACCTACACCATCGATGGTACCAAATAGATATGCATTACTTGCCTCTATCGTCAAAGAGTCAACTTCTACGGTCGATATGATATCTTCTTGAGCGGTCAATCTGGCTTCTTGGGTAACGATTTTTCCTCTTATATTAACCGTGGTAACGTCGACAGAGGTGTCAGCGTTAACAGTGTTTAATCCGAAGTCGGTAGTTCCAGTTCCCGCAGTTTGTGTGAATGAACCGACCCACATCGTGGTCGCTACTGTGACGTCGTGAGCGTTGTTAACCGTAATTGCTGATAGCTTGTCAGCAGACCCGACGTCACCACCGAAATATATGTTGCCTGTGCCTGAATTCAGTATTAGATTATAGGCACCGTCCAGCATTGAGATGAACGTGATGTCGCCGCCCGTGGCGCCGATCGCCACATTGCTTTTCACCGTCACGTTGCCGGCCAGGGTGACTGCGTCCCCAAATGTGATATCGCCATCGTCTGTCGAGACATTTGCACTCAGCGTTGTCGCACCGCTGGAATCCAGAACCAGCGATGCACTGCCGCTGATGGTCAGATCTTCACTTACTGTGATCGAGATTGCCGAGATCGAACTGCCCGCACCTCCTGTACCGGTTGGTCCCGTTGTCGCTGTCCCGATGTAAATCGTGCCTGAAGTGGTGAACGTCCCGATTTCCGCAAGGCTCAGATTGGCCATCGTGCTGATCGTCATCGCAACAGCTCGCGACGGCGCGACATGGATGTCACCTGTTCCAGCATTGATGCTGCTTGACGTATCGATGTCAAACTCAGCGCCAATCAGCGTGATGTCACCATTGTTCGATGTGATAGTGACTCCGCTGGCAATCTTCAACGTTCCGGTGCCATCGTTGCTGGACAATCCGGGCGAATCCGCCTCGAATATCAAACTATGGGCGCCATTGCGGCCGATGATGTCGGCATTGATGTTGAGATCGCCCGCCGCCTGCAAGGCCAGGGTACTGTCCGCACTACCGATCCTTTCAATCGAAGTATTCACCGTTATGTTTCCCCCCGCTCGCAAGACAAGCGAAGCACTACCGCTGATCGTCACAACCCCCGGACCGCCGAGGATGATGTCGCCGTTATCGCTGGCGTAGGTCACGCCATTCAGGGCAATGCCCGTACTGCCCTCGATGTCGATATTGCCGGTCGTCGCCACGGCGTCCAGGTCGATCTGACCACCGTCCACCGTCAGACCCGACAGCTTGGTGGAGGCGCCCACCGCACCCTCAAAAGCCACCGTACCACTGCCGGCGTTCACCGTCAGCGCATGAGCGCCGTCCACCGTCGAGGTGAACTTGATGTCGCCGCCCGCCGAATCGCTGTCCACCGTCACATCGCCGAGCAGCTCCACCGCACCGGTGAAGGTGATCGCACCATTGTCGGTCGAGACATTCGCACTCAGCTTGATCTCACCGCCGGTCACCGCCAGACTCGCAAGCTTGCTGGTAGCGCTGGTGCCGCCCACCGCACCCTGAAGTTCCACCGCACCGCCGCCGGCATTCAGCACCAGCGCCTGAGCGCCTTCCACCGTCGAGGTGAACGTGATTTTGCCGCCTGCCGCACTGCTGCCGTCCACATCACTTTCCACCGTCACGTCAGCGTGCAGGTCCACCGGCCCGGTGAACTTGACAACGCCGTTTTCGCTCTTGTAGCTCGCCCCGTTCAGATCAATGTTCGTACCCTCGATGTCGATCGCACCGGTCGTCGCCACAGTGTCAAGGTCAATCTGACCACCGTCCACCGTCAGACCCGACAGCTTGGTGGTGGCGCCCACCGCACCCTCAAAAGCCACCATACCACTGCCGGCGTTTACCGTCAGCGTCCTGTTACCACCCGACGCCGAGTCCACCGTCGAGGTGAACTTGATGTCGCCGCCCGCCGAATCGCTGTCCACCGTCACATCGCCGAGCAGCTCCACCGCACCGGTGAAGGTGATCGCACCATTGTCAGTCGAGACATTCGCACTCAGCTCGATCTTTCCGCCGGTCACCGCCAGACTCGCAAGCTTGCTGGTAGCGCTGGTGGCGCCCACCGCACCCTCAAAAGCCACCATACCACTGCCGGCGTTCACCGTCAGCGTCCTGTTGCCACCCGACGCCGAGTCCACCGTCGAGGTGAACTTGATGTCGCCGCCCGCCGAATCGCTGTCCACCGTCACATCGCCGAGCAGCTCCACCGCACCGGTGAAGGTGATCGCACCATTGTCAGTCGAGACATTCGCACTCAGCTTGATCTCACCGCCGGTCACCGCCAGCTCCGACAGCTTGGTGGTGGCGCCCACCGCACCCTCAAAAGCCACCGTACCACTGCCGGCGTTCACCGTCAGCGCATGAGCGCCGTCCACCGTCGAGGTGAACTTGATGTCGCCGCCCGCCGAATCGCTGTCCACCGTCACATCGCCGAGCAGCTCCACCGCACCGGTGAAGGTGATGGCGCCATTGTCAGTCGAGACATTCGCACTCAGCTTGATCTCACCGCCGGTCACCGCCAGCTCCGACAGCTTGGTGGTGGCGCCCACCGCACCCTCAAAAGCCACCGTACCACTGCCGGCGTTCACCGTCAGCGCATGAGCGCCGTCCACCGTCGAGGTGAACTTGATGTCGCCGCCCGCCGAATCGCTGTCCACCGTCACATCGCCGAGCAGCTCCACCGCACCGGTGAAGGTGATCGCACCATTGTCGGTCGAGACATTCGCACTCAGCTTGATCTCACCGCCGGTCACCGCCAGACTCGCAAGCTTGCTGGTAGCGCTGGTGCCGCCCACCGCACCCTGAAGTTCCACCGCACCGCCGCCGGCATTCAGCACCAGCGCCTGAGCGCCTTCCACCGTCGAGGTGAACTTGATGTCGCCGCCTGCCGCACTGCTGCCGTCCACATCACTTTCCACCGTCACGTCAGCGTGCAGGTCCACCGGCCCGGTGAACTTGACAACACCGTTTTCGCTCTTGTAGCTCGCCCCGTTCAGATCAATGTTCGTACCCTCGATGTCGATCGCACCGGTCGTCGCCACAGTGTCAAGGTCAATCTGACCACCGTCCACCGTCAGACCCGACAGCTTGGTGGTGGCGCCCACCGCACCCTCAAAAGCCACCATACCACTGCCGGCGTTCACCGTCAGCGTCCTGTTGCCACCCGACGCCGAGTCCACCGTCGAGGTGAACTTGATGTCGCCGCCCGCCGAATCGCTGTCCACCGTCACATCGCCGAGCAGCTCCACCGCACCGGTGAAGGTGATCGCACCATTGTCGGTCGAGACATTCGCACTCAGCTCGATCTTTCCGCCGGTCACCGCCAGACTCGCAAGCTTGCTGGTAGCGCTGGTGGCGCCCACCGCACCCTCAAAAGCCACCGTACCACTGCCGGCGTTCACCGTCAGCGTCCTGTTGCCACCCGACGCCGAGTCCACCGTCGAGGTGAACTTGATGTCGCCGCCCGCCGAATCGCTGTCCACCGTCACATCGCCGAGCAGCTCCACCGCACCGGTGAAGGTGATGGCGCCATTGTCAGTCGAGACATTCGCACTCAGCTTGATCTCACCGCCGGTCACCGCCAGCTCCGACAGCTTGGTGGTGGCGCCCACCGCACCCTCAAAAGCCACCGTACCACTGCCGGCGTTCACCGTCAGCGCATGAGCGCCGTCCACCGTCGAGGTGAACTTGATGTCGCCGCCCGCCGAATCGCTGTCCACCGTCACATCGCCGAGCAGCTCCACCGCACCGGTGAAGGTGATGGCGCCATTGTCAGTCGAGACATTCGCACTCAGCTTGATCTCACCGCCGGTCACCGCCAGCTCCGACAGCTTGGTGGTGGCGCCCACCGCACCCTCAAAAGCCACCGTACCACTGCCGGCGTTCACCGTCAGCGCATGAGCGCCGTCCACCGTCGAGGTGAACTTGATGTCGCCGCCCGCCGAATCGCTGTCCACCGTCACATCGCCGAGCAGCTCCACCGCACCGGTGAAGGTGATCGCACCATTGTCGGTCGAGACATTCGCACTCAGCTTGATCTCACCGCCGGTCACCGCCAGACTCGCAAGCTTGCTGGTAGCGCTGGTGCCGCCCACCGCACCCTGAAGTTCCACCGCACCGCCGCCGGCATTCAGCACCAGCGCCTGAGCGCCTTCCACCGTCGAGGTGAACGTGATTTTGCCGCCTGCCGCACTGCTGCCGTCCACATCACTTTCCACCGTCACGTCAGCGTGCAGGTCCACCGGCCCGGTGAACTTGACAACACCATTTTCGCTCTTGTAGCTCGCCCCGTTCAGATCAATGTTCGTACCCTCGATGTCGATCGCACCGGTCGTCGCCACAGTGTCAAGGTCAATCTGACCACCGTCCACCGTCAGACCCGACAGCTTGGTGGTGGCGCCCACCGCACCCTCAAAAGCCACCATACCACTGCCGGCGTTCACCGTCAGCGTCCTGTTGCCACCCGACGCCGAGTCCACCGTCGAGGTGAACTTGATGTCGCCGCCCGCCGAATCGCTGTCCACCGTCACATCGCCGAGCAGATCCACCGCACCGGTGAAGGTGATCGCACCATTGTCGGTCGAGACATTCGCACTCAGCTCGATCTTTCCGCCGGTCACCGCCAGACTCGCAAGCTTGCTGGTAGCGCTGGTGGCGCCCACCGCACCCTCAAAAGCCACCATACCACTGCCGGCGTTCACCGTCAGCGTCCTGTTGCCACCCGACGCCGAGTCCACCGTCGAGGTGAACTTGATGTCGCCGCCCGCCGAATCGCTGTCCACCGTCACATCGCCGAGCAGCTCCACCGCACCGGTGAAGGTGATGGCGCCATTGTCAGTCGAGACATTCGCACTCAGCTTGATCTCACCGCCGGTCACCGCCAGACTCGCAAGCTTGCTGGTAGCGCTGGTGCCGCCCACCGCACCCTGAAGTTCCACCGAACCGCCGCCGGCATTCAGCACCAGCGCCTGAGCGCCTTCCACCGTCGAGGTGAACGTGATTTTGCCGCCTGCCGCACTGCTGCCGTCCACATCACTTTCCACCGTCACGTCAGCGTGCAGGTCCACCGGCCCGGTGAACTTGACAACGCCGTTTTCGCTCTTGTAGCTCGCCCCGTTCAGATCAATGTTCGTACCCTCGATGTCGATCGCACCGGTCGTCGCCACAGTGTCAAGGTCAATCTGACCACCGTCCACCGTCAGACCCGACAGCTTGGTGGTGGCGCCCACCGCACCCTCAAAAGCCACCATACCACTGCCGGCGTTCACCGTCAGCGTCCTGTTGCCACCCGACGCCGAGTCCACCGTCGAGGTGAACTTGATGTCGCCGCCCGCCGAATCGCTGTCCACCGTCACATCGCCGAGCAGCTCCACCGCACCGGTGAAGGTGATCGCACCATTGTCGGTCGAGACATTCGCACTCAGCTCGATCTTTCCGCCGGTCACCGCCAGACTCGCAAGCTTGCTGGTAGCGCTGGTGGCGCCCACCGCACCCTCAAAAGCCACCGTACCACTGCCGGCGTTCACCGTCAGCGCATGAGCGCCGTCCACCGTCGAGGTGAACTTGATGTCGCCGCCCGCCGAATCGCTGTCCACCGTCACATCGCCGAGCAGCTCCACCGCACCGGTGAAGGTGATCGCACCATTGTCGGTCGAGACATTCGCACTCAGCTTGATCTCACCGCCGGTCACCGCCAGACTCGCAAGCTTGCTGGTAGCGCTGGTGCCGCCCACCGCACCCTGAAGTTCCACCGCACCGCCGCCGGCATTCAGCACCAGCGCCTGAGCGCCTTCCACCGTCGAGGTGAACGTGATTTTGCCGCCTGCCGCACTGCTGCCGTCCACATCACTTTCCACCGTCACGTCAGCGTGCAGGTCCACCGGCCCGGTGAACTTGACAACGCCGTTTTCGCTCTTGTAGCTCGCCCCGTTCAGATCAATGTTCGTACCCTCGATGTCGATCGCACCGGTCGTCGCCACAGTGTCAAGGTCAATCTGACCACCGTCCACCGTCAGACCCGACAGCTTGGTGGTGGCGCCCACCGCACCCTCAAAAGCCACCATACCACTGCCGGCGTTCACCGTCAGCGTCCTGTTGCCACCCGACGCCGAGTCCACCGTCGAGGTGAACTTGATGTCGCCGCCCGCCGAATCGCTGTCCACCGTCACATCGCCGAGCAGCTCCACCGCACCGGTGAAGGTGATCGCACCATTGTCGGTCGAGACATTCGCACTCAGCTCGATCTTTCCGCCGGTCACCGCCAGACTCGCAAGCTTGCTGGTAGCGCTGGTGGCGCCCACCGCACCCTCAAAAGCCACCGTACCACTGCCGGCGTTCACCGTCAGCGCATGAGCGCCGTCCACCGTCGAGGTGAACTTGATGTCGCCGCCCGCCGAATCGCTGTCCACCGTCACATCGCCGAGCAGCTCCACCGCACCGGTGAAGGTGATGGCGCCATTGTCAGTCGAGACATTCGCACTCAGCTTGATCTCACCGCCGGTCACCGCCAGCTCCGACAGCTTGGTGGTGGCGCCCACCGCACCCTCAAAAGCCACCGTACCACTGCCGGCGTTCACCGTCAGCGCATGAGCGCCGTCCACCGTCGAGGTGAACTTGATGTCGCCGCCCGCCGAATCGCTGTCCACCGTCACATCGCCGAGCAGCTCCACCGCACCGGTGAAGGTGATCGCACCATTGTCGGTCGAGACATTCGCACTCAGCTTGATCTCACCGCCGGTCACCGCCAGACTCGCAAGCTTGCTGGTAGCGCTGGTGCCGCCCACCGCACCCTGAAGTTCCACCGCACCGCCGCCGGCATTCAGCACCAGCGCCTGAGCGCCTTCCACCGTCGAGGTGAACGTGATTTTGCCGCCTGCCGCACTGCTGCCGTCCACATCACTTTCCACCGTCACGTCAGCGTGCAGGTCCACCGGACCTCTGAACGTTATGTCGCCGTCTTCGCTCTGGTAGCTCGCCCCGTTCAGATCAATGTTCGTACCCTCGATGTCGATCGCACCGGTCGTCGCCACAGTGTCAAGGTCAATCTGACCACCGTCCACCGTCAGACCCGACAGCTTGGTGGTGGCGCCCACCGCACCCTCAAAAGCCACCATACCACTGCCGGCGTTCACCGTCAGCGTCCTGTTGCCACCCGACGCCGAGTCCACCGTCGAGGTGAACTTGATGTCGCCGCCCGCCGAATCGCTGTCCACCGTCACATCGCCGAGCAGCTCCACCGCACCGGTGAAGGTGATCGCACCATTGTCGGTCGAGACATTCGCACTCAGCTCGATCTTTCCGCCGGTCACCGCCAGACTCGCAAGCTTGCTGGTAGCGCTGGTGGCGCCCACCGCACCCTCAAAAGCCACCATACCACTGCCGGCGTTCACCGTCAGCGTCCTGTTGCCACCCGACGCCGAGTCCACCGTCGAGGTGAACTTGATGTCGCCGCCCGCCGAATCGCTGTCCACCGTCACATCGCCGAGCAGCTCCACCGCACCGGTGAAGGTGATCGCACCATTGTCGGTCGAGACATTCGCACTCAGCTTGATCTCACCGCCGGTCACCGCCAGCTCCGACAGCTTGGTGGTGGCGCCCACCGCACCCTCAAAAGCCACCGCACCACTGCCGGCGTTCACCGTCAGCGCATGAGCGCCGTCCACCGTCGAGGTGAACTTGATGTCGCCGCCCGCCGAATCGCTGTCCACCGTCACATCGCCGAGCAGCTCCACCGCACCGGTGAAGGTGATGGCGCCATTGTCAGTCGAGACATTCGCACTCAGCTTGATCTCACCGCCGGTCACCGCCAGCTCCGACAGCTTGGTGGTGGCGCCCACCGCACCCTCAAAAGCCACCGTACCACTGCCGGCGTTCACCGTCAGCGCATGAGCGCCGTCCACCGTCGAGGTGAACTTGATGTCGCCGCCCGCCGAATCGCTGTCCACCGTCACATCGCCGAGCAGCTCCACCGCACCGGTGAAGGTGATGGCGCCATTGTCAGTCGAGACATTCGCACTCAGCTTGATCTCACCGCCGGTCACCGCCAGCTCCGACAGCTTGGTGGTGGCGCCCACCGCACCCTCAAAAGCCACCGTACCACTGCCGGCGTTCACCGTCAGCGCATGAGCGCCGTCCACCGTCGAGGTGAACTTGATGTCGCCGCCCGCCGAATCGCTGTCCACCGTCACATCGCCGAGCAGCTCCACCGCACCGGTGAAGGTGATCGCACCATTGTCGGTCGAGACATTCGCACTCAGCTTGATCTCACCGCCGGTCACCGCCAGACTCGCAAGCTTGCTGGTAGCGCTGGTGCCGCCCACCGCACCCTGAAGTTCCACCGCACCGCCGCCGGCATTCAGCACCAGCGCCTGAGCGCCTTCCACCGTCGAGGTGAACGTGATTTTGCCGCCTGCCGCACTGCTGCCGTCCACATCACTTTCCACCGTCACGTCAGCGTGCAGGTCCACCGGCCCGGTGAACTTGACAACGCCGTTTTCGCTCTTGTAGCTCGCCCCGTTCAGATCAATGTTCGTACCCTCGATGTCGATCGCACCGGTCGTCGCCACAGTGTCAAGGTCAATCTGACCACCGTCCACCGTCAGACCCGACAGCTTGGTGGTGGCGCCCACCGCACCCTGAAGCGCCACCGCACCACCGCCGTCGGTGTCCAGCGTCAGCCCATAGCCGCCGTCCACCGTCGATTCAAATGTGATTGCACCGTCGTCAGTGTCTTCGTCCACATCAGAGTCCACCGTCACGTCCGCTCCCAGGGTCACTGCGTCCTTGAATGTGATATCGCCATCGTCGGTCGAGACATCTGCGCTCAGGGTCACTGCATCCTCGAATGTGATATCGCCATCGTCAGTCGAGACTTCTGCGCTCAGCGTTGTCGCACCGCCGGAATCCAGAACAAGCGATGCACTGCCACTGATGGTCAGAACTTGACTTACTGTGATGGAGGTTGCCGATATCGAACTGCCAGCACCGGTTGTCGCATTCCCAATGTGGATCGTGCCCGATGTGGTGAACGTCCCGATTTCAGCATTGCTCAGATTGGTATTGCTCAGATCGCTCGCCGCTGTGCTGATCATCATCGCGACAGCTCGCGACGGCGCGACATATATGTCCCCTGTTCCAGCGTCTATGCTGCTCGACGTATCGATGTCGAACGTAGCACCAATCAGCGTGATGTCACCATTGTTCGATGTGATGATGACTCCGCTGGCAATCGTCAACGTTCCGGTGCCATCGTTATTGGACGATCCGGGCGAATCCGCCTCAAAGATGAAACTATGGGCACCCATGCTGCCGGTGATGTTGGCATTGATGGTGAGAGCGCCCCCCGCCTGCAGGGCCAGGGTACTGTCCGCACTGCCGCTCTTGACAATCGAATTACTTACCGTTATGTCTCCACCAGTTCTCAGAACAAGCGATGCACTGTCGCTGATGGTCAGATCTTCACTTACTGTGATGGAACTCGCCGAGATCGAACTGCCAGCGCCGCCCGGTCCGATCGTCGCAGTCCCGATGTAAATCGTGCCTGAAGTGGTGAATGTGCCGATTTCAGCATTGCTCAGATTGCCCGTCGCCGCATTGCTGATTATCATCGCAGCAGTCGCTTGCGACGGCGCGACATAGATGTCACCCGTTCCGGCATTGATGCTGCTCGTCGTATCGATTTCAAACTCTGCACCAATCAGCGTGATGTCACCATTGTTTGATGTGATGGTGACTCCGCTGGCAATCTTCAACGTTCCGGTGCCATCGTTGCTGGACAATCCGGGCGAATCCGCCTCGAATATCAAACTATGGGCGCCATTGCGGCCGGTGATGTTGGTATTGATGGTGAGATTGCCCCCCGCCTGCAGGGACACGGTACTGTCCGAACTGCCACTGATCGTCACACCCCCCGCACCGCCAAAGGTGATGTCACCGTTATCGCTGGCGTAGGTCGCTCCATTCAGGGCAATGCCCGTACTGCCATTAATGTTGATATTGCCGGTCGTCGCCACGGTGTCAACGTTGACCTGACCGCCGGTCACCGTCAGACTCGACAGCTTGGTGGTGGCGCCCACCGCACCCTCAAAAGCCACCGTACCACTGCCGGCGTTCACCGTCAGCGCATGAGCGCCGTCCACCGTCGAGGTGAACTTGATGTCGCCGCCCGCCGAATCGCTGTCCACCGTCACATCGCCGAGCAGGTCCACCGCACCGGTGAAGGTGATGGTGCCATTGTCGGTCGAGACATTCGCACTCAGCTTGATCTCACCACCGGTCACCGCCAGACTCGCAAGCTTGCTGGTAGCGCTGGTGCCGCCCACCGCACCCTGAAGTTCCACCGCACCGCCGCCGGCATTCAGCACCAGCGCCTGAGCGCCTTCCACCGTCGAGGTGAACGTGATTTTGCCGCCTGCCGCACTGCTGCCGTCCACATCACTTTCCACCGTCACGTCAGCGTGCAGGTCCACCGGCCCGGTGAACTTGACAACGCCGTTTTCGCTCTTGTAGCTCGCCCCGTTCAGATCAATGTTCGTACCCTCGATGTCGATCGCACCGGTCGTCGCCACAGTGTCAAGGTCAATCTGACCACCGTCCACCGTCAGACCCGACAGCTTGGTGGTGGCGCCCACCGCACCCTCAAAAGCCACCATACCACTGCCGGCGTTCACCGTCAGCGTCCTGTTGCCACCCGACGCCGAGTCCACCGTCGAGGTGAACTTGATGTCGCCGCCCGCCGAATCGCTGTCCACCGTCACATCGCCGAGCAGCTCCACCGCACCGGTGAAGGTGATGGCGCCATTGTCAGTCGAGACATTCGCACTCAGCTCGATCTTTCCGCCGGTCACCGTCAGTCTCCTCAGCGCGGTGGTCGCAATCGTGCCGCCCACCACACCCTGAAATTCCACCGTACCGCCGCCGGCATCCAGCGTCAGCCATCTGTTGGGCACGCCCGACATCGTCTGCGAAGTCACCGTCGAGGTGAACTTGATGTCGCCGCCCGTGCCATCGTTGTTCGCATCGCTTTTCACCGTCACGTTAACAACAAGGCCCACCGGACCGCTGAACGTGATGGCGCCGTCGTCGCTCTGGTAGCTCGCCCCGTTCAGGTCGATATCCGTACCCTCGATGTCGATAGGACCGGTCGTCGCCACATTGTGCAGTTCGATCTGACCGCCAACCACCGTCAGACTCGCCAGCTTGGTGATGCTGCCTATTTCACCTGCCACATTAACCTCACCGCCGCCGGAGTCCAGCGTCAGCATGTGACCGCCGGTCACCCACGCGCTGATTTTGATGTTGCGGTTCGCGGCATCGCTGTCCACTCTTACTGCACCATCCAGATACAGCACTGCAATAGCATCTGTGTAAACGTCAATAGTGATGTGACCGGCGTCACTTAAGTAGTTTCCGTCCAGATAAATATTGTTGCCGTTAATCGTAATGAATCCAGTAGTGCTCACGCTCTTCAGCGACACCCTTGCACTGTCCACCTCCAGACTCGCAAGCTTGGTCGTGCCGCCCGCCGCACCCTGTAGTGTCACCGTACCGCCGACGGGATTCTGACCCGATGTGCCTAAGTTGGCATCCAGCGTCAGCGCATGAGCGCCGTCCACCGTCGAGGTGAACGTGATATCGCCATCCGTGGCATCTTGGTCTGCATCGCTGTCCACCGTCACGTTGGCGTGCAGGTCCACCGGACCTCTGAACGTGATGTCGCCGTCGTCGCTCTTGTAGCTCGCCCCGTTCAGATCAATGCCCTCATTAGTGCCCGTACCGCTCTCGATTTCGATGGCACCGGTCGTCGCCACAGTGTCCAGGTCGATCTGACCACCGTCCACTGTCAGACTCGCCAGCTTGGTGGTGGGGTCGGTGGTGTCGGTGACGCCCACCGCACCCCGAAACTCCACCGCACCGCTGCCGGCGTTCACCGTCAGCGTCCTGTTGCCACCCGCCGCCGAGATCACCGTCGAGGTGAACGTGATGGCGCCGCCCGCCGAATCGCTGTCCACCGTCACATCGCCGACCAGCTCCACCGCACCGGTGAAGGTGATCGCACCATTGTCGGTCGAGATATCCGCACTCAGCTTGATCGTACCGCCGGTCACCGCCAGACTCACAAGCTTGGTGGCAGCGCCAACCGCACCCTGCAATTCCACCGTACCGCCGCCGGCATCCAGCGTCAGCGCATAGTCGCCATCCACCGTCGATTCAAACTTGATGTTGCCGCCCGTGGTGCCGCCCAACGCATCGCTGTCCACCGTCACGTTGGCAGCAAGCGTCACCGGACCGCTGAACGTGATGTCGCCATCGTCGGTCGAGACATCCGCACTCAGCGTGATCGAACCGCCGGTCACCGACAGACCCGACAGATTCGTCAACGAGGAAGTATTGCCTACCACACCCTGCAGTGCCACCGAACCGTCGGCGGCGTCCAGCGTCAGCATCCTGTAACCGTGCAACGGATGAATGGTACTGTCCACCGTCGAGGTGAACGTGATGTCGCCGCCCGCACCATCGTCGTTCGCATCACTGTCCACCGTCACGTTGGCGGCCAGAGTCACTGCATCCTCGAATGTGATATTGCCATTAGTGGAGACATCCGCGCTCAGCGTTGTCCTACCGCCGGAATCCAGAACAAGCGATGCACTGCCGCTGATGGTCAGAGCTTCGCTCACTGTGATGCCGGTCACCGATATCGAAATGCCCGGACCGCCCGATCCGGACGGTCCGGTGGTCGCAGTCCCGATGTAAATCGTGCCCGAAGTGGTGAACCTCCCGATTTCCGCAAGGCTCAGATCGGCCGTCGTGCTGATCGTCATCAAGGAAGCTTGGGACGGCGCGACATATATGTCCCCCGTTCCAGCGTCTATACTCGTCATACTCGTCGCATTGATGTCGAATTCAGCGCCAATCAGCGTGATGTCACCATTGTTCGATTCGATGGTGACACCGCTGGCAATCTTCAACGTTCCGTCGCCATCGTTACTGGACGATCTGGGCGAATCCGCCTCGAATATGAAACTATGGGCGCCCATGGTGCCCTTGATGTCAGCATTGATGATGAGATCGTGTCCCGCCTGCAGGGTCAGGGTACTGTCCCCACTACCGTCCCTGTCAATCGGGGAATTCACCGTAATGTCTCTCAGCGCCTGCAAGGTAATGTCCGCATCAATCGCTTCGAATGCTGCCGGTGTTATGTTGTAGGTCGCCGTACTGTCGTCGTTGAAGTTGATGACATTGTTCCCGCTGAACACGGAATCATCGCTTCCATTGCCGTCCGAGATAACAATGTCAAGCGGGTCCAGGAGCAGTTCTCCAATCAAGCCTTTCGGCGCGCTCAGATCGATCGAGTTCGGGGCGAACTGCAGATGCTGCTTGCCTGAAATTTCGGCAAAGCCGCCGTCACCCGAAACACTGCCACCGCGGGCCGAAATGTTCCCGAAGAAACGTGTCACCCGGTCCGACCAGACAATCACCCGGCCGCCGTCACCGGTCGTGAGCGCATCGGCCTGAATCGCCACCTCGCTGCCGATCGTCGTGAAGTCGGCATTGCGCTCCGGACCGCGTCCCTGGAAGTTGCCTCCGATCAGTACCTCGCCCCCGCCAGCGTCTCCGGATACGTCAACTTCCGCCTGCCCGACAAGACCGACTTTGGAACCCAGAATCTTGACCTCACCACCCGTGTCTCCACTCTCGCGACCCGATGCGTCCAGCGTGCCGGTCACTCGGACAATACCCTCGCCCGCACCCTCCAGCACAATCTCACCATTGCGCTCCGTCGCCGTCCGCGCCTCGATGATGCCCTCCATGTTGATGGCATAGTCAACAACATCCTTCGCTACACTCGCAGCCATCAACATCACTGTCCCACCGTCGGCATAGATCCCGCCGCTGTTGTCGACCAGTGCCTTCAACTCGGTACCGTCGGGCGCAAGCAGTCGCTCGGCAACACTGTCGTCAACCCCGATCTGTATCAGCCTGTCGCCATAGAAATCAAGCGCAAATGAATTGCCTGAGGCCAGCGCAACACGTCCAAGACGTGCAACAATCACCCCGCTGTTCTCGACACCGGGCGCAACCAGCGCAACTATGCCACCCTCGGCCGCAGTGATCCTGCCGCGGTTGACAACCGTACCGCCCGATGCGCTATCGACATCGAAGTTGTAATCGCCAGCCATGAAATCCTCATTCCGTATGTCAATCGTGGTCGCCACCAGACTGCCGATGTCCACCACCGCGGAATCGCCGAACAGGACGCCATTGGGATTGATCAGCATGACTCGCCCGTCGGCAGTCAGCTGACCGAGAATGTAGGATGGAGTGTCACCATTGACACGGTTGAGGGCTATTGAATCAGAGTCGGGCTGCAGAAAGCGAACCAACTCGTCCCAGTCGATCGAAAATGAACGCCAGTCGATGATGACCTTGTCGGAACCTTGAATGATCTCGAGAAGCTTCGGATTCAACTGCACAATATTGGCGTCACCTGCAACCACATTGCCGTCTTTCGGCCCGGCATGCACATGCGGGATATCGGTGCAAACCATGATCGCACCGAACAGCAGCGGCAGCACCACATTGCGAAATCTCAGCAATGAGCCCAGCGTTGCGACAACCGGCCTGCATTTCCGTTGGATGAAACTGCGAAAAGTGATCATGAAGCAAAGAGCCTCTTTCGGCCAGTTGCAATGCACGGAGGTGAGCATCCTGTCAGGCTTTCGCGAACGATTGACGCTGGAAACAGTGTTGCATCGACGCGCGCTTCGCGATACTTCGACAGCATGACATCATCGCACTTCAATTCATCGTCGCACATCCTCAACAACTCATTCCTGAATTTCACCTCGGCCCAATGATGCCAGAATCGAAAACCGGCGAAAACTCCGGCCTTCCGTCACCCGGCAAAATGACACAATAGATACAATGTCGCATGATTTCCATGTTCCGCTTCGTAGCCGTAAATTTAACCGGATTTCTTTGCTTTTTTAAGATCACAAATCACCTGAATAATAAACTTTATCTTATTGTTTTATTTATAATTTAAAAACGAAACTATGAGAACTAGAAACGCGCAGTTAAGCTGGCGAATATGCGACTTGAGTCGACATCAATCGATCGGGAGTCGACTGTGTTCATCTGCGGCCAGGTGACCTCGACTGATCCGGATAACTTTTCCCCGTAATTCAGGCGGATACCCAATCCTGCCGAAGCCAGTCTCGCCGTCTTCCCGAGTGAACCGGCGAGTTTCCGTCGGACCTCGCCAGTATCGTAGAATCCATACAGCTGATATCCAGTTGTATCGATATTCAAACCGTAGCGCATCTCTACCAGCAAGCAGTAACCCTGATCGCCCGTCACTTCCGAAGGATCGTAACCCCGCACGCAACGTTCTCCGCCAACGCCAAATTCCTCTGATGCCAGCAATTTGGCCGAAGCGAACTGGGATGTGAAATTTGTCAGAAACGACCAGTTGTCGTTCAGCCGCTGCAAACGTGATGCGTTCAACGAGAGTCTGGTGAATTCCATTCTTCCACCCTCGCGCGAAAGATCTATTGAGCCTTTCTTCGATGAATCCAGAATTTCCACCCCCTGGTCGAGACGAATTCCGAGCTGATTGATACCGCCAAGACGGTCTATGGAATCATAAAGAGCGCCGAAGCTGAAGAACCGAACCCGATCTTTCGAAAGCGTTGAGTTAAGAATCGTCGTATGACTGTTGCGAACGATAAAATCGGCGTATAGCGACAGATTTCTCGCCCGTGAGCGAACCAATGGATTCGTTATACCTACCTTAAAGGTTTGATTTCTGCTAATGATATTCAAGACCCGCAACGTATGGCCGGGTTGCGAACCTGTTTCGGTTAGGTTGACTTGCAGTTTCCTGCCCTCGGCATTGAGATGACGCTCATATCCCAAGTCAAGATACGTCAACTCCTTCATGTCCCGGCCAGCGGTGGTAAATGTAAGCGCCGCTCGCTCATGGGTACTAGCCAACGAGTTGAAGCCGGCTCCGAGCCAGACCTGGTTAGGTCCGTTGTATCTGGTGCCGCGGTTGTCAACGCGGGCAAAACCGTCCAACGTTTCAAACTCTACAAAAATAACCAGGTCCGAGGCACCCGGCGTGTCTTGCGCCGGGTTTATCGTCGCTTCTGCCTCTATTCCGGGCAGATCACGGAAAAACAGCAGGTAGCGTTCCAGGTCCCGAATGGAAAGAGGCCGCGAACTCCTTATCCTGTCCGCGTAGGCATTCAGCAACGACTGTCCCTGTGGTACGTCGCCTTCAATCCGGACTTCGTTGATGTAGCCCTCGACAATGTTGATCCTGACCACACCGTCCGCGATCGTTTGCGGTGGGACAATTGCACGAGAGAGTATGTAACCGTCATTACGGTACCTAGCTGTAATCTGGTCGGCAATCTCGAACACTTCAGCAAGTGCAATGACCTGTCCGACCCGGTCCTGGTACAGGTAAGCCAGATCTTCCGCCGAATATACTGTAGAGCCTTCCACGACGATGTCGCTCAGCGTCAGACTCAACTCTTCCACATTGTCAGGCAACATGCGGCGGTAGTCGTCATCAATTACCGGACCCGTGTCGATCAGTTCCGGCGGCTCCCCCAACTCGAAATGCTGTTCGATCTGCCCGGCTTCCGCACCAGGCGTTTGACGCAAATCCGGAATCTGCTGCGCCGACACCGTTCCAGATAGAACGATCCCTGACGCAAAAAACACACCAACAAAAACTGTGGATTGGAAGAGGCGCAAATTAAATTAGCACTCAATAAGTTTCTGACTTAGCAGTTTGCGTTAACGTTGCAATGCTGCGATTGAATGACGCCATATTCTATCACATGGTAAGTTCAGATTCATATGATCAAAGGTTTGAGGATTTTTCATTGGGCCTTGATCCCGATGACCTGCGCGGCAGCAATTCAGCCCGACAGTGTCAATTGTCCCGTAATTCGACGGCTTATCTATTCAATCTGAGCATATTCAACTCGCAATGTCTGCGGGACTCGTTCAGTTTTTGTGTCAGGCCGAAAGTGCCGTCACTGCGACTTTGGGGTGATTCAAAAGCAAGGCCTATGCAGGGACCGGCACAGCGGTTGCGAAGGTGCATTTGCTGTGGGGTGGAAATTCTCGTTTTTCGCCTAGACAGGGCGATACCGCTCACATCAGACCAATGCCTGGGGTAAGATAATTTTTCCGCCTATGCTTTCGAGAGTAACCTCAATGGTTTGGAATCTTCGAAAATGCGTCAATTTATATTTGCTTCACTCATCAAGAAATTACAAGTCTGTGTTTAGTTCCCGTTAACAACAAAGAATCGTGGTGTTATTCACTCGTCTCTTTGAACTCGTACAGAGCTGAATTGTCGATTGGAGTATGTTCCAAGAAAACTTTTAACTGGTACACAAAATACGCCCCGGTGAAAGTTTGCATGGAAACTGTGCTCCGCCAATGCAGGTGCAGTGGATACATCTGCCGGAAGTGTCGCCAGACACGCGGTTCGCGACATAAAGACCGAATGCGTGTCTGCGAGAGCGAAAGCTCTCTTCAAAAACGGTAGTAGATGCTTGGCGACTGTAGCGCTCCGCCCTTCGAATGCTTCGCAATTGGCGTCAGGTGATCGAAAATCGCAAGCAAATCCGCGACCTGACCGCACTGATGGAGTTGGTCGATGCCGATAGAAGTGGTGATGAATCTGCCAAGCGCTGACGCAGGGCATAAGAGTAATTGGCCAGTGCAGTTCGCAATGACGAAGTGTAATCAAGGCCTGAGGCGCACGAAGTTGACCAATGCCTGCCTTGTCTTCACAGCGTGGTCAGCAACTACAAGTATTTTATTGGTAGCGCTTTTGATAGTGTATCGCATGAATATCGGCAACAGTACATCGACAAATTCGTGTTCCGTTTCAAACACAGCTTTCGGGAAGGTCGATTACCGACGTGACGGATTCATACGACAATAAGCCGTCGCCCGAAATGCCTTTATTCTTAATCAGTTGCGGAGGTCAAATAATTATTTTGTCTTTGAATACGATTTGATAGACAATATAAGCATCAAATGAGTTCGTATCTAACACATTTGTACGGATTGATAAGCCAATACAAACGCATATATAAAATAATTGGCACAGTAATTTGAAGTTCAAATTTGGTTGGGGAAATTAGTTGAATCCTTTCGCAATACCGGTGCGAAACTATAGGCAACAGTCGGGGGTAGATTTATGAAGACGATTTCATCCTTGCTTAAATCCAGAGGAGTGGTCTGGACAGTCGCGCCGGATACCACAGTTCTGGAGGCATTGCATGTACTCGCTGAGCGCAATATCGGCGTGGTGCCGGTAGTCAGTGACGGTGAATTGGTTGGCATTTTCAGTGAAAGAGACTATGCCCGCAGAGTCATCCTGCAGGGATTGACATCAAAAGACACGCAAATCGCACAGGTGATGACCGAAAATGTCCAGACCGTCGGACCGGACGACAATATTGAGGATTGCATGAAAATCGTTGTCGGCAAAGGATTCCGCCATCTTCCAATCGTTGAAGATGGTGAACTCATTGGAGTTGTATCCGCCAATGACCTGCTGGCCGAAGTGATACGAAGCCGCGAGATGCAGATGGCAAATCTTGAGAACCTTCTATCAGGAGCTGGAGAAATCACCTGATCGGCAATTTCTGTCGAAATTAATTTCTTCTCACGACATTGGGCGGGGACGCAGAATGCTTGGATTCAGTGACACAGCCGCACGCAGGTTCAAACGATTCAAGATCAATCTGCCACGTATCCTAATTGCGCTCGCTCTCATTAGTTGCACCTTCAATACCGCGATCGCCCAAAATGCGGCGCAAACCAATGTTCCGACTTCGATTGATCCATTGCCCGCACCAGGTTTTATCGGCGCACAGTGGATCAATAGACCGTCCGCAGACAATGAATTTCTGAAAGGCAAAGTCGTTCTCGTCAATTTCTGGGCAACCTGGTGTCCACCGTGCATCAAGGAACTGCCATCCATTCTGAAATTGTGGTCATCACTGGATCGAGACGATTTTGAGGTTGTCGCCGTCAATGTTGGCGAGAATCGCGCCACTGTGCAAGCATTCCTCGACAAATTTGACCCAAAACTAGAGTTCGCCATTGCATTGGATACCGATCTCGAAATCTACAATAGCTGGGAGGTCCGTCCTATTCCGACGACATACATCGTCGACCGTGAGAACAATTGGCGTTATAAAGGCTTGGGTGAATTTGATTTTGATTCGGCGAAAATCAGAACGCTTATCCAGCAATTGATTCAGGAAGATTCAAATTCCGGGTGAACCATGTCGCTGCCACAACACTATCGTCCCAAAGTGATTGTCACCAAAATCGGATTGGACGGACATGACCGCGGAAGCCGAATCGTCGCCACTATGCTGCGCGACTCGGGCATGGAAGTCGTATATACGCCACCGTGGCAATCTATTTCCGACGTGGTGCGGCTCGCTGAGGAGGAAGATGCCGATGTCATCGGGATCAGTAGCTTGGCGACCGATCACCTTCTTATTCCCGACTTGCTTGACGCACTGCGCAAGTCCGACCTGGCACATATCGGAGTGATTGTCGGTGGTATCATTCCTGAGGAGGATGAGAACGAATTGCTTGAATTGGGGGTCAGCCGAGTATTCCATCCGGGAAGTACCCTTAAGGAGATTTCAAGTTATGTGCAGTCTCTGGCAATTGAGGTTCGTGCCAACAGCCTGAAGAATTGGGAGAGTCAGAATCAATGAAGAACACTAAAGTTGTCAATCTTCGCCAAGACACACCAGAAGATGCCTGGAAGCAGGAGTACAGAAACCAGCTGCCTGACGAAAAACCGATCCACAACCGGTCTGGAATTGAGATAAAGCCCCTTTACACGCCGGCAGACTGGGACGACAGCAAGTATGAGGAGAAACTCGGATACCCGGGCCAATTGCCCATGACGCGAGGAATTTACGCAACGATGCACCGGGGAAAAGTATGGAGTCAGCGCCAACTGATTGGGTTTGGTACACCCGAAGACTATAACCAACGACTTCGGAAACTGTTGGATGCTGGTAACACAGCAATCAGTCTGATTCCCTGCAATTCCGTTTATCGCGGCTATGACATCGACGAAGTCGATCCAAAATTGCTTGGCACCTGCGGTGTCATAGTCAACACGGTTGATGACATGGACCGGTGCTTTCAAGACGTGGACATCAAATCGCTGTCCACAGCGATGAACGATCCCTTGCCATTCACCCTGCTTGCCCTTTTGCTGGCTGTTGCCAGAAAGCGGGGGGTGGATTGGGTTGACGTTTCCGGAACATCCAACCAGAGCGATTACATTTCGCACTACGTCGCCAATCACATGTTTTACCGGCTCAGTCTGGAAGGGTCGCGCAGAGTTCTGGTCGATCACATTGCTTTTTGTCAAGAACATGTCCCGCATTGGAACCCTCTGTCGATTGTCGGGCAGCACATGCAGCAGGCCGGTGCGACACCTGCGGAAGCCATGGCATTCACACTGGCTACGGGTATTCAATATGCGCAAGACTGTATAGCCCGTGGAATGGATTCAAATAAATTTTTGGAACGATTCACTTTTTTCTTTGACATCTCGATAAGTTTCTTCGAGGAAATCGCAAAATGCCGCGCCGGACGGCGGATCTGGCAAAAGATCGCCCGCGAGCGGTTTGGTGCTCACAACCCCAAAGTCTGGCGTTTCAAGTTTCACGGGCAGACATCAGGCGTCGACCTGACTCGTCAGGAGCCGCTGAACAATATCGCAAGGGTTACCATTCAAGCGATGGCGGGCGTGTTTACCGGACTACAATCGATGCACACTGACTCTTACGATGAGGTACTGAGCGCACCGACCGAAGAAGCGGCCCGAATTGCGGTTGCCACCCAAAACATTATTCGCGAGGAAGCACATTGCGCGGACGTGATCGATCCCCTTGCAGGTTCATACTACATCGAGTCTCTGACCGACCAGATGGAAGAGAAAATTCTTGACATCATCACCAAAATTGATGATGCCGGCGGTATGTTCAAAGCCGTCGAAAAGGGAATGATCCAAAACTGGATCGGACACTCCGCAATGCGGTTTCAGGAAACGATCGAAAGCGGTGAGCAAACCATTGTCGGAGTCAATAAATACGCATTGGACGACGAGAGTGTATCCGCCAAGCCACTTGAACGTCCAGATGCAACAATCGTTGAGAATCAACTTGATAAACTCGAAAAATACAAGGCCAATCGCAACCGGTCTGACTATAACAATGCAATCAGCAGACTTCAGCAAGCGGCACAGGATGAGACTCAAAATGTTTACGGAGCGATCGTACAAGCCATATGCAGCGGTGTCACGCATGGCGAGGTAGTCCATCAAATCCGTCAAGAACTGGGATTCGGACAACCTCAGACCACAATATGAGTCGCACCGACAGAACTGGACGTCAAACCAGTACAAACCCGGTTCTAGAAAGACTGCGCACGGGAGGCAGGAAATCGCTGGCGCGAGCGATTACAATCGTTGAGAATAATCTGGACGGCCGGAAAGAAATTCTCAAGGCGATCAGCGAGAATTTTGGAAATGCTCATGTAGTCGGCGTAACGGGCCCTCCGGGTGTCGGCAAATCAACGTTGATTGACGCTTGCATACCCGAGATCCGCAAACTCGGCAAGACGGTCGCAGTGCTCGCTGTCGACCCCAGCAGCCATATTAGTGGCGGCGCAATTCTGGGAGATCGCGTACGAATGGCTCGACATGGACAGGATGATGGCGTATTCATTCGTTCCGTTGCGGCTCGCGGCCACCTTGGTGGACTCTCCACAACAGCTCTGAACATCATCAATCTCTTCGATGCTACCGCCTGGGACACGATCATTGTCGAAACCGTTGGTACAGGTCAGTCGGAAATCGAAATATCAAAACTGGCGGACACAACCATTTTGGTTGAATCACCTGGCCGCGGTGATGAAATTCAGGCGATCAAAGCCGGGATGCTGGAAATTGCCGATATTGTGGTAGTCAACAAATCCGACATTCCTGAGGCCGATTCAACAATGAGTGATCTGAGACAGGCGATTGCTTTGCGTCATGCATCCAACTCGCCTCAGTTGCTGAAAACAATTGCGTCGACCGGCGAGGGTATTTCTGAACTGATCGATATCGTGCGTCGGCTCGGTGATGAGCTCAAACAACCCGACCGCCTGAATTCAAAGTTTGGCCGAATGCATTATCTCGTGGCACGTAATCTCAGCGAGGCGGTGGAGCGAGAAATTTTAAATTCCGATGACGAAGAGATCTCACAGTTAATTCAACGCATATTCATGGGTGAGGTCGACACCGATCTGATCGCGAAACAATTCAAGGCCTACGTCGGCAGATACTCAAATTCCCCTGATGAGTAACGTTGGGGCGAAAATACCATCATTCGCCGTAATTGCCGCAAAGTGATCTCCAGCTCACGTACGGTCAAAAATTCGTTCGCCTGACTCGTCGATGATCTGTTTTGCCTTGAACACCGAATGTTCGCATGCAACATCAAAATCAGCATGTGTGTCCGCCCGAATGAAATAATGTTCCCGAAGTTCGCCGGAACTATCCGGTTTATAGATATAACCCGCAGTATTGAAAGAACCCTGTTGCTTGCGCGGGGCGGGCTTGATCTTGTACCCTTCGTAGTCTTCGAGTTCCAGTTCGGGTTCAGGTTTGGATTGTGATTCCCCTTTGCCCAGTATTCGACTCAATATACCCATAATACTTTCCGCCGTATGTGAGGTTCCTGCTCAATTCAAATTAATTTTATCATATCGTCGGAGGTGTATATTGCGGTCGACGGTTTGTGTTCTAAAATCCTGGATAGAAGTCCGCTGAATGGATAATAGCCAAAATTTGGCAAGGAACTTCGGAATCCGCATTGCCCCCTACTCCAGTACCGCCGATCTGGCGTTTTGGCAACACATTGATTGACAACGGTTCAACCGCCAGATGCTTCGCAACAATGTCAGTCAGTGCCATAAGCCAGCCGTACAACTTTGTGTCACGATGTGCGCAACGGGTGAACTTTGTTCAAATCAACCAGCCGTTGCCTGATTCACTTTCGATAAAATTCAATTGAGTCTTTATTTGTTTTCAACAGGGGTAATTCATTATGTACGGGGCTCTGATTTTGCTGATTGCAGTCACTTTCCTTTATTCCGGTTACAATCTCTTGATCAAGGTTTCAAGCAGTCATGTCCCGGTCGAGGCTACATCAACGATCGCTGCAACCATCACTCTACAGATCGCTGCACTTCTGGTTTCCTGCATATTTGTCGCAGGACTCTTGATACGCGGTGATACTGCTCTCGCTGTACCACCGCCGGCCCTCCTTTGGGCAGCACTCGCTGGAATTTGCATAGGAGCCGCTGAAATCGGTTATTTCTACCTGTTTCGTGGCGGTTTGAGTCACGATGCAATGGCAGCAAACATTGCAATTCCGGTAATCGTAGGCGGTACAATTCTCGTAACAACTCTGGTATCCTGGCTTTTGCTGCGAGAGTCCATGAACTGGACAAAATTGATTGGTGCGGTCACCATCATTGCCGGCGTAGTCCTGATGTTTATTGAAACCAGATCGTGACTGTTTTGGGCGGACAAATGAGACTGCTGACTGAATTTCTCAATCTTTGATCATTTTCAATGTCGATCTTCCGGTGAACGCTTTCGCGCCATCCACTCGACAGTCAGCCCGGCACAAACGCCGAAGCCAGCGCGCAACGAATACCGATACCAAGACCGGATTTGTACCCGGCACTCTGATTCAATCTGAATTCAAACCACTATCAGACGCACAGCTAGAAAAAATTCATCGCGCTGCACTCGACTTGCTGGAAAATCTTGGCATGGCCAATGCAACGTCTCGAGTGGCAGATGTCGCACTCGAATGCGGATGCACCCTCACCTCGGAAAACCGACTGTTGTTTCCGGCACCGCTTGTCGAGGATTTGCTCGCAAACGCATCACGAACATTTGTTGTTCACGGCAGGATGCCCGAGTTGGATTTTGAGGCAAGAAGTGGTCTGCTTAATTTTTGTACTGGTGGTGCAGCGATCTCCATTCTGGATATGACTGAAAGAGTCTATCGAAGTAGTACGCTGAAAGATCTTTTCGACCTTGCGAGATTGTGCGATACCCTCGAAAACATTCAGTGGTTCACCCGACCTATTGTGGCGACTGATATCGAAAATCTGTTTGAATTGGATGTCAATACAATCTATGCCTGTGCTGCCGGCACCCGCAAACACATCGCAACCAGCATCACATCCGGTGAGAATCTCTACCGGATTCAACCGATGCTGGACATGCTGGCGGGCGGTGAAGGTAAGTTTGCCGAACGACCTTTCTGCACAGTTCATTCGACAAATGTCGTATCTCCAATGTCATTCGCGCCTGACAGCCTGGATGTTGCATGTGCTGCAGTTGACATCGGAATGCCGATTCACAGCCAGACCGGACCTCAGGCAGGTGCGACTGCTCCAGCTGCACTGGCTGGAACACTTGTGCAAGGTTGTGCTGAGAGCCTCGCTTCGCTTTCAATCATCAACATGCTGAACCCCGGACATCCGGTCATTCTTGGCAATTGGCTCATGGTTTCTGATCTGAGAACCGGCGCGTTCAGTGGTGGCGGTCCCGAACAGGCATTGCTGGGCGCCGCGTCTGGACAATTGTCCGCCTATTATGGAATCCCGGGTGGCGTCGGAGCCGGGATGTCCGATTCCAAATTACCCGACAGTCAGGCCGGATTTGAGAAAGCACTCAGTGTCGCGCTCGCCGCTCTCGCTGGTGGCGGATTCGTCTACGAGTCTGCGGGAATGCTGGGAAGCCTCCTGGGATGTTCGTTCGAATCGATGATCATCGATGATGAGATGCTTTCCTACATTCGCCGCATTGCCCGAGGCATTGAAGTCAATGACGAAACGCTTTCGGTGTCTGTGGTGAAAGACTCAGCAACTGGCCCAGGGCACTTTCTTGGGCACAATCAAACTTTGGAATTGATGGAAAGTGAGTATGGGTATCCCGAAACTGCGGACCGGAAAACACCGGCAGACTGGCAAAGCTCAGGTGCGACCGATATCGGACAACGCGCTTGCGAAAAAGTCCGTCATATCCTGGACACATACTATCCACAACACATCGATTCGGAAATCGATTCTTTAATCCGTAATTGTTACCCCATTCGACTTGAGCCGACAGACCTGCAAGGTGAGCGAAATTGACAGAGCGACACCGGGTAGTGGTGATCGGTGGTGGCATTGTCGGGTGCAGCGTACTATTCCATCTGGCACGGCACGGATGGACCGATTCAATACTTGTGGAAAAATCAGAACTGACGTCGGGCTCAACCTGGCATGCGGCCGGAAACGTGACATTTTTCGGTCACTATCCGAGCATCACTCGTCTGTATGTCGAATCAGTCAGCAGCTATCTCAAAGCGCAATCCGAGTCTGATATTTCGATCGGGTTCCATAGATCGGGCAGTCTGAGACTCGCATCGACATCTGAAGAACTTGAGTATTTCACCAACCTTCAATCTGTTTTTGACGAATTGCGGGTCACATACCGAGTGATTGATGCAGACGAGATCAGTAAGCTTCATCCTCTGCTGACAACCGAAGACTTGGTTGGTGCGGCCCACACACCAGATGATGGACATCTTGATGCATCAGGCGCGACACACGCGCTGGCTAAAGCTGCACGAAATCGCGGTGCCTCGATCCGATGTGGAACCAGGGTGGAGGAGATCGAACCAACGTCGGATGGTCGTTGGAAGATTGTTTTATCCGATTCGTCAGTAATCGCTGAACATGTCGTTGTTGCCAACAGCTTTTGGGCCAGAGAACTGCTCGCTCGACTCGACATCAATGTGCCCGTCTTCCCACTTGAACACCACGAACTGATTACCGAGAGCATCCCTGAAATCGAGCGGCTCGGATTCGAGCTGCCGGTCATTCGCGACCCGGTCACACCCGCCAACTTCAGACAGGAGGGAAACGGAATTTTGTGTGGGGTTTACGAGTCGGAACCGGTACCTTGGGGTGTGGATGGTATTCCAAGAGACTACAGCGGTGAACTGCTACCGAACAATATCAAGATTCTGGACTCACACCTGCCGCACCTTTTCGACCGGATACCGGTTTTTGCGCAGGCTGGGCTTAAAACTGTATTCAATGGTCTGATCTGCTACACCCCTGATGGCTGTCCGTTGTTAGGCCCGGTTATGGGCTTTCATGGCCTTTGGCTGGCAACTGGATTCTGTATCGGAATTGGCACAGGTGGCGGATCCGGTAATTTTCTGGTCAACTGGATTATCAATGGAGAGCCACCGTACGACCTGCCAGCTGTGTCACCAGACCGTTTTCCGCACAATCTCACAAGCTCAGAAATCGTCAAATCAATTATCGATACTTATGCGAGTGGTTATGCACTGCATGAGTGACATCATTGAAGTCATCAATTGCGTATCTCGCCGGAAGCCCACCGCTTCAGTTAAATCGCCGAAACTCAGATGAAGGCGATTTCGGTACTTCGACCTTACAGTTTTAATACTCGTGCATTTTCTCGTCAATCAATAAAATTCAGATCTGGCATGGACAATTCGTCCAGTTCGTTCGGATTCGCATTGCATTAGTTCAATAAATCGTTATGATGTAGTGCCACATCTCATTATGCTAACACCGTTCAAGTTGACAAATTCAACCAACCAAGCAGCAATCAGAAATGGATAAAGATACAAATCGACGATCTGAAGCAAGCATACAGGAGGTTTGAATGATTTTGGAGAATCGATCTCTTGTGGCGATGGATACCATTCAATAAGATAACCTCGACAAGGCAGAAGGATTGGAACAATTTAAGGCTGTTGTCAGCGAACGTGACACGAATTTCGATGTCGGCCAAAGTCATATTCTTGCATCATGAGGCAATCTAGTTTCAAGCTATCCATGCTTGTCCGCCATGTCTGCAGATTGATAACACCTGCTTACAGAAAAAGACTATTAATATTGCCTCTGATCACACGCTAACGGCTTCACCACGCCCCGATAGCTCAATAGGATAGAGCAGCCGCCTCCTAAGCGGCAGGTTGGACGTTCGAATCGTCTTCGGGGCGCCAGATCACACGATCCCTTGTACAACATGGTTCTACACAACTAACAGGGAATCTTGGCTGTCAATAACTCTGTGAACAACCTGCCTTGCTTTGTAATTTCAGTTACGTCACAGATATAGAAATTTTTAAATTTTCCTTTTTTTCAATTTATATTATTCATTATCAATAAGTTAAAAGTATTTTCTTAACTCTTACTATATAAAACCTACCTAACTTAGCAAAAATAGCGTCTGACCTCGTTGTGTATATCTTTGTGTCTGTTCTTGTTCTGTAAGTTATTGTGAAAAAGCGTAATTCTTGGAATTGTGGACAAGAATCCACAGGATTTGGCTGACAATAAAAACAGAATTCCACCAACTCCAGGTTGTCGAATTTGATGACAGACTGGAACCTTCGTCCCTAGTTTCGAGCTATCGCTACAACTGCTGCGATCGAAAAGACCAAAAAGGTGGTAAATGTTCCGATCACCGGTTGTAACCCATTCAACAACGTGACATAGCCGACTGAATGTTGAATCGAAAAATAGAGTAAACCGAATAGCAATCCAACAAATACCAGGTGACCGTTACTCACTTTCGGACGGAAGCGGTAAGCGAACAACACTGCAAACAGCGCCATGACAAACAAGGATATCGGAGAGATGAGCCGGTTCCAAAACGCCAGATCAAGAAATTCGGTTTTCAACCCGTTGACTTTGAGAAAATTGATCGCCCGGTAAAGTTCAATCATTGTCAATTGCGACGGGTCTCGTTTGTGAGCGCCGATTACATTCAGCTCAGCTTCAATCCGGTGATCCTTGCTTTCCGACTTGAGCCGCACAATCCTTCGGTTCTCAAGCGTGCTTTCGATGACGCCATACAACTTGAGATTCTTTTTCTCTTTGCTGAATATCCCACCTGCTGCGTTGGTTAACTTCACCAGGCGTCCATTTTGGTCAAAATGATAAATCTCTATGCTTTTCAGGGTATTGTCACTCAACTTCGGCGTAACGTGTATGAATTGATTGCCGTCTCGGTACCACAGTCCGTATTCCGGCGTCTCGGCGTTTTGCCGACTGACGTGATTGTCTTTCTTCAGGTACAGTGTGACTTCACTCTTGGGCACCACCAACTCACCCCAGACAAACATGATCAGCGCGACAAACATCGCATAACCGACCACTGATGCGGTAACACGGAACTTCGACACGCCACCCGCCTGTAACGCAACCAACTCCAAACTGCGTGAAAGCGTCGCCATAGCGAGGATGGTACCGATCAGAAGAATCATCGGCGCCAGCTCATACAACATTCTGGGGATCGAATAAAGCAGGATTTCTCCTACAAATTGGAAATCTTCCTCGACGTTTACGTCTTCCAGCAAATCCAGTAGTGAGATGAAAAGATATATGGCGAGCAGCCAAATCCCGGTAATCACGCATTTGGTCGTAATTTCCCGACCAAAATAAAAGTCAATGATCCAAAATTTTTTCATCGTTGCAGAATCTGCACTAGGTGGGAATAATTCCACGGTTCTGGTGAGCTCGCAGTACCACCCAGCCAATCAGCAATGCAACGAATACATGCGGTAGCCATAGAAATACGTCGATACCGAAAAACCGCGTCCGTTCGATGTCGACAATAAAGCCAACCAGACTTCCATAGACGAAATACACCAGAACAGCACCGACAAGGCTGCCACTCATTCGCGAGGTTATCCTGCTACTTCCAAAAGCGAATGCCAACAGCACCACCATAGGCATAACGATGACTTTGGAAATTCGCCATTCCAGCTCCGCCACATCTGCTGGGAGGTTCGAACCGATCAACTGCAGGGTCGGTTTTGCTTTCGTTATGATGGTACTGAGTTCATATTCCAGAATTGGCACAGATTCGGTAAACGACGTGAACTCGGTTAACTCATAACTGCGCAATTTTTGCGATATTCGATATCGGTGACCGTTGACTACGTTCAGCGTTTCCATTTTGTCGTTCAGGTTGAGGGTATATTCTCCATCCTGCGCCACAATGATTTCCTTGCTGTCTGGTTCGGAAATGACGTAAAACAAACGTATTCGATTTGTATCGGCGTCAGTCGTACCGTCACTGTTCTTTTCGCCGAAATATACAACGCTCCGACCGCCTCGAAAGTCTCGGAACCGTCCTTCTTCAAAAGGGATGCTCTTAAGACTTTGACGGTAACCTGCAACCTTTTTCTGGTAAGCCATCTCGGCCGAAGGCCCAATCACAAAAGAACAAAGCGCCACCAGAATTGTTGAAAAAAATGCGACTATCAGCGCTGGCGTGGAGTATCCCATTGGACCTATACCACCGGTTGCATAGGCGGTGATTTCATTGTCTCGATTCCATCGAATCAACACAAGCAGAATTGAGATGTAGAGTGCCGGCGTAAGTATGACATCCAGAAAGGTTGCCACCTTCAGTGTGAGGATCAACCCTAGTCCGTCAATCGGAAGACTGCCCTGCACCGCTCGCTTCAACAAGCCGAGAAACTTCACGACAGCGAAAATTCCAATCGTCATGAAAAGGACGACAGCGTAGTTGACCGAAGTCTCGCTG
The DNA here is from genome assembly GCA_951813075.1 of Arenicellales bacterium. GTDB lineage: Bacteria > Pseudomonadota > Gammaproteobacteria > Arenicellales > JAJDZL01 > JAJDZL01. Next base: position 3,078,271 of record OX638343.1, on the reverse strand, counting down.
ATTAGATTTTTACGGAAGATCCGCATGTCCTATCAATCATCTGATTCGTTCGGAGGTGACATTGCTGAACTCACGGCCAACTCAACGACAAAACAATTCATGGTGTTCTGGTAAAATTGGTAAACGAAACCATGTTGATCAAAAGCATGTCGCTTCTGCAGTAACCGATTTCAAACTCGGAGGAGATCCATGTCCGTAATATTCACTTCAAAATCCGTTAACGCGACCGAATGCACTTCCGGTTATCTGGTTGTCGGAATTTACGATAACAAGGATTTTACTACTTCAGCCCAACAATTGAACGATAAAACCAAAGGTGCAATAGCATCTTTGATCGAGAATGGCGATCTCGCCGAAAAACCCGGCAGTTGCGCACTGATTCCGATTGTCCAGGGTATCAAATCGAAACGAATCATCATTTTTCGGCTCGGTCCGCGAAAAGAATTCTCGACCAAGCAGTTCAATCTGGCAATCAGTGGCGTAGCGAATTTCTTGGTCAATCTTACTGCGGACAGTGTTACCCTTTTTATCAGCGACATGCACCTTCAGGATCGTGATATTTCGTGGATGGCGAGACGTGTCGTTGAAACAAGCAGCCAACGGCTTTACAGGTTCGATCAACTGAAGAAAAAACCAAAAAAACGCCCGAAAACCTGGCGAATTCAGATCGCGACGGACGAGTCAAAGAGTCTCGCGCAAATCCGCCAGGGAGTTCGAATCGGTAAAGCAATCAGTGAAGGCGTCAGCCTGGCAAAAGACTTGGGAAATCTGCCGGGCAATATATGCACACCGACATATCTCGCTGACAAGGCAAGAGAAATCGGAACTGGCGGTGATATCGACGTGGAGATCCTCGACGAGGATCAAATGGAAGAACTCGGGATGGGATCGCTGTTATCCGTATCTCGCGGCAGCCGCGAACCAGCCAAACTGATCATCATGAAATATCAGGGCGCAGATGAAAACGACCGTCCTGTGATCTTTGTCGGAAAGGGACTCACATTTGATGCCGGCGGTATCTCAATCAAACCAGCTGGCGCGATGGATGAGATGAAATTTGACATGTGCGGTGGCGCTGGGGTGCTCGGCGCGATGCTGTCCATCTCGCAGCTGAAACTTCCCATCAATGTGATCGGTGTTGTCGCGAGTAGTGAGAATCTTCCGGACGGAGCCGCCAACAAACCTGGCGATATTGTCAAAAGCATGTCCGGCATCACGATCGAAATTCTCAACACTGATGCGGAAGGCCGATTGATACTCTGTGACGCATTGACCTATATAAGACGATTCGACCCCGCAGTTGTCATTGATGCGGCGACCCTCACCGGCGCTTGCGTGGTCGCACTTGGCAAACATCCCAGCGGGTTGTTTTGCAGCGATTCGGAACTGACCGATGCACTGGTCTGTGCAGGCAATTCCAGCGAGGATCGAGTCTGGCCGATGCCACTTTGGGATGACTATCAGTCTCAACTGGATTCGAATTTTGCGGATGTGGCAAACATTGGCGGCCGAGATGCTGGAGCTATTACAGCAGCATGCTTCCTGGCAAGGTTTACCGAAGAAATGAAGTGGGCGCATCTGGATATTGCCGGAACCGCATGGAATACGGGTAAAGCCAAAGGCGCAACGGGAAGACCGGTCAGTCTGTTCGTGCAGTTCGTACTTGATCGCTGCTGATCATCCGACTGAGCAAATCTGCATGTCAACTACGGTTGTTTTCTACTTTCTCAAACAATCTGACAGTGATGGGAAATTGCGTTTGGCGTGTAATTTGGCAAATACCGCATTCAATAGAGGTCACAAGGTCTACCTGAACGCAAGTAGCAGCGAGATGTGTGATGTGCTGGACAATCTGCTTTGGACATTCGCTCCCAATAGTTTTGTTCCACATATAATTTATGATCGAAACAAACCGGTCGATCTCGAACGATTTCCAGTCGTGATCGGCCACTCACAGCCATCCGATCAGTTCAATGATGTCATGATTTCTTTGCATCAGAACGTAGTCGAATACGCTCAGCAGTTTCAGCGAGTCATTGAACCCGTTGGCTCAACCGACGAGGACGTCGCGATTGCACAGAAAAAGATCAGTCACTATACGACTCTTTTGGGTACCGAACCAACCAAGCATTTTCTGTAAGTGCCGTAAACGCATATCGCACAGTCGGAATCACTAGTTCACAATTCAGTTCTCTAGCCGAATGAACAATAAAATCAATTTAGCCAGCGTCTACGACCCACACACGCTGGAAAAACAAGTCTATCGCCGATGGGAGGAAACAGATAGTTTCTCTCCTCGTGGCGACGGGGAGTCGTACTGCATCATGATTCCGCCGCCCAATGTGACGGGCAGCCTGCACATGGGTCACGCATTCCAGAATACTCTGATGGACGCCTTGACTCGGTTTCATCGTATGAAGGGGCGAAAATCACTATGGCAGGCAGGGTCCGATCATGCTGGCATCGCGACTCAGATGGTCGTAGAACGCCTGCTGCTGGCACAAGGCAAATCTCGGACTGAACTTGGGCGAGAGAAATTTATCGACAACGTCTGGGAGTGGAAGGCCAATTCGGGTGGCACCATTACCAATCAACTGAAAAGACTCGGAGCATCGTTGGATTGGTCACGGGAACGGTTCACAATGGATGAGGACCTGTCAGCAGCTGTCCGCGAAGTCTTTGTATCACTATACGAAGAGGGTCTGATTTATAGGGGCAAGAGATTGGTCAACTGGGACCCTGTGCTCAAGACCGCCATATCCGACCTCGAGGTGATGTCAGAAGAGGAAGAAGGGTATCTTTGGCATTTCAAATATCCGATTTCAAACAGTTCCGAACATGTCGTTATTGCAACCACCCGTCCGGAAACCATGCTTGGTGATACTGCAGTAGCGGTACATCCGGACGACGAGCGTTATACCCATCTGGTTGGCACGACGGTCACCCTGCCTCTGGTCGACAGAGAGATTCCCATCATTGCCGATGACTACGTAGACCCGGAATTCGGAACCGGCTGTGTAAAGATCACCCCGGCTCATGATTTCAATGATTTCGCCGTCGGCGAACGCCATGATCTCGATGTAATCAATGTCATGACACCAGAAGCCAATATTGATCTTGTCGGAACGCCTTACCATGGTATGAGCCGCACTCAAGCAAGAGCAAAAGTTCTGGAAGACCTGACTCAGCTGGATTTGATCGCAAAGGTTGAAAAACACAAATACAAAGTACCGAGAGGTGATCGAACCGATCAGGTCATAGAGCCTTTCCTGACAGATCAATGGTTTGTCAAGGTAAAACCGCTTGCCGAACCGGCGATCGAGGCAGTCAAGAACGGCACAATCAAATTTGTACCGAAAAACTGGGAACGGACATATTTCGATTGGATGGAGAATATCGAGGACTGGTGTATCTCCCGACAAATCTGGTGGGGGCATCGGATTCCGGCGTGGTACGATGAACGCGGCAATGTTTTTGTTGCTCGGAGCAAGGACGCGGCAATTCAACAAGCCAAAGCGTTTCACGGCGACGTCGATTTCAGCCTATATCAGGATGAAGATGTTCTGGATACCTGGTTCTCATCCGCATTGTGGCCTTTTTCGACCCTTGGATGGCCGAAAAAAACCGAGGAGCTTGAATTCTTCTATCCGACGAACGTACTGGTAACCGGCTTCGATATCATCTTCTTCTGGGTCGCCAGGATGATTATGTTTGGATTGAAGTTTGCCAACGACATCCCTTTCCATGAAGTCTATATTCATGGATTGGTCCGAGATGCAGAAGGACAGAAGATGTCGAAATCAAAGGGCAATATTCTGGACCCAATTGACCTGATCGATGGCATTGACCTGGAGAGTCTGGTCAGCAAGCGAACGACAGGGCTCATGCAACCGGATCTGGTACCAAAAATTGAAAAGGCTACCCGCAAGCAATATCCTGATGGCATACCCGCGTTTGGAACCGATGCGCTAAGGTTCACGTTCGCGCGTCTTGCAACCCAAGGACGGGATATTCGATTCGATCTGAATCGGATTGAAGGGTATCGAAACTTCTGCAACAAATTGTGGAATGCCGCGCGCTTCGTTCTTATGAACGCTGATGGTGTCAAACCCTACAGCGTCAACGACTTTCAGCCAGTAACCACCGCTGAAAAGTGGATTGTCAGCAAACTTCATGAAACGACGGTAACCATCGAGCAAGGTTTCGCCATTTACCGATTTGATATCGCTTCCAAACAACTATATGAATTCATCTGGGATGAGTTTTGCGCTTGGTTCATCGAAATCGCCAAAACTATGCTACGAGATGAAAAGATCGATGAGCAATGTAAAACCTCGCTGCGGAAAACCCTGCTCATGGTGTTGGATGCCACAGTCCGCCTTTTGCACCCCTTTATGCCCTATATCACGGAAGAAATTTGGCGTAAGATTCGGATTGAAAACGAAGACAGGTCGATCATGTTTCAGGAATTTTCCGACGACATGAGTCAATGGACGGATGCAGAAGCATCAGATGAAATGAATTGGCTCAAGGCAGTTGTTTCCAATATCCGAAATATTCGCAGTGACATGAACATAAACCCCGGAGAAAGGATCGCAGCATATTGCCACACCAATAGTCCGCAAGATTTGGCATACCTTCAGAATCATCTGTCTTCAATCATGGAACTCGCGAAACTGAAGTCACTTGAAAAATTAAATGATTCGGATTTTGAGTCAATGGACATGTCAAATGCAATTTCAGCATTGACCAATGAGTTCAGAATCATTGTTTCAGTTCAGGAGACCGCAGATTTTGACGAGCAGATCAAACGACTGGAAAAGGAAATCAATACCCAGACAATACAAATTCAGCGTTCCAATTCAAAGTTGGAAAACGAGCAATTTCTTAACAAGGCACCAGCCGCAATTATTGACAAGGAGCGCACACGTCTCATTTCATGCCAGAAAGAACTGGGGGAACTGATCGCACGACGTGAAAAACTGACACAAATGATGATTCAATAATTGATTGAATTGCCCCCGGGTTGCGAGACATTCAGGATTTCGACTGGAATCTCTTGTTGCTGCGTTAATTCACGACTATTTCGAATAAAGTGCTTCAACTGCCTTAGGTAAGATAAATATCGTAGCGAACCAGTTTTCCGCGCATACTCATTGACAACCTATCAGGCATGATCGGTCTGGCGAAATTTGGGCGTTTGACGACGACTCTTTTCTCGGCCCATCCAATCGCGGCCGCAAGCAATTCCTCAGTGTCAGAATCATCATCTTTGCAGAACTCTCGCAAAACTGTGAGCGGACGCGCAACTTTTACCGAAGACTTGCGGCCTTCCGGAAACATCGGGTCCAGATAAACCGCATCAAACTTCTCATCAAAATATCGTGATACGTATCTTGTGTCGGCAAAGCAACTTTTTATCGACAGCTTTGCCGATATAGCGTTGATGCGCTCGACGCCGTCCGCAATCAAAGCCGCAAATACCGGCGACCTTTCCATGGCAGTGACTTGATACCCCATCCTGGCTAGCAAAAGCAAATCTGACCCCAATCCCGCAGTGCCATCAAGGATAGTCGCCACTTTTTTGCCAACAGCGCGCCCTAAAAGACAATTTCGCGAGACGCGTGTAAGAGGCTGGACCGGCATATAGATTGGCCGATATTTTCGATTCCTCAGATCTCGTAATTTGAGAACCCCATTTTCAATTGTCAATACGTAGTCGTATTCACGATCATCAGTCTCGTAAGACAGAGGCAATCCGTAGTTTTCGGAGATCTGGCGACAGCGCTCGTCATCTTCAGACGAATAGCGAACACATGCTTTTGCACAATCGGTGATTGACATTTCGCGGTCTATGCTTCCGTGCCTGCCGTTCGTGTCGGATAACTTTCGGTTATCAATATTGCACGATTTGCGCTTGCTAGTGTAACATTCATAAGATTGTTATGTTGCGTCGAACTCCCCCACTGCAACATCAATAATGCAATTTACTTTATGGAAGCAAATAACATCATTGGCGGATGATTTCAGTTTGAATGACGCTTTTCTGATTCAGTTAGATTTTAAGGCTTATTTTTATGGGATTTTTAACAGATAAACGCGCTTTGATCACAGGTATAGCAAGCAACCGGTCCATTGCGTGGGGAATTGCCCAGGCAATGTCCAATCAAGGTGCCAGACTGGCATTGACGTACCAGAATGAAAAACTGCGCCCGCGCGTTGAAAAATTCGCGCAGGAATTCAATGCTGAGTTTGTCGCTCCGTGCGACGTTACCACGGACTCGCAGATTGACACATTGCAGGAATCCGTTCAAGAAAAATGGTCAGATTTGGATATTGTTGTTCATTCAATCGCTTTTGCTCCTCGCGAACAACTTGAAGGGATGTATCTCGACGCGGTAAATCGCGAGGGATTCAACCAGGCACATGACATCAGTTCATATAGTTTTTCCGCGCTGGCACGAAGTTTTTCACCGATGATGCACAATGGAAATGGATCTTTCCTCACTCTGACATATTTGGGAGCCATGCGCTCTATGCCTGGTTATAACGTCATGGGGCTCGCAAAAGCCAGCCTGGAGGCCAATGTTCGTTATTGTGCACAATCACTCGGCAATCAAGGTATTCGAGTCAACGCAATCTCTGCCGGTCCCATCCGAACACTCGCAGCTTCAGGCATTCGCGGCATGAAATCCATGATGGACTATTACGAAAAGATGAGTCCGCTGGGTCGCGGTGTGACAATTGAAGAAGTCGGAAACGCGGCGGCATTTCTTTGCTCAGATCTCGCTTCAGGAATAACCGGCGAAATTGTTTATGTAGATGGAGGATTCAACTCCGTCGGATTCAGCCAAGCCATGCTCTGATCCAGCATGTCCCGAAACTAAACTGATGTCAGAGCAACTCGGGGTTGATATTGATATCAATTCCGTCGCGCAACAGAACAATATAACTGTCAAACATACCATCACCGAATCTGTCCATTAGCGCAGCGACTACTCTTTGGCGTTGCTCTTCGGAAACTGATGCCACATCGCCATTTCGGACTTCGGATATTCGGAATATTGCATAAGAACCGTCAGCCATTGGACCACTGCCGAATGTTTGATTGCCAGCTTCAGGTTTTTTTGCTGAGAACGCGTGTAGCACGACACCGATTGTCGAAGGATCTGTTGCCGCATCAACCCGTGTCGGCAATTCATTCGCTACAAGCCCGTTGGCTGTCAGAATCGAATTCCAATCTGCGCCCAGCTTCAGTTCATCAACCAAGCTTTCTGACAGCTCTTTTGCAAGCTCCCGGCTTTCCGATAGCAACAACTCTTCGGTGATTTCGCTACGGACATCGGCTACACTCAGTTGCTGTGTTTCCTGATGATCATAAATTCGCAGTACAATCTGTAAATCGCTGTCGATTTCAATCAAATCACTGTTGAAGCCCTGCGCCAGCACCTCGTCGCTGAACGCAGCGCCGCGAATCTGCTCGTAGTCTGCTATCCCGGTCCCGAATCCCCTTGAAAACCAATCGGAAAATTCAATATCGAGATTCAACGCATCCGCAGCGAATCTGAGATTTTCCGGTTCCTCATAGGCAAGATTGCGCAACTGCTCGGAAGTCTCAAACAATTCGGCTTCTGCCTGCGCTCTTGATGCCTGTTCAACCAACTCAGGCCGCACCTCATCAAAAGACTTTACCGTTCGTCCCTGGATTTCGTTCACGCGGACGATATGAGTACCAAATTCTGTTTCAACCGGCTCGCTGATTTCGCCCTCATCAAGATTGAATGCGACAGACTCAAACTCAGGGAATGGCAACTCTCCCGGACTGAACCACCCCAGTTCACCACCGTTCTCGGCAGATCCTACGTCGGTCGAATACTGCTCGGCCAACGAAGCGAAATCTTCACCTGATCTCAGTCGACCCACCAACTCAATTGCCAGCGCTGAAACCTCGGTGATTTCACCGCCTTGAGGTTCAAGTAATATGTGACTGATACTTCTCTGTTCCGCTACAGCATACCGCGCAATCTCTGCATCGTAGAGCGTCTGGAGTGTCTCGTCCGAAGGCGTGAAATTGCTCGCAAAATCATCCACAGAAAGTCGGATGTACTCGACTCTGACTTTTTCGTCTTCCACGTATTGTGACTTGTTCGTCTCATATTGATCCCGAATTTCAGAGTCAGTCACTTCAACATCAAAAATAAATGCTGCGGGATTGACAAGCGCGAATTCCCCAAATCGGTCTTGAAACAATACGCGCAATATGGCATCAACTTCCGAATCTACAGCAAAAGCAGATTCCCGGAAACCAGTCCGAATCTGCTGCAGTACCGCATCTTGTCGCTGCAGTTCTTCAAATTCAGAGACAGAAAGTCCACTGATGCGCAAGACACGCTCATATTGCTCCCGGTCAAAACGATTATTGGTTTGAAAGCCCGGATGATTCTGGATGGTTTCCACAAGTTGTTGGTCACTGACTCGATAACCGTGCTTTTGAGCATCTCGAAACAACAGTACCTCATCGACGATCGCATCAATGACAAGCCTGCCCAGAACACCTCCAGACAACATTTCAGGGTTCTGATTGTATACGCCGCGCAACCGTTCCCTTTCGTTATACAAGGCACGCTGATAGGTTCGGTAGTCAATTTCCTCTCCGTCGAAATTCGCGACGGTGACGTCCTCGGCACCTTCGAAGTAGGTATTGATACCCCACAGAGCAAATGGAATCGTGATCAAAATCACGATTGCCCACGCAATCCATCCGGTAGCCCGATTTTTAATCGCTATCAGCATTGGACAAAATTAACAATTCAAACCGTAAAAAACAACTATCTGCAGTTTACACAATGACAGTCGAGTCAATTATGTGAACTGCAGATTATCCTGGCGGAGCGGACGGGACTCGAACCCGCGACCCCCGGCTTGACAGGCCGGAATTCTAAACCAACTGAACTACCGCTCCAATTCTTTGGTGGGCGCTGTAGGAATTGAACCTACCACCTCCGCCTTGTAAGGGCGGCGCTCTACCAACTGAGCTAAGCACCCATGATTCGACTAGTTGACAGCATCCTTGAGCGCCTTACCAGCTTTGAACTTCACAACTGTGCTTGCCGGAATATTGACCACCGAACCATCTCTGGGGTTTCTACCTGTTCTAGCAGCACGATTTCCCGTGGAAAACGTACCGAAACCAACAATTGCCACTGACTCATGATTTTTCAAACTACTTCTAATCTGCTCGAATACTGATTCGACAGCTCGCCCGGCATCGGCTTTCGTCAGTCCAGTGCTGTCAGCTACATTGTTGACCATCTCTGTTTTGTTCATTGTATCCTCCAAACCTCTATATAAAATTTCGACACAAAAAATACGGTCATAAACTGAATTTTCAGTTGTGACCTGATGAATGCAAGTTCGCGATTTTATAGTTTATGACGGAGCGTGTGTCAACGCGTCAAACACTCATAAAACTAGTTTATTCCAATTTGAAACGACTTTAGTAAGTGCGATTCAATGCTTGACTACACTGACACTGTCGTTTGAATTCTGATCAGATTCAAGACTGAGTTCAATATCTGTAGCATCGATCGTCACATCGGGCAAATATTCCAAAGAATGACTCACGACATCTTCAATCCAGCGTACACATACTATATCAAGTTCGTCCTTGATCTTGGTAGATATTTCAGCAAGATCTTTCTCGTTCTCTTCGGGGATCAGAACTGTTGAAATGCCTCCGCGGTGAGCCGCAAGTAATTTCTCCTTCAATCCACCTATCGGCAAGACTTCTCCACGCAAAGTGATTTCACCGGTCATCGCAACATCAGCGCGGATGGGAATCCGTGTCAACGCTGAGATTATCGCCACGGACATTGCGACGCCAGCACTCGGACCGTCTTTCGGGGTTGCGCCTTCAGGTACGTGGACGTGTATGTCCTTTCGTTGATAGAAACTCGGTTTTATTCCGTAATGAATGGAGCGGGCGCGGACAACACTGACTGCCGCCTGGATCGATTCCTGCATCACATCGCCAAGCTTTCCAGTGTAAATATGTTTGCCCTTTCCAGGAACCACTACTGCTTCAATACTCAGCAGATCGCCCCCGGTCTGAGTCCACGCAAGCCCTGTCACCTGCCCAATCTGATTGAACTTGTCAGCTATTCCAAATCGATACTGACGAACACCACAATACTTGTCAAGATTTCTCGATGTGATTCGCGTGGTCTTTGACTTACTGTCATTCTGAACCAGCTTCCTGGTTACTTTCCGGCAGATTTTTGACAACTCGCGTTCGAGACCGCGAACACCTGCTTCACGTGTGTAGTATCGGATGATGTCCAGCAGAACCTTTTCCGATATCGTTAGATTTTCAGGCACAAGTCCATTGCTCTTCAACTGCTTGGGGATCAGATACTGCGTTGCAATCCGAACCTTCTCATCCTCGGTGTAACCGGATATTCGTATCACCTCCATTCGGTCCAGCAATGGAGGCGGTATATTCAACGTATTGGCGGTAGCGATGAACATCACTTCGGAAAGATCGTACTCGACTTCAAGATAATGATCGGCAAACGTATGATTCTGCTCCGGGTCCAGTACCTCCAGCAGAGCGGACGAGGGATCGCCTCTGAAATCCATCGACATTTTGTCAACTTCGTCCAACATGAACAGAGGATTTCGGGTTTTGACCTTGGCAATGCTCTGGATGATCTTCCCGGGCAACGAGCCGATATAGGTTCTGCGATGTCCACGTATTTCGGCTTCATCGCGAACGCCGCCCAGCGACATTCTCAGAAATTTCCGATTCGTCGCACGCGCGACAGATTTGCCAAGTGACGTCTTGCCCACGCCCGGTGGTCCCACCAGACACAGGATCGGCGCTTTGTTCTTACGGACGCGCTGCTGCACTGCAAGGTATTCAAGAATTCGTTCCTTGACTTTTCCGAGACCATAGTGATCTTCGTCCAATACCTTCTGCGCCGCATTCAAATCTTTGTGAATCCGACTTCGTTTGCGCCAGGGTACCGCGATGAGCCAGTCAATGAAATTGCGAACGACCGTTGCCTCGGCCGACATGGGCGACATCATATTGAGTTTCTTCAACTCGGCAACTGCCTTGTCTCTCGCTTCCTTTGTCATGCCTGCCTCGGCTATTTTCTCACTCAACTCGTCAACTTCGCTTTTGGCCTCCTCACCACTGCCAAGTTCCTTGTGAATTGCCTTGAGTTGCTCATTCAGATAGTACTCGCGCTGACTTTTCTCCATTTGTTTCTTGATTCGGCCGCGGATCTTTCGTTCGACCTGAAACAGCTCAACATCTGAAGACATGACCGCAATCACCTGCTCCAGGCGCTCCTGTTCGTCAATCAGCTCAAGAATCTCCTGCTTTTCAGCGACACTCTGGCTGATCAGATGGGCGGCAACAACATCAATCACCTGGCCAGGGGATTCGAATTTTCTGACTTTGGCCAGTACTTCAGCAGGAATTTTCTGACTTGTTTTGATGTACTGTTCAAACAAATCGATCAATGATTCGATCAAGGAGTCAGCAAGCAACTCTCGTATGGGTATGCTTTCCAACGGCGTGGTTTGTGCCTCGATGCAACCATTCACTGTTTCCGCCGCCTCAATTGTTGCGCGCCACAACCCTTCAACCACGACTTTTTTCGAAGCATCTGGCATCACCACTACCTGCTTGACAGTCGCAACCACACCGATGTCGTACAAGTCCTCGTTAGTCGGCTCGTCTGTAACGGGATCTTTCTGTGCCACCAGCATTACCAGCGGTAATTGCTTGTCCATGCGATCCAACGCAGTTTTCGAATGCTCGCGTCCGACGAATAGCGGGACGACAAAATGAGGGAAAACAACCACATCCCGTAATGGTAATAGTGGAAGTGTCAATGTTTCCGGGGTAATACTATCCTGCTTTTGAGTCATGCAATACTCGTCCTTAAGAATGTGATTGGTCCTATTCTCATATATCCGGCCATTTTCCAACAAAACAAGACATCGCAGTCATCTGCGAGTGCGTCGTCAGGAGACTTGGCGGTTTTCGTCTTCGTAAATATAGTACGGGAGTTTCGCGTTGTTGACTACATCTGCATCAACAACTACTTTCTTCACTCCAGCGGTCGATGGCAACTCGTACATTGTCTCCAACAAGGCGTTTTCCAGAATCGAACGTAGTCCGCGTGCACCGGTCTTTCGATCCATCGCCTTGTGAGCGACCGCTTTGAGTGCGTCCATTCGTATCTCCAGTTCGGTGCCTTCCAATGAGAACAGTTTCTGATACTGCTTCAGCAACGAATTGCGCGGCTCGATCAGAATCTTGACAAGAGCTTCCTCGTCCAGTTCCTCAAGCGTGGCAACAACCGGAAGTCGTCCGACAAACTCTGGAATCAATCCGAACTTGATCAGATCTTCGGGTTCAATCTGCTGTAACGTTTCCGCGAGACTCTGTTCGGAACCCGACAGGATTTCAGCACCGAACCCGATACCGCTTTTGTCCGTCCGGTTCCTTATCACTTTCTCAAGCCCGGAAAAGGCGCCACCACAGATAAATAGTACATTACGAGTATCGACCTGCAGAAATTCCTGCTGTGGGTGTTTGCGACCACCTTGGGGCGGTACCGAAGCAATCGTACCCTCAATCAACTTGAGAAGGGCTTGTTGCACACCTTCGCCAGAGACGTCGCGAGTGATTGATGGATTGTCCGACTTTCGCGAAATTTTATCGATTTCGTCAATATATACAATGCCTACCTGCGCTCGATCGATGTCGTAATCGCACTTTTGCAACAACTTCTGGATGATGTTCTCAACATCTTCACCGACATAACCGGCTTCCGTCAGGGTTGTGGCATCCGCCATGGTAAATGGCACGTTCAGTTCGCGGGCAAGCGTTTCCGCCAACAGCGTCTTACCCGAGCCGGTCGGACCGATCAGAAGAATATTGCTCTTTGCAATATCCACGTCATTGACCATGTCGTCGTTCTCGATGCGCTTGTAGTGGTTATAGACTGCAACCGAAAGCACTTTCTTGGCTGCTGTCTGTCCGATCACGTACTCATCGAGAATGCCGCAGATCTCACTCGGTGTGGGAAACTTGGACTTGGTGCTTTCCTTTTCGACCTCGTCGGTTGCGGTCTCGCTGCGAATGATATCGTTACATAGTTCGACACATTCATCACAGACAAAAACTGAAGGTCCGGCAATCAGCTTCCTGACTTCATGCTGACTCTTTCCGCAAAAAGAGCAATGCAATCCGCCGTCCTTCTTCCCTCTCCTGCTAGCCATGTAACATTGTCCTCCGAATCGTCGTTGAGTCGATCACTGCTAATTTTCGGTGATTCACTTGCGATTTTCAATGACAGAATCAATTATTCCGTATTTTAAGGCTTCCTGGCTTTCCATGAAGTAGTCGCGTTCTGTATCCCGATTGACAGTTTTTATGGCCTTGCCTGTATGTTTGACCATGATCTTGTTCAAACGCTCCCTGATTCTGAGAATCTCCTTGGCGTGAATATCAATGTCGGTCGCCTGCCCCTGAAAGCCACCCATCGGCTGATGAATCATTATCCTGGAGTGCGGAAGTGCATGACGCTTGTCTTTCGCGCCACCGGCGAGCACCAGGGCCCCCATACTGGCGGCCTGTCCGACACACACCGTACTCACATCAGGTTTGACAAACTGCATTGTGTCGTAGATTGCAAGCCCTGAATTTACCGTGCCACCGGGACTGTTGATATACAGATGTATATCCTTCTCGGCACTTTCCGATTCCAGATAGAGCAACTGTGCGACAACCAGATTGGCCGAATGGTCTTCGATCGGACCGACCAGAAAGATCACCCGCTCCTTGAGCATTCGCGAGTATATGTCGTACGCTCGCTCACCCCGCCCGGTGGTTTCAACCACCATCGGAATCAACTGTGCGCTCTCAACCAATTGAGAAGGTTGGTGGCCACTAGTCATATTTCAATATCTCCCTGCTTGTAGTCAAGCTGACTGTTTTTCGATTGGATTGCCAAGAGCGTCAACAATAACGCTTGTTTCCGGATTTTGTTCGGCATGTTCCGATTCATCAACATCTTCACTGATTGAATCATCAGACAGCTGTTCGTTGGCATGAAGATCTTCTCTCCACTCCTCGTACTCAGCCAGTGTCATTTCGACTTCTTCGTAATCCGCATTTTCGAGCAGCTTGTCAATCAGACTCTTGACGTTATCCTGTTCAGCCATCCACCTGTTTCTCTGATAGACCATATCCCGATATCGTTGCAATTCCGCAGAATCTCCCGTATCGGACGGGTCGGTCATTCCTCGCATTGTCTGCAATTCGTCCTCCACTGCTTCCATAATCTTTTCGTCATCGATCGGCATTTCATAGTGCACTCTCAATTTCTCGAGCAAGAAACTCCGCTTGAGCTTAAGCGCAGAATCGAAATACGTCATCATCCATTCTTGAGTGTTACCTCGGTGGTCAACAAATTCGCTTGCATCTTCAATCTTCATGCCTCTTTCCACCAACTGGTTCAGCATGATATATCTGATAGAAAATTTCGGCATAGAGAACGGATTACGCTTAAACAGCGCTGAGAAGACCTGCGATTGCACATCATTGTCAATACTCCCCGTAAAAGACTTCACCAGTGCATCTTTAGCGGCTCCATGAAAATTCTCATCCTGCGGACTTTCGACTTCAAGACGCTCCTGCATGTCTTCATTCAAGCTATCAGGAATCGGCTGCTCGACAGACACAATCTGTATATTGACAGTGGCTACCTTGACCGCTTCCTCACCTTCCGGAAGTTCGGAATTATCGAGTATGTCTGCAGTAACCCGTTCGCCTGCACTTTTCCCAAGGCAAGCGTCCAATATGGATTTTTCGCATTGATCAGGTTGCAGCCATATGCGACGAAAGTCGCTGGACTTCTGCCCCCCTTCCACATGAACAGTCTCTTCAATCTGCGCCAATACTCTGTCACCAAGAACCGCAGGCCGGTCTACGCTCTCTAGTCGCGGGCGTTCCTTCAGCCATTTCTCAATCTCAGTGTCGACTTCTTTGTCGCTGACATTTACAACCGGTCGAACAACCTTGCAACCCTCAATGTCAAATGCAACAACTTGCGGGAGTACCTCATACAGTATTCGAATATCGTAGTCGCGGGTTTGCTCGTTGCGTTCGAAACCATCAAGCACTGGCGGGCCTACACGACTATCGGAGTGCTCGTGCATTTCCATATCCATCCACTGGTTAGACAGGTCAGCGATAACCTCCCGAAGAACTTCATTACCATAGCGCTTCTGAATCATATTGAACGGCACCTTGCCTTTACGAAATCCAGGAATGGACGCTTCTCTTGAAATTCTCTGAATTCGATTTCTCAACTCAGCGTCGACTTTATCGCTTTCAAGTGCAAACGTAATGCGACGAGTGCAGGAATCAATTTCTTCAATATTCAAATTCATATTAACCTATCCGGTATTGGTGCGAAAGGGGAGACTCGAACTCCCACGGGTTACCCCACTGGCACCTAAAACCAGCGCGTCTACCTATTCCGCCACTTTCGCATCGGCGTGCCTCAACAACAAAGACGTGAACCCTCGTATAAAAATTGCAGATTGCAAATTTTTGTAGGAATAAAATTATACACATCCTATTACCCTTGCTACATAAACGCTTCTCTATGAAAATCTCCGACTTTACTACGCTGACCTTTGATTGTTACGGTACGCTCATTGACTGGGAGTCCGGAATCTACAAAGCACTTGCACCATTGATTGAACGATCGGGCGAATCAATCGAAAAAGACTCCGGACTGCTCGAATTCTCGCGCACTGAATCGGGCATTCAAGACGCGAATCCCGATCTTTCATACACCAAACTGCTCACCAAGACCCACGAGGCGATGGCGCAGAACCTGGGTGTACACATGACCGTCGATGACCACATGGCATTTGCCACATCGATCAGACACTGGCCCGCGTTCCCGGACTCGGTGCAATCCCTGCAATACCTTAAAAAACATTTCAAATTAGTCATTCTTTCAAACGTCGACAATGTCGGCTTCTCGCAGAGCAATCGGCACCTCAAAGTCGAATTTGATGCGATTTACACTGCTGAAGATATCGGTTCCTACAAGCCATCACCAAGGAATTTCGACTACATGCTTGAAAAACTCCAAGATCTTGGAGTCTCGAAATCCGACATCCTGCACACCGCGCAGAGTCTTTTTCACGACATCGTACCAGCGACACGAATCAGTCTGGCAACATGCTGGATTGATCGTAGAGCCGGTGAGTCCGGCATTGGTGCAACACCAGTCGTTGAGAATCCACCAACACCTGATATGCGCTTTGTGTCACTCGCCGATATGGTTGATGCCCATCGTTTGGAGCTACACTAAGCCTTCCACGCCCTGACACCCCGGCTGGCTGATTCAACTAAATTTTGGTCAATTCCCGCAAGAACGGAACCTCACGATCATCTGCCGGTTCACCGAAATTCCTGGCATACTGATGGCCTGAATAGACCGCGGCTGCGATTGTTCCGGGTGCATAGCAATCTCCAATGCAACACGCTTGCGGTACATTGACATCTTCAGATCCTTCCATTTTGGCGGTGAATTTGTGAAACAGCTGATCTTTGGGGGTTCTTGCAGTAACTGTGATGACGTGATCACACGCGATTTCAGATAACTGATCAGAATAGATGCATGTCATCTCGATGCTGTCCTTTCCGATGGACTTCAAAGCTGTCGCAGTGCGTATGGCGACTCCTAGATCAATCAGTCTGCCCTGAATTGTCTCCTGTTCCAAGGTTTTGTGCGTGAAATTAGACACGTCGGTAGCCGGTGTGACAATAGTCACGTTCGCACCTTGTGAATTCAACAATTCCGCAATGAGACCTCCCATGTAATAGTGGTCATCATCGTAAACCACCACATCGCCGCTGAGTTCCAAGCCTGACATAATGTCATCGGGTGTATGGACATGAGACTGTTCGGTTCCCGGCAGTGCAAATGCGTGCTGGCGACCGACGCCGTCCTTTCGCCACTTCGCACCTGTCGCAATCACGATATGGTCGGCGCCGAATTCAGCGATATCCGATGCAGTCATTGTGCTCGCCGGAAAAAGCTCGACATTGGCCAGATTATGCAGTTGCTGCATGCGGTAATCGCGCACACGCCCCCACTGTGTGAGCCCCGGCAGGGCGCTTTCAAGATTGACGCGACCGCCGAGTTCTTCATTCGAATCTGCAAGCGTCACCTGACAACCCCTCTTTCCGAGGCTGACTGCGCACTCCAATCCCGCGGGACCACCCCCGATAATGAGTATCGGTCCTTCTTCGGAAGCCGACGGGATGATTTCCGGATGCCAGCCCCGTCGCCATTCCTCACCCATTGTGGGATTCTGGGTGCAACGGATCGGTGTGATAGTGTAGTCTCCGGTAACACAGATGTTACAACCGATACACTCCCGAATATCCTCGATTCGGCCTTGCTCGATCTTTTTGGGTAAGAATGGATCTGCAATTGAAGGACGCGCTGCACCGATCATATCGAGAATTCCTCTTCTGATCTGCGACACCATGGTGTCTGGCGAGGTAAAGCGCCCCACTCCAACCACCGGCTTTGACGTAACGCTCTTGACGGCTTTTATGAATTGTTCCTGGTGTCCTTCAGGTTTGAACCTTGATGTTGCGGAATCGTTGTCCCAGTCGCTGATATTGACATCCCAGATATCAGGAAGTTCTGCAAGCAAACTGACGATCTCGATGCCTTCCTCCTCGCATTCGATGCCATCGGAGCCCATCAGTTCGTCCAGCATGAATCGCACCGCAATCCCACAGGTGTCTCCCACAGCGTCTTTTGTGTCCTCAATGATCTCCTTGAGCAACCGAACCCGATTCTCGAGTGAGCCGCCGTACTCATCCGTGCGGTGATTGCATCTTTTCGAAAGAAACTGACAGGGTAATGTAAGCATGTGCGCAGCGTAGACGTAGATGATGTCATACCCTGCCCTTTTCGATCGCAGCGCTGCCTTGCGATAAATTTCGCGTGTTTCACGAATATCGCGCTTAGTCATCGCGCGCGCCTGGACCGGCTCATAGCTCGATACAGGAATTGCGGACGGTGCAATCGGCACGGTTCGAGAATAATGATTAGGTGCTTCCCCGCCACTGTGGGCCAATTCAACAGCGGCAAGCGAACCGTGCGCGTGCACCGCGTCGATCATCAGTTGATGTTGTGGTATGTCGTCGTCATCCCACAACCGCTGCTCCATGTACGGTGAGACATCCGAAGAATGATGAATGTCGCATTCTTCAGTGGACACGACAGCCCATCCACCTTCCGCCTTCACACCTCTCATGACGGCAGCCGTCCGAGGATGTACGTGGCCCATTCCGCAGCAATGAGGAACCTGATAAAAGCGATTGCGCGCTACGACCGGCCCGATCTGAACCGGTTCAAACAGAATGTCATAACGAGGATCGCGCGTCATTGTCACACAACTTCAATTGTCCGATAGACTAGTGGTGTCTTCAATTGGCTGGATTGATTATAGGTAAACGACAAACGGGGGTTGCATTCGAATCACTGTCCCGGGTCGCTTGTGTCAGCCGCTCCAGATTCGTTCTGCAACCAGATCACTCATGGTCATTTCGATGCCTTTTCTCAGTATTTCCACGACCTCATCGATGTTTTCACGATCCAGAATCAGAGGCGGTGACAGGATGTTCAGATGTGCAACCGGTCGAACAATCAACCCGAGTTTCTGACAGTTCGCGGCAATCCGGTCGCCAATTTTCACGTCTTCATCGAAGATCTCCTTGGTCTGTGGGTTCTTGACGTTTTCAACGCACATCATGAAGCACTTACCTCGAACATCGCCGACGATCGGTAAATCCCGGAGGGTATCCAACTGCTTTTCAAAATATGGCCCGACGTTCTGTACATGCTCGCAAATTCCATCCCGTTGAATGATCTCGATATTCGTGAGTGCCGCACGACAGCAGACCGGATGACCCGAGTATGTAAATCCGTGCGTGAACAGACTTCCATCGGCTGAAGGGCTGCTGATCACTTCATATACTTCGTCCGAAATCATGGTTGCCGAAAGTGGCAGATAGCCTGACGATATGCCTTTCGCCGCAGTAATAAAATCCGGTGTCAGATCGAACACCGGTTCCGATGCGAACATATGACCGATTCTTCCGAATCCAGTTACGACCTCATCCGATATGTAGAGAACCTCATACCGCTCACAGATCTGCTTGGTCCGACGATGATAACCCTCCGGCGGCACAACGACACCACCGGCTCCCATGATCGGCTCGGCAATGAAAGCCGCTACATTGTCCGGTCCGAGATTGACAATTTCCTGTTCCAGTTCGTCAACCAGAAAATCGCAAAATTCCGCATCGGACATGTTTTCCGGCTTGCGGTATGGATTTGGACAGGAAACATAGCTTACGAGTCCCGGTGCCAAATCAAATCCGGCGTGATCAGCAGTGACACCCGTCAGCGTCATCGCCAGATAGGTACTTCCATGGTATGCGTCAATTCTGGAAATAATTTTTTTCTTGGAATGCTTGCCAAGTCGATTGAAGTAATAGTGGATGATTCGCACGGCAGTATCGTTGGCCATGGATCCACCGGAGCCATAGAACACATGATTCAGGTTCTCCGGTGCAATTTCTGCAAGTTTGGCAGCCAGGCTCGCTGATGGCGGCGTGGTCAGGTGATTGAATGAGGAATAATAGGGAATCGCTCTCACCTGGTCCGCAATCGCCTGCGCCATTTCCTCGTTGCCGTAACCAATATTGACACACCACAAACCACCGATTCCGTCAATGTATTGACCGCCGTCGCTGTCATAAACGTAGGGCCCGTTGGCTTCGGCAATCACCAATGATCCTTCCTCATGGAACACTGAGAAATCAGTCCACGGATGGATGTAATGGTCTCGATCCTTCTCCCACAAGTCGCGGGTATCGTAATTTTGCTTTAACACTCGTCCTACTCCAACTTGTTTAATTTATTTCAGCATCTGTTGTGCTGGAAGCTTATTCGTTCAGATGACGGCAATCACGTCAATTTCCATTACCCACTCAGGCTTTGCCAATCCCTGAACTATCAACCCTGTTGAGACTGGAAACACGCCTTTAAGCCACTTTCCGATTACCTCATAGACTTCTTCGCGATACGCCCGGTCGGTAATGTAAACTGTGATTTTACAGATGTCCTCCAGATCCGCCCCGGCTTCCTCAAGCAGTTGCTTGACATTGCGCATTGCCTGTTCGGTCTGTGCCGCCGGGTTTCCAATCCCGATCACGTTACCCTCAAAATCGCTTCCAACCTGACCGCGCAGAAATATCAGATTTCCAGCCTTGACGACCTGACACAGATCGTTGTCCATTGCTTGACCCGGGTAGGTGTCGCGAGTATTGAATTTTCTCAGTCTGGCGTGTTTAGACATTCTTCTACCCCAACCTGTCAGCTAGTCTATCGAGATTGCATCCGAGAGATTTGCCGCCTTTTTAACAAATCTCATCGGTTCCTTGAAGTCAAAGTTTACATAAACCGCATTCAGGTGCGCAAATGGTGGCGATTGGGCGAACAACTGAAAAGTCAGTTTGTGCCCCGCATAGTCGGAATTGAGCAGATCCCTTGCCATCGCCAGTAACTTGCGGCGATCTTCAGACTGCCAGTCTTCGTTGATCGAATAGTATTTGTTCAACCAGAAACTGACTTCCTCGGATTCAAAGTTGACACTGTCCGGTGTCACACATATCTGTCCACCACAAAGCTCTCGGGCTATATGCATCATGTGATGCAGTTGTGAGCATGCCAGCACGCGGCCTGTGTACAGCAGCGATGGATTCGGCATCAGCAATCCTTTCGGACTAACCACACCAGTGGCGATTGCTGCTGTCAGGTGCGCGTTGATGCCTTCCCGATAACAGACCAGTTGCGCCAATTTTTCCCGCACTGCCTGTTGCTTGTCCAACCCGGTCTGTCGAACATTGAACATTGCCGCGCCAATCATCATGTCAGCAGTCTTTTGAATTCGCTGCACGAACGAAAACGCGCTGTAGCGATGGAGTGTAGAACGAATAAACGTCGCAGCCCGAGTATGCTGATAAAACAACACATCTTCCCATGGAATCAGCACGTCGTCAAAGATCATCAACGTATCGATTTCATCAAATTTATTTGAAAGTGGGTAGTCTTTTGCGGAACCACGGCCGGCAAACCCGGAACGACAGATATGAGTGATTCCTTTTGCGTTCATCGGTGAGATCACACCGACGGCGTAATCGGACAGCTTCTGATCTCCCCAGTTGGCGATCGTGGGCTTTACAAAAGCCTGCTCGGCGTAGGCTGACGCGGTTTCATATTTGGCGCCACGAATGACTATACCCGCATCAGTTTCCCGAACCACATGCAGAAGCATATCCGGGTCTTGTTCTTGCGGACGCTTGGAGCGGTCGCCTTTCGGATCTGTATTCGCCGAAACGTGAAAGATGTCATTCCTGATCACGCGATCGATGTGATTCTTTATGTTTTCGGCAAACCTCGGGTCAATCTCAGCCAGTACGTCGCTGCCATCATACAGCGACCACATTTCCCCGACTGTCTCGTCTCCGACCCGTGTCACCACACCGCCAATATCGTTCAGCACGGTATCGACCGCAGTTCGTTTCTGATGCCAATCCTGCTGATCATATGGCATTTTCAGCAAAATCGCGTTGGTGTCTCCACTCTCGTCGGTATAACTGAGAAGATCCTGATGCTCTTCGGTATGTGGCATATCAAACATTCGTGCCCGAATGTCCACAAGTGGTTTAAATGCCGGATGCGTCGAAACCTTT
The DNA here is from genome assembly GCA_951813075.1 of Arenicellales bacterium. Taxonomy (GTDB): domain Bacteria; phylum Pseudomonadota; class Gammaproteobacteria; order Arenicellales; family JAJDZL01; genus JAJDZL01. Next base: position 3,056,388 of record OX638343.1, on the reverse strand, counting down.
TCAACTCGCTCGCCATCCATATAAACGACTCGACCGTCGTCAAGGGATTCCTTGTATTCGTTACCCGTCCTTAACACAAATCAACCTTTCAGATCAAATGAAAATTCTTGTTTGAAATTGTCGGTCCTGCGCGACCCATCCCTACTGAAATCAACTGCTAAATATAGCATTAGCGCTATTGTGACGTTTAATTTAGTGAAAGCACAAGGTGCGCGTATGATTTTTTGGCAGGATCACTGATTGGCAGTTTTTCTGTACCAGAAATCATCGAACTATCAACTCAAGCCACAGCATCTAAGAGCAATGATCGCGTTGGCGCCTGGCACACCCAACTACATTCAGCAACGCTTTGAGCCAGCGCTGATGAAACCAACTTGTAATGCGCTGGTAGACCTGCGAAAATGACGGTTGCATGAAATCGTGCGAAAGCCGTTGAAACGCATGTGTGGCCTACTGCCACCGGCCTTGCGGTTGTGGACTCAGATCTGCAGCGAGCAACCAGGAGAATCTTGGCAAACAACCAGGAGGAAGATCGACTGCATAACTTTGACCACCTCTAGGGGATTGTTATCCCGGGAAGGGCTGGTAGTTCTCCAGCAAAATTATCGAAGGAAATCATGGCAAATAGCGCCATCACCAGCGACGCCAGCAAAGTCACTGACGCTCGATTGGTGGCGATCGAGCGAGACATCAAGTGGCAAAGCTTGTTCATCAAGCTCGCATTCACTGCGATGATCGCTGTCGGAATCGGTTGCATAGTCGTAACGACAGTCGTCATCTTGCAGTTGTCCGACCTCAACGTCGGTTTGGCGAGGTTGACTGACAGAGTTGACGGGCTCGAGGATAAGTTCGATCGCAGGTTCGACGGGCTCGAGGATAAGTTCGATCGTAGGTTCGACGGGCTCGAGGACAGGTTCGACGGGCTCCAGGAGTTGGTTTTGCAGCACATTGCGCTACATTCTGAGAACCGAGATAACCGATAATTGCCCGAAAAATATTCAATCAATACGAAGGTGTTGATCCCTCTTTTTCGTTGATCCGGTATTGATTATGTTTGAAAGTCCCCACCTGAGATGAGTTAATGTTTGCCTATCTGCTTGTGTGAATCCAAGTTCAAGCAGCTCGGTCACGCGATCCTGCGCATGGACATGCAGAAACTCACGCACCGTTCGACCACCCGAGCGCGAACTTGCTGGTTTTGCCAAATGTCAGAAGATAATTACACATCCCCTGAATGGTCATAATGCTGCCGATCATTGGTGTCTCTGTCGACGATGGTTCTCGGCCAGGTGAGACGAACGTTTTCAAGCACGTCAGCCAGAAGCTTCAGCAACCGGATCTACCGAATCAATCCACCCTTGTAGGCGGCGGCGCTGCGATCCCCTGCCGTTCGGCTGATCATTTCCCTTGTCGGGCCGGTAGCGGACTTGCTTCGCCAAGTTATCCGGCGACCACCACGTGTGCTGGAATAGTGCCATGTCTGGCGTACAAAAAAAGAGGCCACCGAAGTGGTGGCCTAATTCAAAGGAGGATAAGAATTTAAATCAATTTGTATTTCAGGCTACGAATTCGGCTTTCCTTACTACTCTTGGTTCGTAGTAGCGGATTTCTTTTCTCGCCAATTTCGCTAAATCCGATTGCCCAGCCGATTTCTTGAATTTGGCTGCGACTAATTCCCGGATTGCATATCGTGGAATTCCAATGTCGTCCAGTTGTTCATCACTGAGCGCTTCCAGTTCGCGTATTGCATGTCTGCGAATTCCAGCGTCTTTGATTGACTGGATCACACTGTCGATACGCCCTGCATTTGTAAGAACGTGCCCAGCTTCACTGCGAGCATTGGTGTCAATCAAGTTAAAAACTGTCATTTAATTTTCCTCTCGGTTTACCCGATAAAATTACGTTAAAAAAATTAGTTAATAGTGCACCACGTTGGTAACTACAACCAGCACCACTACGGCGCCGATGAAGGAAATTCCAACTCTGTCATGAATTTTCTGAAACACTTTTATCCCTCAAAAAATTAGTTTAGTTACTATCAATCTGACTGACTTAAGCACTTTGCAATTGTGTGTTCAAATATTGCTTTTCAGTCGATGTATAAGATAGTGCATATTTGCGATTATTCAAGGGATATATTTTCCTATTACCATGAATATTTATTCATATTAACGATCATTAATATAAGATTTATCTTATTGTATTAATTATATTTATATAAATCTTTTATTCAAATTCACGTTTGTTACTATCAAAATATACTTATGTCAATCCACAGACAAAACAAATGTCTTGAAATCATCTTGAATTTTTTGGGATTTGTAGCGGTTGACCAGGTTCAATTCACTCATATGGATCGGACATCACGAACATCTGGGAAGCTCAGACTTATCGGGTATTTCTTCAATTTTCAATCGATCCTGAAATCCCAAGCACTCAGAATTTCGCACGGAGTCATCCGTTCTGGTAACCTGAGTTTGGCGTGTACTGAATCGACATCGAGGCATGTGTATCACGAGCGGCTTCGCCCCGATTGGCGAGTTGAAAGCTGGTTATTCAGCAGTTGATCACGCGAAGGGAACGCGTTTTCTGAAAAGCTCGCGGGAAGTCTCCTCTTTCTATTTTTACTCTGAAAATCCCACGCTATTGCGCCAATCATCGCAATGGGGTCGAATCAACCTGCAATCGTTGTAAAATCTCCATTTTTACGGACTTGATTCATCATCATTTCTTCCCTTAATTGTGAGCACTGCTGATAGTTCATCAGGTGCACCCTTATGTTCAAAATTCTACCTACACCAAGAGTTCGCGCATCTCCGTTTTATGACGCGACCGTTGCCGAAGGGGTCAAAAACTTCACGACCTATAACAGAATGCTTCTGCCAACCAGTTATGGCGATCCGGAAGGTGAGTATTGGCAATTGCTGAATGGTGTCTCCATGTGGGATGTTGCCGCTGAGCGCCAAATTCAACTGAAAGGACCCGATGCGGGCAAGTTGACGCAGCAGCTTACAGTACGGAATTTGGATACGTTGTCAAACGGTCAAGGGAAATATGCCCCGATCTGCAACCATCAAGGGAATTTACTCAACGATCCTGTAATCAACAGACTGTCCGACGAAGTTTACTGGATATCCATCGCCGATTCGCAGATCCAATTTTGGGCAAACGCGATATCAGCTGAAAGATCCTTGAATGTCGAAGTCTCAGAACCCGACGCTTCACCATTGGCGATTCAAGGTCCGAACGCCGAGAATGTAGTCGCTGCCCTACTCGGTGACTGGGTACGCAAGATACGGAGATTTCAAATCAAAGACACACAGATCGAAGACATACCTCTTATTGTCGGACGTTCTGGCTATTCGAATCAAGGCGGTTTCGAGCTTTATCTTTGTGATGGTTCGAAAGGCACAAAATTGTGGAATATCGTACGAGAAGCCGGTCAACCATGGGACATTCAAGCGGGTACACCGAACCACTCCGAACGAATTGAATCCGGACTACTCAGTTTCGGTAACGATAACGATGATAGAACCAATCCGTTTGAAGTTCGATTGGGGAAATATGTTGATCTGCAACTACCCGATGAAGTGATTGGAATTTGCGCATTGCGCGATATCAGACAACAGGGCATTCATAGACACCAGTTGGGGGTCGTCATCGACGCTGAATTGTCACACTTGCTGGCTAGAACCTGGTATGACACTCTGCAAAGTGGAAAAAAGGTGGGCTCGGTGACCAGTACGGCCTTCTCTTGGCGCATGAATGCAAATGTCGGTCTGGCGCTGGTCTCTATAACCGTGCAGTCGGGAGATAGTGTCGAGGTCGATTTCGAGGGCAAGATTCACGAGGCGCAAGTTGTAGAACTGCCCTTCTTTTGATCGGAAGGGAAACCGGTCGTACCGATTATTCCAAATTCGTCACCCGTAAAACCGATTATATTAATCTCTGTCAGAAGTATTTTGAGGAGAAATTATGGCATTCAATACTCTATATAACAAAATTTGGGACAGGCACACGGTGTGTCAGTTACAGACAGGTCAGTACCAGTTGTTTATAGGATTGCATTTGATTCATGAGGTAACCAGCCCTCAAGCATGCGATATGCTTCGCGAACGTGGTCTGAAAGTCGCCTACCCCAACCGCACGATCGCTACCATTGATCACATCATTCCGACCGTGAGCCAGGCAAGACCTTATAAGGACTCTGAAGCAGAAGCCATGGCACAGGCGCTGCAGGACAACACAACTGAATTCAATATCAGATACTTCGGCGTTGGTGCACCTGAACAAGGCATTGTGCACGTAATCGGTCCCGAGCAAGGCATGGTGCATCCTGGAATGACTGTAGCCTGCGGCGATTCTCATACCTCCACCCACGGTGCCTTCGGCACTCTCGCGTTCGGAATCGGTACTACGCAGGTCGGCGACGTGCTCGCAACCCAGTGTCTGAGTATGGACTCGCTTAAGGTGCGGCGCATCGAGATTAATGGAACCCTGAACGAAGGGGTATTCGCAAAGGATGTCATACTACGCATTATTCGCCAACTTGGCGTCAAGGCAGGAATCGGCCATGCATATGAGTACGCGGGGTCAACCATTGACAATATGACGATGGAAGAGCGCATGACTGTCTGCAATATGTCGATTGAAGGAGGTGCCCGCATCGGCTACGTCAACCCTGACAGTACGACATACAACTACCTGAAGGGGCGACCTTTTGCGCCTGATGGAAATGCCTGGGACAATGCAGTGAATGACTGGGAGTCGATTCGTTCTGATCGCGATGCGCAGTACGACGATAAAATCCAGATTTCAGCTGATGATATTGCGCCACATGTGACTTGGGGCATCAATCCCGGTCAAAGCGTGGGAATTGATGAGAGTTTACCCTTGCTCAACTCACTTCCGGACGGTGAGCGCCAAACCGCGGAACGCGCGTTTGATCATATGAAACTCAAACCTGGACAATCCATGAACGGCGTCAAGATTGATGTTGTCTTCATTGGTAGCTGTACAAATTCCCGTATAGAGGATCTTCGGGCAGCCGCAGATGTCGTGCGAGATCAGAAAGTCTCCAAAGGTGTGCGTGCAATTGTTGTACCAGGATCTCAGGAAGTTGCCAAGCAATCTATCGCCGAAGGACTGGACCAAATATTCCTTGAGGCAGGTCTTCAATGGCGGCAGCCGGGATGTTCCATGTGTCTCGCCATGAACCCGGACCGTTTGCTAGACGATGAGATATGCGCAAGCACCAGCAATCGCAACTTTATCGGACGACAAGGTAGTCCACACGGAAGAACGCTGCTGATGTCGCCACCTATGGCAGCGGCAGCTGCAATCAATGGCGCAGTAACGGATATTCGTTCACTGTCCGCTTAATGACTTTGGGGAGACGACCATGACGGAGATGAAAATCAGGACCATAACTGGAAAAGCCATCGCCATCGTTGGCGATGACATTGATACGGATCGAATCATACCGGCGAGATTTCTAAAGGAAATCACGTTCGCGAATCTCGGAAAGTTTCCATTTTTCGATGAACGTTTCGACGACGATATGAACAATAAGGACCATCCCTTCAATCATGAAGATCGACAGGGATCCAGACTGCTGTTTGTCAATAAGAACTTTGGTTGTGGTTCCAGTCGTGAACATGCTCCTCAGGCGCTTCGAAGATGGGGGATTCATGCAATCGTCGGTGAATCATTTGCAGAAATTTTCGCATCCAACTGCATCACCCTGGGAATTCCTGCTGTCACTGCCTCGGCGTCGGATATGCGCGAGGTTCAGAACAAATGCCAAGCGCAGTCAAACATACAATGGACTGTCGATCTTGGAACAGGCAAACTATCCTGTGAAGACGCGTCGGTCGATGTTCATATGCGAGAGCACCACAAGAACACACTCATGGAAGGCTTGTGGGACAGTACAGCGCTTTTGCTGGACAATATGGACAAGGTTGAGAATCTCTACAATTCATTGCCATATACGGGCGGTTACAATAGATAGCGTGTCCAACTGCAGGCCTGTTTGCTTCAAGAATTTATTAGATAAATCAAAGTGAGGTCAGAACAAGGATAAATCAGAACTCGGCGGGATAATTGAAACCTTCCGATTCTTTCGTACTGTTACAGACCATGGAAATTGCACCCGAACAATTCAGAGCGATCGCCTGCGAAGTAAGCGATTTTCTGAAACAGCTCGCGAATGAGCAACGTCTGATTATTTTGTGCCACCTCGCCGACGGCGAAAAATCTGTGAGGGAACTACAGCATTTGCTGGGTCTGGATCAATCTTCGACCTCACAACATCTCGCCAGACTGAGAAAACAGGGAATCATTCAGGCAAGAAGAGATTCCCAATCAAATTACTACTCGATCTGCGACGACAAAGTCTTTCAAGTCATCCAACTTCTTCATGAAATCTATTGTTCCGATCCAGAAACGTCCCCTGGAAGCAGTCAACTGTAGCAATTTCCTTCCAATACCTCCTATTCGCAGTTTGCGTCGAAACCTGTTCCAAGCATGAAGAATTCTCATTCTTCATCAATTGCAATCGTCGGCATGTCATGCCGATTTCCAGGCGGTGCTGACTCACTCAGTTCCTATTGGAACAATATCCTCAACAAGGTTGATTGTATTGAGTCAATCCCCAAAAACCGATGGGATCAGGATATTCTCCAAAGATTGGATACAAGGTCAGAGACTGAGTTTGCCAAGGTTGGTGGATTTGTCCATGACATCGAAGAGTTTGACGCGGCTTTCTTTGGCATCTCTCCCAGGGAAGCAATCGAAATCGACCCACAGCAAAGAATTCTGCTTGAACTTGCATGGCGCTGTATGGAAGATGCTGCAATATCCGTACAACGTTTAAGGGAGATCAGCACAGGTGTGTATGTTGGTGTGATCAATCACGATCACGAAAGGCTGGTTCTCTCTGATCGGGACCGAATTTCCGCGCATTCAGGTCTGGGACGCTCAACCAGCATTGCATCCAACAGAATTTCGTACTGTTTTGACTTCAATGGCCCCAGCCTGACAATCGATACCGCCTGTTCATCATCGCTGACCGCGGTCGACGCCGCGTGCAATGCGCTCAGATCAGGCGAAGTCGATGCCGCGTTTGCCGGCGGTGCAAACGCCATTCTCTTGCCGGAAAGCTACATTGAGTTCTCCCGGGCATCCATGCTCTCCAAGACCGGTAAGTGCCGGGCATTCGACCAGGATGCTGATGGATTTGTGCGGGCTGAAGGTGGCGGGTTGATACTGCTGAAACGGCTTTCGGACGCCTTGCTCGACGGCGACAGAATATACGCAACTATTGCCGCCAGCGTGTTGAATCAGGACGGCCGAACTGCTGGAATCATGTCTCCAAATCTCGATTCACAGAAAAAAATGATGGCAGATGCCCTGCTGCACGCAGGATTAGATAGATCAGATATTGGTTATATAGAATCTCACGGTACCGGAACACAGGTCGGAGATACCATCGAGGCCGCCGCGCTGGGAGAAATTTATGGACAGGCAGATAATCGCCGAAGTCTTCCGGTCGGGTCGGTTAAAACAAATATTGGACATACTGAGGCAGCGGCAGGTATTGCAGGTTTGATTAAGGCGGCACTCGCCGTATGGCATGGATATATTCCGCCCAATCTGAACTTTTCAACGCGAAACCCAGAAATCGATTTCGATTGTCTGGGTATTCACATCCCAGTCAACGGACATGCTTGGGACAACATCGCGCACTGTAGTCGAATCGCTGCTGTCAATTCATTCGGATTCGGTGGATCTAATGCCCACGTGATTATTCAGCAGGCACCGCAACACGCTGCGTCATCCAAGCGCTCCCTCAATTCTCCACTACTCCTGCCCTTGACTGCGTCATCGCCATTGGATCTTGATAAGCTACGGAAGCGTATCGAGCAACTGCCAGACCAGAAAATCGAATACTTTTGCCAACTCTGTCATACTGCTGGACGACAGCCGCAAACGAGTTATCGGCAAGCTGTCACGCTAAATCCAGATTTTGATAAAAACTCAATCCAATTCAAAGATAACACCCGATACGGGAATGTTATTGATAGAAATTCCAACAGTTCACCATCGGGAGTCGCTTTCGTATTCAACGGAATAGGTGTCGGGTGGCATCAAGCAGGTCAGGAACTATATTCCAAAGAACCAATTTTCAGATCAACGATTGATCTGTGCCACTCAATTATCAAAGAGCTATTCGACATATCAACGGTTCGCGATTTTTTCAGTCAAAAGTCTTTGCATGCACCATCCGGCGTGGTGGATTTACACGTGCTGCAATTCGCACTTCAGATCTCAATTCTCGAGCTATGGAAAACTTGGGGGGTGCGTCCTGTTGCGGTCGTTGGGCATAGTGTCGGTGAAATCGCCGCTGCATATGTCTGTGGCAGTGTTAATCTTGTCAACGCTGCCAGAATTGTCGCTGAGCGCGCCTTTATCTTTGAACAATTCATAGGGAAAGGACTGATGTTGGCCGTCGGAATCTCTCAGGACGAGGCCGAAAAGTTGATCGATTCAAAGCCTGATGAGGCACACATCGCCGCGTACAACAGCGATTCATCGATCACATTTTCCGGAACAAGCTCGATGATTGAAACGTTAGCAGCGCAACTGGAAAAACAAGGCCATTTTTTCAGAACACTGGATTTACCGGTACCGTTCCACAGCCCAATGATCGACGCGTGTCAGGCACAAATTCTGCAAAAACTGAAATCGGTTGAGTTCGCCGAGCCAAACATACATTGGTATTCGTCGGTCAAAGGCGGACAAATCGAATCAGCTGTTGATTCAACATTCTGGTGGCAGAATTTTCGTGACCCAGTTCGATTCTCCGAGTGCATGCGAGCCTGTATCACTGACGGAATTACAACTTTTGTCGAAGTCGGCCCTCATCCGTACCTCTCGTACAGCATTGCTGAATGTTTGAGCGTTGAGGGTGTCGATGGACATTGCACGTATTCCGTAAAGCGAACAGGTGAGGATGCACTGACGATGAGATCGGCTGTTGCGTCATTGTTTAATCTAGGATTTTCTGTCGACTGGCAGAAGATCAATCCAATCGCCGAGATTTGCGATTTTCCGGAAACTGAATTTGATCGAACTTCATATCGACATTCAAGTCAAAACCCGCAAACTGCAGGAAACAACGGTTTGCAAAACCATACTTCCCCGCCAGCGAGCCGTTTACTCTCCACTACCAGAGAAATTTCACTGGAAGTTGCAAACTGGGACTGGTTGAACCGACACAAAATTGAAGGCAATGTTATTTTTCCCGCCGCGGGTTACATCAAATACATACTTGAAGCGGCTTCCGATCACACGTCAGCCGCAGCACTCGAATTGAACGAAATTCAGTTCATGAATATGTTGCAATTGCCTGAATCCTCCATTTCTAATCATTCGGTTAACGTAACTGTTTCCAGTGAATTGACTGCCGGACAATTCAACTGCCAAATTGCGAAACCATCCGGAGAGGATGCACAGCAAGTCGTCTGCGCCCAAGCAAACTTCGCTGCATCCACCCGCAATCAACCCTCGATAAATCCAAAGTTATTAGGTGAGAGAATTACAGATACCCTTCCAACAGATGAAGTAGTCCGGAAATTGTCCGTGCTGGGACTTGAAGGCGACTACGCTGCCTGGTCATACACCCTCCTCGCAAAAATCAGTGACACCGAAGCATTCGTTAAATTGACACGCGAGGATGAATTCGCCGAAACCCAACGGAAATTGATTCACCCATCCCTTTTGGACTTGTGCTTCAGAACATCGGCGATTCTGGTGGACATGAATCAACTCTACGTCCCGAAGAATATTGAAAAGCTGGAGTATTGGGGTGGTAACACAGATTCTGTCTATTGTCATATCAAAATACGTAGCAGGTCTGAAAGAACTATTGAATTTGATTTGAATATTGCTGACGAACAAGGTTCAGTGATCGTTTCCGCTTCTCGACTCATGCTCAAGGCAACGAACATCGAAAAGGCTAATGCGAGTCAGCCGGTCGAGCACCCTACCGTACTTCAACCATCGTTCGCATTTCATCATGACTTGTCTCCGGAAGAATCACCATTCCGTGATGAAACCAAGAGTATTCTTTCAGGTTCAGCTGGTTATAGTAACCATCCCGCCAATCTCGAAGAGATGTCCAGATGCCATGAGACAGTTTCTTCATTACTAAATGATTTGACAGTTCACTACATCGGTCGTACGTTGAAACAACTGGAATTTCCCGGAGTCGAAGAGCAATGTTCCCTGAGCGCGATCGAACAGATATGCAAGATTGATCCTGATCAGATTACGCAATTCTACGCTCTGCTCAGGATTCTTGAGCATAGAAAACTAATCGATATCAGTCGGAAATTCTGTCCTGAATCATGTGACGTCGATGTAAACATCTCGGTCGTCAGAATACTTCAGGACTTGCCGTCAAACCCCGAACTATTGCTAGATGAGTTATTTGAGCTTCGCGATGCTTCGGACTACACCAATGAAATTCGATTGATTGACGTTTGTGGAAGAAATCTTGGAAGTGTATTGAAAGGTTGCAAAACCGGAATCAGTACGCTGTTCCCGGATGGTGTTGCAAATCCGTTGCAGGGACTATATGAGTTTTCACCCACCTGTCGACCTTCTATTGAGACATTGGTCCAATCCGTCGATCGTCTGCTGGCAAACTGGCAATTAACCAGACCATGCAGAATCCTGGAAATTGGTGCAGGTACCGGTGCACTTTTATCCCAACTCGTGCCGACTCTGGAAAAGCACCCCGTCGAATATACATTTTCCGATGTATCGCGAAGTCTTATGCGATTCGCAAAAGAACGATTCAGCGATCTGGATTTTCTGGAATTTCAGACATTGGATATTGATGCGAACTATGAAATCCAGGGGATTTCAGCGAATACCTACGACATAGTCCTGGCCAATGATGTACTTCATCTTTCGCGTGACATTCAAAGTGCGGTGCAACAAATCCATGAAATTCTCGTACCCGGCGGACGATTTCATTTTGTCGAATTGACGACAGAACCGGGTTGGGCGAATTTGGTATTTGGAATGCTCAGAGATTGGTGGCATAGAACGGAAAATTCCCGGCAGCCGGTTGGCCCGTGCCACCGAGCCGAATTTTGGGAAGATCAACTCGCCTTGAATGGATTCAATCCCATTGAGTCAATTGGGAACCCCAGTCTCCCGCACACGGTTTTTGCTGCCGAGTGTAAAAAGGATACCGCTTTGGTAGACTCTGTTCAATCGGTTGGGCTACCTAGGCGAGCACTGATCTTTTCGGGTCGCCATACCTATTCAGAAAAATTTATTGAATCCCTCACATGTCAGAATAAGTCTATTGTTCGTCCAGGCACGAACTATTCGAGTCGAAATCAGTCATATGAGATTCAAACGAACAAACTGGAAGACTATGTCAGGCTGGTCGAAGAACTACAAAATGTATCTGGATTGCCACAAGAAGTCATCCTTCTTTGGGACCTGTTCCCGTTGCAATCACCAAGTCCTTTCGACAAGGCTGTGGATTCGATCTCGTCATCTTTAGTTTCGATTTCCTATCTGATTCGAGCACTCGAGCAACTGAGCTTGTGTCGTCCGTTCATCACCTTCGTCACCGCGAACGCGTTTCAACGCTCAGATGTGGTTGACATTGAATCGTGCCTGAATTCCACACTTTGGGGTATGGGTAGAACAATCAGAAGTGAATTTCCGGAAACTGCATGCCGTCTGATTGATATCGACCCTAGGCGGGAAGACTTGATTCCACAACTGTGTCAGTTTGTGCAAAATCGAACCGATGTGCTGGAGGCAGTTTTGGATCAGGGTCGTTGGATACTGCCAATCGCAAATTATCCGACTCCTCAAATTACAAACCATCCTATCGAAATCGGTTGCCTTCAACCTGGCAACCTTTCAAGTATTCAAATGATCGCGGCTGCGATACCGAAAATCGAATCCAACGAGGTGTTGATTGAAGTGACCGCGTCCGCTTTGAATTTTCGCGACGTAATGATCGCGCTCAACGCGCTACCTGAGTATGCGGTTCAAAGTGGCGTTATGCAAGATTCGTTAGGCATGGAATGCACTGGCAAGATCGTAAAGCTTGGCAGTCAGGTTGAGGGCTTTTCGCTCGGAGACGAAGTAATTGCTCTGGCGCCACGCTCAATGAGAACTCTGGTGACTGCACGTACAGAGTTTATACGACCGATACCGGAAGGATGGTCTTTTGAACAGGCGGCAGGAATCCCGACGGCCTATATCACCGCATTGAGTTGTTTGGAACTTTTACCAGAAATCAAGCCTGACACATCGGTTCTTATTCATACGGCATCTGGCGGAGTCGGACTGGCTCTGATTCATCTGGTCAAGCAATCTGGCGCAACAATTTATGCGACCGTCGGCTCCAGCGAAAAAGTTGAATATCTGAATCTTTTGGGGATCGAACACGTCGCAAGTTCCCGCTCGACATCGTTCGTCAGCGATGTAAATGAATGGACTTGCGCAGAAGGTGTTGATTTGATCGTCAATACACTTGGGGGCGAAATGGCCGGTGCCAACGCGAAATTACTCAAACCGGCTGGTGCATTCGTAGAACTCGGAAAGTATCGTTCGATGCACGAAGTTCATGCTTCGATCCGGCATTCCAATCCAAACGCGAGCATACGAATAATCGATATCGACAGTCTATGGAAGGAATCACCGGACGTACTGGCAGACCTATTTAGTTCAACCATGAAGAAAGTTGAACAAGGAAAATGTTCTGCACTTCCATGCACGGTATTTTCAGAGAGGAATGCCAGGGAAGCTTTCCGGTACATGGCGAACGCCAAACATATCGGCAAGGTGATATTGAAGTTTGAACGTCCTACCTTGCCGGTCGATTTGGATTCACCAATTTCATCTGCGGCAACGTATCTTGTTGCTGGCGGAACTCGCGGCTTCGGCCTTGCCACCTTACAGTGGCTGAGTGAGCTTGGCGCACGCCACATCATCGCAATTGGGCGTAATCCGAATAACACCGATCAGTTTCAAAATCTGACGATGAAGCTTGAGAAGTGCGGAGTTTCTGTAAAGACAATCGCGACAGATATCACAGATTTGGGAAATCTAAGTACATCCATCGATGAATTAATGTCAGGGATGCCACCAATCAAGGGTGTGTTCCACTGTGCAATGGAAATCGAAGACCGTATGATCACCAACCTGGATATTGTCAGTTGCAAAACGAATATGAAAGCGAAAATTCTCGGCGCTTGGAATCTTTACAAGGCAACGGAACATCTGCAATTGGATTTTTTCGCGCTTTACTCGTCTGTAACCTCAATGATCGGGCCATCGGGACAAGCAGCTTATACATCTGCCAACGGTTTTCTCGACTCGTTCGCCAAATTTCTCAGGGCGAAGGGTATACCTGCGATTTCCATCAACTGGGGAGCGGTTTCAGATTACGGGTATGTTGCGGACAACCAAGAGAAACTGGTAGGTGCCATTGACCGATATGGAATCTGTCCTCTGCCAGCAAAGTCGATGCTTGCACCTTTGGAAGGTATTTTGGCCTCGAACAGTGTCTCTCAGCTCATTATCTCGGGTGGTAACTGGCCACAGAGATTCAGTAAATCTTCCCGATTGGATGCTACAGGGAGGCCTGCGGATGAAGCATCAAATCGAAGTGGGAACGCCAAAGGAACCTCGAATATCGATCGTGAAAGCTGTGAGCAAATTGTGCTTTCCTGTTTTTCCAAAGTATTGGAAATTCCGATGAACTCCATCGCACCCAGCGAGTCTATCCTGAACCTCGGTGTTGACAGCCTGTTGGCTGTCGAACTCTCACATGTGCTCAGATCAGAAGGAAATTTTGCAATCAGCGCGACTGATCTGCTTCAGTCGATTACGATTAGCGACATCGTCGAATCACAAACACAAGCCAACAACTAACGCCAGATATCGACATCTATTCCCTGCTCGATGAAATGGTCAGCGCGCGCTGAAATGTATCGCTGAAAATTCGGCTCAAATTGATAAGATTCGCTGTGGACATAGTCGAACAGCGATTGCGTATGAAAAATCTTGAACCAAGCTTCAGACCGAATAACTTCTTCACCGACACTGTTGAAAAGCAGTATCGTAGGCGCGTAACTGACATCGAGTTCAGAAGCCCACTCGCGTGCTGTTGTCGTCGCCCCGGTCGTAGAAATCAGAGGCTGATCTGACCACATATCAAGCTGCACGACATCAAAATTCGTCAAAAGGTTGCGCGTATCCTCATCTACCAGAACTTTATGGTGCAGAGTTTCACAGTTTGGACACTGCTTCTGTTCGAAGAACACCGCAAGTGGCTTATCCGACGTGCCGCCAGAGCGGACCAGGTTGTACGGTGGCAACTGAAAAAATCCTTCCGCGATCAACTCATTCGCACCTTCATTCGAAACGGGTTGGCTACGCACGAATTCTCTATAACTCATTCGGGATTCATGATTTTCGGCCACAAATCGCAATGCTGTCAGAAATTCATTCGGAGGCAGATAGCCGTTGAGTGTCAGAATCGGCTTTCCTTGCTCGTTAAAGAACAAAAGAGTCGGCGTGAACTGAACTCTCAGTGCAGCAGCGAATTCCTTTTCAGTAAATGTTTCACCATCTACAGTGATGACTTCACGATCGCCCCAGATATTGAGTTCAATCACTTCGAATTTCGACCGCATTAAATCGACAATATTCTTCTGACTCAGATTTCTCTCGACCAGAATATTGCAATAGGGACAGCCGTCCTGATGCATAAGCAACATCACACGTTTACCCTGCTCCGCGGCTTCCGCAATATCATCCGAAAATTCCAGAAAACTTTCCTTGAACCAAGAGGGATATTCGGTGGGTTTCGCACCCGAAAATGTGCCTGGCGTAACTTTGGTGGCAGAATTGGTGTCTGCGTGGCTGTCCGACGCAAAAGAAATCGCTGATGATGCAATCAGAATTGTTGAAATAATCCAAAAAGAAGACTTGAGGTTAATTCGCATACTTTTAACTAAAGATGTAGAAAGATGGCTGCATACAAATTGGTCTACTAATGCAGAATTCTATTGTCATTCTATTATAGAAATAAATACATAATCAGATATTTAAGTAAAAATTCTTGTTCTGAAATGGTTGGTGGTTTTACTTACTGCCTCAACCCACTGAAGAATTCTGAAATGCCGGGAGGCAGTTCGCCATTAAGGGTTTAGCGAGAACTCTTAGGAAAACCTAACTTCTCAGATCTGAAATCCAAGAAATCTACCTCTTTCTTTTATTATTAGTTGAAAACTCGGAGTTTAATTCCGAATATTCAAATATTTTTCTTTGTTCAGTATGATTTCTCGAACGAACTACTTAAATCGCTTGTTCGTTGCGACAGGCAGATCGCCGGTGACTGCGCTGCTGGGGCCGAGGCAATCTGGCAAGACGACTCTCGCCCGTCAATTCGCCGAAGGACGCGAAGCCACCCATTTTGATCTTGAGTCAGAGCAGGATAGGCAAATACTGTCCAATCCAGAATTGACCCTAGGCGCATTAAGAGGTCTCGTCGTGCTCGACGAAATTCAATTGATGCCGAGTTTGATTCAAGCACTGCGGGTAATAGTCGACCTAGATGATGTTGATGCGCAATTCCTGATCGTTGGCAGCGCTTCGCCAGACCTGATTCGAGATGCTTCGGAATCCTTGGCAGGTCGGCTTGAATTCATCGATATTACAGGTTTTGATGTCAATGAAATCGGAAGTGAACATATCTATTCCCTTTGGCGGCGGGGTGGTTTGCCGAGGTCGTTTTTGGCATTGTCAGAAGCCGACAGTGTCGCCTGGCGCAGAGATTTCATTCGTACATTCCTCGAACGCGACATCCCTCAGATTGGTATTCGTATTCCAACCGTTGCAATGCGACGGTTCTGGGCAATGCTGGCTCATTGGCACGGTCAAATCTGGAACGCTTCTGAATTTAGCCGTTCACTTGGTGTATCTGACAAAACTGCACGCGGCTACCTTGATCTATTGACCGGCACATTTATGATCCGTCAGCTTCAGCCCTGGTTTACAAATGTTTCCAAACGGCAGGTCAAGGCACCGAAAGTATATTTTAGGGATACTGGGTTGCTGCACGCGCTGCTTGGTGCCGAAACTGAACGGGACCTGCTTGGGAACCCGCGCGTTGGCGCTTCTTGGGAAGGCTTCATCATGGAACAGATCCTATGTGTCCTGAATCAACCTCAAGCCTGGTTCTGGGCGGCTCACAGCGGAGGTGAGATAGACCTGCTGGTACAGTTTCGCGGTAAATGGCTGGGTTTCGAGATTAAATTCTCGGAGGCGCCAACCATATCAAAACTGGTGCGCAACACAGCCGAGTTACTCGCGCTTGATCATCTTTTTGTGGTTTGCCCGGCCCGGCGAGCCTATACCGTCAGCGAAGTAATCAGTGTTCTGCCAGCATCGGCCATTCCAGACTTGAACTCACACATCGAAACATTGTCGGAATCAACACTACGGCCCGATCCAAAATGACGATTGAAACCGAAAACTAACCCCATGACATGACGGGTTGAGATACATTTCGATTGAAAATCCGGGTAAATTTTGAATTGAAATCAACACGGTAAAATGTCCAACTCCACAATCAGCGTGCGCAGTCCGGGCATTTGCTCGGGGGAGTTCTACATAAACAGGATCGGATTGTTTTCCGCTGCCATGGCGCACCTCATGGGTTGTTGTTTAGTTTATTGCCTGACGATACGCCTTAGTGGCATCATTGTCAAGCATAACTAATTGTTAATAAATAATAAAGCAATCCAATATACGAGAATCCGGCGGTTCGACGCCGAGCCCGGGCGCGGCGGTGGAATTCGGCGCAATCGCCTCGGATTGTGCTGCGAACGCCTCGAATCGATCGGTTTTCCGGAGTAAGATTTTTTTACCTGTTGTCAGTTACGCAAAGATATCGCATCCGTCGGTCTGTTGCGCCCCGGCACCATTACCCCGCACAATCGAAATTGCGGCAAGCCCAACTGCCACTGTGTGCAAAGCGGCAGTTCCGATCACCGCGGCTGGCAGTTGAAAAATTTCCTCAATACCAGGCAGCGTTGCCGCAGTATTCGGAAACCCGCATTGGATGAAACCGGTCGGCAGGTTGACGAACATGCGCGTTTCATGCGACTGGTCAGCGAGTGTTCGCCGAGCTGAACGAGGCCTTGTGCGATCTGCGACTCAAGCAGTCCCGGCTTGAAAAAAAACTCTGCGACAAACCGGCGGGATTCGAAATTGTCCGGAGATGCAGTACGACCATAACGAGCAGAGAGCCACTGTTTCAAGATACGCTTTTCTTTGTCTGGCAGAGTAAGGCGAATGTTTCCTTGCTGAAATTTGAGAAGTTCTTTCCTGGGAACGTTACGCCGACCTGAATGACAGAGTCGA
The DNA here is from genome assembly GCA_951813075.1 of Arenicellales bacterium. Lineage (GTDB taxonomy): Bacteria > Pseudomonadota > Gammaproteobacteria > Arenicellales > JAJDZL01 > JAJDZL01. The sequence continues at coordinate 3,038,913 of OX638343.1, read as the reverse complement.
ATATAGACTGGTTCTTGATTACTTGAATCATTAGTAAACATGAGATCTAGGCGACGAGGATTTCGTGAGCCAACGAGCATTGGGTCTGATGTTGGAACTTGCATTCCCACGATAACTTCAACGATATCTTCTCCTTCGTTCGCTAAGTCACAATCGTGGGTTATGATAACTACTCGTGGACTTTGACTAGAGTCGCCAAAGAGGTTTAGCGCCAGAGCATTTTTTCGTCCAGAACACTTCCTTGCCGCCAATTGAAATCTCGATTGTGCACTGATTCAGCTAATTAATCTTGTTCTGACATGCCGGGAATCGAAATTGATGACAGCCAATCGTCAGTGGCGGTGGCTTTGGATTTCGCCATTCCCGATTTTTGGTAGGATCGTTCCATTGCCTTTGCCTCACTGATAAGCGCAGAAATATGCTCGTTGCGGTTCTCACCTGTTCTAATGAGGTCCATCAGTGACCTGCCATCGAATGTTTTCATCTTGAGGAGCGTCGCCGCATGATCGATTTTTTCTTCTTTAAATTTGTCGGCTATATCACTCAATTCCTTAAGCCGAGAATATTTATCTAATTCAGGGGTTGAATTCCCTGAAATCCATTTATAGACAGCCTGACGTGAGACGTCAAAAATAAAGGCTAGATCAGCAACCGGTGCCCTGAGCGTGTCTCGAATATTTTTAATGTGCTCCGCCGGTGTTCGAACGTCAAGGCGTTGGATAGCTTCATCTGACACTACAATATCAATTTTAAAAGTAACCCGCTGTTTTACATGATGTACCCATTCATTGGTATGATTAATATCATACCAGCTACCGGTGCCTTTCAAAGCCATGAATGGTACGGTATCGGTATTAGTTGTTAATTTGGGTTGGGGTGTATACATAATAATCTCCGTAAATTAGGACCACACACTTTTGGCGTGATCGGTGATAACTGCATCAAAAGCAGCTCTAATGCCCGAATGGAGAGAGAATACCTGTTCTTTGATCAATTTCAATTCCAGGGGGAATTGTCCCTCAATATAGTGATCTGTGTCGATAACAGCGTGTGCGATTTTCTCGCTGATATTAAATCTAGACATCATAATCAGACCCCAAGGCAGCAAATCCGGAGGAAATTCAAGTGGTGAGTTTTTTCTGTATACTCGCGCAATTAATGTCCCGTAGTTTTGATAAGACTTACAAATTGTTTGAAAAACTGATTCCGTCAGCGAGCAATTCAATTGTGCGTCAAAAATAATTCCATGAATGGAATTTGAGAGGTATTGATCAACCTTCTCTTCCTCCTTGGGGAAAACAGCGTCCAAGTAGCGCAAACCAATACGGTTGATATGATCAAGAGAAACAACATTTTGAACAATATTTAGTCCTTTCAGCAACTCTGGACTGAGTGTGCTTCAGCAGCATGCCGGAATCAGTTTTAGGTGGTGACAGGTGTGAATCAAATAAAATTTTGTTGTCATGCTTGCAAGCAATTTGGCTTCACTGAAATAATCGTGTAATCGCAGCAGATATTTAAAATATTGCTTGATACATTGCACCGTAAAAATTCACTTCCGATGAAACTAATTCAGTAACTCGCTATGCAGCAAAGCAAGCTCCTCCCAGTACCTTGAATCCCAAAATCCCTTGGCTCTTGCGGATGTGCTCGGCAAAATAACAATTCTTGTTTCTCCGATTTTGTAATCGGCCTGCTCTCCGCAGGTCACTCGTTCACTTCGTCGTCTGCCAAAAACAGTCGCCAAGAACATCGAACCATTATTTTTTCCTGTAAACGCCAGAATTCTCGGTTGATAATGCCTGATCTTTTCATACACTGAAATCGGATTGTCGCCCTCCCCCGTCAACTGGTGATCACTACCAAACTCAATTTTATTTAGATCTGTCAGGCCGATGCTGAAATGTGGAAGCTCGTAAAACTCTTCCGGTTTCAATAGGCGATCTGTCATGCCAGTTTCGGCTAATATCTTCCAGAACATGTTGGTTGGATGGGCATAGTACGCGCCTCTTCTTTTCGATTCCGGACTGGGTGCCCTACCACAAAATACGGTAGTCAAACCATGTTCGAGCACATCCGGAAGAATGTGGTTTACTTTCTCTACCTGCTTGATCATACAAATGATTCTAATGCAACGGCTGCAAAAAACATGATCAATCAAAATCAATCTTTCGACCAATTTCAATCTTGCTTGATTCACAAGTCGTTATTCCCGACTGCTGAAACCCATCAGAAACCTTTGAGGATAAATCTTGAATTTCTACAATTTTTTCCACAACCCCATCCCTTAGCAGCAACGCCGCGTAGTCGATGCGGCTACCTGTTCTAACCGCAATCAATCGTATTGATGTCGACCCCGAAATCTTAAGTTTTGAAATTGGTAAAGGTTCGGATTTCTCTAAGTTTTCCCTTTGCTCAAGGTAAGAAGTCGACGTCATGATCTCAGCCTGGCGCAATGCTTCCGCGCGCTCGTTTACTGAAAGTTCATCACGGAAAACAGTCGCGTCAAGTCCACTCTGATATGCATCGATTAGCATATCCGGCAAATCCGACCAAGCAACACCACGCCTCTCAAGCTTGAGTGTGGTTATTCTCTGATGCATCGCCCACAATGCAAGATTCCGAAACTCCTCGCAAGGTGTATTGAGCACCCCCGCCATCGATTCAAAATCAAAATCGTTAAGAATGTTTCCTACTACGACACTCGCTTCTGAAATGATTCCCCCTCCGATACCCGCTATTCGTCGACCTGATATCTCTATTTCATTCGTGTAACGCAGTTGCGCTCGTAATCCCAAATTGTGCAGAGTATTGATCGGCGGATTTAGACGAGATTCGTAAACCCGCGCTGGTATAACCGGACTTCTGCTTCGATGAAATATACATTGGTAGAACTGCTGCTGGTTGTCAAGATATGTCAGACCACCACCCAACCGTCGACGCATAACCGGATAACGGGCTTTTTCGACAGCGACATGGTCCAGTACCTGCAAACTACTCTGGTGATATCCAATGCACAGATAAGGCGAATCCGGACGACACAGAATAATAGTATCTGGTGTCGTCTCGTCCATGCAGGTTGCAACCGCATGGTAGACGGACTGAGTTTCCAGATAGGGGATCTCACCGAGATCAATAATGCGAAGTACCGCTGCGCTCGTCATCGTGAATTTCCAGGAGCGCGCGCAGGCGGAAAGTACAACACCTTTGAAACGAACAGACGATACCGCGTCAGATCAAGGCTACGCCCACAGTCCCGCGAACGATAGTCAAGCCCTTGGCGTACTTTCCCTGTACGTGATCCCGGTTATGCCTCTTCAAGCGCTTCAATTGACTCTGGAATGGTCTGACCTCCGTCCACGACGATAGTCTGCCCGGTAATGTAGCCCGCTTCCTTGGAAGCAAAAAACAGCGCTGCGTTACCGATGTCCTCTACCGACCCCAGACGTTTGAGTGGGATAGAGGCTGCCATTGTCTCCAGATAGTCCGCTCCAAGACCTTCCAGTCCCTCAGTGACAATGTTACCCGGCATAACCGCATTGACCGTGATGCCATACTTGGCGAATTCCATACAAGCAGTCTTCATGAACCCCAACTGACCGGATTTACTGGCACCGTAATGCGTCCAACCCGGATATCCCGTGATCGGACCGGTGATCGAGGAAGTCAGAACGATTCGCCCGCCATCGCTGGCTTTCAGATGAGGCAGACAACTTTTGATTGCAAGAAATGTCCCTTTAAGATTTGTGCCGAGTACGAGATCCCACTCATCGGACGACATGTCTTCCAGATGACTTTGTGGAAATATTCCCGCATTACTGCATAAGACGTCTATTCCACCGTGTCTTTCCGCTGCCGCAGCTGCCATTGCGTCCATATCCTCTGACTTTGTGACATCCGCGCTGAATGCGGATGCTGTTCCACCTTCGTCTCTGATCTGCGCCGCGGTTGCTTCAGCATCGTCAGCTCCACGAGCCACAATAAGCACCTTCGCACCGTGATTCGCAAATACCTTGGCTATCCCTTTTCCGATTCCTTTGCTGGCACCGGTCACAACGACCGATCTGCCTTCCACTGATGTCAACATGATTTTTTCACCTCGTGTCTAATGGTTTTTTTTCAACGGGAATTCGTAATTGACAGTTTAGTCTGACCGTAACACTCATCCCCTATATTTTATGTTGCGTTATCAATTATTCGCTGTCAACTGTCAAGTTATTTTTCTGGTTTACGCCTAAATTATTTGCACTCAATTGGGAATGCTGCCCACCGCGGGCGGGCTGGAGGCGTTTATGAAAGAGACAAAACAGGAATTTCTGGAGCGAACCAAAGAATATTGGAATCCAGGGAAAACCTCAGATTGGCAGAACTTCGGTGTTGATCTGGTTATTGACCGACGCGAGGGCTACTATCTCTACGATATGGATGGAAAGCGACTGATCGATGTCCATCTGAATGGCGGAACCTACAATCTGGGGCACCGAAACCCTGAAGTCGTCGCGGCAGTGAAAGAAGGTATGAAGTACTTTGATATTGGCAACCATCACTTTCCGTCGCTTATGCGCACGCACGTGGCGCAGATGCTCGCTGAGTGTACACCACAAGGATTGCAGTACACGATATACGCCTCCGGTGGCGGTGAAGCCATCGACATCGCGCTCAAGTGTGCGCGCCATGCAACGAAAAGACGAAAAATCATCTGCATTGATCACTGTTATCACGGTCATACCGGACTCGCGGTACAAGTCGGTGACGAACGTTTCTCCAAACTTTTTCTGAGCGATGCTCCGGCGCAGGACGTTGTCAAAGTTCCATTCAATGATCTGGAAGCTATTGTGAATGAGATCAGGGTTGGCGACGCGGCATGTGTCATCATGGAAACGATTCCGGCCACTTATGGATTTCCAATGCCGCAGGAAGGTTATCTGAGCGCAATAAAAGCGGCATGCGAAAAAGTGGGCACACTCTATATCGCCGACGAGGTGCAGACAGGACTCATGCGCTGTGGTGAGATCTGGGGCATCGACACCTACGGCGTCATACCCGATATCCTGGTTACCGGCAAAGGCCTTTCCGGTGGAATCTATCCGATTGGCGCAGTGATCGTCAATGAACGGGCCGGAGCCTGGTTGAAAGAAGATGGCTGGGGACATATGTCGACATTCGGTGGAGCCGAACTTGGATGCATCGCAGCCGCCAAAGTGCTTGAGATATCCAACCGACCTGAAGTGCGCTCCATGGTGCACTACATCGCACGCTATATGCGCAACGGTTTGGAACAACTGCGAAAAAACTACCCGGACTTCTTCGTCGGCATCCGGCAGCGTGGCGTGGTGATTGGGCTGGAGTTCAATCATCCCGAAGGTGCCATACACGTGATGAAAGCATTGTTCAAAAACGGAGTTTGGGCTATATTTTCCTCGCTTGATCCGAAAGTTCTTCAGTTCAAACCGGGAATTCTGGTTGATCGGGAACTTTGTGATGAGATTCTGAATCGCCTGGACACCGCTCTTGGTCAGGCACAGGTCTCAGCGAACACGACTGTGTCCTCGGCAACACGCCAGTCAGCTCGGAATCAAGAATTGGCTGACGCAGCATGAGTAAAGGAGGGAAAGGAACATCCAATGGAAAAATTCGAAGATCTGCCGCACGAACAGCAGTTGATACTGCTGCAACGGGTTGCCGACAACGCATTGCCGTATTATGACTTGCCCGGAGATGCCACGGCAGAGCTGATTAATATTTCGGAAAATGCAACTTATCGCGTCGACAGCTCACAAACGGGACAGAAGTGGGCGCTCAGAGTGCATCGGGAAGGCTATCACACCAAAACTGCCATCGCATCGGAGCACGCTTGGACGGATGCACTGCGAAACGACGCTGGAATAATTACGCCAGTCATCGCTCCAGGAAAAGACGGTGACAATATCCAGCACGTGCATGCCGAAGGTATGCCGGGCGGCGCCAGGCGTGTCGTCATGTTTGAATGGGAATCTGGCGTCGAACCGCCAGAGGAAAATCTACTCGAGCCTTTCGAATTACTCGGCAGCGTGTCAGCCAAAATGCATCAGCATTCAATGAGTTGGAAGCGGCCACAATGGTTCGAGCGTTACAGCTGGGACTATGCAACAAGTCTTGGCAGCAATCCGCACTGGGGACGCTGGCAGGATGGCATGGGCTTGGATGCGCAAAGAGAGCGGCTTTTCGGACGGACGGCCGATCTGATTGAATCCAGATTAGACAGGTTCGGGCAAGCGCCGACGAGATGGGGGCTTGTTCACTGCGATATCCGACTGGCAAATCTGCTGATTGAAGGAAACTTGACAAAAGTCATAGATTTTGATGACTGTGGATTCAGTTGGTTCATGTATGACTGTGCGACCGCACTGAGCTTTCTTGAGGGTCGTGAGGATGTACCAGATCTTATTCAGGCATGGGTACGAGGATATCGGTCAGTCATGGACCTTTCAGAAGAAGACGAGCGGGAAATACCCACGTTTGTGATGCTTCGCCGACTGTTGCTCGTAGCTTGGATCGGATCACACTCGGAAACCGATCTGGCTCAGTCTATGGGACTCCCGTATACGGCGGAAACCGTTGGGCTGTGTGAGCGCTATCTCTCAGAATTTGGATGAATCTATCGCTACTTAACCTGCAATACTCAACAACGATTGATCCTCTCGGATCTCGGTGATCGTCTCATAGTTCAGATTCCGACACAGGCTGTAAATGCATCGCGCTTGTATACTCTCCTTGGTTTCGGTACAGCCCAGCCGCCGCAGATTGGTTACTTTGAGTCCGGGAAACCCGCAGACATCGATTAATTTGAATGGTTCGATGTCCACGTCCACATTCAGACTGAGTCCGTGATAACTGCAACCGCGACTGATTCTGATTCCGATCGAGGCAATTTTCTCGCCGTCAACGTAGACGCCCGGTGCATTTTCCCTGAGTTCGGAATAGATACCATATGTCTCCAGTACTTCACGGATCGCTGATTCAATCGAACTCACAAGGTGACGAACACCCTGCTGTCGCCTTTTCATGTCGAGTAGCAAGTAGATGACTAGCTGCCCCGGACCGTGATAGGTGATCTGTCCACCGCGATCGGTCGGAAGTATCGGGATTTTTGTAATGCCGCGAGGTCGCGTTTTGCAGGAATATCCGAGCGTGTAGACTGGCTCGTGCTCCAACACCCAAATTTCATCTGTGGTTTCACGGTCGCGCTCAACGGAAAACCGACGCATCTCATCAAAGGTCGGTTGGTACGGAACCAACCCTGAATTCCGGACGATAATTTGATTGCTTGTCATGTCACTGCGCCCGGCAAATACTGCAGATCTGCGTCAATCCGTAACGAGGACTGGCTCTTCCGAAAGATGTAATCCGATCTGACTGATCATATGGTCGAGTTTGCTATTTACGTCAACCGGGCCGATCCGGACCTGGTAAATCTCGCGGCCGGAGCTTTGCTTTGGTTTGATGTGAGTGGTGTCAAACCCGGCATTTCTCAATGTTTTTCGAAGTCGTTTTGCGTTGGATTCATCAGAAAACACCCCTACCGACAGGTAATGCTTTTGACTAGGCAGGCTGCCATAACCTATTCCGCCCGGTGTCACCGCTCTAACCAGAACAGGGGCTGTACCCGGTCCCACCATTTCAAGCTTCTTCGCAGCTGCATAAGACAGATCGATAATTCGGGTTCCAACAAACGGACCACGATCATTTACCCGGACTATCACCTTCTTGTTGTTGGTGAGATTGGTGACAGATACGTAACTCGGCAACGGCAGCGTTTTGTGCGCCGCCGTCATCGCATACATATTGTATTTCTCGCCGTTGGAGGTGGGATTACCGTGAAATTTCTTTCCATACCAGGATGCGATACCGCGCTGCTCAAACCCTTCGGCAGTACGAAGCGGGACATACGTCTTGCCGAATACCCTATACGGATTGTTTCCCTGTGGACTGTACGGTTCGAATTTTGGAACCGCATTCGCCACATCACTGACATCAATTCGTACGAGTTTGGTTCCATCTGACGAGCAGCCAGCGACCGCAACCGCTAGAAAAATAGTCAATATAAAAAATCTATACATGTTGAGGTCCTCTAGTTTTGCGCTGATCTGGCTTCGGAGAGGTGCTCTGCCAGTTTTGCAACCGACATGGCATACAGAGTGCTTCTGTTATAGGTTGTGATCACGTAAAAGTTCGGCAACCCGGCTCGATAGATAAACTTGTCCGGTTCAACCTCAAATTCGATAACGCCGAGTTTCTGACTCGAACTCATATTTTCATCCGGATCAAGTTTTGCGTTCAGCACTTTCAATTCGCCGTAACTTCTACTCGCCTTCAGTTTGTTCGATGCAATCTCTTTCAGTGCGTCAACATTATCACTTCGTATTTCGGCATAGATCTGGCTGTCCTTGATCCAACCGTTTTTCGCCAGGTAGTTGGCCACGCTGCCAATCGCATCTTCTGTCTCTGTCAGCAGGTCGCGTTGACCATTTTCGTTGAAGTCTACGGCAAATACCCGATAACTGCTCGAGATGAACTGTGGTATTCCCATTGCACCCGCGTACGAGCCCTTGATCATCAATGGATTCAGACCTTCTTCCTCACACAATTCGAGAAATTCACCGAGTTGCTTGGCGAAGAATTCACTTCGTCGAGGATACCCGAGTGCGATCGTGACCAGACTGTCGATCACGCGATGACGGCCCGTTATCCTGCCGTATCGTGTCTCAACTCCTACAATGGCGACAATGATCGAAGGATCCACACCATACATTTCATAAGCGCGCTGTAGTGTTTCCTCGTGCCTGTTCCAGAAGTTGACGCCAAGTTCGATCCCTTGATCGTGGATAAAGATGGGTTTATATCGATACCAGGGAAATCTCTTCTCTGCCGGACGCGTTATGGACTTGATGATGTCGTCCTTGAACACCGCTTCACGAACAATCGATTCAACCCATTCTTTTTTTAATCCAGTTTGTTCAGTCAACGCATCTACCAGTTCATTTGCCGCTGGATATTTTTCGAAATCTACCGAAAACACCGTGCTGGTGTTCAGATACAACACCGCGGGAATCGCGATCAGACAGACAAAAGCCTTGCAAACGTAACGAAATGTTCTAATGATGTGCATGTCTAACTCCCATGGCAATGCCTAACCCAACTAACACAGTAACCATTGATGTACCTCCATAGCTCATGATGGGTAACGGCACGCCTACAACCGGCAATATTCCCGCTACCATACCGACGTTCACGAAAAGATGAACAAAGATCAAAATTCCAACAGTGGCCGTTACAATCCGACCAAATTCACTTTTGCACTGATATGCAATTATTAGACAGCGAGCGATCAAAATCGCATAAATAAAGATCAGAATCAGTCCGCCGAGCAACCCAAACTCTTCGGCATAAACTGAAAATATAAAATCTGTGCTTCTCTCCGGAATGAATTCAAGTTGCGACTGACTTCCCGCAAGCCAACCCTTGCCGTATACTCCACCGGATCCAATGGCAATCATCGATTGAATGATGTGGTAACCACTGCCAAATGGATCCTGCCAGGGATCGAACATGGTAATGACTCGAAGTCTCTGATATTCGTGAAGAAACGGCCACATGATCGGAATTGCTACCAATGCCAGCGCGGCAACCGCAACGATCCAGCGCCATGATAGTCCGCCGATCATGATGGCATAAAACCCGACTGCCAGAATCAAGAGTGACGTGCCCAGATCCGGCTGCAGATAGACCAAAATCACAGGCATCGCTACAAGTAATACGCAAATTATAAAATTTATGTTTCGACCGAAAAGCGGTGGTCGGGTGAGAATCCATGCGATCATCATCGGTACTGCAATCTTCATCAATTCGGCTGGCTGAAACCTGATGATGCCCAAATCGAGCCAGCGCTGGGCGCCGCGGCCGACGAAACCGATCGCCAACACCAAAATCAGCAGAGCGAATCCGATTATGAATATATGGGGTGCGTACTTGCACAGTCGATCTGTTGGAATGCTGGCGATGATCAACATCAGAATCAGTGCAAAGCAAATCCGAGCGAGTTGGCGCAACAAAGGGGCGAGTTCCTGTCCGGTGGCACTGTACTGAACAGCAAGACTGGCAATGCAGAGCAAGATGATCGAGACAAAGATGATCGCATCAACCCGTAACAGGCTGCCCAAGATCAAACGATACGGTGAACTTTCACTGAATGTTGCTGACGTGCGCAATTTGGTCTTTCAATTCTCGTTGATTTCTGTTCAGCAGGTAATAATCCATCACCTGTCTTGCAATCGGTGCAACAGCGCTTCCTGACTTTGCGTTCTCTACGACAACGGCGACTACAATCTGTGGCGAGTCGGCAGGAGCAAACGCGATAAATATTCCGTGTGGCCAGTGTTTCTGGGGAACTTTGGTTTCATCCCATTCCTCATCGTGTGCCCGCTGGATCAGCTGCACCGTCCCAGTCTTCCCGGCGATTGTGTAGTTCGCGTTCTTGCCGATCGCTCTCGCAGTCCCTTTTTTTCCGTGAACAACTTCAACCATATCGCGCACGACAGACTCGTAGTGCTTTTTCTTAAAATCAACCGTGCCAAGCAGTTCCGGCTCATAGACCGTCTCCTGTGCGGTATTTACATCAATGGTCTTGTGGATCAGTTGCGGCTTGTATTTCTCGCCTCTGTTGGCGATGATTGACGTCGCATAGGCAAGTTGCATCATGGTAACGGAAAAGTAACTCTGCCCGATGCCGGTGATCAATGTCTCGCCCCGATACCAGGATTCATCCATCGCCTTGCGTTTCCATTCCTTCGAAGGCAGAATGCCGGGTTTTTCATTGTGCAGACCGACGCCGGTCCTTTCACCAAATCCAAACTCGCTCAAGGCGACAGACATGCGATCGATACCCAGCCGCTTGGCCAATGCATAGTAGAACACATCACAGGATTGGGCAATGGCCTGCAAGTAATCAACCCAGCCATGACCGTCAACTTTCCAGCAACGATATTTTTTCTTCACCCCGGGCAACTGATAATACCCTGAACAAAATACCCGAGGGTTTGAGATCGAATTTGACAATCCGGCCAGCGTCATGAAGGGTTTGATGGTTGAGCCCGGGGAATAGATCCCCTGAACCGCGCGATTGATCAGCGGACTGTCGGCAGAGTTCAGTAGTTCGGGTGCCCTGCCAGGTTGTGAAAAAACGGCGAATCCATTGGGATCAAATGACGGCCGGCTGACCATGGCCAGAACTCTTCCGGTTGCCGGTTCCATCGCCACCAGTGCTCCCTTTCGATCGCCGATCGCTTCGTAGGCAAGCGCTTGAAGATCGCGATCAATCGTCAAAAACACGTTTTGTCCTGCGGTGGGAAGAACCTGTGACAGAGTCCTCACTTTCTGACCATGAGCATTGGTTTCAACACGTTCATGTCCCGACCAGCCCACAAGCAAATCCTCAACAAATGATTCAACACCATGCTTGCCGATATACTGAAGTCCGCTATAGCGAGACCGATTGAGTTTTTGCTCGTCGCTTTGATCAATCCGGCTGACCCGGCCGACAACATGTGAAAGCGATTCACCGGCCATATAGTTCCTGTGCAGTTCTGCACTGATGACCGCACCGGGTAGTCGATATCGTTCCACTGCCAACCGACCAACCTGACGATCGTCAAGATAATCCTTGAGAATATGCGATTCGAATCGGTTGTTGACCCGAAGAGAATTTTCGAAAGCCTGTCGCTCGCGTTCAGAGATCGGCACAATGGCCGAAATGTCACTGAGCAAGGTATCGAGATCCTTCACATTAGCGGGTATGATCCGCAGCGAGTAGACCGTCCTGTTGCCAGCCAGCAAATTACCGTTCCGGTCGTAGATCCGACCGCGAACCGGCGCAATGGGTACGATCTCTATCCGGTTCTGGCTCGAGCGCGTGGCAAGATTGGAATAGTCAAATATTTGAAGATAGACCAGCCGTCCCAATAAAACCAGAACAAACAGACCGATCACTGCAAAAGAGAGCAGTAGGCGCCCTCGGGCAATGTTTCTGGCTCGGACAGTTTCTCTGTCTTGAATTCCCCTATTGGTAAATTCCATATCTCCGAGGCGTCCTCTTTCGCCGGAATAAAGCGAACAGATACCACATCATTGCACCGACAAATGGCGTCAGCCAGACCAAATAGGATCCGGATTGACCGTGTACCAGACGACTGATGACAGTCAGGATCAGTACATTCGACAGCAACAGCAACAACACGATCACCGATTGTTGCACAACTCGATCCTTCAAATCGGAATCTGACAAGAATCTGAGAATCACATAGGCAATGACAACTTTGGAAATTGCATGCTGTCCAAGAATTCCGAAGTACATTGTGTCGGCCAGCAGTCCAATGGTAAATGCAACCAGCAATCCGACACGACCCGGATGGTACAGGCACCAGAATATCAGGACAAGCGCGACGAAATCTGGTCGAAGATTGCTGATTGATTCGGGAAGAGCGACAACGGCCAATACCATGGCAGTCGCAAATGACAATACCACCGGAACAATCCGTGCCAATGCTGAATAATTACTCTTGGGTTGCATCATTCAACGTCACTAGCGGAACTTCATCGGAACCCAATACTGTTTTTGGCCACACCAGCATCACCGCATAACCAGGGTCGTGTGCAGCCAACGGTACCGCGTAGACATTTGCAAACGAAGTGTTCTTGGCGCGTTCGACGCTGATCACTTCAGCAACCGGATATCCAACCGGATATTTTTCACCAAACCCAGTCGTCACCAATATGTCTCCAATTACCACATCCTGCTCGCTTCTCAGACCAGAAACCCTGAGTTTGTCGGAATCACCGAGCCCATGCACGACCGCCTTGATACCGCTGCGACGAACCCGTACTGAAAGCGATTGGGTCGAATCGGTGATTAATGTCACAGCACTGTCATTCAGCGAAATCGCGGTGACCTGGCCGATCACACCTCGATGATCAATGACAGGTTGACCCAATACCACCCGATCAGTCGACCCGCGATCGACGACGATCTTTTGTGCTTGTGGTTCAAGTTGAATCGAAGAGGGTTTGGCGGAAATCACCGGAATCTGATAAGTCTCCGAGGCGTGGAGCAGCTCGCTTATCCATTCATTCACATCTGCCGCATTTTTCAAATCGATCAACTCCTCGCGAAGGGCTTTGTTCTCCTCATCCAACTTCTGATTGAGTTCGCGCAGGAGTTCCCTTTCTTCAAACATATTCTGATAGTAGGTTTTGACGTTGGCAGGCATCTGAGCAACCTCAATCAATGGCTTGACAGGGATAGAGATGACAACCCGCGCACTTCGCAACATCGCAGTTTGGGATTCGAGTACGATGAGAACAATAGCGATCAAGGCAAACCAGATGAATTTGAGATCAAGATTCGATTTGGTACGTAGGTCGTTCATCGCAAGACCTGGAGGTTTGATTCTGGTTCCAATAAATTTCGGTTACTGATCAAAAACAATCTGGTTCAGAAGATCGGTTCGTTCCAGTACCTTACCGCATCCGCGTGCGACACAGGTAAGCGGATCTTCGGCTATGATCACTGGTATATCCAATGCTTCGTTCAAACGTTTGTCGATGTCGCGGAGTAAAGCACCTCCACCGGCCAATAAAATACCGCGATCGGAAATATCGACGTTCAATTCCGGTGGAGAGTTCTGAAGAGCCTGACCAACACCGTTAACGATCTCTTCCATCGAACCTTTGAGCACCTCGTAAATTTCACTGCTCCGCAACACATGCTTACGGGTGATACCTTTGAATCCCCTGCCGCGCACATCCATCTGTGTCTCATCGGAGCGGCTCCACGCGGTTCCGATCAGTTGCTTGATTCTCTCAGCAGTCGGCATTCCGACTTCCAGTCCATACTGATCTCTCAAATAGGTCTTGATCTTGACGTCAAATAAATCCCCGGCAACCCGAAGGGTATTTGACGAGACCAGTCCACCGAGCGAGATTATGCCGATTTCTGTTGTGCCTCCACCGATGTCAACGACCATGGTTCCGACCGGTTCGGAAACCGGGAGATTCATCCCGACCGCAACCGCCATTGGCTCTTCCATCAGGTATACCTGTCGTGCACCAGCGCCAAGGCAGGATTCGCGAATCGCGCGCCGTTCCACCTGGGTTGAACCACATGGAACACTGATCACAACCCGGGGACGCATGAAGAACCGCTTGGACTGCACCTTACCGATGAATCGCTTCAGCATAATCTCAGTCACTGTAAAATCCGCGATCACCCCGTCTTTCATGGGCCGGATGGCGCGGATATTTGCGGGCGTTCTGCCCAGCATGGATTTGGCGTCGGAACCGACTGCCAGAACCGCGTCGATCGGATTCTTGTAGGCCTTTCCGTCATAGTCGGGCACATGCACCGCGACGACAGAAGGCTCGTTCAGAATGATCTGCTTGCTGTTTTTCTCAAAAATCAGAGTATTGGCAGTGCCAAGATCAATGGCGAGATCCTGTGAGAGACGGTCGAAAAATCGCCTCACTTCATTCGTCCTCCTTGATACGGCGCATTTACTGTGCCCGCGATACGGCAAGGTAGTGAAATATCAGCCTGTATGAAATAGTGAATCACTATAATTTTGCTTTTATCACTGATCGAAATTTAGCACGCATTATGAGCGTATCTAGAAAAGATGTAAAAGTCATAGCCACCCTGGCTCAGTTGGATTTGGAAGACCATGCGGCAAAATCCTATATTCAGGAAATGACAGACATACTGGCGATGATTCAGAAATTGCAACAAATCGACACCTCAAAAATAGATCCGATGCCACATCCGCAAGACATCCAACTGCGACTCAGATCTGACGAATTGACCGAACCCGAACAGCGCAGTGAACTGCAATCTATTGCCCCCTCGACTGAAAAAGGATTTTATCTTGTTCCTAAAGTACTTGACTGACTGAATATCTTTACTTGGTCTGTAATTTTCCTATCGCGACGCTCCAGAATCAACCGGATCGTCCTCTAAATGCCTATGATTATATGATTATTTCAACTTGTTCAATTAAGTCATTGACGTGCACGAAGTAGTCGTACGGACAAAATTTTTGAATATTTTCCACTGCATAATCACTTTTCGACGCCTTTCATGAACTTGGCAAATTCTGGACTGAATCAGATCGCTGAAGCGCTTGACAATCGAGAAATGTCAAGTGTCGAGTTGTGTGAAGATTACCTGACAAGGATCGATGACGCGGAACAGTTGAACGCATTCATAACAATCGATCGCGAAGGTGCGATTGAAAACGCCCGACAAGTTGATGAAAACAGGCAAAGTGGTGCATCACTCGGTCCGCTGGCCGGCATTCCAATCGCACACAAGGATATCTTTTGTACCAAAGGTCTGCTGACATCCTGTGGTTCCAGGATTCTCAGCAACTTCATCTCGCCATACAGTGCGACCGTGGTTGAGCGACTCTCTGCAGCCGGCGCAATCACAATCGGCAAGACAAACATGGACGAGTTCGCCATGGGTTCATCTTCTGAACACTCCTACTATCGACCAGTTCTGAATCCCTGGGACACAACACGAGTGCCGGGCGGTAGTTCCGGCGGTTCAGCCGCGGCGGTGGCGGCGGGATTGATTCCTGCAGCGACCGGTACTGACACTGGCGGGTCGATCCGTCAGCCTGCGGCCTTGTGCGGAATTACAGGTATCAAACCCAGTTACGGCCGAGCTTCCCGATTTGGCATGATCGCGTTCGCGTCGTCGTTAGATCAGGCAGGGATTTTCGCTCGAAGCGCCAAGGACGCTGCCTTGCTGCTTGATTCCATGTGCGGTTACGATCCGAAAGATTCAACTTCGCTGGATATTCCGCCACCACAATGCACACAAAAACTGGAAACACCCCTTGACGGTCTGCGCATTGGCATCCCCGAAGAATATTTCACAGCCGGACTGGATGCGAAGGTCGCAGAGATCGTGCAACGCGCACTCAAGGAATATGAATCACTGGGAGCCACACTGATCGACGTGAAGCTACCGAATAGCGATGCAGCGATCCCGTGCTACTATGTCATTGCACCGGCTGAAGCCTCTTCAAATCTATCCAGATTTGACGGTGTGCGCTATGGATATCGTAGCGAACACGGTGAAAGTCTGGCGCAAATGTACCGAAAGACACGCAGTGAAGGATTCGGACCGGAAGTTCGCAGAAGAATCATGATCGGCACCTATGTACTCTCCCACGGATATTACGATGCCTACTACGTGAAAGCGCAAAGGGTTCGACGATTGATTTCAAACGATTACAGTCGGGTATTCGAGACTTGTGATTTGATCATGGGCCCGACCACACCGACAACAGCGTTTGAGATCGGTGCGAAAATGTCAGATCCGGTGCTCATGTACCTCAACGATGTTTACACCGCCGCAGTCAACCTTGCGGGGCTTCCGGCGATTTCGATACCGGCTGGCTTTGACGAGCTTGGACTGCCGGTTGGACTGCATATCGTCGCACCTTATCTTGAAGAAGCCCGACTGTTGCAGGCCGCACACCTTTATCAGAAGCATACCGACTATCATCTTGCAACTCCGGATTTAGTCACATGAGTGATTGGGAATCAGTAATCGGCCTGGAAGTTCATATTCAGCTTGCCACCCGAAGCAAGATCTTTTCGGGCGCCTCAACTGAATTTGGAGCAGAGCCCAACAATCAGGCATGTCTGATTGATGTCGCCCTACCCGGAGTGCTGCCGGTCTGTAATTTGGAAGCTGTGCGGATGGCTGTGAAGTTCGGAATTGCAATCGGTGCCGGTATCAATCGAAAATCCATATTCGAACGCAAGAATTATTTCTATCCGGACCTGCCCAAAGGCTATCAGATCAGCCAATATCAGATTCCGATCGTGGTCGGTGGCACACTGGACACGGTGGTTGACGGTTCAGTGCATACCGTCGGTATTACACGCGCACATCTGGAGGAAGATGCCGGTAAATCGCTACATGATGAATTTCCCGGTGCTACAGGAATAGATCTTAACCGGGCCGGAACCCCTTTACTCGAGATTGTTTCAGATCCGGACATTCGATCCGCGCAACAGGCTGCCGATTACATGCGCAGATTGCACAGACTGGTTACCTATCTTGGTATCTGCGACGGTAACATGCAGGAAGGTTCGCTACGCTGTGACGCCAATGTCTCGATGCGCCCGCGTGGTCAGGAGGAATTGGGTACACGGACCGAGCTTAAAAATATCAATTCGTTCCGATTTGTGGAAAAAGGGATTATTACGGAAATTGACAGGCAGATTGATGTGCTCGAATCTGGCGGTACGGTCATCCAGGAAACGCGTCTGTATGATCCGATCAGGAACATCACCCGTCCGATGCGCGGAAAAGAAGATGCGCAGGACTATCGATATTTCCCCGACCCTGACCTGCCGCCGCTGGTTTTGTCTGAAGAGTTTATCGACAGCGTCCGAACCGATTTTCCAGAACTACCAGAACAACGCAAACTACGATTCATGACCCAGTTCAATCTGAGTGAAGCCGACGCAGCGCAACTGACCCAGTCCCGTCCGGTCGCTGACTACTTCGAGTCCGCACTCGATCACGCTGACAATCCAAAAGGTGTTGCAAACTGGATCAACGGGGAGCTCTCGAGTTATCTGAACAAGGAAGGGATTGATATTTCGGACTCCAGAGTGGACCCGGATGCACTGGGTCAGATTGTCGCAAACGTTGACAGTGGTGTGATTTCCGGACATGGTGGCAAAATCCTGTTGTCAATTCTGTGGGAGAAACCCAAGCTCTCGATCAACGAAATCATAGAGTCCGAAAACCTCAGACAAGACTCCGATTCCGGAACGATCGAGGCATTGATTGATGAGGTATTTGCAGCCGAACCTGAACAGGTTCAACGTCTGAAAGACGGTAATCAGAAACTGATTGGTTTCTTTGTCGGCCAGGTTATGAAAAAGTCCCGGGGCAAGGCTGATCCGAAACTTGTAAGCGATATAATCCGAAAGCGAATTCGAAGCTAGCTCGAAATTCGTCTGCCAGGTGCAGACACTGTATGTAACGAGGAATCAAAGTCAATTGTGAGCAGAACTTCTCCTGACAACGCGTTTACTGGAAAATCACCCAATGCGATGGGTGATGAGACGACGTTCGCCGGCGCAACGAGTATGTTCCGACGTCCTTATTCGAAGGATGTAAATAAATCTGACCTGATATTCTGTGGTGTTCCCTACGACCTCGCGGTCACCAATCGACCCGGCACACGGTTTGGTCCGCGCGCAATTCGAACGTCATCGGCACAATTATCCTGGAGCGGAGGCTCGTGGCCCTGGATATTGGACCCGTTTGAACATTTGACCGCGACGGATTATGGCGATTGTGAAATGGACGCTGGTTTCCCGGATAAAATTCCAGATGAGATCACAGCTCACACACGACATCTGCTTTCGGGTGACGCCATTGTTGTCACCATGGGTGGAGACCATTTCATCACCTATCCGATATTGAAGCCGTTCTGCGAAAAATATGGTCCGATTTCACTGGTTCATTTTGACGCACATTCGGACACGTGGCGCGAAGATGAAGAACGTATCCATCATGGAACCATGTTCTTTCACGCTGCGAGGCATGGATTGGTCGTACCCGAGCGGTCGGTACAGATTGGACTAAGAACAGGTAATTCGGAAACCCATGGGTTCAACATCATGGATGCAAATTTCGTCCACCAATCTGACGTTGACACAGTGATCGAGAAGATCCTTGAGATTGTTGGTGATCACCCGGCTTATCTGACTTTCGATATTGATTGTCTAGATCCAGCGTTCGCACCCGGAACGGGCACACCGGTCTGCGGTGGACTTTTCACGTACCAGGCACAGAGTATTATCCGGGGCCTGACGGACATTGATTTCAAGGGGATGGATCTGGTGGAAGTCGCACCCGCTTACGATGTTGGTGAAATCACTTCTCTGGCGGGAGCAAGTATAATTATGGACTTTGTAAGTTTGATGGCTGAACGAAAAAAGCGGGTTGAGTAGTTTTCATTCGCTTTCCTGTCAGACAACACGCACAACTTCGGTTGAACACGCGCCCGTAGCTCAGTTGGATTAGAGTACCAGGCTTCGAACCTGGTTGTCGGGGGTTCGAGTCCCTCCGGGCGTGCCACTCAAATCAGGACAGAGACGAATATGTCTGTGTCCTGATTTTTTTTGGAATTGATTTCAATACGCTGTCTACCGAACAATCATTCCGGAAACGGAAATAGTCGCGCAAGCGATATATGTTCTCTGGGGAAAAAATTCTTGCGTGAGTTGCCGCAAAGCTGGATTGCTATTGCGATCCGATTGGACGCTACCTATTTATTTTAATGATCTACATATGTTTTCGTTATTTAATCAGCTGAATTATGTGCAAAAGCGTGTCATTAAATGACAATCAACAGTGGGTTCATTCGTCTTCAAAATGACCAGCCTCCGCAAAAGCGCCACCTTGGTATTGGATATCGCTATCGTCCCAATCTGATCTCGGAACGTTTTCCTCAATCATTAGTCGAAATGGTTCAGATGTGTCTCTAGGTGACCAACCGAGGAAAGCTGCATGACTATTGTCCCACCACTGTTCCTGATTGTCAGACACGCCATACATAATCAACGAACCAACGTGTTCGGCTTCGAAAACCCGTTTGGTCAAGCTCACAAAGTCGTCGGGACTTAGCCAGGTGGCCAGCATTCTGCGATCTTTGGGTTCCGGAAAACACGATCCAATTCGAACTGAAACGCTCTCGACAGCGAATTTGTCAAAATAGTAGCGGGCGAGGATTTCACCGAAGCATTTCGATACGCCGTAGAGGCTATCCGGCTTTTGAATCGAGTTTCCGTCTAGTTTGCTCTCTCTCGGATGAAATCCGACTGCATGGTTCGAGCTTGCGAATAAAATTCTCTTTCCACCATGCCGGCGCGAGGCTTCAAATATGTTGTACGTTCCTCGGATATTTGAATTCAGGATTTCCTCAAACGAGCCTTCTACACTTTTGCCGCCGAGGTGGACGATCTCGTCAACGCCGTCAATCATCTCTATCACGCTGTCAAGATCGGCAAGGTCACACGGAACGATCTCTTCGTGATTGGTAGGCTTGCAAAGATCTCGCACATCTGTGAGGCGAATATTCCGGTCCCAGTCTTTGAGTTCCTTTCGAAGCAGTTTTCCCAATGCGCCTGCTGCGCCCGTAATCAGAATTGTACGCATGATCTCCTCGGTGCCGGTTTGGTAAACGATTTGAATGCCATCACCAATCCCATCTATTTGAATAGGTTTGGTAAAGTCATCGATACCGCCGGAATGTATGTAACCAAGACTAGGGCAAGCAACAGCGCCAGATAAAACGGCCAGATAGTCTTGAGAGTATCCTCAATCCGGATTTTCGCAACCGCACAGCCAACGAATAAGACTGACCCTACCGGCGGGGTAACGAGACCAATCCCTAGGTTAATCATCAACACGATACCGAACTGGACAGGATCCATACCGAGTTTCTGAACAATCGGCAGGAAAATCGGCGTGGTGATTAAGATGAGCGGAGACATGTCCATAAAGGTGCCAAGAAAAAGCAGGATCAAATTGATTATGAGGAGGATCACAATCGGGTTGCTTGATATGCCCACCAATAGATCAAACAGCAGAGCGGGCACTTGATTCAACGCAAGCAACCAACCAAACGCCGAAGCCATGCCAATTACTAATAGAACAATTGCGGTCGTGCGGACAGCGTTAACTGTTGCAAGAACGAACTTCCGCCAGGTCAATGAGCGATACACTAAAACTGTCACAAAGAGTGCATAGATCACAGCTATAGACGAAGATTCCGTTGCAGTGAAAACGCCCGATAGCACACCTCCAACGATGATGATCGCCGTCATCATACCGGGCAATGCTGCGGCAAACGTAATTAGCAGATAGCGAAACCCAGGAAATGCTTCAGATGGATATCCTCGCCGTACCGCAATGACGTACGCGGCAATCATCAGACAGATACCTGTGACTATGCCAGGAATGAAACCAGCCAGAAACAGTGATGCGACGGACACCGTTCCTCCTGCTGCAATTGAGTAGATAATCATATTGTGGCTTGGAGGAATGGTTAGGCCAATTGTGGCGGAAGTTACCGTGACATTGACTGCATAATCATCGTCGTAACCTTTTTTCCGCATCATTGGGATCAGCGTTGCTCCCAACGCAGATGCATCTGCTACTGCCGACCCGGATATGCCACCAAACAGCATTGATGTAACCACATTGACCACCCCAAGCCCACCCCGAACATGTCCCACGGCTGCATTGGCAAGGCGGACTAGCCGGTCTGCGATCTTGCCATGCAACATTAACTCCCCCGCATATATGAAGAAAGGAATTGCAATAAGAGCGAACACATTCATGCCTGATGCCATGCGTTGCACTACAATCAATGGCGGCAAGTCCATGTAAAACACTGTAGCGACTGACGACAGACCAAGTGCAAAGGCCACAGGTACTCCAAGCAATAATGCAACGAAAAACGTTCCGAAGAGAATGAGCAGGATCATTGGTCGGTTCCTGTTCGTTGCGCCTGATCCGAACTTTGCGAAAATTGCCCAGCAATGTGTTCGAGTGAGAAAACTACGATGAGCGCCCCCGCCACAGGAAACGGCAAATAGAATAAGCTTGTCGGCACCCCTAGGGTGGGTATGACATGTGTCCACGTAGAGATCGCGATCTGACTGCCGTAAATTACCATGACAACACCAAATCCACCGATGAGCAGGTTGGTGATCAATTCAGCAAACCACTTTACCCGAGGCCCGAAAGAATCCCTGACCAGCACCAACCCCAGGTGAAATTTTTCTCGCACTCCAACCGCAGCGGCAAGCAATATGTACCAATTCATTAAAACGAGCGATAAACGCTCGGACCAATGTGGAGTGTCGTTGAGGATATATCGTCCCCATACCTGCCAACCGATGATTATCGTCATTGCCACCAAGCCAGCTGCCGCCAACAACAACGAGATCGAAGCAATACGGCTCATTACCTTGAAAAATTGTGGTCGCATCGACAGCCTTGACCAAGTTATGGCATTTCTGAATAATTCGGTGAAGGCGCCGATCTATGTGAGAGGGCGAAGTGGAATAGAAAATTCTTTTGGGAAATTCGCGTAAACGACACGTCAAAACGGGTTGCAAGGTTCACTTTGCACTTGTCAGGCACCTTGCGGCGAACTTTTGCGTCACTTGCCAACATTGATCCTTAAGCATCCGGCACTTTGTCAACTAATAATTCTTAGACAGTAAGAAATTAACTAGCGCGCACGACACATACAGATGACACAGGTTGTCTGGCAAGACTTTGCAACACGCCTTGTGGTTCGGGGTAGTGGAACTGTATTGTACTAGGGCAACCAGTTCCCGACAACGAACACCCCTCTGCACTTTGTAAAGAAACCACAGTTTGTGTGTATTCACGTGGAATTTCTCAGAACCTTGGAATGCGCGGGTTGGCTGACGCATGGGAATCAATCTCCTCGATCGAGTTGAAATTCTTCAGTGATGCTTGGGTAATAGTACCACGAACCAACCTGAATTAATCACATACCTTAGCAATGAAAAAAGGACACCGAAACTTGTTCGATGCCCCCTTTCCACTCGTCGCAGTGTGAGTCTATTCGACGTCTTGTATTCGTGTCACCAGCGCCTGTAGTGCATCGGTGCCGGCGAACCTTTCGTAGACAGGTTTCATGGCATCGATAAAGGGTTGTTTGTCGACCGAATCAATCACCATATTGCCGTTTGCGATCACTTTTGCCTTGGAACTTTTTACTCTCGCGTTCCAGAGTTCACGCATGACTGGCACCGACAGGGCGGCAGCCTTACGAACCAACTGTTGGTCTGTCGCTGAGAGCTTATCCCAAGCGATTTTCGACATGACCAAGACCTCCGGAGAAAGCGAATGCTGATCAAGCGTGTAGTGGTTTGCGACTTCAAAATGCCGGGTGGACTCGTAGGACGGCCAATTGTTTTCCGCACCATCAATCACACCAGTTTTGAGAGCCTCGTAGACTTGACCAAATTCCATAGGTGTTGCATTCGCGCCCAGAGCTTCCATGGTAGCAACAAACAGGTCTGAGTTTTGTACTCGAATTTTCATTCCCTTCATATCTGCCGGGGAGTTAATCGGGCGCTTCGAATTGTAAAAAGAGCGCGCACCAGAGTCGTAGAACGCAAGTCCAACAAGCCCGTGCTTTTCCATTGAAGCAAGGATCTCTGCGCCAATCTCACCATCCATCACCTTGTGCATGTGTTCGATGGAACGGAATATATACGGGAGCGCCGGTATGGCAGTTTCTGGAATGATACCGTTGAGCGGCGCCAGGTTGACCCTGTTTAGCTCAATCGCACCAGCGATAGTCTGCTCGATGGTGTCCTTTTCTTCGCCAAGTTGGCGACCAGCAAACATCTTTACTTGAATTCTTCCGTTGGTCCAATCCGACAGTAATTTGCCCGCGTGCTCAACGGCTTCAACCGTCGGGTAACCATCCGCGTGCGTGTCTGCTGCTTTCAGTACGATTTCTTGGGCAGCCAAAGGGCCGCATAGCGCCGCTACAATGAGCATAGACGCTGCCCCAAAAAGGTGTTTTAGGTGTTTCATTGATTTATCCCTCCAATAGGGTTATTTGTTGCTTGACTCCATGATGCTTAATAGCGGTGTCAATCTTGGCAGTTCTACTTACTCCAAAGCAGAGGAAATGACTGCCGAAAGTTAGTTATAATATCAGTCATAGTATTATAATACAATAGTCATAGTATGTCATTATCATTTTCATATGATATTCTGTTTCGATATTCATATGATTAAACAACTATTACGCAATCACAACCCGTTGCAGGAAACAAGGAGGCGAAAAAGCGTGACTCCATCGAAATCAGAAGAACCGCGACAGAGCCTGTCCGTTCACGTGATCCAAAAACTGCGAGAAGACATCGCAAAGGGCGTGTACGAAGTAGGCGACAAACTGCCGACTGAGCCTGTACTCGTTGAACAGTTTGGTGTCAGTAGAACAGTAATACGTGAAGCCATTGCAGAATTGCGGGCAGACGGTTTGGTTCGTTCAAGACACGGCATTGGAGTGTTCGTTGAAAAGCCTAAACAGCCGAAAGGTGGTTTGAAACTGCTTAATCAAGTATCCGAGACAATTTCAGATATTCTCGAGGAGTTGGAACTACGTGCAGCAGTAGAGATTGAGGCAGCCGGGCTGGCGGCGGAAAGGGCATCTCCGGCACAAGAGGCCGAGATTCAACGCCATCTGTTTGAGTTATCAAAATTGATTGAAGCGGAGGAGCCTACGGAACTGGCAGATTTTGCCTTTCACATGGCAATTGCTCGTTCGACCAACAATTCACGCTTTGAAGAATTTCTCTCTCATCTTGGACGTCGAACCATACCGCGCGCAAAACTTAGTGAGCTTGTCAGCGGCAAGCATGCACTGCCATATCGGGAAGATCAACTCCATGCGGAACATCAAGCAGTGGCGGATGCAATCCATTCCAAAGATACCTCTGCAGCCCGTGATGCAATGCGAACCCATCTAGTTGGTTCGCTTGAACGCTATCGAACCTTGGTGCGCCATGGTGTACAAGCACCAGATATCTATATGCTCAGAGAAATCGAATGAATCGCAGTAACTCTTGTAATTATTCCAACTGAAGAGAATAAAATTGACGCCGTTGAAACTCAAAAACGCCATCGCATCGGGACTACTGTCCTTTCCTGTCACCCACTTCAACGCCAACCGCAGTTTAAACCTTGACAGCCAGCAAAAACACATAGCTTGGCTTTCCGAATTCGGTGCATCCGCACTTTTCATCGCCGGCGGTACTGGAGAATTTTTTTCACTAAGTCGGTCGGAAATATCGCGGGTAACTAAGGCGGTTTTAGAAGCAGCAGGAAGTACTCCGATCATTTCTGGCTGTGGCTACGGCACAGAGATGGCCAAGGAAATTGCCCAAGATGCTGAAGCCACTGGAGTTGATGGATTGCTCTTGTTTCCCCAAAATCTGACTGAGGCGACTCAAGAAGGATTGTTCTATCACATAAAGTCGATCTGTGACGCAACTGATCTTGCAGTCATTGTATACAACCGCGGCAATTGCGTCATTAGTGCCGATACACTGATCAAACTGGTAAGTCAGTGTACAAATCTTATAGGCTTCAAGGACGGGACTGGTAACATTGGGCAGGTTCGGGAAATTACCGCAAAGCTAGGTGAGCGGATTTGCTGCATTGGCGGAATGCCAACCCACGAGTTATATGCTCAAGCATACCATGGAGCTGGTGTAACGACCTACTCGTCAGCCGTCTTTAACTTCATACCTGAACTGGCCGTCGAATTTTTCAGTGCGGTGCGTGACAGCGACTATGAGAAAACGCTGAAATTTCTCAACGAGTTTTTCTTTCCATTTGCAAAGATTCGCGACCGTCGACCCGGATATGCCGTGTCAATCATCAAGGCGGGATGCTCTCTCATTGGACACTCTGCAGGACCAACGCGTCCGCCACTAACCGATCTCACTGACGAAGAAGTGGATATGCTCCAAGCCCTGGTGGAAAGATTTAAGACATGAAGATTCGAAAAGTTCTCACTCACATCCTTCGACATAACCTCGAACACCCTTTTCAAAGCGCATTTTCCACTTTCCACGACCGGTCTGCATGCCTCGTCGAGATTGTTTGCGACAACGGACTGATAGGTTGGGGGGAGTGTCTTGGCCCAACACTGCCCAATGCGGCAACGGTGCAGACGATGAGCGGTCTGCTGGTCGGGCGTAATCCGTTGGATATAGAGCCGATCTGGTTGAACCTGTACGATCAATTCCGCGATCAGGGTCAGCGTGGTGTCTCCATGACCGCCTTGAGCGGAATTGATATTGCGCTCTGGGATATCGCGGGAAAATATTTCGACGTACCGATCCATGTGTTGCTGGGCGGTGCGCACAGAACTGACGTTCCTGCATATGCAACCGGCGGATTTCGGCCTATTGGCAAGGACCGCAAGAATGCGGTGATTGACGAGGTGGCTGGATATATTTCGTCTGGGTTTTCGGCTGCTAAAATCAAGATTGGATTCGGTGTCGCTGAAGATTGCGAGGTTATCTTTGGCGTCAGGGAGGCAATCGGTCCTGATGTCGCTCTGATGATCGACGCGAACCATGGTTTTGACATCATAGAAGCGATTGATCTGGCAAAGCGAGTTGAACCATATGGTATCAGCTGGTTTGAGGAACCGATTGTCCCGGAAAATTTGGAAGCCTATCGAGATTTGCGGATGCGGCAGCCTCTACCAGTTGCGGCAGGTGAAACCTGGCATGGGAGACACGCATTTGACCAGGCTATCAAAGCCCGCGCTGTGGACATATTGCAACCTGATGTTTGCGGATGCGGCGGCATTACCGAAATGAGGAAAATCGTTTCAATGTCAGAAACGGCGGGAATTCGCGTAATCCCGCATGTCTGGGGCACCGGAGTTGCAATAGCGGCGTCCTTGCAAATGCTTGCAACCTTGCCGCCACAGCCTCCCCGCCATGGTCCACGTGATCCGATGTTGGAATTTGACCAGACGTTTAATCCGTTTCGCCAAGCTATTCTTGAAGTGCCAATTCCCCATGACAATGGTATTGTAAAGATCCCGGACGGCCCTGGACTTGGAATCCGTATTCATCGGCCTGCCCTTGACCAATACAGTATCGATTTGTAGAAATCGGATGCAGACGACGAAAATCTCAAATAATCGAATTGAAAGTGTCAAAGATTTCAAAAAATATCATCTGGCACTCTATCGCTGCCAAATTTCATGGTAAATAGAGGTGTCCTTGACAATCTGCACATCAAACCTTTGGGTCTAACCCAACTGTTTCCAGCCCAGCATGAAACGGCGCATGCAGATATTGCTCAGCAACGAAGAGATCGGACACCCCTGCGGAATGCCATTGCACTGTCGTGGATTATGGAAATGGTGCCGAGGAGAGGACTTGAACCTCCACGGGGATTAACCCCACTAGCACCTGAAGCTAGCGCGTCTGCCAATTTCGCCACCTCGGCATAGTTTGATCCCGAATTAATTTGAACGATTCTGAGAAACTGCCACTTGATCGCTATTCGGGTGCGGCGAAGTGCAATTATATAACCAGATTTTTGAGGTTAGGTAGGCAACTTGGATTCTCAAAACCGCCACCAGCTAACTGCGATGAATAGACTGTTTAGAAACGTCGACTTATTTCGCGAACTAACTACCCATCCCTCAACTGGAACCGTATTCAAATTCGATAACCTGAAAACTGAGTTTGTCAACAGCACGTCATACGCATACAAGTCGGTGAGATCAATATTTCCAGACTGCTATGAGGGATCAAGGTAAAGTGCAGTGAATAGAAAGGGGCAGCGAAGAATTATCTTTATCTGCGAGCCAGTCACCGGGAATAGTGCCGGCTACCGTGTGGCATAACGTCGGCAACAGAATCTGACGATAGAAATATATTGCCAGGCACCTATAAGTCCTTGAAATTCTTTCGCGACAGTTTCTGCATACAAGACACTGAAACTGGTTTTTCCAACAATGACAATTCCGAATTAATCTATAATTTGTCAGATTATGCAAAATGCACATCTTAATAACCAATAAAAACCTATACAGCGAATTGATTCGCTATCACAATTTAGTGAGGTAAATTAAATTGGATGCCAAAATTGTCTGGTTGTTTATTTTTGTAGTCCTATATTGGGTCTACTGCATATACTGGGGCATCAGGGGGGCGATGTCGGCCCAAACTGCAAGTGATTATTTCATAGCAGGCCGACGCTTATCCTTGTGGGTATTCGTACTGGCAGCGACGGCTACGTCATTTTCTGGATGGACGTTCATGGGCCATCCGGGTCTGCTGTATCGAGATGGATTTCAGTACGCCTACGCCTCTTTCTATGCAATTACGATTCCGTTCACAGGTGTGATCTTTTTGAAACGACAGTGGATGCTGGGGAAACGATTTGGATTCGTAACACCCGGTGAAATGCTGTCGCACTATTTCAAATCCGATCTTATTCGAATTCTAGTCGTTCTTGTTGCACTGTGCTTCTCGGTTCCCTATCTCGGAATTCAGTTGAGAGCTTCGGGATTCTTGTTCAACGTTCTTACAGATGGTGCGTTGGGGATCAACGTTGGTATGTGGCTGCTTTCCGCAATTGTGTTCATCTATGTCGCGTCAGGCGGATTGAGAGCTGTGGCTTACGTCGATACCTTGCAGTGCATACTGCTCGCGTTGGGCATCGTAGTCATCGGAATTATTTCGCTGAATCTTGTCGGCGGATGGACTGAGCTGAACGAAGGTATCGCAAATCTTGCCGCTTTGGACCAGAAACGTACCCCAGATGGATACAGTCATTACATCGCAATACCTGGTGTAATTCAATTTGTCTCGTCTGGACCGGCAGCAGTCGGTGGTGCCTGGACCGGAATTATGATTTTGTCCTACATGTTCGCCTTGATGGGAATTCAATCCTCTCCGGCGTTCTCAATGTGGGCTTTTTCGAATCACGATCCCAAGCCGTTCGCTCCTCAGCAGGTTTGGGCTTCGTCACTCGGAATTGGATTCATTCTATTTTTCTTTACCGCCATGCAGGGCATGGGCGGACATTTCCTTGGTGCCGATACAGCGTATCTCGCGGCATATCCTGACGCGGCCAATAATGTTCTCCAGGCTGGTTTAGGTGGTAAGGATCTGATGGACTCAGCTGGTAAGCAAGGAATGCTGGTGCCACAGTTGATCAGAGTAATGCAGGAAACCGCACCATGGCTTGTCGGGTTGTTGTCGGTATGCGCATTGGCTGCAATGCAGTCAACCGGAGCGGCATATATGTCAACTGCCGGAGCGATGCTTACACGTGATTTGCTCAAGCACTTCATCATGCCGAATGTCACACACAGTCAGCAGAAACTGTTTGGCCGAATCGGTGTTGGCATCATCGTTCTTGCCGCACTTGTTGTAGCGACGACATCCACAGATGCGCTGGTTCTGCTGGGCGGTCTGGCAGTCGCATTCGGATTTCAGATGTGGCCTGCTTTGCTCGCCGTCTGTTACTTCCCGTGGTTGACACGACTCGGTATCAATATCGGACTTGTCGTCGGGCTGGTGGTTGTTGTCTGTACTGAACAAGTCGGACAGAATATCGGAGAGATTATCGGCTTCACTCCTTGGGGCAGGTGGCCGTGGACGATTCACTCAGCTGGCTGGGGAATCATCTTCAATCTGGGTATCGCCATAATTATTTCGGCGATGACTCAGAATAAAGCCGACAATGCACACAAGATGAAGTATCACAACTTCTTGGCGGAACATGCGGGACTGTCCGCGGCCAAGCGAGGAATGCTTCCCGTCGCGTGGATTATCACACTGGTTTGGTTCTTCTTCGGAATCGGTCCAGGTGCGGTGATCGGAAACACAATTTTCGGCAACCCCAACGATGCTGCTACATGGCTGTTTGGAATGCCTTCAATCTGGGCGTGGCAGATTCTCTGGTGGGTGCTCGGTGTTGGCATGATGTGGTTTCTCGCTTACAAGATGGAAATGTCCACCTTGCAGGAAAGCGAAATTGAGGTACTTCACGAAGATATTGGAGACACTCAGGAATCGCAAGCTTAACCAGCAATTATTCTATAGAAAAGGGAGGAGCAATCCTCCCTTTTTTTATAATTTGACCGAACACGATTAATTCCACAGCTGATCATCAGGTCATACTCCACCGAAATGTCTTCATTGACGTCATATTACCTTTGGGTAATCGCACTAACAGCCGCCCTGCTGTATCCCGTCGGACAACTGATCTGGACAGTGAGCGTCCGAAGACTGCAACGAAAACTTCAAAAAAATCTTTCCCCGGAAGAAATGCAGGGCCAGAAAAAACGCGCGTATTTCGTAGCGATCATTGTCTGTCTGGCATTTTCCTTGCTATTCAACTACCGCCTGTTGGATATGGGTTGACTCAAACGTGGATCCACGCCTATATCAATTTCTCAAGTACACAGCTATTGTGTTGGCATTGGGTTGGCTCGCATGGGGAATCTATGATGGCTTTTTCAGTGAGCGCAAACCAGGAGATACAGAGTATCACGCGGCGAACAAGTTGTTTGAGGATGCGACTTATGAACGTGCACTGGTAGCGTACGAAGATGCGCTACGCGAGGATCCCAACCATATCCATGCTATGAGAGGACGGGCACGTTCACTTATGCAACTCGGACGGTTTGGAGATGCACTTTTGATGTTCGATGAGGCCATTGCTCTTGAACCGGATTTCGCCGGAACCTATGCCAATCGGGGTATTCTGCATGACCGGATGGGGAATCACGAATTGGCATTGCAGGATTATGTTGTCGCGCTTCAGTTGGATCCCGAAATCGCCGAAGGCCCGCACTGGTTGACACGGTTTTTGAGAAATCAACCCGAACGGCCGCCGGGAATAGCGGAGCGAGCTGCCTACATCGCTGCAGAACTTGAGAAACCGGAATCCGAACGCATTCTCAAGGTTCCGGAAATTGATTCCGAACAGCGGTCGTATAAGAAATAGATGTAATCCCTCGCCACTCAGGCGGCCCACACCATTTGGACGAAAATTATAAAACCAACATACGCGATGGCCATCAGGGCAATCATCCATTTCTCAAACCTACCCGTGTGTCGTATCCAGAGCCAGACCAATCCTACGGCCATGATTGCAATCTGAACAACAGCCATGATGTCGCCGTGGTAGCGAGGGTCCCAATAGGAGATAGGACTGACAAACTTCCAATCTGACAAAGGATAGAAGTGTCGATGTGCGTCATCGTTGTGGAACGGGATATCCAATAGAATGTGCAACAACATTCCAGTCAGAATGACAGGCAGCCATTTCATACGCATGGCTGCTGCAACAATCAACACCACCGTTATCAAGGGAATTGAATTGAAAACATCAATAAAATTCTGCCAGCCTGGAAGGAAATAACGTTGCGTCCAGATAACATGTTCCGAATACCCGGCGAACAAGGACTCCCAAGCGTAAAAGATGATTATGGGAAGATCGGGAATCATTGCGCCTAACGCGACCGCGACAAAAAGACGTGGTTTTGAGCGACGACTCTGCACCAGTAGATTAGCTACGATGTGCGTTCCGGTATCCAATGGTTG
Organism: Arenicellales bacterium; assembly: GCA_951813075.1. Lineage (GTDB taxonomy): Bacteria > Pseudomonadota > Gammaproteobacteria > Arenicellales > JAJDZL01 > JAJDZL01. The sequence goes on along the minus strand of OX638343.1, from coordinate 3,007,635 downwards.
GCTACTCCCGCGACTGGGCAGAAAAGATTAATGGACTCGATTTTCGCTGGAAAATCAGCGATGCAAACTAGTTCCAGACCTCGAGAACATCGACAAACAAGACCCGAAAGAAAAACAGAAGCGCAATACATCCAAATAGCAGGCGTACTGTATCTCTTTCGCCCTCGTCCGTTCGATGTGTGAGTGCATGTACAGCCACTACGCCTGTGATGATCAAGAAAATAATATCCATTGACTAGTCAGTGTAATCAGTAGCACGGAGGAAACATGCAGGGGAGTACACTGAACTGCACCGCCAATTCTGCAATCAAAATCAGCAATCCCAATATGGAGAATAAAATTACTGTATATCGAAGCCCGGCTCGAACGGATTGAGGGGTTGCATTAGGCAATCTGCTAATGCCCAATTTTTCTCGATCCAAGATGCCCTGTTCGCGAAGGTCAAGTAACATCCTGCTGTAGTGTCTCATCCAATGTGGAACAATCTTGTTAAACATATACCTGACAAAATGTGTCTCCAATACCCTTTTATTCGGCAGGCGTCCAAACCACCAATGGTACGCCAGTCCAAATAGATCGTACTCTCTGATTTCCAATAATGCTGAGAGTTCAAGAACGTCTTCGATATCCTCAGGAAGATTCTCGTCCATATGACGAACTCTCTCGTAACTCTGATTTTCCTTGTCAGTCAATTTCTTTCGAGGTGAAAGATTACCGAACGCGAGGTTGAATAGATGCAACAACCGATTAGCGGAAAATAGAACGATTCCCCTGAATAGACCCATTCAAGTTACTGTGAATAGTTTCTCTCAATGTCTAAATGTTACTCTGAAACCCATCGTGCTTCACAATATATTGAGTCGAGTTTGATAGTGAATCGATTGCAGACAAACAAAATGTATACTACTGTGGCGTAATTTAACCGACTATCTAATTCATAGGTAAAATTGAAATGACGACGGGAATTGTACTGAAGATCTTCACGACTCCTGAACTCGGTGGAGAAATGAATTCTGTTGATTCAGTCACCGCTGTTGAAGATCGAGGCTTGATGGGAGATCGATACTATTCATTGAGAGGAACATTCTCAAAGCCGGAGATTGAGCCTGATCAGGAAGTTACGTTGATCGAGGCGGAAGCTTTTGAGGAACTCAGGCAGAAGCACGATATTGAGCTTGAATTCTCGCAATCTCGAAGGAACATTGTGACGCGTAATGTTGATCTGAACAGTTTGGTTGGCAAGACTTTCAATGTTGGCGAAGTAACACTGACTGGAGTTCGGTTGTGTGAGCCATGCGCCTATCTTAGCGAATTGACAGGTAATCCAAAACTTGTCAAACAGTGGTTGCACCGAGCCGGTTTACGTGCTCACATCCGAAAAGGCGGCCAAATACTAGTCAAGGATAAGATTGTCATTTGACTGGGATACGCTGCGCAATGTGGTTGTCAGCTTTGATGTCCCTTTCAAACTTTGAACCGTCAATCGCTGATAAATGGCGATAAGAATTTCAAAGCAAGCCACTAAGCAGACAAGCGCGAATCATGATTTATTCGAATTCGGGAGTTTCTCATACCAATAAACACTTTCCGTATCGCGAAACCGGAAAAAGTGGATATGAGTGTCTGTATCTATCGTAAGTAACGAATCTGAAACGCGGAGGCCGCGATTTGGGCGTTCAATACCCATGCGCTTCAATTTATGCTCAGATTACTTTCGTGGATTTTCTGAAGCCAATTTTTTATTCCCTTGACTACCGGTTCTGATAAGTCCGTTGTAATGTTGCTCAAGTTTGATGACAAGCGTGCTTCGAGTTGGATTAGCCGGTATTTCTCAAGCAGAAAATCATGTCCACTATCTGTCGATAATCAAGAAGTCAGTTACCAAGGTTGTTCAAATCCAATTCGCAAGAGCCTCATTGAAAATTGTGTGTTTACGTTCAGGTCCTGTTGAAATTATGTCTATTGGTACGCCACACAGCTCTGCAATACTATCCAGATATTTCTTCGCATTTCGGGGCAAATCAGCGTAGCGTGTGGTTCCGAGCGTCGATTCATTCCATCCGGGTATTTCTTCGTAAATCGGTTCACATTCGCCGAGATTCTTCGCATTGCATGACATATTGTTGCTGACAGTGTCCCGGACTCGATAATCGGTACAGATCTTTATAGTGTCAAACCCGTCCAATACATCGAGTTTGGTAATACACACACCATCGAAATCATTCAACTGATGGGCGCGACGAACGGTCACCGCGTCAAACCATCCGCAACGACGAGGACGTCCTGTCGTTGCGCCGAATTCCGCTCCTCGTTCAGCGATGCGCTGCCCTGTTTCATCATTCAACTCAGTCGGAAATGGTCCGGCGCCGACTCGGGTCGTGTAGGCCTTGATGATTGCCATGACATGGTTCACCCGAGAAACGGGAATGCCGCCACCGGTTGCAATCGCACCGGTTCCAGTATTCGATGAGGTCACATAGGGGTAAGTCCCGTGATCAATATCCAACAGTACACCCTGTGCACCTTCAAAGAGCACTCTCTTACCTTCGTCAATCAATTTGCTTACATCGGAGCTGACATCCGTAATCATTGGAGTTACCCACTCGGCTGCACCCGAAAGAAAATCGAGAACGTCACCAGCATCAACTTGCGGGGCACCATATCGCTCACTGAGCAGAAAGTTGTGATAATCCAACAAAACTGTCACCTTTTCTGACAATATGTTGGCGTTGAGTAGATCATGCACTTTGATGCCACGACGAGCAATCTTGTCTTCGTAGGCGGGACCAATACCGCGGCTGGTGGTGCCAATCGCACGTTTTCCCTTGCTTGATTCGCGTGCTTGGTCCAAGGCGGCATGGCTGGGAAGAAGCAATGTACAGTCCTCACTGATTCGCAGGCGTTCTGACAAATCCCGGGCATGTTCTGCTACGCTGCTCATCTCTTTTTGGAGTGCATCCAGGGATAGAACAACGCCGTTACCAATGAATGCCCGCACATGCTGGTGAAGTATGCCGGCTGGGATCAGGTGAACAACAACCTTTCGATTGTCCGAAACCAAAGTATGGCCCGCGTTGTGTCCTCCCTGAAATCGCACTACCGCATCCGTGCGAGCACTCAGGCAGTCAACAATCTTTCCCTTGCCTTCGTCACCCCACTGTCCGCCGACAATCGCCAGAGTCTGAATAGTCAACTTACATCACCTTCAACGTCTATAGGAATGACGACCCATTCGCCTTTTCGTTTCACGAGTTGCCGGTCGCAATTCGCGAGCAATGACGCTCGCGGCTGTCCGGGCATCTGACGAATGACTCGATCACCATCTTCAATCAGTTCAGAAATTAGTGCTTCAGATACCCGCTCACCACGAGAAACCAAGATTCCCTTTCGGCGTTTTCCTCGCACATCACGACTCAGCAGTCGGAGGTCACCACTGAATCCGGTTGCCGGACAGGGATTCCCATACGTTGACAGGACACGGTCATAGCGGCCCCCCTTTGCCAATGCCTGGCCGTATCCAGGACCATATGCGGAAAATATGATACCGGTATGGTATCGATAACTGCCAATGAGCGCACAATCTACATGACAGGCTATATTCGGTAATTCATTGAGTATCCAGTTCACCACGCGATCGAACTCAGCCAGCAATGCATCAGTTCGCTCGCTTATGCCACTCAACAAATACTTCGCTTGACTGATCATCTTCGCGTCACCGTTGAGTCTTGTAAGTTCACTGAACACAGCCCGTGCCTCCTCCGACAGAGCACCCGTTGCAGACAATCGTTTGAGGTCGGGGATGGATTTTTTCTTGAGCGCATCAAGAATGTCATTTTCAAGAGATTTCTGGATATCCAATACAGAGAATAATTCCTCGATGATCCCGACATGCCCAAGCGATACAGAGAGCGATTCAAATCCTGCAATGTGGAGCGAATCGACCATCAAACGGATAATCTCGCAGTCGGATTCCAATTCAGAGGATCCAAACAGCTCAGCACCGAATTGTAGAATTTCGCGGCTTGTGCCGACACTTGGCGATCGAGCCAGTAGTGCGGAACCCAAATAGCACAGTCTCACGACAGAATCCTGCACGGGCAGATGAAGTGCTGCCATTCGGGCGACTTGAGGTGTCATATCCGCACGGATTCCGAATAGTCGACCGCTGACGTGATCCGGCGCCTTGACCGTCAGCACATCAAGATCCGCATCTGTGCCACCAAGGAGTGATTCAACAAAGTCGGCCAGCGGTGGAATCACCAATTCGTAGCCGTTGCAATGCAGACAGTCAAGAATCTTTCGTCTTAACTGCTCGATCTCCCAGCCATCGTACGGCAGGATCTGCTCGACACCATCCAATTGTGTCCAAGATTTGCTCACAGCTTTGCCATTCGGGTGGTCGATTCGGGGAGAATCATCATATTCAAAACAATACGGCAAAAATGCCGTTCAAGGTGTCTATCAATGCTGGGAGGATCTTCAGATCAAACTCGCGATCCAAAGAACAACAAGGCCAAATACGATGGAAAGCAGTCCAATACGCCTCGCAACACCTGGATTCAACTCAAGCATACGCGCTATGAATTTACGCGAGAAATCAGGTAAGGCGAAATAAACAGCCCCTTCGATTACAAACGCCAGACCTATTGCAGCAATAAGAACTCTCCATGTCATCTCACTGATTAATGGCGATCACGGTGTCATCCGGCGCCGTCATTTCGCCGACGGCGTCAAAACTTTCGCCGAAATACTGGAAAAACTTCGAGTTCGGCTCAAGTATCAGCACATCATTTTTTGACTGAAATGTTGTTCGATAGGCGTTCAGACTTCTGTAAAACCCGAAAAACTCTATATCGCGTCCAAATGCATTGGCATACGTCAGCGTGGCTGTTGCATCACCCTCACCGCGAAGCTTCTCAGCTTCCCGATAGGCGTTTGCAATCGTAATCTCGCGTTGACGGTCGGCGTCCGAACGTATTCGCTCAGCTGCTTCCGCACCTTGCGCTCGCAGTTCCTTGGCAACTCTGGCACGCTCGGCATACATTCTGCTGTACACCCGCTCGCTGATATCCGGGTCGAGATCTACACGCTTGAGTCGCACATCAACGACTTCCACTCCGAACTCGGAGGCTTCGCTGTCCACTGCGCGACGTACAAGTTCCATAATTTCGGCACGATCACCGGAAATCACCTCCTGGACCTGGCGTTTACCGAACTCCTGGCGCAGGCTATCGTTTACTCTCTGTGCAAGTCGTGCTCGTGCGTTCGACTGAAGCCCGCTGACTGTCACATAGTACTTCGCCACATCGCGTATACGCCATTTGGCGAACGAATCCACTACCAGGTTCTTTTTCTCTCCGGTCAGGTAAAGCTCCGGGTCGGCATCCATCGTCTGAATCCGTGCATCGAAAAATTGCACACTGTTGATGAAAGGCTTCTTGAAATGCAGCCCTGGCTGATCATGGGACTGAACGATACGTCCGAACTGAAAGACAATCGCTTTTTCGCGTTCATCGACAAAATAGACTGTCTCGTAGGCGAGTACGACCACAATGATCGCGACAACGCCCAAAATTATGGATTTGGCAGACATCTTAATATTCCTCAGCTATTCTCGCGAAGTTCCACTCAACCTTGTATACGGCCGCTTCGGTCACTTCCACGATTTAAAGATTCGATAAAGTTGGATGTTGGACTCGAGTTTGTGGCGCGATTGTCTCTGATCGCGTTACTCTGGCTGTCTTGCTGACGCTGGAGAATCTGATCAAGTGGCAGATAGATAATGTTGTTTCCGTTTGTCTGATCAATGATCAGTTTTGTGGAATTACTCAGCACCTGTTCCAGTGATTCGAGATAAAGTCGGTCACGGGTAATCTGCGGGGCCTTTTCATACTCTTCCAAAATCTGTTCGAAACGGGATGCCTCACCTTCTGCTCGTGCAATCGTACTTGCCCTGTAGGCTTCCGCCTCCTGCAGGAGCCGGGCCGCCTGACCTCTGGCTCTCGGAATGACATCTCTGTAGTAGGCTTGAGCCTCATTTTTGAGACGCTCCTCGTCCTCACGTGCCTTGACCGCGTCGTCAAACGCCGCTTTTACTTCTGCAGGTGGTTGCGCATTCTGCATTTCCACCGCCCGGACATTGACGCCGGTCTTGTAGCGATCCAGGATTTCCTGCAACAAAACCTTGGTACCCTGGGCTATTTCAGCTCGTCCCTGGGTAATTGCAAAGTCCATCGTGTTACCGCCCACGATTTCCCGAACGGCACTTTCAGTCGCCTGTCTCACGACAAGATGCACGGGATCGCTGACGTTGAACAGCAGGTCTTTGGGGTCTTTTATGTCGTATTGCACCGCAAACTGGATATCGATGATGTTCTCATCGGCTGTGAGCATGAGCGCTTCCCGGGTCACCGGATTGATCTGACGATTCTGATCATTGACTCGGTAACCGACTTCTACGGTGTTGACTTTCTGAACGTTGACGATCAGAACCTCTTCAATTGGTGTCGGCAGATGCCAACGAAGACCAGCGCCGGTGGTCTGGGTATATTTTCCGAATCGCAACTCTACACCATTTTCGCCCTGTTCGACGACATAGAGACCGCTGGATACCCATATACCTATCACAACAACTGCAGCAACCGTTATGAGAAATCGGCGACCACCTGGCTTTCGTGCAGGTGCACTGCCGCCACGAGGACTAGAAGACGAATCTCCTGATCCGCCCGATCCGCCCTTGCCTAGCCCACCCAACAAGCGCGAAATCGTATTGCGAAAGTCGCTTACAATCTCATCAAGATCGGGTGGTTCGCTGCGACCACCACGCCGATCTTTGGAATTCCTGTTTCCAGGGTCTGAATCATCCCATGGCATAAAGTCATTTACCTCTTAATTCACAAACACTCCTGTCGCATCATGGATGAATTCAAAATTCAAACTTGAAAATTCAAACTGAGGCAGGCAGGGACATTATGGTATTCGATACTGTTTCGTTCATTATACGAACATTGCGCAGAGAAATAGCGAATTACAGGGGCAAGCAAGCTTGGTGCTGCGAACAACAGAAAGTGTATCAATAACGTTGTCCTACATGCAATCCGCTTGAAATTCGGGGCGAACCTGCCAGTATTCGTCTTTGAACTCGTGACTTGATTCAAGCCAGTCGGCATCGCTCGCGGAAATGTCCAAATCCAGAATGCTCTCGCCGGTTTCGCCGAAGCTCTCGTTCAAAACTTCCATACGCCGGTAAACTGAAGAGCGCAATTTACCTGCGGTTGCCGGAATACGGATTTGTCCGAAGACGCGTTTGGTCCGAAAATGACCTACAAGAATCTCCATCAGAGCATCGACGCCTTCGCCGGTCAGAGACGATAGCCAGACACGGTCGATTTCGCCGTTCACGCGCGTTCGTCGGCCAGTCTGGCTGTCCGTCAGATCAACTTTGTTATAAACAAGAATGCGGGGGACTTCGCCCGCGCCAATCTGGTCGAGAACGGATTCAACGTTCTCGATTCTGTTATCGGCATCCTTGCACGACGCATCGACGACATGCAATAGCACGGACGCGTTCGACACTTCCTCCAGTGTCGCATGAAACGCAGAAATCAAGCCATGCGGCAGTTCCCGAATGAAACCAACGGTATCAGAGAGAATCACGGGTCCGAATCCGGGTAACTCAAGTCGGCGCATGGTTGTGTCAAGTGTCGAAAACAACATGTCCATAGAAGGTACGGAGGCCCCGCAAACCCGATTGAAAAGTGAAGATTTGCCGGCATTGGTATAGCCGACGAGAGCGATTGTCGCAATGGGAACTTTCTTTCGGCTTTTTCGTCGCAGTTCGCGCTGAGTGCGAATTTTCTCCAGACGCTTGGTCAGCGTCTTGATACGCCGCCCGATCAGGCGCCGGTCAGTTTCAAGCTGTGTCTCACCCGGGCCGCGCAGTCCGATACCACCCTTTTGGCGTTCAAGGTGGGTCCAGCCTCGTACCAGACGCGTCGACAAATGTTTGAGTTGCGCAAGTTCAACCTGCAGCTTGCCTTCGCGGCTTGAAGCTCGTCGGGCAAATATGTCGAGAATGAGCCGGGTGCGATCAATCACGCGACATTGCAGAATGTTCTCGAGATTTCTCTCCTGTACTGGCGTGATGGCGTGATCGACGACCACGATTGTCGCGGCTGTCGAAGATACAAGTGCGCGTAACTCGTCTACCTTCCCTTTGCCGATGAAAAGACCACTATGCGGACGGGCTCGCCTTGACACAACTGCGCCGGCAACTTGCGCGCCAGCCGCTTCAGCCAATAATTGAATCTCTTCGAGATTATCCAGAGCGACATTGATTGCAGACGAGTCTTGCCGCACAACTACGGCAATTTCCTCTTCGTTGTGTGTTTCAGGCCTCGCGGCCTCTAGTTGAAACTTCGCCACACTCGATATGTACTATTCGATCCGGCCTGCTCGAACTACTTCAGATTGAATGCCCAAATTGCTCCCGGAGAACTTGAACATGGTATCGAATTGCAGTCTGTCATTCCGATTCGTACTGTATAGGACGGTCCGGTACAATTGTTGAAATCGCGTGTTTGTAGACGATCTGCGTCACGCTCGCTTTCAACTGAATGACAAATCGGTCAAATGATTCAATTTGCCCCTTGAGTTTGATTCCATTAACCAAGTAAATAGATACTAGAATTTTTTGTTTTCGCAGTTCATTCAAGAATGGTTCCTGCAACAATGATCCCTTTTGGTGATTATTCATACAATTTCCATATTCAGTTTGTTAGTTTATTGATTAATTTTAGTAACCTACGCAAAATTCCATTCCAAGCATTGGATTGCCGCCAATTATAACGCGAATAACCGACCCTATCAGTTGGGTTGCATATTCTCCATCAGTTTAAATGATGAGATGCTGACTACCATAATAATCGCATCATTTGAACTGCTGGAAATTTTCAAACAAGGTGCAAATGGATTCCGTCGGTTCGGTCAGATCCTGCGTTATCCAAAACACATCTGCAATGCTGCGGATCCACGTCAATTGACGTTTGGCAAGATTGCATGTCACGGCTATGACATTCTTGATCAATTCATCTTTGTTGATTTCGCCGTCAAGATACTGCCATACCTGTTTGTACCCTACGCTGCGCATCGCCGGCAGTGAACGATCAAATTTCGGTGAACTGAAAAGCGTTTGTGCCTCACGTAGAAATCCACGTTCAAGCATATGGTGAAAACGATTCTCGATCAGCGTTTTCAGATTCTGTCGATTACTGGCTATAACTGCCACTTTAAGGATCTCATAAGGCAGTGGATTTGGCTGACTGGTCCGCATCAGTTCACTGGGTCGGATACCCCGAAGCCGGTAAATCTGCAATAGTCTTTGGATTCTTTGGGCATCATTCGGAGAAATCTTGCTTGCTGCATCAGGGTCTATGTCGCACAGTTCATTATGCAGATGAGGCCATCCGTAAATACGGGCGGCCTGCTCCAACTCGTCCGCAACGTCTTTGGACGCTTGCGGTAGATCGGACAATCCGTCTGCCAGCACCTTGAAATAAAACATGGTACCTCCGACAAGCAAGGGTACGCGTCCACTTTGGAGGGTATTGTCGATGCAGGTCAAGGCATCTTTGCGAAATCTCCCGGCAGAATAGCGCTCCCACGGGTCGCAGATGTCAATCAGCCTGTGCGGGACGCGATCAAGAATATCCGCGGTTGGTTTGGACGTTCCGATATCCATGCCGCGGTAGACTTGCGCAGCGTCAACGCTGATTACGTCAACAGGTAATCGAGAGGCGATATTGACTGCGAGTTCGGTTTTCCCGACGGCCGTCGGTCCCATGATAAAGACGATACGCGGTCTGGTATTGCCTTGTGGAGCAGCGATTTGCGGCAGCGCCAGTTCTAACGCCCTCGATAGAACAGTTTGTCAAGTTCCTTGATCGAAAACTGCTTCCAGGTTGGACGCCCATGACTGCAATATCCGGAATTCTCAGTCGCTTCCATCTGCCGCAGTAATCCGTTCATCTGCGGAACGCTGAGCTGGTGATTTGCCCGAATTGCGGTGTGACAGGAGATCGAGGCCAAAATCTCGTTTCGTATATGCTCCACACGGTTGGAGCTGTCGTGCGCGATCAGGTCGGCGATGATATCGCGAACGATCTGTTCGATGTCCGTGCTGCCTATTAATTCCGGCACGGAACGTACACAGATGACATTCTCACCCGAAAGGGAAACATCGAAGCCGAGAGCAGCCAGCGTTTCGCTGTTACCCATCGCGACTTCCGCTTCCTGTGATGTCACCTTGACAATGATCGGCACGAGCAACTCCTGCGATTTGAGTTGAGAATTCTCAAATTCTTTTTTTAGCTGTTCGTAAGTAATACGTTCGTGTGACGCGTGCATATCAACAATGACGAGTCCTTGTGTGTTCTCTGCAAGTATGTAGGCGCCGCCGAGTTGAGCCAGTGCGAAGCCAAGCGGTGGGATTTCCATATCGTTTGCGGAATCAGCGCCGGAAGGCGATGAATCCGGTCGGTGTTCTGGCAGATCGGTCCAATTGCTGTTGGTTGGTAACGAGAATGTGCCCTGTAAATGAGACGGAATCGACTTGTGGGAATGCGGTTCTGACAAGATCGATTTTTCTGCTGTAGTGGTCTGACGGGAACCTGGCCGTTCGCCTCTGAGCGCGCCGGAGACAGCACGCAGGAGTGCTCGATAGACATCATTCTGTCGGCGGAAGCGAACCTGCGACTTCGTCGGATGTACATTGATGTCGACTGATTTCGGATCAACTTCCAGATACAGCACACATAGCGGGTATCTGGACGAATCATACAATACATCCAAGTAAGCCTGGCGGACAGCGTGCATGATCCGGCGGTCCTGAATGCACCGCCCATTGACAAACAGGTACTGGCGATCGGGTTGTGAGCGAGTCTGGTCAGGCGTACTCACCCATCCACTTACCATCACTTCGTCCAAAGTCAGTTCTACCCGAATGCAGGTGTCAGCGAAATCGTCACCCAGTACAGTTGCCAGACGTGCGCGGATGGACACATCATCAGATACAGCCCGATAACGGGTGGCGCGATTGTTATTGTGGGTAAACACAAAATTGATGTCTGTACGCGCCAGTGCCATCTGTTTGACGAGCCGGTCCAGATAGGAATACTCGGTGTTTTCGGTTCTTAAGAATTTTCTTCGAGCTGGAACGTTGAAGAATAGATCCCGAATCTCAACTGTAGTGCCTGCTTCGTGCTGGACAGGTTGCGGCCCTTCGACCACCCCGCCGCCCTCATAGTTCACGTGCCAGCCGTGGGCATCGTCAGCAGTTCTGGTTGATAGATTGACTCGGGATACGGAAGCGATGCTTGGCAATGCCTCGCCTCGAAATCCCATCGTCCGGATCTGTTCGATGTCATCAAACTGATCGAGCTTGCTGGTGGCGTGACGGGACAGTGCCAGTTCAATCTCATCGTGTCGGATGCCACAGCCGTCATCGCGTACGAGCAAGCTCTGAATCCCACCGGAATGCGCTTCAATTTCTATGTTACGGGCGTCGGCATCGATACTGTTCTCGATCAGTTCTTTCAGTGCGGATGCAGGACGCTCGACAACTTCTCCGGCTGCGATCTTGTTGATCACACTGTCGTCGAGAACTTTTATTCTCAAAGTCACCTGGGGTTGCCGAAATGAGGTTTGCGTGGTTGCGGCCATTAATTACTCGCGGTTCTCCAGTCTATCTGCTGCCACGGATTTTCCTTAGCAAATTGTACTACAGCATTTCCGATACCCTTTACAAGCCGGTCCTGATAGGAACGGGTCTTGAGCTTTTTCTCTTCGGCGGGATTTGAGATGAATCCGACTTCGACAAGAATCGAGGGAATCTGCGGTGACTTGAGCACGACAAATCCAGCTTGCTCGACGCTGTTGCCATGCATTCTGGAAATGCTTGAGAGTCGCATTCTAACCTTTGCACCAACATCGAGACTGCGTTCAATCTGTTTGTTCAATGCAAGATCAGCCAGCACTTCGACGACATCGTCGTCGACGACGGAAAGATTCTCACCGCCGAGCATATCTGATGAGTTTTCTTTATTTGCAATCACTCGCGCTCGCTCGCTGGTTGCGCCTCTGTTAGACAGCGCGAACACAGAGACGCCATGCGCGCTTTTTCGTTTGAATGAATCGGCGTGGATCGAGATGAATAGATCAGCATTCTTCTCAACCGCAATCCTGGTTCGCCTGCGCAAAGGAATGTAGTAATCTCCTTTTCTTGTAAGATCGGCGCGGATACCGGGTTGGGCGTCCAGATATTTCTCAAGTTTTTTGGAAATTTCCAAAACGAGATGCTTTTCGTAGGTTTTTCTTGCGCCGACGGCACCTGGATCCTCGCCGCCATGGCCTGCATCGATGACCACGAGAAAATCTGATTTTTTTACGACTTTCTGTTCCCTGTCAACGCTCTTCGGTTGGCCCAACGGGTGGATATCGACTACCAACCTGTCGCCGTACACCTCGTTCGGACGCAACGTAAAATGCTTGTATCTGACTTTGGTATCGAGATCTATTACGAAACGGACAGCGTCTTCTCGGTCGCCGACTCTGATTGAACTGATCAGGGGGCCGAGATTGGACTTGGCGGGCATCTCTCCGGAAAATTTCCCAGGGGCTATATCAATCACGATTCGTGAGGGATTCTGCAGTTCAAAAATGTCGTAAAGGACACTGTCACTAAGATCAAAAACTACCCTGGTCCGTTCCGGCGAGTTCCAGGCTCTTATTTCGTTTATATTTGCTGCCCAAAGTTGCGCCGATGGCATTGCAAGACATGACAACAGCGCCACGCGCAACAGCAATTTGTTCAATTTACTGGTCATCCCGTTATTGCACTTCCAATTCGGGAGGAAATTCAACAATCCGCGCATTCCCCGCATGACGCAGGCGTATTCGCAGATCCGCAGCTGGAATGACATCTGTCCCGTTCTCCGGCCATTCGATAAACCATGCCCAGTCTTCTTCTCTAAACTCATCGAGCCCGATCAGAGCGAGTTCCTTTGGGTTTTCAATTCGATATAAATCAAGGTGCAAGAGTTCCAGACCTTTCAGTGTTGTGTAAGTTTCCATAATTGAAAACGTCGGGCTCGGAATGGCGCCTTCAATTCCGAGTTCTCGAAAAATCGATCGGATCAATGTTGTCTTCCCGGATCCGAGTTCTCCTTCAAAATATATACAACTTCCGCGTTGCACGTGTTGCGCGAGATAGCGGCTTACGTCTGCCATCAATTGCGGAGAACTGACAAGCCATTGTGCCGGGCTGTCCAACTGATTCAATCTAGATTCGCGTTTCATCGAGTACGCGATTCAAGTTTCTTCGGATACCAGGCAGCAGATCAGTCGCCATCAGTCCAACCTGACCCTGTTCGGCAGCACTTTCGTCGCCCGCAGCTGCATGTATCCACACACCGGCCCTGGCAGCTGTTGCCATATTCGTGCCCGCCCCCCAAATTCCACAGATGACACCAGTCAGGACGTCACCCATTCCGGCAGTCGCCATTCCGGGATTTCCCCGGGTACAGATCCAAGTGTCCTCATTTGATGCGATTACAGTGTTCTGGCCTTTGAGTACGCAGACGCTGCCGTATCGCCCAACAATTTTCGATGCGGTATCCAGACGCTCGTTCCTGATCTTGTCTGTAGTCGTTCCGAGAAGCCGTGCGGCCTCTCCGAGATGAGGGGTCAGAATCCAGTTATCGCTTGTCAGTCCAATTTCAGCAAGCACGTTCAGTCCATCTGCGTCCACTACAATCTTCTTTTCGGATTTTCCAACCATCTCGACAACTTTCCGGGCATTGTCACTGATTCCGAGCCCGGGGCCGATTCCAATCACATCGTGAATTTCAATCAGCTTTTCCAGTTCGGTCGTTTCGGTAACCCTATAGACTCTGATTTCAGGTGTCTGTTGGCGGAAAAGTGACGAATTTTCGTTGATTGTCGCAATCGATACCAAACCTGCACCTGCACGATATGCGGCCTGCGCCGCCATCAGAGCGGCACCTTCCATGGACTCGCTTCCGCCAATAATCAACACCTGACCGACACTGGATTTGTAGGCGGCAGGCCTTCGGATTGGAATCTTCGGGCCGAATTCGTTCGGATCAACCAGATGCGCTACGTTTCCGACTTTTGAATACGCGTCCTTGGGCACGTCGAGCGTGTCGACGAACAGACGGCCGACGTATTCACTCGCTGGAAGACATAGCAATCCAAGCTTGGGTGAGATGAATGTCACGGTCGCGTCAGCCTTGACTACTGGACCCGCCAAGCTGCCCGAATCCGAATCCACTCCGGTTGGGATATCCAGCGACATCACCCGTTTTGCGGTCTGGTTGATCACATTCACTGCGTCGGCCATTCGTCCGGTAATTTGTTTGTTGAGCCCGATTCCGAGCAATGCGTCAATCACGACATCAAATTCGGAGCATTTACTGTCGAAGAGATTTGGTACAAGTTTACCTCCGCGGCTTTGATATTTGTCTCGTGCCATACGCGCTTCCGGTGTCTTCGGATCGTTGGTATATCGAACCTCTGCGTCAAAACCGGCGTCCAGTGCCGCTGATGCAAACTCATAGCCGTCACCACCGTTGTTACCGGCACCGCATATGATGGCGATATTTCTGCACTGCGGCCACAATTCCTGATATTTCTCGAACGCGCCGCGGCCTGCACGACGCATGAGCTCGTAGCCAGAGATCGCGTAATCCCGCTTTACGAGATCTTCAAGTTCTATCGACTGCTGAGTTGTATGAACAGGGAGTGGGTGCACGAATTGGCGTGATTAATGGAAGCAGTCAAGTACCATCGCTGAACTGCAATTTGCCAAGATTATTCTGAGTTGAATTATAACATGCACGTCATCTGTACTTCTGATGCCATGGGGCTTTTCGTGAAAATTTGCTGAATCCACAAGCGGGGTGAACTCAGGCAATTTCGGTTTACATTTGAATTGCGATAAACGACCCATGGAATTGGAAATTCAAATTTACGATTGACTCTCGTTTCTGCACAAATCGCAACTGCACCAGTCACGAATCCAAGGCGTTGCAGAGCGGCGACTCACAGCATGATCGAACTTTGCTCTGTGCTGTTGACCGAAACAATGAATTCAGTAATTCTTGATGGTGTTTGAAGTTTAGATGGAATTTTCAAACCAATCGGACTGATACGTGTCGTGGAACTAGGATGCTGGGGATTTTGTCACAATCTTTTCGGACCGGATAGGAGGCAGAATTACTCCCGCCGTCCTCCCACACCACCGTACAAACGGTTCCGTATACGGCGGTTCATGACAAGCCCTGCAACCGAAGTTGCGCTTTCGTCCGCGTCAGAGCCACCGATTCCACCTCAACACGAGCCGCGGCCATTGCCCGATTCCGTCCCGCTCCCGCCGCGCCGGTTCGACTGTTATCGTCGATTTGTGTATTCCCCGGGTTCATCGAGTATCCCTGCCACCTGTTCGCGACTTGTCATGTTCAGCCCTTCAGTTGCCGGTCAGCAACCTGTTATGGCCTCGGCGGATTTGTGCCGCCCACCTCGTCTCCTCGCGAATCCGGTAGCCAATGGCACGACAGCAGACCTCCCGGGGTAATGCTCGCGACCTTACCGTTTATGCTTGCCGCATCTACTTCCATAGATTCCGTCAAAACTTCGGGCTTTGAATCTATTGAACTTCTCACCCACCGTGACCGCCTCGTATGCGATTCCTGTTCGTCAGGCCAGCGGTTTGCCTTCGGCTTCCTTCAAATTCCGCTTCACAGCGGACATCCTTGCCGTTCGGCTGACCGTTCCCCTTGGCGGGCCGGTAGCCGACTTTCACCGCCAAGTCATCCTACCACTAAGTGTGCCGGAATCTGATCAGGTCAGAAGTCAACCTGTAGCCATACCGAGGAAAAGGGAGTCCTATTGCCCGTATCCGGCTGAAGATATTCGAATTTCACCGAGGCACCGCCACCCAGACTTTTGGACAGCCCAAAAGTCCATGGAGTTTTCTCGCTGGAAGAGGAGGTTATAGATAAACGATTGGCTCCGCTATATTTCTCGTTACTCATCGTGAACACATAATTGACACCATTGTCCCCGACTTCACCGTGCACCCCGGCGTAGGTGGTCTTCGTTTTCGTCGATGCGATACAGGTATCATTACTACAACCACTGTTTGACCACAAATCCTTGCTATAACCGAGAAACACTGTCGTGTCGCCAATACCGTAATTACCTGCGACGTAACTCGAAGACGCTTTATACACTACAGGCGATACACGACCTCCAACCTCATCCGGACGTTTCCGGTGCGCAATTGTGATCGAACCGGTTTCCATAAGACCACCGAGTGTCGCACCGAAGTTGAATGCGTCTCCGGTCTTACCCGTGGATTGATCCATGATGGCATCCACCTGCATACTGACATTGCCGACAGAAACCGAATAGGACACCAAATTACTTAACCGATAACCTGTCCTTATCGGCCGTCCATAGTAGAGCGACTGGTCGACGATCCCGCCAAAATGGTTGTGGGGGGCGCCCAAAGCCTTTCCGATCGTGACGGTGCCGAAACTACCGGAAAGACCGACATAGGAAAGCCGTCCGCGCGGCTCACTGGCATCGGAGGAGTTGAGACGTCGCTCGTATCGGTATACCGCCGTCAGGCCCTCGGACACCTCGCTCGAACCTTGGAAGCCCCAGCGGGAGATGAAATCTATAACGCCCGTTTTATTACTGTTATTTGACTCGATACCGGTTCGGATCGAACCGTACAATGACGCTTGCGCAAAGACTACTAAGGGGATACTCATTAGCACTCCCAGAAGCGATACCGTCAACAGTTTCCTCATGATTTTCTCCTGAAGCCAATAAGTGACTAACATCGTCATATTTGACAATTTAAGCACTAATTTTAACCGTCAACGCTACGCCAGACTCCACGAAATCGCCAAAATTGCGGTCACAACTTCGCTTTCACAGCATATGTGTTGCAAATACGCAACATCAAGCGTGAATCTGAGAGTCACTCATCGTCTGTACATTGGTCATCATAGTTAAAGAACAGAAACATGCCCGGCGTTCCTCAGTGATCGCAGTAATCGACCCTTCAATTTTCACCTCGTTAAGTTTTCAACCGTTAAAACCTTATACGGAAATATCCTAGCGATTAAAACAGCAGAATCCTTGCAAGACTAAATAATTCGCACACACACCGAACCTCGAATAATCCTGCACTACACACTTCGTTCCAGGACAAATTCACTCAATAAGGCAACTGTGAATTTGATATTCCTGTTGCGCAGGTCATAATGAATACCCGATTATGGATTTTGCAGCACAAACCGATAGTCTGATTTCCTCCCTGTTACTTGCTCGAGGTGGGTATTTTTACTTTGTTGTCTTGGTTGTGCCCATTGCAATACTGGCAGGGCTGAGAACGCTCTTCTTGTTCCGAAAGCACCACAGCTGGATCACGTTTTCAATACGGCTGTTCGGTGGTTTCGTTCCTATGTGCATGGCTTTTTACTTTCTTCTGGTTCTGGTTGGGAACACAGATTTTCTAGTCGTTCAGACAGTATCTGGAACCACAGTGCTAATCTGTGCCGGCGTTGGTGTGATTATCGGAGGCTTCCTTTCATACACCGCTGGTCGACGATTTGAACCCTGGTTGATTGCGTATCTTGACAAGCGAACAAAGCGAGCTGGCCGAGCCGAGTCGCTTACTGACATTCGAGAGGTGTGGAATGAATTCCAGAAATTACCCGCGCTAGATGTTTTGGGAGAATCTGCAATAGCCGCATCCGATGACAAGATGTTTCTGGGGGTTGGATTGAATGGCGAAGCAGTCACAATAGATCGACCAATCTGGAAGAGTAGTCACGTACAACTCATGGGGCCGCCGGGAACAGGTAAGGGTATCCAGGCAGGTGTTGCCCTCACCCAGTCGCTAAAATTCGGTGACGCGGTATTCGTGTTTGATCCAAAAAAAGACGAATGGGCGCCAAGTGTGTTTCGCGCAGCGTGTCAGAGTGCGGGTGTGCCATTCCAATATATCGACCTGAACGAGCCAGTTGCGCAGGTCAATCCATTGCTGGGTGCCGGGCCCGGAGAAGTTGCTGAATTGTTGTACGCAGGTCTGGAGCTCGGTAGCAAGGGTAGCGAAGCGGATTTTTATCGCCTGGATGATCGAAAAGCTGCCAGGCTGGCGGCTCGATATGCAGATGACGGTCCGATATCTCTGAAGGAAATGTCGAATTTTGCCAAATCGGATACCGACAGGAGTCTGATGACCGGTGCGAAAGCATTCTATGCGGCTATTGACGAAGTCTCTGAACTTCAATGTGTCCGGACGCGTGAGGGCGTAGATCTTGCGGAGCCGCTGAATAAGGGGGGCTGCATTTACATGGTTGGTTCGATGCGCGACGACCCCATTGTCATTCTGCAGAAAATGCTGTTTGTCAGAATTATCCAGATTGTCGAGCGTACGCGTGACAGACAGCGCCACTGCTCGATTTTTCTGGATGAGTTCAAGTATCTGCTAAGCGCTACCGCAGTCAACACACTCGGGGCGATACGCGACAAAGGATGCAACATCCTTCTGGCACACCAGTCGCTGGGAGATTTCGCAAACTGCGGGGCCGATCTTTCTGAGTCAGCGGTGCGGTCGACGATATTGGATACCACTCCGATCAAATGGCTCTATCGCCCGGCTGATCACCATACCGCCTCATGGATTTCAGATCAAACCGGACGGATCCTGGCGGCGACACAGAATGTCGAAACCATCAGAAATCCAGAACTCTCCGAATCCTTATCCGCAACCCGGAGCATCGGAGAAACCGAGCGAAATCTCTACGATGTCAATACCGTCATGAGCCTCCCAAAAGGGTGTGCTGTGTGTATCGGTGCAGGCATTCCGCAAATCGCCGCAGTGAGCGCCATTCGTGTTGACAAGGTCGGGATGCAGCCGATACCAGCGACTGTTGCAGAGCCTGCTGGAATTGATTTATTGGAACGGGTCGCGGCACAGTGCGTTCAATCATCTGATTTTGATAAGGAAGCACAATCTATTTTTGATTTGGAAGCCGAATCCAGGCTGCTTCGTTTTCTGTTCGAGGAGACTTGGACGCACATTGACATAATTCGGAGTCTCATGACAGAGATTTCGGAATCGACAGTTGAGGGAATGATCTCGGAGATCGCCGATCGGAAGCTGATCAGGTGTCACGAGCTGGCGATCGGGTCAAGCTCGACAGGACAATACTGGGGAATTACAAGGAAAGGCATTGATGAGTATCAACTGATCACCGGGGTCTCCTCAAATCGTCCGGTGTTTTACAAAAGTATGCTGAATCCCAGGAGCATACTGCATCGCCTCGACCTGCAGCGATTGAGGCTGACTGCGGAACGCAACGGATGGCGCAACTGGCAATCTGTGAAGCCGGCAGGTTTAATGGAAAAAGGCGAGATCTATCCGGATGCGACAGTGATACGACCGGACAATTGCAGAATAGCCATGGAAGCGGAACGCAGTATCAAGTCGAAAAGTGAGTATACAAAGATATTTCTGGGACATCTCGGGGCATGGCGCAAGAGGCGGTGGGACATGATCTACTATCTGAGTCCCGACCGTGCGACTGCAGACCGTTTGAGGAAGATATACACAGAAATTGACGAGGTGATTTTTGAGGGGTCGGTTACCGCCATTACTGACGAGCACCGGCACATGTTTCGGTTCTTTACCTATGACGATGATTGGACTGATGGCAAATGACCCTGTAAATCACCCCAAATATTGCATATTTGCAACACATATGCCGTGCTAACAATGTTTTTAACGCAATTTCGTCAAAATCGTGGAGTCTGACGTAGCATTGGCGGTTAAGATCAGTGTCACAACAGTCAAAATTGACATTTATTTTAGAAGATCAATCAAAGGAAGAAAATCAAAGAAAGTTGACAGTATCGCTTCTAGGCCTACTGTTGAGTATCGCCTCGGCAGTCTTTGCGGAAGTGTCATGGTACGGTTCGATCCGAACCGTTATCGAGTCGGCACCACAGAAGATCGATGAGGATAACTACACCCCTGCTCAAACGGGTGTGGCCAATTTCGCTTCCCGCGCTGCGGCGTCCAAGGCTCGAGCGAGGTATCCGAAGGCCTGACGGCAGTAGACCGCTACGAGCGAAGTATCGACTCCCCTGATGCCGGTGACGGTGGACGACTTTCGTATGTCGATCTTTCCGGTGGTTTCGGCAACGTTACGATCGGATAGATCTGGGGCGCCGCCTACAACCATTTTGACGGGATCGTCGACAAGGCGCTCTGGTACGGAAAAACGGGAAGAACAGGACTGCGGTTCGCCAACGCGGTGTCCTATTCGGCTTCTGTCGGCAATGCCAGTCTGCAGGCCGATGCCATTATGGACCAATCCACGGGTAAGACCGGAGACGCATTCAACTTCGGTGCGACACTGGGCGGTCTGATGGAAACCGGCTCGGTCGCAATTGCACACCGGAAAAGTCAGGACGATGGGGCAATATCAGAGTCTTCGAGTTACGTCGCAGGTAATTACGGTATTGGCGACATGACAGTGTTTCTCGGTTATAGTCAGGGCACGTTGGAACAATCCGATTGTACTGTTGAATCAGTTAACGCAACAGAAGGCACAGACTGTGCTACCAGACTGAAACCGAAACTTACCTTCGCCGGAGTGCACGGTGCAATCGGGGGCACTGGTGTCAATTATGTGTTTACGATGAGAAACGAGAAAGTGGCTGCTATCGGTTTTGAAGATGCCGATGAAAATTCTAACACCGATGCTACATTGAATTTCGAACATAGTGAACCGGGTAGCGACGCGGATGCCACGAATAGCGACGAGGATTCCAGTACAGCGATATGGCTGCAGGTTGACTTCTGACCTGATCAGATTCTGGTAATTCTGAGGAAGCAAGGTGCGTTTGCACCTTACTTTTTAACGAAACGAATTGTGATATGTTGCAAATTTGCAACACGTATACCGTTCTAACAATGTTTTTTATGCAATTTCAGCAATATCGTGGAGTCTAACGTAGCATTGACGGTTAAAATCAGTGTCACAAAAGTCAAATTTGACATTCATTTTTAATGATTAATCAACAGGAGAAAATCATGAAAAAACTGTTAACAGTATCGCTTCTGGGTGTACTACTGAGTATCCCCTCAGTAGTATTCGCTGAAGCGTCTTGGTACGGTTCAATCCGAACCGGTATCGAGTCAAATTCCGAAAATAGTACTGGCGTGGCGGATTTCGCTTCCCGCTGGGGCGTTCAGGGCTCGAGCGAAGTATCCGAAGGCTTGACAGCAGTATATCGCTACGAGCGAAAACTCGACTCCTCTGATGCCAGTGATCCGGGTGGACGGCTTTCCTATGTCGGTCTTTCCGGTGGTTTCGGCACTATTACGGTCGGACAGGTCTGGGGCGCCGCCTACAATCATTTTGGCGGAATCGTCGATCAGGCACTCAACTACGGATCACCGGGCGCGACTGGTTATCGGTTCGGAGACGCGTTGTCTTATTCGGTTTCTGTCGGCAATGTCAGTCTGCAGGCGGATGCCATCATGGACCAATCCACGGATGACACCGGAGACGCATTCAACGTCGGTGCAACACTCGGTGGTCTGATGGAAACCGGCTCGGTCGCAATTGCACACCGGAAACATGCGGATGACGGGACAGCACAAATGTCTTCGAGTTTCGTCGCAGGTAATTTAGGTATTGGCGACATGACGGTGTTTCTCGGTTACAGCCAGGATTCGTACGACGACTCCGGTTGTACCGCGGCAGTAGTTGATACAGATACCAGCGCTACTGAAGCAGATTGTGCAACCGATTTCAAATTAAAGACTACCTACGCCGGAGTGCACGGTGGAGTCGGCGACACCGGAGTCAACTATGTATTCACGATGAGAAACCAAAAAGTAACCGGCAGCGGCTTCGAAGATGATGATAACAACGCCGGTACCGATGGTGATGCTAGCACCATCTCGGATAAAAATACTCCTTGGACGCTTGGACTGTCAAGAAGTCTGGGTGGCGGTGCCACGATGAAATTCGAGCATAGTGAACCGGATAACGATGAAGATTCCAGTACAGCGGTATGGCTCCAGGTTAACTTCTAACCTGATCAGATTCTGGTAATTCTGAGGAAGCGAGGTGCATTCGCACCTCGCTTTTTTTTCGAAAAGATTGTGGTGTGTTGCGCAGAGTCTCGGTTCCAGAATTCGCATCTATTTCGCAGGTATACAAGATTCTGTCTCAATTCGACATTCCACATTGAATAGCTGAATTGACAATTTCGGTCGACAGGCTCGACGGTATGTGGGTTCTCCCGCCAATTATTCCTGTTACAATTCTTTGCCATCCACATTTGATATGGTCACCCCTGGAAAAATGATTTCACGGCATGAAGCGGAATAATTTGATTCGACTCCGTCTCCGCCATCTTCAACGAGGAATCATTGCCATTTGCCGCGATCTGACAACCAACAGAAAAAATCCTCGCCAGCACCAAAATCAATTGCGGATAGTAACCAGCACCCGCCACCACCGCGATCATCTACAGTCACTTCATTCATGATGGAAGCGTTGTATCGCAGTAGGCTACTATTATTCTGGCACAAACGCCGCTGTGCGCGGCTCACCTTTGACACGGTACACCCATAGCGCTCGTGCGCCTTGCTTTCGCTAGTGCACCTCGTGCCTCCGGAGTATGCACAACTATACGAGCTTGTTGCGATAATATTATTGCTATTCCAGCGGTCACTTCGCCAACGCCCGCTAGTCGTAGAGATCCGCCGACATCTAGAGGCATGGAGGAAGAGGCGGTGAAACATGATCTACTATCTGAGTCCGGATCATGCGACTGCAGACCGGTTGAGGAGAATATACACAGAAATCGACAAGGTAAATTTTGAAGGGTCGATTACTGACATTACTGACGAGCACCGGCACATGTTTCGGTTTTTTTACCTATTGACGATAATCGTACTGATGGCAATTGACCCTGTAAATCACCCTATATATTGCATATTTGCAACACATTTGTCGTGCAGGCAATGTTTAGACCGTAATCTTGGCGATATCGTGTGACCAGGCGTAGCATTGGCGTTTAAAACCAGTGCTTATATTGTCAATAATGACATTATAAATCACGGACTGATTTCAGTAGAAATTCATGAGGAAACTGTTGACGGTATCGCTTCTGGGCGTACTATTGAGTATCCGCTCAGTAGTCTTTGCGGAAGCGTCATAGTACGGTTTGGTCCGAACCGGCGCCTCGTCGGCACCAGATAAGGACGATCTTGACTTCCCACAAATTTCGGTCAAATAGCGCAATCTTCAAGCACCGCCGCACCGGCTGATTTTCTTCATTGTCACTGCAAGTCGTTGTTTATTCGACCTGTTCGCGCGTCCCATCGGGTTGCGCCGAGTTTCTCTTCAGCCTCGATTTACCAAATATTGCAATGTAGTGCCTCATAACTGTATATTTATCCGCTTTCCGCTTGACTTTTTGCTATATTTATCCCCATGTTCGTGCGCACTAAAAAATTCACAGACCGCACCGTCCTGCAAATCGTCAAGTCGGTGCGCGAAGGCAACAAGGTCCGACAGAAAGTCGTACGCCACGTCGGCACCGCCACCAGCGAAGAGCAGCTCATTCAACTCAACAGGTTCGGCCAGCTCATCATCGAGGAGATGCAACAGGCCGACAGTGCACAGACGCATCTTTTCACACCGAAACAATACGCCGAGCTGCTTGAACAGAACCGCAATGCCAGACAACAGCCGGTGCCGGACCGCGTCAGGCTGAAAAACTGTCGGGAAGAATCCCGCGTTGCCCTGGGGCTTCGCGAAGTGACGGCTGAGATGTACCGTCTGCTGGGCTGGGAGCATCTGCTCGGTGTCCGTCGCATCAAGGCCAACCGTATCATTCAGGAGTTGGTTGTGGCGCGCATCGCCCAGCCGCTCAGCAAACGGGCGACGGTGCGTGAACTGGAGCGTTTCGGCGATCTTTCGCTGAATCTGGAACAGGTCTACAACACCATGGATGCGCTCAACGATGATGTGATTGAGCGCATCTGCCGGCAATCGCACGAGATGGTGAAGAAAATATACACCGAGCCGATCGAGGTGATTTTCTACGATACCACCACGCTGTATTTCGAAAGTGACACCACCGATTCATTGCGCGAGAAGGGTTACAGCAAGGATGGCAAACATCATCGGGTGCAGCTGGTGTTTGCGCTGCTGACGACAGCGGGTGGTATGCCGGTTGGTTATCAGGTGTTTCCGGGCAACATGTATGAGGGGCATACCTTGAGTAAGGCGTTCGGGCAGCTGAGGAAACGATTTGCAAAGGCGCGGTTCACGCTGGTGGCGGATGCCGGCATGATCAGCAAGGACAACCAGAAGTGGCTGGAGGACAATGGCATTGCCTATGTCATGGGAGCCAGGCTCAGGTCATACAGTGAGGGTTTTCAGAACCAGGTGTTGAGAGCTGATGATTTCAGGCCCTGGGGGGAGAGTGTTGCGAAGCAGGGCGATGTTGCACGGTACAAGGTGTTGAGTCACAACCAGCGGCAGGTGATTGTGACGTATTCACCGAGGATGGCTCGCAAGGATGCCCGCAAGCGGGCCGAAGGCATTGACAAACTCACCCGGCGTCTTCAAAGATCCAGACAGCCCAGGTCGGTGAGCCAACGCGGCTATGCGCAGTATCTGAGTTTTCCCGAAGGACAGGTGTCGGTGGATCAGGACAAGGTTGACACAGCCGCCCGGTGGGACGGCATTCAGGGCATTGTCACCTGGGGAGTTGACACCAGCGATCCGTGCGAGCTGGTGCGGCGTTATCGGCGTCTGTGGGAGATCGAGGCGTGTTTTCGTACCAACAAGCATGATTTGAGGATCCGGCCGATCTACCATTGGAAGCCGAAGCGGGTACGGGCGCACATTGCCATCTGCTATATGGCGTTTTGCTGTGTGCAGCATGTGCGTTATCGGTTGCGTCTGCTGGGTCATGAGATGAGTGCGGATGTGATCCGTCGCGAGTTGAATGCGTTGCAGGTGTCGATTCTGGTGGAAGGTCCCGGTCAGGGCCAGTATGGCATGCCATCCCGCGCGAGTTCGGACGCCCGGCGGATATACCGAAGTGTCGGGTTGAGCTGGAATGAGCAGCCGTTTGCAGTCAGTGCGACGGGCAGGAAGCGAAAGCCGGCGGCATCGCGCTAGACAGGGCTGCAAGAGTCGCTGAGGGGTTTCCGGATGCTTCGTCCGGGAACGGCGATGTAGTGCCTCATTGGAAATTGGCGTCAATTAAATAAAATACTTGAAGTTTAATTTGTGGGAAGTCAAGAGGACGATGTCGGCGATCCGACCCCCGCTAAAACTGGCGTGTCGGATTTCGATTCCCGCTGGAGTATATCCAGGGCTCGAACGAGATGTCCGAGGGTCTGACGGCAGTATACCGCTACGAGCGAAGTATCAACTCCCCTGATGCCGGTGACGGTGGACGACTTTCGTATGTCGATCTTTCCGGTGGTTTCGGCAACGCTACGATCGGACAGATCTGAGGCGTCGCCTACAACCATTTTGGTGGGATCGTCGACCGGGCGCTCTGGTACGGAAAAACGGGAAGAACAGGACTGCGGTTCGCCAACGCGGTGTCCTATTCGGCTTCTGTCGGCAATGCCAGTCTGCAGGCCGATGCCATTATGGACCAATCCACGGATGAGATTGGAGACGGATTCAACTTCGGTGCGACACTGGGCGGTCTGATGGAAACCGGCTCGGTCGCAATTGCACACCGGAAAAGTCAGGACGATGGGGCAATATCAGAGTCTTCGAGTTACGTCGCAGGTAATTACGGTATTGGCGACATGACAGTGTTTCTCGGTTATAGTCAGGGTACGTTGGAACAATCCGATTGTACTGTTGAATCAGTTAACGCAACAGAAGGCACAGACTGTGCTACCAGACTGAAACCGAAACTTACCTTCGCCGGAGTGCACGGTGCAATCGGGAACACTGGTGTCAATTATGTGTACACGATGAGAAACGAGCAAGTGGCTGCTATCGGTTTTGAAGATGCCGATGAAAATTCTAACACCGATGCTACAGCTTACAGCAAAACCATCAAGAATAATCCTTGGACGCTTGGACTGTCGAAAAGTCTGGGCGGCGGTGCCACATTGAATTTCGAACATAGTGAACCGGGTAGTGACGCGGATGCCACGAATAGCGACGAGGATTCCAGTACAGCGATATGGCTGCAGGTTGACTTCTGACCTGATCAGATTCTGGTAATTCTGAGGAAGCAAGGTGCGTTTGCACCTCACTTTTTAACGAAACGAATTGTGATATGTTGCAAATTTGCAACACGTAAACCGTTCTAACAATGTTATTACGCAATTTCGGTAATATCGTGGAGTCTAACGTAGCATTGACGGTTAAAATCAGTGTCACAAAAGTCAAATTTAACATTGATTATTAATGATTAATCAACAGGAGAAAATCATGAAAAAACTGTTAACAGTGTCGCTTCTGGGTGTACTACTGAGTATCCCCTCAGTAGTATTCGCTGAAGCGTCTTGGTACGGTTCAATCCGAACCGGTATCGAGTCAAATTCCGAAAATAGTACTGGCGTGGCGGATTTCGCTTCCCGCTGGGGCGTCCAGGGCTCGAGCGAAGTATCCGAAGGCTTGACAGCAGTATATCGCTACGAGCGAAAAATTGATTCCAGTAGTGCAGATGATACGGGTGGACGGCTTTCCTATGTCGGTCTTTCCGGTGGTTTCGGCACTATTACGGTCGGACAGGTCT
Source organism: Arenicellales bacterium (assembly GCA_951813075.1). Taxonomy (GTDB): domain Bacteria; phylum Pseudomonadota; class Gammaproteobacteria; order Arenicellales; family JAJDZL01; genus JAJDZL01. The sequence goes on along the minus strand of OX638343.1, from coordinate 2,980,731 downwards.
GGGGCGCCGCCTACAATCATTTTGGCGGAATCGTCGATCAGGCACTCAACTACGGATCACCGGGCGCGACTGGTTATCGGTTCGGAGACGCGTTGTCTTATGCGGTTTCTGTCGGCAATGTCAGTCTGCAGGCGGATGCCCTCATGAATCAATCCACGGGTAAGACCGGAGATGGATTCAACTTCGGTGCGACACTCGGTGGTCTGATGGAAACCGGCTCGATCGCAATTGCGCACCGGAGTCATCCGGATGATGGGGCAGTATCAACGTCTTCGAGTTATATCGCAGGTAACTACGGTATTGGCGACATGACAGTGTTTCTCGGTTACAGCCAGGCTTCGTCGGACAACTCCGATTGTGTTCAAGTAAATCTTGAACCTGATGTAGAAGGTGAAACCACCGGAACTTGTGTATCCGATTCGAAAGATAAGACCACCTTCGCCGGAGTGCACGGTGGAGTCGGTGACACCGGAGTCAATTATGTGTTCACAATGAGAAACGAGAAAGTGGACGCTGATGGTTTCTCAGATCCCGATACCGATAGCACTGGCAACACTGTAGCTGCGAACTTCGATTCCAAGAGTAGTCCTTGGACTCTTGGACTGTCGAGAAGTCTGGGTGGCGGTGCCACATTGAAATTCGAGCATAGTGAACCGGATGACGACGAAGTTGATTCCAGTACAGCCGTATGGTTGCACGTTAACTTCTGACCTGATCAGAATCTGGTAATTCAAAAAAGCGAGGTGCATTTGCACCTCGCTTTTTTTTCGAAAAGATTGTGGTGTGTTGCGCAGTGTCTCAGTTCCAGAATAGCTGTCAGTTCCGCTGGTATTCAAGATTCTGTCTTAATTCGATATTCCACATTGAATCTCTGAATCGACTGTTTCGGGCGATCGGCGCGACGGTGTGTGGTTTCACTTGCCGGTTTTCCTGATAGGAAAGCCAATAGGTGAGGTATCAATGCGAATTGCTAGACGGTGAAGCGATTACTGTCAGTTCACCGTCAACGTGTATTGAACATCGCGGATATTCCGATTCTATTTTCTTGTGAACGATGGAATTGTCCTCGACGAAATACACGAACTGATCGCTGAGGTGTGGCCGGACGCTCCTGAGTGTGGTCATGATGGCATCATCGTGATGGATACCATCATCCATGAAAATGTCAACTTTGTCACCGTCCAAAATTTCATTCAGGCGCTCGGTCGAGTCAACAAACTGGTCATATTCGTACAGTTCGGGTGAATTGTCTCCAAAGGCACCGAGTTCAAGTAATCTGTCCATATTTCGTTCGATATTTGAAATGTCTATATCAAGTCCGATACAGCGGGAGTTGGGAAACAGATCGCACCAGATTGCCAGTCCTGTTCCATTCAATATGCCTACTTCGCACACCACGAATCGTTGGTCTCGATTTTGCACATAAGGCTGCAGGAATCTTTCGTAATGGGTGACATAGCCACGATGAAACATCCGATCACCGCCGTTGGAAGTGTCAAAGGCAATATTGCCAGGATCAAACGGGCTGCGTTTCGCGTGGATTGCCCAGTAGATTCCGCCGTATTTGATTTCGGTATCAGTCAACCAGTCGGCACTCCCCGGAACGGCACCCGACCGATCTATGATATAACCGGGATGCTTACGCGCTAATCTCCGAATCTTGTAATTTCGATACCAATCCTTTCGATTCCTCCAGACTTTGAAACTGATTCGCAGGGTTCTGTACTTTTGATACCAGACGCGATTGTGTAAAGTAGTCGGTATTCTAATTTTCATGTCAATTTAACCCTATGTCTGGTTGCTCCAGACAGACTTCCATCATAGTGGTTCCCATCATCAAATTTACAATTTCAGATTCAATAGCATTAGGACACTTACGCCAATGTTAACCAGAGAAATTATATTATTGTTCAATCCTGAGATTCCGACGTGTTGCTGTGCTCATCGAATTTCAAATTTTAAATCATGAATAATTCTCCCAATATCATCATTGATTCCCCCTACAAGGTTCTTCATAATTTGCAAGAATAGGGCAAACCTTCACCAATCTTAGGTGAAGACTTTCAACCGTTAGTAATAATGACGCCAGAGTGAAGGATTCTAATAGTTGCGGTCAATTGCCCAGCGCGTCAGCTTGATGGCGAAGTTCGGAAAGGTTCCGTGCACAACCCAATAGCGCTTAGATTTCCAGATTATCCCCGTGGGCACGCTTTTGCCACGTAGCGTCATTTCGTACTTGAAGTTTTACACAACCTTTTTGTTCCACCGCAAAGCGTCTTCAAGGTTTGCCATGTCAACAGTCACGCCCTCAACGCCATGCTGCTGCTGACCTTTGTCTATCGCACTCTTGTACTACCGACAACATTGGTCATAAAAAATTTCACGTCGAACTGGGTTTCCGGCCTCAACTGCACAAACAGGCTGTGTACGTTATGATTGAAATTAGCGATCTTTCCTTGCTCATGCTCCCATATGTGCTTCAGGACTAGCTCGACTACGATCGGGTAGAGGACCGCGCAGGTGCGCGCCATCTCGACCCTTTGCTGCTCTATAGTGCATTCTATATCCGCCCGAGTTGGGGGAGTCCATCTCATCAACTTCGGACATGGACACCATGGATTGTCCAATGTGCTGCCCTCGCTGAAATTGGTCGCCTTTGTCTTCAATACCATCTGCAACCAGTAGTATAAAACCAGCACAACGCACATGAAATGTCTTCCAGGCGCCATCGGTTCTTCGCGACACTCGACATTCTCAACAACTACACCTTGTTCGACAGCCAGTACCACCTGCTGACCGTAGTCGCCAATCCAATAAAAACCGGGCACCACTGCCTTTCTGAAACTTTCTCGGTTCAATGCCGGTCCCTTTCTCAACGTACATAAAATAGTGTTGACTACTATCACATTCCAATAACTAAACTGTCTCGGACAAGGTGATAGTGGTCGTGGAGAATCAATTTACTACGAACTGTCACGGGACAAAACCGATCCGATAGTTCGGTCAGAGGATTAATTTTAAAGTTGCCATTGCTCAATATCATGACATGGCCGAATATCCGGAAACTGTCGAACAGTGGAATATAGAAGATTGAACTGCAGACGCAGAAATATCTTTAACGTGCGCCATCATTTGTCAGCACAAAGCTTTGTGGTGAGACTACTGACTAATCTATCCAATGCTCAGCTGCCCAAGAGGCAGGACGGCAAACCCTTCGTGGGGAAAGTTCGTAATTGCCGTTTATCGCATGAGATTGTTTCAGAGGACCATTAAAGACCATCACTCGCGCACCATTCGGTAGAGCAGGTGGAAACAAGAAGCTGAATGGATAGACGGGTCGACGATGCTTGAAACTCTTGACCCACTCATCTGGCCACCACACCATATGATCTCTCAGCACATGAGACAGCCACCGTTGCTCCAATCTGAACTGCTGAGGATAGCTGACATCCTCGTTCATCATATCTATGACGAACTGCATGGAGTTGGCTTCAAACCTGAAAACAGAGGAATTTCCTCCGAACTGACGATTCTTGAACTTGTATTGAAGTACCTGATGAGGTGGTAACCACTCCTTACAGATGCAGAATTCCCCTGGTTTATAGTCAAAAAAACAATCAATGGAATCAACGATGATTACATCAAGATCGAAGAATAGACAAGGACCCTCAAGTTCGCCGATTCCACTTTGGAATAGTTGTTGTTTTCTGCCGTTGGCAAAACTGGACAACGCTTTAGGGTCGATTACATCCGGAATTGGATATGTGGCAATTTCCGGTTGCAGATTTTCCGAATCATCGGTAAAGCAAACAAATCGGAAATCTCCCGTCAAGTTTCGCCGAACTGCGCTGTATAACCGATTGACGTAGTGAGGACCATATAGGTCTCCCCACTTGATCGTAATCACATTATTTGGCATGGCGTTCGTGAAAAATTCGAAAAACTCGGGTCTCTAAACGACATTTGGGCTGAGATTTCAATGTTGATCACCACTGAATCCCTTTGGTTCTGCAGACTGACCGGAGCAAATAAACCAGCCGCGCAAAAGAAATCTCCGACTCAAATTCGGGTAAATTCAAACTGCTATATTATATGTGGGTTCTTTAAGTGTACTCAGATACAGTCGGCTGCTCACATTACCGTGAAATACTTGCTACAGTCCGCTCAGAGTCAGTACCCTCGTTAAGAATCTTGAATTGCATCCACAATTTACTTCAGATCATACGCCCCTTCCTGACGTTGCGATGAAAACCGACGACGGCAAGTCTTCATTTGAAGTCTATACGGTATCTAGTATCCGCATACCCGAAAAATTGGACATTACCCGAAATTTACGTCCTCGTAATGCCAATCTTTCAGATAACGAGTTGAAAGGTCGATTATTCGACCGGCTTACAATTTTTTACGATGTGTTCTATCACGATTCGGAAAACAAATTTATTGGAATCGGACCCAGACTGCTTAATCTGAAAAAAATTCTTCTGCCTATGCAAATATGGTGCAACGAAAAAAAACTTCCGTTTAGATTGACTGAAGTGAAGTCCATTTGCATGATAGAGATTGAAGCTTCTGACGATATTCAGGACAGTTCAACAGTTCTCACGTTTCAGTTTCCCGTTTTCAGTGTTGATTTGGAGATAGACACCACGCGCGGTGTGAACTTACGATTGAATGATTCTAGCTTCAGGCTTACCCTATGTACCCTTCAACAATCCAATCCAATTGAGTGGATTGAAGATTGGATCAAATGGCACAAGCGTCTTCACAATGTACAGCGTCTCATTCTGTATGACAATGGCAGCCCGGAAAGGCAAGGTCTCGTACAAAGTTTGAAAGAACTGGATGTCGGAATGAATATAGTGCTTGTTGACTGGCCATTTGAGTATGGACGATCACCGGATAAATTCGCGCAGCGGGGATCAATGAATCACTGTCGGATAAGATTTGCGGTTCAAGATGGCTACTGCATTAACACAGACTTGGACGAATACCTGGTCAATAAGTCCGGGCAGAGTCTAATTCAATACCTGGACTCAACCTTTAATGATGGACAGATCGGTTCGATTCGGATGAGAGAGAGTTGGATACCAAGACAACGACCGAGATCAGACAATATTCCTGGGCTCACCAGAGTTTGGCATCATTCGTTTCGCAGACGCAAGCAAGGAATCCAGCCTTCCGGCAAAACCAAGTACATCTATAAATATGATCAAGTCAAGTACAACTCCGTACACATTGCAATCACCAAATTCTCAAAATCACAGACTTTCAGTTTTTTCTGGAAGGATCATTTTACGTATGCGATCTCCAACGATAGATTACTGACTGCGAAGATAGTAGGACTGAATAATAAGCCTAAGCGAATATTCGGAATTCACTATGCTTCTCCGTCACAACTTTTCTACTTTCACCTTAGAGGACTGAGAAGAACACCAACAAAAGCGGATGCTGCGAGCATTGAAGAATTCGATCCAAACCTTCACGAGGAAGAGCCTGATATTTATGAACTGAGTCTTAAGGCTGGACTAATTCCGCCAACAGAGTAACTCGATCTTAAACCGATCCTAAAACATCTCATGTGGCGTGTGCGGACGACCACCTTCAGATGAATGCGACGAATAGCGTAGTTAAATCTGGTCGTAGCGGTCCTGATTCCCCAATATCCAATGTAAAAGCCCGTAGACTCTACCGCTCATATAAATCAGCTATCCCACCCTACTCTCAATTCGTCGTGGTAATGATAAAATTGTTTTGGACAGAGCAAGGTTCTTGCAACAGGTAGTTTGAATCGAGCTTGATATGAGAAATCAGCCAAGTTCCGCAGAATCATTGGTAGTGCGATTTGTCGATTGAACTCATGATCAAATTTATCAGAGTTTCTTACTGGCAGTCAGAATCTTGACCGTAGTATGCTGCCAATAAACGAACTCTTTGTTCCTCAATCACTAAATTGACCTCAGTGGATAAACCCAGTTACAAAAATATATATAAAATTCTTGAGGATAGCGCGCTCCTCAAGAAACCTCCTGATTTCAAGGGGTCAAAAATTTACAAAGATTGGAAATCGGCAGCCGGAACATCGATTTTCGACAACACAACTGAGTTGGTAATTGAAGATAACATTCTTCACGTATCGGTCAGTTCTTCCACCTGGGCGCATGAACTGATTAATCGGCAAAATAGTATTTTGCAAATTCTTCGAGAAAGCGGTCACAACAAACTGACCGAGATGAGCATCCGAATCCGAGTGCCGAGATCTCCAAAAACACCTGCATTGAGGAAAAAGAAAAAGCAAACTCGTACCATTACACCGAGTATGCAGAAATTATTTGTTCGGTTGGCTTCGCAATCGAAAAATTCCGAAGCGAAAAATATTTTTTTACGACTAAGTAAAAGTCAAAAAAGACTGAACGAATAATTCCGGATTATGTCAGTGTGTCTGTCGTGCTGCTAAGTGATCGGCAAACACAGTTTTGGCGATGGAGGGGTTGGTAAGCGATACGCAGATCAGGCAGTGCCCAATGCGGGTCGAACGAGTGTGTCGGGAACCTGTTCATAGTCATCAAATTCAACCAGTTCCCAAGCGGATTCATTTGCCTGCAGTTCCTGCAGTAACAGATTGTTCAGGTAATGACCGGACTTGTATGCAGAAAACGCTCCAATAACCGAATGACCAAGAAGGTAGATATCGCCAACTGCATCCAGCGCCTTGTGGCGAACACATTCGTCGTTGTAACGCAACTGATCTTCATTGAGCACGTGAAAATCAGTCATTACGATCGCATTGTGGTAACTCGCACCCTGAGCCAAGCCAGCTTCGTGCAGCGTTTCCAAATCTGACATGAAACCGAATGTACGGGCTCTGGATAGGCTGTTCTTGTACGAAGTACCGGCAAAATCGATATTTACGGTCTGGTTGGAATTTTTCATAACAGGTTGTTCAAAGTCAATTGTGAACGAGATCTTGAACCCATTGTGCGGTTCAAACTTCGCCCACATGTCTTTTTCCTTGACCATGACTTTCTTTTTAACCCGGATAAACTTCTTGGGTGCATTCTGGTTTTCCAAACCCGCCGATTCCATCAGAAAGACAAAAGGATGCGCACTGCCATCCATAATCGGAACCTCACCTGCTGTCACGTCGACATAGACATTGTCAACACCCAACCCAGCGAATGCAGACATCAGATGTTCTACAGTCGACACCGAAGCCCCGCTACTTTCGATAGTAGTTGACATTGTTGTATTTGAGACATTTTCAACTCGAGCAGGGATCTCAACAACGTCTTCTAGATCTACCCTTCTGAATATCACGCCAGTATTTGCGGGGGCTGGATTGAGCGTCAGGCAGACTTTCACGCCTGTATGTAACCCCACACCAGTCCCAGTGATAACGTTTGTAAGTGTTCTTTGCTTAACCATTTGAAAATCTAATTGAAGTAAAAAAGAGACTAGCCTACAAAGAGACTCTCGACAAAAATTTGTCGTACATAGTTTTTCTTTGTATGTTGTTGATTTCCGCTAACTTTGAAAAACTCAGGGAATTGTATACAAGCAATCAGCGAATTATATACGGGAACGCATTCAAATCAATCGTACAGTTTGAATTAATTCCGCCATCACCCGCAATTATCTGTCCATTCAGTACCGCACAGAATTCTTCAGCGCCCACAGTTCTGACAGGAAAGTCGATTAAATCTCAATAATACAACTTGAATTTTCATCATCAACTACGGATTTTATATCCCGTCAATTCCAAGTCCTTCCATTGACTTGAGAAATTGCGACACGCACCGAAAATCAGCTCTTCGACGCATGTCCGTTTCCAATTTCGTAGGCTGGTTGAAACCCAGCGCCGAATCTGCTTCTCAGTACCGCCGGCTCATCTCTGTCATCCTCTTGCGATTTGACATCACTGATCTCCGACCCGGCAAACATCGGTGGCATACCGTTGATTTGAGGCTCAGTTTGAAATTCCGCTTTCTTCGGCAGCTCATCCTCCTCACCCAGTCCTGTCGCAACAATTGTCACTCGAATTTCGTCACCGACTTCATCATCATAAAGTTGACCCATGATGATCTCTGCGTTATCTGATGCAACATCATTAATCACCTGACCAATTTCGGCGAACTCCTGCGGTGTCATTTCCGAATTCGAAGTGACATTCACCAAGATTCCCTTGGCGTCGGCAACATCGATTTCTTCAAGCAGTGGATTCTCGATCGCCTTGAGCACAGCTTTTGCCGCTCGGTTCTCACCAGTTGCACAGCCCGAACCCATCACAGCCTGACCAGCTTCTGACATGACAGTACGAACATCAGCGAAATCGACATTGATAAAGCCAGTCTGCATGACCAGATCAGCAATTCCTTTGACAGCGTTCAACAACACATCGTTTGCTTCGCCATAAGCATTTTTCATTGTGGTTGTGTTTGAAAGAAGCTTCTCATTGGGAATCGTGATCAACGAATCTACCGCTGATTTCAGATCGACCAGACCACTCTTCGCGCACTTCATTCTTCTAGTGCCCTCAAATACAAATGGGGTCGTCACGACCGCAACGACAACGACATTTGGAATCGCTTCCTTGATCGCAGAGGCAATGACCGGTGCCGCTCCCGTACCGGTACCGCCACCGAGCCCCGCTGTCACGAAAATCATATCCGCGTCCTTTAGATGATCAACTAAAACATCCTTGTCTTCCAACGCTGCTTCACGTCCGATTTCTGGATTAGATCCAGCGCCCAAGCCTTTAGTCAATTCCCGTCCAATCTGAATGCGTTGCGGACTTTTCAATTTCGCCAATGCTTGCGCATCTGTATTGGCAACGAAAAACTCAACGCCGTCAATGGACTCATTAATCATATGTTCGACTGCGTTGCTTCCGCCACCGCCAACTCCGATAACCTTGATTATCGCTCGTTGATTGTACGCATCGTCGTGCTGCGGAAAAAACCGCTTTTCGAACATGTTTGGTGTAACAAAATTTGTCATAACACTTTTACCTCCGCTATTGACTGTTTCCTGACAGCCGCTCCAAATCTGACTGCTTCAAAAACTTCCATCCTTTCCTATAAACTAAAATATTTCCCAAAATACATTTGCGTCTTCAATGCGCAGTTTGAATTTTTTACAAATCAAACTACCGCGATGGACGACGATTTCGATAAATCTTCATACGTTGCCTCAACGGCAGATCACGGGAGTCGTCCTGTTCCCGGCTTCGATTTCTCGAACTGCCTGTCAATCTCCGTCGTGGATACCTCGTTCGAGGACGATACCGGACATCAGATCCGTGTGAATCACCACTGCCATCACGCCTGTCCCGATCTTCGGCCGATTCATTACCGTCGTTTTCTTTCAAATCTGCTGTAGCCAAATCCTCATCCATTTCTGGCGTGTTGACATCGCCGTCTATTTGCAAGGCAGATTTGTCAGGCAACTCGTTTGTCATCGAACTGAATACCCCCGTTAATCGACTTAAAGAATTTGATAACAACCTGGATTAGTATTCGCCTTGCTGAAACCATCCCTTCAATCTCCCTTCCGACTGCTGGTCTGAAATCCATTCGGATTCGGGCCGCGTATATAACTTCCGAATTCGATCAATTGACCTTGAGATAACGCCCGGACGCTGCTCGGAATCATGACCTATAGACAGATTGAATATCTCTCTGTTGTAGTAGCCAAACTGGCAAAGACCCAAACCGGTTGCAAACATGGGATGTCTGACAACCTCACTCAGCGTCCCTGTGTAGCGCGGCACGCCGAGCCGAATCGGCATATTAAAAATTCTTTCCGCCAAAGGCACCACGTCGTCCAGTTTCGAACCACCGCCTGTCAACACCAAGCCTGATCGGAGCATGTTCATGTAACTCGTCTGGCTCAGATTGCTCAGAACCAGATGAAACATCTCTTCCATTCGAGCTTCGATCACTTCCGCAAGATATTTCTGTTGGATGGAGCGCGCAGGTTGATCGCCAATACTAGGTAACTCAATCAGTTGATCGCTATCAACTGAATTAGCTACCGCACTTCCGTACCTGTGCTTGATTTTCTTGGCGGACACGGTAGGCGTGTGCAAGGTCACAGCAATGTCTTTTGTGACTTGCGACCCCGCCATCGGGAACGCCACCGAGTGCTGTATTGCTCCTTCACAGTAAACTGCGAGATCCATTGTGCCCTCGCCGATGTCAAGTAACCCGACACCCAGCTCTGTCTCATCTTCAGTCAGCACCGACTGGCCTGATGCAATGTGGTCCAGAATGATCTGATCGACATCGAGCTCGCATAGTTTGATGCATTTGAGAATGTTCTGCACCGCGCTGACGTTTCCAGTCACCACGTGAACATTCGCTTCAAGTCGAACACCACATAATCCGATCGGGTCTCGGATTCCGTCCTGATCATCAATCCTGAATGCTTGTGGCAGAACATGGAGAATCTTTTCGTCGCTGGAGATTCTCACCGCTTGCGCCGCCTCAATGACACGGGATACATCATCCTGCGTCACCTCGCCGCCTCTGACAGCAACAACACCACTAGAGTTATAACTGCGAATATGTCCGCCGGTAATGCCAGCGAAAACACCCACAATCTGGCAGGCCGCCATCATCTCAGCTTCCTTGATCGCTTGCTCGATTGATTTAACCATAAGATCAATGTTCGACACCATGCCTCGATGCATCCCAAGTGCGGGCTGCTCGGCAACTCCGATAATCTCAATCTCTCCAATTGGAGACACCTCGCATACAACGACAGCAACCTTGGATGTGCCAACATCCAAGCCTACTAGAAGTTGACTTTCAGAATTTTTATTGCTCGCCATTTGTTTCTAACTCCATTAAGAATTTTTCAATTTAATGACCCCATTCAATCGCGGTGTCTTGTCCACCCAACGCACTGAAACACCATCTGGATAGCGCATATCCACGACCGAAATCTGATCTACAACATTGTGAAACCGTTCCGAATACAATCGCCCAAACCGCTCAACTCGATTCGCCGGATCATTTCTGCCGAGAATTACCTTGAATGATTCGCGGTCTGTACCCTGATCATCTGCCAGTGCTGTCTCTTGCGCCTCACTATTGATAGCTTGCAGATGGACATTCCAACTACCGCGTTCCGATCTTGACAGTTCCATGACTGTGAGGCCGTATTTACCGACAATCTTCTCGAATAGCCGATATTTTTTCAGCACTTCCTTCTGGGATCCATCCGCACCGCGCAATTTCGGGAGACTCTCGTCGTTATAGTCCGGCAATGTAACCGCAACACCAGTCTGATCCAGCCAGCTGTCAACATTCCAGCGCGCGCTGATGACTCTCTCATTAACACGCACTTCGAGCGTGTCCGGCCATCTACGGTTGATCTTGGCATTTTCCACCCAAGGCAACGCTTGGGCCGCAGCAACAGCCTTCGACACATCTACCCGCAGAATATTGCTGGAAGATATGACTTGTGCAATCGCCTTCTGCACTTGGCTGGGATGTGTGTTGATCAGTTCACCCTCAACATTGATGTGCTTCAACGGAAATCGCTGGGGATGCAGGAGATAATCCAGACCCAATCCGAAAACCGCACCAGCAAACAAAACCACTGCCAGAATCGACACCATAACGACGCCGTTTCCCCGCGCCGAATCACTGCTGACCGCACTGTTCGGGCGACCGTGATGTGTGATATTTTTAACCTGATGATTCTGCATTGTCACTACTCGTCCGATTTCGTCCTTCCGATGATTTTCACTTCAAGCTCAAGTCGAATCCCATGAACCTTCTCGACCTCTTCGACAGCGTGACCGATCAGGTTCTCGATATCGGCCGCAGTCGCTTTACCTTTGTTTTCAATGAAATTCGCGTGCACTCCGGAAATACCAGCTTGACCGATTTGAAAATTCTTAAGTCCTGCTGTCTCAATCAACCGCGCCGCAAAATCGCCCATTGGATTGCGAAATACAGACCCTGCATTGGCCGTCTGAATCGGCTGTGTCTCCGATCGAGTCTTCAGCAATCTTCTGATGTTCTCCTTACCTTGGCTGCTGTCACACGCTGTGAGATTGAACTGTGCCCCGGTAAACCATTCCTCGCAATCCTTTTCGACAAACCGATAACCCCAGTCAAACTCATCGCAGTTCTTTCGTTTCTGCTCACCGCTGCGGTTGATTGTGTCAACTTGGCCAACGATTTCCCAGGTTTCCGAACCGAAGCACCCCGCGTTCATTGCAAGTGCTCCGCCGACAGTTCCCGGAATGCCTACCATGAATTCAGCATCGCAAAGAGAATGCTTCACCGAAAACTTCGCAAGTTTCGCACCCGGTACACCAGCTTCGCCATATACCTCTGTATCACCGGCTTTGTGCAACTTATTCAAACCTTTCAGCGTCGATATCACAATACCCGGAAATCCACCGTCTCTGACCAGCATGTTGCTGCCCAGGCCACACCATGCGATCTCTGCATCGTCCGGTACCCGTCTGAGAAATTCTCCCAGGTCGTCTTTACCTTTCGGTGTGTAGAACACGCTCGCACGACCACCAGCGCGCCAGCTGGTATGCCGGCTCATCGGCTCATCCTGTCGCAGTTCTCCAATTAATCCGTGCATGGGTATGTCCAAAAAACTTGATCCATTCATTTCTGTCGGCTCATGATCGCATGACTTCCATGCAGTTTCTGACAACCAGTTCAGTCGAATCCGTTCTCGCCATCTGTTTGATCCGTACCGACATTCGTCGGATCAATCCGCGATCGCTCAGAATTGTCTTGAGATGTTCAACCAGACACTGAATAAAGTGCTCGCCTTGCATACACACCAAAGCGCAATCTTTGTTTTCGAAAATCTGCGCATTCACGCGCTGATGGTCCCTTGCCGCATACGGGAAAGGCACCAGCACCGCGGCCAGGCCAATCGCTGAAATCTCGGCAAGCGACATGGCACCTGCACGGGCAACGATGACATCGGCCCATTGATACGCTTCCGACATGTCTTCGATGTATTCGGTAACTTCGGCATTGACTCCTCGGGATTGATAGTGCTGTACCGTGCCGACACCCATTCCGACTCCGGACTGATGTCTGACATTCGGTACGAGATCATCGGGCAGATTTGACAGTGCTTCTGGTAACGCCTCGTTCAAAGCGCGCGCACCCTGACTCCCTCCGATAACCAAAAGATTCAGCGAACGATGCTGTTCGAGATCCAATAGATCGCGATTTTCTCCGATCTTGATGATCTTCTCCCGAATCGGTGTTCCGACCCAGATTGGCTTACCTGCCATTGTTGTATCCTCGAATCCAGTCAAAACGCGAGTCGCAAGAAAGGCGAGCACCCGATTGGTAAATCCTGGAATGAAATTCGACTCATGAATCACCAAAGGCCGTCGAAGCAGCCATCCAGCCAGACCACCTGGACCACAGACATATCCTCCCATCCCCAGTAGTGCATCCGGTCTTCGACGTAAAATGATGCCGATACACTGCAGTATCGCAACTGATATCCAAAGCGGCATCGTCAACCAGCGTGTGATTCCTTTCCCCCATACACCACGTGTCCTGACCGAATCGAACTCAAACCCCTCATCGCGGGCAAGACGGGATTCAAGACCGTCGTGTACACCCATCCAGCAAACCTTCACGCCACGTTCCCGCAACGCTGTACCGACCGCCAGTGCCGGATAAATGTGGCCTCCGGTCCCGCCTGCCATGATGATTACAGTATTCATCGTTCCGACACCTGCCGCGTGTATCGCTCCACCGCAAAAACAATTCCGATTGCAGCTGAGCAGGCGATCAGACTGGTCCCACCTTCACTCATGAACGGCAAAGTGAGACCCTTTGTCGGCAGAACACCCATGTTCACACCCATGTTGATCATCGCAGACACAGCAATCAGTACTGCGATGCCCTGGCACAGCACCATCCCGAATCGTTCGCCGCTCGCACCTGCCAACCAACTGATGTGAAAAATTCTCCAGGTCAGAACTACGAACAGTGTTATCACTGCGAAAATGCCTACGAAACCGAGTTCCTCGGCAATGATCGCCAGCAGAAAATCTGACCCCGCATAAGGAAGATAGAACAGTTTTTGCACACTGTTGCCGATCCCCACACCAAACAGCTCCCCTCTGCCGAAGGCAATCAGAGACTGAGTCAATTGAAATCCGGTATTGAATGGATCGTCGAACGGATTCATGAACGATAAAAGCCGCGTCAAGCGATAAGGTTCCAGTACGACGAGCATCGTCACGAAAAGCAATCCCGCACCCATAGTCATTGCCAGATGGAAAAATCGCATTCCATTGAGAAACAACAAGCAAACCAAAGTCGTACCAAGAACAACCGCACTGCCAAAATCCGGTTCCAGCAAAAGCAGTACTGCGAATACCGAAAACACACCGAATATTGGCAGGATGTCGCCAAAAGTGGAATTCAATAGATTGCGCCGCGAGGATATGTAATCGGCTGCGAACATGATGAACGCCAATTCGGCAAACTCCGATGGCTGGAGATTAAAGCTTGCAACCCGGATCCATCGGTGGCTTCCGTTGATTTCAACTCCGAGAGCAGGTACGAATACCAAAGCCAGCAATATGATTCCGCCAAGCAACATGACCGGTGCGGTTTTCTGCCAGAAGCGAAATGGAATCAAAGATGCCACCAGCATTGCAGTCAGTGCAAAAAGCGCATTGATAAAATTTTTCCTCAAGTACATGAATGTGTCACCCGCGTCAAATGCCTGAGCGATTGTCGCCGAGTAGGCAGTGACAATGCCCAGCGTCACCAGAAGCAGGTAAACAACCAACAGCATGGGGTCGAAAAACATCATGCTGCGATTGAGCGCCTTTTCTTTATGTAGTGTTTGAACCGCTATCATCAAAATGAGTTTTCAGGGCGCGACTGAAAGTTTCGCCGCGCTGCTCGTAATCTGTAAACATATCGTGGCTGACGCAGCCTGGAGAAAACACGACACAATCTCCTTCACTCGCAATCTTTTCCGCTACGGTAATCGCATCATCAATGCCATCGACTAGTTCTTTTGTTTTGACACCATTAAATGATTGATCAAGCTTCCAGCCGTCGCGGCCAAAAAGCACACAGCCAATCAGTTTTCCGTTAACCTTTTCAGTGATTTTGGAAAAATCGTCACCTCGACTCAAACCACCTGCAATCAGCACCACAGGTTCATCTGAAGATTCGATTGCGGCGATTGTAGAATCAACGTTCGTTGATCTTGCATCATTCACCCAACGGATGCCATTCCTGCGCCCTTCGTCTTCACAGCTGTACGGCAGTCCCTTGAATTTTGTGATGGTGGACTGTGCTGCAGATACCGAATAACCGACCGCATCGGCAACTGCACACGCCGCCAGTAGATTGAGTTCATTGTGACTTCCCTGCAGCTCACAGTTATTGATTTTGATCAGTTTCTCGGCACCTTTCGCAATCCACCGCGATGTGCCCTTTTGTAAAATTCCGTAATCCGAATCACACTTCGGTTCGCTCAGACCGTATTCGATACTCGCACCGCGGATTCCCATTTGAGATACCACCGGATCATCACGATTCAAAACTGACATTCTGGCATTACTCGCAACCCTGGTCATTGCGTCATACGATGGAATCCCCCCGTTCTGATTAACTGGTTCTGCGGCTTGGTTCAGAATTGCGACAACGTCAGGACTGACTGATTGCGCCTGAGCCAGCTGTTGGGTAGAGAGTTCCAGTATGTAAGTATCGGGTTGACTTGCATCAAGCAAATCCAGAAATGGATATCCGTTTTTGGCGTCGATACAAGCGGCTTGACCCTGACTGCTAGCGATCGCGTCGACCAGTGCGAGAACCGTACTTTTGCCGTTGTTTCCGACAATCGCCGCAATCGGCTTTTTCGAACACTCAAAGAACAGTTCCAAGCTGGTCATGGTGCGACAACCGTATTTACCGGCAAGATCCACCACTTCTGAGTAGAGCCCTGTCATCGCCCGGGTCATTACGACCAGCTCAGCATTCAAGAAAGCATGGGGGTCAACTTCTGTATGAATGATGATGCCGGGCAATTCTGATTCAACAAGCCGTTCAAGCTGCGGATGTGGCTTTACATCAAGCATCTCCACGTCCCAGCCTTCATCAATCAGAAAGGCTGCACAGGAGATGCTGCTCTTTCCCAAGCCAATGACAACAGCATTCGGTACTGAATTACGTTTTGTGTTTTGCATTGTCCACATAACCTTCTCTCCTTATCTGATTTTTAGTGTTGCCAGTCCGGCCAAAACCAGCACGAACGATACTATCCACAGACGGACAGTGATCCGGGTCTCAGGCCATTGCTTGAGTTCCAGATGATGATGCAGGGGCGACATCAGCCAGATTCGTCGACCGAACAGTTTGTATGAAATAACCTGCGTGATTACTGATAAAGCTTCCAGAACGAACAGCCCACCCATCACGAACAGAATCAATTCCTGTCTGACTGCCACAGCGACGATCGCAATGGCTGTTCCCAAGGCAAGTGCTCCGACATCACCCATGAAAACCTGCGCTGGATGGCAGTTGAACACCAGGAATGCGAGACCGCCACCGACGATTGACGCGCAAAATATCGCCAACTCGCTCGCGCCCTCGATAAATGGAATCGCAAGGTATTCTGAAAATACAGAATGACCGGTTGCATAACTGAATATGCCCAGTCCACCGGCAACCAGAACAATCGGTAGAATTGCAAGACCGTCCAGACCATCTGTGAGATTCGTCGCGTTGCTCGTAGCGACGATGACAAGCATCGTCAGCGGAATGAACCAGATACCAAAATCAAGCGAAATGTCTTTAAAGATCGGAATGATATAAGCCGTTTCAATTGGCGATGTAGCGCTCATATAGAAAGCCAATGCAACCGCAGCCGCAACTACAATTTGCATCAGCAACTTGACTCGGACACTGAGACCGCGTCTTGTACCATTCACAACGCTTTTAAGTTTGACCCAATCGTCAACAAAACCGATCAGACCGAAACCCAGCAATCCCAGTAGCGCGATCCAGACAAATCGTGTATTCAGATCTGCCCATAACAAGACTGCAATACACACCGAAAAAATAATTATGACGCCTCCCATAGTTGGAGTGCCACCCTTGTCGGAGTGCATCGGTACATCGTCATCCCGTGTCACCTCTCCGATGGAATACTGTCTGAGTTTCCGAATTGCATAGGGGAACACAACGACACCCAGGCCCAGCGCAGTCAGCACCGCAAGCACACCGCGAAACGTGACATAGCGAAAGACATTCAGCCAGCTGTACTCACTAGTCATTGATAGGAAAAGATGCGTCAGCATGTCGAACCCTCAGTACATAGGGCATTCGCAACGTGCTCCATTCTCATGCCTCGCGAACCTTTGACGAGAATGACCGTACTCGAATCCAGATTCTGGCTCAGATCCTGGATCAAGTCATGATGATTTCCGTAGTGTGTGGCGCCGCGTCCAAATTCCTTCGCCGCGCTCTTGCAAAGTTCACCTATCGCATAGAGTCTGCCGATACCAGCCGCTCGCGCCTGTGCGCCGATTTCTCGATGAAAGTTCTCGGCATTCTCACCCAGTTCAAACATGTCACCAATCACCAGGCGCCGATCGCCTGAGAAGTTACCCAATACCTTCAGTGCAGCTGCAACAGAATCCGGATTCGCGTTGTAGGTATCGTCTACCAGAGTTCCGCCGGCTCGGTGTTTTCTCAGTTGCAACCTGCCCGATACCGCCTGCATCTTTCCGAGTCCGACTGCGATTTTTTCAACATCTACTCCGGCACCGATTGCAGCAGCAACTGCCGCCGATGCATTGAAGACGTTGTGCACGCCGGCAAGTTTCAGTTCGGCTTCGACTACACCTAGTTCGGTCGTCAGACGCAACTCAGAACCAAATTCCAGGGGCTTGAACTGCGCGTAAACATCTGAGTTCGCAGTGAGTCCAAATGAGATCACTCGCCGACCATCAGCCTGTTTTTTCCAGTAATCAAACTGATCATCGTTTCGGTTGAGCACCGCGACACCATCAGCGTTCAATCCGTTCAGCAGACTCCCTTTTTCGATTGCAACCTGCTGAACCGAGTGCAGGAATTCCAGATGTGCCAAACCGGCGTTGGTGATCACTGCAATGTCCGGACGCGCCAATTTCGACAGATATCTGATCTCACCGATCTGATTCATTCCAATCTCAACGACCGCATATTTATGCGTTTCCCTGAATCGTAAAAGGGAAAGTGGCAATCCGACTGTATTGTTGTAGTTACCGTGCGAAACCAGCGTCGGCGCTTCTTCACCCAAGATGGTGCCGATCATTTCCTTGACTGTTGTCTTGCCGTTCGATCCTGTTACCGCGATCAGCGGCGAATCGAAACGACCGCGCCACTTGGCGGCCAATTGTCCGAGTGCGATTTCGGTATCATCGACAACCACCTGCGGGACGGCTACGTCCATCGACTGATCGACCAAGGCACCAGCTGCGCCGGAATCCACCGCATCGCTCACAAACTGATGCCCATCAAACCTCTCGCCTCTCAAGGCGACGAATAGGCAACCATCCGTGATGCGACGTGAATCGGTGCTGACATCGCGGACCCACGAATTTTCTCCGAAGTGAACGCCGTTAACAGCCTGTGCGACGATTTGCATGTCCATCATGCTTCACTCCCCAGTAACCCGGCAGCGAAATTCCTGTCGCTGAAGGATCGTATTTCGTGATGATAGGTCTGCGTTGTCTCGTGTCCCTTGCCAGCTATCAGTACGGTGTCCAGTGGTTCAGCCTGATCAATCGCATAGCGAATCGCATCGCTTCTTTCGTGAACGATCTTGGGCTTTGAAGACATGCCGTCCGCGATTTGTCTGGCAATTCTCTGCGGGTTTTCGCTACGCGGATTGTCATCCGTGATGACAACCTCATCCGCAATACGTTCGGCGATCGCACCCATCATCGGTCGTTTTTCGTCATCGCGGTCTCCACCACACCCAAAAACACACCACAACCGGCCCCGACTCAGCTCACGTAAGCTGGTCAGAGCATTTTCCAATCCGTCCGGCGTGTGTGCGTAGTCAACAAAGACCGCCGGTTGTCCCGCTGTCCCGGGAATTCGTTCCATGCGTCCGGCTATCGGCTTAAGACCCGTCAAACCACGTTCAATTTCATCGACTTCAAACTCCAGCGCGTGCAGTACTGCGGCGACGGTCAGGATATTCGTGGCATTGATTCGTCCGAGTAGTTCACTGCGCACATCAATTGTCTGCCCTTCGATTCTGAGGCTCAGCGACATCCCGTGAATATCAGCGATACAATCCAGGAGTCTCACGTCAGCCACACCTGATCCGTAAGTCACGATTCGCTCGGCAGTTGACATTTCGACCAGTGACCGACCAAAGGAATCATCGATATTCAAAACCGCACTGGACGCAGACGACTCGGTAAACAACTTTGACTTGCTGGTGCGGTAATGTTCCTGAGTGCCGTGATAGTCCAAATGATCCCGGGTGATATTGGTAAACACGACGGTACCAAAGCGCACACCTTCGTTTCGCGCCTGATCGAGAGAATGTGATGAGACTTCCAGACACACGTAGCGCGCCTGTTGTCGCACAAATAAAGCCAGATCGCGGTGAAGCGAAATCGGGTCGGGCGTCGTCAGGGAACCTTGCCTGAGATTCTCCGGAAACCCGCAACCGAGTGTTCCAATCACGCCACAACTGTTACCCAGTCGTTTCAGGGATTGAGCGGTTAGCATTGCGCAGGTCGATTTGCCATTGGTGCCGGTAATGCCCACAACATGCATCTGGGAGGACGGCTTGTCGTAAAAGACATCTGCCACTGATCCGATATGACGACGAAGATTACTGACACCGAATACACGCTCCTCATCGACACCGTCAATCGTCCAGCCTTCCGCCTCATACAGCACCGCGCTGGCGCCCGCCTGCATCGCCTGTGCGATGTGATCCCGGCCATCCTGACAAGTGCCTGGCACCGCGAAAAACAGACTTCCAGAACGCGCTTTGCGACTGTCCAGACAAAGATTGTCAATAGAAATATCGTCAACCTGACCAATTTTGCGTAAGCCGCTCAGAAGACAACTCAGTTGTTTTCCAGAACAGTCTTTTGCCGATACTGCATTCATGATCGTACTTTCTCTTTGGCCGATACCCCTTTGACCGCAACTTTCTCAAGGTCATCAGGTGGTACGTTCAGAATCCGCAATGCGGACGAAATAATCTTGCGAAACACCGGCGCCGCAACCACGCCACCGTAATGTGATTTGCCCTTTGGGTCGTCAACGATCACCACAGCCGCCAATTCCGGTTTTGATGCCGGAGCGAATCCGACAAACATCGACAGATGCTGGTCACTGCTATATTCGCCATCAATCAATTTCTGGACTGTTGCTGTTTTGCCTGCCACCCGATACAGCGGTATCTGTGCTCGCCGGGATGTGCCCGTCGGTGTCACCACACGCTCAAGCATCCTTGTGATTTCGACTGCGACTTGCTGCGGCATGACTCTGCGCGGTTCTGCGCGCGATTCATCCGGGAAAATGACGATCGGGACCAGCACACCTTCATTGGCGATTGCGGCGTAGGCTTGAACAATCTGTAACGCGGTCACCGCGAATCCATATCCATAGGACAGTGTCGCCCGCTCGCTCGTGTACCAGCGCTCCCGCACGGGTACAATGCCGCCAATCTCACCAGGCAGGCCACTATCGGTACGTTTGCCAAATCCAACTTCCTGATAAAAACTCATCAGTTCGTTCGGATCAAGCTCCAGTCCAATCTTGGTGACACCGATGTTGCTGGATTTCATCAGAATGTCCTCGACTGACAGTGGTCCAAAGTTTCTGATGTCTTCGACGGTGTATCCGCCAATGCGCATGTAGCCGGGCGAAGTATCAATTACAGTATTCGGGGTGACAATCCCCTGCATCAGGGCCTTGGCGACCAAAAAGGGTTTGGCGATGCTCCCCGGCTCGAATACGTCGCTGACTGCCTGATTGCGCGGCACTTTTCTGTCGCTGATCAGGTTGGGATTGAAACTTGGCGCAGTCGCGATTGCCAGGATTTCACCTGTGGGGATATGAACGACAACGCTTGTAGCAAGCGCCGCGCGTTCGTTGGTGAGCACCGCCAGTAGCTCTTTGTAGACCAATTGCTGAATTCTTGCATCGATACTTAGACGAAGGTCGAGTCCGTCCTCAACTCGCGTCATGTGCAGGGATTCAACTGTACGTCCACGTCTGTCTTTGATCACTCTTTTCAGGCCCGGCTTTCCAGTCAGTTGGGCATCCCGAATCAACTCGATTCCCTCAAAACCTTGGTCATCGATATTCGTGAAACCCAGAAGACCTGCTGTAATTGGACCGTGCGGATAAAATCTTCTATATTCCCGCATCAACGAGACGCCGGGAATATCAAGATCGGTAACTTGTTCGGAACGTTGTGAAGTCAGATGCCTTTGCAGGTACATGAACTGTCTGTCCTGATTTGCGTAGCGTTCCAGATTGGTCTGAATCGAACTCTTGGACAGATTCAAAACACCAGCAAGCTCATCCAACCGCTCGGGATGACGGACGAGGATTCCGGGATCGGCCCATGCTGAGTCCACCGCGGTGCTGAGCGCCAGAGTCTCTCCGCTGCGATCGGTAATCACTCCGCGATTGGGGTTGATCGCCTCGTTGCGAACATGTCGTTCACTACCTGCCGCTTGAAGATCGGCGGAAGAAAACACCTGAAGATACGCAGCACGCGCTGCAAGCAACCCAAATCCCAACACAATAAACGCGAGCAACACCAGATCGCGATTAAATATGAGATGGCGTCGTTCATTCATCTGGACAATTCTCGGTCAGCAGCAGACGCGACCTGTGATCGCAGAAAAATAACTGAATGTTCGTTCGCCGGAAACATGCTATGACTTGCTCTCGCCCAGTTTGCCAGTTGATCGTGGCGCGACATGGCGGCCAATTCGATCTTAAGTTTCTGCCACTCAGTATTGAGGTTGTCGCGCTGTTCATAGATGTCATGCAATTCAATAATCTGTACTCTGTTCTCATGACGAACCCAGATCACGGCGATCGCTGAAATCAAACAGGTACAGATGAGCAGGTTTTTGGCGATCTGCATGGAGTCATACCGCGATTCGTTCTGCCACCCGCATGACTGCGCTTCGCGCCCGGCGATTGACTCTGACTTCGTTGTCGTCAGCAATGGTTGGTTTTCCTATCAACTTGACTGTTGGTCGAAACTCGCTCTGACGGAAAGGAATTTCTCTCGGTCCCGGCGAGCCTATTGATTGTTCTTTAAGGAAACGTTTAATGATTCGATGCTCGGCGGACTGAAAACTGATCAATACAAGGCGTCCACCATGTTTGAGCAATTCCAGGCAACGCGGCAGAAAACTCTCAAGTTCTTCAAGTTCCCGATTGATGTGCATTCGAATCGCCAGAAATGTCCGAGTGGCTGGATGCTTCTGGGGTTCTGTTGCCGGAACACAATCAGCGACGAGCTTTGACAGCTGTCCCGTGGAGCAGATAGGATGTGATTTGCGGGACTCAATTATTTTCCGGGCAATACGCCGGGCAAATCGCTCATCCCCCAGAGATTTCAACACGTGAGACAATTCCCGTTCTGGGACAGTACTCAACCACACTGATGCCGAAACCCCATCATTCTGATTCATGCGCAGATCCAGCGGGCCGTCTTTTGAGAAACTGAAGCCTCGCTGCGGTTCATCCAGCTGTGGTGAAGAAACGCCCAGATCTGCGAGAATACCATCTACCTTGATTTCGGGCGATCGATTTCGAAGCTCAGTCGAGATTTCTGAGAATTTTGCATGAATGACTGTAACCCGGTCGTCATGCTGATGCTTTGTCTTCGCTGCGTCAACAGCGGATGGGTCACGGTCGAGAACAAACAACCTGCCCTTTGAATTTAGAATGTCAAGGATCGCCTCGCTGTGACCGCCTCTTCCGTAGGTGGCATCAACGAAAATACCATCCCGATTCAGGCTTACCGAAAGTGCGTCAATCACTTGCGGCAGGAGTACCGGAATGTGATCTCGATGGGGCATTTCTCCTCCGGAAGCGTTCATGCTATATAATCTAAAGATCCAAGGTCTCAATCGTCTCGCTCGCAGACATACGCGATTCTGAGTCCGTATTTTCCTGATTGTTCGATTGTGCCCGAACCTTTGCGTAGTAAGTGGTGAACAAATTCATGTCCCACAATTCGAGTCTGGTTCCGACACCGGAAATCAAGCCTTCCCGTTCGATCTGTGCCATCGTTCGCAATGCTTTTGGAATGAGTATCCTTCCGGTGGCGTCCATCTCAACCCATTCATGTGTCCCTAACTTGAGGCGTTTCACATGTAGGTTGACAGATGCGTCCGATGTCAGTGCTTCGCGCTGTTTCTCCCAGCGTGACTTGGTCACGATCGCAATGCATTGCTGGCTGACGTCCATGGAGACGGACAATGAACTGCCGCTTTCCCGGAGGATGTTTTCGTGAAAGATTTTCGGGATCACCACCCGGCCCTTGCTATCAACCGTAACTTCCTTGAAGCCAGAAAAATCGCAAAACATGGGATCATCCTGATTCATGCTGACCTTCCCGAAATTGATAACCGTTCTTTTGTCGGCGATAATCTTGCTTGTTGTTTGTTTTCATATTCATCCAGGGAGCCTTAGGTTCATTTAGGCACGTTTAGGTGCTTTATACCACATTCCAATCAACTGTCAAATTATTTTTGAAATATCGCGCACAATCAATTTACAAAGCGTTGGTTGACCTGTGAAAATGACGATACGTTAATTCGTGCAAAAGTTGTCAAACGCACGTGTAGGCGCACGGCGATTGGCATGTTGCTGCAGATTTCGGTCTGTAACAAACAGCTGGAAATTCCTGGCGAACAATCAGGCGGCGGATCGCCTGCAAAAAAATACCCTAAAGCGACGGGATTCACTTACGGGGGTGTTAGGTGTCCGAGAGAAATTTTCGGAAAACGGAATTGGAAACTGAGACCTCAAACATTGTCATTGCCTCAATCGACTTGACGTTGGTGCTGACCGTTGCGGGCATGGCTGCTGTATTCGCAGTCAACAACCAGTTCAGCGCACTCGATCGCAAGTTTGAAGCAACCGACTGCAGGATCTGTTTTACAGCATATTATTGAGCGTCCTGGGCAACAGGGCGCGAATGAACGATCCGAAATGGTTGAAAAGAGGTGGCGAGCCCCTCTTCTTTTAGAAAATCCAAACTGATTAGCATCAGACTGGCGTGTATCTGAAATCTGGTAAAAGACTCGTTAAAATTTTTAAACTGCCAGACCAAGCCCACTCGTGTTCCGCGAATTTTGACTGCGTGGCTTCAAGTGCGTGGTTGGGAATACGCACCAGCACCGTCTTCGCCTTGACCTTGCGCATCAACTGCCAGCTGGAGTTACCGGTTTCCTGTGGCTGTACGCCACGGCAATCGGGTTTACCGCGTATTCAAAAAACCTGCGACAAATTGACGGAGCGAGTTTCATCAATGTTGGATAATTCAGCGAGCAGTTGTTTTCGCTGTGACTTCAGTTGGCGATGTTGTCGATGGGTAGGTGCCTGAGCAGGGCGATCTTAATGTATTTGGCGTATAAAAGACATATGTGCTGTTTCCGTTACCCCAAATACATGAAACAAGATTCAGCTTGTTCATGCGCACGCCTAATGGAGGAAATTGAATCCACACAGAATCGCGTCCAGATTTCCCGCACCGAACTGCTCAACCTGAACGACCCGAAATAATTCGTGGTCAACAGGTAAATTCACAGCCCCTATTAACCGTCAATCAAGGGTAAATCTGCATCAATTACGCGATTTGTCCAAAGAAATTTCGTAACCACTTCGATTTGTGATTTAAACTAACTGGAACCGACGTCATCAATTTGAGTGTGATGCGTCGTGTGGGATTGCCCATGAAAATTTGTCGCTTCAATGAAAATCACATCGGCGTTGTGGAAGGTCGCAATGTTCAGGACGTCAGCGAAGCGCTGAACACAATCAAGACTCCGACCTGGCCGCAGCCGCCTGGTGACCTCGTCATTGCGAACCTCGCAGACCTGCTCAATGAATTTCACAAATTGCGCAGATCAGCGGAAACATTCTCACTACGCGATATCAGTCTGAACAGTCCGGTCGCGCGACCCTCGAAAATAATCGGTGCACCGGTTAACTACCGTCTGCATCAAAAAGAGGTCAATGCAGACAAGGAAATTAGTCCTTCCGGCGGTGTGAAGGACATTGAAACTTACGGGTTGTTTCTTAAATCTCCGGTTCCGGTCGGTCCCGACGAAGGAGTCCGCTTGGGATTTGAAGCTCGTCGCACCGACCATGAAGTGGAACTTGCTATCGTGATCGGCGAGACATGTCGCAATGTAAGTGAGGCGGATGCGTTGAATTTCGTGGCTGGTTATACGATCGGACTCGACATGACCATCCGCGGAACCGAAGATCGCAGCCTGCGCAAAGCCGCTGACTCACACTCTGTCCTAGGACCGTGGATTGTGACTTCGAATGAAATCGAAAATCCGGATAACCTTGGAATCTCGCTTTCGGTCAACGGAAAAACCAAACAACAATCAAATACGAGCGAAATGATCTATTCGACTCGTAAATTGATCTCATACGCATCGTCCTTTTACACGCTTTATCCCGGCGATGTGATCATGTCAGGTACGCCGGAAGGAGTCGGGCCGGTTTCTGCTGGTGATGTATTGGAGTGCGTAGTCGAGAGTATCGGAAGCATGACGGTGCTGATCAAGGCTTCTTGGGCCTGATCCAATAAGACTGTAAGCTGATAATCCATCAGCTGTTCCCTTTGATCCGGGGAATCTTGATTTTGACTAGCCTTTGAATTTTTTCGAGATTCTTGATTCGTAAAATAAATCTACCGAAATTGATACGCCTACCAAATCAGTCTGAGGAAGTTTTGCAAATCTCACGCATCATTGTGTGTTTTGATTCCAGCAAATTATGATGGCAAGACAAGTTTATTGGAATTTGGTGAATTCAGAGGCAAAGAGTTCAAACCCTGATTGAAAACTGTCTCAATCGGATTTTCGTTCATTTGAAAATCGACCGATCTCTATGTTTTTCAACACAAGCAGCGCGCTTATCCACCTCTCTTCTTCGACAGACTAAGCGACCCAATTTTCCGATGAATGCAAAAGCACTCAAGTTAAATAATCTCTTGAAGTTGAAGCGAAATATCCAGCGAAAGGAATTTACACGCCAATTTCATTAAACTCAACAGATTAATTTACATTATTGATAATTTATTACTACATTTAATAATGCCAGTTAATGAAGGTAATGAGCACTTATATATAGGACTTAATGTCTTTAGATAACACTTTATCATACATTTTAATGTACAATATTGAAGCCGATTTTAAGAAAGATGGGTATCTGTTCGTTCCTTCATGCTTGTGATCGTTGGACTTCGGACAAGAGTAAAAAATTCCAATTGCATCGCCGATCGCACAGCGATTCGAATCTACACAACCCATTGACGTTTAGTGAGTTTTCAAAATATGCTTGAACGTAGTTTGTTGTCGAAATTACTCGAATGGAAACATAAGGCAGAACGCCAACCCATTCTCTTAAATGGTGCACGTCAAACAGGAAAGACATTCCTGATAAAAAATATTTTCTCCAAGTCCGGTAATTTCAAGCGTTTACACTATCTGGACTTTGAACGTAACCCTGCCCTTGAAAGCATATTTGATGATGGTCTGGCCCCCAAATCTGTAATCACCAATATTAGTCTCAGATATGGTAAATCAATCAATGTAGACGAAGATTTGCTTGTATTTGATGAAGTCGGGTCCTGCCACAAAGCATTGCGATCACTTAAGTATTTTTCTGAAGAGTTGCCGCATGCATTTGTAGTCGCAACCGGTTCCAATATCAGTTTGTTGAAGTCGTTTCCGGTTGGTAAAGTTGAAACGATCAATATATATCCTCTAACTTTCAAGGAATTCTTGAATGCCACAGCTTCCCAGATAGTTGTCAAAGCATATGCAGATATGATCGACACGAGTGAATCACATGGACAGTTTTGGTCCGCGTTACTTGACTATTACTACGTAGGAGGAATGCCAGCGGCAATCAATCAATGGCTATCACCGGATTGCACTCTCGTGGAGCGTGTTCTGAATGTCAGTAATATTCATCGGAATCTGATCGACAACTATATGCGCGATTTCGGTAAATTCTCTGGTAGCGTGGGTGCACAACACATTGAGTCTGTATTCAAGAACATACCTCAACAACTGGGGAAGAGCATTGACGGCTCTGTAAAGCGTTTTCGATTTCGCGAACCCATCAAGGGCAAGAAGCGATATACAGAATTGAGAGGACCTATTGACTGGTTGGAAAAGGCAAAATTGGTTTCCAAGAATTATCCGATTACACACGAACCTAAACCACCACTGAACGTTTATACAAAGGAAAATTTATTCAAGTTATTTCTATTTGATGTCGGATTACTTGGTTATATGGCAGGGATGTCTTATGAGGATCAAAGACATCAGACGACAGATTTGAAAGGATTCATCGCCGAGAACTTTGTTCAAAACGAGTTGATTGCGCAAGGGCTCAATAAGACTTACAGTTGGGAACAAAATCAGGCTCAGATTGAGTTTGTAATTAGAAACAACTGGGGTGAAATAGTGCCTGTTGAAGTGAAAAGCGGCAAGAGAACCCAAGCTAAGAGCCTGACATCATACATAAAACGGTACAAACCAAAGCTTGCAATAAAATTGATCGGTGCCAGAGGTGCTAAACACGGCATTATGAATACTATACCGTTATATTATGCGTCGAATATTCTTGATTTGCCGGATCACAACCGAGTCTAGTTCGAAAATAGCTCGCGCAAAAATCGCAAAATTCTCAACGTCGTATTTCGTTGAATTGTGCATTGTCTTGCTCGGCAATTTTAACTGCAAGACATTTTGGTGAAATTGAAGAACTAAACGTACCCATAAGGTCATATCACAATTTGCTGTAACTGGCCGCGGAACTTTCATTTATGTGATTTACTGAGTGCAATCCGAGCGACCCTAAAAATCTGCATGTCGCTACAGTTATTGTAGTTGTCTAGATCTTGCTTGAAAAAACCTGCAGAATGCGAATCCAGATGCAAGGGATAATTCACAGAGAATACTAGTTTGATTCAACATACTTCAATGCGTTAGAATTGAAACAGAACACCATTGAAGGTACAAGGACAAGATGGATAAATCGCAGGCCACTAAAGCCAGGTCAAATTCCCGTCAGGCAACTTATCAGGACGTACTGGATGCTCCGCCGCACATGGTCGCAGAAATAGTTGAAGGTACGCTGTACACTAACCCGAGACCGGCGATACTTCATACCATGGCCAGTTCAGGACTCGGAAACCTTATTGGCCCGCCTTTTCACTTCGGCAACGGAGGACCCGGTGGCTGGTGGATTCTTGACGAGCCAGAACTGCATTTTGGCGAGGATATTGTGGTACCTGATGTCGCAGGATGGCGACATGAGCGAATGCCTGAGCTTCCTACTGGGGCTTACTTCACACTGGCTCCGGACTGGGTGTGCGAGGTGCTTTCTCCATCTACCCGAGAGCTTGATCTTGGTAGTAAGCGGGCGGTCTACGCGCGGGAGAATGTTGGCTACCTATGGCTAGTGGACCCCGATGCCAGATCGCTGCAAGCATTTAAATTGCGTGGCAACGAGTGGGTGCTGATCGAAACGCTGTTCGAGGATGCGTCAGTTTCGTTACCACCATTTGACGCAATCAGTTTCAATCTAGGTGATTTATGGCCCCCGCATACCGTGCACAAAGAGCCACTAAGAACACCAACAATTGAACCTGAACGCGAATTTATTGGAACATCGAAGTAATAATCAGCGTTTCAAGTCTTATCACAGTTTAATTTCGGACGCTGTGGACAACGGTTTATCCTTCCCAAAAAAGCAACGGTTAGAAATTCACACTTCCTGACTGTCCGGTGATCAGCCGTAGTTACAGATCGAAACATCAGTTTTACGTTTTTTCGGTCTACCGCTCGATCGCCGTATTCTCTACCGCAGTAGCTGACGCGTTCGACCCGGATCATGATCACGTGACGCAGCAACTGGTCTAGTAGTGCCATTTCGATCACTGGATCTCCAATCACCTTTCTTTTCCGAAAAACCGTTTTTCGGTTGGAGGACAGGACAATGGCGCCGATTTTGTATCTTGCACTAACCAGCTGGATGAACAGATTAGCGTCTTCCTTGGTTAGGGGCAGATAGCTAATCTGGTTGATGATGAGAATTGCGGCACGGGCTCAAAATCTACGGAAATGAACAGGCAGCAACTGCAAATAAAAACTGAACTCCGTACCATTTGAATAAATTTGGGTTGAATTGCGATACGATTTTTTTTAGAATATTCATAGATAAAAAACCGGCGGGATGTGCGCTACAATCCAAGAGGGCTTGTCCCCGCGCACTATACCCGCCACTTTTTTCTCCCCGCCTGACGTATCCATGAGGAAATTATTGCAATGAGATTCGCTATATTGCTTGATGCTGGATTTCTCAAACGAAAACTTGGTTCTAAAAATAATCCGGTGACTACCAATCAAGTTGTAGAGTTCACCAAAACCATCGCAAAACGAAAAGAATTCGAAGCTTACACATTGCACCGCATTTACTACTACGATGCGGAACCTATGGCAGGAAAAAAGCCCATACCGTTAACGGGTGGATTTGGCAAATGGTCACAGTACGATTTTTCAACCAGTGATGTTTACAGAGCGAATATACGGTTGCTGAAAGATCTGACGAAAGAACCATTTTTTGCTGTACGACTTGGTGAAGTAATTTTTCGTGGCTGGCTGGTCAAACAAAAGAAATTGGAGGCGCGTGGAAAACAGACTTCCCTGACCATACAGTCAGGCGATTTGACTCCCAATATTCAGCAAAAAGGCGTGGATCTTCGAATTGGATTGGATATTGCAGCGCTAACTCTGAAAAACCATGTGGAAATTATCGCACTAGTAACTGGCGATTCCGACTTTGTTCCAGCACTTAAATTTGCTCGCCGTGAAGGCAAGCAAGTTTTTCTGTACACACTTGGACACAAAATTTATCCTGACCTTTACGCGCACGCTGATATGTGGATTGATGAATCGTTCGAAAATTTGTAGCACATTGCGTTTGCTTATATTTGTTTTACTGAATACCAATTACGAGGAATTCTGGACACTGATTTCGATCTTCACAACAATGCGCAAGACGAAATTATTCGAACGCATCGTCGGCTTTGACAGCCGTCGCAGGCCTATCACTTATTGCAACATTTGGAACAAAAGGCCTTTACACTGGTGGCAAATCACCTCCCCGCCATGCATCTTCCGCGAGTCAAGATCTAGTTGCATCCAGTTGCACTGCTCAATTGGCGAACTCATGTCGCACTGTCACAACACCCGCATCACGGTCCACTAACTGGCGCGCCCCAGAGCCTCTGAGTTGCGCTGCCCGTGATTCTTGATGCTATGTACCAGTGGAACTATTCAGGGTGTGAACTAAGCGATAAATCGTTTCTTTATCAATTGGAAAATGACACACGAGTCATCCCGGTGTCTGACCATCGTAATTCGTTGAATGCGAACTCATCTGCGAAATACAACTGCAGCAAAATCGTTTTCATACTCACTGACGATCAGTGCGAAATGAAAACCTTCCGCAATTTCCATCAACCTCAGTACTGCCGACCGGATCAGTGTTATAAACCATAATGCTATCGCTTAAGATTGCACCAGCCTAGCCCACAATGACTGCCTGCATCCAATTCCATCGCCAGATGTAATCTGCTTCCAGTTCGTTCACTTCCGATAAACATCAGCTGTTTTGCCAAGTCGGCTTTCGCTTCTCCACAAATGCTGCCATGCCCTCCTTCTGATCATTTGTAGAAAACATGGCATGAAATGCCCGACGTTCATACAGAATCCCTTCTGCCAGAGTCAACTCATAGGCTCGATCAACCGTCTCCGTCACCATGCTCGCGGCAATTTGCGAAAATTCAGCAATTCCCTGTGCAATCTCTACTGTCTTGTCGACCAGTTCATCAACGGGAAACACACGTGAGACCAATCCCGATCGCTCCGCTTCCTCTGCATCCATCCGCCGACCCGTCAAACACATATCCATTGCTTTGGATTTTCCCACCGCACGCGTCAAGCGTTGGGTTCCACCAGCACCTGGTATGATCCCCAATAGAATTTCAGGCTGACCGAATTGCGCATTGTCACCTGCTACGATGAAATCACACATCATCGCCAGTTCACAGCCACCACCAAGCGCATAGCCGGCAACCGCAGCTATAACCGGTTTGCGGCATTCGGCAACCCGCTCCCAGTTGCGACTGATAAAGTTGCTCATGTAGGCATCTGCAAATGTATTGTCTTTCATCTGACTGATATCCGCGCCAGCCGCAAATGCCTTCTCATTGCCCGTAATGACAATTGCGCCAATGTCCGAGTCCTCTTCATATGTGTCGATAGCCGCGCCCAATTCATCCATTACCGCCGAAGACAGCGCATTCAGCACTTTCGGGCGATTCAACGTAATTAATCCAACTTTTCCGCGCGTTTCAGTAATAATGTGCTCATAAGCCATTTGTGTGGTGCTCCTTGTCTTATTTGTTGAGGCAAATCAGAATAGCTGACAGACAAAGTTTGACAGACATTCGGTTTCTACGTTATTTTATTGGAGAAAATTCCTGAGTTTAACGTATATTTGAACTCCGAAACTTGCCAACTGATCAAACAAATACTGGAATAATTGCATGAGCAGATACCGACAAGAATTTGAGCATTCACTCGCGTCACCCGACGAATTCTGGGGTGAAGTTGCGAATGATGTGCATTGGTATAAAACCTGGGATAAGGTTCTCGATGATTCGGATAAGCCGTATTATCGCTGGTTTACCGGTGCACAAGTCAATACCTGCTACAACGCACTTGATCTGCACGTAAACGAAGGGCGCGGCAGTCAGGACGCGATCATTTACGATTCGGCGATGACTGGAGAAGTCCGCCACATCACCTATCAAGAAATGCTTGATGAGACAGCACGCCTTGCGGGTGTGCTTTCAGGACTTGGAGTTGAAAAAGGTTCTCGTGTTGTCATTTACATGCCGATGGTGCCCGAAACCGCCATTGCAATGCTTGCCTGCGCGCGTATCGGTGCTGTCCACTCCGTCGTCTTTGGAGGATTTGCCTCCAACGAACTCGCCGTGCGCATTGAAGATGCCAAGCCAGTTGCGGTCATCACCGCATCATGCGGACTCGAACCCGGCCGCATCGTCGAGTACAAACCCCTTGTTGACAAAGCCATTGATCTGTCATCCCATAAGCCCTCCGCCTGCATCGTTCTGCAACGACCACAGGCACAAGCCCGAATGATTGAAGGACGTGATCACGACTGGCATGACGTCATGAAGACCGCCTCTGCTGTCGACTGTGTACCCGTCTTGGCAACCGACCCGCTCTACATCATTTATACCTCTGGCACCACAGGTCAACCCAAAGGTGTGGTACGCGACAATGGTGGACACATCGTCTCGCTGAAGTGGTCGATGAAAAATATCTACGGTGTGGACCCGGGCGAAGTGTTCTGGGCCGCTTCGGATGTCGGTTGGGTTGTCGGTCACTCCTATATTGTTTACGCACCACTATTTTCCGGCAACACCGCTATCTTGTACGAAGGTAAACCCGTCGGTACTCCAGACCCCGGAGTGTTCTGGCGCATCATCTCACAACACAAGGTGTCCGCCCTGTTTACCGCACCAACTGCATTCAGGGCAATCAAAAAAGAAGACCCGGATGGAACCTATCTTGAAAAATATGACATGTCCAATTTTCGAACGTTGTTTTTGGCCGGTGAGCGAACAGACCCCGACACCCTGCGTTGGGCCCAGAACAAACTTCAGGTTCCGGTAATCGATCATTGGTGGCAAACCGAAACCGGTTGGGCGATCTGCGCCAACTGCATAGGCATCGAACAGTTGCCGGTCAAAGAAGGCTCACCCTCTGTGCCAGTTCCCGGATGGGATCTCAAGGCACTGGACGACACCAATCAGGAAGTGGCACCGGGCGAAATCGGCTCACTCGTCGTCAAACTGCCGTTGCCACCTGGGAGTTTTCCGACCTTATGGAATGCAAAACAGCGCTTTTTCGACGCCTACCTCGCCGACTTTCCGGGTTACTATAAAACTGCGGATGCAGGCTACATCGACGAGGACGGTTACGTGTACGTGATGTCTCGAACCGACGACATCATCAATGTTGCCGGTCATCGGCTGTCGACCGGCGCCATGGAAGAGGTGCTCACATCACACCCGGATGTGGCAGAGTGTGCGGTTACTGGTGTGGCTGACGCACTCAAAGGCCAGTTGCCACTGGGATTTTTAGTGCTCAATGCCGGTTGTCAGAAAGACCACGGAGATATCGTCAAAGAGTGTGTCCAATTGGTGCGTAGCGAAATCGGGCCCGTTGCGGCATTCAAGGAAGCATTGGTGGTTGTGCGTCTGCCGAAAACCCGCTCCGGCAAGATCCTGCGCGGAACCATGCAGAAAATCGCGGATGGCGAACCGTGGCAGCTACCTGCCACAATTGACGATCCGGTAATTCTCGATGAAATCACCGAATCACTGCAGTCCATCGGTTACCCCAAAGCGTGATATTGCATACAATTTGACGCCACAGATGTCGTGGAATTGGAGAACACAGTGACATTCGACCATCACTCCATCGATGATTGGAAGAAACTCGCCCGTCGCGAACTGAAAGATCGCGATCCCGAAGAACTGAAGTGGCGCACCCCGGAAGGCATCGAAGTCAAACCGCTCTACACGACTGAGGACCTGGCTGATCTCGAACACTTGGAAACCCTGCCCGGTCTGCCACCGTACGTCAGAGGACCCCGGGCAACCATGTATGCAGGACGTCCTTGGACACTCCGTCAGTACGCCGGATTTTCCACAGCAGAGGAGTCGAATCGATTTTTCCGTGACAACCTTAGAGCCGGACAGACCGGCTTATCGGTTGCTTTTGATCTGCCCACCCATCGCGGCTATGACTCCGACCACGAACGGGTGGTTGGTGACGTCGGCAAGGCCGGTGTGGCCATAGACAGCGTCGAGGACATGAAAATACTGTTCGATAAAATTCCACTGGAACAGATTTCAGTCTCGATGACTATGAACGGCGCGGTGCTGCCGGTACTGGCGACGTTCATCGTGACCGGCGAGGAACAGGGGGTGCCACATGAGCAGTTGTCGGGTACGCTGCAAAACGACATCCTCAAGGAATTCATGGTACGCAATACCTATATCTACCCGCCCAAACAATCCATGCGTATTGTTGCAGACATTATTCGTTACACGACAAACGAAATGCCTCGTTTCAATCCGATTTCGATTTCCGGATATCACATGCAGGAAGCTGGCGCAACCTGTGTGCAGGAACTGGCCTACACCATCGCGGATGGAATCGAGTATGTACGCGCTGCTCTGTCGACCGGTATGGCGGTTGACGACTTCGCACCGCGGCTGTCATTTTTCTTCTGTATCGGCATGAACCTTTTCATGGAAGTTGCAAAACTGCGAGCCGCGAGATTTCTATGGGCAGATCTGATGCAGACGCTTTTTTCTCCTTCCAATCCGGCTTCATTGATGCTGAGAACACACTGTCAGACATCCGGGGTAAGCCTGACCAGCCAATCGCCGTATAACAATATCGTCCGTACGACAGTTGAGGCACTGGCAGCCATTCTGGGCGGAACGCAATCTCTACACACCAATTCGTTCGATGAGGCGCTGGCCTTGCCGAGTGAGTTCT
Source organism: Arenicellales bacterium (assembly GCA_951813075.1). Lineage (GTDB taxonomy): Bacteria > Pseudomonadota > Gammaproteobacteria > Arenicellales > JAJDZL01 > JAJDZL01. The sequence continues at coordinate 2,945,795 of OX638343.1, read as the reverse complement.
CCGCCGCGATTGCCCGAAACACCCAGATCATACTTCGGGAAGAATCAGGACTCGCCAACGTTGTTGACCCGCTGGCCGGATCCTACTATGTCGAAAGTCTCACCGCCTCGATGATCAGCGAAGCCCGCAAGTTGATTGACGAAGTCGAAACCTATGGCGGCATGACCAAGGCGGTAGAAGCCGGCATGCCCAAGAAAAGAATTGAGGAATCCGCCGCTCGCCGTCAGGCGCGGCTCGACACTTCAGAGGATGTGATTGTCGGTGTCAACCAGTTTGTGGCCGACTCCAAAGACGAGGTCGACGTGCTTGAAGTCGATAATCGGGCTGTGCGCGAATCACAGATCGAGAGAATCAATCGTGTGCGCAAACAACGTGACGAGAAACGTTGTGCGGCCGCGCTCGAAAAACTTAAACAGTGTGCCCAAGCCGGTGAATGGGGATTGCTTTATCACTCGATCGACGCCGCTCGTCAGCGCGCCACCGTCGGTGAGATTACCGAAACACTTATGGAAGTCTACGGACAACACCGCGCCGTTCCGCAAGCGATTACAGGGGTGTATCGAACCGAAGTCAGAGATTCGAATGAGGTGGATGAAATCCGCCAGAAAGTCAACACCTTTGTTGCAGAGCATCGGCGGCGACCACGGGCACTGATCGCCAAAGTCGGTCAGGACGGACACGATCGCGGAGCCAAAGTGATCGCAACTGCTTATGCGGATTTTGGATTCGAGGTCGATATCGGAGCATTATTCCAGACACCTGCGGAAATTGTTCGACAAGCAGTCGACAACGATGTCCATCTGGTCGGAATATCAACCCAGGCGGGCGGGCACAAAACTCTGGTTCCGGAGATTATTGAAGGATTGAAAAATGAAGGGGCAGATAACGTTGTGGTGATCTGTGGTGGTGTGGTGCCACCGAAGGACATCCGCTTTCTCGAAAACGCGGGCGTAGCCGCCGTCTACGGACCCGGAACCCGAATTCTGGACACCATTCCCGATGTTCTCGGGATGATCGAGAACAGCCTGGAGGCATCAGCTGAGTCAGTCGGAGTCTGACGGCACAAGAGGAGAACATGCAGGACATCATCAACCAATTGGAAGAGAAACGCCAGGCAGCGCGACTCGGTGGTGGTCAGAAGCGCATAGACGCACAGCATGCCAAAGGACGTCTGACCGCTCGCGAACGTATTGATCTTCTTCTTGACAAGGATAGTTTTCAGGAATGGGATATGTTTGTCGAACACCGCTGCACGGATTTCAGCATGGCGGATTCCAAGATTCCCGGCGATGGTGTCGTTACCGGTTTCGGTACCATTCATGGCCGCCTTGTGTTTACATTCAGTCAGGACTTCACGGTTTACGGCGGTTCTTTGTCTGAAACCCATGCCGAGAAAATCGGCAAGGTAATGGATCAGGCGATGAAAGTCGGTGCGCCTGTGATCGGCATCAACGATTCCGGAGGTGCGCGTATTCAGGAAGGCGTCGCTTCACTCGGTGGGTACGGCGATATCTTTCAACGCAATGTCATGGCTTCCGGTGTCATTCCACAAATTTCATTGATTATGGGACCATGTGCCGGCGGTGCTGTCTATTCCCCGGCAATCACCGACTTTATCTTCATGGTCCGCGACAGTTCCTATATGTTTGTCACAGGTCCCGACGTCGCCCGTACTGTCACTCACGAAGATATTTCAGCTGAACAACTCGGCGGATCCGTCGCCCACACAGAACAATCGGGCGTTGCAGACGGCGCATTCCAGAACGACATCGAGGCATGTCTCATGCTACGTCGATTCTTCGATTTTCTTCCAGCCAACAACCGCAGTAAAGTTCCCGTGCGTACAACCAACGACGACCGATATCGGGAAGAGCCCTCGTTAGACACGTTGGTACCTGATGACCCCAACCAACCGTATGATGTCAAGGAACTGATCGTGAAAATTGTCGACGATGAGGACTTTTTTGAACTCAAGCCAGATCACGCGAAGAACATCGTAATTGGTTTCGGGCGCATGGAAGGAGCGACAATCGGAATTGTCGCCAATCAACCTTTGGTGTTGGCAGGTTGTCTGGACATACTCTCTTCAATCAAGGCGGCCCGGTTTGTCCGATTCTGTGATGCGTTCGGCATCCCGGTTGTTACCTTGGTCGACGTTCCGGGTTTCATGCCGGGTTCAGCGCAGGAACACGGCGGTATCATCAAACACGGCGCGAAAGTGCTCTACGCCTATGCTGAGGCCACTATACCAAAAGTCACTGTCATCACCCGCAAGGCCTATGGTGGCGCGTACGACGTCATGAGTTCCAAACATCTGCGCGGCGATGTCAATTTCGCTTGGCCAAGCGCTGAAATTGCGGTGATGGGAAGCAAAGGTGCGGTCGAAATCATCTTTAGAAGTGAAATGAACGATCAGGAAAAAATCGCTGCCAGAATCGACGAGTATCAAGCAAAATTCGCCAATCCTTTTATCGCAGCCAGTCGAGGATTCGTCGACAACGTGATCTTACCCAGACGAACACGGTTGCGTATATGCGAGTCTCTGGAAATGCTCAGAAATAAGAAATTGGAAAATCCTTGGCGCAAGCACGGCAATATCCCGCTATAGCCAAGTTCCCGCCAGTCAATGTTCAAGAAAATCCTTATTGCAAATCGAGGTGAGATCGCCTGTCGGGTAATGCGCACTGCAAAACGACTTGGCATCGGCACCGTTGCTGTGTATTCGGAGGCTGACCGCGACGCGTTACACGTGGAAACAGCTGACGAAGCGATTTGTATCGGACCTGCGGTAGCCGCACAAAGTTATCTGAATATCGATGCGATTATTGATGCCAGCAAAACAAGCGATGCGCAGGCTGTCCATCCGGGTTATGGCTTTCTTTCGGAAGATCCTAATTTCTCGCATAAACTGAATGAGGCAGGTATCAAATTCATAGGCCCTGGCGCGCAAGCGATTGAGGCGATGAGTGACAAGATCCAGTCGAAACAAATTGCTCGAAACGCAGGTGTCAATACCATCCCCGGCTTTGACGATGTCATACAGAACCCGGACCACGCCGTTGAACTTGCCCGGAAGATCGGATATCCGGTCATGCTCAAGCCGACTTCAGCTGGTGGCGGCAAGGGAATGCGCCTCGCGTACAGTGATGACGAATGCCGGGAGGGGTTTGTACGTTCTCAGAGTGAAGCTAAAACCCACTTTGGTGATGATCGGGTATTTGTAGAGAAGTTCATCGAAAATCCCAGACATATCGAGGTTCAGATTATCGCCGATCAGCACGGTAATGTAATTCATTTGGGTGAGCGGGAGTGTTCGTTGCAGCGTCGCCATCAGAAAGTGATCGAAGAGGCGCCATCGCCGTTTCTGAACGACGAAACAAGAAGCGATATCACCGGTCAGGCAGTGGCTTTGGCGAAGGCAGTGAACTACGTCTCCGCTGGAACCGTAGAGTTTGTGGTCGATGTTGAACAGAATTTCTATTTTCTGGAAATGAACACCCGATTGCAGGTTGAGCATCCGGTAACCGAATTTGTAACCGGCATTGATCTGGTCGAGTGCATGATCCGGGTCGCAGCTGGCGATGAACTTGGATTCACTCAAAGTGACATCAAAGCGTCGGGTTGGGCAGTTGAATCGCGAATTTATGCGGAAGACCCAGCACGAAACTTTTTGCCCTCAACAGGTCGACTGATCCGCTGTCGATCACCAAAGCAATCCGACTCCGTACGGATTGATACGGGCGTGGTCGAAGGTGGTGAAGTCTCCGTCTACTACGACCCAATGATTGCCAAGCTGATCGTCCATGCGGATACGCGGAGCGAGGCTTTCGATCTGATGGCAAACTCATTGGATGAGTATCAGATTACTGGTGTTACAACGAATTTGCCATTTCTGCAAAGGCTTGCGCGCGACGAAGCGGTGCTGAAAGGTGACATGAATACCCGAATGATTGAACAGCAATTCCCGGATGGCTATGACTGTGAGTCTGCCGAAAGCGATAGCATCAAAGTGGCAGCAATGATCGCAACCATCATGCACTATTGCGACGAACTGCGTTCAGCAACTCTCGGCGGGCAGTTGAATACCCGCAACTGGACGGCTGCCGTCGACTGGGTTGTGACTACATCGAACGAGGCCATTGAACTCACTATTGAAAAAAGTGAATCAGGTCATCGGTTGACTGACAGCAGTGGCAAGACATACGAAATTCAGCACGACTGGGTACCCATGCAAAGCCACTTCTACTACACTCTGGACGGTATCTGCTGCTGTGTACAGGTTGCGCGCAGAGGAATCGCGTATCAGATTGATCACTTCGGTTTTCGTTCCCTGCTTCGGGTATTGACACCCGCAGCAGCAACATACGACCAATACATGATTCAGAAAAAGATCTCCAGAGTCTCGCCGTACCTCAAGTCTCCTATGCCTGGATTATTGGTTGAAATTGCCGTCGAAGTTGGCCAGTTGGTCAAGACAGGGGAAACCGTAGCAGTGGTTGAGGCGATGAAAATGGAGAACACCCTGCGTGCCGAACGCGACGGTGTCATTGTCAGTGTATTGGCGAAAATCGGCGACAGCCTGGCTTCGGATCAACCAATCGTTGAATTTGGAGAGGACGAATGATCGGCCGACTGAATCACGTCGCAATTGCTGTCCCGGATCTGACAAAAGCAACCAAAATCTACCACGGGGTTTTAGGCGCTGAGGTTTCCGAACCTGTTCCCCTACCGGAGCACGGTGTCACTACGGTATTTGTGAACCTGCCCAATACCAAGATCGAATTGCTGGAACCTCTGGGAGCAGATTCTCCGATTGCGCGATTTCTCGAAAGAAATTCGGCGGGCGGTATTCATCATCTTTGCTATGAGGTTGACGATATTCTTGATGCCAGAGATAAACTGGTTCAACAAGGCATGCGTGCGCTCGGGGGTGGCGAACCCAAGATCGGAGCCCACGGCAAGCCTGTGCTATTTCTACACCCAAAAGATTTTTGCGGAACTCTGATTGAAATCGAGCAGGTTTGATCATTGCCCGTGGCATCAATCATACACGCATCAGCGGCAACGCGTCGCCAATCAGGAATCTGCAAATTTTTCGAGCGCGTTGTGCAAAGTCTTTAAGTTGATGACAGATTGATACGCTGGCCGCGGTGATAGTCTGCGATACGAGCGCGTAACTGTTCCGGCAAGGTTAGGACGTTTTTCGGCCGGATCGTTACCAGCACCAAGTCCGCCACCAAACTCAATCACAGCATCTATCCCCTGCTCGGCGATCGTCATTAAATTGCTGTGCCATCGGACGGGCTTGAAAAGTTGCAGATACAAATTGTGTTTGATCGAGTCTATTTCCGAATCATGAAATTTTCCGGTTACATTGGAAGCCACAGGAATCTTTGGTTTTGTCAGATTCGATTCGTTCAAATGTGTCTGAAACTCCTGGGCCGCCGGAAACATATGTGAAGTATGAAAAGCGCCTTCCGTTTTCAGGCGGGTTGTGGGTTTGCCGGGGAACATCTGTTCTATCTGCAAGATTGCCTGATCGAGCTCTTCCGGCCATCCGCCAACTACTGTCTGTTCCGGTAGATTGCAGGCCGCGATCTCGCAGGGACTAGGTTCTATCAAGGGAATCAGTTGATCTTCCGACAGAGGAATCGCAAGCATTTCACCGCCTCCGTGCTTACCCATGCATTCTCCGCGTGCTGATACCAATTTCAGTGCTGACTCAAAGTCCAAGGCCCCTCCCGCAATCAGCGCACCATACTCTCCCAAACTGTGGCCACAAGAAAAACCGGGATGATGTTTGTGACCTGACTCTTGGAGAAACACCTGCATGCAGGCAAATGAATGGGTAAGCAACACCGGCTGGGTATATTTGGTCAGATTGATATCACCGCTGGTCGCATCATTGCATAACGCAACCATGTCGTAACCCAAAGTGGAGCTGGCTTGGTCATAGATTTCAGCTGCCAGCGAGAATTCCGAAATTAGATCGCTACCGATTCCTGGATACTGTGCTCCCTGCCCGGGAAATAGAAATAGAATTTTTTGCATTGAATATGGTACCCGTTAAGAACTATCCCGCCATCCGCAATTCAAATCAGGTTTCGCTATTGACTAGCGGAATTTGTTGGTTATAGTGACTTGACTTTTTCACGCAGTACAAATTTCTGAATTTTACCGGTCGAAGTTTTCGGCAGAAGTCCGAACACGACGGAACTTGGAACTTTGTAACTTGCCAAATTTTCCCGGCACCAAGAGATCACATCTTCTTTTGTCAACTGCTCTTCGTGTCCGGGTGCCGGTGAAATAAATGCACACGGTGTTTCGCCCCACTTTTCGTCAGGCTTGGCCACAACTGCAGCTTCCATAATTCCCGGATGCCGGTAAAGCACATCCTCCACCTCCAGACTGGAGATGTTCTCGCCACCCGATATGATGATATCTTTTGAACGATCTCGCACCTCGATATACCCGTCTGCGTGTGTCACGCCAAGATCCCCGGTGTGATACCACCCACCCGCGAAAGCTTCCTGCGAAGCTTGCGAATTCTTTAGGTATCCTCGCATGACAGTGTTACCGCGAACCATCAGTTCGCCCATCGTCTCACCATCGTGCGGGACTGCCTGCATTGTCTGTGGATCGATCACTGCCACTTCTTCCAACGTCGGATAGTGAACGCCCTGACGCGCCATCAACTGGGCCCGCCGCTCAAGATCGTGACTATCCCACTCGGACTGCCACGCACAGACAGTTGCCGGACCGTAAGTCTCAGTCAATCCGTATAGATGAGTTACCCGAAATCCCATCTTTTCCATTTCCGTAATAACTTGGCTGGGCGGAGCAGCTCCGCCCGTGGCAACCTCAACAGTTTGTTCGAACTGAACTTTCAATTCCTTAGGTGCGTGAACCAGCATATTCAGTACGATCGGTGCGCCACACATATGTGTGACTCGATTATCTCGAATAGACGGGAATATGAACTTCGGATCGACTCCACGCAAGCAGACATGAGTCCCTGAAACCGCTGTCACGCCCCAAGTAAAGGTCCAGCCGTTGCAGTGAAACATCGGCAATGTCCATAAGTAGATACTTGAACTGTCGAGCTGAAAGACCAGTGAATTACCCAGCGCATTGATGTAAGCTCCCCGGTGATGAAATACCACACCTTTTGGATTACCGGTGGTGCCCGATGTGTAGTTGAGACAGATCGCCTGCCACTCATCGTCCGGTACAAACCACTCGAATTCTGGATCGCCTTCCTCCAGCAATAATTCGTATTCCTTCTCTCCGAGAAACTCGCCACCCTCTCCCAGAGGATCATCAATGTCTATAACAGTGATATCCGAACCAAACAGTTTCAGTGCTTCTTTAATGGTGTCTGAAAATTCGCGATCAGTGAACAATATCTTGGCTTCACCATGTTCGAGTATGAACGCGATTGTCGCAGGATCGAGTCGGTAATTCATTGCGTTGAGTACGGCACCGCACATTGGTACGCCATAGTGCAGTTCCAGCATTGCTGGTGTATTGGGGCACATAACGGCCACAGTATCTCCAACTCCGATTCCACGTCTATTCAATGCACTACCCAAGCGTCTGCATCTGGAATACAGATCGCGATACGTGATAGTCATGTCACCGTGAATGACCGCTGTCTTATTGGGAAAGACGCGCGCTGATCGCTGTAAGAAACTCAGTGGTGTGAGCGGGTGAAAATTTGCCGGATTCTTGTCCAGTTTCTCATCATATATTGTCACGTCTTGATTGCTCCATGAATCCATTGGCAGAAAATTTTACTGTAAATGGATTTGCATTGAAGGTGGCTATTCAGTGATTTGCATATTGTTCAGCTTGAAGCGGTTAGTATTGTTATCAATACCCAACGTCGAAAATGGAATGTATGAATGGTACCAAATAAAAATGGCAGTGGGAACAAGTATGAATTCGGGGATCTTGTACATAGAGTCCGAGCAGTTTGAAGCCGCATTATGTTATTCGGTAAAGACACTATAGAAACTGCATTGGCAGCACTATCAGTATTCTCCTCAGTTCGACGCTAAGAAAGTTGCCGAATCGTAATCCAGTACATCTGGCTAATAATTGAAAACGGGTGTGGAAACTTCGCGCCAAACGTTGCACGCACAGTTATGGTAATATCTAACTCCGTCTAGGGAATCGGATTCACAGGTCGCAACGAAGGTACACAAAGCCAGCGAACATGACGAATATTAACAGAAATCTGAGCCGACGGGAATTTATGCAGGTTTCAATGCTCGTCGCAGGATCCATGTCAGTACCAAAGCTGATTTTGGCATCGCCTCATACACAGCGGCTAATCGCATCGCACACAGAAACCGATCTCGTAGCAGGATTTGGTCCGCTAACCAAAGTTTTAGCTTACAATCAGCAAGTTCCAGGCCCTCTGCTTCGGTACAATCAGGGTGACAGACTCAGACTGGAAGTCGAGAATCAGCTTGATGAACCAACTACCGTACACTGGCACGGACTTCGCGTACCCGCGAACATGGATGGTGTGCCGTTTCTCAGCCAGACACCAATCAGCCCTGGCGAATCATTTCTCTACGAGTTTGATCTCCACGATGCCGGTACATTCTGGTACCATCCCCACTTCAATAGCTCGCAGCAAGTTGGCAAAGGACTTCGTGGTGTGTTGGTTGTCGATGAAATTCAGCCGCCCACGATTGATCGCGATGTCATCTGGGTTCTGGATGATTGGCGTCTTGACGATGAAGCTCAAATCGTTCCATTTAATCAGAACTTACGGGATGCGAGTCATAATGGAAGACTAGGTAATGTTGTTACAGTAAATGGAAGCATTCACGACAAATTCCTGGTTCATCCAGGAGAACGAATGCGCCTGCGACTTGTCAATGTAGCCAATGCACGCACCTTCGCACTAGTCTTCAAGGATCTGAATCCTTGGGTAATTGCCTTGGATGGTCATCCAATCGATCCACATACACTCGGAGAAGACCCAATCGTTCTCGGAGCAGGACAACGGGCTGATCTGATATTGGACGTTGCGGGTACACCGGGAGAATCCACACTGGTGATAGACAACGCATTCGGCGAAAATTTCGCATACGAGCTGATGCACCTGGTTCGAAGCAACGACAGAGTCAATTCAGTTTCTGAACATACACCTCCACCTCGGCTTTTGGTAAATCCCGTCTCTCAACCGGATCTCACAAATGCCGAAAAACACCAAATTTTATTTGAAGGAGGTGCGATGGGTGGTCTTTCCGGTGCCTATCTCGACGGAGAGTTCAAAGGCATGCGAGACTTGGCAAGACTGGGGAAATTATGGGCGACGAATGGGAATATACATTCGGATGCGCACAATCAACCGCCTCTGCTCACGCTTGAGCATGGAAAGTCATATATTTTTGATCTTGTAAACCGCTCCGCTTTTGAACACCCGATTCATCTGCATGGACACAGTTTTGAGGTAATTCGAAACGACAGCGGCCGAGAATCTCCCGGAGCGATCAGGGACACAATCCTCGTCGGACCACAAGAAAGTGCACAAATCGCTTTCGTCGCCGACAACCCCGGTTTATGGATGTTTCACTGCCACATTCTTGAGCATCAGGAAACTGGAATGACATCCATCATTGCCGTCCAGTGAAAAGGCGGTCTTGGGAAAGGGAGGATGTCCTGCAGGGACTGCGTGGCAAAAAAAATGGTCTGCCATTATTGCAATGGCAGACCCTACCAATAGAGAGAGGAGTTAAGTTATGAAATAGTGAAAACAGTATCTGAACGTTAAGCTTTCTTTTCAGTAGCAGGCGCTTTGGCAACTGCGACTGGCTTCTCAACAGCACTTTGGCTGTATTTTTTCCAAAGATTCAAATAGGAATTGTATGCTTCAGTACCCAATTCAATCGCTGACCGGGTTGAATTTTGAATCTGACCGACAGCAAACGCATTCCATTTTTCTTGCGTTTCAACCAATTCGTCAAAATTCTTGATCTTGAACCACTCATTGGTTCGTTCGGAAGTGCCCTGAATAACCTGCTGAGCCGATTCGACACCGAGTTCAACTGACTTGTTAATCAGTTTTGAATTCACACTGAATGCCTCATTGGCAAACTCTGAATAGTTGATCTGCATGTTTGGATTCTCCAAATCGAGTAACAATATCTATGATGTTGCAATGCAATATATCATCTAAAATTATATTGTCAACCCCTCAATGTAAATTTTTTTCAACTTAAAGTGATAATTTCTAGTTTCAAATACTATCTGACACATTTTCTCCGATTTATTAAATATATATCAATAATTTAGAGTTATCGTTCAATCTTCCTAAAAATTCAGTTCCATATCAAATTAAATTTGGTTTTACATCAAAATATAGAATCCGTATCTAATTTTGCATTGCAACATAATTAAGATATCTAGATCAATGTTCCACGATAAATTGATACGATCAAACCGGAACTTATTGAATTGTTTTTATTCCGTCGATTCAGCCCGAGACAATCAACGTTTCTTGAGCAAGTTGGCGGGCATGATTCGACAAAGAGCAAGCCGTTTATACAGTGATATAATTCACGGCGGCAGAAAATTCGAAATCGAATCTCTTCCACGACTTGTCAACCGGCTCATAAAATGAAATTCGGCGTAACATCGCGCATATCAGTCATGCTTGTTGCTATTTTGATGGCAGGTATAGCAATGACCATCGGTCTTAGCCTGGATAAATTCCGGCGTACCCATACCGATCTGCTAACTTCCCGATTCCAGTTTGTCGTCAACGACATTCGCAACAAGATCGAAACCCAAATGGATTTGGGTCTGGCGCTATCCACCCTGCAGGATGTATCGGAAGAACTCGAAACCTATGAAAGTGACGACGAATCGATTCTTTCCATTGAGGTATTCGACGAAAATGGATCGGTACTATTCAGTACCGATCCCAGCTTCATCGGTGATCTGGTATCGGAGGATTGGGTGATTGCATGGCGTACGAATCAGAACGCCAGCTCATGGTCGCGGTTGGAGAGGGATGCCGGCGTAGTTGGCGTACCTATCCAAAATAACCTGAATCAGAACGTCGGATCATTGGCCTTGCGATATTCCAGAGACTTTTTGGACCTGAGTGTCGCCAATCAGACCGAACGCCTTGTGACCATCGGACTGATCATAGCCGTAATCATGGCAGTCATGAGCCTTGTAGGTTGTGTTGTTCTTTTACGCGGTACGATTTCTGACCTGAGAAGTATGACGCAGGCGATCAAAGACATTATTAATAACCGAAATGACAGTGAACAACTGAAAGCGACGATCAAAAATCATCCGGAATTCGAATCGTTTTCCGAATCGGCACTGGGTGCACAGGCTGCGCTGGACGAAGCCAGTGCCGATATTATCGAGCTCGACGAGGCCGAATCGTGAATACTGAATCAACGAAACCAGTACTCGATCAATCTCATATTAATGATTTTCTTACTCATCAGAAGGGTTTGCTCACCCGTATGGTGTTATTGTCTGTTGTAGTATTGTTGATCGGACAGTTCGCGGTTTCGTGGTTTGCTCTGCTTGGTTTCGAAAAGGAACTCAGCCCGCAATTGAGTCAGAAAGCCCAGGCTGTTGGCAATGCTATCTCATCCGAGTTGGCATATGCCGTCGGCGAACTGAAAATTCCACCTGATCAACTGGTTGGTGTCGACGAATACTTTGAAAATTACCTTCGGTCAAATAAGGATATTGAATATCTTGCGATGATCGATGCCAGTGGGAAGACGCTATTCATCCAGGGTGTCGAGCCAGAAATGATGGGCACCATATTGACCGAATTGAATTCAAACGGTCTCAGTAATTCGAATTTCGAGACAGACGTGCAAGGATTTCTTGATGGTGCTTTCATAATCGATGAGACTTTATCGGGCACTACAAAATTGCATGTAGGCGTGACCAGCGAACATATTCGAAACCAATTTTTCGAAATGATTTTTGAAGTCCTGACAGTGATCGCGATTTCATGGCTGGTAACGTTTGAATTCCTTGTGTTTTACATACGCCGTCGCATATCCAGACCAATTCACCATATCCGAACGGTACTTGCAGAAGGATCGCGCGGGAAATTTGCCAATCGTCTTGTGGAAAGATCGAAAGATGAGATCGGGCAATTGATCACCAGTTTCAACAATTTGGTCCAAGGCCTGCAGATCAAGTACAACGATTTTGTTTATGAAGTCGCAGAGCTCAAGCACGCACAAATCGATGACAGAATCTCTAAGAAAATTGTTCTGGTGCGCGATAAATTTGATGAGAGGTTTATTCTGAGCGGTGGTAGGGATGTCTATTCGAGGCATGTGGCGCAGATTCGGGTACCGCTGTTTCTGTTTATATTCTCCGAAGAGTTGTCGCGTTCGTTCATTCCGCTGTTCGTCTCGAAATACGCACCTACAGAAATGATGTTGTCGCACGAAGTCCTGATCGGTTTGCCGATCACACTCTTTATGCTGGCAGTGATGATTGTCACGCCGTTCGGAGGCGGATTGGTTGACCGCTTCGGCGTACGTCGAATTTTTCTGATTGGTGTCGCGGCGGCTGTTCTTGGTTTTATCGGAAACTTCCTGACTCAGACCTACTACGATCTGATTCTGTTCCGAATACTGACCGGCGTGGGTTACAGTCTGATCTTTGTCGCGTCCGAAGGATGGGTTGTTCAAAACGCTGAAAGTCACAACCGAACTGCATCAACAGGCGTCTTTGTGACAGCGGTATTCGTCGGAATCGTTTGCGGCCCCCCAATCGGCGGAATGCTGGCCAATAGAATCGGTTTTGAGGCGACATTCCTGATTTCTGCATGTCTCGCGGTGATATCCGGACTTATTGTCTATCAGATTTTCCGCAGCGACGAGGAATCACAGGACACTTCGAGAAAGCGAATCGTGCTCCGTACGAGGGATATGATCACTCTACTCAAGGATCCTCGATTTTTCTCGGTATTGTTCTTTACCGCAATCCCAGCAAAAATGACGCTCGCTGGATTTATCGCATACCTTGTTCCACTATATCTGACCGAACTCGGGCATAACGAGTCATCCGTCGGACGATTGATGATGCTGTATGGTCTGGCAACACTCAGTTGTATATTCATTTTCGCGCGCTATGCCGACCAAACACGCAAATATGTCCAGGTTATATTTTTCGGTGGTTTACTGGCAGGTACAGGTTGTATCGTGAGTTTATTTTCACATCACATCGGCATCAGTGACACAGGTGCTGTCGTCCTGGCGATTCTAACTCTTGGTTTCGGTCACGCGATGATCATGACTTCTCAGAACGCAATGATCCTGATGGTTGCAGGAAATCACGCGGATACGATTGGACGGGCGACCGCGGTGAGCGCTTACCGCGTGATTGAACGGACCGGTATGGTCATCGGACCATTGATTGCGGTTGCGTTGGTCAGTCAATTCGGCTATCACGACGCAATTGCGGGGTTCGGGGTCATCATACTTACTCTGATATTGATGTTTATGCTGGTGATGACGATCTCAAAGGCGGAGATTGAAAAGGATCAGCCAATTTACGCACCTGATAGTTAGTTTCATGCGCAAGAAAATTTATCTGATTTCCGTTCTTGTCGTCGCATGTTTCGCTGTGAACCACGCAACGGCGCAGTCAGTGCCCACGGCCAATGCCAATAAAACCTACAAGATATTTGGAGTGGTCTGGCGCGGTGAAACTGAAGTCGAAGCAGGATTTCAGGAATATCTGAACCAGCGAGGGGTGCCCTATGAGATGACAATTCGAAATCTGAATCTCAGCCGCGCGAACGCACCTGGCATAATTGAGGAAATCAAACAAGTCAAACCCGACCTGATCTATACCTGGGGAACAGGAACAACCCAAAGCATACTTGGCAAACTCAGCGAATCGGAGTCCGACAGCCTGATAAGGGACATTCCGGGAATTTTTGTCCTGGTTGCCTATCCGGTCAGCGCGGAAATCGTCAATAGTTTTGAAGACCCGGGTCGAAACGTGACAGGCGTTGCCTTCCTCGCCTCAATCGAAGCTCAGATCAAATCAATACTCGCCTATCGACCATTCAAGAAAATTGCCGTAATCTACGACGCAACATCAAGTAATTCCAAGATCAATGTGTCCCAACTAGAGGAAATCGTTCCGCAAATGGGTTTGGAACTCTCGGTTTTCCCGATTCCTAAGACGGCGGACGGAAAATCAGACCCCGAATCACTGCCAGAATTAGTGCAAAAAGCCAAAGATAGCGGTGCGGATGTTCTGTATATGGGTCCCGATTCATTCATCACGAGGCATGGTGACGCGTATACAGCTGCTGCAATCAAGGCAGAATTGCCCACGTTCGCATCAACGCAATCCCCATTGCGGAACACCCGGGCAATGTTTGGCCTTGTCAGTGACTATCATACGCTCGGAAAGCTGGCTGCTGTCCAAGCAGAGCGCATTCTGGTTGGAGGCGAGAAACCGGAAGATTTACCGGTTGCCCGATTGTCTCGCTTCAAGTTCTGGATCAATATTGATGTTGCGAGAGAACTCGGCCTGTATCCGCCAATGGATTTGATTTCTATCGCGGATTTCAAGCAAAGTAACGTTAACTGAACACCTCCCCTGATCTAGTTTTTGAATTATGCTATTGCGGACGCGAATCAGCCTGCTAGGCTCACTGGTCGTCACTGTCGTTAGCGTAGCCATCCTGCTCGCTTCGTTCGAACGTGAGCAGTTGATCAGTGATCAGTTTTCCAATGAGATTCTCGCGGATCAATCCAACCTGTGGAGCAAAATCAAGGATGAATTCATAGACGATATGGAAGATTCGGCGTGGATTCTTCGGGACAACCGGGAGCTTCCCAGTGCGATCGAAAATCAGAACTACGAAACAATTCAATTGATCGGGCGACAAGTTGTCGGGCAACTGAAAAACGAACGTGTGGCTGATCGTTTAGATATTTTGGACTTAAATGGCAACCTTGTCTACTCATCCCTTTCAGGGGTATTCCAAAGCCCGATCATCTCGGAAGAAATCGCAAATTTTGCGATAGAAAACAATTCAATCATACGCGGTGTCGGTAATGACAAGCAACGTAACACCGCTGTTGTATACGGGTTTCCGATCATTGACGACACTGGCAGAGTTCTGGGATTGAGCATTCTTTCTCTGGACATCATCCGACCAATCGCGGAGATGGAAAAACTCAATAACGCCTCCGTCATGATTCTCAATCGACGCGGACGACTTCTAGTCGCACCGGACCCTGAGGTATGGGAAAACTACGGTGAACTAGTCGATCTGGGCGAATTGAGCACCTCGCAAACCATTTCCAAAGATAACCGATACTTTTCGGTTACCGTACTTCCGCAAGTTGCGGATCTCGGAAGTCTTGTGGGACGACTGGTCAATATCAAAGAAGTCACTGATCAAATACTCGAGCAGAAAAAAATCAGTCAGCTCACCATAGTGTTCATCGCGATTTTCACGTTGATCTCATTGATCGCCCTTTATTTTTACATGCGGTATGCATTTGCGTCCCTTACAGAAGGTGTTGATGTACTGGAAGCACTGACCAGGGGTGATCTGAAGTTGCTGGTTCAGATGAGAACCGGCAAAGATGAAGTAGGGCAGATCGGCAATGCAGTGAATGTGTTTCGCTCCGGCATGCTGATGCTGAATCGAATTCGGCGCTCAAGAGAGCGTCAACGCGCGCGTCAGGAGAGATTCATTTACCGCGAAATGAAACGTCTTGCGGATACACTCGATGGTGATGACCAAGTCGCAATGCTTGAAGAACTGGACAAAATTGCTCAAAAAATTGACCAGAAAGCAAAAGATGAAAGTGTAGCAGAATCGATTATTGCAGTGGATCCTACCGAGGAGGACTTCGACCCGAAAGTATTCCATGGATCAGGCAGTCTGATTCTGATGGCAACAGCATTTCAAAGCATGTCAACCCGGGTTCAAGATCAACATCAGCGGCTAAGGGATGCACTTGCCACCAAACAAGCATTTATCGCGCTTCGCAAAGAATTGGATATCGCTACCCGTGTCCAGTTGTCTCTGCTTCCCCAACACAGTGAACAATCCGATGCATTCGAGATTGTAGGTGGTATGTGGCCCGCAAAAGAAGTTGGGGGGGATTTCTTCGACTATTTTCGAATCGATGAAGATCATATTGGGATGGCGATTGCCGATGTATCCGGTAAAGGAGTACCGGCTGCACTTTTTGCGGTCATGTCGCGAACATCACTTCGTGGAATGGCGGTGGATGTACGTTCACCGGCAAGAATATTAGAGAGAATCAACAATTTTCTCGAAGCAAACAACGACGAAAATTTGTTCATCACTTTCTTCTATGGAATATTGAACGAGTCAACAGGGCATTTTGTTTATGCGAATGGTGGGCATAACTCGCCGGTTCTGGTGAATGATGAAGGCGCTTCTGAGTTAGAACTCACAGGCGGCATGGTTCTAGGGATGTTCGACGGATTGGAATTTGATGAGGCATCGATTACTCTGAATCCGGGCTCTCGTCTGGTGATGATAACAGATGGCATTCCCGAAGCATTTGATAAGAATAATGAAGCATATGGCGATGACCGATTTTTAGAAGTAGTATCGTCGTTGCCCGACCGTGGTCCCGGCGACGATATAAAACAAATAATTAAGTCAATCGACGAGTTTGTAGGAGATGCCCCGCAATTCGACGATATCACGTGCTTAGTCCTGCATTACCGAGGCACCTCTGAACATAGGCACACTGGCAGCGGCGGAAGCAGTAGTATGGATGGTAAGGAAATGGAAATAAAGCTGACATTGAAATGCGATTTATCCGAAATTCCTCGTGTTGCGGAGGAGATTGAACGACTCGGAGAATCCTATAACTGGCCCACGGCTTGGGTATTCAATGCCAACCTTGCGCTGGATGAATTGATCACCAACATAATTAGCTATGCATTTGGACAGGATGACGAAAAAACTGACATTAGCTTGTCACTGAATCAGTCCGATGAATCCCTGAAGATCGTCCTTGAAGACAGTGGACAACCTTTCGATCCGTTTACCGAAGCAAAGGTACCGGATGTAGAAGCTGACGTGGATGATCGACCAATTGGTGGACTTGGTGTGCATTTCGTCAAAACTTTAATCGACAAAGCGACCTACGAGCGACATAATGATCGCAATCGCGTGACGCTAGTACTTTTTCATCCGAACCACGATAAAGTAGGTTAGTCTCTCACTTTGTTTATCAAATGACATCGGCCCGACGTGCTGACAGCGCACTGCGCAATTGGCTGAACATTAATTGTGAGGGAAATTCCAGTGGATTGACGTGGGCGCAGTACGACAGTATGATCCTAGCGATCAGAAACGAATTTGACTGGTGGCCTGTCTCCCACAGGTTTGAATATATCCATACTCTGAATCTTCAGGATCCCGATTACGGAGTCGGCAAGCCATATAAAGTTCCTCTCAATTATTCCGATTCTGGCGGCAGTGGTAATCCTCTTATAGCTATCGGCGGCCTGACCAATGTCACTCAGCGTTTTGATTTTTTAGCTCTGGATGCGTATCCTGACGTTCGTGTGATAGCACTTGACCTCAGTGGTCGCGGTCACAGTGGATGGATGGTGGAAACATCAGACTATCATGTGGATGCCTATGTCGAACAACTGAAACAATTGATGGACCATCTTGAACTAGATTCATGCTCATTGTTGGGATCATCGCTCGGAGGGTCAACTGTTATTTCGTTTGCGGCCCGTTATCCCCAACGAGTGCAGAAAATTATTCTCAATGACAGCGCCCCCCATATTCCTGCTGAACGACGTGCCCGGCGAGCTCGTGTTGTGGGTCGGCACTATGTATTTCGAAACCCGGCCGAGATGTTCAGGCGCACCGGCGCCTCTGCGAAACACGTCGGCCCAACTCCAGATGCCGTGCTTCTGCATAGTTCTCATCATAAAACTCGCTGGTCGGACATTGAAAACGGTCGAGTATATCGCCATGATTTGCGGTCAATGCTGGCTTACCGGGAGGAAGCGAAACACAGTTTGGATTTGTGGGACCAGTGGAATGCCGTACAATGTCCTGTCTTATTGCTACATGGAATTGAAAGTGACGCGACAACAGATGAGACGATAAACCGAATGCGCACCCACAAGAATTTTTCCGTCATTCATATTCACGAATCCGGTCACACACCATCTCTTGGGGACGGTGAGTTGACGGCTGCTATTAGCAATTGGTTACTGGGTTGCGAGAGTTTTGAAGATGATCAGTTTTGTTTTGTGAGTTACTGTCCCAAAAGAGTTCTTTTCCCAGATGAACGGCAATTCGATTGTACGTAGCTTTATATTTATCCGCCACGGCGAGACAATCGCAAATGCGATGCAAATCGCCTCCGGAGGCGACTCCGAGTCATCTTTGACCGAGCATGGTCGCGAGCAAATCTATGCGGCAGCTGGTATTTTGAAGCGAATCCGAGAAATCCCGGATTCGATTGTCTGTTCAATGAATGGTCGAAGCATTGAATCCGCGGAAATACTAAGCGAAATGTTTGGCGCCAATATTACGCGTGACCCACTGCTTAATGAAAGGAAACTCGGAGAGTGGAATAAATTGCACATCAAAGAGGTGAATCCGATGATGTTAGCTGGTGAAACACCGCGAAATGGAGAGAGTCGAGTGGAATTCAAGGAAAGATTTTTTCGTGGACTGAATCAACATCACCAATTACTACTGAATCACCGGACAATCGTCGTCGGAAGTCGGGGTACAGCGAGACTACTGTTGGAAAAAGCCGATAAGGAAAACGCTGCGTTTTTTCCCAATGGAAACCTGCTGCGGGTTTCGATTGCGAATTCGAATCAGTTCAAATTGATTGATATTGAATATCTAAACTAGCCTGCAAAGCCAATAAACGACCGTACAGAAAACTGTTGTAGGTCAATCTGCGGTATCCAGCCCATCGAAGCTCCAGCGAGGATTGACAAACCAATTCCAAGGAGGAGTTGGTTCCAACGTTTGAATTGGATATGATCAGAAAGGTTTTACTGGGACTTTATAATTCGTCTCAAGTCCCTGAGTACGGTACTGATGAAGGAAATCCGCTCAACGGATTCCCGGTATTTCAGGATGTCACACTCGCCAGTGCTTGTTCGCGGGTGTCATGAGTTGATATGATTTTCCCGAAGCCACTAATATCAAAAACATCCTTTACAGACCCAGAAATTGAACACATCGCAAATTTGGCATTTCGACTTTTCAGGGTCTTTGCGAGCAATAGAATAACTCGAAGGCCCGCACTACTGATATACACAAGATCAGTTAGTTCCAAAACCACCGCTTGGGTCGATTCGGAGACAATAGACTCAATCGCAGTCTGAAAATCGACTGCGTTTTGTCCATCAATTCGACCAGCAGGCTTTAGGATCAGCGTACCGTCTACTTTTTCTGAAGGAATTTCCATGTAGTTCTCCTAATTCCTATAATTTAAATGTTCCATACGCTAACGAAAATCAAAATAATTAAGTAGTCTTCGTGAAACTTTGAAGCATCGAAATTAAATCATACTTTCACTGCAAACACAACAAATATTAGCGTAATTTTAGCAAACTCAATTTAACCCGTCGAATTAACCAATTCCCACAACTAAGTTCTGATTACTGTTTCAATAGACTCTTCTTTCCAGTTAATCGAACGTGTCAAATTCAATCTAGTTGTGCTATCTCAATCGCAGTATAACTTCTACCTGCACAAAATTGACGCAATATCAAATCTCTTTGCAGTTTATATTACGATTTCTCATCGCTTTCGTAAACACCGAGGTCGTCTTCGTCGGGCATGATCACGAATTCCGGATAAGCCTCAATTCCTAATTCTGCAACATCCTGACCCAACTCTTCAACCGCCAGGGTCACTCTCAAGCCGATTAGCGCACCGATTAATTTCCAAACAATAAAAGACGTTACGAAAGTAAACGCTCCGATCGCTACGACACCTGTTAGCTGAACCATGAAATTTCCGCCAGCAGCGATACATACCGCAAGCGTACCCCACACACCTGCAAACAGGTGTGCGGGAATGGCACCAACGACGTCGTCGATCTTCATTGTTTCCAGCACTTTGATACCCACTGTACTGATCAGACCGCCAACTCCACCAATTACAATTGCCCAGTGATGGGCCGCTATATCTGGACCGGCAGTAATAGCAACCAAACCAGCGATCGCACCATTGAGAACTGCCATCAAGTCGACACGTCCTAGTAACGGACGCGATATTGAAACGGCAACCAATACGCCTGCTGCTGCTGCCAGATTTGTATTCACCAAGATAACACTCATTGCAACTACGTTAATTGCAGAATCCAGCGCGAGTTGGGAACCACCATTAAAACCAAACCAGCCAAGCCACAATATAAATACACCCAAAGTTACCGCGGGGACGTTTGAAGGTGGCGTGTTTTTCACGCTTCCATCCTTCCGAAACTTGTTCATTCTTGATCCTACGGCAATAGCACCGGCAAGTGCCGCCCAACCTCCCGTTGAATGCACAATCGTTGAACCGGCGAAATCCTTGAATTCAAGCTGATGCAGCCAGCCGCCACCCCACGTCCAAGCACCCACGACCGGATAGATAATTGTGGTGAGCACCGCAGTAAAAGCAAAGAACGACCACAATTTAACACGCTCGGCCAAGGTTCCAGAGACAATCGAAGCGGTTGTCGCAACGAATACCATTTGGAAGAACCAATTTGACATGGTTGAGTAGTCGGATTCCAGGACATCAGTTAACGCTTCTGCGTTTCCTTCCAACAAGGCAATCTCTTCGGGGGTGGAACTGTAGAACAGCGTGAACGAGCCGATGAAATTATTCACATCAACGTACATGAGGTTGTATCCGAAAAGATAGAAAGTGATGCCAGCGATGGAATACAGCCCGATGTTCTTCATGCAGATAACCGACGCATTCTTCGTGCGCACGGACCCTGCTTCCAACATGGTAAAGCCGGCGCACATCCACATGACGAATGCGCCCCATAGCAGAAACGAGAATGAATTGAAAATAAAAGCCGTTTCCGACTCGACGGCTGCGTTCGCTGCAGATGAATACAGACATGTTCCAATAATGGGAAGCCAAATAAGTAGACGTTCCAATTTCCGCTTTTCGACTTTCATTGAACAAATGTAATAACTATTCACTTTAAGAATCCCCGAAATTTCTGCCTGTCTTACCTGACCGGATTATAGACATATATTCATGACCTCAACGCGACTAACCCCCTTCGCTCCTTTATTGAACAAGTCCCTGGAGCTCAGTCCACGTCCATGTGCAATTATTGAAACTCTGGCGGCTAATCGACAGACTTTATGTTGATCAGTCGTCATCATGTGGTTCAGGCATTGCAAGAAACTCTGGATAGGACTGAATGTTGAGAACTGCCCAATCCAACCCGATTCGTTCGGACTCCAATGTCGAACGCGCACCCACTAGAATATCGATCACATTCCAAATTATGAAAGCCACAGTGAATGCATAAGCACAAATTGAAAGAACTCCAATCAATTGGACGAATACAGCTCCTTGCTGGGAAAGACACACAGCGATGGTTCCCCAGATTCCGGCAAATAGATGAACCGGAATTGCACCCACACCATCATCAATTTTCAAATGCTCCAGAAATTTCGTGCCAACAAGGCTTGCCAGCCCTCCTACACCACCAATCAGAATGGCGAGATTGTGATCCAAAATATCTGGCCCGGCGGATATAGCGACGAGTCCTGCAATCGTCCCATTGAGAACCGCCGACAAGTCGACCCGTCCGATTAGCGGGCGTGATAAGGCTAATGTAACCAGCATTCCTGCACTGGCTGCCAGATTTGTGTTGACAATGATGATACTCATCGCCACTGCGGAATTTACGCTACCAAGCGAGGCCTGCGAACCACCATTGAAACCGAACCATCCTATCCACAAGATGAATACACCAAGTGTAAATACCGGGATGCTGGAGGGAGGAAAACGTCTTACACTCCCATCTTTTCGAAATTTACCTACTCTGGCACCAACAACAAGCGCACCAGCCAAAGCACAAGCGCCACCGGTAGCATGTACCACAGTTGAACCGGCGAAATCCTTGAATCCAAGCTGATATAGCCAGCCGCCACCCCACGCCCAAGCACCCACGACCGGGTAGATGAAGATCGCGTGTAATATTGCGAAAGCGAAAAATGGCCAGATCTTGACACGTTCGGTGAGTGTTCCAGATACAATCGACAGCGATGTCGTCAAAAACACCATTTGGAACAACCATAACGACATCGGTGAATGGTGGGGGCTCAGGGCTTCTGTGATAGATTTCCCATTCCCGTCTGCAACCGTCGTATTTTCGATGGTCGGTTTATAGAGAAATTCTACACTCCCAATGAACCCATTCACGTCGACATACATTAGATTGTAGCCAATCACGTAGTAGGTCAATCCTGCGATGGCGTAAAGACCAATATTCTTGAGACAGATCAAACTTACGTTCTTGCTGCGAACTGAACCTGATTCAAGCATACAGAATCCAGCACACATCCACATCACGAACGCGCCCCAAACCATAAACGAGAACGAGTTGAGGATCATGCCGACTTCAGAGTCGACGGCGGCTTCTGCAAAACTGGAAAATACAGCGACACAAACGACAAGAATCAGAATACCGGTGACAATTGCAAAGCGTTTGTCTTTTGACAGCGAAAAGATATTTCGGTTCAGATTGGGCATCCTGGTAAGGCTTTCAGTTTAGAATGGATACGATCCTGCTCACAGCCAATTTTTCGGAGTAATCGCGCATTCATCATCGACCTAATGAATCCGAAGTGTATCCGCAAAATTTTAAATTTACGGCTCGACTAACTTATTCAATACAAATGATCCTGTTACGAATCATTTGTGAGTGGTTTGCAGTTTACACAAGAAATTTGTACAGCGTAAATCTGAATCGTTTCGAACTTATGCACCACGATGTAGTGTATGAATGAATAAACAGAATATTACAGGTTAGTGTGAATGGTAAAGGAAATAGAACGCACCAATGGGCAAAGTCCTTTATTGCGAACGCAATTATTTTGTAATTCAGGTTATAGGAGCACCTGAGCAAATCGCCAAATTCGCTAAGGGCAAGAATAAATGAACTTAGCCAAAATCCCTTGCTATCGTGATCTGTAACGACGAATTTTGAATGATTATTTGACGATGTGACGGTCGGTAATTAATGCATCTGTATGAGTTTTCGAGATGATGCCTGATGCCGCGCCATGAGTTCCTGCAAATCAATATTTGGAATTTTGCCATCCAGTACCCGCCAGACTCCGGCGACCATGACACGATCGGCGCGATGCGCACCGCAAAGAATCAAGGCGGCAAGAGGATTTCCTGCACCTGAGAATCGTAACTCGTCGAGTTTGTACATCGCCAAATCTGCCTGCTTTCCGCAAGCGATGCTGCCGATGTCATCCCGACCCAGACATGCAGCTGACCCCTTTGTAGCCCATTCGATTACATCAAGGTGTGTGATTTTTTTGGAACCATATCGAAGCCGCTGAATTTGCAATGCCAATCGCGCTTCCTGAATCATGTTGGAAGCATCTTCAGAAGCAGAGCCATCCACGCCGATTCCGATACGAGCACCGCTTTCCAGTAATTCCTGAGTCGGGCAGATACCGGAAGCAAGAAGCATGTTTGAACCTGGACAATGCGAGATTCCGACATTTGCTGAACCCAAACGTTTGATCTCGTCTTGATTAAAGTGGATTCCATGTGCCAGCCAGACATTGTCCTTCATCCAGCCAACCCCTTCGAGATAATCGACTGGACGGCAACCATATTCGCGAAGACAGAAATTATTTTCATCCTCAGTCTCCGCAAGATGCGTATGCAGCGTAACGCCGAATTCGTCAGCCAAGCGCACCGACTCGATCATAAGCTCGCGAGTTACACCGAATGGAGAGCATGGCGCAAGGGCGATCTGCTGCATTGCACCTTCACTTGAATTGTGATACTTCCCGATGACGCGCTCAGAGTCAGCGAGTATGACATCCGTCTTTTGAACCGTAGATTCGGGTGCCAATCCACCATCGTTGACCGATAGGTCCATACTGCCTCGCGTCAGTGTAACGCGTATGCCGACTTTCTCTGCAACTTCAGCCTGGATATCAATGCCGTTTTCAAGCCCTTCCGGGAACATATAGTGATGGTCTGAGGCGGTCGTACAACCAGAAAGCAAAAGCTCGGTGAGTGCCAGTTCTGTCGCATCCGCCAACTGCTCAGCTGTCAATCGAGACCAGACCGGATACAGTGTCGTCAGCCACGCGAACAGTTCCTTGTTCAATGCAGGTCCGTACGCACGCGTCAGCGTCTGAAAGAAATGATGATGCGCATTGATCAACCCAGGCAATATGACATGCTCGGAAGCATCGAACTCTCTATCACAAGGGGACTTTGGCGCCGAGCCATTTGCAAGACATTCGACTATTCGGTTATCTTCAACAACGATTCCGCCTGCCGCATCCTCGGCAAAAACTGCCAAGGGATTCTTGATCCAAGTCCGCATTTCAATTCCTCCTTAGCTACCAACGATTCTGTCTGTATGCATCGTCCCGTCACGCTGTCCAGTCACAATCAATCTCAGCATAATGATCAATGCGCTCAGCAACATCACAAATCCGGATTGATGTGCCAGGGCAACGGGCAATTGCACCCGACTCACTAAAGTTGCCACTCCGAGACTAAACTGGCAGATTGCAACAACCATCACAATATCCAACATAACCCGGGTTGCAGAGCGATTCATCGAAAACCGCTGAAACCAGAGAATGGTAATCACCCCAACTACCGCAAAAGCAACCCAGCGATGGATAAACTGAATGGCGATGACGTTTTCGAAAAGATTCGCCCATAGTGGCGTCAGTGAAAAAAGCATATCTGGAATCCACTCGCCATTCATATGGGGGAAGGTGTTGACGACAAAGCCCGCGCGTGTACCCGACATGAAGCCACCGCTCACCAGCATGATGACAACCAGTGCAATACAGAAGGAAATACCTGCGAACAACCGATTTGAACCATCAAGTTTCAAGCGTAATTTTCCACAAATCAACCCGATCGACAGCCACAAGACATAACTGTAGATGAGAACCGCCAGACTCAAATGAGCGGTAAGTTTATATTGACTGACTGATGGGTCATTCACCATGCCGCTTTGGACCATGAACCAACCCAGCCATCCCTGTAGAGCGCCAGCCAGAAAGACTGCAATCAACCGCAAACTCATCGCGATGCTGAGATAGCCGCGCAACTGAAAAAAAATAAAAGGCAGCAAGAACGCGAGCGCCACGAGCCGACCGGCAATACGATGCGCATACTCAATCCAAAAGATTCGCTTGAATCCTTCAAGAGACAGATCAGAATTGACTGTCTGAAATTCGGGGAACTGCTGGTAATGTTCAAACTCAGCAATCCATTGCGTTTGTGAAAGCGGAGGCAGTACTCCGGATACCGGATGCCAGTCAACCATAGACAAGCCGGAGTCCGTCAGGCGCGTATAACCCCCAATCGCGATCGCACAGTAAATCATGGCGCAGATGATCAGCAACCACACCGCTACATGCATTGGGTTTCGATGCGGTTGAATCAGCGCTTGTTCAGTTGAACTCAAGATTGGATGCAGATTACTGGGATAATCTCTGGAATACCAACGTTGCATTGGTTCCGCCGAAGCCAAAACTGTTCGACATGGCGGTGTTCACTTCTATGTTCTCAATCGGCTCGCGGACAATGGGCAGGTCCGCCGCAACCGGGTCAAGTTCATCAATATTGATTGAGGGACTGATAAAGTTGTTATCGATCATCAACAGGGTATAGATTACCTCATTGACACCCGCAGCCCCCAGTGCGTGGCCCGTCAGCGATTTGGTGGATGCAATTCTCGGTACATCACTGAAGACTTCGCGTATGGCATGCAGTTCCTGAGTGTCGCCAATCGGTGTGCTGGTTCCGTGGGCATTGATGTAGTCCAACGGTTGCTCGACGTTCTCGAGTGCCAACCGCATGCAGCGAACAGCGCCATCACCAGAGGGTTGGACCATATCGAAACCGTCTGAAGTAGCACCGTAGCCAATCAGTTCGGCGTAGATTTTCGCGCCTCGCTCAAGCGCACTTTGAAGTTCCTCAAGGACTACGACACCACCGCCACCGGAGATGACAAACCCGTCTCTGTTGACATCAAAAGGACGGGATGCCTGCTCGGCACGATCGTTAAATCCTGCTGACAGAGCACGCATGGCGTCAAACAGCATTGTCATTGACCAATGAACCTCATCACCTCCACCGGCAAAGACGATATCCTGCTTGTTCAACTGAATCAGTTCCATCGCGTTACCGATACAGTGTGCACTGGTGGCACATGCGGAACTGACTGAATAACTGACACCTTGAATTTTGAAATAGGTACTCAAGGTCGCTGAATTGGTGCTGGACATGGTTCGCGGTACCCGAAACGGACCTACACTGCGAATTCCCTTCGACCGGAGCATATCGGTCGCGGCGATTATGTTTTCCGTTGAGGCACCTCCAGAGCCCATAATCATACCGGTTCGAGGATTGGAAATTTTTTCATCAACCAATCCCGCATCCTCGATCGCTTCCTGCATCGCAATATAGTTATACGCTGCTCCGTCGCCCATAAATCGACGCGCCCTTCGCTCGATCGCGCGATCAAGATCAATGTCGATCGCACCGTGTATCTGACTGCGAAAACCCAATTCCTCATACTGCGGCTCAAAGCTTATGCCGGAGATACCACCGCGTAATGACGTCGTCACTTCGTGTTGGTTGCATCCAATGCTTGAAACAATACCTAGTCCTGTTACAACAACTCTTCTCATGCTTACTTCAACTTGAATAATCCGACTCTCAGGTCAGATCCCTTATAGATTGGTTTTCCATCTGCTTCCACAATACCATTGGCAACTCCCATAACCAACTTGGTGGCAATCACCCGCCTGATGTGAATTTTATAGGTGATGAGCCTGATCTCGTCTGTAATCTGCCCTGTGAACCTGACCTCTCCTGAGCCCAGCGCACGACCACTGCCCGGTTTACCCAGCCAACCAAGGTAAAATCCAACCAGCTGCCATAGAGCGTCCAGACCGAGACAGCCTGGCATGACGGGATCACCTTGGAAATGACAGTCAAAAAACCAAAGATCGGGCTTGATGTCCAGCTCCGCCTCTACTATTCCTCTACCGAAATCTCCTCCGGTACTGTCAATATTCGAAATGCGGTCAAACATCAGCATCGGTGGCAGCGGCAACTGTGCGTTGCCTTCACCAAATAACTCCCCTCGTCCGCACGCCAGAAGATCGCTGTAGTCGAAATTTGACTTACGCGGAAGACCCTGATTCATCTCAACACTATTTTGCATCGATAACGATGATATGTAATCGACGCGGTCCGTGTGCGCCGTACTGGATCGTCTGCTCCACGTCGGCTGTTTTCGAGGGACCAGTAATCATGTGTACACCTGAGGTGCTGTTGTCGATCTCTGACGAGGCCAACCGGAGCGCATCATCTAGATGCCGGACAACCTTTCCGGCATTGATGATCACAACATGATTCTCAGGTAAAAATGCGTGTGTCGACGATGCGGTGGGCGAACTGACAAGCATGATCGTACCTGTTTCCGCGATCGCACATACTGCATCGGTCACTGAAACATCGTCAGTTTTCTTAGCGGTCCGCGTTTCAATCTCCCAATGATCCGGCCAGTCAAAATCAGCAAGAAACTGCGACGACCCCATGATCAATTGCGCCGGCAGATCGTGCGCTTCAAGAAACTCGCTGAGTGCATCTGGAACCTCCGCATTACTTCGGACAATTTTCGATGTTCCATGCACGGCGGCATGCTTGGTCAAAAAATTGTCAACGAGGAGTCCATCAACAACCGGTCGCGGGGTTTCGGTGGACATGACTCTCTCGTACTCAGCCTGTGCGGCATGTCTGACTGATGGGCCCAGCCGCTCCAGTGACTGTCGAACGTCACTGAAAACTTGCTCGCGGTTAGATAGTTTTGAAGTCAGCAATCGCACTTCCCTCGATGCAGTGATATATGCAGAAATTATAGCGTTGACCGTTGTTGAGATTCAGTGTGTGATACCCGACTCTTTTCCAATATAGTGACTACCACAATCGAACAATACCGAGATCGTCCATAACAACAGACAGTTTGCGCGATGAATGTTCATTGAACCAATCCTCAATCAACCTATAGGCGATAGAAAGGCGCGGAGGAACGCGAAACTCACCCGAAATGAGGCCGTCAACAACCTCATCAACACTTCGCCAGTGGGCATCCTGAAGCTCGCCGTCGTTCAGCCGGATTTGATAGCTAGACGCGGTTGCGGTGAAGCCCAGCATTATTGATCCGGGAAACGGCCACGGTTGCGAGGAGTGGTAATCGACAGTGTCGAGACTGATATCGGTTTCTTCCAGAACCTCGCGCACGACTGCCTGTTCCACACTTTCACCTGGTTCGACAAAACCTGCAATTACTGAATATCGGTATTGTGGCCATGCTTTCTGTCGTCCAAACAGACACTTGCAGTCTTTGGTGACTGCAACTATGATCGCGGGGTCAGTTCTCGGAAAATGTAATTTCGCACATTCTGGCTTGGTACACCGCCTGCAGTGTCCACCCTGAACAGCCAGTGTTGCCGCACCGCATACGCCACAGAATCCGTGTGCCCGATGCCAGTGGAACATCGCCTTGGCGTATGACAACAGTGTCGCATCCTCGGCTTTCAGGCTGTATCCATTCTCGCGAAGCTCGACGAAATTGGCGTTGTCGGAAAAATTCCCATACAGCCAGGACGTATCACCAATTTCCAGGGCGAAATAGTTATGCTCTCCCCGGCAACCAAGATAAACGCTGGTTTCGATAGAGCATTGCCAACGGTCGATGCTACCAGATTCGACTAGTACGGGTGCCGGGTTGGGCTCCTCCGACATGAGAAACTGGTCTTGATGGAATAATACGAATCGGGCTGATAACGATGTCTGAAGCGAAGCGAGGTGCTCGGCATCCTTACGCCGATCAACCATTCGGTCAAGATTACTGTAAGTAAAGACGTTCAGAAGTGAACGTTTGAGATCATCCATTGAATTTCCGAATTTGGCGGGTGACGAACTCTTTTACCTGATCCAGATCGCTGACTGCCGGCACCTGTGAATGTAAATTCGCAATCTGCGATCGATTTTCCAACCATGCGACGACGGGTTTATTATAAATGACCGCTAGTTCGGCCTCCGACGCCGTTCCCGACTGTCCGGGTAAAACTACGATGATATTCGAACTCAGTACATTGATGTGGTTGCGGGAAAGTTGATCTTTTCCCCTGTCACCTGAGTACGGTAAATGTGTGAAAATCGGAATCTCGACATTCTGATTCGGATAGCCCGCAGATGTTGAGTATCTGTGCGTAGCCTGATCAAAGTACCCAGGTATCACACCGATGACCCATCCTTTTCTTCCTTCTGACTCAGCAAATGCTCGACTGACCGACTGCATCACCCCCATGCCGCCACCAGTTAGAAGATGAACGTTTATCGTAGCCAGCCAACGACCGAGGGGAACTGCTTGGTTTTCACACCCCGCACTACCTGACCCCATGACACCTACGATGGGAAATTTTTTTATTAATTCTGAATGCTGAATCATTTGTCCAGGTTAAGTCTCGTTTACACCCCGTAAATCCACTCTCCGCAATAACAGAAATTTCTTCCTCCAGGCATCAAAACGGTGCAACCCGCAACGCGCATTTTAGAAGATCGAGAACGAAGTCAATTAATCCTCAACCGATTAGACAATTTTATGAATCCATTCGGCGATATGCATATAAAATTTGCGGATCATCTCCAACATATCATTTCGGATCAGGTGACGAATGGCAAGATTGATTGATGGCAAAGCGCTTGCTGCGAATTTGAGACAGAGCGTGTCTGAAAAGGTGGAACTGCTCAAGGCAGAGCATGGTCTTATCCCAGGACTGGCCGTAGTATTGGTTGGCGATAACGATGCGAGTCAGGTTTACGTCAGAAACAAAATCATTCAGACCTCACAGGCCGGAATGAACTCCTTTCACAACAAATTGGCGGCGGGTGTCACCGAAAGTGAGCTTCTTGATCTGATCGAGCGAATGAATGCAGACCCTCTGGTACACGGAATTCTGGTGCAGTTACCGCTTCCCGATCACATTAACGCGGAAATTGTAATTAACTCAATTCTGCCACAGAAAGATGTAGATGGGTTTCATGCACTGAATGTCGGACTGCTGAACATCGGTATGGATTCATTGATACCATGCACGCCACTTGGTTGCATGCAGTTATTGAAATCGAACGATGAGGACCTCAGTGGAAAGAATGCGGTCATTATCGGCCGTTCCAATATTGTCGGGAAACCCCTTGCCACCCTGCTGCTTCAGGAAAACTGTACGGTCACCATTGCCCATTCCAGAACACGTGATCTAAAGACGATATGCCAACAGGCAGACATTCTGGTCTCGGCGGTTGGTAAAGCGCACATCGTCAAAGGACATTGGGTGAAACCCGGAGCAACTGTGATTGATGTCGGAATCAATCGAATCAAATCTGAAACTGGGAAATCGCAACTGGTGGGTGATATCGAATTCGCCGAAGCAGAAAAAGTTGCTGGCGCCATCACACCAGTGCCAGGTGGTGTCGGACCCATGACGATAGCAAGCCTGCTGCAAAATACATTGAAAGCCGCCTGCAGCCAGCACGAAGTCAGGATACCAGAGTAGACTAAAATTCCTTTTCAATCCGCTCGGATTGTCGACCCGCGCCTACCAGCAATACGCGGCCGCCGGAAATACGTCGCCTTTCGCACCGCGCGGGTCGCAACCCGCTTCAAGCAAACCGGTTTCTGCGTCTCTTTCGATAGCAAGCAGATAACCCTCGGTCCAGTCTGGCCTCGCTTCAATCGAATGTCCACGCGAACAAAGTCCGGACAATGTACCCTCGCCGACACCTTCCTCAATCGCCACAAGTTTCTTGTTAAATTCGTGAGGTGCGAAGTAACCCGGAAAGTGGTGACTCGAGAATTTCGGCGCCTCTATCGCCTGGGCGATCGTCATATCAAATACCACTCTGTTCAATAGAAACTGCAACATCCACTGATCTTGCTGATCACCACCCATACTGCCATACACCATCCAAGGCCGACCGTTTCTGTGTACCAACGTTGGACTGATGGTGGTGCGCGGTCGCTTGAAAGGTGCGATGATACCCGGATGATGACTCGGTGCGAGGTAGAACGTCATCAATCTGTTTCCCAGAGGAACCCCAAGTGACTTAACAAGCTCGGAAGATTTGAGCCAGCCACCACTGGGGGTCGCCGCAACCATGTTTCCGTCCCGATCAATCACGTCTACATGAACGGTTCCATGTCCCCAGGATTTTCCACCAACACGCTCCTCCACAGGCATCGCGTCCATCAGTCTGGTCGGATCGCCTGGAATGATTTGATCACTTGCATTTGAAGGGTCAATCAGTTTCGAACGTATGGCACCATATTCATCACTGAGCAGTTCCTGAGTTGGTACGTGAACGAATTCAGGGTCACCATACCACTGCTCGCGATCTGCAAAGGCAAGCTTGACAGCTTCAATAACAATATGAAGATACTCAGCTGAGTTATGCTTCATATCACCAATCGGAAAATTCTTTAGAATCGACAGCGTCTGCAGCAATGCTGGACCCTGATTCCAAGGTCCGCACTTATATGCACGAACATGATCAAAATTGACCGACACGGGTGATTCAATTCGCGTTTCAAATGCCTGCAAGTCGTTGCGAGTCAGGAATCCGTCACGCTGTTCGGAATGTTTTGCTATTTCGGACGCCAAATCGCCAGAATAAAATTCCTTTCTTACTGCTGCAATACCCTGTTCGCGACTTCCATTGGCAGTGTTCTCCGCATTCATCAAAGTCTGAAAAACGTCCGCCAGTGCGGCGTTCACAAGCAATTGACCGGGATTCGGCAATGTATCATCCGGTAAATAAACTGCCGCCGTATTCGTCCAGTCAGTACGTATCAGATCTTGAATGTCATGGACGCCGAAATCGGGCATGAACAACAATCCACGGTGAGCGGGAAACCCTTTAGCGATTTCATGGGCACGACTGCAAACGTCCGTGAAGGACATGGTCCCGTATTTTTCCAATGCGGTGGTGCAAGCACCTAGTGCGGCAGGAACGCCAGCAGCAAGAATCCCGGTATCTGGCACATCGGAATATCCCCGGATTCGATAATTCTCGACTGACGCTGCGGCCGGTGCCATAGTATTGCCATTGATGACAATCGGCTCAGCGTGATTCGCCATCTGAATGAGCATGGGGCATTCACCCCCGATTGTGTGCTGATGCGGATTGACAACACCTTCGACGAGAACGGCAGCCACTGCTGCATCAACCGCATTCCCGCCCGATTTCAAAACGTCTGATCCGGCATTTGCTGCCAGATAATGCTCACTGGTAACAGCACCGTTGACACCGAAAAAACGAGGATGATAAGGCGCTTGGCGCAGTTGCTCCCGGTCCAGTGCTCGAATAGCCATCAGTCAGATACTCATAATCAGTAATTTTGCAACGCAAAGTACGGTCAATTGGGTTGCGACCATCCTATAGCGAAAACGAGAATTCTATTAGAACAACCCTTCGACCTGTCCGTTATCGCCTAGATGGATTGAATTGGCGGCTGGCACCCTCGGCAACCCCGGCATGGTCATAATGTCGCCGCAAATAGCCACGACAAATCCTGCACCGGCAAGCAGTCGAATTTCACGAATTGGCACAATATGCCCTTCGGGTGCACCCAAAGCGGTTGGGTCGACCGAAAAACTGTACTGCGTTTTTGCCATGCAGACCGGCAGATGACCAAAACCGTCGCTTTCGAGTTGTTTGAGATAGGTGGCGGCTTTGCCCTCAATCGCTATATCTGCCGCGCCGTAAATTTGTTGCGCGGTGGTGCGAATTTTCTGTTCTAGTGGGAGTTCGTCAGCGTATAGAGTTTTGAATGACCCGGCACCTGAATCAGCAAGCTCAACGACTTTGTGTGCGAGTTCCTCGGTACCTGCACCGCCATCGGACCAGTGCGTGCATTCCGAAACATCGGCGCCCATTTTCTCGCAATGCTTGCGAACAACCTCGACTTCAGCGTCAGTATCCGAAACGAAACGATTGATTGCGACTACTGCAGGTAATCCGTATTTCGCGACATTGGCGAGATGCTTCTCGAGGTTGACACATCCTGCCTCGACGGCCTCGACATTCTCCGTTTGCAGGTTTGTCTTAGCAACACCACCGTGCATCTTGAGCGCTCGAATGGTTGCTACGACAACAACCGCCGAGGGTTGCAAGCCCGATGTACGACACTTGATATCAAAAAATTTCTGAGCACCCAGATCAGCGCCGAAACCAGCTTCGGTGATGACATAGTCGGTTAACTTGAGTGCGGCTTTTGTCGCCACAACTGAATTACAGCCGTGTGCAATGTTGGCAAACGGTCCACCGTGCACGAATGCAGGATTGTTTTCCAAAGTTTGAACCAGATTCGGTGCGAAGGCATCCTTGAGTAGTACGGTCATCGGACCATTGCCGTTCAATTCTCTTGCTGCAACCGACGATCGGTCGCGACGATAGCCGACGATGATATTGCCCAGTCTTCTCTCAAGGTCTTGCAGATCCTCAGCGAGGCAGAAAATTGCCATAATCTCACTTGCGACTGTAATGTCGAATCCGCTTTCTCTTGCGAATCCATTCGATACGCCACCCAGTGAACATACGATCTGGCGCAGGGCACGGTCGTTCATGTCAACCACCCTTCGCCACGCGACCCGACGACTGTCCAATCCAACATCAGAACCCCAGTAAATTGAGTTGTCGACGAGGGCTGAGAGAAGATTGTGTGCAGTTCCAATGGCATGGAAATCACCGGTGAAATGCAGGTTGATATCTTCCATGGGCACAACTTGCGCATAGCCGCCGCCGGCCGCACCACCCTTCATTCCGAAACACGGACCCAGACTGGGCTCCCGCAAACACATCATGGTATTTTTGCCAATACGATTCAGACCATCACCCAAACCAACGGTGGTTGTTGTTTTCCCTTCACCGGCCGGGGTCGGCGTAATCGCGGTGACTAGTATCAGTTTTCCGTTTTTCCGGTTGGACAGCGAATCAATGAAATCCAAGTCAACCTTGGCTTTGGTGTGGCCATATGGGATTATGGAATCAGCCGGAATATCCAGACGCTGCGCAATATCTCCAACAGGTTTCAATGAAGCTTCTCTAGCGATTTCAATGTCGCTTTTCACTTTCAACACAACTAATTTCTCCTATTTCACTCGTGGAGGAAGAATCACCGATTTATTCAAATCAGATTCATACGACTGAGCGGGAACCAACGTAATGACATTCGGCCTGCTCGAACCCGGTATGGTGTCTTTCGCATGACAAACGAATGTCTTAAATTCGGTTGGAATGTTCAATTTGCGAAACAGAAAATAATACTACACACCGACCAATTCTGACCGCGAAAAATATGACAAAGTAGTTTAGTTGGAGATAAATTTCCAACCTTTAAAGCGCCAGATATGTCAGCGAACGGTCAGCTATCCAGGAAATTTGCCCCCGTCACGCATTCGTACCGTAAAAATACTATCGGACTCACCTGATGGTGGAAAATGAAGCGATCCCGACCGATTGAACAGGTTGCTTTCTCTCTAAAAAAAGGAATATAGAAAATCTCTATAACAGGGTAAGGAGGGGCAAAATCACATGGGTGAGTTAGATTGTGAATTCACCTACGGAAATCGCGTTCATGTGTTATTGCTTTTTCTTGTGAAATGTTGAGACTCAAGGTGAACCGGGATGGTAAACACTATCACCATGGTCAATCAGCCGCCAATTGTCAATATGGTCGCTCATGTCGCGATCCGTTGTTGTCAATCCACAATTTTGCGGATGTCATTTACTTTACTGATTGCATTACCATATCTTTGATACCTTAATTTGTAATGTTTAAGTTGTACCAAACCCGTTCGCGCTTAAACTGCTCAAACTCGACTAAAAGACTTCCTTTGAAACATTGCCAGGCACAAGTGTTTTAAATTTGTTCGCTTCGCAAAGTGGCATTCCAAAATGATGTACCATATATGGTTCATTAATTGTGACTAAATCAAAGCGGTTGCCTGCCCGTTTTTTTTGAGTCGTTTAGCAGTCGGGTACCTGTTCGTGAGTGGCTCCTTAGCTCAACAGTGAATGAACGGAAGCGCATTGGCGAAGATATTTGTACAGCAGAATTTGGGTAGCCTATTGGAACGCCAATTTGCCGAGCAGTCAGGGGTCACAAAGGTCTCTGGGAAATTCGCACCAACTTACAGAATAAGAAAATTGCTCGCGTCATGTTTTGCATTCATAAAGGCGAAATGATCCTGCTCCATGGCTTTATTAAGAAGACGCAGAAGACACCCAAAATTGAACTCGAAATTGCAGTAAATAGAATGAGAAGTTTGAAATGACAAGTGAAAAAGGACAACCTGGTCAGTATTTCGAAGACTTTCTTAAAGAACAAGATACTTACGAATCTACCACTGAACAAGCAGTCAAAAGGGTGTTGGCATATCAGCTCTCAGAGGAAATCAAAACCAAGGCATTTCCAAGTCAGAGATGGCCCGCCGCATGCACACTAGTCGATCACAACTAGAGCAGTTACTTGACCCCGAAAACGATGGTGTTACGATCGGAGCACTGTCACGTGCTGCAAAGGTAGTTGGCCGTAGTCTTCGCCTTGAACTAACGTGAGCCACTATTTCTCGAACTGCAATTAGATTTCGACCGAGTTAGATTTGGCGCGGTGGGTTTTGAAGGAAAGAATTCGAACCTTGGCCGAGTTGCTATTCAATTTAATTCCAATTGACTTCTCAAACTGGCGTCAATCAAGAAACATAAAAAAATTGCAATCGAATCATTTCTATTTCAGTTGCCGATTAATTCGAAAGCGTAAATTGTGATCTTTATCCGTTAAATTTCAACTAATTGGATTGAATTAGATCCAGAATCCTGTAGCGGGCTAATCACAAAGCGCAGCGAGCGCCTATGTCTGCAATCAGCTAGGGCTAATTGTCAGTTCACTAGCGTTGGCTAGATGACTGGGGGCGATGACCACCATGGACGATCAGCCACCAATTGTCAACATGGTTGCTAATTTCGCGAACTGTTTTTGTCAATCCACAATTTTGCGGATGTCAGCTACTTTACTGATAACAATTGACCCTAGAAGTTAATTGAGTGTAAATCAAGAATTGCATTTATCAGAAAAAATCGAAGACTGCCAATCCATTTAGGCAGAATACAGTCAAATGTTCAGACGATTTCGTTCCATTAACCAACGAAGAAAGTTTCAACATTCCAAATCACCCTAGATTTACTTCTTGAATAAGGAAGTGCCAATTAGCTGTGTGGTATCAACTCCACGGCTTCACGCGCTGTGACAACGGGAATCCCTCGAACTTCTCCAAGCGCAAGCATATGTTTCCTATCGCCCGACACGATCAGATCAACCTTCCCATCGATAGCTGCAGCTAAAATTGAATTATCATTCGGGTCTGGGGATATATTCACCACTTCGAAGTCGGTTAGCACATCAGCGTAGGCGTCGATATTCTCCGCTATTGCATCGATCTCTTCGGCGCGTATAAACTGCTTCAATCGAGGTCTTCCAAGGACATCCTTCACTTCGGCAACTTGCGCACTAGTCATTACGACTTCAATCTCACCATTCAACCACGCTTGATACAGGATATCGGGAGGAGTTCCCTTAGTTATCAAGGCACTTATCAGGATATTGGTGTCAAGAATGACTCTCACGATCAGCGATGATCTCCTCGTCAATTATCGCGAGAATTTCACTCTGATCATAGCGGGTATTTCTGTCTTTGATTTTAATTACGGTCAACTCCATAATTCGGCGACGGACAGCATCATTAACAAATTCGGACAGATCACCCATACTTCCCCCGTTTTTGCTTAAAAAAGTACGAACCGCCCGGTCAGTTTTTTCAGGTATAGATAAATTCCAGTGAGTCATGATTTAATTGATTATGAATCGTTACAGATAATGAATTTCATATATGACATTCATTGTAAGTTGATTTGGAAAACTCACTCAATAAATTATCGATTCACACTAACTGTGAGTAAATTGTGATAATGTCGCGTATAAGACTCACAATTGAATAGGT
This sequence comes from Arenicellales bacterium, assembly GCA_951813075.1. Taxonomy (GTDB): domain Bacteria; phylum Pseudomonadota; class Gammaproteobacteria; order Arenicellales; family JAJDZL01; genus JAJDZL01. Next base: position 2,908,412 of record OX638343.1, on the reverse strand, counting down.
CTAGCATGACAATTGCCTGTTCCGATAAAACTGAACAATGATTCCATTCAAATTGAACGCCGGACTCTTTCAGAATGAACGATTGTCGCACGGGCACGGCAACTTCACGGCGTTTTTCAAGCTATGCTGTCATTGTGCTCCATTGGTGAACCTTAGTCAAGTCTGAGGTCAATATCGCAGGCGAAAAGCGACATTCGTTGCCGCCGGTCCATCTCATCGGTTGGCCTTTGCGGTAGTTATTGACAAATTCCACTTGGCGCTCAAATTCCACAAATTTTCACGGTAAATTGAGGTGTCTTCAATTTCAAGCTGATCGCCAACTTACCCTACAAGTCCGCAGATAATTCACATTACTTGACTTTCCGTGTCAGTCTGATGGTGCCCGAAAAACTCATTGAACATCTGGTTTAGGACAAACTAGCCGATCAGTTTGTACCGACACCAAGCAGCATTTGCAGCTTCTCACTAGGCACCCTAATGAGTGCTCCAGTTAATGAATTATGACGACATCCGGTGTATGGGAGATAACTAACATCTACACAATTAACCAAGACTGATAAAGCTGGTTGCTATTTAGCAAATGCCGGACGCCCTAAGTCTATAACTTCTAGCTCCGCGTCAATACTGCGGCCGAATCAACACTTGATGCGCTCAACCGACAACTTGTGAAGCGGCCTTACGCCGTTTAAAACAGATTACGCTGGACCATATTCTCCTCCGCTGTTTCAGAAAGTGGAGCTCAAAATAGTCCGTACTAAATGCGACACACATTCGAACTTTTAAAGATTACCCGAATAATAATTGTTTGCATTTTCGAGCCAATTTAAATCCAACCTAAGACTCTGATATAATTGGTTATTCGACTAGATTAATGCGAGTGAAGTCTAGTTTAGAATGTGTCCGCTGTTTTTGACCTCGCATGTTCAATTCATCGCCAAAGCATCTGCTTCCGTATATCCCGATTTCCAAATTGGTACTCTGTCAATGAAGCGGTTGAGTGAAGAAAAGAGTCGGTCTATAAGCCGGGTTCTGTACGACCGAAAGATCGCTGGCAGCCATTCATCTTGGATTTCCATCACTGAAAATCTCTAGCAACCTACCCAAATCCGACGCGGGCCGCGTCATGAGATTTCTATTTGGTCTTGCTCCAAGTGGGGTTTACCCTGCCGTTGCCGTTACCGCCACCGCGGTGCGCTCTTACCGCACCTTTTCACCCTTACCCTCTGTGTCATCTGATACAGCAAATGACAGGTCAGGCGGTATATTTTCTGTGGCACTTTCCGTCGGTTCACACCGCCCAGGTGTTACCTGGCACTTTGCCCTGGGAGCCCGGACTTTCCTCCCGGCAAAACGTCAACAGATTCTGTCAACGGTATCGCCAAGCGACTGCCCGACCAACTCTTTTCGTTACCTCTAGCATTTTACATCAACCAACCATCAATGGGATTTTCCATCGCAAGATTCACGCCAAATCGATGACAGTACCCACCCAGTTTACCCTCCATCCTACGATCTTTGGCCAACCTGAATTCGTAGTCGGCGAGGTGAGCATTTCGACGGTGACTCGATTACCAAGACAGGTAGCTATTTATCGCTCCTATTGTCTTTGAGCTGAAGTGCCCGGCGGTATAGCTTGTTGCGACTGACACGTCCCAGACGCGATGCTACTTCAGCGGATTTGCTCGCCGACATCTCGTCCATCAATACATTTAGCATGTGATCGATCTGCTCCTGATTGTCATCAGGCGGTAGACCTGAACTGACAACGGCTATGACAAACTCACCTTTCTGATTGCTCGCCAAGGACATCACCCAATTGTCCAGCCCAGCGAGAGTATCTCTTCGTATTTCCTCATGAATTTTTGTCATCTCGCGGGCAATACATGCTTCACAGCCATCACCGAAGACGACCCGCATGTCCTTAAGAACTCGCACAATTCTATGCGGTGCTTCATAGAACACTATACTGCCTTGATGAGATCGCAACTGCTTCAGCCGGGCAAGGCGATCCGTTTTCTTAGCTGGGAGAAAACCTGCAAATATTGTGTTTTCCACCGGTATCCCGAAAGCAGACAGTGAGCAAGTCAAGGCACTTGCTCCGGGAACTGGAACGACCGAGATACCACCTTCTTGTGACGCAGCGACCAACGTCTGACCCGGGTCTGAAATCAAAGGGGTGCCTGCATCACAAATTAGGGCGATGCTTTCGCCTTTTGAGAGATGTTTGACAAGCCGATTGGTCTGATGCGCCTGATTGTGCTGATGAAACGGAATCATTTTTGTTGATATCCCATACCTTTGAAGAAGTTTCTGGCTATGGCGCGTATCTTCGGCCGCAATCAAATCCACTTCCTTTAGAACCCTGATTGCTCTCAACGTGATGTCTTCCAGGTTGCCAATCGGTGTAGCAACAACATAAAGTGTTCCCGCAGTATTCATTGAATTTGGATAAAGTTATAATTTCGGAATCAGGTGTACAACTCTCCAGCTATTATGGTGATTCCATCTGAAATTATCAGACCTATCGCATGAATTTCAAACTTTCGTTGCCCCCCAGAACACTTCTGACGGCATCAACATTCGCCGTGTGCGTGTTACTGACCGGTTGTGTCGAAAAAAGCACAACGGTAACGGTTGATTCATCACAATCCACTGCTGCAATCCCCATCGTTGCGGATTCTCCGTTAACAACTCGCTCCGCCGACGAGATTCCTGCGGTGATTGATTTTCCGGCAGATGAGTCGTTTGTCGAAGTAATCGTACCCGAAACCGAATTTTCAGCATGGAATTTGGTAAACCAGGCGGAAAGCGCGGAGCCCGGTCGCAATTCGAAAATCATCGATGCAGCAGATATTCTATTGAAGCGCAACAATTTCTCACAGGCAATGTCGATCGCAAGTCTGATTGCGGTTGATGAGCTCGGTGAATCAGAACGGGTGGAGTACGATGTTTTAAGAGCGCGTATGCATCAATTCAATGCCCGACACAAGGTAGCTCTTAGACTATTGAGCAGAGTCTCGAAGGGCCCGAACTTGAGTCCCGGGCAAGCATTACGGATTTCTCGGCTAAGGGTTCATTCCGCGTCACATTTGAACGATAAATTGCTTTTGGTTAAAGAACTGGTGCGACTCTACGCAATGCTTCCGGCAGGTAACGAACGTCTAACGACCGGACACCATCTGTGGGAAGTCCTAAGCATGGTACCGTCGGACGACCTTGCCACGGCACTATCGGATTCAGACCTGGCGAATGCACGACCGTGGATTCTACTGGCTTTGAACACAAATTTGTTACGGCACGACCCCCGTCTGATGAACAACGCGCTGGATCACTGGGTTTCCAGCAATCCTGATCATCAAGCGGTACAACTGATCGAGTCGGGAATTGCATCAGACAACATCAGTTACTCGAAAATCGCAGTACTTCTTCCATTGTCATCGCAGAGCAATCTGGCTGTTCGGGCGTTCATGGATGGGCTGACTGCTCAATATTACGCGGATACCAGCCCGAACAAGCCCCTGCTGGAATTCGTTGATATCGGTAACGATCCCCTTCAGATCACTCAATATTATTTTCAGGCTCTGTTCGATGGAGCAGATTTTGTGGTGGGCCCGCTCGGTGTCAGATATGTTGAGGAACTGGTGCGATCTGACACATTTGTCGTACCCACTCTCTTGCTGGGAGTTGCCGACGAAATTCCTCAAACTGATCTGGTCTACCAATTCGCGCTTGCACCGGAACACGATGGAGTCTTCGCCGCACAACGCGCCCGACAAGATGGACACACGACCGCCGTGATTCTCGAGTCGCCTTCAAACTGGTCGAAGCGAGCAACCGATGCTTTCAGAGCGGAGTGGGAACGGCTCGGAGGTGCGGTGATTCAGAGCATGATATTCGAGCTGGAACGCAATGACTATTCTGACACTGTCAGGGAAGTATTCAATATCGCCGAGAGTGTCCAGCGGTATCGTAGATTGCGCGACGAGCTCGGACGCTCGTTGAAGTTCACACCGCGACGACGACAGGATGTGGACTTCATATTTCTCAGTTCCGATCCTCTTCATGGACGACTAATCAAGCCACATATCGATTTTCTCAGGGCACATGATGTACCGGTCTATGCAACTAGTCGAATATTCAGTGGTGAAATTGACAAAATTGCCGATCAGGATCTCGAAGGTGTATTTTTTGCCGATGTGAATTGGCTGGCTGGCCAAGACGAAACGATTAGCAACCTAAGACGGAAACTGAAATCCGAACGTCCAATTTCAGTCGGTCTTGATCGTATATACGCGATGGGAATCGATACCTACAACCTGGTTTCTCGTCTGGATACACTGCGTCGCAATTCCACTGCGAAGTATCACGGCATCACGTCGACGATAACGGTTGATGAGATAGGTCGTGTGGTGCGACATCCGAGATGGATGCAATTTGCCGATGGAACTCCGGAACCGATACTGCGTCTGCCTGATCCTGAAAGAATTATTCGTCCCGTCACTCGAGAACCGGGTTCTGCATTGACGGAACTTCAAAGATAAACACGGGTATTTAACAGATAATGTAAAATATTAATCAATGTAAACGCCAATATTTGGATGTTTATCCAGTCCTTAATCTCCCCCCGGAATTGAATTCCATGTTTGCATCATCTTCAATTGCAGTAAATTTAAAAATTCTCCGTCCGTTGACATTCGGATTTCTTATGTTGTTTGCGATCACAGGATTTGCACAGACTGAGAAACCTGTCGAATCCAGAAGCGTCACGAAGAAAATCGAAGACAGCTCAATCACGTTCAGATTGAGCAACTTGATCAAAAAGAACGAGCCTGAGTTGGGTTCAGACACTCAGGTCAATGTGACAACTGTTAACGGTGTCGTGCTACTGACCGGATCGGTAGAAAACGCTAAAGCTAAAAATTGGGTCGAGGATTTGGTGAACGAACACCCTTACGTTCGCAAAGTTGTCAACGAAATCAGGGTGGAAAAATCCCGAACTCCTCTGGCGTTGGGTAAAGACAAGATATTGCAGATATCTGTAAAACACCGACTATCCAGAGCACTGAAAGAAGCATCGCCTTTGGTGCACGTCGTCGTATACCGCAAAACTGTGTATCTGATGGGTGTTGTCTCTGAAGAGGTGGCCCAACGAGCTGCGAAAATTGCGCAGAATACCAAACGCTCAGAACGTGTGGTGACGGTTTTCGAACTGAAGACTGAGGAAGAATCTCAGACTTGACACTGACTGCCGCTGTTGCTCCAACTGAATTGGGTGAATGGAGCGGACGATGGGAATCGAACCCACGTAGTCAGCTTGGGAAGCTGAAGTTCTACCATTGAACTACGCCCGCTCGAAATAGTTAGTCGACCTGGTCGGTACCGGGGGACATTGTACTATTCGCATTCGCTGATGCGTCCGAAATACGGTTCAAGCTCAGCAAGAGCGTCGCGATATACGGATTGTTTGAAACTCACCACGCGATCCGCGGCTGTCCGATAATCAACCCATTTCCAGTCATCGAACTCAGGATGTGCGGAGCAGTCAAGACAAAAATCCGACTCATCGCCAATGAACTCAAATAGAAACCACTTCTGCGTTTGTCCACGAAGTCTGCTTCGATAACGGCTTCGCAGGTATCTTTGCGGGATGTCATATCGAAACCATTGATTGGTTGAACCGATCAGTCGCACGTGGTCAGGTTTGAGACCCAGTTCCTCTTCCAGCTCGCGGTATGCCGCCTCGTCAGAAGTTTCATTCGGTGCAATACCGCCTTGCGGGAATTGCCAGCCGTCGTGTCGAATGCGCCGCGCCCACAGTACCTGAGCGTGCTTGTTGCACAGAACTATAGCCACATTAGGCCGATAGTCAGGCTGTTGCGTGTATTCTTCCATAGATATTCTTCAAAATTTAATGGAACCGAGCAAGATATATTCTGGATATATGATTTTAGGGATATTGAGTACAAAACGCAATACAACATTTGTTTCTTAGGTGAAGAAGAAACTCACCAAATGCAACTCAATTCCATTGTCTATTTTCGTTGGTTGTCAGCAGGCAAGTGGCAAATTAGAACCCGGAAGGATCCGCATCGACGCTGTCAACCAGCGTAGTTGAGCAGTTTATTATAGAGATTTTCAGGGAGACTCACGCCTTGTGATTTGGCTTTGATTCGGTATTCGTGACGACGATCTCCGGGAAGCCGGACGCCTTCTTCAGTACACATCTCGGTAAACATGGATTCAGATCTTTCGTTGAAATCGGCGCCAAAAAACTCAGGTGCTATTCCAATGAAAAACTGCCCGACACCCGGTGGTCCGCCACTGTTATCGCCGAAGGAACCAGCACTATGGGACATATTCGGACCGCCAAGGCCGCCAGCCAGCAAATCAACAATCATCGCCAATGCCACACCTTTGTATCCGCCAGCCGGCGCCATGGAACCCTGCAATCCGGCTTTGGCGTCCACCGTTGGTTTGCCGTGCTTGTCCAATGCCCAAGTGTCAGGAATTGGTTCTCCACACTGAGCCGCATGTACAACATTAACCTTCGCCGTCACACTGGATGACTGATCGATAATCAATGGTGGATTGTTCTTTCGAGGAACTCCAAATGCCAAAGGATTTGTTCCAAAAAATGCCTTCGCGCCGCCCCATGGTGCAATCGCTGGTGGTGAGTTGGCATAAGCCAAGGCAATCAGCCCCTGATCAGCAAGAATTTCGACATACCAACCAATGACGCCGGCTGCATAGGAGTTCTTTATGGCAAGTGAACCGATACCGGTTGTTCTGACCATCTCCACAAATTCACCGCAAACCTGATCGAAAGCACTATGTGCAAAACCGTCGGCGGCATCTGCGACCATAACCGCAGGCGCCATTCGTTGCCACGTGGGCGTGGCGTTGCCATCAACCTTTCCGCATCGAAGATGCTCGCAGTAGTGTGAAAGATAGTTCAGTCCGACATTTCGTATTCCGTCGGCTTCAGCGCTCTGAATCGACTGCGCGACCGGTTGCGCGTTCGATTTTTGCGCACCGCAACCGGTTAGGGCGTCGAGACTCAATTGGAATACTTCTTCGAGGCTTAACGTTACATCGGCCATGATCAACCTCAAGCGGAAACCGTCTGATCCGTCGGAACATAGCACACACCGGTCCCGCCCAATCCGCAATAACCGTGTGGATTTTTGCCAAGATACTGCTGGTGTTCCGCTTCTGCAAAGTAAAACTCCGGCGCGTCGATGATTTCAGTTGTTATCGCGCCGTAACCTTTTCTCCTGATCGCATTCGAATACGCGTCAAAAGATTCAAGCGCGAGCCTTTTCTGGTCTGATCCGTAGGTATAGATTCCGGAGCGATACTGTGTTCCAACATCATTACCTTGTCTCATTCCTTGGGTTGGGTCGTGACACTCCCAGAATACCTGCAGCAGATTTTCATAAGAAATCTGATCGGGGGAAAATACAACCCGAACCACCTCATTGTGACCGGTCTTTCCGGTACAGACCTCACGATAGGTTGGATTCGGCGTATAGCCGCCTGAGTATCCAACTGCTGTAACGTAGACACCGTCTTTTTGCCAGAATTTTCTTTCTACACCCCAAAAACATCCTCCACCGAACATTGCCAGCTCGGAATTCTCAGGGTACGGTTCAAACATAGATCGACCATTCAAATAATGAATTTCCGAGGTTGAAATGTTTTTGTTTCGTCCCGGCAAGGCTTCTTTTTCGTCGGGCATAGAGATTTTTCGATTGAAATTAAAAAACATGATCAGATTCCTGGGGTTGAGGTTTGACAGACGAATATTTCACAGTGGACCACATAGAACGGCCGACAGATGCGAATTTACAATAGGGGTGCGGCCCTAATCCGCATTCAGTGCAGAATCCGGCTCGGTTCATGGTAGTTGTCGTAGATAATTGTATTGAATTGGTATCGAGCAGAAAACGTCACGCAATGTTCCTGAAATGTCTCCCGCCCCATAATGTGGATCAACTTGACTCCCTCAACCAGGTATAGGTAGTCGGCAAGGAGCTTTCGATGGCATTGTTCGAAATCTTTTTGCTCATTGACGATGACGAGTCGACGGTTTCGACAAAGGTTGATTAGTTTTTCAATTCCAGATTTAAATGCCAGCGTTGACATGTAGTCGGCGTATCCTCGCATTCTCTTTTGCAGGGCGATATGAGGAGAGTCTTCATCTTCAGATCTGGGTCCTCCGAACTGATGCCCGGCCAGGTGATATTCAATTCCGTTGGAATTCAGTACTTGTTTGAGCGAGTCCTTTCTAAAATGATAATTCTCTGCGGCTGCCGGGAACAGCCGAATGTCCACTACGGCATTTAATTCGTAGGAAGCCAATAGGTCAATTAATTCGCTAATCGTCCGATCGCCATAGCCTAAGGTCCAGACGATCATCTGGTCGTTAACCATAGCAATGTTCTTCCGCTGGAAATTCCTGATTGTGAACTGCGGTGACAAATGCACTGATTGCTGACTGAATATCGGCGTTCTCGAATAGAAAGTTTTTAACAAATTTAGCTGGCTTGCCGGGATAAAGGCCGAGCAGGTCGTGCAACACCATGATCTGTCCGTCAGTATGAGGACCGGCACCGATTCCGATCACCGGAATCGAAAGACTTTCTGTGATCGCCTTGCCCAATGACGTCGGAACGCATTCAAGTAATATAAAACTGGCACCTGCATCCTCAAGCAATTTAGCTTCAGCTATCATGGTTTTGGCTTTGACAGGATCACGTCCTTGCACCCGATAGCCACCGAGATGGTTGACGGACTGTGGTGTCAATCCCATATGTGCGCATACCGGCACACCCCTTTCGACAAGTAATCTCGTAGACTCTGCCAGCCAGGCTCCACCTTCAAGTTTGACGATCTGTGCCCCTTCCCGCATCAAAAGTGCAGCATTCTTCAGCGTTGCGTTTTCAGTGTAGTAACTCATAAATGGAAGGTCTGCCATCAACAAGGCACCGTTGTTACCACGTCGGACACAACGGACGTGATAGGCGACATCCTCGATCGTCACAGGCAAACTGCTATCGTGGCCTTGAACAACCATACCCAGAGAATCCCCGACCAGCAACAGTTCCACGCCCGCTTGAGTTGCTGCAACCGCCTCACAGTATCCGTAGGATGTGAGGCAAGCAAATTTATGCCCTTCTGACTTGTGTCGGGTAAATGTGTTGACAGTAGCCTTCATGGCGACAGGTGCATCCTGCAAATCGGCTCAATGACGATGATCGTCAACCCACCTGGTAAATTCCTTCCAGTCGCCGCCGTGAGGATGGCGCTTGAATATATCATTCACAGTATGGTGTTCATCGGCAGAATGTGCGACGATTTCTTCAAGTTGCATTCCCCGCACCCGGAGCCACATCCAGACTAGAATGGCAACCATGATCGGATACAGCAAATAACCAAGATTTTCCATCATCGTCGTATATCAATGTCCGGGTGTTCGGCCGACCTTGTCCCTTGTATGGGACGGTTAGAATATGCATGATAAGTGAAAACCAGAGATAATTTCACCGAATCGGTGCAGTTTTGACCGGCGGAGTGCAGCAGTCTGCTATGGAAGAAAATCACATCACCTGCATTCAATTCGATCGACTGTGCAGACTCCATCAGAGGGACATTCCGCTCGACATCAGACCGAAAGAACAATGCAGCATCAAACTGCCCCCTGTCAAAGTCCATTCTGTGTGATCCCGGAATAACAGTCAGGCTGCCGTTTTCGCTTGATTCCTCGCCTAATGCCAACCAGGTTGTCACCAATTCCGGACGATCAAAACTCCAGTAGCGAATATCCTGATGCCAACCCGTTTCACTCCCATATCCGGGGAATTTGGTCATGATGCAGTTGTGATGATTCTGGCTCACCTGAATATGGGTCGTTCGAAGCAAATTCATGACGTGGCCAGTTATCCGCTCGTCGATCGCCCAGTTCCTGAAAACCGCATCTCTTGCAATCGCATGAAGCAACCTTCGCGGCGTATCACCGCCGGGAGATTGGCGCGAATCCGGCGCACCAGGATACTGCACATCAGCTTCATATTCGACCGGCGCCAAAGCAGGATCAATCGATGAATCAACTACATCAATCATCTCCTGAAGATAAAAAGCATCGCATAGATTCCGAATAATCAGGTAACCATTCTGATTAAATCTGGCGAAGCTGGTCTCATCACTCGGAAATTGATCACCATGAAATTTCTGGGACTTCACACTACACTCCCGTTGCTGCGCACCGATAAAAAATCAGACAAGCGAAAAAATACGCACGTATCAACCTGCAGCAGTTCAAATTGCAATATTTCTTTATTTTATCGGTAATTCTGAAAGATTGACAACGGTTATGGAGTTTCACCAATATTCGGATTCAAGCAATCTGGTTCGGCGGTTGACATTCTTTTTCAGACTGATTGACTCGATCACTTCCTGTTTCACACTTCAGCAGACAACATCAATTTCCTTCCTCAATTGGCCATTGATTAATCGTCCTCAATTGATGTTGTTCCGATATGTGGTGATCTCGTGTTACAAGTCCTCGATAGTAATTTCCGAGACGACAGATAGGACGAATATGAACCCAAAGCAAGACGTTCGTCAAATTTATTCCGTACAATTTCAACAGCATTTCTAAATTTGGCTGCGATCAAGATTACAACTAATCGGATTGCATTGATTTACAGTCAGAATGTAGTATTTTCGACGTGAGTCCCCTCGAATTTAATTACGATGAATTAAATATCCGTGAGGTAACAAACGATAAATGACTTTTGAAAGCCATCTATCTTACGAAGTATTGGGAATGCTGATTGTCGGTCCGATTGTTGCCGTAATTGGGTATTACGCTGGCAGCTTGCGGGAACACGAACCAGCTTATTGGTCGAAACGAGAGCAAGCGAGGGGAGCGTGGTTGAGATGCTAAGTGGGATTCTCAACCTGACAGAACTTTCTGCTGCGAGTTTCTGGTTCAGTCTCATCGCTGTGTTTGCGGGTGCTTACCTCAAAGGTTACACCGGCTTTGGTGCATCGATGCTCTGGGTGACCAGTCTCTCGCTCGTGCTTCCACCCCTGCAGGTTGTTCCGATGGTTCTGATGTTCGAGGTCGTCACCAGCATCACGCTCCTGCCTCAGATCTGGAAGAAGGTTCGTTGGCGGTCCATCGGACTGCTGCTGTTGGGTAGCTGGGTGGCGACGCCAATCGGAATTCATGCCCTCTCCACTCTACCCGCGACGCCGGTGCACATAGCGCTCAGCATCGTCGTTTTCATTGCTGCGGTCCTGATACTTCGCGGTTTCGCACTTGCGAAAGAACCTGGGTCGCCGGCAACATTCGGCGTTGGGCTCATGGCTGGCGTTCTGAACGGAAGCATGGGGATCGTAGGTCCGCCTGTAATCCTGTTCTACTTCTCCTCGCCGATAGGCTTGGTTGCAGGACGCGCCTCAATCATCACCTATTTCATCGGCACCGATAGTGTTGGAACGGCTATGTTCGCAGCTCAGGGCCTGATCGACGCGAGCGTCTACTGGCGTACAGTAGTGTTTCTGCCGATACTGATCGTCGGTGTCTGGGTCGGTAATCGCGGCTTTATTAAAACCGACCCGGAGACTTTCAAGAAGGTCGCGCTTTTCGTCCTTATGGCTCTTTCCGTAATTCTCTTCGTACGAGCCTTATTACCGGCGTGATCTGAATATATTTGGATGAAGAATCCGTTCTAAGTCTGCGTTCGTCGGAATGAAAAACCTGTCTCCCTAAACCCGACATAGAGAAGCCGAAAACAGGAAAAGCCCAGCCGGTATGACGGGATTGCAATACCCGTGCACACATGAATCAGCAAACATCACTTTCATGGTGATGAGAATTACGAGCGGGTCAAATTCAGCAAGATGCAGCCTATGAATAGCGACAGGACACTACAGGACCAAATCACCGAATACAGAGCGCAGTTCGAAAAGAGCATGGCTTCCATTGCCGCCTATCAGAACAAAGCTCAGATCGAAGTGACGGAAATACGCACTCTCCACAAGGAGATAGCCGATCAGCAGAAGAAGACGGACAAGCAACTGAAAAAGGCGCACAGAGATTTCAACAGCAAATGGGGTCGGCTGGTGGAGTCTTTGGTCAGCGGAAAACTGGTTGAACTTTTACGCGAGCGCGGGATCGACGACGTCACTCGTACCCAGCCGCGTCAAAATGTCTCCTACCCCCGAGGCGACGACACGCGCAAGTACAAGGAGTTCGACATCGCAGTGGCGAACGGTGCCCGATAGCTGACAGCACAGTGCCGGACAGTTTCGACACTCATCCAGAGGCGACGAGACAAGCATAGAATTGCATTGCGACAGATCTCGCCAGTTCAGCTAATTCAGGCTTTACAAACCCAAGTCCCAAAAATTCTGCTGTGCCAAAAAAGATGACATGGGACGCTTAATTCATTGATTCTGTAGTTACACCCAAACGACCGCAACCGGGGCGTGATTTCTGATCAGAGCGACTTATTGGTTGAACCGGAAATCAGGTTGCATTATCCGGATTAATTCGAAGTTTCGGATCACACCATCGCAGGTGGTGCCGGTCGAGCAATCACGCGAGAAAGGTTGATGTTGCCCTGGTCCATGTAATAAAAGCGGAGCTTGAATTTCTCACTACTCCAAATTGGCCTCAGACTAATTTTCTGGATATGCCACGTCTTTGTGATTACAATCCTGATATAAGTGCTAACAACAATTCTTACAGCAGTTTGGTGAACTATCATTTGGTAGGCAGGTTGTGATGAATACTACTCTCTCTTCAGCAATTGATCAATTTATGCGGAAATTATTTGCCAGCATTTTTTCCTTCCTACTTCTTATCGCGCCGGCGGTCGCTTCTCAGGATTCAGACGAACTGGTTGAGGCAACGATTAAAGCAGTTATCGGACTTCGCGCGACGGTGCCGAATACCGCAAGAACCGCAAATTATTTGGGAAATGAGCGCGCGGGCAGCGGAATTGTAATTGGTGATGATGGACTGGTGCTAACTATCGGATACCTCATTTTAGAGGCTTCAGATGTTCAGATTACAGACAGTCAAGGCGATTATGTTCCTGCAGAAATTGTCGCTTACGACTACGACAGTGGCTTCGGTTTGGTGAGGGCGACACGTTCGTTGGGTATCAAGGGTATTCCTCTTGGAGATTCCTCTTTTCTATCTCCCGGTGATACGGCATTGATTATTTCGCATATTGGACCCGACTACATGCGCGTCGTACAAGTTGTCGATGTACGGGAATTTCCAGGCTACTGGGAATACCTGTTGGATCAAGCCATTTTTACATCTCCGCCATTTGGCGGGTTCGGCGGTGCTGCACTGATTAGTTCTAAAGGCAAACTTGTCGGCGTAGGTTCATTGATAGTAAATGATGCGATAACCGCCGAGGGATCTCGACCTGTTCCAGGCAATATGTTTGTGCCAATCAATTTGCTGAAACCCATATTCAATGACCTATTGCAAAATGGACGGGCTTCCGGCGAGTCGAGGCCGTGGTTGGGAGTCAATACTTCATTCGACCGCGGACACCTTTTCGTTTTTCGAGTAGCGATAGACAGTCCGGCTGAAGTGGCGGGAATCAAACCCAATGACATAATTATTGCCGTCAACGGACAACCGGTTTCCAGTATGGCCAGTTTCTTTCGAAACGTCTGGGCAACCGGTCCAGCGGGAGTTGATGTGCGGATTTCCATCGTACGCGATGGCATTGTCAGGGAAATTACCGTGAACTCGGGGGACCGTTACGACTGGTTGAGGACTGATCCTATGCCCCTACACTCGGCAATGTTGCATTGAACTAAACCGCTGGAATTGAATGAGCGCGGATCAGCATTCCGTTTACCACAGACAGAGACAGATTCTTACTGCGCTACCATATCAGTTTGATTGGAACCTTTGCTCCCGGTGCAATTCAATCCACAAATTCAGTGTTTTGAGACACCGAGTAAAGATAGTCGATTTCACGCAACGAGAGAAGCGATGAGCTGCCGAACGTGAGCAGCAAAGAATCGTAGCAGAAAAAGCGCGACGGAGACGCCTAGACACTGTTTTGAGCAAAGGAGAATCCGCATGGAAGCAAATATTTTGTATTCCAGCGAAAACGAACACTCATCCGCTGAAAGCAACAAAGAGCCCTGCCATGCTGAAGTTCTGCACACAGAGCATCAGATTTCTCGGTAGATCTTTCGTCACATACCAACGAATACATACGCAGAATGCTACAAATGAGTCGGTAATTCTTATCGCTTGGCTCGCAGTCTTTGGCTCTGCCACTTCAGGCTTCTAAAATATACAAATGAGTGGTACGTGTAAAACCAAAGAACCTTTCGTACTACGGGTAGTCGGCGATAGTATGGCACCTGAATTCAAAGCCGGTTCGATCATAATCATCGACCCGGAAATGACAGTACTGCATGGCGATTATGCGGTTGCTCAGGTTGCAGAACAGCTACAGTTGGGAAAACTGTCGATTTCTGATGGAGTCTTGCAGTTTGCCACTGCGTCAAATGAATGCAGTGACTCGGTAGTAATCGGTTACAAGGACATTCTCGGCCGCGTGGTCAAGCGAACTGACCCCAGACGGCGTTCCAGCAAGGAATACATCTGATCGGGTCAAGGTTCAATTCAAAACCACTGCATCTCCCAGAATCTGGTGGAGACTGACAATCATGTCGGTTCCCAATCCGTAGTGCGGTAGAACCGTCCTGAACTGACTTTTGCAAATTGCACAGATTGCTGCCATGTGTGTGACGCCGTACTTTTCTATTACCTGTTCTAACGCATGAACTCGGGGAGACGCCCCACTCACCCGAACGTCAATTAGTTCATCGGTCAGTAATCCGCCACCACCACCGCAACAAAATGTGTTCTCGCAGATCGTATCCGGTGCCATATCAACAAAATTTTCGCACGCAGCTTTCAATAGTTCGCGCGGAATTCTATAGATATCGCGAGGCTGATCCCCCATTTTTGAACCACGCGCAACATTACACGAATCATGGAAGGTAATGACCTTGCTGTCATGAACAGTACGGTCCAGACGCACCCTGCCCTCAGTTATCAGACCGTGCGTATATTCGCATATGTGAACTGGCTCAGGTAACTGCTCAAAGCCCTGCATGCCGTCCTTGAATAGACTTCGCCAATAACTGCTTGCGACCCGCCATGCGTGTCCGCACTCTCCGATGACGATCTGACCTGCACCTAAATTTTGCGCAGTTGTCAATATTCGCTCTGCAATATCACTCATGTGTGAATCATCGCCAACAAATAAACCAAAATTCGCGGCCTCTGATGCTTCGGTCGCCATAGTCCACCTGATCCCGGCTTGATGAAATATTTTTGCGCAACCGATAAGTCCGTCAACATGAGGTTCGGTGTACAAGTCGGCAGAAGGAACAACCAGCAGAACCTCAGCGTTTGGTTCGTCCAAAGGAAATCTGACGTTCACACCGGTATCTTCCTCAACCTCTTCTTCCAAACTCTCGAGTGTGTCGGCGATAGCAGGCCCTATCATCCCCAGATTATTGCCAATCTTGTGAACATTGGTGAGAACCGCGTGAATGTATTTCTGCTTGAGTCCAACCGCATCAAGTATTGATCGGCCGGCCATGGTAACTTCTGCTGTATCAATGCCGAACGGACAGAATACAGAGCAACGACGGCATTCCGAACATTGGTACAAATAGGTGCTCCAGTCCTCGATGAGTTCTTCTGTCAAGTCCACCGCCCCTACAAAACGAGGGAACAGTTGTCCAGACAAAGTGTGGTAACGTCGATACACCCCTCGAATCAGATCTTGCCTTGCGACCGGCATATTCAACGGGTCACCGGTGCCAAGAAAATAATGGCACTTGTCTGTGCATGCACCGCATTTGACACAACTGTCGAGAAACAGTCGAAATCCCCGATTTGAATCAGCGATCTCGCCCAGTTTCTCAATTGCAATTTCTTTCCAGCCTTCGACCAGCGCGCCGCTTTGATCGTTTCCTGTCTCGAAAAAAGGCTTGCCATGCGACATGGCTCTTTCTTTGATCTTTGGTGACACGTTTTTTTTCATGATTCGGTTATATAGTGCCGACATTGTCAATTACTGGTAACGCTGGTTATGACTTGGGCTGAAATAGTAACCAGGAAAATGTATGAGCTTGCTGAAAGGGAAAACAACAGCGAGTATAGCCACACTGAATATATGTATATACAGCGTCAGATTTTGCGGTAAATCTTTAGGTGACAATGCAAGCAATCCAAGCGTGAACTCCCGCACGGCAACGATGTTCACATGCGTCCCGTATCGAAGCAACAGACCACTGGCACCGATGACCAGCAGTAACAACAGCATGGCATAGTCTGATGGACTGGATATGTATCGAACCCGGCTAACCGACAACCGTCTCAGGAGTAAACCTACGAGACTCGCAGTCAAGAGCCAGGCAGCATAGTCCGAAGGAACAAATACGATCCCCAACCAGGCTGGAATTGGATCGGTCACAAAGTAAAGATGCCGAAGCAAGACGACTGCCAAGGCGTAGTGAAATATCCAGCCGAACAGCCAAGTCCACTTGCTCGCTCGGAACAGACTCTCAAAAAACAGTGTTTCCCGAACGAGTCGGCTCAATACCCCCAATCTCGTTCGCGGAACTGGTGCAACCGCGATCATGTGCGGTACCGGGGTACGGGCGTACAGGAATATTTTCCACAACACCCCGATTGTGAGTACAGCCACAGCCGTATATAGCGCACTGGCAACAAAGAGGCTCATATCCACCTGTATGCTCCGCCAAGAGCATCAGTTCCGTCTGCTAAAAATATTATCAAATACAACCAGTCGGTTTCGGTAATCCGGCGTAGCGGCAAGCCTGTTTTGCCGGTCCGTGCGGAAACAATTCATATAGATAGGGGCTGTTGGCTTTCTCCCTGCCCAGCTTCTTTCCCATGTGACGTATCAAGATACGAATTGGTGGTGCGATTGCGTACTGTGCGTAATATTCCCGCAGTATATAGATCGCCTGCCAGTGGTCTGGGCCCAGTTCGCATCGATCATCCTCGGCCATCTTTCGAGCCAGATCCTCAGACCACTCTTCGGGGTCAACCAGAAACCCTTCCGGATCTGTCGGATACATCTTGCCATCGAGTTCAAGAGTCATGCTGAAAACCCGCTCTCAGAGCCAGGAGTGTACCGCACTGTTTTTGACCGATAGTTCCACGAACCCATCGTAACCAACAGCCTTTACACCACTGATCAATCTTGATTTATCCAATCCTCGGCATTCAAGATCCGGCTCAAGCACATAAATCTGATACCTTGCCAATGCACTCTGAATGATCGACTCGGTTTGAGTACCGGTCATCGCCGCATAGACTGCATCCTCAATCAGAAGTATATCGGCGTCATCTGCGGCAAGACGCAAACAACTCACGAGCGTTGATTTTTCTGATGATGATTTGTTGACCGTATGAAGCATTGGTTTTCGTTAGAACTGCAGGACAACATCCTGTTGGTCCATTAATGAGGACAAATCAGTTGACGAGATCAATGTAACCGCATCAGTATCATCTTCGCGAGGAACTTCGATCAGATCCCGGGCTGTCATGCCTCGTTGTACCAAGGATTCCTCATCAACATATAAATACATGACATCGAAATCGGGCAATGCACCAAACGTTTTGGAAAAATCTTTCATATTCAGGACTGCAGGATTCTGACCACGCCTTAGTTGATACACGCCGTCATCAAGAAACACAACACTCACTTCCTGCTCAAATACCGCACCAGCCAAAACTACATCAAGTGCCTCAAGCGCGTATACGGTACCGTATGGTGCGCGACGATTGACATACATGATGCGTTTCTTTAAAGAGTCCATGGATAATCTAACGGCTGTTCAGTCACCAAAAACAATAGTCCGGTCTGCAATGATGCTACCTTCGATAAAGTAACCGACTCCGGCAACCTGAAATTTCTTTTCGATATTGTCTACATTCTTACCGTATCGCAACGCCGATTGGTCACTCAGTATGCCGCGCTTCAGCGAGGCTGTGACGCAGACCGCAAGATCGATTTCGTATTCATCTGCAAAACGCACCCATTGATTCACTACATCACGATCATCAACCGATGGTGCGCTCAGCCGATTTGCATTGTAGACACCATCATGATAGAAGAATACGCGGATCACTTCGTGTCCTGCATTGACCGCCGCCTTTGCAAACTGATATGCCGAATCGGATGCCTGATGAGTGTAAGGCCCTTCGTTGACAAGAATATTGAACTTCATTTATTGACTGTGGGTTGAATAAGATAGGCGTGTTGCGTCCATGCCGTGTAACGATTCATTCAATCCGATTCATTGTACCGAATTAGAAAATTGTAAATTTCGATACTGATAAAATCTAGATATTACCGTCCAAATCAGTAATTTGTGGCCTGGGTCAATCAGCATTCCTAATTTCTTCCCGGAGATTCTCAAATCAAAATCAAAACAATAAAACTGACCATCCTTCTTTCCTTGTTGGGAGTCCTTTTGTGGTGCGCTCCCCAGAGCGTCATACAGACTGAGGCGCAATCCAAGAATCTGTTCAAGTCCAAACAACTTGAACGTGAAAGCAGACATTTTCTGCATCTGATCCGAGAATCTATTGCCCTATCAGAAGACATTCTGATCAACACCTATGTGTATGATTTGGCGAAAAAACTTGCAAAAAACTCGAACATGGATTCCGATCCGCTAAGCTACTACGTGGCTGTTGATACGTCAATCAATGCTTTCGCCGGACCGGGGGCCACATTTTTCATCAACACAGGAATCATTGAAATTGCTGGCAACGAAGGACAACTGGCATCGGTAATCGCACACGAACTTGCACATCACAAGCAAAACCATTTGTCCAGATTGTCCAAAAACTACGCAACTACTCTTCTGCCATCTATTCTTCTCGTTCTGGCGGGTATTGCAGCCGGTGGCGATGAAGGCATTGCCGTTGCTGCGGGTGCGCATGCAGCACAGGTAGAAGCGATGATCGACCACACCTTGAGTTATGAACGAGAAGCGGATGCGGTCGGGCTTCAGATTCTGACTGCGTCCGGATATAGTCCGCTTGATGCAAGGGATTTCATGATTGCTTTGGAACAGGAAATTCGTGAGCAAGGTAGCTTGCAGAGTAATATTCACAACACCCATCCCATAACACCAGAAAGAATTGCTAGTTTTGAGGCAAGGGTCAAACGATACAAGAATATTCCGGAGCCACAATTTTCGGAAGATTTTCATTTTGCCAGAGCTCGGGTCCGAGTTCTTTTCAATTGGGAACCAAACAAGACCTACAAATATTTTGAGGGCGAATTGACGACTGGAAACGAAATCGAACAAGCCGCTGCGCTGTACGGTTACGCACTGTCACTGGCCAAGGATGGAGACGTGGAATCAGCCCGCGATCATCTTCGTAAACTTCGAACTCGTCTGCCGGACAATATTTGGCTATTGACAGCAGCAGCCGAAATTGAATTGGATACTCATGAATTTGAAGCCGCAGAGTCGTTACTCAAAGAGACAGCGCTTGGTGCGGATCCCACTGGTGCTGTTGTTGAGCTATATACGCGGGCTTTGATTCGAACGGGTAACCCGCAAGAAGCAAATCGATACATCAGAAAGCATATTCAGAGACTACCAGATAGTCTGCAGTTATATCTACTGCAGTCCGAAGCCGCATTGAAGTCCGAAGATTTCCTTACAGCTTACCTTACCAAAGTCGAATACCATTTTCGTCTGGGAGACTTGGAGTTGGCAATGAGCGCCTTGAATGACGCGGCAAGTCGGGTCGACGACTTTTATTCAAAGGAAGTCATCAAGGAGAAAATGAGGACGATCGGAAAAGAGATCCACTGGCGTGAGCAATAACTCATACATCTACGCGAATGGCTTAATGTCACATTGATAAACATAGAAATGCCCCGTCGATACGAAAAAGCGAGATTTGCCTGGGCACTAACCGGTTCGGGTCATGACCTTGAAGAGTGTCTGGAATTTCTGGTCGAGCTGAATGATGTGGACGTTTTCTTGAGTAAGGCGGTTGAAGAGGTACTCGTCATGTACAAATACATCGACCGACTCCGCAATGCTCAAATCCGTATGTTCCATGACTCGACCGCCAGTGCGGTACCGGTCGGACAGTTCTACGAAGGAAACTATCACACACTGGTTATCGCCCCAGCGACGTCCAATACGGTGGCAAAATGTGTAGCCGGTATTTCTGACACTTTGGTTACAAATGTTTTCGCACAAGCGGGAAAGTGCCAAATTCCGATTATCGTATACGCTTGTGATACTGAACCGGTTGTGATAACACCGGCACCGGGAAAAATGGTGACAGTCTACCCCCGAGAAATTGATCTTGAATGCGCCAGAAAAATTGGTGAATTCGAAAACACCACTTCAACAACTGACATAAAAGAGTTGCAGCATGCTGTGCTGCAAAGGATGGAATGCCTGAGCGAATCCTGTTCGTAACGGGCAAGCTGGCACAATCCAGTCTGCAACGCACGATTGACAGCATCAGCTCTGAGGAGTTCTCATACGAGATCCGACCCCTCGGAGTCAGCGTAGCCGCACTCATTTCCGAAGGAATGCTGAAGCGGCGTTTGAGCGATGTTGAAAGTTTCGACACGATTATGTTGCCTGGTCTTTGCGCCGGAAACATCGAAAACCTATCGGATCACTACGGCGTGAAAGTCATCAAAGGACCCAAAGATCTGAAGGATTTGCCGGAGTATTTCGGAGCACCCTCTCGTAGTGCTCAACTCGACGATTATTCTGTATCAATTTTCGCCGAAATCGTCGACGCACCTAATATGACAGTCGAGCAAATTGTTGGAGCAGCGAAAAAATATCAAGAATCAGGCGCGGATGTCATTGATCTTGGATGCCTACCGGGACAAGATTTTCCGCATTTGGAGGAATCGGTGGCAGAACTCAAACACAGTGGGTTCAAAGTCAGCGTCGATTCACTTGATGTTGCGGAACTTTTGCGCGGCGGGAAGGCTGGTGCAGACTATCTGCTGAGTCTTTCCGAGAATTCGTTGTGGATTGCTGACGAAGTCGATAGTGTCCCCATATTGATTCCTGATGGTGATGCCGGAATCGACTCGCTATACAGATCAATTGATGTTCTTGGTGCGAAGGGAAACGATTTTCTCGCTGATTCGATATTGAATCCGATTCATTTCGGCTTTACCCGGTCAATAGCTCGATATTACGAGTTGCATCAACGATACCCGGAAGTTCCAATAATGATCGGAACCGGAAACATTACTGAACTTACCGAAGCCGACACCATCGGTATGACGGCCATATTATTGGGAATTGCTTCTGAACTGGAAGCAAGCGCAATACTGACCACCGAGGTGAGCGGACACGCCCGAACTGCTGTAGCCGAAGCCGACCTGGCACGTCGCATCATGTACGCCGCCAAACAGGATTCGAGTCTACCCCAGCATTACGACGATGGCTTGCTCGCGTTGCACGAAACGAAACCTTTTCCGACATCGCCCGAAGAAATTCGCGAGTTGGCGCAAATGATAAAGGACCCAAGTTTTCGTATTCAGATCAGCGATGAGGGCATTCACATCTATAACCGCGACGGAATATTGGAATCCACTGACCCTTTCGATTTTTTCCCACACTTAAAAGTGGAAAATGATGGGTCACATGCGTTCTATCTAGGTGCGGAACTCACCAAGGCGCAAATTGCCTGGCAATTGGGAAAACGATATATTCAGGATCGAGCATTGAACTGGGGTTGCCTGGTGGCGAATGAACATGAAGATGATGAATATCAGATGCCTGGCGCAACATTGCGATCAAACAATGAACCGGATACGTCATGATTTATGAAGTTGTTGTAACAACTGTCAATGATCAGGACGAAGTCCACATCGCGCCGATGGGGATACGGTTTGAAGATGGATTCACCGTAATCGCGCCATTCAAACCCTCGCAGACGCTGACGAATATTGATTCGACCGGTACGGCGATCGTGAACATTACAGATGATGTGCGGTTGTTCGCAGGATGCGTAACTGGCAAAAGCGACTGGCCGGTCTACCCTGCCACCATGGTTAATGGATATGTTCTGGATGCCGCAATTTCACATAACGAACTCAGAGTTGTCAAGAAAGCCGATGATGAGCAGCGGCCTCGAATCTACATGATCGAAGTTTTCAATGCTGCCACTCGACCATTCCGAGGATTTAACCGCGCACAGGCTGCCGTAGTCGAAGCTGCAGTTCTTGTGAGCCGCCTTCATTTGCTGTCGGCGGAAAAGATAGATTCCGAGATGGACTATCTTTCAATTGCCATAGAGAAAACGGCAGGTGCGAAAGAACTGGAAGCTTGGCAGTGGCTGGTGGATGCGATCGAAAACTTTCGAATACAATCTGACTGATAGCCTGTCAGTTTCTACGCGGTATTGTCCAACAAGTGTGCCCAGCTCAGATAGGCGCGAACGTGGGCGTTGACGTTGTGTACGCGCAAGACATCCACCGACTGTGAGCACAACTGAATTGATGCACCGACTGTTTCGGGATCCAATTCGGAGCTTCCTCGAATGGAAAAAGTCTTGAGAAAACTCTTTCGTGAATGACCAATCGCCAGTCGATAGCCATGGCCGCGCAGTCGCCGCGCAGAACGCATCAAATGAAGTGATTGCAGACTAGTTTTGCCAAATCCAATTCCGGGATCAATGATGATTCTGCTCAAGTCCAGACCAGCATCTTCCCAAGTTTTTTGCCGGCGATCCAACCAGGTCTCAAACACTTCACAAGCGTCTGAATCTGGATCAATGCTCACTGACGGGTCGACGGGAACCGTAACGCTATGCATCGCGACGAATGTACAGTCGCTGGATTTTGCCAAATCAAGCATTTCGTCACAACCAAGCCCACCAACATCATTGATGATGTCTACGCCACTTTGCACTGCTTTGAGTGCGGTTTCAGGATGGTATGTATCGATACTAATCTGAGGTGCAAACAGACAAGACTCGCAGATGTTCTGAACCAAATCCAAAACGGGCGACAGCCGGTTCCATTCCTCTTTGGCAGACAAGGGCGTCGCATTCGGACGCGTCGATTCTGCGCCGATGTCGATAATGTTGACACCGTCCTCAATCATTATTTTTGTAGTGCTCTCCACATTGTCCAGATCATTATGAACACCCCCATCAGAGAAAGAATCAGGGGTTACGTTGAGAATTCCCATCCACAGTGGAACATGTAAATTTCCTGAATGTGAACAGCTCAGATCAAGCACTGTTTCAGCACTCATTCCCGAAAACTGTAAATCAGGATTCATGTGAACGAGCGGTGAAAGAACAAAAGGCTTCAGATACACTTCGGAGTCAGGGAAAGTAGTCCCGTTGAAATGAACAACCTCATTGCCCCATGAAACAATATCAATATCAAGATTACGAGGTGCCCATCTGCTATGGGCATCTTTCAAACCCATTTCTGACTGAATCCTCTTCGTCAATTTTGAGAATGATTTGATATCCAATGACGTACTGCCACGAACCACAAGATTGAGGTAGGGACGATTCCACTGAGTTGGGGAATTTGGAGGAAGCTGTGCTGGAGACTCTAAAATCGGAGAAACCCGATTGATCGAATATCCGACATCTTGCAAACGTGTCAATCCTGTATGCAGATATTGCCTGCGGTTGCCTTTGTTGGAACCCAAGCTGAGTATGACATCAGACGTCCTAGCCATGATGAACAGGGTAATCCTGCCAGGAAGCTACTCGTCGGTCGCGACGTCGTAGCGAATGTATCGAAATCGCTGATCAGTCGGTGTGCCTTCAAGAAAACTTTCTTCGAGTCCCGGCTGCCAATGAACAAATTCCTCAATCTTTTTAGCAAGCTCAAAATCCTTTTCGGTGACACCTTTCGCTGCGTGATTCATCAATTTCACGACAACGAAAGCGTAGGACGCGGTGATGTCAGGATGATGCCAAGCTGCTTCGGCAAGGTGACCAACCGCGTTTATCACCATCAGAGTCCCCTTCCATCCCATTGTTCGGTACCTTCGACGAATCCAGCCATTCTCGTAATACCAATGAGGCAGCTCTTCGGCAAGTCTCCTTTCAATAGTCGTCTGGTCGAAAGTCTCATCTTGTCTTCGATCGGTAGTTTCGTCAGACATAGTTCACCTCCAAATCTGTTGATTAATCCCCACAATTATAGTAGTGGATTTTATACTCAACTACGCGGCGAAAAATTGAGCGTCCTGTCAAGTTCTTATTGACGTTTCACGGAAGAATCTTATCCTTCTCCGCGTCCGTTCAGACTCTCCCCAATCCCCAAGGCGAGTAAGTTCTTTGCCGCATAGATGTCGGCATGGTCCGAATGACCGCAACCAACGCATCCGAATTCAGATTGTATCGTGCGATTCTTCTGATCTGTCGCTCCACAGCGATTGCATCGCAGACTGGTGTATTTCGGTGCGACTTTGTGAATACTCGTTTGGTAAGCAAACATCCATTCCAGTTTGTACCAGCTGGTTTCCAGAATTGATCCATTCAGTCCGCCTTTCTGCCTGACATTCCAGCCGGGCGCTTCGGATCTCGGTCTCGTATTGCCGGTGAGTTTGGAACACTTTAGCAGGTTATTCTGATTACCCTTGACCGAAAAATGGACGTGTCCACCCTCGCTGACGATGTACTTTGCGAATTCGCGCTGCGTGTGCATCGCATCGGCCGTGATGATTCTTCGACGGATATCAATTGACTTCGGTGTGGGAATGAAAAACTGATCTAGTTGGATTACTTCACCTAGTCAGAGTCCGTCGTCGGCAGCATGCCCACTTTATTCCTTAGCAGTAGCCGCTGTCGTGACCGATCGCGTTTACCACCACAGTGCCGAAACCGGGGCAGCGACCATACGATCTCCGAAATACACTGACTGGTCGCCGTCATACAATACCAGACCCAAAACGTACTTATCACCGCACGCTGTTGCGAGTTTGCGCAACCCGGAAAAGTCATATTTGGTAACTGTCGCCGATGCTTTAACCTCTATCCCGACAATTCGACCACGCCTGTCTTCAATCACGAAATCTACTTTATTTTGCTCTTTGTCTCGAAAGTGTGAGAATACATACCGTTCCTCAGACCAACTGGCGTTCTTGAGCAGTTCGCCAAAAACAAAACTTTCCAGTAGTGATCCGAACAATACGCGTTCACTGGCCACTCTATCCGGAGAGATATCTCTGAGTGTAGCAAGTAGACCAGAATCAAGAAAATGCAGTTTCGGAGTTTTAGTCAGGCGCTTCAATTTGTTCGTGAACCATGGTTGTAACGTGTGAACGATATACAAACTCTCAAAAATGTCGACATATTTTTGAGTGGAAACATGATTCATTCCTAGCCCTGAACCGATTCCTGAGTAATTGACAAGTTGCCCGGAATACTCGGCGAGGACTCGCAACAACCTTGGCATGGCACCTAATTTCTCAATCCGTGCAATGTCACGAACGTCTCGCTGAACAATCGCTTCAACGTAGTCCAAATGCCAGTCTTGTCGACGACTCCAGCTGGAACGGGCCAACACTTCAGGGTATCCACCGGCAAGCACAACACTCACAAGCTCATCACCGATAATCAAGTTCGCAGGCTTCGGTGTTTTGCCCAAAAACACCTGTTCCAGAAACGACGACTGGCTTTCACGTAATTCTGCCTGGGATAAGGGCAACAAGCGAATAATCGCTATTCGCCCTGCAAGCGAGTCGGCGAGGTGAGGGAGCGTCATCAGATTCGCAGACCTGGTTAGCAAAAACCGACCCACACGCGGATCAGTATCTACCGATGTCTTGAGTGCTAGAATGATATCTGGAGCACGATGAACTTCGTCGATTACACCCCGATCGATGCCGCGCACAAAACCAACAGGATCATTTAAGGCGGCTTCAAGAACTAGGGGGTTGTCAAGCGTGAAGTACGGAAATCTATCACTTGCAATTTGCTGTACAAGTGTCGTCTTACCTGATTGTCGAGGACCGCAAAGCAAAACAATCCGAGTGTCGGATAATGCTTCTTTGACTCGATGTTCAACAAATCGAGGATACAAAGTGTCTTACTTATGGTTTTACTGATTGGAAGTGACTATACGACCATTTGTAAATATTAATCCGACTGATTGAAAGTATTCGTCCGACTGATTGAAATCAATTGGCAGTATTGAAGTACGGTAACGCGACTTTTGGTTTTCTTGATCGGGGGAATTTAACCGCAAAAGAATCGGGGTTAATCGAATAAAAGTGACATTTCCTTGCGGAACTTTTGCCTGGAGCCTTGTTTGTATCCCATACTTTCTAACCATTGATCTATTTGATTTTGATGCGATGGGCACATCATAGTAGTTAGTAAAATTCCAGCCCAGTCGGATAATAGAATTCTTGGATGTCTAGTATTGTATATAAGCCCCGGAATTTGACCGAGACGAATGGTACGGCTACAACTTTCTCACTTACGAAAAGAGAAATCAGGTTGGAGAATTCCCAAGAACCCCTGAACAAACCGAAAAGTCAGTCCCCAGATTACACGATTATCTTCTCGGCCAACGCGAATTCCGGGAAATGAGCCTTCATAATCGCGCGGGCGAAAATTATCAATGAAGTTTTTCTTATTGAGCATCCAGTCAATCGACAACCAAATTGTGTCGTGAACCTCTGAATTGTGCCGGATATCTTCGTTTTGCTCCAATACAAACGCATAGCACGACACGACGAGCCCATGAGCTGGACTTGATGGTGGTGCGACAAGATCATCAAGACATCCGATACTCATTTTTGGACTAAGCCTGATTCCCACTTCTTCATGTGTTTCCCGTAAGGCAGTTTCAATGGAAAATTTATCGCTTGGTTCCGTCTTGCCACCCGGAAATGCCATCTGACCTGACCAAGGATCGTCGGTTCGCCGTGATCGTTCAATGAACAAAACCTCAGCACCTTGCATATGGTGGCGCAAGATCAGCGCGACAGCCGCCGTTTTTCGATTTTTCCGATTCACTAGTCTCGGATGATAAGCGAGCATTTTATTCCTGACTTCCGTAAGTTCCATTAGACCTGCATCGACAGACAAAAAAATAGTTTCAATTCACGCGTGTACCCAAGAACACTCCTAACTTGATGACAGAAATTACACGATAACCGTCAATTTGATTTGGTTGCATCGTGATCAGCGATAGCACAGTCAGCTAAGATGCACAGCCCGCTAAATCAACACTAACCAATGAAGTTTTATACAATGAAATTCCCACAAAAATAATTTATACGGAGAATTTCACTATGCTGAAAAATGCAAAAGTGCTGGTAATTGGACTTGCCATCGCAGTTGGCGGATTAGTCGGAGTAGGCGAAGACGTCATCAGCCAGATGAATGCCTGGCAATCAGGGAAGAATCACAATCGAATCATTCAAATTCAAAATGAGGGTGGTACACGAGACTCGACGGGTTCAGTCGAAATTTCATACTACAGCAATTCATCATTCGGAGTTACTTCCCCTCGCGGGATCACCATGATCGTCGACCCATGGCGCAATGATCCATCAGGAGCTTGGGGCCTTTGGTACAGAACTGAATTTCCAAAGGTAGACGTCGACATTGGCATGTCTACACATGCTCATTTTGACCATGACGCACTGGACAAAATTGATGCCAACATGTTGTTGGATCGGATGGGAGGAACATTTGAACTGGGCGATGTCAAAATAACCGGTATCGCAGACAAGCATCAATGTGTCGCTCCCGGAACTGTCGCTTGGACAGAAGCCGTAAAGCAATTTGAAGGTCGCGATGATCCATGTCCGCCAACCAATTTCCGGCACATGGACAATAGTCTTTACTTGATCGAAACCGGTGGAATGCGTCTTCTCATGTGGGGAGACAATCGCCCAACCCCACCACAGGAAGTGCTGGACAAAATTGGTGAGGTTGACATCGTATTTGTTCCGGTAGACGGTTCTCGCCATATTCTTGACTATGAGCAAGCTGATAGCGTTGTCGCCATGACGGGTGCCAAGGTTGCAATTCCGCATCATTACCTGGTCCCTGAAACCACTTTCTATACATCCACTCTTTTGGATGCGTCGGAGTGGACACAGCGACACCCGCATACAATGCTTGATGGTTCAACCATTCAACTCAGTGCCGCAGATATCAGTGACATGAAAGGCCATGTCATGTACTTCGGCTCAAACTACGTTGCTGGATCCAGCGACGGTTGAAACACCAATTCAGAGACCGCCTGGAATGTAAACATTTCAGGCGGTTTTTCTTTTGCAACAAGTTAAGATCGTAGTTTACTGGTGGCAACGAAGTGACGACATTTCCCCATTGATTACCCATCTCTGTAGCGAAAATCGCGATTCGCAACGTAAATTTTGTGATCGATCAAAAACACTTTGCGGGAATGAAGCCATTCTCTAAAGCCTTTAGGTATAACAAGACATTCGCGGCATTGGCGCTTGGATGTGCATCGATATTCATGTACACCCAAGGAAATACCCATTTCAATCTTGATCTGAATATCCGGACGGTACACATCGTACACACCCAAATGGGGCTTGATGTCTACATACGAATTCCAACACCTTATTTTCTTGCCGAACTTGCCTCCGGTTCGCTTGAGGACGGTAATCCAACCCCAGCGCCGTTTACCTACAATCGGATTGAGCAGGATAATCTCAAACACTATCTAAACCTTGCGGCGATCCGAAGCGCTCCGTTCGAATTCGCCGAGATCGCTACAGATGGGATTCGAATTGAAACCGAAGGGATTTTATTGAAACCCGAGATCGTCAATATTCGCTTGCACAGCGCCCTTCAGCAACCGCCTTTCGCCTCATTGCAGGAAGCCAGAATCTCGCTATCAAAGGAAACCCCCGAAAGCGTAGTGGAAGATGTCTATGTCGGTGAAACTGTAACGGATCTTCAACTTCGATATGCGCATCACCGTGCCATCAATTCATACCGCTTGTCTTTCAGCTGGAATCCGGGGCTTGATCTGCAAAATGAAACCGCGAATCTATTGCTGGATCATTTTCCCGGTGAGACGCAAATTTTCCGCTATACCGGATTGTTGAATGAACCCGTGGACATCACAAACTCAGCTTTGGCGGCGCTAACAACATTCACTGTTCAAGGTATCATTCACATATTAAAAGGATGGGATCATCTACTGTTCGTCATCTGCCTGGCGATTGGTGCTGTAACGCTGACCGGACTGCTTTGGCGAATCACCGGATTTACGATCGGTCACACAATCACCTTGATTGCTGGTTTTTGGGGATACGCGCCGTCTGTTGCATGGTTCATTCCTGCGGTTGAACTCGGTATCGCGATTTCAATCATTTTTGTCGCGATCAGCGCGATCGGCAAACCCAAGAGAAATTCAGACAGTTTCAGTTCTTTCGTCATTACGCTTCTGATTGGATTGCTTCATGGCTTGGGATTCTCATTTGTACTTCACGAATTGTTGCTGCCGAACGGTGCTCATCTTTGGAAGTCTCTGCTCGCCTTCAATCTTGGTGTGGAAATTGGTCAAATCGCGATAGTCACCGCGGTATGGATAGTATTGCTCTTGATCTACAGATTCGGAAATTCGCTACTGAATATTACGCGCTGGGCTGTTATTTTGCCGAGTATTGCAATCGCTGCATATTGGGTGCAGGAACGTTTTCAAAGTGTTGTTGCAACTTTAACATAGCCAACCCATTACCATTCGGCATGAAAAATTGCTGGAAACATCTGTATCACCTCGTTTAACCCGAAAATCAAATTCAGACTCAGCACAGGATCAATCAGCATCTATACGACATGTGCCAATCGTTTAGCGATTCACAACTGGACACCCCCATCCTATCACTTGAGTAGTCCGGACTTCGCCATCTGATAATAGCCATCGCGCGTTTGCGGTGACTTAATTCCGAGCAACTTGCTTCCAATTTGCGTCTTTAGAATTTGTGCCGTCCCACCACCGATCGTAAACATTCTTACATCTCGGTACATTCGTTCCAACGGTTCTTGGTCACCATATCCGCGTGCTCCGAACATCTGCAGCGAGTCACTGACCACTTTAATCGCTGTTTCAGACGCAAATAGTTTTGCTCGAGCCGCTGCAAGAATATCAGGAAATGGGCTTCCATTCGGACCTCGAGATTTTGCGGCTTCATACAGCAACAATCTGGATGCATGAACAGAAGCATCCATCTCCGCAATCATCCACTGCAGTCCTTGAAATTCCGCCAAGGGTCGTCCAAATTGATGACGGTTCCTCAGATAGCGTTTGGCGTGATCCAACGCACCGGCCGCAACCCCCATCGCAATGGATCCGGCACCAACCCTTTGACTGTTATAGGCGCTCATCAGGTCGGCAAATCCGCGACGCGGGCCGGAAGGAGTCTTCAGCATGAATTTCGCATCAACTTTGAGACCGTCGAATCGTAATTCTGCCTCCGGCATGCCGCGCAGTCCAAGTGTATTTTCCCTTCTTACAACGGTAAATCCCTCAGGTATGATCTGCTTCCCAGCGTCGT
Organism: Arenicellales bacterium; assembly: GCA_951813075.1. Lineage (GTDB taxonomy): Bacteria > Pseudomonadota > Gammaproteobacteria > Arenicellales > JAJDZL01 > JAJDZL01. The sequence continues at coordinate 2,877,776 of OX638343.1, read as the reverse complement.
AGTGAACAATGAACGCACCTATTCCCAGTTCTTCTCCATCTTCATCGAGCACGCGTGCGAATATCAGATGGAGCTTCGAAACACCGCCGCCCGTTATCCAATGTTTGACGCCGTTAATCACGTATCCGTCACTAACTTTTCTCGCGGTTGTTCGCATTTCGTTGGCCGAACTGCCAGCTTCCGGCTCAGTTATGCAGATCGCAGGCTTGTCACCGGCCAGTACGATCGGTGCACAGTAGCTCTTCTGAAAGTCATCGCCGTAATTCATGATCGCACTGATTCCTCCCATATTGGATTCAACTACAATTCGTGCGCTAAGCGTACAGGCTTTGGCAACTTCCTCCACAACAATCACGGTATCGTAAAAGGAAGCGGATCGACCACCGTACTCGGTCGGAATCGTCATGCCCATCAATCCAGATTCTGCCAGTTCGTTAATATTCTCCCAGCAATAGGTCTGGGTTTGATCCCATTTTGCAGCTCTAGGAGCAAATTTTGCGGCAAGTTCTTGTGCGATATTTCTGAACTCTTCAGGTTGATCTTGTTTATTCATCAATTGATCTTTGAGTACGATTGTGGGTTAGATGTAACTTAATTATTGTGCTATTGTAATTCCACGACTATCTGATGTTTTTAAACGCTGACTTCCATGTAAGCTGCCATGCAGATATCACTTACGTCGAAGCCAACAGTTGTTAAAAATTCCTGGGTAAAAGTAAGATTAGCAAGTCTGAATTGTGAATTGTGCTGGAGAACCCAAGGTACAGTTTGTTGTGCTCACAAGTCAAACTGTCAGTGGTATTATTTACCCATCATCGAGATCACCAGAAAGTTTGTAAAGTCACAGGTTTGGCGGTTTGATTTTCGTCCTCGGGTAATCGTATTCTTCTGATTTTTTACACTCAATTTCAACTAGTTGCACAATATTTAGATCTTCCGTACGCAAATGATCCGTCATAAATTCAGAGTAAGTGATCCTGTTTCGTATTTTGGAACAGACGATCAACTGAAAGAAGGATTCATCGCGTCGATACGCGGTGGAATGGCGGAAATTATTTCCGAAGATGGTTCAGAATACCGCACGCATGTTTATGCCTTAAGATTTCGCAATGGGGTAAAACCCAAGCGCGTATATACAGAGAACCAACTGAAAAAGTCTCAATTTCTCAATGGTGATGAAGTCCAATTTACCAAACCCAACGGAACGAAACTCTCTGGTACGATTATTCGTATGAATCCGCGATTCGCCAGAGTTTTGGCTGACAACCAACAATGGAACATACCGTATGCGAAACTTGTTCCACTCGGTTCCAGTCGATTTGGCTACGAAAATCGGAAGCGTTTAGATACGATTGCCAGCCAGGCTGATGAGCTTATCCGACACCATAATCTGGATGACTGGCGCTTTAATTTCGACTACGCCAACCGTCGTCTCGGCCGATGCTCCTACGCAGAAAAGACGATTACCATGTCAGAACATTTTTGTCTCAACGCCAGCGATGACGACATCAAGGACACAATACTACATGAGATCGCTCATGCCCTGGTAGGTCCCGAGCACGGACATGACCAAATGTGGTACTTAAAGGCTAGAGAAATCGGATGTAGCGGAGAACGGTTGCACGGTGAGAACTTCACATTACCAAAATACATTATGAGTTGTCGAAACTGCGGTTGGTTTACCGGTCGATACGCACGCCGCAATTTGATATGCAAACAGTGTCAAACTCCAGTAACGTACGAAAACTACTCGCCCCAACGTTGGAATTCACTTTCCGCTCGCACCAACAGTTAGATGATGGAGCTCAGCTCATGCGGTTTGCTGTTTTTCTAGCATTCACACTGTTCGCTCATTTCGCTTCGGGACAAACGCAAATCGACCCTGAAGCCGCAGGAATTATGAACGTAAATCGCTCCATAGAAACCCAGGAACGGATGATTGTTGCTGCAAATCCACTCGCGGCCAGAGCTGGAGAAGAAATCATGGCAACTGGAGGGTCTGCAGTCGATGCGACGATTGCGGCCTTACTGGTTTTGAACGTGGTTGAGCCGCAATCAAGTGGAATTGGCGGAGGTGCGTTTGCGCTTGTCCATAGTTCCTCAGGACTAACAAGTTGGGATGCCCGTGAGAAAGCACCCGCTGGTGCTACGCCCGGACTCTTTATGGAGAATGGCAAACCGCTTCAATTTTTAGCCGCGGCGTCTTCTGGTCGTTCCATCGGTGTTCCCGGATTGCTTCGCTTGATGGAAACACTCCATGAACGCCACGGAAAACTACCTTGGCAGGATTTGTTTCAACCAGCAATAGGTATGGCACGTGACGGATTCGAAGTCAGCCCGCGCCTGGCGCATCTGCTTGCCGTCTACTCGGAACGTCTGGCGGAATTTGAAGCCGCAGATGTTTTTCTTCCTGACGGAAAACCATTATCTGCAGGAACTGTCTTGAAACAGCCACAACTAGCCAAGACATTGGAAGACATTGCCACTAATGGTGCGGACTACTTCTACACCGGCACCCTCGCACACGACGTCGTTGCTGCCGCGAACCGAAGCTCGCGTCCTGGCACACTCAGCCTTGATGATCTGAAATTTTACGAAGTAATCGAGCGCCCGGCAATTTGTCATCCATTCAGGATATTTCACATCTGCGGAATGGGGCCACCTTCATCAGGCGCTACTACAACTGGACAGATTCTAATGTTGCTTGATCAATTTGAACTGGATGAGCTTGAAGTTGATGATCCCATGCTCTGGCATCTGTTTGCAAGTGCCTCGCGGCTAGCCTACGCTGACCGCGCGTACTATTTGGCAGACAGTGATTTTGTAAAGGTGCCGGTCGGAGGTTTGCTTGACCCCGATTACATCGGTTCGCGCGCCCAGTTAATCGACCGTTTTAAGGCGCAGGAGGATAAGGCAGTCGCGGGTGATCCTCCGCAGCAATCCGCTGCTCATTGGGCACCGGATTTACAGGAGGATCTACCAGGCACAACCCACCTTTCAGTTATCGACCGCGAGGGACTTGCGATAAGTTTGACTGCTTCAATTGAAACCGCTTTTGGATCAGGTCGCATGGCGGGTGGATTTCTACTCAATAATCAACTAACCGATTTCTCATTTCGCCCCTGGAGCACGGACGGTTTACTCATCGCGAATGCTCCAGCGCCACAGAAACGTCCTCGCTCGTCAATGTCTCCAACGATTGTCTACTTAGACGAAAAACCGATCGTAATCATTGGCTCGCCCGGTGGGAGCCGCATTCCGGAGTACGTGTCGCAAAGTTTGATTGCGATGCTGGTGTACAACCTTGACCCGGTTAGCGCTGCTGAATTGCCCCATGTCTCGCATCGCAACAGCGGTAGTGTCACCGTCGAACCAGACATGCCGACTCATGTTGTTGAAGGGCTTGAGGCATTGGGTTACAAGGTCAATACCAAACAAATGACCTCTGGATTGAACATCATCCAGATAACGCGGGCGGGCAAACTAATTGGCGGCTCCGACCCACGGCGGGAAGGCTTGGCAACCGGTATTTAGTTTTCTCGCAGACCACATTTCTCCGATTTATGATCGTTCGCGAACGGCGAATGGATTCGGCTCAATGGCTGACAATTGATGGTCTCAGGAACTTAGGAACAACAAAGAAAACCTACATAAATGATCAGCCCACTTCAAAACAAAGTGCCAGCCATGAAATTCACAGCTGGCACTTCGTAGTGATTGGATTTTTAATTACTCATGCGCCGCAAAGGGATGTGCCGCTCCTTTCTGGGCGATCACTTCCTGCGCGTCTGGCTTGCCAGTGACAGCTCGTCTAATGGCTTCCCGTGTCGCTTCGTAATTGTAGTCCTGAATTTTCGCATCGTCTTCGGCGTCCCAGTGAATGAACACGCCAACGCAAATAAACAGATCATCAGCCTCATCAGCCGGGATCGTACCATCTTCCACACTATCGATCACAGCCATAGCAACACCTCTTTGCGCTGGCCCGAACATCTGCACCGCTTGTTTTGCACCTTTCATGGTGACTTTATTGAACATTACAGTATTCGGCTTAGCCGGAACGTTAGGTGATGCGACTGCGAGCAAACTCGTAAACCCGTCCTTGTTATTGCACAATGTGTTGCAAAACGCCGCTTCGACAGCTGAGCCGCGCGGTCCAAGTAACAAGTCGATGTGAGCAACTTCGTTGCCGTCACCAACTAGAGATTCCCCTACTCTCACATTATCAATCATCTCGTTACCTCCCTTTCAATTGAAATTATTGAAAACTCCCATCTGGGAATCTTCATTCTAAAATCGAATTACGCTCTTTAATTTACCGCATTTGTAATGCTATGTGCAAATAGAGTTGCAACTGTCAAATCAGCACTGGTTCCCGGATTGATATCCCGTTGTTTCCATTCCATATCAACTCGTAGTAAATGATCCGAAATCGCATTTGTTGGTCTGGTTTCGCTAAACATGAAATACAGTTCAGTCGCTTCATTCTGAATCTCCTCAGCAACAGCCGCACCGTGCTGTCTGGAAACATGAGAATCCAGGTACTCACTGAGAAAAGAAAGATAGACACCGGTTACAAGATCGCTGTCCGTAATATTGCTCTGAAGTAAACGATCAATTGTCTGAAACCCAAAACGAAATACATCGGCATAGCCTGACGCATACTGCCGGGCGATCATATCTCTGTCTTGTGCATACGCCATAATTTCCCGTATCGGTGAATTTACGGGTTCAAATACATCATAGTGTTTGGACTTTCCGAGTCCAGAGGGGGCAGCCAACTGGATCGCATCAATAATCAGTCTCGCATCATCGATATCCAAAACTTCAATCTCATCTTGCACAGATTGCCGGAGTGTTTTGTTCGGAAGCGCAATACACGCTTGAACAATCGGCGCACACAGCAAAATGATCCCCAGGTTTGTGTTGATTGCCACAGCCTGCTGTGTTGCCTGAACCGACTGGAAAATTTTTTGGGCGAGATTGAGTTCGGGGTTCATCAATACGCCCGCCGCCGCATAAGCACTTTTTAGAAAGTGTTCGACTTCCATGCCATGACCGTCAGCGAAACAATGAACATTACCAGGTTTGATCGTGGTAAGTTCGCTGATACAGGCGTTCCAAAACTTTGTGGTGATGGGACAACTAATTTCAGTTGCTACCTTTTTGTTCCACTCTTCAATTCGTGCGCCAACGGATTGATGGGCTTCATGGTGTATTGATTCAATCATTAAACTCACACCGAATCTATAGCCAAGAATGATGCCTCATGTGAGATAGGGAGAAGCTTCCTACCGGTTTTCTGGCAATTGGAAAGGTCCCAATGTCACTCTCAAACCCGGTTCGGTTTCACCGGGGAATTCATCTTCAAAAATCAGATCTACCTGATGCGCATTGGCAATGTCTGAAACGATGTGCAACCCCATTCCGGCTCCTGGCTGATCCTGCTCCAGTCGGATAAAAGCCTTGATTACCCGATCCCGGTCCTCCGGGTTAATTCCGTTGCCGGAGTTTGCTACCACAACACTTACTCCAGACTCACCCTTCACAGCGGAGACTTTAATTCTTCCCTCTTCAGGTGTGTATTTTGCGGCATTGAGCAGTAAGTTATTTATCGCAATTTTTAGGTGGACTTCCGACGCAAGGATTATTCTTGAATCAAACGCTTCTTCGTCAATCTCGACGAATATCCCTTTTTGGTCGGTTAGTTCCCGAAACTCGGATTCCTCATCGTTCATCTGGCATTTTTCAATCAAATCACGCAAAGTGATTGCTACTTTTACAACTGGCTCATTCTTGATGCAAAGCAATTCGTATAAACCATCTACACCTGTCCGCAACCCTGCAACAGCAACAGCGGCGGCATCGATGCTGTCAGCAACTTGCTGTCGATCTTTGGACTCTTCGATCGCTCTTTTCGATTGATGGATGTAGCTCTCGACACTCCAGACATCACTCACAATCCGATGGGCAATTTCTTGGGTAGCCAGCTTGCTGTGCTGGGCGCTGGTTTGAATTCTGTCCAGCATCTTGTTGAACAATTTCGCAGTCTTTTCGATCTGATCTTCTCGCTGCTCCAATGGTATCCTCTCGCCCAAGTCAGTTCCTTCCATCACCTCACTGATAGTCGTGTTGAAATCCTGCATCCGTCGAGCCAAGTATTTTGAAAAAATTCTGGATCCCCAAATACTCAGGGCAATCATGAATACAGCAAATAAAGTCCAGTAAATTGGCTTGTCCAGGAACGCATTGGTCGTAACCTTCCTTCCAACCAAAAGTACGAAAGTATCGTAAATTCTTATCGCCCTGCCATAGTATCCATACAATTTGCCTTCGTAAGACACCTGGAACCGACCGCGGCCATATTTGTCGTAGTCAAATTCGGGTAGCGACAATAGATTTCCAGCCTGCCATGGATTGCGGTTGGATTTATTGGCATCCCAAAGCACATAAACATACGGACCGGTAGGAATTTGAGTCTGACTTCGCTCACCGACGATCCTCCTTAATTTCGACATTGAAGGCGGTTCGTGTTCATATGAATAATTTGTACGAATAATTTCTCTCAATTCATCGTCCAATAGATCGTATTGATACTGAACTGTGAAATATCCGATTACGAACCAAGTCACAATAAACGCGACGCCGATCAGAGTGGCGAACACCACTGACAGAATAAAACTCGAATTCCTGAAGCGGAAAAATAATTTTTCTTTGATCGCGATCACGCACGCTCCTCTGCAATATCTGGCAAAAACGGTAGACAGCCAGCAGAATATCAGCCGGAATCGTACCGTTTTATTCGATTAGTCCCAACGCCTGGCGTCGAAGGATATAACCGTCCCCAACCATTTCAATGAATTTTTCTTTGTTCGATGTCTCCTCGCGATACTTCGAATTCAGGTTGGAGATGTGAGTGGCGATGGTTTTTTCGTATTTGTCCTTTCTGACGGCAGATTTCCACACCGCATCGTGAATCTCCTCGCGGGTTACGATACTGAGCGGCTTCCTCATCAGCACTTCAAGAATATCCCGTTGCATTTTCGTGCACTTGATTTGTGTACCACGTACGGTCAAAATCCATGTTTGCAGATCCAGAGTGAAATCCCCTACCGAAATTTTTGGTTGATCAGCGTATGCTTTCTCAATTTCCCACTTGGAAATCGTCGATTCGATTTTCTTCGGTAACTTTTCGCGGATATTCGTCGGATTCAGATCCTTTTTCCTGAGAAATCCGTCTATACCGACTTTTTTCATATTGACAACATCATCTTCGGCCGGAATATAGGCACTCACTGCAAGAATTGGCATGATATAGCCTTCTTCGCGAAGATATTCGGCAAACTCGACACCGTTGTTGTACCTTCCGTACGGGTTGTTCTCATTTAGCTTTCTGTCCAGAATGACCAGATCATATATGAAGCTGTCAATTTTTTCTATCGCATCTTGGCCGTTTACCGCAGTGTCGACTTGATATCCGGCATCGATCAAGACTTGTGAAAAATCGTTTCGAATGACTTCCAAGTCTTCAACTAGAAGAATTTTTCGCTTCTGTTTACCATTCATCAATGCTGTCTCCCAACGTATTTGAACAACATGCGATTTAGTCTATTAGAATTTGTCCCTCATAGCAAGAAAAGAGCCCGCCGCTGACTTGCATTCATCCACGGCGGGCCAAATGAGGAGTTACAATGAAGAAGTTAGGAGGTAAAAATCATTAGGACAGGTCCAAAACAGTAAACTGTTTGACACCTTCACGTTCGATGTGCATCAACACCTTGTCTGATCCGGATTCTGCAATCTTGTTGAAGGTGCCTAGAAAGTTATCTACCGAGTTGATTGACTGCTGGTCCAGTGAGTGAATGACATCTCCTGGACGCAATCCGGCATTCTCTGCCGGACTTCCGGGCAGCACTTCCACAACCACAATTCCATCGACACCATCGTCGATATCCAACTGCGATCGCAATTGGGGATTCAGTTCGGAAATCTTTATTCCAATGGATGGCTGATCCTGATCGTTTTCGGCAACTACTATGTCGTTACCTGCCAAATCGCCTACCTTCACGTTCAACGACACTTTTTCACCATTGCGAATAACAACGACAGTCACTTCGGTTCCGGGTGGAGTCTGTCGAACCAGCGATTGCAATGACGCAACTTTATCAATTTGCTGCTGGTCATATGTAACGACAATATCCCCGGCCTGAATTCCAGCACGCTTTGCAGGAGAGTCTGGATAAACATCTGCGACCAGAGCGCCCCAATGATCCTGGGAATCTTCGTCTGCGCTCATCAGAACATTCGCCATGTCGGGTGTAATTTCCTGAATCAATATTCCAAGCTGACCTCGCGAAACCCTACCGTGCTGAATCAACTCATTAGACACATACTTCAATACTTCGGAAGGGACGGCAAAATTAAGGCCAACACTGGTTCCGGTAGGCGACAAAATCAGAGTGTTCAGACCGATCACCTGACCGCGCGTGTTGAAAAGTGGTCCGCCAGAATTTCCTTCATTGATCGCTGCGTCAACCTGAATCAATGGTACCTGCGGCGCTGAATTAGGCATTGATCTGGCTTTTGCGGAAAGCACACCAAGAGTTACAGTACCCGACAACCCGAAAGGGTCACCAATCGCAATTACCCAGTCGCCTACTCTGACTTCCTGAGAGTCTCCGAACTCGACGTACGGAAATAACTCATCGCTCTCAATTTTCAAAACCGCGATATCCGCGACCTCGTCCTCACCAATCAGATTCGCGGGATATGCTATTCCATCAGTTGTCGTAACGAGAATATTTTCCGCGTTCTCAATAACATGACGATTTGTGATCACGTAGCCTCCAGAATCTATAATCACTCCAGAACCGCCAACATCTCGTCTGAACCTTCTTTGTTCGTTTCGGGGAATGCGATTATCGCGAGGAAACAACTGTTCAGGGTCGAGTTTTTTCAACTGTTGCCCAAAAGGCGAGTTTTGAAATTCTTCAGGCAAATTGAAAAAGAACTCTTGCATCATGTTCGAACTTTCCGATAAAGCGAATCTTTCAACTTTAACGGAAACCACAGTTGGTGCTACCGTCTCAACCAAATCTGCGAATCCCGTGTGAATGACATTAGAACTCAGACTTGAATTAACCGGGGAGTTGGCAGTCGCAAGCACGGTCGGTATCGGCCGTAAAAGCAAGAGTGCCGAAATCGACAAGACAACAGCCGCAACAATCCACCAGGAAAACGGCGAACGTATAATTTTTGCTTTCATAAAGGACTCCTATCTATCAATAGTCAATCAATTGAGTCAATACGATAATCCTCCGGAAAAATCGCATAGTTAAGAATCGGTTAAAGTTTTATTACCCGAAAAATTTCTCTGGAACAACCTCTCGATGAACAAATTCCGTCATTCTATGAGTTATGACATTGTGATTGTCGGTGGAGGGATCATTGGAAGCGCGATCGCATACTTCCTCTCCTCGAATCCGGACTACAGCGGATCGGTTGCTGTCATTGAGAAAGACTCAACATACAGCTATGGATCAACTGCACGCTCATTAGGTTCGATTCGTCAGCAGTTTTCTACTCCAGAAAACATACAAATCTCACAGTACAGTTTTGAGTTTCTCGTAAACGCCGCAACCACGTTGCAGGTGCATGACACGCGCCCAGAAATCAACCTGATTGAATCGTCATACCTTATTCTGGCCACCGAAGACGGACTTGGACAACTTAAGTCCGCACATAAAGTTCAACTCGATTGCCGCGCGCCGGTAGAATTTCTGGACAAAGACACGATTTCACGAAAATTTCCGTGGCTGAATACCGACGATATTGCCGCCGCTTGTCAGGGGGCCGGTAATGAAGGTTGGTTTGATCCCTACAGTATGCTGATCGCGCTGAAGAACAAATCTCTATCACTGGGAGTGCGCTACATTGAAGACGAAGCGATGGCGGTCCAGCAACAGAATAAACTTGTCACCGGAGTTAGACTGGCATCCGGCACCAATATCGCTTGCGGTGCGATCGTCAACGCGGCTGGTGCTGCGGCTGGTGGGTTCGCCAAGTTGTCACAAATTCCTCTACCGGTTTCTCCCAGGAAACGATGCGTTTTTTCGTTTACGTCTGCCGAATCAATTGATGATCTCCCGCTTGTGGTTGACCCGGCTGGATTCTACGTAAGACCGGAAGGCGACAGTTATCTTTGTGGATGGACTCCTTCGGAAAGCGACCCTGATCCGGATGATTTTTCTCTGGAAGTCGATTATGAAATTTTCGACGATATCCTGTGGCCTTTAATGGCTCATCGAATTCCCCGGTTCGAAGCGATCCGTCTCAGCCGGGCGTGGGCTGGACACTACGACTACAACTCACTCGACCAGAATGGAATCGTGGGTAAACATCCTGACATTTCGAACTATTTCATCGCAACCGGGTTCAGCGGACACGGCGTGCAGCAGGCACCCGCTGTCGGGCGGGCGATTTCAGAACTGATGATCTACGGCCGTTTAGTCACAATTGATCTGACCAATCTGGGTTACGAGAGAGTTCTCAGCAATTCGAGATATTCCGAACACAACATCATTTGATCCCGCGCAGCCTGAACCCCTGCCAGCCCTTCAAATAGATAATTTGAATTTTTCCTTCAACTTATCCGGAATTGGACGCACATTCCCGGAACCCCCTGGCAACAGATTCTGAACGTCGCAGAGAGCTTTGTCGAAGTCATCGTTCAGCACCAGGTAATCGTAGTCAACACAGTGCTTCATGTCGTCCATCGCGGCTGCCAATCGCCTCTCGATGGTGCTGTCGGTATCGCGTCCTCGACCCATCAGACGACTCCTTAAAGCCTCGATGGAAGGCGGCAATACAAAAATCTTAATCAATGACGGACATCTGGATTCCACCTGCTGCGCACCTTGCCAGTCAATCTCCAAAATAACATTGTTGCCAGATTCCAATTCCCGCATGACTACTTCACGAGACGTGCCGTAGTAATTGTCATAGACCTTTGCATACTCCAGAAACTCTCCTGCCTCAATCATGCGCTTGAACTCGTGTTCGGTCACGAAGTGATATTCGCGCCCATCAACCTCATTTTCCCCAATTTCGCGAGTGGTATGGGATACAGACAGAACAATCCGTTCGGATGTTTCGACCAGGGCGCGCGCGAGGCTGGATTTTCCAACGCCCGATGCGGCCGAGATGACCAATAGAACCGATTCAGCTTCTGACATCAGTACTAAGCAATATTTTGAATCTGCTCGCGAATCTGTTCCAGCACGACTTTTATATCGATAAGAACCGTACTGAGCGGATAGAATGCAGACTTTGAAGAGATTGTATTGGCTTCCCGGCCGAGTTCCTGAAGCACAAATCCCAATCTTTTTCCGACAACTTCCTCTTCGAGCAAAACGCGCTCCAACTCAATTACATGCAAACGAAAGCGCTCGACTTCTTCACTGACATCACCTTTCATCAAAGCGATGGCAATTTCTTGGGCAACCCGCTCGGGATCAACTGCTGTTTCAAGTTCCCTTAATTTTCTCACCAATCGATCGCGCTCAGCTTCCTCGGCTGCTGCAACCAATTCAACCATCTGATTTTCGTAATTCTTGAGTTCACCGATCTTGTCGACGAGCAGTGCCTGAATCTGACTACCCTCTCGCAATCGATCATCCTCCAGTTCCGTCAACAGGTGTTTGAAAGCGCTCAGAACAGTTTCGTCAAGTTGCGTGTTTTCCACCTCAATTGATTTGAGAACGCCCGGCCATTTCAGAAGATCACGGACCGACATGGATGAGGTATCCGGTGCCAATTGCTGAATCGAATCCACGTGCTTTAACAGGCCGCTCAAAGCGTTGGTGTCTACTTCTTGCAGATCAGACACGGCGCCAGAGTTATCGAATCTAAGTGAAATTTCTATCCTGCCGCGACTGAACTTCGTTGCAAGCAATCTCCGACAATCCGCTTCCAACGATGCAAATATTTCCGGCATTCGAAACACCAGGTCCAATCCCCGATGATTGAGTGAGCGTACCTCCCACTGAACAACTCCCCACTGTGTCTCAACGATTCGCCTTGCGAATCCGGTCATACTCGATATCATCACACTTTCAACCTATAACGGGCATCAATTTGATTTCTGGCGCTATTTGAAATTTTCATACAAACAAATCCAACAATATAATCCGACTGTTTTCTATAATTCTTGTGAATTTATCATTTCTCCCGGAAGCATCACTTCATTTATCAAATCGCCACCTACACCTAAGGAATCATGAACGACACTAATCTCGAAAACTGTCATTACGCCGCTGAGGTTTCTGACCTGGAAGACAGGGAACCTTATCCCGTCGAAATCGTCGGAGAGGAAATCGCGCTGGTATCGATGGACGAAGATATATTTGCCATCAATAATATCTGTACCCATGAATTCGCCTGCCTTTCGGATGGCTTTATTGAAGGTGATCGCATCGTGTGTCCGCTTCATCTGGCCGAGTACGAAATCAAAACCGGCGCTGCAGTCGAAGACCCGGCTGAAATAGACCTGCAGACGTACACAGTCGTCGTTGACGAGGGCAAGATTTACATTCGGTTGTAATGCACAAATTCCTTACGTTATTTCACGAACCAAGTAATTGATCGATAATTCTGGCGGCTTTCCGCCGGCCGTCAGCTGCTCGCATATGCTCACTGGTACTTGCCAGGCGAGCATGCATGGCCTCGTCGGTGAGCAGGCTTTGGATGGCGAAAACAAACTCAGCATCAGACCAATTGGCTCTATGCATTTTAAGGCCGTGGCCGGTTTCCTGAACTCTGGTCGCATTGTCATGCCCATCCCATACATACGGCATGATCAGAGCAGGTTTGCCAAAGTAGAGACATTCGTTAAAACTGTTGTTGCCACCATGATGTATGACCGCATCGACCTGGGCAATAACTGACGGCTGCGGATACCACGAAGCAATACGAATATTATCGGGTACCTCGCCGTACGCATCTGAATAATCGCCGATGTTGACAAGCACTCGAAAATCCTGCTGCCCCAGAACTTCGATCATCCGTTTCAATAAATCGGTGTCACCCGAACCCAGACTCCCGAAACTCAAATAAATCAAGGGGGATCCGTTTTTGTCTCCAAAGTCCGGAATGGTGTAGTCCTCTTCTGATCGAACGCATCCCTCAAGATATTGAAACCTTGCCGGATCCAGGGCGTTCTTTCTCTGATATTGCAACGGTTGCGGATAAAGCAACAGATTCATGTAGGGTGAAGCCTCGAAAAACTCACCAAGCGGATAGGTAGATTCGCCACACGACTCGATAAAGTCATTGAAGACATCGTGAATGGGTTTTATCACCTCATTAAAACGGCTGTTATAAGCTTCAAAGCAATCTCGGTCGGATTCGCCACAACCCGACAGATGCGGCGGAATCCACGGATCAGTAATTTCATTTTCACTGCAGGATATGATGCGAATCCATGGCACACCGAACTGCTTGGCTGCGGGGAACAGAACAACATTGTCGATGCAGATCAAATCGGGTTTCAGATCATCCAGAACCCCCGGAAGATCTTTTTCAGCCCACTTGGATGTATCGACAATTGCCTCCCAGCATTCCTTGACGTAGTTGTCAATCTGATCATGCGGAGTGAGGTTGAAATTCGGAATATGCCCATCAATGAATGTCGACCAGTATTTGGCCATCTCCTCAGCGGACATCGGCTCGGAAAGATTGACGATTCTACATTCAAAACCATAACCTTCGTAGACCTCAGCAAATCCAGGGTCGGTGAGAAACACGCAACGATGTCCCAAGTCTTTGCACGCTTGGGCGATTCCAACGGAATTCAACGCGGGCCCGAACGCCCCTTCTGGAAAAAAAGCGATTGTTTTTCTATTCTCCATGGATTGATCTCTCCGTAGCTTATCAAGTCAGTTGAAATTCGCGGAACTATTGTAATATTTGATGTCGAAGTGATTGCACATTCTCGTGATGACTGACAGTGCGTATATCCAAAGATCGTGTTGAGCCGAATTACAGCCTGATTGCTATTGTGTATGTTCATCAATCACGCCAAGTGTGTAAATTTATAATTGCGCACAGATATTGTTTATCAACTCGCGCGTTACCAATCAATTAGGTGTCAAATTTGCTCCGCTTGCTAAAGAAATTTATCAAGATTCTTATCCCCGCCGCAATCCTTGCTGCAGGCGTGATAGGATTTGGTCTCTTGAAAGTTGACGAAGCTCAGGAACAACCCGAGGTTGAGGAAGCACGTTCATGGTTGGTTGATACCCAAACCATCAAAAAACAGACAATCAATCCGTCTGTCAAGCTTTACGGGCGTGTCGTATCACCAACATTTTCCACTCTCAGCGCGATTGTGGACGGTGAGATCATTCAAGTCAACTCCAAATCCGGGCAGTTGGTTGAGACCGGAGACGTGCTGATTCGATTGGATTCAAGAAATCTGGAAACCCAGTTACGTCAAACCGAAGCGGATCTCAGAAGAACCGAGGCCACAATTGCAAGAGAGTCGCAGCGGCTCACGACTGATCAGGAAATTCTGGCACATGAGAAAAGACTGCTGGAGCTGGCAATCGAATCTCTCGAACGGGCTCGGACACTCAAAAGCCGAAATCTGATTTCGCAGGCGGATTTTGATTCATTTGAGCGCGCAGAGCAGCAGGCGCACCTTGCAGTAACCGCCAGAGAGGCGTCCATAAGAGAATTTGACAGTCGTGTGGCTGTACTCGACGCAGACATTCAGCGGATCCAGGCATTACTCGACAAGGTTAGACTCGATCTTGAGGATACCGTCATTGCCGCTCCTTATACCGGACGCGTCACAGAAGTTTTCGTCAGCGTAGGAAACCAAGTCAAAAATGGCAGTCAATTGCTGTCTATGTATGATCATAACAATCTGGAAGTTCGCGCGATGATCCCGAATCGCTATATTAGCGAGATTCGTAAATCCGTAACCGACGGCTACAACCCTCAAGCCGAAGCTAAATTCGACGATCATAAACTGAAACTGACATTCGACCGTCTGGCGTCATTTGTTGATCAAGGGCGTGGCGGAGTCGACGCCTACTTCAGTTTGGTTTCAAATCCACTTCAGCCGGAACTCACCCGATCAATTGATCTTTTGCTGACAATGTCGCCTGTTGAAGAAGCCATCACGATTCCATATAGAGCTATTTATGGTCTGGATCAGGTATTCAAGATTGACTCAGGCCTGTTGAAATCGGTGACAGTCAAACGCCACGGACAAGTCTTCCAAAACGGAAAATCCTTGTTAGTCGCGACCAGCGACGGGTTGGCGGATGGCGACGCACTGGTCGTAACACAACTTACCAACGCGGTTGATGGACTCAAGGTCAAACCTTTCAATGGCGAGTGACGACAGTCAAGTAATTCTCCAATGGCATACCAACCCGGTCAGCAAACACGCTTTCTTGAACTGATCGCAGCCCACCCAGTTGCCGTCAATGTCCTTATGATTGTCATCCTCGCGCTTGGAGGATATTCAATTTCGAAGATTAACGTTCAGTTCTTCCCGGAGTTCGATCTCAATTTCATCAGTGTCACGACCGATTGGCCAGGTGCCGCTGCTGAAGACGTGGAGCGATCAATTACCAACCGGATGGAACTTGATCTGAAAAACCTCGATGATCTCAAGCAAATGACATCCAACTCGAGTTTGGGGCGATCGAGAGTGCTGCTCGAATTTGAACCACACACGAACATGTCTGCGGCGAAAGATGATGTATCTCGCATCATTGAACAACTGATCAGTGAATTGCCGGAAGATGCCAATCGTCCGAATGTAGTTGACGTACGGCGTTATGAAGACATTGCACGATTGATTGTCTCCGCGCCTTCTCGCGAGCAACTGCGAATTCTTGCCAACAATTTCAGGGATGAATTACTGAGCAGAGGAATTGAAAAGATTGAAATCCTCGGATTGCCGGAAGAAGAAATCGCAATTCAGATTCCCGGCGAACATCTACGCGATCTGGGGTTGTCTCTCAATGAGATCGGGCGCATCATTCAGTCGCAATCACAGGATGAATCTATCGGAATTTCCGGTCAGGATGACGCTGCTCGACAACTGCGGGTTTTAGACCAACGTCGCGGGTACATCGAATTTGAAAAGGTTCCGATCGCTGCCGATTCAAGCGGACGTCTGATCACGCTTTCCGATATTGCGACAATCGAACAACGACCGAAACGCGGTCAATTGCGGGCGACATTCAGAAACCGACCGGCTGTTGAATTGCGCATCAAGCGATTGGAATCGGGTGATACCCTGGAAGGTGCCAATACACTGAACGAATGGATAAGCGAAACCGAACCCAATCTCCCAAGCGGTGTACAACTTTCTGTCTATACCGATCAGTCCATTGCGCTTCGAGGCCGGTTGGATACACTGATCAATAACGGACTGATGGGGTTGCTATTGGTGCTGGTTGTTCTGTATCTGTTTCTCAATGCGCGACTCGCGTTCTGGGTCGCCGTCGGTATTCCGATTTCGCTCGCCGGAGCGATCACCTTGCTCATGATTCTGGGTGGAACGCTGAACATGATCACAATGTTTGGATTTATCATGACCATCGGCATAATTGTGGACGATGCGATTGTCGTGGGTGAGGAGGCACTGAGCCAATTCTCGGAGAATCCCGACCCGCTCCAGGCGGCCTATGGTGCAGCTCGTCGTCTGCTGATCCCCATTCTAGCTGCGTCTATTACCACGATACTGGCGTTTCTTCCTGTAATCATAGTAACGGGTATCATCGGCACCGTGCTTGGGTTTATCGCGCTAGTGGTGATTTGCGTCGTCTTGGTATCGGTAATCGAAGCTTTCCTGATTCTTCCCGGACACTTGCGGGCGTCATTCGAAAAAATTCAAAAGAAAATTGGGACTACCAAACCGTCCATTGTTGATCGTACACTTGGTGTTGTCAGAGACCGCTGGTATCGCTCGGCACTGCAACTCTCGATCAGAAATCCGATTACCGTGCTAGTAACGGGGATTTCACTTCTGATTCTGTCGGTTGGTCTTTTTGCATCCGGGCGTCTTAATTACAATTTCTTTCCTACTCCAGAATTGAACCTGCTATTCGCAAATGCGAGTTTTTCGGCCGGTACTCCAGAACAGACCGTTGACGAGTACTTGACATCAGCATACGACGCATTGTTAGAAACCGAATCGGAATTCGGGGGCAATCTCATTGTCTCATCATTGATTTTTCACGGTGCCAATTTCAATCTTGTCAGCGATTCACTGGTCGGGGGAGCCAACAACGGGAATATTATGGTAGACCTGGTTCAGTCGGATGCCCGAGAAGTACGTACGACGGAATTCATTCGTCGATGGGAAAGCAAGCTCAAGCATGTTCCGGGACTCGAAAAATTAGTGGTACTCTCACCTATCGCTGGTCCTCCAGGGCGAGATATCGAAGTCAGATTCAGCGGCTCGGATAAGATCTCTGTAAAGAATGCAGCACTTGAACTGGCCGAGTACCTCAGAGAAGTACCGGGGGTGTATGCAATCGAAGACGATACGAGTTACGGCAGGCAACAACAAATACTGTCGCTGACATCTTTGGGTGAAGCACTCGGCCTGTCAGTCGCCGAAGTCAGTCGACAGTTGCGAGCATCGATCGAGGGGATGAAACTCCAGTCTTTTACCACGCAGTATCAAGAGATAGACGTCAAACTGATGCTGCCTGATAGTGAAAAACACCAGCTCAGTGAATTTGAGAATGTCCACATCATACTGCCGTCAGGAGAGCCAATCGCGCTACTTGACGTCGTTGATATAGAAAATAGCAGGGGCTTTGATACGTTAAGGCACGCAAATGGTGAATTTTCGATTGAGGTTACCGCAAGCGTAGATTCCAAAATTGCCAATCTGACGAATGTTCTAGCCAATCTTGAACAAGAGGTTCGCCCCGAAATCACTCGCAAACATGGTGTGAAGTGGACGATCGGTGCACGTCAAGCAGATCAGCAGCAAACTGAGGAATCAATGCAAACCGGGGTTTTATTAGCGATGGTGCTGATCTACCTGACTCTGGCACTGGTTTTTGGGTCATACGTCTGGCCTTTGGTTGTAATGTTGACCATTCCCTTTGGGGTTGTCGGTGCTGTGTGGGGACATATGATTCTCGACCTGGACATCACGATTCTAACAATATTGGGCATAATCGGACTTTCAGGGATTGTGGTAAACAACGCAATCGTTTTGATTGTCTTCTACAAACAGAACCGATATGAAGCTGGCAAGAGTCTTGAGGACGCCATGCTGGATGCTGGATGTCAGCGACTACGACCAATCGTCCTCTCCAGCTTGACTACCATAGTAGGACTGACGCCGCTTTTATTTGAGAAATCAACTCAAGCCCAATTCCTCATTCCCATGGCTGCAACGTTGGTATTCGGACTTGCATTCTCAACCATCCTGGTGCTGTTTTACATACCATCGGTCCTCGCGTTGACAGAAAAAATTTCGTATCGACTGCGACGTACGAGTTCTGAACTCGGGGATTCGGGGGAAATTAGTGAAACAGTATAGAACCGAGCCAGTGCCGGTTCCGTTCTGCGAAATTTCTCAGATATCGATTTTTACTGAAAACGGTTTGTGGTCCGAACCAATAGCATCCGAATCGATATTACAAGACCGTATGCAGTCACTCAGTGTGTAGCTGACAAAACAGTAGTCCATACGAACATCTTCTCCGCGTCGTTCGGCAGTCACCCCCGACATTTCGTTATTTCCGCAATACGTCCAAGCATCTACCAGTCCTTCCGGATTGACAATTCGACCACCGTAATCTGAAACCGGACCTGCGACAACTGTATATTCGTCAGAATCGGGTGAGAAATTGAAGTCGCCCATCAAAATCGACTCTCTCGGCATTTCCGAAAGGTTCACCTCCTTATCGAAATCAGTCACTGATACATCGCCGGCAATCGGTCCACCCTCACGTACAGCATTTCGATCAATCCTGAGAAGTTCGCGCAACTGGCGCATTCGTGTAACAGTGCTGATATGTGTAAGGTGAACAGAAAATACACGGATCTTGCGCTTGCCGAATGAAATAACCCCCTCCAACGCGCTTCTTTGAATGCTAAGGGGCCCGGTTGACGCATATTTGGGTAGCAAATGATTTCTGGAAGTGATGATCGGACTTTTGGACAGTAGCATATTGCCAAATTGGCGGCGGCGGTGTTGAACCGTTCCGTCGCTCATCTCACCATCTGCATTGATGTCCACTCCAGGACCGTACACCCAGTGATGGTAACTGAGATGCTTGCTCAGTTCCGCAACCTGATCAATTTCTTCCGAGCGCGGGAAAAATCTTTCCACTTCCTGCAAGGCAATGACGTCTGCATCCCTGACTGTGTCAGCAATGCGCTCAAGATCGATCCGGTCATCCATACCACGACCATATTGAATGTTATAAGTCGTAAACTTGATCATGCAGTAGTTACCGTAAACAAATAGTATCAAGCAGTGTATTCCGAAATTCCGAACATGTTTTGCTCATTGTCCGTCACCACCGCATAAGATCCAATTCCGGCTTCTGACTTGGGTCCAAACAAAACTGAACCACCAAGTTGCCTGCAGTTTTGCTCACTCTGCGAGAGACTGGCTACCTGAATATATGGCAACCACAGTTCTTTTCCTGAAGTCTCACCCAATCTGGAGTGCATGCTTGCAAACGCACATCCATCTGTTGAAAAAACCCAATAGGCTTGGTTGGTTGAAGTTTGTCGTTTGTCAGCCGCCCAGCCGAAAACCGTGCCATAGAATTCCATGGATTGTTTCGGATCAGATGAGGTCAGTTCGAACCAGCAGACCGTTCCCGAAGTATTGCGAACTTCGGGGCCAGCATGAGATACCGGTTGCCATAGACTGAAGACAACGCCGTTCGGGTCCATGCAGACTGACATGACACCCGCATCCATTACGTCCATCGGTGGCACGATAACCTGCCCCTGAGCGGCATCGATTTTCTCAACCGCAGCCGCAATATCTGGAATATTGATGTATGACCGCCAATATTTCAGTTCATCACTCGCTTCAGAGTGCATCGACGGTCCCAGTCCCGCAACACTTGTTCTCGCAGGGGGTTCGGTGGATTCATCCAGACAGGCGAGACTGTGAACCACCCGTCCCTCAAAATACTGATCGACAAACTCCCAGTCGAACATTGCTGCGTAAAATGCCTTGGCAGATGTCCAATCCCGAACGGAAACGTCGGCCCATTTAACTGTGTTGTACTGCATAGTCGTATAGGAATCCTACAATCAATCATGCTTCCTATTCCGGTGCGACAATCTCAACCCAGTGTTTTACAGGAACGCTTGAACGCGAATTCAGATGCAACAGACAGCCTATATTCCCGGTAACGATCGTCTGAGGCTTCCCGCGTTCCAACGCCTCAATCTTTTTTTCCAGCAGTTGACCAGCGATTTCGGGCTGAAACAGCGAATAGGCGCCGGCAGAACCACAGCATAGATGAGAATTTTCTACAGACTCCAGACTCAGACCATGGTCACCAAGGATTCGCTCCACGGAATGAACAATCTTCTGACCATGTTGTAGAGTACAGGGGGAATGAAAGGCGACATTACGGACATTCTCGCCTAGTTCTGCTGGTGGTGCATTTCTCTCGACCTCGGAAATGTCGATGGCAAGCGAAGAGACTTTCGCAGCCTTGTGCCCATATTCACTATCATCAGCAAGTAGTTCACCATATTCCTTGATGGTGACACCACAACCACTCGCAGTCGAGACAATGGCTTCTGCGCCCGCTTCGATTTGCGGCCACCACGCATCGATATTCTTGCGCGCATGTCGAATCAGAAAATCTCGATTCCCAAGATGGAATCCCAAAGCGCCACAACAACTGTCCGAAGTCTGGACGGGTGTAATCGACTGTCGATCAAGATAGCGAGCGGCAGCTGCGTTGATCTGTGGTTTTACAACTCGCTGGATGCAGCCCTGGTGAATGACCATCCTCCGGGAATGCTTCCTGACTGGCCAGGGCTTGCAACTCTCCTTGGGAGGAATCTTTCTCTTAATGTTCTCAGGCAGTGCAAATGAAGTCAAACGAGCCAATTTCAACGCGACTGTCGTCAGGAATCGGTTCGGTACGACAATCTGCAAGCCCATTCGGATTATGCGTTCGGAAAAACTTCGCTCAACTTGTTCTTCAACAAGATCCCGCCCAATTTCCAACAACTTGCTGTAATTGACTCCGGATGGGCAAGTTGTCTCGCATGACCGGCAGGTCAGGCATCGATCAAGATGCAACTGGGTGCGGGCAGTAGGTACCGCACCTTCAACCATCTGCTTTATCAGATAAATTCGCCCTCGTGGCCCGTCAAGTTCATTGCCAAGCAATTGATAAGTCGGACAAGTAGCAGTGCAGAATCCACAGTGCACACATTTTCTCAGGATGGATTCCGCGGCTTTCCCTTGAGCAGTATCGCGTATGAAATCAGCCAGATCAGTCTTCATCACATACTTGCCAAAAAGTCAGTTGCGATATTTCTGTCAAACATTCGAGTACATTATTCCAGAGTTTAGAATTCCGGCTGGATCAAATGATGACTTCAATCGAGTATGAAGGTCGGCGACTACACCTGATAGTTGGCTGAACCGTTCTCCCTGATAATATGACTCGGCGCGAAACACCGTTGCGTGACCTCTCAGTTGCCTTGCGAATTCAAACATTTCCTGATCCGTCTTGTCGGTATACACCCACCGTAGCGCACCACCCCAGTCGATGAGACAATCGTTACCCAAATTCATTGCTGGCGCAGTCACCGGTACCGACAGACGCCAGAGAATCTGATTTCGATTGAAGAAGCTCAATTTTTGCTCTTTCAACTGCAACCAATATTCCGGCCCATTCGCGTCGTCCTGTCCACCAATCTGAGCTGCTGCCGAAGCAATCCCATTTTCGGTTCCCGAAAGTCGTATACGCAACAATCCTGAAGAATAACTTAATCCAGATATTGGAATCGGAAGTCCCGAAAGACGAATCATCTCATCCAACGCAGACTTCTCATCAAGCTCAAGCATCAGTGTTGTTTCCAGTTCGTGACGCGGGAGCAGCCTGATCGAAATCTCCGTCAATACGCCAAGGCTTCCCAGCGCACCGACCATGAGTCTCGAGACATCATAACCCGCTACATTCTTGATTACCTGCCCGCCGAAAGACATCAGTTCGCCCTTGCCTGTAATGCACTTGATGCCCAACACAAAATCCCGTGCAGAGCCCGAAAATGGCCTGCGCGGTCCCGATAACCCACATGCAACAGTTCCGCCCAGAGTCGCATTCTCTCCGAACCAAGGTGGCTCAAATCCGAGTATCTGACCCGATGCTGTCAGTGCTTTTGTGATTTCCCGAAGAGTTGTTCCAGCTCTCGCAGTCAGAACCAGTTCAGATGGTTCATAAGAAACAATTCCCGTGTGCTGCTTGACATCCAACACAGATCCGACAATGGGACGCCCCAAAAAAAACTTACTTCCGGAACCGCAGATCCTAAGGGGTTCTGAATTCCGATGTGAAGTGCGGACTTTTTCGACCAGACGATCGATGTCATCGCGACCTGGCAATTCAGAATCGCTCCAGATTGCTGAACGGCAGATTTCCTTGATGGACATGCATGGCACCGAATTCAGCACACCGGGCGAGCGTCGGTACCGCTTTGCCAGGATTCAACAGACTATGAGGGTCCCAAGCCGCTTTAACCGCATGGAATTGTTCGATGACGGGATCTTCAAACTGCAAGCACATCGGTCGCAACTTTTCCACGCCCACGCCATGCTCACCAGTGACGGTACCACCCACTTCAACACACAGCTCAAGAATTCGGTTACCCAGTTCCTCGGTTTTCTCAAGTTCCCCCTCTTTGTTGGCATCATAAAGAATCAGAGGATGCAGATTTCCATCGCCTGCATGAAACACATTGGCGACACGTAAACCAAATTCTTCAGACAAACTGCTGATTGCAGTGAGAACAGTACCCAGTTCGCGACGAGGAATCGTACCGTCAATGCAGTAGTAATCGGGTGAAATACGGCCGACCGCCGGAAAAGCCGCTTTTCGACCCGACCAGAATCGCTGTCTGGTCTGCTCATCGGTGGCGACCTGCGTATCGGTTGCTCCGTATTCGGTTAGAATTTTTTCGACTTTGGCGATCTGCGAGTCCACCTCGTCTTGTGTACCGTCCAGTTCACAAAGCAGAATTGCAGCCGCGTCGACCGGATACCCGGCATGTACAAAATCCTCAGCAGCAGTAATTGCATAATTGTCCATCATTTCCAATCCAGCTGGTAGAATACCGCCACCAATTATTGCCGCGACGGCGTCACCTGCCCTTTCAACCTCATCGAACGCGGCCATGACAACTTGCGCCACCGGTGGAATAGGAAGCAACTTGACCAGAACCTCAACAACAATTCCCAGCATTCCCTCGGAACCGGTCATCAAGGCGAGTAGATCATATCCAGGCGCATCCAGCGCCTCACTGCCGACAGTGATCAACTCTCCGTCGACAGTCACAACCTTCAACTGAAGAATATTGTGTACTGTCAATCCATACTTGAGACAGTGAACACCTCCGGAATTCTCCGCAACATTACCGCCAATGGAACAGGCAATCTGTGAAGATGGATCAGGCGCATAGTAGAGTCCCAGATGCTGAACAGCTTCGGAAATCGCCAGATTACGGACACCCGGTTGTACCCGAGCTGTGTGGGTCGAATCATTGATATCCAAAATTTGATTCATGCGCGTCAGACTCAACAGAACACCGTCCGAAAGAGGCAATGCTCCACCTGAAAGTCCGGTTCCTGCACCTCGCGTGACTACGGGTACCGATTGCTGAGCGCATGTCCTCATTACACGCTGTACTTCTTCAATGGTAGACGGGAGCACTACCATGAGAGGAAGTTCGCGATAGGCTGTCAGTCCGTCGCATTCGAAAGGTCGCAACGCTTCCTCATCCGTGACAACAGCGTCGGAACCTACTATTACACGAAGCGCTTTCGCCAGCTCTGGATTACGGGATTGATTGGACGCT
This sequence comes from Arenicellales bacterium, assembly GCA_951813075.1. Taxonomy (GTDB): domain Bacteria; phylum Pseudomonadota; class Gammaproteobacteria; order Arenicellales; family JAJDZL01; genus JAJDZL01. The sequence continues at coordinate 2,853,665 of OX638343.1, read as the reverse complement.
TGTGAGTCCACTTTACGTTCAATTCTGCAGATTAGTCATGACTCTGCATTATAGACGCAACCTGATTTATCATATTCCAAACTGGATTTCATGCGAATTTCTATGAATAGAAGATATTCCCTATCCGATCATCTGATCGGTCATGCAGACAACATGCTGCGCACCCTCTTTGCACCTTCGAGCGCATCTCGTCCTTCACCAGCGGCGGACATCAACAACCGAGCCCTCGAAGCTTGGGAAAAAGATGAGGCGAGACGTTTGATGCGGGTGAATCATACGGGCGAAGTGTGCGCGCAGGCACTGTATCAGGGACAATCACTAACTGCGCGTAGTCCGGAGTTGCGCGAAAAATTCCGGGAGGCCGCCGAAGAGGAAAACGACCATCTCGCATGGTGTGAGGATCGAATCGAAGACCTCGACGGACAAACCAGTCGTCTCAATCCGATTTTCTACATTGGTTCATACGCTATCGGTGCATTTGCCGGCTTGCTGGGCGACCGGGCAAGCGCTGCCTTTCTGGCGGAAACCGAGTATCAGGTCGTTGACCACCTCAACAGGCATTTGCATAGGCTACCCACTGCCGATCGGAAAAGTTACAGCGTCGTTAAAAAGATGTCCGAAGATGAACTCAAACACGCTAAATCAGCTGAGCAGGTCGGCACCTTGCAACTATCAGAACCCGCAAAAGGCGCGATGCGTCTGATGTCGCGGATCATGACTGGCACCAGTTATTGGGTCTGATTGGCAGGTAGTATCGAATCAATCCAACGATGTAGGACTGATCAATACGAAACTTGACTGGGTGCTCACTCCTCGGGCATTGCGTACATTGCACCATCAATTCCGAGATAGCTTGAACCGGACTCACTATAGAATCGGTCTGTATCACTCGACAGAAGCAATGTAAGCATCTTCGGAATCGGACGCCCTTCTGAGCGCAATCTGTCAGCCACATCTTTTGGACCCAGTTCATCGAGCAATTCAAAAGGTCCCTTCTTCCAATTGAATCCCCAGCGCATTGCCCGATCAATGTTAACGATGTCGTTTGATATCTCCGGTACCAGATCAGCGGCATAACAAAGAGTTTCCGAGACCAAGCTCCAGACAAAATTTCCTTCGCCCGATGACTCGAAAGCCAAAGTGCGCGCATCCCGGTCGGACGAGGCACCGCCGGCGTCAGCCCAAGTGCTTGTAGACGGTTCGAACATTTGTTTTCGTCGACTGCCGTCTTCATTTTTGAGCATCCGATAGAACCCGCCACCGGTCTTTCTTCCGAGCTGTCCGGATTCCAGCATGGATTGCTCGACGACCGGCAGTTTCAGATATGCCCTACCTGCATCGGCTGCGGGTAAATTATTGTCAAGATTTGCTGCAACCAAGCTCATCACATCCAAGCCCACAAGATCAATCAGTCCATACAAACCAGTTGAGGGAATTCCCATGGCAGCACCGAGCAGAGCATCGATTTTTTCCACCGATATCCCCTGCTGTTGAGCGTCGCCTCCCTTGTGAAGACCCGCCAGCATCCAGAAGCAACCGATTCTATTGCCAATAAAGTTCACCGTATCTTTTGCATAAACAACGCCCTTTCCCAGTCTATCCCTGGCAAACGATGCTAAAGATGTGACGACATCGGGATCAGTTTCTTCTCCTGGCACAACTTCCAGCAGTCGCATCACTTTGACTGGGTTGAAAAAGTGGGTGACCGCAACATCCTGTCTGAACTGCCCAGGCATACCATCGCAGATCGATCGAAGAGGAATCCCGGATGTATTTGTTGTGATGATTGAGCCGGGTTTTCGAACCTTCTCCAATCGGGCGAATATACTGCGCTTGGCTTCAAGGTCTTCCACGATCGCTTCGCAGATCCAATCGGCATTTGAGACGAGATCAAGAGAATCATCAAAACCTCCGGTCGTGATCAGTTCGGCAGATTTTGGATCATCTAGCATCGGTGCCCGACCAGCCAGCATATTGTCCTTGCCGCGTTGGGCCAGTTCATCGGATACATCCAGTAGCACAGTTTCGCATCCCGCCTGCGCACAAGCGGCAGCAATTCCGGCACCCATCGTACCGGCGCCCAACACTGCTATGGTTTGAATATTTCGTTCACTCACTATTCACCTCAATAAAAAAAATTGCTGTATCTCATGCTGATTAATGCGCTGCTTGGACAGCTCTTTTGATAGGATCTTCGTTGATTGGAAGATGAAGCACTGCAGCCATAACACCAAGGCCAGCACAAACCCACCAGACAACTTCGTAGGACTGTGTTACGTCAAAGAGTACGCCACCCATCCAGACACCGAGAAAACTTCCAATCTGATGGCTCAAGAACACAAAACCGAATAAGGTTCCCAGATAACGGGAACCAAAAACTTGACCCACAATGCCCGAAGTCAGCGGAATCGTTGCAAGCCAGAGTATCCCCATAGAACAAGCAAATATCAAGGCACTTGCGACCGACGGTGGAACCAACACGAATATCGCTATCGCGACCGCACGACCAAAATAAATGACACTCAGGATATTCTTCTTAAGAAATCTGTTTCCCAGATATCCAGCAAGCAGTGTACCCACCAGATTGAATAAGCCGACAAGTGAAAGTGCCCACGCACCCACACTGCTCGACAGTCCGATATCTGTCAGATACGCCGGCAGGTGGATACCAATGAAAGTCACTTGAAATCCGCAGACGAAGAAACCGGCTGTCAGATACACATAACCCGAGTGCCCGGCGGCTTCAGACAATGCCGCTTTGAGAGTCTGCTCCGGACCCGAAACCTCCTGCTTTCCGGACAGTAAATACGATAACGGAATGGCCAGGGCCAACATGCACGCCAATAGAAAAATGGTACTTGACCATCCGTATTGAACAACAAACGAATTTCCGGCAGGTACAAGCACGAACTGTCCGAGCGAACCGGCTGCCGATCCGATTCCAAGAGCCATCGAACGTTTACTTTCGGGTACGGCTCTGGCAATGACTGCGAGCACGACAGCGAACGTTGTGCCTGAAAGGCCGAAACCGATCAAAGCACCATTTGCAATGTAGAATCCAAGCGGTGTTGACGCGACTACCATTAGTGATAGGCCGGCAACGTAGCAAATTCCACCAACCAATATCACCCGCCCCGATCCATATCGGTCTGCTATGGCACCAAAGAGTGGTTGCGAAAACCCCCAGACAATATTTTGAATCGCTGCAGCAAACGCAAAAATACTTCGCCCCCATTCGTACTCTTCCGTGATTGGTACCAGAAATATCCCCATAGTGGAGCGCGTACCGAACCCGATAAATATCACCAGGCATCCGCAGGTAACAATGATTATTGGGTGAAACCAATTGAATCGAGGTCGATTTGAAATAGTCGACATATGCGGGTTTCCTAAGCTCAATTATTATTAGTCTGAGATCGCGACTATTTCATGCGCTGTCTTACACATTAAATTGACAGTCACCATTCAGGAAGATATGCGAATTATAGTCAACGTTACAGAACCTGTTGGATTATGTAGTGCTGAGATCACCACCGCTCGGAATTCGATCTGGGACGAGCCTGGCCTTCGCCCTCCAAAAACCTCAACAAATTCGTTGGACTTTTATCCAGCCTTGTAATCAGTTTTGAACACAGTAATTTATTCCTATAATCCAAGCGATCAAATCCCTCGATAATCCGACCGAGGACCATCAAATAACTCGCTGACATTGTTCGTATCAGATACGCGAAATCAGACCATTAAACACGAGCCGCATGCATGACCTGAACCGACAGACAGTGTCGTCATCAAATTGCATACTACCGAAAGTTGGATGAATATGCATATATCTAGGGAGACAACCTAATGAAATTTTCAAACGTTATTCACGCCATCGATCTTCATGCCTGTGGAGAACCCGGTCGGGTTGTCGTCGGAGGCATCGCAGATGTACCTGGCGAAACGATGTATGAAAAGATGTGTCATCTGGAAAGGGAAGGCGATGATCTTCGTAAACGGATGTTGCGCGAGCCACGGGGTTATCCGGCTGCGAACTGCAACATAGTATTTCCGTCACGCAATCCAAAAGCGGACGCGGGGTTTGTGATTCTAGAACAGGTCGAATACCCATTGATGTCGGGCTCAAACATAATCTGTGTAACTACAGCACTCATCGAAACCGGAATGGTTGAGGTCAAAGAGCCCGAAAGCGTACTGACGCTGGAGGCTCCTGCTGGTTTGGTTAAAGTGACTGCCGAAGTGTCCGATGGAAAAGTCAAAGGCGTAACCTTCGAAAATGTACCCGCGTTTGCTGTTCATTTGGATCAAATTGTTGATGTGCCAGAACTTGGAAAAATCACAGTCGATGTTGCATGGGGTGGTATGTTTTATGTCATTGCAGATGCTGAGCGGTTGGGGATTGAGTTAGTACCGGATCGGGCTGGCGAAATTACCCGTGTCGGAGAAATGATCAAAGCTGCCGCACGGGAACAGTTGCCGAGTGTTCACCCGGAGAATCCCGATGTTTCAGGGGTGACAATCTGTGTGATGACAGGCACCCCTACCGTGGCAGGAGCCACTGCAAAGAATGCTGTAGTAGTTTCGTCCGGTCAGCTCGATTGGCAACGACCGACAACCTGGACCGGTGTTCTTGATCGTTCACCATGCGGTACCGGCACTTGTGCCCGTATGGCTGCACTATATGCAAAAGGTGAACTCGGAATGAATCAAGACTTCCACCATGAGGGTATTTTGGGTACGATTTTCACAGGCCGACTGATTCGCGAAACGCGGATTGGCGATGTTACAGCGGTTGTACCAACCATCCGCGGGCAGGCCTGGATTACCGGAATCAGTCAATACGTGGTGGATTCGGACGACCCGTTTCCGAATGGATTTACGGTTGGAGATATTTGGGGCGGCTCAATTGATGAACCGCTCGCTCACTGACCCACGTGTGAATGCCAAATTGACGGCAATCCAGAAAGCCTGGACACCGTCAACTGATTCATTGGCATGCTAATGTCATTCAATCAGGAACAGCAGTTTGCGGTCAATTCAGGCTCGGACTCGTGCGTTTCGCCAGTCGGTTGGTCAGCGCAGCAGTCGTCTCGATCTGCATGCACTTTACGAGAATATACGTTTGCATCACCCATAATCTGATACGTCTCCCAAGCAATTCCGGCAGGATCTTTCACCCATGACTTGTCGGAATGTGAGTAACAGCAGACAACCTCGCCTTCGTCGTACAGAGACATATCCGCCAGTTGCATCTTTTCGCGCAATTCATCTAATTCGCCATCTCCATCAACTTGAATGCCAAGGTGGTCCACACCAGAGTTTTGAACTCGTGTCGAAATGGCAAAATTCACTCGTGGATCCTCGAGAAACCATTTTGCATAGTCACTTCGCACTTTGGTCGGTTTTTCACCAAACAATTCGCTGTAGAAATTAATACTTCGTTCGAGATCATCAACGCCAATATGGATATGAAATCGCTTCATGATTGTCAGTTCTCCTCAATGATGGACCAGCGGATAAACGGAATGACTATTTAGAAATCAGTCTGTTCGCAACGAGATTATATTGTCAAACAAAATTGCGAGACTTTCTGAAATTTTACGATTAATTCACTTGCTGGATGTATGGCCGGATTTGAAATAAAGCCCCGGTAACAAACAATATAGGATTGGCTGGCAAGTTTTTCAATTTATCACCTAATCCATCCAAAGAGGTGGATGCCAAAACCGAATCCATTGAGATACAGGCCTGAATTCACAACTACCCTCTGGGCTGGCGCCGTTTAGAACTAGTTCGTCTTAAATTTACGTACAGGAGACATTTACACTGTCGGAAAGGCCAAACAGTACAATGGTTTTGAGATGGGTCAACAAATCTCCCCCCAGAAAACAGGTCGATTCGGGACGTTCTGGGTATGAACCGAGGTGCTTGCGCCGACTTCCACCGCACCAGCCGCCCAGGCCCCGGCGACATCACCGCGGTACAGATCAAATCATGATGATAGCGCGTAACGCGGTTAAGTGCGGTGTGGGTGCACTGAGCACAGTGAATCTTCCCGGAGCTGTGAAACAGCGAGCTGTTCTGTGCGGTCGGTAGCCAGTCGTCGGTTTGCCAAAAAACCTTGAGTCCCTGAGCGTCTCCAAGTTGTTGCAGTGTGTAGTCGAACACCGGACAAAGCCCTTGAAAGCCGACCCCTTCAAGTTGTCTGCGAATGTAATTGTCGGTAGGGATGCGCATCATGCCGAACGGTGTGCGGCAGACACCGGTTTCGTGTCGTTCGTGTAACTTTCGCTGATGTTCGGGAAGCGACGGTGACTGCATGAGGCATGCCCCGGCTGCGGCCGTGCCGATGTCGTCGAATCGAAACCGGGAGTTGCCGGTGTTGCACGGATCAGGTGTTTTCCGGAACTGACTGTGCAGGTTGTCAATCCCAGTTTTGACCATGATGGCCATGGTCTGAAGTCATGTCATTTTGAAAACTGTTGTACAGCTGTCAGATCAATCATTGACGTGCAACGTGTCTTTCGGGCCTGATCAGGAGATAATTTCGAAATCGGAACTGCTGCCGATTCACCCTCGATGTTGCATATCTGCAACACCTATGCCGTGCAGGCAATGTTTTATCAGAAATTTTCGCGAATTCGTGAAATCTGGCGTAGCGTTGGCGGTTAAAATCGGTGCCTAAATTGTCAAGATTGACATTATTATTCACCGATTGGTACAGGAGAAAATCATGAGGAACCTGTTGACGGTATCGCTTCTGGGCTTACTATTGAGTATACCCTCGGTCGTCTTTGCACAAGCGTCGTGGTACGGTTCGATCCGAACCGGTATCGAATCAGATGATAGTAATAATACTGGCGTGGCGGATTTCGCTTCCCGCTGGGGCATCCGGGGCTCGAGCGAGGTGTCCGAGGGCCTGACGGCGGTATACCGCTACGAGCGAAGTATCGACTCCTCCGATGCCAGTGAGCCGGACGGACGGCTTTCCTATGTCGGTCTTTCCGGTGGTTTCGGCACCGTCACGATCGGACAGGTCTGGGGCGCCGCCTACAACCATTTTGGCGGGATCGTCGACCAGGCACTCTGGTACGGATCAACGGGAGAGACAGGATTGAGGTTCGCGGACGCGGTGTCCTATTCGGTTTCTGTCGGCAATGTCAGTCTGCAGGCGGACGCCATCATGGATCAATCCAGGGATAAGACCGGGGACGGATTCGCCTTCGGTGCGACACTCGGTGGTGTGATGGAAACAGGCTCGATCGCAATTGCGTACCGGAATACGGAATTAGATTCATCATCTTATAAACCTTCTGTGCCTGCAACAGATAAAGTGTCTTCAAGTTTCGTCGCGGGTAGTTACAGTATCGGTGACATGACAGTGTTTCTCGGTTACAGCCAGGATTCAAAGGACGACACTGGTTGTGTTGCAGTTGCGGGTACAGCAGGTGCCACTACCGACGGCTGTATAGCCGACGGGAAAACGAAAACCAGTTTTGCCGGAGTGTACGGTGGAGTCGGAGACACCGGGGTAAATTATGTGTTCACGATGAGAAACGAGAAATTGAGCGGCGACGGTTTTCAGGGTGATGACGATACCTACCTAACCCAAAACGGAACTGAAACCGAATTTTCCGAAAAGTCAACTCCCTGGACGCTTGGATTGTCCAGAAGTCTGGGTGGCGGTGCTACGTTGAATTTTGAACATGGTGAGCCGGATAGCGACGATGATTCAAGTACGGGGATATGGTTGCAGGTTGACTTCTGACCTGATTGGACCCTGCTAAATCTGTGGAAGCGAGGTGCATTTGCATCTCGTTTTTTAGTGGAACGCCATAATTGGTGCTATTCCGGTACATGTGTTCGTCGGATGACCTGGCAGTGAAAATTCGTTGCCGGACCGACTAGGGAAAAGGTAAGCCGAAGGCAACCCACTGGCCTGACGAACAGAAATTGTATATGAGGTAGTCACGGCGGGTTGTCAATCCCAGTATTGACCATGATGGCCATGGTCTGAAGTCATGCCATTTTTGAAGCTGTTGTACAACTGTCAAATCAATCATTAACGTGCAACGTGTCATTCGGGCCTGATCAGGAGAAATTTCCGAAATCGGAACTGCTGCCGATTCATCCTTGATGTTGCATATCTGCAACACCTATACCGTACAAATAATGATATGATCGCAATTTTCGCTATTCATGGAATCTGGCCTAGCGTTAGCGGTTAAAATTAGCAACTAAACTGTCATATATGACGATATTCATCACTGATTGAAATTAGGAGAAAATGATGAAAAAAATGTTGATGGTATCGCTTCTTGGAGTGTTATTGAGTATCCCCTCAACAGTCTTTGCACAAGCGTCGTGGTACGGTTCGATCCGAACCGGTATCTCGTCGGTACCAGATTTGAACGAATTCAGCATTCCGATCCCCGCCAAAACTGGCGTGGCGGATTTCGCTTCCCGCTGGGGCATCCAGGGCTCGAACGAGGTGTCCGAGGGCCTGACGGCGGTATACCGCTACGAGCGAAGTATCGACTCCACTAATGCTGGTGATCCCAATGACGACGATGGTAACGATACCGGTGGCAGGCTTTCCTATGTCGGTCTTTCCGGTGGTTTCGGCACCGTCACGATCGGCAAGATCTGGGGCGCCGCCTACAACCATTTTGGCGGGATCGTCGATCAGGCGCTCTGGTACGGTTCACCGGGAGAGACAGGATTGCGGTTCGAAAATGCAGTGTCGTATGCGGTTTCTGTCGGCAATGTCAGTCTGCAGGTGGATGCCATCATGGACCAATCCACGGGTAAGAGCGTAGACGCATTCAACTTCGGTGCGACACTAGGTGGTGTGATGGAAACCGGCTCGGTCGCAATCGCGCACCGGAGTTTTCCGGATAGAGATTCAGAAACCGATCATAGGGATACTGGCACCGCTATAACTGAAATGTCTTCGAGTTTCGTTGCGGGTAGTTACGGTATTGGTGACATGACAGTTTTTCTCGGATACAGTCAGGATTCGGTGGATGACCCCGGATGTAATCCTTTAGAAGCAGCAGGTAGCCACTTTGGAGGCTGTTATAGTAAATCGAAAACTAGAACCACTTTCGCCGGAGCGCACGGTGAAGTCGGGGACACCGGAGTCAATTATGTGCTCACGATGAGAAATAAAGTATTAAGCGGCTCCGGTTTTGTTTCCGGGAATGCGAGCTCCAGTACCGAAAAGTCGACTCCTTGGACGCTTGGACTGTCCAGAAATCTGGGTGGCGGTGCTACGTTGAATTTCGAACATGGTGAGCCGGATAGCGAAAACATTGATCCCAGTTCGGGGATATGGTTGCAGGTTGACTTCTGACCTGATTGGACCCTGCTAAATCTGTGGAAGCGAGGTGCATTTGCATCTCGCTTTTTTAGTGGAACGCCATAATTGGTGCTATTCCGGTACATGTGGCGGTCGGATGACCTGGCAGTGAAAATCTGCTGCCCGACCGACTAGGGGAAATGTCAGCCGAACGGCATGGTGTCCAATTTGAAGTGGAGTTTGAAAGAAGTCGAAGGCAAACCGCTGGCCTGACGAACAGGAATCGCATACGAGGCAGTCACGGTGGGTGAGAAGGCCAATAGGTTCAAAACCCGATACTCATATGGAAACTGTGGACGTAGATGCGGCAGGTATAAGTGGGAAGGTCGCGCGCATTGCCTTGGGAAACCTGTTGTCCTGCCATTGGCTATCGGATTTGGAAAGAGTCGGGATGAGGCGGCAGAAGTCAACTGAGACTATAGTAGGTTGCTGACCGGCAACTGAAGGGCTGAACATGGCGAGGTGCGAGCAGGCACAGGTTATTGTGATGAGACCGAATGCGTAAGCTACTCATTTAGGACGATTGCAACCGACCTGCGAGGGTTGCGCACACCCACGCAACGCGAATTCTGTAACTTTTGACTAAAACATCCCACTTGCGGCCAGATGCCTACGCCGAGCACCTTGTTCGGCTCAACACGACTCGGCTTCGCTATCGAATCAGACAGAAAATTGAAAACCGGGCAGTTTTTCGTCCGAAAAACACCTACAGCGTATATCCCTCCACAGCAATTACCCTGACCCGTATACGTTCGTATCGGTTAGAATATTCGATTGTTTTTAATCCACATTCTCGCGAAACTCGTACTCTGATCAGATCATGACCAAATCCAGATTCATGAAATTCGACACTCTGTCACTTCACGCGGGACAACATCCTGACTCTGCGACTCGCGCCCGCGCTACTCCCATATACCAGACCGCTTCGTACGTTTTTCGGGATGTCGACCATGCGGCATCCGTCTTTAACATTGAACGTACAGGACATGTCTATTCTCGAATATCCAATCCAACCAATGCTGTTTTTGAAGAAAGAATATCAGCACTGGAAGGTGCGGTTGGTGCGATCGCAACAGCCAGCGGGCAAGCTGCACTGCATCTGGCTGTCACAACCATTCTCAGTGCCGGCGATCACATTGTTTCATCCCAGTCCATCTATGGGGGATCGCACAATCTGTTTTCGTACACTTTGCCGCGATTTGGTATCAACACAACCTTCGTTCATCCTCGCGATCATGATGCAATACGACATGCCATCCGCCCCAACACTAAATTGATATTCGGAGAAGTGGTTGGCAACCCGAACTGTGAGATTCTCGATATCGAAAAAGTCGCTCAGATTGCGCATGATCACAAAATCCCTCTATTGATCGATTCAACTTTCACCACACCGTATCTTTGTAAACCGCTTGATCATAATGCTGACATAGTATTTCATTCTGCTACCAAATTCTTGAGCGGGCATGGTGTAGTGATAGGTGGTGTACTGGTTGACGGCGGAAGTTTTGACTGGCAGAGTTCCGGGAAGTTTCCAACACTGACAGAGCCCTATGAGGGATTCCATGGGCTTAATTTTTCCGAGGAATTCGGACCTGCCGCCTATATCACCCGTGCACGTAAAGAGGGTGCCAGAGACTTCGGCGCATGTATGAGTCCGACAACAGCATTTCAGATACTTCAAGGGCTGGAGACACTGCCCCTGAGAATGGAACGTCACGTATCCAATACTCGTAAACTGGTGGAATTCCTATCCGGCCACAGTGCGGTGGATTGGGTCAGTTACCCGGAACTTCCAGATCATCCAGATCACAGACTAGCTGCAAAACTGTTGCCTAAAGGTGCAGGTGCAGTGTTTTCGTTTGGCATCAAGGGTGGACGCGCGGCCGGTCACAAACTGATCGACAAACTCAATCTGTTTTCGCATCTTGCCAATGTCGGAGATGCGAAATCTCTGATAATCCACCCGGCATCAACAACACATCATCGAATGGATTCCGCAGCGCTGGAAGCCGCTGGTATATCCGAAGGACTGGTTCGACTGTCTGTCGGACTGGAAGATGCTGATGATCTGATGGCCGATCTTGATATGGGTTTGAAATCCTCTCAGCGCAATCGGTAAATTCACCGTTCACTGGACCCGTCTCAATGAATTTTACCGTCAATGGTCATGAAACCTATGCGTTTACCGGTGGTCGGAATTTAGATCAGAGCAAATCAACCGTTTTATTCGTGCATGGTGCATCTTTGGACCACACCGTCTGGACGCTTCCGGCGCGACACTTCGCGAGGCATGGTTGGAATGTACTCGCTGCCGACTTACCGGGTCACGGCATGTCAGGCGGCGAGCCTCTCGCGGAAATCTCACTGTACGCCGACTGGCTATGCACGTTGCTTGACGCAGTCGGGATTGAGCAGACAGCATTGGTCGGACATAGTATGGGATCGCTGGTAACTCTGGACTGTGCAGCGCGACACCATGATCGAATCCGCGCGCTTGTCCTGGTCGGAACCGCTGTTCCCATGCCAGTTACCGATCAGTTGTTGAACGCCGCATTCGAAAACGACCACGATGCGATCGATATGCTGACGGCCTGGGGACACAGTCCTGCCGCTCACTTCGGTGGCAACGAAACACCAGGTATGTGGATGATCGGAGGCCTGATGCGACTGTTTGAGCGCGCAAGACCGGGTACGCTATACAATGATCTGAACGCTTGTAACAACTACACAAACGGAATCGAGATGGCGCAACGCATCAAATGTCCGACAATGTTTATTCTCGGTGATCATGACATGCTTACACCGAAAAGATCCGCTTTGGAACTCGCGAAAAACGTCTACAATGCAGAAGTCGTCGTGTTACCAAAAACAGGACATACAATCATGTCAGAACGACCAGATGCGCTGCTTGATGCACTAGTGCGAATCGTCTAGTCGAAACTGATGTCACATAGCAATGCATTGGAATGAAAGAATACATCATTGAGATTTTCAATCAAAGCGGGGTGAACCCGTGGTTGGTTCAGATCGCGATAGTTCTGGTGATCACTGTGCTTGCCAGCCGAATCCGACATGTCTTGTTAAACCGGATCGAGTCGCGACTGAGCTCCACACAACTTGTTTGGGGTAAGGTTACAGCCAAATCGATCCGAAAACCTGCGGCGTTATTGATATGGATACTAGGAATCCTCTATTGCTTCGAAATCGTCCGAATCGAATTTGAAATCGCGATCCTGGATGGCCTCCCCTCCGTTCGGCACGTTGCAGTCATTTCGATACTGACCTGGTTTCTCTACAAATTTATTGGCGTCCATGAGTCCGAATATCTTGCATCGAAACGTGACGCCGAAACGACTGTAGACAAAACGACTGTTCGGATCACCGCCAAGATTCTGCGAGTTACTGTAGTCATTCTGGGAGTATTGGTTGCAATGCAAACTTTGGGTCTGAACATTGCCGGAATTCTGGCATTTGGCGGTATTGGCGGTATTGCAGTCGGGTTTGCTGCGCGGGAAATGATCTCCAATTATTTCGGTGCCCTGATGATTTTTATGGACCGACCTTTTGAAATTGGTGAAACCATAACCTCGCCGGATCGGGACATACAGGGAACCGTCGTCGAAATCGGCTGGCGTCAGACAACTATCGAAAGATTTGATTCCAGAACGCTTTACGTTCCGAATTCAGTGTTCTCTTCAATTGCAGTCCGAAATCTGACACGTCAAAACAATAGACGAATCTATGAATACGTCGGAATTCGCTATGATGACGCTGATTGTCTTGCCGGAATACTCGAAGATACCAAGAACATGATTCTCAATCATCCGGAAATCAACCAGGACAGTTTGATAATGGTGAACTTTGACCGGTTCGCTCCCTCGTCGTTGGACTTTTTCATCTATTGCTTTACCAAGACAGTCGTGTGGTCTGAGTATCACGATGTAAAAGAGAACATCCTGATGCAAATTATCCGGATTATTGAAAATCACGGTGCTCAGATCGCTTTTCCAACATCCACCATCCATCTGGTTGACGATGCGAACTTCGACAACCTGATACCGGATGATTTCACCGGGAATCCGTCTCTCGAGTCGGATCAATCCAGCTAGATTCTCGAGACAGAAGTTTTTCCGCGAGCAAGTTCCCGGTAGGTGATATACAGCGTGCTCAGTATAATCACGCATGCGCCTCCCATTGCGGACAAAGTCGGAACTTCCGAAAACACGAAGTAACCGACAATGATCATAAAGATCATCCTGGTGTAGAGAAAAGGTGCGACAAATTGGGCTTCACCCAACGCGTAACCACGCACATCCATATAATTTCTGAGTGAAGACATGGCCGCTATCATAATCAGCAGAACCCACTCATGCATGGTCGGTGATTCCCAGACTAGTATCGCTGGTGGCAGACTACCGATTGCGAGTATTATTGCAAAATACAATACGATTGTGCCCGCATTTTCCGTCGTCGATAGCTTTTTGCCCAAAATCAGGGTAAGCGCAAATGCTATCGAAGCAAAAATCGGTGCCAGCCAGCGAATGCTGAACGGTTCGGGCAGATAACCGATCACAAACATCGCACCCAGGAATCCCAACACGGATGCTGAAGCTCGTCGCAACCCAACTTTCTCGCCGAGCAGCGGAATACTGAACGCTGTGACAAATAGCGGAGTCGTAAAAAACAAAGCAGTTACAGTTGCCAAGGGCAGTATCATTATCGAATAGAATCCAAGGTTGATAGCGATCACACCTACAAATCCGCGAATCAAATGCAGTTTCAGACGCGCTGTGCGAAACCTGAATCCTGACCGTGGAATCGCGAGCGCAAATATGATCAGCGAACCCGCGACTCCACGAATGAATACGGTTTGAGCCGAATGGATCGAACCGGCAAGTTCGTGTACACCTGCGCTCATAACCGTAGCGACCGCGGCGGCACCGACAACCCAAATTGCACCGCGAATATTATTTGCAATTAGAACCAATTGACTTTCTCAAGCAAATCAAACATCAAATAGGAGGAGTTTCCCTATGGATTTAGGTATTAAAGGTAAGAATGCGCTGATATGTGCCTCAAGTAAAGGCTTGGGTAAAGGTTGTGCAAAAGCACTCGCCAAGGAAGGGGTCAATATCTGGCTCAACGGCCGAAATGAAGAAATTCTGAATGCAACGGCGCGTGAAATCAGCGATGTTGCCCAAGGTAGCGTAAGCACCATTGCCTGCGACATCACAACCGAAGACGGGCGTAATCTTGCTCTTTCGGTAACACCCAATCTCGACATTCTCGTCAACAATGCAGGTGGCCCACCTGTCGGAAACTTTCGACAATGGAACATGCAGGACTGGCAATCAGCAGTGAACAACAACATGCTCACCCCTATTGATCTTTTCAATCGAGTCCTCGACGGCATGATAGAACGCGGGTTTGGCCGTATCATCAATATCACGTCATCTTCCGTAAAAGCACCTGTTCAGAATCTGGATTTGTCGAATGGCGCACGTTCAGGGCTTACAGGATTTTTTGCGGGCGCTTCCCGCCAGGTGGCTCCATTCAACGTGACAGTGAATTCTATTTTGCCAGGTCGCTTCGATACCGACCGATTGCGCTCAAGCATGAAACTGTCATCCGAAAAAACAGGAAAATCCATCGAACAGCTGCTGGAAACCGGTAAAGCCCAAATTCCGTCAAGAAGATATGGAATGCCCGATGAATTTGGCGCGCTGTGTGCTTTTCTTTGCAGTCAGCACGCCGCTTACATTACCGGACAAAACATATTGATTGATGGCGGGTTGGTCTCTCTCAACCTTTGATCGCACCAATCGGAATTTCTAATCTGACGGTTTCCGGGAGCAGACATAGTTTATCGTCGCACGCCTGCATTCGTACTTCGATCACCGGCCCGAATTCACTTTTACCAGGATCGTTTTGTTCAAGATTCACTCTGATTTGTACATTGTCTGACCACACCGTAATCGGTTCCGACTGAAACGCTGTGGACAACAATTCGGGCGGAGGGTACGCTGCGTTTGTCAATGTCCAATCATCATCTGAATTGCTCACTTTTGTACCGATCAGGTTTTCTGCGGCAGGACTATCCGACTGCACGTGCCAACCATCATCCAAGTCGATCTCGACCGTTGCGCTGATACTCGTATCGGAAACAGAAGATAACGACAGTGATACCTTGGCGTGGCCGGACGCAGAATAGTCAAACATACCAACGGCGCTGTGCTGAAGTTCCTGTAATGCGGTCAATGCATAGACCCAGGCAGATGGAGCTGAATTCAGGTCGTTGCCAAACGCCTGAAATATTTGCTTTGCACGTGTTGCAAACACCTTTTTTCCCGTTCGATGGTACAGTTGAGAAAGAGATTTTGCAGCAACAGAATTACCCGATGGTAACGCATCGTCAAATCGATCTTTAGGACGGACAATCAACCCTGCGGTATCGTCGACGGCAGTAGAGTACAACCCACCTCTTCGGACATCCCAGAATAATTTCAATAGGTTTGTTGCCAGTTGCTCACTTCGATCAAGCCAGATTCTCTCACCGGTTTGATCGTACAAGCTGATCAGTGCCTGCAGGAAGTAGGCGTAGTCGCGAAGCTTCCCGGGTTCTGTCAGTTGCCCGTCAATCTTGATCCGATATAGGTTGCCGTTATCACGTCGATGATTATTCCAGATTTCATGAGCTGCGCGGACCGCTGCATGTCGATAGCGTGTGTCGCCCGTGATTCGTGATGCTTCCGACAATGTCGTGATCATCAGAGCATTCCAAGCGCTGATGATTTTTCTGTCCAGGAATGGGTGTTTGCGTTGTTCCCTGTAAACTCTCATGCGCTCGATCGCTCTACCAAGTCGCTGCAAATATGCATTGACTTCAGTCTTCATGGCCAATGCTCTATCTTCTGGCGAAACTGGTACAAAGAGTATGTTGACACCGTCAAAATTTCCTGCGTCTGTTGCACCGTAATGGTCGATCACAAACTGGCCATCTTCACCTGCGGCTTCCCCGATCTCCTGGAGTGTCCAAACGAAAAATTTGCCTTCCTCGCCCTCACTGTCCGCATCGGTGGCTGAGAAAAATACACCATTGTGATCCGTCATATCTCTCAGCACATACTCCAGAGTCTGAATTGCTACCCTCCTGTAGAGCGGTTTGCCAGTGAGTTCGTAAGCATAAAGAAAGGCGCGGGTGATTTGCGCTTGGTTGTATAGCATCTTTTCAAAATGTGGAACCAGCCATTCACTGTCGACAGTGTAACGATGAAATCCACCACCGATATGATCGCGTATACCACCGAACGCCATATCGACTAAACGCTTCTCTGCCAGTGCTAATGCGTCGGTGTGCTGATACCGCTTTGCAGCGTCCAGAAGCAGGAATAGTTCCACTTCACTTGGGAATCTGGGAGTGGGAAGAGCAAATTCGTCAAGCGAATTTTCCTCTTCAATCAATTGCACGACTACACTCTCTATTTCCGCTCTACCAATATTAACCCGGGTTGCCGATGTGTCGACGTAGTCCTGAAGATTTCGGGTAATTTCGCTCGCGGCCGAACGAATCACTTCTTGGTTGCTAGTCCACACATCATGTACACGTTGAAGGATCTGTACAAATGCATCTTTGGGCTCGTAAGTCATCCCTAAAAATGGCTCGCGCTGTGGCGTAAGAAACATATGCAGCGGCCAACCGCCACTTCTTCCCATAACCTGAATGGCTAGCAGGTGAAGTTCGTCTACCTCAGGATTGGATTCCCGATCGACCTTGATAGCGACAAAATTCTGATTGATGAAGCCAGCCACCTGCTCGTCATCATAACTTTCCTCTTCAATAACGTGGCACCAGTGGCATGAGGAATACCCAATAGAAAGAAGCACTGGAACATCTCGTCTCTTTGCTTCAGCGAATGCTGCATCACCCCACGGAAACCAATTCACAGGATTGTGGGCATGCTGTCTCAGATAAGGTGACTTTTCCAGCAGCAGCCTGTTGGCATATTTCGGTGTGCCATCTGCTTGCAGATGCTGCGACCGGATTTCGCCGAGTTCAACCTGGGACCAGGCGTTGTCTATTTCACTGATAATTTCAGGCGAAAGTTCTCCAGCACCTGGAAGCGGATGAAAACCAGAAGCGTGAACTAATGTCGGGCCATTGAGCATCCCCACAAACACTACGGCTGCAATCGTAAATATGTACAGGATCTTTTTTAAGCTGATTTCCATGGCAGTTTCAGGTTCGACGAACCGACTTCAAGGATTTAATCCGTCCCCAGACAACACCGATCACCAAACCTGCAGTATGCGCGTAATTCGCAATTTCGCCGATCCAACCGGTCCAACATACAGCGAACCAGATCAGCATCAACGGAAAGATTGCAGGTGGGAGTATTCGACCATAGATGAACGGGTTGAATCTGGATTGCATCCAGATATAGCCAAAAAGTGCATATACCACGCCAGACATTCCGCCAAACAATGGTCCAGAGACAAAAAATTCAGCTAAATTCGAGATGATGGCCGAAACAACGAAAATCAGACCTATAAATATCGACCCTTCAATCTGTTCAATGGCGCGGCCCATGATCAACACCCATAACAGATTGAAAATCAGATGATAGATGCTGAAGTGGACAAAAGCAGGGGTCACAAGCCGCCATAACTCAAATTTGTCTATGGCGTCAAGACTCACCGAAGTCGTCGAGATCAGCAGATTGACAAGTATCGGTGAATTCGAACCGAAATTCGTCAGTAACGTCAGGAACAATGACGCGACAATGAGGCTGAGCGTAACCGGAATCATCCGATACATTTCGCTACGTTATTCTCCTAAGATTTCAATTCGGTCTGAATCGCCCAATGTTACCAATCGTCCATCAAGCGTAGTGAATGTTCGTCCTTTGATGTTTTTCTGAAGTGCCTTGTAGATCGCTGGATCTTCCTGCTCAACACTGACAACGTGAATCGTGATAATCGAATTGTCAGCCTGCCATTTGAAGAAATAAACCACACCGGATGCACTCGCCAATACGCAGACAACGGTGTAGATCACCCACTTTGGTGGTTTGACGAATGTCGAATCGCCGGGTTTGATCTTCTGCACAGTGCGGGCGACCGGTTTGAATCGGGCCTGGTACACGAGCAGAACGATCACAATGACAATGCCCGTAAACAGTATCTTTGTCAACATGAATCGACTTTCGGAAACTTGATCGATTGTTCGGGAATAAACACAGGGTGGTAGCCCTATATTGTACGATAAATAACTATTGTCTTTGTCCATCCGAGTGACGAAACCGGTCAATGCCCACTTATTCCTTTCGTTAAAATCAATTGTGATCTAATGCTTGCTTCAATCGCAAATTACCTCCAAAACTGCATTTTTTTGTGATGGGATGCAAAAAATCTATCTGACAATTGCGGTCATCTGCATTGCACATATCCTGGGCATGGTGCCATTTGCCATGTATCCCACACTGATTCCGGTTCTTCAGGCCGAGTGGAGTGCCAGCAATACAGCGATTGGATGGGTTGCTGGAATTTATTTTGGCGGCTATCTGGTTGCGGTTGCAATTCTTGTCCCGCTCACCGACCGCATTGACGCTCGCAATATCTACCTGTTATCGATGGGGTTGACCGCTGTTGCGCCGATGGCATTTGCATTCGGTACATTTGGTGTTGGTTCAGCCAGCGTTTGGCGCTTCCTGCAAGGCGTAGCACTGGCCGGCACCTACATGCCGGGGCTCAAGGCAATGGTAGATGCAGTACCCGATCGCATCCAGAGTCGAACGGTAGCCCTGTATACCATGTGTTTCGGCCTGGGGGTTGCTGTCTCGTTCCTGATCGCGGGAGTTCTGGTCACCACCCTGACTTGGCAATGGGTTTTTGTCGCCTCCGCGATCGGTCCTTTGATCGCGCTATGCATTGCTTGGTTTTTCCTACCGCAAGCAGCTCCGAAAAAAACCAAGGAGAAGTTCAGTTTGCTACCAGATTTCCGACCTGTTCTCAAAAACAAAAAAGCAGTGGGATTCAGCATTGCCTACGGCGTGCACAACGTGGAACTATTTGTATTCCGATCCTGGGCCGTCGCCTTCCTCTTCTTTGCTATGGCAGATCGGGAATCCGGATCATTCGGTTCAAATTGGAGTCCTGCATTCATCGTTGCATGCGCGACGTTGATTGCACAACCGTTCAGCGTGATCACAAACGAATTTGCCGAAAGACTCAACCGTGAGAAAGTGATCACAATTGTCATGGCTCTTTCCGCAGCAACTGGTATTGCACTCGGATTTTCAAGCCAGATGTCGATGGTATTGATTGGTACAATCACCTGCCTCTATGCCATTTTGACTATTGCTGATTCAGCGTCAATCACTTCGGCGGTCGTGAGGAACGCCCATTTTTCCTTGCGCGGTACCACAATGGCAATGCACACTCTGATCGGGTTTCTCGGCGCATTCGCAGGCCCAATCCTGTTTGGGGTTGTTCTCGACCTTGCAGGCGGGGATCAAGCATCCATTGCTTGGGGATTCGCATTTGTCGCGGTTGCCATCGCGGTGATCATCGGTCCGCTGGCGATTTGGCGTACCGCGAAATCAAGTTGATTGATTTGCTGTTGTCGCAGTCAATCATAGGTCGCAGTTTCTTGTTAGGAAAGCCCGCCAGAAACAATTACAATACATTTATTCCGACACTCGACAGTTGATCCAGGGCAATGACGATATTTACTCGAACAGACCCAATTCGAAAATTTCTTACTTTCTGTGTACTGGCAATCATAGGAAGCGTTATTTTGCCTTCAATTTCGAACGCCCAGTTTTTGCCGCATGCGAGGGAATGGCCGAATACTGATTTTGACAATTCCATCATCGACCTATCTGAAGTCATTTCCGGTGGTGTTCCGAAAGATGGCATCCCAGCTATTGACGACCCTGAATTCGTAAGTGTCGCTTCCGCCGCAATATGGTTGGACCCACTGGAGCCGGTGATTGTTGTGGATATTCTCGGTGAGGCTCGTGCCTATCCTCTCCAAGTTTTGATCTGGCATGAGATTGTCAACGATAAACTCAACGACCGGTATGTTCTGGTTACTTTCTGCCCACTATGCAACGCTTCGATCGTATTCGACCGAAACGTAGACGGTATCATTCTCGAATTCGGCACAACCGGGCGTCTGCGTCACAGCGATCTGATCATGTACGACAGACAAACCGAATCCTGGTGGCAGCAGATCACCGGTCAAGGCGTGGTTGGAGAGTTTGCGGGTACCAATCTACAGCGGCTCCCGACTCAGATCGTCTCTTTCAGGGAGTTCCTGTTAGCTTATCCGGATGGAGAAGTGCTTTCCCGTGATACGGGATTCAGCCGAAACTACGGTACCAATCCTTATCGCGGTTATGACGACATCAACAACCAACCGTTTTTGCTGTCTGATCCCGCTGATCCAAGACTGCCAGCGATGGAGAGGATCATCAATGTCTCCGTCGGAAATCGCCATCGTGTGTATCCATTTACAGTGTTTGAGATGGAACCGGTCATCAACGACA
The DNA here is from genome assembly GCA_951813075.1 of Arenicellales bacterium. Classification (GTDB taxonomy): domain Bacteria; phylum Pseudomonadota; class Gammaproteobacteria; order Arenicellales; family JAJDZL01; genus JAJDZL01. The sequence continues at coordinate 2,832,755 of OX638343.1, read as the reverse complement.
AAATTAATGGGATTCCGATCGTGATATTCAGCAAAGACGACACTGCCTCGCCACTGGACGGGCGAAAAATCGCGAGTTCTCGCATCATCCCCTCGGCTACTGCGTTTCGTCGACAAGTCGACAATCAAACTCTGACATTCAAAAGACAAGACGGCGTATTCTACGATCAGGAAACTGGATCAAAGTGGAACATATTCGGACAAGCTGTGGATGGTGAACTGGCAGGTACGCAGTTGGGCGATATCGAGAATGGACAGCATTTTGCGTTCGCTTGGTTGGTTTTCCATCCTGAGTCAGAAATTTATAGCATTCAGTGAATTTCGGCTCAAAACCAAGCGTCGTAATTCTTCAAAAGCCCAGTCAATGCGAGCAGACAATTTGAACGTGCATTTGTCGCTCTAAACTGAAACCGCTGGCTTTGCGACATCACCTGTGCGGTAATTTGTAGTTCTTTCCCGACGAATAGATCAGTCTATCGCGGTATTCACCGCCGATGCTCAAAGTGAATTAATTGTGCTGATATTTCAATGAAAAACAAGGAAACTTTACCCATCCTGAAGCTTGCTGGACCGGTAATGCTTGGAAGGATTGGTGCAATTCTGATTGTGACGATTGACGTTGCAATGTGCGGATACGCCGGCACCAGAGAACTGGCCTACTACGGACTGGCAAACGGCCTGCATGTCACTCTCATTCTCATTGGAATCGGCTCAATATTACCGATCGCCATTCTGACAGCAAAATCTGATGGAGCAGACAATCATGCGAACTGTGGAGTTATCGTGCGCGTCGGTTTGGTTCACGCACTTGTGATAGGTATCGTGTTGGGATTCGCGATGCAATATGGTGAGGAATTCTTCCTGCTGACCGGTCAAAATGAAGAATTGGCTGCAGGCGGCGGGCGAGTGTTGGCGATGCATGGTTTGGGACTCGCTGGATTGCTATCCATGATCGCAATCTCGCTCTTTCTAGAAGGTCTGCAGCGCCCTATTCCGGCGATGGTGATATCAATCGGGGTAAATTTTATCAATGTCTATCTGAACTGGATTTTCATTTTCGGTAACCATGGCGCACCGGCGATGGGTGCAGAAGGAGCAGCACTGGCAACAAGCATGGTCCGGTGGATAGCTGTCGTTTTACTTGCCTGCTATGTCGTTTTGAAGATCGATCGTATCAAGTACGGCTTACAGGAGAAAATTACGCGATTTCGGGCGATCTCAAAGGATCTGCGTCAACTTGGAAATCCGACTGCGATCGCGCATGGTATGGAGTCAACGTCATTCCTGATTCTGACTCTCATTGCCGGGTATATGGGCATTGCTGAAACCGCGGCTTGGGCAATCGGTTTGAACATTCTGACCATCGCATTCATGATCGCGCTAGGCTTTGGAATGGCCGCAAGTGTCCGAGTGGCCAATTATCTAGGCAGGCAAGCACCACATTATGCTGCCCGTTCAGCCTGGGTTGCGTTTCGACTCGGTATGGTTTTTCTGGGATTGCTTGCTTTGATTTTCTTAGGATTTCCAGAACACCTGACAAAGATTTACAGTCAGGAACCGAGTGTGCTGCAACTCGCAGTGCCGATGATGCTGATCGCACCATTTGCCGTAATAGTGGACGGACTGCAGGCGATCGCGGTCGGAATTCTGCGGGGTTATCAGGACATGTGGTACATCACGGTATCCTTGATCTGTTCATTTTGGGTGGTCATGATGCCCTTGGCTTGGTTATTTGGCCTCAAACTGGAATACGGACCACTAGGACTTATGGCATCAGTTTTCTTTGCCGCGCTGACCGCGATCATCATGCTTCTGGTAAGATTCCGTATCTTGGACAGACGACTACAGTCTGCATGAATTATTTCATTTGGGCGCACTCCGCCTCAGCGAAAGATCTGCGGCTGGCACTTTGGTGGTCAGGCAACCAACGGATCGAATTAACAGATCGGGCCGTGCAAAGAGTGACTCACGCGAATGAATTGCAACAGACCTGTCGCGCTATCGCCACGCAACAATTCGACGACAGGATTTGTGAGCGCTACTTTTTCCCAGCCCAGAGTCGCAACCAATTAGGGGAGCGATTTTTCCTGATTTCCAACTGCTGAAAGTCACGTCGCCTGGCACCGGTATACAACTGGCGTGGACGTCCGATTCGCTGCGTCTCATCACCGGAGTACATCTCTTTCCAATGAGCAACCCATCCGACAGTCCGAGCAATCGCAAACAGCACTGTGAACATGGGCACCGGAAATCCAGTCGCACGCAAGATGATTCCGGAATAAAAATCGACGTTTGGGTATAGTTTCTTTTCGATAAAGTAACTGTCCTTCAGCGCGATCTTTTCCAGTTCAAGCGCGATCGGGAGCAATGGGTCAGATACACCGAGTTCATCGAGAACCTCGTGACAGGATTGTCGCATGATTGTGGCTCTTGGGTCGTAGTTCTTGTAAACACGATGTCCGAAACCCATCAATCGGAATTTATCGTCCTTGTCTTTAGCCCGAGCGACAAACTTCGGGATGTTTTCCACACTTCCAATTTCATGAAGCATGTTCAATACAGCTTCGTTCGCTCCCCCATGCGCCGGACCCCATAAAGAAGCAATACCGGATGCTATGCAGGCAAAAGGATTTGCGCCAGATGAACCGGCAAGTCGCACAGTTGATGTCGACGCGTTTTGCTCGTGGTCAGCGTGCAGAATAAGGATGCGATCAATTGCTTTAGCGACAATTGGATTGATTGTGTACTCTTCGGACGGAACCGCAAACATCAGACGTAAGAGATTTTCAGAAAATGTCAGATCGTTCTTCGGATACATGAACGGCTGCCCCTTGGAATACTTATAGGCATAAGATCCGATCGTAGGCATTTTGGCGATCAATCTGTGCGCCGCCACCATACGCTGATATGGATCATGGACATCGGTATCACTGTGGTAAAAAGCCGACAACGCACCCACAACACCGACCATGATTGCCATCGGATGTGCAGAACGTTTGAAGCCGCGATAAAAAGATACAAGTTGTTCATGCAACATCGTATGATTTGTGATCACAGCCGCAAATTGCTCACCTTCCAGCTTAGATGGAAGCTCACCGTGCAACAGCAAGTAACACACGTCAAGGTAATCTGCGCCATCTACCAGTTGCTCGATCGGATAGCCTCGATACAGCAAGATTCCTTTTTCGCCGTCGATAAAAGTGATATCAGATCTGCATGAGCCAGTTGAAGTGAAGCCGGGATCATAGGTAAACATTCCGGTCTGACTATAAAGATTCGAAATATCGATCAGACTCGGACCTTCTGTTCCGTCCACAATCGGGAAATGGTGTTGCTCACCGGTGCGATTGTTGACAAGTGTTACGCTGTCCTTGCCGAGCAACTCACCTGCGACTTCTGCGGATGCGAAAATTTTTTTTGCAGCCATATTGTCTCCCTGATGATTCGGTTGAATTCGCAACATCGCAATACTGTCGAATGTCGCCTTTACTGAGCTTGTGACGAACTTTTGATTCGGAGTACTACGAATCAATCAAGCGACAGTAGCGAGGTTATGTAAACAATATAGTGCAAATCTTACCGAGTGTCCAAATTAATTGCTGCAAACGGACAAGCGATGTCCGAACGGTTGCCAAAACTTTGAGGAGAGGAAACGACTTTTGATTGAATCCAGCGACTGACGATAGCGAAGATTTGCAGGCACATTTCAGCAAATCAGGCAACTGGTTCTGGAAGCCGGCTTTCTCTTCGCTTTGCCAGCACCATTCGACTCTTGACAACAACTCATGCCGACGGTCGGCTCACCAGAGCTATTCCGTTAAAAATCACGGCCGATGTCGGCTTGGTTACCAGCAGCGCGTAGCCGAGGCCATGACCAACCAATCCGCGTACTATCTCGAATGAGTGAGAACGAATGCGAATATTTTGTTCATATCCGGCATCTATTATGACATTCCGCACCGGATGGGGCATCAAGCAGAACTATTGATTCATCCTTTCTAGAAAAAACGTAGCTTGTTTCTTCGTTGATGGCGTCATCGCGATAGCGATGTAACAAACTTATATGGAAACCTACAGTTCCCCACCTGAATGATGTATAGGTGCACCTAAACCTTTTGTCTTGATTTTTATTGCGTGCGGATTATGGATAGCAGATCTTGGCGGTTTGGACCACGTGAAAAAAACGAAAATTTTTTGAGCCTACTAATTTGTAGCCGTTAATTCCAACATTGCTGAGCCTGATTAAACCAATCGAAATCTCATCGTTGACTAACAAAAATCGCTCTTATGCCGAAACACAGAGCGATTAATTTACTGATTATCTTTTGAATTAAGGTACTGCTAGAATAGAATCTTCAGCAAACTTTCAAATACTCAAGACCATTCAATTATCAGCCTCGGCGGCTTCTTCCAAAACTTTTTTCTGCATTGCGCTGGCTCGTTTCATAACCTCGGTATATACCTTTTTTTTCTCCGCTGCCGAAGCATTACGAATAAATTCAGTGAACGCAGAATCACCTTTCGGCTTTAATCGTGTTTTTTTTAACATTTCAGATTCCCTATGCAATAAGCTCTTCAATATCAGCTTTCGAATACTTCTCTGGAATATGGTGATCAATTAATTCAATTCTGACTTACTCGATAAATCTGGGACACGGTGTAATGATAGTTTGTCGCACATGAGAAAAGGAAAAAAGATGATCGCAAGACTTGGGAATTTATCCGGGACACCGAATTCCCTTCATTAAGAATGCCTGCAAACAACGAACCCGAGAATATCCAACCACTGGCATATCCTCTATTTCACTGTCGCAATAAACTTACACCAACACCAAAATTATTGCGAATTCAACGACATTAGCGGTAACATTGCTTATCGGATACCGCTCGCCGTCAGAGATGGTGAATTAACAACCCGTGCGAGTTGGAACCAGTGCTACTGAAGCCGCATCTTCAACTTTAGTGAGTAATCCTCTGATTATTTCGCAATGGAATTCAATTTGGGAGATTGACAGGTATGGATGGTTTTCGCGCTTTGGCGACTGAAGAACTGCAGACACTCGACAACAATCATCACCTGCATCCGTTTACCGACTCGAAGGTTTTGCACGATATCGGTACGCGAATCGTTACGCACGCGGAAGGTATTTACGTATGGGATTCCGACGGCAATCGAATCATTGACGGAATGGCTGGACTATGGTGCGTCAATGTCGGATACGGTCGGGAGGAATTGGCGGACACGGCAGTGCGTCAACTTAGACAGTTGCCATACTACAACACATTTTTTATGACCTCCCATCCGCCGGTCATTGACCTTTCTGAGCAACTTGCCAAGGTCACACCGGCATCGTTCAATCACATATTTCTCACCAACTCCGGTTCCGAAGCAAACGATACTGTCATACGTATGGTGCGACAGTATTGGTCAATTCGCGGCAAACCGGAAAAGTCAGTCATCATCAGTCGCCATAACGCTTACCACGGAAGTACCGTCGGCGCCGCCAGTCTGGGTGGCATGCACGACATGCACGTACAAGGTGGTCTGCCAATCCCCGACATCAGGCATATTCAGCAACCGTACTGGTACCAGGAAGGCGGTGACTTGAATCCGGATGAGTTTGGGTTGAAAGCTGCACAGGCACTGGAACAGGAAATCCTCGAGGTGGGCGAAAGTAAAATCGCTGCGTTCATAGCCGAACCAATTCAAGGTGCCGGCGGTGTCATTGTCCCGCCAGATTCCTATTGGCCCGAAATTTCAAGAATATGTGAACAGTATGAAATTCTGCTGGTTGTAGATGAGGTGATATGCGGATTCGGACGAACCGGCAAATGGTTTGCTACTGATTACTATGATCTCAAACCTGACTTGATGGTGATGGCAAAGGGATTATCGTCAGGCTATCTGCCAATCGCTTGTGTTGCGGTGTCGGACAGCGTTGCTGAAGTACTGATCGAGATCGGCGGTGAATTTGCACATGGATTCACTTACTCGGGCCATCCTGTCTCTTGTGCGGTAGCGGCAGAAAACATCAGAATTCTTCAGCGCGAGAAAATTATTGAGAACGTAGACCAGTCTACCGGTCCATATTTTCAGCAGCAATTGCGTAATTTGGAAAGCCACCCGCTAGTTGGAGAGGTCCGCGGAATCGGATTGATTGCTGGAATTGAAATTGTTGAAGATAAACAAGCACGCAGAAGATTTGACAGCGAACTGAAAGTCGGCATTCGTTGCAGGGATTTCGCAGCCAGACGCGGCTTGATCATGCGTGCCGTCCGAGACTCCATGGTACTCTCCCCACCGCTAATCATCACGAAATCACAAATTGACGATCTGGTCGATATTGCTCGAGACAGTCTCGACGACATTTTGCACGATTTAAACAATTGAATGCGTAATCAGTCATGCCGGAAGAGACCACGCAACACGAACTTGAAAGTTCAAGATCCGAAGGCGACTTGAACCTTGGTGAACAACGCGCGAAATGGCAAAAGAATAACTCTCATACTGAAACCGACAGCTGGCTCGCCAGAGATGAGCGGGTATTTTTACATCAGTCGCTTTCGACTCCATGTCTGGACGTACTCGCGACTGCGAAAGACAGTCGTCTTTACAACCTTCAAGGAAATTCTTACTTGGATTTTCACGGTAACAGTGTGCATCAGGTAGGATACGGACACCCGAAAGTACTGGAAGCTATTCGCGGACAGATAGACATTTTGTCATTCTGTCCGAGACGTTTCACCAATCAACCCGCAATCAGACTTGCCGAACGCTTGATTGAGTTAAGTACCAAAGGATTGGACAAGGTACTATTCGCGCCGGGTGGAACTGGCGCAATCGGAATAGCGTTGAAAATTGCTCGCTCGGTAACCGGCAGATTCAAGACAATTTCGATGTGGGACTCCTTTCACGGTGCGTCGCTGGATGCAATTTCACTGGGGGGTGAAGCTCTCTTTCGAAAAAATGCCGGACCACTTCTTCCTGGGACCGAACACGTGCCGCCACCTAATTCTTCAGCATGTCCTTTCGGCTGTAATGGAACTTGCAATCTGAAGTGCGCGGACTATGTTGAATATGTTCTCGAAAAAGAAGGTGATGTAGCCGCTGTAGTGTCCGAATCGGTATCCAGCGTACCATACTTTCCGCCTGTCGAATACTGGAGCCGGATCCGTAAATCGTGTGACCGACACGGCGCCTTGCTGATTATGGACGAGATCCCGCATTCACTTGGACGAACCGGCAAACTGTTTACTTATGAGCATTATGGAATCGTTCCCGATATTCTCGTTTTGGGCAAAGGACTCGGAGGTGGCGTAATGCCTCTCGCAGCGGTACTGTGCAACAAGGATTTTGATATTTCGGGCGAAAGAGCCCTTGGACATTACACTCACGAAAAGAATCCGCTGGCTTGCGCGGCAGGGCTCGCTGCATTGAACGTAATCGTCGATGAGAATCTTCCGGAACGAGCTCGGCGGCTCGGCGAGGAAACCCTGACCCATCTTAATCGCGAGTTGTTCGACGTATCAATTGTCTCCGAGATCAGAGGTCTCGGATTGCTTCTCGGAGTCGAACTGGATCAATCAGTTGCGCATGTCAGCACTTTGGCAGAAAAAATCATGTATACATGCTTGGGTGCGGGATTGAGTTTCAAGATCTCGATGGGTAACGTCCTGACTCTCGCACCGCCCCTGAACATTGAAACTGACGAAATTCGCCGGGCAATGCAGATTCTCATCGACGCAATTGCAAGTGCCGAGATCGAATGAGTACGTTGAATTGACATTCGTTCATCATCTGAAATTTCGTCTTGATGCAACGTCAACATCGTCGGAGCGCAATTAAAGCGAAAGTTTAACCAAGTAAAACACGCTGATTCCGATCCGTTTCAAGTCAAATTCCCGATTTCTCGCCGACGGAATGGCTTATTGCTCGCTTTCCGCAGCCGCTAGAATTCACGCGGAATCCGCTTAATCACAAAATTCATGTCGAATGTCAATTGATATTGCGATCCGTTCCAAGCGCTATGTTCAACTAGCAAGACGGGCGCTCGGTGCGAAGCGCGCTACAAGTCGAAGAAGACCAAGAACTTGAAAGTGCAATCAATGTTCCGATGTATGTCATGGCGAGCATCCGCGATCTGAATAGGGAGCGTTTACGAAAGTATGTTCGAAGAGCTAAGCGCTTGGACGACATTAATAGTGAAGACGGTATAATGAAATTGGTTTCCATATAAGAGAAAATAGGTCGTGATCTGATATTTTCAGGCACAAGTTATTGTTTAATGACGCCGAATTTTTACCCGATGCCGGGAAGCTTCAATAGATGTCATCAACAACAGCTCGAACAATTTTCTAGAAAACTTTACCCATTCAGCATACGGAGTAATCCGTAGTTTGGGTGATTTTTTGCAGAAAACATTATTAAGACCAACTAGCAATGACAGAGAACCAAGACAAACTCTGGGGTGGACGATTTACTCAGCCAACCAACTCTGTGGTAGAGCAATTCAGTTCTTCAGTCGCATTTGACAGAAGGTTGTATCGTCAGGATATTGCGGGTTCAATCGCTCACGCAAGAATGTTGCACAAGGTTGGCATCCTCACAAAGACAGAATTTGATGCCATCGCGGACGGATTGGAACTAATTCTATCCCAGATTGAGTCGGATAAGTTTGATTGGGCAATTGAACTGGAAGACGTTCACATGAACATTGAACAACGTTTGACTGATCATATCGGCGAAGCTGGTAAAAAATTGCATACCGGTCGATCCCGAAATGATCAGGTCGCGACCGACCTCAGACTGTATGTGCGAGACGTCACCGATTCGATCGTCAGTGAACTGTGTATGTTCCAGAATACTTTGCTGAATCTCGCTGAGTCGGAGGCAAATACTGTCTTACCTGGATTTACTCATCTTCAAGTCGCACAACCGGTTACGTTCGGACATCATCTGATGGCCTGGTTTGAAATGCTGGACCGTGATCGACAGCGATTTCTGGATTCGAGAAAGAGAGTCAACCAATCGCCCTTGGGAGCGGCCGCTCTGGCTGGTACAAACTTCCCTATCGACCGAGAAATGACGGCAAGTGAACTCGGATTCGAAGGCGTTCTGTCAAATTCAATTGATGCGGTTTCGGACCGAGATTTTGCAATGGAAACTGCTTCAATAGCAGCAATCACCATGGTACATTTGTCACGAATCGGCGAAGAGCTCGTTATTTGGGCTTCAACAGGCTACCAATTCATTACCATCAGTGATTCCTACGCAACAGGATCAAGCATCATGCCCCAGAAAAAAAATCCGGATATCGCTGAACTTGTTCGAGGTAAAAGTGCTCGAACAGCTGGAAATCTCCAGGCACTTCTGATGCTCATGAAAGCTCAGCCATTGGCCTACAACCGTGATAACCAAGAAGACAAAGAGGCGCTTTTTGATACGCTCGACACCGTCAGTGCCAGTATTAAAATCATGCATGGTATGATTCAGAATATCCAACCCGACCGGGCGAGAATGAAAGCTGCCGCTACCGAAGGTTTCGCCACTGCAACAGATCTGGCGGACTATCTGGTGTTGCGAAAAGTTTCGTTCCGAGACGCTCACGAAATCGTCGGTAAGATTGTTCGACATTGTCTGGAAAAAAACTGTAATTTTGAGATGCTTTCACTAGCAGAACTCAAACAGTATCACCCTTCAATTGAAGAAGATATCTATGAAGTTTTGGTACCCGAATCGTCTGTCAATTCGAAAAACCATATCGGTGGCACTGCACCTCAGCAAGTGCTTGAAGCTGTCCGGATGGGACGCAAACGACTGGGCGAAACTACGCCAATCTGAGAGAATTGAATTACCATGAAAAAATCACTTATCGTTGCGATCTTTTTACTATCTTCAGTATTTGCGCTGACATCCTGCGGAAAAAAGGGAGACCTCCAACGACCTACGGCCATGGCACCAGATGTGCCTGTAGCAATACCCATTACCCTCATAAAAAGTTAGATGTACGGATTTTCGTACGACGGAAATCTTCTGCACGCTGAAGAAATTCCTCTGACAGATATCGCTGAACGATTCGGAACGCCGTGTTATGTCTATTCACACACGACTCTTTCAAGCAACTGGCGGGCTTTCAAAAATGGATTTGCTCAACGCGATGTCACAATCTGTTACTCAGTCAAATGCAACTCCAATCTGGCCATTCTTTCTGCTCTAGCCAAACTTGGCTCGGGATTTGACATTGTTTCGGGTGGTGAACTCCAAAGAGTACTGAAAGCCGGTGGTAACCCCAGACAAACTGTGTTTTCCGGTGTCGGCAAGTCCGAAGATGAAATTCGACTGGCATTGAAATCCGGTATTTTGTCCCTCAATCTGGAATCGGAGGCTGAACTAGCGAGAGTTCAGAAAGTTGCGCGGGAACTCAATTCGGTCGCACCAATCAGTCTTCGTGTAAATCCAGATATTGATGCCGTCACACATCCGCATATTTCTACAGGATTGCGGGAATCAAAATTTGGTATTCCGATCGAAGATGCTGTACGAATATACCGACAGGCTTTCACACAGGATTGTTTGCGAACTGTCGGCATTGCGGTTCACATCGGCTCGCAAATCACTTCAATGGCACCGATTCTGAATGCCTTGGAGATAGTCATTGATCTTGCTGAAGAACTTCAAAAGGACGGCATGCCGATCGAATATTTGGATTTGGGCGGGGGGCTCGGTATTCAGTATCAAGACGAGCAGCCACCTGAAATAAACGAATATTGCAGTGAAATCATCCAGCTATTGGAACGCCGAAACTGTGACTTGAAGATAGCAATTGAACCCGGACGCGCAATTGCGGCATCGGCAGGAATATTCTTGACTACTGTTGAATTCATCAAGAATGCTGAAACAAAGAATATTGCGATTGTAGATGGTGCGATGAATGACTTGCTACGACCAGTTCTGTACGATGCCTGGATGGAGATCGTGCCGGTCGAACTCGACAACGGGTCAGACGAAGCAATCTACGATGTCGTCGGTCCGGTTTGCGAATCAGGGGATTTTCTGGGCAAGGATCGCCCGCTCACGATTCGACAAGGCGATCTCGTCGCCGTACTGAACGCGGGAGCGTATGGTGCGGTCATGTCGTCTAACTACAACACGCGGCCTCGATCACCCGAGATTATTGTGAGCGGTGACAGGCTGGATATTATCAGAGCAAGGGAATCAATAGATCAGATGCTCGAACTTGAGTCAATTCCCGAAATTTATCGCAACCAATCCTTTTAATCAACTCACTTCGCGCGCCATTGCGTAGAACTCGAAATTAGGTTCCATCGACAGAACATTTGCCATGCGATTGCTCAGCCCGAAAAACGCTGTGATTCCAGCGACATCCCAGATATCCTCATCGCTGAATCCAGCATCCCGCATTGCCTGAAAATCAGATTCGCTGACAGCCCAAGACTCGTTGCAGACTTTTACAGCGAAGTCCAGCATCGTTCTCTGACGTGGTGTGATATCCGCTTTGCGATAATTCACTGCAACCTGATCGGCTACCAACGGGTGCTTTGCGCGAATTCGAAGAACCGCGCCATGGGCTACCACACAATACTGACAGTTGTTTTCTCCCGACGTAGTCACAACGATCATTTCCCTTTCCGCTTTGGTCAACCCACCTTCTTTTTCCATCAGAGCATCGTGATATGCAAAAAATGCACGAAACTCATCAGGTCGATGTGCGAGCGCTAAAAATACGTTTGGAACAAAGCCAGCTTTTTCCTGGACCGCAAGAATTCTGTCCCGAATATCTTCTGGAATATCGTTGATGTCCGGAACAGGATATCTGCTCGGGGAACTTTCCATAGTTGACTATTCTCAGCTGTGTGTAGCCGTGGTATCTCAGATACGGATCGCTGGAATTTGAGTGATTATTCGTAATAACCCGGCACGAACGTCTGATCCGACATCGGCGGACGAATGTAACCCGCGTCTTCTTTTCTATCAGGTAGCTCGATGGGTTCCGGTGTGAGATCTTCGTACGGAATAACGCTGAGCAAATGTCGGATGCAATTGAGCCGCGCAAGCCTTTTATCGTCAGCGTTTACAACGTACCACGGGGCTTGCTTGATATCTGTATGCGCAAACATCTGATCCTTAGCTCTTGAATAATCCATCCACCGAGTTCGCGACTCGAGATCCATTGGTGAGAGTTTCCAACGCTTGTGTGGTTCAAGCAATCGGCTTTGAAAGCGCTTTTCCTGCTCGTCATCAGAAACAGAAAACCAATACTTGACCAAAATAATTCCCGAGCGCACCAGCATTCGTTCAAATTCCGGACAGCTGCGCATGAATTCCCGATAATCCTCTTCATCGCAGAATCCCATCACATATTCGACTCCGGCACGGTTGTACCAACTACGGTCAAACAGCACCATTTCACCAGCCGCGGGTAAATGGACACAATACCGCTGAAAGTACCACTGCGTCTTCTCACGTTCGGTAGGTGCGGGCAGTGCTGTTACGCGGCAAATTCTGGGACTCAAATGCTGAGTGATTCGCTTGATGACGCCTCCCTTACCTGCTGCATCGCGCCCCTCAAAAATTACTACGACTTTCAATCCATGTTCTTTGACCCATTCCTGAAGCTTAACCAACTCCAACTGCAATCGAAATAGTTCATTTTCGAACACTTTTTTCTTGATTCGCTTTGTCTCTTTAGCTTGTGAATTCATAACTCCTTCCTATGTTGCATCTATACATGATTAAACAGTATACCAATTCAGCATACTCAAACAATATTTTGAAAATTGAATTAAAGCAATGTCAAGAATTTCATCGTCTTTTCATTTCAGTCGCTGTGGATCGATCATTCACCTAATTCTAAACGTAAAATTCTCTCGATGTAGTGCGACAGATTTGGATCTGTCCGCTCTTGTACAAAACACAGGAGAAATGCTTGAACTCGTTACTTTTTCAAACAATTTGCCGAAACATTACGAATTTGCAATTTGTCGACTTGCATCCTAACTGCGCATCCGGAGACCTTCAGGGTCAACCAACGGTTCTGTTACAAGTTTTGCTGACTTTGGCTTGCCAATAATCTCGATGGTAAATTGACCTCCGTCAAGTCGGTCTGGCGGTATGTATCCCAAAGCAATGCTGCGTCCAACCGTATGTCCAAATGCCCCCGAACTGACGATTCCGACTACTTCACCATTGTGCAGTATTGGCTCACCACCGACTGCATCTTGCTCATCAACGTCTACCGTAAAACAAGACAATAACCATCGCGGCGGCGCATTGTTAGCCTCTACCAGAAAATCGCGCCCTACAAATTCTCCCTTGTCAAGTTTTACGAAGCGATCCAGCCTGGATTCATAAGGATTGTATTCAGTTGTATATTCTCGCCCCCAGCTTCCGAAACCCTTTTCGAGACGTAGCGTGAGTAAGGCTCGTGATCCAAGCTGCTGCAACCTAAAACGTTCACCACGGTCAAGCACAAATTGCAAGACTTCCAATTGATGCTCGGCTGGAAAATAAAATTCGTAGCCGAGCTCCCCTGTAAACGCGACTCGCAGCACCCACGTTTCCGTGGAAGCGATTGTCATTTTTCGCACTCCCATAAAACGTTGGGCTTCGTGCGAGAAATCCTCGCCTGTCAACAGTTCCATCAGTTCTCTTGAACGGGGACCGGAAATTGACATTCCCACCCAATCAACGCTCATGCTGGTGATGTCGACACCAGTTCCGAAAGCATGCTTCCTGAACCAGCGCCAATGGTTGTTTTCAGCGACACCACCACCAATCAGCAGAAACTTTTCCTCTTCAAGTCGCGCAACAGTGAAATCAGCAACGACCCCACCACCTTCATGAACCATTGGAATCAACGCCATTCGATGCAATGACGGCAGTCTGTTCGTAGTCAAGCCATCCAGCCATTCCAGCGCTCGAGGTCCCTCGACGATGAATTTCGCATATGCGGACGTGTCCAATAAACCAACATTTGTTCGGACGTTCTGGCACTCCTGGGCGACATGATCAAACGACTCCGTTCGTCTGAACGAAAAATTCTCGACCGGCTCGACACCAGGAGGAGCAAACCACATCGGTACTTCCCAACCAAACTGCGCTCCAAAATACGCACCTGCACGCTTTTGATCTTCCCAAGCTGGACGGGTTCGAACCGGACGACCGGCTGTTCTCTCCTCATAGGGAAAGAAAATTCGGAATCGAGTCTGGTAATTGTCTGCAGTAGTTGCCAGAACATAGTCATCCGTTACCCAGTCTCCAAAACGCGCAACATCAATCGGCCACAAATCCAGACTCGGTCGTCCGTCCAAAATCCATTCTGCCATCATCAATCCCAATCCACCACCAATGCTGAAGCCGGGAATAAGACCACCAATCAGAAAGTAATTGGACAGTTGTGGAACCGCGCCGAATAGTGGGAGCAGGTCTGGAGTCCAAATCATTGGACCGTTCACCACCCGTTTGATACCAGCGGTTTCAAGACACGGCATTCGATTCATCGCGCGTTGGACATTGTCCAATACCCGTTCCAGGTCATCCGGAAGCAGCTCGTGACCAAAATCCTCGGGAGTGCCGTCCACTGCCCAATGCCTGCCGTCTTTCTCATACGCTCCAACGAGAAGGCCTTTGCCCTCCTGGCGCATGTAGTATTCGCCGTCATTGTCATGAATAAGGGGAAATTCCCTGTCCAAGGCTTCAATTTCGGGAATATTCTCAGTCACGAAATACTGATGCTCCATCGTCATCAAAGGCAACTTGAGACCCGCCAGCCGCCCTACTTCACGTCCCCAAAGACCTGCGCAATTGACCAAGTAACGCGACTCGATGGTTCCTTGAGGAGTCTCGACAATCCATCCGCCGTTCGATTGCTGGGTGGTCGCCGTTACCGGGCAGTTTCGATAAATGGTTGCACCGCCCTTGCGCGCACCGGCGGCATACGCATTGGTCACTCCACTGGGATCGATATGTGCTTCGTTTGGTTCGAACATCGCGCTGTAGACACCGTTCAGATTGATCAGTGGATTCAATTCGTGAACATCTTCCAGTGAAATCATGTCAAATTCCAGACCGAGATATTTAGCCTTCGACGCCTGAATCCTGATCTGATCGTGACGTTCCTGCGTCGTAGAAAGATAAAGACCACCAACTTTGTGAACGCCACACGATTGGCCGGTCTCTTCTTCAAGTTCAGGATACAGCTTGACAGTGTAGTAGTGAAGTTTGGACAAATTGGCGTTGTCCTGCAGAACATGGGTGTTTCCTGCAGCATGCCAGGTCGAACCGGATGTCAATTCTGAACGTTCCAATAACACCACGTCATTACATCCACGCTTGACCAGATGGTATGCGACGCTGCAACCGGCAACACCGCCACCGATGACAATCACTTCAGCAGATTTTTTCAATTTCATTTAGCCTCAAGTAAAAAGAAAATAAGAAAACATAATTCTGAACTTGTTTAAGTTTAGAGTCGAATCGGGACATGATCCAAAGCCACCTGAATCGATCTCAGCGGCAGCCAAGCCTCCCGAAAGCGTGATTGAGCCAGAACCCGAACTCATTGATATACTTCTGAAAATATCGATGTAGCACGTCGTGTCAGGTATCGCTAATGATGCGCTAGGAAGTTGCTGATCACAACATGCGTAAGAGGTAGCCAATCATTAACCCTGTCAGGTTTTGTCGACAATACCAATGGCGGTGTGTCTTACCATGGCACTGGCGCGGATGCCCGGAGCGAACTGCCGCACTTACGGCGAGGGGACATCATTTACCTTGTGAGTCGCCATGAAGCCCTTGCCCCCGGCGCCCCGCTCATCAGGCAAATCACGGCGAGCCACGTCGGCAACACCTGGTGGATGGAGCGCCTGCCCTGGCGCAGATGACGGTATCTGAGCCAGCAGGCTCGGTCGTGATCGCATTTTGGACAGATGAATCCGTTGCGCCAGAGCCAATCGGTCAGTACCAAAGTTTCGGCACCAATCGATGAAATTCGTGGGTGGTTGCCCTATGGGTTTCATTATTCCGTTATTTCAATAAGATACGTATGAGTATTGTACAAGTTCTTATTCAAGTGCAGAGATATGTAGTGTATATCCTCTTCAAAATCTTTACACTATCGGACTTCATCATATTATCCAAATTGTATTGAGATTTCCCAAATCCGAAAATAGAATTTATTGAGTCGGGCATTCAAGTGTTTTTAGCGATTCAGCGAATGTTAGGCACGCTACTCTGCGGACTACCAGTTGAAATCAGCACAATCTGTATCGAATTCAGTTGCTTGAGCCGAATGATGGAAGGTGAACGGGGAATCGAGTGCACAGGCACACACAGATCGGCGGCCAGCTGAATTCATTTGACCACTTCGGCATAGTCCAGCGGAGCACCTTCGCCAAAGTGACACAGTTTCCCAAGTTTGAACTGTACTTCGGTCGATCCTTGTCGGGCATACTGTGTCAGTATCGATTTTTCCTGATTCGTTAGCAATTCTTGTCCAAATGTTCCGCCACTATCTATCAGAATTTCAAAACTGACAAGTCAAATTTGAAATCTCTATTCGAGAACTTCCAGATCTGTCAGTTTCGCGTTCTACATGTGCGAATATACAGTAGCAATACCTTCAAAATCCAGGCCACACCAGAACCGCCGCAGATCGTTCATTTTACACCCTACCGCAGCTTTGACTCCGAGTGCGTCTGACAGCACATTGGTGATGTACTGCACAAAGCGCAAGTGATGTTCGGATTGAATCATATTGTGGACTGTCTACCTTTTATCAAGTTAACTTGTGCGGTATATGACCGCACACTACTCCTCGTCTTTTGGAAAGAAAGATTAAGGGTGTGGTCAGGCTGTTGATGTCAACTCACTCCATAGCTATCGATAAACGGTCGATTTGCGTAGCATCTATATTAATTTTGGTTCGATATTAGAAATGTTCTGCCGGAAAGATTCAATCCGATAAATTCCGATAGCAATTGTCAGCATACTCTGGGGTAGCCGAGAATCTGGAAATTCTGTATTTACCCCAGTTGATATTGACGTATTAAAGAACTCACTAAAAGTTCATGCGCCAACTATATTTGAATGCGCGAAACTATCGGCAGATACAGGGGACCTGATCTCGGACAATGGTGAATATTCAATTTGAGTACATACCGAGCACGGTCGGGGCGACGATTGGCTGTTTCGTAAACCGGATAAGGCAGTTCTTTGATGTGAGGTCAGGCTTGGCTTACGTGGCAGGTTAATTTCACCAGAAAAATTGTTACGTGAAATTTGATTTAAACTAAAAATCGTTCTTCGGAATTGGTATACGGAAGATTAGCATCAAACTACAATCGTCTAGATGCCGCGTGACGAATCAAATTACTAATTTTATAGCGAAATTTTTCGAGAAATATCGCACCGGCAACATGAATTCTCGTTTGGTAGTGATCAATGGAATATTCGTTCGGTGGATTGAATTTCAATTGAGAACTAGAGGTTCACCGGTACTAAACCAGCAGATATCAAGATTATCGGCACCGATGCACTATATTGCTAGTCAGACGAATTACGGTTTGCAACGTAGGCTTCCCAGTATTGTTGTGACAATTCTTGTGCATCGGTTAGGTCAGAACGTGACATAAATTCAGATATTTTCGTTAGGTATCTTTGAAGTTCCAAATTACCTTGACCAGTTTGCGCTACTGCAATACTAATCCATGCATAAGCTTTAACGTAATTTTTCGGAACGCCTTCGCCTTGGTGATACATGAAACCGAGAACTAACTGTGCGTTGGCCAACCCCTGTTCGGCGGCCAGTCGATACCATCTGACTGCTTTGACATAGTCCGACAGAACACCCTCCCCTTGGTAGTACATAGAACCGAGACTAAATTGCGCATTGGCAAATCCCTGATCAGCAGCCAGTCGATACAGTCTGACTGCCTCGGCATAGTCCAGTGGAACACCCTCGCCTTGGTGGTACATAGAACCGAGACTAAATTGTGCTTCGGCAAATCCCTGATCAGCAGCCAGTCGAAACCATCTAGCTGCTTCACCGTAATCCAGCGGAACACCTTCATCCTTGTAATACAGTAAACCGAGATTGAACTGTGCATCGACTAATCCCTGATCAGCGGCCAGTCGATACCATCTGGCTGCTTCGACATAGTCCAGCGAAACACCTTCGCCCAAGTAATACCGGTGCCCGAGAGCAAGTTGTGCTTCGGCAAATCCCTGTTCGGCGGCAAGTCGATACAATCTGGCTGCTTCGGCATAGTCCCGCGGAACACCCTTGCCGTGGTAGTACAGGTTACCGAGATTATGTTGCGCTTTGGCAAATCCCTGATCAGCGGCCAGTCGATACAGTCTGACTGCCTCGGTATAGTCCAGCGGTACACCTTCGCCTAGATAGTACAGGTTACCGAGACTATGTTGTGCATTGGCCCATCCCTGATCAGCGGCCAGTCGATACCATCTGGCTGCCTCGGCATAGTCCAGCGGTACACCCTTGCCTAGATAGTACAGGTTACCGAGACTATGTTGTGCATTGGCCCATCCCTGATCAGCGGCCAGTCGATACCATCTGACTGCTTCGACATAGTCCAGCGGAACACCTTCGCCCAAGTAATACCGGTGCCCGAGAGCAAGTTGTGCTTCGGCAAATCCCTGATCAGCGGCCAGTCGATACAGTCTGACTGCCTCGGCATAGTCCAGCGAAACTCCCTTGCCGTGGTAGTACAGGTTACCGAGATTATGTTGCGCTTTGGCAAATCCTCGTTCGGCGGCCAATCGATACCATCTGGCTGCCTCGGCATAGTCCAGCGGAACATCTTCGCCCAAATCATACAGGAGTCCAAATTCGAATTGTGCGTAGGCTGATCCTCGTTCGGCAATCTGTTTCAGTATCGAAATTTTCTGATCCGGTAGTAAATCCTGTCCAAATAAAATTTTTGAATTTGTTGATACAACCGTAATAGCCAAAACAACTAATAGCAATTTCAAGAAGAATCCAGGCAGTGAATTAATTTTTTGGTTTTGTTTCACGTAAGAGGCGTAACTCGCAAAATTCGGTCAATCAAACATTCGGCAAACTGCCAAAATTTTCAATCTAAAACTTAGACCGATTATAAGTTTCAATCAACCTGGTATCTTAGTTTGCTACATATGTTCATATAGACTCCTCCAATACACTTCGGCGACAGGTTTCGCGAAGATGGGGTTTCCAAAGTAATTTTCTTTCGGGTAGGAGCCCAGAAATGAATTTTACAGCGATCGGACCGGAAGACTATTCGGACGTGGGGGTCTGATGCGCAACAGGGTTCGAACACACTTTGCCGGTGTGAATTCGAACAATGTGGTGGTTGGGCGTGTGACGGTTCACACTACTAGGGGCGTCAGTTTCAGACCTGTGATCACGAGGTGATTTTAATTCCGGCTCGCAAAGTTGCACCTTACGTACAAGGCAATAAGAATGACGCCGGTAATGAGCTGGCGATTTCGGAAGCGACGCGCAGATACCACATTGATGTCTGCGAGCACAGACATATTCGCTAAATCAATCGAATTACGGTGGTTCGCACCCTTGCCACGCGGCGGCAACTACACGTATTTACCATAAACCAATCCGAAATGCGATTTGAAAATTTCCGTGAGATTCTGAGAGCTCGGCTTACGACTGACGGACTCTCGCAGAATTATTCTCGCTTCGTCTTGCATAAACCGATTTTTCTCAGCGGTATGCATCTGCAAGCGAGCCTTGACATCGTCATTAAGGTTACGGGTTGTAATATTGCCATAACTTCGTCTTGCCGTCATTTCGCTCTTTGCTTCGGTTTAGAAATAATTACACAACCCGTGTCCAAGAATTACATCGCAAGACAAATTCATTATCCTAGACTACGATACCATCAGTTCCGAGAGATAAACGTAATTCGAGTCCAGCATATATCGCGGCGACCTAGAAGGTCGCCTTCATGAACCTGATCAAGCTGAATCAATTCATAATCTCTAGCGAGTGCCATTACTTCATAATCAGGTATATCCCAAAAACCTTCAATTTCTTCGAATGGTCCATGCCGAAGGGTGATGTAGACCAATCCCCTAGGTTTGAGCAAACTGACGATTAGCGCGAATGCAGATTTTCGTTCCGAAGGGGCCAAATGCATCCACACTGCACTCAGGAATATCACATCATATTGATCGCCTAGTTGAATGACTTTTTCCAGATTCGGTAATTTGTCATCAAGCCAGCGAATATTGGCTTGTGTATGGCATGATTGAGCGCGTGTGCGCAATTCGTTCGACGGCTCGACAGCAACCACGACGTGTCCGAGATCGGCCAACCCGGCAGCATCACGACCCGGACCTGAACCGATTTCCAAAATTTTGCAAGAATGCTGTGGCAGGTGCTTGAGGAAACTTGAGTGAATGGTTTCAAACTGAATTTCTTCGTACTCTTCCGCGAAAAATTCCGCATTAACCTCATACCACTCCTGCGCTGTCCTCGTCAAGATTGGTTGTCTGCGATTTTTGGAATTGTTGAACGAGTTTGGTCTTTCAGTTTGCACTTTCCAGCCCGACGCTAAGTGGTCAAAAAACGTGTATCAATCTTAGTCCACCAAGTCGATGAACTTGAATTTTGAAAAATTGAGAAAATTGATGCAGCTCAATTACTATTTAATTTCACACATGCACAAAATCATATTCATATGAAACCCAAAAGCGTAATAAATGAATCGGGTGCATAGCGCGTAATTTTTCAAACCAAACGCGCAGGAGGCTACCTGATGCAAACAATTCATCTGGACTCGAAATTTTACCCTCTCAGCAAATAGGCTGCGCAACTGTCTGATGATGCCCGGCGACATCAGCACAAACTGATACTGTACTAGCAGTTCTGCTGAGAAATCGGTGGGAGTTTGCATGACGACCGTCCGGGTGAGTACAGCATCCGTATCAAATTGAAGTGGTCGACCTGCTTTCGTTCGAATCAAAACGGTCCGAGCGAAGTAAAGATTGTGGATTGCCACTGAAAAATTGTGACGAACATAAGCATAAAGTACGGGTTGGTACCAGTGCATCCATGTAAAAATCTCCGCAAAGAAATGGAGGTGCTCAATCTAGACCTGTCGATTGTTCTGCGCTGGACAACTGAAATTGATCCTATGAATTATTGAATCGAGGACGATTGCACCAGCGTCGCATGCTGGATATGTGTATCGCCACTATCAAAGTCAGGCAGTTATTCAGTTCGCCGAGCAGTGCGATTTTTGTTGGTGTGAGAAAACGCGCAAGTAAAATTCAATTGGGTAGTATCCACTATACGCAATAAAGATCACCTAACAAATTATTCCGAACCAACGGAAGACCGAACTTTCAAGTCCGATACAAATTCTGTTGAAGCTCAAACTATCAATAATTACGAATTCCAACTCGGCGCGACTGTCGTTCGCTTTATAGCAACTGATTTCTATGGAGCTCGTCTAGAAAATATTCATAGTTCAATACTTCAATCCCATCAATCACTCGGTTTGTCGGTTCTGCAGTGACAATAATCGATCTTTGTGGTCGAAATTCTTCCTTGAAAGCCTTCATCGCACGTAGTCCCCCGGTCCGAAGACGAGTTTTCACTTCAATTGCCAAGGTTCCGTTGTCCAATACGAAATCGACCTCGAGTCCACTTTTCGTTCGCCAATACTCGATACGGGTATCCAAATTCTGATAACTGGTTGCTGCAACCAGTTCGAGAAATATGAAGTGCTCAAAACTTCTTCCAAAATCTGCTCCACTTGCGCTCAATACAGAATTTCCGCATATGTAATTGGCTATCCCGACATCAAAAAGATAAAATTTCGGAGCCCTTGAAATCGCTTGACGACTTCCTCTTTTCTGAAATGGGTGTATCAGGTAGCCGATCAGCGTATCCACCAATATCTCGAAATACGAGCGAACCGTTTTAGCATCAATAGCACAATCACGAGCAATAGCAGAGTAGTTCAATATCTCTCCGTGACAGTACGACAGCGCATCAAGAAATCGCAAGAATCCAGCACTTCTTCTTACCAGAGCCTCGTTGAATACTTCTTGGGTTAAATAGTCTCGTACATAAGCATTTAGAGAGCGTCTTGAATTTGACTGAGCGTACAGTCCCGGCAACAGTCCAGTAGTCATTGCAGTCAGCAAATCAAACTCGGGGATTTCGCTCCAAGATAGTGGATATAGACTGTATCTCCAAGCTCGACCACCTAGAAGGTTCACCCCGCTTCGATTGAGTTTCCGGGCACTTGACCCACATAGGATAAAGCTAAATTTTTCGGATTCAATAAGCCGATGAATTTCGTCGAGTAGCATCGGTACTTTCTGAATTTCGTCGATCACAATAGGATTTGCATGAGCGGCTTCACCAAACACCGCCAATTCTTCTCCAAGTGTTCTAGGTCGCGATAAAAATCGCAACATGATATCGCTATCGAGCAGATCAAAATTGACACTGTTCGGGAAACGCTCTCTGAGAAGAGTAGTCTTACCAGTCTGACGAGCCCCCAAAAGAAAAGCCGACCGACCTGGTGGGAGTGTAAATTTGAGTTGCCTTTCGTACTGATTCGGATACATATTACTGATTGGTTGAACTAATTAGGAATTATGTCCCCGTCTCAGGACGATCTCGACTACGCTGTCCAAGGCTACCGCGTTAGGGCGCTTTAGGAATTCGCTGTTTGCTCAGGCATCCTAGAAAAATTATCAATAAAACGCCAGTTTGAATACCGGAATACCCAAATAGAGATTGGACCCATTATTCTTCCTGCCGACGGCCATGCACTCCATAGAATTCATTCTGCTACTTCAGCCGCCTTACAGATAATTGAGCCCTAGCAAATAGTCGTGCTCCAGATGTCCAATCACTGGTTCGGTTATGTGACGACGCATGGTAAATTTTCTATACCTCTGCGTGCTTAGCCCATGCCTTAGTTCCGATAGGCGTGGTCAGCCAACACTTCCTTGAGTGTGACGAGCTACGAATTGTATGATTCAGTCCGAATCTTTCCTCTTACCAAATGTCTGCGCCGCAATCAGTAACCCGGACGAAATTACGATAAGAATAGTTGATATTGATGCGATCGTCGGATCAATCTGATCGCGAAGTGACAGGAACATACTTCGAGTGATCGTTGAATTCGGACCTCCGGAGATAAACAGAGCAATGATGACTTCGTCAAACGAAGTCAGAAAAGCGATCAGAGCTGAAGACACTATGGAAAAGCGAATTTGAGGGAGCGTAATCTGAAAAAATGCCTGCAGGCGTGTTGCACCAAGAGAACGTGCGACTTTTTCCTGATTCATGTCGTAATTGTTAAGTGCAGACATGACAATGATGAGTACTAAAGGCATGGCAATTAATGAGTGCGCCAGAACCAAGCCTAGAATGGAATTCACCATTTTGACTTTGACGTAGAAGTAGAAAACACCGATTGCGACCAGGATCAAGGGAATCATGATCGGTGAAATCATCACGACAAAAAGCAGTCGCGTGAGTTTTGCTGAAGAGTTCAGCATTCCATAAGCTGCCATGGTTCCGATGGGAGTGGCTACTAAAATAGTCAAAACAGCCACTTTGATAGAAGTCCAAGTAGCCGCCATCCATACTGGAGAATTGAAATAATGCGAATACCAGCGAATCGACCAATTGGCAGGCGGAAACTCAAGGTATTGGCTACCGGAAAATGACATTGGAACGACGATGAATGAAGGCGCGACAAGAAAAATCAGGATAACAACTGCAATGATGTACAGCCAAAGCCTCTGACCCAGACGAATCTGCGTTTCCGATACGATTCGATTCAAAAAACCCATTGTCTAACCTCGCGAACTCATTTGATCCAGGGACACAAACTTTGAAGCGATATAAAGAATTGCGATTGTCATTACCAGCAGCACCACGCCAAGTGCGCTTGCTGCTCCCCAGCTGAAGAAAAGCTCGATATTGCTTTGTATTTTCATGGAAACCATGATTACCTTGCCACCGCCGAGAACTGCCGGCGTGACGTAAAAGCCGAGGCAGATTACAAATACTATCAACGACCCGGCCAGCAATCCCGGAACAGAAAGCGGAAAGAATATTGTCCAGAATGCCCGAAGTTGGTTAGCACCCATGCTCGATGCAGCCTTGAGGTAATCAGTGTCAATGGCACGCATGTTCGCGTACAGAGGCAGAATCAAAAACGGCAGCATGATATGAACCATCCCGATAAGCGTGCCAGTCATATTATGCATGAGTGGAAGGGGTTCGGAAAGAAGCCCTAATTCAATTCCGAAGTTATTCAGCAAGCCTTTTCGTTGCAGCAAAACCAGCCATGCGTATGTTCGAACCAAAAGACTCGTCCAGAACGGAATTAGAACAGCAATCATGCAAAGATTGGCAAATCGGCGAGGGAGCTGGGAAATGAAATATGTCAGCGGATACCCAATTAGAATGCAAATCAGGGTAGTAAAAATGCTAATCTCAAATGTAGTGATAAAAATTCGATAGTAGGCTTTGCTTTCAACCAACCGGACATAGTGTTTGAAAGTAAAACTTCCGTCTTGGTCGACGAAGGAAGTTCCAAAGAGCCAGCCAATCGGAACAATGATCAACAAGATAACGATGAGCAGATAGGGAATAGTCAACCCTATCATCACCAACCTTTCTTTTGTTTCCTGTTGGCGGAGCGACTTTATATTGATTTCATTTACGACAATGGCAGTCATTCTTGCTTGACAATAAAACTGTCGACTTTTTCAAGTGCTACACAAATTGAATCCCCAACCTGCGGTATCACCGCGCTGTTGGCGGAGGTGTTTGCGATCCTCACATTCAGACGGTATGGTTCTTTGTCGCCTGATTTCATGGTGTCAAGGCGAACTATCAAGAGTTGACTCTCTCCCTGAAAAATCGATTCCTCAACAGTGCAGGGGAATCGATTCGGTGCGGTCGACTCATCCGTTACCAAAAGTAACTTTTCAGGGCGGACTACAAGTACGTAAGAGCCATCCGAACCAACATCGTGATTGACAGAAATAATAGATTCGCCAAATCTCGGTGTAGAATCACGCACTTCGACCGGCAAAAGTGTAGATTCACCAATAAAGTCGGCGATAAATGCGTTCGTTGGATTCGAGTAGATTTCTTGCGGTAACCCAAGTTGATTGAGAATGCCATGGTTAATAACGGCAATACGGTCTGACATGGTCAGCGCTTCTTTCTGATCATGCGTTACATAAACGGTTGTAATTGCCAGATTGTCATGCAGACGACGCAATTCGATCTGCATTTCTTCGCGAAGTTTCTTGTCCAGAGCAGAAAGTGGTTCGTCCATAAGAAGGACTTTCGGTTTGAACACAATGGCTCGCGCTAAGGCAACCCGCTGACGTTGACCTCCTGACAACTGTCCGATTTTTCGATTGCCGAGCCCGGCAAGTTTTACAGTATCAAGCGCTTCCTGAACTCCCTGCGAAATTTCGTCTTTTGTTTTACGCCGCAACTTTAGAGGGTAGGCGACATTCTGCTCAACACTCATGTGAGGAAACAGGGCGTAATTTTGAAATACCATGCCGACGCCACGTAAATGTGGAGGTTTCAACACGATGTCTTCAGACCCGAAAAATACTTGGCCCTGGTTCGGACGAATGAATCCAGCCAGTACCATGAGAAGTGTTGTTTTCCCGGACCCGGATGGCCCGAGCAGCGTCAGAAACTCACCCGCCTCGATATCGAGACTGACATTGTTCAAAGCGAAGAAGTCACCATAGGTCTTGGTCACACCTTGGATCGATATCCGAAGTGCCTGCTCCTTGATTTCACTGTGCGATACCATAAAAATTGCGAGGGAAGGTTCTCGAAAGAACCTTCCCTAACTCCCGGATTCCCTAATGCCAAAATTTATTCTGTTAGCATTTCAGCATACATTTCAGCCGCGATTGGTTTCCATTTGCTGTACCACTCAATGCTCACAGGCACCTGCAATTTCACATTGTCAGGGTGCGAGGGAAGTGCGCGTGATAATGCATCATCAATGGTACCAAGGTCATAAGCTTTTTTATTTGTCGGCCCATAGGTGATGTACTTCACAAATTCTGCCTGATACTGCGGTTTGGAAATTTCATTGAGAAACTGCATTGCCAGGTCCTTATTCGCCGCGCCCTTGGGTATGGCATAGCCGTCATAATCCAATAATGCTTGATCGAACGAATATCTCACTTTTGCGCCATCTTTCTTCGCAACGTCAAATCGACCGTTCCAGCCAGTCGTCATATCGACTTCGCCGTCTTTCATCAATTGAGCGTGCTGTGCGCCGGAAGTCCAAAATACTGCGATATGGGGTTTGAGTTCGCGAATCTTATTCAATGCTCGCTCAATTCCCTCAACACTGTTCAGGACTTCATAGACCTGATCAATTGGAACGCCATCCGCCATGATTGCAGGCTCCAGAGCACCGTCCACTTTGGCGCGGTAGGCGCGTTTTCCAGGAAATTTTTCGACATCCCAAAAGTCCGCCCAATTCTGAGGGCCATTATCACCGTAAGTTTCGGTGTTGTAGGCCATTACCGTGGAAAATACATCGCCTCCAACACAGTGATCCATATAAAGTCCTGGATAAAAGTCAGATACATCAATTATCGAGTAGTCGAGTTCTTCAAGGATTCCTTCCGCCGCGGCTGCCGCGCAACCGCCGGAACCGCTGGCAACAATATCCCATACCGTTGCGCCAGCATTCACTTTGAGCTTGACATCCGACATACCGCCATAGGTTTCCTCATTGACGGTGATGCCCATCGCAGCTGCAGCCGGTTGAAACAGTGCAGTACTCTGTGCATGCTGATAGGAACCACCCCATGAAGCGACAGAAAGTTCATTTGCATTGACTGTGAGAATGCTTCCCAGAAACAACGTAAAAGCCAGTGCGAGTTTATGTTTCAGTAACATGGTTTCTCCCCTAGATTGTTGAAATTCTAATAGTATAAAAATATGGCAAACTCTACTTTTCAGACATCCATTTCGTCAATTTACCCGAAGAAAATTGGTAAATGGTAGCGCAAACCTCAAAATAAAGAGAATAGCATATTTTGTTCGTATCTGTCGAGAGTTGCAAATTGCTGATATTGCATTGAGAGTACTGACAATCAGCGTACTCAGTTTGATAGCCCTCCTTTGGCAACAGAGCATAACTGATCAATGCTTATTCACAGTTCAGACTGGAAATACCATTAATTCCGGAATTGATCGAACTAGTCAAAGTGGCAACTCGTCCTCGCTGCATCTGAAGGTATTAAGTTCTCACCCGCGGTTAGTTATAACGCCCTCCGATAGCTTTGCTTGCTGTCACATGAAGTGTGATCCCACAATGCCACCCCATAAGTTCAACATTTGTCTTGTCGAATATTGTGATTTGAATCTTCAGTATTCAATTGCGCGAAGGCGGGAATGAATTCATCAAACGCTAAAGAACTTT
This sequence comes from Arenicellales bacterium, assembly GCA_951813075.1. Classification (GTDB taxonomy): domain Bacteria; phylum Pseudomonadota; class Gammaproteobacteria; order Arenicellales; family JAJDZL01; genus JAJDZL01. Next base: position 2,805,258 of record OX638343.1, on the reverse strand, counting down.
CCAGCAAACTAGCATCAAACTCTAATTTTCCAAAAATTCGTTCGATTTCGCATAAGGCGAAAATTGTCTGTAATTTCGACATCAATTCGCTGTTATTGCCGACCAGGGGTACACATCAGAAACGAATTCGTCGGCAATATTGATATTGAGCAGATACAAGGGGTTTGTCGAATCGATCCGTCATTTCTTTTGATACTTTCGTTCTGACAGGGTGAATCCTGACCTATACCGTCTTCTTTCAGTCGCTGTTTAAGCTCTTCGACCTTGTCGTCAATTCAGCAATCTGCGTGTGTTTGTCTTTCGGCTGACTAAGCAAGATGTAGGCGGCCACGTTAGTTGTTTCATCAGTTGAACAATCACTCAATAACCTCTGTAGTGTTGACTCTCACGCAGCCTTGTATATGTCGACATCTATTTTCGAAAAATCATCCCCTTTGAATTGCAACGCTTGACCAATAAGTCTGGACAAATCATGTGTGAAACAATCATCGAAATTCAAATTGGCAGGATGTCGCGAAGTTCTTGGCATATCAGGGTAATTTGGCGCGCGTGTTGTTGCTATGATCGTTCCCCTTCTACGCGAGTACGGCTACCGCTGAAGTTGGTTCAAACGGCTTTGAGTCATGTCCCGGTTCCACTGTGCACTTGATTCAGTGCGGGGGCATGCAAAAACTAAGTGTTGGCTGCTACGCGCTGTTCCTTGGCAATTTTGACGAATCTATCAAGTTCTTCCGCGACTCCGGGATCAAGTTCCGGCCGTTCGTACTCATCCAGCAGACGTTTGAATATTCCGTTTGCCCTGACTGTGGCATCAATCGCACCGTCCTCATACCACGTCTCGAAGTTTCGCCAATCAGATAGAATTGGTCGATAGAATTCCGAATCATAGCGCTTCATTGTCTGCCGGGCAGCAAAATAATGACCACCCGGACCGACTTCGCGAATTGCATCAAGCCCCAATGTTTCTTCGTCGACTATAACCGGCTTCAGAACCTCGACCATTCCCTGCAGAATCTCTGCGTCAATGACAAATTTTTCGAATGACGCACAAAGCCCGCCTTCCAGCCAACCCAGCGCATGGTGAATCAGATTGGCGTGTCCCATGACACAGCTCCAGACTGACATCTGTGATTCATAAGTCGCCTGTACATCAGGAGCATTCGATGCATTGACATTCGATGAGCGATACGGCAGTTTGTAGAATCTGGCGAACTGTCCACCAATCAGAGTCGCTTTGACATATTCCGGTGTACCGAAAGCGGGAGACCCGGTTTGCATATCGACATTGGATGTGAATCCTCCGTAGATAACAGGAGCACCTGGATTGACCATTTGAGAAAAAGCAATTCCTGCGAGCGCCTCCGCATTTTGCTGTGTGACGGCACCCGCCAATGTTATCGGCGCCATCGCACCGGCAAGAGTAAACGGTGTGATGACAACGACTTGATTCATTCGGGCCAGTTCAATAATTCCCCATAGCATGGGTACGTCGTATTGCAAAGGCGAGTTGACATTGACGACAGTAAAAAGACTCGGTTCCTGCGACAGTTGCGCACGAGAAATATTCCGACTGATACGCGCAATCTCTATCGAGTCTACAACTCGGTCACGCCCCAGGGAATAACACCTGAATACCTTGTCGGTCAATGTGACATTCGCTTTTGCCGTATCCAGATGTCTGGTCTGGGGATTCAGATCCAAAGGTTCAACCGGATGACCGGAAATCGCATGCGCGACGTTCACACCGTGTGCCAAACGAATGAACTTGCAATAGTCGTCGTATGAACCAGAACGTCTGCCATTGTCAAGATCGCTGCAATTCGGCGGTCCGGCGACAGTTGAAAATGCCAGCCAACGACCGCCAATTCGCAAACAGCGGTCGGGGTTTCTCGCATGGATAGTGAATTCAGAAGGAGCTGTTTTAATAGACTCCAGTATCAGATTCCTGTCAAACCTCACTCGTGTACTCTCTTCGTCGACATCGGCACCGGCCACCTTGAGTATCTGTCGGGCTTCGTCAAGCAGAAAGTTAACACCAACCTCCTCCAGTACCGTGAGGGATGCGTCGTGAATTTGCTCCATCTGATCCCGCGACAGCAACTCTACAGGGCTGTAGGGATTCTGAACCTGTTGGAACGGAAGTTGATTGATAGCCGAATCCGACGGCTTGGGTCGCCGCTTTCTTCGTAGTCTGGATTCAGCCATTGCTTGGTCTGTCAAATTTAACGCTCGAGAATCAATAGATTCCCATAGAATCTACCGAAAATCTCCTTGGTCATAAATAATCGGTTTGGATTCGAACTAAAGTCAAATGAATTAATCGCCAAATCCGAAACTTCCCTGCGTTCAGACTATTTGAAATTTGTATCGGGTAAATCAATGCGCAACTTTTGAAATCAAGCAGATAATATATATTTAAAGTCCTCAGATAGAATAAGTTTTTTACCCGACACCTGTCATTGAATAACACATGAATCCAAATTCCGATCCTCTTCTCCAATCTTTTCAACTGAAGCATCTGCATCTTCGTAACCGGATCATCAGCACAAGCCATGAACCCGCGTATTCCGAGGACATGTTACCCAAACTCCGTTATCAGCTGTATCACGAGGAAAAAGCGAAAGGTGGTATCGCCATGACGATGTTTGGCGGATCGACATTGGTTGATCGGGACTCACCGCCGGCTTTCGGAAATCTTTACGCCGGATCCGATGAGATTGTCCCTTATTTCAAACAACTCGCGCATCGAGTCCATCAGCACGGTACCGCAGTTATGTGCCAGATCACTCATCTCGGACGCCGAACCTCACCCTACGTCAATGATTGGCTGCCGACAGTAGCCGCTTCATGTGTGCGAGAGCCTGCCCACCGCTCCTTTCCAAAGGTGCTTGAGGTTGAAGATATTTCAAGAATTGCCAAAGCTTATGGTGCAGCTGCCAGACGTTGCCTTGACGGCGACTTGGATGGAATCGAGATTGAGGGATACGGACATCTGCTGGACGGTTTCTGGGCGCAGCGAACCAACCGTCGTACCGACCGCTACGGTGGGAGCCTCGAAAACCGCATTCGCTTTACTGTGGAAGTGATCGACGAAATTCGCAATCAGGTGGGCAGCGACTACATCGTCGGAATTCGAATGGTTATCGATGAGGACCTTGAAGATGGACTCGAATTCGACGAGGGAATGCAGATCGCCAAGATTCTCACTGATTCCGGAAAATTGGATTTCATCAACGTCATCAAGGGACATGTTGATACTGATGAGGGTCTGTCCCATGTCATACCAAATATGGGAACTCCTTCTGGCCCGCACCTGGAGTTCACCGCGGCGGTGCGATCCGACTTGAAGTTGCCTGTATTTCACGCTGCAAGGATTGCCGATGTAGCGACTGCGCGCCATGCAGTTGCAAGCGGTTGTGTTGATCTGGTCGGTATGACGCGAGCGCATATGGCCGACCCACATATTGTCAAGAAGATCAAACAGGGCGCCGAGGATCAGATCCGCCCTTGTGTGGGCGCAGGTTACTGCATTGATCGTATTTACATGGGTGGTGAAGCATTGTGTATTCACAACCCGGCGACTGGACGTGAGGAGCAGATTCCCCACATCGTTCCGCCGTCAAAGACAAATAAACGCATTGTCGTAGTCGGTGCCGGTCCCGCTGGCCTCGAAGCTGCAAGGGTTTGTGGCGAACGCGGACACGATGTCGTTGTGTTAGAGGCGGCCGATCAGCCTGGTGGACAACTCAATACTGCAGCACGTGTCGAACGCCGGCGCGAAATACTGGGTGTGGTCGACTGGCTATACGGACAACTGCAAAGGCTGTCTGTAGAGATGAGATTCAACCACTACGCCGAGGCCGAAGATGTCATTCGAGAAAATCCCGACGCGGTCATCGTTGCAACAGGTGGATCACCGAACTTGGAATTTCTTAAATATGGCACGGATCTCGTCACGACAACCTGGGACATCCTGGACGGGGTTGCCACACCGCACGCCGACGTCCTGATCTACGATGACAACGGACAACATCAGGCAATTTCATGTGCGGAGTTTATTGTCCACAGTGGCTCTTCCGTCAAATTCACAACCCCCGACCGGCATGTCGCGGAAGAAGTTGGCGGTACCAACTATCCAATTTATTACAAACTGTTTTACGAAAACAATGTCGAGATGATCGTCAGTCAGCGTCTGATCGGAGTCGAAAAACAAAACGGAACACTGGTCGGTCACTTTTACAACGAATTTGACCGCTCGACAACCCGAAGAGAAGCGTCTCAGATTGTAGTTGAACATGGCACACTTCCAAACGATGAACTTTACTTCGAGTTGAAAGATAACTCGCTCAATAAAGGTATCGTAGATTTCGATGCGCTTGTCAACGGAGCTCCCCAGAATTCGGTTGCCAATCCTGATGGCAGTTATCAGTTGTTCAGGGTCGGAGACGCAGTTGCAAGCAGGAACATTCATGCGGCATTGTATGATTCACTGAGACTTTGCCTGCAGATTTAGATGACCGCCAAATCCATTGACATCGCAATCATCGGTGGAGGCATCGCCGGTGCTTCAGTTGGTGCATTTCTCGCAGATTTCGGTGTGCGGGTGCATCTATTTGAAATGGAAAGTTCGCTCGCCTATCACACAACAGGACGAAGCGCTGCGCTGCTGACGCCGCATTACGGGCCCGACTCGATGAAGGCGTTCGCGGCAATTGGGCGCTCCTTTCTGGAAACTCCGCCAGCACAAGCGCAAGGCCCCCTAGTTGAACCTCGGGATCTGCTGACAGTGATCGACAGCGATCAGACACTCACGGTTGAACGACCACCGAAAAGCGTTTGGTGGGACGAATCCACCTGTCTGGAAAAAGTTTCTTTTCTTCGTAAGGGTAAATTCTTGGGTGGTGTTGTGGATAAGGACGTGGCCAGTATCGACGTGCATGCTCTTCATTCGTGCTACATACGTACGATCACTGGTAAGGGTGGCGTCATTCATCAAAATGCACGGATCGACAGACTCAATCTGAACCCATCGGGAATTTGGGAAATTCACGTCAACGGCGAAACGTATCAGACACCGACTGTTTGCAACGCAGCAGGTGCCTGGGGTGATGAGGTAGCCCGCACTGCAGGTGTTACACCCGTAGGACTTGTTCCGAAAAAGCGCACTGTCGTTGTTCTAGATAGCAATCAGTTCGCGGATGTCAATTTCGATATCGAGATTTTCGTTGTAGTCGAACCTAATTATGTTTATTTCCAGAATTTCGGTGTTGGCAAACTAATGCTGTCGGCCGCCGACCAGACTCCGAGTATTCCTTGTGATGCACAGCCCGACGAAATGGATATGGCAGTCGCCATTTCAAGGTTCGAGCAAGTAACGAATTTGAAAGTTACCCGCATTGATCATAGCTGGGCCGGGCTTCGAACTTTCGCGCCGGACTGCAATCCCATCATTGGCTGGGAGCCCTACCGAGAAGGTTTCTTCTGGCTTGTCGGTCAGGGAGGTTATGGCGTATTCTCTTCACCCGGTATCGGTCTCTACGCCGCTTCGTTGCTCATCGATCGCGAGATTCCAAAAGCTTATGCAGAATCACCGTTTGATTTCAGTTCACTTTCACCGGACCGCTTCCGATTGTCTTGACGCTTGACGTTCAGCAAATTTTAAAGCTGCAATAAGGCCTGATTAAGGTCAGCAATCAATTCATCAACATCCTCGATTCCGACCGATAGTCGAATCAGATTTACAGGAACTTGACTGTGCGGCCCCTCGACGGTTCTTCTATGCTCAATCAGACTTTCGACACCACCCAGCGAGGTCGCACGGACGAATACCTTTACAGATGAGACAAATTTCCGAGCTGCTTCCGCTCCGCCTTTCATCTGAACCGACATCATGCCACCAAAACCATTTGACATCTGTTTGCACGCGATGTCATGGGACGGGTGGCTTGGAAGCCCCGGATAAAGAACTTTATCAATGGCATCGTGTGACTCGAGAAATTGAGCAATTTTCATGGCATTACTCGATGCACGCTCATAACGAATCGACAGCGTTCTCATACCCCGTAGTAACAACCAAGCCTCAAAAGTTCCGAGAAGTCCACCGGTTAATCTGCGAACATCGATAATGTCGTCCCATCTCGGTGTCTTCTCTCGGGTTACAAGCACACCCGCATTCAAATCACTGTGACCGTTGAGGTACTTTGTTGCCGAGTGAAAAACAATATCCGCGCCTAATTCCAAAGCACGGGTTGTAACTGGCGGTGCGGCAGTACAATCAACCGCGAGAATCGCTCCAGCTGCGTGCGCTTCGTCCGCGGCCCGACGGATGTCCAAAACTTCCCACGAGGGATTGATCGGTGATTCAATCCACACAATGGCCGTCTTACCCGGTTTGAGAGATGCACCAAGCCCGTCCGGATCGGAGGGATGGAATAACGTTAACCCCAAGTTTCTTTTCTCGGAAATGCGCTTTAACCAATCAACCGTGCCGTGATACATAATCTTGGGTGCGGTTATATGCTCTCCCATGTCGACGGTTTCGAATACCGCAGCTATTGCCGCCAATCCGGAGGCGAAGAACAATGCCGCTTCACCACCTTCCAACTCACAGAAGATTTTTTCAAGTTGCCGATAAGTCGGATTGTCATAGCGGCTGTAGACATAGTCGCCGATCAGTTCCAGGCTTTCATCTCTGGCAAATGTAACAGAAGGCATGATCGGTGGGACAATCCCACCGCTCTGGTCGTCAATGTAGTGTCCGGCTTGAGCCAGTAATGTCTTGTAATCGTTCATTTCGCATAACCAATCGTTGTTTATCGGGCAACATCAAATCGCGATAGTTTGACCAGCTGTCGCGTTAGATCAATTAGATCTTCAGGTCGATTAGCGACCGAATCGGGTCGGGCAGACAATAAATGATCAATTGAATGCCACCCCCAACTAACCGCAATAGTCGCTACGTCAGCCGCATTACCTTCTTCAATATCGCTGATGGTATCGCCAACCATACAAGCTATTTCAGGTTCGGAATCATATTGCTCGATGATGGATTTAATTTTCACCGATTTTGCACCAGGCGAATCGCCGCCGATGACACAATCGAAATACCGCTTTATCGAATGGTTTTTCAGTACCTTGTTGACAATCGGCGCAGGTGTGGCTGAAACGATTGCCAGTATTCCCGCGCGACTTAGTTGTCTTATGACTTGCGCCATATTCGGAAATAGTGGAATTTCACCAGCAGCTTGGTAGAGTTCCCGATCCAACACCTCAAGGAACTCGGGTATCCGATCTCTACTGATCTCAACGTAATCGCAGATTCCCTCGATTGTCATTCGCTGGATGCTTTTCAAATCGTCTGGATCAAACCCGGTTGGTTGATTTAGCTTACAAGCGGCAACCCTTACCGTTCGGGCGAAAATTTCAATCGAATCGACTATTACGCCATCATAGTCGAATATGATGATAGGCTTCACGTAGTCTCGCTGGATTGAACACGATGTGGCAATACGCAGAGACTACTGTGTCCGAAAATTACTAGCTGGTGCACTGGGGGCATCGGAATTTACGATTTAATCTACCCAAACACAGGAAAAATCAGGGCGTCAAATAGATGACGCCCCATTTTCGTTCTGAACGTGATCAATGTCTGAATAATTTAGTTGGGAACGGAACCGTCGACACCCATTACGTAGTAATTCATTCCCAGCAGATCACCGTCACTGATAACCTCACCGTCGGCCACAACTTCGTTGCCGGCTTGATCCATGATAGGACCTGTAAATGGATGGAGTTGTCCGCTACGTATCGCCTCTACTGTTTCTTGTGCTTTCGCAATGACGTCTGCCGGTAAAGATTCGGCGTTAAAGTCTGCCATCACCACCATTCCATCCGCAATGCCCGACCATACATCCTGAGAAGACCAGGTTCCGTCCATTACATCTTGTGTTCTTTGGACGTAGTACGGCCCCCAGTTATTTACGATCGCTGTCAGATGTGCGGTTGGAGCAAAGGCGTGCATATTCGAGGCTTGGCCAAATGCCCAAATTCCGCGTTCTTCAGCAACCTGCAAAGGCGCAGGAGAATCCGTGTGCTGAGTCAGAACGTCAGCACCTTGGTCAATCAAAGCCTTCGCGGCGTCTCCTTCTTTCCCGGGATCAAACCAAGTACTCACCCAAACCACTTTTACCTTCGCATCGGGGTTCACACTGTGAAGTCCCAACGTGAATGAATTGATACCACGAACGACTTCGGGAATAGGAAACGACGCGATATAACCGATAGTGTTCGACTTGGTAACCGCTCCTGCAATCTGTCCAATTACATATCTGCCTTCGTAGAATCTAGCAGAATATGTAGCAACGTTGTCGCCCCGTTTGTAGCCTGTTGCGTGTTCGAAATGAACATCAGGAAACGTCTTGGCAACTTTATTTGTGGGGTTCATATAACCGAATGAAGTAGTGAAGATGAGGTCGTGGCCATCAGCGGCTAACTGTCGGATCACGCGCTCCGAATCCTGTCCTTCCGGAACAAATTCCACATAAGTTGTCTGGACTTTATCTCCAAACTCTTCTTCAATCGCCAACCGCCCTTCGTTGTGCTGGTAAGTCCACCCGTGGTCACCGACAGGTCCGATATAGACGAATCCCACCTTAAGCGGCTCGTCTGACATCGTCACCGAAGAGGTAACCAGCCCAAACATTGCGGCTGCTAATGCCAATACTATTCTTTTCATTTCCATCTCCAGTAACTATACGATCCAATGTACATATCGTAGCAATGTCAAGCGATAACTTGGAACTCTATTCCATCACCAACTCGACAAAGCCATTTTATAGATTTTCGACTGAGTAGAAAAATAATTTATTGATTCCGGATTCGACATTTGAAACACTAAGACAAAGAGTAAACCCGGTAAATCGGAGAAGTTCCGAAATACAAGAATTTCACCTCATGAGTGAAACTAGCGCGAACTATCAGGAGTGCAGGGTAACGAACGTTATGCAACACCCGAACCGGCGAAGACATCAATAAATATTGTTGATCTTCGGTTTACAGTCTGCCTACAGAGGCTATATGTTGTGTAAATTAGAGTCTGTTTTCAAGAAAAATGAACAGGTCGGTACTGACTCGATCAAAATGTTCTGTAATCGTACGGGTTGGTCTGCGTCAATACAGCAAAAACTACGTTCGCTTCGTCGCCACGCGGTGCATTTTTCAATCTTGAGCAGCAATCCGAGAAATTGAGACTCGTCTTAATCTGGGACGATGTCGTCGCCTGCAATCATCTTGTAGTCTTGGACAAAGTCCGGTCAAATTCGGTATTAATTCCGCCACCGCGACGGATGTTCGACTTCAGAATTCTTTATTGGTTGTTTGACTCAACCCTGCCCCTGGAAGTTCCGCTGCCAGCCGATCTGCTGATGCTGATTCCGGTACGGAACTATGTAAAACATACAGTGGTCATAATTTACCGATATTTAGCCTGATTGCCTCAAATGGTGGTAGTGAAACTCGACCGAACGATACTATCGTCTGATCAAATGGTCGAAATGGGACGTTATGGTCTGATTTTCGACAATTGCATTAGTTCAGATTTGTCACAATTTTCGAAATCAGACTCGCACGTTTATGTATTATTGGCAAATTATTTGACGTAGGTCTTCAGGAGACAGAACCGTTGGAAGAGATCAAAATTCAGACAAGAAATCTCGAACTCTCAGCTCTCACGTGGGGCGAAGAAGATCTGCCGACAGTCATTGCGTTGCATGGCTGGCTCGATAACGCAGCCAGTTTCCTCCCGATCGCAGAATACCTTAAGGATATGCGCATCATTGCCCTTGATATGCCGGGACATGGTAAATCCCAGCATCGCAACGGAGTTAACGCCTACCATTTCATCGACTATGCAACCGACGTGATACTTGCTGCTGATGCACTAAAGCTTACTACATTCAGTCTGCTCGGTCACTCGTTAGGGGCAGGTGTCGCCGGTGTCATCTGTTCTGTCATCCCTGAGCGTATTAAACGTCTTGCTATGGTCGAGGGACTAGCGCCGGTAACCGGAGAAGCTGAAATGTTTGTTGATCAGTTGCGTAATCACGTGAGTCGGGCAGCCCGAGCTGCAGTCGCTCCAAGAATCTATAAAGAAATTGATGATGCCGCCCGAGCACGACAACAAGCAGGAGCAATGTCGCTAACTTCGGCAAGGCTCATTGTGAGCAGAAATCTCATCGAATCGGAAGATGGATTCACATGGCGTACCGACCGCTTCCTGCGTCAACCCTCACCTGTCTATCTGGTGGAGGAACACGTAACCCACTACCTTAAGAAAATCCAATGCGAGTCAATGCTGGTCCGGTCTAAAGATGGAATCATACTCAACTGGAAAGCCCTGCGTGGCCGGGAGAAATATCTTGACCGGCTAACCGTAATCGATATCGATGGAGGACATCATTGTCACATGGACCAACCCGAATTGGTCGCCCGTTACGTAGCGCCTTTTCTCGGCTGTCAGAATCGGCCAGAAACTGGGCGAGTGCATGATGCATAATTGAGTTAATAATTACACAATCGCAACTTCTTCAACATGGGGAATTGTGATGAAACCAATTTTTTTTCTAGTCAACGATAAATTCAAAAAACGCTTCAAGCAACTTGGTACCATTGCATTCCTATTCTTTTTCATCAAAGGATTGCTTTGGCTAATCATTCCCGGATTGCTTATTTACTTTGGATTCTCTGGATTCGAGTGGTAGCGACAACAATTGCCAAAATGCGAACTGACAGAAACAAACCTGATAAAATTTCGTAAGATTCGACTTCCATTAAATCGTCCACAAGGGATTCGTCCACCATCATGCCCGCAAAAAAGAAAAAGATGTATCGCGTTATGTTTCATAACCAGTCCAAAGTGTTTGAACTGTACGCCCGGCATGTCGTGCAAAGTGATATTTTTGCGTTTCTTGAGGTTGGGGATATCGTTTTTGGCGAACAATCGACGCTGGTCGTCAATCCAGGCGAAGAACAGCTGAAAACCCAGTTCAGCGGCGTCAACCGAACTTACATACCTATCCATTCCGTCATTCGTATTGATGAGGTTGAAAAGCAAGGTTCCGCAAAGATTCACGCGATCGGAGAAAAAGGCGTCGTAACACCCTTCCCATTTCCCTACAGTCCGCCAGAAGGCGTTTCCAGCGAATAGATTGGAATTTCACATTTTTCAGTCCAACCGGACTGAATGAACAGACAGTGAATTCCTGATTCAGGTTAGCCGTTGCGCTTGTCCGCGTCACTATGGTCGAGCTGGCTGAGCGCGTGAACACTCTGTTCCAGAAGATAGTCACTTTCGTTATCTTCCGAAGCGCATAGGTCGACCACGCCTTCGGCAACCGCCTGATGCAACTGCTTCTGTCGTTGATCGATCTGGCTCAGCAAAGACACCGTATCGATGAAGTGGGAACGTACATTTGCCCGATACTCTTCCATTTCGTTTTGTAATTTTTCGAGCTGAGCTTTCGAACTACTATCCTGACTTCGATGTCGGGCAATCAAAAATCCGACTACTCCGCCAACAACGGCTCCAATGATCAATGTCAGCGCTATGCTTGTCGCAAAATTCACAGCATCAACTATTTGTTTGGAGGACCAACTACTTCAGCCAATCCCAAATTTGGAACAACGATCAGACTTGACTGCGATGGTTGCAATATCGGCAGGCTCTTCACCGCTGTACCTAACCTACTGGACATATAGAACTTTCCAAGCCATCCACTCGCCGGCATCACAACCGGACTTTGAATTGACGAAGTACTTTTGGTGATAATCGTCAAAGTTCTGCTAGTCCATCCGACAATAGTAGCCAGGACATATGGTTGCTTCGCGGAATCGGAATATTTTCGAGATGATGCAGTTCGGGTCGACATCGATCGCTGTTGTGTAATCCTCATGCTATAGGAAAGTCCTGAAAGGGCGAGAGAAATCCTCGAAGATGTCTTCAACTAATCGACCCAATTCAGGTTTCAAATCGCTGATGTCAAGAGTAAACTGAACCATCGATCAGGCCGCTATTCAGCGCTCGACATGCGAACCGCAAAGATAGAGCTTGATTGGCAGTAGTTTCGAAATTTCCTTGTCAGGCTCGATATTCACCCGCGCCAAGACACCGCATTGCCCGATTGTCATGTCAATAAAATCTTCCCATTTTGGTTTCAGGATTTCTGATTACTACCGGTGTCATGGATTTAGCCGGATTTGCCATCGCTTCTGGTGTATCTATGAAAATTGGACCGCGCCCCGTTTAGCATTATTACCAGAATATTAACGTGGTTGCGGCAACAAAATGACTCCAATGGCACCACAATTCATTGCGGTTTGCTACGCTTGAAATCTACACTACTATTTTGATGTGCTGAATTTCAAAGGATAGCGACATACGCATGTTAATTGTTCACATTATACGCGAATGACACCAATTTGTACCGATATGGCCCGCCCTATCAGCACGCTTGTGGTGTCATTGTCGACTATCATCGAATCTGACGAAAATCAACCGACGAACTGAAACTTCAGCAATCGATAAAGATTTCTTCGTTACCCAAATGACGCTTGAATCAAAAGTCTTGTCGAACAACTTGAAATCAGAATCCCAAAGTGTTTTTGTGTGGCCATTTCGGATCTTCAGTACCGATATCCCCAATTTCGGCGGCAAATGCGTCGGCCACCAGATCAGGTACATTACTGCCAGTCAAAGTCAGCAGAAATTCTTCCAAGTCACTGATTTCCGATTCGGACAAATTCAGCGGACGAATAAATGGCGACAAAAGTTCATTGGGAATTCCGCCTTCGTTGTAGAACTGAATAACTTCCTTGAGCGTATTGAACTGTCCGTTATGCATATAAGGTGCGGTCAATGCGATATTCCGAAGAGTCTGGGTACGAAACTTCCAGCGATCATTCGGATTTTCAGTAATTCGATATAGTCCCAGGTCGTTGGTATTTCTGTTTCTTGAGACGGACAAAATTGTTTGATTCGGAACATCCGCAAAAATGCCGGGTGCCAGCTGAACCCGCGTAGTTAGATTATCAGTTGCTGACGACTTACCGGTTGATACCGCAAACCCGATTCCAGTGTTATGAAAGTCATGGTCAACGAACAACGCATGGTCTTCCTGCACTCGGTGACAGACGATGCATTGCCCTTTCCCAGAGAATACTTCAAAGCCATTTTTTGCAGATTCGCTGATCGCATCGATCTGTCCACCATAAAACCAGCGATCAAACGGTGAATTGCCGGAAAGCAGTGTCCTTTGGTAACTTGCCAGTGCAAATCCGATTGTTGCAATGTCCGGTCCCCGGCTATCGAAAGCCGCTTCAAATAACCCATCGTAATCCTGAATCTTGCGAATTTTTTTGATTACGTATCCAATCGACGGAGCAGCCATTTCATTTCGGGCTGTGATGGGTTGCCAGACCTGGTTCTCAAGACTGATTTCCCGGCCATCGAGAAATAGGTGTTCTTGGTATGCGATGTTGAATAAAGTGGGAGCATTGCGCAAAACTGAACGCCCTTCTACGCCGACGGCTGTGCTGATTTCGTTGTTTGTGAAACCTTGCTCAGGAATATGACACACCGCACAGGACAATGTGTTGTTGATCGAAAGACGCCGATCGAAGAACAGTTTTCGCCCGAGGTCGATCTTTTTGCGAGTGATCGGATTTTCCTCAGGGAGCACAACCTGCGGAAGTCCCAGAGGCGGGTCTTCAACGTATCGAATCAGGTCTTGCTTGACACCACGTCTCTCCAGCAAACTTCTGGAATGAGTGCGATACTCTTCGCTCTCGTATCCTTCCTTCACATCACCCGGCCCGAAAGCCTGGCTGGCATCAAAATTTTGGTCGCTTTCCAGTACTCCACTGGTATTGGAGAAAGTTTGCACAGCAACCAGCAAACATAGGACTCCGCCTACTGAACAGCCGAATGACAAAAATCGAGATTTGTACCACATCAGACATCATTCAAGTTGAGATTCCAGCAACAGAGTCTCCAAATCGTTCATCAGGATATCGGGGTGCAGAAAAGAAACACTATAGATGTTGCGAACATGTCGCTTTTTATCGATCAGATAAACCCGAAGCAAATGGACATACTCGTCCATTTGCACTCCATGCTCATCATGAGGCCGAACAGCGAATTGACCATATCCGTCCAGTATCGGCTGCAAATTACTTTGGTTGTCCGTCGTCAGAAATTCCCAGTCGACAACACCCCTTTGAAACGATTTCTTCAAAGCGGAAATGATCTCTGGCGTATCAAATTCCGGGTCGAATGAAATCGACAGCAAAGCAACATCTTTGGCCAATTCCGGACGTTGATTGATTCTGGACTGCACTTTGTAAAGAACTGCATTCGCCAGCGGACATCCATTGACATCCGAACAGCGGGTGAAAATGAAACTTAAAAAGACGATTCGATCAGACATGAGATCGAATAGATTTGCCGTCGAGTGGTCGTCTTTCAACACCACACCATTGGTGGCGGACATGATCACGGGCAATTGGTAAGTGCCCGCGGCTGGCGGTTCATAGGATAACTCGCCCCAACCAGGTCCTCTGGACGCGGAATGAACCAGAGCAGCCGTACATGACAAAGATAGTACGAACACCAACAAAATCTGTCGTACTCGTACGGATTTCATTAATTCGACTGCTCTAGTGGTTTCCCCTGACTTCACTGACATCCCAACCAAAATCTGGCACTATCGAACCAGATCAGTTCAATCCACCATTGACTTTGATTTCGTCAATTTTCGCGAGTTTGGTATTGGGGTTGATCTTTCCGTAAAGCGCGTATGAACCAAACCGCATCTGGTGAGCGCGACCAAGTCCTTCTGCATAGAAATCGACGGTCCATTTGTGGTCCAATTGTTCGCCATCCCAATGATATAGCTTCACATACTGTTCGTCATCGTCTCCGAGTTTGTCCCAATTCCCCAACAGTGAACTTGAGAAATACACCCGTTTGCCATCCCAGCTTTGTGAGACCATATTGATCTGCTTGCCGATCACTTTCTCATACACCTGCTTCGGCGCATGTGGATCTGAAATATCGTAATATCTCGCCTTCCCTTCGAGGAAGGTATCGACCCACAAACCCTTGTCATCTGATGTGATGGATATATCGACAGGTAAAGGTATCGACGAGGGATCGCCTATGTCGGCAACCGCCTTGGCTTGCCACTCGCCTTGATCGTCTTCGTAAATCAACCAGATCTGCGAAGTCAAAGCCGTACTGGTGAAACAATACCGGTTGCTCGGATCCCAGGCGCAACGTATTTCCAGTGGAGTGCCGGGAACATCAAGCACCTTCTTGGGTTGTCTTGCATGCATGTCCCATACGATCATTGTGTTCCCGAAACGTTGCATTGCCGCACCATCCTGCAACATCTGACCGAAGTCCATCATGTAGTTGGACCAGCCGGTAAAAGAAGAGGTGAGCATTACATTCATGTCTGCTTTCACACGGACATCGTAACCGTAGCCATCTGCGAACTGACCGGATTTGGTGGCACCACGTAAATCGGAATCAGTGGGCATCCAATGCGTCGCTATGAATTCACCAGCGTTGTTGTATTCCGCCATTCCGGTGCGGCCACCATGATCAACGTTATTGGACAGTGCGGTTACCAACATTCGGCCAGGCAAAGCATAGAATGTGTGTGGCCCAACCAAACCACCGGATTTATCTGTAAAATCGGTGATAACCTTATGCAGCGTCGGTGTACGCGGGTCGCTGTGAATGTCGAAGATAAAGATCTGATTGGTATCCAAACCACCCGCCCAAAGATACTTGCGATCATCGGACAATCCTGAATGATGTGCTTCGTTGCGCCCACCTACCGACAGTACATTGACTACGGTACCATAAGTGTCAGAACTCGGATTTGCATCAATTGTGACTAATTTATCCTGCTCGTCTCCAATACCCTCAACTCCTAGTGTCCAGACATAAACATAATCTTCCTGGCCAGTAATTTTGGCAATATATGGAGACATGCAAGTCTCGTCGGCCTTGACGGTGAACACCGATGCCAATGGTATTACCGCAGCCATGGCTAGATAAATTATTCTCTTCATCATATTTTCCCTCCAGTTATCGCAAACTTGTAATCTCAGTTTTGAATCGTATTTTTGTGCTCTCAGCTTTCTTATAGATCGGACTATATTGAATTTCGCTATCATTAGCAATAGTTAATTAATGCTAAGTGTTGGAGCGCCCTCAGTTCACTTTAATTGATATCTTCAATTTAAACTCAATCAATTGACTGCGTCAGTACCAGTCAGCACTTCAAGGTTATTTGAAACCGCTCATGTCGAATCAAAATCCGATCGAATTTCTTTAACGTGACCTGCTTCAGTTACGGGTGTTTCGAGACCTCTCATCAGTTCCGCGATGTAGCGTTCAACAAGCGCAGTCGAATCTTCGATTCCGGTGCCATCAACCAGCTGATCGAGTTCGGTCGCGAAAGTTTCACATCTCGCTGCCGCGTGTGAACGAACTTGTCGGTGGAAATTCCTTAAATCTTTCTCTGTCTGGACCCGACTCCTGAGCCAGGCTCGATAGACAAACGCACGTTCGACAAAATAGTCTACGTCGGCAGGTGTAGCAAGTCTTATTTCGTCGGTGATCGGAAGATTCGGCATCATCTGATGAATGCCGCGGGCATAAAGGCCAAAAGAGTTTTCCAGTACAACATCGCCTCGTAGATTGTGAACAGGTATGTCACCGACTGCGCAACTCGGAGACCTCGCTTTGAATATGTAACCGCTTATTCCAGATAGGCGGTCGTTGCAGATTTGAACTGCGAATTGTTCCATCCGAATCGTGAAATCCTGGCTTCCACCATCGCGGGTGATCATTCGAACATCGCCCGACATATCCTTGACGAGCGCGAGTGGCGGCCGCGGAACTCCCATACCCAACTCAACTTCAGGGCAGATGGGTATCAGTGTCGCAACCGCCGCCAGCGAATCAACGATCATTGAGTTTCGCTTGTGTCCACCGTTGTAGCGTACCTTCTCACCAATCAGACAACCGCTGATACCTATTTTAATGGCAGTCCCTGTCTTCATAAGTTCGTTCAATATTGTCGAATACATACTTTCCCATATTGAACTGTTCAATATTGTCGACGAAATCGGTGCCTATAATAAATCTTATAAAGCTACTATACGACTCGTCGGAGTGTTTACCATGTCATATAAAAGAATTCGCGCGCTGACTCTGGGTTTCGTCTTTCTTTTCGTAGTCGTACCACCATCACCTGCTACCGAGAAAGATACGCTGGTAATTGGAATGTCTCAGTTTCCAGCATCATTTCACCCAAATTTCGAATCCATGCTGGCTAAATTCTACGCACTCAACCTCACAATGCGCCCGCTCACCGCTTACGACAAAGAATGGAATCTTGTCTGCATGCTGTGCACGACGTTACCGACTATGGAAAACGGTGGTGCTGAGTTTACCGATCTGGGAGACGGTAAACAGGGAATTGCGGTGACCTATACCTTGCAGCCGGATGCGACGTGGGGTGATGGAACGCCAGTAACCACGCGGGATGTCGAATACACAATTGAAATAGGGAAAAATCCCGAAAGCGGAGTCCTGGGTGCTGAATTCTACCGCCGGGTGCTGTCTGTTGACGTCGTTGATGACAAGACATTCACTCTGCAGATGGATCGCGTCGACTACAAATACAACGAACTTGGTCTGTACCTTGTTCCCGAACACATTGACCGTGCGGCATACGCCGATCCGTCCAATTACAGAAATAGGAACACATACGATAACGATACCTACAATTCCGGACTTTACTTCGGACCTTATCGAATCTCCAAAGTGGAGCCAGGAGCATACATTGAATTTGTGAGAAATGACACTTGGTATGGAAAAACGCCTCATTTCGCAAAAATCATCATTCGGATCATCGAAAACACCGCTGCACTTGAAGCCAATTTGCTGTCGGGCTCAATTGACTACATCTCAGGCGCGCTGGGTGTCACTCTCGATCAGGCGCTGGCAATCCAGAAGCGTCACCCGGACGACTACGATTTTATATTTCGACCCGGATTGGTCTATGAGCATATCGATATAAATCTCGACAATCCTATTTTGGCTGATCCCCGAATTCGTAAGGCGCTCATCTACGCCATAGACCGACAGGCAATCAGCGAGCAGCTGTTCGGCGGACATCAGCAAGTTGCCGATAGTTTTATCAGCCCTCTCGACCAGACCTACAACAAAGACATTAATAAATATTCATATGATCCCGCAAAGGCATCGGACTTGCTGACGGAAGCCGGTTGGAGTAATGCTACACCCTTTGAAGATGGAAGAGCTTGGACAGAATCTGAAGATGGTTCTCGCTACAACGATGATGGTGAACCTTTGCGGCTTGAATTCGGAACCACATCCGGGTCTCGAGTCAGGGAAGCGGTGCAGCAGGTTCTGCAAGCCCAGTGGAAGCAGGTCGGAATCGATGTTCGAGTGCGAAATGAACCAGCTAGGGTATTTTTTGGCGATACGATTGGCAAACGACAATTTCCGGGATTGGCTATGTACGCCTGGATCAGCGACCCGGAGAGCTCACCCAGAACCACCTTGCATTCCGTCGAGATCCCAAGTGAGGACAACAATTGGGTAGGATCAAACATCCCGGGCTACCGAAACGCTGAAATGGATCGTCTGATTGATGAGGTAGAAGTCACCCTGGAACGTGAAAAGCGCCTGAAACTATTTGCTGAAATTCAGAATTTGTATGTCTCTGACCTTCCAGTCATACCACTTTATTACCGCGCATCGCCATTCATCATTCCCAAGTGGCTCAATGGCGTGGAACCTACCGGGAATACATCTACAACAACACTCTGGGTCGAAAACTGGTCGGTGAGTCGATAACTGCGTATATGCACCAGCAATTTTTATTTGGAATCCTGCCGATTTGCAAGCCTAGGATTTCAAAGCGATGATCAGATTGGGTTGCGGTCTTATATCCGGCTCAGTCTATTGGGGGACACTTTAATCCTTCCCCGAGCCATGATTATTTTCGCGCACAGGATCCTTATCTAATGTGCGGCTTGCATGCTGTCGAAGAATTACCCGGGTTCTTCCTGTGCAGGCATCGCCCTTTCCGTCATCAGTTCACAATCTCACCAATGCAATTTCCCCGACTTGAAACGGTTCCACAATTCACTGCGCCGATCACCGCGATGAGCGCAGCCACGCTGTTCATTGTGCTGATCCTGTTTGTGAGATTCTCAGCGGCTCGTATTCAACCCCCTTGGCCAATATCACCCAGCTGATGCGGGCCATCTGGTTGGCCACTGCCACCACCGCCTTATTGCAACCTCTGCGCCCGGCGATCCGTCTCGCCTTGCAGTACAGCGGGTCCATATTGTCCGGATCGCGTTCGGCCGCAAGATACACCGACCGGGCGCCGTGCACCAACATGGTGCGTACGTAGCGGTCGCCGCATTTGGAGATGCCGCCGGACTTTTTATGTCCACCGCTGCTGTGCTGCTGGGGCATACTCATTCAGCACAAATCTGTACTTTACCTTTTATTGTCATACTGATAAATTGCGCATGTTATGTCTCAGCAGAATCAGATTCGGCGTACGCTGACAGCACCGCAGAGGCTGACGAGCGTTTTGAGACGCGCACGGCGCTGGGTCGTCGGGTATGCGGAGAGTTTGGGGTTTATGATGCGCGCAGGCGCAATCAGCTGGCCGGCTGCACGAAGGCGATGCGCGGTCTGGACGAGTGGTGCCAAATAAACTTAATTTGAACGCGAGTAACCTTAATCTGAACACCGGTTCTTCATTCGGTTTTTCGGTGCGGCCTTCCCGAGCACTTTACAAATCAGATTGAACAGATTTGTACTGAATGGGTAGGCCGGGTTACCAGCCCCAGCCAAGCGGCAATGTCGCGACCGCATCCGAACTCACCGCCCCGATCCGGCTGGTGTAAAACTCAACCTTCTCACAGACACTCCTCAACTGCCGCCAATTCACCCTTGATGTTGCATATCTGCAACACCTATGCCGTGCAAGCAATGTTGTGACCGCAATTTTCGCAATTTCGTGAAGTCTGGCGTAGCGTTGACGGTTAAAATCAGTGTCTAAATTGTCATATATGACAATTATTCTCACCGATTGACTTCAGGAGAAAATCATGAAGAAAGTGTTAACCGTATCGCTTCTTGGAGTGTTATTGAGTATCCCCTCAACAGTCTTTGCGGAAGCGTCGTGGTACGGTTCGATCCGAACCGGTATCTCGTCGGCACCAGGTGAGGACGCTGACGGCAATCCAACCCCCGCCAAAACTGGCGTATCGGATTTCGCTTCCCGCTGGGGCATCCAGGGCTCGAACGAGGTGTCCGAGGGCCTGACGGCGGTATACCGCTACGAGCGAAGTATCGACTCCACCAATGCTGGTGATCCCAATGACGACGATGGTAACGATACCGGTGGCAGGCTTTCCTATGTCGGTCTTTCCGGTGGTTTCGGCACCGTCACGATCGGAAAAGTCTGGGGCGCCGCCTACAACCATTTTGGCGGGATCGTTGACCAGGCGCTCTGGTACGGATCAACGGGAGAGACAGGATTGAGGTTCGAAAATGCAGTGTCGTATGCGGTTTCTGTCGGTAATGTCAGTCTGCAGGCGGATGCCATCATGGATCAATCCACGGGTAAGACCGGGGACGGATTCAATTTCGGTGCGACACTCGGTGGTTTGATGGAAACCGGCTCGATCGCAATTGCGTACCGGAAACATCAAGATGCGGAATCAGCGGATAGATCTGACGATGCCACTGCAGTGAAAAAAATGTCTTCGAGTTTCGTTGCGGGTAATTACGGTATTGGCGACATGACAGTATTTATCGGTTACAGCCGGGATTCGATGGAAGACGTCGGTTGTACACGAAATGTAGTAAATACCAATCAAGAAGGCTGTTATGACCAGTCAAAAACGAGGATCACCTTCGCCGGAGTGCACGGTGGAGTCGGCGACACTGGGGTCAACTATGTGTTCACGATGAGAAGTGAGAAAAGAAACAGCCGCGGTGCTGAATTTGACAACAACGTGGCGGTTTCAGGCCTATTCGAAGACAAGTCAACTCCATGGACGCTTGGACTGTCCAGAAGTCTGGGTGGCGGTGCTACATTGAATTTCGAACATGGTGAGCCAGATAGCGACGCGGATTCCAGTACCGCGATATGGCTGCAGGTTGACTTCTGACCTGATCAAATTCTGGCAATTTTGAAGGAGTCGAGGTGTAATTGCACCTCGATTTAATTTGAACAACCGCAACAGGCTGCACATTGTCACGGCTCGGTAACCGGGTCTTGAGAATAATTCGGTTATGCGAGTACCGGCCCAGATCACGAAACAAGCATCCGGTACTCAGAGGACGAACTGATTTTCGTGAGTTTTTCCAGTGCAAATAGGACATCAAATAGCCAATAGGCGAAGCGTCAGTGCGTATTGCTTGACGGTGAAGTAAATTCTGAAAGTTCACCGTCGACGTGTATGGAACATCGCGTATATTCCAGTTCGATTTTCTTGTAATCACTAGAATTGTCCTCGACCCTATACACGAACTGATCGTTGGGGCGTGGTCATGATGGCGTCTTCGTGATGGAAGCCATCATCCATGAAAATGTCAATTTCGTCACTGTCCAAAATTTCATTCAGAAATTCAGTTAAACCAATCGACTGGTTATATTCGTACAGTTCGGGTAAATTGTTTCCAAAAGCACCGAGTTTCACAACTCCCGGAATATACAATGCAATCAATGCTCTGTACGGAAACATCGGGGTGCCATCAACGAGTATTTCCATCAGATGGTGGTGGTCTGCGCCATTGCACGACAACCCAACCCGGGACTGCCGCTGGCAGTGGAGTTCATCGACCCACAGGACGGTGACACAAGGCAGGACTGCGAGCTCAGGGCGGCCGAGCAATGACTGAACGAACATAGTGAAAACTTCGCCCGCCAGCATCGTCCGGTAATTCTCGCCAACACCCAGTATGCTCGACAGGCGTTAGTCGGGATGCTGTCTGTGTTGCCCTACTCCGATTTCATCTTCAGCGCCAAACCCGGCTCACACTTCACCCTCTTTGACTATCTGGCGGTTGTAAATCGTCGAACTCGAACACCCCGCCTGGGGCAAACAAATACAACGGGTCACGCACCGCTACCGATATTACAACGGTCTGCCGCTGCGAGACCGCGACGATACGCCTGATGTCAGCTGGCGATCGTTCAAAGTGGTCCGGCAAGGCAAGGTCAAATCTCTATAATGACTTCTTCACCTCGTTTGACTTCACCGAAGACAATATCGGGCACCTGGCGTAGTCTGGAAAGAACCGCTGGAAGATTGAGAATGAAGTGTCAATACATTGCAAATCCACAGTAATCATCTTTAGAATTGCTGCATATATACACATTTGCAAGTTCAACTACAATTTATTTACTACAATGATTTTAATTACTCTCAGAGGTATTTAATTATGAAGAAAACTTTTATCGCAATTGCCTCGTCACTGTGCATGACTTTGGCCGCGGGCATTATCCCTGCGCAGAGCCAACAGCAGTTTGTCAGTATCGGAACTGGCGGCGTGACAGGTGTGTACTATCCAACCGGCGGAGCAATCTGCAGACTGGTTAATAAAGGTCGTAAGGATCATGGCATTCGCTGTTCCGCAGAATCAACCGGCGGTTCAATTTACAACATAAACAACGTTCGTACGGGTGAGTTGGAATTTGGTGTTGCACAGTCAGACTGGCAATATCATGCGTTCAACGGAACTTCGAAGTTTGAAGACCAAGGAATGTTTGAGGGGTTGAGAGCTGTATTCTCAGTTCATCCGGAACCCGTTACGATCATTGCACACGATGATTCTGGAATTCAAAACATCACAGACCTAAAAGGTATGCGCGTGAACATTGGCAACCCTGGTTCCGGTACCCGCGGTACTTGGGAAGTGATTGAGGAAGCGTTGGGATGGAGTCGAAGTGATCTGAGACTCGCGGCAGAAATGAAATCGGCAGAAACCGGTCAGGCTGTCTGCGACCGCAAGATTGATGCTTATTTCTGGCTGGTTGGACATCCGTCCGCATTGACTCAAGAGTCACTGTCGACCTGTGCAACTCACTTGGTTAATGCAACCGGTGATGCGATCGACAAACTGGTCGCTGAAAATTCGTACTATCGAACTGCCACAATACCGGCAGGTATGTATAACAACGAATCTGACATCACAACATTCGGCGTCGGCGCGACGTTCGTCACCAGCGCTGATGTTCCAGCCGAAGTTGTCTACGTTGTCGTTAAAGCAGTATTTGAAAATTTCGAAGACTTCAAGAAACTTCATCCGGCATTCGCCAATCTGAAACCTGAGGAAATGATTTCCGACTCGCTTTCTGCACCTCTTCACGAAGGCGCCGCGAAGTATTACAAGGAAAGAGGCTGGATGTAATTTCTAGACTCGACAACCGGAGGAGATTGTAGAATCTTCTCCGGTTATTTTCTTAAACCGACCACCCGAAGGCCGAGCCAACATGATTACAGATAAGAAACGAAGTGTTTCAGCACAAGAATTGCTCGCCAGCGCCGATACGGGGTCGCGGGCGGCAACTGGCTGGCAAGGTCGCCTTATTCTGATAATCGCGTTTATCTGGGCGCTATTCCAGATTTACATTTCGTCTAATTTTCCCTTTTACCTCACTGAGGTCACGGGGATTCCGCTGGTGGTCACCAGTTCAAATGCCCGATTGATCCACCTGGCTTTCGCTTTTGTACTGGCGACGATGTCGTTTCCATTGCTCAAATCCAGTCCGAAATCGTACATTCCGTGGTACGACTGGATTCTAATCCTACTAGGTGTTATTTCCTGTCTGTACATTGTTGTCCTGCGCAATGAGATTGCCGTGCGAGCTGGATTGCCTACAACCGGCGACCTCGTCATCTCGACGATCGGCATGATCATGCTTGGAATTACAGTATTTCGTGCGCTCGGACTACCTTTGCTAATCGTCGCATCGGTTTTCGTTCTTTATGTGTTCTTCGGGAATGCAGAATTCCTACCTGAGACGGTGCAGTGGAAAGGAGCGTCTTACGGCAAGGCGATGTGGCACTACTGGATGCAAAACGAAGGAGTGTTCGGCGTAGCACTGGGTGTATCGGCTTCACTTATATTTCTTTTCGTTCTGTTTGGGTCAATATTGGAAAAATCCGGTGCCGGAAATTTCTTTATCAAAGTGGCATTCGCGCTGTTGGGCCATTTACGCGGTGGTCCGGCGAAGGCCGCGGTGCTCGCGTCAGCAATGAGCGGTTTGTATTCCGGTTCATCAATCGCCAACACAGTTACCACCGGTACGTTCACAATCCCGTTGATGAAGCGTACAGGACTTTCAGCGGAAAAAGCCGGCGCGGTTGAAGTCGCATCATCCACCAACGGGCAGCTGACACCGCCAGTCATGGGCGCGGCAGCCTTTCTGATCGCAGAATTCACTGGAATCAGTTACACCGAAATCATCAAGCACGCACTGGTTCCTGCACTGGTATCCTACATTGCACTGGTTTACATCGTTCATCTTGAATCGCTGAAACTGAATCTGAAAGGATTGGCAAAACCACCGTCATCGCTGACCCTGATGACGAAGATCATTGGTTTTCTGGGTGGATTCATATTCATCGCACTTCTCGGACTCGCAGTCTACTATGGCATGGGCTGGATCAAGCATGCCTTCCCGGCAGCATCTTTTACCGTTGTAGTCGTGCTTTGCTCGGTCGTTTATCTGATTCTGGTTTGGTTCGCCTCGCAAAAAGATGACCTCACCGTTGACGCGCCAGATGCTCCAATTACGGAACTTCCCCGTGCCGGTGCAACCGCGATCACCGGGCTGTATTACATATTGCCGATCGTCATTCTCATCTGGTGCATCGTGCTTGAACGGCTCTCACCGTCTTTCTCAGCATTCTGGGCAATGGTGGCAATCACGATTGTTGCCGTAACCCAGCATCCTTTGAAAGCTTTATTCCGAAAAACCGGAAACTTATCACAGGAATTCAGAAAAGGCGTAATTGAATGGAAGGATGGAATGATTGCTGGCTCAACCAACATGGTTGCAATTGCTGTAGCCACTGGCGCTGCAGGCATCATCGTCGGTACAGTTTCGCTGACCGGTGCGCATCAGGTTGTTGGTGAATTCGTCGAATTTCTGTCCGGTGGGAGCCTGATCGCAATGCTTTTACTTGTTGCAGTCATGAGCCTGATCCTCGGAATGGGCTTGCCCACTACCGCAAACTATATCGTTGTCTCATCATTGATGGCACCTGTCATTTTGTTACTCGGGGCTCAGAACGGGTTGGTTGTTCCTATTATCGCAGTGCATCTTTTTGTCTTTTACTTCGGCATACTGGCGGATGATACTCCACCTGTAGGACTTGCCGCGTTTGCTGCAGCCGCAATTTCAAAAGGCGACCCGATTAAAACTGGCATTCAGGGATTTGCCTATGACATTCGTACCGCGTTGCTGCCATTCTTGTTCATATTCAATACCGATTTGTTGCTTATCGACGTATCGCCGATGAAAGCGATATTGGTTTTCGTGGTTGCGGTCATTGCCATGATGCTATTCGCTTCAGCCACCCAACGATACCTTTTGACCAAGAACAGATTGTGGGAATCTGCCGTTTTACTGCTCGTCGCATTTACACTGTTCAGACCGGGCTACTGGTTGGACCAAATTCAACCACCACATCATCAGGTTGAACCGACCAAAGTCTACGATATAGTTCGTGACATTCCGCAAAACGGTGTCATGTCAGTCGTAATCAGCGGTCCTGATTTTGATACAGGAGAAGTAACAAGTACAACAGTACTGGTTCCTCTTGGCGATTTGGAGGAAGCGGAAAAAAGATTGACCGATGCTGGTCTGACAGTTATCAATGAAAACGGACAAATGAGAATCGATGAACCGTTTGTTGGAACGGATCTATTCATAAAAATTGGTGATATTTTCGATTTCTACAGCGATGAGCCAGTTGTCATCGATCATATCCAACAACCAGCCGAGCGAATGCCAAAGGAAATTTTCTATATACCGGCACTGGTTGTATTGGCCGGAGTGATCTTCATTCAGTCCAGACGAAAAAAGCGTGAAGTCGCTGCCTAGTGCACATCCAAACAAAACGCGGTGCTCAAAATCATGAGCCCACCACTGGATGTAGCAGCAGTTGATGACCTGATTCTCTTCCCACGCGCAATCGCGTTTTCAGAAGCGACTGCGCTTGAACCTCTACCGAATCTTTCGGAGGACTGTAACGGAACGAAACTGTTCATCAAGCGAGATGACTGCAATTCATTGGCTTTTGGTGGAAATAAGGTACGTCAGCTTGAATACTACTTCGGCGACGCTATCGCGCAAGGCGCGGATACGGTATTGATTACCGGGGCTGTCCAGTCAAACTTTGCCCGGATTACTGCAGGATTCGCTGCTAAATTGGGTATGCAGTGTCATATTCAACTGGAATCAAGGGTTGATACATCATCAGATTCCTATCATTCATCAGGCAATGTTCTTTTGGACCGGTTGTTTGGCGCTCAACTGCACTATTTTCCGGAAGGTGAAAACGAGGACGGTGCGGATGCAAAACTCGAAGAAATGGCAGATGCACTCCGATTGCAGGGTCGAAAACCCTATGTGATTCACTTGGGCCTGGGACACAAACCGTACGGCGCACTCGGATATGTCAGAGGCGCCGCTGAAATTGTACGACAGCTGCGAAAGCAGGACCTGCAGATAGATGAGATTTTTGTTGCATCGGGCAGTGGTAGTACGCACGCGGGTCTTTTGTTCGGTTTGAGAATGTTCGGGTGTGACTCCAAGGTTACAGGGGTGTGCGTTCGACGAAAAAAAGAATTGCAAATCGACCGAATTCGAGCGCATTGTATCGGACTGGTTTCTATGCTGAATTTTGACCCTGATCTCAAATTTGATGATTTTCGCGTAACCGACGAAGTTCTGCGTCCAGGTTACGGGCAGGCCAACTCGCAGGTGTGGGAAGCCATGTTGTGCGCTGCACGACGCGAGGGGCTGGTCTTGGATCCTACCTATTCCGGAAAAACAATGGCGGCATTTCTCTCTCAAGCACGACAGTCTCCCGCCAACTCAAATCTCCTATTCATCCACACCGGCGGGACACCAGGTATCTTCGCCTATCAGGATCAATTGGAGAAATATCTATCCTGAACTACCGATTTTCAACCGTGTCGAAATAATATTCTGAGTTTGAAAATCTCCAACGCGACCAAAACCGCTCCAGTTGTAATGCAGGCATCGGCTAGATTGAATGTACTGTAATGCCAGCCAGCGTAGTGGAAATCCAAAAAATCCACAACATGGCCGTGTGTCACCCGATCAATCAGGTTACCTACCGCACCGCCTATAATCAGCCAAATACCGGTTACGGCTTGGCTGCGACCAGGCCTCGAGAGCCAGAGAATATACAGAAGCAACGCCAAAATTCCAACGTTGACAAACAAGAATAGCGTGTTGGCGTCAATGTCAGAACTGGCTAAAAATCCGAATGCAGCACCCTTGTTGAATACAAGATAAAGATTGAAAAATTCAGTGACTGGAAGTGGCTTGAACGGCTCAAGATTCGTTAAGACAATCGCTTTCGTGAACTGATCCAGAACCAGCACAAGCAAAGCGATTCCAATATGAATTGCTAGGGTCTTTCGTTCACTCAACTGCGACTGGGTGTCTGACATACACGGTCTTTTTTATTGCGCCGATCGACATTTAGTCCGACCCGACTCATACATAGTGTCTTTGCTCGCCGGAACCAGAAATGTTGGAAACGCATCGCAGACAAATCTCAGGGTGTTGTTCATCGTGTCCGACATCCGGCGTTTGATGCCAGCACCGGATACACTTGCTATACTCGGATTTCGCCACTTTAATCGCTAATCCATCAATGTCAGATTTCTCTGCCGAGTTATTCATCGATTCTACCGGTTGAACCGACGCGCTGGAAGTAATTGTCACGAAGCGCAGTTCGTCGCCGAGTCGACTCAGTGTCTCACGCAACTCATCCGAGCAGTACAGAGAAACATCCGCTGCCAGTGCAGAGCCAATCAATCCTTTTTCTCGACTCTTTTCCAGTTGACGATTGACCTCTTCACGTACTTCAATTACTTTCTTCCAAAAGTCCATTTCCATCGCACCATCGCTCATGGCAGCTTTCGGCCAGCCATCGTACCATTGCGACAGAAAAACCGATTGCTCGCGATCTCCGGGAACGAATTTCCAGATTTCCTCGGCGGTGAAACTCAATATCGGTGCAAGCCATCGGACAAAGGCTTCAAGAATGTGGTACATCGCCGTCTGTGCGGACCTTCTCGCTCGACTATCCCTTGGCATCGTATAGAGACGGTCTTTTAGAACATCCAGATAGAATCCACCCATATCGACAATACAAAATCGGTGAAGCTTTTGACAGATCACGTGGAATCGATAACTCTCGTACGCCTGTTCAATTTCACCATTCAGTATGATTGCCGTTCGAACCGCCCATCGGTCCAGTTCTAGCATTTCGTCCCACGCTATGCAGTCCGATAAATCGAATCCATTCAGATTCCCGACCAGAAATCGGGCGGTGTTGCGTATGCGTCGATACGAATCGGTTGTTCGAATGAGAATTTCCTGTGATATGCCCATTTCCGCTTCGTATTCAGTCGAGGAAACCCAAAGACGAAGTACGTCCGCACCTAGTTTGTCGATGACTTCCTGCGGGCTGATGATATTGCCAACCGATTTGGACATTTTGCGTCCTTCGCCATCAACTGTAAACCCATGCGTGAGCACTGAATGATACGGTGCGGTGCCATTGATCGCTGCACTGACAAGCAGACTTGACTGAAACCAACCGCGATGCTGGTCCGACCCTTCCAAATACATGCCGGCGGGATTTGTAAGTTCACAACGATTGTCAAGCACGCTGTAGTGTGTTGCACCAGAATCAAACCAAACGTCCAGTACATCGGTAACCTTGTCGTAATCAGCACTGTCTTCCCCAATGAATTCCGAATCATCCAAGTCAAACCATGCATCAATTCCGCCCTGCTCCACTTTCTTCGCCACCCTCTCGAAAATTTCAAGCGCATCCGGATGAAGTTCACCTGTCTGCTTGTGGGTGTACAAGGTGAGTGGGGTTCCCCAGACCCGTTGCCGTGAAAGACACCAGTCAGGGCGATTTCTTACCATGCCGTCAATTCGAGCTTCACCCCACTTCGGTACCCATTGAACATTCTTGATGGCGTCCAATGCGGTATCGCGCAAATTAGCGCGCTCCATACTGACGAACCATTGGGGCGTCGCCCGGAAAATTATCGGCGTCTTGTGCCGCCAACAATGGGCGTAACTGTGTTCAATCACATCACTGCAAACCAAATCACCGCGCGACCGAAGTAGTTCGGTTACAACCTTGGCGCCGTCTTCAACGGCCAGTCCTGCAACGTGTGGAACATCGAGCAGGAATTTGCCGTCTGGACCGACAGGATTGTAGATTTCGAGATTGTAGCGTTTACCCAGATCAAAGTCCTCCTGTCCGTGACCTGGCGCGGTATGTACCAACCCTGTTCCAGCATCCAGCGTAACATGCTCGCCGACAATAGTCGGTACGGGTCTGTCGTCTTTATCGATAGGATGACCGAATTCGACCCCCACCAGTTCGCTTCCGCTGGCTGAAGCGATAATCTCATGTTGTCCAACACCGTAGCGTGCCATGCATGATGCAACCAATTCTTCCGCCAGGATCAAATACTCGTCTGCGCCCGCGTTGATGGAACACCTTACGAGACAATATTTGAAATCGGGATGCACAGCGATTGCACGATTAGCGGGTAACGTCCATGCCGTCGTCGTCCAGACCACCGCGCTCACAGACATGGCGTCGGCATCGTTTTCCTGCTTTCCGAACACCTGCATCACAGCAGAACGGTCAATCGCCATCATACGAACATCCACTGTCGGTGATATCTTGTCCATAAACTCCACTTCCGCTTCGGCAAGTGCAGAGGCGCAGTCCGAACACCAGTACACAGTCATCAGATCGTGCATGATGTGCCCGTTTTCCATAATTCGGGCTAATGCTCGAATGCCATTGGCCTCGGTCTCATAGTTCATGGTCAGATAGGGGTTGAACCAATCACCTATTACACCCATGCGTATGAAACCATTTCTCTGAACATCTATCTGTTCCGTGGCAAACTTTCGGCAAGCCTTTCGAAACGCTGATGGATCCGTGCGGTAGATCTCCCGGCCTATTTTCTTTTCAACTTCGTGCTCAATCGGCAGACCGTGGCAATCCCAGCCGGGAACATAGGGTGAATCGTAACCCGCCATTGTTTTGGATTTGACGATAACGTCCTTCAGTATCTTGTTGACTGCGTGTCCAAGATGCAGTGCACCGTTTGCATATGGCGGTCCGTCATGCAATACCCACTTCTTGCGAGCTCTTCCAGCTTCTCTCAGACGGGTGTACAAATCGATCTCGTCCCAAAATGCAAGCATGTCCGGCTCTCGTTTGACGAGATTGGCGCGCATGGGAAAATCAGTCTTTGGAAGATTGATCGTATCTTTATAGTTCATCACGAATTGTCAGTCAGATTATGGAAATATGCCGGCATAACGGAAGGCGATCTTATGTTTCCCGGCTTCACAAGTTCAAATATCGGAACCGTCGGAACTTGTGATTAAATTGTATTAAATTGAGTGCGGTATTTCTCACAGAGCTTTCACGAAACACGTTGTGACTGCTCGTTTCTGAAGTACTCCCGGGTTCTGAGGATATCTTGCTGAATCTGCTCACACATTGTTTCGACAGAATTGAATCTGACCTCGTCGCGGAGTTTTTGCAGGAATCGAACCCGCATCCGTCGACCGTAGATATCATCATCAAAATCCAACAGATGCACCTCCAAGACATACATTGATCCATCGACCGTCGGTCGGGTGCCGAGACTTGCGACTCCGGGTAACCACATCCCGCCATTGACATCGGCTTCAACGACGAAAATTCCCTGTAGCGCCGGCTTCTGAATCTTGAATTGAACATTGGCGGTTGCGAAACCCCATTTTTTACCGTTTCCGTCGCCACGTACTATTCTGCCCGAAAGAGAATAATGCTCGCCCAATAACCGCTTGGCGTGAATCAGATTGCCCGTCGCCAGGCACTCCCGGATCCGAGTAGAACTGACGCGCTCATCGCCTACCATGAATGAATCTGTTCTTACAACTTCCATATTGAACACCCGACCGAGCTTTCTGAGCATTTCGAAGTCGCCTCGACGGTTTCTACCGAATCTGAAATCATCACCAACGAAAATATGACGAACACCGAGTTTTTCAATCAGCAATTCCTCAACAAATGCCTCCGGCTCGGTGTTTGCGAGTCGATGGTCGAAAGTCAGACACAAAAAGCGGTCCACATCGAGTTTGCTTAAACCCTCAAGTTTTTCGCGTACGGTCATCAATCGAGGCGGCGCTGCATGTGGTACAAAAAATTCCAGCGGATGGGGTTCAAAACTGACTATCGTCACCGGCAAGTCGAGTTCCCGTCCTTTTCGTGCCAACGACTGGATCACCTGTCGGTGTCCTGGATGCAGACCGTCGTAATTACCGACAGAAGCAACACATCCATGGTGGCGGGAAGTAATGTTGTGGGCGCCGCGAATAAATTCCATTCAATCAGACCTCATCTCGGGCAGCCGAATCTTTGAAACGGATACCGTCATGCCCAGTTCGGGTGACTTTCCTCGATGATTTCGGAAACCGGCCTGCGAGCTGCAAATCCGCCAGTATAACTGTGGAAGTGTGAAACCTCTAGTTCTGGATACTTCCAACAAAGATAGCCATCACCTGTATCAAAATCGACAAGCCAGAGCCCTTTTACAATCAAGCCGAGTCGCTCAAGTTTGGAAATCCATTTTTTTACGATCTCCTCGTATTGCCGCTCAACGAATACCACTCTTGGGTCACTTGGTACGAAGTTGCGAAGCTTTTTCTTGATGATCTCAAGTTCTTCATACGAATCGCGGGTAATCTGCTTGACGAGAGGCAGTGTCTGATTGGCTTCCGCCAGTGTGAAGTATCTGGGGGATTCCGGCGACCCAATCTGCACAACTGAAGGTTGCGAAGAATCAATCTGTCCAACTGTTGATTTTGCGGTTTTCATTTTCTCATCAACTGGTGGATCCTGATTCCAAGAGCAAGAAGCGAAGCAACGTATATCGCGACACCGGCGATCACATAACCGAGCAAACGAAAAACTCTTTCGACAATTCCGTAATCCAGCCAAACGACATGACTCGGAGAATGCCACCACAAGGCGATTCCCATTATAAATGAGGCGGTTGCTACGCGGAAGATAAACATCGGCCATCCACTCTGAGGATTGTATGCCCTATCACGCCGAAGCCAGTAGTAGAGGAGTCCCGCGTTAACAAATGCTGCGACCGAAATCGCTGCTGCCAGCCCTACATGTTGAAACGAAATCGCCAGCACCACGGCCAGAACAGCATTCACAACCATCGCGATTGCACCAGCGCGTACCGGTGTTTTCGTATCATTGCGAGCAAAAAAACCAGGCGAAAGTACGCGAACTGCGATCAGTGCGCTCAGGCCAATACTGAATGCGACCAATGCTCGGGCTGACATGACGACATCGGTCTCGGTAAAAGCGCCGTGATAGAAAAGTGATGCAACGATCTCTTCGGCGAGCACACTCAATGCGACAGTCGACGGAATCCCTATCAGCAAACACCAACGCATTCCCCAGTCCAACACCCGCGAGAACTCCTGATGTGCGGAGTCAACGTGTTCTTTCGACAGTCGTGGCAATATGACCGAACCAAGTGCAACTCCAAAAACACCAAGTGGGAACTCCATCAACCGATCCGAATAGTAAAGCCAAGATACGCTTCCGGTTACCAGGAAAGATGCGATGAAGGTGTTCACAATCAGATTAACCTGTGCGACGGATGCACCGAATACCGCGGGAAGCATCAGTCGATAAACTTCTTTCGCGCCTTTTTCGGCGTCACCCTTGACTTTCCTGCGCAATCTAGGCCTGGGTATCTTTCCGATTCCAATCAAGAAAGGCAACTGAAACAGAAGCTGGAATACCCCAGCGCCCAGCACACCAATTGATAGCGCAATTGCAGCATTCTGCGTCACACCGGTCAGCCATAGCGCAGACGCAATCAGCGAAATATTGAGTAAGATCGGAGTGGCGGCAGGCGCGGCGAATCGACCATGTGTGTTCAGAATCCCGGCACTAAGCGCAACCAGACAGACAAATAGCACGTACGGAAATGTAATTCTCAGACTCTCGACGGTCAGTTGAAATTTATCGATGTCAGCGCGGAAGCCTGGTGCGAGAATCGAAATGACAATCGGTGAGCATATGACACCGACAGTGGACAGTATGATCAGCACCGTCGCCAGTCTACCTGTAACCAAATCGAGAAACCCCTGAATTTCCGATTGGCTCGAATTCGCCTGCTGCTGGGTATAGACGGGAACAAATGCCGCCGAAAACGCGCCTTCACCAAATATTCTTCGGAAGAAATTTGGAATTCTGAATGCCACGAAGAAAGCATCCGCAACAAAAGTACTGCCCACCAATTGCGCGAAAACAATATCGCGAGCGAGACCGGTGATTCGCGAAATTACTGTCATTGAACCGAATGCCGCGGTCGACTTCAGGAGTTTACCCGTTCCTTTCGGTTGCGAAGCGGGCTTTTGGAATTGGTCAACGCTCATTCAGACAATCCGATGGATACGAGGTGGACAGCAAGGAAAAATTATTGCTCAGGTTACAATTTTGCAGTTCGCAACAATTGAAATCGCTAGGCCAAATCATACAGGCAAGTCATTCGGTTGATGAATTCTTTGTCCCCGCCGAAACTGGGATGCCTGACTTGATGGACTGGTATATTGCAGTCAAATGCTGCAAGTGCCTGTTTTGCATCAGCTCCGACACAGACAAGGCGTTTTGGCCGCAATATCGTTACCAGTTCCGATAATACCTTGATTCCGGCCGTTCGCTCTGACGCATTGTGCGCACGATTGGAAAAAGGATAATCTGCCAGATGTGGATGAAGCGGAAAAACGTTCCAGAGAAAAATTGTGGATTCTATCCGGTTGAGAATCTTCCAAACTGCTGCGGCAGTCCGCTCGCGAACCTCACTTCCAACCGTTGGCAACAGTGCTGTAATTTTCCAGCGCTCGCAGTGTGCGGCAAAAAACCGATCATCTGTAAATGCCAGTCCAGTGCGGCGCCCACCGCGATAACCCAGATCTCGTCCAATCCAGATCGAATCGATTTCCAATTGCACTGCGGCATCAAGCATGAGGCATAGCGTATGTCTCCTCATTGCAGGTGCGTTGGGTCTGTCACTAAGCTCACAACGATCTCGATAGGGATTAAACACGTTGTCAAATTTCAGACACCCAAGATCACTTATGAATCTAGCTGTATTCATCCCGTTCTATCTCGCCTGTACATGTCTTAGATTAATTCATGCAATAGCATAACCAAAATGCAAACTCGTCAATCAAGCAATTCAAACACGTTCAATTGGCAATAAATCGTGCAATGTCGGTTCAATTGCAAACAATTCGCTCACGGCTATTGACAATTGACGGAAAAAATAGCATATTTTGCGCTTTACCAATTCGACACAGAAAAAGGAACGGAATACTTTGGCAAATTCTCCCCAAGCTCGCAAACGGGCGAGACAAAACGTGAAACAACGCTCCCGTAATATGAGTGAGAGAGCGGCAGTTCGCACATACATCAAGAAATTCTACAAGGTACTTGAATCGCAAGATACCGAAGCGGCAAGGATAGCTTTTGAGGCAGCCTGCTCTAAAATCGATCGAAGCGCCCAAAAGGGACTTCAGCATAAGAACAAAGCCGCTCGGCTGAAAAGCCGAATGAATGCACATCTAAAAGAACTGGCAACGACTGACGACTGATCACAATCGCAGAAACCACCGAATTTGCGGCGCCTTGGCGGCGTTAGTTGGCTCCATAGATGTACTCTGGCAACCAGAGCACAAGTTGCGGGAATATGATAATCAGGGTGAGTCCGATCAGTTGTAGACCCATAAACTGAATCATTCCCAAATAGATATCCTTCAGATCCCATTCGGGTACAACACCCTTGAGGAAGTAAGCCGATAGCGCTACAGGTGGCGATAGCCACGCGGTCTGGAGATTGACTGCGACCAGAATTGCAAACCACGTCAGGTTGAACTCCAACTGATTGACTAACGGAATCAGTATCGGTACGATGATTAAAACAATCGGTACCCACTCAAGCGGCCAGCCCAGCAGAAAGATCAGCGCCATGATGATGATCAGGATCACATAGCGATTGACCTCAAGGTCAAGTAGAAATTCCGTCAGCATCGTCGGAGTACCGAGTCTTGAAAACACGGCGCCAAAGAAATTTGATGCGGCGACAAGCAACATGATCAACGCAGTAATCTCAAGTGTCTTGATCAATGCGTTGAACAATTTTCTTGCGGTTAATTTTCGATATGCAAGGGTGAGTACCAGTGCACCGAATGCACCACAGGCCGCACCTTCGGTTGGCGTCGCCAGACCAAACATAATGCTTCCCAATGCGGCGAACACCAGCGCAGCTGGCGGGACTAGCCCAAGCAGGAATTCTTTCCAGACATGGGCCATACTTTCGGGTTGCTCTTCTTCAGGTAGAATCGGACCCAATGACGGATTCAGCCAGCATCGAATCAGTGAATAAGCGGTGTAGATGAACGCGAGCATAAATCCTGGGATGATCGCTGCCGAGAAAAGATCAGTGACCGGAATTTCCATGACCGGTCCCATAACAACCAGCATGATGCTCGGTGGAATGAGGATACCGAGTGTACCACCCGCAGTGATCGTACCCGCTGCCAGACGCACGTCATAGTTCGAGCGGTTCATGGTCTTGGCGGCCATGATGCCCAGTATGGTAACGGACGCTCCTACTATTCCTGTTGCTGCGGCAAAAATCGTAGAGACAAAAAGCACTGCAACAAACAAAGCCCCTCGCACACGAGACAGCATGAGCTGTACAGCATTGAACAGGCGTTCCATCAGGCCCGCCTGCTCCATCATGATTCCCATAAATACAAAGAGCGGGACAGCCGCAAGCGTCTGCTCCATGATGACTTGGTGGAATTGAAAAGTCATCAGATAAAAGACGACTTGTCCAAATCCGAGGTAGCCGAATACAAACCCAAGAAAAATCAGCGTGAACGAAATCGGAAATCCCACAAATATCGCGATCAGCATCACCGCGATCAGAATCAGGCCGAGAATTTCAGGAGCCATCAGACCGGCCACTTACCGCGAGTTGCGGCATAAATGCTCTTTAGGAATTCCGATACACCCTGAACCAGAAGAAAGAACACACCGATTGGAAGTACAGTCTTGATTGGTGCGACGTAAGGCATCCATGCAGTATCCATGCCTCTTTCCATTCTCACCCAGGAAGCACCGGCGAAATCCATTGAAGTCCATAGAAACACCAACATGCCGGGGAAATAGAAAAATAGATACAAGGCGGCATCGACCAACCCTTGCATCCGAACTGGAAAATTTCTGTAGATAAAATCCGCTCTGATGTGAATACCTTTGGAAAGCGCATATCCGGCACCCAGCATAAACAAGGAGCCATACAACATTCTGCTGATGTCGTATACCCAAACCGTCGGAGCCACGAAGACATAGCGCATGAAAACTTCGTACACTACAATCAAGAATAGCGGAAGTGTCAGAAAGCAGACAATCCGCCCAACCCACAGACTGAATATATCGATCCAGTAAATTAGGAACGCCATCCAGCCAGGCATATCGTCCGGCATATTGGACAGACTGCCTGACGTACGCCTTTCGGCGATCATCTCATCAGTCACATCTGTGATTTCCGGTGCGTCTTCGGGCATGGGCCTAACTCGTCTGCGGATTTGATGGAATCATTCGACTGAACACATCGGTTTTTCAGTCAAGTAAGAAATGTGCAGACAGCATTACACTGTCTGCACATTCTTCAATACTTAAAACATCAAAATGACGGATCAATCCGCTATTTCTGCTTCGCGTAAGCTTGACCGAGATTGGCGTTGGTTGTCTGTGCACCTGCCCAGAACGGAACTGCGATATCCGCAAATTCCTTCATTGACTGCCAAACCTCATTGAAAAACTCATTTTCGGCTTTGAGCTTGTCCATGCTGTTCAAGACGGCACCCATATACTCTGTAAAGTAATCTGCCGGAGTATCGTGTAAAACGACCCCATGATTTTCCGTCAGATCTTTCAGTGCCTTGCCATTTTCGTAAATGCGATAGGCCAGTGATTGCATCAGGGATGCATCGGCTGAAACTTCCATTGCCTTTTGCTGATGCGGAGTCAGACTGTTCCAGACGTCGCCATTGATGTAGACATCAGCGTTCACGACAACCTGGTGCAGACCCTGCAGATAATAGTGTTTCAAGACTTTCTGGAAACCGAATACGGAGTCCGGCTTGGGACAACACCACTCGGCAGCGTCAATTACACCTTTCTCCAACGCTGGCAGAATGTCTCCACCACCCATGGAAACAGCTGCGATTCCGATGTCAGTATAAGTCTGACCTGGAATACCAGGAGGTGTTCTGAATCGAAGTTCACGGAAATCGTCCATGCTGTTGATCGGCTCCTTGAACCAACCCAATGCTTCTGGACCAACCGGTTGCAACATCAATCCCTTGACATTCATACCCATTTCACCCCAAAGCCGGTTGTAAAGCTCCTTACCGCCGCCTTCCAGGTACCATGAGATGAAAGCAATATTGTCGATACCTAGTCCAGCACCCGCAGTCGGCGAACCGAACAGCATTGCCGCTGGATGATAGCCAGACCAATAGTGTGTCCAAGCAAATCCGC
This sequence comes from Arenicellales bacterium, assembly GCA_951813075.1. Lineage (GTDB taxonomy): Bacteria > Pseudomonadota > Gammaproteobacteria > Arenicellales > JAJDZL01 > JAJDZL01. The sequence continues at coordinate 2,767,182 of OX638343.1, read as the reverse complement.
CTTCGATTAGACCATTATGAACAGCCTCAAGTGTTTCTCCAACACCGACGACAGCACCCGCTGGTAGAACTTCAATTACTACCTCGCCGTTGGTCAATGCGGATACATTGTCACCGAATCGTTTCAACATGACAGTTTCATCCGCCGATACTGGAATAACTGACTGGATACGAATTGTAGTTTTCGCACTTGACAAGCCGGGCAGCATCAGAACGGCAAGTGCCGCAACAAGTCCGATTACCTTTTTTGTTTTAGTCATAACAAATACTCTACTCCTATGTAATTATTAGTAATGATGTGCAGAATATACACGAAATAATAAAACTAGATTTGGATTTTATACCATTACTACCATTTGGATTTTATACCATTATTACCATATTGTCGCGATGTATGAGTTCGTGGTCTCGTACATAACCCAAAATTGACTCTATGCGGCCAGTGCGCCGCCCCTTGATGTTGTCTGCCTCATCAGAATCATAGTTGATCAAACCTCTTGCGATCTCTTTGAATTCGGTGTTCACGCATACCACCAGATCACCTCGTTTGAATTTTCCCTCAACTTGTCGAACTCCTACCGGCAGTAGACTTCGACCCTGATCCAGCAATGCGCTTACTGCGCCATGATCAAGATGGACTTTCCCTGCGACCCGCAGCCGGCCGGCTAACCACTGTTTATGTGCTGTCATTCGACCGGCTCGAGACTGTAACACGGTGCCGTTGATCATGTTGGCGTGAATTTTCTGCAGCTGGTCAGGCTCCAGACCTGAGGCGATAATCGTCGCGGCGCCCGAACGTGATGCCTTGCGAGCCGCTTCCAGCTTGGTGGTCATGCCACCTCGCCCATACTTGCTGCTTGGCCCGACTGCTTGATCGAGGAATTCCTCATCCGACCACGCCCGCTCAATCAATGATGCTGAAGGATTAATTCGAGGGTCCTGATGAAACAATCCCTGCTGATCTGTCAGGATAACCAGTAGATCTGCATCAACAATGTTTGTGACCAGACCTGCGAGGTTGTCGTTGTCGCCAAATTTAATGTCATCGGTCGTGACTGTATCATTCTCGTTTACGACTGGGATGACGCTCATTTCCAGCAGACTGCGCAAAGTGTTACGGACATTGAGATATCGTGTGCGATTGGCCAGGTCGGCGTTGGTGAGCAGAATCTGAGCTGTACGATAGTCGTACTTTTGAAATTCAGTCTCATAAGTGCGAACCAGCCCCATCTGTCCTACGGCGGCTGCGACCTGCAACAAGTGAACTTCGTGGGGGCGCTCCTTCCAACCAAGACGCTTCATCCCCTCCACAATGGATCCGGAAGACACCAAGACAATTTGCACACCATCACTTTTCAATTCCGCGATCTGCCGTGCCCACGACTGAATTCGCTCCAGATTGATGCCCGACTCAACATTGGTGATCAGTGAGCTTCCCACCTTGACTACCCAGCGTTGCGTGAGACTAGCGTCGAAACGCTCGTTCATCTCAACAACTCCGCCTCGATGTCGGACAATTCGGATGCTTTCGTCTCGACGCGATTGTTCTCCAACCACGTCATCCCCATCCCAGCCAGTTTTCGGCAGCCCGTACCCGTCAACGCTGACACCGCTACCGTTTCCCCAAAGGAAGTAATGCCATCCAATACACTACTGATTCTGCGACTTGCCTCATCGTCAGATAAAAGGTCGATCTTGTTAAAGACCAACCATCGGGGTTTCTCCAACAGTTGTGTATCGAATTCACCCAGTTCTTTTTCAATCGTTTGAATATCGTGAATCAGGCTGTCCACATCGTCGGATTGCACAATGTCAATGAAGTGAAACAGCAATCTCGTATGACCAAGATGTTTGAGAAACTGAATTCCCAACCCGCTACCCGCTGATGCGCCTTCAATCAGACCGGGTATATCGGCGATTGTGTAGCTTCGACCGCGATCCATTGAAACCACGCCGAGTGCCGGTTTCAAAGTGGTAAAGGGATACGGCGCAGTCTTCGGGGTAGCGTTCGTGACTTTTCTGATAAACGACGATTTACCGGCGTTGGGCAGTCCGACCAAACCGACATCCGCCAACAGCCGCAACTCTAGATTAAGCAGCCGCGATTCACCGGGTTTTCCAGATGTGGTTTTTCTTGGCGTGCGGTTGGTACTGGATTTGAAACAGGCGTTGCCCAGACCATGGCTGCCACCATGTGCAACAATCATGCTTTGTCCGGGATTGAGAAGCTCGCCGATCAGTTCTCTTGTCTCGGCATCGCTGACCATAGTTCCGACAGGAACCGGGATGTATAGATCATCTCCATCTTTGCCGGTGCAGTCGCGTCCGGCACCTGGTCTGCCATTCTGCGCTTGGAATTGCCGTGCAAACTGAAAGTCGACCAGAGTATTCAGGTGTGGGTCTGCAAGCAGATAGATACTGCCGCCAACACCGCCATTACCACCGTCGGGGCCACCTCTCGGTGTATGTTTCTCGCGTCTGAATGACAGGCATCCAGAGCCGCCCTTGCCCGCTTCAACCTTGATTTGTGCTTCGTCGACAAACACTGTGACGCACTCCTGAACGGATTGAACGACTGGGAGATGCCCGAATTAGAACGACCAATCCAGACGGTCGTTCAGGAAGTCATCAGGCTGTCAGGACAGTTATCGTCTTTTTGCGCATCGGGCCCTTGGTTTCAAACTTGACGTGACCGTCAGCGATTGCAAACAACGTGTAATCCTTACCCATCCCAACATTCTTTCCAGGATGAAAGTGGCTGCCGCGCTGGCGTACAATGATATTCCCGGCTCGAACCTGTTCACCACCAAAGCATTTCACGCCCAAGCGCTTTGAATTTGAATCGCGTCCGTTTCGTGAACTGCCGCCCGCTTTCTTGTGTGCCATGAGTTGATTACCTCATATCCAAAAATCAATGCCTGTAAAAATCCATTTAACTGGATTCCGATTCAATCTCTTCGAATTCGGTCTGTTTTTCCTTCGGTTTTGCTGCTTTTGGCTTCGTTGCCTTTTGTTTTTTTGCCTTCGGCATTTTGCCGATGCTTAGAATTTCAAGTTCTGTGTAGTTCTGTCGGTGGCCTTGAGTGCGCCGGTAGTTCTTTCGACGCTTCATCTTGACGACCTTGATCTTTTTACCTCGTCCGTGGTCCAGAACCTTGGCAAATACCGGAGAGTTCTCGACATGGGGTGTACCGATCAGGGTTTCATTGTCTTTTACGACGAGCAACACGTCTTCGAACTCGATATCTTCGCCAATATTAGCGTCGAGTTGTTCGACTCGAATTTTCTCTCCGGGTTCCACCCGAAGTTGTTTTCCACCAGTTTGAATAATTGCGTACATAAAATCTAATTGTGTATGCGTTCCGGGAACAATTGTGTTACTTTTTTATTGCGTTTGTAGATTACCGATTTGAAATGACAATACGTTCAACTTTATTGCCACAACGATCGGAATTTGAATCAGAAACAGAAAGGCCAAATATACCTGCACAGCTAAGTTTCGTCAACAAATTCGGTAAATTTTGTGTGTCTTTTTCGCAAATAGATTCTTTCTGACTATAAATTTTAACAAGGGTCAATCAATTCGCGGTCAGAACCTGACATTGCGAACTCGGACTAACGTCGCAATCTGGGATAATCCTAATAGGAGCGAGTTCTATATCCGCGTTCTCTATTGATACGTTTTTCCTCGCGTTTTACAGCGGCAGCAGCCTTTCTTTTTCTCGCAGTCGTTGGTTTTTCATAATACTCGCGCTTTCTGACTTCGCTGAATACCCCTGCCTTTTCACATGAACGGCGAAACCTTCGAACAATTATGTCAAATGGTTCTTCATTCTTGACACGAACACTAGGCATCGATCAAATACACCTCCGGAAATTTTATTGACAATAAGAATTGATGGACGATGACGTCCGAGTTAGACGGCGTATTATATACAAGTCAAATCACGTATTTGCTGTTTCACAGTAGAATCCCATTCCAAAGTTATTGATTCGAACTAACCATCTGAGACAATACTCAAAACAAATGTGCAACAATTCATGTTCATTCATAGTCCGACAGTTCTCGTTTCGCTCATGACGATGAAAGTCTGGCGTGGATGATCGGGTGGGTATTGGAATTTTCGCACCATGTGACGTAGCGTAATCATACCGCAGTAAGGTTCCTCACGGCCCGGTCGTGGAAGCGTCAAAGTCTAACATATCGCTCCGACGAAAATTCCTCCCAACTAGGATAGTAACTTTGAAATTATGTTTATGACATTTTAGAATCCACTAAATGCAATCCAAGTTGATGTTCGGGAGCTGGTGATACAAGAAATCTCGCTCAAAGCGTCTCACCTCTCAGAACAAAATCGAACTTCACTTGATGAACTCATTGAGGCGTATGCAATTGATGAAAACATTGTTACGCCGGTTCCTACGGCTATCGGAGTTGTTGACGACGTATTGGTTGCGGGTAAACACTTCAAAGCAATGAAAATTGTTCTAAATGAGCGATTTCCAGAAGTGCCAGTTTTTGGATTTTTTGTAGCCCGTCGAGTGTTTCCTCCCGATAGTGATCCAACCGACGAGACATAAAATAGAGTCATAAGATCGATTAGATCGAATAGATTCAGCAGTTTGTTTAAATTTAATTAAATTTGAATTTGATTTGATCAGTGCAAATCAATTGCACGCTAGTGGTTTCTGTAATTGAATCTTTTGATGAATAAGAATTTACTTGTCAGTAGCGACATTTTGAATGTAATTCGTATCTTCAACAACAAATTTCGACATCTTTGAATACTGATTATTGTCGCTTGCAAAAAATTACTTCTCAAAAAAATTAAATCAGTATTGGATCATCCTCACTGTTATTAAAGCGCCAAATTCCGTAGTCCAACGTTCAGCGTTTTTCAAGCGTGTCATTCAACTGATTTCTGTTGCGATCAAATCGCTAATTCAAAACCTGCTACAACAATAAATTGCGAATGTGACTCAGCCAGAAGTTATCCTGACCGTATACCGGTCAATCGAATGCGAGAAATACTTTAGACGTGATTGAAAAGAATCCTTTAATGGAATCGATGCCCATCGCAATACACTGTCACAAAAACACCAAATTTTAGACAAATTTTGCAAAAATTATTTGTGATAGATGCCAATTGGAGTTATTATTTACTACGAAAGAGGTTCAAAGAGGATTTTTTCGACATGGATAAAATAGATCTTGAAATACTTGATTGCATTCAGCATGACGCCAACATGTCGGCAAGTCAAATAGCCGAGTCCGTCAACCTGAGCACTACACCTTGCTGGCGAAGACTGCGTAAACTAGAACAAGACAAAGTAATTCTTACCAAAGTCGGCTTACTTAACCGGGATAAACTGAATCTAGGAGTTGACGTGTTTGTCGCTATTCGCACCAACCAGCATAATGCTGCTTGGCTTGAAAAATTTGCCAATGCTGTCATCGAATTCCCGGAAGTCGTCGAATTCTACCGAATGAGTGGCCAAATCGACTATTTGATGCGGGTTGTGGTACCTGATATTGATGAATTTGATAATTTCTACAAGCGCCTGATCTCAGTTGCCGACATCCACGATGTTAGTTCCAGTTTTGCGATGGAAAGACTGAAGTACACAACCGCACTGCCATTGCATTATGCACATCACAGCTGAACTCATTTTTTGAATTTATCACTTGGCTGTCGTAATGTTTCGTCAGCGTAGCAATCAAGACGGTACTGGCTGAAACGGAGGGTTAATCCATGGGCGCACAACTGTGGAAGCCGACTGAGCAACGAGTCGCCAAGGCGACGATTACCGAGTTTGCAAGCTATGTCAGCAAACGCTGGGGGATTGCGTTGCACGACTTCAATTCCCTGCATCAGTGGTCAGTCAACAATTCGGAAAACTTTTGGCAGGCAATTTGGGATTATTGTGACGTTCAGGCTTCCCGACCGGCAACAGAATTTGTTGAACACAAGGACCGCATGCCGGGAGCACGATGGTTTGCAGACGCACAACTGAACTACACGGAAAATTTGTTGCGTCGAAAAGATGATGGCCTCGCGATCATATCCCGAGGGGAAGACAAGCAGGATCGTGCCATTACATACTCGCAGCTCAGTGAACAGGTTAATCGCCTGGTAAGGGCTTACCGCGCCTGTGGCATTAAAGCCGGGGATAGAATCGTCGCGTACATGCCCAATATTCCGGAAACCGTTATTTGCATGCTGGCAGCAGCGTCTTGTGGCGCAACTTGGTCTTCTTGTTCGCCTGACTTCGGTGCCCGAGGAGTGATTGACAGGTTCGGACAGGTATCACCAAAAATTCTCATATCGGTTGATGGTTATACCTACGGTGGTAAAAAATTCGATATCAGCGAAAAACTCTCAGAAATTGTCGGGTACCTTCCATCATTGGAAAAAATACTACTTGTTCCTTATCTCGACGCTCCGACAAGTCATGACATTGAGGGTGCTGTTAATTTGGAGAAATTCGTAGATGGTTACAGTGCAGAGCCTGTAACTCACACCCAGTTGCCATTCAATCATCCGCTGTTCATTCTGTTCTCATCGGGTACGACAGGTGCGCCGAAGTGCATCGTCCACGGAGCCGGGGGAACACTGCTGCAGCATCTTAAGGAACATCGACTACATGTCGATCTGAAAAAAGATCAGCGGCTTTTCTTCTTTACAACCTGTGGCTGGATGATGTGGAACTGGTTGGTCTCTGCGTTCGCTTCCGAAGCAACAATTGTGCTATACGAAGGTTCTCCATTCGAGCCAAACGAATACGCATTTTTCGACTACATTTCGGAATATTCGATCGATTATTTCGGAATCTCCGCAAAATATATAGACTTCATTTCAAAAGCTGGAATCCGCCCGAAAGATACACATGATCTGTCTTCTCTCAAGACTTTGATGTCGACAGGATCACCGCTGATTCCGGAAAGCTTTGACTACGTTTACGAAGCAATCAAGGAAGATATCTGCCTGTCTTCCATCTCAGGCGGGACCGACCTCATTTCCTGCTTTATTCTCGGCAATCCTACGTTGCCGGTGTGGCGCGGCGAGATTCAGTGCAAGGGTCTTGGTATGGATGTCGCGGTTTTTGACGATTTTGGTGTCGAAGTCAGTCCAGGAACAAAGGGAGAACTGGTTTGTCGCAATTCATTCCCGTCAATGCCAATTGAATTCTGGAACGACGAAAATGATGAAAAATATCGTTCGGCATACTTTGAGAAATTCCCCGGGGTATGGCATCACGGTGATTATGTCGAACTCACTGAACACGGCGGAATGGTTGTCTACGGTCGCTCCGATTCGGTTCTCAATCCTAGTGGTGTACGCATCGGTACTGCAGAAATCTATCGCCAGGCGGAACGCGTTGATGAGGTTATCGAGAGTCTCGTAATCGGGCAGCGATGGGATGGTGACACCAGAATCGTGCTGTTCGTCCGATTGCGAGACGATCTTGAACTTGACGAGAACCTTGTTTCCAAGATTAAATCGGTAATTCGAAATAATGCATCACCTCGTCACGTACCGGCGAAGATCATACAAGTCGCAGATATCCCGAGAACAAAAAATGGAAAAATTACAGAAGTCGCTGTACGCAAGATCGTTCACGGCGAAATAATCGACAATATTGAAGCATTGGACAATCCACAGGCGCTTGATTTGTATCGCGATCTTCCAGAGCTTCAGACGGGTTGAAACCAGGAGTTCCCGAAATTTGAGCAAATACTTTAAGTTATTTAGTTTCTGGTGTAATATTACGAATTAACATAGCCGTCACGCCTCTTATCAATGCGCAACCTTGACGGCTTTTTTCTGCACTATAGGGGCTTCTCAGCGGTCGAAGTTTACCAAAGGTTGCCATCGTCAGCACTTGGCCAAAATCACACCGCCTTAGCAAGCTGGCGAATGGCTGCCCGTGGTACACATCGTGACCGCCAATCTGAATCGCTTCCTGCTGGGCACCTTTCGCAGTGTCAGCAGCAAATATGTGTATGAGTTCTTCTACGAGTTCGTCTATCGGATCGATCGTCGTTATTGGGAATGCCAATACCCTCATCAACTGCTGAACGCCGCCGCCAATTACTCACCTGTAGCTTTATTGGTCAATTTGACTGAAACATCTACACAGACCTATTAGATTTAATTCGCTTGGTCGCTGAACAACAAATTCCGCGGCAACGATATGAATAACATGCCCGGAATTTCTACCTATAATTATCCGCTCAACCGAGCGCATTACAAATGCAGCGGCGACAAATTCAACCGAGTACACGAAATCTTGAACACTAGTAATTCAACCCAAATTCTGGACAGCGTTTGCCCACTCGATTGCCCCGACACCTGTAGTCTGGAGGTGACAGTAAACGACGACCATGTCGTAAAGGTGCGAGGGTCGAAGGCGAATCCCTATACTGCCGGGGTTATCTGTAACAAAGTCGGACGTTATTACCCGGAAATGATTCACGGGCAAAAGCGACTGAGAACACCTTTGCTTCGAACTGGCGAACGGGATACCGGACAATACACGCGGATTTCCTGGGATGATGCACTGGAACACGTGCACCGTGAATTCTCAAAAGCGATAGATCAGTTCGGACCTCAGTCGGTGATGCCGTTCAATTACGCGGGTCCGCACGGGGAACTCGCTATGGGTTCCATGGACCGCCGGTTCTTTCACAAGCTCGGTGCTACGCTTCTTGATCGCGGTCCGTTGTGTGGTGCGGTGCGAGCAACATCATATTCCAGTTTGTACGGAGAAGCGCCCGGCATGGCTCCCGAACAGGCACGACACTCGGATTTAATTGTGGTCTGGGGCAATAATGCGACCGTCTCGAATCTACATCTGGCAAGGGTCATTAAATCTGCCCGTCAAAACGGTGCAAAAGTTATCACAATTGATCCAAAACGAATTCGAATAGCCGAACAAAGCGATCTTCATATCCACATCATGCCAGGCACCGATGTTGTACTTGCGATGGCGATGGCAGCAGAGTTGGAACGAAGGAGCGAATTGGATCTGGATTTCGTCAATCAGTGGACTTTCGGATATGAACGCTACATGGAGCAGGCGCGCCAATACTCGGTGGATGACGTTATCAATATCTGTGGTGTCGGTAAAGATCAGTTCAATCAGTTTGTTGAGTTGTACTGCGAGGCGAATAATGTAGCGGTATCGGTTGGAAACGGAATGGAACGCGGACATAGTGGTGGCTCTGGAATTCGCGCCGCTATGGCGTTGCAAGCATTAACTGGCAATCACGGTCGGCTGGGTGCCGGAGTGATCGCAGAACCTGAGTTGACAGTACCCAAGACGACTGACAGACTGCGGCGTCCCGACTTGATTCCTGCAGGGACCCGAACATTCAATATTGTCGATGTTGCGTCGCTGTTGCAGGACAATACCTTGAAACCACCCATCAAGGCGTTGATGATTTACAACCATAACCCAGTCGTCACTCATCCGAATCAACGGGAAATGATCAAGGCATTGAAACGCGATGACCTGTTCATCGTAGGTTCGGATATTGTCATGACAGATAGCATGGCATACGCTGACATCATTCTGCCGGCCGCCAGTCATTTCGAGTATGCGGATATATATGGTGCCTATGGCCAGAACTATGTGCAACGGGCGGCACCGGTTATCCCATTAGTCGGTGAAGCATTGCCAAACACAGAAATCTTCAGACGACTCGCGGCAAGATTCGGGTTCGATGATTCCACATTCACTGAAAGTGATACCGATTTGATGGATGCTGCTTTCGAACCGAACGACCACCGTTTTGAAGGTTATCACCCCAGCCAACTCCCTTTGGACCGTGCGATCGAATTCAACAACCCTGAGGGCGATTTTGCGGTCATGTGTAAAAATGTATCGCCAGCGACTGAATCGGGCAAAATCGAATTGTTCTCTCAGGATCTCGATACCCGATTTGGATTTGGAGTGCCCCGGTTTCGTCTGGTCAGAAAGGATTTACCCTTCACATTGATATCGCCATCGTCCAGCAAGCGGACGAATGCCACTTTTGGTGGTTGTGAGGCTTCGAGTGGGACTGAAATTGTGGAAATTAATCCACGAGATGCTGAAATGCGCGGTTTTACCGACGGCGACATCGTCGAAGTCTGGAATGAGCGTGGTAGAGTCGTACTGGAAATCGTTGTATCAGATAAAACCCGACCCGGTGTGCTTTATTCGCCAAAAGGCACTTGGCGTGATACCAGCGATACTAAATTGACAGTTAACTCGCTGATCCCCTCCGACATACGAGCCGATCTTGACAGGGGAGCCTGTTACAACGAAACATTTGTAGATCTGACATTGCGAGTCTGATCAAGTTCAGGGTCACTTCCGACGGTGAATTCAGCGGACGCGTGTCCGATCCAGGATGTCTTCGTCCAGTTCGAACCCCAATCCGGGTTTTGTTCCCAAGTCGATGCATCCGTTGCCGTCGTGCATGACCAGCTCTGTCAGCATGAAATCTCTCTCTTCGAGTGTCCACTCAGGCGGATCAAGCGCGTACTCCAAGTAGGGCGGAGCGCCAGTTCCAGCGGCGAGATGCGCGTTCGCCAAAAACCCAATTCCGTTACCCCAGGTATGCGGGCTGAATGTAACACCATGACTTTCGGACTCGCGGGCAATTGTTGCGAGTCCGGTGATTCCGCCGTAGTACACACAATCGGTCTGCAGGACGTCAAGACATCCAGACGACATCAAATACCTCAATTCGTGATACTCGGTATTCATCTCACCACTGGCGATGCGCGGTGCTCCGGGAATCGCCCTCAGTTTTCGCAATCCCTCAAAGTCGCCCCGATGGAGCGGTTCCTCAAGCCAATACAGATTCAATTCGCGTGTTTTATCGATCATTGATCTAGCATCCTCGTAGGTCCACCAATCGGAGATATCCCACGGCATTCGCCAAGCCTGATTGGCGTCAACCATGATCTCGATTTCCTCCCCTAGTGCCGCTCGCACTGCACGAAGTGCTTCGACATCTTCATCCGGTTCACGGCGAGCAATCCGGAATTTGATCGCTTTGAAACCCATGTCTTTGATCTGGCAGGCTTGTTCGGCAAGTTCGGCCGGTGGGCGAACCGTACCCGTTGATGCATATAGCGGAAGGACTCCTGAACCGCCCCCAAGTAATTTATAGACTGGCTTATTTTCTACTTTCCCGAACAGATCCCAAAGTGCAAGGTCAAGCGGCCAGCATCGGGCAGCAAAGAGTGAAATACTTTCCAGAATACGACTATGACGATCAAAATCGAACGCATTCTCACCGATGAACAGATTTTTATATCGCTCGAATCCGATCATTGCGTCGCCAGACGAAATACCAACCATTCCATTCTCCGCTGTGACACGAACCAACGTGGTCTCCCACTTGGTCAAAGGTCTGGGGTCCCATGAAGAAGGAAACGGCGGATTGATTTCCAGTTTGTGGCGTGTAATTTGAATGTCCTTGATGAGCATGGTTCTTTAAATTTTATATACCTCTACCTTAATTCAGGGCAGTAACACTGATAATTGTATAATATCCTACATAAATCATTGATATTATGAAGGAAATACAAAGTCAAACAGAAACCAATCAGTTATCTCGCATGAACCCGCAAACACGCCATCGACGAAGCCTGCAGAGCGCTTCTCGAACAGGTTCGCTGGAGTCGTGACAGTTTCAGTTGTCCGTGATGCGGATACCACCAAAATTAATATATCAAGCGTCGCGGACTGTACGAATGAAAACGCCTCAGACGTTTGACTTCTGCCACCGCCGAATCGATGATCAACCGCAACAAGCCACCGCTGACCAAGTAGTTTGCCGCCAGCTGGCTGTCGAAGGTACACGTTGTGATCAGTAATACTTAAAACGTTATCTACAACGTTGCTGCTTGGAATCTTTCATGGTATGTCGTAGCAATACATGCAGGAATTTGTCGGTGGGTTCGTCTACTGGTTCAACCGCCAGTGGTGGGAATCGCAGATCCCGATACGACTTCTGATACCGCCGTCGACACTAGACCGATGCACGCTATCCTGAATTAAGTGCAGAGGTATATTATTCTTTTTAGATGAATGTCTCTCAACCAGCTCGTCTGCAATCTGAGAGGCATATCTTTGGTGAGGTGGGGAAGTTACGACTTTATCTTTATTGCTTACTGATTGAATGTTGGAGTAGCGTACGGAATCGCATCAAAGATTTGCTGTAATTTATCTATAGCAATCTGCCGTTTCTTGCAATCCATTTTCTCAAGGTGTTTCATCTTATAACGAATCGCCGGCAAATCCTGAACTTTTGAGTACGGCAATCGGCTCCAATCAGGAACACCATTTTTGAATTCAACGAGAAATTCCCGGTACGAATCTGGAAGAGATTCAACTATACGACTAGGCAGACTCTTTTGTATTTTTTCCAAGCGGTCCAACGTCACCTGAGTACTGGACATTCCGATGAATTGATTTTCGAAAATTGACTTCACTTCCTTAAAATTCGGGTTCAGCGTTTCATGAATCTGCCCACCTTGACAGATCAAGTAAACTACAAATGCAGCTATATATTCCGATGAAAACCATTTATTCTCTTTCAGGTGCAGCCATACATCAAACAGGTCCCTTGGATGTTGCCTATTGAGAGCCGCACATAGTTTACCGGCAAAGAGCTCTTCTTTCGAAACGCAAGTCATTTGCACGCGTCGATTAAACCTATCTTGTAAGTATGGGCAAAGCTCCAATTTTTCCGGTTCGGAAAATAGTTCCCTTATTCTATAGTTTGGCTCAATTTTCACGTTAGCGCCTTGCTTACCTACAAGAATCTTTTTGTCTTGATTTTCTTTGCCGAGCAAGTCGACCTTCGCCTGCTTTAATGACGAGCTGATTTTTTCGATTATTCTGTCAAGATGAAAATCTATGTCCTCCCTCGCTTCCGTCCAATTTTTCCGAGGAAGATAGTGAAGATCAATGTCTACCGAAATTCTCGGACAGTCACGATAAAAAAAGTTGATGGCTGTTCCGCCTTTTAGGGCGAATACTTCTGATTCTGCCACAAATGGCAAAGTATCAATCAATAGTGCAACCTGCCTTTCGAATCGCTCCATTATTCAATAATCCATGTTTTGGGTACTGTAATTCGAAATCTAGGATGAGATACACCATCGGTCGGTAGTATTCGATTACTGAAACCTAAATCTATTTCAGAGATTTCGATTTCGCCAAACCAATGGTGCCCCACGGATTCCGCCAGTGCGAGGAATAGCCTCTTTGCTTTGACTGACCTACAAGCCTGCAGAGTACTTTGCAGCAGACGAGGACGCAGAGTTGGAAGGCCTTCCATCAATTGTTGGGCTTCTTCAAATTCTGCAGAATGTGGTAATAGTTGGCAATACTCCATCATCGCTCTCTCAGGACTACTGACTTTCAAGACTACTCCTTCGTTTTTAACGTTAACCAAACCAACGGTGATGGGATCAAACAAGACACTCGCATTGAGGACATGGAGGTTCTCTGAAAATTCTAGATTCTTGAACCAGTCCGGCAGCCTTTGACCAGATGGCATGCTCAATTGAAGGGCAGGAGCCTTGCCGAGTGGAATATAGTGGGCCTGACCAAGCGATTCCAGTGCAGATCTTGCGGCAGGATGAACGTTAAGTGTTGGTATTTGCTGCAATGCATAGATTGCCCCTGTTCGTGTAGGTTCGGTACCGGCCCTTATCCAGCAACCTCTGCCCAAAGGTTCGAGCCAACCGGAATTCTTGTATGTTTGCAGAAGTTGAGGTGAAATCCCTTGTGACTCCAGCCAAACACTTGACATTGGCACACCCGGTGGACAGTTTGCCAGTACAGTGTTAATTTTCGTTGGTGTCCGTTTGTACGCAGGCACGTTAAAGGTAACTTACACTATCAATTATTGACTATCGATAATTTAATATATATATAGTTTAGCTAAATTATAAACTTCAATTATGAATCAGATGTCGACTTTGTTATTTTGACTGGAAAGAAATGATTGCTGAAATACGAGCTGATCTGAATGTCAAACTCAATTATCGACGCCTCAACATTCAGTTGACGCAATGTTATCGTAACGAGTTATTGCCATGAATCGTGCCGAACTCAGGCTGGTAATATTGATGTGTATATTCTTTTGAATCGGTTTCGGCGGTAATCGCAGTTTAACCAAATTTGTAACAACCAGTTTCTGATAAGATATTTATTAATAGGCTGATTGATCGAATCGTTTGATAACAAAGCATCTAATCGACTTTTGCGAATAATAGTCAGGCAGTTCGGACTTGACCTAAAAATTCAGTAATTGCAGTGAAAAAACGATATAGCTGGCCACAAAATCACTGGAATTGGCCTATTCGGGTCAATCATAAACACGGTGTTCAACGCGGACCGATGTTTTGGGTTGGCGGTCAAGTCGATCTTAACACCGAAGGCGAAGTCCAAAATCCTGGAAATCTTGCCAAACAAACTGTTAATTGCATTTCATATTTCAATAGGGTGCTGGAAGATCTCGATTGTCAGTTCGAGGACCTGGTAACGTTGCTCTGTTTCTATGTCAACGACGGTTCGGTTGACGAATCGGAATTTCTACAGCAAGTCGCAAGTTGCCTTCCTGAAGAGTGTCGAACGACGGTCACCGCAATACCGGTACCCTATCTTGCGTACGATGGCCTGATGGTAGAAATTGAAGGGTACGCAATGCGTCGCGAAAACGGTGAAAGCACAGTTCGAACGTATACCGAAACCTGCGGGTCAAGTCTGTTGCCAAAACCGTTTGTAGAAGGGCTTCGCTCTGACAAAATGATATTTGTCTCCGGTCAATATCCGGTTGACGCTGAATACATTGTCACCAACAAAGGCGATATTGTGGGTCAAACCAATGTCGTCGCAACTCGAATTTCCCGGGTATTGGAAGAGTTCGGTGCGACTTTTGATGACGTTGTGAAAATAAATCGCTGGTATGTTGGCGGGTGCGGCATCGAAGATTTTGAATCCGCTGCGCTCGCATTTGCACGAAATTTTAGTGAACCAGGTCCTGCTGCCACTGGCATTCCAATTCCGAGACATGCCGACGACGAAGTGCTCATCAAGATTTCCGCGATTGCAATGTTGGGAGAAGACGGAAGCCAGTTGCCGCGTATCCACTCGTGGCCGACAGGTTTGTGGGATTGGCATGTTCATCTTCCCTATAAACACGGTCTGAAATGTGATGGAATGATTTTTTTGGGCGGGCAAGTATCACTGGATGAACACGGAACGGCAGTCCATCCCGATGACCTCACTGCCCAAACTCATCAGGCAATGAAGCACATCGGGACGGTCCTGAATGATCTTGGAGCCGACTACGATGATGTGTGCAAGATCATGACCGTGTATCGGGGTGACTGTGGTGCTGAAGACCTGCATCGGAATTTACCGATTCGTTCATCCTATTTCGATAATCCTGGTCCGGCATCGACCGGAATCCCCCTGCCGGTGCTGGCGTATGACGCGATGACCATTGAAATCGATGCCTATGCGATGATTGACGAGTCAGCAGATTAAACTGCCAGTTCTAATGGACCTACCCGCAATTTCAAAAAAGATAGCGGTGATCGGTCTCCATCGCCCTCTGTCGAGTCAAAGAGCTAATTTCTTTCAGCCAGTGAAAAAGATGGTGAGTTTGTTGAACCATCGAAATCGGTGCGGGTCCGGCTAGAGCTGCGGCGTCGGAGAGTATTACAGATTCATCTGGTGCCTCCGCTCGATGCCGCTTCTGATCATCGACGACTGGGCATTTCATCCGCTCGCCACCGTCAACCGCCATGACCTGGTAGAGGCGATGCGTACAAACTTATTCGAACTATTGATTTTCGAATGAATCGTCAAATTGGAATATCATTGAAAGCCCGGCGAAAATTTAATATCCAATTAGTCAATTCCCAACACAAACTTCAACCAATCGTAACCTTACGAACTGGTCTATTTGACTTGCTAACCAAATGCCGATGAATCAACAAATCATTGATGTAGAAATCTGGCGCGGCGACAGATCTGGTACATATCATTCGTACCAGGTGCCGCGTAACACTCGCCAGACGATACTGGACGTCGTCACTTATATTCAGCGCGAATTGGATAGTACGCTTTCTTATCGGTTCTCCTGCCGAGTCGGGATGTGTGGTACCTGTGCAATGACCGTCAATGGTGTGCCCCGCTGGACCTGTCGAACACAAGCGGCGGTATTCGATAATGAGTCGAGGATCAGGATCGCACCTTTGAGAAATTTTCCTGTGATCAAGGATCTGGTTGTCGACATGGACAATTTTTTCGAAAAATTGGATAAGGCTTCGGGGGATTTGAATTCAGGGCAAGCCGAATCAAAAGTGTTCGCTCAAATTCGTCCCAACAGCCCGAAACGTAAAGCGGTTGACCGAGCCATCGAATGTATCGGATGCGGAGTGTGTCACGCGGCTTGTGATGTGGTTAAATGGAACCCCGACTACCTGGGGCCCGCTGCGCTTAATCGTACCTGGTCACTTGTAAATGACGAGCGTGACAAAAACCAAAGCGATCTTTTTCGCGGCACAGCGACTGTGTCCGGTTGCCTGTCCTGTCACACAACGAGGTCGTGCACCAGCTACTGTCCGAAAGAACTCGACCCTTCGGGATCTATCGCAGGACTCAAGCAACAGATTTTTCGGTCGCTGATCTGATTCAGTCGCAAAGGCCGGACGGAAGCACTTTCCCCGGGTTCATGATATTGTCGGGGTCTAACGCCGACTTGATCGATTTCATGATGTCCAGCTCAACAGTGGATTTATACCGCGTCATGTCTCGCGTCTTCAGGAGGCCGATGCCATGCTCGGCACTGAATGACCCGCCCAGACTGTCAGCGATCTCATGTACTTCATCGGTGACGGCATACCACTGATCAAAGAACGCATCGCCATCCATATTTTCGGGCTGACTGAGGTTGAAATGTATATTTCCATCGCCTATGTGCCCATATGCAAAAGATCGAACACCTGGAATCATTGATTCCGCGCTGGAAATGGTCCGATCAATAAACTCTGCAATGTTGGACAACGGCACACTGACATCATTCTTGATGCTTTTGCCTTCATAGTTCTGACATTCAACGATCGCTTCTCTCAGCCGCCACATCTGCATCGATTGGTTCTCATTCTGCGCCAGTACCGCATCCAAAATGATGCCATCCTCGAATGCGCGTTCCAGAAAACGTTCATTGAGCTGCTGGCTGATACCACCATCGGTGCTATCTCCCAGTTCCAACAGGACATACCAGGGATAGACGCGTCCGGGAAAGAAATCGCTGCACTCTGGAATATGCCTGAATGCCGATTCGACACACACTCTGGACATCAGTTCGAAAGAGGATGCGAAGTCAGAAGTCTCCTTACGCGTTCTGGAAAACAGCTCCAAAGCATCTGGCACTGATTCAATCGCAATCATTACGGTAGAACGATTGACCGGCCGCGGAAACAGTTTCAGTACCGCAGCCGTAATGATACCGAGCGTACCTTCTGCGCCAATGAAGATGTTCTTGAGGTCATAGCCCGTGTTGTTTTTACGAAGCGAGTTCAATCCGTTCCAGACGTTACCATCTGGCAACACCACTTCCAAACCCAGCACCAGGTCTCTGGTATTTCCATATCGCAGTACATTGACTCCACCGGCATTGGTTGACAGGTTACCGCCAATCTGACATGATCCTTCGGCACCGAGACTCAGCGGCAGGTAGAGGTCGTTGTCAATTGCCGCGAACTGCAAGTCAGCCAGAATACAACCGGATTCGACCTCCATTGTGTAGCCGGTCTGATCGACGCTTCGAATTCGATTCAATCTCTGAAGATTGACGATGACCGATTCAGCGTTGGAAACCGCACCTCCACAGACGCCGGTATTGCCGCCTTGTGGCACAATCGGTTGATTCCGTTTACGGCATAAACGAACGATTTCGGACACTTCTTCAACGCTGGCAGGCAACACAACACACATCGTCTCGCTATCAAAACGACCGCGCCGTTCCTTCAGGTAAGCTGCTGTCAAGTCGTCATTAGTCAGTACATGCGACTCGCCTGTAATTGCAGCGAGTTCTTGCTGAATTTTCGTGTTTCGATTTCTCATTGCCTGTTTTGCTAAATTCTCGTCCTTGAGGGGTCAAATCAGTACAACTAACTGAATCTGCCCCTTGTCGTGACAAATTATGTAATGTAGAGAATTTTGTGTGCTATATATTTGTGATACGTACTAAATATATCAAAGAAGGAGGAACAGTAATGAGACTGAAAACTTTGTCGATAATAATTTTGCCAGCTCTGTTCATGGTTCTGTCTACCGCCGGGCATTCAGCCCCTGTTCTGAAGATGAGCAGTCAATGGACTGAAAACACTCCCGGTGGTCAGGTTGACTTGTGGTGGGCCGATCAAATCAGAGAAGCCACCAATGGCGAAGTCGATATAAAAATATTCTGGGAAGGTGCACTGGGTAAAGGTAAAGAAAATCTTGGTCTGATACAGAGTGGTGCGATTGAACTTGCCGCTATGTCGCCTGGATACTTTCCTGCCGAACTGCCATTTCACGCAGCGCCGAACTCAATTCCCATGGCCATGTCGGAGGTTCCACAGGCAACAGAATTGATGGAGCGACTGCTGGTGGAAGTTCCGGAGTTTGAAGAGGAAGCCAAGCGCAATGGTATGAAGGCACTCTTTTTCCATCATCTGAACCCATACCTGCTAGTGTGCAAGGAAATGGTGTCTAGTGTTGCTGACATGGAAGGCAAGAAAGTCCGAACATGGGGCAAGGACATGCCTCGAATGGTTCAAGCCGCTGGCGGTGTACCGATCACACTCGGATTGCCGGAACTTTATGAAGGGCTGTCCAAGGGAACAGTCGATTGCATTCCGTTCTCGGTCGATTTGATGGTAAGTTACAAGATCTACGAAGTAGCCAAGCATATTCACTACATCACGCTGTGGGAAGGCCCGACCAACGCGGTCTGGATTTCCAGTGCTATCTGGGAAGGCTTTACTGATGAGCAACGAGCAATCGTTCAGGATCTTTCATTTCAAGCGGCGCGGAGGGATCGTGACCAAGTGCTGGCTGCTGGTAAGGAAGCCATAGGAATTCTCGAAGCCCAAGGTGTCCAGTTCCATGAATTTCCGGCCGAAGAAGCGGCAAAATGGCGAGCTGCCAATCCTGACTTTTTCGCCGATTTCATTGCTGACATGACGGAGATGGGACGCGGTGAGGATGCCACGAAAACTATAGAAATATGGAGAGAAGTCGTAGGTAACTGACTTTTCTGAACGTTTTTCTGCTAAGGCGAATCCCGAGTAATCGTAACTCGGGATTCGTGTTTTCACCGCTGATTTATTGCCCCTGATGAACCCAGCTAAAATTCTGCTGAAACTCACCCGTGGATGCGCCATTCTAGCGGGGTTCGCGATCCTGCTGATGATGCTTGCAGGTGCTGCTGATGTGTTCGGCACCAATCTCGATGTAGTCGGTCTCAGAAGTCGACCCATTCCAGCGACATTCGAGTTTATGGGCGCAATGATGGTGGTGACGGTATTTCTCGCGGTTTCATACACGCAGCAAAGAAAAAGACACATTCGCGTCGAATTGCTGGTGCGACGCTTGCCAGAGAACTGGCGAAAGCTCGCAGACATATTGCAATACGCTTTGGCGATGATACTGTTTGGATTGATTGCCCGCTTTGGCTGGGCGGCGGCGCTTCACTCTTTCAGCGTCGGTGAATACTCGACTGGCTTGATCAACTTTCCTTTGTGGCCTGCGCGCTTCTGTCTTGCGATTGGTGTGACCCTGATGACAGTGCAATGTCTTTTCGATATGCTCGGTGTGGTTTTCAGCAGATTTCGAATTGAGGAAGATGAGGACGAACCCCCTTCCCAATACCGGATAGATTGAGATGGACCCAATACTAGTCGGATATCTTGGAGCCGGAATGCTGTTCGTCTTTCTGGCGATTGGTATTCCAGTGGGCGTGTCAATGGGTATCATCGGCGTCGGCGGCATGTTGCTTGGCGCCGGCGAATTGTTTACCTGGGGTCAGTTGAGAAATCTACCGTTCTGGGTGGTCAACAACTACGCTTTTGCCGTACTACCCATGTTCGTACTGATGGGTGTGCTCGCGGAATCTTCCGGTGTCACCCGCGATGTCTTTTACTCCTCAGATCTGTGGCTGAGACGATTCCGCGGTGGATTGTACCAGGCCGTCATTGTCGGATCTGCGGTCTTCGCAGCAATTTCCGGGTCTACCATCGTAAACGCGGTCGTATTCACTCGAATCGCATTTCCGCAGATGCTGAAGTTTGGATATTCACGCAGTCTGTCCATCGGGGCAATCGCGGGATCAGGTAGTTTTGCCGCCATGATTCCACCTTCGATCACCATGGTTATTTACGCCATCATCACAGAGCAATCCGTTGGGCAACTATTGATGGCAGGTGTCATACCGGGACTGATCACAGCGTTTGTGTATCTTGCTGGCGTTTATTTGCTGGTCAGACTCCGGCCCTCACTGGCTCCGCCAATCAAGGATCGTGTCCTTCTGAGCGAAAAATTCAAGTCGATGATCTACGTATGGCCGGTTTTGTTCCTGATGGCGATCGTTCTGGGTGGTATATACACAGGTCTTTTCCCGCCTTCGGCTGCCGGCGCGGCGGGCGCTTTCGGTGCTTTCTGTCTTGCCATTGCGAAAAAAAGAACCTTGAAGCGGTGGCTTCCGCCCGCACTGTATGATGCCGCGACAATCAGCTGCGTCATCTTTGTCATTCTGATCGGCGGGCTGCTGCTTTCCAGAATGCTGGTCGTCGTGGGTATCATCGACAGTCTTGTCGATCTGATCACGTCGGTCGCCGATACGCCACTCAAATTCATGATATTCGTCTCGATTCTCTATATTCTGCTTGGATGCTTTCTAGACACCACCTCAATGATGGTGGTCACACTACCCTTTCTGTTTCCAGTGGTGGTTGAGCTGAATATCGACCCGATCTGGTTTGGGATTGTGCTGGTCAAACTGATCGAGATCTCGGTGATTACGCCACCTGTCGGAATCAATCTGTTCGCGGTACTGAGCGCACTCGGGGATCAGGCGGAATTTCACCATGTCGTCAAAGGTGTAATTCCGTTCATCCTATTTGATATTCTTGTTCTTGCATTATTGATCTCATTCCCTGAACTGGCAACCTGGCTTCCGCAGAAGATGATAGCGGGATAACCGCGATGGACGATAACCGTCGACCATTCATAACCGGAGCATCCACGATTGCGTTTCGGCGTTATCAGGATGGTTCTACTTTTCGAGATTGGATTCGGGAAGTAGGCAGACACGCCTTGGATGAAGCGCAGCTCGCCAACTCTGATATTGACTCCGTTGTCGTCGCGAGTGAAAGCGATATGCTATCGCTTCAGGTCAGTCCAGCAGCATTGGTAACCGATGAGTTGGGATTAACGGGCGCGGGCGCGATTCATGTGGAAGCCGGAGGTGCCAGTGGCGCAGCGGCACTACGCGAAGGTTTCCTGCAAGTCTGTTCTGGTCTCGCGCAGAACGTTCTGGTCATCGGCTATGATCAGACCGCGAGTCGATTGACTCGTGCTGGCGTGCAAAAGGTTTACGGACTTTCCTTTGATGCTGACATTGAAGGTTGGAGTGGTGTCAGTACCGCGAATTTGTATGCTCTCTCATTCAAGATGTATTGTCGAAAATTCAATGCCACTTCAAAACAGGCTGCGCTGGTTTCAGTCAAGAACCACGGTAACGCGATCAGTAACCGATTCGCGCATAAACCCATGGATATCACCGTTGATGATGTACTCAATTCGGAGATAATCAGCGATCCTTATCGTCTTCTCGACTGCTCGATGGTCAGCGATGGTGCGGCGGCGATTGTACTTTCAGCCGACAACGGCAATTCCGATCAGCAGCATTCGATAAGGATTGCGGGAAGTGGTTGCAGTACCGACTCTTTGCGACTTGGAGATCGCAGCGCACCACATATTTTTACGGCAAAATCACGCGCAGCCAAACAAGCTTACTCGCTCGCAGGAATTACCGACCCAGCCGAGGAGATTGATGTCGCTGAGGTGTATGATGCGTTCAGCGGTGCAGAACTGCAAAGCATTGATGCGCTCAGTCTTTGTACACCGGGCCAAGCGGGGCCAGCCATGGAAGAAGGAACATTTCTGCCAGATGGGAAACTGCCTGTCAATCTGTCGGGCGGCCTGATCGGACAAGGCGGCGCACCTGGAGCTACCGGAATTGCTCAAGCGGTAACCATTTATCGCCTGCTGAAAGGTGCGTATGAACCTAAACTTCAACCTGCACGAAAACTTAGTCGGGGTCTCACCGACGCACATTCCGGCATCTGTACAGTCAGTGTTGTTCACGTAATCGAGTCTGTAGATCCGGAATAGATTGTTGGTGTGCGGGATCTCGGCTTTTCAATTTCAATATTAACCGTTCTGTGTCAGAATCGTCTGAGCGGCTGAAGTCCTGAAACAAACAAGTAACTCTCTGATACCAAACCCACAAGTCAGCTTGGGTAGTTGGAACCGTAATGAGTTTGATGATCAGATGATAACAATGTGATTGTCACTTTCTAACTGATCCCCTTACCGGAATTCGATGTAAATGTCGCAAGATTTCGGTGCTGACAGGATGCCTGTCAACTTGCTTGACGCCGTCATTTCTGGGGTTTCAGGAACATTGTTCTGTATCGCAGTGGGTGATGGCGGTTGATGTTTCTCATGATTCGTTGTCATCGAAAAAATCATCAAGATTCTTAGATTCGCTCTTTCACTCGCCAAACAACACAACTTGTGGTACTCGGTTGTTGATGTTCCGCCTTTGAAAAGTGACTTCATCAAGCTTCTCCGACATATAAAATATCGTGGATTTTGTTCAGCCATCATCATCACATCAATAAAATGAACCAGTGCGGTTAGTGTGTCCATTTAGTTAGCAAAGTAAACTGCGAATCCGCACATCCACCGTCTTAAACTCTGAATAAAATATGGTGACTGAATCCGCTTCACTTCCGTCCGGAAAGGATATTCAAAATGCCGATTTGGGTAGTATGCAATCGCATTCAAATTTAGCAAGAATTTTCCAGCTAGTTCACGCTTGCGTCACGAAAATTGAAGTTGCAACCGCTGTTTTTAACAGTTGACACTCATTGATCGGAAGGTGTTCTGCATATGAATAATGAACCGGCTCATCAGCACGGAGCAATGGAATTCACTCAACCACCAGTCGACCTGGACAAGGTTCGTCTTTATCGGTTGAACAGGGTTCGACAGCGGCTCAGAGAGCAGGATTTGGCCGGCGCGCTTCTTTTTGATCCTCTTAATATTCGCTATGCGACCGATACAACGAACATGCAGATATTCTGTTCTCGCTATGATGCTCGCAGTGTTTTCGTGGCAACAGACGGACCTGTGGTTCTGTGGGATTTCGGAGATTGGCCTCATCTTGTAGGAGGACTGCCGACAATCGACGATTATCGCGTGATGCCGCCATTTTATTTCTTTTGGGGTGGTGGCGACAGTCATGACAATGCCTGCAAGTTCGCGCGGGAGGTTCATGATGTCGTGGCGTCATGTGCTGGCAGCAATCGCCGAATTGCAGTTGATCGCTGTGGACTACTGGCATCAAACGTTATACAGAACTTCGGATTGGAAATGGTCGAAGGACAAGGTCTGATGGAAGTTGCCCGGTCATTGAAGTCGGTTGAAGAGATTGCTCTTTTGCAGCATTCTATTGATGTCGGTGAGAGCGCGATTGCAAAAATGCGTCAATTGATGGAACCGGGAATTACTGAAAATGCATTGTGGTCAAAGCTGCACGAGACCAATATTGCAATGGGTGGCGAGTGGATTGAAACACGTCTGCTGGCGTCCGGAGCACGAACTAATCCGTGGTTTCATGAATGTTCGATGAAGGTTATCGAAAAAGGTGAGATGGTCTCTTTTGATACTGATCTGATTGGTCCTTACGGTTATATCTGTGATATGTCAAGGTCTTGGGTCTGTGGCGAAGTCAAGCCGAAACCGGAACAGGCACAGTTGTACCAACTCGCCAACGAACAGATTCACTTCAATATTGAACTATTGCGGCCAGGTTTGAGTTTCCATGAATTTGCGCAGTTGGCATGGCCGCTGCCAGACGAGTTCAAAAGGCATCGCTACGGAGTGACCGTTCACGGAACAGGTCTTTCCGATGAATATCCGGCAATCAAATATATCTTCGATTTCGGTGATCATGAGTTTGACGGAATTTTTGAAGCGGGAATGACGCTCAGTGTCGAGTCCTTCATCGGTTCGGTTCACGGCGGTGAAGGTGTGAAACTTGAAGAGCAGGTTCTGATTACAGAGACTGGAAGCAGAAAACTGACTTCATATCCGATCGAGGACTGGTAATTCGTGCAATTTCTTCCGTTTATTGTTCAAGGCACTCAGTTGGCAACACGATAAGTAGGTGGAATCCTTGCATTAAAATGCGCTTCCCGTATCCCGCGCATTTTAATAACAAGACACCGAAGCACCTATCGGATCAAATTTTCGTGAGTTGTACCTGACGACATTTCAGTGAGATGTATCTGCGGGTTGCGGCTGCCTATTACACAGTCTGGATTGGTGTTTAGTGGAGTCGCGTGTCAATGGAGCAGTTTCACTTTTAATGTGAGATTGCATGTATACCCAACTCGCCAGAACCGTTTGAGAAAATATTCGAATCGCAAATCGATCAAATTTTGAAAACAGTTCTTTCAAATCTACAATGTCAAGTTTGCCGATATTGGCAATCAATTAAACCCAGTTTTCTAATTTCAATCCTTCGATTCGCTCAAATTCCCTAAGGTTATTGGTTACGAGTACCAATTCTTCACTTCGAGCATGGGCAGCTATATGGAGATCATTCACACCAATCGGCCTGCCAACTCGCTCCAGCGACGCTCGAATATTTCCATAGTGAGCAGCTGCGTTGGTGCCGTAATCAAGAACCTGCAAGTGCGATTTGAATTCTTCAACTTGTCGCAGGTTGTGTTCAGGGTAATCGCTTTTTTCTACACCATGCATCAATTCGGCTAAAGTGATTGAACTGATGCACATTTTCCCCGAATTTCGATTGAACAATTTCAGAGCATTTGCTGGGCGTTTTTTCAACACATAAATACCAATATTGGTATCCAGCATGAATGTCAGCATTAAAGATCTTCGCGGTCAGATTGAATCTGAGAGGCGCGGACGTCCATGAAGTCATCGCTCGCGCGTTCGTCTGAATGAAAAAAGCTATCCCAGGTATGCTCAATGGGAGTCAAGATTCGGTCATTGCCAACGATCCGGACTGCTACTTGCTTCACATCATCTGGAAAACGAGCTTTAGCAGGGAGCCGGACTGCTTGGGTGCGATTGTTGAGAAAAATGGATCCGGTTAACATTTCGAGTACTCAAAATTTTTCTATGATTGTATATACTAACTAGTATATACAAAAGACTAAGCCCGTTCAAGTTAGCCAAAGATGAGGGGATCTGATGACCATTGCGTCAACTGTCAGCATTCCTGCCTAATCCGACAATAGATGATGGGGCAAATAAATTTGAATAATATGCCTCTGTATGTGTTTCAGCACATAAAATCAATTGGAAGTAGAATAATTCTTCAGTACAAATATATAGGCTAGATTCCATACAAAAGAAATCAACCTCTTTCATATCCTGGTGCAACCTTTCGCGGCGATGCCTATCCGTCACTGAACATCGTGGATCGCATTGCCAGCACCTTGTCAAAGTCACACTGCCTGAGCAAACCATCGAATGGTTGCCCATGGTGCACATCGTCAACGCCAATCTGAAACGCTTTCTACTGGGCACCTTTCACGGCATCAGAGGCAGATTCTCTCATGAGCACGTCTACGAGTTTGTCTATTGGTTCAATCGTCGTCATTGGCGAAGCCGGCTCCCTCATCGGCTGCTGAATGCCGCCACCAATCAGTCGTCTGTTGCTTTATGAAACAATTCGATTGAAACATGTTGTGACTTCAAGTCAAAATTGACGCACCCCCGGGCATAATTTGTAATTCAAAGCACCATTGACCACGATCAGGGGCGATTGCGGAAATTCAAAGCAGCTGGTTGACGCGCCAGAGCGTCCTGAAAATTACCGCACAACCACCGTGTAGTTCGGCATTACCGTATTTGATTCTTCGGGTGAAGCAGGATACCGCACCGTAACCAACCCGCGAAGGTGCTCTGGAATCCGTCGGTAAAGGAAGTCCGTTGAATTTCCCGGTTCACCCTCCACGAAGAACTGAGTGGTCAACGTCCGTGATCCAGGTGGTGTAATCTTTGCATGAATATGGGGCGTTCGACCCGTGTATCGCACCGGACGAATGGTACGAAAGCGAAACTCTCCCTTCTCCAAAGTACTCGTCGCGCCATATCCTTGAAATTCTGGTTCCGATTTATCACCTCGGTCTCTGGGATGTTTATAGGCGCCAAAGGCGTCGCACTGCCAAATTTCGACTTTTGCATCGGATATGGGTTTGCCATTGATATCCAGTACTTTACCGGTTAGATGAACGACGATTCCGGTTGCGGGCCGAGACATCCCTTGAACCTGAATCAGATCGGCATCTGAGTCCAAAGGAATTTCCACGGGATAGAACGGACCTTCAGATTGCCTGGGAGTTAGCTTGAGCACCGCCATCGCCGCCGAGGCCGGTGTCAACAAAGCGAGCCCGGCCGCTTTTACCCATGTTCTTCGTGTGATCGACATTTTCTCTATCACTGGCAATCAACAATCTTTAGCAACTCAAGGCCGTAAACCTATTTTATTCTCCGATGAATGCTACGATAGTATTTTTATTGCTTCCAGACATTGTACTCCACAAAAATATATCGACAGCCGATTGAATTTCTAGAGTCTCATATTCTGCAAATGTTCCAGAAATAACAACGCTCGCAATAGGTGGTTCGGGCCGCTCAATTCGGGTGATGTCATGTCGGACAAATGCAGTAAAACCAGATTCTCCACAACAACGGAGGATACTGACAATCTTTATCCGAATTTATCAAATCGAATCTTTCTGGCAGAAATTTTCTTTTCTCCGACCAGCATCTTCAAAGATGCATTGACCGCCGGCGGCGGACCTGCGAGAAATGCAACTGAAACTTCAGTCAACTCTCGCAGCCATTCGGCACTTGCTTCATGCAGAAATCCGCGAGCAAACTCCAGTTTCGGAAATCGGGATTGAAGTGAATCCACACCATCGTCATCAACCAGCGTCACCATTACACGCAATGTCGGATGCATAGCGCCATAGGCATTCAACGATTCAAGGTAAAAAACATCCTCAATACGATTCAATCCAAAAACCACTTGCGCTTTGTATCTTTCTAAGTGTCCATGAAGCGATGCGTTTTTCAAAATCGCAATAATGCCTGCAATTCCTGTACCGCCCGCCATCGCTATGAAATCGCCATCGATCTGAGAGGAATATACCGCCCGACCGAGCGGACCGAAACCAACCAGGGTTTCACCATCGTGGTTCTTGTCAAAAAGCCAGTCGGTAAATTCACCGTCCGGAACATTCTTGACCACAAAGCTCAGACGGTCAGTAGGGCCGTCACTGAAATTGGTCATGGAGTATGCCCGAAATCCGCACACTGCATCCGTTGATACACTGATGAATTGACCTGCTAAAAATGAAATCGGACGCGAAAGACGATAATCAAACGCGACAACCAGATCGTTCAACAATTTCTGGTTCGCAATCTCTCCTTCCAAGACTTCTGGAACTGGCAAGGGTGCAGGTGGTTTGATTGCGGGGCGAACCTTGATATGAACATCAGTCTCCATTACTGACTGACACATCAAAATTTCGTGTCGTTCCGGTCTGATTCTCTCGTATCCCGGCGCTTGCGGCCATCGCGACCGAACATCGCCAGATAACAAAACCGCCGTACAAGTCCCACATTTTCCTATGCCACACTCATAAGGCAGCTGGACACCATGTCGCAAGCCGCAATACAAGACTCTTTCATCGCTCAGCGCACTGAGCTCGTCAACTCCCTCTCGACCGTGAACAAACAACTTCATGAGAAATATTCAACCGGTGTAATCCAGTCAGAAAATTCATGACGCTCCCAATACAGATCTTTTACTTCCTTGGTAATCGGTCCGACTTCACCATTCGCGATCGGGCAATCATCCACCCGGGTCACTGGCATGATTCCACCAGCGGACGATGTGATAAACACCTCATCGGCTTGCATCAATTCATCACGGGGAACTTCGCGACTTCGTACCTTATGATCCAATATTTCGCATAAATCAAATACTGTCTGTCGCGTGATCCCATGCAACACCCCGGTGCGCGGTGTTGATAAAACTCCGCTCTTGACAATGAAAACATTGAACCCTGGGCCTTCCGTTATATTGCCTTGCATATCCACCAGCAACACCGTTTCGCCAGACTTTTCATAACCTTGCATCAATCCGAGCACAAGATCCAGCCAGTGATAATTCTTGACCGATGAATTCACCGACTGCGGCGGGATACGAACGATGTCACTCACAGCAACATGCAATCCCCTTTTCATCTGTTCATCATTTGCAATGAATCCCAGTGGTATCGCAAACGCCAGAAACCGGTTGATAGCATCTCTCGGATCTCTACTGAAACTCGGCGAGCATCCCCTGGTGCATATCATTTCTACATAAGCACGCTTAAGTCCGGACAAGGCAACGCAATTCATCAGAATTTCAGTGAGTTCGTCTCGAGTGAACTCTATAGAAAGGCTCAGCTTTTCCATACTTGAAAAAAATCGGTCAAGATGAAGACCCAAGCGAAAAAAAGCACCGTTCCAGACGGTGACCGTGTCATAGGTCGCATCAGAATGCAGAAAACCGTAATCGATGACGGATATTTTGGCTTCGGAAACAGGAATATACTGACCATCCTGAAAAGCCACCCCTTCTGGATATTGATGGGGGTCTTGGTAGCGACGCTGGATTTCTGGTCGGGTATCGGTCAGTTTGAATTGCATGGTGCCCGGTCCATCACTGTTGTAGTTACCGATTCAGTTCCGCACGACTGTTCATTTTAATTGACAAGTTATGGGGACTCCGCTTGATAATTGTCGACTCCTGCAAAAACCGAATACGCTGCAAGGCAATTCAGTAGTAACCGATTACATCGCCCTCAGTCGTTACACCCAAACCATTGAGCAGTCTGTTGACGTAGCAGAAGTAACCGACAATTTGATTCAATTCCAAAATCTCCGCGTCTTCGCAACCAGTTTCCTTCAATGCATCGAAATCCTCTCTGGCAATTGTTCCGACGTGTAAGGTGAGTTTTTCGACATAATTGAGCATCGCCAGTTCCCTACCCTCAAATACACGCTCCGGTTGTCGATCTTCCAGCGCGCGCAAAACCAGTTCCGACCTCTTATCGTCAGCCAGAAGTCTTTTCAGATTCAGACTATGGTGGGTTACGCTATAAGCGCAGTTGTTCAGAATGCTTGTGTAAGTACCTGCTGTCTCAAGAAACCAAAGTGGAATGGTATTCTCCTCATGGTGCAATACACTTTTATAAAGTGCAATGTGTCCATGCATTGTATGTGGCCGCAGTCCATGGACTCGTAAAACATTGTCGACTGTTCCATGCGGGGTTCTCGCCCCATCAAGCGCTTCCTTTAACTTTCCTGTCGCTTCGGCATCCGAAACCATCCGAATCCAGGCACTCATGACCAACCGTCCATGATATTCGTAGAACTTCAGTTACGATAAGCAAATGATCGATCGAATCGCCCGCTGATGTAAATGTCGCTCTCTATTGGATCATATAGCGTCTGTTCATCATTACCAACCACCGGATCAATCAGCGTGTGTGAATCAGGGTCCACGAATACAACAACCGAGTATCGAGCATCACTGTTCTCGTTGACAACACAGTGGGGAACTGAAATGAATTTATCATTGGTCCACCGCGCCAACAAATCTCCGATATTCACGACAAACGTACCCGAAATCGGGTCTGCGCGATGCCATTCCCCTTGCGGCGTCTGCACGCGCAATCCTGAGCTGCGCTGATAAAGTAGCGACAGGCATCCGAAATCAGTGTGCGGTGAGACGCCATATTCTCCTTTTGTCCCCGCATTTGGCGGATAGTAGATCAACGACCCTCTTGAAGTCGGGCGTCGAAAATGTTTGGAAAAATAGTCTCGTTCCTCCCCGAGGAATACCGCTACAGCCTCCAGAATATGACGTGCGCACTCGTGAGTAGCCGCAAAGTAGTCGTTCAGTGCGTCTCGCATGCTCGGTAGTGAATCCGGCCAGCGATTTGCAGACAGCAAATTTCGGACGTCTTCTGCTTCCATAGAACTGGCATCGATATCGAGACCCCAGATGTAACTTTCTTTGAGATCCGCTTTGCTATAACCCTCCATCGTCGATGCGCCGATACCCAGAAAACCTCGATGGGATTCCGATACCGCAACTTCATTTTTGGATTCATCAGGTAAAGCGAAAAATTGCTGTGCGACCTCAAAGACAGAATCGATCACGGAATCTTCAATTCCATGACCTTTGGTATAGAAGAATCCATACTGCTGTGCAGCGTTACAAATCTGTTCACCGACCGACAAATGCGTACTTCCGCCGTACCCGTTAAGCGATGACAGATCAATTACAGGGAAATAACTTTCACTCATTTCAGTTTTTCGACCGTCGTAATAGATTGTTCTTTAACAATTTCTTAAGCGTAGCATGGATGTTCGTCCATCATGATGACAAATCGTTCGACCAGACTAAGATGGACAGTGCAGAATATAACACGATTACGGTCTTGCTTGACCGTTCACATAGATTTCGATTCGGAAGTTTCAAAATGTATCGGATTGACCAAAGCACTTGCCATTCTTCTGCGTTCGAGGTCACATAACCGGTCGCCGAAATTCCATACCTTTGCCTGACCTCTCGAAAAATTAGCAGCCGATCAAAGTCGTTCAGAATTCCTGAATCACGAAGGATTTTGGCGCCGACAAAAGTCATCCGAGTCAAATTGCAAGACACTAAAATATATCGTAACAAGATTAGCTCTCAAATTCAGGTCGCAAATGTCCATTACAGAAAAACCCAGCAAAACCGCAGACTTGGCTGTCGCAGCTCGGGCGGCTCATTTGTTTCGAGATGACCCTCCAATCATTAACGATTACCTTGCGCTCCCGATGTGCAGCAAAGTTTGGAAAAAGATCATCCCAAATAGGTTTTTACACTGGCTTGTGATCGACAAATTGCTGAAGGATGTCGTGCCGATCACGATGGTCGTTTATACCCGCGCCAGATTTGCCGAAGATGAAGCCTTGCTTGCAGTTGAAAACGGCACTGATCAGATTGTCATACTCGGTGCCGGATACGACACGTTCGCGATAAGACATCCTGAATTGAACGACAAGACGACAATTTTTGAAATTGATCAATCTGCAACCCAGCAGGAAAAACGATCAAGAATGAAGAATAACAACATTCCTGAACCCAACAATGTCCGATATATCGCCGCAGACTTGAATCAGGATGACCTGTTCGATGTGCTTACGGCGAATGGATTTGAAACCGAAAAGCCCGCATTGTTCTCATGGTTCGGAGTCACCTATTACCTGCCATTTCAAACTGTTGAATCCACTTTGAGAAAGATTGCACAAAATAGCGCACCGAATACCGAAGTGCTATTTGATTACGTCATCGAAAGATCATGTATTGATCCTGAATGGATAAGCCTGCACGATAGTTGCGCGAAATTTGTCAGTAAAAAAGGTGAGAAGTGGGTTAGTAGCATCGACCCCGGTAATATGGCGGAATTTCTTGATGGTTGCGGCTATTCGCGTCTCAAACATCTGACAACGGATAAAGTCAACTCGCAGTATTTTGCAAATCGCTCCGATGGACTCGTTTATCCCGGGGTAATTGAAATTTGCAAAGCGATTCACAGCTGAAAACGAATATCTGCAAGGTACTGTGACAGTTCACTCAGTTATACCAAGCGTTTTTTCTGAACATTTGAAGTAGACTGAAAAGGCCGACATCACAACCCGGAATCGGTTTGATCGACACACACTCGGTCACGTGCACGACATAATTCTGGCGAATGGCAGTAATCTATAAAAACTAGTAATGAATTCAAATTGAAAGAAATGGCCCGAGCAAAACTTCTAACCGACAATGACCCTTATCCGGTCAAACTGCATAAACCCAGTTCACCCTCTAAAGTTCTTGTAGTTTGTGATCATGCAGGCGATCTCATTCCGAATGCTCTACAGGACCGGAATGTTTCACTTGCTGACCTGTCAACGCACATCGCCATTGACATCGGTGCTTACGCCGTTGCTGTTGAATTGGCGAAGAATCTGAATGCGACACTTGTCAGCCAGCGCTACTCGCGGCTTGTTGTGGATATGAACCGTCCGACCAACTCCGATCAAGGCATGCCTGCGTACAGTGACGACACACGGATTCCGTTCAATCAGAATATTGGCGATACCGAGCGACAAACCCGACTGGATGAAATTTACCACCCATACCACAACGAGATTGTCAGGCAACTTGACGAGATCGGAGAATCAGCAGTTCTGATTGCGATGCATAGTTTCACGCCTAAGCTCAAAAACGCTCCCAAGAGAATTTGGCATGTTGATCTGATGACTAGAACTCACAGTAAATTTTCCGAAAACCTAAAACAACAACTGCAGGCACAATTTCCGAATCTGAATATCGGTCTGGGCGAGGTATTTCAAATGACAGATGAAAGGGATTTCACAATACCGTTTCATGGTGAATCACGAAACATTCCGAATATTTCAATTGAAGTCAGAAACGATCTACTCCAATCCCATACTGACATTTCTCGATGGGGCGAGATACTGG
This sequence comes from Arenicellales bacterium, assembly GCA_951813075.1. GTDB lineage: Bacteria > Pseudomonadota > Gammaproteobacteria > Arenicellales > JAJDZL01 > JAJDZL01. The sequence continues at coordinate 2,734,212 of OX638343.1, read as the reverse complement.
CACTTAGCATACCTGCTTCATTACAAACTGCTTCTGACGCAGATTTTCAGATCGCGGTCTGACTTCAGAAAATAATGTTCGATTCCACATACGAACCACTCGCTAAAGTTACCAATCTTTTTGCAGAACCCTGCGATGGCCATTACCGAATCGGTATGCCGGTCAACGCAAACATCGCCGCAGATACAGTAGGGCGATTCGCACAAAATGACAAGGCTGACCACACCGCACTCATTCACGAACACCTCGACGGAACGATAGAAAAATACACGTTTCGGGAACTCGATGATCTCGCAAGTCGGTTTGCCGCCTATCTTGCCAATTTGGGAGTTCGCCGAGGTGAGCCTGTTGCAATCCATACGAGCCAGAGCCCGATCACTGCGATCGCACATATGGCAATCTACAAAATTGGCGCGGTCGCCCTCACCCTGTCCCATCTGTACGGTCCGGACGCGGTAGCGCACGTAATCAGTGATTCAAAAACCAGAATCATTATCACCAAATCCGAATTCTGGTCGAAAATCCGTGACAGATGCAAAGCGCTGAATATTCTTGAGCACTGCATCGTTTATGGACAAGCCGAAGCCGATGAGATCTGTTTTGATGACTGTATCAAGCAGTCAGCGGCGGGTTTCGAACCGGTTCTTACCGCTACCGAAGAACCCGCGTTGCTTATGTATACCTCCGGTTCTACCGGAATGCCGAAAGGGTTGCTGCACGCCCATCGAATCATACACGCCTATCTACCGACACTGACTCTGATTTACGACTTGGAACTGGATTATCCAGACGCGGTGTTCTGGAGTCCGGCAGACTGGGCATGGGTTGGCGGACTTTTGGACCTGGTATTGCCAGCCTGGCAGCACGGGCAGACCGTAATTTCAACAGACCACAGATTTTCTGCGAATTGGGCATTCGAATTCATGGAAAGACACCGCGTAACCCATTCGTTCATGACTCCGACCGCACTGAAAAGACTAGCCGAAGTCAAACAACCGAGAAAAAAGTGGAACCTATCCGTCCGAGTCATTTGTACCGGAGGTGAAAGCCTTCCGGGTGAGGTGATGCGATGGTCGGAGGATGAATTTGAAATCATATGCAACGAGTTTTACGGATTAACCGAATTCAACCACATGGTGGGCTGTTGCAAGAGTCTGTTTCCAACAATACCCGGTTCCATGGGTCGTGCGTTCCCCGGGCGACACGTCGCAATAATCGATGACCAAGGCAATCAATTGCCCGACGGTTCGGTCGGGGAGATTGCATCGTGGAGACCAACTGATCCCAGCCTGTTCTTGGGATATTGGGGTGATCCGGGTGTGCCCGAGAAAATGAGACTGGGCAACTGGTTACGTTCGGGCGATCTTGCCGTCAGGGATGAAAACGGCTACTTCTGGTATCACGGACGAAATGACGACCTGATCAAAAGCGCTGGCTATCGAATCGGACCGAATGAGGTAGAAGACGCCCTGGTAGCCCACCCGGATGTTGCGGAAGCCGCGGTAGTAGGTAAACCGGACCGCGAGCGCGGCTCTATCGTCATGGCATATGTGCGACTGATGGCGGGTGTGGAAAAAGATAATCAGACACGCAAAAGACTTCAGAATCACGTCAAGACCAACCTTGCAGCCTACAAATACCCGAGAGTTATTGAATTTGTGGACTCGTTCCCGCTAACCAGCTCAGGTAAGATCAGAAGGAATCTGCTACGCCAGTGCGCGGCCGAAAAATCCGATTGAGGATGTCAGAACGATCTGTCAACTTTGCCTTGTTTGTCTTTGTCATACAACGGGTTACAGGCGCCTTGCTCGCGCTGCTGCTGCTTATCCATCTGATCACGATCATGTACGCGGTGCAAGGGGAAATTTCAGTTTCAGAAATCATCGGAAGAGTTCGCGGAAACATTGCCTGGATAATCTTCTACGGGGTTTTTATCGTTACCGTAGTGGTACACGCAACGATTGGACTGCGTAACATTCTCACTGAAATGACAAGTCTGAACAGACGGTTGATCGATTTGACAGTAACGCTTTATGCAGCATTCACTCTGGTATTGGGGGCCGAAGCCATCAAGGCAATCTGGTAGTCTGGTATGGGAATAAAGGACAATCCAAATCACCTGGCGTTTATCGTCCACCGGATTTCTGGTCTGTGTCTGGCTGTGTTTATTCCAATTCATCTGTACGTTATTTCCTTGCTTATCAGAAACCCGGAACAGTTGGATGCATTCCTGACGTGGACATCAACTCCTGCGGTCAAGCTATCCGAAACCTTGCTCATCATGCTCGCGGGGATTCATCTCGCCGGCGGAGTCCGAATACTTGTCGTTGAGTGGTTTTCGGTCAGTGGCATAAATAGTCGCTGGATTTCAGTCGCCGCAGGATTCTCGATCATCTGTGGTGTACTGTTTCTGACGGCATCAGTCCAATAGTAGCTATCGTTGAGAGCGCGTCCATGAAGAAAATCCAGACGGATGTCCTGATACTCGGAAGCGGTGGTGCGGGACTGCTAGCCGCTATCCACGCCCATGATGCAAATCCGTCTCTCGAAGTGACAATTGCCACCAAGGGCCTCGCCGGCAAATCTGGCTGTACAAGAATGGTACAAGGGGGATACAACGTTGCGTTGAGCGAGGGCGATTCCATTGAGAAGCACTTCCGAGATACCGTTGAGGGTGGGAAATGGATCAACGATCAGGAATTGGCCTGGACTCTGGTTTCAATGGCACCAGAGCGCGTTCTTGAACTCGAAAACCGACATGGTTGCTTCTTTGATCGCAACAGCGACGGAACCCTTCATCAGAAGGCGTTTGCAGGACAAACATTCGACCGCACGGTTCACAAGGGTGATCTCACCGGTATCGAGATTATGAATCGACTCGCAGAACAGACGCGTCGCCGCCCTATTTCGATACTCGAGGAGCACCGGGCAATTGAGTTGATCCCTGATCGACAGCAAAGCCAAATTGCTGCCGTTCTCTTGATCGACATCCGCAGCGGAGAATTCGTGCTGGTTCAGGCGCGTGCGGTAATCATCGCAACCGGAGCCGGTCCGACCATGTATAAATTTCACACCCCTTCGGCAGACAAATCCTGCGATGGATTGGCACTCGCTCTTCGTGGTGGATTGATCCTGAGGGACATGGAAATGATTCAGTTTCATCCGACAGGACTACTGGCGGGCGCGGATACAAGAATTACGGGTACCATCATTGAAGAGGGATTACGCGGAGCCGGCGGGTATCTCCTGGATAATGCAGGTTACAGATTCATGCAGGATTATGATGAGCGAGGCGAGCGCGCCACGCGCGACATTGTGAGCCGCGCAATGTTTGATCAGATGCGTTCTGGCGTCACAGGACCCAACGGTGGTGTATTCATCTGCATGAATCATCTGGATGAAAACCTGGTACGCACGCAGTTCAAGGGCATGGTAAAACGATGCATGGATATCGGACTTGATTTGGTTTCTGAACCCGTTGAAGTCACGCCAACTGCGCACTATGTTATGGGCGGCATCGAGATTGATGTCGAATGCGCTACTTCGATGTCAGGTGTGTACGCTGCAGGCGAGGACTCCGGTGGCGTGCATGGCGCCAATCGACTCGGTGGAAATGGAGTTGGTAACTCTACAGTATTCGGTGGGATCGCCGGTGATTCCGTCGCCACCTGGTTGAAGTCGGAAGGAGAGTTTGCGGAACCTGATACGGACGTATTGGAGACTGCCGTCTCGCGTACGCTTTCCCCTTACAACAAACCAATTCAAAGTCTGAATCATATCCGCGAATCGCTCTACGATGTCATGTGGGAACATGCGGGTATTTTGCGATCTACAAAGAGTCTGGAGACAGCGGCAACTGCACTATGCGACATCGAACGCGAACTCAGTGAGTGCGGGATTGACTCATCAACCCGTTGTTTCGATTTGAACTGGCATGACTATCTGAATTTGCAGAATCAGATTCTGGTGAGTCAGGCAATCGTCACCGCGGCGAAAGCACGAACGGATTCTCGAGGTGCGCACTATCGATCCGAAAATCCATGTATGGGCCGGCTACGCGATTCTGAATTCACACGACTCGTCATGCAAGATACTAAAATAAACACATATTCTGAAAAAGTCAGATTTACTCGCCTTGAACCACCCGATGACAGCGAGTAAGTGCAGAGCAACTCGACAGATCAACAATGATTACCGAAAATTCAATTCAGGACGCTGCACTCGCGATCACCCGGCAAGCGGCAATCCGCATACCGGACGACTATCGCAACGGTATACGGAATATTCGTGAAACGGAGCAAAACTCTCTGAGTTGTTTTGTTCTGGACACCATGATTGACAATTGGGATATTGCGGTTGCAGACCAGCGGCCGATGTGTGCGGATACCGGACTACCCAGATACTACGTAAAATTCGGCAATGAAGTTTCCATTAAAGGTGGGTTTGTCGCATTGGAGCGCGCTTTGCGAAGAGCAACCGCTGAAGCGACCCAGACAATTCCACTTCGCCCGAACCGGGTACATCCGCTGACTCGGGAGGATTTCAATAACAATGTTGGCGCGCGGGCGCCGGAAATCGAGTACTCGGTGGAGCCCGATGCCGACTGGTTGGATATTACGACCGTACACAAAGGAGGATTATTCGGTACGGATTATCGAATGTTGTTTCCCGGTGATGGGTGGGACGGCGTCAAAAAAATGTTTCTGGATACAATGATCCAATTCGGACGGCGAGGTCTCGCCTGCCAACCGGCGATTGTCGGTGTCGGGGTGGGAGGAAGTAAAGATGCCTGTATGGTCCTGGGTAAGCAGGCTGCCTGTCTGCGGGTTGTTGGCGATCGTCATCCTGATCCAAAGATCGCGGAACTTGAAGACGAACTGAAAGAACTAGGGAATCAGATCGGCATGGGTCCAATGGGTTTTGTCGGAAATTCAATGGTTGTCGACTGCCATATCGAAGTCGCCCACACCCACACCGGCGGCATGCCGGTAAGTATCCACAGTTTTTGTCTGTCCTCACGGCGCGCAGTGGTTCGAATAAATGGCAACGGTGACACAGAGTTCCGCACAGATCCTCAGTGGTTCACCCCATACCATAGACGAGAAGAGCTTGAATGAGTAATTTCAGACAGAAAATTGTCAGACTGCAGGCTCCGGTTTCAGATTCTGACCTCAAACAGCTTGAAATCGGTGATGTGGTCTATTTCGATGGTGTGATCTACACCGGTCGCGAAGGTGTTTATCGAAAAATCGTTGATGAACAATTGACACCACCACTGGACTTATCCAAAACATCAAATGTAAATTTTCATTGCTCTCCGGCAGCAGCGGTCCAGGCAGACGGGTCTTACACCGTTGGCGCTGTAACCGCTACGGCAAGTTTCAGATTTTCGAAGTGGATGCAGAAATGGTTTGACATATCCGGATGTAAGGTTGTCATTGGCAAAGGTGGGATGCCTGTAGAAGACTACTCGCAAGTATTTGTACCGACAGGTGCTGTCTATCTGACGACTGTCGGTTACGGAACCGGCGCGCTTTTAGGACGCGGCATCAAGCAGGTATTGGATGTGCACTGGCTTGAGGAACTAGGTATCGCGCAGGCGATCTGGGTTCTGGATGTTGCCGAATTCGGACCCTTTCTGGTTGAAAGTGATCTCGATGGAAACAGCTTGTTTGAACAATCAAATAGAGCGATTGACGAAAATATCGAATCGCTCTACAAGGGTCTGAAAGAACCCGCGCTGCGCCGTTTCGGTGAAACGACACAGCGTACTGACGAGGTTATCTGAACCGAGTGTGAATCAGGCGCAGGTCAGGGTTTTTCCCCTCGCGCCAAACGCTCATTCACATCAGCGATCACATCCAGAAGTTCTGGAAACTCGTTGATTACGTAATGTGCGCCGGTTTTCTCCAGTAGATCTCGTGTTATTGCAAGACGGCGCTCGATTTCCTCATCTGAAACGGTTTCCGCCTCTTCCAGACTGTTGATATTCATATAGTTGCTGTATCGGGCCATTCCCACTGTCCAGCAACCAGCTTCAAGACCTTCACCGACGCCACTCACAGTGTCGTCTACCTTGATCACCGACTGAATTGGATGAATGTCCAACAGGTCCAAGTTGCGATAGACCATGAATGGTTTGGGCCTTGCGCCATGAATCACTTCATCGCCGGCGACGGTTGTATCAGGATGATACCCCTGCTCTTTTGCATCAGCCGCCAGAATGTCTACCATGCTTCGCACGAATCCGGTTGTCATGCCGACTTTGATGCCTTCGGCCTGAATTTTTTTTGTGGTTTCGGCCACACCCGGAAGAAGAGTCGTATAACGTCGCAGGCAGTCGAGCTGCATCGGTACGAAATCGCTGAACATGTTGTCAACATCATCTTGTGTCGGGTCGGAATCTTTGACTTTTCGCCAACGTTCTCTGATATCAGGATCTTTTGTCAATGCAGCAATGTGCAGGTCCTTTCGCAGTCCCATCGGTCCGCGAGCTTCCTCCATGGAGATTTCCACACCTTGCTTGGCAAATACGTCGACAAATACGACAGCTGGTGCAATCACATAGGCATCCGCCACTGTTCCGCTCCAATCAAGAATTAGTCCTTTTACTTTTCCGCGGTAGCTTCGCGTGTAAACAAAATCAGATCGCATCTTGTCCCTCTTGATCAAAATTTTATTTGGTTCCGGTGCCGGGCCGGATACACCCACCCCGGTCACAATTTCGCCGTGACTCCACTGAACGTCGCACACAAATATTACTCATCTATCCGGTTCAGGGTTCAAAGCCTAAAATTATGTATCAAAATCGGCGCGTCGCTCGATTTTTTTACTGTGATCGCGAATTTTTCGCAACTGAACATCCAACTCGCGTTGGTGCCTGCCAGAACTCACTGACTGCACGATTTTGGATCGAGATCCGCAATTAGCTTGAATAGAAACTGTGGGCGATTCAATCAACATTCCGCATTGGAATCTAATTGACACTAACAATTCCATCGGTGATCATCATGAAATTTACAACATGCCTGAAAGTTACTTTTTTACAATCCTTTCGTTTTTCATTACGACAACCGAATTTGCAAAAGAATAACTACTGGTCTATACGGCTGTTTAAGCAGATGAGCTTGCAATGTTTGAAAAGGAGTTTGAAGCGAACTACCCTGTTATTGATATCAAGTGGGTTCGCGATTCCACCGGTATTATGACTGCAGAGTTGCAGGCGAAAAAACGATCCCCAGGCACACATCGTTTGGGGATTGACTGCAGCCAGCCTCGTGTTTCTAGCTAATGAAGGATACTTTGAGGGATATTCTCCGAAAAATGTTGAAATGCTAGACCCCAAATACGTCGACCCTACTATGGACCCCTCCACTGTGGGTTGGTCAAAGGGCCTGGATCGCCTCGATCTGTTTCAATACTGTTGAAGCGGAAAATCATGGCCTGCCGATGCCAGAATCTTGGAACGATCTGACTAAACCGGTTTATCAGGGCCATGTCGTGATGCCAAATCCAAACTCGTCCGGAACAGGATTTCTTGATGTGTTGAGTTGGCTGCAGTTGTGGGGTGAAGAAAGAGGCTGGCAGTTTATGGACGCACTTCACGAGAACATTGCGTGGTATACACATTCCGGCTCCAAGCCTTGCAAGCAAGCCGCGGCCGGTGTACGTATCCTACACTGGTTGATAGCGAATTTCATTGAAAAAAGAACCCAAAAGTGGCGACTCAGCACAGAATACGGACACTACGCGACGACAAGCAGTCATTAAAATTGACTGATCTCACTTTTCCTTACCAGCTTTAAACTCACCCCAGCGTAGCGAAAGATTACCGCCAATCGAAGCAAACGGCTCAGGTGGCAATTTCCTCGGTTGTGCTTGTTGCCGAAAATATTCAAGCGAAGGCGAACTTGACCCGCAAATCAATTCCGCGGCCAATTTTCCAGACAGCGTCCCCTTTGCTACCCCCAGTCCGTTCTGGCAACATGCTGAAAACAGGTTTTCCTCCAGTTCGCCGAACGCTGGAACCGAATTTCGGCTCAGACAGAGCAAACCGCCCCAACGATAGTCCATTGTCACCTCACCAAGTTGAGGAAAACGCGCGTCAAAACTACGATCATGCGCCTGTGTGAGACGGTTCATTCGCTTAGCGGATACTGTTCGATTCGGTGCCCAGGATATTCCGTTACGAATAACAATTCTGTTGTCTCCAGCTCCCGAAATTCGTCTGACTGTTGAACCGAATGGGTCTGACGGAGTCAGCCCCCATCGAGACTCACCACCGAGTATCTGAACTTCGTCCTGCGTCAGCCGACGCGTCATCGAGGCATATAAGTAAATATGGATAAGACGGCGTGTGAAATAACCAAAACTCTCCACATGTCCATTAACCGCAAGGACAACTCTTTCTGCATCAATCGAAGCGGCTGGAGTTTTCAATTTCCAACGGTTGCCTTCTCTGGCAATTTCGATTACCGGTGTGTTCTCAAATATTTCGACACCTGATGTATAAATTCCTCGAGCGAGTCCTGTGATATATGCCGCCGGCTGAATTATTGCCGTTCCCGGCATCTTGAGACCGGACAAATAAAAATCAGAGCCGGTAGTCTCCTTCATCGTTTTTGCATCAAGCCATTCAAAGCGCTCCCCAAGATGGTCAAGATGCTTGGCAAATTTCAAATTGAATTTGTGGCCGTTTTCGGATGCCGCACCGTTGATCTTTCCGGGTATCGAAAAAGTGTCTTCCGGCATGGGAAATTCATCTGCAACTTGGTTTGCAAATTCAATTGCTTCGCGATTCATCGAAATCTGCTGAAGGTCATCATCCAACGTTCCGAGATAATCCTTGGAGCCGAGGTTGTGTGGTACATCAATCATGAATCCGGAATTGCGACCCGAAGATCCCTCGGCGATACGTCTTGCCTCAAGAACAATGACCCGACTTTTCGGATCCAATTGATTAAGACGTCGTGCTGCAGACAATCCGGCAAATCCAGCGCCAACAATTGCGACATCTGCTGTCTGCGACTGCTTCAATTCCGGATACTCCAAACCAGCGGGCATAATTTGTGTCCAGCCGGATACGCCCGGATCAAACGGTAGATTTCGTACTTTCATGGACAATGCTGCCAATGCGTGATAATTGACATGGCGGTATTTGCGGGCATGGAATTAGATTGATCAGAATTTCTGCCGACGACGCAGACGATTATCGGATGCGGTATGAGTGTCCCAAACGGACAAATACGATCTGGACTTGGTTTCAAACCAGACGTGGGAATCCTTCACTGATCGCTTGACATGATCGAAGTCGAAGGAATCAATTCAACTGATCGATGATCAGGTTCATTTCCTCAATGACACTGGACAGTCTGCTCTGCTCCTCTTCATTCAGTGGTTGCATGGGCTTTCGCGGTGGCCCGCAGTCCATTCCGCGCAAGTTCATACCGAATTTTATGCACTGAATGAATTTACCTCCCTGTTCCAGCACTCGCATCAGCGGCATCATCGCTGACATGATCTGCCGTCCCTTTGTGAAGTCTCCTTCCAATACACAAGTTCGATATAAGGCGATGTGAGCTTCGGGCGCAAAATTTCCGCCAGCACAAACCCATGATGTTGCCCCCCATGCAAAAAATTCAAGCGCTTGATCATCCATGCCACAAGATACCTGAATTTTCGGGTAATCAACCGCCAGCATATGCAGACGGTTGGGGTCTCCTGAACTTTCCTTGATAGCACAGAAGTTGGAATTCTGACTCAGGATATCAAGCGTTGTCGCGTCCATACTGACCGACATGCGGCCAGGATAGTTGTAGAGCATAACCGGAAGATTAGCCGCGCTGTCAATTGCCAGTGCATGAAGCGCTATTTCCTGTCCTGTCGGGCAAGCGTACGGAGGTGTTGCTACAAGCAGTGAATCTGCGCCGAGGGACTTAGCTTGCTCTGCATAATGCACACTGTCTTCTGTACGGATTGCTCCGGTGCCGACAATCAATGGCACACGTCCATTGATGATGTCTTTTGCCAGTTTCATCATTTCGACGCGTTCTTCAACAGTCTGCACATAATACTCGCCGGTAGTCCCCCCGACGATAATCCCATGAACTCCGGACGCGATTAGAAAATCGATTGTGTTCGCAAATTGATCTTGGTTGATCGAGTAGTCAGCATTGAACGGGGTAACGACAGGAGGGTAGATTCCTTCAAATTTCATGATGAATGTCCTTTAACGTCGATTTGATTGTAGTCCTGAATTTCGCGACCAAGTTGCTGTTCTTCAGTGTGTTCGACAAAGTTGCTCACTTCGAAATAGGACCGACAGTCTCTCGTAAGCTACCCGCGCAGGCGAAGGTTGCCAGGATCGTACGGTGCCGACTCCAACACAGTCGCTGTCGTCCTGACACCCAAGATTGGTACCTCGAAGGTAGCGCCGGCATCAGCAAATTGAGGTTCGACGTAAACAAAAGCCAGACTCATACCCGTTCGATGACCGAATGCTCCACTACAGACAATCCCCATTGGTCGATCACCGTCCAGTGCCGGTTCGTTTCCGAGGCAGTCCGCATCATCGGCGTCAACTGAAACCAGTACCAATTTGGTTTGAATTCCTTCGGATTTTCTTAGAAGAACGCTTTCTTTTCCGATGAACGAACTTTCGTAATCAACAAATCGTTCGATATCTGCCTCAATGGGAGTGATTTCGGTCGTCAGTTCACTTCCCCAGCCTTTGTAGCTTTTCTCCAGTCTCATACTGTTGACTGCATAGGACCCAAACCAACCCAGACCGTACTCCTCGCCCGCTTGCTCCAGCTGCGAACAAAGTAATCCCATCGAATCTATCGGATGATAGAGTTCCCAACCAAGTTCTCCGACATACGAAACCCGAAGCGCTATGACTTCAATTCCACCGACTTTGATCTCCTGACCCGTCAACCAACGAAAATTTTCGTTGTCCAACGCGGTATCGGTTAGTTTTGACAGCAGATCACGCGATTTCGGACCTGCGATAGCTAGCATGCCCAACCCATCGGTCACATCTTCTATGCTCACGTCTTCACCAACTTCCACATGCTGCACCATCCAATCAAGATCATGTTGCTGTGCAACAATCGCCGAGGTCAGAAAATAGCGATCGTCCGCCAGTCGGGTAATTGCGATTTCACATTCAATGCCACCCAAGGTCGTCAGCATATGGGTGAGTGAGACCCCGCCGTTTCTTTTGGCTACCCGGTTGGCACCGACTCGATTAAGAAACTGCTCGGCATCTTTCCCCGAAACAAAGTACTTCGAAAATGCCGTCAAATCCGCGATACCGACTCGTTCCTGAACACACTTGCATTCTGCCGCAACAGGATCAAAAGCATTTGTTCTGCGAAATCCATAGTGCTCTTCGCTTCCATCAATCGAAAACCACTTCGGTCGCTCCCAACCATAAAATTCGCCGTAAATCGCGCCTTTTGATTTCAGTATTTCGTATATGGGTGTCGTTTTGACAGGTCGCCCCGCTTCGCGAAATTCACCCGGAAAATGTACCTGATACATTTCCTGATATTCGTCTATTGACTTGTCAATAACATAGCGGCCGGGAAGATTCGCAAATTCTCCATAGCGTCTCGGGTCCATTTCACGAACATTGATTTCAGTCTGTCCGTGAACCATCCACTGCGCCAGATATTTCCCGGCACCTGGCCCTTGGGTAATACCAATCGATGCTCCGCAACACAGCCAATAATTTTCAAGTCCCGCCGCGGGTCCCAGTAGAAATCCACCATCCGGAGTGTGGGTGATCGGCCCGTTCACAACTCGTTTGATCCCGGCTTGCCCAAAAAGAGGCACACGCTCGGCAGCCAACAACAGGCTGTCGTTGAGTCGATCAAGATTTTCCGGAAGAAGTTCCATGTCGAAACTCCAGTCGATACCGTCCAACCCCCAGGCAGCCGCTTGCGAAGTCTCATACGGTCCGACCAGTATTCCTTTCTGCTCCTGTCGGATGTAGCACGATGCAACCGGGTCCCGGACAACCGGTGGTTCTTTGTCCAATGCTTCAATTTCGGGAAGATTTTCGGTTACGAGATATTGGTGCTGCATATTGACTATCGGCAAGCGGAAGCCTGACATCTGTGCAACCTGATCAGAAAAACTTCCTGCAGCATTGACTAAATGCTCACAGACAATCGATCCTTGCTCTGTGATCACCTTCCATTCGCCACCGCTCGTACGCTCGATTCCAATGACACGATTTCTACGGATTATTTCCACACCGCGGTTACGTGCACCAACAGCCATCGAATTGGTACTGCTCGCCGGATCGGTATGCCCGTCATTCGGTGTATAGAAACCAAGTTTCACACCATCCGTCAACATCAAAGGATGAATTTCCTTCATTTCGGAATGACCGACGAGGTACGATTCGGCACCAATGTAGTCAAGAATCCCTTTAACGTAGTGAAACCAGTCGACTTCAGCGTCTGTCACCGCAAGGCGCAAAGCACCGCAACCATGCCATCCCGTCGCCTGGCCTGTTTCCTGCTCAAGCCTGGCATAAAGCTTGATGCCGTAATCATGGACTTTAGCCATATTCAGACTACCGATGAAATTGGGTATCAGACCCGCAGCGTGCCAGGTCGACCCTGAAGTCAACTCACCTTTTTCAATTAGTACTACGTCGTTCCAACCTTCAAGTGGAAGATGGTAGGCGAGACCGACACCCATCGCACCTCCACCGACAATCACGACCCTTGCATGCTCTCTCATATTTTCTTCATCTGATATTGTCAAAATTTACGATGGAATTGGTCATACCCTCAATCGTCGCAAGTCCTGACGGCATGGTAATGTACTTGCGATAGTATTCTATCGCCTGGGGGGAGAAACTAGATTCAGGTTTCTGTTCAAGTTCGAAATTACGGAAATAATCGGTTCCTCGAACCAGCATGGCCGAATCATGCCCCCCATTTTTCAGTTGAATGACATCGGCGGCAATATAGTTGATCGAAAGCCCGATTCGAGATCGATCTGATTTGTTTGCTCCGAAACCATGCAGCAGCATGCTGTGGTGCATCGAAAACTGACCGGGACGAAGCATTATTGTCACCGTGTTTTTTGCGTCCTCGTCTGTTATCTGCACATTCTGATCGCTCGTCAGCATATTGTTTTCGTCATAACTGTTGCCGTGAATACGAAATCCGTCTTCGTGACTTCCACAGATCACCTGCATCGCCCCGTTATCTTCAGATGCATCGGTCAAAGCCAGCCACACGGTCAACACACCGTTCGGCGGCTGCAATCCCCAGTACAGCAAATTCTGATGCCACCCAACATGCGTCGAACTGCCGGGTTCCTTGACGAAAAATGTCGCACCCCACATCAGAATATTCGGTCCAAGTATTGACTCGACCGAATCCAGAATTCGCGGATTCCGAACAACATCATTCACCCAGGTTGAAACCAGATATGATTTAACCAATTGCTTCGACTCAGTCCAGCCAGCCATTCGATCGCGAACTTCCGAGAATTTCGGAATCATAGACAGGGCTTCTTGTTCATCGAAAGCAGTCAGCGGAGCAACAAAACCCTGCCGCAAATACGATTTGATCTGTTCGTCGGTCAATGCTGAATTTATATCGATCAAATGCGCCATATACCATGCCTCTTAGGTCAGAACAGGAATCAATCCCGGTAAGACGTATCGATACTGTCAAGTTTTCGAAGTAATGCGGGCCATTCGTGAGTGCCCGAAGGTGCCGCAGTCTGATACTGTTCGGCTGCATGTTCGCAAACTTCCTCAGGAGGAAGATGAATTTCCCGACCGGTTGAAAGTACATCCATCTGAGTTCGACAAGATAACTCCAAGTAGTACATACGAATATAGGCTTGGGCAACCGAAATTCCTGTCGTCAGCAGTCCGTGATTGCGCATGATCATCACTGGATTATCACCGAGACTGGCAGCGAGCCGCTCCCGTTCATTCAAATCAAGCGACAATCCTTCGTACTCGTGGTACGACACCCGGTTATAAAACTGAAATGCATCTTGGACCAAGGGTAGAAAACCTTCCTTCAATGCAGAAACCGCCAATCCTGCACGGCTGTGAGAATGCATGACGCACTTGACATCTTCCCGCTCGTTGTAGATTGCACTGTGAATCACAAAACCGGTAAAGTTGCTGCCACTCGTGTCAATAATCTCGCCATTGGAATCTCTGGGCGGCACTGCAACCTGCCCGTTTTCGTCCAATGTGACAAGATTTGACGCGGTAACCTCATCAAACCGCAAACCGAAAAGATTTATCAGAAAACGATTCGGCTGTCCGGGTACGCGCGCACTGATGTGGTTCCATACAATGTCGCTGAATCCATTTAAATCCGCCAGCCGATGACACGCTGCCAGATCAACCCGCGTCTGCCATTCCTCGCTTGTAACTGTCGACCACCTGCCTGTTACAACATTTTCTGAGAGTTTGTGACTTTTCATAAGTTTTTACCTCCATCCGAACGATTCCGCTCGAAGTTTGCAATTCGCCCGAATTAAAGCCAAGTAGAATTGCTTACCAAAAAGTCTTTGATCCGAATTGACCGTACATCTTATGTGCAGGATGGCACTATATGTCTTGTATTCATCGACAACACCAACGAGTTCCTTTTCCGAACCATAAAACAATAAAGGATTTTATTTGCCGTGGCAGACTTCAATTGTACTATTCATCGAAATGTTCTATGATGCACAATATAGATTCTTGGCATTGACAGTGATTTTCGGTTCCCTATCGTGAACAAAAACTGGCTTTGCATTGCGTGCGGTCTGTTTAATACAACCATCTGCTGCAATGCTATAGTGGTATGTTTGATTGATCAATGTTGTGACTCACAAGCAAAATGGTCTTGTGAAGCCTTCCCTGAAACTCCAGGAGTGTATCCTGAAGGCTTGATCTGTCAAATGCAGAATTCGTTCGTCCATCACCGGTATATCCACGGCAGTAGCGATGACACGCACAAAACCAATTCGTAGTTGCATGTCGCTGGACAACTCTTGCGCGTATTCGCCGCGCCACTGAATCAAGTTGAACATTACCAGCCGTTCATCAAAGATCGCGGTTCTCTCGGTAAATTCGATACCTTTAGGAGCTGGACAACCCCATCATAATAAAGGTCTTAATGTCTTGATAGAAACACACGTATTATATCCACCGATTACCGTATCGATTTGCGCTGAATACGCTCCCTGTTCGAACCTAATTCCAAAGGTGCGACTGCTTATATCAAGGACATTGCCATTGTGGTACGAATTCGAGAACAGATTCGGTAGGTTCGTCATTCCGGTTACGGTTCAGGCGCAAGGTCCGCAGCTGACCGGCAATGTGTGCATGTAGTGCCGAGGACCATCGTTGTCCCGATATTACTCGCAATCGATACAGCTTGCCGGACATGATTCAAAGACTCGCATATGTCGCCTTGAGTACACCGCTCATGTCTGAAAAACTCTTAAAACTTGGCTTATGATAAGCGGCAATTAGGAAAATTTTTCTTTTCCATCATGCATTCTGTTTGCATGCATGGGTATTGTGAATTCTGATAAAATCTCCAAACCGATAATTTGAATCAATATTAATTCGGTTCACAATAATATTGCTGCAAGAGGAGAGAACTGCACAATGCACAAGTCGCTATTGATTGATCCAGCCAAGTGTACCAGTTGCCTGCAGTGTGAACTGGCATGCTCTTTCGAAAACGAGGGTGTTTTCAATCCAGCAAAATCCCGAATCAAGATTTTCGAATTCGAACATGGTCGTAAGGCGATCCCCTACACTTGTACGCAGTGTGAGGAGGCTTGGTGCTTGCATGCCTGTCCGGTCGAAGCCATCACGATCAACGAGGAAACCGGAGCGAAGGAAGTCAACGAATCCATCTGCGTCGGCTGCAAAGTTTGCACCATCGCCTGTCCGTTTGGAACGGTCAACTACAATTCTGATTCAGGCAAGGTCATCAAATGCGACCTATGCGGTGGCGAACCTCAGTGTGCAGAAGCCTGCCCAACAGGTGCAATCGTGTATGTTGACTCGGATTGGACCGGTTATTTGCGAATGCGCGATTCCGCGGTAGAACAGCACAGCTGAACCGACGGACATCCGCGTCACGTAGCGAGGAAATTACAATTGCAGCACGTCATTGTCGGAGCTGGGCCAGCTGGTGTTATTGCCGCGGAGACCTTGCGAAAAAAATCACGTAATGACTCTATCATCATCGTAGCAAAAGAACCTTATCCGGCGTATTCCCGCATGGCCATTCCTTACTTGCTAGCGGGCGATGTCGAAGAAAATGGAACTTACCTTCGTATTGACGCCAATCATTTCGATAAACTTGAAATCGAGATTCGTCTGAACACAGTAAACCGTATCAACACCCGCGAAAAGACGGTCACACTTGAAAAAGGACCTGATCTTCACTACGACCGGCTACTGCTCGCAACCGGGTCCAGCGCAATACGTCCACCCATTAGTGGAATGGATTCACCTCGCGTCCACAACTGCTGGACTTTGGATGATGCTCACAGAATGCTGAGCGAGATTCGAGCCCGTGACCGCGTCGTACTGCTCGGCGCAGGTTTTATCGGCTGCATCGTGCTGCAGGCACTGGTTTCGATGAAACTTGATCTGACTGTAGTCGAACTCGCCGACCATATGCTCGCCAGAATGATGGATCATGAAGGTGGTAAGATGATCAAACAATGGTGCGAGAACAAAGGTGTCACCGTCAGGACCGGCACGGAGGTAATTGCTGTCACCGAAAAGAGCAATCAACTCGAAATCGAACTGGCCGATGGTTCGACCATCACAGCCGATCATATCGTGTGCGCTGCAGGGGTGCGACCCAATATTCATATGCTCGAAGGTAGCGCTATCGACGTTGACGCTGGAATATTGGTAAATAATCAATTGCAGACCAACGTACCGGATATTTTTGCGGCAGGGGATGTCGCTCAAGGGCCTGACCGAAGTACCGGTGACCAACAAGTCCACGCTATTCAACCGACGGCGAGTGAACATGGGAGGGTAGCCGCTTTTCACATGTCTGGCGATGCTTCTCCGTATGGAGGAAGCTTGTCGATGAATGTTCTCAACACATTGGGGCTGATTACAAGTTCATTCGGACTATGGGACGGTGTAGACGGCGGTGATCGGACGGCGGTGTGCGACACGGCTGGCAACCGTTATCTGCGATTGGAATTTCAGGACGATCTGCTTGTCGGTGCTCTGGCGATCGGTCTGACACAGCATGTTGGCGTACTGCGGGGTCTGATTCAAACTAAAGTCCGGCTCGGAAACTGGAAGAAGCTGCTCCTGGATGACCCCTCGCTGATCATGAATGCATATCTTGATCGCGTTCAGGGAACGCGTGCCTGACCTTTAGTACCAGTCATACTGCCTCGGCTGAGCGCTTCCCGAATCTGGAAGCCACATACCTGGAAATCCCAAACAAATTCCAAGTTGGAATCAGGTGTCAAATATCACACAGAGCGACGCACTGTGTGGGACGACTACGAATTTGCAACTTTCTTCAAGTGCAGATCCGTTTGATTGCGAATCGGCTGGAAAAAAAATTCATTGACATGCCAATCATCTTGCGATATCTCGATGACCAGACACGAAGGACCACCTTGATTGCGAACACGTCCCGCGGCACCGGGGTTAATCACCCAAGGTCGCTGCTCCTGATCAATTACCCTGTGATGGGTGTGTCCGTAAACAACTAATCGACTATCAGGATGACGCGCTCTTAGCTCCTCGTGGTAGCGACTGGGGTTGCTGACTGTGTGTCCGTGCTCTACAGAGATTGTCCCACTGGTGAGCAAGATATGTTGAACCAAGGGTATAAACTCCAGCAGGTATGACTCGCTCGAATTCCAATTGGATGCGTTATCGTTGTTACCTCTCACAGCCAACACTTTTCCTATCTTGGGTGAGAGTTCATTCAGAACTGACGCCGACCCGATATCACCTGCGTGAATTGCCAGCGTACTCTTGGAAACAAGATCGGAGATCCGCGGGTCTACCAATCCGTGTGTATCCGATAGTACAGCGATATGAATTGGATTCGCTGTCAGATGCCTCAGGTCTGTTACGTTTGATTTCATATTGACATTAACTCTTGATCGGTCTGTCTTTTGCTAACATTTGAAGGACGCTTTTCTCATATCCATCATTTTTGAAAAGTACGAATCTAAATTCGACTTCAGATTGACTTGAACATTCAGTTATTCCTAATTATAGGTGAGAGGCCTTCACTGTTCGGTTTATGTGAGGTGTAGTGGTAAACTATTTCGCAATTTGATTTGTCCTTGTTCACAGACGTTACACCTGTGTCAGTAATTCTGGAAATTGACGGTATCACGAAGCGATTCGGCCCGGTCACTGCAGTCAGCAATTGCAGTTTCCAGCTTGAAGCTGGGAAAATTACCGGTCTGATCGGTCCGAATGGTGCAGGAAAATCAACCCTTTTCAACATTGTCGCAGGGGTCCATCGCCCGGACGCCGGTGAAATTAGACTTAGCGGCGAAGACATCACAGGATTGCCGTCTCATGAACTTTTCGCCCGCGGTCTTTTGCGCACCTTCCAAATACCGCACGAATTCTCCAGCATGACGGCGATCGAAAACCTGCTTATGGTACCGGCGTTTCAAATTGGCGAAAATTTGGTCAACGCGCTGTTCTTTCGCAGAAGGTTTATATCTCAAGAGCGAGAGGTACTGGACAAGGCTGCCAGCGTCATCGGCTTTCTCGGACTTGATCATGTTAAAAATGAACTCGCCGGAAACCTTTCCGGCGGTCAGAAAAAACTTCTTGAGCTGGGCCGTACCCTGATGGTCGACGCAAAAGTCGTTTTACTGGATGAAATTGGTGCCGGTGTCAATCGTACGTTACTCAACACACTATCAGATCATATTGAAGAGTTAAACCAAGAATTTGGAAAAACCTTCTTCATCATCGAGCACAACATGCAGTTCATATCGCGATTGTGCCATCGGGTGACAGTGATGATTGAAGGTGAAATTGTGACCGAAGGGTTGCCTGAACAAGTCCTGTCCGACCCCTTGGTAGTCGAAGCCTACTTCGGTGGCGGAAAACGCTCTACTACCCCTGTCTGACGAGATTGATGCTGATCAACGCAACAAATCTGGTTGCAGGGTATGGGGGAGAACCCGTACTCAACGGTGTTGACATCGAACTCGAAGCGGGACAAATCGGTGTTATCGTCGGACCAAATGGCGCAGGAAAATCAACCGTCTTAAAAAGTATTTTCGGACTGATTGGTTTGCAACAGGGTAAGGTTGAACTCGAAGGAGAGAATATCTCAGACGTGCCACCCAACCGGCGCGTGGGGCTGGGCATCGCTTACGTCCCTCAGGAAATGAATATTTTCCAGACCCTGACGGTTCAAGAAAATCTCGAGATGGGTGCCTATATCCGACGAGATGACTACACCTCTGCAATGGAAAGAATGTTCGATCTTTTTCCACCGCTTAAACAGAAACGAAATTCCATCGCGGGAAACTTGTCGGGTGGACAACGACAGATGGTTGCGATCGGTCGCGCTCTGATGGTCGACCCCCGACTGCTGTTGCTTGACGAACCGACCGTGGGACTATCGCCGGCTTTTGTACACGACATCATCGAGCGCATCATCGCAGTAGCCCGTTCAAACGTCGGTGTTCTGGTTGTTGAACAGAATGCGAGACGCGCACTGGAAATCGCCGATACCGGTTTCGTTCTCGCTGGTGGCCGAAATCTATATACGGATACCGGTGAAAACCTCCTGAACAATCCCGCAGTCGCAAAAAGTTTTCTGGGAAGATAACCCGCTGTGAACGAACTGATTTTCTTCATTAACAAGGTGGTCCTCTCAGGTGCGATCATTGGTTGCATCTACGCTCTTGGTGCGATCGGCATTACACTGATATTCGGAATCCTCCGTTTTGCTCATTTTGCGCACGCTGATTTGATGACGACCGGGGCGTTTTTTGCACTGATTTTTGCATCACTTCTTTCCGGTGTCGGGCCGATTGCAGGACTACCGACAGGATTTGTCGTTCTTCCGCTAGCTGCGGCAGCGACAGCCTTGCTTGCGATTGGTCTTGATCGAATGTTCTATCGACCGCTCAGAGCTCGGAATATCAAACCGATTCTGTTGCTGGTAGCCTCACTCGGAGTCACATTGATGCTTCAGGGGATTACCAGGTTATTTGCCGGAACATCAATCAGAACTTTCTTTACGAGTGAGAAGAAAGATATATTTCGTATCGATGTTCCGTTCGATCTTGCAACACGCAATATCGTGATTACTGAACCACAGGTGCTGCTGTTTGTCACCACAATTGTAAGCATCTTCTGCCTGCATCAGTTTCTGACACGAACTAGATTGGGCAAAGCCATGCGAGCCATGGCGGACAATGCCAACCTCGCTCTTGTTTCAGGCATCAACACCGACACGGTCGTTTCCGCCACTTGGATTATTGCAGGCGTTCTGGCTGCTGCGGGCGGTGTGCTTCTCGCACTGGACGTGGCGCTGAAACCCGACTTGAGTTTCAATATCCTGCTCCCAATTTTCGCCGCCGCAATTGTGGGTGGTGTAGGCCGCCCCTACGGTGCAATCGCCGGTGGACTGCTGGTTGGATTTTCGGAAGCATTGGCTGTATTCAACTGGTCACTTCTAATTCGCCCGTTCGCGGACTTTCTACCGGCGTGGATAGAAATTCCCACACGGCTGTCTATCGTCCCGACAGAGTACAAACTCATTGTTCCGTTTGTGATCCTGATTGCTGTCCTGCTGTGGCGTCCGACCGGAATTTTCCGCGGTCAGATTACATGAAGCAAGGAGTTTGACGTGACCGAGTATCGCAGAGAAATTGTCCTATTCGCCATCGTTGGCATCGTAGTGATGATCATTCTTGGAATATTCGGACAAGCCTACACACTCAGGATGCTGGTTGAGGCAACGTGCTTCGCGATTATCGCGCTAGGACTGACGATCCAATGGGGATACGCGGGTTTGTTCAACGCCGGCATCATGGGATTTGTAGCAGTTGGCGGATTTATCACTATGTTTCTGAGCTTCCCCATCAACGACAGCTTCTGGCAGTCAGATGCACCACGCTCACTCGCGCTGTTTGCATTGCTGGTTGCGACAATCGCGCTGGTACTGTTCGGATTAA
The DNA here is from genome assembly GCA_951813075.1 of Arenicellales bacterium. Lineage (GTDB taxonomy): Bacteria > Pseudomonadota > Gammaproteobacteria > Arenicellales > JAJDZL01 > JAJDZL01. The sequence continues at coordinate 2,713,005 of OX638343.1, read as the reverse complement.
GTCAGATGCATCGGATTGGAATCAGTCAGAGAGTCAAAACCGCACTCATCCTCGTCGCCTTGGTTTTCGCATTTTTTATTTTCAACAGCAACCTGGACCCAATTGCCCGTATGATCGAAAAAGAAGCCGGATTCATCGGCGGGTTGGGGCTTCCTGTCTTCGTCGGCTGGATTGTGGGGGGAATTGCGGCTGCGTTTGTAGCCTACTGGATTGGAAGAGCGTGCCTGGGACTCAGAAGCGACTACCTCGCTATCGCCACGCTTGGTTTTGCGGAAATTATCAAACACATACTGAAAAACGCAGATTGGCTGACGCGCGGTACATTGACTGTCTCTCCCCTGCCTTGGCCGGTACCCACTCCGAATGAACTTGGATTTATCACCGCACGCGCGGCGTACCTCAGCTTGACTGCAGTCTTGGTCGCGGTAATTTTTGTCTTACTTCAACGCGCTTACCAAGCACCGTGGGGAAGAATGATGCGAGCGATCCGCGACAATGATATTGCAGCGGAAGCAATGGGCAAAAACGTCAATCTTCGACGCTTGCAAATTTTTGTACTGGGGTCAGGTCTGATCGGATTTGGCGGCGCCGCACTAGTCTCGTTCAACAGAATTTTCGATCCTTCCGGATTTACGCCACTTAAACATACATTCCTGATTTGGGTGATGGTTTTGCTCGGTGGAGCCGGAAACAATGCAGGTGCAATTTTCGGAGCGATCGCAGTTTACATAATCTGGGTCATGTCCGAGCCGCTTACGCTATTTGTATTCGACTACGCGGCACACTATGGCTCACTTTTGTTTGGCTGGGAGCCACCAGCTGACCTGACAACCCGTGCGCTTCAGTCAAGGGTCTTTGTGATCGGTCTGACAATTACGTTGACACTCAGATTTGCGCCGCAGGGACTATTGCCAGAACGCAGAATCAAGGTTTCCTAAGGCCAGTCGTCACCAGAGTATCGGATTTCTTGGGAATCGAGACGACAAACTACCTTTCAAATGCGCACCTTTCTTCGTCACCTTGTTTTGTTCTGATCCAGATCGAACAAGAATTCTAATTCAGGATTCTTGCCGCGTAAAAAAAGAGGGGCAGAACAACTGATTCCACCCCTTAAACTTTGAATTTATCTGAAAAATTCGTAAATTTATTTGATCTCGCCGATTTCAACGAGTTGTCCATCCTGAACAGAAATTTCTACGATCAGTCCAGCAACGTCTCCATTGTCATCAAAGTCAAGACTGCCACCGGCACCCTCGTAGTTGATGTCCTGACCTTCGGCTAGTGCATTCACAGCTTTCGCCCAATCTCCAGGATGGATAACCATTCCGGGCGGGCTGGATACGGATCGAAGAGCCGCTGGCATGCCATCAGCACTGGCGGACCCTTTTTGCTGCATCGCAAGTGCCAGCAGAAACATTGCATCGAAAGCCTGGGCATCATAGACTACTTCTGCCATCCCAGCCGCTTCGCGCAACGCGGTGAACTGATCGATTCCGGCGCCGGCTGGCGAACCGGGTCGTGTGATAATCATCCCTTCAAGCGCATCTGCGCCAACGCCATTGATCAGGGAGTCACTGGCCATTCCATCACCACCGACAAAGTTGGAAAAATCCCCGCTCTCGATCGCCTGCCGAATAATGGTCTGTCCAGCACCATCGGCGTAGCCGAGCACAACCAGATGCTCCGCTCCGGTTGCGGCCAAAGCGCCGATTTCTGGTCGGTAGTCCGCCTTGCCGTCTTCGTGGGCTTCACTTGCGGCGACGGTACCGCCCATGCTGGTATAGGAATTTGATAACGCATCAGCAAATCCCTTGCCATAATCATTGTTGATATAGGTCACAGCGATATTGTTAATGCCTTTGCTCAGCAATAGTTTCGCCAATGATTCACCCTGAAACGAATCTGAAGGAACCGTTCTGAACACCAAATCGTTGTCTTCCATCGCGCTAATTGTCGGGCTGGTTGATGCGGGCGACACCATCACCACGCCGGCAGGAATGGCAACGTTGTTAGCTGCGGCAATCGTCGATCCGGAACAGAGTGCACCGACGATTGCGACGACGCCGTCTGAGTTCACCAACCGGTCAGCAGAATCTGTCGCCTGATTGGCATCAACACAAGCAGTATCGCCTGAAGCCACTTCAATCGCCATGCCTCCAAGCAATCCACCTTGAGATGCAATAGAACTTACAGCTAATTTGGCACCGCCTTCGATACCTGGCGTGAGCGTTTCGATCGGACCGGTAAATCCAGCTAGAAATCCGACTTTTACGGAATCTGCGCTGTATGCGGTTTGTGCAAAAGACGACATGCAAAACACCAATGCCACCGCTATCAGCCCTTTTGAATTTTTCGTCATAATCATGTTGATACATTCTCCTTTTTCGTTCAAATAACTGAATTTGATTATATATCTGAAAAATTCGAATTCTGGGCCCAATACGACTGGAGAGATTTTCGATACTTTCTCATTCAGCGAGACAACTACATGTTCAATTTATCGGGAGCGGTTAATTTTCAACCATCAAGAGAACCCGATGGTGTTTTCGCAGTGCAAAAATGTGTTAGTGGCGAACAAATCGCTAGTTCCCGAACCCAGCACACTCGCTGGAAGTGTCGTTTCGATGGGATTTTATTGAGCTGAAAATTTTGACGCTATTCTCAAACTCTTATACCGGTTGACTTTCCAGCAATCGATAATCTCCCGAGGAAAACACGAGCAAGGTCAGTCGATTCAGAACTTCCGTAACTTCAATCTTATACATTGGTAACTAATTCTTGGACGAGACACAAATTCTGGCAATTCGGACTGCACTTTAGTGTTTGCTTCCAGACAAATGTCTGATTTCAAGACTCTCCTGCAATCTCTTCAGATCGTCAGGCGTCATGTCGGATTTCTGAGTCAGGTTTCTTCTCTTTTCGTCGGCTACACGCTGATATAACTTCTCAATCATTCCCTCGAATTCACCTTCCAGGCTGACGAGGGCTACATTGTGCTCAAGTTCCGCGAATTTCTGCAAAGTATCAAAGTGCTCGGACTCCCTGAAATTTTCAACCAGCGCAGCAGTATTGATATTTGGATGCTCTTTCAAAAACCCTATCACTTCAACCAACAGCCTGACATTGGGATCTTTAAGGATCTCTAACTCACGCAGACCTGTTCGCGACCATCCGAAACTGGGATTTTGTACGAGTACTGCGAGTGCTTTTGATGCAAGATCCAGCGAACCAGTTCGAGTAGTTTTCGGCACACTTCGCTGCGGACCGCGATGAGTTGAGTGATGCGAAAGTCTGGAGTGAATAAAGCTTTCGCTCAACCCCGTTTTCTCGATCAAATCACTCACCATCAGCTCGCGTATGGAAGAATCTGGCATACTGGAATAAATGGGTTTGAAATCCTCAATTAAATTTGCCTTTCCCTCATGACGGTTCATATCGGTCCTGCTTTCGAGTTCGGCAAATATGAAATCTGCAATCGGCTTTCCTTTTTGGATTCGGTCCTCGAATGCATCCTTCCCCTCTTCCTTGATCATGGAGTCGGGATCCTGCCCCTGCGGTAGAAATACAAAACTCACTAGTTTGCCGTCGTACATCATCGGAAGCACTGATTCCATTGCACGCCAGGCCGCATTGCGCCCTGCATTGTCGCCATCAAAGCAGAAAACGAGCTCTTTTGCAGCGCGAAAAAGTTCTCGAGCGTGATACGGAGTGGTTGCTGTACCCAAAGTGGCTACAGCATATTCCACGCCACCTTGTGCCAGACCCACCACATCGGTATAGCCCTCGACAATCAGCACCTTCCCAGCTTTCCGAACGGGTGTCAGTGCTGCTGACAGACCGAATAGTTCATTGCTTTTCTTGAAAAGTGTGGTTTCCGGTGAATTCAGGTACTTCGGTTCGCCTGATCCGATCACACGACCTCCGAACGCGATGACGCGCCCACGCCGGTCTTCGATCGGAAACATGATCCGACCTCGAAAACGATCGTAGTATCCCCCTTTATCATTCTTGACTATCAAACCGGCCTTATCAAGCAGGGTACGATCGAAATCATTCTTGCCAAATTTATTAAGAAGAAAATCCCACTCGTCAGGTGAATATCCAATCCCAAATTTAAGTGAGGATTCGCGAGTAATGCCTCGCCCTTTCAGATAATCCCGTGGAACAGGATTTTCGGAACGATGTAGTTCGTTTTTGTAAACAGCTTGAACCTTGGACATCAGTTCCAGCAGACGTTCAAAATCTCCACTGACCGGTCGTCCTTGCTGACTGACGGGAACTTCCATACCAACCGCCGAAGCCAGATCCTCAATTGCCTCTCGGAACTGCAAATTGCCATATTTAATTAAAAACGAGACAGCAGTCCCGCTCTCACCGCAACCGAAACAATGATAGAACTGCTTTTGGGGACTCACATAGAACGACGGAGTACGTTCATTGTGAAACGGACAGCACGCTTTGTATTCGCGTCCGGATTTGGTCAGCGGTACCCGGGAATTTATGACATCTACAATGTCAACTCGGGCGAGGAGCTCCTGTATGAATTCTGATGGAATTTTACCTGGCACTGGGGTTTCTGAATGGTCTGCAGGAGTAATGATTATTTTGCTTTAATTGTAACAGACATCGCGAAGGTTGCACTTTCGAACGGTGCACAATTTTGGTGAAATTGACCTCTGTCTGTCAAACCATTATCCGCGTCATCTGCGGGGACAAATCTTGGTTTTCTCCAGCTCGGATAATCAGCACGAGCCAGATAGTCGGTACCGAAGTAGCTCTATTTTTCCCTATAATGCTTTTGGAATACCGATATTAGTTATCTGTATTAATATGGCGGATACGGTTCGCTACTACAGTGACGATAGGTTGTGAACCCGGTCAGGTCCGGAAGGAAGCAGCCGTAGCAGCTGATGCGGGTACTGAATTCCAGCGAGTCGTAACCGCCGCCCATATCATTCTCATATTGGGGAGTATTACTGATTTCATTCTGAGTCAGAAGTGAGTTATCTAGTCTTAGCCAGAAAATGGCGACCGCGAAATTTCGAGGAGATCGTCGGGCAGGAGCACGTGGTGCGAACGCTCAAGCACGCACTCGATAACGAACGACTGCACCATGCCTATCTCTTTGCAGGAACCCGTGGCGTCGGCAAGACGACTCTGGCCAGAATTCTCGCCAAGGCACTGAACTGCGAATCAGGTGTCAGTTCCACGCCGTGTAACGAGTGCAACGCGTGTAATGAGATTGACGAGGGCAGGTTTATCGATCTGATTGAGGTGGACGCCGCCTCAAGAACCAAAGTGGAAGATACTCGCGCACTGCTGGACAATGTCCCATACCGGGCAACTTCTGGTCGTTTCAAGGTTTATCTGATCGACGAGATTCACATGTTGTCCGGCCACAGTTTCAATGCTCTATTGAAAACTCTGGAAGAACCGCCGGAACATGTGAAATTCCTGATGGCGACTACTGATCCACAAAAGTTGCCGGTAACAGTCTTGTCGCGCTGCATCCAGTTCAATCTCAGGGCTATGGATTCAAACGAAATCAGCACTCAGATGACCAAGATTTTGCAGCAGGAAAAAATCGAGTTCACGGATGATGCCGTCAACAGTATCGCCCGACAATCGCGAGGTAGCATGCGTGACGGGCTTAGTATTCTCGATCAGGCGATTTCCTATACACATGGAAATCTTAAAGCAGCGTCAGTACGCGAAATGCTCGGAATGCTGTCGCAGGATTTTCTGTTTGATCTACTGACAGCAATAGCAAATCAGGATCCTGATAAGATGCTCGAAATCACTGCCAGAATGTCAGAACAGTCTATCAATTACGAAAGCGCATTAGATGATATCCTGCTTAAACTACACGAACTCAGTCTGTTCAAATTCACACCTCAGATAGTCACAGAGCGAGCTGACAATATCAATGAGATAAAACAACTCGAATCTCAACTTTCAAAAGAAGAGACTCAACTCTACTATCAGATTGGATTGCTCGGCAAACGAGACCTGCCGCTAGCACCAAATCCTCAAACCGGATTTGAAATGGTGCTGATGAGAATGCTCGCCTTCCATCCGGACTCGGGCTCACCTAAACATCGAAAAAGCCGGCAGCAGTCTCCGCCTGCGCAATCAAAGGCTCCTGTTACCTCACACGGCTCAGTTATTGCGCCCAGCGCACCGCCAGCAACTGAATCGACGACAAAATCTGAGGCGATTCCTCCAGAATCCGGGAGTCAGAATGATCCCCCAGCCACTCCGTCCAAGGATATTCAGACTTCAGATGATTGGCTTGATTTTCTGGCAAACGCAAGCAACCTTAATGGGCCAACTAAACTGTACGCTCAAAATCTGTCATTCAAGTCCCGCTCAGGGAATACTATAATCGTCAACGCGCCTGACACAAGTTCCGTTGCGATGGATCGTCCGGAAAACCGAACCAATCTTGAAGCAATTTTGCGCGAGAGTACCAAAGAAAGCATCGAACTGATTGTTGAAAAAGGTGCAAGCGAAAACGAGACGCTCAAACAGAAACAGGAGCGGGAACATTCAAATCGAGTTTCGGAAGCACGGCAAATCATCGTCGGCGAAGAATTGCCCATGCTCTTGATGGAGGAATTCGGCGCAAAACTTGAAGAGGTCACGCCGAAACAGGAATGAAGACAGACATGTTCAGTTGAAACGGGGATATGGAATGACAGAGGAATTCAAAGAGCTACTGAAGCAGACATCCAAAATTCAGGCGCAGATGAAGAAAGCGCAGAATGAGATGCATAAACAGAGAGTAACCGGTGTTGCAGGTGCAGGACAGGTCAAAGTTGTTCTCACGGGACGATTCGACGCGATTGACGTGCAGATTGACCCATCACTGATGCAAGGTGATTGCGAGGTACTTGAAGACCTGATTGCCGGCGCCATCAATGACGCGGTCAAACGCGTCGAACAAATGAATGAAGAACAAATTTCAAACATTGCCTCTGGAATTCCTTTCAACCCTCGGGATTTTCCCTTGTAGCCACCGGATCGTCCTGCTGACATGGCTGTTGCAAAAGCAGTCGATGATCTGACCAAAGCCCTCCGCCGCTTGCCGGGCGTAGGGCCCAAAACAGCTCAAAGATTTGTATTCCAGTTATTGGCGCGCGACCGCAAAGGCGCATCAGATATTGCCAACGCGTTGCACAATGCTGTCGAGTCGGTGCGTCACTGTAACCAGTGCAATAACTTCAGTGAGTCGCCGGTCTGCAATATCTGCAATTCTCCAGCACGGGATCGATCACAGATCTGCGTCGTTGAGACACCTGCTGACCTGAACTCATTTGAGGAGGCTGGTGTATACCGTGGCTTGTACTTCGTCTTAATGGGGAAAATCTCACCTATGGACGGAATCGGTCCTGATGACCTGAACATTGATGAACTGCTTGAAGTTTTACAGACCAATCCTGTAAATGAGGTAATTCTGGCGATGAATATCACACTGGAAGGTGATGCAACGGCTGATTACCTATCGGAACTGATCGCCGAACGTGGATTGAAAATTACCCGATTGGCGCGCGGGCTCCCGTTGGGCGGAGAACTCGAATACATGGACAAAGGAACTTTGATCGAAGCGTTTCACCGCCGCGTTCCGACCTGATCTTGACCTGCGCATCAACAATCTGATGCTATGAAAAAAACGCCTCGAAATCGCACCCTCACCTGCTCCAAGCAGGAACTCGTCGAGTTGTCTGGTGAGATACTGAAGCCCAACACCCGGATGTCCATCGAGCAAATCTCAAACCGAGTCGCACAGGGCGATATTTTCGAACTCATCTCATATCTACCGAAACAATTCGTCGACCTTTTAATCTTGGACCCACCCTACAATCTCAGCAAAGACTATCATGGCACCAAGTTCAAGAATCGAAGTGGCGCGCAATACCAGACATGGTTTGAAAGTCTATTGGATGTCCTCATGTCAACGTTAAAACCCGATGCTACGGTATACGTCTGTTCAGAATGGCGTACTTCGGTCCTGATCGGACCGATACTGCAATCAAAATTCAACGTACACAACCGTATCACTTGGGAAAGAGAGAAAGGACGTGGCGCACGATCAAACTGGAAAAATAATTCGGAAGACATTTGGTTTTGCACAAATTCCGACAATTATTTCTTCAATGCCCAGGCAGTACGGCTGAAGCGAAAAGTTATCGCACCCTACAGGACTAACGGTGAACCAAAAGACTGGTTGGAGGAGGAAAACGGGAAGTTTCGCCTGACCTTTCCATCCAACATCTGGACTGACATTACCGTTCCATTTTGGTCTATGCGGGAAAACACAGATCATCCGACTCAAAAGCCCGAGAAACTGATCGCAAAGCTCATGCTTGCCAGTTCAAAAGAGAATGATTTCGTTTTTGATCCATTTCTAGGCAGCGGTACCACCGCTTCGGTCGCCACCAAGTTGGGAAGAAGGTGGTTTGGTGTCGACTGCAATCAAGACTACCTTTGCTGGGCATTGAAAAGAATTCGCATTGCTGAAAGCGATTCAGGAATTCAAGGCTACAACGATGAGATCTTCTGGGAAAGAAACTCCGCAAACACCGTCTGAATTCACTCGACAGTTTAGCTGCTCAAATCTGTCCCACCTGACTTCATTCCTAGCGCAGCTATTGCAAAATTATCTCGGCTGGAATTTCCTGTAAAATTTCAATTGCATCCAAATTAACTGCAACTTCCCAATTTCAATCGTGTCCAATTCAATTGTTGAAACTCCTGACGCATGCGCGGATAGCAATATGACAGCAGACGATGATAAAGTGACCACACAGCCAGCGATCGAAAATTCCAGGAATGATCTAAAGCAGATCCACTCGTTCATTCAGGAAGACCTGGATGCGATGCAGGACTATGTTCTTGAAGCATTGGACTCCGATATTTCTCTAATTCAAGAAGTCGGCCGTCACATCGTTGAACATGGCGGGAAGAAAATGCGCCCGATCACCGTGCTCTTGGGTACTCGCGCATTCGACTACCCGGGACCTCATCACATAATGCTTGCAACAATTATTGAGTTCATACATGTAGCCACCCTGCTGCATGATGACGTTGTGGATGATTCGACCATGCGACGCGGGCGCGCAAGCGCCAAGTCCATTTGGGGCAACCCTGCGAGTGTGCTTGTGGGCGACTACTTCTCGACAAGCGCATTTGAGCTGCTTGTATCCGCTGGCAGTCTCAAGGTGTTCGAAGTCATGACCCACGCCATGCGAAAGGTTTCTGAAGGAGAAGTCCTGCAACTTGTGCAGATGCATGCCTATGAAACCAGGGAAGAGGATTACTTTGACACAATTGATCGCAAGACCGCGCCCTTGTTCTGGGCTGGCGCACAGTTAGGCGCGATCATTACCCATCAATCTGAAGACGTTCGCAGCAACATGGCGGATTTCGGATACAACCTGGGTATGGCATTTCAGCTAATCGATGACTATCTCGACTACGCTGGAGACGCAGAGACGATTGGCAAAGAAGTTGGCGACGATCTGATGGAAGGAAAGATGACTCTACCGTTGATTTATGCGCGCGACCACTGCAATGCACAAGAGAGAGAATTTATCCGATCCGCGATTGATGACCCAGACGAATCAAAAGTAGTACAGGTATGTGAGATTGTTGCCTCAACTGGCGCACTTGAATATACTGTCAGCCTTGCCTGTAAGTACCGGGACAGTGCAATGCAGAAACTCGAATTTCTGCCAGATTCAGCCTGTAAGGATGTACTTTTCAAGTTAGTAGAGTTTGCGGTCAGTCGAGATTTCTGATCGTCAAGCATTCGGGGTGTAGCTCAGTCTGGCAGAGCACTGCCTTCGGGAGGCAGGGGCCGGTGGTTCGAATCCACTCACCCCGACCAATTTCAGTAACCCGTTTATAAAAAAACCTGTGTCTTAACTGATCTTTATCACTTCTTAAGAGTAGAAAAATTTATTCCTTTCCAAATCAGCAACTTAAAAAATCAACAATTGGCGTTAGGACACTGCTTTTGTGACTTCCACTCCGTCTGACGAGCGATCGATCTGCTGGTTGACCTGACCAACTCAACGCCAAATATTGGTGAGACCATCCCTGATTATCAACGTTTACCGGAGATGCCGTTGTTCCAACATGCAGTGGAGCCGCCAAGGTTACAAAGCGAACAGAAGATAAGACAAAGCACTAGAGTCTGAAATTTTCATGTAAATTACTCCAGTGGTCTTTAAGTTTTTGCTTGTGCGCATCATTCATAGGGAGATCATGGAGAGCTCGATGCCACAATGTCTTGGCCCTGTCTAAAACATCATCGAGATGAGGCTTTATGGCTCGCCAAGGTATACTTGATCTATCGGCCCAATATTGGAAACGGACATAGGACACTTCGTACCAACTTTTGGTCTTTCCTAAATTCAGTGCAAAGTGTCGCTCATCGTCAATATAAGCTTTCGTCATTACGATGTCGTAAGCTGGCGACAGTCGCGGCGTCCGCTGATCCGCGTAGAGTAGGCTCCAGTTTTTCAAATGAGCGTCCCCATTTGCCAGCAAGATATTAACCAGCAGCCGTCTTGCAAACTGTTGAACATCCGCTAGTCCGTCACCAGCATATTCATACAAAATTCTGCCAATTTGCTCGTAATTTGCGGAATCGTATTTGTCGTGCGGGTACTTCATCAATACTTGCGCGAAATCCTCCATATGAATTCGCTCGTTCGCCCCTCTATCAAAACGTCTGATCGCAAATGACTGGTTTTCATCCGGCAAATTTATTTGCGGTAGATTGTCCAGTTTGTCCAATTCAACCAGTTTGATTTCAGGAATCTCGACACCAACCAAAGAAGCGAGTGTCATTGCGGTGTATTCATTCAACGGCACATCTTTGTGTTTGGTTGAGGGCGTTTTAATAATCCAGTCTCCCAAGGCGCCTGTTTTAGACAGGCTAAAGCGATTGTCTTTTTCCCTCATGGAAAATTTCATCTGTATACCAGCCAGCGAAAATTTATTCTCCTGAGATATCTTTACGAATTTCACGACCTTGGTATCTCCGTAAGCGGAGAGAATACTATTTGGCACTTCATCCGGCTTCATAGGAGTTGCGACCAGCGCTCCAGGCAAGTCTTCTCCTAGATAGGACAGCATATGAAACTCATTGTCAACATGCACTTTTAGACCATGAGCAATTAACTCTCTCAGCGAACCTTCTGGCAGTAGATTTGACAGTGTCGGATTTAAACGTTGGTTTCTCGTCCAGCGCTTCGCCATCAACTTGTTTGAACGAGGGAATGCAGGGTGAGTGATCAAGCTAAATGTCGGCCGATCCTCATCATCCTTGAACTCGTCGGCGAAGATGAGCACGTTTCGGCCATTTTGATAACCTGCCAAGTAGCCTACAAGTTTTCCATGCAGGGTTAATTTGAGCACATTGCATTCGTCGCTCATGAGTCCTCTCCCAACAAGCCTTGCCAAGGGTCTTCAGAAAGGTCATTTTCTTTTTTTGTAATTGAGCGCGATGCATCTTTAGCAAAATCTGAGTGAGAGCTGTCGGTGCTTTTGCTCTCAAATTCATCGCTTTTGAGTAAGGCGAGAACGGTATTAAGCTTTTCTTTGGGTATAAGCATAATCTCGCTGTTGAGACCTGTTGCAATGAGCTCGAGGGTATCGAGTCTAGGATTCCCTTTTGATTCCAAATGCTGATATTGCTGACGTGAAATACCTACGCGCAACATCATGTCGCTTTGCTTAAGACCTAAGTCAAGACGTCGCTTTTTGAGTTGTTGAAGTAATGATTTCATCTCTATGTAAACACATAAGTTGCTTTATTGTTCAAAGAAACATATTACTTTCTTTTTTCACTAAAAGCAACATATATATTGCTATCAGGCCATTTCTCGCAACAAGCATAAAAAGCAACACACGTATTGCTATTACGGTGGTGGTTGAAGTATTGGAGCATGTTCAAGCTCAAGGTTTAAACAGAAAAAAACCATTTGAAAAAAAAGGTTTTACAAAAACATTGGCTCCGGAGGGTTATCGAGAGTCATTTGCCGAATTCGCCGGAGCGCTGTCGTGCTCAAGGCACTCGAAACAGCGTCATTTTATAAGCTATATCAAGCAACCTAGACATTCGGCGAGTGAGATACAAAACGTCAGGTTTGGTATCGCAGCAACATTAATTGACAAAACACGCGTATGTAGCCTTACGTTTCAGCGTTTGCTTGCAGTTGACCAGACCAAATAGTGCGAAGCGTCGTCGGGACGAAGATTACGCTCACCATGAACTCTCGGATGGTACGCACCCGGTTAATGCGACACCCATGCCTGGATGGAGACCCTTCCAGAGGCCTCCGGTTGCTACCAGATCTTGGATTCGGATATTCCTCTGACCATTCATATTACCCGACTGGGTCATGGAAAAGATGGACAAGCTCTGGTATTTGCGCTCAGGATGACAATGCAGTTAACGTAGTGGAGAATTTGGATATCATGACTGAGTTGACTTCGACCATCTCATCAATTGATGAAGTAACACGTTGCCCGCAACGATCAGCATGGAAGTTTCTTTCGAATCAATTAACAGATACTCGTAGAAGGTTGAACTCTATCATTAATTCCCGAATCCGATCAGGTGCAGAAGCATGAAATTGGATTCAATCGATCTAGGTACCGAAGAATTTCTACCTGCGGTTGAAGTCGCTCGACTAAGACAGAGACGATGGCAAACGCAACGGGAATACGTCTTGAGTCATTCTTCTTTCTTTCAACGTCTGTGGACGGGTATACGAATTCCACAAAGACTTGAAGAACTTCCGAATCTACCATTGTGCAACAAGTCGATGTTGCGAGAGTCCCAAGCTGCTCACCCGCCATTTGGTGACTATCTTGCAGTGAATCAAGAAAGTGTTGTGCGTTTGCACCGTACGTCAGGTACTACAGGACAGGCAATGAATGCTGCTCTAACCCGAGCCGATGCCGTACAAACCGCGCAAATTGGCGCAAGATGTTTCCGGGCCGCTGGACTGAAACCAAAAGACACGATCGTGCATTGTTTGAACTATCAGATGTGGATGGGTGGTGTAACGGATCACTTGTCGCTGGAAGCAGCTGGCGCGACCGTAATTCCTTTTGGAGTAGGTGACAGCCGACACCTGATTGCGACAATTCTGGACCTCAATATTGACGCCATTCACTCGACACCATCTTATCCTGCGGTTTTAGAGCAAACAATATCTGATCATTTTGAGGACTTGAATCCTAGAGATTTGGGATTGAAAATTGGCATATTCGGAGGTGAGGCTGGACTCGACAGCGAGAGCTTTCGAAACAAGCTTGAAAGTACGTGGGGTTATGCGGTCAGAAACTCAAACTACGGGATGGCAGACGTGTTCAGTAATTTTGCCGGGCAATGCGAGCAAAGCAATGACCTGCACTTTCTGGGGCATGACGTTCTTTTTGCGGAACTGATCTGTCCGAATACCACTTCGATTGTTCCATTTGAAGAGGGTGAGACTGGTGAACTTGTACTCACACATCTAAAACGTGAAGCACAGCCGTTAGTTCGTTTCCGAACAAACGACATGGTGACAATAACCGGTACAGACTTATGTAAATGTGGGCGTACCACACCGCGATTTCGGGTACTCGGACGTAGTGACGATATGATCGTTGTCCGAGGCGTCAATGTCTACCCGACTGCGGTACGCGGTGTAATCAATGGCTTTTCTGAACTATCGGGCGAATTTCGTGTCCGTTTACAGGGTGCTGGACCCTATGATCGAATCTTTGTTGAGGCTGAACTCCAGACTCAGGATTCTGCAACTGCTGATTTGCAAGAGAGAATCGAAAACGAGATCAAACAAACGGTCCGTGCCTCCGCACAAGTCAAACTGTTTCCGGCACGATCATTTCCCCGAACTGAGGGCAAGACAAAACGAATTATCAGAGAGTAAATAAAAATGAGCAATACAGTACTTTCGTCTACAGAAAACAATGTCCAAACACTCACTTTGAATCGTCCAGACCGATTGAACGCTATGAATTCTGAAATGCTCGAAGCACTTTGCCAAGCACTAGACAATGCAAATGCTGACCCGAACATCGGCGCAATTGTATTGCGTGGTTCTGGGCGCGCTTTTTGCTCGGGCGATGACCTGAAAGATTTCGAAAGCCAAGCTCGAAGTGAGCAAGAAGCGTTCGAATTTATCGAATCGATCCAGGACATTACACGTCGGATCGTACTCGGAGAAAAGATCGTCATAGGGGCAATCCATGGTTGGGCAGTCGGTGGAGGCTTGGAGTGGGCGATCAACTGTGATCTTGCAGTATTCGCCGACAACACACGTTGTTTTTTCCCAGAACTCAAATGGGGGATGTTTCCAACCGGTGGTGCCACCTATTTATTGCCGAAGATGATAGGACTTGTAAAAACCAAGGATTTGATGTTACTGGGCGAGGTTTTCGACGCATTCGAGGCGCTGGAAATGGGGCTCGCCTGGAAAGTAGTTTCCGAAGATTCAGTCTACGAAACGGCACACCAGGCGGCGGAACGTATCGCTTCGATTTCGCGCGATGCCGTTACAGATTTAAAGAAAGTCCTAAACCAGGTCAACGCCGATGCGCTTGAATACGCAATGAAATTGGAAACTGCTGCAACGGTCAAGGGGTTTTTAGACCCTGAAACTCATGAACGCTTGCGTGAGTTCGTCGGTTGAATCAATCTACTCTTCAATTCAATACCTGAACTGAAATTTTTTCGTCGATTGCTTTTCTCTTTTAATCCAACTCGGTCCTCTGTTCAACGCATACCGACTACCTAATCAACAGGCTATAATTTGCCGAGTCAGTTGAATATCATCACATTAAACTGGCGTCAATCGACAGAACTGATTCTTGCTTTCAATTATCGGAGAGGTGACCGAGCGGCCGAAGGTGCACGCCTGGAAAGCGTGTGTGCGTGAATAGCGTACCGAGGGTTCGAATCCCTCCCTCTCCGCCATTAACCTAAAACGAACTTTCATATGCCGAAAATGGCATAGCCGTGGGAAGCCCAGTATTTGCGGGCAAGTGATGATACGGCAGATAGCGTCACGGTGGAGTATTTCTCAAAAGAGACATGGCAAACGGCAGAAGAAACCGTCAGCCTGCCAGACAGCACCAGCGATCAACCCGCCCGGGTGCGATTGTTTGGCTGCACTGAAAAAGCCCAAGCTATCTGCGAAGGCAAATATATGGCCGCCGCCAATCGCTATCGCAGGCGCTTGGTGACTTTTCAAACAGAGCTGGAAGGTTTGATCCCCACTTACGGTGATCTGATCGCTATCGCCCATGATATGCCAAACTGGGGTCAAGGTGCCGAAGTCATAGCAGTTGATGACAATGTTCTGAGCTTATCGGAGCCATTGGAATGGTCTCAGGAGCTTGGGGATCACTTTATCAGTCTGCGTAAAACCGATGGCAGTGTTTCTGGTCCATGGCTTGCCCTACCCGGTGAAACACCCAGTCAGGTGGTTTTGCAGGATGAACTGGACTTCACGCCCTACACCGGAGAGCTGCAGGAACGCACGCACATTGCCTTTGGTGCTGGTGAGAAATGGAGCACGCTGGCTCGCGTAACGGCGGTTCGGCCTCGCGGCGAGCTGGTTGAAATCAGTGCCGTTGCTGAAAATCCGGTCGTACATACCGCCGACCAATCACCCCTAAAAACAGGAAGAGTAATCATGACCGCTGATAACCATCAGCGGCAGGACGATATGGTGTGCCTGCCGCGTACAGAATTTGAGTCTCTGCTGGAACAAGCCGCCTGCCGAGGGGCCAGAAAAGCTCTGAAGGAAGTGGGTTTGGCAGATGAAGAGGCTGCCAACGACATCCGCACCCTGCGTGATTTAGCAGGCTCAATCAAAACCATGCAACGCACCTTCCTGCAAACCGTTGTGCGCTGGATCACCATTGGTGTGCTGGCGCTCTTGGTCGCAGGTGTAGCTGCAAAACTTGGACCCTTCACCCCCAAATAAACAGGAGAAAAACTATGCTTACAACTGGGGAATTTCAATCGGCACATCTGGGGATTTTTGGATCAGCACCTACAACTCGAACCGGGTCTTTTCGAGGAGCTGTCCCAACGCGGGTTTCTGGATCAGACGCGCAACATGGTTCTGGTCGGCGGCACCGGTACCGGCAAGACACATCTTGCCGTGGCGCTGGCCCGGGCCTGGATCCGAAACGGCGCCAGAGGACGGTTTTACAATGTGGTGGATCTGGTCAACCGGCTGCAGGACGAACAGCACGCCGGACGCGCCGGCGCACTGGCCGAACAGATGCTGCGGCGCAACTTCGTGGTGCTCGACGAGCTCGGCTACCTGCCGTTCGCCCGGGCCGGCGGCCAGTTGCTGTTTCACCTGATCTCCAAACTCTACGAGCACGTGCCGGTGGTGATCACCACCAACCTGAGTTTCGGCGAATGGGTCAGTGTGTTCGACGACGAGAAGATGACCTCGGCGCTGCTCGACCGGTTGACCCATCACTGCGAGATCTTCGAAACCGGCAACCGCAGCTGGCGCTTTCACAATCGCGACGGGCAGCGGCGAGGCGCTCAGGATGTGACCGCGCCAGAAGCAAAACAAACAGTGTGATCAGGAGCGGCGCAACACGATGAGATCGAATCTGAATTGCGGTTGTGAAACCGCTGGATTGAGGGTATAAATGGTGCCCATGGGGTGGGTCAATTTTGGATTGAAATCAACAAAAGCCTCAGCAGATCATGATGATGGAAACGGGTACTCATAGGCATAGCGTATAAATTATTTATACGCTATGAAAAGAACTTTTCGATTTTCAGGCCGATTTTTTTGCGCAAAATCCTGCATGCAAATCACATAGGAAAGACTCAGCGTTGGAACCTTTGAACGCAACAGCAGACATGTCAGCACCTCAGGGTCGCCGCAGCAGCGCGCGCAGGGGTCGTCTGTCCCGTCATAACGCGCCCTCGGAAAGCAAGCCGTTCACGGGTCGCAAGATACCTGCATATGATCTGCTAAATGACGCGGCGCTGGCCCGGATCGAAGATCAGGCCGATTGGATTCTGAGCAATATCGGCGTCAAGTTCCGCGGGGACCAAACGGCACTGGATCTGTTCGCCCAGGCGGGCGCGCGGGTTGACGGTGAACGTGTAAGGTTTGAACCGGGTCACGTCCGCGCGCTGTGCGCCACGGCCCCAAGCGAATTTCAACTATATGCCCGCGACCCGGCCAAGACCGTAACGCTTGGCGGCAAAAATGTTGTGCTGATGCCGGGATATGGCTCTCCCTTTGTCAGCGATCAGGCAAACGGTCGGCGCTATGCGACGCTAGAGGATTTCCGCAATTTCGTGAAGCTGGCCTATCTTGCGCCTGCCTTGCATCATTCCGGCGGCACGGTGGTCGAGCCGACGGATATCCCGGTGAACAAGCGCCATCTCGACATGATGCTGGCGCATCTGACGCTCTCGACCAAGCCCTTCATGGGCTCTGTCACGGCACCCGAGCGAGCGCGCGACAGTATCGATATAGCGCGCCTCGTCTTTGGTGAGGTCATGGATCGCTTTGCGGTGATGCAGGCCAATATAAACGTCAACTCGCCGCTAATCTATGATGACACCATGTCGTCTGCCCTGCGCATCTATGCAGAGGCGGGCCAATGTGTCTGTGTCTCTCCTGCGATCTTTGCAGGTGGCATGGGGCCACTTTCCCCGGCTGCGGTGGCGGCGCAGACGTTGGCTGAAGCCATGGTTGGCATCGCGCTGGCACAGCTGGTGTGCCCTGGCTGTCCGGTGGTGTTTGGTTCTTTCCACTCCAGCATGAACCTGCGCACGGGCGCGCTGGCCTTTGGATCGCCCGAGGCGAACATGATCACCATGGCGCTTTCGCAACTGGGCCGAAGGCTTGGCGTGCCAATGCGTTCTGGCGGGGGGCAGATCACCGCGTCCAACGCACCAGACGGGCAAGCCATGCAGGACAGTACCGGCGCGATGTGGTCCACACTTTTGTCCGGAGCCCATCAGGTCTGGCATGCAGCAGGCTGGCTCGAAGGCGGACTTGTGATGTCTTATGAGAAGTTCATCATGGATCTCGACCATTGCGGTGCGATGCTGAAGCTTCTGCGGGGTTTCGATACCGATGACGAGGCCTTTGGCCGTGATGCCTACTATGAGACGGGTCCGGGCGAGAATTTCCTGTCGACCAGTCACACCCTGCGCCACTACACGACGGCGAATTTTGAACCACAGATTTCTGACGCCGGACCGTTTGAGACCTGGTCCGAAAACGGTGCACTGACCGCTGATCAGCGCGCCACCGCGCGGTGGCATCAGATGCTGAACGACTATCAACAACCCGAAATGAAACCTGGCATCCAAGCATCGCTTGAGGACTTTGTAGCCGAGCGCAAAGCCCAGATGCCGGACGAATGGTACTAGAAAGGAACATCCATGACCGAAGAACTTAGCAGAACATCAGCACTTACATCGCGTCACACCGCACTTGGATCTAGCCTTGAGGACTGGAATGGTATGGGGACCGCATGGAGTTACAATACTGATCCAAATGACGAACATGATGCTATACGAGAGCGTGTTGGCATGTTTGACATGTCTCCGCTTAAGAAAATATTTGTTCGAGGCAACGACGCTCAAGCAGTACTGGAACATCTTACAACACGCGATATGCACAAAATTGCGCCAGGACAGGCTGCATATCTGAGTGTTCTAACGGAACAAGGCACGATGGCGGATGATGCAATTGTTTCTAACAATGGAAATGATGAATGGATGATTGTACATGGTTCTGGCGACACAATGGCTTTGCTGGAGGCCTCTGCATCTGGTAAGAATGTGGAAATTGAATTCACCGATGAATTACATGATGTGTCGGTACAAGGGCCTCAAGCATTGGAAATGCTGAATGTCAACTGTGATGTCGAACTAGCCTCATTGAAATATTTTCATCATATCGAAGCAAGATTGTTTGGACATCCTTGCCGGATTTCACGCACCGGATATTCTGGTGAACGCGGATATGAAGTATTTGCGGATGCAAGTGTCGTGTGCGATATTTGGGATAAGCTGGTCGCAACAGGTGTTATGCCTTGCTCCTTCACTGCTTTGGATAAAGTGCGGATTGAAGCTGGTCTCTTGTTTTATGGTTATGACATGACCACTGATCATACCCCTTGGGAAGTTGGTCTTGGTTTTACAGTGAGTAAATCTAAATCTGATTTTAGAGGTAAAGAAGCTCTTATGGCAGCAAAGGGCAATGAAAAAATCATAAATGTTGGTCTCAATATTAATCATTCTGACATGGTCGAAGGTGGAGAAGTGCTTAGCTTCAATGGTAAAGAGGTTGGCATGGTCAACAGCCCTGCCTATTCGCATCGGTTAGGTAAATCTTTGGCATTAGCGCATATTAATCCAAGCATACCCGAAGGAACGACCCTTGAGGTAAAAAGTAACACTATCAACACCACTGCCACTGTTATCGCTATGCCAATTTATGATCCCTCAAAGTCAAAAACACATGCATAACATTGTAAGCACGTAGTTTTCTAATTCATGAACTTATGGTTGATGCTTTGCAACCTGTTGGAGGTCGAATGCATCCCGATCCTGCAAGCCGCTATATGGTAAAGAATATTGCAAAAAATGATATGCGGTGAATAACCTCCAGAATCACCGCACTATATGCGGTGATTTATCTTGACCTTGCGGTGAATGGCACCTATAATCACCTTAAATAATGCGGTGATTGATATGTGGATTCATGAACATCAAAACTGGCCAAATTTTTCATGGGATGCGGAAATCCTTGCATCCAAGTTGGCTGATATACGCCATCGTCAAGGCCGTTTGCTGGGACGCATGGAGGGGCTTGGCTTTGAGCTGAAGCGTGAAGCAACTCTCGGCACGCTCACCAATGATGTTGTCAAATCATCTGCCATTGAGGGTGAAAATCTGGACCCAAAAGAAGTGCGCTCATCTATTGCCTGTAGGCTCGGAATTGATATTGCTGGGCTTATTCCGGCAAGCCGTGATGTTGAAGGTATCGTTGAGATGATGCTGGATGCCACGCAACAGTTTTCCAAGCCATTAACCAAGGATCGGCTGTTTGATTGGCATGCTGCTTTGTTTCCGACAGGCCGCAGTGGCATGCACAAAATCACCGTTGGGGGGTGGCGTACTATTGAGGCTGGCCCTATGCAGGTTATTTCCGATCCTATCGGTAAAGAAAAGGTGCATTTTGAGGCTCCCGTTGCGGAGCGCTTAGATACGGAAATGGAAGTGTTTCTTGCGTGGTTGGCAGAAGAGGATGATACCGACCCTGTTATCAGAGCGGGAATTGCTCATTTATGGTTTGTGACAATCCACCCGTTTGAAGATGGCAATGGACGGATTGCTAGAGCCATTGGTGACATGGCACTCACTCGTGCCGATGGTACGCCAGACTGTTTTTGCAGCCTATCATCCCAAATCGAAGCTGAGCGGAAACAGTATTACGATCAGCTTGAAGCGCAACAACGCTCTACCCCTGATATAACAGATTGGCTCTCATGGTTCTTGGATTGTCTTGGCCGGGCTATCAGCAATGCGGAAATTACGCTTGGTAATGTGCTGTTCAAAGCGCAGCTCTGGGATATGATCAACCAAACGCCTGTTAATGACCGACAACGATTGATCATCAACCGTATGCTTGAGGATGATTTTGAGGGCTTTATGAACACCTCCAAATACGCCAAGCTGGCTAAATGCTCTAATGATACAGCATTACGTGATATTCAGGATTTAAAGGAACGTAGCATCTTTATTCAAAACCCCGGTGGGGGACGTAGTACCAGTTACAGGCTGCCGGATCGTGAAGAATGATACGTTTCCAATGAATTCCAAACAGGGATTCGAACGCACGATTAGTACGGTACTTATCATCACTATGATAGAAGCCATGCCAAGAAAGGACATCAAAACCGCACAAGGCGTTGCAACATAAATCTTTCTTTTCATTGTTTTCAGGGCAATTATTTGTTGCAATACTATGTTGAGTGTAGAGGATTCGAACCCAAAGGGGGACAATACACCGCCAAATATAGATTTAGCAGATCATTCTATTGATACTTCATTCTTTATACAGCTTTGCACCACTATTGAGCCTGCGGTTAGTGACACCATGGCACTGGCCGATACCGAGCCTGCGCCCCAACGTATTTCATGTAAGTTTCGCCCTCGCGTCAAGTAAATTTCGAATTTTCTCCTTACACCTGCTACAGTTCAAATCGCATCAGCTTAGGGACTACATTCGGAGAATTCAACAAAATACCTTCATCAACAGTAAAGTCGCAATCACAAATATGATCTTTCGCGCCGGAACCAATGACGCCCAATTGCCGGTCTGGGAATGTAGTCTGAAGATGGAATTTATGAGGAAACCCGTGTTTAGTCATGAATGAGTATTTCCAATTCCAATAAGATGAGTAGAAAACTAAAATTAAACACGGTCCGCAATACCGCTGTCCAGCGAACCATCACTGGGAACTGTTTGAAATTAATACCGATTGTAGAATTGAAATTCTCCGAAATTCTCAGTGAACCCATAGATTTTCACAGATGGAGTTAGGCGGATTATTCCTTAGCGCTTTGCTATCCGCAACCGTTCTTCCCGGGGGATCGGAAGCAGTTCTTGTTTATCTTGATTCTCGAGCTGAACGCGGATTTTGGACTCTACTTGCCGTTGCTTCCGTCGGAAATACCATTGGAGGGATGTCCAGTTATATATTGGGAAGATTATTTCCGCAGCGGCAGTCAAACAAGAAAGGTGTTCAGAAAGCTATTGCTAAAATTACTAAATACGGTTCGCCGGTCCTGCTTTTGTCTTGGGTTCCAATTATCGGTGATGTTTTGTGTGTCGGGGCTGGTTGGCTTCGGATCAATTGGCTTGTATCGGCAATCTTCATCGGCGTTGGAAAAACTGCTCGCTATACTGTTCTGCTTGTCGTATTGTAAATTACTGAATCGTTGTACATATAATCAAAGATGCTCGTCTAAAACTAACTGAAAAATTGATCATGATCTCAATTCCATCCAAAGCCCTCTTGTATTCAATCGTAGTCACAGTGTTCCTCTTGAGTGGTACCACGGAAATATTGGCGGAACAAAACCTCTACGCCGACCATACAGACCGTTCGAAGGTTCAACTCGGGAGCAAAGTTTACGTCCAACACTGCGCGGTTTGCCACGGAGCCAGACTGGAGGGCGAGCCCAACTGGACGAAACGTAAAGCGAGCGGCGCTTTGCCAGCACCGCCACATGACCCTTCAGGGCATACCTGGCATCATTCAGACGAAATTCTGTTTAGATTAACGAAGTTTGGAGTGAAGATCTTCGCAGGACCCAACTACATCACTGAAATGCCCGCTTACGAAGGTGTTCTCTCCGATGAGGAAATTCTCGCGGTACTTGCCTTCATCAAGAGCACTTGGCCAGAAGAAATTCTTGAAGCACAGCGAAGAATGTCGCAATAATCCCAATTTCGGAAAGATGAAATTTCTTTCGATTGGACGAAAGGAATTTTCTAGTGAAATTGGCGGAGAGGGTGGGATTCGAACCCACGTGGGGCTTGCGCCCCCAACGGATTTCGAGTCCGCGCCGTTATGGCCACTTCGGTACCTCTCCGAATCCAGTCCAACATGGTGGGGGATACTACATATTATAGAGTGTTGAACCCCATTTCCGAGAGAACCAAATTCAATTCAACAATTAGTCCCGGCTCGACGCGCCTTGAAAAACTCCTGAATCAATTCGGAACACTCGTCTTGCAAAATACCTCCCACAACCTCGCACTGATGATTCAGTGCACGATGACGCAAGACATCCATCACTGAACCGGCGGCACCCGATTTAGTATCCAACGCACCATAAATCAGTGTCGACAGCCGCGCCTGGACAAGCGCGCCAGCACACATCGCACATGGCTCAATAGTCACGTACATTTCGCACGCAGGGAGTCGATGATTATCCATCTGCAAAGATGCAGCGCGCAACGCTACTATTTCAGCATGCGCACTCGGGTCGCGATCAGTGATAGTGCGATTGTAGCCTTCGCCCACGAGTTCACCTTCAGAAACGATCACTGCGCCTACCGGCACTTCACCCACTTCAAGAGCCAGACGGGCTTGCGACAGCGCATGACGCATCCAACGTTGGTATTCGGATAACCGATCGGTCACTGTGTGTCGGTATTGTGAGGCGACCGCGTCTGAAGATCTGCGAGATTCATTCCATTAGCAAACTACCGGGGACCGGCGTTGCCAAAGAACGGGAAACCAGTCCGTGCGCATACGTTCCCCGGGTTCGAGACCAATATTGGGAAAAGGCGGCGAAGTCTTAATGGCACGTTCACAGTAGGTAACGTCATCTCCAAGCCATCTCGTGGAGACCGCCCGCCTTCTTGCCTTGACTTCTCCGGCTGTCGTGCCGTGTAGCGTCAGGAAATCAAATGCAATGCAATCACCTGGATGAAGATTCCATGCAAGAATTTCGTAGTCTTCCTGATTTTCATTCACGTCAGGAGCGGCTTCAAGATGCTCCTCGATTGATTCAAAATCTTCGGAGTCCAGGAATGAAACCGGATGAAACAATCTATCCCACCGATGAGACCCCTTGACAAAACGAACAGCAACCTCCGCGGGTGTTTCGTCCAGTGCAATATAAAGACTGACAGTCTGTTTTCCGTCAACGCAGTAATACGGCATATCTTGATGCCAGGGTGTTGCGGCTTGAGTACCCGGCTCCTTGCAGAAAGCATGCTCGTGAAAGAATTGTGACTCAGTGGATCGCATCAACTGACCGGCAACAGAGGCGGCACATGATTTTGTTACGTGCGAATAATACTCAGGAATAAGCAGCCAGTTGCAGTAACTGTCGAAAAACCTGCCGGGAGCACCTTCGGGGATACTCTCGCACGGAAATGCATAGTCATTCGGAGTTTCAAGATTTTTTTGCAAACCGCTCCGAAGTTGTGACACCCAGTTCTCGAATAGCCCGGGCATCAGTACAGCGCCATCATTTTGAAATCTATCGATAATGTCATCCTCAATATTAACAGATGGCACCGATAACAAATCGATATCCGGAACCCCATTCTGTTTCCAGTCAACCGTTTTCTGATTCCCGCTGGTTTCTGTTTTAACTGACCCGTCCATTGTGACTCCATAAAGTCGTTTTGCGTGATTGTGTCCCTACTTCAGATATTGCTGTTTGAATCGACGCTCTGACGACTGTAAATTCTACAGAAAAATTCTATACAAACACCAATTAACTCTCTTCGGAGAGCAAATTAAATCACGATGATCGCCAATCCTTGAATAAATTGCTGTTTGAGAGAACGATGATTGGCCTTAGGTGTACCGAAGGGATTTACCATGTCAGAAAAACCTGTAACGACAGCCGTATCGAGAGGGATCTAAACAAACTTTCCCCGGGAAACGCTGATTCTAGGGGATTCAACCTGATATAGACTAGCGCCGAAATAAGATTGCTATAACGCCTATCTCCTGCACTGATATTTGAGATAGCAAAGATATAAATATTATAATTGTTGTAACTTTCCGCCCGATTATTCGAATCGCGAGTCAATCTTGACTGCCAATTACGACTCCTCTGCAATTGAAGTCCTAGTCGGACTTGAACCCGTTCGCCAGCGGCCTGGGATGTATACCCAGACCGATACACCCAATCACCTCGCTGCAGAAGTCATAGATAACAGCGTCGACGAGGCAATCGCCGGTCACGCTTCAAAAATCGATGTGGTTTTACATTCAGATCAGTCAATCAGCGTGGAAGACGATGGCAGAGGAATTCCAGTCGATATACATGAGCAGGAAAGCGTTTCGGGTGTCGAAGTAATCATGACCCGCCTGCATGCCGGCGCAAAGTTCTCCTCCAAAAACTACCTGCATTCCGGCGGCCTGCACGGCGTTGGAGTCTCGGTCGTGAACGCACTTTCAAAACAGCTGCTCGTCAATATTCGCCGTAATGGCATCATGTACCAGATGAAGTTCGCAAACGGCGATGTGGTGCAGGAACTCTCAGAAATCTCGAAGATCCCGAAGAGAAATACAGGAACGAAAATTCAGTTCTGGCCGGACGCGAAGTTTTTCGACACCGTCCACATCAATGTTGCCAGACTCAAGCGACTGATGTTGGCCAAAGCCGTACTTTGTCCAGGGTTGGAGCTCACCTTCACCGACGAAAACAACGAAAGCAATAATGAAGTCTGGAAATTTGAGGAAGGTTTGCCGGATTATCTCATCGGGCAACTGAATGGCAGCGAAAGAATTCCGCACGACCCTATCATTGTGCATCGAAAAGATGACGAGACGCAGGTTGACTGCGCAGTTTGCTGGACACCCGAAGCAAAAGAGACGGTTACAGAAAGTTATGTCAATCTGATTCCGACGGAGCTTGGGGGCACTCATGTCAACGGATTCAGAACTGGAATTACAGATGCTGTCCGGGAATTTTGTGAATTTCGAAATCTGTTGCCCAGAGGCCTGCGAATTTCCGTCGAGGATGTCTGGCGTCACTGCAGTTACATACTTTCGGTGAGGATGGAAGACCCGCAGTTTGTCGGACAGACAAAAGATCGCTTGGCTTCCAGACACGTAGGGAAATCGCTCATTTCGATCGCCAAAGGCGCTTTCAGTCTGTGGTTGAACCAGCACATATCCGAAGCGGAAAGAATTGCGCAACTGGCTATCGACAACGCGCGCAGAAGAGAGACCGCTGCCAAAAAGGTCGAACGAAAGAAAACCGGTGCCGGTCCGGCGCTACCTGGAAAGTTAAGCGACTGTTCCAGTCGAGTCATGCGGGATACCGAACTGTTCTTGGTT
Organism: Arenicellales bacterium; assembly: GCA_951813075.1. Classification (GTDB taxonomy): domain Bacteria; phylum Pseudomonadota; class Gammaproteobacteria; order Arenicellales; family JAJDZL01; genus JAJDZL01. Next base: position 2,687,097 of record OX638343.1, on the reverse strand, counting down.
GAAGGCGATTCTGCAGGGGGTTCCGCCAAACAGGCGCGCAATCGCGCAACCCAGGCGATTTTGCCATTGCGTGGAAAAATCCTGAACACCTGGGAGGTGGCTTCAGCACAGGTGCTGGCATCCGACCAGGTACATTCCATCGCAATTGCACTTGGCGTTGACCCGGGCTCCACGGACATTTCCGGATTGCGCTACGGTAAAGTCTGCATACTGGCGGATGCGGATTCCGACGGTGCACATATCGCCACACTCCTTTGTGCACTGTTTGTCAAACACTTCCGCAGTCTTGTCGAATCAGGAAATGTTTACGTTGCCATGCCACCACTTTATCGAATTGATGCGGGCAAGGATGTCAGTTATGCATTGGACGATGAAGAACTCGGCTATATCAAATCTCGAATGCAAGCGGAAAAACCAAAAGCAAAAATCTCGGTTCAGCGCTTCAAGGGACTCGGTGAGATGAATCCGGCACAACTGAAAGAAACCACAATGAATCCCGATACACGCAGACTGGTCCAACTTCGCGTCGAATCATTGTCAAAACTCAATAAAACGCTTGACATGCTTCTCGGCAAAAAGAAAGTCGCCGAGCGGAAAAGTTGGCTGATGGAAATCGGTAACCAAGCCGAAGTCTGACTATCATGGCGACTCAAATGTCGCTGACACTTGTCAGCACCCCACCGCCTACCGATACAGAATCAATTCCCCTTGAGGAGTTTGCGCAAAAGGCATACCTCGATTACTCGATGTATGTCATCCTCGATCGGGCGCTTCCACATATCGCCGACGGCTTGAAGCCCGTCCAGAGAAGAATAATCTACGCCATGTCCGAACTGGGTCTCAGCGCGGCGGCCAAGTATAAAAAGTCAGCACGTACAGTCGGTGACGTAATCGGTAAATTCCATCCGCATGGCGATACTGCCGCATACGAGGCAATGGTATTGATGGCACAGCCGTTCTCATTTCGATATCCGATCATTGATGGACAGGGAAACTGGGGGTCAACCGATGATCCGAAATCGTTTGCCGCAATGCGCTATACCGAATGCCGATTTACGCCGTATGCCCAAGTTTTACTTGAAGAGGTTTCCCAAGGAACTGTGGATTGGGTTCCGAATTTTGACGGCACACTCAGTGAGCCTCAAAGACTGCCTGCCCAATTGCCCAATATCCTGTTGAATGGGGCATCCGGCATTGCTGTCGGTATGGCGACTGATATCCCACCGCATAACATACACGAAGTCGCTGACGCTTGCATTCGACTGCTTACGAATTCCAGAACAACGATTGAGCAGCTATGCGAATCGATCAAGGCACCGGACTTTCCGACCGGAGCGGAAATCGTTAATTCCAAATCAGAAATATTGGATATATACAAGACTGGATTAGGCGTCGTTCGCCAAAGAGCAGTGTGGACCGACGAGAAGAACGCGATCGTATTCCATGCCATGCCCCATCAGGTATCAGGTGCCAAAATAATGGAGCAAATCGCGACACAGATGCTTGAGAAAAAACTGCCCATGATCACAGATTTGCGCGACGAAGGAGACGAATCCAGTCCGGTACGACTGGTGATTGAGCTTCGCAGTAACCGGGTGAACCGGGACTCGTTGATGAGTCATCTATTTGCGACAACGGATCTGGAAAAAAGTTATCGCGTCAATCTGAACCTGATCGGTCTCGACGGAAAACCGAAAGTTCACAATCTCAAGCAACTGTTGCTGGACTGGATAACGTTCAGAAAAGACACCATTCTGAGGCGACTGAAAAGCCGTCTGGAATTTATAAACAAACGCCTGCACATTCTCGATGGCTTGTTCATCGTCTTTTTGAACATCGACGAAGTGATTCACATCATCCGATACGAGGATGACCCCAAATCTGAATTGATGAACAGGTTTGACCTCAGTACCCGACAGGTGGAGGCAGTGCTGGAAATCCGGCTAAGGCAGCTGGCCAAGTTGGAAGAGATCAAGATTCGGGAAGAACAGTTTGCCCTTCGGGCTGAACGCGATCAGCTCGAAGAGATCATAAATTCTGAAGCAAAGTTAAAAGGCTTGACGATCGAGGAAATTAAAATTGCAGCTGAAAAATACGGCGACAGCCGACGTTCGCCGGTCCGTGAACAGGAAGCAGCTCGGGCGTTTTCAGCAGACCAGCATATAGCTTCTGATCCCATTACCGTTGTATTGTCTAAAGGCGGTTGGGTACGATCGGCAAAAGGGCATGATCTCGATCTGGAATCACTGAACTATCGCGAAGGGGATGGATATCTTGCACACACAATAGGCAGGATGAACGGTCATCTGATCTTTTTGGACTCCAATGGGAAAATCTACACCCTGCCCGCTCACAATCTACCCTCGGCAAGGTCATTCGGCGAACCTCTTACCAAAATGCTGTCGCCAGCAGCCGATTCACGATTTATCAGTCTGCTTCTCGGAGACGAAAAAACACACTGTCTGTTAGTGTCGGGAGATGGAAACGGATTTATTTGCAAACTGACGGATGCAATTACAAAGAACCGTTCTGGAAAATCCGTACTAAGTGTCAGAAAAGATGTTGAGGCGCATCAGTTGGAACGAGTCGACGATCCAGGTAACTGCTTGGTAGCCGTCGTTACAAACAGCGCGCGTTTACTGATCTATCCTGTTGAGGATCTCCCGCTTCAAACCAAGGGGCACGGAGTCAGGTTAATCAATATTCCGAAAACCGCAAGAGAGTCCGGCGAACAAGTTGCATTCGTGAAAGCGTTTTCGACAAAGCAAACCCTGAAAATTCATTCTGGACAAAGGTATATTCGACTCAAGAGAGCCGAGCGCGAACGCTATCTGGGCGAGCGCACCCTCAGGGGAACAATGCTTCCAAAAGGATATCGAAAGGTTCACAAGGTAGAGATTGAGTAATAGATCGGCCGGCTTAACTCCAACCGCATAAGATCAATCAATCCTCTTTAGCCGTCAATCGAGCGTCTTGACGCTTTGATTCCTGCCAGAAATGTCTGTTCGATTCGCTCGAGACTCTCTTTCGAATCAGCTTCAAATCTCAAAGTGATTTCTGGGGCAGTATTCGATGCGCGCAAAAGACCAAACCCATCATCATAGTCCGCTCGAATGCCATCCAGATAACTGACGGTTGCATTGTCGAAAGACATTTGTTGCTTGAATAATTCCACCAGTTTCGGCGGATTGACCTCATTCAATCTGATTTCGGGAGAACTGAATCCCTTGGGCAAACCGTCAAATACCTCCTGCGCGGACTTGTCATTTTCAGCGAGCAGCTCACACAGCCTCGCTCCCGCATACATCCCGTCATCAAATCCTGGCCATCGGTCGTTGAAAAAGAAATGCCCACTCATCTCACCACCGAATACCGCGTCACATTCTCGAATTTTGGACTTCATCAGCGAATGTCCGGTTTTCCACATGACAGCCTCACCACCAGCGGACTCGATAGCGATTGGCAATGATCGGGTGCACTTGACATCAAACACAACCTTCCGTCCTGTATTTTTGCCAAGAATATGTTGTGAGAACAAAATCATCAATTGATCCGGCCAGATGATCTCACCCGAGGGCGCAATCGCAACCATGCGATCTCCATCGCCGTCAACCGCCAGACCTACATCTGCATCCACTTCCCGGACCTTATTGATCAGCATCGACAGATTCTCCGCAACCGTCGGATCTGCCGGATGATTTGGAAACGTGTTATCGACATCACAGAACAACTCGATTACATCGCAACCTATCTGTCGCAGTACTCGCGGTGCGAATTCACCACCAATCCCGTTCGCACAGTCAACAACCACCCTTAACGGTCGCTTCAACCTGATATCGGATCCGATGCAGTCGCAGTACTGATCAACAACACATGCCGTTGCCAACCCACCATTGCCGGTCTGCAGATCATTGTTCCGGATGCGATTCTTAAGATTCTGAATCGCAGCACCATACAGGCTTCCACCATTCAGCACCAATTTCACGCCGTTGTACTCTGGTGGGTTATGGCTTGCGGTAACCATAAGACCGGTTCCAGTCTGAAGTTGATGAGTCGCAAAATACATCAGAGGTGTGGCGACCGTTCCGATATCGATCACACCGCATCCGGTTGACCGGACTCCTTCAATGATTGATTGCTTGAATTGTGGGCTGGACTCCCGGCTATCACATGCGACAACTGCGTCGGAGATTTCATTTTCCACTGAAACCGTACCAAACGCACGACCTATCGCGTACATATCCTGACTCCTTAGGGAGTCATGAGCTACCCCCCGGATATCGTACAACTTGAAGATTTCGTCAGAGATTGACGTTGCTGTCGTCTCGGATGCTGGTGTCGGCATCAGGCTTCATTTTGCAGAATGGATGGCGCGACCACCGACCGCCAATGCCGCTTCATGCACGGCTTCCGATAAGGTAGGATGTGCGTGTATTGTACGTGCCAGATCCTCGGAACTAGCCCGGTACTCCATTGCGACAACCGCCTCGGCAATCAACTCAGACGCATGTGGGCCGATTATGTGGACTCCGAGTATCTCGTCGGTGCGGGCATCCGCAACGACCTTGACAAAGCCTGCTGTATCCTCCATCGCTTTAGCACGACCGGTGGCAGCAAATGGAAATTTGCCGGAATTGCACGCATGACCGGCTTCAATCGCTTCTTGTTCAGTTGCGCCTACCCAGGCGATTTCAGGAGCAGTGTATATTGCCCACGGAATAGTGTTGTAATTGATATGTCCGTGACCGGTTGCAATTCGTTCAGCAACTGCCACGCCTTCCTCGGATCCCTTGTGCGCCAGCATCGGGCCTCTGACACAGTCACCGATAGCATAGACATTAGCCGCGTCTGTCCTACAGTCTTCATTGACGTGAATGAAACCTCGCTCATCAAGTTTGACGCCACTATCTTCAGTCAGCAGATTGTCCGTACATGGTTTACGACCGATACACACAATAAGTCGGTCGACACTCATTTCCTTTTGTTCGCCACCGACTGTATAACAAACTTTAATGTCATCGCCCACCTCGGCTGAATCGACTCGCGCACCCAATTGAATACCCAGCTTCTGACGCTTGAACAGTCGTGCAGCATCTTTAGCGATATCGGTATCAGCCCCTGGCAGAAAATCGGGTAGTGCTTCCAGAACGGTCACCTCCGACCCCAGTCGATTCCAGACACTGCCCAATTCAAGACCGATGACACCTGCTCCGACTACCCCAAGTCGCTCAGGCACTTCTTCAAATTCCAATGCACCTGCAGAGTCAACGATCAAGTCACCTTGAAATGGAATATTCGGTAATTCTATCGGAACCGACCCGCTCGCCAGAATAACATTCGTGGCCTTTATTTCGTCGGCTTTCTCGCCACTTTCCCAATTCACCAGTTCGACTGTGCCGGCACCGGCGTATCGGCCGTGGGCATGGAACGAATCAACCCCATTTGCCTTGAGCAACGTTGCAATTCCTTGCGTGAGACTGCGTACGATTTGTGTCTTGCGTTTCATCATTTTCGAAACATCCATAGACACCTGATCTACGACGATACCATGTTTGCCGTAACTCGTCAGAATCTGATGGTATTTCTCCGACGAGTCAAGCAATGCCTTGGATGGGATACAACCGACGTTCAGACATGTCCCACCCAGAGCTGGCTTTCCATTCGCGTCGCACCAGCGATCGACACATGCGGTTTTGAGGCCTAATTGGGCACATCGGATCGCAGCTACATAACCGGCCGGACCCGCGCCAATTACCGCAACATCATACTTCTCGCTCATAGTTTTGACCGGTTACAGCTGAAGAAGCAGCCGAGACGGGTCTTCCAAGGCTTCTTTGATCCCGACCAGAAATGTCACCGCCTCACGCCCGTCAATAATCCGGTGGTCATAGGTCAATGCGAGATACATCATGGGCCGGATCACAATTTCACCATTGATCGCTATCGGACGCTCCTGAATCTTGTGCATCCCTAGAATCGCACTCTGCGGTGGATTGACGATCGGTGTTGATACCAAAGAACCGAATATACCGCCGTTGGTGATCGTAAATGTTCCACCGCTGAGTTCCTCGAGCTTCAGCGAACCGGATCTTGCTCGCTCACCAAAATCTCGGATTTGATTCTCGATGTCTGAAAAACTCATCTTTTCAGCGTTTCGGATAATCGGGACAACAAGGCCTCTTGGCGATGAAACTGCTATACCGACATCACAGAAATCGTGATAGACAATATCGTTGCCGTCGATGATCGCGTTGACAGCCGGATTGGTTTTCAGCGATTCGACACAAGCCTTGACAAAAAATGACATGAAGCCAAGTCTCGCGCCATGTTTTTCCTCAAACTCATCTCTGAATTTCTTGCGAAGCGCAATCACCTCGCTCAGATCAACTTCGTTGAACGTTGTCAATAACGCCGCACCGTGCTGGGCCTGAATCAACCGGTCTGCGATCGTTCTTCGAATTCGACTCATCGGTGTACGGCGTTCAAGACGATCACCTGACACTGCCTCTTGGGCCGGTTCAGGCGGCGCAGATGGTGGTGCTGGTTTGACTGGCTGCTTTTGTTCCTGTTGAACCGGCGCTTTTTTCGATTGCACCTGATCGACGAGATCAGTCTTGGTGACCCGACCACCTTTACCCGTACCCTTGATTTCGCTCAGGTCAATATTCTCATGCGCAGTAATGCTGCGTACAGCAGGACCATGCCTGTCATCGGAGTCGTCATCAACGGATTCGGTTGATGTATCGGTACCATCGGTTTCTGGTTCGGGCTCAGTTGCGCTCGATGCGCCTGCTTCGGTGTCGATCACACACAGCAAGTCGCCCTCATAAATCGTGTCGCCTTCTGCTTTCAATGACTCCCGAAGTACACCGCTCGCCGACGCCGGAACTTCAAGTACAATTTTTTCTGTCTCAATTTCAATCAACAATTCGTCCTGTTGGACAAACTCCCCCGGGGATTTTTTCCAGGAAAGCAATGTCGCCTCGCTGACCGATTCAGGTAGCATGGGGGTTTTGATTTCAATGTGCATCAGCTTTAACACTCCGCTTTTCTGAATTGGAGACAATTTTTCTGTTGGCCGTGAGCGCCTGTGTAATCAGTCTTTCCTGTTGCGCCAGATGCACGCGATAGTTACCTACCGCGGGTGACGGAGCGGGTTCCCGCGACGCAGATGTCAAAATTTGGTTCTTCATCAGACACGCTCTCAACCGATGCGATATCTGATACCACGCACCTTGATTCTTGGGCTCTTCCTGACACCACACAACCTCAGTCGCATTCGGATAGGACTGCATAAGAAAGTTTAGTTCGCTGGTTGGAAACGGGTACAACTGTTCGATTCGTGCAATTGCGATATCTTGGATTTCCAAATGCTCGCGCATTTCCAACAGGTCAAAATAAACCTTGCCCGCACACAATATTATTCGGACGACATTTTCACGGTCGATGTTTTCGTCGGTTTCGTCAATTACGACTTGAAAACCAAATCGTGTAAGATACTTTACATCTGATACCGATCGCTTATGCCGCAGCAGACTTTTGGGAGACATGACAATCAACGGCTTCCGATAAGCGCGTATCCCCTGACGGCGCAACAGATGAAACATCTGAGCGGGCGTTGTTGGCACGCAAACCTGCATGTTGTCACCGGCACACAACTGCAGAAACCGTTCGAGTCGGGCCGACGAATGCTCCGGTCCCTGTCCTTCGTAACCATGTGGCAACAACAGCACAAGACCGCAGAATCTCGCCCACTTTGCGAATCCACTACTGATGAACTGATCAATGACAATCTGCGCGCCGTTGACAAAATCTCCGAACTGCGCTTCCCACAACACCAAGGTTTCGGGATCTGTAGTCGAATAGCCATATTCAAAAGCAAGAACCGCCTCTTCCGACAGAAGCGAATTGAACAATTGACAATCTTCCGGTTCCTTTATGGATTTCAAAGAGCAATATACATTTCGGCTGTTCTGATCGTGCAGTAACGCGTGCCGGTGAGAGAATGTTCCGCGCCCGACATCCTCGCCGGTCAGACGAATTGGTATTCCTTCGTCAATAAGCGACGCGTAAGCCATATTCTCAGCAAAACCCCAATCAACCGAGATTTTACCGGCGGCCATTTTCCCGCGGTCTTCCATGATTTTCCGCACACGATTGTGCAAAGTAAAATTTTCGGGCAACTCAAGCAGTTTCTTGGAAAGTTCGGCGATTTTCTTCAAGGTAACGGTTGTATCGACCGGGTCGGACCATTTCGAGCCGATAAATCTCGACCAGTCGACCATTTTTTCTGCCTTGGCAGGATCAATAATCTGTCCTACAACAACTTCGCCACGATCAAGATTGTCTCGATAATCTTGAATCATTTTCTGCGACTCTACCGACGATACGATACCCCGTGCATCCAACTCCGCAGCATACTTTCGTCGAACGGGTACGATTTTTTTGATGGCGTCGTACATGACCGGTTGTGTCATCATCGGTTCATCCGCCTCGTTGTGCCCATAACGCCGATAGCACACCATGTCAATGACAACATCCGTGTGAAACTGCATTCGATAGGCGTGAGCATAACGGGCAACCGCTATAACAGCTTCAGGATCGTCACCGTTGACATGGAAAATTGGCGCCTGCACCATTTTTGCGACTTCAGTGCAATAAACTGTCGACCTCGCGTCTAGCTTGTTGCTCGTGGTGAATCCGATCTGGTTGTTGATGACGACATGAATCGTGCCACCGATATCAAAACCACGCGTGTGGGCCATGTTCAAAGTTTCCATCACCACGCCCTGACCGGCAAGTGCCGCGTCACCATGAATCAGTACCGGAGTTACCTCGGTCTTTTCCTTATCATGTCTTCGATGCTGCCGCGCTCTGACCGAACCTCCAACAACCGGGTTAATGATTTCCAGATGCGATGGATTGAACGCCAACGCGACGTGAACGATTCCACCGGGCGTATTGATATCGGCGGAAAATCCCTGATGGTACTTTACATCTCCATGCTCTTTCATATACGCGTCAGATACTGGAAGATTTCCCTCGAATTCACCGAATACCTCTGCGGGTGATTTCCCCAGTATGTTAACCAACACGTTCAGCCGTCCGCGATGCGCCATTCCAATCACCACTTCCTTGCTTCCCGTCTCACCAGACAGATTGACCAGTTCATGCAACATTGGAATGAGAGACTCACCACCTTCAAGCGAAAATCTTTTCTGACCGACATATTTCATGTGAAGGTAGGTTTCCATGCACTCTGCCATGGTGAGCAGCTTCAGGATCTCCTCACGGTCAGCATCAGTGATAACCGGGCGCATATTTGATTTTTCGATTCTCGACTGAATCCACTCAAGCCGCTTTGGATCAGTGATATGCATGTACTCATAACCAATTGATCCGCAGTATGTTTTCTCGTAGAAGTTCAAAATTTTAGAAAGTGGCATTGATGCGGAGTCTTCGACCGCATCAAACTTGAATTTTTCGGTCAGGTCGTTCTCTGTCAGACCGACGACACCGAGGCTTAGGTCCGCGGTGAAAAATTCGTCACTGAGTTCAAGCGGATCAAGCCGGGCATTAAGATGCCCATAGACCTGATAACGTCGAATCAAACGCTGAACCGCTGCCTGTCTGCGGATGTCGTCCTGACTGACATAGCCATCCATAGAAGCCGCGTGTGCAAGTTGGGTAGTCGGCTTGTCATCCAATGACTGGAAATTTCCTTTCCAGTCGGCAGCCAGTTCAGGTAGATCTGCCTTGTAATCTTCATAGAGACTTTCCAGATATTCCACACTACCGGAGAATATCCCTGTGGGATTTGAATTACTGCTGGTATCTGACATGACAATCTAGTAGTCGTGATAGGATTGAAAGGACATTCCAACTAGATAAGAGGGATGTTGGAACGCATAATTGAAAGAAGAATGAGATCAGGATGACAATTCATTGCGAAAATGCCTTCAAATCCCTAAATGGAGATTCGACCTGTACCGCCGGTGCTCTAAATGCTTCAGCTCGGCCAACGCGGTTGCAACTCATTTGAAAATCTGTTTCTTTACCGGAACGGAATTAGGTATCAAAACACATTGAATTATAAGCAATTAACAGACCTCGTAACGAGGGTTTTGCGTTGGACCGATTTCACAATGCTCAGCGTTGATCGAATGCGATTTGACGACAGATTTTCGGACGTGTTTTGGCATTGCCTGGTTCTTATTCTTCGGACCGGCGCTTGTGCGGCGTGCGTTCATTCCATTCGCAGACAGGCACACCATTGAAGGAATGTGCCGCCGGATTGGAATGTCAAGGATCCGATTTCGTCATGGTTGAGAAGCATTCCCATGGTTGGTGAAGACAGGTCGTTTCACTGAAAATAAATTGGTGCAAGGGCTTGCCGAACAGCCTGTGCCATTCACGGTTTTCATAAAGGCCTGATGTCGTCTTATCGCCACCCGAACTGAACACTTTTACGAACAGCTTTCGGATTACCGAATACGACTTTATTCATTCCAGTTCGATCAACAAATCCTTGGCGTCGACGTTATCGCCTGCAGCGACCAGCAAATCGCCAACTTTCGCATTTCTTTCTGATCTGATCGCGGTTTCCATCTTCATCGCTTCGATGGTCAGCAGGATATCACCCGACTGTACAGATTGTCCGGCAGTCACACCGATTGAGGAGATCATGCCCGGCATTGGTGATACGACATGATTTGGATTGTCGCTGTCGCCTTTGCGCCGCTTTTCCAGAATGTGTGAGAATTTACGGTTGGCTACTTTGATCGTCCGCGGCTGCCCGTTCAACTCGAAAAAAATCTGGACATGACCATCAACATCCGTTTCTCCGATTGCGAGACAGTGGATGACCAGTGTTTTCCCGGCGTCCAGCTCGACGGAGATCTGTTGCTCCGGCTTCATTCCATAAAAGAACACTGGAGTTGGCAACACGTGAACCGGTCCGAATTGACGCCGGTGTACCATGTAGTCCACAAATACTGCCGGATACATCATGTAGGATTGAAACTCCTCGTCGGAAATCTTCCTTGCGACGCGATCTTCTGCCGCCCGGCGCGACGCCTCGAGATCCGCCGCTGGCAGACTCGCTCCCGGCCGATTATCGAACGGTTGACGACCAGCAAGTACCTTCTTGCGTAGTTTTTTCGGAAATCCTCCAGGTGGTTGACCCAGTTCCCCGGCGAAGAATGACTGTACCGATTCGGGAAACGCAACTTCACGGTCCGGATTCTCAACATCTGCCCTACTCAGATCCGAACTCACCATGTACAGTGCCATATCACCAACCATTTTTGATGTTGGTGTGACTTTGATCAGGTCACCAAACATATCATTGACTTCGGCATAGGTTTCGGCGACTTCATGCCAGCGTCGCTCCAGTCCCAATGCTCGAGCCTGTTCCTTAAGATTTGTGAACTGACCGCCAGGCATTTCGTGCAGGTAGACTTCCGAAGCGCCATAACGAACATCACTTTCGAATGCCGCATAGTTCTTTCGCACACCCTCCCAGTATGCTGAAAAAGCTCGGATTGTCGCGGCATCAATGCCGGTATCCCGCTCGCCGTCCTGCAGTGCGCGAACAACAGAACCCAGATTGGGTTGTGAAGTCATACCCGAAACCGAATCCATCGCCAGGTCGACGATATCCGCGCCGGCATTGACCGCTGCCAGTACACTCGCCGCCGCGATGCCACTGGTGTCGTGCGTATGGAAGTGAATCGGCAGTCCGGTTACTTTTTTCAATTCTCGTACCAGAACATCTGCGCTGGCAGGGGTCAGAAGGCCGCCCATATCCTTGATACAAAGCAAATGGATACCGGCCTCAGTCAGTTGTCCGGCCAGGTCAACGTAGTAATCCAACGAATATTTGGTACGCGTCGAACTGAGAATGTCGCCGCTATAGCAGATCGCCCCCTCAAGCAGTTTGCCTGACTCGAGAACCGCATCCATCGCGACTCTCATGTTGTCCACCCAGTTCAGACAGTCAAAAACACGAAACAGATCCACACCCGAATCAGCACTTTGCAGTACAAACTCCCTGACCACATTGTCCGGATAATTCTTGTAACCGACACCGTTGGCACCGCGCAACAGCATCTGGAACAGAATATTTGGAATTTTATCTCGAAGATCTTGCAACCGCTGCCAGGGACATTCCTTAAGAAATCTCATCGCCACATCAAATGTCGCACCACCCCAGCACTCGATACTGAATAGCTGATGCAGATTACGCGAATAGGAGTCCGCAACATTCACCAGATCATAACTTCTAAATCTTGTAGCCAGCAAGGATTGATGCGCATCTCGAAATGTCGTATCAGTTACCAGCGTCCGTTGCTGCTCCTGTATCCATTTGCAGAATTGTTCGGGCCCAAGTTTCTCAAGCAATGGACGTGTTCCGTCGACAGAGCGACCTTCCAGCTGCGGCAGTGTCGGTTCACTGAACTCCACCGGGCGTGGTCGGTCGGCGACTTCAGAATTACCGTTGACGGTTACATCAGCAATGTAAGTCAGTAATCTGGTGGCGCGGTCACGACGCTTGGGTATATGCAAGAGTTCCGGCGTGGTGTCGATGAATCGGGTCGTATAAGTGCCAGCGACAAATGTTGGATGATTAATCAGATTTTCCAGAAATTCAAGATTTGTTGCGATGCCGCGTATCCTGAATTCTCTGAGCGCTCGATTCATTCGTCGCAATGACTCTTCTGGTGTCGGAGCCCACGCGGTGACTTTCTCCAGCAAGCTATCGTAGTATCGGGTGATGACAGCACCAGAATATGCCGTTCCGCCGTCCAGACGTATACCGAAACCGGCGGCTCCGCGATACGCCATGATCCTTCCATAATCGGGAATAAAGTTCTCTTGTGGGTTTTCGGTGGTGACACGACACTGCAGCGCATATCCGTTCATGGCAATCTGCTGCTGTTCGGGTATTCCGGAATTCTTAACATCGCCGATTCTGGCACCTTGTGCGATACGGATCTGCGCTTTGACGATATCAATTCCTGTTATTTCTTCGGTTACAGTATGCTCGACCTGTATTCGCGGATTGACTTCGATAAAGTAGCACTCACCCGAGTCATCATCGTATAGGAACTCTGCAGTACCGGCACTGATGTAACCGACTGCCTGAGCAAGTCGCAATGCCGATTGACACAGGGTATCTCGCTGATCGTCCGATAGAAACAACGCCGGTGCACGTTCAATGATTTTCTGATTCCGTCGTTGAATCGAACAATCCCGCTCGAACAGGTGGACAATGTTGCCGTGGGTATCGCCCAACAGCTGCACCTCAACGTGGCGGGCGTTTTGAATCAGTTTTTCAAGATAGACTTCGGGATTACCAAATGCAGCCTGCGCTTCGCTTCGTCCCATTCGCACGGCATCCAACAACTGCGCTTCTGAAGCAACCATACGCATACCGCGTCCACCGCCGCCCCAGGACGCTTTCAGCATCAAGGGATAGCCAATCTTCGCCGCCATCTGCATGATCTCATCCGGGTTCTCCGGTAGTGGGCCGGTTGCAGGCAAAATTTGTACGTTTGCTTTTTGCGCTTCTTCGCGTGCCGTGACCTTGTTGCCAAGACGACGCATGATCTCGGGTGTCGGACCGATAAATTGAATACCACTGTCTTCGCATTGCTGTGCAAATTCTGGTTGCTCGGATAAAAACCCATAACCGGGATGGATCGCATCGACCTTGCGGTCTGCGGCCACATCCAATATGTCCTTGATTGAGCCATATGCTTGTATCGGTCCCATCCCAACGCCAATCAGATAACTCTCGTCAGCCTTGAACCGATGCAGTGAATACTGATCATGCTCGGCATAGACGCCAACTGTCGTAATTCCAAGTTCAGATGCAGCACGAAAGACTCGGATCGCGATTTCGCTTCGATTCGCGACGAGAAGTTTCTTAATGGTTTTATTCGGATTCATACTCTAATGCCTCACGTCCGATGTGTCTGTCATTCCCCTAAACCTAGCCGCCGCGTGAAGGCACGACCTCAAAGCCGGGCACTTCCTCCTCGTCGTCGGCTATCTCTGGCGGAAATCCGGGTGCATGAATGGTAGTGGAACACTGTTCTTCCAACCGTTTGATGATGTTTGGCGACCAATCTCGTGGTCCGTATCGCTTCATTCCATCCTGAAATATTTCAATGAGTTTCGGGCTGATCTCCAACGAAACTCCTGCTCTATCGGCCACCTCCTGAAACAGCATAATGTCCTTGACAACCAGGTCCATCGTAAAGTTGATATTACGACTGCCATTCAGAATAACCTGACTTTCAGTTTCATGGACAAAAGAGTTTCCAGAAGAGATACGAATTGCTTCATAGGTTGTGCCCAGATCCAGTCCAGCTTGGTCTGCAGTCACCAATGCCTCACATAACGTCACCAGATTCGCAGTCGCAAGATAGTTCGTCAGAACCTTGAGTACCGATGCTGAACCCAGTGGACCGGTGTGCAGGATTCGACGTCCCATGGCCTTGAGAACGATCAAAGCACGATCGAATACGGCACGATCACAGCCCGCAAAAATTGAGATGTTTCCTGTCGCAGCGCGATGGCAGCCTCCGGATACAGGACAATCGATCGGATCCGCACCAATTTCCCTGACCATCTGCCCCATACGAATAACTTCGGTTTCGTCTGTCGTGCTCATCTCGGCCCACAGACTACCCTGCTTCAATCCGACCAACACGCCATCCGAACCTTCCATTACATTGCGGCAGGCGGCCGGACTCGGCAAACAGGTTATTACCATGTCGACCGAAGCCGCCAACTCACGCGGGGTTTCAGACCACGTGGCACCATCGTTCAGGAACGGACGGGCAATCTCCTTGTCCAAATCCCGAACGGTCAGATCAAAGCCATTTCTCAGCAGACTGCCAGCGAGTTTTCCGCCGACATTTCCGAGACCTATAAATCCGATTTTCATAACCTTCCTCTCGTCAGAAAAACCACTTCATTCAAAGTCGATTCACAATCCAATTATCGGTATACCTAATGATACTCATGCCAGCTGGTCCAACTTGACGGCGATTTGCTGTGCAGCATCCGAAAACACCCACCGCGCGCCGGACCTGACTTCACGCGCGAGCAGGTTTGTAGAATTGACGAACCCAGTCCCCCAAGGAATGCCTTTGGCATTGAGTTCCTTGCGCATTGCACGATTCAGCAACAGGAAATGCCCGGTCAGACCACCGATTCCGCCACTTAGTGTTTCGCGCATCATTTCTTTGGTGTTGGTGATCGCAATCAGCAATCTGGCATCGACAGGAATATCTCTAAGTGCTCTAAGTGGAGCCGCGTCCAATGACATGATGTGAAAATCGCGTATTGGCTCCAGGTGGAGCAAATATTCACTCAATGACTGTTGGATATGAGTATTCAATGTTTCGCTTTTCAGTTCAACCATCAAATGGATTCTACCGCCGAATTCCGCGACGACCTCGTCAAGTCTTGGCACCAACGGACAGCGTTCGCGCAATTGATCGAAATCGGTACGACCGATCTCAACCGCCGTGGAACCGGGAAGTCCCGACGTATCGGTATCATGAATCACGACCGGTACCTGATCCCGTGTCCATTGGACATCAAACTCGATTCCCCAGATTCCAGCCTGACAGGCAGCCTCAAAAGCATCGAGTGTATTTTCGTATGTGGTCTTGCCGGAGTCGTGACAGCCGCGGTGAGCAACAAGTCGACAGGTCCCCCACTCAACGCCTGAAACACCCGGTCTGGGTATGCACCTGTAAACAATATCCGCTGCCTTTTCGGCGGCCGACGTTATGCGATCCTTCAGATCCTCCACTTACTATCACCGGATTGCGTCTGCCTCAGGTCTGAATCGGATCAACCCTGAGCCCCGAGGACAGAAATCACCCCATCAAGCACGCTATCCAACTGTTGATGTGAAATCACAAGCGGCGGAAGCAGTCGAAGTACAGTCTGCCCGGCTGGTAGCGCAAGGATTCCGTTTTGCTGCAGTTCCCTAAGCACCGGTGTGACTTTCTGACGTAGTTCGATCCCGATCATCAAGCCTTTGTACCTGATTTCTCGAATCAGCGGAAGGTTTTGCTCCTTGAGTCGGCTCACCAACGCATCGCCAAGTTCTGCAGCGCGTTGCGCGAGGGATTCTTTCTCCATGATATCAATCGCAGCCAAACAGGCAGCGCTTGCAAGTGGATTCCCGCCGAACGTGCTGCCATGTGTTCCAGTCACAGTCTGAATCTTGTGATTTACAAGTATCGCCCCCATCGGTACACCACCTGCCATTGCCTTGGCGAGGCAGAGAATGTCCGGCTTTAGATCAAAGTACTCGCAAGCAAACATCTTTCCGGTTCTGCAAAATCCTGTCTGAATCTCGTCGATCACCAAAAGAGCACCTGAATCGTGACAAATTCGCTCGACCGCTGAGACATACTCCGCATCTGCCGGACGTACACCACCCTCACCCTGAATTAATTCAAGAATGACCGCTGCAGTGTCTGTATCGACTGCTTTTTCCATTGCTTCCGCACGATTGAATGGCACTGCGACAAATCCAGGCACAAGGGGTGCAAACGGATCCTGATACTCCTTCCTGTGCGTCGCGCTCAACGCACCCAGACTTCGTCCATGAAACCCGCGCATGGTGCTGACCACTGATTTTCGACCGGTTGACTGACGCGCGAATTTGATCGCGGCTTCCATACTCTCGGTACCTGAATTGCAAAGAAAAACACGGTCCAGTCCGGATGGACTGATTGATATGAGTTTCTCCATGCAACGCACTCTGACATCATTGGCGAATGCATTGGCAACTGCCATGATAGTTCCGGCTTGTGTGTGGATTGCGTCGACCAGTTCGGGATGGCAATGACCGATATTTGCGACACCGATCCCAGCGGTGCAGTCGATGTACTGCTTACCAGAATCGTCCCAAACCGTCGCACCGGATCCCTTGACCAAAGTGATGTCGCGGCTTGCATACGAGCCAGTGCCAAGCGAAGTTTCAAGTTCCGAGATTTTCATATTCGTTATTTCTCCATCATCGAATTATCGTGCCTTTACCTGCAGTCGCGTCCTGGTACGGTGTTTCAGAGCGACCGTCCGATATGATGACTTCCATATGTCCCTGTTCGAACAGTTGCCGGATGGCAAGTAGTTTTCGTTTCATTCTACCCGTCGCTGTTGCTTCGTATTCGTGAAGCCGGGATGCATCTACATGGTGAATCAGTGTAGAAGGATCAGTCGGGTCTGCAAGCAATCCCGGTGCTTCAATAAACTGAAATATCTTTTTCGATTGCAGTTCACGATGCAGTACTGTGATGATGCTGTCGTTGTCCGAATTCAGTGCTGTACCATCCATGTCCGAAATTGGAATACTCAGTACCGGCACCAGACCGCGATCAATCAACAGTTTCAACAACTCACTGTCAACCCGCTTTGGTTTACCCGAGAAATCCCTTTTAATCAGTATCTTACCACCTTCCCGCACGCGAATCCCGCGATTGCGCCGACCTTCGATGACTCGACCATCGAGTCCACTTATTCCAAACGCATTGACTCCGAATTTCTGGCAGGTTTCAACAAACCTATTCCGTACAAGCCCCGAATAGGACATCATGATCGCGTCGAGCGCATTTCGGTCCGAATAAACGCTGTCATATCCCGAAACCGAGCGGAGCATCGTCGTCGGTGTATCGAGTCTTCGAGCCAGCTCGTCACGTACCGCATTGGCACCGAGAACAATGATCAAAGGTTCGGTCTCGTCGGCCAGATCACGGACCAAACCTTCAATATTGATGGCAGAACCTCCACCAACCTTGACGATGATGGGATGATAATCGAACTGATCGGAAGATTTGCCGGACATGCTTACAAAACCCGCCGCGCCGTGTGATTATCGATTACCGTCCAACCGGACTCACCTTCAAAAGGTGCTGAACTGATAGTGTGAACTCCATTTTGTAGCTGTTCGTACATTTGAAAATATTCCGGAAACTCATTGAATTCGCTGTTGAGCCACGCGTTCTGCTTGTCGGCGATAATGAAATTCATTGCCCTGACATATCTCGATTTATCGGTCAGGAGGCGGACAGCCGTCTGAATTGCATCCAGTGCATCGCCACTGTTTTGACGCCGTACAAAATTGAAAACCTTTTCGGCGCCGATCCTGCCTTCCTCTCTTATGCGTACACCGCGCAACTCGCCGTTGAAGATAAACACCCGGTCACCATCGGTGAACGGCATATTATTCTGTATCGCAATGCCTTCGTTGCGGTAAGCACTTCTTGCATGAGCCAGAAAATAATCGGAATCAATAAACTGTCCGAAGTCGTCCTCCCAGATCGGCTTGAGACTGTGATAGAAATTCCACTGGCCGGAATTCATCCACGCGCATCCCCAGCCGTGGCCCTGATACTCCTGGCTAAGTTTGGCGGTCAACGCGAACCGTTCCAGGTGGTTTCTCATGCTGACCGGATGCGCAGCATGAAGATAAAGCAAACGGCACATTATGATCGCACCGGCAACTAGACAGGAAACAGGCCAGTAAATTCGAGACCCGAGGACTCCGGCAGTCCGAACATGATATTCATGTTCTGTACCGCCTGTCCTGCAGCGCCCTTCATCAAATTGTCCAATGCGCTGATAACGACAACTCGACCACCGTCCGGATCCGATTCAAATCCCACATCGCAGTAGTTGGTGCCGGCAAGGTGTTTCGGTTCAGGCAATCGATGCAGACCGGAACGTTCCTTGACGATTCTGACAAACGGTTCGTGCGCGTATTGACTGCGGTAGGCTTTCCACAGTTCCTTTTCCTGCGGTACGTGACCGTTGAGAAATAGATGTGCGGTCACCGCGACTCCTCTTACCATCTCAATCGACGTGGCGGAAAAACTGATCCGGCTCAACCCAAGTTCCTGCACCATCTCACCTGTATGCCTGTGTCCAACCGGCCGATAAGATCGAACTGCACCGCGTCGCAAGGGGTGATGGCTGCCATCGCTCGACTGACTTCCGCCTTCGCTCGACCCTACTTTCGCTTCTGCAACAATTGACTGGACATTGAAATTACGCACAACCGGCAATACGCCAAGAATCAACGTAGTTGCATTACAACCTGCACAAGCGACGTAATCCGTTTCTGCAATTCGATCTCGATGAAGTTCCGCTATGCCATAACAGAATTTCTCAAGCAACTCAGGTCGAGAATGTGGCATACCGTACCAGCGTTCATAATCTTCCGCATTCAGAAAGCGAAAATCACCGCCGAGATCGATAATTTTCGGTGCCAGATTCATGTAGTGATCAATTGTGTTCATCGCCCGTCCGTGAGGCAAGCAGAGAAACAGCACGTCACACCCGGTGAGTTCCTCGGGTGAACAAAATTTGACAGCGACAGACTTGCGCAGATTCGGGTTGACTGAATGTACAGGTTTGCCGGCCCGGCTGGCGGACGCTATTTGATTGATCTCGACCTGCTCGTGTCCTGACAGCAGACGAATCAACTCACCTCCCGTATAACCGGACCCGCCTACGATTGATGCACGAATCATTACTTCTGACTACCCGCTCCCAGAAATGACATATTGAACAATTTTTTCAGGAATGTTCACACCAGTCGGCTCGATGCTGTTACGAAACTCCATTGTGTAATTGACTTCATTGACGAGCAATCCGCGATCCGACTCAAATAGATCAACCGCGAGAATACCACCACCGACAGCTCGCGCTGCGGCCAGCGAGATACTCGCAATCTCGTCGGTCACCGGGCAATTCGAAGCGACCGCGCCGCGAGCGGTGTTCGTAATCCAATGTGCGGACTCTCGATAGATGGCTGCAATGCAATTGTCACCTACAACGAATGATCGGATATCGCGTCCCTTCTTATCGATATATTCCTGAATATAGAAGATCGAATGCTGATAGCTGCCCAGTCGCTCCTTGTGTTCGAGAATGGCTTCGGCTGCCTCGCGGTCATTGACTTTCGAGAGCAACCTGCCCCACGAACCGACGATCGGTTTGAGTATCGCTGGATAGCCAATCTGCTCTATGGCTTCCAGGGCAGATTCGTGCGAATACGCCACGCAGATTCGGGGCTGTGCCACACCGACTCGATCCAACGCTATCGAGGTGTCGATCTTGTCGCCACAAATCGCTGCAACAGACGAGCTGTTGATACAGCGAATGCCGGCATCCTCAAGAAATTTCAGACTATAGACTGCGCGCGAATGGTTGATACATCGCTCCAGGACGACATCGAGTCGCGGATAGTGTTCCAAGTCGAATATAAGATTGCGATCGTCGAGCATCTGCACATCAGCGGACTGGCGGCGAAACTCTGCGAGCAACAGTTTTTCTTCAACCCGGATCAGGGAGTGCAGAAAACCAACCTTCACACAAACTCTTCTTCAGCCAAATTCGATTGAACGATGCTCACTGTCCCCAGTCCTCATCAGTTTCCGGTGCCTCCTCGACTGCATCCGGGTCTACGCTGATCACTTCCAATTCAGTACCGCAGTCATCACACTCAATGAGCTCGCCCTCGATCGTATCCTCCGCGAATTCAATTTCCAGTGCGCACACGGGACATTCCGTCATTTCGTTTCTCCCAATTCAACCAGTTTGTCAAACTAAACTAAGATTCCGATTCCTGTTGAGGTGTCGGATACATCAAAATCTCATGCATGTCGACCCGAGGATGCTGTTCAACCGCGAAAAGAATTGCACCTGCGACATCTTCGACTTCCATGGCATTTGATCTTCTCTCTGAAAACAATTCAGTCTGCGTCACACCAGGTTCGACAATTGTCACGCGAATCCCGGTTCCGCGAAGTTCCTCTCTCAGATTGTGACCCATTCCGGTCACCGCCCACTTGGTAGCTCCGTACATGGATCCTGCAATGGGTCTTCGGCCAGCAGCGGAACCAAGCAGCAAAATATGCCCCTTACTTCTTTTCAGTGCCACAAGTCCGGCCCTCAGAGTCAATCCAGCACCGTAGACGTTCGTCAGGATCATCTCTTTCCAGTGATCCGGATTGCCTTCGACAAACCCGCCTACTGATCGAAAAACGCCGGCGTTCGCCAAAATGACATCAATCTGCCCGAAACTGTCGAGCGTGTGACCGATCATTTCCTGCTGATCACCCCACTCGGTGACATCACATTGCACAGCAAGAGCACGCTCAGGACCGCCGAGTTCCTCAACCAACTGATCGAGCTTGTGTTTCCTGCGGGCAGCGAGCACAACCCGGAATCCGCGCCGTGATGCCTGGCGAGCCGTTGCTGCACCAATACCACTGGAAGCACCGGTAATCAGGAATACCTTGTCAGTCATTTGAGATAATGTTGTCCGCAGGCCATCGCTGTGAAAACCATGATGGCAGAGTATTATAGAAGCATAAAACCAAGCGCCTTAAAATCATTCGATGCCGACGAACGTAACTGCTGAGTACAAGAAAGCCGAACAGGCATTTCGCGATGCGCGCGAGCCCGCAGACCGACTGCAGTGCCTCAAGGAAATGCTGCGGACAATACCGAAGCACAAAGGCACTGAACACCTGCAACGCGACATCAAAACCCGGATCAAACAGCTTACCGATGAACTGTCGGCGCCAAGGAAGAGTGGTGCCCGAACCGGGCCATCATATTCGGTGAGACCGGAAGGCGCAGCCCAGATCGCACTTCTGGGGCCGCCCAATTCTGGTAAGTCCCAGCTTCATCACATCATGACTGGAGCACGGTCGGAAGTGGGGCCGTACCCGTTTACCACCCAACTACCTTTACCGGGTATGATGCCGTTTGAGGATATTTACATCCAACTGATCGATCTGCCGCCAATTTCGGAAGAATTTTTTGAACCGTGGATCGTCAATTCACTCCAGCCCGCGGACGCAGCTCTTTTGATCATTGACATCACGAATCCAGAGTGTATCGATCACATTCAGCACGTCATCAGCCAACTCGCAAGCAAAAAAATCAGTCTCAAAGATCGGTTCGAAGATTCCGAGAGCGATGTTTCGGATGAAGACATGGAGTTCGTAGACCCCTTTCGTATCGAACTTCCGACTATACTGGTCGCCAATAAAATTGACCTGGCGGACAGTTCAGAAGAACTTGATGCGCTTAACGATCTGGTAAGTTACAGTTTTCCGTCGATTGCGATTTCTGCGCAGACCGGTAAAAATCTTGATGCACTCTCGCGCATGTTGTTTGAAAAAATGAAGATCGTCAGGGTTTACACCAAGGTTCCAGGCAAGTCTGCAGATACCGAGAGACCATTTACGTTGATCGCTGGCGGTACCGTAGCGGATGTGGCGCGGCAGGTTCACAAGGAATTCGCACAGTCGTTTCGTTTTGCGAAAATCTGGGGTGAGCATGTTTTTGACGGACAACAGGTGGGGCCAGATCACGTCCTTCATGATCTTGATATCGTCGAACTGCACGTCAAGTAGTCAGAACACCGAATTCCTATGAACAAAAAACGAAATTTGGACCCGCGCGAATGGAAAATCGTCGGCGTCGTCGGGGCTGCACACTTTTATTCGCACTTTTATTTTCTAGTGCTGCCCTTGATGTTTCCAATTCTCTACGATGTCTATGGAATTGGATACACAGAACTAGGAATCGGCTATGCCGTATTCAGTGCAGCTACCTTGATTTGTCAGGCACCGATTGGATTCATCGTCGATCGCTATGGCGCCCGACTGATTCTGATATCAGGGGTAGCTGTCGAATCCATCGTACTGGTGTTGTTCGGGGTATTTCATACCTACTATGCATATCTGATTCTGATGGCGATTGCAGGTGTTGCCAACGCGGTTTATCACCCATGTGACTACTCAATTCTGACCCGGTCTGTCAACAAATCAAGCTTGGGCAAGGCTTTTTCAGTTCACACATTCTGCGGTCAGATAGGTAGTACCGCAGCACCGGTTGTGATCGTATTGATTACTGCGGGTGTTGATTGGAACCACGCACTAATGCTCTGCGGTGCCCTCGGGTTGGTGGTGCTGGTTTGTCTGATCTTTGGTTTTCGCAGTGTTGAAATTCCTGCTATCACTGAATCCGAACCCATTCTTGACGTTAGGAAAGGCAGCATTCGTCTACTACTCAGTCCAGCGGTCCTGCTCGGCTGGTTGTTTTTTCTCGGTTATGCGATGAGCAGTACGGGGCTTTATGATTTCTCGGTTTCCGCATTTATAGAAATTTATGATTCCCCATTGGCACACGCAGGAATTGTGATCTGGTTATTTCTGCTCGCGGATGCTGTCGGAATACTGTCGGCTGGATTCTTCGCACATCGCTGGGTTCGACATGACCTTGTTGTCACCAATTGTTTTATTGGTGTCGCCGCATGCATGTTCTTTATCACGTTCGTACCAATGCCTTTGTGGGTACTGACAATACCGATGGTGATCGCGGGTCTCTTCTACGGTTTCATTGCGCCATCGCGGGATGTGATCATCTCGCAACTCGCACCCGCCAAGGATATGGGTAAAGTATTCGGGACTGTTACGACAGGTTTCAATGCGGGCGGAATTATCGGACCACCTCTGTTCGGATTATTGCTCGATCTCGGCGATCCTTATTCAATATTCTGGGGTGCCGG
The DNA here is from genome assembly GCA_951813075.1 of Arenicellales bacterium. Taxonomy (GTDB): domain Bacteria; phylum Pseudomonadota; class Gammaproteobacteria; order Arenicellales; family JAJDZL01; genus JAJDZL01. The sequence goes on along the minus strand of OX638343.1, from coordinate 2,663,477 downwards.
TGTGATCGGTCTGCTATCAATACTCACAGTTGTCTCTCCCGCCTCTTTGAGGAGGAAGAAGGCGACCGTTGTCGAATAGCATGATTGACACTGTACAATTTTTTGTTTGAAACTCACACCAACCTGCCTTTAATCAATGAATGACAATTCACCGACGTGCGGCGTCGCACTGATGCGACTGCTCCGTAATTACGGAACGGACGTCATTTTCGGAATTCCCGGTGTGCATACGCTTGAACTGTATCGCGGTATCGCCGAAGCCGGAATTCAACACATCACGCCTCGACACGAGCAATCCGCCGGATTCATGGCTGACGGCTACGCCCGGGCTACCGGCAAGGTCGGTGTCTGTTGCCTGATTACCGGACCTGGTGTGACCAACGCGGCGACATCAATCGCGCAGGCATATTCCGACTCGGTACCGATGCTGGTTATCTCCAGCGTCAACAAAACAGCCAGTCTCGGATTGGGGCAAGGCGATCTGCATGAGATTCCCGCCCAGCAAAAACTCACGGAGCACTTCACGAATTTCAGCCATACGGTACTGGATGTTGAATCGCTGCCTGAGGTGGTTGCTCGAGCCTATTCTGTTTATGACGCATCTCGACCGCAACCAGTCCATATTGAGGTTCCGATAGACCTGATCGACAAGCCGGTGAACTGGCACGACAACCCTGCCGCCCGGCTGACTCCACCCAATGCGCCAATGCATATTCTTGAACAAGTTGCTGATCTTCTGGATGGAGCGACTAATCCAGCGATCATTTTGGGAGGCGGTGCAATCTGCGCATCCGTTGAAGCTGAGAAACTCGTCAATCTCTTGAATACACCGGTTGTAACGACTTTTGCGGCCAAGGGAATAATACCGGAAGACCATCCCTTGAGCTTGGGTGCGAATCTCCTGCATCCTCCAGTTCTTGACTTTCTTCAACAGGCCGATGTCGTTCTGGCTGTAGGAACACATTTGTCGGAAACCGATATCTGGAGCCGCGGAGGTGACATCAGATTTGACGGGACATTGATCCGTATCGATCTTGACGCCGGACAAATCTACCGCAATGCCATACCGGATATCGGCATCGTCGGAGATTCGCAGCACGCCTTACAGCAACTGGTCGAATTACTCAGTCACTTGGAGGCAGAGCATTCGGCAAATGCTCGAACTGACAAAGCAGAACTCGTAGAAGACCTGCTAAAGCGCACGCGTCCTCATTGGTATGTCGGTACGCCTTTACACCTTAGTGTTTGGGAGACAATTCGAAATGCACTTCCGGATGAGGGAATTATTACCGCCGACTCCACACAGCTGGTTTACAGCGGAAACTATTGCTACGGCGCCAGACGTCCTCGTACCTATTTGACATCCACCACCGGTTATGGAACACTTGGATACGCACTGCCCGCGGCGATCGGCGCCAAGTTGGGGAGACCGGAATGCCCCGTAGTGTGCGTCGCTGGAGATGGTGGGTTTATGTTCTCGATTCAGGAACTCGCCACTGCGGTTGAACATCAGTTACCTATCGTCGTGTTATTGTGGAACAACGATGGGTATGGTGAAATCCGCGATAATTTCAAGCAGTCGAAAATTCCGTTGGTCGGTGTTGACCTCGAGATGCCTGACTTCATTTCAGTCGCAGAAGGGTTCGGCTGCCGCGCACTTCGACTTGAAAGACTGTTTGATTTGCCGCAGATCATGCAAGAGGGATTTAAGTTGAATCGACCGACGTTGGTGGAAATGCGACCGGATTCCACAAACTGATATCGATCATAGACTCCAAATTTCAGGTGGCAAGCCTGTGCACCATCTGGAGTCGGTGTCTGACACCTGCAATCGGCTACAATTCTCCTAGCTGTCAGATACAGCAGGCATGGGTCCGATGCCGATGACAGGCCCGCAAAGAACAACGCATTCAACATGGTGAGAATAATGAATAACGACAAGACGATAGAAAACGAAATCAAAAAATACAGAGTGCAGTTTGAAAAGAGCATGGCTTCGATCGCCGCCTATCAGGAAAAGGCTCAGACCGAGATGGCGGAAATACGTGCCAACCAGAAGAAGACCGACAAGCAGCTGAGCGAGTTGAACAGCAACTGGGGCAGGTTTGTGGAATCTCTGGTCGAGGGCAGTCTGGTGGAACTGCTGAACGAGCGCGGGATCGAAGTCCAGCGGATCCTGCCCCGTCCGAAGGTGTTCTACTCTGCGGGCGACGGCACGCGCCGGTACAAGGAGTTCGATATCGTGGTGGTGAACGGTGAGGAGCTGGTTTCGGTGGAGGTGAAGACGACCCTGCGACCGAATGATGTGAGAAGGTTTGTCAAGGCGATGAAGGATTTTTCAAGGTACTTTCCAGAATACAGTTCAAAACGGGTGTATGGTGCGGTGGCGTATATACGTTGCGAATCGGCGACTGATGTCTATGCCGAGCGGCAGGGTCTGTATGTAATTCGGGCGACCGGCGACAGTGCCAGCATCACCAATGCTGATAATTTCAGACCAGTGTCGTTCACGCAGGTGTCTTCGCGACGGACACGGGGGCATCTCAGGGCAGTGCCCGCCGGCTGACCTTCCACCGCCTGATGTGCCGCATCCGGCATCAATCAGACCGCGTCCCCATAACTGTAGATTATGCAGTGAATTTGTTGGTGCGTACGAACATGGGAATGAAGATACGGTTATGAGGTACATATATTGCCCTGTTTGGGAAATCGAGACTAAAGCGAGACTCGGCGCAAGCCGATGGGAAGCACGAACAAGTCATATAAATAACAACTTGCAGTCACTATGAAAAAATCAGCCGATACGGCTGTGCTCGAAAATCGCGCTATTCGACTGGATTTTGTGGAAAGTCAAGAATATGCACCCAGTTCAGGTATCGGTTTTGGTCAGCCGCCGAGTCCCGATTATAGGTTTGCAATCAGTGTCCTGGCGTCTGATTGAACAAGAGGTGTAAAAGTATGATGATGTTTGTCTGCGATGCGCACCATGAAACCGATTGCGGGTATGCACCGACAGCGGTTTCGACCGAGTTCGAATCGAGTGCAGACTCTGTCGACTGCACGGCAAAAGCCATCGGATTGCATGGAGTCGGTGTCTGACACCTGCAATCGGCTACAATTCTCCTATCTGTCAGATATAGCAGGCATGGGTCCGATGCCGATGACAGGCCCGCAAAGAACAACGCATTCAACATGGTGAGAATAATGAATAACGACAAGACGATAGAAGACGAAATCAAAGAATACAGAGTGCAGTTTGAAAAGAGCATGGCTTCGATCGCCGCCTATCAGGAAAAGGCTCAGATCGAGATGGCGGAAATGGGTGCCCGCCATGATGCGGCCCACGTCAAGGCTATGATTGAGTTGGCGGAAATACGCGCCAACCAGAAGAAGACCGACAAGCAGCTGAGCGAGTTGAACAGCAACTGGGGCAGGTTTGTGGAATCTCTGGTCGAGGGCAGTCTGGTGGAACTGCTGAACGAGCGCGGGATCGAAGTCCAGCGGATCCTGCCCCGTCCGAAGGTGTTCTACTCTGCGGGCGACGGCACGCGCCGGTACAAGGAGTTCGATATCGTGGTGGTGAACGGTGAGGAGCTGGTTTCGGTGGAGGTGAAGACGACCCTGCGACCGAATGATGTGAGAAGGTTTGTCAAGGCGATGAAGGATTTTTCAAGGTACTTTCCAGAATACAGTTCAAAACGGGTGTATGGTGCGGTGGCGTATATACGTTGCGAATCGGCGACTGATGTCTATGCCGAGCGGCAGGGTCTGTATGTAATTCGGGCGACCGGCGACAGTGCCAGCATCACCAATGCTGATAATTTCAGACCGGAGTCGTTCACGCAGGTGTCTTCGCGACGGACACGGGGACATCTCAGGGCAGTGCCCGCCGGCTGACCTTCCACGGCCTGACGTGCCTGATGTGCCGCACCCGGGTGCACACGTCAGTCAGGGAGGATAAATCACCGGGCGATCTCAATCACGGATACCGGTCCGACTATTTGAAATGCAGTCCCTGACAGCTGACTGATCGAAACAAAGTAATTGCCGCTCAGACAGCAGTGTGCGATACCACGTTTTTGCCCCTTGTGCAACCGACCGCTGATTCTTTCGATTTATTGCCGCTCAGGACAAGACCGTACTGGGCAAACCAAGCATGATTCAATATTGAAAAGGAAGTCACAAAAGCATAAGCTTTGAAGTCAACATCAGTACATTGACTATAGCAAACCATCCCGATGCGGATGCCTTGGAGATCGCTGTCATCGGCGGCTACAACTGCATAGTGAGAAAGCGGCAATACAAGGATGGAAATTTGCAGCCTACATCCCCGAAGATTCCGTAGTGCCTGAGGATGTTTTGGGTGAACTCGGACTGACTGGCGAATAGATCGTGTCTTCGAAGGGCATGTCATCGAAAGGCATGGTTTTGAAACTGAACGAAGCAAACGAGAATAATCTCTACGTGAAAACCTTCAACGAACGAAAAGAGGATTTCGACGACCTGCGTCGCCATTGTGTCTGCAACTCGATAGCAGGCGATAGTGAGCCAATCTATTTATTGGGCGAGTTTTACGGCAAAGGCGTTCAGGACTTGGGATTCGGCAAGCCGAAAGGTGCCTTTTCTGTCTTCGACATATACATAGGGAAACCTAGAGTCGGCTCCTATCCGCATTCTGCGGATGAGGCGGAACTGAGTACACTTAGTCAGTTCGCTGGATTTGACAAGCTCGCAAACAGAAAACCAGAGGCTTGGGTAAATCAACGTCACGCGGGAGTTCAATTCCGCGCTTGTTTGAGATTCTTGCCGTCATGGACACTGATTTGATAGATCAGTTACTTGATGAAGGCGATTTGTCCGGTCCAACCCGCTGTTACCCATCGCCGATGCAATCCTCGATCGCTCCGATTGGTTCAGCAGCAGTCGTTTCTCGAAAATTTCAAGGCCGTTTTCAGCCACCCAATTCACAGAGGGCCAGGAAGACGCTGGCGCAACGTGAAATCTGCCAGTCATTTTGGAAATATTACTTCGCTTCCATTGACTCCAGGATTCTTGCGATTGCGCTGACTTATTCAAATGCCGTGCATTCGCAACTATTGGGTAAAGCTCCCATCATTTGACCACCAGATAGTACGGTCGCCCCCAAGACACATGGGGATTCTTCATCATCAGATCGATCAGAATTGGAACCAAAAACGCAAGAATTCTCAATGAATCCCTGATCTGATCGCGATTGAGACTGCTGTGCCAAGTCGCAGCGCCGTGAAATACCTGATTTCTCAGTACATACAGACGATCAAATACCAATTTAAGAATTTTTTCGGTGTCTTCATGCTTCAGCGCCACCAAACTCATGATCTTGGATCTTTCAAACCGTTCCTCCCAATCATCGTTACCGGGAACATTGTTGAAATGGTTCCAAAACGGTTGATAGACGAATTTGTTTGCCAGTAAATTTCGAACTGGATCAGAGAACCGCTGCCAAAACTCATCATATATCGTGCGATCTTCGTCCAACAACGTGATCTTTTCGAAATACTGCCCAAGGATATCTCTTTCACTTTCCATTAATTCGACATAGTCAATACGCTCTCGGGCGTAAAGTGCGTTGAATGCCAGCCAGTAGAATATGAATGCAGAGTCATCATCAGTCTGCTTTTCGGCGCGTTCCAGCCAACTGAGGGAACGATGAATCCGAAGGGTCAGGTGCTCGGGTAAATTCGCTTCGGTTTCATGTCGCCTTCTGTACAATTCGCTGCTGTTGAGCGTTTTGTTCACGAGCTTGTTCTTGCACAATGATAAATTGACTTGCTGACTTCAATTTACCATATACACGAATGAGTTTCATCCCAGCGAAGCGATTTCGTAGTCAGATCGTTGGGATAATATTCGCAGAACTGCTATTGTCTCTGAGATTGATCTCAAAGCCTGCCGATCACCTGGCAGGCGTCATCAGATTCACGGCGTCAGGATTGTCGCACCAACAGTCTTTCCGCTCTCCACTGTCTGATGCGCCTTAGGCGCGTCCTTGAGGGCATATTCATAGTTGACGTTGGCTTCAACGATACCGCTGCTTATTGCGTCGAATAATTTTTTCGCTGCCAATTCAAGATCCTTTCTCTTATCAACGTAGTGCATGATTGCCGGTCGGGTGATAAACAGGGAGCCTCGACGGCCGAGATCGCGAATGATGTCAACAGGATCCGGTGGCCCGGATACATGTCCGTAGGCAGCGCACATGCCCATGGGACGCAGACTGTCCAGTGATCGCTGAAGTGTATCCTTACCAATAGACTCGTAGACGACAGCGGCACCTTCTCCATCGGATACCTGCCACACTTTGTCGACAAAACTCTCCTTCGACCGAACAACCGGATAATCACAACCGGCCTCGTGTGCAGCTTCCGCTTTTTTATCGGTACTGACCGTTCCAACAATAGTCGCGCCAAGTGACTTCCCCCATTGACACAAAATCTGGCCCATGGCACCCGCGGCGGCATGAACCAGAATCGTATCACCCGGTTGGACAGAGTATGTCTGATGCAACAGGTAGTATGCTGTCATACCCTTGAGCAGCAAGGCAGCAACCTGCTTGTCCTGAAGTCCCTCAGGAACATGGACAAGATGTTTGGTGGGATAGTTTCGAACCTCTGAATAGCTGCCGAGCGGGGGTACCGCATAAGCCACCCGGTCCCCGATCTTGAATCCTGTCACTTCACTGCCGATGTCCTCTACGATTCCGACCGCTTCAAATCCGATCACTACCGGACAAGGTGGGACAAGCCAAGGGTGCGGGATACCACTTCGATGATAGGTGTCAGCGAAATTGAAGCCAATCGCGGTGTGACGCAGGCGTACTTCATCAGCAGCGGGTGCGGAAATCGGCCAACGTTCCCAACGCATATTGTCAGGAGGCCCAAGCGAGTGAAGGACTTGTGCATATCCGCTCATATTCTTAGGATCCATATATCCGGTTAACAAACATTGAATTTCTGTGCAAATTCTTCAATATTTTATTGTGGACGATGCCTCATGTACTCCGAAATGTAGTTGATCTTTCCGTGTCGAACGGGAAGAAATTCCTTGCATACTGACAAAAACATGTGGTTTTTGCGATAATTCATCGCCACTACAAGATGCCGACGATTCAACGTCATAATCGCCTTCGTCGAGTATAAGCAAAGAAATGCAACGATCGCGCTGGATGAGTATCTGTCCCGCGATCACTGCAAACGCCCGATTCAGGGCGCGTAAACATCACCCCGAATGACTAGATCGAATCAGTCAAACAGGTTGCCTGATTCCGAAAGATAGTGAACCCGGACATGTTCTCAGTGCCAGGCAGCCCGTATGTTACAATTTCATTGCCTTCTCATGAACGATCAGTGGCTATTCAGCCAGTGATTGAACGGCTCATTGTAACTACCTATCTATAATGAATAGGTTTTCTCATTTCTCGATTTCAATCGCGAAATCAAGAAAACGACAATTAAAAATTTGCGTTTCCATAGAGAAAAATCTTGAAAATTGATTTCTCAAAAATCGATTCGAAGCAGCAAACTCGCAGCGATTATTCGGTTTCGCGAGACGGCGAAGGCTGGCGCGCTACGCTTGGTCTACGTTTTGCCAATCGTGACGGGAAAACTGTTCTGCTGGATAGAACCCATTGCGGACCGCTTCGCGTTCAGCGCCCCTTCTACCCGGAGTCCGACGCGGTTTGCCATGTCTATCTCGTGCACCCGCCCGGTGGTATCGTGGGTGGAGACGGACTCGAAATTCGAATTGATGTCGATGAGAATGCACATGGCTTGTTAACGACGCCTGGAGCAACTAAAATTTACCGCAGTAACGGCAAGACAGCTAATCTGCGTACAGAAATCCGAATCGCGTCGCACGCGTCAATCGAATGGCTGCCGCAGGAGACGATTGTGTTTGACGGAGCGGATTCGGACGCGCTGGTTCGAGTTGACCTGGATTCCGATGCAGTCTTCATGGGCGGTGAAATAACCTGTCTGGGACGACCTGCAAGCGGAGAATTTTTGAGTCACTGTAACATCTGGCATCGTTTCGAATTATGGAGACACAATGTACCGCTTCTTCTCGAGCGAGCGAGATACGTCACGAATCATCCCGTATTGATGGCCAAATGGGGATTGCAAAACTATCCCGTTGTTGGATTGTTCGCATGCTCCCGAAGCGACCCTTCTCTGCTTGATGCGGTGCGTGCCAGCGTCGTTGCGGATTCGAACGCATTGTTCGCCGTAACCGAACTGCACGGTGTACTCATTTGCCGCTACCTGGGTGAAGATGCCGAACAGGCAAAGGAAGTCTTGCGGCATGCATGGCGGGTACTGCGACCTCTGGTTTTAGGAGAAAAAAGTGTTGAACCCCGCATTTGGAACACATGAACAAACTCTGATAATCTGATCTAGCTCAACGGATTCATTATGGAACTATCGCCAAGAGAGAAAGACAAGCTAATCTTGTTCACTGCCGCTTTGGTCGCGGAACGACGCAAGGCACGCGGATTGAAATTGAATTATCCTGAGACTGTCGCGCTGATTTCTGCTGAAATCGTTGAAGGTGCGCGCGACGGCAAGACAGTGGCAGAGCTGATGGCATACGGCACTACATTGCTTACTCGTGACGATGTCATGGAGGGCGTACCCGAAATGCTGCACGACATTCAGGTCGAGGCGACGTTTCCAGACGGAACCAAATTGGTAACCGTCCATAATCCGATTGTCTGAACGCGGTGTAACGCCATGATTCCGGGAGAAGTCATAACTTTAGCGGGCGATATTGAACTGAATGCCGGCCGCAAAACACAGTCGTTAAGTGTTGCCAATACCGGCGACCGACCCGTTCAGGTCGGATCGCATTACCATTTCTACGAAGTTAATCCTGCGCTGAATTTCGACCGAAATGCCGCGCGGGGATATCGATTGAACATTCCGGCGGGTACCGCCGTGCGCTTCGAGCCGGGATACAAGCGCACTGTGGAACTAGTCGAGTACAGCGGTATGCGTTGCGTATACGGATTCCGCGGCATGATTTCAGGAGCACTAGATGAGTCGGATTGACCGCACAGCATACGCCGAAATGTTCGGCCCAACTACAGGCGATCGCGTGAGATTGGCGGATACGTCGCTCTGGATTCAGGTTGAGGACGACAAGACTCTGTACGGCGAAGAAGTCAAATTCGGCGGTGGCAAGGTCATTCGGGATGGCATGGGACAAAGCGATCGAAGCGGTCGCGAGGTCATGGACACGGTTATCACGAACGCGCTTATTCTCGACCACTGGGGAATTATCAAAGCTGATATCGGGATCAAGTACGGATGGATCATCAAGATCGGCAAGGCTGGCAACCCGGATATTCAGCCAGGCGTCGACATAGTCATCGGAGTTGGTACAGAGGTCATCGCCGCGGAAGGGAAAATTGTCACCGCCGGCGCGATTGACGCCCACGTCCACTTCATTTGCCCACAGCAGGCAGAAGATGCGCTGATGTCCGGAATCACGACCATGATTGGTGGTGGCACCGGCCCCGCGACAGGCACCAATGCGACAACCTGTACGCCCGGTGTGTGGCACATTCAACGCATGTATCAGTCCATTGAAGACCTGCCACTTAATTTCGGCTTCATGGGCAAGGGTAATGTCAGTCTTCCGCTCACACTGCATGAAGAAATTGAAGCAGGTGCGATGAGTCTGAAGTTGCACGAAGATTGGGGGACAACACCGGCAGCGATCGATTGCTGTCTGACTGCAGCAGACAAGTACGATGTGCAAGTCGCTATTCACACTGACACATTGAACGAATCGGGTTTTGTCGAAGATACGCTAGCGGCAATTGACGGACGGACCGTACACGCATACCACACAGAAGGGGCAGGCGGCGGCCACGCCCCCGATATCATCAAGCTATGCGGTCATAGTAATGTGCTGCCTTCAAGCACCAACCCGTCACGCCCATATACGATCAACACGGTAGACGAACACCTCGACATGCTGATGGTATGTCATCATCTTGATCCAAACATTGCTGAAGACATTGCTTTTGCGGAGTCGCGTATCCGACGCGAGACAATTGCAGCCGAAGACATACTGCACGATCTGGGAGCATTTTCCATGATCGCTTCCGACTCGCAAGCCATGGGGCGCATCGGCGAAGTGATAACAAGAACATGGCAGACTGCACACAAAATGAAAGTTCAGCGAGGTTCGCTGGAAAGCGACCCCGCTGAAAACGACAATTTCCGCGCCAAGCGTTATATCGCGAAGTACACCATCAATCCGGCAATTTCCCATGGAGTCGCCCATCAGGTCGGTTCAATCGAAACTGGCAAACTAGCTGATCTGGTACTGTGGAAACCTGCTTTTTTCGGGGTTAAGCCATCTTTGATTATTAAAGGCGGTATGATAGCCGCAGCTGCGATGGGCGATCCGAACGCTTCCATTCCCACCCCGCAGCCGGTTCACTATCGACCCATGTTCGGTGCCTACGGACGCGCGCCATCGCAGACGTGCCTGACTTTCTTTTCAAAAGCCGCTGTTGAGAGCGATGTTGCAGCGCGTCTCGAAATCAAAAAGCGCATCGTAGCCGTTGAAAACTGTCGGAATATAAACAAACAGGACATGATTCACAATACTTACCTGCCGGATATCGAGGTTGACCCCCAAACCTACGAAGTAAGAGCGGATGGTGAGTTACTGTACTGCGAGCCCGCTGTTGAACTACCGATGACACAACGCTACTTTCTGTTCTGATCATGCGCGAACTGAATCGAATGGTATCGATGGAAGCGCCGGCCGACGCACTGTTGACGTTGCCGTATGACAAGCGCCAACGCAGTTTGCTGCGCGCATTTCTGGACAACGGAGAGGAAATCGGCGTGCGTCTGCAACACGGAACGGTACTTCGCGATGGCGACCGGCTCAGCAGCGATGACGGCTATGTGGTGGCAGTGAAGTCCGCGTTGGAAACCGTTTCAACTGTGCGCGGCAAAGACGCGCTCGAACTGACCCGGGTCGCGTATCATCTTGGCAATCGACACGTCGCGCTTCAAATCGGTTCGGGGTGGATTCGATATTTACACGATCATGTACTCGATGACATGGTTCGCAAATTCGGTCTGGACGTAATCGTTGAACAAGCTGCGTTCGAACCTGAAACAGGCGCATATAGCAGCCATCATCACTGAAATGAATTCGGTTACGCAAAACGTCAGCCTGTTGCCTCTGCTGCAACTAGTCAGTCCAACGCTGCCAATCGGTGCTTACGCTTATTCCACAGGACTCGAATATGCTGTCAGAGCCAATTGGGTGAATGACTATGCGAGTGCCAGAAACTGGATTGCTGAGCTTGCGGCTCACAACATCTGCCACCTGGATTTACCGATTCTTCGCCGTTTGTACGTTGCGTGGTCAAACGACGACCTCGCTTCAGTTCTCAAGTGGAGCCGAATTCTCTCAGCGTCACGCGAAACGGCAGAGTTGCTCGCCGAGGACCAACATATGGGCATTGCGCTGGCGCGACTGATGAGCGACCTTGGCGTTGAACGAGCACGAGATTGGAAAGACAGTTTTGACAGCAATTGGGCTACCCTTTTCAGCCTTGCTGCCTGCCACTGGAACATAAGCGAAGACGATATGCAAACCGGCTACTTGTGGGCGTGGTGCGAGCATCAAGTTGCAGTTGCAATCAAGCTGGTTCCGCTCGGTCAGACGGATGGACAAAAAATAATGCTCGACCTGCACGACCATATACCGCATCTCGTAGAGCGCAGTCGGACAGTTTGCGACGCGGCAATCGGACAGACCTCGCCCGCTCTTGCGATCGGTAGCGCACTGCACGAGCAACAGTACAGTCGGCTTTTCCGGTCTTAGCCAAGGCGAATAAAAATGAACGATCATCGTGCATTGAGGGTTGGTATCGGAGGCCCCGTCGGGTCCGGCAAGACCGCGTTGGTGGATGCGCTTTGCAAGCGAATGCGAAACAAATACCAAATCGCAGTCGTTACGAATGATATTTACACCAAAGAAGACGCGATGTTTCTTGTACGCAGCAAAAGTCTTGAACAAGAACGAATCGTAGGAGTGGAAACCGGCGGTTGTCCGCATACCGCGATTCGGGAAGACGCGTCAATGAACTTGACGGCGATTGATGAATTGCACCGCAGGTTCGACGATCTGGACATTGTTATCGTCGAGAGCGGCGGCGATAATTTAAGCGCAACTTTCAGCCCTGAACTTTGCGATTTGACGCTTTATGTGATTGACGTTTCGGCTGGTGACAAGATTCCCCGTAAAGGCGGTCCCGGAATTACGCGCTCTGATTTATTGATTATCAACAAGATCGACCTGGCCCCTTATGTCGGAGCGTCACTGGACGTAATGGAAAGTGATACCAAGCGTATGCGAGGGGATCTTCCGTTTGTCTTCACCAATCTGAAAGCAGGCAAAGGTGTCGAAATTATTGCGGAATTTGTTGAACGACAAGGCCTGTTGCAAACCTAAGTCGGATATCTCACTTAATTTATCCAGCTTGAAAGCTTGAGTCAAAAATTGGGTACTATCCATTTAAATTGACAAGACCATCAATTTAAAATGTACTTTCCAATGTGGAAATTGACTGGAAATATACATGAGAAAGTGAAAGGACGAATACATTCGGGTCAGCCTCTACGAATTCATGTCTCGATTTGAGACTGAGCAAGATGCGATGAGATACATTGAGTCGGTCCAGATGGGCTGACGGACGAACATGTCCTCTGTGCGAATCCAAAGAAGCCAGCAAAGCATGCCACAAGACAATGCCTTACTGGTGTGAGCGGTGCTGAAAGTACTTCAGTGTCAAAACCGGTTCACTGATGGAGGATGGCAGACTTGCATATAACTTTCCGATTGAACATCAAACCGAGGTGGTTCAGTTGGTCATGGAAAAGGGAAGAGAGTACGGGCTTGCTCTAATCGGGTCCAGGGCTCTGCTTTCGCTCAGACTGGAAAAGGGATATGGCAGTTGGGGCCGGGAGTATTCGCCAGAATATTCACCCTACGAATCTGTACTGGACCGATTCGTGAAACTGGATAAAGGCGAATTTGTCGACCGTGATTGGATGGTTGATGCATCGACTCAAGACCGCAAATGGCTACTGACCTGTTTTGCGGTCGACGTGGATGAACAAGATGCCGTGGGTGGTGAACCGATCCTGTGTGATGGAGAGGTTTCGGGAATCGTTACGTCGGCATCGTTTGGCCACACCATTGGAAAAAGCATTGCACTCGGCTACATTCCGCCGGCAAAACGACAAAGCAGAGACATCAAAATAGAGATAATTGGCAAGGCCAAAGACGCGAAAATCGTGACCGAACCACTGGTTGACCCCAGTGGGTCAAGAACGCGAAGTTGATTGCAGCATACCTGCCCGATACCTTGAATCCGGAGTCAAGCTGACCACAAAAATACCTTCTGCAAGTCGATATCCCATACCCAAAAATCGAAGACCTGCCGCAGGATATCCAGGAGCGAATGCTTGCAGTGCAGGAGAAAGCGGGTTTTATTCCCAATGTGTTCCTGGCGCTGGCACACCGTCCGAAAGAATTCCGGGTATATTTTAATTATCACGATGCTCTGATGGAAAAGGAAAGCGGCTTGAGCAAGGCCGATATGGAGATGATTGTGGTTGCGACTTCGGGTGAAAACAACTGTCAGTACTGCGTAGTTGCCCACGGTGCGGTGTTGCGAATCCATGCAAAACACCCCTTGATCTCTGACCAGGTTGCAGTCAACTATCGGAAAGCCGACATTACACCCCGACAGATGGCGATGCTGGATTTCGCGGTCAAAGTCTGTAATGAATCGTGGGCAGTTGGAGAGAAAGATATTGAAGCGCTGAAAGAAGCTGGTTTCAGTGAAGAAGACATCTGGGACATCGCAGCGATTACAGCGTTCTTTGGCATGAGTAACAGGTTGGCCAATGTGCTGGTGATGGAACCCAACGCCGAGTTCTATAACATGGCACGCGAGATGAGCTAGTACAAATGTTCCTGCTCCTGACTATGGAGAACAATTCGCAATCAAAATCTTAGATGCATTGCCGAGTTTTGTTGCTGACGCATATGCACTGATTCACGTGATTGAGGAAGCAGTTGATGACTGATCGTCTGGATCTATTGCCGAGACACCGCGCGAAACTTGAAGAAATCATCGTGAGGCACTTACCCGAGGTAGAAGTATGGGCCTACGGTAGCCGAGTGAATGAGCAAAGCGATGACAGCAGCGACCTCGATTTAGTTGTACGCGGACCGGGGTTGAAAGAGTTTCAGTTTGATGTGATGAAAAATTTTAAAGTAGCGATCCGAGAATCCAGAATCCCAATCCTTGTAGAAGCACGCGCCTGGACTAGAATTCGATTCCCGCGGCTCGGGCGGCCCTTCAGCCTTTTAGGATGATCTGTTCCTCGGCCTTCGGCTCAATTTCGACAACACACGCGACGCTTGGCTGATTGTTGGCGGGTTCTATGATCTGGAGTTCGGCGGCGTTCGACAAGGCGACGTCAGCGCGGCTCACCTTTATTCCCGAGTTTTGCGATGTAGGGATCCATCCGACAGCTTCGGGCGGTTTTCGCATCGTGCCGCTTTGCAACCTCCTGCAGGATGCTATCGCCGGACGCCTCTCTCAGGCCATTGGTGCTGGGGGGACGGGTACTGTCTCGCTGTCGTGATCAAACAGCGTTAGCCCCGAGAACATGTCTTCCGATATATCAATGGACGACAATCCCATCAGGATGACATAACAACTTTGCGAGTATGTTTTCCGGAAGGGCTGGCTGAACTCTGAAAGTTTAGCGATCTTGATCGCCTCGTTGGGTCGATCGCCCAAATGGGTAAATAACCAGCACCCGACCAACTGGTGAAGGAACATTCGAACCGCGAGATAGGCGCGCGCCTCACCAAGTTCAGGTGCTGCAGTCTGCAGTCCAGATGCTACGCGCGCTATCAGACGGGCAAATTCCGTTTGTAGATAAATCAGCCGATCCACCGAAACATGTTCTTCCATCGTGCCAGCCAGTTCTGCGTTAAGCATGCAGAACAGCGGCCGCGCTGCACAGCCGTTAGCGAAAATTGCAGCACAGGTCGAGAGATCGTTCAACCGCGGCATGCCATGAAACGCTGACCAATGCTCTTCTGCCAGCATCTCGGACTCCTGAAGGAAGACCTCGCACAGGATATCTTCGCGACTTTCAAAATATCTATAGATGTTCGACTTCGCGAGCCCAACCCTCTCGCCGATGGACATCAGTGTGACGCTGCCGCTGCCTGATGATTCCAAAAGAGTGCGCGCCGCCTCGATGATGTCGTCACGGCGTTGCTTGACCTGCTTTTCACTTCGAGCACGTTGAAAATCGTGACGCTGCATCCCGGTATTAAATTGATCGCTGTGTTTGGTGGAGCATTACAACAGAGAATGACATTCTACTCAACTCAATCCGCAGTGAGCGTACAAGACGGTCGAACTGCCAAGCAGTGACTTCAACAGTTCCTCCCGCAGATAACAATTATATTCGCATATGGGTCCACAAATTCAACACCCAAGACACCGCAGCATTGTTGATGCAGTCACGCTTGCCTCTCACGCTCATCTGCCGATTGAGTCTGCAACAGGCACGCAAAGAATGGGGGCCAATTGCCCTGTCTTGCATGAGCTTCCAGCAATGACGCAACTGCCAAACGCAATTTCGTACACGGCCTCGCGCAAATCTCGACGCAGATCGTGTTGAAGCAGAACGTCCAAGCCGTGTACCAACTTCTCGGTACTTTCGCCCGACATGGCCTTCTGTTCCCGTGACACGCCTTCTATCTCGGTTGCAGGTGCGCCATTGTCAGGAAGCAGGGCCTTATCACTTTATCCACTGTCAGCTATGGTTGAAATTCTCCACCTCAGGCGAGTGAAAGTCTGCCATATAGTTTGGATTTTTCGACAGATCCACGGAAGGCCATAAAGATGATAACACAGAGGGAATTTGTAATGATTCATGAGATGAGATCCGAAGGCCTTTCGATCAGAGAGTAAACCCGTCCCTAAGAAGCGCGGCTATTCGCCCGAATCCTGTCCTCTTTGGGAACCACCGACACTTGACAGGTATCGCAAACATTTCTGAAATATGCGCGCCAGAAAGGCTTGATTGCTACCGAATAGATTATATAATAGAACGATAGTCTCTTATATTACGTCAAATCAACTCATCGAGGATTCGAACCAATGGAAGATATTCGGAAATCTACCGACACCGCAAAGATTGCACGGCGCGCTTTTTGGGCTTGTGCCGCATTCTACGTCTTGATCGCTTTGGAGATCTTCTACATGGCCTCCCCGTTCGCGGCATACTTTTACGCCGTGTACGGTCCGGGGCTCGACTTCCTTCAATCGATCGGACTGACAAATTGGACCATCCAGTTCTTTCTACCCCATGTGCTTGAGGCGACAAGATCGCCACTCGTCGCAATTCTCGAGCCAATGGGCATTGCCATGTTTTTCAGTGGACTGACCATTTTCGCGTTAGGTGCATTCCAAGTCTACCGTGCTAAGTTGTTGCGGAAAGGCGCTGTAATGGTCGGTTTCTACCGTAAAGTCCGCCACCCTCAATACCTCGCTCTAATCATTGCAAGCATAGGGATGTTGCTGGTATGGCCGCGCTTTCTTGTATTGATACTTACCGTGATCGTGGTGTTCTGCTACATTGCGCTTGCTAAAGTGGAAGAACGAGTCTGTCTTGCCAAATTTGATGGCTACGATGCCTACATGCGCGAGACTGGGCCGTTCCTGCCAAAAGGATGGCTACCTAGTTTCAGCATTGACTTCGGTGCATCGACACTTGCGGTGCTCGCCGGATGGGGATTGGTTTTCATCGCCGCGCTCGGATTGGCGATCACGGTTGCTTTCGGTCTTCGCGCACATGCAATCTCTAGCCTCTATGCTCACGAAGCACCCGAAGGCGTTTATCTCGCGGCGGCCGAGACGGACGAAGCCGACATGGCAAGCATCGTTGCCATCGCAAAATCCGTGCCGGAAGTTCAGACCACAATGTCCAATCTGACCGAAGGAACACCGGTTCTCGGCTATGTTTTTCCGCGAAACATGTACGTGTCCGAGATCCCGATGTATCTCCCAGCGGGAGAAGCGTTCAGCCATTCTATCCCCCGCGACCACGATGGAATGTCCTACAAGGTGATCTTCACCCAGGCCATTGTCGGCGACGGACCAGCCCCGAAAGGCCGCGATATCGTTCGGAATGCGCTCAATAAGACACCGCTTCTCGAAGTGCATGTCGATACGGCCAGCCAGAAGGTGGTCGCGGTGCTTCCACCGCCGGACACACCTTATTACGCGGACCATCAGGTGCCGTTGTTCTGAGGAAGGGGATCTTGGTAATGACCTCCCGAAATCCAAAGGTTCCACCAAGACGGAGTCCCTTTCATTTTGTCGCGAAAAAACCCAGGCGATTCGATCTGGAATCTCGTCCGTGAAGGTCAAAAATCCTCTGAGCGATTGGCCTTTGTTGCAAGCTAGTTTTGCAAGAGATCGGACGTCCTTATCCGGCCTGTCTACTTTGGGTCGCGACCTGATGTCGGATCAGGAGCGTACGAATCCTCGCCTGACATTCATGCGCCGCGAAAATGAAAATCTGTGCTTCATGCGAAGTGTCGACGTCCCGTTCACGAACAAGCATCGGGATAAAACTTGTACCTGGCCAAGATTAAACAGAAATGCTCCGGCTGCATTCGATCACCGAAGTGCGTCGCTGTCTACTGCCGTGTCTCCAGCTACTAGGTTAGTGGACTACAAATGGTGCAACCCTCGCGCCACCATACATATCGAACCTTTGGGTAGTGTCGCAGAGATGACCGGTAACTAGCCACCAGGCCCACCATAGAGTTTTGAGCAAGTACGTTGAACTAATGTAAGATTAGCTCGGACAAGGCTGCATAAAGTAACGACGGTCTCTAAAGCTGAGAATCAAAGACAGTAAGATACTCAAAGATGTTGTAAGCTATGTCAATTTAGGAAAATGAGGGTTGCGCCCGTTACAAACTTCACTCTGTGATCAGTATTTTGAGCAACCAAGTGAGGTGGCGGGCGCTTAAGGATAGACGTTGACAAATTGTCGCGTGACCCGCTCGCTCCGAAACACACGTTGTGTTTCCAGCGCTACGACACAGCGTTCAGCAGCTTTGTCAATGAGATGGAATAGCTGAAAACCAACTTCCAGAACAAGATGATCTTCGACCAGGGGGAGTTCAACCCCAAACACAAGGGGTGAGTCACGCAGTCTGCCTGCATTGTGGGTTTGATTCCATGACGAGCCCAGTTCTGAAGCCGCTTATTGACAAATTCTTTCAGCGCAGCGAAGGATTTCGGGGTTTACACCTTGAATTTCCCCACTTCGTTGAACTTGTTTGTTCACAAACTGCACAACGGCAAAACCAATTCTTTCCTGATTTGTAAAATTCTAAGATGAAAATCAAAGAAATTAGATTCGAATTTGCTCCGGGATGACTTCGAGGTTGACCATTTGATCGAAAGTCTCTCTTGTCCTAATTGCATCAAAGTGATTGCTGTCAACCAAAACTTCAGCCGGTTTGGGGCGGGTATTGTAGTTCGACGACATAACGGCGCCATAAGCTCCAGCGCCGAGTACTGCAATCAGATCGCCGGACTCGACTGCAAGCAGTCGGTCCTTACCGAGAAAATCGCCGGTTTCGCAAATTGGGCCTACTACGTCACTCAGCATCTCTTCGATGGTGGCTTTTTGTTTCACGGGCACAATTTCCATCCATGCGTCAAAAAGTACCGGGCGCAGCAAATCGTTCATCGCCGCGTCGACGACTGCAAACCGCTTCGCTTCTGTGGCTTTGAGGTACTCGACCCGACTGATCAACACCCCTGAATGCGCGCTGATCGCTCGGCCAGGTTCGATTGATATGGATAGATTACAGCCTCGCTTCTCCAACAGATCCAGAATCGATCTGCAGTACTCCCTAATTGTCGGTGGATTTTCGTCTTTGTATCGAACGCCCAAACCACCGCCGACATCAAGATGCTGGATATTGATCCCGTCTCTATTAAGTTGTTTTACGAAATCAATTACTTGAGAGAGTGCGCTAATTATCGGATCAAGAGAAGTCATCTGTGAACCGATGTGCACTGCGATTCCTTTAACTGCGAGGTGCCGTTGCTGTGAAGCGAACCTGTATAGTTCCAGCGCAACTTCAAATGGCACACCGAATTTTGCCTCTCGAAGTCCGGTTGAGATGTGCGGATGTGTTTTGGCATCAACATCGGGGTTGACTCGAACACTGACGGGTGCTGGTACATCCAACTCTTTCGCCACCGCGTGAATTCTCTTCAATTCAGCAGGCGACTCAAGGTTCAATGAAAAAATTTTGGATTTCAGCGCGTGCGCGATCTCATTTTCTGTTTTTGCAACGCCGGAAAAAATAGTATTATCTGGCTTCCCGCCAGCCCGAATGACGCGCTCCAACTCACCGCCGGAAACGATGTCAAAACCTGAATCGAGTCGCGCCATCAGCGCGAGAACTGCAAGATTGGAATTGGATTTGACGAAATAGCGGATCTTTGCATCGCGACCAGAAAGTCCGTTTTCGAATTCGCGCCAATTGTGCTCTAGCCTGATCTTCACACCAACATTGCAATAGTCGAAGACGATTTTGCTATGATTTTCATAGTGTTATTCGGCATCATACCGGATTTCCCACTGTCACCGTACTGTAAACACTTCATGGGGTTGCGAGTGATCAATCAGATCGAAGGTTCGCTCCTGAATCGGGGTGAGCTGCGAAGTCATCATGAACGGTGAGCCGGGCTGACTCGGCAACGACACCCGATTCAGCGTGAAGGTGGCAAGATGTGCCATCAGGCTCGACATGCTGTGTATGCGGTGCCCATCGGCAGTGCGCCTGGTGTCGGCCTTTCGTTTTGCCTCATCGGAAACCTCGGCCTTGGCGATGGGTGATTTTCGTTTCGCGGCAGCCTGCGGGTCGTCATCCTCAAACGGCAGCGGGGCGAGTCTCTGTCGCATGTGCCATTCCAGGTAGCAGGCGAGCATGCACAGAAACACATGTCCACGAACCCGGGATTCGTTATACACGTAAAGCGGGCGGATTTGCAGTCGGTCAGTCTTGAGCAGGCGAAACGCCCGTTCGACCGCAGACAGGCTCTTGTAGGCCTGCACCGCCTGATCGGCGGTGATGGCGTCGGCGTCGAGTGCGGTACGAATGACATAGATGCCATCAAGCACGGCCTGTTCATTGATGTGTGTGGCATTGCGCGAGAAATCCATGCCATCGTCCCGGACGTCGAGGTTGAAGTGTTTGAGAACTTTCCACTTTTTCACTTCGGCACCGATCGCGGCATTCATCCGGTCGCGGTTGTCCTGACCGGGTTTCCGGCGTTTTCCGGCATCGGCGATCTTGCGCAGTGCCTTATCGGTGGCATCCTGCAGCGCCTCGCGCTTTCGAGCCCGGTCCTCGCGGCGGCGGGGATTGAGGCACACCATCAGCCGCTCGTCCGGAAAATCGGCACTGCACACCTCGGCAACCTGATCCAGCACCAGCGCTTTGGGATCAACCACTGCCTGCGTTTGCGTCGGATGGCGACGCAGCAGTTTTTTCACATTGGCACTGGTGAGCGCTGAGATCCAGTTCAATTGTGCGGGTTTGCCTTTCTGCCCGTTAACGGGCAGAAAGGCAAACCTTCACTCTTCTCAGGTGGGGAATTTCAAACGTAACTTCTGGGGAGTTTCAAACGTAACTGACAACTGGCGAGCGTGAGCGGATCGGCGCTGTTGCCCTTGAACACCTCGATCGCAATCGGACAGCCGTGGCGGTTGCACAGCAGACCGTAGACGATCTGACGCTTGCCGCGCTTGCGGTCCCGGTTGTAACCGAAATCAGCCAGAGCATAGCAACGACCCTCGACGTAACTGGACGAGACATCGTAGAGGATCAGTGTGCCGTGGTCAAGATGACGGTTGGCGAGTGCGCTCTCGATGTGGCGCTGACGCAGCGCCAGCATCTCGTTGCCGCTGACCTGACCGAGGTCGAGTTGAACGCCGAGCGAGGTGGTGGCGGATTCGGCACACAGGTGACCGGCGGTGGCGAGTTTGGATGCCGGGTTGATCAGCCTTGAGATGACGCCTGCCAGTGCCAGGTCGGCGAGACGGTTTTTTTGCCGCCAAAGGATGCGCGGCAGACCGACGCTTCGTGCGACATGCAGGGCTGCCGCCACATGCCCGTGGGGCAGTGAGCGTTCGATGGTGAAGGCCTCATGAATGCTGGAGAGCACGATGCCGCCTTTGAGAACGGCGCGTATCGCATCGGTGACAAAGGCTGGAACATTGGTCAGGTTGAGGACATTCTTGTGGCGGACGCGTTTTTCTTCACGCCAGGATTTTCTCAGCAGGATTTGCGGTGTGCTGTTGCGGTTGGGTATGACATCGATGCGTAGGGACATGGTGGCGGCTGGCAATTACATGTAAACATTCATGCAGTGCAGAATGTCCCATTTCTGATGAATAATGAATTAATAACAATGAGTTAACGCCAGATCGACGTAAAATTAGCTCATGAAAATCCGTCTATACAGAGACGCCACAGCATACCAGGGTATTGAACAACGAGCTTACACGTACGAACCTGTGAAGCATTCTCCAGGCGAGTATGTATAAGATCGGGCACATATCAACGGAGCAGAATCATTTCGATCATGCCTGAAGCGCGGCTGCTATGGCGTCTGCCACAAAATGAGCCCAAAGCACTTGAACAAGTATGTAGATGAATGCAGTGTCAGGCAGAATGTTCGCCAATGGAACACAATGAATCAGGTCGACAGCACGATTCGCGCCTTGTTTGGCAAGCGATTAAGGTATGAAGAGTTAGTTGATGGTCCGGATGATCGATTGCAACGACTGCGAAGCGTCAAAAAGCGAATTGAAATGGCGAAACTCCATCGAAAGCCTGTGCCTTCGCCCGAAGTGCTACCGATGTCTGAATTTGAGATAGATGAAGTCGATTTAATTCTTATGGGCGTGAAGCCGAGGCCCAAACAGAAATCTCGAAAGCAAAAATTTTTGAATATATCCAATAAATTGGATTGATTTTGTCATGTCAACTTAAATGGATAATACCCATAATAAAACGAGGTGCTGCTGCAACCTGTTCAGCTTCTAGAAAATCATTCGTACGTAATTTTCAAGTCAACTAGAAATCGATTCGCAAAGTCACCCTTGTTGCATTGGCTGAGTCGCCATCATTGTTTGCATGCTCAAGATTGATGCTTACATCTTCACCAAGGCTTTTGCTCAAACCCAAAATCCAAGGCTTGTGGGAATTCCTCTCTGTGTCTCTCCACTGAAACACATAATCGATGCCGGTATCACCTAAGCCGCCTGCAAAACCAAAGTATTTTGTTTTCCAATCAGCAATACCATGTAGCACATTGCTACGAGATGCCCGATGATGTTTTTGAACGCCAACATAAACTCTAAGATCACTTACAGAAACTTCTGCTGCAATCGTATCTTGCTTGTCTATTGTAGCGACGATATGAGTTAATTTTCGCTTGTGCTTATTGTCGATGCGCGCAACTGCAACTTTTCCGATGTCACCGACATTGAGACTCAGGCCAAATTCGACTCTTTCAAAGTCGTATCTCTCGTTGTTTTCGTCATTCTTATAGTTATATCTCCTGTTTTCTTCGTCATTTTCTTCATCTGGACTGTCATCGCTACTAATTGCGTCGATTTGTAAAGTCATCAAATCGTTGGAAAATGCATAAGAAATCGCATGACCATGCCGATAGGAAGTCTGTGAATCACCGTAATGATAGGAATTGTCGGTAATCACTCCAACTGTATTGTAGCTTGCACTCCAGATCCGACCTACGGTCAATGAGCCAAATGCACCCGACAGTCCAACATAGGAAAGTCGTCCGCCTGGCTGCCCCGCATCTTCTATGTTGATGTTTTGTTCGAACTGATACACGGCTGCGAGACTTTCACCGGCGTCAGTCGAACCCTGTATGCCCCAGTACGACTCACCGTCCTTGACGGCAATGTTGCCATTCGACGATTCAACTCCGGCGCGCAGCGACCCATACCAGTTTGCTTCTGCAAAGACAACGGAGGGAACACTCAGTGCTCCTGCAATAGCCAATAAAGCAATGAGTATTTTCATAACCAAATAAGTACCGGGAATTTTAATTTGTGCAATAACGCAATAATAGATTTTCATGATCGACAATTTTGATCTATTGCTCCCCAAATTGGAAACGTTACTTGCTCAATTCATACAGTTTCGAAGAAAACATGAAAAATTTGTTGCAATAATGCAACACAGTTGAATCGAGAGATCTTCGATGCGCCCTTTTTCAGCGAAAAACCTACATGTTCAATTGTTCGGAACCGGTTCGTTTTCCACCATCAAATGAGCCTGATAGTGGTTTTGCGGGGCGAACGAATCGGCTTTTTCCCGTGTTGATTTCAATCTAGAATTGACCCACCCGGCCCATGCGCTGGCGTGCCGCAATCGGCATGGTTGCCCACGGTGCACATCGTTAACGCCAAGCGGAAACGCTTCCTGCTGGGCACACTTCACGGCGTCAGCGCTAGTTACCTGTATGAGTATGTCTACGAGTTCGTCTATCAGTTCAATCGTCGTGATTGGGAAAGCCAATTCGCTCATCGGCCGCTGAATGCCGCCGATCATCACGCGCCTGTCGCTTTGTAAATCATTTCGACTGAAACGTGTAGAGAGACTTATAGTGTAAAATGATTATCTAAATAATTGATATATATAAGAATATTGCTCATAGAATAACGATCTACCAACTACTTGGACTGGTGCAGACGTTACGCCACAGACAACCAACACAAGAAGGCGCTGGCACGCCAACACTGTGCTGACAGGCTCATTTGTCCGTAATGTGACCACGATCAGGTGTGTAAGATCAAATACCGCCATTTGCGTGATTGCAAAGGGTGCGTCCGTCAGGTATCGCCGACCGCTGGTACTATATTTGACCAGAGCAAGGTACCACTGTCGAAGTGGTTCGCCGCAATTTATCTGACGAGCGCCGATAAGAGTGGCATCTATGCACAGCGCCTGTCGAAGATGATCAGTGTGAAGTGCAACACGACGAAATCAGCCAAGCCAAATACAACACCACTGCGGGCGCGTGGATACCGACATGCCCGAGCATTGCGCGCGGTCGGCGATCGTCTGTTGTAATGTCGCTTGTACGATGCTGGAGTACCACAGTGAATTCAATCGCGGATTCAGACAGCTTCAAAAGGCTGCCCGAAAGGCTTGAGTGATATAAACTCGTTTTGTTGGACGTTATTCGCCCAGGCCTGCCCTGATCCGATGATTTAAGAACCAAGCAGTACTTTGCCGTTCTCCGATGTGATTGCCCAACTTGGTGCTCGCAACACCTTTCAGGGATATAGAAAGCAGGGAATCACCAATGCAAACTCCATGAATTACTTGCAATCGTCTATTCGTCAAACATCCGATGCGCATCACAGTGAGCCGTCAACCTTCAATCGTTCATGCATGATGGGACTGGTTGTTGTGAATTGCACTCGCTGTTTGATCTCCGGATATAGATAGTGCTGCACTCCGAAAGCAGCCATAGCTGCTTCGTGGAATCCGCACAGTATCAATTTCTTTTTACCTGGATAAGAGACGATGTCTCCAATCGCAAATATGCCCGCTACGTTGGTCTGACTGTTTTCTGTATCCACTGTAATTGTCTTGCGATGCAACTGCAGTCCCCACTCGGCGATCGGACCTAGATTTGGAGAAAGACCATAAAAGACAAGCAACTCGTCAAATTCAATATCAATTGTTTGTGGATCGTCGCTGAAGGTAATGATCCGAATCCCTGAAAGCTTCTCATTCTGTTCAAGTATTCTTTCAATGCGGGCAATGTGATAGGTCATGCTTTCTGCGTCGCTTGCAGCTAGTTGTTTCATTTTCGTAACCGAAGCCGGTTGTGCACGAAAATCTTCTCGACGATGAACCAATACAACGCTCTCGGCTATGCCATGAAGTTCCAATACCCAGTCCAGTGCCGAATCTCCGCCGCCTAGAATCGCCACCCTCTTGCCACGGTATTTTTCCTTGTCCTCAACGTGATAGTTAAGATTCTGACCAGCGTACTGTGCAGCACCTGGTGTACGCAAAGGACGAGCGTCGAACGCGCCAAGGCCACCTGCAATGACAATCGAACCTGTATCGAATTCGGTACCTGATGACGTAGTAACATCAAATCTTCCATCTTCGCGCTTATGCACACGTGTAACTTGTTCGCCGAGTACGTATCCCGGGTCAAAAGGTGATGCCTGCTGTTCGAGCAGATCAACCAGTTCCTGTCCACCTACGATCGGATAGCCGGGTATGTCGTATATCGGTTTGTCCGCATATAGTGTTGAACATTGACCTCCTGCCATTGGCAGAGAGTCGACGATATGACATTTGATTCCAAGCAATCCAAGCTCAAAAATCTGAAACAAGCCGCAAGGGCCAGCTCCTACAATTACGGTTTCAGTATTGATTTTCATTAATTTGCCAATTTGTTCGAGACTTCGGACGAAGCAAAGCAGTCCGTGATTTCATGAAAATTCGCCAATACCTCAAGAGCGAATCTCAAGTGCATCGGCTACCTGCAAATTATAAACGCAATTTGTGAGGAGGATTCACAGGGCAAACTGCAATTTGATGTGCATCGAATCATGCACCCGGCAAGACCTGATAGTAACCATTGGACGACACTACGTTCACGGCAGTTTCATAAAGATCACTCAGTCTCTCGTCGGTCAACAGTTCCTGTTTATCGCCATAACCGATTATTCGACCGTTTTTCAGCAACACCACAAGAGACACTTCCGGCGGAATCTCGTGGATGTGGTGTGTGACCAGCACAAGTTGCTTTCCGCCTTCTATCAGTTTTCTGATGATCCGCAGATAGTGGAAGGTTGCGTTCAGGTCGAGTCCGCTTGTCGGTTCATCCAGAACAAGCGTGCTCGGCTCGCTCACCAATGCCCTGGCCAAAAGAAACTTTCGCTGTTCCCCTGTTGACATGCGCGAGTATTCGTCATCGCGCAGATGCTCTATTCCCAAATCTGTCATAATGCGAGTCGCAAGATTCGCCCATGAGGATTCAAACTGCTGATGGTCATATAGGCCCACACTTGAATGAAATCCCGACATCACAACTTCGATTCCCGTCACATAACCCAGATAACGATTCTGCAGATCCTGTGAGATAAACCCGAGATTTCGTCTCAGTTCCCACACATTCCAAGTATCCTTGCCGAGAATACGAACCCATGAATCTTCATTGCGCATCGGATAAAGTTCGCGCATCAGCATCTTCAGCAAGGTGGATTTTCCTGCCCCGTTGGGACCCAGTATCGCGATACTCCGGTCACGAGGAAGCTGCAACGAAAAATCACTAAGAATCTTCGAGTTACCACGATAGACCGTTACGTTGTGCATATCAATGAGATAATCGTTCATCATCTGGTGAGTTCTCTGGAATCTGTGGCGTGGAAAATTCTCGTAAAATATTGTACAAGTCAGACGATGTTGAAATGAGTGCTATGCACATGTCAAAATGCTCAGAGCGCCTCGCCGCTATCGTCGGGCGAACATCGGCACAAACAGAATACCATTAGCAAACCCTCAAAGTCTGATTTCAAAGTTTATCAATGGCTCTTCTCATTACCGACGAATGCATCAATTGTGATGTCTGTGAACCGGCATGCCCGAATGATGCGATATATATGGGCCCGGAAATCTACGAAATCGAAACCGCGTTGTGCACAGAGTGTGTCGGGCACTTCGAAATTCAGCAGTGCGTGGAAATCTGCCCGGTCGAATGTATCATAGTTGACCCTCAAAACACCGAAACCGAAATGCAGCTGTTAGACAAATACCGTCGCATCATCGCTGATATTCCGGTAATCGACAACCAGCCATAACTCACTTCTGACACGTGCGGCAGTAATATGTCGACCGTTGTCCGATCACTCTTTTGCTGATTGAGTTCTGACAAACCCTGCAGGCTTTACCCGCCCGTTCATAGACCAATAGTTCCTGACTGAAATAGCCGGGCATTCCATAACCATTGACGAAATCTCTCAGTGTGGTTCCACCTGAAGTGATTGCAGCGTTCAGCGTATCTTTGATTGCTGAAACCAAACGATGATATTTCGGTGTGGAGATCCGACTGGCGCGTGTTCCCGGCCGGATACCGGCTCGGAACAATGCTTCTGAAGCATAGATATTACCGACACCGACTACAACGCGGCTGTCCATAATCAGGTTCTTCACCGCTGTCTTGCGGTTTCGTGACATTTTGTAAAGATAATTCGCGTTGAAATCATCAGTCAGCGGCTCCGGACCGAGATTTTTCAACAGACGAAATTCAGCAGGATCACCATCAATCCACAAAACACATCCAAACCGCCGTGGATCGTGAAAGCGCAGCAACCTTTCGGTGCCAATTTCAAAGTCGACATGATCATGGAATTTGGAACTTTCACCAATGGATGTGAGTCTCAGACTTCCGGACATACCAAGATGTATTAGCAGATGACCTGACTCAAACTCTATCAGGATGTATTTCGCGCGGCGAATGATATTCGTCACTTGCCTGCCAACAATGTGGTCGACGAGTGATTCAGGTATCGGCCAGCGCAGTCTGGGTTCACGCACAACAAGGTTTGTGATTGTGTTGCCAACCAAATAGGGCGAGATGCCGCGAACCGTTGTTTCCACTTCAGGGAGTTCAGGCATGATTTAAAATGTAGTTCGATTTATTTTCCTGTATCTGAAAGGCATTTTCTCACAAAGCGGGAGATTTCATGTCCGAAATTCAAGTCAGAAATCTGTCTTCGGGGCGAGACTACGCCGTTCGTTCTGATGAAACAATCCTTGACGCAATTTTGCGCCAGGGCGCTGCAGTTCCCTACAGCTGTCGAAATGGAACATGCGCGGCATGCAAGTCGTCCTTGGTCTCGGGCAAGGTCACATACGACCCGTATGATAAATCTGCCATGACGGACGAAGAGCTGGAATCTGGTGCCATTTTGCTGTGCCGCGCCCATCCACTGGAAAATCTTGAGATTCGGGCCGAAGAGATCTCAACGCTTTCAAATATCAATATCCAGAAATTGCCATGTCGGGTTCAGGCATTGAACTTGCTTGCACATGACGTCATGGAACTGAAACTGCAGTTGCCCAGCGAGATCGAATTCAACTACATTCCGGGCCAATACATCGACATGATGATGCGTGATGATCGGCGACGCGGTTTCTCCATCGCCAACCCGCCAAATGGTGAAACACTGACCTTGCATGTTCGTCATGTCCCGAATGGACGATTCACCACTCATATATTCCAGTCAATGAAGTCACGCGACATACTTCGATTCGAAGGACCGCTTGGCACATTTTTTTTGCGAAGGGACTCCGGTCGTCCGAATATCCTTATCGCGGGCGGTACCGGATTCGCACCACTGAATGCGATGATTGAGGACGCCATGCGCAATGGTGTCAGTCGTCCAATACATCTTTTTTGGGGTGTGCGTGCGCATCGCGATTTGTACAAGCACGAAACCGCACTGGCGTGGGCTGATCAGCACCCATCAACCTTCAAATTCACTGCGGTATTGTCAGAGCCTCTTGAGGAGGATAATTGGGAGGGTGAGACGGGATGGGTACACGAATCGGTACTTCGCCATTATCCTGACTTGGCTCAATTTGATGTCTACGCCAGCGGACCGCCGCCCATGATTGATGTCATTCGCGAAACATTTCCAAACTACGGGCTTGATGCAAATCATCTGTATTACGATTCGTTCGAGTTTTCCACCGATACACTTTATCCAGTAGTATCGGAAAACTGAACCAATATCGGCGCTAACCCGCAGCCCCCGATACGGCTGCGCGATATACCTCCACTGCCTCGTCGGTCCGACCTTGATTCAGTAGCAATTTTCCCAGCTCTTCTGCAGCCTCGGTTCTGCCACCGCCGGCGGCTGAGGCACGTAGATACTCCACTGCCTTGTCTGGGAGTTCGTTACGGATTGCAAGTTTTCCAGCTGTAAGCAACAGCTCCGGGTCTTCCGGATGCTCATTCAGCCACTTGAGTGCGTTGTCGTATAAATTACGATTCTTCATGCTACCGCCGACTAATCCATACAAATACGCGAGTTCGGAATGCCAGTTACGGCCGAGTATATTCCGAATTATCTTTTCTGCTTCCTGGTGACGATCAAATTCGAGAAGTTTGCGAACGTAATACACGCCATGTTTTGCAATGTTTTGATCGCGAGATGAGAGGCCTTTCCAAATTTTAAGCAGATCGCTGGCAGTCTCTGCTGATCGTAAACGGTTTTGCAACACTCGCGAAGTCAACGATTGAAGTTCAATGGAATTAAAGGCTTTCGATTTCTGCAAGTGAGGGCGAAGCTGATCCAAAGCCGCCCAGTCGCCGGTCTTCTGATAGACTTCAGCCAACATTCTGAATGCGACAGGATTGTTCGGAAGATGTGAACATAGTCTTTTCAGTTCCTCAATTGATTCCTCATGCTCACCTCGAGCGATCTGAAACCGGCAATTGACAAGTGCAACGACATGTTTGTTGTCTCCATTGTCACCTCTCGCCTTTTCGAGATACTCCTCTCTTTTCTTCGAATCGCCGCTCTTTTCGGCTGCGTAGGCGGCTGCCAAATAGTTGAATTCGGGATCAGGCAGGTGCTTCGCCATACTGTTCAACAACTTTTCGGCTCTGTCCCAATCCCCCAAAAGAAGAAATTTGAAACCCTGGCCGGTCTTTATCAAACTTCTTGCGTCTTTGTATTCTCGGTAGGACCGGCCTATGCGACCAGGGATACCGAAAATGCCGATAATAAGCTCGAATAGCAAATACAAGACAATGACCACAACAAAGATCGCCACGACAACAAGAATGAGAGAGGTTTCGACCTGCCAGTCGCTCCACTGCAAAAATATGTATCCCGGCTCACCGATCACATAGATCGTTATGACAGAAACAATGACGCTTAGAATCAGCAATAAGATCAGGTAGAACATGGCATTATTCCGCGATACCTGATTTTAGTGCCTGTCGAAGAAGTTCGATTGAACGTGAAAGATCTGGAATGTCCAGTAAGATATCTGTCGCAATTAATTCCCTGATCTCGTTGGAAAACTCAACTACCGAAGAAGAGTCAGGAGAAAAATGTTGACCAATGGCGTCTTCGACATACTCGAGATTGCCTTGATACAGTTGCTGGTCCGAGCGAATCACCGCCGATTGAGCGGTAAACAATGCCAATTTCAAGTTTTCCACCACATGAATTTTCATATCCGGTTTAAGCAGAGATTGTTCGGATAGGTCTATTTTCTTCACGCGAACGAGCGATCGGATATCACCCCAGACTTCTGAGAGAACTCTGGATACTGCTGAATCTCCCTGCTCAACCGGCTGATCAGGAGCGGCATTTTCGTTACTGGCTTTTTGCATCATCGACGTGGGTGAGAGGTTGAGGGGCAATTGCTCTACATCGTTGGCCAGATTCAACAGCCGACTCGCAACTTGACCCAAATCTAAGGTTGGCATCTCTTCCAGTGCGGCAATCTCGTTCTCAATCGCTAGTTTCGCGTCAAGTAGCCGTGGGTCGGAATTTTGCTGAAGCTGATCTCCTGCAACCTGCCAGACAAGTAATGCAGAATCCACGTCCCCGACGATCTCAATTCGATGTTTAGCCAGAACCATGAGAAAAATTAACTCGTCGAGTTTCCAGTCGTCTGTCTGTTCCTCTTGATTTTCATATATTGCTGAGATGGAGGCTTTGACACCGTCAACTTGCTGCACGAACTGTGCGTCCGACTGTTGCACGTCGCTTTCCAAGCGTTTCAACTGTGCACCCGTCTCATCAATCTTTTCGATCAGTTTCTGAAACTCGGCACTGAGTTGATGTTTCTGTTGGGCTACACCTTCGCTTAATTCCGACATACGACTTTCGACATCTTGAATCTGCTCGATTTCCGAAGCGAACTGCGGAATGACTTTGAATTCCTGCCGATAGAACATGTAACCCGCAACACTCAACGAACCCAGCGAGAAAATAACCGCAACAAATATCCAAAATTTTGCGGCAGCACTGGTTTGCCTGGGCTTGCGTCTTTGCTTCGCAGTGTCGGGTTGATCGGAAGATATCTCGGAAACCGGTTCTGTTGTTTCTTCAGCCATATTTCTTTCCTGGATTTATTTCGCTCAGTCGCATCTCGGGTTGGGTCAATGTTTACCTGCGATTTTTGCTCAACGAGGTTGAACGGATTCCTCAATTGCCTTGACTACCGCATCATCGCAGGATTCACTGGCAACTACAACCCGCTCAAAGCCTTCAGAACACAAATAGTCAGCAATCCTCTCGCTGTAAGCAATCGTACATGATGCCCTTAACCGGTCTGTTAATTGTGTTCCCAGCAGCTCAATTAAGTTGGACGCGCCCGACACGCTGGTTATCACAACATAGTCAATCGAACTCTCACCAAATAAGTCGGAGACATACTCGCTATCAACTTCGGGACACTTTCTGCGATAGACAACAAAATGCGCAACCGAAGGAGAGCCTCGTTGCCGCAAATTATCCAATAATTTTTCGGAATTCGCTCCGCCACCATCGATCACTACTGAAGGCTTCTGGTTCAGATCCTGCATCCTGTCCAATTCCATCAACCCGTCAATACCATGTTTTGCTACGGGATACACCACGTCATCAACACCGAATGCGCTTTGAATCGCCTTCGCTGTTTTGGGGCCAACCGCAACACATTCCAGAGCAGGTAGCCATGTTGCATTTTTACTGGTCAACCATTCAGCAACTGCATCAACCGCATTCCGACTGGTGAATATCGCAATCGTTCGCTCGGCTTCAGGACGCAATAGAGTCGGGAATCCTGAATCCTCCACCATGAAATCCACCTGCACAGTCGGCAGTGCGATTGCGTGTCCGCCGCGAAATTCAATTTCACCAATCAAATAACCGGCATAGGCAGACGGCCGCGTAACCAGTACACTGACGCCTTCCAGACTCCTATAGTCACCAGGTTTAATCTGACTCCCAAGCATTGAGAATTTCCCGAGCGCCCTGTCGGTCAAGTTCACCGGCCACGGCATGCGCAATGGTTGTAGAATCTTCGGTCGAGCCTTCGATAGACGATCGTATGCGTCCGCTGCCATCCACACTGCCAATTGACGCAGACATTTCCATCCGTCCATTGTTTACTGAGGCATGAATCCCAATCGGAGCAACACAGCTGCCGCCTAATTGGCGGTTAGTCAGTCTTTCCGCATGAACCGCGATACTACTTTGTTCGTGATTCAGAGGCGCAATCAATTCCTGTATCCGTGCATCGCGGCTTCGACATTCAATCCCCAGTGCACCCTGACCCGGGGAGGGAATATGATCTTTACCTTCAAGTACCTGTGTAATACGATTTGCTCGTCCTAGTCTATTCAGCCCCGAAACTGCGAGAACAATTGCGTCAAATTCACCCGCGTCGAGACGCTTCAAGCGAGTCGGAACATTTCCCCTTAAAGTGACAAACCGCAAATCCGGACGAAGACTCTGCAATTGGCTCTTGCGACGCAGACTACACGTTCCAATTGTCGCATTTGGAGGTAACTGATCGATCGATCCATAACGATTGGAGACCAGTGCATCGTACGGATTGCCGCGATCAAGGATCACCTTGATGCAGAATTCAGGGTCTAGCTTCACCGTAACGTCCTTCATGGAATGAACCGCAATATCCACCTGATCATCGTGCAGACTGCGTTCGAGTTCCTTGATGAACAAACCCTTGCCTCCAAATTGCGACAGTTTGACATCAATCCGTCTGTCGCCTTCAGTCTTTATCGGGACAATTTCGACTTGAACTTCGGAGTTATGTTTTCCTAGCAGCTCAGCAACGTGATTCGCTTGCCATAACGCCAATTCACTGCCTCGTGTTCCGATTCGGATCTTGTGCACGCAAATTACCTGCGAATCTGCCTAAACTCAGCCTGTGAAGTCAACCTCACTGGAACGCGAATGTAGAGAGGATATGAGAAGTTGCAATTGGACATGAAATTCAAATGTTGTCGTGAAATCGGATGACAACCATTATAGATGAATGGCGACAACGCATTTTTTGACTCGGGGTTCTGACACAACTGGAAAATTACTTGATTCGTCGATAATTCCATGTTATTCGGTATCAGATAAAAGCGAGTATTGCGACTCCCAGTACCAATCGATATAGCACGAATGGCACCATTCCGACACGTTCAATGAATTGCAGAAAGTAGTGAATACAAAGGTATGCGATGGCAGCAGAGATCACTACCGAGTACGCAAACAATAGCCAGTCAGTGGTAGATTCGGAAGATGCCAAAACCAGAAATTG
This sequence comes from Arenicellales bacterium, assembly GCA_951813075.1. Taxonomy (GTDB): domain Bacteria; phylum Pseudomonadota; class Gammaproteobacteria; order Arenicellales; family JAJDZL01; genus JAJDZL01. The sequence continues at coordinate 2,629,928 of OX638343.1, read as the reverse complement.
CCAACCTCCGGCCATAGCGATTGCGGGAATTGCCAGAAGGAATGCGAATTTTGCGGATTCTTTCCTCGAGAGCCCCAATAGCAGGCCGACGGTTATCGTTATCCCCGACCTTGAGGTACCTGGAACCAGCGCAACGGCCTGTCCCAGACCGATCAGTAACGCATCTTTCCAGTTCATCGAATTCAGTGTACGCTCACCCCTTCGAAATCTATCGGCGTACCACAATAAAAGTGCGAAGATCACTGTTGCCGATCCAATCACGACAGGACTTCTGAGTTCGTTTTCGACTAACCCATGAAATAACACACCTGCTACCGCAACCGGCACGCTGGCTATGACAATAAACCAGCCTAATCTTGACGCCTGTGAATTTTCCCGACCAGACAATGATCCGATCCAGGCAACCAGAATTTTCCAGATGTCATCACGGAAGTAAGTGAGCGACGCAACGAGCGTTCCAACATGAACAGCGATGTCGAATGCGAGTCCCTGATCTCTCCATCCAAAAATATGTGGCAAAATCACCAAATGAGCCGAGCTTGAAATTGGAAGAAATTCAGTCGCTCCCTGAATGAATGCAAGCAAGCTGGAACTTAAGAATTCTGTCATTAACCAAGCACCTGACGGAACACCGCGATCAGTCCACTACGCCGAGACGATGTGTTCGATCCGATAGATTGAACCCTAGTCCACTTGAATCGAAATTTTTTGTTAATTCCATCACCTTGAAAATTTCGCCCATTTCGTTGGGACTGCTCAACTTGTCGAGCTGAGTCGCATAATGAACGGACTCTTCTGCTACTTTATCAAGTATCCCGCCAATCATTCCGATATCGACAACAAAGTTGCCTAGATTGGTAAATCCATTGACCTCCATACCTGACTCAGCCGCCGCTCGTGCCAACCCCGAGAAGTTGACGTGTGCTGTGATATCCTGACACCCGACATAAGAAAACGGATCGTATAGAAGTCTGTGACGTCGATGGCAAACCAAAGTTCCCTGATTTCTGTCGTGATGGTAGTACTCGCGTTCAGGAAAACCGTAATCAGCAATCAGAATCGAACCTGAATTCATCATTTCCGCCAAAGTGCGCAGCCACGATTCACCCTGACAGTGAAGCTCTGAGTAATATCCGTCATCGACATCCTGTAGATTCAGCGCGCTGAGTGACTTTCGAAAGTCTGGCCGGACTGATGAACGGTATTCCAACCCGAACCCGCTATCAGCTTCCACGACAAATCCCTGTCCGAACTGGCCTTGTGTCTTGCAAAATAGTTCCACTGGCATTGCGTCAACAACCTCGTTGGCGATCACAATGCCCTCAATTCCTGATTCCGGAAGATTTGTCCGCCACTTGAACTTTTGACTGATCTGATGCTCCGTTCGACTGATGGTAGATTGCTGAAATCCCTTGAGCATCGGACTGACTTCAATGATTTCATAATTATTGATTTCGACACTTCGGCGATTCAATTCTTTCAAGATCTGCACTGCTAGCGTCCCATTGCCAGCACCGAACTCGTACAGAGTCGGTGGACGCTCGAACTGCGCGCAACTGTCAGCAATCTTGGTAGCAAGTAAATTTCCGAACATGTCTCCCATTTCCGGTGCGGTAATGAAGTCACCTCCGGCGCCAATGATTTTTCCTGCGGATGTATAGTAACCGTATTCCGGCGCATACAAGGCAAGGTTCATGTAACTTGAAAACGGTATTGCTTTGTGGTCAGAACTTCTGATCTGTGCCAGGATCAATGCACAGAGCGTTCGCGAACGATTGTGTTCATAAGCGGACATTTCCAATTCCGCTGCCGGGTCGGGAGTCGCAAAATGCATTTTCACATCAACATGAATATTCTGGTCGGCATTATATTGTTGAAAACACAGAACATTTTGAACTGCAGATGATTTTGAGTGCGATCTTTACACCCCTGGTAGTCGTAAGTCAATGTAACTGATCAGTGCACCGGAGTATGGTTGAAGCTTGACATGGCCAAGACGGCTTCCCGACCACCCAGCTCATCAATTCTAGCTTGTTGATCTATTTCACATTGTCTTGCAACATCGTCTGGATCAAGGATTTGCAAGAGCTTTCGATGAAGTTGCTGTGTGGTGGTTTGAAAACGATCCTCGGTTCCCAGATCGTTCAACTCCATCGGGTCTTCGTCGAGATTGAATAATTGTGGTCGGTAGCCTCCGGCGTAGTAGACGTATTTCCATTGTCGATATCGAATCATGAAAAAACTTTCGGGAGTTCCGCCGTCATGATACTGCGACAAGATTACCCTATTGCGGTTGTGTTGTCTGCTGACAACCTGCAACGCCTGAGATCTGAAGGGTTCGCTGATGGTCGACTCAATACCCGAAGCATGTTCGACTGTCGCCGCGATGTCAGTCAAGGAGACCGGAGTCTCGCAACGAACCCGGTCGAATCCCGGACCACACGCTATCAGTGGAATACCAGCGGATTTTTCGAACATTACCGATTTCGTCCAGAAACCCAGATGCCCCAGCATTTCCCCATGATCGGAGGTATACAGCGTGATCGTGTCATTGAGTGACCCCGCAATTTCGACAGATTCCAGTACTCGTCTGATGTTTTCATCCAGAAAGCTGACCAACCCGAAATAGCACCTCTGCGCTTCGACACGACGCGCATCGTCAAAATAGTCGTCATAATCCCAGAATTGTCGGATTTGTTTCAGAACCGGATGATCGATGGTGTCGCAAGATGCGGACACTAAACCAGTATCAGGCTTGTAACCATCGTAGATTTCGTAGAACTCGCTGGGTGCTGTCAGCGGGTAGTGCGGACTCACGAAAGATACAAACAGAATCCAAGGCTTGTTGGTTGTCTGCGACGAAGACTTTTCAATCCATTGACATGCCGTTGATGCGATTTCTCGATCGTACTGCGTATAGTCGCTTTCACCGGGGCCCGTTTGATGTGCAAGTTCATAGGTTTCAACAAAAGGAGGGAGTGGGTTGCGCAACAAACCTTGCGGCCACCCCAAACCGTTGTTGGTGGCATGCATGGGCAGAATCTCTTCAGTGAATCCATTGTCATCCTGACTCGATCTGAAATGCAGTTTTCCGAATGACAGTACCGTATATCCCAGATCCCGCATACGGTGCATCCAACTTTCGGGGTGTCCGGAATACGGTTCCGCTGATGACCAGCAACGCGTCTCATGTACCTGAAGGCCAGTCGCAAGGCAAGCCCGGGCCGGGACGCAGATCGGCGACGGCGTATAGGCACGATTGAATGTTGTTCCCGTTTGGGAAAGTCTGTCCAGCGTCGGGGTATGAGCTACCGGGTGGCCATAACAGCCACTGAATTCGCGCGCATGCTCATCCGAGCAGATGATTAGAATATTCGGAAGTTTCAAGGCTATTCGTCTATCTGAAAACACCGGCCTGGCTGGCGGCCTGCATCAGGTCTCGCCCGGCACTTTTCTGTTCAACCAGCAACACTCCCGGCCAGAAAAGATCAATATAGCCGCGCGAGTTGTCCAGCCGAGTCACCTGCTCCTCAAAGCGAGCCAATTTGCACCGCTCGACACCGCCGAATATCTGGAGGAACTCGTTGTAGAAACTCTGTGTCTCGCCTTTTTCGTAAGCGGCATCCTGCCATTCGCTAGAAAACTCAGCGGCGCGTGAACGGATTTCATTCCAATTTAGTGACATCAGTTCCGGTCTTCTTCCGTGTGTCGTGGAAACTGGATGGAGTTTTTGTGCATCCTGTCTTGTCCGCTTTGCAAAGGTACATCACCATACAAGACACAGAATGCGCTTGCTTATCAATAATTTTACAACTCTCCCAAGCCGATTGCTTTGCACATTACCTGCTCAGAATTCCGCTTTTGCATCCAGTCATTTCGGATGCAGCTGGCGATTCAAACTTGTCGCTGAATAAAAGATACTAAAATTGGCACGATTGAATGTGTAACGAGTTAACCCGCCGAACAAAAGTTTTGCGAATCCTACAACTTTTCCCAACAACCAGTACTGTTTTGGGTGATCCACAGTCTAGCGGAATGACAACCGTTCTTTTCGCACTTTCGAGTGGACAAAATAACATATGACTTAAATATTTTTAGACCCGATGGCATTTAAAATATCGCCGCAACCCGGCTATAACCTTGCTCAATTCAAAGGGGACATATTTGGCGCTCTGACTGCCGCAGTGGTGGTACTCCCTTTATCCCTCGCATTCGGCGTCGCAACCGGTCTGGGAGCCAGCGCGGGCATTTACGGTGCGATTGCTGTCGGATTCTTTGCCGCAGTCTTCGGAGGCACGTCAACTCAGATTTCAGGACCCAGCGCGCCAGTGGCTGTTGCGATCGCAGTCATCGTCACCAGTCATGCCGACAACATTTCCGAGGCGTTCCTGATTGTTTCGATTGCCGGTCTTTTCCAGATATTGCTGGGATTGTCGGCGATCGGTCGATACATCGAATATGTACCGAGAGTTGTCGTTGCCGGGTTTATGTCGGGGATCGGTGTGATCATCATCATCGTTCAGCTGCTGCCGCTGGTTGGTGCGTCGCCACATTCGGAAGGCGCAATGGGGACACTGTCCTCGCTGCCAGAAACATTGAAGTCGGCAAATATCCAAGCCTTGATCATCGGTACGATTGCACTTGGAGTTGCCATATTCTGGCCCGCACGTCTAAGAAAATTTTTGCCTGCACCGCTAATGGCGCTGATCGTGGCAACCCTTGTCGGTATTTTCTGGCTCTCCGACGCGCCCGTAATTGGAGAGATTCCCAGTGGTCTGCCGATGGTGCAAATAGAACTACCGGGATTCAGTTTTCTGTGGGAAGCGCTTGAACCAGCGTTTATTCTGGCTATGATCGGATCGGTTGAAAGCCTGATCTCAGCGGTGATGGCAGATACGCTCACGGGTAGTCGTCACAAACCAAATCGTGAACTGATTGGACAAGGCATCGGAAATATAGTTTCAGGAATTTTTGGAGGTTTGCCTGGTTCTGGTTCGCCACCTGGAACTGCGGCAAATATCCGCGCTGGCGCCACCACCACCGTATCTGGAATTTCCTACTCGATCATTCTTCTGCTGATTCTACTCGGAATCAGCGATGTAGTGGAACCAATCCCGCTGGCCGCCTTGTCAGGAGTCTTGATCAAGGTGGGTTGGGACATTATTGATTGGAGAATCGTCAGTCGAATACATCTGATTCAGCGACCCAGAATGGTCATACTTTTGCTAACTTTCGGCTTGACTGTCTTCGTTGATTTGTTAGCTGCTGTCGCACTCGGCTTGATCGCGGCAGCAATGTCACATGCACGGACAATTGAACGATTCGAGCTGGACAGCATTGTATCGGCAGCCATACTTGATTTGAATCTGTTTGACGACGATGAAACGTTGACTGATATTGACCCATACTCCACACGCACAGGCCTGATTTGTCTGAACGGGATCATTTCTATCGCGTCGAAAACAAAACTGGTGAACAGTACCGCCGAAGATATCAAAGACCATGAAGTCATTATTTTCGATTTTACGGCAACCCGATTCATCGACGATGACATTGCCCTGGTTATTGAGCAGCTCACGGAAGTAGCGGCTCATGACAATATCAGCATCATCATGTGTGGATTTTCGGAGTCCATATTCAAAACCATGATAGCGCTGAATGTCCTGAATTTGGTGCCGGACGATCATATCGTAGATTCCTTGGAAGATGCGAAACAGCTGGCAAGACAGATCATCAAGTCTTCAATGACCTGATTCGAAGCATGGCGCATCTAAAGGTTTCAGAAAATCGTAATCGACTTGAAACCGCCTGTAGCTGATTGATTTTCCAGTCGTACGAATATTTTTGACCACCGATATCACTGCGTTGCATTCAAGTACAATCATTCTGAATTCAGGCGCGAATCTGTATGTAAAAATTAGTGTCAAGGATTCAACAGAGGATAACGAGTTCACATATTCGACCAGTCTTGTTTTGCTGACTTCCCGTTATTGGTGAAATTCAGTTACATATGATTTTGTCAAAGGGAATAGGTTGTAAGGAATGAATAAAAAGGAACAAACCACAAATATTGCCGATCGGGAGTCAAGTGAACTTCAAATGAATCCCGACGACATGCTTGAGTTGGCAAGCGTTGCTTCTGGAATTCTGGTTGATTGGTTCAAAAACCTGCCCGACAAAGATTCGTGGGATGGTGAATTTCGAGATGTACTCGACAACAGTCTGATGAAGCCACCGCCCGAGACCGGTCGACCCGCAGAGGATGTCATCAAACAAGTGGGAAGCGAAATTCTGCCTCATGCACTGCGCCATGCCCACCCTCGCTGCTTCGGTTTCATTCCCTCCTCACCCACTTGGCCGGGAATTCTGGCAGACTATCTGGCGGCGGGATTCAACATCAATACCTGCACATGGCTCGTTGCAAGTGGTCCGACAGAAGTGGAACTGGTTGTCCTTGAATGGTTTCGTCAATGGCTCGGACTTCCAGACACCGCGGGCGGGTTACTGACCAGTGGAACTTCAGCAGCGACTGTTGAAGCTTTCGTTGCAGCTCGGGAATTCGCGAAATCCCCCCAACGCGCCACCGTCTACATGAGTGATCAGAGTCATGCGGTCCTTGTTCGCGCGGCCAGAGTCATTGGTATTTCACCGGAATGCATTCGCCTGGTTCCGAGCGACAACAATTTTCGTCTCAATATTGGTGCACTTTCCAGCGCGATCGATGCCGACCGAAAGGCCGGACACACCCCGATGATTGTCATCGCCAATGCCGGTACAACTGCGACCGGTGCAGTCGACCAACTCCCCGAGTTGGCGGATTTCTGTGAAACGCAAAACATTTGGTTTCATGTTGACGCGGCATATGGTGGTTTCGCGGTGGTGACGGACCGCGGCAAGGCGATTCTGCACGGAATTGAACGGGCTGACTCGATAACGCTTGACGGGCACAAATGGTTTTATCAACCGTACGAAGTTGGCTGCGTGATGGTCAAGGATCTCGGCAACCTTGAAAATCTGCACTCGATGAAACCCGATATACTTCAAGACACCATATGGGGAAGCAACCATCCGAACATGGCGAACCGCGGAATCCAGCTCAGCCGTTCAGCGCGCGCGATGAAAATCTGGACGTCAGTTCAGACTTTTGGCATGGCTGCATTTCGGCGAGCGGTGTCGAGAGGAATGGAGTTCGCCGACCGTGCAGAAATTCATATCAGAGGACGATCCGACCTGGAGCAACTGAACCCGGTGACTCTGGGAGTGATTTGCTTTCGATTCAACCCTGAAGCTTTGGAACTTGATGAGAAAACCCTGGAAGAGATAAACAGAATTGTGCTGGTGCGTATGTTCTGGGAGGATAAATCATTCATCTCATCAACCCTCATTCGAAAAAAATTTACGTTCCGACTCTGCATCATAAACCACAATACGACCTGGAACGATGTTGAGGAAACAATTAATGCTATTGAGACATATGGAAATGAAGCACTTGCGTCAATCTAAACACCCATCGAATTGCGGGATTTGATCCTGTAACCATCGGTGGAGGGATGTTTTGAACAAATAATTCTGGTGACTAATGACTGACAGTTGCATCAGGGAACGTATGATTGTCCCACAGTGACATTTGAAATTTCTTTCGGAATTTGCGAACAGTATGCAATACACCTTGAACACTGGTAAACATCGAGGCGGCATTGACAGCAACTCATGATTGTCACTTGACTGGCTTCATTCGTAAACAGTGACAGTTCTGATACCAAAAGCGGGCACCCGGCTCCACATTGTGTACCCTCACTGTGATGCGAGCGTGCTGTTCAACTGCACACTCCCATTACCGAACTGAGTCGGAGTTCTTTCCGGCACGGTCTGGTTTGAAAATCATGTATCTGACAGTTCAGCGAAAAGCGCGATATTATGCGAATCGTCAATTTGGAAAGCCAAGGTGGCGCCTCCGATTCTCTGATTGGACAAATCAACTCTCAACTTTGCAGAATCGGAACAATTGTTGTTTGGAATGTCGATAAAACAACTATTACAACCTGAATACAGTCTTGATCGATTCAAGGGAGATTTGTTCGGTGGCCTGACAGTCGCGGTGGTTGTACTCCCATTATCGATCGCGTTCGGTGTAGCATCCGGTTTGGGACCCAACGCGGGGCTCTACGGTGCCATTGCTGTCGGATTTTTCGCCGCAATTTTCGGTGGAACATCAACCCAGATATCAGCACCTACTGCATCGATGGTTGTCGCCACTGCGGTGATCGTGGCCAGTCATGCTCAGAACATTTTTGAGGTGTTCTTAATCGTCTCGATGGCCGGTATACTCCAGATCTTGCTGGGACTCACGGGAGTCGGCCGCTACATTCAATACACGCCGCGTATTGTCGTGTCCGGATTCATGTCAGGAATCGGTGTAATCATTATCGCCATCCAATTGCTACCGCTATTCGGCATGTCATCGGTATCCGGCGGAGCTCTGGGAAACTTGCGTCAGTTATTCGATAGCGTGCATTCCATCAATTTCGACGCGCTCACCATCGGTGCAATCGCACTTGTAATTTCAATTTTCTGGCCACGAAAGTTTGGACGATTTATTCCAGCGCCGCTGCTGGCAATGATGGTTGGCACCCTTCTCAGTGTTCTATGGTTATCTGACGTGCCTATTGTGGGACATATTTTTACAGGACTGCCGGAGATAAGGCTTGTATCGCCCAGTTTCAGCTTCTTGTTGCACGCACTCGAACCCGCATTGATACTGGCGTTGATCGGTTCTGTCAACAGTCTTCTGTCCTCGCTGGTTGCCGATACACTCACTGGAACCAGTCATCGACCGAGTCGCGAACTGATCGGTCAGGGTATCGGCAATACGATTTCCGGATTGATAGGAGGCCTGCCCGGCTCCGGTTCAGTTCCTGGAACAGTTTCAAATATCCGCGCGGGCGCAAGTACCACCGTATCCGGAATGTCCTACCCAATCATAATGACCTTGATCCTGATCGGATTCATTGATTGGTTTGAGCAGATTCCACTGGCTGCCTTGGCGGGTGTTTTGATCAAGGTGGGTTGGGATGCCATAGATATACGAATCATCCGTCGTATGCATCTAATACAGCGCACCCAACTCGTCATCTTACTGCTTACATTCGGTATAACGATTTTCATTGATTTGCTTACCGCGGTTGTAGTCGGTTTGATTGTCTCCGCAATGACAAATGCCCGAATTATCGAACGATTCGAGATGGACAGCATTGTATCGGCAGCCATACTTGACTCGATTCTGTTTGAAGACGATGAAACGTTGACCGATATTGACCCGTACTCCACTCGCACAGGCCTGATATGTCTGAACGGGATCATTTCCATCGCGTCGAAAACGAAACTGGTGGATAGTACCACCGAAGATATCAAAGACCATGAGGTCATAATTTTCGATTTCTCGACGACCCAATTTATCGAAGATGACATTGCATTGGTTATTGAACGGCTCACAGAAGTTGCAGCTCATGACAATATCAACATCATCATGTGTGGATTCTCGGAATCCATATACAAAAACATGGTAGCGCTGAATGTCCTGAATCTTGTAGAGGGCGATCATATCGTAGACAACTTGGAAGATGCGAAACAGCTGGCAAGACAGATCATAAAGTCTTCGATGACCTGACTCAAGGGGCTTGAGAGAATTCCGTATCGCATGGTCCATTGCTATCCGTAGTCGTGCGCTTATGCAATATTATTGGGAGTATCATTGATATTCACAGAGCGAAATCATTTCCCAATTTTCCTATCAATCGCTATACTTGATAAGTTGACTATTAGCGGAATGCATGAATTTTCATAGCATTTGACCGCAAAGTAATTTAATTGCATGCCCGTCACGGCTGTATTCGCCGCTAGATAACCGGGCAAAAGGACTAAATTTTTCATGAATTCGCAATCTCGCGATACCGGACTTTATCGTCCGCAGTTTGAACATGACGGCTGCGGATTTGGTCTGATCGCGCAAATGGATGGCCAACCATCGCATGGGTTGGTTCGGACGGCCGTACAATCCCTGTGCAACCTGACCCACCGCGGTGCCATTGCTTCCGACGGGAAATCCGGTGACGGTTGTGGAATCATGCTGAGGATTCCAGATAGATTCCTGCGTCGTTGTGCTGTCGAGGAGCAAATCAGTCTGCAAAAGAAGTTCGCTGTTGGCATGGTCTTTCTTGATCCGGACCCTGATATTGCACAAACCGCACGAACTCAGTTGGAGCGGCAGCTGATCAATAAAGAACTGCAACCTGCCGGATGGAGAGTAGTCCCTGTAAATTCCGATGCTCTTGGCGAATCAGCGCTATCTACCGAGCCGCGAATTGAGCAGATCCTGGTGAACGCACCGGAAGGGCTGTCGACAGCAAGATTCGAACGTCGTCTTTACGCAGCCCGTCGAACAACCGAACAAGCGCTCCTGAACTCCGATCGCAATTTCTATATCTGCAGTCTGTCTTCATTATTGATGGTCTACAAGGGCTTGTTCATGCCTGACAACCTGACCGCATACTTTCCGGAACTGGATGATCCGGAACTGGAATCATCACTTGCTGTATTTCATCAGCGTTTTTCGACAAACACTGCCCCGACCTGGCGCCTCGCCCAGCCATTCCGCATGTTGGCTCACAACGGCGAGATCAACACCATACAAAGCAATCGCAACTGGGCGATCGCAAGGAGTGGCAAATTTGCCGACTCCCTTCACGAAAACGTCCAAGAACTGTTACCGATTGTGGATTTTGAATCTTCTGATTCAGCAAGTCTGGATAACATGCTGGATTTTTTTGTCAGCGGCGGTATGGATATTTTCAGAGCGATGCAGATTCTGGTGCCGCCGGCATGGCAGAACGTGGATACCATAGATCCCAATCTACGATCGTTCCACAGTTACAACTCACTGCATTCGGAACCGTGGGATGGACCGGCAGGTATTGTTCTCACAGATGGTCGATATGCGGCTTGTGTCATGGACCGAAATGGTCTGAGACCAGCACGTTACATCATCACGGCAGATCGATACATCACACTGTGCACCGAGATCGGTGTTCATGACTACAACGAAGAGGACCTGATCGCCAAAGGAAGATTGAAACCGGGAGAAATGATTGCGGCAGACACCAAAACCGGCGCGTTGCTGCTGCCCGATGATATCAACGAGGAGCTCAAAAACCGCCAGCCGTACAGTCGCTGGCTCAAGCAAAGACAGCAACGAGTCTACACCAGACTCCTCAATGACACACATTCCAGTTCCGTACTCAATCCGTTTGAGCTCGCCATATATAAGAAGTTGTTCGACGTGTCCTTCGAGGAGCAGGAGCAGGTGATCCGCGTACTGAGTGAACTTGGACTAGAAGCTGTCGGGTCAATGGGCGATGACACACCGCTACCAGTTCTTTCTCACAGAAAACGCTCCATATATGACTATTTCCGGCAACAGTTTGCACAGGTGACGAATCCACCAATTGATCCGTTGCGCGAAAAAATTGTCATGTCGCTGGAAACCACTATCGGACCGTCATTCGGATTGTTCGAGGAAAATCCTGAACATGCGAGACGACTGATTATCGGTTCCCCGGTCCTGTCGGGGCGCAAATTCTATACGATCATGGACGAAGTCGATCCGGCGTACAGTGTCTACCATATCAGCCTGAACTATCCGCGCGGCGAAGGTCTGAGAAATGCCGTTCGACGTATTTGCGCTGAGGCCGTCGAGGCAGTTCGCGCAGGTAATCTGATCCTCACGCTATCGGACCGCAACGTTTCACAGGACAAACTCCCGATTCCCGCTGCGCTCGCAACCGGAGCGATACATCATCGACTGATTGACGAAGACTTGAGGTGCGATGCAAATATCATTGTCGAAACAGCAACTGCTCGAGACCCACATCACTTCGCAGTATTGATCGGATATGGCGCCACCGCGATCTACCCGTATCTGAGCTATGCGATCGTGCGCGACATCGCTGGCAAGAATATTCCCGAAAGCCAATCCTTGTCGGCTATACGCTCGTATCGTCAGGGAATCAAAAAAGGATTATTCAAGATCATGTCAAAAATGGGCATCGCAACCGTAGCCAGCTATCGCGGTGCACAATTGTTTGAAGCCGTGGGACTTCACGATGAAGTGGTGGAATTGTGTTTCAAGGGAACGGTCGCGCGCATTCAAGGTGCAAATTTTGAGGACATTGAAAACGATCTGAGCGAACTGTCGGAAGCAGCGTGGGATCCCAGAACGCCAGTCAGCCATGGAGGTCTGCTCAAATATTCGACTGACAGTGAGTACCATGCGTTCAATCCGGATGTCGTTCATGCAATGCACGCGGCGGTAGAAAGTGGCGATACGAATGACTATAGAAAGTTTTCTTCACTGGTCAATGATCGTGAACCCATGGTATTGCGCGACTTGCTACGCATCAAAACCGCAGGAAATGCACCGATCAACCTGGCTGATGTTGAGCCAATGGAATCGATACTCAAACGGTTTGACAGCGCGGCAATGTCACTCGGTGCACTTTCACCCGAGGCTCACGAAGTGCTGGCCGAAGCCATGAATGAAATTGGCGGTCGCTCCAACTCCGGTGAAGGTGGTGAGGACCCGAGGCGTTACGGTACCTCGCGAACATCTAAAATCAAACAGGTGGCATCTGGCCGTTTCGGCGTCACACCCCACTATCTCACCAACGCAGAAGTGCTTCAGATCAAAATCGCGCAAGGCGCGAAACCCGGTGAAGGCGGACAGTTACCGGGACATAAGGTCAGCGACATGATTGCTTCTCTGCGATATTCGTCGCCTGGAGTATCGCTGATTTCACCGCCACCACATCATGATATCTATTCGATCGAGGATCTGGCTCAGCTGATCTTCGATCTCAAGCAAGTCAATCCCGAGGCTTTGGTTTCGGTGAAGCTGGTCTCTGAGGCTGGGGTCGGAACAATCGCTGCGGGGGTGACAAAAGCATACGCCGACCTGATTACGATTGCCGGTTACGACGGCGGAACCGGTGCAAGCCCGATCACCTCGGTCAAATACGCTGGCAGCCCGTGGGAACTGGGATTGGTTGAAACCCAGCAGACCCTGAGAATGAACGGATTGCGTCACCGTGTCCGACTGCAGGTGGACGGTGGTTTGAAAACTGGCCTTGACGTTGTCAAAGCTGCAATACTCGGCGCCGATTCGTTCGGATTCGGAACCGCTCCCATGATCGCAATCGGATGCAAATATCTGCGGGTTTGCCATTTGAACAATTGTGCAACCGGTGTCGCCACACAGAATTCAAAATTGCGGGAGCGACATTTCAAGGGTACAAAAGACAAGGTGGTGCGTTACTTCAGATTCGTTGCTGAAGAAATCCGTGAGATTCTAGCTTCAATCGGCGTCAGAAGCCTTGATGATTTGATTGGCCGACCGGAATACCTGGAAATGATTGAGCCGAAATCCAATAAACAGAAACGACTTGATCTCAGTGCATTGCTGTCTGTGGCCGATGTGCCGGCCGATGTGCCGAGACGATGCACAAGTGTGCGCAACGAACCCTGGGATAAGGGCTCGCTCGCCGAACAAATGGTGAAAGATGCCCGACCATGCATCGAGCGAGGAAAAGGCGGTAATTTCGACTACAGAATTGCCAACATCAATCGTTCGATCGGTGCAAGATTGTCCGGTGAGATCGCCAAGTCAGCGACACCTCTATCGTCGCCGATCAAGATGAAATTCAAAGGTATTGCAGGTCAAAGTTTTGGAGCCTGGAACGCAACCGGTCTGGAACTGTATCTGGAAGGCGATGCCAATGATTACGTGGGCAAGGGAATGGCCGGTGGCAAAATCGTGATCAGACCCACGTACAATAGTCCACTCGAATCGCAGCACACACCGATCGTTGGCAATACTTGTCTGTATGGAGCAACCGGTGGCCGATTTTTCGCTGCTGGCACCGCCGGAGAGAGATTTGCGGTCAGAAATTCAGGTGCCATCGCGGTATTGGAAGGATGCGGTGATCACGGATGCGAATACATGACCGGTGGTGCGGTGCTGTCTCTTGGCAAGACCGGCGTGAATTTTGGCGCCGGTATGACCGGAGGAATCGCATTCGTGCTGGATCTGGAACGAATTTTTGTCGACTGCTACAACCATGAGCTGATCGACATCCATCGGTTGACACACGAAGACATGGAACCGCACCTGGGGTTTCTTCATGAAATGATCGGGGAATACGTCGATGAGACCGGTAGCGGATGGGGCAAGAGAGTTCGAGATGATTTCCTGGAACTGGTTGGACGGTTCTGGCTGATCAAGCCGAAAGCGGCAGACATCAGGGACTTGATGGAAACTCTCAGGGAAGCCGCTTAGGCAAGCCCTAACTTGAGGAATTGACGTGAAAGATCATTTTCAGTTTCTGGACCTGCCAAGACAGAATCCACCGAAGGATCCCGCGCAGTATCGCATCCATCACTGGAACGAAATTTACCAGCAATACGATTCGGCTGTCGTGTCCGGTCAGTCGGCACGCTGCATATCCTGCGGGAATCCTTACTGCCAATGGAAATGCCCGGTTCATAACTACATTCCGGAGTGGCTGGGTCTGGTCGCCGAAGACAGATTGTTCGAGGCTGCAGAATTGTCACATCAGACAAACTCCCTACCGGAAATCTGCGGGCGAATCTGCCCCCAGGATCGCCTGTGTGAGGGCGCCTGCACGATGAACGACGGTTTCGGTGCAATTACCATAGGCGCGGTGGAAAAATACATTACAGACGAGGCTTTCAGCCAAGGATGGAGACCCGATATATCGAATATCAAACCCAATGGTAAGACTGTCGCCATCGTGGGCAGTGGTCCCGCCGGCCTCGGCTGTGCCGACGTGCTGGTACGCAACGGATTCAGTGCAACCGTCTATGACCGCTATCCGGAAATTGGCGGCCTGCTGACATTTGGAATTCCACCTTTCAAGCTGGAAAAGAAAGTTGTGCTCAAACGCCGCGAGATCATGGAAGAAATGGGAGTGAAGTTTGTGCTGAATACGGAAGTTGGAACAGACATTGATTTTCAGATGCTATTAGACGAATACGACGCAGTCTTTCTAGGGATGGGAACCTATACCTATATGAAAGGCGGTTTTCCGGGAGAGAATCTGCAAGGTGTCCATGAGGCACTGCCCTACCTGATTGGCAACAACTTCGAAGTGGAAAACTGGGATCCCGGTTCGTGGTTGCCAACCAATCTGAATGATCAGGATGTCGTCGTACTTGGTGGCGGTGACACTGCCATGGACTGCGTCCGAACTGCAGTTCGGCAGGGAGCCGGGAAAGTGACCTGCGTCTACCGACGCGACGAGGAGAATATGCCCGGGTCGCGGCGGGAAGTCTGGCATGCGAAAGAAGAAGGTGTGCGATTTCTATGGAACCGGCAGCCACTGGAGATAATTGGTAATGGTCGAGTCGAGCAGGTCAAGGTTATTGAAACCAGACTTGGCGAACCGGATGAGCGAGGACGCCGACAACCTGAACCAATTCCCGATAGTACGCAGCTGATCCAATGCGACAGCGTCATCATCGCGTTCGGATTTCGCCCCAGTCCCAGCGATTGGATGGTCCAACATGACATTCAGACCGATTCTTTTTTACGCGTTCAGGCCAGCCCTGATAGTGAGTATCCTTTTCAAACCACCAATCCAAAGGTGTTCTCAGGAGGCGACATGGTGAGGGGTGCAGATCTGGTAGTCACCGCTGTGTTTGAAGGACGAGAGGCTGCGCGCGGAATCTCGAACTACCTCAGCGCAAGTTGATTCTGTATTGACACACCTGATGACAGAAATACCAACTCGAGACCGCCTGATTGTCGCTCTGGACGTCCCCACAGACAGTCAGGCTATAGATCTGGTCGACAGAGTTGAGGATCACGTGAATTTTTTCAAAGTCGGATTGGAACTGTTCTCAAGTGGTATGGGAGTCGGATTGATTGAGACACTGGTAAAGCGAGGACATAAGGTTTTTGCAGATTTCAAGTTTTTTGATGTCCCGGCAACGGTTAATCGATCCGTTCGGAATCTAAATGGTCTTGGTATCACGTTTCTTACAGTACATGGCGACAGTCAGATCATGGAGGCTGCGGTACAGGCAACAGAAGAGATTTCAATATTGGCCGTAACTGTTCTGACGAGTATGGATGAAAACAACCTGGCGGGTATGGGTGTCAATATGAAGCTTGTGGACCTGGTCAAGATGCGGGCGCAGAATGCACAGAGTCTGGGTTGTGCGGGCGTGATCGCGTCTGCCCAGGAAGCTACATACATCCGTCAACAATCGGAAACAGAATTTCTGATCGTCACGCCGGGAATCCGAAGCGCCGGCACCGCCACCAATGATCAGAAACGCACCATGACCGCCAAACGTGCACTTGAATCCGGTGCCGACTATCTGGTTGTCGGGCGACCGATTCGCGACGCAATTGATCCCGGCCAGGCAGTTGCGCAATTCCAGCGTGAAATCGCAGATGCATTGATTGACAACTGACCCCTTCGACCAATGACATCACTGAAAAATGATCGATTGATTCGAGCCATTCGTAAACAGGCCATTGACCGAACACCAGTTTGGATCATGCGTCAGGCTGGCCGTTATCTGCCCGAATACCGCGAAACCCGTCGGCAAGCTGGCGATTTTCTCACACTATGCCGAACGCCGGAACTTGCTTGCGAGGTCACACTGCAACCCCTACGACGATATGATCTGGATGCCGCAATTATTTTTTCCGACATCCTGGTGATTCCGGATGCGATGGGACTTGGACTCAGAATGGAGGAATCAGTCGGACCCGTTTTCGAAAATCCGATCACCTCGGGTAGCGACATCCGAAAACTCGCGCTACCGGATCCGGAAGACGATCTTGGTTATGTAATGGACGCTGTTCGTACAACCGTGAACAGTCTCGATGGTTCGGTTCCACTGATTGGATTCTCCGGAAGTCCCTGGACACTTGCAGTCTACATGATCGAAGGCCGATCCAAGACTGACTTTGCAAAGATTCTGAATTTTGCGAAGACGCGAACGGAAGATCTGCATCAGTTGCTCGAAATTCTCACCCTGTCGGTCGCGGAATATCTCACAGCCAAAGCCAGAGCTGGCGTTTCAGCACTCATGATTTTCGATACTTGGGGCGGGTTGCTTGATACCCCTCAATATCTGAACTTGTCGCTGCGTTACATGCAACGGATTGTAGAGGAACTGTCTGCCCAAGTGCCTGAAATTCCAACAATACTGTTTTCCAAAGGCGGAGGAAAGTGGTTGGAGAACATCGCTGATACCAAATGCAGTGCGATTGGTATTGATTGGACTGTCGATATTGGTGACGCCCGTCAAAGAGTTGGTGATCGGGTCGCACTTCAGGGCAATTTGGACCCTGATTCACTGAGACTCAGCGAAGATCAAATTGAACAGCAGGTGGCGGGAATCCTGGAATCATTCGGTTACGGCAGCGGACACATTTTCAATCTCGGACACGGAATCAAACCTGATATCGATCCAGAAAAAGTGTCAGTCATGATCAACGCTGTTGCCAACTATAGCAAGAGATATCACTGAGGTCGGACGCTGGGTGGTCACACCAGCCAATAGTTCTTATCCAATTCAGGAGCGCCCCGGCAACTCACCGCGCCCTCTTCCCACAATTTAATTATTGTCGCATAAAGCGATCTTGCTGCAGGCGCGTGCAATGATCTGTCGGTGTCGCGATAGACCACCGGCACCATTTCCATAACATTCGACATGCCGTTGTGGAAACATTCCAGAATCTGTAACTCACGTTGTCGACGGTGCTCAATGCATGCGCGCACGAATTCTTCAGGTTTTCTGATCGGTGGTCCATGAGTCGGATAGTAGATCTGGTCGTCGCAATCCAATAACATTCTGAGACTTGCCAGATAGTCCGCCATCGAACCGTCGGGAGGTATGATCACAGTAGTTGACCAACCCATAACGTGATCGCCGGAAAAAAGCGCCTTTTCCTCCAGCAAACGATAGCACACATGGTTCGACATGTGACCTGGGGTGTGAACACACTGTACAGTCCAACCTTCACCACGCAGCAAATCGCCGTCTTTCACCGCAATGTCGGGACGAAATGCATGGTCGACATCCTCTTCCAAACGCTCCGAATGCTCATCACTGTCTTCGGATCGTATGGCACTGAACCCGTAAATCGGCGCACCACAGACTGACTGCAAGGGACGTGCCGCAGGAGAGTGGTCACTATGTGTGTGAGTAACAAGGATATGCGTGATCGTCTCGTCCACCAGACTCTCGGCAATTGCAAGAATGTGACTTTCCAGCCGTGGCCCTGGATCAATGACTGCGACATGGCCGCGTCCAACGATATAAGTCCCGGTTCCAAGATAGGTGAACTTGCTCGGATTTCTAGCGACGATCCGTCTGATCAGCGGAGAAATATCGTGAATCTCGCCATATTCAAACTCGTCACCAAGTTGGAATGGAATTTGAGTTTTCAACTATGTAATACGAAACCGAACTTGCAGCGCGAGCGGTAATGGCGATTCAATCTTGCTATTCGATCAAGTCACATCACCCGAACAACGCAAAATCAATCGATAGTGCCTGTGATTTATACCTTAACGGGAAGATGCTTTTTTGCGAACTCGATCTTCCCGTCATTCCAACTCACTTCTATTTCGTCACCTGTAGTGAAATTGCCCGACAGAATTTCTTTGGCCAGCGGATTTTCCAGTCTGTTTTGGATCGCTCTATTAAGAGGTCTCGCACCGTAAACGGGATCATATCCGGTGGTGGCAAGAAAACTAACTGCATCGTCGTTCAATATCAGATGTATGTCCTGATCGACAAGTCTGTCTTGAAGCATTTTGACTTGAATTCTTGCAATGTCATTGATTTGATCACGGGAAAGTGAATGAAACACAATCATGTCATCAATACGATTGATAAATTCGGGACGGAAATTTCGGACAACCTTGTTCATGACAGCTCGCTTAATTTTCCTGTAAGGCATCTCGCCCGTCATTTCCTGAATAAGGTCCGAACCAAGATTCGAGGTCATGACAACGACCGTGTTGCGAAAGTCTACTGTGCGCCCGTGACCATCGGTCAGTCGTCCATCGTCCAGTACCTGCAGCAGGATGTTGAATACATCGGAATGCGCTTTTTCGATTTCATCAAGAAGTATGACACAATAAGGGCGCCTCCTCACAAGTTCGGTCAGGTGTCCGCCCTCTTCATAGCCCACGTATCCTGGTGGCGCACCGATCAACCTGGCGACCGAATGCTTCTCCATGAACTCGGACATGTCAATTCGTATCAACGCATCTTCGGTATCGAACAAAAACTCCGCCAGCGCCTTGCACAACTCAGTCTTTCCTACACCTGTCGGTCCAAGAAACAGAAATGTTCCATATGGACGATTTGGATCAGACAGTCCGGTCCGAGATCGCCTGATCGCATCGGAAACACTGCCGACTGCGATTTTCTGACCGATTACGCGTTTGCCGATTTCCTGCTCCATACGCAGCAATTTGGATCGTTCGCCCTCAAGCATTCTGCTTACAGGAATCCCAGTGGCGCTCGAAACCACCTCTGCAATTTCCTCTTCAGTCACACTGCTTCTAAGCAACTCAAATTCCCGGTCATCTTCCGAGCGACTACTCTCCAGTTGTTGCTCCAGTTCTGGAATCGTCTGATACGTGAGTTTGGCCAAGCGATCCAAATCCCCCGCTCGCTGGGCGTTGCCCGCTTCAATTCTTGCGGCATCAAGCTGTTCCATGATGTGCTGTGAACTCATGACTGCTGACTTTTCACCGAACCATAGCTGTTCGAGTTCGGAATACTCGTTCTCAAGTCGGCTAAGATCGTTCTCCAACTTCTCAAACCTTGTCCTTGAAGCCTGATCGGTTTCATTTTTAAGCGCTTCCCGCTCGATTTTCAGCTGAATGATTTTTCGATCAAGACGGTCCAGCGCGTCCGGTTTCGAGTCGATCTCAATTCGAATCCGGCTGGCGGCTTCATCAATCAGGTCTATCGCTTTGTCTGGCAGGTTGCGATCGGTAACATATCGATGAGATAGTCGAGCCGCCGCCACGATTGCCGGGTCTGTGATATCCACGCCGTGGTGGACTTCATATTTTTCCTTAATACCGCGCAGTATCGCGATCGTGCTCTCCAGACTAGGCTCCTGAACAACAATCTTCTGAAAGCGACGCTCGAGTGCAGCGTCCTTCTCAACGTGCCTGCGATATTCGTCAAGCGTTGTCGCACCAACGCAATGCAGCTCACCGCGAGCCAACGCCGGCTTCAGCATGTTACCCGCATCCATTGATCCTTCCGCCTTGCCAGCACCAACCATCATATGAAGTTCATCGATAAAAAGAATGATCTCGCCTTCCTGGCGCGTAAGTTCGTTAAGCAAGGCCTTGAGTCGCTCTTCAAATTCACCGCGAAACTTGGTTCCGGCAATCAATGTGCCAAGATCAAGCGATAGCAGACGCTTGCCTTTCAGATTCTCCGGCACCTCATCATCCGATATGCGCTGCGCCAGTCCTTCGACAATGGCAGTCTTGCCAACACCGGGTTCACCGATCAAAACCGGGTTATTTTTCGTACGACGCTGCAGCACCTGAATGGTTCGACGAATCTCGTCATCGCGTCCGATAACCGGGTCCAGTTTCCCCATTCGGGCTCGCTCGGTGACATCAATCGTGTATTTTTCAAGTGCCCTAAACTGCTCTTCGCTGCTCGCGTCGCTGACAGTCTGGCCTCCGCGCATCTGTTCGATTTTTGCCTCCAGATTCTTCCTGTCAGCACCTGCATCGCGCAGAATCTTCCCAACTTTATGTTTGTCGTCGACAGCGGCAAGCGCAACCATCTCGCTGGACATGTACTGATCACCTCTTTTCTGGGACAGTGCATCAGCCCGATTCAGAAGTTTCGCCAGTTCCTGCGATAAGTGCACCGCACCATCGTTTCCGCTGACCTTTGCAAGCCCGTCGAGATAGTTGCCCAGTTCAGTTCTAAGCTGTGGCATTCTGACGTTGGCCTGTGCAAGAAGATGGTGAACCGTACCACCTTTCTGATCCAGCAATGCGACCATCAGATGTGCCGGATCAATGAACTGATGATCCCGTCCAACCGCCAGACTCTGGGCATCGCCCAGTGCCTGCTGAAGTTTCGTGGTGAATTTTTCTGGATTCATTTCGTATTACCAATGACCAATTCGTAATTCTGTCTACGTCATTGGAAATAGGGACAAAATGGAATTTTTCAACATCGTGTACGTTGTGGAAGTGGACACAGCATCAGTTGATTGTGTCCAGTATTCACCCACAAGAATCGCAGGTGCGTGATCTCAAAGGGACGAATCTCGATTGCTTTGAGAATTCAGCGCACTTCGTTTTGCTCGAACACTTCGGGAAGCTTGGCCAGGGCGGTCTTGCCAAGCGGTGTTCTCGGCAGGTCGTCGACCACCGCACATCGAACGATCTGATTGTGGGCAGATGCTTTTGCGTTGAATTCCTTCAGAATCTCCTTCGCTCTGACTGCACTTGCCTCAGGATTGTCCATTGCGAATACAACACAGGGGCGACTATCGAATTCTGCGATTCCGGCTTCTTTGACTTCCGGATAGCGCTCAAGCAATGATTCGAGTTCTTCAGGATACACGTTTTTACCGCCCTCGGTAACGATGGTTCTCTTGATACGACCCGTCAGACTGAGATTTCCAGAACTGTCGAGTCGTCCCAGATCACCGGTTCGGAACCACCCATCCTTCATCACTTCCTGCGTCGCCGACTCATCCGAATAGCCCAGCATGACATTGTCCCCTTTGACCAGCACTTCGCCGGACCCCAACTCATCCGGATTATCGATCATGACAGTCACTCCATCTATCGCATATCCAACACTGTCGAGATTTTCTGGAAAAGCTTCCTGAACACAGACAACTGGAGATGTCTCAGTCAATCCATATCCCTGCCTCAGACTGATTCCCAGATCACGGAAGAACTGGGCGATTGTCGGATCAAGCCGTGCACCGCCACTGACCCAGTAACGAAGATTCGGGCTCAACTTCTTACGCAATGGCGCATTCAACCTGCGTCTCACGCCAAGCGGCAAAGCGGCAAGCAGCGAGACATAACCTCGGAGCAGGAAACTGCCGCTTTGAAATTTCTTTTCCATGCCCTGCTTGATGTTTCGAAAAAGTCGTGGAACGGCCAGAACAACCGATACATTTTCTTCCAGCATGGCTGCCAGCACTTCCTGCGCGGTCAATACTTTCGGTAAGACAATCGATGAACCGCAGTACAGTGGCAAAAGCATTCCACCCACCATTTCAAAAGTGTGTGACAGTGGCAAAAGACTGAGAAAACGATCGTTATGATCAATCTTTACGATTTTGGAACAGGCGATCACGTTTGAAGACACGTTGTGATGCGAAAGCCGGACAATCTTGGGTACACCCGTGCTGCCCGAAGTATAGATTCGGACCGCTTCTTCCGAACTCAGGTCGTTGTCAGGAACCTTTTCCTCCTCAGCCGCCAGTTCGTTTGCCACCTTAATCGCAATGTTGGGAGTGTCGACTCCCGCTAATTTTGAATCTGCCTCATGTGACATGATTAATTTGGGATTCAACGCTGCGATCTGGGTTTGGATGTCATGCTCGCTGTAGCCAATGTGCACAGGGGCGAGAATCGCACCAACCCGCCAGGCGGCAAATGCGGCAATGCCCCATTCGACACTGTTCGGTCCGATCACTGACACGACATCGCCTTTCGACACCCCATGCTCACGCAATTGACCTGCCAAATGAAGCGCGGACTCGCGCACGGTTCCGTATGTATACGAAATAGATTCGGCATCTCGCTGTCGCCGAATCCAGGCTAATCGCGACGCATGTGATTTAAGGCGTGGACTGAATATTCTCCAAATATCATGAGACATTTTCTTGCTACTCCCGGTTTGAATCTGGAACCAACGCAACCAGTTAAAATTTTAATCCAAGTTTAATGAGATTTTCCGCTATGCTTTCAATTACGACCCTCAGGACTTATATTGTTGCACAAATAAAGGCACTTACAAAAAAATTTCTGGCTATTATCGATTCTAGTTCAACTGTTCCAACACAATATGTGCGCAACGAAATTTTTGGAACTTCCTCATGACATTTCGGACGTTGTTCGTTCAGCAGTGCGCGAAGACGTGGGCGATGGTGATGCGACGAGTTGCTTGGTGGACGACCGCGCTCATGCCGCAGCGTTTGTCAAGGTACGAGAATCTGCAATACTTTGCGGTTGTGCCTGGTTCAATGAAGTATTCCATCAGATCGATCCGTCAATTCGCATCGACTGGCTGTTTGAAGACGGCAATGAAATCTTTGCTGATCAGATAGTGTGCCGACTGAATGGAAATGCACGATCACTGCTCACAGGCGAGCGAACTGCACTGAATTTTCTACAGACGTTATCGGGCACTGCAACTGTGACGAATAAATTTGTGCAAGCAATTGCCGATTTCAAGACACGGATTCTCGATACACGCAAGACCATACCAGGTCTTCGTAATGCCCAAAAATACTCAGTTCGTGTCGGTGGCGGTACCAATCACCGCTTTGGACTCTATGACGGAATCCTGATCAAGGAAAATCACCAGTACGTGACGCAGTCACTCGACTCGATCCTGCAGAATCTGCCCGACAGTCAGTTATATCCGTCGTTGATCGAAGTGGAAATTGAACAGCTCGATCAACTTGAACGCGCTCTACAGTCTGGAGCGAACCGAATCATGCTGGATAACTTCAGCGTCGACGATATGGCGAAAGCAGTAAAAATCAATGCAAACAGGGTTGAACTAGAAGCTTCAGGAAACATTGATCTTGAAAACATTCCAGAGGTTGCACGAACCGGCGTCGACTACATTTCTCTTGGCACGATTACCAAGAATGTGCACGCTGTCGACTTTTCGATTTTATTCGAAGAATCAGGTGGGGATATCTGACTGTCAAGGCGAATTTATTCGCTTTTGGTCAGTGCCTTCAATTGCTCGACCAGAATTTCCTTCGTCACTGCCGCAATCTTGCGAAATACGATCTTTCCCTCGGGTGAGACAATGAACGTTGTTGGCATGCCTTTGAGCGGCTCGAATGGTACCAGAGGCGATTCGCCAACCCGCAGAACCAGATAATCCATTTTGAGGGCATTCATAAACTCAAGCAAGCTCTCGGTATCGATTTCCTCGAAATCAATTCCAATCACCACCGGTGTTACAGGATCTGTCAGTTTTGACACCTCAATCAATTCGGGAATTTCCTCTATGCATGGCCCACACCAGGTCGCCCAGAAATTTACAATCACCCATTGTCCTCGATAATCTGAAAGGCTGTGGGATTTTCCATTAATGTCAGGCAAGGTGAAATCGACGATTTGTTCTGAAGCGATCGCAGTCGAGGCAAACAACGCAAAGGCAAACAAATTAGCGCCAACCCGGACAATAATACGGTTCAATTTTTTCATGACAGTGCACATCTCCAATCATCGTCACTTGATTTTTGTTGAATCGCCTGCTTGACGATTCTCAGGAATTCAATCCGAGGAATTTCCTCCGCCCCCAAACTATGCAGGAGTGGCGTCGATATCTGACAGTCAATTATCACATAATTCCACTCGAGCAATCTTTGAACAAGGTGAAACAAGGCAACTTTGGACGCGTCAGTGCAGTTGAAAAACATGCTCTCACCGTAAAAAACCTTTCCCAGACTGACACCATATAACCCGCCGACCAGCTGACCGCCGTACCAGGTTTCCACCGAATGCGCAAAACCGAGCCTGTACAGTTCGCAGTAGGCATTGAGCATTCCTTTGGTAATCCAGGTATCTATACTGCTCTCACCCGGTCGCAGTTTTGTTGCACAGTTTCGGATGACGGCTTCGAAATCCTTATCGATTGTCACCGAATATCCTCGATTTCGGATGCTTTTCCGCAGACTTCGACGCACTTTGAATCGATCTGGAAAAAGTACCGTTCGGGGATCGGGGCTCCACCAGCAAATCATTTCATCGTGATTGAACCAAGGAAAAATACCTTGCTTGTAGGCCATCAGCAATCGTTCGACCGAGAGGTCGCCACCGATCGCGACAGGGAAGATCTGATCGCCTGGCGCATCAAGCTCGGGAAATCCCGGCTCAAGCGAATTTGCCGACAGATAGGTGATCAATTCCCGGCCTCCGTACCTTTGGCATATGCAGAAAAGTCACTGAGATATTCCTGACGATCATCAACACTGTGCGATTCCTCAGTGGTGTAGTGGCGTATTGCTTCCGAAAACAGCAGATTATTGAACATGTGTGCGGAATAGCACACTTCCGGCATAAATCCACGGCTCAGCTTATGCGTACCCTGAACGCCAGCGTGACACTGGCGGAATCCATTCTCGATACAGTATTCAATGGCGGAGTAATAGCAAATTTCGAAATGCAGATTGGGCACAAATTCCAATGCACCCCAATAGCGTCCATATAGTTTTCCACCACCCTGGTAGAACAGTCCACTCGCCACCGGCCGATCGTCGTGTTCGGCAAGAATGAGTAACAGATTTTCTGGCATGGATTCTCTAATCATCTGAAAGAAATGTCGGTTCAAGTATCGAAATGAATCATATTTTCGGGTAGTGCTGTAATAACAAAGTTGGAAGGAACGCCAATGATGATCCTGGATATCGGTACCTGGAATCGCCTTGACCTGTAAGCCCTGCTCACGGATAGACTTTCGTTCGTATTTGATTTTTTTGCGCTTCCTGCTCGACAGGGTTGATAGAAATTCGTCCATCGAACGATAGTCGTTATTTGTCCAAACAAAACTGATGTTGCTGCGTCGCGGTATCAAACCCTTGCCGGCGAAAAAATCGAGTTCATCCGGATTCAGAAAAAGTAAATGTAGTGAAGATAGATCCGAATGACTGGCTTCACTCAAGCAGGATTCAGTCAGCAGATTCCGTACCTCGTCGGTTGGGGCGTCTGGTGCTGTAAGCAGTTTCGGAGCAGGCAGACCAGTGAACGGAGATACCGACACCAGTTTCGGGTAGTACTGCACACCATGGCGAAAATAGGCGTTTTCCCACTGCCAATCGAATATAAACTCGCCCCATGAGTGATATTTCCAGTAAAGTGGCAACGCACCTGCAAGGCGTGAATCCTGACAATCCGAAATTCGTAATACAATATGCATCGGACGCCATCCAGTTTCCTCTGAGACGCACCCAGACTGTTCCATGGCGTTGAGGAACTCGTGGCGCAGAAATGGACAATCCGATGGCACACACCGATTCCATTCATGTGCACTGACTTGATCGATTGATTGGATAATTTCCTGCTTGAACAAATCTTTTCCGTTGACGCTGCGGGTTGTCGATTGACGCTCCATTTCTCAACTGATTGACAATTGGACTAGGATAAAAGTATATCTGATGGCTTCAGAATTTGGTGTAGCGTTGGCCCAGTTGAATCTGGTTGTCGGTGATCTTGAGGGTAATCGGAACCGGATCATTACCGCTGCCATTGACGCTCGCGACAGACTGAATTGCCGGTTTGTTGTGTTCCCCGAACTGGCCATTTGCGGCTACCCGCCTGAAGATCTGCTGCACCGTAATAGTTTCATCGATGATTGTGAGTCGGTACTGCAAACGTTGACCGATGCCGTACCCGGAATCGCTTTGTGCGTCGGGCATCCCCACCGCGAGTCGGGTCGACTGTTCAATGCCGCGACCATGATTGATGACGGCAAGCAACTTGCCACCTACCACAAACAACTGCTGCCGAACTATGGCGTATTCGATGAGAAGCGATATTTCAGCGCTGGTAATGCCTCTGTCGTTCAGCAGATCGAAGGAGTACCGATTGGTCTGACGATCTGTGAGGACGTCTGGGAAGACGGTCCTGTCGAGCAGTCTGTCGCCAATGGCGCGCAGGTGGTTTTCACACTGAATGGGTCTCCGTTCGACACCGCAAAAATTGCCTATCGAGAAAATGAAATCGTCACCGGCCGCGCCCGAAAAAACAACGTCAGCATCGTATACGTGAACCTCGTTGGCGGTCAGGACGAACTGGTTTTTGACGGTGGTTCCCTGGTTTCGGATGCGACCGGCAAGATTGTCACCAGAGCCGCGCATTTTGAAGAGGCATTAGTTCGTTCAACTTTTGCCAGAGGTGATCATATAACACCGATTCAAAACTCGATTGCACCCCTTCCTGAGCATATTCAAGGAGTATACAGTGCAATCAAACTCGGTGTTTCGGACTACATCGGCAAGAACGGGTTCAAAGGTGCTGTACTGGGGCTGTCGGGTGGAATCGATTCGGCACTCACGCTGTGTCTTGTCGCCGATGCGATCGGACCAGAAAATGTAGAAGCTATTTTGATGCCGTCGCGATACACCGGACAGATCAGTATAGATGCGGCAATCGAACAAGCAGAAAATCTGGGTGTATCCTACTCGATCATCTCAATTGAACCGATTTTTGAAGCGTTCCTGAATCAGCTCTCTCCGGAATTTGATGAATTTGATCCGGATGTTACAGAAGAGAACATACAAGCACGATGTCGCGGCACGCTTCTGATGGCTCTATCGAACAAGAAGAAAAAGATTCTGATAACCACCGGCAACAAAAGCGAAGTCGCTGTGGGGTACGCCACCCTCTATGGGGACATGGCTGGTGGATTCGCTCCCATCAAGGATGTACCGAAAATTCTGGTTTATGAACTGGCTCGATATCGCAACAATCGCATCAATCATGTCATCCCCGAGATCGTATTTGAACGTGCGCCGACCGCCGAGCTGGCGGAAAATCAGCGCGATACGGATTCATTGCCGGATTACGCGTTGCTTGACGCAATTCTGGAACAGTACATCGAAGAAGAACGGGATCCCGATCAGATTACCCAATCAGGAGTAGATGCCGAAACCGTCCATCGCATTATCAGGATGGTGAAACGCAATGAGTACAAACGAAGACAAGCACCGCCCGGTGTACGCATCACCGTCAGGGCGTTTGGGCGTGACCGGCGCTACCCGATCACCAATCACTATTAGCGGAAGACACCGAACAGCAAGGGTTTGGTGCTACGCTTAACTATCTCCTCGTCCAATACGATCCGCTCGTTGCCGAGGAATTTACTGCCCGGAAAATTGTATGACAGCACCCGTCGATTGTCCGTAGCCAAATCATCAAGCTCAAGCTGCTCATATGCATAAATAAGAATCGCCAGCGCTTCTTCGGTATGCGGTGATGTCTCGTAACGCAGAAGCACTTGTTTGGCTCTGTTGATCGCGCCGATGTAGGCTTTCCGATACAAGTAGAACCTTGCGATTCGCAAGTCGTGGCGGGCAAAAGTATTGATCAGATCAACAAGAATCTCGCGTGAAGATTCCGCGTATTCGCTGAACGGAAAACGCTCGATAACATCATTGAATGCCGCATACGCCTCTCTGGCCGACTCGGCATCGTGATCGCTGAACTGCTCCTGTGTCTTGAAATACTTCTCACCAATTCTTGGTGTCCGCAACGGAAGATGAGCCAGGCCTTTCAGGTAGTAAGCATAGTCGATATGAGGATGCGTCGGATGCAAGGTGAGAAAATCATCCAGACACGGTACAGCCTCATCAGAATTCTTCAATTTGTAATGCGCGTAGCAGATTTCCAACTCACCTTGGGTGGTGTAGTCACCGAATGGATACGCTGCTTTGAGCTCGTCATAGCGCTCAATTGCCTGTTCGAAATTACCCGAACTCAACGCGGAATACGCGCGATTGTACATAGCGCTCTCAGAGCGTGTCTTGTTTTTGTTCTTCCCGCCACATCCCGCGACAGCGAGTGCAGTAAAAATTACCAATACAAAGACAATTCTAGTGAACTTCATGGGTTTCCTGAAACTACCGGTTTTGTTCGGTCGATATATGCACAGAATTATTTGAAATCTGCACTGGTGTCGTCATTCCAACGGTGGCTTTGGATTTAGCGGTATCATTATACAAACTCAAATTTTGCCGATTGCTCAATCATGATCTCGATGGCGAACCGGCTGAAAGTTTGAAATTCGCTATCGTTGAGGTTTCAGAATTTGGACATCGAGATATCCGTACCCGATCAATATCGCGGTTACAGACTCGACAAGGCGCTGGCACTGATGTTACCAGACTATTCGAGAACAACGATCCAGTCTTGGTTGGATTCAGGTCGGGTTCAATTGGAAAACAACACGCCGTCGCGCCGCATGATAATTTCTGGAGGCGAAGAACTGCGGATTGCAGTCCCTCAACCTGAGAGCCATGACTGGCTGGCTGAGGATATTCCGCTAAAGATCGTATTTGAAGACGATCACATACTTGTTATCGACAAACCTCCGGGTATGGTGGTACATCCGGGTGCTGGAAATCAACACGGAACACTGCTGAACGCGTTGATCAGGCATGCAAGTTCGTTGAACATATTGCCACGCGCAGGTATAGTCCATCGTCTCGATAAAAATACATCGGGGCTGCTCGTTGTCGCAAAAACAGAGACGACACGACTTTCTCTTGTCAGGCAATTCAAGAAGCGTCTAGCCAAGCGTCAGTACCTTGCCATTGTTGACGGCAGGCTAATTTCCGGTGGAACGATTGATGCGCCTATCGGCAGACATCCACGCAACCGAAAGAAAATGACAACCGGTCACGGTAAAACCGCCATTAGTCACTACAGAATCGTGTCGCGTTATCGAATGCATACGCTGGTACGAGTATCACTTGACACGGGACGTACCCATCAGATTCGTGTACATTTCCAGCATTTGGGGCACCCATTGGTTGGAGATCCTGAATATGGTACCAGAACGAAAATTCCGGCAGGCGCCGATGAAGCGCTGCTTCGGACACTGAAAGGTTTTCGCCGACAGGCACTGCATGCCGAGACGCTCAGTGTCACCCACCCGGCAACCACTGAAATGTTGCAGTGGCACGCTGGCGTTCCTGAGGATATGCGGACTCTCCTACTCGCTCTGAAGCGAGACGCGGTGAGCGCCAATTTTTAAAATGAACCGCCCGAAGTGAATGCTTCGGGCGGTCTTATCTGAATCAGTTAACCGTCAGACGTTTATGCATTGGGACGAATAGTCGTCAATCCGAGAATCTCCCAATCCTGCATGCCGCCACGGTACCACTTGATTTTGTGAGCCGGGTAACCCAGTCGAAGCAGATTCTTGATATTATTCGGTGACTGACCGCACCACATTCCATTGCAGAACATGACTGCAGTTCGGCATTGTGAAAAATCAAACAATCCCTCGCTCTCGGTTACGTTGAACACTTCTTCAAGAATTTCAGCGATTTCGATCGGTGTCGCACCTTTCGCTGGATTCAAACTGGTCCATGGAACATTCATGGCAGTGGGAATGGTACCCCGGTCCACCCAATCGGGAGTGCGCGAATCAATGACAATAATCTCTTCATCACCAAGATTCATCTCTTTCGCATACTCGATCACCTCGATCTCTCCGATCGTCTCTACACCAACTGCAAGATTAGAAGGCTGAATGCAAAATGGTGGGCAGGGGCGTGATGTTTTTGCAAAAGCAGGATTAACTATTGCATTGTTATCCTGATTGCGTTCGATCAACACGGTTGTGCCATCGATGTCAAAAGGCACCGACATGACTTCCGGTGTGATCCCTACAGGTTTGGATTCAGCTGATCCGACCAACGGTATTGTCAGAAACGAGATAACTCCAAACAACAAAATGCAGATTTTACGCATAGCTATTTACCTCTGTGAAGGACTGCAAGACATGACTGTCCTGCGATTGAATTAGTTATAGCCTATTGTCCGACAACTTTCCGTTTTTTCAACAATATCGCAGACTTGCTATATATATTTCTAAATTATTGTGATTTTGAGTGCATTATGCAAATTTTATTTCAATCGTACACTTCGGTCGGCATTCGAAATTGAACTCTTTCGCTTTTATACACATTCAAATCGGATGATTACATTGCCGGGCTTGTCTATCCCTGAACCCCGTAAGTTGAAGGGAACCCGAGGCAGAGCTACGAGAAAAGAAGGTTCGACCCGATAAGTTTTTTATTTCATCCGCTCAAATTTCATCCGCTAAAAAAATGTCATGAAATCCAAATTCAACCAGCAAATAATTGCGACATATTGTTGAACTTACTTGACTTATTCGCATATAATTGTCCCTTGGATAAGCAAAGGCTGTTCCTTTTTGAGATGATGGGGTATAGCGATTCGTGGATGCTGGATTTCCAACATTACAAACAAACTTAATTTGAGGTGATTTCAAATCATGGATAAACGAATGAAATCCACTGGCCTTCGCGGCGGACTACTTGCTCTCGTTGTCCTGTTGACATTCAGTGTGTCGGGATGCCAGATTTTTCGAGCGATTTTTGGTAACACCCCTCCAGCGGAAGCCGAGATGACGACCATGGAGGAACCAACAGAAGAAGTTATGACAGAGATGGAAGTCACGGTTGAACCGCTCATGGTTTCTGATGATGTCCACGTCGTATCCAGTGGCGAAAGTCTTTGGAAGATTGCCGGAATGACGTCGATTTACAACGATCCATTCCGCTGGCCGTTGATTTTTGCTCGCAACAAGAGCATCGAAGATGCAGATTTGATTTTTCCTGGCCAGGAGTTGTCAATTCAACGCGATCTGAGTCGCGATATGATTGACGCCGCTGTCATGCACGCCAGAAATCGCGGCGCATGGTCAATCGGAGAAATTGAAGCATCCGATACTGAGTATCGCTCATCGAATATGTAAATCACCAAATGGTTCGGGTGCACAAGATTTCGTGTATCCGTATCAACTGTCAGATTGCGATAGTCATAGCGAATTAATCTTGTCATCCCGGATTTCTCGAAGTCAGATAATTTCTTCAACAAAAAACACCGAATTCGGGATCGGCTCAGGTGATTTTTAGCGTACTGCGAAATTCCTAGAATTGAAGCTTATCCCGACTACGATTATCGTACTCGGACGGATTACCACTTGGTGCCAGTCAGTGGTAGTCTATCTATCACTTGTTACTTCAGGCACTTTTTTGATAATTTGTATCAGCTAAGCGGATAGGTCTGATGCAGAACTGCTCGTTAAAGACCTTCCTTCGATGCACTTGCGTCTTGATGATTCTGCTGTTGATTCCGGCGGAATCCTTCGCTGACTCGGGATTTACTCTTACCGAGCAACGAAATTCCTACATCAAAGCCGCCCGACACCTTGATCATGGCAACCTCGCCAGCTGGTTGCAGTTGCGGCCGAGCCTGAAGTCGTACCCACTGTTCCCTTATCTTCGATTAAAGGAAGTGCGGGCAACGCAATCGCAATTCAGCAACACAGAAATCTCTCAGATAGTTTCTGAATTGGGGATCCCAGTCCCTTCTAAATTCGCAAACTGGTGGCTGAAACGACTAAGGCGTCAAGGAGACTGGGAACTGGTTGTCAAGCACTATTCCAGTTCAACCTATACCGAAACGAAGTGTCACGTTGCCCATGCGATGATTCAGCTAAAAATACAAAAATCAGCAACTCTAACCACTAATTCGCTAGAGCAAGCCATACATGAACTTTGGTTGGTGAACCGTTCGCAACCGGAAGAGTGCGATGTCGTCTTCAATTACGGATTTGATACCGACATCATAGACGACCAGCTGATTTTCGAAAGAATGCTGCTGAGCAAAGCGAGAAACGATGGACAACTGACTGACTATCTCGCAGGATTACTGGATTCGAAAGAATTCCGGTACTGGGCGAAACAGTTGAATGCAGTGCATCAAAAACCACAGCAACACATTAGGAAGAACATTTCCAAGTGGAGTCAGTCACACGAAGGCCGAGGTGTGATTCAACACGGAATTACCCGAATGGCCAGACGCGATATCGGAGATACCGCCCGGTTTTGGTCAAAACTCCGTGAAATCGATTTTGCCGCTGTCGACAGAATGCCACAAATCGAGAGGAGGATCGCACTTAGGTTGGCTTGGGTACAGCATCAGGATGCCTTCGATTGGTTACAAGATCTACCCGATGATGTGCAAGACACAAACACTCTGCGGCTGATGGCAAGAAGTGCCTTGGCGACGGAAAACTGGACCCAGGTTCTGCAGACAATTGATCTTATGCCCACCGCGGAAGCGAATCGGTCTCAATGGAAATTTTGGAAGGCGCGTGCGCTGTATGAGATCGGTGACGAAAGTCTCGCCAATCTAATATGGTCGAATTTATCAACCAACTACAGCTATTACGGTTTTCTCGCTGCAGATCAGCTGGAGCTTCCTTATACGATCAACCAACCTGTTCCATCTATCCGTCTCGATCATACCGCAGATATCACAATGCTGGAGCCAGCTATACCGCGTATTCGCGAGTGGTTGGTGATGAACAAACCCTACTATGCCAGACGGGAATTGAAGCGACTTAAATCGGCCAGGCGAAATGATTCTGACTTCTGGCATCATGTGGCAATTCAGTTTCATCTTTGGGGTTGGCATGATGGAGCGATACAAGCCAGCTACCGAACAGATCGCACACAATTGCAAATGAATGTCACCCATCCATCGCCATATGCCCAAATTGTTCGCAAGGAATCTATCCGACACGGTGTTCCTGAACCATGGATCTATTCGATCATGCGACAGGAAAGTAATTTCATACACGATATTCGTTCCGATCGCGGAGCAACGGGACTCATGCAGCTGATGCAATCTACTGCTCGCATCACGGCGAACCGAAGTGGATTGAAACGTCCGAGCGTGCACGATCTTCAACGCGCTGAGCTGAATATCCGGCTGGGCGTGGCTTACTTCAAGCGGTTGCTTGACCAGACCAACAACAATCCAATTCAAGCTCTTGCCGGCTACAATGCCGGACCGCGAAGAGCCAAAGAGTGGCAAAATACCTTTCGCGCTTCCGACCCTGCAATCTGGGTCGAAACCATTGTGTTCGATGAAACACGAAATTACGTGAAGAATATCCTAGTCAATTTTGTGATTTATGAACAGATTCACAACTCGCTGAGTACGCGAGTCAGGGACTACCTCCAGGTACCGGACATACGGCACGCCAGCTCTTCAGAATGATCGAAACCAGAAAGTTGGTTGTCGCAGGTATCGTTCAAGGCGTCTGGTTCCGAAAATTCGTATCAGATACCGCAAATCATCTCGGAATCCGTGGCTGGGTTCGAAACGCAGAAGATGGTACTGTTGAAATTCTTGCTACAGGTAGTGTGGAAAGCTTGGAAAAACTTGAGTCGCAACTGTGGCGCGGAACCCCTTCATCGGATGTCCGATCGGTCAGATGGGAACCCGCTCAGGAAAAAGTGTTCGATCGTTTTTATGTTCGATAGCATTAGCAGGCGACCGCGATTCACCACCTGATCGATTTGTCGCGATTGCCACTTCGTCGCACCGACCCAGATACCGCTTGAATGTCGCTGTCAGCCAGACTGAACCCGGGTGAGCATCTCGGCTTCCAGACTTTCGATGGGGAGATAGATTGCCTGTTCGTCAATGCGATGCTTGTACTCAATTTCACCGTTGGCGGCCGTACGATCTGATACGACCAGTCGATGCGGAATACCAAGCAAATCCATATCTTTAAATTTGACACCTGCCCGATCATCGCGATCATCAAGCAGCACTTCCAAACCCGCCGTGATGAGCCGGTCATGTATTTGATCCGACAACTTCGCAACAGTATCAGATTGGTGATAATTGATCGGTACAACACACACTGAAAACGGAGCAATTGAGTCCGGCCAGATTATGCCCGCAGCATCGTGATTCTGCTCGATCGCAGCCGCCACGATACGCGATACCCCAATTCCATAGCATCCCATCCACATGATCGCGTTCTTCCCGTCGGTATCAATGCAAGTTGCACCAAAGGCTTCGCTGTATTTCGTGCCCAACTGAAAGACATGCCCAACTTCTATTCCACGTTTTACAGTGAGATTTTCTTCGGGTGTACCGGGACATGGGTCGCCATCAACCGCCTTTCTCAAGTCAGCAAATTCCACATTGCCCAGATCTCGTTCCCAGTTGACTCCGACATAATGTTTCTCACTGGTATTCGCACCGCAAACGAAATCGGACATCGGCTCAGTCGAATAGTCAGCGACGATTCGAATTTCGGAACCATCGGAAGATGAAGTCAGATTGACCGGGCCGATTGAGCCGACTTCAGCGTCAACCTCAGCTGCCACCTCCTGTGGCGATAGAAATTGAATAGGCACCGCGACGCCTTGAATTTTCTCCACCTTGAGTAGATTCAGCTCATGATCGCCTCTGACTACCATTGCGACGGGTTGTTTCTCGCCCTGCACGAGAAGTGTTTTGAGTGTTATGTCGGCAGCTACATCTAAACTGTCGCACAGTTGCTCAATCGTCCGCACATTTGGCGTGTCGACCGTTCGAATTGGTTGTGATGGTGGGTTGCGCTGCGCGCTTGAACGCGGCAACTGTACCAGTTCAATATTCGACGCAAATCCTGCGTTGCTGTTGACGCCAATCCCATCCTCGCCAGAATCTGCCAGAACATGAAACTCATGAGACACGCTTCCTCCGATTGCGCCGGAATCGGCTTCAACGGCTACGTAGTCCAGTCCCAGTCTGTCGAAGATTCTCCTGTAGGCATCGTACATGACATGATAGGATTTTTCCATTCCCATCCTGTCGACATCGAATGAATATGCATCTTTCATCAAGAATTCCCTACAACGCATCACTCCGAATCTCGGACGGACTTCATCTCGAAACTTCCACTGCATCTGATAGAAATTCGCCGGAATTTGGCGATAACTGTGAACCTCGTTGTTGATCAGCGTCGTAATCACTTCCTCGTGTGTGGGCCCCAGGCAGAAGTCACGATCATGCCGATCCTTGAACCGCAACAATTCGGGGCCGAAAAAATCCCATCGACCGGACTCGCGCCAGATTTCTGCTGGCTGCACGGACGGCATCAAAACCTCTTGCGCACCTGACCGGTTCATTTCTTCCCGGACGATATTTTCTACCTTGTTCAGCACTCGTAGTCCGGTAGGCAGCCAGTTGTAGATACCAGAAGCAAGTTGACGGATCATTCCGGCCCTTAGCATGAGCCGATGGCTGACAATTTCCACATCGGCTGGAACCTGTCGTACGGTTGCTAGCAAATAGTTGGATGTTTTCATTGCTTGGTCCTGAAAATCTATGGCTACCAGCGATCCTTATCCCATCTATCAGGGTTCGCCCAATCCCTTGCGTTCAACCACTTGGGGATCGGTTTATAGAATCTAAGACTGAATTCAAACCACTTGGTATCCTTGCTGCCGAACGTTGTCGGGTCGACCATCCGCATTCCTTGTGCCATCGCATCCTTCGAACAAAATACGCTGTCCGGGCCATCCGAAACGGCTACCCACAATAATTTTGCATGAAGGTCTCGCAACCGTGCTACCAACTGTTGTGCAGTATGATTGGTAAGTCGCTCGAATGTTGATTCCATTACTGCGGCAAACTCAAATCGCTCGAGCTGATGCGTTGATTTTTCGAGATTCTCAAAGGCAACGTGAGTCATCTGCAGTTTTTCGGCTTGTTTTGAGAATTCCAGCAGTACTGGTGACAACTGCGGAGCAACAATCAGAACAGTTTGAGGCGGATCTGATTTGAGCCGTTGCAAAAGAACCTGATCAACCTCTGAATTCACTGTAGGTCAACCACCTCCTGAAATTCAGGTATACGAGCCTGAATCTCCAATACGGCTATTCAACAATTCTGAGACTACCGTTTTGAGCCTGCTTGACTCCGGAAATTCTCGCATAAGCGGAGTGATTGTGAATGGATTCAAAATTCTCCGACTCAACAGTATAGGCGATAATTCTTTCGTCTTCGATCAACTGGCCAGCGATATCGCGAACCATGTCCTCGACGAATTTGGGATTATCGTAAGCCTGCTCGGTGACAAACTTCTCATCCGGTCGCTTGAGCAGCCCATACAACTGTGAACTGGCATTGTTCTCTGCCAGCTGAACCAGTTCTTCAAGCCAAACAAACCCATCCGTTCGTACTGTAATGGTGACATGCGAACGTTGATTGTGTGCCCCGTAATCTGAAATTTCCTTCGAACACGGACAGAGACTGGTGACAGGAACAACGACACTCGTTGTAATGCTTACCTCTTCCTTGTCCAGGTCACCGTACAGTGTGACTTCATAGTCAACAAGACTCATCACACCGGTCACCGGCGCGGCCTTGTCCAAGAAATAAGGAAATGTCATTTCAATTCGACTGGTTTCCGAATCCAACTTATTGGCCACCTCTTTTACTATCTCCCGGAACGACTGAATCGATATCACGTTGTCGTGATCGTTGAGTACTTCAACAAACCGCGACATATGGGTGCCTTTGAAATTGTGCGGGAGTCCGACATACATATTGAAAGTCGCAATGGTGTATTGCTCTCCGTGACTACGGTCGCGTACTTTGACAGGATGACGAATCGCTCGTATACCGACCTGATCAATCGCCAGTTGCCGCGTATCAACTTTAGACTGGATATCGGGGATCGACCTTTCCTTGAGACCTATCGGTACCGGAATGATTTCGGGTAAATTCATTACGTTGCATACTCCTTGATGTCTTGATCTCTGATCAATCCAACCTGTCGAATGATTGCATCGGCATCCATTCCATGCTCGGCAAAGACCAGTTTGGGTACGCCGTGATCGACGTGCTGGTCAGGCAATCCCAAATTAACCGTTCTTGTAAGAATGCCGTATTTCGCCAGCACTTCGTTTACTGCGGAACCTGCACCACCCAGGACAACATGCTCCTCAACCGTTACGATTAAATCATGAGAGTCTGCCATTCGCAAGATTATTTCCTCATCCACTGGTTTCACAAATCTCATGTTAACAACTGTCGCACCCAATGTTTCAGCAGCCTGCATTGCATGAATCAGCATACTGCCGAATGATAATATTGCGGTTCCGTGACCTTCCCGCTCTACCGATGCCTTACCGATCTCGAGTTGTGTCATTTCTTCTTCCTGTTCAACACCCACACCAGCACCTCGGGGATATCGTACGGAACTGGGGCCTTCATGCATGTATGCCGTGTATAGCATGTTCCGGCATTCTCTTTCGTCACACGGCGCCATGACAACCATATTTGGAATACACCGCATGTACGCGAAATCGTATGCACCCGCATGAGTAGCGCCGTCACCACCAACGTAACCTGCCCTATCCAGTGCAAACATCACATCCAGATTTTGTACGCAAACATCATGTATCAGCTGGTCATAGGCACGTTGCAGGAATGTTGAGTAGATTGCCACAACCGGCTTCATTCCCTCGCATGCCAATCCGGCTGCGAAAGTCACCGAATGCTGTTCTGCAATGCCAACATCGAAATAACGCTCCGGAAATCGTTTCTCGAATTCCACCAATCCCGAACCTTCCCGCATAGCAGGTGTTATGCCTACCACCCTATCGTCCTTCTCCGCCATGTCGCACAGCCACTTGCTGAACACCTGGGTATAGGAAACTGCACCACCTCCGGATTTTTTTTCCATCTTTCCAGTTGCCGGATTAAATGGCACCACGCCATGATAGACCAAAGGGTCTGCCTCTGCAGGATCAAACCCCTTGCCTTTCTGCGTGATAATATGCAAAAATCTCGGACCCTTGATGTGCTGCATATTTTTGATGGTACGCAGAAGTGTTTTGACGTCGTGCCCGTCTATCGGGCCGACATAGTAAAACCCAAGTTCTTCGAACAGTGAGCTGGGAAGAAACATACCCTTCGTGTGCGACTCGACTCGACTTGACAGTTCTTTAACCGGTGGAACCGTACTCAACACCGCCATACTACCCTCACGGACGGTCATGAATGTCTTACCCGACAACACTCGGGCGAGATAGTTGGAAACCGCGCCGACATTGGGAGAGATTGACATCTCATTGTCATTGAGAATAACAAGCAGGTTGGTGTCCGACGTACCAGCATTATTCAAAGCCTCGTAGGCCAGACCCGCGGTCATGGCACCGTCACCAATTACAGCAACTACGTTCCTGTTTTCTCCTTTGGTTTCAGCCGCTTTAGCCATGCCAAATGCAGCTGATATAGACGTGCTGGAGTGACCTGCACCGAAACAGTCGTATTCGCTTTCGTCGCGTTTGAGAAATCCACTGATTCCGCCATGCTGTCGAATTGAATGCATTTGTTCGCGACGGCCCGTCAGAATCTTGTGCGGATAAGCTTGATGTCCGATATCCCAGACCAACCTGTCATAGGGTGTGTCATAAAGGTAATGCAAGACGACAGTCAGTTCGACAGCACCTAACCCCGGTGCGAGATGACCGCCAGTCTTTGAAGTTACTTCGATCAGGTACTCGCGCACTTGATCCGCTACATCGTTCAGCTTGTTGGCGGGTAATTTTCTAAGATCCGCGGGTGAACTGATGTTCTTGAGAAGGTCATACCGACTCATATTGATTCCGCTTTCTGATTCTGGCATGCCTTTTTGCGTTTCATCCATAACTAGCTAGCCCTGTCAATTAATATTTACGCTCGACTACGAATTTCGCAGCCTGAACAAGATTACTCGAATCTGTACCATTCAATCTCTGCACCGCGGATATCGCCTGATCTTTGAATTCGGTCGCTTTGCGAAATAGATCTTCCTCCAGATGTTCCCCGTCGAGATGGTCATCAATGTATTGGAAAGCTAATCCGACAGCTTCTCCGTATTCGCACAATGCTTCATAGTCCTGTTCATCAAGATCGTCACTCATCAGCGCACCTAATTTTACGGAGCTCTGAATCAGTTTCGCAGTCTTCAGACGAAAAACTGTATGCAGATCGATACTACCGTTTGATTCAACTAACGCGATGTCCAGTGCCTGGCCTCCAATTAATCCGGTCGAACCAGCCGCCTCCGATAATACTGCGACTAAGTTCCCAGTTTTGTGTTGTAAGTGTATCAAACTTCTATCTTTTGCGAGTACTTCTATAGCCAAGCTCTGAAGCGCGTCACCGACTAGAACGCCCATCGCTTCGCCGTATACCGCGTGACAGGACAGTTTTCCGCGTCGGAAATCATCATCATCCATGCATGGAAGATCGTCGTGCACCAATGAGAACGCATGCATGCATTCGACAGCGACTGCACAGGGGAGGAGGAGTTCAGTCTCGACACCGAGCATTTCCCCTGTCAAAATCGCCAAGGTTGCGCGGAACCTTTTCCCTCCGTTCAACGTAGCATAGCGCATCGCCTCGTGCAACGTCTCAGGGGGCAGATCTGCCGGTGGCAAACGCTCTTCAAGTGCTTGCTCCGTCAATTTCTGACAGCGAATCCATTCCTGTTTGAATGACATCAGTCTTGCTGCGATTGTGCAAATGGTGAGATTGAATCTTCGTCGTTGTTTGCAGTCAGGATGTCAACACGCTGCTGTGCCTGTTCCAGCTTACGTTGACACTGCCGAATCAGCTTGATACCGCGCTCGAACTCGTCCAGTGATGTCTCAAGAGATTGTTCGCCACTCTCCATTCCGTCGACGATCTGTTGCAATTCTTTTAGAGAATCTTCCAATGTCCGAGTCTCAAGATGTTGCTCTTGTGTGAATTCGTGTTCCTTACTTTGCATGAATTCTTTCCCTACAAGACTGCTTCAAAGACGATTTCAGAACCCGCAATTCCGGATTCATGCGATGAAATCAGTCCTTAGCTGCGTATCAATCTGATGTACGAATATCAATACATATCGATTATAAATCATTAGTCTACCTGCCGATTTGGGTAATGCCACGTAGGTAGAAGCAGGTAATTGCGCAGTCAATCTTGCAAATATTCTGCACCAAACTGTGAATATCAATTCAATTACTAAACATGCCTCTGCACATGATCAAGGTATATAGTGAAATTTGCCTCTGTATCTGTTTCGGTAGATGATATAGCTGAAAGAAGAGGAATTCATTAGTAACAAATATATAGACTAGTTTTCATGTAACACAATTCAAACTCTTTCATATCCTGGTACAACGCCTTTCCGACCCAACAAGCCCGCCCCGAAGCGCTCAAGCGCCATTGCTAACCGAACGGGTTTGAATATCCGCGCTACGGCCACGAACAGGCTTACGTTCTCGACCGTCATCAACTTCATCAATTCGCCAGCTACCGCCATCAAAGCTCAGTGACTGCCGGAACAGTTTTTGAAAACACCAAACTGCCGTTGCCGAAGTGGTTTGCCGCCATCTACCTGATGAGTGCTGGCAAAGGTGGCATTTCGGCTTCGCACCTCTCAAACATGATCGGCGTGCAGTGGTGTACCACCATAAAAACGACGTGCAACAACACCCCGTTCAACTTTTACGAATTCTCTCTAATGTGAACTAGAAATCGACTTGCAAAGTCACCCTTGTTGTTTTATCGGGGTCACCGTAACTGCCCGCATACGGACGATATACGATCCCGTCACTGTCCGCATGCTCAAGATATATGCTCGCTCCACCACCAAGGCTTTTTCCCAAACCCAAACTCCAAGGTTTTGGGTTACTCAGATGAAGAGGCGCCTCGGTATCCTTTAATTGTCTCCACTGAAACACATAATCGATGCCAGTATCACCGATGCCACCGCGTATACCAATGAAAGTTGTTTTTAGCTTGTCTTCCCTAATGTCATCTGTATTTGTATTAGTACCTGCCAGCGAAACTGCTGTGATCGTTTCTTGATAACCAACGTAAGCTGTCAGATTGGCCACATACACTTCTGCCGCTACGGTTGTCGTTTTGACTCCCTCTTTGGTGTCATCAATCCCTGTTTGGAAGAAACCTGGATCAAAGGTGTCTTTATTGTCTACGGAGGAAACCGCAACTTTACCGATCTCACCAAGATTGACACTCAGGCCAAATTCGACTTTTTCCAAGTCATCGTTATTGCCATCTGCATTGTCATCTGCGCCGCGATAAACCGCGTCAACCTGTAAAGCCATCAATTCGTTGGAAAACGCATAAGAAATCGCATTTCCATGCCGTAAGCTGGTCTGTGAACTACCGGAGTGATAGGAATTGTCGGTAATCACTCCAACTGAATTGTAGCTTGCACTCCAGATCTTACCCACGGTGACCGAGCCAAATCCACCCAACAGGCCAACATAGGAAAGACGTCCGCTTGGCTGCCCGGCATCAGGCGTGCTGATCTCCTGTTCAAACTGATACACGGCCGTGAGTCCTTCACTGACTTCGGATGAACCCTGGATGCCCCAGCGGGATCCGCTGTCCTTGACGGAAACGTTGCCATCCGACGAATCAACACCGGCGCGCAGCGACCCATACCAGCTTGCTTCTGCAAAAACAACGGAGGGAACACTCAGGACTGCTGTAAAGGCCATAACAGTGATTAGTTTTTTCA
This sequence comes from Arenicellales bacterium, assembly GCA_951813075.1. Classification (GTDB taxonomy): domain Bacteria; phylum Pseudomonadota; class Gammaproteobacteria; order Arenicellales; family JAJDZL01; genus JAJDZL01. The sequence continues at coordinate 2,587,442 of OX638343.1, read as the reverse complement.
TAATCAAACAAATCTCCGAGATTGTTGAATGAATTCATTTTGTGCAAAAACGCAATAATAGATTTTCATGACTAAAATTTTGACCTATTGCTCCCCAAATTGGAAACATTACTTGCTCAATTCATGCAATTTCGAAGTAAACATGAAAAAATTGTTGCGAATATGCAACACTGCTGAATCGAGAGATTTTCAATACCCTTTTTCGCGAGAAGTCATCTGTTCGATCGGTCGGGACCGGTTCAAATTTCACTATCATGTGAGCCTTGATCGTGGTTATGCGGTGTGAGAGCGGGACGGGGTCGAACGAATCGAATCCATGCGCTGGCATGCCGCAATTGGCATGGCTGCCCGATTGTCGTGTTTCAACCCACCAGTACTTGGACCAACAAACGGATTCTGTATGGTTGGCCGATGCCTTTATCACCGTCTTCAGCAATTTGAATCGCTTCCTGCTGGGCTTCGTTTACAGCAACGAAGTCAGATACTTGCATGGGTCGGTTTACGAGCTCGTCTACCGGTTCATTCGGCGAAAATTGGAGGGTCAACTCCCCCTTGGATCAATCCAGGCGGCTGTCAATCATGTTCTCGTCCGATTACTACCTTGATCATGTACGAAAGTATGTAAAATAATTCTCTCCAACAACCATATCAGGGTTGAATTTGTAACTTTAGGGATCATCTATAATGAGCATTCAGAGACAAAATTATTAGTTTTCAGAATGTATCATTTCTAAAAAAGAGGTAAATACTTTATGACTGAAACAAGTGCATGCCCTATGAAGAATGGCACGCTGGAAAGAAGTATAGCCAGCAGTGCCAGTAGTGGTACCACAAATCAGGACTGGTGGCCTAACCAGCTGAACATTGACGTTTTACACCAGCATTCTTCAGAATCGAGTCCAATCAATAACGGTTTCAACTACGCTGAGGAATTCAAGAGTCTGGACTATTACGCACTTAAGGATGACCTTTATGCATTGATGACCGATTCGCAAGACTGGTGGCCTGCTGACTATGGCCACTACGGACCATTGTTTATTCGAATGGCCTGGCATGCTGCCGGTACCTACCGTATTGGTGATGGTCGAGGTGGTGCCGGAACAGGCAACCAGAGATTTGCACCAATCAACAGTTGGCCCGATAACGGTAATCTTGACAAAGCACGCCGTTTACTGTGGCCGATCAAACAAAAGTATGGCAGTAAAATTTCTTGGGCCGATCTTCTGATCCTGGCTGGAAACTGTGCCTTGGAGTCAATGGGATTCAAGACTTTTGGCTTTGGCGGCGGACGTGAAGACATATGGAAGTCCGAAGACGATATCTACTGGGGAACTGAGCAAGAGTGGCTCGGAGACAATCGTTATAGCGGTGAACGCGATCTGGAAAATCCACTTGGCGCCGTGCAGATGGGTTTGATCTATGTCAATCCCGAAGGCCCGAATGGAAATCCTGACCCGGTGGCTTCCGGAGTCGATGTTCGCGAGACGTTTGCTCGTATGGCGATGAATGACGAAGAAACCGTCGCACTTACTGCCGGCGGACACACGTTCGGAAAATGTCATGGCGCCGGCGATGCGGAGCTTGTCGGAGCAGAACCAGAAGGTGCTGCCATTGAAGAGCAAGGCCTCGGTTGGACCAGTGCTTATGAATCCGGTGTCGCTGGAGATGCCATCACCAGTGGACTTGAAGGTGCATGGACCAACAATCCAATCAAATGGGATATGGGTTATTTTGAAAATCTATTCGGTTACGAATGGGAAGTGACAACCAGCCCTGCAGGCGCGAATCAGTGGGTTCCGAAGAATGGCGCTGGTTCGGATTCAGTTCCAGATGCACATGATCCTTCCAAAAAACATGCCCCGATCATGACAACGGCGGACATGGCAATGAGGATGGACCCTGATTATGAGCCAATTTCGCGACGTTTCCAAGAGAACCCTGAAGAGTTTGCGGATGCATTCGCTCGTGCTTGGTTCAAGCTAACACACCGCGATATGGGACCGCGTGTGCGCTACCTGGGGCCGGAAGTGCCGGACGAAAATCTGATCTGGCAAGATCCTGTTCCTGCCGTCAGCCATACGTTGATTAATGATCAGGATATTGCTGGTCTCAAGGAGAAAATTCTCTCTACCGAACTGTCAGTATCGCAACTGATATCTACGGCCTGGTCTTCAGCTTCAACCTACCGCAATTCGGACATGCGCGGCGGAGCTAATGGCGCACGTATTCGACTTGCGCCACAGAAAGACTGGGAAGTTAACCAGCCTGATCAGCTTGCCAAAGTACTGCAGGTCTTGGAAGGCATCCAGCGGGATTTCAACCAGTCTGTACAAAATGGAAAAGCAGTTTCACTGGCTGACGTAATTGTGCTTGGCGGTTGTGCAGGTGTTGAGCAAGCCGCAAGAAACGCGGGGTATAGTGTGGTAGTTCCTTTCGCTGCAGGTCGTACGGACGCATCGCAAGAGCAAACAGATATTGATTCTTTTGCTGTGCTCGAGCCGACTGCTGACGGTTTTCGCAACTACCTGAAGGCGAAGCACTCCGTATCTGCAGATGCGTTATTGATTGATCGTGCGCAACTGCTGACGCTTACTGCACCCGAAATGGCAGTACTGGTTGGTGGATTGCGGGTCCTTGACGTGAATGCTGGTCAGTCTCAGCACGGTGTTTTCACAGATCGGCCGGGTACGCTCAGCAACGACTTTTTCGTGAATGTGCTCGATATGAGCACAAAGTGGGTGCCGATATCTGAAGAAGGTGATTTGTTTGAGGGACGCGATCGCGCGACCGGTGAGATCAAGTGGACCGCTACGAGGGTTGATCTCATCTTTGGATCGAATTCACAGCTTCGAGCTATCGCAGAACACTACGGATGCTCCGACTCAGAATCTCAATTCGTTCAGGACTTCGTAGAAGCATGGAACAAGGTGATGAATCTCGACCGATTTGATAACGCCTAATCCAGGAAACTCATAGGAGGCATTCCTTCCCGCGAAGGAATGCCTCTCTTTTTTTGGTGTTCGATTTTGATGCTTGGAGCGAAGATTATCGGGGATTGACAGGGATGCTCCGGTTTTCGCTACAAGATACTGACCGAACCGGAACAGCTCGGCGAGACTTCGCGCATACCGGTGTTGTTCAACACAGTCGATCTGGTGAGCCAACACAAGGTCACTTGAAACACGATTGAGAAAATAGGCGATCTCCAAAAGAATGTAACTCTGCCTGAAGTCACCAGTTCCGACGTTTATCGCCAGCTTTCAAATCATCAGTCATTGGGGCACGAACCACAGATCGTTGGTGTAACCAAAGACAATATCGCGATGATTTGGTTGGAATTCAGTACGATCTTGGCATATCCAAGACGTGTTCTGCAAGATAACTGAGAATCAGATTCGTGGAAATCGGAGCCACCTGATAAAGTTTGGCTTCGCGGAATTTTCTTTCCACATCAAACTCTTCAGCGAATCCAAAGCCTCCGTGGGTTTGCAGGCAGACTTCCGCTGCTGCGCAAGATGCGTCAGCTGCCAACATCTTTGCCAGGTTTGCCTCTTCTCCTGGATTTTCGCCGATATCATAGCGTCTTGCCGCTTCCTTGAGCATCAGCTCTGCTGCTCGTACATCGGCATAGGTTTTTGCAATCGGAAACTGTATACCTTGATTTTGTCCGATTGGTCTGCCGAAAACCACACGTTCGTTGGCGTATTTCACCGCTTTTTCGATAAACCACTTGGCATCACCTATGCACTCGGCGGCGATCAAAATGCGCTCTGCATTCATTCCTGACAATATGTATTTGAAACCGTTCCCTTCCTCGCCAATCAGGGAATTGACGGGCACCACCATGTTCTCGAAAAACACTTCTGTCGTCGAGTGGTTCATCATGGTACGGACGGGACGAATAGTTAACTGCGATTGAGGGATTTCGCGCATGTCGATCAGCAGAACCGATAACCCTTGTGATCGTTTCTTTACCTGATCGACAGGGGTCGTACGGCATAGTAACAGCATCAGATCGGAGTGTTCCGCCCGTGAAGTCCAGATTTTCTGTCCGTTGACAATATATTTGTCATCTTTGCGAGTCGCCGTCGTCCGCAACGACGTCGTGTCAGTTCCACTGGCAGGCTCAGTTACCCCGAATGCCTGGAGTCGAAGAGATCCATCAGCAATTCCCGGCAAGTATCGTGATTTTTGCTCGTCGGAGCCATGGCGCAAAACTGTTCCCATGGTGTACATCTGGGCATGACAGGCTGCAGCATTGCCACCACTGCGGTGGATTTCCTCCAATATGGCTGCAGCAGCGGAGATTTGCAACTCAAATCCCCCGTATTTTTGAGGTATCAGCGCTCCCAGATAGCCAGACCGAGTCAGCTCTGTGACGAAGTCAGTCGGATAAGCGCGATCGCGGTCGCAATTGCGCCAATATTCGGACCCAAATTCAAGACAGAGTTTCCGGACACCGTCCCGAATATCCTGATGATCATTCTCGTAGTTCACGTAATTTCGTTTGGTGATGCCCACCAATCTCAAAATGAATTCATCGTATTTTTCTCGTCTTCCAAACGCTCGCGAATTCTTCTGTAGCAAGTTCAGGAGTCAGATTTTGATTATATAGTTGACACAGAATGACATTGTCGACGATGCTAATCAATCGTGTCAGCTACCCTGTAAACCCATCGAGTCTATAATCAATTCCGTTTCCAACAAAATCACTGACAACGCGATACTAACCCAATACTGCTATCAGATATGAAGCCGAATCAATACGATACGTTGCTCGTTGAATCAGTCAGCGACTATATTTCTGTTGTAACCTTGAATCGTCCGGAGGTTTCAAACGCGTTCAATACCAAAATGGCCTGTGAGCTCTATGAATTATTCGAAGCCTTGGGCTCAAATGATGCCCACGTTCGTTGCATCGTTGTCACCGGAGCTGGTGACAGAGCATTTTGTGCTGGTGCGGACCTCAAAGAACGCAGAGAAATGAATGACGAGGAATGGACTCAGCAGCACTCGGAAATTGAACGAATGGTCCGAGCAATCAAAGATTGTCCAATTCCGGTCGTTGGAGCGATCAATGGTGCTGCTTTTGGTGGGGGATGCGAAATTGCCTGTCTGCTCGACTTTCTATACGCCGCTGAAACTGCACGATTTGCTTTACCCGAAACCAGTCTTGGTATTATCCCCGGAGCGGGAGGTACCCAAACATTACCGCGCGCGGTTGGAGAAAAACGAGCAAAGGAAGTCATACTGAGCGGCCAACCTTTTACCGCCGCTCAAGCGCTGGAATGGGGACTAGTCAACAAGCTACTACCGCTTAATCAGTTGATGCCTGCAACAATCGAAGTTGCGCGGATGATCGCCTCAAATGCCCCGATTGCAGTCAAACAGGCCAAGCGATCGATCCACGGAGGACTTCAGATGGCTTTATCGGATGGTTTGGCGTTCGAGCTCGAGTCCTACTATCCCACAGTACCGACCCGCGATCGCAGGGAAGGGATATTGGCTTTCAATGAAAAACGAAAGCCGAAATTTGAAGGTCGTTGATCCAAGGTGGGATCAGCATATCTAGTTTATGTTGAATAAATCTGGCTCGACAGCGAAACTCAATTCGTAAACTACAAGGCGGATTGCATGACCCTTGCGAAGTGCATTGCTTTTCTTCCCGTACCCAATTCAATCTGGTGCCTGCACGAGGTTCCGTCTGCAATGAGTATCGTGTTATCCGCTGTAGCTCGTACTGCAGGGAACAACTCAAGCTCACCCATTTCTTCCGATAAACGGTAGGTATCTCGTTCGTAGCCGAAGACACCTGCCATTCCGCAACAACCCGAATTGATAATGCTGTAAGTCATACCGGGAATGCGGTCCAGTGAATTCTTAACATGAGTCATCTGATCGAACGATTTCTGATGACAGTGTCCGTGAACGAGCGCGGTGCCGGAGACTGGCTTGAGGTCAAGTTCAGGCACCTCACTGTCCAGGAATTCTTCAAACAGATAAGACATCTCGGCCAGCAATTCAGCTTGTTCACTGCGTACCAGCACAGGAATTTCGTCCCGCATGCCCAGAATACAACTCGGCTCCAAACCTACAATTGGTATCTGCTTTTCCAGGTACGGATTCAACGCCTCCAGCAATCGGACAATTTCCAGTTTTGCTTGACTGGCCATTCCATTAGTCAGGTAGGTACGACCGCAACAAAGCGGACGCCGACCGCTGGTTGGCACTGCGACATCAACCCGGTACCCGGCGACGGCCAGCACTGTCTGTGCTGCTCGCAGATTTTCTGGTTCGAACCATGTATTGAAAGTATCGGCAAACAACACCACCGGCTTGCCATCGGGTGGTCCGAGCGATTTGGGTTGCAGGAATGGTGTACGACTCCATTTTGGTAACGGGCGATATCGGCTCAACCTGGTAAGCGGCTCGGATGCCGAACGTATCAATCCTGATTGCAGGAGAAAATTTCCTAATCCGGACATGCGACCGACGTATGGAGCATATTTTGGAAGATGCGCGATCAGTTTCTGATGGAAGGGGGCGCCGTGCTTTTCAAATCGCGCAGAGGCGACCTCGATTTTCATCCTTGCCATGTCGACACCTGTCGGACATTCCCGCCGACACGCCTTGCAACTCACACACAACTGCATTGCTTCGTTCATAGCCTCAGAAGTCATAGCGTCCTCGCCGAGCTGACCGGAAATTGCCAATCGCAACACGTTCGCCCTGCCGCGGGTGACATGCTTTTCGTCCTTGGTCACGCGGTAGGATGGGCACATCACACCGCCCGCAAGCTTGCGACATGCGCCATTGTTATTGCACATCTCCACGGCACCTTGAAATCCACCACCAACTCCGGGCCACCCCTGCCAGTCCAGAGTTGTCGTGAACTCGGGAACTGAATATTCTGGAGGGTGGCGCATTAGTTGCGTATCATCCATTCTCGGCGGATTCACTATTTTGCCAGGATTCATGATCCCGTCTGGGTCAAACTTTTTTTTGACTTGCTCAAACGAATCCACCATTCTTTTTCCGAACATCTTTTCGTGAAATTCGGACCGACACAGTCCATCTCCATGTTCCCCGGAGTGAGAACCTTTGTATTCCAGAACCATATCGAAGCACTCTTCGGCGATCGCTCGCATTGCGCGAATGTCCTGTTTCTGTCGCATATCCAGAATCGGTCGCACGTGCAGACATCCGACGGAAGCGTGTGCATACCAAGTACCCCTAGTGCCATATTTGCGGAAAATCAAGTTGAGTTTTGCCGTGTACTCAGCCAAGTCTTCCAGTTCCACAGCACAATCCTCTACGAATGAAACCGGCTTGCGTTCGTCTCGCATGGACATCATTATGTTCAAACCAGATTTTCGGACTTCAAATACTGAGCTCTGAAACGCAGGGTCGATTGCTTCGACGACACCGCCTCGAGTTTCACGAGGGTTCGAGAAACTGTACCCCAGGTCAGACATCATCTCATCCAACGTTCTCAGTCGCCGTAAATTTTCGTCTTGATTATCCTCGGCAAACTCAACCAGTAGCAGGGATTCTGGCTCGCCATTGACCATTTCATCAATCGTATTGCGAAAAAGCGGAATATCTCGGGACAAATCGATCATTGTGCGATCAATGAGTTCCACAGCCGTTGGTTCCAGTTTGACTAGATGCTGCGCGGATTCCATAGCCGCATGAAAACTTGGAAAATGGCAAATTCCGAGGACTTTATGTTTTGGAATAGCGCAGAGCTTGAGGTCAATTGTGCGTGAGCACGCAAGCGTACCCTCCGAACCTACCAGTAGGTGAGCGAGGTTAGCGGTTTCAGTTTCTGGGACCAGTGCGTCAATGTTATAGCCACCGACTCGCCTGAGTACGCTCGGAAATCGTTTGGCAATTTCTTGGCGTTCACGAAGTCCTATATTGAGTAAATCATCGAACAAAGGATGTTTTCGACGAGCATCTACTTCTATTTCGTCGAAGTTTATCGTATCTCCATTGGGTAGCATGGCATCTATGGCAATGACGTTGTCGCGCATAATCCCAAAGCGAATTGAGCGACTGCCGCAAGAGTTGTTTCCGGTCATACCCCCGATAGTGGCTTGGCTGGCTGTCGATACATCGACCGGAAACCAGAGATGGTAAGGCTTGAGCCGTCGATTCAGTTCGTCAAGCACGATTCCACCTTCGACCCGACAACGTAAATTTTCAATATCCAGGTCAATCAAGCGATTCATGTACTTGCTATAGTCCAGAACGATAGCGTTATTGACGGTCTGCCCGCATTGTGAGGTTCCTCCACCTCTCGGAAGTAGCGGAATTCCGTGACTCTGTGCATACCCTACAGTCGTGGCAACGTCTGTATCATTCTTTACTGTAACTACCGCTAACGGCATCATCTGATAGATCGACGCGTCAGTGGCATAACGTCCGCGATCAAAGACTCCGGACATTACCTCCCCTTTAATCCGGCCAGTGAGGTCTTTTTTGATTGCGTCGGTAGAGTGCATCGAACGTAAATGAGAGGCAAAAGATGTAATTTGCGGATTATTGTAACTACTTGGAATCAAGCAATTGACTTGTAATCTGGCTCTTGAAGACCTAGCGGCCAATACTTTGCAACATTGCGTATAGACTTTGAGTCTTCGTTGGTCGCCCTTTTTTCAACTCTTCCAAGTTGCGAATTGAAACCGACCCCTTACAAATCGTAGTTTGAATCGCGGATCGCTAGGAGAAATCTATGTGGAATTCGCTATTTCAGCAACTACACCGCTGTTGGTTTCACCAATTGCAACTTACTGATTCACAGACGCGCTTAAAGGTATGCCAGGCTGTCAATTCAACCGTTGGTAGTCAACAAAAGTCAGATAACCAATGGTAGACAATTTAATGTGAATCTTGTGAATTTTTCAACAAGCGAGTGCTTCTTTGTTGTTTCCGCGTATTGACGGTTCGTGACACCAGGGGAATTGGAGCAGACTACTTGCTTGATCTAATTTCTCATTGGGCAAAATCTCGAATTTGAGCGGATAATCATTCAGAGATTCTCTATTTAAAATAAATATATTCCGGCTTTGTATCAATTGACAAAGCCGGCACATAATTTCAAAGTCTTCTATTGCGCTTTTATGTGTAACGATGCGGAGGGGCTACCTTATTCATCTTGTTAAAGTACTCCTTCAGAATCGTTGCTTTAATCAATTCGTTCGCAATTATCTTCTGTCAAACAGCGTTGACCTAGTCTTCTTTTACATAGAATCCTGACAACCAAAATATCCATAGTGTATCGTGCTGTATAATTCGTTGTCCATCCTAACTTGATCTGCTTTTCAGAACAATGCCGAGTTCCATGCGCGATTCCACCTGAAGTCAACAGATGACTGTGTGTAGCGATTAGCCACTGGAACCCCCCTCGTAACAGCATGAAAATTGCTCACCTGATGATCGGCAATGGCTGGGGTGGAGTGCAGTCTTTCTTCCGTGATTGCTGTATCGAGATGTCCAACCGAGGTCATACGATACTGGCAGTAGTTCGATTGGATGGATGGCTGTACAAGGTCATGTCACATCACGCCGACAACTTCAGACTGGTAACAGTCCGCAATCAATTCGGAAATTTTGACAGGTCAACCATCAGACAATTCAGACAAATTCTGAATCAGTTCAATCCTGATATTGTTGTATCGCATGGACAGAGGTCAAGTCTATTCGCCAGCAAAGTTGAACCTGATAACTTACGCCAATGGCCATTGGTTTCTCTGGTACAAGCAAGCCTCAAACAGAAATACTATAAGGGCGTGGATTTGCTCATCCCCCATACTGACTCACAGGCGATTGTCGAATACCATGTGGACTTGGTCAACCCGAATTTTTCTGAGACCATTCCATTGTTTTCATCAGTCTCTCCAACAGAAGAAATTCAATATTCTCCTAAAATCCAGAAGTTATTCTCCGCCGGAAGATTGCATACAGACAAGGGGTATATCCACCTGATTGATGCTATGCATCATTTATCCGCCAGTGGTCACGATCTTCAGCTCACAATTGCAGGTGATGGACCTGAAATGAAGAATCTGATTCGTCAGCGAGATGCATTAGATCTGCAAGATAATGTTCACTTTATTGGCGCATCGAACGATGTAATCGCATTGATGAAATCATCGGACTTGTTTGTTTTGCCTTCAATTGCCGAACAGTTCGGAATCGCTCTGCTTGAAGCGATGGCATGTGGTTTGCCTGTCGTCGCAACAAAGACGAATGGACCACTGGAAATTTTCGACGATTCCACTGCCGTACTGGTCGAAAAAAATTCAGCCACTGCCTTGAGTGAGGGAATTGAATCAGCCATTCAGAATCCTCAGATCTCTTTCCAGCGGGCGAACAACGCATTGAAAATCTACAAGGAGTGCTATTTCGCTGATGCAGTTGTACCAAAACTGCTCGGTCTATTCGAGCGCTGTATCGCACAACGACACATGGTCACCAAACAGGTATGAATCAGATAGTCGGCATCTTCTTGGTGAAAAATGAAGAGAATTTCATCGCCTGGTCGCTGATGAATGCAGTGAATTTCTGTGATCAGATAATAGTCCTGGATAATCTATCCACCGACCGAACTCGGGAAATCGTTGACAACATCGCCAATCTTCACAACCACATCGAGGTGATCGAAGTCAGAAACGCCAATGATACTCAGAAATATCTAGAAAAATATTTTGGCACTCGAACTTGGGTACTCGGAATCGATGGTGACGAGATTCATGACCCGATTGGATTGATGCGAATGCGAGCTCGAATTCAGTCAGGTGAGTTCGACAATCACTGGAGTGTGGCAAGCAGATATCTACACGTTACCGAATTCGATTTCAATGATTGCATAGTCCGTGGCTATCCTTCGCCACCTGCCAAGGCAGGATTGAAACTGTATAACTTCAATGCAATTGATAACTGGCAGTCAAAATGGCGCAAGCGAGAAAGATTGCATGGCAAAGGGCTGGTTTTTCGGGAAGGATATTCAAAACAGAAAACCTACAGGTTTTCCAAGGAGACAAACTGGGATGCAGCAGATTTCAGATGCCTGCATTTGTGTTTTCTAAGACGGTCGTCGCAAGATAAAAGCAAGATTTCACCCAAAACGCTGTCAGCAAGAAAGAACCCGGCTGAATCAAGAATACTGCGAAGAATCACGCGAACAGTCGAACAGTTGAATCCAAAAAGTTCGGACTACCGGAAAAAAAGGTACGCGAGGGGAAGTGTTGAATCTTTTGACTTGAGTAGCTTTGGCAAGCCTGATGATTTTGCTTCAGTAGACACCAAATGTAATGAGGTTATGGCCTATCTTCGGCGTGTACGCGTAGTGGTCTGAGAAAGACATCTACTTGATTTGCAGTTCGCGCTGCTATTCCAGACAGTTATAAATGAAAATCAGACTGTATTCGATAATTTGCCAACTCACTGGAAAAGGAACTCCATGTTTGTGTACGACAAACATACTTGACTGATGAAAATGAAACTATCTGAAACCAGCAAGTTTAGTACTCACAGAAGCTGATTGCCGATCCAGATTCATCAACTGGGGAGAGCGAATGTTCATGAACGGCCCGAACCGCTTTCTCAGATGAAATGTAAGTTCATCATCTTGCAGTAACAAAATATCTGTTTGTCAAAATTACCTACACTATTGAAAATACGTCATCAATGAGTCTTCATGAATGCCTGAATCCGTTCGCTCGTCGGTAATATGACACTCGTTTCGGAAAGCTGAACTCAAGTAAATACAGAAACTTTTGTTTCCAGGTACGTTTCATCTTGATGTCCGATGCCACATACGATCCGTGATTTACAAATCGCACGCCATGGAATACCGCCTGGGGTCTCAACGTAAATGTCTGAAGATTGTTCTGCCAGCCCGCATGAATCAACTGACCGAGCGCAACCGGCATAAGGGAGTACTTTCCCAGTAGGTGTTGAATGGCACTTCGAGTGATGATGTAGCCGCTGGCCCCAACATTACCATGTCTGATCAAGCCAATCGAAAACTCGTGATTGATGTCAGCCAAAGACACAAACGGTCGATAGGGCCGACGGTCATCCAAGGAAATGAAATCGAACATCGGCTTATCTCCAGCGAATACCTCGACATCATTCAATAACTGCTCGATATTCGGCGCAAGCGTAACGTCATCTTCAAACACCGCGATCATGTCCAATCCTTCATCAAGTGCATTCCGCCACACCTGCCTGTGGCTGATCCAGACTCCGAGCAACCCCGGAACATTCGGATGCTCCCAATTGACCAAACCGGATTGCAGGTCACCATACCTGAAGTACTCTTCCTTGGGCAATGCATGTCCGTCGACCCCGACAAAAAATTCGAATTCAATGCCAAGATTCTCGAATTGTTGGGTAATGCGTTTGCGTCTGTCGTGCGCACGCTCCAGATTGATGACAACACACTTCATTCGGATTCTCGATTTCTATCAAAGGTCAATTGAGAGAATCATTATAGTTTTTACTGTGGTCGCCCACACATGAGAGAAAAACCAGACATTCAAGTATTCCAAACCGGATTAACAAAACTGATCGAATTGGTTCTTAAAATACGAGCACAATCGATTTCTACGAATAAATTGGTTCTGACGATGACTGAAAAGTTTCTTAGATGCAGCTAAAAATACTGGAAGCATAACCTTGAATCTGGCTGGAAACGCTGGACTTGGAATCAATTTCAAAATAAGCAGTGGTACCAGAACTATAAGGCCTGGGAACGTAATCAGAAACGCAAGCGCCGCAGCAAAGACAAGGACAAAAACGATCAGTCAGTAAAACGTATGAAACAAAAGGAGCGAATACACCTCAAACGCTGGTCAGACGCAACTCCAGGAACTGAACAATGGCTAATCAGCACTGAAATAAGATATGGAGGGATTTCAACTGGCGTAGCCCAGGAAAAAGTGAGTCCTCACGACCGCCAAGGTCTCAACGACAGATAATCGAACCTCTCCACTGGCGGCGACAGAATGCTACACCATGGATATGCAAAACACTATGCAAGTTTTTTACAGCCATATGTCCAAGATCGTGACCAGCGGATTGTAATCTGCGAATTCGGTATATTGAAAGGCACGGGTCTGGCAATCTGGTGCGATCTCTTCCCCAATGCCCGATGTATCGGATTTGATATGGACTTGTCCAATATTAATAAGAATATGGACAACCTGCTCCAGCTCGGTGCATTCAGCAATAATTCACCCGAACTGTTCGAATACGACCAGTTCGTCTATTCCTCGGATTACCTGAAAGAAATATTGGATGAAGACAGAATTTACATAGTAATGGACGATGGCCACCATAGCGATGATTCCATTCTGACTACTCTCGCAAGTGTGAAACCACATCTCAATAAAGAATTCGTCTATCTAATTGAAGACAATCCTTTTATTCACAGAAAAATCAAATCGAATTACAAAGGATGCACTCTGTACTCCGATTCCCAACTGACAGTGGTCACTTCATTACCACCTGCGATTCGTCAGTAAACAATGCAATGGCGACAATCAGATTGATCCCAACCAGCACCAGGTGCTGAAGGAACTGCGATTGGGAAAATTTCGCTTCCTACAGAACTTGATGATCCCATGCTTCAGGTATCGATACCATGACTGAATCGACACCACAGCGGCGAAACGGATTCGTATCGTCACACAGCAACAAACGTGTCAACAGACACAACATCCGACCTGACTGAATTGACAAGCCGCGAACCGTACTGATCTCGTTACACCACTTCCCGATGTTTGGCGTAATAAGTGTTGACTAAATGGCTGAGTCGATCAAATAGATCGTGACATCAGTGCTCTCAAATCGAATTTGGATTGAACGAAATCCTACGAAATTAGGATGGAGCACCTATAACTTTCACTTGTCCGACTCACCACTCAATACCTGTAAACTGGTTCTAATTCAAAGTACTGATTGAACGTCTAAAAGCTAATAAACACAAACGTCGTAGATTGCGACATATTGAAAGAATACGCCGAAAATATGACGAAAATGCTTCTGCAGTCATGGAGCAGGTTCTGGGCTACACCATGATTCCCGACAATAGCCTCTATGCTCTGATCGAAGCGGTGAGATATGTCAGTCAATGGAAGATACCCGGATCCTTCGTCGAGTGTGGAGTCTGGCGCGGCGGAGCGACTATGTCTGCAGCTCTAACCTTGATGCAACTTGGTGAAACCAACAGATCAATTTATCTGTATGACACATTTAGCGGAATGACGAACCCGAAGCAGAAAACAATGATCCGCGCGGTCTAATCAACGTTCATGAAAAGTACCGTTCAAAACAGACTGGCATCGATGAAAGCGATTGGTGTAGAGCGGGCCTGGACGATGTCAAACAAAATATGGTCAAGACTAACAATCCTTCAGAAAAATTCATATTTGTCGAGGGAAAAGTTGAAGACACCCTCCCAAATACATTGCCAGACGAAATTGCAATCTTGCGTTTGGATACCGATTGGTATGAATCAACAAAACAGGAATTAGTTCACTTGTTCCCACGTTTGGTATCCAAAGGTGTGATCATTGTCGACGACAATTACTCTTGGACTGGAAGTAAAAAGGCAGTTGACGAATATCTAGACTCAATTAATTCCCCTATTTTCCTCAAGAGAGTCGCGGATACGGTGATTGGAGTCAAACCATGATTAGTGAATTAATTTCGACTAGTGAGCGCATCCGTTAAGTTAACCAGCACCTTCAGGTCGTTTCGGGATCATGCCGTAATCCGCGACTACCATCGGACGAGCTCTAGAGCATGGATGTACAATAGCCACCGCTACCGAATTTTTGTGAACATCCACCCGTGACACCCGTACCGACGCCTCAGTCTAGCTCAGCCGGGTGCTTTAATTCTTTGTATACTTGTAAATGCCCGTTCCTACCTTTGTCAGTTACAGAAAATTCGTAAATTATATTGTTGCGTACACCGATAATTTGCAGGAGAACGGATTAAAACATAGTGTCTACAACAACCCAACACGTCGTAACCGTCGAGTGACGGCTCGCTCGACATACCCGAAATGTGGCACTTGATCTGGCAGATGAATTCGGAGTTCATTGGTCCAACGACGCCGGTACTGCTGCAGCCGCGAACTATAACTCGTTTTAAATTCACTCGGATTCAATTTTCGGTGTACCGCTTTCAGTTTGAAAATCTCGACAGCGTCACACGGACTTACATCTGCGTCTTCAAATAAGAACCAGAGGTCAAATAAATCCCTACACTGCATGCGCTGGATGACACAGCGTAGTTTTTCGCCGGCGATCTCCGCGAGCGAATACACAGGGACTGTCACCGTATCTGGTAAATCCGGCCAGCGAGGCAATAGACGAGTCGTGTCAACGTTTAGTACAAGTTCGTCGTCTGTGATATCGAGTTTTAGGAAGCGCCGTCGGCCCAATGGACCCTGATAAGCAATTCGCTTCGGCTTGTCACTAGTCAAATTCAATCTCTCAACGGCGCCAGTAACCCACGTAAGTGCTGTTTCAATGGTCGCATAGACATCTTCGATTTCATTTTTAACCAACGAAAAATCCAGATCAGCCGAATAGCGATAATCCTCGAAGTAGCATAATCTTAGCGCCGTTCCACCCTTGATTACGAGGCCGTGGCTATCATCCATAGCCCCAAGCGCAGCCATGATGTGAGCCAAAACGTAGTCCCGTTCCACAGTTGGCGCCGGCACACCATCATACGCCGCCTGTTGAGTAATCTGTGCCAGATTACTCACTGGCCAGTCACGGCCAATAGTTCGTCAATGGATCTTGACCAGCGCATGTGCCATTTACTATCCCGCCAAATCGTGGGATCATCAGTTCCGGGCTCAAGATCGAGATCCGCTGTAATAGGTGTGATAGGCTGTAGCGCACCATGGATTGGTTCCAATGCCAAGGCGTCCGCGAGTGAACCCAATCGCCGCAATGACGCTGCCCAACCCAACTGAAGGGCATAGTTCATGAGGGTCTCCCCATTCAGTTCTGATGCGGCCGCGGCGAATGCCTCCGATAACACTTCGACCCCACCGACAAGTAGCGGACGTCGTGCGGCATCTAGGACAGCACGATGGCAATCAGAGATGTAGGACGCTCCCCATGGCATACGCCCTATTTCAAGCTGTTTGGGCAATTCGATTACAACTTTCAGCGGCTGGCCGGAGAGCGTCTTAGTACGAACCCGGCGGATCGTCGCAATTTGAATGGACCGTGACGGATGAACTACCAAATCGTGCTCGTAAAGGGCGCTTCGATAGGCAATACGATGAGGCATGCCGTGCAATGCTGCTCCGACCGACAATGCGATGTCTTCGGCAGCAGCTGGTATGCCAAGCACACCCAATTGGCGAACAACGTAGTGTCCCTGACGTACGCGATCAATCAGGCCTGATTTCTCCATGCGTTTAAGGAGGTTTGCGGTGGCCGTTTTCGACTTACCAAGACGCTTAACCATTTCGCCAAAGGTGAACGTCAAACGACCTTCCGCAACCAATTCGTTCGCGAGCGTTAGGCTTTGCTGTTGTGGTTCGAAGTACATAAGAAAACAATTACATGAGTGGTTACCTATTTTACACTATGTATTTTAATACGCATTATTCACTGTATAAGTGAATAATGGCAACAAAATTACAAATGCTTGAATAGTGTCCGTAAATAATCTATAAAATATTGATAATATTGCGTAATATGATCAACATCTCATGTGGATTTTTACGATTTCTGGTAAAGTACAGGGCATTTTCAAGCATTTCCTTGACAAATTACGCTTTCAGCCAGATCTTCGAGTTCTTTGTCCATGCGCAACGTTGTGAAAAAACAGTTTGCGATTGGAGAGTGCCTGATTGCCAAGATTCGTATCAATTCTATCCGACTACCTGTGTCGCCGTTATGGCACGGTGAGACGTTTATCGAAATGGCCGAATTGATCTCACCACCCTGAGAAATTAGTTGTTGAAAACTTTGGAAAATCAGTATTCTCGACTGGTCGATTACAAGTGGTTTTATTTTCAGGGTATTCCCTAAATTGCAATAATCTGCGAACACAGGTCTGTAGACCACAAACGATTATTCTTTGACCCGGACTGGAATTTGCTACCCTTTTCGGACCCCAGATATCCAACTTTTCCAGCAGGAGAGATATCCCCTCCAAAGTCATTTAAGCAAATACGTGAAGTTGCCCGGCAACTCTCATGTGATTTTCCATAATTCGGAGTGGACCTGTATGATATCGATGGAATCTTTAAATTCAGAGAACTGACACCATGCCCGGAATGGGAATCGACGTGTAGTACACATTCAGCCACCGGTTCAGTCATTTGACTGGATTAACGATATGATCGAATTCGAAAATTTGTCTGCTCACTAAATTCAGGATAGCGTGCTTCGGTGGGGCGTCTCCAGCGGCCTGTGAAATTCACGTTGGCGATCTGCGATTCCCACTGCCGACGGTTGAATCGGTAGACGAACTGTTCCACATATTCCTGCATAAATTCGTACGACACACCTTGAAAGGTTCCTAGCAGAAATGTTTTCAGATTACTGATCACAACAGCACCTTCGGCAGCCAGCTGGCGATCTCAGCAGGTGATCTCACTTTCGGTTGAATTTCATGATCTTTGGATATCACCCGTAATACTATGGATAAATCGGATCGAACCACCGTATCAACGCGTAGGTGCGAATAGAATTCCCTCACCGACCGGAAATCAACACATTCGACCACGCGGACTTGCATGAAGCACACTGTCTCGCATTTGTTCCGCACGGCAAACATTACCGGTTTGCCCTAATTAGCCCCGCGTCTGCGCTTTCCTGGGCGATTCCCTCCGACATAGGCGTCATCGAGTTGAATCCGACCATCCAGCAAATAACGTTAGTCGCGCTCCGTCATCGCAGTTTTGAGCATATTCAGCATCAGCCATGCGGTCTTCCGCTGCACACCGTTAATTATTCGACACTCACAGTGCCGATACACCACCTTTTTCGATACCGATCAGGTAGATGCCAGAAAACCCACTTGGTCAGTGCTGTCTTGCTGGAGTTGAACATGGATCCGACGGTCGCCGAAGTCTGATGTTTGCAACGATTGCTTTTGTGCAGTGCGTGACGCTCGATACGGTAAGTCTGGTTGTGTCGGCATTTCGTACAGATGGAGCCGTCACGGCCCCAGCGAACATATTCATTTGAATGGTGACCCCATGATTAAGTGTGACCTTCTTGCGTCCGTACAATGCTGTTTTGAGAAATCGTTGGATGATTTTGTCCAGAGCGCTAATCGCGCCTTGGTTCTAAACCACTTCGCGCAGTAAGTTGGCGATCGAATGGGTACTGGGCAGTATCTTCGTGACCAAAATCCCCATCAGTGCGAATTAGGAACGCAAAAGACACACTTCGTCCCGGCACTTGGCACCGTCGCGCATCATTAAATTTAACGTGCTGAAAATGACGTTCGACTTATAGGCGCGGTCGTGGTCTGTTGGACAAGCTGCTTGATGATCTAGAATTTGTCACGGGCGTACGTAATGCAAGTGCCATCCGGCCTGCAGCCATAGATGCGGAGTAAACCGAATCTGAACGCGCAGCAACCTTAAAAATTAGGTTAAATTGGTATCCATCTAACTTGCAAGTCTATAGCAGCGACGCGATACGGCGCCCCACGCGGCAACTTTGAGCCCGACATGTGCCCGGTCGATGTACTTCACACACTCCTCCTTCGGTTAACACCTCAGAACCGCATGTTGAGAGTTACAAAGAAGGTGCGTCCCCAGCCGGCCGCACGCGGCCCGTCGGTCAAGGAGGGACTCGCGGTATTCGTGGAGAGTTTCGCATCTGTGACGTTGTACACGCCTGCGGTTAACCGCGTATTTTCTAGCCCTAATGGCTTTCTCCAGTCGAGCGTCACGTCGTGGCCGGTCCAGGAACCGAACTGTCCGCCGTCCCGATTCTCGATCTCATCGCGGTAGTTCAGAGCCCAGAAGACGGTGAGGTCGCCACGTCTGGCCGAGGTCACGATACGCACGGCATTGCGCGGTAGCGGGTAGCGCTGTTTCTCACCTAAGATGCGCTCCTCGCTACTGGCGACGTAACGCCAGAACCCACGCATAGCAACAAAGCCCCAGTCAGTCTCCGTGAGAGTTCCGAACCGGGTATTGACTCCCGAGATCTCGGTCTTGACGATGTTGTCGAAGTTATCGTAGATGGTTATTTCTCCGGCCACGCGCTCAATACAGCTGGTGGTGCCGCCAGATTCGCACTCGTCATAGTTCAGCATCGCCCAAGTGGCGTTGTTTTGCCCAGGCAAATCCGAGGTCGCCAACTGGTACCAGTCAGCGATAAAATAGAACGGCCCCTTACGGGTCTCGAAACCGATGGAACGCCTCTCCGATCCCGACGGATCGAGTTCGGGATTACCGCTCGTGAGGCGCTTCACCTGCACGAAATTCTCTGTGCACGTACGCGGCGGTGGCCCGCTCGCCGGAACACAGCGGACGTAGGGGTAGTCCTGCAACACGGTGCTGTGCAGGTGGTACATGGAAGGAGCGCTATCGCCTGCGCTCCACGAGCCGCGCAGCGTTACCATGTCACTCAGGTGATATTCAGCCCCGAGGCGCCATGCGCGCAGCCCTCCGACATCATCGTAGTCGTCGGCCCGCGCTGCGGCTCTCACGTCCACAGAGTCGACGAGAGGTAAGGACATTTCAGCGAAAACGCCCGCCGTATTGCGCTCGCCAGAATAGCTAGTGCCACCCGACCCGAGCACCTTGTCTACGGTAACAGTGGTTTCTGGGTTTTCGATACTTCGGAACGCCAGCAGGTAACGGGACTCCACGTCGGCAAATTCAACCCCCGCGGTCCATGCCGTGTCACGCCAGCCAATGCCTTCTAAAGCGAAACG
This sequence comes from Arenicellales bacterium, assembly GCA_951813075.1. GTDB lineage: Bacteria > Pseudomonadota > Gammaproteobacteria > Arenicellales > JAJDZL01 > JAJDZL01. The sequence continues at coordinate 2,567,492 of OX638343.1, read as the reverse complement.
CGAGCCTAGGTACTTTGAGCCGAAGTCCAATTCCTCACGTAGGCTACTCTTATCGATCGCTGCCTGGTGATTTGGGTCATCCGACAGCGGGTTGGTCAGATCATACCTTCCCTCATTGATCTCTTCTGTAATGACATCGTGGTCCACGAAGGTATCACCCGATACCGAGCCGTCCAACTGACTGGCACTGATACGGGCGTCATAGCTGAGGCTTTCGGTAAATCGACCCTTGACGCTAGCCGAGACGTCGTACTCCTCGGTACTCGTTCTCCAATCTCGGTTCCCATGGCCGATAAAGCGGTGAGCGACTGCGAATACATCATTGCTCTCGTCCGGCGTAAACGGTGTGTCGGCATTGCCCGCCGATTGATTAATCGCATTGAGCAGGGCTGACCCGGCTTCTGGGGTAATGCTGAAAGTACCGACCGATGGTGCGTAGCGGAACGCATCGCGTCCTTGCGTGACATTTGCGTCTACGTGAAGTTCGGCTTGCTCTCCGAGCGTGTGGTTGAGATTCAGGATTGCGTTCTCCTGTTCCTTACTAGGGCTGTCCCACCAGACGTCGCCGTAGGGATATCCGCAGCCTTTGTCTCCTAGTTTCGCCCCCGACGGATTAGTGAGCGGGCCAGTATAGCCGTGCGCCTGATCGCAACCGCCGAGCGGGATGGCTCTCAGTTCGCTCTCGCTGTCGTCTAGGACGTAAACGGTGTTGCCGCCGGTACTTACGTTTTGCGCATCAGCGAAACTCCCACCCGGCGTCCACTCTGAGCGGCTGTGATCGCGGGTACTGCCGCCGATCTCGTTTCGGTTGAGGATATCAACGCCGACAGTCAAGTGTCCGCCATTGCCAATCGTGCCGCCCCATACGGCGCTACCTTGCTGCGCCTCGCCTCCGTCGCGGCTCGGCAAACGAGTGACCGCACGCACGTCGAAGCCGTCCAGATCCTTTCTCAGCACGAGGTTGAATGCACCACGAACCGCTGCGTGGCCACCGAAAGTACCCAGACTCTCGGCTCTAAGCACTTCAATACGTTCGATCGCCGAGAGCGGGAGAGAATCCAGGTTGCTCGCTGTCGTCGCGTAGGGACGTCCGTTCACCAAGATGAGCAGGTTGCGACCCCCTGTGAAGAAGTAGCGGATAATACCCGTGTCGAGCATCTCGCCAAAAGTCTGGGCTCCGGAACGCTCAATAAAACTGCGGTCGTACTCGGCAATGATCTGCGGGGCTGGCGCAAGCGCACCGGCATGGACTTGACTTGCCGAAAGCATGGCGGTTACGGCAAGAATTGTGAGTAATTTCCCCATAGTAGATTCCTCGATTCTCTCGTTGCTACAGCGATTGTAGGTAACGGTTTAAATTTTCCCAAAAGCTACGGAATAATCTCCCCACTTCTGGTTGACCAGTGCTCGACCGAACTGTTGTGCTAGTATCGAATCAACACCGCCGGTGGGTACTCTCCGGCGAACGGTGCGTCGACTCTCAATTCAACTCAGCCTGTGCCAAAACGGTCTTGCCTTGGTCACCACCGGCTTCGCGTGTCGGCGTTTCCATTTCATCACCGTCTGGCTCTTGGTTAGGTCCTGACTCAACAAATTGGATTATAACCATTTGTGGTCAAATCTTAAGATCGTGACCTCGGACGCAGCAATACTTACGGAAAAAGTAATTTGATTACGTGAGCGATTTCTCTTCTATATCCAGTTTATGGACTGTATTGCTCTGAAATCACTCCCACTCAACTGTATCGAGCATATACATTATTGATTTTTAATATTATTTTTTAACTCTCAAACTAATTCCTAACTCTTACTGCTAATCAGAATTCGTACTAAAAGCAACACATCACTTTGATATCTACACTTTAGCAAATCAGCAATGTGGAACTTTCTAACTGTTTAGTCAAAAACATATCTAAATTTATTGATGTCATTATCTAACTCAACAAAATCTATGTCATTTTTTTCAGGCACAATGAACAAACATTGTCTTCCACACTCTTCTACTCTACTAACATACTTCTCAACAAAATGGTAATGGCGACGATTCACATAATCATCAAAAATAATTTTAGTATCAGAGTCAGCATATTTCAGCGTAGTTAAGAAACAACACACCCTAAATCTTCCGTCAATAAGAACACATTTAGGTTTGTCTTTTTGGCTCCATATCGTGTTGGTATAAACTTCAAAAGAAGAAGCATATTCATAACTTACAGGACGCCCCCATTTTCCTAAGTTTCCTAAATCAACGTGCGTAATGTTCAACTGACTAAAATATTCACCACAATCAGCCATAACATTTTGAATCCACTCTTTAGATGTATCAACTGCAATAACTTTTGCCTCTGTATTACCTAATACCCATTTAGTAGATTTTCCAACACCATACTCTCCATATATCTTTACTTTACTCACTTCCCTTTTAAATAATTGGTCATCCCCATGAAATAAAACATTTTTTTTGTTATTTGGGTTAAACAATTTGTAATAAGTTATTTTGAAAATTGGAAGTAATGATTTAACGACTTTTTTTAACATAGTCATAGTTTCCATCTGAGCATAAGAAAAACACCATAAACTAAACAGTCACATTCTATATGCTTCTCATATAGTCAGCATCTCCCTCTCTAAAAATAGTCTTTGCTATTACAACGCTACTAAAACGTAGGTAGAGGCTTTATAGGTGCAAGTGATTGTTGCTTCTGCGTAAAGTCAGTACGCATATCACCAATATCTTTTGCACTAAATGATGGAGCACTAACACTATTTGATGTGGGCAAGTTATTAGTTTGAGTTGATGACGTAGTAGTTGGCTTTGTTGATTGCTGTGTAGACTGTTTGTTGTTTGGCTTTATTGAAGGGAATGGCTTTATTGCTTTTACCTTCTTACCCTTCTTCTTACTTACCTTTTTATTTGCTTGTTTTGTATCTGCTGTAAGACTTTTTCTTACTCGCAATTTCTAACCTACCACTCAAATCCTTTACTACATTAGCCATTGTTTTCATATCGCCTAAAGTCTGTTCTAAAGGTGCTTCAAAACTTTGTTGTTTGACAATATCAATTAGCCTTCTCACATCATCTTTGTATTGCGTATCAGTAGTTCCTACAAGTGTGGTGATGCAAAATCTCGAACACCAATAAAATTTGAAAATGCAAAAAACTGCACAGCGAATATTTTTGTTGCATAACCCTCTTCACTGCACAACTTCCACTTTTGTATTTGTTCCAACCACACCTTTCTACTCTGCAAAAAAACAATGTTTTGCAAACTATATGGTTGGTCAGCGATTCTCCCGGAAGAAGCAAGTGGATTACGTGAGCGATTACTTATTGAAATCTTGATACAGTGTGTCTTGCTCTGAAGTCACTCCCACTCAATAGTACTATTCATATAAAACATTGTTTTTATTATGTTTAATTTTCACTATGTAAGTGCTTTGCAAGTAAAAATCTCAATCTTCAATTAACCTCTTACCAAAACTAATTACCTCATCTTCATCGTAGCCAACTGCTTTGTAAAAGTTTATCGCTTCTTTGTTATCTGCTCTGATTTGAAGGTTTAGTTTTGGGCAACCTTTATCAATAAGTATGAGATCTCCAAATTCTAACAACTGTTTTCCAAAGCCACTTTTTTGGAATTGAGGAAGAACAGCGAAGTAGTTTAACCATCCTCTATGTCCCTCATAACCAAACATAGCAGTAGCAATTATTTTGTTTGAGAATTCACCGACAAAAAACAAATCTTTTTGTGTGTTTGCTTTACGCTGAATATCTAATTTTGGGTTATTCCAACTTCTTATCAAACCGCATTCTTCCCAAACATACATAACGTCTTCCATGTCTGCGTGCTCATAAGTTCTTATGTTTAAATCCGTTGATTTTTTTTCAGTCATTTCTACGTTTCGCAATCGTTCCTATAGTTTGTAGGTTTCTTTGTATCACTGAAAAAATAATCTAATTTTATCAACGGCTTAGGTTTGCATTATTTTGTCACTTATAACTTTTTATATAATATTTTCAATAACTTATGTACAACCCATCACTCCCACTCGATAGTCGCAGGGGGTTTACTGGTGATGTCGTACGTAACTCTGCTGACACCTGCAACTTCATTGACAATCCGACTGGCGATGATCTGAAGAACCTGATGTGGTAGTTCCATGCAATTCGCAGTCATAAAATCCTGAGTCTGGACCGCACGAAGGCTCACAACATAGTCGTAAGCGCGATTATCTCCGACTACTCCGACAGATTTCACAGGAAGAAAAACCACAAATGCCTGACTCGCTTCATAATACAGATCGTGTCGGTACAACTCTTCGATGTAAATCGCGTCCGCCTGTCGCAGAATGTCCGCAAATTTCTTTTTCACTTCACCGAGAATTCGAACACCAAGGCCCGGGCCGGGGAACGGATGACGATAAACAATCTCATGCGGCAATCCGAGTTCGGAACCAATCTTGCGCACCTCATCCTTGAACAGTTCGCGCAACGGCTCAAGCAGTTGCAAATGCAGTGATTCCGGTAATCCCCCGACATTGTGGTGGCTTTTTATAACTTTCGCCTTGTCAGTTTGCAGTCCCGCCGACTCAATTACATCTGGATAGATGGTGCCTTGCGCCAGCCATTTGACATCTTTGAGTTTACTAGCCTCTTCCTGGAAAATTTCGATAAACAACCGACCGATGATCTTGCGCTTTAACTCCGGTTCGGTCACACCAGCCAACTCAGAAAAAAATCGGTCAGCCGCATCAATGGCGAGCAGATTTATGCCGATTTTTTCGGTCATGGTCTGATAGACAGTTTTCGCCTCATCAAGACGCAGCAATCCGTTATCGACAAAGATGCATATGAGTTGATCGCCAATGGCTTTTTGAAGCAAAGCCGCACAAACCGAGGAATCGACACCACCGGATAGCGCCAAAAGAACCTGATCGGACCCGACCTTTTGACGAATTGACTCGATTTGATTCTGAATGATTGACTCGGATTTCCAATTCGGTGAACAACGACAGATTCGGTAGAGAAATCTCTCGATGACTTCCTGCCCCTTGGGAGTATGTGTCACCTCAGGGTGAAACTGAAGTCCATACAACTGCCGCTTGCCATCGCTAATTGCTGCGAAGGGAGAATTGGCAGAGCATGCAGTCGCGGTAAAGCCTTCAGGGAGTTCAATTACCCGATCTCCATGACTCATCCACACATCCATTTCCCCAAAGCTCCCATTACTGGAGTTTTCACCCAGTCCGGACAGCAGTTCTGACTCCTCGACTAATGCCATGGTTGTATGTCCATATTCGTGAACCAGGGAGTTCTCGACTTTGCCACCAAGCTGGGCGGCCATGGTCTGCATTCCATAGCAAATCCCCAACACCGGGATCCCCATTTCAAAAATTTCTGATGCGGCTCTGGCTGTAAACTCTTCAGTAACGGTTGCAGGCCCGCCGGAAAGGATAATGCCCGTTGGCTGAAAACTTTTTATTGACTCAAACAGTGCGTCGTATGGAAGTATGGCACTGAAGACTTTGCATTCGCGAATCCGGCGAGCAATCAGCTGTGTGTACTGCGAGCCGAAATCGAGTACCAGAATTTTGTCTTCGGGTGAGGCAGAATGATGATCAGCCGCAGAAGATGGCGTCATAGTCGTTGATAATTCGGGGATTCCTTGACGATATCCACATCATGGACATGACTCTCTCGCACACCGGCATTGGTGATGCGGACAAAGCGTCCTTTGCTTCGAAGAGTTTCCAAATCACCGCATCCGGTGTAGCCCATTCCTGAACGCAATCCGCCAATCAATTGGTGTACGATGTTTTTCACTGCACCTCGATAGGGAACACGAGCTTCAATGCCTTCTGGAACCAACTTTATTGGTTCATCCTCGGCTTCCTGAAAATATCGATCTTTCGAACCACCGCCTTCCATTGCACCGATTGATCCCATTCCACGATAAGACTTGTAGGTTCTGCCCTCAAAAACCTCGACCTCTCCCGGCGCTTCATCAGTTCCGCCTAAAAGACTTCCAACCATAACCGAATGCGCACCGGCAGCAATCGCTTTGGTGATATCACCCGAGTAGCGGATTCCGCCATCCGAAATGACTGGAATTGACTGATTTCGTATTGCTCTGACGACATCAAAAATCGCTGATACCTGAGGTATACCAACCCCGGCAACCACCCTTGTTGTACAGATGGAACCAGGGCCGACGCCAACTTTGATCGCATCCGCACCTTGGTCTACCAAATCCTGCGCTGCGGTGGCAGTTGCAACATTCCCGGCAACCAATTGCACTGAGGAGAAATTTGTCTTTATTTTCCTGACTTGCTGGAGCACACGCTGCGCATGGCCGTGCGCCGTATCAACGACAACCACGTCTACTCCTTCCGCCACCAATCTCCCTACTCTTGCAAGATCATCCTCTGACGTTCCGACAGCCGCCCCCACAAGCAATCTGCCATGTTCGTCCTTGCACGAATTCGGGTATACGTCAGATTTGAGAATATCCTTGACAGTAATCAATCCCTCCAAATGAAACGAGTCATCGACGACTAGAATCTTCTCGATACGATTGGCGTGAAGCAGTTCGAGAATTCGGGATTTCTTTTCCTGTTTCTTTACGGTGACAAGACGTTCTTGTGGCGTCATGACAGTAGTGATTTTCTTGTCACTGAGATTTTGGAAGCGAAGATCGCGGTTGGTTACAATGCCTGCCAGGATATCGCCATCCAATACCGGAACGCCGGAGATGCGCTTGTTTTTCATCAGAACTGCGACCTGCGAAATCGTCATGTTCACGTCCGCTGTTATCGGGTCAGTAACAATTCCGCTTTCGTGTTTTTTGACTCTGCGAACCTCTGCCGCCTGTCTTTCAATTGACATATTACGATGGATTATCCCAATACCACCGAGTTGTGCCAACGCAATCGACATCGCTGATTCGGTGACTGTATCCATCGCCGCCGAAATCAATGGCAAATTCAGTCGGATTTTCTGCGTGAGGGAGGTTGAAAGTTCGACGTCTCTTGGCAGTACAGTCGAATTTGCGGGGACTAGAAGAACGTCGTCAAATGTTAAGGCATGTTCGATGTTTTCCATTCGCTAATTATAGTTTGAAATCTTACAAATTCAGGAGTAGATTGAACGAAAAGAGACGGAAATTTCTGCGCATTCAGCGCTCCGCACCTGAGTTTAACTGTTTACTTGTTGCAAAATTGGAAATGCCAGAGTGTACAAAATGCTTATGTACGAGGTCGCTTTTCAATTGACACAGGTTTCGCGTTGGGCCAGATTCGGGCAAAAGTGAATCGAATCGGGTTCTATGGACAATGCCGAATTGCTGGCTTCCGAGATGATCTGGTTCTCCATTGCAGGCCATTGGCTGAGGAGCTCATTCATCACATCAGAATCGCGCCCGGGAAAACGCCACCGACCCGCAATTGATTACCGTCGGATAATCCTCACCAAGATTCCCTCAATCGACAATTGTTCGATTATTTGACGATATACAATGGCCACAATAGCCGCAAGGTTCACTTTGTCAGATTCGGGAACATTCACTCTCCGCCAGTAGGTAACCGCTTGCACAATTTCAGCCAACAATCCAAACAAGTTTTCACTGTCACAGAATTGAACAGATCGGTCAAGGGTCTGCTTGAGCATGAATTTGCAGAAATTCGGCTCAAAGGGGAGGTTTCTGGACTTCAAACTGCGCATTCAGGGCACACGTATTTCAAATTGAAAGATCAGTCTGCGGAAATCGATTGCGCACTTTTTCGAGGAATCGCACTCAGGTTGAGAAAATTGCCAGAGAATGGTCTTGAAGTGATTCTGACGGGGAAAGTCACACTCTATCCGAACCGAGGCAGATATCAGTTCATTGTCAGCGGAGTCGAACTCAAAGACGAGGGCGAGCTGTACAAAGCGTTTCTGGAACGCCAAGCACTTCTGAAAAAGCAGGGCTACTTTGACGACGACCGCAAGCGTGACCTGCCGGCTTTTCCCAATCGTGTCGGTGTCATCACGTCGCCAACCGGTGCCGCAGTGCAGGATATCATTCGTGCATTCAGAAGAAGAAATCCATCGATTTCCCTGCTGATTTATCCAACCGCTGTCCAAGGTGGCGATGCGGCCGATAAAATTGCCAACGCAATCAAAGCTGCCAATAGGAGAAACAGCGAGGATGTTCTGATTGTTACCCGAGGCGGCGGCAGCATTGAAGATCTCTGGGCGTTCAATGAAGTCGCTGTCGCCGATGCGATCTACGAGAGTAAATTGCCAATAGTAACCGGTATCGGACACGAAACGGATACAACAATCGCAGATTTTGTAGCCGATGCAAGGGCAGCAACGCCGACGGCAGCCGCAGAACGCGTGAGTACCCCGTCCCGCGCTGACTTGCTCGAAATGCTCACCAACCGCGAAATCCGGCTGTCCAACCTGATCAGCGGAAAAATGAATGAACTGTCACAGGATGTGGATCTGGCGCAGAAAAGCCTGGTGCACCCTGCTCAGCGAATACTGAATCAACAGACAAAGCTTCAACTGATCGAAAACCGCCTTGTCCAAATCACAGGCGGACAGCTCAACTCGTATTCCAGCAAGATCATGAAACACAATCAGCGACTGTTTGCACAGTCACCAAAGAGTAGGATCGAACTTCTCAGTCGACAATTTTCAGAAAATAAAACTCTTCTTGAGATTCATTTTTCAAAACAATTAAAAGCCCTTTCCAACAATGTTGAGAATCTGCAAGCCAGACTCGAATCTGTAAACCCGACCACCGCATTGAATCGCGGCTTCTCGATCATCCGTCGCGCCGATGACAATTCGGTAGTGTCTAATGCGGGCGCCGTTTCAAGTGGTGACAAGGTCAGGGCACAATTGTCGGATGGTACCCTGCATCTGGAAGTAGACTCTGTCGAAACTTGACTTGGTTCAGTCGCGATTCTTGTCGAACGGATTCTTGCCTGAACGAAAGACAACCCTGACGTCTGCACCAAACAACTCAAACCGTTCTCGAAAAACTTTTTCCAGATAACGTCTGTAGTGATCTGGAATTGAATGCACATTATTACCGTGTATGACGACAACCGGTGGGTTGCGACCACCTTGGTGCGCAAATTTCAGTCGCACCGGACGACGTCTGGACAACGGCGGAGGCATCTGACTGACGGCATCCTGTAACATCCTGTTCAACATCGCTGTAGGCATATCGATCATCGCTGAACGGTACGCCAGCTCGATCGCCCTGAGCAGCTTCGAAAATCCCTGATGTTTGAGTCCCGAAATATAGATTGACTCGTGATGCGGTGCAAATGCGAGTTTTCGTTGTAGCATCTTTTCGATGTCGACCCGGGATGCTGGTGTGATTCGGTCGGATTTGTTCACAGCAATAATCACTGGGCGCCCAGCTCGCCGAATCAGACCCGCCAGTGTAGCATCCTGATCGGTTACCGCTTCTGAGCCATCCAACATCAAAACGACGACATGGGCAGCCTCGATTGCTTGCAGGGTCTTTACAACCGAGAGTTTCTCCAGCGATTTACCGACTTTGGATCGTCTTCGCACACCAGCCGTATCGATAAATCGATATCGTTCCGCGCCTCGTTCAAACGGTACCAGCACACTATCTCTGGTCGTGCCCGGTACATCACTGACAATCAGACGATGTTCACCACAGATCGCATTGATCAGTGTGGATTTTCCGACATTCGGTCGACCGATAACGGCGATCTTCGGTCCCGGATCAAGCCAAAGTGGATCTTCTTTCTGCGGGAGAGATTGGACAATCGGTTCAAACAGCTGTGCCACGCCACTGCCGCGCCGCGCGGAAATCGCGATCGGTTCGCTGTATCCGATCGACTGAAATTCCAAACAGGCCAATTCCGGTGCCAGCCCCTCGCTCTTGTTGACCGCGATCGCTACAGGCATGTTGATTTTACCGAGTCGCTGCGCGATTTGCTCATCAGCAACGGTCAGACCCTGCGTTGCATCAACCAGCAATACAATCGCATCTGATTCTTCCAGAACTGACTCGACCTGTTCGGCGACTAATTTGGAAAGTGTGTCATCTTCTTCACCAATTCCGCCGGTATCGACAATTAGAACACTGCGCTCCCCGAATCGAGCAATACCATAGAGCCGGTCGCGCGTCACTCCGGGAATGTCGTCGACCAGTGCATCCCGGGTTCGAGTAAGTCGATTGAATAAGGTGGACTTCCCGACATTCGGGCGACCAACAATACTGATTACAGGTAACATGATTTTCCAAATAAGACTGAACGCGGTTTGCTCGATATTCTAGATTTTCAATAAAATTCAGGAAATTGTATTCGTCGATCACTCGATTCAAATAACCGGCTGGAATTTAAATCAACGTGGCTGGATTCGGAGTGACCTTCATGCCGGGCAAAGGTAGTGCAACGGCGGACGTGCTGCAGCAACTATGGTGCGTTTGTCGTCGGCCAAACGGAGAAGTTCAGTCTATCGACGTCATAAGTTCGGGCGGCCGCGACTCGCGGGCGCTAACTGTGGCGATTACTGATCAGACGTCAGTCGGAACGCATCCATGCGCCCTGATTTGTAACTGACGAAAAGTCTGTTGCCGTCTGTCAGTAGTCCACCGAACAGAACATCACCCTTTAACTTTGTTCTTCCGACTATTTCTCCGGTACCAGCATCCAAAATATGAAGAAAGCCCTGTTTATCACCCACTACCAGATGTTCACCGACCAATGCAATATTCCTTAACTTACGGTGAAGCAGCGAGTCCTGCTCCCATTCGATTGATCCGTCACTGCGTTCGAGCGCGAATACCTTGTCATCCAGGTCCGCTCCATAAACCTGGATTGAATCCACCGCCAAGCGTCGCTTGGATTGTCTGCGATGCTGCCAGAACAGACTTCCATCGGTGAGGTCATACGCCACAATTGCCTTCGTATAGTCAGAAATGAAAAGTTTGTCGCCAAAGATGACGGGTATGGTTTCAGCATCGCTGAGCGCTGTTTCAGAACCTGCACCGCCCAGATAGATCTGCCAGTTTTCCAAGCCAGTCGTGAGATCAGTCGCGAACACTCTGCCAGTCGCATTGCCTACAAGAATTATGTTCCCAATTCCCAATGGTCTCGGAGAGCCGAAAACGACAAACTCCGGTTGGTCATAGAAAGCATCCCACACCGATTCTCCGGTCGAAGTGTCCATAGCAAGCAGGTCGCCGTCTATAGTCTGCAATATTACAAAGCCACGATAAACCAATGGTGGAGTGAATATGGTCTGGTCAATCGGCTTTTCCCAACGAATTTCACCGGAATCAGATCGCAACGCAACCACTTTACGCTCACCACTGACTACGGCAACAGTCCCAGCATCTTCTCCAACCCCTGCGGTAATTTCGTTCTCCAAACTGGTTGACCAACGTAATGTACCATTACTCTTGTCGATGGACGCAACCACACCATCTGACGCTGCGCCGATAATTTGGTCATCAACAATTATGGGTAGCAAATTTATAAACTTGCTACTCGCATTGCCACGTCCCGGTGAGAAACTGCTACTCCACAAAGGAACCAATTGCACTGTAGCGGTAATCTTGGTGAGGGGTGTTGGGTCCGGACCACGCTTTCTGTTTGATGTACAGGCGACAAGTGTCAGGCAGATAGCGCATAGGATGAGCAGACGAAGTTTCATGCTGGAATCATTCGCTGAGAGTTTCGTTCAATTTCAATGCAAGAATTTGTTCGTATTGTGACCCTGGTCTGAGTGCATCGATGCTTCCAAGATACGCTTCATGTGCTTGTTTGTCCATTCCCAGTGCATGATAGGCATCACCTTGAAGTTCAAGATAATAAGAATCGAAACCCTGCTGTTCGTCGACATCAAGCAAATTGAGCGCTTCCTGATATTCCCGCTCGGCAATCATCAACTTTGCAAGTCTGATCCTGGCCACATGAACAGTTGCTTCTTCTGTCGCTTCGCTCATTGCTTGCTGAAGATAGCGGCGAGCTTGACCGGAATCACCATGTTCGTAACTCGCGCGAGCCATCAGCAACAAAGCCTTACCCGCATATCCCGTCGAACCATGTTCATCCAGTAATTGCTCAGCAGCAGTCAATACCGCTTCATAGTCGCTTTGAACAACAGCAATCGAAACATCCTGATAAAGCGCCGACGCGGATTCCTGCTGGATTCGGGAGTATTCGCTCCAACCTGTCCAGCCTCCAATCGCACTGATTCCGAGTGCAGTACCCCCGACAATCGCCCAGCGATATTCTTTCCACCACTCTTTTATCTGATCTAGGCGTTCGTCGTCTGTTGCCATTTGACTTGACTCTGGTTTACGATCAATTTCTTGCTTCAAGCATCTGTTTAACGGTCACAACAATTTCGGAAACACGAACAACTTTCTGCAGTTCATCCGCTCTGAGGTTCTTGATAACCGCGTTGCCCGCTTCCCATTCGGATTGCCCGACAATTATAGCAATCGCAGTGTTGAGCCTGTCGGCATTCCGAAGCTGTCGGGCGAGTTTGCCTCCACCACAATGCAGTATGGTCGCCACATTCGATTCGCGAAGCGTCTGCGCAATCGAATGACCCATTTTCTGCGCTTCATCGCCCAACATACACAAGTAAACATCGGCAGCGGCTGATTCAGGCTGAAAATCCCCAAGCCTGACGACTTCAACGAGTCGTTCAAGACCCATGGCGAAACCGGCTCCCGGAACTTCGCGTCCGCCAAGCAGTTCGACAAGGCCGTCATATCGACCACCCGCACAAATCGCATTCTGCGCTCCTAGTTGATCGGTTACCCACTCAAATACCGTACCCGAGTAGTAATCAAGTCCGCGTACAAGTCGATTGTTAACCTCATAGTCAATTCCAAGATCACGCAGATGTCCTAGCAATCTGTCGAAATGATCTCTCGATTCATCGCTCAGGTAATCCATCAAAACAGGTGCTGACTGCACTACTTCCTGCATCTCAGTATTCTTGCTGTCAAGAATTCGCAGTGGATTTGTCTTCAGTCTTCTCTTGCTGTCTTCGTCAAGTTCGCCATGATGCGCTTCGAAATACGAGACCAGCTGCTGACGATAAGATGCTCTCGAATCGGGTGTACCCAAGGAGTTGATTTCCAACTTGGCAAACCGGTCTATCTTCAGACGTTTCCACAACGTATGGCCGACGTCGATGATTTCAGCATCAATATCCGGTCCGGACCAGCCAAAAGCTTCGATTCCGTACTGGTGGAATTGACGGTAGCGCCCTTTCTGAGGCCTTTCGTATCGAAACATCGGTCCCATGTACCATAGTCTCGCGCGTGCATTGTGAAACAAGCTGTGCTCGACACCGGCGCGTACGCAACTCGCAGTCGCTTCCGGTCGGAGTGTCATGCTTTCGTCGTTGTTGTCAAAAAAGGTGTACATCTCCTTCTCAACAATATCAGTTGCCTCGCCGATAGAGCGCTTGAATAGCTCGGTACGTTCGAGCAGCGGCAACCTGATTTCACGGTAGCCATACAACGCCGACACATCACGAATCTCCTGCTCGACCTGTTGCCACAACTCTATCTCACCGGGAAGCAAATCTTTCATGCCGCGCACCGACTGAATCTTCACAGCCATCCCAATTCGCCTCCTTGGCTACTCAGCGAGCACGGCGTCGGGTAACGCAGTACCCAAGCGTATTGAACGTTTGGTGCGGTCCTTGAATCGACCGACCAGCTGACCACACGCTGCAGCGACCTCGTCGCCTCTCGTCTTGCGCGTTATAGTCATGACATCCGATGCCAGAAGCACGTCTCGGAATCGATCGATTGACTCCTTCGAAGATCTCTCGTAGTCGAGTCCGGCAACTGAATTGTAGGGAATTAGATTCACCTTCGAGGGAATGTCTGAAAGTATTCGGACAAGCTTTCTGGCATGCCGGAGCGAGTCGTTCACGTCCTTGATCATGATGTATTCGAAAGTGACGCGCCAGCGTCGATCATGTCTGGCATATTCCGCACACGCGGCCATCAAATCCGCGATTGGATATTTGCGGTTGATCGGTACCAGCTGATTGCGCAACTCGTCGTCTGGTGCATGCAACGAAACAGCAAGACTCACCGGGCAGTCGGTCAGCAGGCGTTTGATTCCAGGAATAACACCCGCAGTACTCAGTGTCACCTTTCTTCTGGAAAATCCATAACTGCAGTCATCCAGCATTAGCCTGAGTGCCGGGACCACCTGCTCATAATTGAGCAGCGGTTCACCCATTCCCATCAATACGATATTGGTGATCGGCCTTTTGATCTGATCGGTAGACAGTTCACTGATTGTGAACCAAACCTGAGCGATAATTTCAGCGGTCGTAAGATTTCGGTTAAACCCCTGTCGTCCTGTCGCACAAAATGAACATGTCAGCGAGCACCCGACCTGCGACGAAATGCAAAGCGTGCCTCTTGAATCTTCCGGTATGAAAACTGTCTCAACACAGTTACCGTCATCCAGTTCGAGAAGCCACTTGCGAGTCCGATCCTGGGACACGACATCGCTGACCGCGCGCAATCCCTTTATTGAGGTATTCTCAGACAGATGACGTCTCAACTGCTTGCTGAGATCGCTCATTTCGTTGAAATCTGTCACATGACGCTGATGAATCCACTTCATTATCTGATCTGTACGATAGGACGGCTCGCCGAGGTCCGCCATATATTCGGTCAGCGCGGTACGGTCACAACCTAGGAGGTTGACGTTCATTTCAGTTGACGTAATTCTTTCTTCGATCTGGAAAATTCAGGAGTTTCTGGAATGGATTTCCTCGGCGGGAAAGAAGAATTCAATTTCGGTCTGAGCTGTTTTTACCGCATCTGAACCGTGAACTGAATTGCATTGCAGAGATTCCGCAAAATCTGCGCGGATGGTACCCGGCGCTGCGTTAGCAGGATTGGTCGCACCCATGATCGCCCTATTTTGCGATATCGCCTTGTCGCCTTCCAGTACCTGCACCAATATCGGCCCCGACTGCATGTATTCCACCAAGCTATCATAAAAAGGCCGCTCCCGATGTACCGCATAGAATCCCTGAGCCTGTTCTTTGGTCAGATGCATCATTTTGCATGCCACAATGGACAAGCCGCCAGCTTCAAACCGGCGATTGATTTCACCAATGAGGTCCCGCCGCACTGCGTCAGGTTTGATAATTGATAAAGTTCGTTCAAGTTTCATGTAATAAGCATCCTCGGAATCAAGGTAAGAAAATAATCTAATCCGGGTGAAGAAAATCCGCAGGTTGTTTCTTCGTCTGAGCAAGAAACAGATACCGCTATTTTATTCTGTATCAAGCCAGCCAGTGTGATTTGTTATCGTTTGCCTAAAATCTTCGAGGAGGCAAATTGACAAAATCTGCAAAGTCTTATTATGGATTTTAGACGATCGCCGAATTCACCTGTTGTTCACGGAATTTCGAAATTTCGCCCTTCAAACCATCCCTGCAGAATTGTGTAATGACAAGATTCTGATATTCCTGTTCACTTTCATCTGCGCGCCGGAAATACACCGGGACAAAATTGGCCATTCTGGATCTTGTCAACTGAATTGTGGGCTCAACTACGTTTTCGACCAAAGTTCTGACAGTTTGACCGAAAAAACGTCTGAGAACCTTTTGGCGTATCCGTTCACCTTCGTCCCGAAGTAGCCGCGCGCGTTCCTTCCGTATCTCATGCGGAATCTGCTTTGGAATGCGTGCAGCTGGCGTGCCATGTCTTTGTGAATAAGCAAAGACATGCGGATAGGAGACTTCAAGTTCATGCAGCGCTCGTCTAGTTCGCTCAAAATCATCATCAGACTCGGTTGGAAATCCGACCATGACGTCCGCTGAGAGTATCAGGTCAGAACGAGTCTTGTACAACGCTTCGACTGCCTGGAACACATCTTCGGGTGCATATCTTCTCTTCATACGCTTGAGAATAATCGGCGACATGCTTTGTAATGAAAGATGCAGGTGAGGACAGACATTCTCGAATTCATCGAAAACTGCTATCAGTTCAGACGTGATGTGTGCCGGGTCAATCGAACTCAGTCTGAATCTGAGATCCGGGTGTCGGGTGGCCAGCTCCCGAATCAACGACGAAAGACAGAGACTTCCATTCGACTGGGTGGACAGGTCAAACCCGTACGCACCAAGATCAATACCACAGACAACGATCTCTCGAAATCCTTGACGGGCATATCGCTCTACCTGTCGAGCGACCGTCGTGGGCAGAATGGATCGACTGGCGCCTCTTGCCTTATGGATGATACAGAACGTGCATCCATTGTCGCATCCTTGCTGAATCTGAAGATAGGCGCGCGTTCTGGATTCAAACCCGGCAACTGCTTCGCTTGGCAGTGGACTTGACAAATCACCGTCGCTTCTGAAGATCGACTGCTTGTTTTTGTGTCCCAGTGAAACAATCTCAGGAATTCTCAGTTTTTCGGTTCCCGGTACTACTAAATCTACACCTTCAATTTCAGCACATTTTTCCGGTTGCATTTCGGCATAGCAACCAGTAACCACGACTGTGGCATCGGGATTGTTTCTGATCGTACGTCGGATTGCCTGGCGCGACTGTCGATCCGCCTCTTTGGTTACGGTGCAGGTGTTGATGACGCAAAGGTCGGCAGTCCCGGCATCAGCTTTTACCCAATCCGCCGACTGAAACTGATGATAGATGTACTCCGACTCAAACAGATTGACCTTGCAACCCAACGTTTCAATCGAAACCGAAGGCGTGTATGCATCATTTGAGACTGTCATTGGATCAGGCAGACACTCTGGTCGCTAGGTTGAATTTTGTGGGGTAGGTTCGGCGCGGACTCCGAACCGCCATCCCCAATCAAGCCGTATTTCTGAATTCTGAGGTCGACAGAACCTCAGTCAACCGTAAAACTCTCGCCGCACCCACATTCCGCACTGACGTTCGGATTCTGGAATACAAACGATTCGGCAAGCTCCTGTTTCTTAAAGTGAATGGTTGTTCCGTCAATCAGTTCGAGGCTACCGGGATCGACATAAACATCAATGCCACGACTGCTGAATACAAGGTCATCGGCGTTTGCTTCCGACGTGATATCCACGACATAGGCAAAACCAGAGCATCCGGTCTTTCGAACCCCGAAGCGCAGGGCGCGGCCATCACCTTTTTCCAGATAGGTGCGAATTCTATTTGCCGCAGTTTCCGTAAGTGTTATCGCCATGTTATTACTCAGTCGTGACTGTACAATCAGATGGGTATCAATTTTCAGATATCAATACATGGAATTGTATATCACTCACCGCAGTTCGTCCAAATTACGTTAGCACGTAAATTCAATCTGAATTTGTTTCGACATTCACAGTTTTTTTATTGACGGATTTCAGAAATCCCCTCAATATATTAACTTCATCCTCAGTCAGCCCGGGTCTTAAAAATATTCGCCTGATCTTTCTTTTCAGGATGTCTCGCGGATTGCCTGAGATGAATTCGACATTTTCCATCACTTCAAAAAGATGTTCGAAGAAACCCTGTATCTGCTTTTGGGTCGCCATCCGGTCTTCTTTGCGTTTCGGTTCCTGTTCGTCCGGTTCGGTGTCGCCGATGAGACTCTCCAACTGAATGACTCGCAATTCATACAACAGAATCAGAACGGAACCTGCAAGATTGATCGAAGGCGCAGAGTCACTGACAGGAATTCGCACCAGGATATCGCACTGATCAATCTGGCTGTTGGAAAGACCGGCACTTTCGGGCCCGAAAACCAAAGCCACCTTCTCGCCCTGGTCACTTGCTCTGGCGACCTGCCGCATCGCCTCCCGAGGCACCAGATTTGGCCAGCCGATGGTGCGAACGCGGGCACTTGTACCAATGACAAATGAACAGTCCCGAATGGCCTCCGCCAATGACTCGCACTCATGCGCATTGGCAAGGATTTCCTCGTTCTTGGCGGAACGAACTCTTGCCTCTTCCACCCTGAAGTCAACCGGGCGCACCATGCTCAGGTCACGCACACCCATGTTTCCCATGGCGCGGGCGACCGCGCCGATATTCCCCGGATGGGTTGGCTCTACAAGAACTACTCTGACAGTCACCTGGTCAATCAGTGGTTCACTGCATTTAGCGCAGGATAAACGGATTCGGCAGTTCTGTCGCAGTCGACAACCAAACGCTTTTCACCTGCAGATAGTCCCGAATTGCCGCTACACCACTTTCTCGTCCAAGCCCGCTTCTCTTCATTCCTCCAAATGGCATCATATAACTGAATGCCCGATAGGTATTGACCCACACCGTGCCGGCTTTAAGGGCTTTGGTGAATCGCATTGCTCGACGAATATCGTGGGTCCAGACGCCAGCAGCCAGGCCATATACAACATCGTTACCAATCCTGATGGCTTCTTCCTCATCTTTGAACTTGAGCACCGACAGTACCGGCCCGAAGACCTCCTCCTGCGCAATTCGCATGTCATTGCTGACATTGGTGAAAATAGTGGGTTCGACGAATTGATTTCCTCCAGAACCCTCAACCTGGCAAGGACCGCCTCCGAACACCAGTTTGGCACCTTCCTGTTTGGCAATTTCGATATATGAAATCACCTTGTCAAATTGCTGCTTCGTGGTAATCGGACCGATGTGTGTGCCAACATCCATTGGATCCCCCATCTTTGCTGATTTCGCGAGTTCGAGCAGACGGTCCAGAAATTCGTCGTGAATGCTTTCTTGCACCAGCAACCTGGAACCGGCTACGCAGGTTTGTCCAGTTGCCCCAAATATACCGGCAACCGCGCCCTTGACTGCCATATCCAGGTCTGCATCCTCAAATACAATGTTCGGAGATTTGCCACCGAGTTCGAGTGATACATGCTTGATATTGCGAGCGGCACTCTCATAGATTTTCTGACCCGAGAGATCCGATCCGGTAAACGTGATTTTTGCCACATCAGGGTGGTCAACGAGGGCGGCGCCGGCATCAACACCATAGCCACTGATAACGTTGAATACACCATCGGGGAAGCCTGCCTGTTTGACGAGTTGAGCATATTCCAATGAACTGGCTGAAGTGAATTCAGACGGTTTGACAACGACGGTATTACCAGCTGCGAGCGCTGGTGCACACTTCCAAGCGATAAAAAGAAGCGGAGAATTCCAAGCGGTAATCGCGGCAACAACGCCAAGCGGTTCATACATCGTATACGAAAAGGCATCCTTCTTGTCGATCGGCATGATCGAGCCCTCAATTTTGTCTGCCAGTCCGCCGAAGTAGTACCACCACTCCGGGTGGTACATCATCTGTGCTTTCATCTCCGAAATCAGTTTGCCATTGTCCTTGACTTCAAGCGCGGCCAGACGATCCGCATTCTCGAGTACCAGATCACCCAGTTTGCGCATCAACTTGCCGCGCTGGCTTGCACTCATACCCGACCATTCAGGGTTCTCGAATGCCCGCTTCGCGGCACCCACAGCGCGGTCAACGTCATCAGCATTTCCTTTTGGTACCCTTGCCCAGATCTCACCTGAATAAGGATCCATACTTTCGATCCATTCGCCACTCGACGAGTCGGTGTATTGTCCATCGATAAATAACTGATACGTTTCCATGCGATTTAACCTATTGCTTAATGAAACCTGCCGCATTATTCATGCCGCCTTTTACCAAAATCACGTGTACCGAAATACCGTGAATCATATAGAATAACTACTCAATTGTGTGCCGGAAACTGATCAATAAATCAGTCTGCCCCGGTGTCCAAAAATCACATTCATTCCATACCAGATTGAAAAGCCTGTCATCTCGGCCACATCTGACGACCGGGTCGTTCAGAGCAGGAAAGTTTTAGATTATAGTATCTGTCACAGTATCCGACGCACGCCAAAAAACCAATATGCATCCGCTTGTCAACATTGCTGTCAAAGCCGCGCGCCTCGCCGGAAAAACGATCATGCACAAATCCTATCGCGTCGACCAGTTGCGCTACAACACCAAGGGTGCGCGAGACTATGTCAGCGAAGTGGATCTGAAAGTTGAGCGGGAGATTGTGGAAACGATCCGCGAATCCTATCCCAATCACGCGATCATCGCCGAGGAGATGCATTCGCTCCCCGGCAATAATTATGAATGGATCATTGATCCCCTTGATGGTACGACCAACTTTCTGCGAGGGGTGCCGCAATTCTGCGTTTCGATCGCGATACGCAGTCCGAAGCAAATGGAGCACGCTGTCATTTACGATCCGATCCATGAAGAACTGTTTACCGCATCAAGAGGATCTGGGGCACTGCTAAACGACCGAAGAATTCGCGTCAGCAACACTCGTAATCTGGCAGAAGCTCTGATTGGAACAGGATTTCCGTTTCGGGATGATGACAATCTGGATCTTTGGACAGCAATTTTCCGGCAACTGGCCAAGAAAACTTCTGGTATCCGACGTCCGGGCTCAGCAGCGCTGGACTTGGCGGCTGTCGCCTGTGGTAGATTCGATGGGTTCTGGGAATCCGGACTAAAACTCTGGGATATCGCCGCGGGCTCGCTCCTGATTCAGGAATCCGGGGGCATGGTGTCGGATTTTCTGGGCAACCAGAAATTTCTTGAAACTGGTATGGTAGTTGCAGGTAATCCCCGCATTTATGAAGATCTGATCAAAATTGTTCAACAGGAAACTCAACGACAACAAATTGATGCTTGAAGCTTCATCATCAATCACTCCGATGATGCAGCAGTATCTGCGAATTAAGGCAGACTATCCAGACACACTCGTATTCTATCGGATGGGCGATTTCTACGAGCTGTTCTACGACGATGCTGAACGCGCCGCTGAACTGCTGGATATTACTCTCACCAGTCGCAACAAGAATTCAGAAAACCCAGTCAAAATGGCTGGCGTTCCCTACCATAGTGTCGATCAGTACATTCAGAAACTGATCAAGCTCTCCGTATCGGTTGCCATCTGTGAGCAAATCGGTGATCCTGCAAAATCAAAAGGACCGGTCGAACGTAAAGTTGTGCGGGTGGTTACACCCGGTACTCTGACCGATGAGAAATTTCTCGACGCCCGAACCGAAAATCTGATTATGGCGGTTCACGAGGACAACGGCAAGAGGGCAGTTGCTGTACTTGAAATTTCAAGTGGACGTTTTTCGGCCAAAAATATTGTGGACTCCGAGTCTGTTCACTCCGAGATCGACCGAATCCGGCCAGCGGAAATACTGACTGCTGACTTGAGTGCGCTGACAGAACAACTGCCCGAAGACCGTGTTCAGGAAGTTCCGGATTGGTACTTCAGTTACGAGCGCGCAACCGAACTTTTAAAGACACAGTACAACGTCGACAAACTTACAGCATTTGACTGCGATCAGCATCCTGCAGCAACTGCCGTAGCCGGTGCGCTGCTTCAATATGCCATTGATGTCTGCGGTTCTGAACTGCCGCACATCCAAGAACTGAAATTCGAAACACCGGATGAATTTTTGGTTCTTGATGACTGCAGCTGGCGCAATTTGGAAATTGAAAAAAATCTGTCGGGTGAAACCAGAAACAGCCTGATCGATCTTTATGATAAATGCGCTACTGCCATGGGCGCGCGCACCCTGCGCCGCTGGTTCCGCAAACCGGTGCGAAATCGCATTGAGGTCGAAAAACGCCATATGATTATCGAGCACCTGCTTGAACACAACCTATCCAACTCTGTCAAGACAGTGTTGCAGGGCGTCGCTGATGTGGAACGTATCAGCGCCAGGGTGGCAACCAAATCTGCCCGACCGGTTGATCTCGTTCGATTGAAAGAATCGTTGCAATCCATTCCAGCACTTGTGGAAATCATTCAACCAGGTGATTGTTCTGAGGCATTGGCACTATGCGAAGCAATGGATACTGTTGATGAAGCGTCCGATCAGATTGCCCGTGCCATTCGTGAAGAGCCCGCTGTGACTATTCGCGACGGTGGAGTAATCCGGCGAGGATACGACGCTGAACTCGACGAACTGACAAAACTTCGCGATGATTCCGGACAGCAGTTGGCTGAGATGGAGGTTCACGAACGAAATCGAACTGGTATTCGTAATCTCAGAATTCACTACAACCGCGTACACGGCTACTACATCGAAGTGCCGCGTCAGGCTGGTGATCAAGTGCCCGAGGACTATCTGCGTCGTCAGACGTTGAAGAATAATGAACGTTTCACTCACGCAAAACTCTCTGAATTCGAATCAACAATACTCGGTGCAAAGGAAAAATCCCTGGCTCGGGAAAAGCTGCTCTATGAGCAGCTGTTGGAGTACATCCAACCGTTCGTTCCCAGAATGCAGAAGACAGCTGATGCCATGGCGCAGCTGGATGTTCTTTGTAATTTTGCAAATCTATCCATCACCGACTCGCTACAGCGACCGATACTGGTAGACGAACCGGGCATTTCGATTGTTGGTGGCAGACATCCGATGGTGGAGGCAACTCAAAACAAACCGTTTGTGCCAAACGACACCGACCTGAACCAACAAAATCGCCTTTTGCTGATCACCGGTCCGAATATGGGTGGCAAGAGTACCTATATGCGACAAACAGCAGTAATCGTACTGCTGTCTTACACCGGCTGTTATGTACCCGCAAAGGCCGCGACGATCGGCCCGATCGATCGAATCTTTACACGTATCGGTGCATCAGATGATCTCAGTGCAGGTAATTCGACATTCATGGTCGAAATGACCGAAATGGCAGCGATCCTGCATCAGGCAACCGAACAGAGTCTGGTAATTGTTGACGAAATCGGTCGCGGCACCAGCACCTTTGACGGACTGGCATTAGCTTGGGCGTGCGCGGACAGCCTGCTGACCGATATCCAGGCGCTTTGTATGTTTTCAACACACTACTACGAAATCACCGCGTTAGCCGAAAATTCTCCCGGTGCGAGTAATGCTCATCTTACTGCGGTGCAACATAACGGTAAAATAGTCTTTTTGTATGAGGTTGAACCAGGCGCGACCAAACAGAGTTACGGAATCCAGGTTGCGCGGCTGGCAGGCGTTCCAAGCAAGGTGGTTTCAATGGCGAATGAGAAACTTTCACAACTGACTGAATCCGCCGGCAACAGGGAGCAAATTGCCAGCGATCAATCACAGATGTCTTTGTTCGACCCCAAGCCCTGTGATCATTCACCCGCTTTGGAAAAACTCAAAAATATCGACCCGGACGACCTGAGTCCGAGAGAAGCATTGGAAACTCTCTATCTGTTAAAGCGGCTTGAAGAGAACTGATGAGTTGAACGTTTCTTGTAAATCATAATTTTAATGACTGATGAATACATGCTCCGACCAACACCCAAATTCGAAAAATATGCAGATATCCAACCTTGGAATTTGTGATAATTTTGCGCAATTCCGACGACTAGACTAACACCTGAACTCCCTTCAACCCAAATCATGACATATATCGTTACTGAATCTTGCATAAAGTGCAAGTACACAGATTGTGTAGAAGTTTGCCCGGTAGATTGCTTTCATGAAGGACCGAACATGCTCGTTATCGACCCGGAAGAGTGCATTGACTGCAGCCTTTGTGAACCTGAGTGCCCGGTCACCGCAATCTACGCTGAAGACGACGTACCTGAAGATCAGGAGGAATTTCTGGAGTTGAATGCTGAACTGAGTCTGATCTGGCCCGTTATATCGTCAATAATCGAAGCGCCGCCAGATGCAGCTGAATGGGAAGACGTCAAGGAAAAACGCCAGTATCTGGAACGCTGATGGGTAAATTCTTCCTCCTGAAAGAAACGAGAAATTAAACGATGAGTGAAATCTCACGAAAAACCGCGGCAACTCTATGGGCACTTGGCACTGCCGGCGAAACTGTTGAAGCATTGCCAGAAGACTGCAGGCCTCAAAGTGAAAAACAAGGCCGGGAAGCGCAGCTTTGCTATCCTGAATTATCCGGCGACTCTATAGGCGGCTGGAAAATTGCTGCAACCAGCGCTGGTGGACAAAAGCATATCGGAGTGAGTGGTCCACTGGAAGGACCATATCTTTCCTCACATATTTTTGAGCCAGATGCAGTTTTGTCCATGGCAGGTAATCACATGGCAGTTGCCGAAGCAGAGTTTGCGTTCAGATTTGGACATGACCTGCCAGGCCGCAGTGAACCTTACACCAGAGAGGAGATTCTTGCAGTTGTTGCCAGCCTGCATCCCAGCCTTGAGCTGCCAGATTCAAGGATAGGCAATTTCGCTCAGGCCGGTGCCGCGACTCTGCTGGCTGACTGTGCATGCAGCAGAGACTGGGTGATCGGGTCAGCTACCGCCACAGACTGGCGCAGTATGAATCTCGCGGAATCACCTGTCAAGCTCATAATCGATGATGAAATTGTCACCGAGGGTACCGGTGCTGATGCGCTTGGAGATCCACTTGCTGCACTTGAGTGGGTCGTCAACAAACTCTCGAGCAGGGGTATTACGATTGAGGCAGGACAATCAATCACAACCGGTGTATGCGGGGTTCCCAAGCCAATTCGCGCGGGAAATCGTGTTACCGCGGACCTCGGCTTGTTCGGTACGGTATCAGCGCAGCTAGTCGACTGATACGACGCTCCCAGAGTGTGCGATGGATTCGTATTGCGAGCCTTGGCTATCCAGAACAGAACGGATCAAATCGACACGATCGACCGGCCAACGCAATGGCTTGATCGGTTCATGCAATTTTCTGCGTACCTTGCGGGCCAATGTGATATGCGGGGCGAATTTTCTCGATTTTCGACTGCCATCCGACAACCCACCTTTTATATTCGCAACCAGATCATCCAGTTGCTGACATGGGTTTTCGGAACCGACCCACGCGACTTCGTTTCGCGGCCAAGATCCGACGCAATCGAATTCAATGGAAAAAGGAGAAAATTGTAGATTGCTGACAAACTGCTTTGTCGCTTCCACATCAGCAACCGCAACATCACCCAGAAACTGCAGTGTGATGTGGAGGTTGCGGGCTGGCACGAGTCGGCCCAGCCTGGATAGTCCGAATTCAGTCTGAATGTTTACAAGCTGATTCCGTATCTCATCATTCGGCCACAACGCGACGAACAATCTCTGCGAGCCGGATTCACTCATGTGTGTTCAGAAAATCCGTCAGTCCGCACAGCGCATGCTCCACTGATGCTTCGCGCACAGCACGGCGATCACCTTGCAGTCCATAACATATCGCTTCCGAACGTCCATGTCGGTCTGCCCATGCGATCCAAACCGTACCGACCGGTTTTTCTGGTGTGCCGCCGTCGGGGCCTGCGATACCGGTGACTGAAACAGCGACATCGGCACGACTGCGCTGAACGCCACCCAATGCCATCTCCACCGCGACTTCACGACTCACGGCACCATGTTTTGTCAGAGTCTCTGCCTGAACTCCCACCAGTTCCTGTTTTGCCTCATTGCTATAAGTGACAAATCCACGCTCAAACCACGCTGAGCTCCCCGGAATATTTGTAACCGTCTGGGCAATCCATCCACCTGTACACGACTCCACTGTCGCGAGCATCAGTCTTTTCTCAAGCAGAATGTCACCAACAACAATCGCTAGACGATCAATATCAGTGTTCATACCAGATCGACAAATCACTGCTGTGGAAAGTACTCGGCAGTCTTTTTGAATTCAACCCTATCGGTGATGAGTTGACCTTCAACTGATGTCAATTCAGCAGGTTTGTCGAGTTTGTTACCGTAAGCCATCACGATCAGCCGTCGTTCCTTTTGATCCACCAGAATATGACGGACAAACTGTTCAAAATCCGGTCGTTGAATATCCTCAAGCGCTGCTATCAGTTCCTGATCGTAGTTGAAATCGAAATCCTTCCGATCCAGTGCATGCCAGTAACGCTGTGAGCGCTCGCTCAATGTAGTATCTTTGGCCTGAACCTGCTTGATCACACCAATTCGATAGGCTTCAAATTCCTCTTCTGAAAGATTCTCAATCCGCGAATCAAAATCTTCGAGAAATAGCGAAATTGCCGCTTCCATTTGTTCAGGAGTGTTGTCCGGAGACTGAATGGTGAAGATTATTCCGGGCACCTCTCCAACTGGAATTACATTTGAAAACACCACATAACCCAACTGCTGAATCGTACGCAGTTCGGAAAAGAACGGTGTCTGAATTATGCTTCCCAGTAATGAGAAGTTGGCGATATCTTGCACTGAACGATCCGAACCCTGGAGGTAGACAATAATCGCAGAGTCGCTGTTCTCAATTTCAAACTGGTGAATGTAGGGACCGCCATCCGATGGCATTTTCAGGATCCTGCTTTTTTGAACCTGAGTTACTTCTGCGTCGTCCAACACTTCGGAAGTGATGACTCCACCCATTTTCTCAGCGGTTTCCCTGAGTACGTTGCCATGCGACAGGGCAACTATGTCAATCTTGTCCAAAACACTGTCCGAGAACGCCGCAAGATCATCCAACGTAACATTCTCCAGTACTTCAAGTTCCTCTTCTTCAGTCCAGCTCGGGTCGATAATATGCGAGTAGAATTCCGTTATCGCCCGCCGGAATGCACTGTCCCGCCGTGAGTTCTCGATGTCTCGAATCATCCCCGTTCTATGAATCTCAAACACATTCGGGTCGAAATTCGGATTCTTGACAACGCGTATGATTTCCGCCAATAGATTCGACTGCTTGTCATCATAGCCCGAAACGCGAATGCTGAAGCCACGCTGGTGTGTATATAGACTGTACTCAAGACCTGCAATAGATGCCGCATATGTGAACTCGCTCAACTGCTCGTTGATCCCACTGACAAAAAGCGACAGCAGAATGGAATCTTCTACGCTTCGTTTTGTGACAGGTGTACGGAATGTCACAAAAAAACTGGCCCGTGGCACATCAAACGACGTGTCTGTCTGATGCCACAGTTCAAATCCAGGAATTTCTGAGACATTCTCCGGAATCGCCGATTCATCAGCAACTTTAAGGGCAAGATGCTGGGGCAAGAAATTGTTGCGATCTGGCAGCCAGTCGGCAGAATCTGCAATGTCGGCATTCCAAGACTCGACGATGTCTCGATCCAAGCTGGCAAAAGAAAATTCCGTCCCAATATATTGTGTCGCCTGATTGGTCAGTACGTCATGGGATGACAGTACTACCAGAACATTGTGCGGTGTGATCCTATTGAGGATATCCGCTATCAAATCCGGGTCGTACTTTTCCACCAGATACAAAGCTGGAAGAATTTCTTCACGAGGATACTTGTGCAATCTGCTCGCCAGGCCAGTTACATAGTCCCGCTGGCTATCAATCTCACTGAAACGGAAACTGATTTCATTGATTGTTTTGATCTCGTCAAAACGCCATTCATTGATTCCGCGCGCCCGAATTTCTCGAATGTATTGAAAGACATATGCGCCGATTCTTTCCCAATTCTCGTAACCACTTGGTGTCAGTGATATCCTCACAGTAATAGCATGAGTCGTCAGTCCAATATCGGAGGAACTCGCGTAAAGACCGTCCGCCCAGCCCTGATCTTTGAGTTGAGAAAGCAAACTCCCCTCGCTCTCGTGCCCCAGAAGATGCGCGATATACCCTTCAGGACTTTCCCGCCAGTACGGCTCAAGTGACGGAACCGGAAACATCAGCTCAAGAGAAGGATTGTTCTTGAGCGTTTTGATTTGTAGCATAGCCGGTAGAACACCCGGTTGAAAAAGCGGCTGTGAAGCGTGCACAACCTCAGCATTTGTGTCCCTCACATCGGAAAATATGCTCACGACCAAGTCCTCGAGTTCGTCTAGCGGCTCGCGACCGAGAACCACGAGGTTCATCAGATTGGCACTGTAGCGACGGTTATAGAAATCAATCAGTTCGGGCCGCAAATCGCCCTGCAGCGTCTCCGCGGTTCCGGTAAAGAAGCCCGCTGAGGGATGCTCTGGATTGAAATTCGATGTCAGCGCCGCCCAGTGTCTCACGGAATCACGCTGATTACGCATCTCGAACTCAGCGTCAACAACAGCCCGTTCTCTTCCCAGTTGTTCCTCCGGAAACAGAGGTGAGATAAAAAACTGGGCGAATCGGTCGAGCGCTGGCGCAAAAAATTCGGGCTTGATGGCGAAGTTGTAATTGGTAAGGTCAATCGCGGTATAGGCATTGGAAAAACCGCCGTTTTGTTCGATAAACTTTCGGTAGTCATCAAGTTCAGGATATTTCTCGGTCCCCAGAAAAAGCATGTGCTCAAGGTAATGCGCCATACCCTCGCGCCCTTCTGGATCATCCTGTCCACCGACTCTTACTGCAAGTGCTGCTGCTGCTTCATCCGTCTCCGCATCTGAAATCAACAGAACCTGCATTCGATTATCAAGTTCAAGCGCACGGTATTCCCGGTGATCATTCGGGCTTTTCTTGAATTCGGCGTGAACTGCAAGCGCCAGCGGGAACAGAACAACGAACAGAACAAGACGTGTAAAGAGAAGTGAAAGTTTCATCAATTTGAGTCTCCATCTAATTCCTGCCTGTGGATCGGCAGAAATTTTGTGGGTTGTAAGAAGCAGATGGCGTCCCCAGGGGGATTCGAACCCCCGTCGCCAGCGTGAAAGGCTGGTGTCCTAAACCTGACTAGACGATGGGGACGGACGCTGATAACAAGAATGCGGATTATATAAGATTTGATAGATGTATACGCAATTGACTCGCACTCTTGGAAGTTCGCTTATTTGAGTTACTTTAATTGAACCGAAAGCGAAACCCATATGCCAGTAGATAGCTAACTATTGCCTGCATTTACGTGAGCTTGGGCTAAACAATTATAGAATAACGCGAATTTTTATTGCAGATGCTGTCCTGGTTAATTGGTTAGTTAAAATTGGGTGTCGCTACATTGATTCGGATATGGAATCAAGACAAAGAGAAACGCAGCGCTCATTCTCATGGCATCAGTTTAAAAACTGCGGTTCATATGTTTGATAACCCATTTTCAATGACAAACTCAGATACGCGGTGACAATTTCAACGTGTTGATTGATTCGCCGCGCACCGATAGATTAGAATTTGATCAGAACACTTTCGAAGGTAAACCACAAAATGAACAAGTCGCATACAGCAAAAGTTTTGACATCAACTCCTCGAGCGACTTATCAAGACGTGCTGGATGCGCCGCCGAACAAGGTGGCAGAAATTATCGACGGTACGCTCTACACCCACCCAAGACCTGCTTCTCTGCACGCCTTAGCCTGCTCGAGGCTTCAAAATCATATCGGCACACCTTTTGATTTCGGCGACGGCGGACCTGGCGGTTGGTGGATACTCTTTGAGCCTGAACTCCATCTGGGCGAGGAGATTTTGGTGCCTGATATCGCAGGATGGCGACGTGAGCGAATGCCTGAGTTTCCAGTCACCGCCTACTTTACGTTGCCTCCGGACTGGGTTTGCGAAGTGCTTTCCCCTTCGACGCGTGCGCTTGATCTTGGCGGCAAGCGATCGATCTACGCCCGAGAAGGTGTTGGCTACCTTTGGTTGGTGGACCCTGATGCCCGATCACTGGAAGCATTTAAGCTGCGCGGCTCTGAGTGGGTGCTGATTGACACGTTGTTTGAAAATGCGCCAGTTTCGCTACCGCCATTTGAGGCGATTGGCTTCAATCTCGGCGATTTGTGGCCACCACGTACTTTGCACCGAAAACTACCGACAGCTGAACCGGAAACCAAACTGACTAAAACATCAAAATAAATTCAGTGACTCAAGTCTTGTCTTTCGTTGGATTTGTAACACGATTGCAGGGGCGAAGTTACATTTCCTGACTCAGAATGGGGGATTGGCGCATTGTCTGTGACCTTGACCACCAGGTAAAGTACTTCCGTCGGTAAAGGTCGACTAAAGAGGGCAAATATAAAGACAAACGATTCAAATGTACAGGTTATTGAATAAGACGGTAACCTGTAGTACGTAGTCTTGCCAAATGAGCACTAACTGAATTTCGTCAAACTAGTGAACGATATCGAGGATCATGCTTCAATCGATCTGGTGCCAATTGACGATAGAGATGACAAGACCGTACCTGGTGAGACTGTGAATGCAATTCTAGGCGGCGATTCACCGCACTGTGCATAAAGAAAATGTCGGGTTTTACTCTGGATTCGATAGTAGAGTAAGTGGGTGTAACCAAAGCTTATCTGTCACAAATTGAAAATCGATGCAAACCAAGAGCAAATGACCTCTTTCGCCTAAATTCAATCGTTTTGAATGCGTCAATTGATGACTTGGTAACATGGAGCAAATAACAGTATTAAATTGATGGCTATCCGTTCGTTGCGAAAGTAGATTTCCAGCCAGCACCTCACTTCGACGAACGAGTCCCGACTCGTCCGGACTCAGGCTAGCGTCACCAGTGGACATTCATGACGCTTCTCTTTCGACCAGCCGAATTGTCCGGGTGACAAATGTGCGGCACCTGTCAGATACGTGTTGGTCAGATCATACAGCATCACCGTTGAACCATGATTGAACAGCTGGCATTGCTGATAGTAAAGCGCCTGTTTGATCGAAGCGCGAGTTGACTTCAATTCAAAATTGACCCGCCTTTTGGGCATGTTTTATACCCTTGAAAACCCTCTTTCAGAGCGAAATGCTGCACGATGTCAAGCGATTTGATTGCCGATACCAGCAATGATCAGTCAGAACTTCAGATTAAAACTCTTTAAGCAACGAAATGACTTTTGACTTCGTTTGTATCACTTCGCTCAAAGTGATTTCGTTCACACCTACTCAAATATACGTGGAAGCCATGTTGAAACTTCTTCGTCGGTCACAGCTATACCGGAATATCTTCTATGAAGAAACATCGCGTCGTGCATTTCAAATCCTTTGCGAATGAATTCTGTCATTTAATTCTCCAACTCATGATACTCTGGACAATCGAGTATATCCTCACAGGATTTCTGGTTGAGAATACTGAGCCTCTGCTCCTGCAGCGGCTGAAATTCCAATGCTATTTTTTTTAATATACGGCAGGCGGCTTTATAGACGGTGTAATCAACAGTGTCAAAATAATACTTTTGGGGAAGGTTAATGCACTGGTTGGCGAATTCCACTGTGCGACTCAAACTGTCCAAGGTGTAGGGGCTGTAATCCGGGTAAGTGTTTGATTTTGAATTCATGTTCTCTTTATTGTGCTTTTTATAAATGGAAGACTGCAAAAGACGCTGGTTATAGAGGCCCCAGCCCCCTGTCAGAAATTTGTAAAAATACAATAAAGGCAAAGCGTGGTTGGATTTAAGTTCGATTTGATCATCTTCTTCATTGTGAATCTGTCCACTTTCAGGGAAAGATGTATCCCGGTAAATCAAAAATAACACATGCTGGTGGGCCGCTATTGCTTCGTTCAGTTTGTTGTGATCCAATGAGTGGAAATTTAGGTCCCCTCCGGTTTGAATATATTTGGCAATGAAAAATGCGGCTCGGATATTTTTGTGCAGTTCAACAGCGCGGTACAGGATATCGAGGGCTTCATGGTCGTACAATTCACGGAGAGCTGGATCATCTCCTGCATGTATAACACGGCAAATGCCATAACCCACTTGATAATCTGGATTTTCCGGCTCGCGATGGTAGGCTTCTTCAAAGTATTTGAAACTTCCCTCTGTACAATAGTGTTTATCCCGGCCGGAATCATATGATGTACCCCAGACGTAATCGACAGAGGTCCAGGGGCTAAAAGACAGAAGGGATAGCAAGAAAATGGATCTGAACAACATAGCGCCTCTATTTTTGTCTCATTTCCGGGGGCTTGCCACCTGAGCCATGCGCACCAGCTGGATAAATTCACTGCGATAGCCGAATCGATCATCGCCAATCGCATCTTTCGCCAGGGTAATGACATCTTCATATCCGAACTCGCCCGTGTATTTTCCGCCGCGCAGAAGTTCGCCGAAGGCTGCCACCGCCACGGCAAAACGTACATCGCGCGGTGCCGAGTCCGTTTTCTGGTGGTAGTTGTCGACAGTGACCGGCTGCGAAACCAATGTGCTCGACTGCGCGTCGGGCAGTTTGTAACGAATTTTCAAAAACGCGAATTCGTTGTCGAAACCGCTGTTCAGATTTGCTTCTTCGCTCTGATATCGGCTCGGAGGAATAAAACCTGCGTCTGAATTTGCCGGCGTCAATTCGTAGACGGCCGTAACGGCATGGCCCACGCCAACTTCGCCGGCATCGATCTTGTCATTGCGAAAATCTTCCCGATCAAGCATGCGTGTCTCATAGCCGATCAGACGGTATTCGCGCACCAGTGCAGGATTGAATTCCACTTGAACCTTCACATCCTTCGCAATCGTAAATAGCGTCGACGACAGTTGCTCGGCCAGCACCTTGCGTGCCTCTGATATCGTATCAATATATGCGGCATTGCCATTGCCGCTCTGGGCCAGATGCTGCATCAGATCGTCGTTGTAGTTGTCCAGCCCGAACCCCAGAACTGACAGAAACACCCCGCTCGAACGCTTGCGGGATATGAATTCCTCAAGTTCATCGGTATCGGTCATACCGACATTGAAATCTCCATCGGTTGCAAGGATCACCCGGTTGACTCCGTCTGACACCATGTGCTGCTCAGCGAGACGGTAAGCCAATCGAATGCCTTCACCACCAGCGGTTGAACCGCCCGCGTGAAGATTTTCAAGACTATCCAGAATCTGCCGTCGCTGCGATACTGGCGTTGGCTCCAAAACCACTCCGGCAGATCCTGCATAGGCAACAATCGCGACCGTGTCGTCCGATGCCAGATTGGATAACAGCACTTTGAATGAACGAATCAGCAGTGGCAATTTGTTCGGTTGATCCATTGAACCCGAGGTGTCGATCAGAAAGACCAGGTTGGCGGGCGGAGCGGTGCTTCGGTCCGGCTCGAATGCCTTGATGCCGATGTGCATGATTGTGGATCTCTGGTTCCAGGGTGCCGGCATCAAAGACACATGGGTGGCAAACGGCTGATCACGCGTGTCAGGTGGCGCATAGTCGTAATGGAAGTAATTGACCAGTTCTTCAGTGCGTATTGCATCCTTGGCCGGTACAACGCCCTGGCGCAGCATTGCCCGCAGGTAGGCGTAGGCGGTGGTGTCCACATCGATTGAGAAAGTCGAAACCGGTTGTTCGATGACTGACTTTACCGGATTGGAACTGAATTCTGTGAAACGAACGTCACTTTGATGAAAGTTGTCTGAATCCATGGTTAATTCTCTGGACTGAGAACGTAACAACATGCCATCATCATTACTTCCAGAATATGGACTTTTATAATATTGGATATAACTCTTTTCCAAAGAATCAGGCATGACGAGAGTTTGAGGCTGCACCATTGCTGCGGATTCATGTGAATCCACGCTATTTGCAGAAACAGGCGAGGCGTCTTGCACAATCGCCGCACGATCAGCGGTTTCACTTACAGATTGCAATTCTTGAAGAGACGAATCTTGAAGAGGCGAATATGTCGTAACTACGATCTGATAGGAAACAATTCCTATTGCCAATAAAGCGACGCTGCCGCCGAGTGCCAGAGAAGAACGTGAAAATTGCATGACCAGACTCCTTACGCATGAATTGAGAGCGCTTGGCTTCAACGCTTTGTCCATGTGACGCTTGTCGATACCATTTCCTTTGGTATGAAGACTGAAATGCTCCCTGGCAGTGGAAATTGCCCTGTTGCGAACCGATGGTGGCGCCTGCGGGACAGAATCGCGAAACGCTGACTTCAGATTCGCAAGTTCATCGTCCGGGGTGCTGGCGATTTGTCTGTGAATACCATGGTGTTCCAAAGCTGCCGATATTGCCTGTTCGCGAACCGTCGCAGGCGCTTGAGGCACCTTGGCGAGAAGTGCGGCTTTCAGCCTTGCGAGATCGTCTTTCACCGCTCTGTCTCCCTGTTGGCGGCCATCACACGCAACTGTTTCCGTACCTCATGCATTCGCCAGGACACCGTCTTTTCTGGAATTTGCAGCACCTTACCGGCTTCTGCGTGCGTCAACTCCTCCTCTATCACAAGAAACACGGTAATGCGCAACTTATCTGACAACTGACTCAGAGCCCTATAAAGCCAGTCCGAATCTTCTGCTTCGGAACTGTGTCCGGCGCCAAGAAGCGAGATGGTTTCAGCATAGTTCTGTTCAATGCGTTGGCGAACAGAATTGTCGCGCAATGCGTCATAGGCAGCATTTGCGACGATTCGATAAAGCCAGGTTGTGAATTGGCTGTCACCTCGAAAACTACAAAGTTTGTCTCGCAGTTTCAAACACACTTCTTGTGTAACGTCCGCCGCCAACTCGCCTTCGCCAAACAGCACGCGCGCGCTGACTCTGTAAATGCGATCATAGTGGCGTTCAAGCAATTCAGCGAAGGCTTCCGAATCGCCTGCAGCCGCTCGAAAAGCCAGTGAATTGTCAGATTTATCATCCATGCGTATACGCGCGGTCATTCATTTGGCAACAATGTTGCACGACTGTGCGACGGATGGGGACATACAAATCCTTTGGTTGACCGTTGAATGGAGATCGAATGCCGCAACCGGGTTGGATTGACACCGTGGTATCCAGATTGGCCTTGGTGATCTACACAACGCTCAACACACAGTTACCGTATTCGGAAAATTCAACTTATGTGTATAGAGACCCCTGACTTTAAGATTCATCTATAAACGCCTTGGCAAAGATTACATCGACCAAGCGCCAGATCCAACTTACGCCGTCACCAATCAACCCCTGACGCTCAGTATTGTAAAATTCCCGGTAGTTGGCCTAGCGCTCAACACGCTGTGCTGATGCGGAAAGCTGTTGGTCCCGGTCCCTCATGCATACTGATTCGATCGCAGTTTTGAAGCTCATCGACATTGCATCAACCCAGGGCGGGATTCGTCATTCATGGTCTTGACGGTCCACCCCAGAGCCCGTTTCATCTCATGGTGCACGAACCTACACTTTCTCCAGAAACGTAACTACTTGCGCACCCTGAATGGGCTCTCGAGCTCTTGTGGATATTAATTGAGAATGAAATGTTTGGAGTGATCGAATATATCAACGTTCGGCTTCCAGACAAAATGAACGGAGAAAACTTGCTATCACGGTGCAATGGACCAACCAACGCGGAATCCGTTACTTTTATTTCGGTTTTCCGCAACGTTTCCGCTGCGAATCGCAGACCGGATGTCTTTCGGCCTGCTGCCTTGAGAACCACCGCGTATCACGCGAACTTCACAGTCACCGCCCGAAGTCCAGGCACTGCCATCCGACGGTGCACCCTGGTAATTGCCATGCCAGCAATCCTCCACCCATTCCCATACGTTGCCATGGACATCATGCAGTCCGAATGCATTGCCGAGGAATCTGCCAACAGATACCGTTCTGGCACGATATACTCCCGGGCTGCCCCCGCCGTAGGTGTAAAAACCCCTGTAGTTTGCCTGATCCGTTGAAATTGTTCTCCCGAAATGAAACGGCCCTCTCGTACCCGCCCTTGCCGCATACTCCCATTCCGCCTCAGAAAGCAACCGATACCGCTTTCCGGTCTTGTCACTCAGCCAATCCACATACTCGCCAGCGTCATGCCAACTGACATTGATCACCGGTCGGTTTCCTCGACCCCAGCCCGCATCGTGCGGGACATGGGAGCATCCGCCCTCCGATACACACGCATCCCATTGGTCAAACGTCACCTCGTATTTGCCTGCCGCAAAAGGCTGCGCAATCGTGACCTCATGCAATGGTCCCTCACTGGGGTTTCTACTCCTCTCAGATGCGGGTGAACCCATCCTGAATTTCCCCGCCGGTACGACCACCATCACAGGACAGCCGTCACAGTCCCGGAATTCCTTTCCATCCGAGTACAACTGCCGCAACCGCTCCTGCTCGGCTTTCTGTGCCCGCAGTCTCTCCTGCTCCGCCAGCAACAACCGCACCCGCTCCTGTTCTGCTCTCTGCTCGGCCAGCCTCTCCTGCTCAGCCTTCTGCTCGGCCAGCCTCTCCTGTTCCAACCTCAGTCTTTCCCGTTCGGCCTGCAGTTTCTCTTGCTCGTTCCTCAAATTCTCCTCTTCCGCCGATCGCTCCTGTTCCAACCTCAGTTTTTCCCGTTCGGCCTGTAGTTTCTCTTGCTCGTTCCTCAACTTTTCCTGTTCCGCCTGCAACTGCCGCAACGCCGCCTGCAACAGGGCCAGCGCCTCTGCCGGACGCGCTGCATCCCAGTCTCGCTTGTCCTGTTCGTAGTCCGAACCAGCCTGCATCGGAATGAACGACAGCATGACCACAGCCATCAAAGTCACCGACAACAGGCTTACGGTACTCCCGATTCGGGATGAGTCCCGAACGCGACGGAAGCTGACCCCTGGTAAATTCGAAATCGTGTCTACAATGCTCGGAACCAACCGGGTCATTTTCTTCTTTCCATTAATTTGTATGTTTCGTTTTCCAAAATATGAACAGTCAACATGACCTGAAATCTACTCGAAAGACCATCATGGAATGATAGCACTTTGCCCGTCCATGTCCTGCACCTGTCCCTGAATCTGCAGGTGAGACAGGCGCAGAACCCGTTTCACCATGACCGTCCCTAGAAGCCTGCAGGTACACCCGGATGCCCCTTGAGACAACCGGCTCCGGCTTCGAGGCGTGCGGGTCAGCTGCAGAATGAACCGGTAATGCGCGTCAATGGCCGGTCCGGTCGTTCGCGCTCTATCCAGGGTGGATTCGCTCATACCTCCGCTCCCGCGAGATTAAACCTGTGAAATATTCGACCAAGGGCCCCCGCCCCTTGGAACCCCGAAGTAAAGATGTAAGGACTCAAGGTGCAAGCGTCCGGGCAACACGGAACCCGATGAAGCTGTACCGGCTCCCGGTTCCGAACCAGCCGCGATGCGCCGAACGCAGGTTTCTCGGTTCCTCGCCCCAGGAACCGCCACGCAGCACGCGTAAATCACAGTCAACGCCCGAAGTCCAGGCACTACCATCCGACGGTGCACCCTGGTAATTGCCATGCCAGCAATCCTCCACCCATTCCCATACGTTTCCATGGACATCATGCAGTCCGAATGCATTGCCGGGGATTCTGCCGACAGATTCGGTTCTTCCACGATATACTCCCGGGCTGCCCCGCCGTAGGTGTAAAAACCCATGTAGTTTGCCTGATCCGTCGAAATTGTTCTTCCGAAATGAAACGGCCCTCTCGTACCCGCCCTTGCTGCATATTCCCATTCCGCCTCAGAAAGCAACCGATACCGCTTTCCGGTCTTGTGACTCAGCCAATCCACATACTCGCCAGCGTCATGCCAATTGACATTGACCACCGGACGGTTTCCTCGACCCCAGCCCGCATCGTGCGGGACATGGGAGCATCCGCCCTCCGATACACACGCATCCCATTGGTCAAACGTCACCTCGTACCTTCCCACCGCAAAGGGTTGCGGAATCGTCACCCGGTGTACCGGACCTTCATTATCGAGGCGTTCTTCCTCCGAACTGGGCGAGCCCATCAAAAATGATCCCGCCGGGACTACCACCATCTCCGGACAGACACTGCAGTCACTGAATCTCTCACCAACCGCCGGACCCACGGATTTCGCAAGCTTCGACGCATGCACAAATTCCGCTTTTCCATCCGACATCTCGATCCATACGCGGTCGCCAACCCGGACCGTCGTCGTGACACTCTCACCACCATCAACCAGAATGCGCATCGACTCCGGTCCGGGATCGAACTCCCACGACATGGCGGCGTGATGTAGCGGTGTCAAACCGATATTGATTACAACCCCGCAATCTCCCCCTTTCGCTACCGCCATGCGCAAAAGGTCCAGTGAAGCCGGTGCCACCAAATGCATCACAGTACGCCCATACCAGTCAACGACTAGATTCGGGTTCAGACGTCCGTCGCTCAGACGATCCATTACTTTTGTAAAATCAGCAGAAAGCTCACAACTGGCAATCGATACGTCAGGGTAGAAGGTTTCCTCGCTGTCCTGTGCTGCAGCGATGCCCGCAGGCAGTATGAACACCCAGGCAAAAATTATCCAAATTCCGCCCATGATTATTTTTCTGACTGAAATCATCAATCCATCCCCCGAATTGTCGTGTACATTTACCATTATTCCGTCGGAATTTCAATTGTCTTGCTATCCCGGGCATTTGCGTTGGAGATAATCTTCCAGCCTTCAAGGCGCAAGACATGTCAGCGAACGATGGATTGTCGCGGGAAACTGAACCTGACTGGAGCGATTCAGGCATAATTCGGGCAAGTTCCAACGCATGACGAGCGAATTTGAAACCGGAGATAGATTTTTCCCGCGTCGATGCCGCCCGGAAACTGAATAATCGGGATAAGGGACCGAGCTGGGTGCCTTCTCCGTGGTTATTCGGTTCCGGCTTGGGTATGATCAGTCCGAGATGGCGGAGGATAAGGAATGCCGAGAATCAGACGGAGATCGGCGGAATTGAATTCTAAATTCGAAGTATCGCGGTACGAGTCGAAGAAATGAACTACACGGGCAACGGCAGCAACGAGACAAATGACATGGCTCTATATAACGAGCCCAACTGCCAGAAGTTAGGAACAACAATGATAGCTCCGTGTATTTCTCGAGTATAGAATTAATCACCTTATTGCAGTTATTATTCTTGTGTCAGCATCGAATATTAAACTGATCGAAAAAACTAGCTCATTGTTTACTAAGCTTGCAATTTGAGCAAGAGAATATTGGAGAGGATGACTAAACATTCTATTCAGGAAATTTTTGACCTATAGCAAGCTGTAATTAATTTTGTGCATTGTAGGGATAAATTTATGAGTACTGTCACGCTTCAACATTTTAAACGTGCTGCGGTAGACATTGGTTTGCACGGCGACAACGATACACTTCCTTTTGATGTTGATAACAATTTTATTAAAGAAAATCAAGCAAAATTGGCAACCATAGCGTACGAATATTTTTCCGAATTAGAAAAAGGTTCTCCAAATCATGCCGCAAATGCCATCAATAGTCTGCAAGTATTCTCTGAGCGTCTGTTGGTTCCAGTTGGAACAGCTGGATTTAGAATTGCCACAAAAATACATCCATTTTGGAATCTGTATATTAATGGGCTAGGTGTGGCTATAGCGGAACGTCATGAGCCTAAGCGCTACCTGAATGCACATTCGTATAGATATGATCCTACAGGAGACAGGTTGTTCGACCGTAACAGAACATGGCGAGCATATCGTGAATCTACATTAGCCGATGAGTGGTTGAAGAATGAAAATGGAGTAGTAATCCAAACAGACATTTCCAATTTCTATGAACATATATACCACCACCGGTTGGAAAATTGTGTCAAGGATCTCTTCGGAGAGGATTCAACCGTGGCAGTTCAAATCGATCGTTTCTTAAGTAAATTTTCTTCAGGTCGTTCTTTCGGTTTGCCAGTAGGTGGGCAATGCTCGAGAATTCTTGCAGAAGTAATGATGTCTCCTATCGACAAGATGCTTAGCGCTGAGGATATCCGATGGCACCGTTATGTAGATGATTTCACAATAATGGCTAAGTCGCAGGAAGAAGCATATCGATCTTTAGCTGTATTGTCCCATGCTCTTGCAGATTACGGGTTATCTTTGAATAGAACAAAGACGACTATTTTGAGATCGAAGCATTACTTGGACTACGTCAATACTCAACTGGGGAACTCTCAAGAAGAAAGGAATATATTACGAGAGATTGATTTGCATTTCGACCCATATTCAGATACCGCTACTATTGATTATGACAAGCTAAAGGATACGGTCAAAAGTCTGGATGTCCGTGCACTGTTGGAACTGGAAACAAAGAAAGGGCAACCAGACACGTTCTTGGTGGCGCAAATTGGAAGAACTTTAAAATACCAACCACCGTCGGAAGCCATTCAGCTTTGCGAAACATTACTTCATCCAAAGAATTTGAATTTGTTCAGAGCGTCATGGTCAAAAATTATGCGGGGAGTAGCCGCATTTCGCATGCAAGATGACCACGAGAAAAAATACGAGCATCTCGACAAGTTATTGGATGAAGTCCCAAAACATTCCGCAAATCTACTCGTTCCAGAAGCAAATTGTCTGCATTATCTGAAAACTATTCGATTTAAGCATTCAGACGATAGGGCAAGGTACACTTTGTCGGTGTATAAAATGACAGCGTCTAAGACGGTACGAAGGGCGTGTATAGAATGCTGGCAAATTTGGGGGGATCGTTCTAAGTTCATCTGGCTAAGAAACAAATGGCAAAATCTTGGAATTCAAGAACAACGTATGTTGTGGCTGGCTGCAGGGAGCTTTGGCGATGAAGGCATGAAAGCACGACAACAACTTCGAATGTCTTCATCAATAGCATGGAAATTGGGAATAGAACGCAATAATCAGAATACTTTCAGTGAACTCTACATGCAGTGGTGTGAAAATGACATATAGGCGTTTCCCAATGAAAGATCCAAGAACAGTCGCTCGTGACATTCCTGGAATATCTAATGTTTTATTTCCTCAACTCAGCTCTGGATTGGTTGCGTATTTGAACAAAGATATACGTGCTTGCCCTAGTGTAAAGCCAGTTCCACTAGAAATAGTAAAGAAGACTTTACTTAGTCGCGCTATGTTATTTGAGGTAGCGTTTGCTAGGGGTCAGCAAATCCTGAAATATGGGATGAAGTGTGATTGGAACGATTGTATAAAGATAGCTACAAATCGACAAAAGCGTCACTTCGATGCACATCGTCCGGCTGACCTGGAAGAAATAGATTTCGTAGTAGCTGAATGGGTTGCGGACAACCTTTTTAAAATGGTGGAAAAGATCCGAGAAACTTATTCAGATTTTGAACTGATACACAGTCCTGTCATTCCAGGTTATCAATGGATATCATCTAGTGAAGGGGATTTATCTGTTGGAACAAAACTCATCGAGGTCAAGTGTACAAATAACAAATTTAGTGCTGCGGACTATAGACAGGTAATGATGTATTGGCTACTTAGTTATGCGGACTCTATTGAGAATAATACTAGGGAGTGGGAAAAAGTAATTTTGTTGAATCCAAGAAATAATCAAATTCTGGATCTTTCATTTAATGAGATCATCGAACTAATGGCAGCCGGAAGATCAAAGATTGAAATACTTGAATTGTTTGCATTTATCGTTGGTGACTATAGTTTGAAATCTATGTCTGACATTGGCCAATAATTAGCGGGAGCTGATTCAAATAATGGAGTTGTCAGAAGCTACTTCTTTTGAGGAATCTAAAATCGCTTATGTCGGTCTGCTCGCCGCGGGCTCTCGGTGCCTTTCAGTCATCTCAGGTGGGGAGTTGCGAACGTAAATTTTGCATGCAACATTAATCGGTGGTGACAGCGCACACAGCTTAACATCATCGCTGAGCAAACCACTGTAACTGCCATCGACCCATAGATACAACCATCGCTCGCGGCTCAAGTCGCCTTGAATCCATTGCTAGTATTCCTCGTCCCACACTTGCTTTAGATGCGACACAACGCCGGCTGAAAAGCCCCGGGCCTGGGCATCTCCCACCAACACCCGCAACACATCGGCCATATCGCTGCTGATGATGCCTCTCAAATGCAGAGACGGAAAATGTTCCTCCAGCCGATCTCGATAACGCAACACAAACTCACGGCGTTCCGCTTCGATCGCCTCCGCCATCATCTGTTGCGCACTGGTCTTCATTAAATCCGTAAATGAATCTTCGAAATAACCTGGATTTTCCAATGACAAAATATTATCCTTATCCGTAGTGGCGTACGTCTCTGGTTGGTTTGTAAAATTGGTTTTATACAGTTAACCAGACACGCCGCTTTGTTTAACCCCCGTCACCCACCACTTTTGACCATATCTCCCTGTGTAGCCGAGGTTCAATAATACAAAATGCCTCTAGAAAGAATATCCGCTCATGAAAAGTTGGTGTAAACCGATTGAGCTCTACTTTCGATCGACGCAAATAGTGTGAGAATTACTCATTCTCATGTCATAAAGAATATAGTTCTCTGAAATTACAAAACTATAGGTACAAACTATTTGATGTCAAAACCTTTAAAATTGAGTGATATCCTCCTCAGAGAGGATACTAATGTTATTCACTGTCCATCTCGTGATGGGCATCATATACATCATGAATCCGTAGAAATTTTCAACCGCTCCGAAGATTCAAAGGACGGTATTCATGTCCTCGTTTCAGAGCATGAAGTGATAACAGATAGGAACCTAAAAGGCAACCCAAGTTCCCGATGTCATGGCCTCATAGTTTACTTCTGTTGTGAAGAGTGCTCAGCGATAATTAAAATGAAGCTATATCAACACAAAGGAAGTTCGTTTGTCGGTATGGTATTCGGAGAGACTGAATAGAATTCGACTGTAGAAAGCTAAATATAGCTACGCAATTATTCGAGTTTTCTTTTTGAAGAAACTAGCCAACGTATTGCTGAGATAAAAATCAGTGAAGAAATGTAATCGCTTACGATGGCCAACCGGAAGTGGATATAGTCATTGCTAACCATAACTATTCAAGCTCGCGTGCAACAAATTTCGTAAAGTCAGTCATTACGTTGTAGCCACCGTGTTCCAACATTTCAATATTCCAAGGCCAAGTTTGTAGTGCATCCGATCTAATCACTGACTCAATTCTGTAAATCAAATGATGCACTTCAAAGGTCGCGATTCGCGTAGCTTAGACGAATCAGAATGTTGGAGGATGATCCGAAGACTTTACCGAGGAGTTCCGCCGATAAACCACATCCCAATGAACCACCATGACAAACCAGTTAACAAGAAGGCTATCCAGTTTGAGAACAGATCAGCGCCTCTGCGAACCAAAATAAAATCGTTCCAATCAATCTTCAAATACTCTGTTCCGGTACCGCTCATTGCTGGATCCTGCTCGATCCTCCCGTCATCCCTCAGGTGGTAGTACC
Source organism: Arenicellales bacterium (assembly GCA_951813075.1). Classification (GTDB taxonomy): domain Bacteria; phylum Pseudomonadota; class Gammaproteobacteria; order Arenicellales; family JAJDZL01; genus JAJDZL01. The sequence continues at coordinate 2,524,611 of OX638343.1, read as the reverse complement.
TCAGTACATACCAATATAGGTGAGCCAGAATCGCCGTTGCACCTAAGACCAGCACTCCCCAATCGTCGGGCGGCTTTACACCGAAGATATCGAGATCGCGCGGATTAGCACCCGCGGCATTGGCTACTACCACAACAGCTGCCAGAGCCAGAATGTTCCTGCGACAAACTCTCGCTCCGTCCGGCTCTATCAGTTTTTCGGTGGTTTCCTTCACGCGTTCCCGTTCCTGTGGCGGGTAGACGCGCTCCAAGCCAAGTGATAAAAAGAGAATGCGTCGAATCTTCATTTTTCGAAGTTATTGTCGCAGCTACATCCTCACAACAATCAAGCACTCCCGTCTACACAACGGCAAAAATGTGTCCCGCGAATTTTTTCTTCACCAATATTCCTTTATTATTGTCAGCGCCTATTTCGATCTTCTCGAACTCGATGGAAAATTTCATGAGCGAGATGCTCATGTGCAACTGAACGAAATCGGGCATCCGTTATCACCCGGGAGAAGATTTCCTCGTTGCCCTCCATTCGCGCAACGAACAGTTCGTCGAGAATACTATCGAAATATGAAGAAAAATTTTCCAAGTTGTTGGCGAGAGCAACCTCCGCAATGCTCTCATTACTTTCCGCTGTCACCCGAATCTGATCAAAGAAAAGCTGATCTGCTTCGGTAAAATCGGTGCCGAAACGCTCATTGAGGCGATCAACTATGCTTGACAGCGCCTCTTCCTGAACTTTGATACCTGCGGTGCCGACATCAGTCGGCCCCTTGAGAGGGTCGGCATCACCATCCGTGAGATCTATAGATCCTTCGGCCATTTGCTGAAGCCGAAAGAATTGCAGCGCTACTTCATCATCCAATACAAACCTCTGGCCACCACCTGGCGGCGGAAGCTTTGCCAAAAGGTTTCTCACGAATGAATAAAGCCGTTCAAATTGGCTATCCTGATAGGGAATAATCTGGGACAGGAAGGCATATAGATTTCGATAAGCTGACAGCAGATCGTAAAAATGTTCCTGCTCTTCCTCAGCGCAACCAATGAAAGTCTGAACGACCGCATCAAGGATGGCATTCATCTCGCGATGATCAGTAGCGGAGTGGTCGCGTTTTGACCGGTACCAGACTTCACTGAAAGCGTCAACATCATGCATTGTAAAGATCGCCTTTTGCAACAGGAAGTGCTGCAATTCTGACAGGCGATGCGGGTCAGCGTTCTCTCCCGTCCGAGTCGTTTCGTAGTAGGGTTTGAATGCTCGATAAATATCGTCTTCCTTATTGACGAAATCTAGAACAAAGGTGCGTGATTTTCCAGGTGCAATGCGGTTAAGTCGCGAGAGGGTCTGAACTGCATGAACACCGACCAGATTCTTGACTACGTACATCGTTTGCAGCAAGGGCTGATCGAATCCAGTCTGGTATTTCTCCGCAACCAGAAGAACCCGGCAATCGCCGTACTCAAAGGCTTTCGGGAGTTCGCTTTCCGAAATTCCTTTATTCATCGACACTTCTGTGTAGGATGATCCAGGATCATCCGGATCTCGCACTGATCCTGAGAATGCCACCAAGGAACGGATACCAGTGTAGCCGCGTTCTTTAATGTAGTTGTCGAAAGCAATTTTATATTTTACAGCAGCAAGGCGGGAGTCGGTGACCACCATGGCCCTTGCTCGACCACCAATCTCGTGCATCACCTTGAGACGGAAATGTTCGATGATAACGGAAATGACTTGATCGATATTGACAGGATGAAGTTCCAGATAGCGCGTCAAGGTCTTTGCGGCTTCCCTCTTCGGGACAGCAGGGTCGTCCTCGATCTGCTTAATCAAGCCGAAAAAGCGCGTGTATGTGGTGTAGTTCTGCAGTACGTCCATGATGAAACTTTCCTCAATGGCTTGTCGCATGGTGTACTCGTGAAACGGCGGCTCGCCTGATGGACCAGGCTCGTCGAACAGGGCAATCGTCTTGAATTTCGGCGTGGCTGTAAATGCGAAGTAGCTGAGATTCGGCTGCCGGGTGCGCTGCAAAGCACGACGAAGCACCTCCGACTTCGCCTCGTCAGAAAGGTTGTCATCCTCCTCTTCATCAGAAACTTGAGCGGCTATCGCAGCTTCAATCCCTTCCTTGTTCAACATCCCTCTGAGCGCAGCTGCGATTTCCCCGCTCTGGGACGAGTGCGCCTCATCGACAATGACGGCAAAGCATTTGCCCGCTGTGTCGATCTTCACGTCTGAACCCATTTTCTCAAAAGTTGAAAGTGCTTGCGAAATAAAGGGGAACTTCTGGATTGTCGTAATGATAATAGGCGTCCCTTGGGACAGCGCTGCTGCGAGCTGCTGTGTGTTTTCATCGATTTTTTCGACTACGCCTCTCTTGTGTTCGAACTGGTAGATGGTAGACTGAAGCTGCTGATCGAGTACGCGACGGTCGGTCACCACAATGACAGAGTGAAATACCTTCTCGTCTTGCTCGCTGTGCAGACTGGCCAGCCGGTGAGCGAGCCAGGCAATGGAATTAGACTTACCGGAACCGGCTGAATGCTGGATCAAGTAGTTCCGACCCGCACCGCTGGTCCTGGTGTGTGCGACGAGCTTCCGAACCACATCCAGCTGGTGGTAGCGAGGAAAGATCATTGTTTCCTGCTTTATAGTCGGCATCCCCTTGCCGGTCTTGAACTGCTTTTCCTCAACGTGTATGAAGCGCTGTAGGATTTCCAGCAGACTGTCGGCTTGAAGTACCTCGTCCCAAAGGTAGTGGGTCTTCCAGTTCCCTTCAACTGGCGGGTTGCCAGCTCCGTAGCCATTACCTCGGTTAAAAGGCAGAAATGTAGTCTCCATGCCTTGAAGTCGGGTAGTCATCCACACTTCATCAGGGTCCACTGCAAAATGGACCAGTGCGCGCTGCTTGAAAGTAAAGAGTAGGTCACGTTCGTCACGTTCAGTCCGGTACTGGTGAATCGCATCCGCTGCACGTTGTCCGGTAAGCGGATTTTTCAGTTCTGCGGTGGCAACAGGAATCCCATTGACTGCAAGTGTCACGTCAATTATGCAGTGACGGTTCTCGCCATTTGGTGTCTTCAGAACTGAGACAAAGTTGATTTGACGTGAAATTGTCAGTCGATTACAGGCATAGCTCACCGACGACTCGGGATTCATGGTCGTGTTGGGTCTGAAATAAGCCATGCGTAAAGTCTTGCCGTAACATTTGAATCCATGACGCAAAACATGCAGAGTTCCTTTGAGCGCTAGTTCCTTCGAGAGAGCGTCCAGTACAGTTGATTTTACTTTTACGCCAAGTAGCGATTCCAGCACCCGCCACTTGGTGGGCTGGCTTTCTCTCAGAAAGCCGGAAACATCGTCGGGGAAGAGCGCGCGTTCTTCATTGAATTTTTTAGGTTTACGTGCTTCATAACCACCTGAGCCAGTCAGCCCAGATTGAATAGCCTTTTCGAAATCGAATTCAGTATGGCCGGACATAGCTTAAATTACCTGCATTGAGGTGTTCTGAAGCTCGGTCAAGGGCCGTCCTTGTACCTCGTTAAAGTGATAGTAGCGAATGGATGGATCTGCAATCAGCTGACGATTCGAGTCAATATATGAATTAGGATTCTCATTTTCAGCGAATACGAATTTGCGCGCGCGTATCCTACGTTTGTCACCAGTGTAGTACTCAATCGTCCGCTTCAATGCGTTCACCCAGTTTATCCCGGCTTTGAGCTGCGGCACGATTTTATCAGTACTCAAACTTTTTGACTTGAATTCGATGCAATCGGCGTGGAAGGTGCGGCCGTTGACGTAGAAAATTATGAAGTCACAACGCTTTGACCATGGTTTGGCAGTATCATCTAGAAAGTGAAAAAGTCGTGGCTTGCTTATTTTCTTCGAAGCCTCAAAATCGTCGTAGTCGAGTTTGAATGCCATTCCCGCACCGGGAAGAATTAAGTCTATTTTGCGCTCTTGAGGTTTCATATCTTCTTGGCGGAAATATTTTTCGATCAGGACAACTCTTCCAGCACTACCATCATGCACGATGTAGTCATCATTCACATAAGCCCTTAAGTGTTGAAGATATGTGGACGCATCAAGGGTCATTGGAACTCCGTAATCTGACCTTTGACAATAGCCGTTATTTGCGCCGATCTGTATTCCTCCAGCAAAGCAATACTTTCTCGTATTTTCATGACTAATTCGTCGATCTGAGAAGTTTCCTTATCTAGAAATTCTGCAATTCGACGCTGGGTGTCGAGAGAGGGAAACATAATGAAAGCATTCTTCATCGCGTATTGACTGAGTCCGAAGCGTGTAACGCCGTTTGCCGCAAGCTTGAACTGGTCGTTTAGCGATGCAGACTGGCAGAGCCACGCAAGAAAAGCGCCATCCAAGTCTGAACCAGCTTCGAATACAGAAAGATGGTATCCACACAGAACGTCCGGCATGTCCTCAGTGACTAACGCAGGTATACCGATATCATCCCAGCCCTCGCTATCCTTTGTTATGATGACTTGATTACGTCTTAACTGGAATCGTTCAATTTCCGCTTCAGTCGCTGATCCCTCCATAAATTGTATGTTTGATGTAATATGATCGTTGTAGTAGATGTCGGTGTAGTTGCATAGTCTTACCGGTTGTTCATCCTCAGAAATGATCTTATCGACATTGCTGTTACGGATGTCAGCAAAGAATTTCAACTTCTCTAGCTTCCATCCCAACGGAACCTTTCCATAGGCTTGGCGACTATTGTCTGAAACGCCGGTCATTTCATCAACACCTTCAACAACTCGGTAATCTCTCCTTTGAGTTGAATGAAGTCCGCTATTTTCTAATCGTTGCGAATCAGGAAACCCCTTAGTTACCGCCAGGGTAATGAGCGTCTGTCGTTTTTCTGCTAGCAGGTCCAGAAGTTTCCGCTTCCTCTCTATCAGCCCATCAATCAGAACAATTTTCTCGTCCAGATACTCTGCGATTCGACGTTGGGTGTCGAGTGGTGGGAATGGCAACGATTGATGACCCACAATCTCCCAATCTGCGCGGGGCATCTTGGCCCCGTAAGAATGCGCATTGACTGTGTCAATAAAGTCTTTGGATGAGAGTACGTAGAAGAGGAAACGCGAATCGAGATCCTGAGATGGCCGTAAACAAAGCAATTCGCTTGAACTTACCCCATTGAATGATGCGTGGTAGACTTTCGCAAGGTAAGGGCGGAGCTTGTTGAAAAGAACGTCATTAATTTTAAATTTGCGACTGTCTGCCTCAAGCGGTTGCGGATCTTCGATTAGAAGTTTTCCAGTCCATGACTCAATGTTCTCATTGGAAATATATGGAAGTGTTTCTTGCTCCTCTTCAGTCGAGTGCTTCACAATTAGATCGACCGACCACTTCAACCAGTGCTTACTCCAATCTAATCGGGCCTGCTCCGCCCACACAGAATGATCTTCGCTGCACATGGTATAGATCATGCTATTAACCGTTTCAGAAACTCGGCGATCTCTCCTTCGACTTGAGTGATGTCCGTTTCAATTTGATCTAGAGGACGAGGCGGCTTGTATACATAGAAATGCCGATTAAACGGAATTTCATATCCCACTGTAGTCTTCGAATAGTCCACCCATGCATCGGGGACATGAGGCAATACTTCGCGTACCAGATAGGTGTCGATGTCATCCCGAAAGTCCTCTACCAGCTGATCGTTGGGCTTTTTCCGGCCGAATTCCATAGGCAGGGGTAGTGCCGTACCAACAGGCAAGGGGATGTTCTCGGTGTCCCGAAGTTCGCTGTCCGGTTCCGGCTTTCCGTTGCTGTCCCGGCAAATTTCGGCATTCCGATCTCGTTCCCCGAGAGCTACGAAGATAGCTTTTTTAATTGGGGCAGAAAGTTTGATTTTAGATCGCTTCGCAACTTCTAATAAATCGGTCTCGAATGCGAAGCGATCCATGTAGCGCCCATTGCTCTCGAGTGTAGCCAGTATGGATTGAATTGCACTTTGATTTAATTTTCCCTGCTCGATCTCATTCTCCATCGATACCAAATTCTCGCGATTTCTCGATTTCGTTAGATTTGCGAAAGCAGTCTGGCCTTCAAGCCTGCTAATTCGCTCCGGTATCGCCTCGAAATTCATCCGCAACGGACGTTCGACCGTGACTTTGAGAAAACCGAATTCACGGTTCTCGAAGACACGGGAGATGACGCGGGTTTCGGGCTCACCATCAATCAGTACCGTAGCTGTTTCGCCGTCTTGAAAGTTCCCGTAGACCTGAGTCAAGTGTCGAATTTGCTCCTCTGATATTTCGTTGCGCTTAAAGTTGAGGCTCTTATTCATCTTCTGGAAGAAGCGGGTGCCATCGATGAGCTGCACCTTGCCTTTTCGTTCCAGCGGCTTGCGATTCGTTACCAGCCAGACATACGTAAAAATACCGGTGTTGTAGAACAGTTGGTCCGGTAGCGCCACAACGGCGTCCAGCCAGTCGTTCTCGATAATCCATCGGCGGATGTTGGAAGGTCCAGAACCGGCATCGCCCGAAAAGAGAGGAGAACCATTAAAGACAATAGCAATCTTGGAGCCAAGTCGATCCTGATTTCCCTCTTCATAGGGATACATCTTGGAAATCATGTGCTGGAGAAAAAGAAGGGATCCATCCCTGATAGCTGGGAGACCTGCGCCGAACCTTCCGGAAAACCCTGATGTGTTGTGTTCCCGTTCAACAATGTTCTTCTGATCTTTCCACTCAACGCCGTAAGGCGGGTTTGCCATCAGATAGTGAAACCGCTGGCCTTCAAAGCCATCACCTGTCTTACCATCACCGAGGGTGTCTCCAAGGACGATGTTGTCGGCATCTTCGTCCTTGATCAGCATGTCCGAACAACAAATCGCCCAGGACTCGTCATTGTATTCCTGACCGTAGAGTGCAAGTCGAGCCTGTTGGTTTTGATTAAGAATCAGCTTTGCGGATTCGGTCAGCATGCCACCCGTTCCACAAGTCGGATCGTAGATCGTGCGAAATATGCCAGGCTTGTAGACATCTTGATCTCCGGTGTAGAGGAGGTTTGCCATAAGGCGAATGACTTCTCGAGGGGTAAAGTGATCTCCTGCCTCTTCGTTAGCCTGTTCGTTGAACCGCATGACCAGATGCTCGAACAAATAACCCATCTGAAGGTTGTCGATTCGGTCCGGATGAAGATCAATGTTGGTCATCGCCTTTACAATGGCGAAAAGGCGGTTACTAGCATCGAGTTTCTCGATCTGATCGGTAAACTTGAATCGTTCGAAAATGTACCGGGCGGTAGGCGAGAATTCGTTGATATACGACACGAGATTCGGTGCAATGTTCTCGGCATCCTCTAATAACCGCACAAAGGTGTAGGGGCTCGTGTTGTAGAGAGGATAACGGCGGTTTGGGTCGGCAGCTTTACCGAGTAAACTCTCCCATGCTGCCTCAGGAATCTGTTTCGCTTCCAGTTCTTCGCGTTTCTTGAGCACTGCATTTTTGGTAGGTTCCAAGACGCAGTCGAGTCGACGCAAAACAACCATCGGCAGCATTACCAAGCGATACTGCGGAGGTCGGTAAGGGCCTCTGAGCCGGTTCGCTATTTCCCAAATTTTAGCCTTGAGCTCAGCGTGTACTTGACTATTCACTAATCAGAAGCCACAAAATCGATAACTCATGTGAACACTTAATGTTTCGATAAATCAGCCCTCTCCCCAATCAATTGAATGAGTTCCGAAGTGATTTCCTGCATACTCAGAATTGAAGTATTCAGTGCAACTTTGTCCGCGAGGGTCGGACTATATTGTATGACTTCGTCCTTTGAAATTTCATGCCAGATTGGGAGAATACGATTTCGGCCATCAACCTCTAGACTTACCAAACCATCCAATTCTTTTTGGGGCCATTCCTTCGCAATAAAATTCCTAGATATCACCACAATTCCAAACCTTGACTCACAAAGTCCTTGATCTATTTTCCTGCGCAAACTGTCCCCGACTTTCAGGACAATCTCATCAAACCAAATTTTTACTCCTTCAGCTTCAAGAGTTTTCGCCAAGTCTCGAACAAAACCGTCCTTATCTTCGCTCGCATGTGAAATGAAGAAGTCATAGATAATTCCCTGTTTTGAAACTGGTTGTAACGTTTCAGAGGCTAAGGATTGTATCTTTGCATCGGACTGGACTTCTCTGGCTATTCCTCGTTTATACTGCTCTCGATTACGTTCCAACCGTTTTACTAAGTCAAACTGCCGCTTTATATCACGCTCTATTTCCTTTGATTGTCGTTCCTGGTACGAAGCTAACCTTTTCTCCTTTTCTGCAATTTTCTTGGATAAATTCGCTTTCTTCGTTTTAACATTAGCCAATTCCTTCTGTGCACGCTCTACTTCTCTTGCTTTACTCTGACGCGTCGAAATTTTTTTCGTTCTGAATAAAGCCTCGTTGCAGCGGTTTATTTTCGCAACAAGACTGGCTTCTCGTTTTGTTTCACGAGCATCAGATTTGTGCAGGTCAGCAATCTCATTTTTGAGACGGTTAATCTGGTTTTGGATGGTTGAAGTCATTTTTCTAAAATATCACCATGAATCTGGGTATAGTGCTCTGAGTTTGGATCGCATAACGCGGCAGTCTTTCTTCCAGATTATCAGCTTATTTTTTGGTTAGTTTCGGTTGGTTGACGAAGTCGTTCTTTTAATAGCGCTGCTTCGAATTCATGCCTTGTTCTTCTCCTTGCCGCCAATTTAATTTGTACCACTTCTAAAATGCCTTCAATCAGTCCGCCACCCCCGCTATTTCCATAGGCCTTCAGTGCCTGAGCCTACGTGTACCAAACCGTCAATTGGGTCACGGAATTGTGTTTCACCCAATCTTCAATAGCAAATACTTTTATAGACTCATACATTATTATCTGACGTCGATGGCTAAATTACAGCAACATTTAGTTGCACTATATTGATTGTTTATATTATTTTAAGGATATGAATCAACTATATTTTTGAAAAGAGAAAATCTAAATGACTTAGTTTCAAAATTAGAAGAGTTAATTGATCACATTGATGATTTGCTTCGGAAGAATACTTTCGTCTTATGGAAGAATTGAGGCATAAGCAACACAGCGAAATTGAACAAATTAAGGAGTAGTATGAAAGCTGCGATATATGTCCGATACAGTTCCGAAAACCAAAGACCGCAAAGCATCAAGGATCACATTTCGACGTACCAGAAATTAGCTTTATCACAAGGATTTTCGATTGATAAGAATCATGTTTATTCAGACGAAGCAAAGTCCGGCGTAAACAAAGATCGACACGATCTACATTCCCTAATCGAAGGAGCTTAAAACCAACTGTTTCCGGTTGTATTGGTTGATGACTTGTCCCGTTTAACGCGCGACAACTTTTTGATACTTAACGTATTGGCAGACCTTAATTTTGAAGGTATTAGGGTTATTTCTGTAGCGGATGGATTAAACAACTATGATCAAGAGTCGAATCTCGGAAATTAAATCCGAGGAATTTTTAATGAGTTGCAATTACAAGATCTCAAAATGAAAACAGTGAGAGGTCTAGTCGGACAAAACAACGTGGATTTTCTTGTGGTGAAAGCACTTTTGGTTATAAATCGATTCCCGTAGGGGAAATTCGATTCGACTAAAAGCAAAGAAAGACCGGAAGGTGACAAGAAAGAGATAGACCCTCTTGAATCCAAGATTGTATTGAGAATTTTCAAACTTTATCGAGATGGATACTCCATCAATCAAATCGTGCAAATTCTGAACTAGGAAGGTATTCCGACTCGTAATCATTATTCAAAATGTTGGTCCCTCGCCACTATCGGTCGAATGCTGGATAACGAAAAATATATTGGAAAGTGGGTTTGGAATATAACAGAAAGCCGTCGTGGTCCTCGAACCGGTCGTCGAAAAAAATCTTGATAAATTCGAATCTGAATGGATTGTACAAATTGATGAAAATTTACGAATCGTTCCACTAAACCTTTGGGACAATGTCAGAGCCCGTAGGGTTGAAACAAAAAAACGCGGCCTGGAGGAAAAGGTAAACGAGGTTTTGAGAACAAATAAGGAAGCGTAGAATAACACTTTCCAAAAGAATTGTTTTCTGGCGCGATGACTTGTAAGAAATGTGGTTCTAGTATTGGAAAGGTCAGTGGTAAGTATGGGGGTTACTTGGTTGTCTCGGTACCAAAAGAGGTATCTGCGACAACAAGGTCAAGGTTAGACGAACAGTGCTGGAAAAGATCATTCTTCATGAAGTCAAACAATTATTATCGACTTCGAAAAATGTTCTTCACATATTGAAAAATGCAGAAAGAAAATAACGAAAAATGTATTCGGATTTTCCAAGGCAAATCCGTCAAAAGGAAAGGGAGTTGATCTCAGAAGAGCCAAAACTGACCAACTTTATCAATTTTATCGGTGAAGGAAAAGGAACTATTTCACTCAACCAAGCACTGCTTGACACCGAAATCAAAATTGATTCTTTGAAAAATGAAATTGGTTTCTTGAACAACGCCTACTCAAAGGTTATTCAAGCACCAACAAATGAATGGATTGAGAGAAGACTAAGCCGTATTCAAAAACTTCTCGACCGGAAGACTGAACGATCAGCGTTGGTGCTGCGGAATGTACTTGGACCTATCGAACTGGAGCCAGTTCTACCAGAACGTGAATGGCCATATTACATTGCACATACAACCTTTGAAACGATTTCCATATTGGAAAATAAATTCGCACCTAGTCACGAGGACAAAGGTGCGAATCAATTTCACTGGTGGAGCCAGGCGGGATCGAACCGCCGACCTCTACAATGCCATTGTAGCGCTCTCCCAACTGAGCTATGACCCCAACGAATATCGAGAACTTTTTCCGGTGAGCATTATAGTGTCTGCGTTGACACACGTAATTACGAATTGGCTGCCAGTATCACTCTCCAAGCCCAAGTGCTCGGTCCAAGCGCGCCAATGTTCGACTCTTCCCGATCAACTCCACTGTCACGTCAATGCCCGGTGAAACCGTACCACCTGTCAAAGCAACCCGAACCGGTTGTGCCAGTTCTCCAAATTTGATCCCGTTGGTTTCTACTACCGCTACCAATGCGGTATGGATATTCTCTTGTGTCCATTCGGAAATTTCGGTCAACGCAGAACGAAATTCCTGCAGTGGCCGACGTGTCTTCTCAGTCAGGTGCTTTTGCACAGAGGATTCGTCAAATTCAATCTCATCGACAAAGAAATACCTGCTTCTTTCGACAAATTCACACAGCGTCTTCGATCGGGATTTCTGTGCCTCGAAAACCCGTTCGACCGACACTGGTGATGATTCAATGTCAACACCAAGATCATCAAAAATTTTTCTTGAACGCTGCCGAATGTCTTTTGCATCTAATTCCATCATGTGCTGATGGTTAATCCAAATTAGTTTTTTCGGATCAAGCGAAGCGGGAGAACGGTGGATTTTCTCTGCGTCAAACAATTCAATCATCTCGTCTAATGAAAATATCTCTTTATCCCCATGCGACCAACCCAGTCGAACCAGATAATTTAGAATGGCTTCGGGCAGATAACCCATGTCTCTGTATTCAAGTACACTGGCAACGTTATCCCTTTTGGAGAGCTTCCTACCCTCCGCAGACAGAACCATCGGGACGTGACCAAATTTCGGAGGGTTCTGACCAAAAGCAGTGAAGAGATTGATCTGCCGTGGTGTGTTGTTTAGATGATCATCGCCGCGAATAACATGGGTGACACCCATATCGGTCTCGTCTACAACAACGGAAAAGTTGTAAGTCGGTGTCCGGTCCGGACGAATGATGATGAGGTCATCCAACTGCGAATTGTCATAGATCACTTCACCTTGCACCATATCTCGAACCACAACACTACCGTCCAGTGGATTCTTGAAGCGTATGACATATTCGGTGGATTGATCAGGAACCAGACCCAGTTCGCGACATTTGTGATCATACCGAGGTTTGAGCCCCTGCTTCATCTGTTCCGAGCGCAATGCATCCAATCGTTCCCGGCTGCAGGTGCAATGGTATGCGAGGCCGGCTTCGATCAGCTGACGGGCTCGTTCTCGGTAGATTGCCGTTCGTTCTGACTGATAGACTAAATCGCCATCATGCGATAGACCAAGCCAGTCGAGTGAATCGATGATGAGTTTCGAAGCTTCCGGCGTTGATCGCTGACGATCGGTGTCTTCAATCCGTAGATAAAATTCACCACTATGGCGACGTGCATAGAGCCACGAAAACAGCGCCGTGCGAACCGTACCGATATGGAGATTTCCGGTTGGGCTGGGGGCAAATCTGGTTACCACTTTCATCAGATTGTTACTGCTTCGGTTCGTACTCACGAAGACTCAAGTTTTTCTATGATCGCATGATGGTGATCAACACCGGAAAACCGGCACAACTCCTGCAAGCATGTCGGACTAGTCACATTGACCTCAATCAACTTGCCACCAATGACATCGATTCCGCAGAAAAATATTCCCTGTTGCGCTAATCCGGACTTGAGCGCATTACAAATTCGTAAATCGTCGCTATCCAGTTCGGCCGGTACTGCTTCAGCTCCCTGATCGAGATTATTCAATTCCTGACCTTCAGCATGCACTCTCAGTACTGCGCCAATCGGCTCCCCCTCAACCAGAAGAATTCTTTTGTCTCCTTCCTTTGCAGCGGGCAGATATTCCTGCGCGATGATCATTTGTTGCCCACCTCGGGTGATATCGTCGATCTTGCGATTGTTGCCGGGGTCACTCTTTTCCAGAAAGACAATCCCCTTGCCGCCGTGCCCATCTATTGGCTTCAAAGTGACTCGGTCGAATTCATCAAAAAATTGAAGAATTTCTGGTGCACTTCGGGTGACAGCAGTACGCGGTGTGAGTTGAGGATAGTGCAGCGCAGCAAGTTTCTCATTCCAGTTACGGATTCCGGATGGCCGATTCAATACGCGGGTGCTCGGTGCTAACAGATCCAGCAAAAGCGTCGAATATAGATAATCCATGTCGAGCGGTGGGTCGGTACGAATCAAGACAACATCCATTTCCGACAAATCCGAATGCCGAGTCTCGAGAACCGTAAACGGTTTTTCGACCGATGCATGAACATCCAGTCGAGATACCAAAGCAGTGACGCTGTTGTTTCCCGCTTGCAACGTGGACTGATTGAAATAAAATACCTCGTTATCTCGCTCCCGCGCAGCGAGCATCATATAAAATGTCGTATCCTTGTAAGCCTTGACGGATTCCAACGGATCCATCAAAAATGCAAATTTCATGAACCGTATCCTGAACGGGATTTTTCAAAATTCAGACTAGTTGTAAGATTTGCGTCGTTCACCCCGAACGCAGACATCCTAAATTCAGCTGTACCATACCATTGACAATTGAACGCGACCAACTTCATTCGGCAAATTATCGATAAGGATATTGCCACCAACAAACATGACGGGCGCGTTGTAACGCGGTTTCCACCGGAACCCAACGGTTATCTTCACATCGGTCATGCAAAGTCAATCTGTCTGAATTTCGGGATCGCTGAAGACTATGGAGGCACCTGCAATTTCCGTTTTGATGATACCAATCCGAGCAAGGAAAACATCGACTATGTCAATTCCATCATCGATGACGTCAACTGGCTCGGCTATGCCCGAAATGAACAAACAAAACACGCCTCAGACTACTTCGAACAACTGTACAAATTCGCGGTCGAACTCATTTTAAACGGAAAAGCCTATGTAGATAGTCTGACCCCGGATGAAATTCGTGAATATCGCGGTACGTTGACAGAGGCCGGCAAAAATAGCCCATATCGAGATCGGACAGTTGAGGACAATCTCGACCTGTTCACCCGGATGCGCAATGGAGAATTTCCGGAAAATGCACACGTTCTGAGAGCCAAGATCGATATGGCATCAGGAAATATCAACATGCGCGATCCGGTGCTGTACAGAATAAAGCACGAAGCACACCCACTGACCGGTACGAATTGGTGTATCTATCCACTTTATGATTTTGCGCACGGACTTTCTGATGCGATTGAAGGAGTGACGCATTCTTTGTGTACGATGGAGTTCGAGGATCATCGTCCACTTTACGACTGGATCATAGACAACGTTACCGCACCCTACAAACCGGAACAGATCGAGTTTTCGAGACTTTCACTTGAATACACCGTCCTGAGCAAGAGACTGCTGACAAAACTGGTGGAAGACAACCTGGTCAGTGGCTGGGATGATCCGCGAATGCCAACCATTTCCGGACTGCGAAATCGCGGCTTCACAGCCGCTTCGATTCATGACTTCTGCAATCGAATCGGTATTACCAAGAATTTCAATACTGTTGAAATGGGTGTATTGGAAAACTGCTTGCGCGAGGATCTTGATCATAAGGCTCCGAGAGCGTTGGCAGTTATTGACCCTCTGCCTGTTGTAATCGAGAATTTCGAAGAAGGGCGGACCGATTGGATGGATGCAATGAATCACCCGAAAAGACCGGAACTCGGAACGAGAAAGGTGCCATTCACCAGAAATATTTTCATCGAAAGAAGCGATTTTTTGGAAAATCCACCGAAGAAATTCTTTCGATTATCTCCCGGTTCAGAAGTACGACTGCGTTTCGCTTATCTCGTGACCTGCACAGAGGTTGTCAAGGATGGAGAGGGAAATATTGTCGAACTCAGATGTCGATACGACCCCGAAAGTCGAGGTGGCGTATCGCCGGACGGTCGCAAAGTCAAAGGCACCATTCATTGGGTTTCCAAAGACCATGCCTGCAACGCTCGCATCAAGTTGTACGACCGTCTGTTTAACATCGCCAATCCAGCAACCAGAAAAACTGGCGACTTTGCTGATTTGATCAATCCAGACTCCCTTGTTGAAATTGAAAATGCGGTGATCGAGCCCGAAATCGGTAAGGCGACGCAGGGAAGTCGATTCCAGTTTGAAAGAACGGGCTATTTTTTTCTTGCTTCAGCTGCGGACGAAGACAAACCACCGGTTTTTCACCGGACAGTCACCCTACGTGACTCGTGGAGTAAACAAAAGTAGCCCCAACATCTATCAGAAATGAAACAGCGCACTGGCGAACCATGGATGCCCGCACCGGATTACGGACATTCGCTCAAGGGAATGACACTCAATCTACTGGTACGAGACATTGATCAGTCAATTGCATTCCAGACTAGGATTTTACAGGCCGAAGTGGTTTATTCCGATCCCGACATCGCAGTTTTGAGAGGATTTGGTACAGAGTGGATGCTGCATGCTGATCACACCTATCTTGAAAACAACCTTTACGACCTTATATCCAATGTTTCAGTACGCGGGACTGGTATTGAAATTCGATTACATGACTGTGACCCGGACGAAGCGGAGAAAAGAGCCTTGGATCTGGGATATGCGGTGTTGGCCGAAACCGAGAATAAACCGCATGGTCTGAGAGAATGTTATCTGGTTGATGACGATGGCTACATCTGGGTTCCGGATGTTCCCTGTTGACGATTTTGTCGCGATGCCAGTGAGCATCCATCAACCCGGATTCATGTGATAGAATTTTCTTCTTGTACAACGAAATTTGAACTGAATGCACAATGGAACATCTAGCTGAATACGCACTTTTTTTTGCAAAAACCATCACGATTGTCATCGCTTTCATAATACCGGTGATGGTTATTGCTGCCATCGCGACGCGACAGCGTCAGCACCAGAAGGAGCATTTGGAAGTCAACAATATAAACCGGCGTTATGAAGCCATGTCGAATGCGATTAATTCGGTTCAGCTTCCGAAGAAAATCTACAAGGAGAGAATGAAGAAACAAAAAAAAGAACGTAAATCTTCAAACAAGAAAGATTCAGATGAATCCGAAAAGAGAAAGCGTATTTTTGTATTCAATTTTGAAGGTGATATCGAAGCCAGCGAGATCGATCGACTTCGCGAGGAAGTCACTTCGGTTCTCACCATCGCCGAAGCACCGGACGAGGTTGTCGTCAAGATTGAAAGCCGAGGCGGTGTTGTACATGGTTACGGGCTCGCTGCGTCCCAGTTGAAACGTATCAAGGATCAGGAAATCTTATTGACTGTTTCAGTTGACAAGGTCGCGGCAAGTGGCGGATATCTGATGGCCTGCGTTGCCGACAAGATTATCGCAGCACCTTTCGCGGTGGTCGGTTCCGTCGGTGTGCTGGCGCAGATCCCGAACTTTCATCGCGCACTGGAAAAACACAATATTGACTATCAGGAGTACACGGCTGGCGAATACAAACGAACCGTCGGCATGTTCAGCGAACCCACCGAAAAAGGCAAAGCAAAGTTCATGGAAGAGCTGGAAGACGTTCACAGCTTGTTTAAGGAATTTGTGCAGCTCAATCGACCCGATGTTAATGTTGATGAGATTTCCACGGGTGAGCATTGGTACGGAACCCGGGCACTCGACCTTAAATTGGTGGACGAACTGAGAACAAGCGACGACTATCTGCTTGAGGCAAGCAAGTCATCTGATATCTATGAAGTGAACTTTGTTCGCAAGGAACCCATATCCGATCGGTTTAAACCTGCCTTTGCCGGACTAATCGGGTCAATTCTGTCTGAATTCATCAGACGAAATTTTTCTCGACGGCCCGGCCGATTCTGAATTTCAAACAATGATCTTCTCTCTTGATAACGGAACTCCGCAATGCGGAGAGAACGTTTATGTCGCACACTCCGCCACGGTTGTCGGTGATGTCGTTCTCGGAAACGACGTCGGGGTGTGGTTCGGTGCTGTCATTCGAGGCGACAACGAAAGAATCACCCTTGGCAATGGCACGAATGCTCAGGACTGCTGTGTACTGCATACCGACCCAGGGTGTCCACTGACAATTGGCGACAATGTGACGATTGGCCACAAGGCGGTTCTGCACGGTTGTACAGTCGGCAATTGGTCGCTGATCGGTATCAATGCGGTCGTGCTTAACAACGCACAGATCGGTGAGAGCTGTCTTATCGGAGCCAATACACTGATTACCGATGGCAAGGAAATCCCAGACAATAGTCTGGTTGTAGGCTCGCCTGGTCGGGTGATCCGGAAATTGAATGACAGCGAGATTAATATGCTGAAACGATTCAACCAATCCTACATTGACAAAATCAGACGATATACATCGAGTCTGAAGGAAATTGCCGATGCTTAATTCAAATATGAAAGTCGTTGAGATTTCCGAATACGGGGATGCAGATGTCCTGACTATTGCAGAGCGACCGATTCCCGAGCCTGCCAGCGGAGAAGTGTTGATAAAAGTTGCCGCGGCCGGATTGAATCGCGCCGATGTGATGCAGCGCAACGGACAGTATCCACCTCCACCCGGCGCATCAGATTTGCTCGGGCTTGAAGTTTCAGGAAAAATCGAGGCGGTCGCTGCCGACGCGTTCGGTGTGTCAGTCGGAGATGAGGTCTGCGCACTGCTTGCCGGTGGAGGATATGCCCAGTACTGCACTGCACCAGCCAGTTCATGCCTGCCTATTCCCAAATCTCTCAATATCATCGAAGCGGGAGCTGTCCCTGAAACATTCTTTACTGTCTGGACCAATGTATTCATGCGGGGGAATCTGAAGGAAGGGGAACGAATTCTTGTTCACGGTGGAACCAGCGGTATCGGAACGACTGCAATTCAACTTGCAGCTGCAATCGGCGCCCGAGTTTGTGCAACTGCCGGGAGCAAGGAAAAATGCGACGCGACCATCGAACTGGGAGCTGACTACGCGATCAACTATCGGGAATTTGATTTTGTCGAAGAAATAAAGACTTGGACTTCCGGACAGGGTGTCGACGTGATTTTGGATATTGTCGGAGGCGCCTACTTTCCCAAGAACATCAAGTGCCTCGCTTCAGAAGGTCGACTGGTCATTATTGCGACGCAAGGGGGATTGAAAGCCGAAATCAATGTGTTGCCGATCATGCTGAAAAGACTGACAGTTACGGGATCCACACTCCGGTCGAGAACGGTGTCAGAAAAATCCAAAATTGCCGAAGAGCTAAAAAAGCACGCCTGGCCGTTGCTGGACAGTGGTGAAGTGAAACCAATCATCGATTCAATATTTCCCATGGCGCAGGTACGCGAAGCCCACAGACGACTTGAATCTGGTTCGCACATCGGTAAAGTTCTCCTGCAGATGAACTGAATAACCTGCTAAACGAGAGAATTCGTAAATCTCGACAATAAATTTCCAACGACACGATACAAGTCTAATTACAGCGCACCTTGGTCGTGGAAGGTATGCTTGAGATCATTGAAAATCCTACTTCCGCTTCAGATTGGTGTAAGAACCAACGTGCACAAGGCCACTGTATTGGTTTCGTTCCGACCATGGGTACATTACACGCAGGGCACCAGTCGCTCATCGAAAGATCGATCGGTGAAAACGATGTAACGTGCGTGAGTATTTTTGTCAATCCTCTGCAATTTAATGATTCCAATGATTTCGAAACGTATCCGAGAAATCTTGAATCGGACTACAAAATTCTCGAAAAACTTGGTTGTGACATGGTCTTTTGCGGAACCAATCACGATATGTTTCCGGAATCTTGCGGTTTGGATGATATTGAAATCTTGGATCCGGGCCCGCACGCATCCGGACTTGAAGGTGACTATCGTCCCGGCCATCTCGAAGGCGTATGCACAGTTGTAGATCGCCTGTTCAGGTTTGTCGGTGATTGCCGGGCATATTTTGGACAGAAGGACTATCAACAGTTACTGGTCGTGCAGCACCTCGCTAAAATACTGGGCTATCCCCAGATTGTACCTTGTGAGACGGTTCGTCAAAGTTCCGGGCTAGCCTATTCCTCGAGAAACCGGCTATTGTCGGGCAGGGAAGAAACTGCGGCCACAAATATATATCGCGCATTGACTGCAGCCAAAAGCCTCTGGAACACCGGAGTTCGCGACAGTCAAAAGTTGTGCGCCACCATGAAATCCATTCTTGCTGAATCTTCCATGACTGTCGAATATGCAGTACTTCGAGACCCCGATAACTGGCAACGGCCTTCGCAGAAGGATGGACTCGATCGTGCCATCGCATTAATCGCAGTGAAGATCGGCGAAGTACGGCTTATCGATAATCTTCGACTGGACCACGGGATTTAACTACATTCTTTTTCGTTGGGAGATTCCAAAGCAGTCGACACCAAAGTCTGCTTTTCAGTGCCGACCTTCAAAGTAACCAGAACAATCCTCAGTTGTCGTCACTGCCCCGTTTGAAGTGAAATTTCGCGCCGGCATCAATAGCAGTCGGCCATCTGGCGGTAACCGTTTTCATGCGGGTATAGAATCGAACCCCTTCCGGTCCATGCATGTAGTGGTCTCCGAACAGCGAACGCTTCCATCCGCCGAAACTATGATAGGCGACCGGTACGGGAATAGGAACGTTGATTCCGACCATACCAGTCCTGACGTTCGAAATGAAATCCTGAGCAAAACCACCATCGCGTGTGAAAATTGCCGCACCATTCCCATACTCGTGATCACTGACCAAGCTGACGGCTTTGTCATAGCTGTCAACCCGAACCACACTGAGTACGGGACCGAATATCTCTTCTTTATAGATTCTCATCTCCGGCGTGACATTGTCAAATAGACAACCGCCAAGAAATGCACCGTCTTCATAGCCCTCGAGCGAGAAATCACGTCCATCCACGACCAGATCGGCACCTTCCTCAACTCCAAGGTTCACGTATGACTTGACCTTGCTGTAGTGATCTGGTGTAACGAGCGGGCCCATTTCAGCTTCTGAATTGGTGTAAGGGCCAATTTTCAGATCTGCAACTCGTGGTTTCAATTGCTCGACCAACTCATCTGCAGTATCTGATCCTACGGCAACTACGACTGAAATCGCCATACATCGTTCACCGGCTGAACCATACCCAGCACCGATTGCAGCGTCGACAACCTGTTTCATATCTGCATCTGGCATCACGACCATGTGATTTTTAGCGCCGCATAATGCCTGAACTCGCTTGCCATGCTTACAACCGGTTTGGTAAATGTATTCGCCAACCGCAGTTGAGCCGACGAAACTCACTGCATCGACACGAGGATGCATCAGAATAGAATCTACCGCTTCTTTGTCTCCAATGACGACATTGAGCACACCATCGGGCAACCCCGCTTCCTTCATCATCTCAGCCAACATGAGAGGACAGGATGGATCTTTTTCAGATGGTTTCAACAAGAAGGTATTTCCACATGCAATTGCGACCGGGAACATCCACATCGGAACCATAGCTGGAAAATTGAACGGTGTGATTCCAGCGCAAACCCCAACTGGTTGGCGAATGGAATAACTCTCGACATTCTTTGCTACGCGCTCGGACATCTCGCCTTTTAACAACTGTGGGATACCGCAGGCGAATTCGACAACTTCCAAACCTCGCCCAATGGATCCTTTCGCATCCTCCACAGTTTTACCGTGTTCTTCAGACAATGCCATTGCGATTGAATCGATATTCTTTTTTACAATGTCGCGAAATTCAAACATCACCTGAGCGCGTGCTGCAGGTGGTGTTGCTGACCATCCAGGTAACGCTTCGGCGGCGACATCAACCGCTGCGCTGACTTCTTGCGCATTCGCGTATGGCACTTGTCTGACAACAGCGCCAATCGCCGGATTGTAAATATCGCCATACCGACCACTGCGGCCTTCGACCCGTTTGCCGTTGACGTAGTGGTATAGTGTTTCTTTAACTTGCATATCCATGACATTACCAATTTGCATAGTGTTCTGACCATTAGTTGACTTTGCAGTATAGCAAAAAATTTCCAGATTGAAATGAGTAGAATTCTGCCGTATTTCATTGCCTTTGTGCTGTCGACGGTGCCGGCTCTCGCCGACACCCGCGAACGCTTGGTTCAACTTCACTACGACCTTGAGGTAGCGGCTTATTGCGGCCTCGTGAGTGAAAATGTTCTATCCGGTTTTCGAAGCGCCCTTCGATTCGAAACAGAAAACGCCGACCTCTCACAAAGGGAAGTCGAACTGGCAAGGATGCAAGCATGGAAAGAAGCTCACCTGGAATGGCAGAATCGTGGCTTGGGCGGTTTTAGGAACTGGTGCGCGAACGATGCGATGGAAGGTGCGATGCGACTTGAATCGTACAACACCGAGTGACTTCACTCCGGACTTGCTGAGCCAACCCTACGAGTTTCGAAATACCGGTCGAAATTCTGCTGTCCCTTCCCGCTACAGGGAATTTGTTCGCTCCATTACGAAACGCATAATCATATCGATAATCAGTGCGGTATCAAGCGTTTCCCAGCAGACACCAATTCAAAGCCTGATACCGACAACAATTTCTAGCAGGGAGTTTGGTGCTATAGTTTGCTTGGGTTTAGCTGTAACGATTCAAATCAAAAATCAGCGAAGGGAATCACACCGACCTGGACAGTTTTCTGGTCGCCTCGCACATATTGCGCAACTTGGCAATTGTCAAATCTCTACCAAGCAACCCCAGTCCACAGTCCGGTGCTGCGATCAACCGGTCTTCGTCAATATGCTGCAACGCCTGCTCAAGTCGAACAACAATCTGCTCGATCGTTTCGACTCGACTCAAAGCAATCGCGACCACACCCAAGATCACCGTGGTTTTGCTTACCAAATCAAGTAATGACAAGTCATTGTGCCTATGAGCATCTTCTACCGATACCATATCAACACAACTCTCATCTACCGCACCGATAATTTGAAAATACGCATTACGATCCGCCTTTGGATAATCCAGTCGGTCAAGCCGATCCGGGTAGCCACAGCACATGTGCATAACCTTAGTGACGCTCTTCGGTACTCCACGAAATACCCGTTCCAGATTTTCCACGCCGTATTCAAGAGTGACATCAGGTTTTCGGGCAAAAACCGGTTCGTCAACCTGAATATTAGTGCATCCAGCATCGACCAGGGCACGAACCTCACTGTTCAACGCATCTGCGATTGCTGCGCCAAGCGCTTTATCCGATTCATAGTATTCATTAGCGTTGGTATCAGTCACTGTCAGCGGACCAGGCATGGTAATTTTTACGGGACGGTCCGTGAATGACTGAGCGCGTTTCCAGTCGTGTACCAGAAATCCGGTATCTCGTGCACGCACGGGCCCGCTGATTGTTGGCAATTCCGCACTATAGGCGCCGCCGCGAAGTTCGCGCATGGTAAGTCGATTGAAATCGAACCCCTCCAGATGTCGGCAGTGATAGTGAATGTAATTTTCTCGACTGACTTCTCCATCAGTCGGAATGTCGATGCCCGCCTCAACCTGGTCAGTTACTGCCTCGCGACAAGCGTCGCTGATGTTCTGTTCGGCCGAGTCGCCCATCGCCGCCATCGCGTTAGCCCACGATTTGGTTGGGTTCGCCGAATCCGGACCAGCTGGCAGATTGAACCAATCGGGTAGTTGAAGAAACGAAGGTTTCGGATACGCTCCGATGCAGGTGGTCAGTATTCTGGAATTCAGAGAGCTCACGAGAGCCAGAGCCAGTTAGAGTTTCGGATCACTGATTGGATCCGGATTGATCCTGTAGGTTCTCAGGTGCGAAAATTCCCTCATAGCCTTCGGTTCCCTTCGCTTTCACTTTCTCTTCTTCAACACCGCTATCGCCTGCCTGTTCCTGCAGATTCTGGGGTGCGAAGATTCCCTCATAGCCTTCGGTTCCTTTAGCCTTGACTTTCTCTTCGTCCTGAACATCCTCTTGATCAGGTTGCTCTGCACCGATTTGCTCAGCTGTCCTCTCAAACATCGCCTTCTGCTGACGTCGTTCGACCCGAAGCTTGATCTGCGCCTGTTTTTCTGCCTTAACGATGGCTTTACACTCGTCGACACCTATGGTGCCTGCAAAGTAAACAATTCCCAATCCGGCAAATACGATCAGTGCCGACATAATGAACGCTGGTTCCGCAAAGAATGACCTTTGTTTAGTCATGCTCTTCAGTTCACCGCGTGCAACAGCTTGCTGTGCTTTCTCCTTTCGGGCCTGGCGCCGTTGGGAGATCTCATACATAACCGCCCCGACCAATGTGATAATCACAATTGTCACGGCAAGTGCACTGATAGAAGGATCAATACCGTAGCGCACCTTGCTCGCAAGCACTGTCGTCAGCGTACTACTTTGGACAATCGTGAAAATCGTTGTGTTGTAGTTCTCGAATGAAGCCAGAAATGCCAATACAGCCGCTGATCCGATCGCGGGCTTCAGAAATGGAAGCAAGACTTTACGGAATGCTTGGACATGGCTCGCACCCAAATCAAGTGCAGCTTCTTCAAGCACAGGGTCGAACCGCTGCAGGCGTGCAATGAAAATCAACATCGTATACGCCGAAATGAATGTTGCCTGACCTACTATGGTGAGAAATACACCGTTATAAAATATGGAATCGACCCCCATCCCCAGAAGCAGGCCGACCCGGTCCCAAAAGAGTAACGTGGAAATACCAAGCACCACGCCAGGAACCAGAATCGGTGCGATTGTAATCGTATAGTACCAGGGTCGGATTCGCGGTCTGGCTTGCATCAGCACCAATGCGCCAGCCAACCCGATTGGCACTGCCAGCGCGACAACCCCGAGCCCGATGAACACACTGTTGCGCAATCCTGTCATCAGACGGGCATCCTGCATCAGAACATCGAACCATTCCGCTGTGAAACAGTCCCAGGGGGACATTCTGGGGAACGCCGACGTATTGAACGCGGTGATTCCCATGACGATCAGAGGGCCGAACAAATAAACGAAAAACAGAACGACAAATCCGATGACCAGATATTTTTGTAGTCGTTCCGCGATCATTTCATCATTTCGCCGAACCGAACTTTAAATATCTTCATGATCACCAGCACCAAGACGATACACGAAATCAGCAGGATGATTGCGTACGCGGACCCGCGTGCCCAGTTACCGGCTTGATTGAAGCCCTGATAGATAATCTGTGTAAACCAAAGACTGCTGGGACCACCGAGAATCTGCGGTGCAGCAAGCGCTCCGGCCGTCAACATGAACACCATGGTACAGCCGGAACTGATACCCGGCTTTGCATGCGGCACCACGATTCGCCAATGAATTCTCAACCAGGAAGACCCCAGATCCCGTGCCGCTTCAATCTGATTCTTGTCTAGACTCTCAACCGCATTGTAGATCGGGAAAATCATTAATAGGATAAAGGCATAACTTAGACCTGCCCATAGCGCAATGTCGTTGCGAATGAAATCGTAGGGCGAATCGAGAACACCAACGGCAATCAATACATTATTGATCACACCTGTAGAACCGAAAATAATCTTGAATGCGAATGCACGCAGAATTTCATTAACCCAGAACGGAACAATCAGCGATAGCACCATCAGTCGACTCCAACCGCCAATCGCAACATGTGCCAGGTAATATGCAATTGGATAGCAAAGTGCAAGGTCGATGAGTGTGACGAAGATTGCAGCGGCAATGGTTCTGAAAAATACCGTCAGGTCAATGATGTTGAATGTTCCACTCGCCTGCGCACTGCCGAAAAGCATGTACTTGTAGTGTTCAAGCGTATAGTAATGCTCTTCGGTGCCAAACTTCGGTGGTGGCACATTGGCTCGAATCGAAAAATCCAGCATGAACAGCTGTGGCAAAATGATCATCATGAACAGCCAGACACCGACTGAGATGATCAGAAACAGCGCAACAGCTGTACCATTCTTGAGAAAGAAATTTTTCCAGTAAGAAACCATGATTCGGTTCCCCCAATACCGCTCTATTCGGCGGCCAGTGCTCCCTGAGGCAGTGCGATGGCCGACTGCGCTGGGAAGCCGATCGCAAGTTCCGCTCCCCGTGAATGAACGCGGGTCGCACCGTCGTTTACGTAGGACATCTTGATTCGCTTCTGGCTTTTTTCAATGTCCAGAAAGATCTGCCAGAAGTGTCCTTCAAACTCCTCATGGTAGACCTTGGTATTCATCCGGTTGTCAGCCGCTGTGCCATTGACGAACTGAATGGCTTCGGGACGAACGAAAACAAATGCATCATCCCCCGCACTAACCCGTGAGTCTGTATTTGCGCTTAGGCGCGCTTTTATTGTTCCTTCAGCCGTATCGACTGTCGCAATACCATCAGACACCGACGATACCTTGCCGTCGAATCGGTTGTTCTCGCCGACGAACGACGCAACAAATGCTGTATCGGGTTCATCGTAGATGGAATTGCCGTCGCTGATCTGCTCTACCACACCCTCGCGCATGACGGCCACATTGTCCGACATCGTAAGTGCCTCGCCCTGATCATGGGTGATGTAGATGAAAGTGATTCCAACCTGCCGCTGGATGGAGCGCAGTTCGGTACGCATGTGCTGGCGAAGTTTCAGATCAAGTGCGCTCAGAGGCTCGTCCAACAACAATACCTCAGGCTCCGCACACAAGGCGCGAGCGATCGCCACCCGCTGTTTCTGTCCACCGGACAGTTCGTTGACCATCTTCTCACCCTGCCCGGGTAGTGCAATCAGCTCCAGCAGCTCTTCTGCGCGATTGCGACGTTCCTGTTTGCTTGCACCTCGAACTTCTAGAGAAAATGTGATGTTCTCCCATATGGTCATCAGGGGGAAAAGTGCGAGATTCTGGAAAATTAAAGCGGTCGGACGTTTGTTCGGACCAATGCCTGCCATATTTGTGCCACCTATCAGCACATTGCCTTCTGACGGTGTCAGAAAACCGGATACGGCCCGAAGCAGGGTCGTCTTGCCGCAACCGGACGGTCCGAGAATTGTGAAAAATTCGCCGCCCTGTATATGAATATTGATTTCGCGTGCGGCGATAAAGTCACCAAATCTTATCCAGACGTCCTCAAGTCGTACATCTGCACTCATATCTGTCGAACCTCCTAATTCTCTCTTTGCGCCATCAACGCAAATTTAAATGCTGGAGTGACGCTCGCAATCGATATCGCGAGCGCCTCCCAACTTAACTTTAATCAGGCATTCACAAATTTATTGCGATACTCAGTTCGAACATCCGCATACCATTGCGGTTCAGCCGGCCAAGGGTTGAGGTTGGCCAGTGCAGAACCTGGATACGATTCCGAGAAATTTTTCTTGTATGCATCGCCGGCGAATGCATCGGCACCAATTACGGCTGAATTGTAGCCATGTGTGTCGATTGCCTTGCCTGCATGCTCCTTTTGGAACGCAAATTCCACAAATGCATAGGCCTGATCGATGTTGGCCGCTCCTACCGAAAGCGCCATTCCGTCCACCCAGGCCAGCGAGCCTTCTTTTGGCGCCTGGTAATGAACCGGCTCGCCAGCGATCTTGAGCGCTAGCGGCGGACCGTCCCAAGTCTGTCCGACAAGAACACCATCGTTCAGAAGTCCGTTCTTCTGTGTATCAGCATCGTTCCACAGAATCTGGATTTCATTCTTGTTCTTGATACAGAAATCGGTGATCTTCGACCAGATTGGACGCATCTTTTCCTCACTTTCGTAAGCACGCCAAACATCGCCGGGCTCCAACTCATCAATCGTCTCCATGTAGAGTCCCGCACCGAGCATGCCCGAATGCGGTCGTATCATGGTGTGACCTTCGGCGGATCCATCCCAGATATTTCCATAACTCGGCTCACCACCAGGAGGGGAGTAGAGATCCGTTCGCCACGCAACACCTTCGGTACCCCAAATCTGAGGCAGCCAATGTGAGCCTGCACCACCGAAATTCCATTCGATGTCACCAACCCTCAGCATAGCCGGATTTACACTTTTCATGTTGGATATCCGACTGTAATCCCAAGGTTGCAGAAGTTCCAGATCGACCCACTGTCCGGAACGGACATTGGTCGGACTGCAGATATCAACACCCTGACCTTTGGTGGCTTTCATCTTGTTGATGATCTCCTCGTTCGAGCCGATCCCGGTGTAATTGATGGTTATTCCTGTTGCGGCCTCGAACGCATCTATATAATCCGGAGGCAGGTAATCTGACCACATCAGAACGTTGACTTCTCCCGAAGAAGCTAAAACTTTCGGGCTGATAATCCAAGGGCCAACTGTCGCAGCGGTACCCGCTGCACCAGTGGTCTTTAGAAATTTACGGCGGCTAACTCCGCCATTTTTTTGCATAACCATGTGTCTGTTTTTCCTCCAGTCGATTAAAGCATTAAATATTGTAATAGTTGATTAAACCTTTATACATCAAAAGCGCAAAATCACGTAATTTCCAAGTCGCCTCAGTCACATATGTAACAACTTATAATTTACGGTAAAACCAACAACATTGTCAACCGACGAAATTACGCTGGTATCGACATTTTCAATTATGCCTGTCAATAGTTTTTGAATACACCAGCAAACTTCTCACATATCTCGTCAATATGCTCTTCGGTTGAAACCAAAGGTGGCGCGACGATAAGCGCGTCACCCGTTGCCTTCACATGCAGTCCTGAATGAAACAGCCGCTTCTGAATCGTCATTCCGGCGTTTCCCGGGAACCCATCTTGGGTCACATCCAAACCTGCGATCATTCCGAAGCCTCGCACATCCGTCACAACATCATAGTCCTGAAGCGCAAAAATCGAGTCCTGAAAATAATTTGACAACTGCCGGCCACGTTCAAACAGATTCTCATTCCGATAGATATCCAGCGTCGCAAGTCCCGCGGCACAGACAGCAGGATGTCCCGAATACGTATAACCATGGAACAATTCAATCGCTTTTTCTGGTGCTGCGTTCACAATGGTATCGTAAACATGCCTGCCGACAACGATAGCTCCCATCGGTTGAGCTGCATTGGTCAGTGCTTTTGCCAAGGTCATCAGATCCGGCGTCACGTTAAAACTCTGAGACCCGAACGGCTCACCTGTACGACCGAATCCGCAAATCACTTCGTCAAATACAAGCAGAATGCCATTGTTGTCGCAGATTTCCCGCAATTTTTCCAGATATCCTACCGGCGGAACCAAACAGCCCGTAGAGCCGGCGATTGGTTCTACGAAACACGCAGCGATTGTCTCGGCACCGTAGTTGTCGACCATACGTTGCAGATCATCTGCAAGATCAGCGCCCTGTTGCGGTTGGCCGCGCTCGAACCGATTCTCCGGCAGCCACGTATGACGCAAGTGTGCGATACCGGGCATAGTCAAACCGAATGCCTGTCGGTTCTTCACCATACCGCTGAGAGCAGTACCACCAATATTGACGCCGTGGTAGGCTCTTTCGCGAGAAATCAGGCGCTGACGCTGCGCTTCTCCTCTGGCGTAGTGATAGGCTAGTGCGATCTTGATCGAGCTATCAATCGCTTCAGAGCCAGAATTGACAAAGAATACTCGGTCCATTCCTTCCGGAGTCAGTTCGGTCAGACGACGTGCGAGCTCGAAAGAGTGCTCGTGCCCGAGTTGAAATGGCGTAGAGTAAGCCAGTTCATTCAACTGACGGTAAACTGCTGTTGCGATCTCATCCCGACTATGTCCCGCTGCACAGCAGAATAACCCAGATGACGCATCAATGATCTGTCTGCCGTCAGGTGTGTAAAGATAGACACCCTTCGCATGAGAAATCATCCGCGGGTCGGCCTTGAAATCGCGATTGCTCGTAAAAGGCATCCATAAATTATCCATTTCCAGTCGCATAAATCCAGACCTCGATACTCGCTATTCACGTAATTTATAGTGAAATCATTTGTAGTTCAGCCAAACGAATTCAACTGTGTATTTTACAGGTTTGAATGTTGCAGTCAACACAATTGCATATTGATAATTTTTCAGTCCGCCCAACGCATTGACAAGCCAATAAAGACATTCTGAAACACCTACATACACTATCATATTGACTCGTTTTAAATTCTGGATTCATAGTCATTTATTAGGGATTTCGTACTATGCAAATTGGAGTGATCAAGGAGACCAAAACTGACGAATTTCGAGTCGGATTGGTACCTGGTGGCGTGCAGGAATTGGTCGGACACGGACACAGTGTCGTAGTCGAAACCAATGCCGGTGAAGGAATTCGTGCCAGCGACGACGATTATCGGTCAGTCGGGGCAACAGTCGTCGGGACTCCTAAAGAAGTATTTGACTGTGCCGACATGATAATCAAAGTCAAAGAGCCGCTTGCTCCTGAAAGAGAATTGCTCCGGGAAAATCAGATTCTGTTCACGTATCTGCATCTGGCGCCGGACCCAGAGCAGACACGCGATCTCGTCGATAGTGGTGCGGTGTGCATTGCTTACGAGACAGTAACCGACGATAGTGGGGCGCTGCCACTTCTGGCTCCCATGTCGAAAGTAGCAGGGCGGATGGCAGTACAAGAAGGTGCTTGGTGCCTTGAACGTCCACATGGGGGTACCGGTATTTTGCTTGGTGGTGTACCAGGTGTGGAACCTGCCAAGGTTGTCATCATAGGCGGTGGTGTCGTCGGCACACATGCCACACATATCGCTGTGGGAATGGGTGCGGATGTATTCGTGCTCGATCGCAACGTTCGAGTGCTTGACGAACACTGGCAACAGTTCGGTCGCTCCACCAATGGAGTTTACTCTACGAGAAGCACACTGGAAAAACATGTAGTCGAAGCCGATCTGGTTATCGGTGCGGTGTTGATTCCAGGTGCGACTGCGCCGCGTCTTGTAACTGAACAGATGGTGAAAGCGATGCGATCAGGTTCGGTACTGGTAGATGTTGCGATAGATCAAGGTGGATGTTTCGAGACTTCGCGTGCGACAACGCATTCCAACCCAACCTATGAAGTGCATGGGGTTACACACTATTGCGTCGCAAACATGCCCGGTGCAGTTCCCCGAACATCCACTTATGCGCTTAACAACGTTGTGCTACCATTTGCCACCAGCATCGCGAATTTAGGATATAAAGAAGCACTTCGACGCGACCAGCATCTGCTTCAGGGCCTGAACGTATGCCACGGCAAGGTCACATACAGCGAAGTCGCTACAAGTCTGAATTACGATTACATTCCAGCTGAGCAGGCCTTAGGTCTAAGCTGACTGGATTTTTTGTCAATTAAATTTTAATAACAAGGAACTATCACTATGCCAAGAATGACATCAAGTGAAGCATTTGTCGAAACACTCGCATCCTACGGCGTAACCGATGTCTTTGGAATTGTCGGGTCAGCCTTTATGGATGCGCTTGATATTTTCCCAGCTGCCGGTATCCGCTTTATTCCCACAGTACATGAGCAGGGCTCGGCACACATGGCCGATGGCTATGCCAGAGTGAGTGGTCGTCATGGTGTCTGTATCGGACAAAACGGTCCGGGAATCACAAATTTCGTTACCGCAATCGCCGCGGCCTACTGGGCGCATTCACCCGTCGTAGCGATTACACCTGAAACTGGAAGCAACACGATGGGACTCGGTGGATTTCAGGAAACCGAGCAGCTTCCAATTTTTTCCAAGATCACCAAGTATCAGGCTCACGTCAGCGGTCCCGGTCGAATGGCAGAGTTTACCGCTCGCGCATTTGACATGGCCATGGCCGAACGCGGGCCGACTCAGTTAAATATTCCCCGTGATTATTTCTATGGTGACGTGGATTTACCGGTCCCCCAACCACAAGTCATTGAACGAGGTGCCGGTGGTTCCAAATCGCTGGATAATGCCGCACGATTGCTCGCGGAAGCAGAATTTCCAGTCATCCTGTCAGGTGGCGGAGTCATTATGGGCGACGCAGTCAAAGAGTGTGTCGAACTTGCCGAATACTTGTCGGCACCGGTCGTCAATAGCTACCTGCACAACGATTCATTTCCAGCCAGCCATAAACTCTGGTGCGGACCTCTTGGATATCAGGGCTCGAAAGCAGGTATGCGACTGATCTCCAAGGCAGACGTCGTGCTCGCCCTCGGCACCAGGTTGGGACCTTTTGGTACCCTGCCCCAGCATGGGATGGATTACTGGCCCAAGGACGCAAAGATCATTCAGGTCGATGTAGACTATCGAAAAATCGGGTTGGTCAAGAAAATCGCTGTTGGTATCTGCGGCGACGCAGGCGAATCGGCTTCGGCACTGCTTGAACGTGTCAAAAACCGCGAACAGATCGCCTGCTTGAAGAATCGCGACGCGCGTCTTGAGGAGATCGCCAGCGAGAAGCAAGTCTGGGAGTCCGAACTGAATGGCTGGTCCGAAGAAACCGATGAATGGAGCCAACTGGTTTCAAAAGAAGATGCAGGGATGCTCCATCCACGGCAGGTACTCAGAGAATTGGAAAAGGCCACACCATCCAACGCTGCGATTTCGACAGATATCGGTAACATTTGTTCAGTGTCCAACAGTTATCTGAGATTCGATGAGCCGAGAAGTTTCTTCGCTGCGATGAGTTTTGGTAACTGTGGTTATGCATTTCCAACCGTCATGGGCGTTAAGGCAGCATCTCCACAACGTCCTGCGATCGCCTACGTCGGCGATGGTGCATGGGCAATGAGCATGGGCGAGATTCTTACTTGTGTCCGAGAAAATATTGCCGTCACCCCTGTCGTATTCAACAATCGACAATGGGGAGCAGAGAAGAAGAACCAAGTTGATTTCTACGGTCGTCGCTTTGAGGGTGTCAATCTGGACAACCCGAGTTGGGCTGGTATTGCGAAATCAATGGGTGCCGAAGGTATCGTAGTCGATCATCTCGACATGGTCGGTGATGCTCTTCGCGAAGCCTGTGAAGCGCAAAATGAAGGCAAGACCACTGTAGTTGAAGTGATGTGTACTCGAGAACTGGGGGATCCCTTCAGACGTGATGCGCTAAGCAAGCCTGTGCGTCATCTCGATAAATACAAATCGTTCGTATAACGGGTGAGCGATCTTGATCGACTGACGCGTCTTGCGCAACAAAGATCGCGCGTCGCTGTTCTCGCTGATGCGACTGACGAGCGGGCAATTCGCGCCGCCGCAATTCTGGCGGGGCGGAAGATCGCAGTTCCGGTCCTGACAGGAGAGGAACAGAAAGTCCGTTCTATCGCAAACGCCTGCAATGTTTCTCTGGATGGGATCAGAATTATCGACCCATCCCGAGACAGGCAGAATGCGGAGCGTTATGCGGATGGATGCACAAGACTCAGACGTCCTGTCAGTATGCAGGAAGGGCGGGAAATGATGAAAAATCCCCTGCTCTTCGGAACGATGATGCTGCGTTTGGGCGACGCGGATGCATTGATTGCTGGCGCTTCAATACCCACAGCGCGCGTGATCGGGGCTGGGTTGAAAATGATCGGTACACCGGCTGATGTTGCAACAGCATCCAGTTACATAATGTTATTGCTGCCTGAAACAGCCAGCAGTCCACCCAAAACGCTTATTGTTGCAGACTGTGCCGTCAATATCGATCCAAACGCCACCCAACTGTCGGAAATTGTGCTGGCAACCGCGTCCAATGCCCGAAAATTGCTTGAAGCCGAACCGCGAGTCGCAATGCTGTCCTTCTCATCCAAAGGCAGTGCGCGTCACGAGAAAGTGGACAAGATAACCGATTCTATTGAGTTGGTTCGTAAAAAGAACCCCACCCTGCTGGTTGACGGTGAATTTCAATTTGATTCGGCAATTGATCCGAGAGTCGCCTCATTGAAAATCGGCGACGCCAGTGAAGTAGCCGGTCAGGCTAACGTATTGATATTTCCGGATCTGAACTCCGGGAATATTGGCTACAAAATTGCCCAGTATCTTGCGGGTGCTCAGGCTATCGGCCCGATTCTTCAGGGATTTGCAAAACCGATCAGTGATCTTTCCCGAGGCGCAACCGTAGACGACATCGTTAAGTCAACAATTGTGCTACTGGCCACAACCTGATCCCCGCAGCAACCACGAAGATCTTCGTTAGTTGCCAATCCAGTTGAGCACTTCAAATGGTGTGTACTTGATTGGGACAACCGATTCCGGACCTACCACTCCTGGTGTTGCGGCAAATCGTCGCCAATTTCATACCAGTCGGGCTTATGGCTTACCCAGATGTGTCCCTGTGCCTTAATACCGAGATCACCGTCGAGTGTTCCGATACGAAGAATCACATCTCCTGGATCGCGCATACATGTAGCAAATACGTGGGTGCCACAGTTGCTGCAAAAAAAGCGCGTCTTTTCAGATGAGGACTTGTAGCGGGAGACTTCATTTTCGCCGCTCAGGATTCGGAAGTCGGAAGCTTTGACCAATGCACTCGAACCGAAAACTGTCGCGTGAGTTTTTCTACACGTTTGACAGTGGCAATGATGAAATCGGCGGATTTTGGTATCGATCTCAAATGTCACTGTCTTACAAAGACAACTGCCTTTATGCATGGCATCCTCCTCTTGGGTCTATCAGGTATGTCCGTCATCTCGACACGATGAACACGTTCAAACAATATTCAATCGTCGAGTACGACGGAGATTCTTCGATTGTGCTTGCCCTTGCTTTCGATCTTCGTCACCTTGACGCGACCGATTTCCTCAGTATTCGCAACGTGCGTGCCTCCGCAGGGCTGAATGTCGATTCCGTCGAAGTGAATCAATCTGACTTGTCCCTCAACTGGAGGAACCGGTACCGACAGGCTATCGAGTAATCCTGGATTTTGGTTCAGTTCCGACATCGAATAACTCAGAATTCTACATTCTGCATTTTGTTGGACCAGAAGATTCAGACTGTACGAGAGCTGATTCTTTTCAAATGGTTCCGCGGTATCAAAATCTACGCGACCTCGTCCGTCGTAAACCTGTGCGCCAGTCACTCTCCCCGGTATAACCGCGCATAGAAGATGAAGACAACTGTGGATGCGCATGAGCCGATGCCGCCGCTCCCAGTCAATTTCCATATACAAATCATCGCCGACTTGAGGCAACTGAGATGGAATTTCAACAAAGTGATCAATGAATCCGGTAGCGCGATTACGCTGTGTATCTGTGATTCGAATTTCGCGATCACTACTGTCGAATGCAACGCCAGTGTCACCGGGCTGCCCGCCACCTGTGGGATAAAAATTGGTACGAGTGACAGTAAAACTTCCCGTCTGCTCGTCTACAGTCGAAACGACGGCTTCGCATTGTTTCAGATACGCATCTTCCTGAAACAGTTCTTCGTTCACGAATCGCTCCGGTTGATGGACTTTGATCGACTCAAATTGGGGCTTCAAATCTTGGGACGTAACGAGCGTGGATCGTACATCGGCCGAAGAGAGGCTTTGACAGGAAATCGCTCTCCCGCCACCTCAATCTCGTAACTTCCGCTGTTGACGAATTCCGCGGATACACCGCCTTCACATCCGACATAGCCAAGCCCCACGCAAGCCCCCAGCGCATAGCCATACATGCCGGAAGTTATGCGCCCGACAATCTCACCGTCGCGATAGATCGGCTCTTCATGGTAGATCAGCGGTTCAGGATCTTCAAACAGGAATTGCACCAATCTTCGATTCGGTGCCTGGCCGCGAATCGGCGCGAGCGCGTCCCTGCCGATGAATCCGCCATCCTTGTCCCACGCCACGGCGAATCCAAGTCCTGCCTCAATCGGATTATCCTCGTCCGAAATGTCATGGCCAAAGTGACGATAAGCCTTTTCGATACGCAACGAATTCAGCGATAGGTAACCACAGTGTACCAGTGAAAATTCCTCTCCCACAGCAACGATCTCATCATAAACATGCTGAACGAAATCAGTGGGTATATATAACTCCCATCCCAGTTCCCCGACATAAGTGACTCGAGAGGCTCGCCCGAAAGCCATGCCGAGCTCAATTTCCTTTGATGAGAAAAACGGAAAAGCCTCATTTGAAAGATCGGCTGTTGTCACTTTCGAAAGCAAATCACGCGATTTCGGTCCCATTATCGACAGCACCGAATACCCGGAAGTGACATCCGTCACAACAACATGCATGTCATCCGATAAATGTCGCCGCAGCCAACTCAAATCGCGCTGTTGAACGGCCGCGCCGGTAACGACAAGATAACAACGTTCGGACAAACGCGTAACTGTAAGGTCAGCCTCGATACCTCCGCGTTCATTCAGCCACTGGGTATACACGACTCGTCCTGCCTGTACCGCGACATTGTTAGCACAGATTCGATTGAGAAATCTCTCGGCATCTCGACCTTCCACCATGAACTTAGCGAACGAAGTCTGATCGAATATACCGACGTTGTTTCGTACCGCCAGGTGCTCCGCACGCACATTCTCAAACCAGTTTTGGCGACCGTAGGAGTATTCGTATTGCGGATTTCGCTCACCGGGCGCGTACCAATCAGCACGTTCCCATCCGTATGTCTCGCCGAAACACGCTCCACGCTCAGCGAGACGGTCGTGTAACGGTGACTTGCGGATATTTCGGGAAGTCTCCGGTTGCCGAAATGGCCAGTGCATGGCATAAAGGAGTCCCAGCGACTCTGAAATCCGGTCATGAAGATAGCGACTGTTATTCTGCATCGGTGCGACTCTGCGAATGTCCACATCCCAGTAATCTTTCAATGGATGTCCGTGCGAGATCCACTCGGACATAACCTTGCCGGCACCGCCAGATGACTGGATTCCAATTGAATTGAATCCTGCGGCCACATAAAACCCTTTAACTGCTGACGACTCACCCAGATAGTATCGATTGTCGGGCGTGAAACTCTCCGGCCCGCAGAAAAAGGTGTGGACACCGGCGTCACCCAGGATCGGCACCCGGTGCAATGCATTGTTCAGCGCATCCTGGAAATGGTCCCAGTCTTCCGGCAACTGATCAAAACAGAAATTCTCAGGAATCCCATCCATTCCCCATGGCTTCGCATTCGGTTCAAAAGCGCCGACAAGCAATTTTCCTGCATCTTCCTTGTAGTACGTGTAACCTGTCTGATCGCGCAGAACGGGTAGGTCCGAAGGTAGCCCGCTGATCGGTTCCGTCACGACATAGAAATGCTCGGCTGCATGTAACGGGATCTCGACACCGCACATCAATCCAATCTGTCTCGCCCACATGCCTGCGCAATTGACGACGATATCTGTCGAAATGTCACCCTGATCCGTACAAACCCCGCGCACCACTCCGTTTTCAACGATGATGTCCGTTACCTTCACATTCTCGCGAATCATCGCACCGTGCATTCTCGCACCTTTCGCGTAAGCTTGGACCACGTCCAGGGGATTGATCTGACCGTCTTTTGGGATAAATACTGCGCCGACCAGATCCTCGATATACAGTGCCGGATAAAGATCCTTGGCTTGCGACGGCGTGATGACATTCGCCTCGACTCCAAATGCGCGAGCCATAGAGACTGAACGCATGAGTTCTTCAAATCGTTCATCATGAGAAGCAACAGAGATTGAACCGTTTACGCGCATTCCGGTCGACTGCCCGGTTTCCTCTTCAAGATTTGCAAACAATTCAGCGGTATACTGCGCGAGCCGCGTCAGATTCAGGCTGGTTCGTAATTGGCCGACAAGCCCCGCAGCATGCCATGTTGTTCCACAGCCCAATTCCCTGCGTTCAACCAATACGATATCTTCCCATCCCATTTTCGCAAGATGATACAAAGTACTGGTGCCGACACATCCACCACCAATGATTACAACACGCGCTTTTGCAGGCAAACTTGAAACCATTTCAGCATACACTCTTCATTTTGGTACTGTTAACGAATGAACGAAACGCCATTTTATAGCAAGATTCGGATTGCAAGGGATACGCATTTTTCCGACAATGGCTTTCAGGGAATCACTTAAACCAGATTCGTAACCAAATGAACGACTACCTTAAAATCGAAAAGGCCATTCAGTATCTCGAAATGAATTATGTGCATCAACCCGCACTTGCTGACGTCGCAGCTCACGTCGGATTGAGTGACTACCATTTCCAGCGACTTTTCAAGCGCTGGGCCGGTATTTCACCTAAAAGGTTCGTCCAGTATCTGACTGCGCAACTGACTGGTCAACTCCTTCGCGACCAATTTGATGTGCTGGACGTCGCCTTGGACGCCGGTTTATCAGGCCCAAGTCGATTGCACGATCTTATGGTGAATGTTTATGCGATGACACCGAAGGAATATCGTGACCTTGGTGATTCTCTGATTATCGAGTATGGCTGGCATACCACACCGTTTGGGACATGCCTGGCTGCCGCAACTGACAAAGGGTTATGTTGGATGAGTTTTCACGATGATGAAGACGGACTGGCCGCACTTGGCGACCAATGGGCTGCCGCAAACCTCGTCAAGAATCCAGCAAAAACCACAGAACTGATTAATCGAATATTCGAAACCAATGATGTTACAGATAATTCAGTCATGCTTCATATTAAGGGCACCAACCTGCAGATTCGGGTCTGGGAAGCCTTGCTCGGGATCGCTCCCGGAGAGATTGTGTCATACAGCCAGCTCGCAAAATTGGTCAATCGGCCCAACGCGGTGCGGGCAGTGGCTTCGGCTGTCGGCCGAAATGCCATCTCCTATGTCATTCCCTGTCACCGGGTGCTTCGAAAGTGTGGGAATATCGGTGGATACCGGTGGGGTACCAGCCGCAAGAGAGCTATGCTGACTTGGGAGTGCGCTAAAACTTCGGCGAATTCAAGCGTCAATTGAGCGACGCAGCCAAGTTTTTCACCTCATTGACAAAAAAATCGATCTCGTCATCTGAGTTGTAGTAATGCACCGGACTTCGGATCAACGATTCCACGCCCCATTCGTCCAGGTCCGTCAAGGCACAATTTCGTTTGGATACACCGACATTGATATTTTTCTTACGCATCAGGCGTTGAAACTCCTCAGCAGCGATACCGTCAAGTGTGAAAGTGACGATTCCACACTTCTCCTCGCCTTTATCGCGCAGCGTAACACCGTCTATTGAACTCAGTTGTACACGCAACCGGTCTGCCAGAAAGCGAATTCGTGAATAAATCTCCGCCAAACCCCAGGACATTGCGTAGTCCACAGCGGTACCGAGTCCAATCCGCGCTGCGATATTGGATTCAAACATTTCGTAACGCCTGGCACCAGGTTGCAATTCGTAGGTATGGGGACCAGTCCAAGTCGCCGAATGCAGGTCCAGTGTGATCGGCGGAAACTTCTCTAGCATCTGTTCTCGCACGTAAAGAAATCCTGTCCCTCGCGGCGCTCTCAGGAATTTCCTACCGGTAGCGGAAAGTGCATCGCATC
The DNA here is from genome assembly GCA_951813075.1 of Arenicellales bacterium. Taxonomy (GTDB): domain Bacteria; phylum Pseudomonadota; class Gammaproteobacteria; order Arenicellales; family JAJDZL01; genus JAJDZL01. The sequence continues at coordinate 2,486,555 of OX638343.1, read as the reverse complement.
CAATCTGTACCACATCAAGGGGCATCTGACCGGCTGACTGACATGCGTCAACGATATAGGGAATGCTGTAGTCATTCGCAACCTGACCGATTTCATTGACCGGATTGACAAGTCCATTGTGGGTCGGAACATGCGTTACCGAAATCAACTTTACCCGATTATTGATCATGGCTTCAAGCGCTCGCACATCCAATTGACCAGTCGCATCGTCCGGCACAACTTCAACTTGTGCGCCGGTTCGTTCGGCTACCTGGAAATAGGCAATCATGTTTGAGACATATTCGGACCTGGAGGTGAGAATCCGATCACCCGGGCGAAATGTTTGGGCGATACCATAAAACACGGCGTTCCATGATGCTGTTGCGCTTTCGGTCAAAGCAATTTCTTTGGCCGAACAGTTGATCATCCGCGCGATGGAGGTGTAGACGCCATTGAGTTTCTCCCTGGCTTCTTCCTCGGCTTCATAACCACCGCGAACTGTCTCAAGCTCAATGTGACGACGGAATGCGTCGATCACAGGAGTTGGCATCAGTGCGGATCCTGAGTGGTGCAAGTGCACCACATCTAAACAACCAGGTGTATCCTGGCGAGCCATGTTTGTGTCAAATACCATTATTCTGTCAATCCCAGACGACGTTAGATTCATACAGCTTAACGCGTGCCCATTATGGGGAGAATGTGCGGTCGGTTTGAGGATTCCAAGATGACCGCGGTAGGCGAACTCTGTATTTCTTTCTTAATTCAATTTCGATTACAAATATATATCAAAAGTCTCATTCCGGACGCGCTGAATCCCGATTTTGCAAACAGAATGGCATTCAGTTCATCAGCATCGCGACTTTTGAGAATTAATCGCCGATATCCTCATTCAGAATAGAAATGTATTCATCGTAGGAGTAAATGCGGTATCTTTGCTTGTTTGTAACTTCTCTGGCCATTCCGAGTTGCTCGAGTGCGGACATGCCATTTGTAACTGCGGGAATCGAAAGATGCGCTTTTTCGGCGATTGCTTTTATAGTTGAAATTGGATGCTTTTGGAGTTCTTGGTGAACCGTTAGCGCCGATGACTTGTAACGTCCGAATTTTCGAATCCTATTTTCGTCGTTACGAAAAAGTGATTCAAGTTTCCTTGTAACCGAAACTACGTTATTTGACGTATTGGTGATGCCGTCAAGAAAAAATTTCAGCCATTCTTCCCAATCGCCTTGCTGTCTTACAATATTCAGCAATGAGTAGTAATCACTTCGATGTATCTTGAAATGCCAGCTAAGATACAAAAGAGGTTCATTCAGATAACCTTCATGAAACAGTTGTAGAGTAATCAACAAGCGACCGACACGCCCATTTCCATCCAGAAAGGGGTGAATTGTCTCAAATTGAACATGGGATAGTCCAGCCCGAATCAGAGCCGAATGATCGCGGATTTCGGACTGTATATATAGCTCCAGGTCAGACATACATTGATCAATGTGATGAACCGGTGGGGGTACGAAATGAGCATTCCCGGGGCGAGTTCCGCCTATCCAGTTCTGAGATCGCCGGAATTCTCCTGGTAGTTGCTTGCTTCCTCGGCCAGATGATAAGAGTTTTTCATGAACCTCGCGGATCAAACGGTTACAGAGCGGAAAGTCATCTTCTCTCATACGTCGAAATCCGTGTTCCAAGGCGATTACATAGTTTGATACTTCAACGACATCGTCAACGGGAACTCCGGGAACCTGTGTCAACTCATACTGCATAAGCTCCGACAACGTAGATTGCGTGCCTTCAATACGCGACGAAAGCACCGCTTCCTTGCGGATATACATATATATAAACAGCCATGGTTCAGGTAAGTTATTCGTAATGCTGTTCAGTTGTCCAAGAGCAAAATTCGCGCTATCTAACGAATGCTGCAGAAACTTCATGTCAAAGTCGTCATTTGGGGGAAGTGGATTCGGGATGAAGGCCCGTACCGTTTCTCCTCCGATAGATGTATTTTCAAATTGTCCAGTCTGGTGGCGTTTCATGATGACTCCTGTTATTCAGAATCATTGAATTATCAACATTTTTATTAAGGAATTAATTATTTTACTTAATTAAAAAATGTGAATCGCTCCATAATTAAGCAATATTTAATAAAAAAAGTGTTATTAAGTATTTTACGTTGATACTTAATAAAACTGCCCGGCTCCTCACGTTATTAAGCGATGCTTAATAACGCAATTGGTAATTAAATATTTTTCATTTTTACTGAATTACAGTATGCGGTTATACCGATCGGTCAACTCAACAAGCAAGTCAAGTTGGGTTTTGTTGCCCGCGAAAGTTCAGTGTAGAATAGACACTAACCTTGTAACTCTTGGGTTCGGTTTCGGATTTTATTGATGTGTTCCGGATAAGTTTTGAGCCCCACCGTACAAGGTTTTCTTGTTTAACGCAAAATTCTGTTTTAAATTTCGGATAAAGTTGGGTACTCGCAGTTTTTGATTGTCAGTGATTTCATCGAAGTCTGGACATTTCAGAAGCCAATCGGAATTCGTCCGTGCGTTAGAATTGAAACAATGGTAGACGACAACTGACTGGTTCACGAACATCAAGAGGTCCGATTCATGCAAAAAAGCAACTACGGTACATCCATTTTCGACCGTCTGAAACAAACTTGTTCCAACGAATGGAAAGATTACTGCCATCATGAATTCGTTGAACGTGTTGGCGATGGATCTTTACCGCTGGAATCATTTCGGCTTTACCTTGAGCAGGACTATGTGTTTCTCATTCACTTTTCCCGTGCTTGGGCGCTTGCCGCCTACAAGTCGTCCAGCTTGCGCGACATGCAGTGGGCGTCCGAAATCCTGCATTCAACGCTAAATGTCGAAATGGATTTGCATGTCCGCTTCAGCAAACAATTCGGAGTGACCCAATCCGAACTCGAAACTGCTCCCGAATACCAGGAAAACCTGGCTTATACGCGATATGTACTAGACAAAGGTCAAAGCGGTGACCTTTTGGATCTTTATGTAGCCCTGATGCCATGTGTTGTCGGATATGCTGAAATCGGTGTTCGTCTGGAACTTGACTATTCCTCAACCTTGGCACAAAACCCATATCGCGAGTGGGTTGAGATGTACGCCGGTGAGGAATATCAAGCCCTCGCCATTCGCTCAATTAATAACTTGGAGCGGATCAGTGTCGAACGCGGTGGAAATTCGCGTTTCGAGCAGTTGGCTGAAACCTACCGCCAGGCAACTATTCTCGAAATCGGATTCTGGCAGATGTGCCTCGAATCCGATTGACGGAAATTACTCAGTCACTCGCAATGTAGTTCGCGCCATCCAGCCAACGCGGCTCAATCTCAACACCCCAGCCCGGATCAGATGGCACGGTAACCATGCCATCTTCGACGTCAAATGGCGGGTTTCGAAACAACCCCTGCTGCCATGGATAGTAATTTTCATCCTCGATCGAAAATTCCAGATACTTGCCAGCATTTTCAAGTGCTGCAAGCAGATGCATGGTGAACACTGTCACCATCGAAAGATTTGCAGCGTGTGGGGTAACCGGTAAACCAGCTACCCGCGCCATGCGCGCGACTTTGAGCGCACGCGTAATTCCTCCGATGTAACAAACATCAGGCTGAACAATGTTCACCGCTCTCATTTCAATCATCGAACGCCAAACAGGTAAATAACAGTCCTGTTCTCCGCCTGTGACATCCAATTCAAGCGCTTCGGTAACTTGCCGCGTCTGCTCAAGTTCCCAATATGGACACGGTTCCTCAAAGTGAGACACATCATTGTCCTGAAGAATTCGGCCAACCGAGATCGCCCGTTCTACCGAAAACCCGCTATTTGCGTCGACCAATAAGGCAACGTCATCATCGATCCCGCGGCGAATTGTCGGTACTATCATTTCGGTCCGGCCCGGCCACTCATCAACATCACGTCCACATTCTGCGGCAATCCTAAATTTGAAAGCGTCATATCCATGCTCGGCGCGCAGGCTTAAAAATCTTTCAAGTTCGTGCTGAGGGGTGATGTCACGACGCATGGATGAGCCATAGACGCGGAGTTTTCCGACACTGCCGCCAAGCAATTCAACGACCGGCTTCTGCTCAATCCGTCCGCGCATATCCCACAACGCCGTATCCACGCCGGCCATCGCACGATTCAGATATGTCCCCGGAAACTTGTGCTCGCGTTCGTAGATTCGATTTTCCAAATCATCAAAATCATCACATTGCGAACCGATTGCCCAAGGCGCGATCTGACGATGAAGTATTTGGCATGTGATATCAGCGTTATACGGGGAAACCTGTCCCCATCCAAAATCGCCGGTATCAGCTGTCACCTTGACAAAGCCGACGTATTCCTTGTTGAATGTCTCAATTGAACTTATTTTCATCTACGCAGGCTCAACTGTCAGTGCTAAAATACCCTTCTACATCTTGACGGGGCGCCCGGAAGGGCTGAGACGTTGGAATCTACCAACCCGTTGAACCTGATCCAGATTATGCTGGCGTAGGGAATCAGGATGTCTAAGGGCTACACCGGCCAGGCATAATTTCTCTTTCGCCGTATTTTAAGGTATTTCGGTGACAGAGGTTAATGACCGGTACTATTGACATATCTGAGTCCTTGGCGGAAGCAACTGCGCTCGTCGAAATTCGCGCACTTCACCCGCGGGTTCATTGCATCGTCAATGAAGCTGCCGTTTCAGTAACCGCCAATGTCCTCTTGGCATCCGGTGCTACCCCTTCCATGTCACACGACCCACAGGAAATCACGGCGTTCACAAGTTCGTCCAATGCGCTGAGCGTCAATTTGGGTATGCTGACGCAATCCAAATGCCAAGCGATCACCACCGCGGTAAGTACAGCATCGAAGCATCGGATTCCATGGGTGCTGGATCCAGCGTTGTCAGACCGTTCGGAATTCCGATTGGAATACTGCAAGAAACTGCTTGAGCAGCAACCGAGCGTACTTCGAGGTAACGCAGCTGAAATTGATGCGATTTGCCGTAGTATGAATCTGACCCGGGAGGAACTTGCCCGAAATCGATCTCTCGTTGTGATGACAACCGGCGAAGTTGATCAGGTCGTCTCACAAAACCGAACCCAAGATATCGCTTGTGGGCATCCGTGGATGGAGTGCGTCACTGGGTTGGGTTGCGCATTTTCGGCGCTACTTGCGGCATTTTTAACAGTCATAGACGATGCATTCGATGCTGCAGTCGATATCGCGCAAACCTATGGTTCTATCGGTCACGCCGCTGCTGCCCGATCACATGGGCCAGGCACTTTTTTCGGACACTTTCTTGATTGCCTCTATGCTGAATCAATACAGTAAAAATCAGGCAGCGGGCAACAATCCTGTGACGCCGATACGTACAGAACAACTTGATCCGACGCTGTATCTTGTCATCAATCCCGAACAGTGCTTCAATCACAATGTGGCGCAAACTGCTCTGTCATCGGTAGAAGGTGGAGTAACCGCTATTCAGCTGAGAAGTAAGTCCATGGGTGTGCAAGAAATTGTAGACATGGTTGCAGACGTCGTTGACGCCCTCGACTCAAAGAACATTCCCGTGTTTGTCAACGACCATGTTCACATTGCCGCTTCAACTGGTGTGAATGCTGTGCATCTTGGACAGGATGATATGGCTGTTGAAGAGGCAAGAATGGCGCTGGGCGATGACGCGTATCTCGGACTCACGGTGCGTTCGATGTGCGAGGCGCGCAACGCTCCGCTGCAACTACTGAATTACGTCAGCGTAGGCGGTGTATTCCACACGCGCAGCAAAATAAAGTCAGATCCACCGATCGGACTCAACGGGCTCAAGGAAATATTGAGCCTACTGCGCTCGCGCGACCCACACATTCCAATCATTGCCATCAGTGGAATCACCACGCAGAACCTGGAGTCGATACTGGAATGTGGGGTTGACGGGGTTGCCGTGGTATCTGCAATCTGCGAGTCCGAGAATCCACGCTTGGTGGCACAGCAATTCAAAACCAGAATCAATGAATTCCGGAATAGGATGAGGATATGATGAAAATTCCTATCGCATTGACAATCGCAGGTTCAGATAGTGGTGGTGGCGCCGGAATTCAGGCGGACATCAAAACCATGTCTGCGCTTGGGGTGTACAGCGCAAGCGTAGTCACCGCGCTGACTGCTCAGAACACAATCGGCGTAACTGCCGTCCATGAAGTGGAACCGAATTTCATCGCCGAACAAATCGATACGGTGTGCAGTGATCTGAGTGTTTCTGCAGTGAAAATCGGTATGCTTCATCGTGCTGATGTGATTACAACTGTCGCGCAAGCACTTGAGCGCCATTCGATTGGTCACATTGTTCTGGATCCGGTCATGGTCGCCAAAAGCGGCGACCCGCTACTGCAGGACGAAGCGATAGAAGCATTGAAGTCGGCACTAATTCCAATTGCATCGATTATCACACCGAACATTCCAGAAGCCGCCCGGCTCTTGCGACGCAAGGAAGAATATGTCAAATACAACAAAGAAACAGTCGCAGAGCGGCTATTGTCACTGGGTTGTGGTTCGATTCTGCTCAAAGGTGGGCACGATCATGATTGTGCAGAAAGCACCGATCTGTATTTTGACGGAAACAATTTCAGATACCTGTCAACCCCAAGAACCGAAACAAAAAATACGCACGGAACCGGATGCTCGCTATCATCCGCGATCTGTGCCGAGCTAGCCAAGAAGCATGGTATGGAGCTGGCGGTATTCAATGCAAAACAGTACATCAGCCAGGCGATTGCCTGTGCCGATGCGCTAAACGTCGGTTCCGGACACGGACCGATACATCATTTTCACCAAAATTGGACATAGGAAAAATATCATGGAACGTCGACATTTTCTTCAAGGTGCAGGAGCCGGCGTTGCCGCTACCCTGACTCCTGGCATCAGCCGCGCAGATCAAAGAGAATTTCGCTTGGCAATGTCGTGGATTAAAAACAGTCCCGGCGCGGGAACCACCGCCGAAAGACTCGCTCGAAGAATCGAAACCCTCAGTGCTGGTCAAATCAAGATCAAAATATTTGCAGCCGGTGAACTGGTCGGTCCGTTTGGTGTCTTTGATGCAGTGGGAGCGGGTACTGCTGACTTCGGACACAGTGCCTCGTTTTTCTGGCAAGGCAGAATACGCGCCAGCGCGTTTTTTACCGCGGTTCCGTTCGGATTGACCCCTCAAGAACATATGGTCTGGATCTATCACAATGGTGGGCAACAGCTTTGGGACGAGCTTTATGCGCCATTCAATGTAAAACCATTTCTGGCATCCAATACCAGTATCGGAATGGGAGGCTGGTTCAAAAAGAAAATCAATTCCATCGAAGACATCGCTGGGCTCAGATACAGAGTGCCTGGGTTGGGCGGTGAGGTCTTCCGACGAATCGGTGCGGTCACAGTGACCCTTCCACCTCCTGATATTGGCCCGGCACTGCATTCGGGCGCAGTCGATGCTGCCGAGTGGCTCGGACCGTGGTCGGATCTGGCGATGGGTTTCTATAAAAGCGCGCCGTACTACTACGGCCCTGGATTCCATGAACCAAATGGCGCTGGAGAATTCATCGTAAACAGGGAACTATGGCAAAGTCTGCCGGACAATCTCAAACAAATTATCGATACCGCCTGCATTGCTGAGCATGCGTACAGCCTGACGGAAATCGATAAGTCCAACCCTGAGGCATTGCACAAGCTTATAGCGACGCATGGAACGCAAGTCTACCAGTTTCCCGACGATGTGATGTCTGCAGCCAAAAAGGCAGCAGATGAGGTGCTTGATGATCTTGCACAACACGATGAAATCACAAACAGAATCACCCGCTCGTTCAGGGAAACAAAGGATACTCAGATCGAGTGGTCGAGAGTCTCCAGTCTGCCATTTCTGAGAGCACGTTCCGCCTGACTGTTGCAGATCCATGATTTCTGTTTCGGTCCGAGTCAGCCTCAGCTACGCCGAGGAATGCATCTTTGACGATTTCAGACTGACGCTTGAGTCAGGCAGGCTGATCTGTCTGCTCGGGAAAAGTGGTTCGGGCAAATCTACCCTGCTTCGTTTTATCGCGGGATTGGTTTCTTCAAATATTGCCACCGGCAAGGCGGTAGCGAGTGACAACAATCCGCTCAGCGGGCGCGTTGCCTGGATGGCTCAGCAGGACCTGCTGCTACCATGGCTGAAAGTGATTGACAATGTGATGATCGGATCGTTGCTGCGAGGTGAAAAAAGTAAGGAACAAGTCGAATTGGCGAGATGCCTTCTTGCGAGAGTCGAACTCAATGGTGCAGACCAACGCTATCCACACGAACTTTCAGGCGGCATGCGTCAGAGGGTTGCGCTGGCGAGAACATTGATTGAAGACCGCCCTGTCAATTTGCTGGATGAGCCGTTTTCAGGCCTGGATTCGAGTACCCGTTATCAGTTGCAAGATCTCGCCTGCACAATGCTGTCAAATCGAACTACATTGCTAGTCACGCACGACCCGTTGGAAGCAGTCCGCATGGCGGACTCCATATACGTTTTGAGCGGGCGACCCGCCACAGTCGCGCAGCGTATCGATCCGCCCGGAGTGCCACCGCGGCAACTATCCGACGTAAATGTCAGCAATGCCTATGCAGAACTCATGAATCAGCTGGTACATCCTGAGTCAGCGGACAATGTGGATTAAATCTCTAGTCATCATTACCGGTCTTGTCACAATCTGGCAGATCATCGTCTGGGTTACCGGAGCGCCGCCGTTTATAGTCCCGGCACCACTCGAAGTGGCTATCGCACTAGTTGCGAACTTTAGTCTGATTGGATTTCATGCATCGGTTACCATCGTAGAAATCGTTGCCGGTTTGTTGCTCGGTTGTTCAATTGGTATCGGCAGTGCTTGGCTGATACTGCAATTTCAGCCGGTTCGCGCGTGGTTCCTGCCAATTCTGGTTGCCAGCCAGGCACTGCCTGTATTTGCAATTGCGCCGGTTCTGATGCTGTGGCTCGGATTTGGTATGGCCTCAAAAATTGCTATGGCAACACTGATCATCTATTTCCCTGTCACCGCGGCGCTATACGACGGATTGCGGAATACCGACGCCAGCTGGATCGACATGGCTCGAATCATGGGCGCGTCCAAACATACCGTTCTCAAATTCATTCGACTGCCCGCTGCCCTGCCTTCGCTTGGATCAGGACTGCGGATTGCAGCTGCGGTCGCACCCATCGGTGCAGTGGTCGGGGAGTGGGTCGGGTCCAGTTCCGGACTCGGTTATCTTATGCTGCATGCCAACGCAAGATCGCAGATTGATCTGATGTTCGCTGCACTGATCGTATTGGCGGGATTCGCTGTACTTTTGTATTTCAGTATTGATTTGTTGATCAAAAAAACTGTTTTTTGGCAAACAGAAACCACTTTGGAGGCTTCATAAACAAAATGAAAAGACTAATTGCTATTGTTTTGCTGTCACTTTCTTGTATGGGTCAATCCCTCTACGCTGCAGAAAAATTTACCGTTCTGCTTGACTGGTACGTCAATCCCGACCATGGCCCGCTATTCGTCGCTGATGCACAGGGATTTTTTGAGGAAGCAGGTCTGGATGTCGACTTGATAGCCCCGGCAAATCCCAACGATCCGCCAAAACTCGTTGCTGCAAAAAAGGGGGACGTTGCAATATCCTACCAGCCGCAACTTCACCTTCAGGTCGAGCAGGGATTACCACTGGTGCGAATCGGTACACTGGTCGCAACTCCGCTTAACTGTATTGTCGTCCTGGACGAATCGGATATTCATACTATTGCTGACTTGAAAGGCAGGAAAGTCGGATACTCGGTCGCTGGATTCGAAGATGTACTTCTAGCGGCGATTCTCGAGGCCAACGATCTGAAACTTGAAGATGTCGAGCTCATCAACGTCAACTTCTCTTTATCACCCGCTGTCATGTCCGGCCAAGTTGACGCAGTCATTGGCGCATACCGAAATTTTGAACTCAACCAAATGGATATCCACGGCAGACCCGGCCGTGCGTTCTATCTGGAAGAGGAAGGGATACCCAGCTATGACGAACTCATTATTGTCACCCATGCAAATCGTGTCGATGACCCCAACATGCGAAAGTTTATAGACGCAGTGGAGCGCGGTGTGCAGTTTATGATCAATCATCCGGATGAAGCTTGGAACAACTTCATCAGTTACGACAAATCCTTGAATGACGAACTTAATCGCCGCGCATGGCGCGACACTCTGCCTAGATTCTCACTTCGACCTGGCGCGTTGGATCGCGCGCGTTACAGCAGATTTGCTGACTTTCTAGTGGCGCGGGGAATGATCGCTGAGAAACCTGAACTGGATCAGTACGCGGTTGAACTGGATTGATCGAAATACCTAATCCAGTGCGATAGTATCCTCAATGGTGTGATCGATGCCAGCGGTTTCGACTTTCAGTTGTACTGTCGCTTTCAACGTTTCAGATCCAGTCAGTGCTCCAGATTCAATTCCGTCGCGCACCGCGCGCTCAATCTGACGCTGGGACTCGATACCCACTTTCTTTAAGAATTTACGAACCTGTATGTTAAAAACATCTTCGTTCATACTTGATTTCTCCTGTTGTATTCAGATTCACTACAATTGTAGTGAAAACTGCAACTGACGGTGTATCAAACGTCAAACACGAAATGTGAAAATTTATCCATGCTGATCAACCGACAGTTCCGATGATGAGCTCATCACCGCCAGATCCCAACAACTGCTTTGACCCTCGAATCGGGCTGATTCCTGTCGCGCAAGCAGAGCAAGCGCTGCTCGAGCAAGTCATTCCGATTACTGATACGGAAGTTGTTTCGCTGCCTGATGCTGTTGGGCGTGTTCTCGCGGATCCTGTCGCGTCGACAATCAACGTTCCGCCTCATGCTAATTCGGCGATGGATGGCTATGCCGTGCACGGCGCTTCTTTGCCCTCCAGCGGCGTGCGCGAATTCAAAGTTGTCGGGACTGCGTTCGCCGGAAAACCCTGGGCACACCGATGCCAGCCAGACGAGGCCGTGCAAGTTATGACCGGAGCCATGATGCCGCAGGGGACCGACACAGTAGTCATCCAGGAGGATATTCGGCTGGAGAATGAAATTGCGGTTGTTTCGGCGGGACACAAGTCAGGTCAAAATGTTCGACAGGCTGGAGAAGATCTGCAACGTGATCAAATCGCTGTTGAAGCGGGAGTTTGGGTCGGCGCGGCCGAATTGGGTGTACTTGCTTCGGTTGGAGTCGGCCGGGTGAAAGTGATCAAAAAACCGATCGTCGCTGTATTTTCGACAGGTGACGAACTCAAAAATGCCGGTGAGCATTTGCCGCCCGGAGCAATCTACGACAGCAATCGGTATACGCTGATAGGATTGTTACAGCGCACTGGTTTGGAAATCCTCAATCTAGGCATCATTCCGGACGACCCCGTCCTGACGAAGAAAGCGCTTTCCGATGCCAGCGAGAAGGCAGATCTGATAATCACTTCGGGTGGAGTCTCAACCGGAAGTGCAGATTTTGTAATCCATGCGCTAGAGGAACTCGGAGAGATCAGCCTGTGGCGAATTGCGATACGTCCGGGGCGACCGTTCGCTTTCGGGAAGATCAAAGATAAGCTATTTTTTGGTTTACCGGGCAATCCGGTGGCTGTGATGGTAACGTTCTATCGTCTGGTACAGCCTTCGATTCGCCGATTGATGGGGCAGTCTGACTTGAATCCGGTACCCGTCGTGAAAGCTCGCGCAATTACTCGATTCAGGAAGAAACCCAACCGATCAGAAGTCTATCGCGCAATCCTGTCGCAAGATGACAACGGCGACCCTGTGGTTGCCAGCACAGGCCAGCAGGGCTCCGGACTGCTAAGCAGTATGTCGATAGCGAACTGCTTTGTACTGTTGGATGACCTTGACACAACTGCGAATCCAGGTGATATGGTGGACGTCCAGTTGTTTGATGGGCTGAACTGAACCAGATCAGACTTCAAACACGGTCGCACCTTGCGTGGCGCGCGACTCAAGGCTGCGATGTGCCTCAACCGCATCTTCCAGTGCGTAACGTTGTCTGACAGGAATTGCAACTGCCCCGGAGGTCACCATGTCACATAACTCATCGGCCATCATCACTAGATCATCTCGCTCAGCGGTGTACGTCATCAAAGTCGGTCTGGTCAGGAACAAGGAACCCTTCGCTCTCAGCAGTACCGGGTTGAAAGACTCGATCTCGCCCGATGATTGCCCGAAACTCACTAGCATGCCTTTTGGTGACAGGCAATCAAGCGATTTTTCGAAAGTGCTCAAACCGACAGAATCGTAGACAACGGGAACGCCTTTGCCCTCAGTAATTTCTCTCACCCGTTCAGCAAAATCCTCGCTGGTGTAAATGATTGGATGGTCGCAACCATGTTGCCGGGCAAGCTCGGCCTTTTCTTCAGTTCCGACCGTCCCAATAACGGTTGCACCGAGATGTTTCGCCCACTGACATGCAATCAATCCGACTCCACCGGCTGCAGCGTGAAATAAAATCGTATCGCCTGCCTTGACTTTAAACACCTGTCGCAGAAGATATTGTGCGGTCAGTCCTTTGAGCATCATCGCCGCGGCGGTTACGTCATCAATCGAATCCGGCATCTTGACCAGTCTGTCGGCTGGCATCAGGCGTAATTCAGCATACGCACCGAGCGGTGGCGAAGCGTAGGCGACACGATCACCCACTGAAAGATCTGATACTCCAGACCCGACCTGTTCTACAACACCGGTTCCTTCCAGACCTGGCACAAAAGGAAAACCTGGTGCCGGGTAAACACCCTTTCGGAAATACACATCAATGAAATTCAGACCAACCATGGTGTGTCTAATAAGTACTTGATCTTCGCCGGGACTGCCGGGATCGACATCTTCCCACTTCATTACATCGGGATTTCCAACTTCGTATACTTGGATTGCTTTTGGCATCGTCAACTCCTTGGATTGATTGATCTAAACTCTTTTCAGGTGAATATCTTACGAAGGACTAATGCACAGTCTGAGCTTGCTTTCGTCGCTCTCGAATGCGTTCGTAAGCAGCTCGGACCTGCTTGGTTTTCTCGGTAGCAATTTCGATCATTTCATCCGGCAAGCCCTGTGATACAAGTTTGTCCGGATGCAACCGATTCATTTTTCGTCTATAGGCTCGCTTGACATCGGCATCGTCTGCATCTTCACTCAGTCCCAGCGTCTTGTAATCATCGGACAGAGATGGTTGGCTGGCATGAGCGTATTGGGAGCCGCCCAGAATTTCATTGAACAGTTCAGCATATTCTCGGTTTGATATTCCAATACGGCCAGCGATTTCACGTATCGCTTCATTCTCGACATCATCAATTTTGCCGTCGCACAAGGCTCCGCTCAACAGAATGTTGATGAACATCCGCTTGAGATTTTTTCGATTGCGGCACTCCTTGTTGAACTGCTCCAGTACCGGGTCGAGCTCAAATTCTGGCTTTTTGCCTTGTCGGAACAGCTGGATGGCAACCTCACGCATCTCTGCGTCCAAGCGCATGCTGCGCATGACTTGATCAGCAAACTGGACTTCCTGCGGACTGACATGTCCATCGACCTTCGCAATGTATCCGAGCACTGAGAAAGTCGCGGTAAAGAACACGGTTTGCATTCTTTCCTGCACATTCCACTCACCACTGGCTGCAGAGGCTCGTCGCTTGTCGAACATGTTGCCGATCGCGATGCCCAGTATGATCCCGATCGGGCCGAATGCCATCGAACCCAAAACGCCTCCGATCGCCTTACCCCACCATGCCATATCGGTTCCTCAAAATTAGCAAAAGAAAAATTTCGAACAATCTGCCATCAATCCGGTTGCTGAATGGCGATCAGTCTGTCTGTGTATAAGTCTGAAAAGCACAATCTACCTCAATACCGGGAGCCGATATTATTATAGTCACTTACATCAGCCTGAAGATTCACCCGGCGACGGCGCATCGCATTGGATAGCAATCCAACAGCAATCTAGCCTCCTTTTCTCAGTGTGAAAAAAGACTGACCTGCGATAGCCGAAAGAACGATTACACCACCAATCACGGTCAGAATACCTGGCACTTCCCGAATGACAAGCCACACCCAGACTGGGCCAAGCACAATTTCTGTAAGTGAAAGTAGTGTAATTTCAGCGGCTGGAAGATATTTTGCACCGTGCGTGAACATTACCAACCCGACTCCAACCTGAAATATTCCCATAGAGGCACAAAGCAACCAGTCCCGTACCGTGACTTCAAAACCCACCCCGGTAAACAGAACCATCAAACCGGAAATTATTGTCGCGCATACACCCGCCCACAGAACCGCGGGTACGAGATCAGTATTTTTTCCCATTCTGAGGAAAACGGCAAATAACGCAAATCCCGTTGCAGACAGCAATCCCATGAATGTTCCGAATAGAGTACCGAACTGGTACCCTTCCGCCACCATGACTACAACTCCGACTGTCGCCATGAGAATGAACCAGATGAGTGTGCTGGTTACTCTTTCACCCAGCAACCACCAGCCAGCGAGTGCTGCTATGAAGGGTGCTGTAGAGAGCAGGAACAATGCATTCGCGACCGTTGTATGCGTCAGCGCATGAATCCAGGTACAGAACGCGAGACTAAGCGAAAATCCCGCAAAAAATCCAATCTTACCGCAACTGCGAATTGCATCAATGACTGCGAGACCGCGTGTAACCAGCAGATACAGAACAAGAAATGCAACGAGTGTTGTCGACCGAAAAAACAGGATCTGCCATTCACTGGCGAATTCGATAAGACGTACGGCCAGGCCCGCGAAACTCCAAAAAATACCAGCGGTCAGAACCAGGAATACACCCTTACCGCGATTATCGTACTTTGAATCCGGGATCATCAGTAAAACCGATCAAAATTATTGGGTTATTGTCCCCAGTAACGAAAGGTCAAATTTTAGTTTAACTTGTGTTCGAGGCGAGCAATTTTGCAAGAAATTAACTCGCATTGAGTATTTTTCTGCTATCTTTGTGTTGTTTAAATTTTCAACTTCATTTTCAACAAGAAAATACGTAAATCATGGAAAAATTAACGAAATCGGATTCAGAATGGCGAGAGTTGCTGAGCGCGGACGAATTTCACGTACTGCGTAAGGAAGGAACAGAACATCCTTTCAGCAGCAACCTCAACAAAAACGAAGCTGATGGTGTTTACAAATGCCGCGGATGCGGTCTCGCGTTATTTGACTCAAGCACAAAATTCGACAGTGGAACTGGCTGGCCGAGTTTTCATACTGCGATTGAGGGTAGTCTTGAGACTCGTACCGACTTCAAGTTGATTCTACCTCGAACTGAGTATCATTGTGCGCGATGCGGTGGCCATCATGGGCATGTTTTCAAAGACGGGCCGAAACCGACCGGGAAACGATACTGCAGTAACGGAGTAGCGCTGGTTTTTAAGCCTCGCCAGCAATCGAGGGACGAATAAAACCAATTTGTTTAACGGTTTGCGGACGTTTGCCGATCTGATCGTTGTACAAGGATTGCAACGCGCCTAGGGTCGTTCAATCACACCTTTTGTAGCAAATCCGGTTTCGTGAGTTCTCATCGTACAAACTTCCTGTTGGGCACGGGTTATCTGCCCATCGCCTTGATAGTGATTCTGGGATTGATTTGGGGTGGTGTACCGAGTATAGCCAAGTATGTCACGACGCATGGTGTTTCTCCGCTGAACTACTCTTTCTGGATCTTTTCCATATCCTCAGTCATTGTCGGTACGATAAATTTCATTCGAAGCAGGCGACTACCACCCCGTTATCTCAGGTTTTACATCGTCTGCGGAGTGACGGGCAGTGCCATCCCCACCACTGCCATGTATTACGCTGTTTCCGAAATTCCAGCGGGTCTGATGGTGTTGTTGATTTCGGCGACGCCAATTTTTACTTACATGATCGCCCTGACATCCAAGACAGAAAAGTATCACCCACTAAAAACGGTGGGGGTGCTGATGGCGTTTATCGGTATCGTTCTGATTCTGCTACCCGACTCCGTCGCCGAAATGAAAGCACCGATAGGTGGCATTCTTCTCGGCCTGATCGCGCCTGTTTTCTATGCGATAAATCTGGTATATACCGCGAATTGCCGACCAGCAAGTCTGCACACCATGGACATGGCAGTCTGTATGCTGATCACAGCAGCTGCAATTATGTTCGTCGCCACGATGCTGTTCGAGCCGCTATACCCGCTTTGGAATGCACCTCCATTGATTGCCGGTCTGACTCTTTTGCAAGGATTTCTCACCTCAATAGCATTCTGCTTGTTCTTTTACCTGGTCAAGATTTCTGGAGCGCTCTACTCAAGCCAGGTCACTTATTCAGTGACAATCATTGGCATTATTGTCGGTGCTTATGTCCATGATGAAGTTCTGCCGATTCTCGTCTGGGTTGCGACATTGCTGATGTTCGCAGGTATTGGAGTCATCCAGAAAGCCAGAAACCTGACAAAAGAAAGTCGATCTTTGGCAGTTGGCAAAACTTGAGTTCGGTCACGATTTCGCTCGCTCGCACATCGCGAATTGCGAACAAACCAATCAAGTAACCAGATTAGATGGAAGTCGGGCTGTCAGGGCTGAATCAGGGATTCGTCGCTGGTGATCAGTGTACCGACACCCTCATTGGTAAATATTTCAAGCAACGCTGAATGGGGGAGTTGGCCGTCGATGATCTGAACGGTATGCACCCCGCGATCCAATGCATGTTTCGCGCAGCGTACCTTTGGCAGCATGCCATCAGAAATTGTCTTGTCTTCGATCAAACCTTCAAGCTGTGAAGTCGTCAGTGCGGAAATCAAAGTACCATCTGAATCCAGAATTCCTGGCATATTTGTCAGCACCACCAACTTCTCGGCACCGACCGCTTCGGCGACCGAACCGGCAACCGTATCAGCATTGATATTGTAAGACTGGCCGTCTTGACCGACTCCAATTGGTGCAATGATCGGGATCGCACTGTCGCTGGAATCGAGTCGAAGCAGTTGAACGTCGATATTCTCAACGTCTCCGACAAATCCATACTCGACCGGTTTACCGGATTCCGGGTCGACGCTTGAAGTTTCCAGTTTCTTCGCCCGAATGAACGTACCGCCAAGATTTGCACCGAGCCCGAAGGCATCCCAACCCTCCTCGACAACCATTTGGACCAAATCACGATTGATAGTCTCCGTGACGACTGCTTCCACTATGTCCATGGTTTTTCGGTCGGTCACTCTCAGGCCATCCACAAATCGCGACTTAAGACCCGCTAATTCGATTGCCCGACTGATCTGCGGCCCACCGCCGTGAACCACCACAGGATTCAGTCCAACGCTTTTCATCAACACAACGTCACGACAAAAATCTCTTTGCAGTTCGACCGAGTTCATCGCGTTGCCACCATACTTGATGACGATGGTCTGACCATGAAACTGATGAATATAGGGCAGGCCCTCAAGAAGAATACTTGCGGATTTCCTGGCGCTGGATTGTTTTACTGTCATAACTTACTGAATGCCGATTTTCAAACTGTTTGTATTATCCGAAAATTCAAACTGGCAAATACACCTACTACTCAATAAAAAAAAGCGACTGCTCGAAAACAGTCGCTCAAATAGTTGCTCAATTGTCTGGTATTGAGCGGAGAAAGGAGTTAGTGAACAGAAATTTCAATCTTTTTGGACTGCGTAGATTCTTTCTTAGGCACTAAGATGGACAGCACACCGTCCTTGTAACTCGCCTGAATGTTCTCGCTGTCTACAGCATCGCTCAATTTGAACGATCGGGTAACCTTTCCACGGTATCGTTCTTTGCGAATCACGCGGCCCTGGAGGTTTTCCTCGTTATCCTTTTGAGCGCTGACCACGATACTCAAAATATCATCCGTTACCGAAACATTGAGCGCATCCTTTGAAAGCCCCGGCAGGTCGGCAACAACCTGGTACTCTGAATCAGTTTCATTAATGTCGACAGCGGGTACACTGGCACCGAATCTTGCCGGATTTCGAAACATCGAGCTCGGACGGAAAACATCCCAATCCGCATCGAAAATAGTAACGGGTTTTCTATTCCATTCTCTGGTTTGAACAAGTTGATTCATTTATTTCACCTCAAATCTAATCTGTTAATTGATTCCCGATTGTCGTGAATCATCTGACTTAAAAAATGGGAGCAGAAAACTCTTTTTCAAGCCCTGACAGACAAATTTTGTGAAGATACCGGAACCGCAACGTTCTCAAATTGGCTAACATTTACGGGAAAGTGGCTCTCTTCCCAACAAACCAATTATGAATCAGCAGGAATTCGCGACAACATCGCGAATCGAACGCATGAAAAGACAGCAGCTGGGCTGTCAGAGGAAAGTAGCTATAGTATGTAGCGGGCGAGTTGCTGGTCTTCGACGAGTCCTTTCAGCTCCGCTTCAACGTACATTCTGTCGATGACAACTTTATCGCCGCTTCGATCGGCGGCTTCAAAAGAAATTTTCTCCAGCAGACGCTCCATTACCGTGTGTAACCTGCGGGCACCAATGTTTTCAGTCGATTCGTTCACACGCCACGCAAACTCGGCCAAGCACTGCACACCTGACTCGACGAATTCCAGTTCCAACCCCTCGGTTTTCATCAATTCGAAATACTGCTGTGTCAGCGAGCTATCTGTCTCATTCAGAATTCGAATGAAATCTTCGGTAGTCAGTGCATTCAACTCCACCCGTATCGGCAGGCGACCCTGCAACTCTGGAATAAGGTCCGACGGTTTTGTCAACTGGAATGCACCCGAGGCGATAAATAATACGTGATCTGTTTTCACCATACCGTATCGGGTCGAGACCGTGGCACCCTCAACCAGTGGGAGCAAGTCGCGCTGAACACCTTCACGGGAAACATCCGGACCGCTGGTGTGATGTGAGCGACCGACGATCTTGTCGATTTCGTCCAAAAACACGATTCCATTCTCTTCGACCCGACTAATCGCATCCAGCTTGATCTGCTCTTCGTTGACCATCCGTTCAGCCGCTTCGTCGGTCAGCAATTTCAACGCTTGCTCAACGGTTACCTTCCGTTTACGGCTCTTTCGATTTCCGAAGTTCTGCATCATACCCTGCAACTGACTGGTCATTTCTTCAAACCCCGGCGGCCCAAATATCTCAACACCAATTGAAGTATTGAGTTCTATCTCAATCTCCTTGTCGTCCAACTCGCCCCGCCTGAGCATCTTTCTGAACGACTTTCTGGCTGCGCCGTCCGCCTTGGGTTTTACTTCGGTCTTTTCTTCAATACGATTGAATGAATAGTCACCTCGTATATCGTCTGTTTCAAAATCCAAATCGGAATCTTCGTAATCCTCGTCAGAATTTGTACGAGCGGGCGGAATCAGGGCATCCAATACCGATTCTTCGGCTTCCGCCTCTGCCCGCGCCTGAACCATTTCAAAACACTCTTCCCGCACCATCTTGACAGCCAGTTCCAGTAGATCTCGAACAATCGAGTCGACTTCGCGTCCAACATAACCAACCTCTGTGAACTTGGATGCTTCTACCTTAAGAAATGGAGCATGCGCGAGTTTTGCCAAACGACGGGCAATTTCAGTTTTTCCGACACCGGTCGGACCGATCATCAGAATATTCTTCGGCGTGATTTCCGCGCGGATGTCCTCATTTTCTACATTGAGACGTCGCCACCGATTGCGAAGCGCATTGGCTACCGCGCGTTTAGCCTCCAGTTGCCCAATAATGTGTTTATCCAGCTCCTGGACAATTTCGCGAGGCGTCATTTCCGACACTTTCTATCAAGCCTCCAGCTCTTCTATCGTTATGTTGTGATTGGTATACACGCAGATCTCGCCGGCAATGGCAAGACTTTTTTCAACAATCTGTCTGGCACTCAGGTCGGTCGTTTCAATCATCGCTTTGGCGGCGGCTTTAGCATAGTTGCCACCGGACCCAATTGCCATCAACCCGTCTTCGGGCTGTATTACATCGCCGTTACCTGAAATGATCAGGGAGTCGTTCAGATCACAGACAACAAGCAGCGCCTCCAGCCGTCGGAGAAATCGGTCTGTCCGCCATTCTTTTGCAAGCTCAACAGCCGACCGCACGAGATTTCCCGAGTACTCTTCCAACTTCCCCTCAAAGCGCTCAAACAAAGTGAACGCATCCGCGGTACCTCCTGCGAATCCCGCCAGTACCTGATCCTTGTAGAGTCGACGCACTTTTTTGGTGTTCGACTTGATTACGGTGTCACCAAGCGAAACCTGCCCATCTCCGCCGAGCACCACACTGTCGCCTCGACGCACCGACAGAATTGTCGTACTGCGAATCCTCGACAATCGCGAACTACTTGGGGAACGTTGTAAATTGCGATCGTTCACTCAACGAGGCGCAGGTGAGGTTTGCCCCTGTCTGGCGGTTTGTCCGATGTCTTTGATGAATTGTCGTGTTGCACGGATTCAGGACAATACTCTCTGAAAACTATCTGATTCATCACTTCAGGGACAACAAGCGAAACCACCGATTCAAGCGGTAAATCCACGTGGTGACTCTTCCCGGAAAATCTTGTTTCGAACAATATCCAACCTTCCGAAACCGTGTAGCCTTTCAGCGCGCGATCATGAACGTTGAGCGTAACCAATCCGTCTTTGGATTCGATTTTTTCAAATGGAAGATTCACTTCAGGATAGTCAGCCTGAATCGTCAAATACGGTGTGTATCCTGAATCCATCGCCCAACTCCGCATTGCGTCAATCAGGTATGGAACTTTGGAAATCTCGTTTTGCATGGCGGCGTCAATCCAACTGCATTTCCATCTCCGCATCGCTCAGGCTTTTCCGGAATGATTCCCTGCCGAAAATGCGATTGGCGTATTGTGTGATGGAGCGTGTTTGAGACGGCAGTTCAATTCCATAGTGTTTCAGTCGCCACAATAATGGAGCAATGAAACAATCGACCAGACTGAATTCTTCACCCAGCCAAAAATCCTGTTCAGCCAGATAGGGCGCCAGACTGGCCAAATCTCGACTAAGGGTAGTACGGAATGTCTTGTTCGGTTTCTGTTTCCTTTCGTCCAACTCTCTGAGTCTATGCAACCAGTCGCGCTGACATCTGTAGATCATCATTCTCACCCTGCCGCGATTCACTGGGTCCGGCGGCATCAGTGGTGGATGAGGCAGACGATCGTCGAGATACTCGGCGACAATGTGGGAGCCATAAAGAACCATATCCCGATCCATCAAAGTCGGGCTCTCACCGTACGGATTCAATTCGATGATGTGATTCGGGTTGCGGTTCAGGTCAACATACTCAACATCGCACTCCACTTCTTTTTCGTGCAGAACCATCCGGCATGCATGACCCTCAATACAAGTCTCAGTCGAAAACAGAATCATACCAGATCTTCGATTCTCAATTGCTTCTGCCATGTTCCGAATTCAAGCGGTTGTTTTCGTGAATTAGACGAGTTTGCAAATAATATTTGGGGCAACAACAGAAATTTCAAGTTTGTCAATGAATATCTTTCCAATACTCCTTCTTCAACAGATAAGCAAGGAGTGTAAAAAGACCTGTAAAGAGCAGTACCAGTATTCCAATGTTATAACGAACGAGTTTTACCGGTTCAGCCACATAGACCAAAAAATTCGCGACGTCACGAACCAAACTATCGTACTCTTCCGGCTCGAAGTTCTGCTGTTGCTCATATAAAACGTGCGGCATCGCTACATCCTCGAATAGTTCGTTGTTCCATCCGGTTACGGAGCTATCGTCAACAAAAAATCCTCTCA
Source organism: Arenicellales bacterium (assembly GCA_951813075.1). GTDB lineage: Bacteria > Pseudomonadota > Gammaproteobacteria > Arenicellales > JAJDZL01 > JAJDZL01. The sequence continues at coordinate 2,464,761 of OX638343.1, read as the reverse complement.
AAAACGTGTAAATCCAATCCGGCGAGCGTGATCGCGCGATCAGGCTTAGGTCGGGGGGCGCGGTGCCAAACCAACGTTTTGCATCCTCTTCCGACATGGTTACGTCCATTTGATCCGACGGTTTTTGTGACCCAACCAGAAAATTCTCCCGCAATACGTCCTCGCTGATGCCCAGATCTTCCGCCATCCGGTTGTATCGCATGTATTTGATACCATGACAAGACAGACAATAGTTCGCGAATGTCGCAGCACCTTGTTGTAACGACTTACGATCATCCAGATTAACGTAGACCGAATCGAGGTCCTCTGACGCTCCCGATGCCGCAAATACATTTCCGGCAAAAGACAGCAACAACATGGAAATGATTAATCTGATCATTTGAACGTCACCCGATCTGGAACCGGTTTTACAGGATCAAGCCGTGTGTATATTGGCATCAATAGGAAAAATGCAAAATACAGGAAATAAAAAATCTGCGCCCACGTGAGGTTGGTAAACAGAAACAAATCAATCGCCTGCGGATTTTTTGTACCCAGGTAACCAAGCAACACAAATGAAACAGTGAATACGGTCAATGCCGTCTTGAACATCCAGCCTCGATATCGAATGGATTTTACCGGCGATCTGTCCAACCATGGAAGCAGGAAAAATAAGAAAATTGCGAATCCCATAGAGAATACACCCCAAAGTTTTGCGTCCACACCAAATAGCGGATAGGTAACTGCACGAAGTATCGAGTAATAGGGTGTCAGATACCACAACGGAATAATGTCCGGTGGGGTTTGCAGTGCGTTGGCTGGTTCGAAATTCGCACGCTCAAGAAACCAGCCCGATAACTCGGGTGTGATAAACGTGATGCCGAAAAGGATAAAGAGAAACACACCTGCGCCAAATAGATCCTTGACTGTGTAATAAGGATGAAACGGAATACCGTCTTTCGGTGTACCATCTTCCTTTTTGTCTGCCTTGATCTCGATTCCATCTGGATTGTTGGAACCCACTTTGTGAAGGGCGACCAGATGCACAAATACAAGTCCCAGCAACACGAGTGGAACCAAAATTACGTGGAACGCGAAAAAACGCGTCAGAGTTGCATCGGACACTACGAAGTCGCCGCGTATCCACTCCGCAAGCCCTTCACCGATATACGGAATCGCTGCAAATAGTGAAATGATAACCTGAGCACCCCAATACGACATGTTGCCCCATGGCAGCAGGTAACCAAAAAACGCTTCCGCCATCAGCGTTAAATAAATCACCATGCCAACTATCCACAACAGCTCACGCGGTTTGCGGTGAGAACCATAAAGCAGCCCTCGGAACATGTGCAGATAAATCACCACAAAGAACAATGAGGCACCAGTAGAGTGCAGATAGCGCATCAGCCATCCCCATGACACATCTCGCATAATGTGTTCTACCGAATCAAATGCCAGTTCGGTATCGGGCTTGTAGTGCATGGTCAGGAAAATTCCCGTTACGATCTGCAAAACCAGAACGAGAAGGGCCAAAGATCCGAAAAAATACCAGAAATTGAAATTTTTCGGTGCATAGTACTTGGATACATGCTCTTCCCACGTTTTCGTCGCAGGATAACGCTCATCAATCCAGTTACGAAATTTTGCAATCACGCCAAATCTTCCTCAGTCGTATCAACACCGATCTCGACTCTAGAATCAGATAGAAATCGATGTGGAGGCACCACAAGATTAGTTGGTGCGGGAACATTTTTGAATACACGCCCGGCCAAGTCGAATTTTGATCCGTGACAAGGACAGAAAAAACCACCCTGCCAATCCGAATCCAATTCCCCCGGTTTGAGTTTTTCGAGTGGCGAACAGCCAAGGTGGGTGCACAGTCCGACTAAAACCAACACCCCGGGTTCAATGGAGCGGGTGGCGTTCTGAGCGTATTCAGGCTGCTGATCTCGATCTGAATCAGGATCTGCCAGTTCGTCTTTCACTATCGCCAGTGAATCGAGCATTTCCTGCGTTCGCTTGATAATCCATACAGGTTTGCCGCGCCATTCGATCTTGAGCAGTTTTCCTGGTTCCAGATCTCCGATGTCCACTAGTACAGGTGCACCGGCCGCACGGGCTTTCGCGCTGGGCGTCATACTCGCAACAAAAGGGACTGCGGCAACTGCGACTCCGGCGGCACCGACTCCCGTTGTGACTCCGGTCAGAAAACGCCGGCGATCCTGATCGACATTTTCGTCAGCCATTATTTCTCCTCAAGCTGTAATAAATAAAGTAATAGCACCGGCTTTTCGGTCAAATTCAAACCAGTGCTGCCATACTGCCCGGATGTTCAGATTTTGGCAGTACGGCGAAAAATTATAGCAGAACAAAATTGACGGGATATTTTACTCGGCTTCTTCTTGACAGATGGTGACACATCGCTTGAACGTTTCACTCTGGCGGTAAATTTCGGTAGAAATTTGCCAAGTCTTCCGACACGCCATGCATCAACTTGTTTTGAGGGCTCGCGTCATCCATGAGCATACGCGAGACCCGATCATTTCCTTCGACTGACTCAAGTTCAACAATCATTGCCGCTACAGAGTCGATCACAGGTATTTTATGCGGGACTTTTCCGGACAGACCTGCAAATGCAGTCGCCAGCAGGACAATCGCATCGCATTCCAATTCATCCATGGTTTTCTCAACTTCCAGGACAATTCTGTCCTGCAGGTAGTCGTGATCGTTCATCTGATCGGGAGATAGCGCCTCCATGCATCGGACACCGGCGAGTTTGTCCTGGCTCATGTATCGCAGCGCCAATCTTTCGTAAAGCGGCCGGGTACGCTCACCGAACGACACCAACGCAATCCTCTCACCCTGCTTGAGCGCAAGTCGAATGGAACTTTCTGCCATACCAGCAACCGGTATTGGCAGCATCTCGCGCAGTGCCGCGAGACCTGTATCAAATGAAACTGCAAGTCCGACTCCATCGAATCCGGTCGCATGAAGTGCCGCGAGATCCACAGCAGAGTGAGCACCAACTACCATATCCGTTTCGCTGTTGATAATCGGTGCACCGAACTGACCGGTCACGCCTTCGACAGTCGTATCGGACGCTGCAATTTCGCGTGCCGCATTAACCGCTCGATCGGTGACAAATTCGCTGGTGTTGGGATTGATGAGCAATATTCGCATGATTCAGTTTCCGGTAAATTTTGGGGGAGTCAAGTTCCAGGAATTCGAACCAACGAAATCCAAACTGCCATGTCGGCTGCTCTACTAGGCAGCATTCCCTGAAGTAGTTAACAGTTGTCGTCCATCTAGTAAAACTATATTCCTAACTGCCTAATTTTATGGGGATTTTTATGTTTTTTCAACATCTAGCTGCATATCTGGCAGATCCGGGTTTTATATCCACAGACAATTATCTTGCTGAAATTCAACTTGAATCAAAAATGACATGGATATAGTCAAGAAATAAACTGTTGTCGCAACACAGAATATCTCGCACAATGTTGAAATTCCTATTTGAATCCGCGAGATACATCGCTACAGTCAACACCTGTTTTGTTTATATATAAATTTTTCGCATGACACGATCAGTTAGAGTTCCCCAACCGATTCCTTACCAAGGCAGTAAGCGTCGAGGGCAGTTCTTTCTAGCCACCGATCTAGTCATCGAATAGCGGTACTTTAACAGCAGATACTGCTTAACCCGATTACAGAATTTCGCCTGTCGCCGATCACTGGTCTGAAACTGCGCGGATCGTCGTAACCCATCTCTCCTTTTCCGGTTCGAAGGCCGGAGTCATACCATGATTTTTTGAAATGCCCTAAACGTCAATCGAAAGTCGTATTTGCATAAATTGAATTACTACATAATCATGCACATACTCTGCTTTCAATATAATTCTCTTTTACATCTGCTTTCTGTCAACGGAAAGAAACGAAATTGACCCGATCCACATGACGAGTTTTAGAATCAGCAATCTGGGTATCTTTATCGCCTGCGCCCTGTTTATCGCAATCGCCTACTATATGCAATATGTGATGTATCTCGACCCATGTCCCTTATGCATGGTACAGAGAATCGCAATCATGTTGATCGGTTTGGTGGGTTTCGCTGCCTTTGCGCACAATCCTTTCAGGCGTGGAAAAATTATTTACAGCGCGGCATTGATAATATTTTCGGTTTTTGGTGCATTAATTGCAGGGAGACACGTTTGGCTTCAAAATCTACCTTCAGACAGAGTCCCCGAGTGCTTTCCCGGAATTGGCTTCATCTTGGCGAACAATCCATTTATGGACGCAATTCAAATTATTCTCGGTGGCACCGGCGAATGTGCGGAAACCCATTGGACGTTCCTTGGACTCAGCATTCCAGGTTGGACTCTTGTGTTCTTTGTGACATTCTCCGGCTTGGCACTGTTTCAGTTGATCAATCAAATTAAACAGTCTGACACCAAGCACGCCTGACAACACAACAGCGTGATCAGTCGGTTGATAATTCGTGCTCGAACCACAAGTCATCGGAATGTCGTTCTGACCGAGCGGAAAAGAATTTTCCACGTCGCTTCTTCATTGGAGTTTGCACGATTTTTCGGATTCGCGCAAACTGATTCCAGAATTGCTCGCCATCCCAATCCTGCGAATCGTTTGAATAATTCTTCAAATCCAGAATCTGCAATTCGCGGTTGAATTCTCTGTCACCAACCCTCAACCCAAGATCAATCAAATTTCTCGGTGATCGTTCGGGCCACCACAATCGTGCTAAATCAAGTAGCGCAATAGCGACTCTGCCTGCATCGTTGTCGCGGCAGGCGCTTTTGATATCTCTTATTGATTCCCGAATTGTAAGAGTGTACCGATCTTTATGTTCAAAGTCGTCTGTATCTGATGCGACATTTTTTCTACGGCTGTAGTACCAGCCCGCGAGTGTCAGCAACCACATAATCAGCATTCCGATGCTGATCAGCATCCAGGTCGGGTCACGTTCATCCAGACCGGATGCAAGTTCTTCGCTGGATGATGGAGTCAGTAATTCATTTGCAGGATCATTACTCACAAGAACGTCAGTGCCTGATGCCAACTGGACGTTCGTAATCCGCGGCAGTACCGCGACTTTCTGCTTGTCTTCATCAACATCCCACCAGATCACCCTGAATTCCGGTATCGTCACGTTTTCCTTCTCGTTGGGAATGAACACGAACTCCTCATTACGTTGAGCGATAGTTGCCCATGATGTCTGGTGCGTGTCCAGCGTCGGGCTATTGCTGTAAATTCGTACCGACCGGTCTGCTTCGTATTCAGGGGACGATAGTTGGATTGCACGCAATCCAATCGCCTCGACCGAGATATTTCTGGTCTCAGGTCTACCCATCTCCAAATCGGGAAGACGTCCGTTCCAAGAATCCGACATTTGCAGATCGCTGGCCGGCAACCAGGTCTTGCCTGAGTATGAAGGTGGTTTGGGGCGAACTTGTAGAATCACCGGCTCAGAGCTGACACGCTCGCGTCTGAACTGTGTCTGCAGTGTGGATTGGTTGTAAATGGAAACAACTCCTTTAAATTCCACCGGTGAGATCTCGTGCGTTCCGCTCTGTTCGGGAAATACTGCATATCGCTTTTCTATGACGTCATAATTCCTACCGCCACGCTTTGAATCGTATCTGCGGTCGTTTCCCAATTGCTGTACTTCAGCGAAACTCACAACAGGATCCGACAGACTGCCTTGCGCTATGTCAACTGCAGTGAATAATCTCGCTGTAAAGATCACTTGCGACTGAACATAAGGATTCTGAGGTGTGACTTCAATCTCCACAAACAAGTCCTCACCAGCTTTTTGAACATTTCCGGTAAATTCCTTAACCTCGATTTGCATTGGATCAGTTTTGTACCGACCGACTGAAATTCCCGGAACGATGATGGTGCCTGCTCTATTGGGCCTGATCCCAAATATCCAGTTGTGTACGACGTTGGAGACACCATTTTGAATCTGAATATTTGTCTGGGTCGACTCGCTCACGATTTCAAACTCGTCTTCAAGTTCGGACAAGTCGGGATTACCGCTGACCTCAGTAGCAATGCCTTCAACAGTCACTATCAGATTGACAGATTCGTCCAGATAGATGGTCTCCCGATCAAGGTATGCCGTAACCGAAATTGAATGGCTGGACGCAGACCCGAGAACCGGCGCCATCATCACCGCAAAAAAGACCCAAAAACGCAGTACATCTTTCATCTTTGTCTGGTAGTTACCATGGTTGCACAATTGGAGAAGCTTCATCGCGAAGCAGATATTCGTAGTGGAACTTTCGTCGAAGCAACCCTCCCGGATCATCCGGAATTTTCCGTAACCACTGTTCCATCACTTGATTCAATTCATCATCAAGATCGGATTGCAACGCGATCTGTTCGTTGGAATCGTCCCGTTCCGTCAATTTTTCGTCCTCATTCGTTCTATTGCGACCCATCGCTTGTTGTCCGCTACGACGACTCAAAATTCCCTCATCCTGTCGTTCGGGTAGATCCCCGCGATTCGGTAAAGCAGCTAAATCTTCCGGCGCGGTGTCTTTCGATTTCGCCTGCTGATTATCGGCCTCTTTCTGACTTTCCGATTCTATCGACTCTCCTGACATCTCCTGTCGCTGCAACAGTTGTCTCACGATATCAAGATTGAACAAGGCATCTTCAAAATTCGGATCAATCTGCAAAGCAGCCTCGTATTGGTCAGCCGCTTCAGAAAAATTTCCCGACATCGCTAATGCGTTGCCACGGTTGTAGATGGATTCAGCACTATCTGAATGCGAGAATTCTTCAGCCGCCCGACTAAATTCTTTCTTGCGGTAGAGTGCGATACCATTCCACTGCGGGAACTTCTGCAAGATCTGAGTATCAAATTTTTCCGCACGCACAGAAGCCGCGGCGCGCTGGTCCGGCCGTTGCCATATGTAGGACCAATCAAATGCGAATGACTGTTGTGCTGGAAAGATCAGAAATACAGCGATGACCAGCAACCATCCCCGTCGATACAGAAAAGCGGCCAAAGGTACCAAGAAAATAAGGAGATACGGACCTCGATCCTTCCATTGTGCAGTTGTCGCCAATTCATCAGTGCCGGTTGTATCAATAGCGAATTGAGACCCTTGGGGTACAGCAGCTGACACTTCATCAGTAATCGTAGAAAATGTTCCACCACCTGCTGCTGCAAGTTTAGCTAACGCCGAAAAATTCACGGTGGTTGTGACGGGATTGCCGTTCGCGTCTTTCAAGAAATCTCCATTCGGAGCGATAATTGGCGCACCGGACTCGGTTCCGACTCCGATTACGGACAGACTATAGCCATTCTTACGCAAAGTCTTCGCTGCATTCACCGCGGCAGAGTCCACTCCATCAGTAATCAGGACAACGGATCCTGATTGGTAGCCCGAACCTTCCAGTAAATTCTGGGCGCGCTCGATTCCAAGACTGGCTCTACTACCCTGCACTGGCATCATCGAGGTCTGCATGGACTGAATGAGGTGTGTCAATGTTGCGACATCATCTGACACCGGGACCACATCGAAAGCGCTTCCTGCAAACACGACGAGGCCGGTTGCCCGGCTTTTTTGATTTTCAATTAAATCGATTGACTTGTAACGCGCTCGTTCAAATCGAGATGGAAGCAAATCGGTGGAATTCATGGACTGAGACAGGTCAAGTACAACAACCGTTGCATCAAGGTTTTCAAACAGGTCGGTTTTCTCCCGGTCCCATGCCGGGCCAGCAAGAGCAAGAATCGCCAGCATCCATGTCGCGACGATCAAAATTCGAACAAGCATCACCGATGTGTTGCTTCCGCCACAGACCAGATGCCGTAACAGCAAAGGATCGCATACGGCGGCCCAGCTGTCTGAACCTCGTCGAGTGATCGCGAAAGCAAGTAACGGCCCCAATAGCAGCAACAGTAACCACCAAGGTCTCAAAAATACGAATTCAATCGGAAATGACATTGCCTGCAACTCTTCGAGTGAAACCACCCACCAAGGCCGAAATCGAATTCCAAAACACGAGCATCAGCAATACCATAAGTGACAATGCCAACGGCCACGGATACAGCTCTTTGGCAATCACATTACTTACCGCTTCGTCTTCGATCGGCTCAAATCTATCAATCTCATCGTAAATTCTTTCCAAATCGCGTGTATTGGATGCATGGAAATAATTTCCACCAGTGCTCGCTGCGATCCTACCAAGTACACCACCCGCAACACCACCCGATGTGGATGACATTTCGGGCAGTGCCCCTATCGCAATCGCATAAACTCGAACGCCGTGGTCCACAGCCAATTGCATGGCTTGCAGAGGCTCAATCGACCCGGCGGAATTTTCACCGTCGGTCAACAATATCAGAATTCGATTCTCCGCCGGTCGATCGCGCAGTACCTTGACAGCCAACCCGATCGAATCGCCGATCGCTGTGCGTGCCCCGGCGAATCTGGTTCGGGAGGTACTGAGAAATTCATGGACTGTATCGACATCAAATGTCAATGGCGCATAAAGATAAGGGAGATCGCCAAAAATTATCAGTCCGACGCGGTCGCCTTTTCTGCGCAAAACAAAATCTCCCGCTATCCGTCTCACCACTTCGAATCTGGAACGCTTGTTCTCCGAAAAGTCCTGCTGATCCATACTGCCCGACGCGTCCAGTGCAATCAGGATATCCCGACCAGAAACAGGTACTTCGATAGATTCATGAACCCAAACCGGACGCGCAGACGCAACGACCAACGCAATCCATATGATTGCGGCAAGAGCAATTGATCCCAAGGATGGTGCATGGGCGGTTAACCCCCGCTCGGATACTTCGTGGAAAAAAGGAGCCTTCAACGATGGCAATATCTGGTCACTTTTGGGAACAAGCCAGCGCACCACGACGGGTAGCGGCAATAGAACAAGCATCCAAATCCAGACAAATTTCAACATCCCATTACTTCCTAGGTGACGTGCTTCACCCATTTCATGCACACTTGCACAAGCGAGTCAACATCGCAGACATGGTGTCGATCGTAAGGTGCGCTGATCAGCGAACGTCCCGGACCTTGTGTGAATTGGTTGGTTTCACCACTGAAATCCAGAAACTCCAGCCACTCCTCGCCAGTCAACCCGGCAACTGAAGAACCTGGAAATCTAGTCATCGCGACTTTGCGCATGAGAATTGAAAGTCTGATCACAGCTTGGTCCGGCTGAAGTGTCGCGACCTGTGAAATGCCGCGCGTGATGTACTGTCTTGCATAGCGTTTTCTCAGCAAGTTAAGCAGATATCTCAAAACGAGTAGTGATCCAACCATCAGAATCGCCAGCGCCCACCAGCCAGCGGCCGGCGGCCAAAATCCAGGATCAGGCGGAGGAATGATATCCCGCAACTGATCAAGCAAGGACATGTCAACTGGCATGACGATCAGTCGAATGTGTGTTGTCGTAACTGTGTTGCGGATTCATCGAATCAGAAACTTTCAATCACCACGATATCATTAGCGGATGACACGCCGCTTGGCGCGCGACCTGCTGTTAAAGGCCACATACAGTGATTTTGACACATCATCACCGGGGCTCAACTCGATCAGAGGTGCCCGATGTGCATTCACCACTTCTCGGAATCTGTCGTTTCTCTCATCCAGAACGCGTTGTAGATTTCTTGAGCGCCTTTTGGAGTAGATACTCAGTGCACCAAAATCAGTGCCGTCAGTAATTCGATAATATCCCGAAGGTAAAGCGGTACGCTCCACCTTGTCAGATACCCAAATCAGACTGAGTGCTCTTCTCGCACAGAAATAATCGAACATTCTGATAGCGAGGGGTGAGAGGTTTGAAAAATCGCTGATCGCAATAACCATGTCGCCGTACCGCACACGTCTGGCGATTGACGCGAACGCTTCTCCCAAACCGTCAAAGGCGCCGGAAGTATCGGTGTTTCGACTAAGGTCAGACAGTACAGCCAGCTGTCGAGTCAAACTGCGTGGGACTGATGCGAATTGCGACTGGTGCAGTTGAGAATCAGAAATCCCTGTAATCGAAACCAGATTTCCCTGATCCAGTGCCGCCCAGGCAAGTAGCGATGCAACTTCTGCTGCTACTACCGACTTGAACGCAGTACGAGTGCCAAATCGCATGGATGCCGACATATCAACTATCAGATACACCATCCGCTGGCGGTCTTCACGAAATACCTTTGTGTGCGCAGTGCCCGTTCGTGCAGTCACGCGCCAATCAATCATTCTTGCATCATCGCCGGGTGTGTATTTTCTGGATTCCTCATAGTCCATCCCGCGCCCGTGGACAGCCGAACGCGTCTCACCGACTAACAGAGCACCCATGTATTCGGGCAAGTTCAGGCTGTGGGCTCGCGGTCGCAACCCAACCAATTGTTCTGTGGATACCTCGATTCCGGTCAGCATGGTCTGCCGCTCTGATCAGGGTACTGCAACCACCGCGATCAGTTTCCGAATCACCTCATCGACATCCACGTTCTCAGCATCCGCCTCGAATGTCAGCAGCAACCTATGGCGCAATACGTCCAACGCAACCTGCTGTACATCAGCGGGAGAAACATAATCTCGGGCATCCAACCATGCTCGAGCGCGCGAGCACACATCAAGTGCGATGGTGCCGCGGGGACTGGCGCCAACCTCTATCCATCGCTCAAGATCAGAATCGTATCGCCCGGCATTGCGTGAAGCGTCAATCAACTCAATGATGTACTGCTCAACCATCGGCTCCATGTGAATTGCATATATCTGTGATCGAGCCGCGAGAACGGAACTATACGTGACCTGCAGCGTATCAGAAGACGTACTCGCCTGATCGGCCAAGGCATCCGAACGGGCAATTCTGAGAATGTCCTGTTCCTGGGATTTGTCCGGATAACCAACCCTCACCTGCATGAGAAAACGATCACGCTGGGCTTCAGGCAGTGGATAGGTACCTTCATGCTCGATTGGATTCTGAGTTGCCAACACCATGAACAATTCCGGCAGTTCATAGGTTCGATTACCAACGGTAATCTGCCGTTCTTCCATGGCCTCGAGCAATGCTGACTGGACTTTGGCCGGTGCCCGATTGATCTCGTCCGCCAAAATGATCTCATGAAACAGCGGACCCTTTTGAAATTCGAACGTGCCCTTTTCCGGACGATAGATATCAGTGCCGGTCAAATCGGCGGGCAAAAGATCCGGCGTAAACTGGATACGATGAAATTGACCCTGAATGCATTTTGCAAGTTCCTTGACCGATCGCGTTTTGGCCAAACCCGGAAGTCCCTCAAGTAGTAGATGTCCGCCACAAACCAATCCAATCAGCAACCGATCAATCAGATGATACTGGCCGACTATCTGTCGCGACAGAAGCTCCGGAATTGTTCGGATTTCATCGGCAACACCTTTGGAATGTCCGGTTCCAAAAATTACATTCTTGAGGCCCGTCTGCATCTTGGATATCGGCTTCAGATCAGATTTTGATTGAAAAATTCGAGGGTTCGACTCCAAGCAAGCATGGAATCTTCCGCGTCGTGACGTTCGGTCGTAGGATTCGCAAACCCATGATCAGCTTCGTACCAGAAATTACTATAGGATTTGCCGGCGGCATCCATTGCCTGTTCGAATCCTGACACCATTTCCTGATTGATCCATTGGTCGCGGGTTGCAAAATGGCCCATGACCGGACCACTGAGACTCTGCACTTCTTCGGGTCCTTTCGCACAGCGACCATAATAGATTACGGTCGCGTCAACAGGCGTTGCAATTGACGCGTTCAGTGACCATCCACCGCCAAAACACCAACCTACGGTTCCGACTTTACCATTACTTTTTGGGTGTTCTCGCAACCATTCGACCCATGTGGTCAACGTTTCTGTTGCAACATCCGGATGGACATCTCCCATCAGTTCGCGTGCTTGGTCGGGATTCTTTGCAACCTGCCCCTGATAAAGATCAACAGCCAAGGAAAGGAATCCGGCTTCGGCGAATCTGGGCACAACATTTCTGATCTGATCGTTCAGTCCCCACCATTCATGTATTAGTATGACTGCGCCAGCTGGACTTGATTCAGGTTCGAGAAAATAGCCCGAAACCGACCCATCCGACATCCAAAGTGTTGCCTCAACGTTGTTCTCGGTTGCGGCAACGGACGTGACTGTTCCTGCAGCTGCTACCGCCAAAGGAACCGATCCGATTGCTTTCAGTGCGCTTCTACGATTAACCATGATTTTCTCCACATTTTGAATGATCTTGTTGTTAAATTCTCCTATCAGTAATTCCTTATTTTAGCAATTCAACGCAGTATCAAGAAATTAACTCAGGTTCAACCTGATACTAGATATAAGAAAGAGTTGAATGCAAAGTAAAAAACAATGAACCAATCACTGCCGACGGTGCTTTGAACTGTCAAACACAATGACAATCGCGCTGGCTGTGCTCGGAGTGTTGACAGATAAATCTGCTGAACACGATGCGCCCACGTCAAACTGTTGCGAGCATAGACGATATCGCCAGGCATCAGATAATTCCCTGATGTTGGCGAACTTAGTCTGTCATGTCAGAGGCGCCAGGCGCAGTAGGTCGCGGCGGCCGAACAGCAGTAGCTGTCATTGGAAGTGTTGGTTTTCACTTCCATAAGCGCAATCGGTGTACAATGAATCTCTGCCGCCGCGAGTAGGCCGGGTAACCTGGATTAATTTCCAACCACGCCATCCCGGTAGATGGCAATCCCTGGCATCGCCAGGGCCTGAGTACTGCATCGAGTTTTGGCGTCTCGTCTCGCCGGCGGTTTCACTGATCCAGCGACTCATTTATCATTTCACGATCTGGGCTTCTGAGATTCTCGATCTGACCCAAACCGGCAATCACGATCCAGTTCATCCTGACGCTGCGCCGCATAAGCCGAAAGTCTCGCTCAGTTCGCTTCCGGCCAACCCGCACAACAATCGTTCCGACCCTGCCGTCGCCATCTGTCGAATCGAAAACATAAATGTACCGCCCGCCGACAAATTACTGCTACGGACGATGGGTGAAGCCGCCGGGCATTACAAGATTCCCTAGTGAGAGTTGGCTAACCTAGCCAGTCAGGCCGGCTATGCGCAGGAGGTCGCGGCGACTGTATTGCAGTGGCGATCGTGGGAAATGTTGATCATTACGTCCATACGCGCAATTGGTGTAAAATTAATTTCTGCCGCCGCGAGTAGGCCGGGTAACCTGGAATAATCTTTCAACCACGCCGTCCCGGTAGATGGCACGCCTTGGCATTGCCCGGGCCTGTGAACTGCATCGAGTTTTGGCGTCTCGTCTCGCCGGCGGTTTCACTGATCCAGCGACTCGTTTATCATTTCACGATCTGGGCTTCTGAGATTCTCGAGCTGGCCCAAACCGGCGATCACGATCCAGTTCATCCTGACGCGACGCCGCATAAGCCGAAAGTCTCGCACAGTTCGCTTCCAGCCGACCCGCACAACAGTCGTTCCGAACTTGGCCGGTCAGACCGGCTATGCGCAGGAAGTCGCGGCGACCGTATTGCAGTGGCCATCGTTGGAAATGTTAATCTTTACGTTCATACGCGCAATTGGTTTAAACTGATCCCTGCCGCCGGGCAGGCCGGGTAACCTGGAATAATATTCCAACGTCGCCTTCCCGGTAGATGGCAGGCCTTGGCATTGTCGGGGATTGTGAACTGAATCGAGTGTTGCGTCTCGTCCCGGCGGCGTCAATAGTCCAACGATCCGCTAATCAGCTGATGATCGGAACCCTTGAGATTCACGGATTCGACCATGCCGGCGCTCACAATCCAGTCCATCCTGATGCGAGGCCGCGTAAGCCGAAAGTCTCGCGCAGTTAAAGTCCGGCCGATCCACACAACAGTCGTTCCGACCCTGCTATCGCCATCTGTCGAATCGGAGTCTGATGCAACGCCTGCCTGCGATGCGCTGCTGCGCGCGTTGGGTAATGCCGCAATTGCATGGTGACAGTTTGCGAACCTGACCAATCAGACCGGCTATGTGCAGAAGGTTACCGCGGCCGAAAAACAGTAGACGTCGTTTTAACTGTTGATTTTCACTTCCAGACGCGCAATTGGTTTTAAAATGATTCGTGCCCCCGGGTAGGCCGGATAACCTGGAATGATTTTCCAACTCCGCTTTCCCGGTAGATGGTAAGCCCTGGTATTACCAGCGGAGTGCAGACTGGATCGAGTTTGGCGTCTCGTCCCGGCGGCATCACTAGTCCAGCGACCCGGCGATCAGCTGATGATCGGGTGCTTTGAGATTCATGGATTCGACCAAACCGGCAGTCACAACCCAGTTCGCATTGATGTGTTTTCTGGATCCCTGAAGTATCCGCACCTTTCGCCGCAGATCCACCCCACACAACGATCTTGCCGACCATACCGTATCAAATTCAAGGTTCACGGAATGCAACGTTCGAGTATGTTCCTGACAACCTTCATTGGGACATTTTCACCAATTTAGAACAAAATATATTGATAAAATCAATCATCATTTCAATTTGACAGATCATTTAGTTAATGCATAATCTCATATATCAATATGGTTGTTGAAACCATGACTGAAGAAATAACAAAACCGAATTTACTTGAACAGAAAGTTCTTGAACTGATTGTCAGCTATGACTCGCTGAAATCGGAGAATGTCGAGTTGCGCCAAAAAAATAATGAACTGTTGGTTTCGAATCAAATGCTTCTTGATAGAAACCGCAGGGCAAGTCGAAAAATAAAGGATGTCATCAGCAACTTGAAGAAAGCTAATCAACCATATAAGAACAACTGATTATGGAAGACTTCCCACAAACTTTGAAAATTAAGGTCGGAGGCAGGGATGTCTCCCTTGGATGTGCACCGGATCAACAGCAAAGTTTGCTGAATGCCGCGAGTGTTCTGAACGCAGAAATCTCTAATATCCAAAACTCCGCATCAAACGCCTCAGTGACCCTTGAATCGGCTGCGATTATTGCTGCGTTGAACTTCGCTGCCCAAATCATTGAAAACAACAACCGTGCTCAAGAATTCGACTTCGACAAACTGATAGACAAAATTGACGCAACATTGAATGATTGACTCTATAATCTCTGAAATAGGCAAATTTTGAACTGCCGCCTGTAGTGTTCGAGTCGACCTATCGCTTATGAACCTAAAGGATAATTCGGGGACTAAATGAGTCGACCGTTGTGAGCATTGCCTTGTCGCAAAGCACCTGAAGTCGGCACACCAGTCACCCACTTGAACATGTTGGTTCAAGGTATTCCGGTAACGACACGGCACGTGCGGGCGGCTTTTAATTTTTTGCACGATCTATGTTTTCTGACCAATCGAGTATCAGAAGAAAAATTCGGATTCACCGCAGATCTCTTACGCGTCGGCAACAGCAACTCGCATCCCAGCGAATCGCTGAGCAACTTCAAAGGCATCCGAAATACCTTACCAGCCGCAGAATTGCTTTCTTCTGGCCGAACGATGGGGAAATCGATCTCACGCGTGCCTTGATAAAGTCGCTGGCGAAAAACAAACTCTGCTACCTTCCAGTGCTGTACAAAGGTGGAGAGAATCGACTGCTTTTTGGAAGATTCAGGGTTGGAGCAAATTTTCAACTCAACCGTTTTGGAATACCCGAACCCAACTTGGCAAGAGATGGGTGGTTGTTCGCCCGGCAACTTGACCTGGTACTGACACCGCTGGTGGCATTTGACGATCAGGGCAATCGCATTGGAATGGGAGGCGGTTTCTACGATAGATCTTTGCGCCAGCTGAAATTACCCGGCATTTGGCGCCGTCCCTATGTTTTGGGTGTCGCTCACGAATTTCAACACCTGGAACATATCGGTCGGAACGCTTGGGATGTTCCATTGCGCGGCGCAGTTACCGATCAACGGATTTATCATTTTGATTCGTGAATTGATTGCGCATAGTCTAATTAGATAGAATCTCACAAGTCATATATTAATTTGTGACTACCTCTTCACAGCAATAAACCCGAATGTGTGAATCATGAACTATTGGCTAATGAAAAGTGAACCAGATGTCTACTCCATACATCACCTCGCGGCCGAAGCAGACCAGACAGATTACTGGGACGGAATTCGAAACTACCAAGTACGCAATTTTATCCGTGACGATATAAGAGTCGGGGATCGGGCTTTTTTCTATCATTCCCAATGCAAAGTGCCCGGAATCGTCGGTACCATGCGAATCGTCCGGGAAGCTTATCCGGACCATACTGCTTTCGATGAGACTGAAAAATATTTCGACCCAAAAAGCGATCCTGACAATCCTCGCTGGTTGATGTTCGATGTGCAGCTCGATGCCATTTTCCCCAACATCGTCTCGCTGGCAGAACTGCGACAACATGAACAGCTTGCGGAAATGCGGGTGGTGCAGAAAGGAAATCGACTGTCCATCACTCCCGTAACCGAGGAGCAGTGGAATTACATACAGTTTTTGTCTGCCGGGAATTGAGGTCTTTAAAACGCGGGGTTGGTAGCCGGCAATCGAAAGCATCTGATTTGCCATCCCGTGCCTGCGGCCACCACAGAGGCAGTGATATCGGGCTCAGGGGAAAACTGGACAATTTCCCATATTACCCCGATCTCATCGAGAACGGATAGTCGATCTGAACCTGCATCATCGACGAGGTTGACGCTGTTCAGACGATATCTGATCCCGAATCCCTTCGCCTTGCCATAGGCTTCCTTGCGAGTCCAAATTTTCAGAAAAAAATTCTTTTGCTGCGATTTGGGATGTTGCAGATATTGGTCATACTCGCGGCGCGAAAATTTTCGTCTTGCGATTTCATGGTGACGCACATTTCTGGTCAGGAATTCAACATCGATGCCGATTTCCGCAGACCTGCAGAATGCGAATAGTGCCTCTTGTTGCGTGTCAGTCGAATTGAACTGCAGTTCGGAAGAGATATTATCCGGTAGATAAGGCTTTCCAAGCCGCCCCAGTGTAAACGAAATTGATTTGGGTTCAACATGAATGTATTTGCCGAGCAACTCTTTCAGAATTCCTCGGGCGCAGATAAATCGCTCACGCGATAGTTCAACGCTGTATCGCTCCGCCCGACGCCTCTCCCGACTGTCCATACAACTTTCGTAAAATCTGATGCGTTCCGGACTTACGTCAAGTGATGCCGACCACAGATGAATTTCGTTTGACAGCAGTTTGGGAAATTGATCAGGGTACGGCCAAGGAGGGTTACACACTGCGTCGTCGCAGTTTGTTGAGCTTTTGGGTTGGTTAACTGAATCCGTTGTTTGACTCATCGTACTGGTTGATAATGGAGAGTGCCTGCTCCTCAGCCTTCGCACTCCTGCCGACTTTCCTCTTTTCCTGAATTCGCCAGGTCAGTCCCTGCCTGTCGTACAACTGCGTACCAGCCAAATCTCTCAAAGCCGCGACAGGTGGTTCACCCGGGACGACATAGACTCCCACAAATTCCACGTCATTGAGTTCTACGGATGCGCTCACTGTAATTCTCCGATGGAACCTAAGTCAGGAACATCCTGTAAACAGGATTGTCTGATTCATCGATGTACGTATAGCCCACCGCGTCTAGAAATTTTTTGAACTGCGTTATTTCATCCGGAGGAATCTGAATTCCGCAGAGTACGCGACCGAAATCGGTACCATGATTGCGGTAGTGAAACATACTGATGTTCCAAGAACTGCCCATTTTCTCTAAAAATCCCAAAAGCGCACCCGGACGTTCTGGAAACTCGAATCGATATACCTTCTCATTGGACACATTCGGTGCACTGCCGCCGACCATGTGTCGAACATGAATTTTCGCCATTTCATTGTCGGTCAGGTCCAATACCGGATATCCGTTTCTTTCAAGATCAGCAACTGAATTGATTATTTCCTTCTCGCTTTCCACTTGAATACCGGCATAGACATGTGCCTGTTTCGGATCTGAAAACCTATAGTTGAACTCGGTTATGTTGCGATCTCCAATGGTTGAACAGAATTTCTTGAAGCTGCCGGGCTGTTCCGGAATCGTTACGGCGAGTATCGCCTCCCTTCGCTCGCCGATCTCGGCACGTTCAGACACATGCCGAAGTCGATCAAAATTCATGTTTGCACCGGAATTGATTGCGACAAATTTGCGTTTGCGGCCGTTCAGTGACCTGCAATACTCTTTCATTCCCGCGACAGCCAGTGCCCCCGATGGTTCGACAATACTGCGTGTATCTTCAAAAATATCCTTGATTGCAGCGCAGATCTGATCGGTATTGACTCGAACGATCTGATCAACGTAGCGTCTCGCGAGTCGGAATGTCTCTTGGCCTACTTGCTTGACGGCAACACCGTCCGCGAAAATTCCGACATCTTTAAGTTTGATCCTTCGATTCGCCTGAAACGACTGAAACATCGCATCCGAATCTTCAGGTTCGACCCCGATCACCTTGACTTTCGCATTGACGTTTTTGATGTACGCGGCCACACCTGCTATCAGCCCACCACCACCGACTGGTACGAAAACTGCATCCAAGCCATGGGGAATCGCTTGCATGATCTCCCTTCCGATCGTTCCATTTCCCGCAATGATCTCGGGATCATCATACGGTGGAATAAAGCGGTAGTTGTGACGTTTACAGTACTCCGCAGCAGCCACACCCGCTTCAGCATAACTATCTCCCACCAGCTTGACTTCGGCACCAAGCGCCTTGACTGATTTGACCTTGATCTGTGGACTGGTTACCGGCATGAAGATTGTTACCGGACAGTTCAGTTTCTGACCGGCAAGCGCGACGCCTTGGGCGTGATTGCCTGCAGATGCCGCGACGACCCCTTTTTCGAGGTCCGTACGCGACAATTTCGTCATCTTGTTGTAGGCGCCTCGAAGTTTGAAAGAGAAGATAGGTTGTTCGTCTTCGCGCTTGAGCCAGATATCCTGGTTGAGTCGACGCGAAAGATTCGAGGCATAATCCAGAGAAGTCTCCTCAGCAATCTCATAAACTCTAGCCAGTAGAATTCGCTGAAGATAATCCTTTACCACAGCGTTCTAGGAGAAAAATTCAAACGGGAACAAAAAATCATACTAGCCGATCATATGTCGGGAGTGAATTGGAATATGATTCGGGTGATACCCAACGAGAAAAATTATAGTCAATCAATTTTCATGCCACGCGCGCATTTCTGCGACAGTATCGAATGAAACGAATTCATTTGGTAGGAATTTGTCTTGAGTGACTTGCGCGTACGACTCGTTAACAAACCCAGTAGACGATGTCAGGAAGTGCCCTGAGATACGCCCGGAATTTTTGAGAGTAGCTGCAACAGTTCGTTGGCATCAAGAAACCCGTAAGTGAGAAGATCCTTGAGATGGTTTCCTTGTCCATCAAACAGCACCAGAGCCGGCGGACCAAAAACTCCGAATCGTTTTCTGGTATCGCGCCCAAATACGTCATCGGGATCAGTTACATCGATTTTGAGCGCTACAAATTCTTCTTTCAAGCGTGAGACTACTGTCGAGTCCCTAAATGTACTTCGATCCATTCTCTTGCAATCCAAGCACCAATCAGCATAAAAATCCAACATGACAGGGCGACCAGCTGTTTTGGCAGTGGTCAGCATTTGCTCAAACTCGTCCGCACTTTTGACGTAAGCGAATACCTTTGAGTCGGTAGTTCCTGGGCCTTTCGAATCCGTCAAACTGCCGCCAGCGATGATTGTGCTTAACTGAGGCAGCGGGTTGGTAACATCTCTGTTGCCTGCAGATGCGCCGATCAGAGTGACACCGCCCCAGACCATCACTGCGATACCGGTTCCCTTGAGCAAACGTTTTGATGACGTCACCGCTTGTGCACTTCTTCGGGTTGCGCCGAGATACACGGCTGTGACAACAAGTAACATGCCCCAAAGAAGTAATACTGGAACTTCGGGAAACCTACCCACAAGGAGGATAACAGCTGCGATCTGCAATATTCCTAAAAGATGTCTGGTCCGAACTTTCCAGTCACTCTTCTGATCTTGAATCAGTGCAAGAATTGGCAAAATTCTTGTTGATGCCGCAACCAGCAAAACACTCCAGATTAGTGCAAAAATCGATGCACTTACAAAAAACGGATTCGATTCTGCAGTAATGGACGCCGGTAGAACGAGCGGCGCAAAAATTGCAGAAACGACAAGTACGGGCAAAAAGCCGAATATAAACAGCAGCACGACACCATGCAAAACTGAGGGGGAGTCGCTAGATTGATTGCGCGCCAATAATGAGTCCGGAATCCGAATCTGGTAAAGACCAAATAACGAAAGAGCCGACAGGATAAGAATGACTCCCAAAACAACAGCCATCCACGAATAATTCACTAAGTTTGTGCCACTTTCAATGACACTGACCGCTGCTGAAACCAGCACGGAACTTAGCAGACCACCGGCAAGGCAGGACAAGAAAAGTATGAACCTGCCCAGACCGAAATTTTTCTGCTGTCTGTCCCGTGAATCAACTATTTTTGTTGTCACATCGAACAACGCAGTTACACAAGGTGCGAGAGACACCAGAAGTCCAACGCATATTCCCACCATCAGGAGAAATTGCCAAGGCGCTCCGATGCCATTGAAGAGCAACGGGCTTTTGGACTCAACTTGCGCGTAAACATCTGTGGAGACCGCAAAAAATGCAATCGATAATATCGACGAGAAATACTTTGGTTTAATCCACATCACTTTCATTTAGAGAACGGTCTTGTCCAGTTAAGCAGTCTATCAAATTTCGATGACATAATCCGATCGGAATTTCGGGTTCAGCGCGCGCGGTGAGTAGCCACGCGGATTGCAAACAATCCTTGTACCGAATACATCGTAATCAAAAGAGTCATGTACATGTCCGTGCGACCAAAGTTGTACACGATCCCCACCCATGAGTGACTCCAAGTTGCTCATGAATGCAGGATTCAAGGCATTGCCCCGATACCTCGGATGCATCGATTTTGACGACGGCGCGTGATGCGTCACCACAACGGTAGGTCCAGAAAATGACTCATCAAGTCGATCAGATAACCACGCTCGGCTCTGCTTGTGGAGATGCACCGAGTCCTGCGGCTCGAATTTCTTGCTATCGAAACTGACCATGGAGAAATCAGGCATCACAGATTTAGCATTCAGAATAGCCAGCTTTTCACCTGATGCGCCATCCAACTTGAAGTCAGTCCACAATGTGCAGCCAAGAAACCGTGTACCGTTGATAATCACTTCATCGTTGTCCAAGACATGGACGTGTTCAGCTGCATTCGCCTTGAGTTGATCGACTATCCTGATGTCATGACCATAGAATTCGTGATTACCAAGAATGTAGATGACGGGTTTGTCAGGGATGCGCTTTGATGCCCACTCCAGTCCACCCAACCCGACACCGATATCACCTGCCAGAATGACTGCGTCAGCGTCTGTCTCCGGCACGATGAAGTCGTCAAATTCAACGTGTAAATCATTAAGAATGTGCAGTTTCACTTTTCGGGTTCCGAATTAAATTAATCGTAATTGCGATCGACTCTTGCAAATTATAATGCCCGAAGCTTCGACGCCATCAGTATCTTCTGGCACTGAACAGGTATTCGAATCACACTGAATCCATTGCCAATCGTCCGAATTGCAGCGAGAATATGGCACGCCTCGTTCCAAAATTAGAACCGTTAGAGATCGAAAATTTATCCGAACGCAAGGTCGCGACTGCCCTGGTTGAGCAACTTCCCGACAGTAACGTTGTAATTCATAGTTTCGAATGGACAGCACGACGCAAACAGTGCGCACATGTTGAGGGAGAATGCGATTTCATCGTACTCGACCCAAAGTACGGCATTTTGTTCGTCGAAGTAAAAGGCGGATTGATCAAGTATCTCCCCGATGAGGAAATTTGGGTTCGCATTTTGTCAGCTGGCCGAGAGAACATGCGGATCAAAGACCCCTTTAAACAGGTGAGACGAAATAGGTACGAGATCGTCAACTACGTGAAAAAAAAACTCAAGGGTGACAATTTTTATTTTACCCATCAACATGTGGTTATGTTTCCGGATGGTGAATTTCGGGGACAGCATCCGGCAAGTGTACAGCGCGAGCAGATTCTTGACGAGAATTCTCTCGACCAGATGCAGAAAGCTGTAAGGGGATTATTTCGCAAGTCAACCACCGTTATGAGTGAACGACAATTTAGAAGACTTCAACATGCCCTACTGCCGAAATTTGAGATCATACCGATCCTTTTCCGAAAAATCGAAAATCAGGAAGCAATGCTGCACCGCGCGACCGAAGATCAGAAAAAATTGATTGATTCGCTGCGCGAACGCAACATTGCAGCCATAAGAGGTGGAGCTGGTACCGGTAAGACCCTGCTAGCCCGCATATCTCACCAACAGGATTGTAATCGGTAATTTTGCACTGATTCGGAGCTGAAGTGAAGTTTATCTGACGGTTGCATTCTGCCACTGAAAAAATTGCACGCATGTTGCAGGAAAGTACGTCATTCTGACCCTCACCGGTCACGGAGTGGGTGGGTTTGGCAGTGTTTCACAGAATCAAGAGGTGTGCGATCCCCCGGTCTGGATCTGACCGGGTGCGAGGATGGCTGATCAGCCGATGGATGTGCGTTGCGAGCCGTTCAAGCCGGCGGTGAACGACATGGCAATGTACGAAGCTGCTGCAGTGCAACCTCAAAGTCGTGCTGCCACGGATACGACTCCGACATCGACAGCCACACCCGGCGAGTGGTGACCTGGATGCGCGTCGCAATCTTCAAAAACCGCACCCGCAAAGTCGAGCACTGCGCCTTCTCATGTCGGCTGCCCCGAAGCGCCAGTCGTCGAAACGCATGCAGCAACACATAGGCGAACGAGGAAAAATAAAGACGCAACTGATTGGCACGCATCAAAGACGTGCTGGTACGGTCGGCAAACAGACACAGCTGCTGTTCCTTGATTCTGTTTTCCGCATCGCCCCGGGCACAGTACAACTGCTCGTAGAGGTGCTGGATGCTGCCCGTCATGGTGCGCGGCAGATTGGTCACCACAAAGCGCGGATTGTCGCCCTTGGGCAACACCTCGGCTTTGGCGATCACCTGCCGGGCACAGGACCACGAACGGCGGGTGCGGTAGTGAAACTGGACAAATCGGCGCGCCGGCTGCCCGCTGTACCGGCAGCGACGCCTGGATTTCGCCAAAGGCTTGCTGATGCGCCGTTGCAGGCGGCGATTCCTGGCCAGGCCGAAAAGATAATAAACCCCGTTTTGCTCACACCACCGCATCAGGTGCTGGCGACAAAACCCCGAATCGGCACGCAACACTATACGGGTGTCCGGCCAGGTCTGGCGAATCTGCGCCACAATGCGCGCCAACTCCTCATCGGCGCCGGCACAGGCATCGATCCGCGACGGCCGCAGCCGGGCACACAGCAGGTGCCCGTCACAGAAGATATACAACGGCAGGTAGCAGTACCCGTCATAGTAGCCGTGATAAAAAATCCCCTCCTGATGACCATGCGCCAGATCATCGGTGGCGTCCAGGTCCAGCCAGATCTGCTCGGGCGCTTCGTCATGGGATTCCAGGAATATCTCCACCAGCAAATGGTCCATGGCGGCCTCATCACCGACGATTTTCTTGTAGCGGTGACCGGCCGCCTGCCCCGGCACCCCCAGTTCCAGTCGGTTCAAGGTACTTGACCCGGCCAGGGGGACACCGACATCGTGCCGGCGCTTTCGCTGACTGCCCAGCACATCCGGTTTGTCGCATAACAGCGCCAGCACACTGTCAAAGCGCAACTGGTCATGATCGTTGAGGTCCTCATAGCCCAGCGCAATTCCGTAAATACGTTGCGCCAGCAACTCCCAGGTGCGGTGTTCGCAACGCCGGGGGTTGCGGTAATCGGTGAAACACTGCGTCAGGCGCTCAAACAGATTGAGTGTTTGTTCGACTTCGCGCAAGACGATGGCGCCGCCGTCGGAACTCATGCGACCGCCGTCGAAACGGGCGGTGACCTGACGGTTGAAAAAGCGGGCAAATTCAAGTTTCGATGAGGTACAATGTGCGGACATGGGCTTCCTGTTGATTTGTGGTTTAATTGGTTGATATTGTTATATTTTACCACAAAAGGAAGCCCATTTCTTCACTATTGGTGACATATGCGGGCTAGCAATCGCCAAAGCTCAAGAACTCGCGGCCGCCGGTACTCGAACTCTACTGGTCTGTTTCAACCGCGCACTCGGAGACTGGTTACGGAATATCGTGTCAGATGAGTTTGACAACCTGCTCTCGATACACACATTTCACAGTCTCGCCAGCGAATTTTGCACATTGGCTAATATCAAATTTGTCGATTCCAATAGCGCATCAGACAAGAAATTCTGGAATGAAGTGGCACCAAAGCTTCTCGTGAAAGCCTGCAAACGTCTGCCGTCCAACCAGAAATTCGATGCAGTCATCGTCGACGAGGGGCAGGATTTCTCGAGTCTTTGGTGGAAAAGTATTGAGTATGTATTTCGCGACTCCGATCAAAAATCATGCTATTACGTATTTTATGACCCAAGGCAGAAGTTCGACTATAAAAACCCAGTAGAACTACCCAACGACATCAAGTGGTCATTCGTGTTGGACACCAACTGCCGAAACACCAAAGAAATCGCCAAACACTGCGCAGACATCTTCAATGAAAAAATTAAGACTAAAGCAGACACGCCGTCTGGAAATTCACCGCAGATTCATAGGGAGGACAGCTGGCAGTCCGCGTTCCGAAAAGCCAATCAGATAGTCAAAGGCCTTTGCCGAACCGACAAGCATGGACTACATTATTCTCAGGTTGTCATTCTGACACCGGGAAATGCCAGAGATCATTGGCCAAGCAAGTTCCGAAAAATTAAAATCGACAGCGCTATTAGCCAATGGCGGAAAAACAAATTTGTACTGGTTGCATCGCTACACCAGTTCAAGGGACTTGAGGCAGACGTAGTCATTCTGCTGACACCAAAGTTACCGAAAACCAAGGGCTTTCACCACATCGAATACTACGTTGGCTGCTCCAGAGCAAAGCACATGCTGCATGTAATTCACGTGGACGGAAAACAATCACATTCACGGTAGCACAGCGTGTTCGTACTACCGGAACAGGGCGATCCCACGCTAGCCCCATGAACACATAAGTGGTTGAATTTTCATTGATTTGCGCTCAGCACTGAATTTTTTTCTCTGCGATGCTGTACCATTTGCGATTATGCACGATGATGATCATCAGGTTCAACAAGGCCGGTGACGACGCAGCATCCGTAGCGGCGAGGTGTCGGTGCGTCTTACTGGTCGGTACGAGTTTACGATATGGGATGAGTTGATGTGCACTCACCATGATCTTGGATTCAGGCGTTTTGTCGGTCGCGGGCTGCGCTACATTGTCGAGCGCGATGGGCAGTGGCTGTATCTTGCCGGGTGGCAGACCGGTTGTTTCAAGTCGGCGGCGACGTTCGACATTTCCATGTCCCGATTCGCTTCCTCACCATTTGGCAAAAGTTCATTGTTCAAATCTCTCTTATCGCTCTGACTCACGGGTCTGATCCCTTCGGGCTTCCTTCATTTCGGTTAACTATAGCCGTGACTACCGGCTGATACCATCGAGCAGGTCGCAGGTCTCCCGAGGCTAGCCGCTGCGCCTCCCTCTGAGTCGTGTCCGCCTGCGTCGGGGACAACCCCGCGTCAGACCCATTGTGCGAGGCTGTCTGTCGCCGGGTTCAACGAGATGCTTCCTCGCAGAAGGGTGGCAACGCCCATGAGAAGCCCGATTACTGTCCGAACACCTTGACAGCACAGGGGTATCCCGCGATGCCCGCGCCTTCGATTGGACCTGCCAGATCCAAACTACGACAAACGGCTAGCTTTAATGCCAAGACAAACGCAGCGTGCGCAATACGTGATTCTGTAATGTCTTCGGAATATCAAGTTCAATTGCCGTTTTATGCCACGTTGAAAACACATCGACAGTTTGCTCAAGGACGATCTTTTCGCGATTGCGCGGAAGTCGTGCGTATTTTGCAAGATGTTTCAGGTCTTCGAGAGTGAAGTTGCTCGTCTTCCCATTAATGCGCAACTGGTGAAAATTTGTAAAATCGCTGCCTTCGGAGTGACATAGGTCATAAGCTGGCGCGATGTCCCAATTTCCCTTGCGGTCCATCATGAAGCTAAAATTCTTTACATGATCATCCTGATTGCACCCAACCAGATTGAAGATAACACGGCGGAACTGTTCTTCAACGGCACTCTGTGGCATGCCCAGTTCCCGCATCGTCATGAAGAGTTGCTCATAAGAATAAGCTCCACTTTCATAGTAATCAAAATGTGCAACTGCCGCGAGAGTCTGGGCAAACTTTTTGCCGCCCTTATCGTCGCGGTCAAAGCGTCTGGTCATAAAATGGTTGCGACCATTCTCGCTGAATACACGGCTCTCCATCATGTCAATGTCGCAAGCCTTTGCTATCAGGTGATAACTATATTCCAAAAGGCCGTAACCAGACGGATCGGCCACACCCCAATCTCCATTGAAAGCAACACCATCAAATTTGATCAGCCAATGCTCAAACTTGGGTGACAAGTCGAGTTGTCCCGACCGAACCTCTCTTGTCTTCGGGTTGTATGCGATAACAGCCTTTGCACGGGCGCCGCCCGCTGATGTGCCCACGCTTAGAATATCGAGCAACGCGCTCTCCTCTTTACTGGGTGTAAGTCTGGTGTTGAGAATTTCCCTATCGGCAAATGCCATTGAGGCTAGATCGATGAGATCGCTGATTTCGAGGCGTTTATCCTTTGCTGTTTCATCCCCGATTGACGGCTCAAATTCCAGCGCACCCATGCCACGCGTTCCGGTGTAACAGAGCCGATCTACAGCATTGAACTCCGTTGGCTGCCTTCCGGTTCGAGCAAGCCAAACATCAATGAGTTTGTTACCAAATTTGTCGGGCAGGCTGTCAGCAATCATACCGGGCAATCCATGAAACGATCTGGGATGAAGAATTTGAAACTGATAAATGTGACGCTTACGAAGAGGCATATGTAGCGGAGCTGGCTCTATGCCAAACTCAACAAATGTGGGATCGTATTCAAATCTTGCATATCGTTCGGCATGTTGCATTGAGATGTATCCGATTACGGTTCCCCACAGTTTGACGATCGCCGTACTCATCAGACTTCATCTCCCCATACGATACCGGATGAAGGAGAGGATTTTGTGCGCTTACGGGATGTTCCGGCGAGGGCTTCCGCCATGGGGGAATTGAACGTCTCTGGCAATAGCGCATCAATGGCAGACGTCATATCCAATGCCTTGAGAATTTTTAACCATGTTTCAAGCTGACTGTCCCGCCCAGCCTCAATTCGGCGGAGTGTGGCAACGCCTATACCAGCTTCTATTGCCAATTCAGTTTGGGAATAACCCTGCGCCTTGCGTATTCTCGCAAGACGTTTTGCAAATTCTTTGAGGATGTCAGTTTCTGGCATCAATTTGGAAATCTTCATAATATCACTTGTGATCTTTATTGTGCTTATAAACCAATTTAATATCGTATATGATATTATATGAGAAACAGCATTTCAAGTGATAGTGTTTCTAATGAGAAATGAGCCTGATCAGCGAGCTCTAAAGCAATATTGCTATCACTTGTGATATTTATAAAGCGTTTTAATCAATATACTATCACTTGTGACTACTGTCCCAACGTTCAAATTAGAATGCTGATCGCGATGATCAGCATTCAAAACCCGATCTCTAACAGACACTAAGTCCTCAATCGCAGGAGGAAGTATGTCGTGGTATCTCGGCTGTTAAATCTCGAACGTCTACTTTTAATTCAATAACATGCCTCTGCATATGCTTAGGTTCAGAGTCGAATTGGGACATGATCTATGGCCGCTTGAATCAGTCTCATTGGCAACTGATCTTCCCAATATCGGCGGTTGAAACGGAACACGAATTCATCGATGTACTCTTGCAGATATTTGTGCGACACACCATGAATATTGCCGCCAATGAATTGTTTGAAGTTGTTGAACACCAACTGCCGAAACACAAAAAAATCGCCAAACACTGCGCAGCTTTCTTCAACGAACAGATTCCTACCAAAGCGGACATGCCGTCTGGAATTTCACCCTAGATTCATAGGGAGAGCAGTTGGCAGTCCGCGTTCCTAAAAGCCAATCAGAAAGTCAAAGGCCTTTGCCGAACCGACAAGCATGGACTGAAATCTTCTCAGGTTGTCATCCTGACACCGGGATTTGCCAGAATTTCTTGGCCAAGCAAGTTCAGAAAAATTCGTGGACGAAATACAATCACATTCACGGCAGCAGAGCGTGTCCGAACTACCGGAATACAGCACTAGGGTGGTGCTGTACAATGCCAGTTGAATCACAATCCACTAGCGGAATTTAAATTGAATACGGAAATGATGAAACGCGCAGCTGCACAAGCAGCGCTTGATCATATTGAACTGGGTGATATCGTAGGTGTCGGTACCGGTTCAACCGCCAATTTATTTATCGAACTGCTTGCTGGAATCAAGGGAAAAATCGACGGTACAGTCGCGAGCTCAATTGAGAGCGAACGCCGACTCAGGGAACTGAATATTCCCGTTTTCGATCTTAATCGCACCGGACCTTTGCCAATTTATGTAGACGGTGCCGATGAGGCGACCGTCAACCGACACCTGATCAAGGGTGGTGGCGGTGCGCTGACTCGGGAGAAAATTGTTGCAGCCGCTAGCAAAAAATTTGTGTGCATTGTCGACGAGTCAAAAATCGTCGATGTTCTGGGAGCATTCCCACTTCCAGTTGAAGTCATTCCTTTAGCCCGCAGCCAAATCGCCAGGGAAATCATCAGTATGGGCGGATTACCCGAAATTCGCGCCGGATTCACAACCGACAATGGCAACGAAATTCTGGATGTACGTAATCTTGATCTAATTGACCCACCAGATGTCGAAGGACAACTCAATGACATTGCCGGCGTTGTCACCAACGGAATCTTTGCACGAAGACCTGCTGATATCGTTATCGTCGGGCGTGCCGACAACGTCGAACAGTTGTGAGACTACCGAATTAATCGAGTATCCAGTCACTGCTTGCGCCGACGGAACACGAGATCGTAAATCCGATCGCCGCGTGCCAGCGCTTTGAGTTCGTAATGAGTGTCGGGGCGCAGTTTGTCACCGGTATGGTAATTGTTTATCCCGGAAATGTTCTCAAACTTACTATTGGCTTCAAAATGGCCGAGTGCGACTTGCGCATAATCGGGCCAGTCGGTTGAGAAATATATTCGCCCTTCGGTTTGTAGACAGTCCGCGCAAAGATCGACGAATTCCGAATTGACCAACCTTCGCTTGTGATGGCGTTTCTTCGGCCACGGGTCGGGGAAGAGTATGTAAATTTCAGCCAGACTCCCTTGCGGGTGGCAGTCGTTCAGGACATCGCGAGCGTCTCGAGTGCAGATGCGTACATTTTTAATATTACGACGATTCAATGACATCAGGCATTTACCCACTCCGGGGCGAAAGACTTCGATTCCAATATACCCGGTCGTCGGATTGTTGGCAGCAAGTTCAACCAGCGTATCACCGTCGCCAAAGCCAATTTCAACTGCATATCGATCGACATCAGGAAAGAGCTCGGTCAGTTCAATGACCGACTCGCTGTCTTGCAGCACGTATCGTTGCGAGAGATCTCTAAGTGCGCGCTGCTGCGCTTGCGTGATTCTACTTTCTCTTCGCACGTATGTTTTGTTTCTGGAAACGAATTTGCTGCGGTCGGGTGTCATTTCTATCTCGAACGAGTTTGATCCGTAAAGCGCTGACGTTCGTTGACAATTACGCCTTGAATCGAAAGCGATACAATGAAAACCATTTGATAACCTGTCATTTTCGTTACAAATTCAGACTGGTCTGATGTCCGGTACCAGGCGCTGCCAGATTCTGCCACCTATCCTCGCGTGTGTCGCCGCAAAACTGCACCGGAATTTCACTAAATGTACTTTATCATTTTTCACCATCACGCCACGACACTTGCGAAATGCAAATTGTTCTCTAAAATACGAGAATGCCGCGTCTCAAATTTGAATCAGAACTTCCGCCTGGACTGATGTCATCATTTGTGTCAAAGCGCCTGTAAGAGTGTTTGTCGCGGTTCTTGGCCAAGCTTTTCTTCATCCCGAAATATAATCTCGCCTGCGTGAAGCCATTGACACTGATCTAAAACGAAACCGTGTTCTTTTGCTACCCGGACAAGTCTTCTCGAATTGGTCAAACGATGAGACTTTGTCTTCGGAACACGCGAAAGATAAGTGAACGACAAATGCTTGAAGCGCAAAATATTACAGGTTCAAGAAGCGAGCAGTTATTGTTTCGGGATCTGAATTTTCAGGCACTGCCTCGGGAAATCATCTATGTTCGCGGACCTAACGGTGCTGGCAAAACAACTCTGCTGCGAATGCTGTGCGGGCTCGTTCGTCCAGATAGTGGTACGATATTCTGGGACGGAGTCCCGATTGCAGATTGCGAATCCGAATACCACCGTGCGCTGGCATACATCGGACACGACAATGGCATCAAGGGCGATATGACAGCACTTGAAAATCTGCAGTTCTTTCATAGAATCTACTGCGCCCATTCACGTCCCAGCCCGACGCAAGCATTGGAAAGGCTAGACACATCGAATCTTGCACATATCCCCTGCCGATATCTTTCAGCCGGACAAAAGCGCCGGGTTGCAATGGCACGACTTCTTATTTTGAACGCCCGCCTCTGGTTGCTCGATGAGCCTTTTTCAGGATTGGATGAATCCGCCCGGCATATTGTGTCCGATCTGGTTGCCGAGCATCTCGGGTCCGACGGCTTGTGTATAGCAACTTCACATCAGCCACTCGACTACGAGCAATTCGGAGCAAAAGAAATCAATCTGGGAATGGCGTCATGAACAGCCCATTCATGGCGCTATTGCGCCGCGACCTGTTGCTGGCATTCCGAAATCCGGGGGATTTAGCGACGCCGGTGATTTTCTTCATCGTGACCGTTACATTATTCTCATTCGCAGCCGGCGGTGATCTGGAGATGCTGTCAACCATCGGTCCGGGTGTGGTCTGGTCAGCCGCGCTTCTGTCGGCTATGCTGTCGTTGGACGGGATATTCCGCGACGACTATGAAGACGGAACCTTGGAACAGATGCTGTTGGCGCCTTCGGCACTAACGGTGCTTGTGTTCGCCAAGTTACTCGCTCACTGGTTGTCGACCGGACTTCCACTGATTGCGGTTAGTCCAGTACTGGGTATACTAATGAATCTTGATTCCGACGTAATTTTAATTCTTGTCGTGACTATCGCATTAAGCACCCCTGTATTCAGTCTTGTCGGCGCATTCGGAGCCGCGCTCGTTGTCACTCAGCGAAAGGCTGGCATTCTGCTGTCACTGCTCACGCTGCCGCTTTGCATACCCGTCCTGATCTTTTCGGTCCTGGCGGTCGCGGCGACTGCTTCGCAGCAGCCTGTCGGTGGGCATCTGTCACTGCTTTGCGCATTTTTGGTGTTCAGTCTCACGGTTGCACCATTCGCTGTTGCAGGTTCACTACGCCTGATGGCAGGCGACTGATCGTGTTCCTGTGGTTTCATCGCCTCGGTTCGGCGAGGTATTTTTTTGATTTTGCCCGTCGGTTGACGCCATGGCTGGGCAGTTTGGCAGCGGTCACCGTTATCACCGGACTGTACCTGGGACTTTTTGTGGCACCGCCGGACTATCAGCAAGGCGACGGCTATCGCATCATGTTTGTACACGTACCATCTGCCTGGATGTCCATGTTCATATACGTATTCATGGCCGTCAACGCCGCGGTTGGATTGATTTGGCGTATAAAAATCGCCCATCTTCTGAGCACCGCCGCCGCTATCGTCGGTGCCTCTTTTACATTCATCACACTGGCTACCGGATCAATCTGGGGCAAACCGATGTGGGGCGCATGGTGGGCATGGGACGCGCGTCTCACATCTGAACTCATCCTGCTTTTCCTATATCTTGGATTCATTGCACTGCAGTCAGCGATTCAGGACCGGAGCAAGGCGCAGCAGGCAGGGGCGATTCTATTGCTGGCCGGTGTAGTTAACATTCCGATCATCCACTATTCGGTACTGTGGTGGCATACATTGCATCAGACCGCATCGATAACCAAGTTCGGTATGCCATCAATTCACTCGAGTATGCTTGCACCACTTTTGTTCATGTGGGTCGGTTTTATGTTTTTCTTTTTCTACTTGCTAATGCTTCGCTCACGCGCGCTGATACTGGAATATGAACGCTCAAGTCGCTGGGTACAGGAAGCAGGCGCGGTCAAATGAGTTTCGCAGAATTCATCGCCATGGGTGGACACGGTAAATTCGTGTGGGGCGCGTACGGTATCACATTCGCAGTCCTTGCGATTAATCTCGTGTTCGCGCTGCGACGATTGCGAACGTCAGAAAAAGATATCGACGAGCTCCGTTCGTCTGGCAGACGGACGAAATCTGAAGATTGAACAAAGATGAGCTTCTGAATCATCCGCCAATTAGGCAAACTGCATTCGTTGGCCTGCATTGAGACCTGAAAGATTCATGTCCCAACTGCTCGTGACACGGATGAAGAAATCGATACTGGTGTCAAGCGCTCGGCTTGGTAGAAAGTCGCGTCGCCACGCAGTGGCCTGATCGACACCTTTTCCGGTAGTACCGACTGGCAGTCGCGGATGAAATCCAGTCTGTTCCAACTCGGCGGTTCATCGCCGCGCCGAAACACTACCACCTGATCGAACTCGTTGATTTGGCTGACAAACAGTCTTTTTGGAATTTTCGGCAGACTGCTTCAATGTCAAAGGTTGCAACGTCTATCATGCACCGTTATCTGATGAGACATCGTGCAGGATTCAATCCCGCGAACTATCGACGTGTGGTCATTGAATGTGGATCTAGCCAACATGAATAGGCAACATCCCGACAATGATCAAGCTGCCGAGAACGCATATACCAGCGCCAACGACCGTACGCGGCCAGCGCATACTTTTGAGCTTGGTAATCCGATCTGCCACCACGCCCATTAAAAACAGCATCGGAAGCGTTCCGATACCGAAAGCGAGCATCGTCAGACTGCCCTGGATCGGATCAGCCGTCGAACCTGCCAGCACAAGCGTCGAGTAAACCAGTCCACACGGAATCCAACCCCATAGCAGTCCTCCGACAAACGCATGCCGTAAAAGCCGCGGAGGCAGTATTTTCGAAAACTCTGGAACGATTCTGTTCCACAGCCGCCCGCCCGCTTTCTCGATAACGCTCAGCAGGTTCCACCACTGCGCGATGTGCCCGCCAAGTATCACCATGAAAGTCCCGGCGATCATTGGCGCAATGGAATGGGCGCGAAGCATCGGGAAAAGATCGGTGACCTGAGAAGCGAGTCCACCCGCCACGAGTCCTGCGACCGAATAGCTGACAATCCTGCCTGAGTGATACCCGCTCCAGTAAACGGCAGCGCGTCCGAAAGCCGTCTTCATCGAAGACGCAATGACGCCGACCAGCCCTCCGCACATCGCAACGCAGTGAACCGACCCCGCAAGCCCCGCGACAAATCCCGCGACGATTGACCATTCATTCACCGGCAACGCCTGTATCGAATGGCCTGAGCCGAAATCCCGCCTCGTTCGGATGAAACAGTTTCCCTTCAAGTCGCCAGGCGTCAGTCCCCGTACTCACGTTCCATTTGCCATTACCAATTTCAACCCTGGCCGCCTCATAGCTGCCAAACCCAACGTGCTGCAAATTCACGATGACGTCGCGATTCGATATGCCGGGGTGATAGAATCCCAGCACCAGTTGCTCCGGCCAAGGCGTTCCAACATCGCTTTCCAGCTGAACGCTCAAGCGACTATCCTCGATTCTTGCGTGTCCCTGAAGCCCGATGCCGACTGCATGCCGGTCCCTGGCTAGTTCCCGGTTGATCTCAAGCCCTTTTCGGTAATAGTCGTCGACCACCACTCCGTCGAAAGTCTTCACTGATATCCACACGATGCACAGTGTAAATACAATCGAAAAAGCTGGAATTCCGAAAACAATCCAAACGATCGGAATCCGGTACCAGGGCATTGGAGCGTCAGAATCGGACATGCCAGCCAAGCGAAGTTTAACCGAGTACTGGGGAATGAGGTAAGGCGTTCACGGCGCAATGAATGTGGCGACTGCCTGAGAATGGACATCAGGGTCATCTTCCGCTACGATTCGGATTGCAATTTCATGGCTGCCGCGAAAACTTACGTTCGCACGCACCATCAGGTTCAAATCCGCAATTGCCCCAGAAGGCACCATTCGCTGCCCGTCAACCAGCAGTTCCGGCGTTTCAAGGCCATCCACTTCGATTCGATACCGGTGTTCCGTCTGGTCCTTGTTCAGCACGCGCAACGTATAGATGTTTTCGATCAGACCGCCGTCACTTTCCCGGTATAGCACGTTGCGGTCCCTTGAAACGTCCACAACCACCATATCCCGATTTGCCACGGCGAAGCCCATACCACACACCAGACTCAGTAGTAACGTGGCATAAATGATGCTGCGCGGGCGAACAATTTTTAAAGGCTCGCCGTTCAGCAGTTTCGCCGTCGTGTAGCGTATCAATCCTTTCGGATAGTTCATTTTTTCCATAACCCCATCGCACGCGTCGATGCACGCCGCGCATCCGATGCACTCTATCTGCAACCCGTCTCGAATGTCGATTCCGGTCGGACACACCTGAACGCACATCTGACAGTTGATGCAGTCACCCAATCCTTTGGCTTTGTGATCGATTCCTCGTTTTCTCCTTCCGCGCGGCTCGCCGCGCGCCGGATCGTAGGAAATGATCAGCGTGTCCGGATCGAACATGGCGCTTTGGAATCGCGCATACGGGCACATGTAGAGGCAAATCTGCTCGCGCATCCAGCCGGCATTCATGTAGGTGGCCACCGTAAAAAACGCGACCCAGAACAGCGGCCATGGATGCAACGCAAAACCAGCCAGTTCCCGGACGAGATCGCCAATCGGCTTGAAATAGCCCACAAACGTAACAGCTGTGGCAACCGACACCAACAACCATGCGGTATGTTTGACCGATTTTCTCAGGACCTTGTCGACGGAAATCTCGGCGCGGTCAAGTTTCATCTGTCGCAGGCGATCTCCTTCTATCTTGCGTTCGATCCAAAGAAAAACCTCGGTCCATACGGTTTGCGGGCAGGAATATCCGCACCACAGCCTTCCCGCCAGCGCGGTAAACAAAAACAGGGCGACGCCCAGAATTATCAGCAACGTAGCGAGAAAATAAAGCTCCTGCGGCCAGATGACCAGATTGAAGACGAAAAATTTCCGTTCAGGAAGATCGAACAGGACTGCCTGCCTGCCGTCAATCTGCAGCCAAGGAATGACGAAGTAGATTCCGAGAAGACCGATCACGCCCGACAAGCGGAACAAGGCATACTTTCCGTGAACTTCTCGCGGATAAATCTTCTCGTGATGAATATAAAGCTGTTGCTCTGCGTCAGCCACCGTGAACAACCATTAGCGATAGTGTACTTGGGTGGATCGAACCGTTCGCGCTTGTGTCACGTGAGGCGGTCACGGCGCGAAAAACAGATTAGTTCGACAGGCTAATCACGTAGCCAGCGAGCAACCTGGACTTGGCGTCGCCGAGAATATCCCTGTGAGCAGGCATCTGATTGAGGACACCGTTTGCAATAACGTCTGCAATTTCTTCGAATGAGTCGCCATGCAGCCAGATACGATCCGTGAGGTTCACTCCTCCAAGTTGCGGAACGCCTTCTCCATTCGGGCCATGGCATGCGATGCAGACCGTCTTGTATTTCTCTTCGCCGCGTTTCGCGCTCTCGACAAACACAACATCGCCGCTGAGTTGAAGAACATAGTTGGTGACGTCCTCGACCGCTTCGGGTCCGCCAAGAACGGCTTCCCATCCAGGCATGATGCCGTTTCGTCCATCAAGAATCGTCGCGAGGATGACTTCCGGGCTGTCGCCATAAATCCAGTCATCGTCTCGCAGATTCGGAATGCCGGGCGCGCCGCGCGCATCGCTACCGTGACATAGCGCACAGTTCTGTGAAAACAGCCGCGCTGCGGTTTTCATGGCCTGGGCGTCTGTCGCCAGTTCCGACGGCGACGACTGTGCGTAACGACCCATCACAGCGGCATACGATTCGTTCGCCGAGGCAATTTCTTTTTCGTAGCGCTCGATCTGCGACCAGTTCAGTATCCCGCCATTCGGAAGCATACCGGGGTAAAGGATCAGGTAAACGATACTGAAGATTACGGTCAGATAGAGCAGATAAAGCCACCATCCGGGAAGCGGATTATCGTATTCCGTCAGGTCCTCGTCCCAGATGTGTCCGGTGGTTTCCGTCGCTCCGGATACCCTGTGCCGATTGACGAACGCCAGTACGATAACGAATATCAGGCTGAGCACCGTAACGACCAGGATGAAGTAGCTCCAGAACTGGCTGGTGAAATCCATCATCGGTCGCCGACGCTCCCGGACGCAGTCTCGTCATCCTCAAGCGGAATCCGCTCAGCTTCCCGAAACCGACCTTTCTGCTTTCCGCTCCACGCCCACAGCACGATTGCGATAAATGTCGCAAGCAGTACCGTCGTCCATGCGATGTGTATCCAGATCATAATCTTATAGTAGTGTTCCGAGACTTTGCAGATACGCGATCATCGCATCCATCTCAGTCTTGTTTGCAAGAATCGACGACGCACCTTTGATGTCTTCGTCGCGGTATGGATGTCCCAACTTCCTGAGTGTTTTCATATTCCTCATTATTACCTCGGCATCGACCATATTCTTCTCGAGCCAAGGATAGCCGGGCATGATCGATTCCGGTACGACCGTGCGCGGGTTGATCAAGTGCAGGCGATGCCATTCATCGCTGTAGCGTCCGCCGACTCGTGCCAGATCCGGTCCGGTGCGTTTTGAACCCCACTGGAACGGTCGCTCATAGACCGACTCGCCCGCCACCGAATAATGTCCATAGCGCTCTGTCTCCGCCCTCAGCGGTCGTATCATCTGGGAATGACAGGACACGCACTGTTCTCGAAGGTAAATGTCGCGTCCCGCGAGCACTAAAGGCGAATGCGGCTTCAGCCCGTCGATCGGCTGGGTCATGGAAACCTGAAAGAACAGCGGGACGATCTGAACGATTCCGCCGATGCTCGCCAAAACAAGGACGAACGCGATCAGCCAACCAACATTTCTTTCGCCTATCGATAGCATGAATGCTCTGGCTCCTTCAGGCCGGATCCGGAATCGTCGACTCGGCTGCGCTACCGGCCGCGATTGTCTTCCACAGATTGAACGCCATCAGGAACATTCCGGCAAGAAACAGTGCACCGCCGATGAACCGGATTACATAAAATGGCGCCATTGCCTGCACGCTCTCGAGGAAACTGTAAGTCAGCGTGCCGTCCTGGTTCACCGCCCGCCACATCAGACCCTGCGTAATTCCGGACACCCACATCGAAGTGGCATACAGCAGGATTCCGAGACACGCGATCCAGAAATGCGCTTCTGCCATCTTTACGCTGTGAAGCGTCTGTCCGTAAAGCCGCGGGATCAGGTAATACATCGCGCCGATGGAGATCAACGCGACCCATCCCAATGCACCGGCATGTACGTGTCCGATGGTCCAGTCCGTGTAGTGCGACAGCGAATTGACCGTCTTGATCGACATCATCGGGCCTTCAAATGTCGCCATTCCGTAAAACGAGATGGACACGATCAGAAACTTCAGTATTGGATCCGTCCTGAGTTTTTCCCAAGCCCCGGACAGCGTCATGATGCCGTTGATCATGCCGCCCCAGGATGGAGCGAGCAGGATCAGCGAAAATACCATGCCAAGCGACTGTGCCCAGTCCGGTAGTGCCGTATAGTGCAGATGATGAGGGCCTGCCCAGATGTAGGTGAACGTCAGCGCCCAGAAGTGGACGACTGACAGGCGATAGG
Source organism: Arenicellales bacterium (assembly GCA_951813075.1). Lineage (GTDB taxonomy): Bacteria > Pseudomonadota > Gammaproteobacteria > Arenicellales > JAJDZL01 > JAJDZL01. Next base: position 2,426,762 of record OX638343.1, on the reverse strand, counting down.
AGTATACGGGACGTTCAGCTTGTTTCGGAACGAAATAGTACATAATCCCGAGAAAGCCCGAGGTCAGGAAAAAGCCCACGGCGTTATGGCCATACCACCACTGCACCATGGCGTCCTGAACGCCTGCATACGCCGAGTAAGACTTGAACAGTGAGGCCGGCAAAGCCGCGCTGTTGACAACATGAAGTAGAGCCACCGCCAGAATGAATGCGGCGAAAAACCAGTTAGCGACGTAGATGTGGCGAATCTTGCGCCGCATGATGGTACCGAAGAATACGACCGCATAAGCAACCCAGACAACCGTAATCAATATGTCGATCGGCCACTCGAGTTCAGCGTATTCCTTTGTCGTTGTAATGCCGAGCGGCAAGGTTACCGCAGCGAGTACGATCACCGCCTGCCAGCCCCAGAACGTGAACGCCGCCAGTCCATCGCTGATCAGCCGTACGTGACATGTTCTTTGCACGACGTAATATGAGGTCGCGAACAGCGCACAGCCACCAAATGCGAATATCACCGCGTTTGTATGCAGCGGACGCAGCCGCCCATAGGTGAGCCAGGGAACATCGAAATTGAGCGCCGGCCAGACCAACTGCGCGGCGATGAAGACACCGACCAGCATGCCGACGATACCCCATACCACGGTCATGATTGCGAACTGCCGGACAATTCTGTAGTTGTATGTCGACTTCTCGGTGTTCATGAATCCTTTTCAGACAAGCTCATATGGTGAATCTCGGTGCCACTCCAAAGCCCCAGAGCGCGACGGTCGCGGCGAGTACGCCCACCAGAGCGATCAAGCACACGGCGAGGATCGCGCTTGCCATGAGGAATGCGCGCTCGCGCGGCAGATCCATCATGATTTCAGTGCCATAGTACAGCAGATAGATGGAATACGCCAGCGCTGGCAATCCGATCAAGTAGTTTAGCCACAGTACTGGAAAAATCTGTACTGCGCCGACCAGCAGCAGCGGCGTCGCAGGATATGCTGCCAGACTCACGCACTGTCCCAGCGAACGATGATCGCAATATGTCGCACTCATCCAGTGAATGAGTTTGCCCAGCGTAAGAATGCTCGCGATGATGACGACGTAATAGATCACCGAGATCGGAAGCGCACTGCTTATGGTCAGTCGAACGGGGTCGGAAATTCCAACCGTCCAGCCAACCTGCGTCGTTCCGACGAAGGCGCAAATCGGAGGTATCAGGCCCAGAATTGCAGTATGTCCCAAGACGACACCGAGAGGTCCATCATCTCGGTTCTTTATTTTTACCCAGGTCTTAAGTGGGTTAAAAAGGAGTTCTAGACTGATAGTGATCGGCATTGAAGAATTCCATGTCTTATCGCCTGAGATGAATGATAACAGGTCGAACCGGTCATACGCAAATTGTATTGATCCTATATGAATGAGACAATCAGGCGGCCATTGCGGTTTGGTTGAGATGTTGATTTGAGTGTTCCTTCGTGATCGTTTGATCAAGTGACTTCTACGGCCGGTGACGGCTATATCGGCGCTGGTAAATCTCAAGTCGCCGATTGACCGGGGCGACTTGAGCCAACCGCGGTAAAATGGTTAGAATTCATGGCGATTGGTGGCGCTGGTGCGTTCCACGTACCAGTCCAAATTTCGCTGCGTTGATATCGACCACGCCAGCGCCATAGCGCAATCATGACTGCGAACCAGAAAGACTGTTATCACTGCGGCGAGGTGATTCCTGCGCGCCGCGAGGTAACCCGGCACATTGATGGTAAAAAAATGTCCCTGTGCTGCGAAGGTTGCGCTGCGGTCGCCGCGGTCATTCACGAAAGCGGATTGCAGGCGTATTACAAAAAACGCACGGCGCGTCCCCGCCCGGTTGATGAGTCAACAAACTATTTGCCACAAGCGTTCTCCGAAATCTTCGACGACGATAGCCTTTGCGCTCAGCTAGTCGAAAGCGACGGCGAAATGAGCGTCGCACATTTTATTGTCCAGAATATGCACTGCCCGACCTGTGCCTGGCTGATTGAAAGACGCCTGGGCGCGTTGCCGGGCATTCAGGAAGTCAACGTCAACTTCCGGACGCAGAAACTTTCACTGAGATGGAAGCAGGAACAGTTGCGACTTTCCGAGATCGTCGACTGCGTCCAAGGACTCGGTTACTCGGTCGTGCCATTCGGGCGCAACGCCTATTTGGAAACGATTCGGGCGCAAAATCAGGATCTGCTGAAAAGGCTCGGTGTCGCGGGTGTATTCGGAATGCAGGTCATGGTGATCGCGGTGGCGCTGTATGCAAGCGCATGGAGCTCGATCGAAATCGCTTACGAAGAGCTGTTCCGGCGGCTCAGCCTGCTGCTTGCGCTGCCAATAATCCTGTACTCGGCTGCCCCGATTTTTGCAGGCGCAGTCAGGGATCTGAAGCAAAAATCGGCGACCATGGACGTCCCGATCGCCCTGGGGCTTCTGGTCGCTTTTGTAGCGAGCCTGTCGGCCACAGTCCAAAGTGCCGGAGAAATTTACTTCGACAGCATCGCGATGTTTGTCTTTCTGCAGCTTTCAGCTCGTTATCTCGAACATGGCGCCTACCGGCGTATGACGGATCGGATTTCCGCACTGACCGCCGCAACTCCGAGTTATGCGAATCGCATGAGCGATTCGGAGTCAATTGATTCTGTTGAAGTGGTGCCGGCACTTCGGCTGCAAGTCGGCGATTTCGTCCTGACAAAGCCTGGCGAGGCGTTTCCCGCCGACGGAACAATCATAACAGGCAGAACAGACGTGGACGAATCCATTCTTACCGGCGAGTCTGACGTCATCAAGCGAGATGTCGGTGATGCCGTTTTCGGTGGCTCGGTCAACGTCACCGACGCGGTCGTGATTGAAGTGACGAACCGAAGTGACGAATCAGCCCTGGCAGCAATCGTTCGCCTGCTGGAGCGATCCAATGCGAACAAGCCACGCGGCAGGAGGCTGACGGACATGATCGCCAGTAAATTCGCAGTTGCGGTCGTGCTGATCGCAACAGTAGTTGGCGGATTCTGGTTCTGGTTCGGCAGCCCGGCGTGGCTGGCGCACACGATCGCAATATTGGTGGTTGCCTGTCCCTGCGCGCTTTCGCTTGCAGTTCCGACAGCATTGACCGCAACGATCAACTCGGCCGCGAAGCATGGAATCCTGCTGGCGCGAGCAAATGCCGTCATCGCACTTGCCAATGCGGACACTTTCCTCTTTGATAAGACCGGAACACTGACCGAAAATCGGGCACGCCTTGCGTCTATCGAATTGTTTGGTGCATGCAGCGAGGACGATGCGTTGCGGATTGCCGCAGCGCTCGCTCAGCACTCAGATCATCCGATCGCAAAGGCGCTGACAAGCGCGCAAGCCGAGTCGATTGCGATGGCGCAGGAGGTGCGCAATATACATGGCGGCGGAATCATCGGCGACGTCGATGGTAGCACCTATCGTCTTGGATCAAGTGATTTCATCGAATCGAAGATTTCAGGACCAAGTCCACGGCTGACTTCCGTCCATACCGGACTTGTGACATACCTGAATCGCGGCGAGCATACGATAGCAAGATTTCACTTCGACAATCTGCTTCGAGCCGACGCGAAAGAGCTGATCGCATGGCTGGACCGTTCGCGTATTCACCTGGCTTTGGTAACAGGAGACAGGAAGTCGGAAGCTGATCGCGTCGGTGCGGAATTGGGTATATCTGAAGTACACTGGCAATGTTCGCCTGTCAACAAACTGGATATCATCAGCGAGCGTCAAAAATCCGGTCGATGCGTGGCGATGGTTGGCGACGGTGTGAATGACGCGCCGACGTTGGCGACTGCAGATGTGTCCATTGCGCCTGCCAGCGCCCAGCACATCGCCAAAGTGAATGCTGACGTGATAATTCTCGAAGACCAGCTGAATCTTGTCGCTGTGGCGCGTGACATTGCCCAGTTCAGCGCAAAGATTATGCGTAGCAATACCGTCTGGGCGATCGCCTACAATCTGGTGGGAGTTTCGCTGGCAGCAGCCGGGTTTGTTCCGCCGCTGGCGGCGGCGGTCGGAATGTCGGCCAGTTCGTTGCTGGTTGTCGGAAATTCACTTAGAATCATGTCCTATAAACCGAAACTCGAATAAGCCCGTTCATGGAAATACTGTACCTGCTCGTGCCAATGACGCTGGTCATCGCGGCCGTTATCGCGGCTTTTTTTCTCTGGTCCGTCAGAAGTGGTCAGTATGATGACCTCGATGGCGAGGCTCATCGCGTCCTGATGGATGATGATGAGGTCGAATCGCACGACCAATAGCCAAACACCGAACAGCAATCGAGCAACGCAAGCTTGCTGAGCGCGATCTGACGATGCAAGAGTGACAATCCTATTCGAATTCTACATGGACAATCACTATTGGCACCGAATCAATTGTCCCTGAAACAGCCGCGTCGCTGAATCGAACAACATTCAGCTCAGACGTCAGAACATCCCGAAAAATTTGTCACGCATTGCATCAGACTTTCTCAGATGGCGGACCTACAGTATCCCGAGTCCAGCAGCAACCATGGCTTCGTCCACCAGGAAAATCCCCACAAATTTAAACAACGTCCGAATATCTGCCGTTCAACCTCTCCAGCTCAACGTCGAATCTGGCAGAACCGCTCCGACCCGAGATTCTTGGAACTTACCAACTCCCGCGATTTGAATTTGAAAATATACGATATAAATATTTAAAATATATTTTGTTGATTGTAGTGACTCAATTGCTATATTAAAAGCACGAAATATTTTTGACAACAATAGTTCGGTTTTGTATTTCGGTTTTGTATATAAATATCTGGCGAAGAATAAATGAAAAAATTGTTGTAGAATAAAAATAACTGAAAATATGAAAAGCCAACTATGAAACTATGGAGGAGATTAAGAATGCGCCGCAGTTTGAATGTAGTACTCACCTTCACCCTAGCGCTTGTATTCGCAGCCACAGCGAACGCAGCAAAGTATAAGGAAGAAGCTGTCTCGAATGGGGGAGATCTCAAAGGTACAATCACATATAACGGTGTGATTAAAACTCGAACTGCTCTTCCCACCAAAGATAAAGAAGTCTGCGGTAAACCGCGCAAGATACCTCTGGTGATGCTTGGTGACGGTGGCGCTGTCCAAGATGCCGTCGTCTATCTGAAAGATGTTGAATCAGGCAAAGCCTGGCCCGACATGCAACGACCGGTAATCAACAATATCGCGTGCATATTCGAACCCCATGTGCAGGTCGCTCGTCGCGGCAAGGTTGATATCCTGAATTCCGACCCGGTATTGCACAATACTCACGGCTACTATGGTAAAGCCACTGCCTTCAACGTTGCGTTGCCGTTCAAAGACGCCAAGGTAACTAAAATCCTTAAACGTTTCGGGCCAGTGCGAACCGATTGTGATGCACATGGCTGGATGCTCGGCTGGGTCGTCGTCGTACCCAACCCGTACTTTATGCAGACTGGCAGTGATGGTAATTATTCAATAACCGATGTCCCGCCTGGCGACTACACACTCGTTGTATGGCAGGAGCAGATCGGAGAAACCGAAACACCAGTCACGATCAAAGCCGGTGCAACAACTGAAATATCGATCGAGCTTGGAGGTTAACTTCAAAAACAGATATTCGCTTTCAGTTGAATCTTTGTTTCAGTTTGTTCGTTAATAACCAGAATACAACAACAATAAAAAATTAATTTTTTTGTAGCGATGCTTTTTAGCAGGAGGAGTTTATGCCAGAGAAAAAGCAAGGTAGTAGCGATAAAGTTGTAGGGGGAAACGTCGACATCACTCGACGAACTTTCCTGCACAAGTCGCTGTTAACCGGAGGTGCGATAGCCACAGGTAGTGCGGTAGGGTTTTTTCAAACCCTGTCCTCCATGGAGGTCGCCAATGCCGCTGGTGAATCGTTCAGTTTCGCGTGGGTGTCAGATACACATCTTTATCCACAAACACTGAATCAACGATTCATCGACAAGGCGACTCGCGCATTCGGCGAAGTACAGGCAATGGGTAGTGAGTTCGACTTCATGATTTTTGGAGGAGACCTTGCCCAACGCGGTGATCCAGTTGAACTTGAACTCGGTGCTGAGTTGTTGAAGGAAGTAACTATCCAGAAACATTTCATACCGGGTGAGCATGACTGGTATCTGGACTTGGGTGAAGCCTGGAATCAACATTTCGGCGAGTCACCCTGGTCATTCGAGCATAAGGGAGTTCTGATTATCGGACTTGATACGGTCGGTAGCGCACCTGATTACTGGTCAGCCAGAGGCATGACCCCCAAGGAGCGAATGGGACACATGGAAGCACTCGACGGATCACAAGCTGGACCTTGGTCCGGCCTGGGTAGCAAAAACCGTCAATGGCTCTCCAGTGCATTGTCCGACTGGCCGAAAGATGCGCCGGTGATCATCTTCTCGCATACACCGCTTTGGGAATGCTATGCACCATGGAATTTCTGGATTCGGGATTGGCGTCAAGTTCACGAAATCATTGCACCTTGGCAGAACATAACCAATGTACACGGTCATGTTCATCAGCCACTTTACAATGAGATCGGTGGCATGCGCAGCATTGGCATGTTGGCCACTTCCTGGCCATGGCCGTATGCACCGCAAGGTGTTCCGGAAATCACGAAACCCATGTTGCGAGTTGATCCTGGCGACCATTTCGATGGTGTCGGCTGGGGTAAGCTGAGCATGGCGGACGGCTACATGGACAATGAGTACATGATGTGGCGTGAACAAGTGTTCGGTACCACTCGCGCAGACTCCGGTACTGGCGACAACCAAAATCAAGTGTTGTCACCCAGAATCGCGGATCGCGGCTGGACTGGCGATTAATTCAACATGGAGGGAAATTTCATGCTAAACACTAAGACCAAGGGGCTGCTGGCCCTGGTAACTGTGGTTGTATGTGTGTCACTGGCTTTTGCCTTTATGGTGAATCGCGCTTCGGCGCACAAAGTCGCACATGATTCAGAAACACTGCAGGCATTCACGGATGCTTTCATGGAGCAAGTCATTCGAGGTGACAATTTATTTCATGGCGGAACCGAACCCGGAATCAATCTTTCGAATACGGGTATGGCTTGCGCGATGTGTCATCCGTTCTCATCGGACATACATCCTCACGAGTTTCCGAAGTTCCAGGAGCAAATGAGCGAATTCGCAACTTTGCGTGACATGATCAACTGGTGCATCGAAAAACCCAACGAGGGTGAGATAATTGATCCGGATGGTGAGCAGATGAAAGCTTTGGAAGCTTACATGTATTGGTCAAATCGCGGTTCCGTTCTGGATCCGGGACGCCACTAGACTGTAATGCTTGCACTCCTGAAGGAATACCAATCCTTGGGAGGATGAAGTAAAAAAATCGGGGTGTGGCGGCAATTTGATTCATTGAATTGTCACCTGCCCCGTTGTTTTTTCAGTTGGCATCTTTGCAACAGGTAGTTGTCAACTTACGTTCATAAAGGAGTTGTCTTTCCCGTGAAAAAACTACTCGCAACAGCCTCACTTGTCGTAGCCGTCGGAGCTGTCTCTCTGATCGCTCTTTCACTGCAGCCAGCGGGCGGAAAAGCCGGTGAGGTAACAACCGGACGATCCTTATTTGATTATTCGGCCGCAACCGGAAATATTGAACCCGCAAGCGACGGTATCCCGGTCACCGCTCGATTGCTTGAACATGGTGAGTGGGTGTTCCGAGGCTTGTGCATTGGATGTCATGGAGTCGAAGGTGACGGTAATGGCGCTGTTTGGGAACTCGGCGAGCAATATGCCGGAGAACATCAGCTACCACGCAAACCACGCGATTTCACCGAAGCAGTCTACAAGCTCAGATCAACACCAAGCGGTTCATTGCCCACCGATGCCGACTTGTTCCGGTCTATTTCACGCGGACTGGTGTTGGAGCAGGACATGCCCGCATTCAAGTTCCTTCCGGAACGTGACCGTTGGGCAGTCATCGCCTATATCAAGAGTTTTTCTGACCGCTGGGAAGAAGAAGCCGAGTGGCAGGAAGACCCCATAGAAATCGGTGAACCACCGATGCCGGATGTCGCCATGGTCGATGCCGGCGAAAAAGTTTACGAATTAATGCAGTGTGAACAGTGCCACGGCCCCGGTGGCAAGGGCGACGGCCCTTCCGCCCCAGGACTTGAGGACGATGCGGGACTGCCCATCGTTCCAAGAGATTTCACTGACGCATCGCAGTTTGTCGGCTCAAATGAGCCACAAGGTGTCTACCAGACATTTACCACAGGCCTGGACGGCACGCCGATGCCTTCATACGCTGATTTTCTGGATGAGGAACAGCGTTGGCAATTGGTTTGGTACGTCATTTCATTGCGTCCTGAATTCGATCTGGAAACAGCACGTAACGAGATGATGGCAATGCAGGAAACCAAACTCGCCCGGTTACAGAATCAATAGGAAATCATAACGCACAGGACTATGATTGAACGTGTCACTATCTGCAATCTGGATTTCGACAGGATTGGTGCTTGCTGTATGTCTGGCTTTAACCGCGGTCGTGTTGTTCCCGGAAGATCGGGTACAGATTGGAATTGCCATACATGAACCGATCAACTATCAGCTGGTACCGAAAAGTGCGAGTCTTGCGGAACTTGAGCGTGGACGCAGTTACTACATACAGTTGTGCGCGCTGTGTCACGGGTCGGACGGCAGCGGCAACGGTGAGTTCAGTTACCGCATGATGCCAAAACCCAGCAATCTTGTCGTCGATGTCATTGGACAAAGAACCGATGAACAGTTGGATGGAGCCATACGAAACGGTATTCGTGGCTCTGCCATGCAAGGCTGGAGTGACCAGCTAAGCACAGTCCAGCGCGGTCAAATTATCAAGTACATTAAATATCTCGCAATAAAATACAAACATCGTTAGTCAATGAATATTGCAGCAGAAGTCATGGTTGATTCACCCGTTCGGGAAACAGCGAGAGATAATGATTCGCTGTTAATCCTGAAATTCATGGTCATGTCGGTGGTCAACCTGCTGATTGGTACGATTCAGGGCGTACTGCAGACTTTGCCCGAGTTCGCGCTCTGGATTCGTGCGACTGGTCCTGCCGGTCACATGATTGACCCATTGGCGCACGCGCACATCAATCTCGTCGGCGGCGTCACTTTGGCGCTCATGGGAATCTTTTACTACATTCTGCCAAAAATCATCCATAGACCAATATACAGCCGCACGCTGTCCAATACGTCTTTTTGGTTTTCCGTCATCGGAGTACTCGGTTTTTTCAGCTCGCTGGTGCTATTCGGCATCATTGAGGGCAATATGGTGCTGGACGGAATGACCTACCAGCAGGCTTTGGATGCAGTCGGTGCCATACATCATATCGCGATTATCACAACCGCAATTCTGATGGGATTCGGCTACTGGCTTTTCATCACAAACATATTTCTGACAGTTTTCAAGCGTAACGGAGGTACTTAATGCATCGGTTACTCAATTTCTTGTACAACGGATTCATTGTCGGTGTCGGGCTCGGTACTGTTTTTCAATTGGCCTTCCTACCTTTAATCGGAATGCGCAGTCATGAGGAGTGGACTGGTTTGCTGGTCTGGGGATTCGTAATCTCAATCGGAACCGGTGTAATATCGGCATTATCGTTCTGGTACATGAACAGATTAATGATCAAACAGGGTAAGTAATTCCAACTGCCGACCAAAACTGAATTCGGAGAAACAAACAATGGCAACTAACGTACTCACACGAAACGATTATGCTGAAGGAACTGCCGCGAAGCATTTCTTTTTCTCAGCAATCGTCATGTTCAATATCGGAGTATTTCTGGCCCTGATCACCTCAATGAGACTGGCGTGGCCGGATGTCTTTCCAAATGACATCCCTTGGTTGCACTTCGGTCGGGTGAGACCGGTACATGTGCATTTTGTGATCTTTGGATGGATATCGATGGCTTTCGCCGGTGCAATGTGTTACATGACGCCTGCATTGTGCAAGACCAAGCTGTGGAGCGAGAAACTGGGAACCTGGAATTGCTGGGCCTGGAACATTGGTATGGTGGCTGTGTTTTTCACCCTGATCAATGGCATGACTTCCGGCCGCGAATATCAAGATCTGATCTGGCCGCTGGATGTTTACGTGCTCTTGTTTATCTTCATCCCGCTGGCAGTGAATATCTGGCTCACAATGCTGAACCGACAAGCCCAAGGACTCTATGTAACGATGTGGTTTTTCGGTGCCGCACTGCTGTTCATCATACTTAGCTACTTCATCGGTGCTGTTCCGGATCTATTCCCGGTAACAGGGCTAGCGGAAGCTTACATGACCTGGTGGCACGCTCACAACATTCTCGGATTATGGATTACGCCGGTATCGGCGGCAATCGCCTACTACATTATTCCGAAAATTTCGGGTAACACGCTGTACAGCCACAAGATCGGCCATCTGCACTTCTGGTCAATCGCAGCATTTTACTCAACCCCTGGTGCGCATCACCTGATGGGAGCGCCGATACCGGAATGGTTGAAGTCGTTTGCTTCAGTTTCCGGTGTGTTGATCATGATTCCAGCGCTGGCTTTTGTGGTAAACATGCTGATGACGATGAAGGACAAGTGGTGGATGTATACCAAGAACATTCCGTTGCAATGGGTGCTGACGGGCGTGTTGTTCGCAATTCCGCTGAACATCCAGGGGGCATTTCAACAGACCCGGTCGCTCAACTGGTACATTCATGGAACGCACTGGATTGTTGCCCATGCTCATCTCGCACTACTGGGATTTTCAAGTTTTATTGAAATCGGCGCTATCTACTATGGCCTGCCCAAATTGCTTAAACGGAAACTCTACAGCGAAAAACTCGCCCGCTTGCATTTCTGGATGATGGCGATCGGATTTCTTGGATTCTGGTCTGTGCTGACTGCTGCAGGCCTGGTGCAAGGTGCAGCCAAGGTTTACGAAATTCCCTACATCCAGTCGGTCATCGCCACGCATCCCTACATGGTGGGTCGAGTGTTGTTCGGCGCCTTGATCATATTTGCTCAACCAATCTTTCTATACAATATGTGGATGACCGCAAAATATGGTGAGAAAATTGTTCCAGAATCGCGCGGTGGTCAGGCGATGCCTGCCCCGGCAACCAGTTAACACAGACGTTAGAGGAATTCAGTCATGCCAAAATATGTAGCTGGTGCAGTTTTAGTTGTCTTGGTGATATTTTCGTCTGTGGCAATTACGATTGTCGGTGGTTCGACCTACATGAACGAGATTCCTAAAACGGAATTGGCCATTGAAAAGGAAAAAATGCTCGGACATAGTGCGTGGACGATTCACGACCCATGGATGAGGGGAGACGATGCTCCGACTTTAGCCGGAAAAGGCAAGAAGATTTTTATTCGGGAAGGTTGCTGGTGGTGCCACACCTTGTTGCCGGAACAGACACAGGATTGGACGTATTTCGGTGAACCGCCTGTCGCTGGCGACGTTCAGGGCGAGGCACCCAGTCTATTTGGATCTGACCGAAAGGCGCCTGACCTGCTTCATATTGCAAGTCGAAATCGCGTCAAGGCTTGGCACTATGTTCATCACCGCGACCCGAGAGCTGTTACTCCGGGATCGATCATGCCTGCTTTCACGCACCTGACTGATCACGAACTGGATGCAATCATCGCTTATCTGGATACATTGAAATAAGTTGAATGGGAGACTGCAGAAGATGGCAGATCAAAACGAACTAGAAGATAAAGGCGAAGTTTTTGGTCGCTTTGGCGACGAAGAATACGACGGCATAAAAGAAGGTAACGGCAAGATCCCGTGGTGGCTCGTTCTGATTGCCGGCGTTACTGTCTTTCAGGCTTTCCTCTGGACTATGCCTTGGCCAGGATTCGGGCAACGTTACGATACCGTTACAACAACTTTCGTTAGTGCTACAGGTAAGCAGCCCTGGTGGGATTGGGGCTACTATATGGTGCTGTTTCAGATCATCGTGGTTCTCACATGCATCGCAGGTATCATCTGGTATATCAACATTCAAATGTGGAAAGAGCGAGGCAAGAATAACAAGAACGGCGACCAGTCATAAATTTCCAGCCTGCTATCAGTGGGGTTTACAGATCAAATATCAGCTCTGATATTTGCGCTGATAGTAATCGGCGTGTTCGTTTATGTCATCATGTCACGCTTCGTGCTAGGACCTCTGACGCAACTCAAACGGGTTGAAAAAATCGTATTATCACTGGGTGTCGTTGGAATTATACTCGTCGTGGTGTACGCGGCTGTCGAGTTGCTGTTTCATGTCGTGTTTTAGCAATCGGTATTGACGTACGAGAGTCCAGTGAAACTCGGTGAAAAAATCATGTTCGGATTTGCGGTTATTGTCGTAATCGCCGCTGTTGGAAAAGGATACCGGCAGTTCACTGCAGAAGATCGTCCCCCGCCAAAAAATTACTATGAGTTTGACGAAACCGGACTACAAGGACATCTCGTGTACCGAAAGATGGGGTGCAACAGTTGTCATAGAGCGATGGGGACTGGAGAAGTCGGAGTCGCTCCAGTGTTAGACGGTGTAGGTACGCGCAGAACACGTGACTGGCTTCATCAGTATCTGACAGATCCTGAAACTCTCGTGCCGGGTACTGCCCACCATGGCAATCTCGGACCAGATTTCAGGCTTCTTGAAGAGACCGATCGAGTAAAGCTGGCTGCATTTCTGTCAGGACTACGTGCTAATCCGAACTCACCCAACTATCCGATCAAACCCGTATCGTCTGATTCTTAAGGCCGGTACTCATACAAAAAGGCAATTATTTTGAATCCTGAAACACTGATACCGTTTATCTGGGCGGCAACTGGCCTGATCATGCTGGTTGCTATTGTCATCGTCATTTACTGGGCATATAAAAACAACCAGTTTGACGAAAATATTAAAGACCAGATATTTACGGAAGGTGACGACGACCGTTACAACTGATTACTTCGGACATCGCGATGAAATTCACGGCAGGTGAATGGATTGTCATTGCAGGGACTGTTTTGATTTTTGCATTCGCTGTAATAGTGGGGAGCATCATCTATCTCAAGCCACCGCCGGTTCAGTTTATATATGAAGAGACCGCGAGCTCGCTCAAAGGCGAAAGCATCTATCGTCGTGAAGGTTGTCTGGCCTGTCACGAAATTTTCGGCAACGGTGCGTCGTACGGCCCGAGTCTGGATGGTATTGGTAGCAAAAGAGATAGGAAGTGGTTGATCAGTTATTTGAAATCACCGTGGCCAGGTATCAGTCAGAAGCCATACCGATTGAAGATGCCACCATACAACCATCTGCCTGAAGATGATCTGAATAATCTGGTAGACTATCTACTTGCGCTTAAGGTAAATAGTAATACCGCCAAGTAAAGAGCGCGGAGTACGAACCAACTATGATTCGTTATCGGATGGACCAGACTGGTATTCTTTGTTTTGATTGTACAATCCTGTTCCAATGCATGCCCAAGGGACGATTGCGAGAGCGATTGCTCCGCCCAGCCCGAAAATGGTCAGAGCGAGAATTGTCAGCAGTGGTAGTTCTTGCATAAATTTCACTAAACAGTCAAAATATGTATGGATATCTAGTATAGTCAAGTTGATGATGAAGATACACAAAATTTTTTCCGTTTTTGCGATTTTGCTATTGCTCTCACTGACAGTTGGTTGCGGTGAGAAATTAGGAGTGCAAGCGAAACTCAGCATCGGCGATCAAGTTCCAAAGAGCAACAATCTGACGGTGTCTGATCCAGACAAGTGGTACGAAATTTCCTCCATGGATACCAAGGTGCCACTTTACGAGTGGAAAATTGCAGACCTGGTCAATCAGCACAAACCGTTCCTGGTCGTCTTTGGTACCCCTCAACACTGTACGATGTGTGTTGATCAGATCACTCGCGTCGCAGTTATGGCGGAACAGTATGGTGAGCGTTTCGCATTTGTACATGTTGACGGATACAAGGACACTTCAGTCTGGGTTGAGTGGGGTGTAACGGGCGAACCTTGGACTTATCTGGTAGATAGTAGAGGAACAGTTCGTTCAGTATTCCCGGGTCAGACTGAACTTGGTCTATTGACTCTGGAAATTGACAAGATACTGAACGCGAAGGAAGGTTAGTGAACCTGGTTCGCAAAGCGGGTTATACCTCGCTGGTTCTTTGGGGAGCGCTTGTGGTGTCACCATCTTCAGTAGCCCAGATCAGCCCTTACGTCTATGTGAAAATGTCACTGGGCGTTCCATGGTTTCTATACTTTGTATTTCTTGCTTGTATTCTACTTCCGTTCCTCGTGCTCATTGCAATAGCGTGGCGTCGCTACTTCATCGCTACAAGAGAAGGCCACGACAAACACGGTAATCTAGAAGATCTCTAACAGGTATTCAGCAGTTGAACTGCACTGACAATGGGCTTTTTTCTTCGAATCATACTTCCCATCATTCTGCTCGCGGTATTTGCGATCGTGGCGATTTTTGTCTTGAACTCGGTAGAATCGATTGAAATGATGGAAACCACAAAGAGCGCTGGCCCGACAATACTCAATCGCTGAAACAATCGATCTGTCCGATTCCAGAAGTAGATAAAGCGCGAGCTTTCCTTCCCGAATTCGTTCAAAATTTCGTCTCGTCCGAATTAGACAATTATGGGCAGTTTCAGTTGGCGGGATACAAACTATCCCGAACTGGACTCAAATGGAATGAATTGCGTAGTTGATTTTCTGGTTGATTCTAGCGGCTAAGCGAATCCATCAGCATAACAAATTCATCGATAAGCTGCAATTCGTCAAATGGAATTGATTTGACGCGGTTTTCTTTAATCGTAAATAAATAAATTTCTTGATGTATACAACCGGCGAGACAATCGCCCCAAGCCCGTCTGACCAAGATATGCCAAGATCCGCCGGATTTGCTGACTTTGATTGTTGATCTATCTGACAGATAAAATTCGGGCTCAGCAGTTTTGACGTGCTCGCTAAAGCGAATAGCAAGTAGATCAGAGACATGTTGAGGATTGACCGCCGGATCGTAGTACAGCAGCAGCATTTCCAATCTTGAGTATACCTTGATGGCATAGAGTCCAAATTTCGTGTTGAATTGATCAAAATTCTGATTGCCTGTCGAAAAGGTAACCGACTCAGCTCCGGTTTCGAACATCGACAGTACGTAGTCTAGAAAACCCGGTTGCGGTGTAACAATTACAACACCCGGAGAATAGGCCTCAGCAACAGTAACATCGGTCAAGGAAGGGTAGGTCCTACGCACAAGTTGCAGAACGTGTTGGATTTCGGTGGAGAGTTGCTGCAATCGATCGGGATGACTGTAACCGTCAATCCCTTGCCTGATCAGCATCTGACTCGCCAAGATTTCGGATTCAGATCTGGAAGGAATCTCTAGATTTTCATCAAGTATACGAACACGAGGAATCTCACCGTCAGCGCTTACCACTTGAACAATAGACAGAACCGCTATGAAAAACAGGCAAAACAGCTGCAAAATTCGTAACGAGAGCAAAGAATGCATGGGATCTTTTAGGGGTTAATTCGAGCGATGGAGTGCTGCAATTGTGCGCTTCGAAACTTCTGTCCAATGTCTACAGCTGACAGACAGATGATTCTCAAATTGATGCCTGATTTCAGATCATTAAGGCGAATCAATGATCGGTGGTAGCCACGGCATCCTGTATCCGTCGAATTTCCTGCGTGTAATTCACCAAATCCACAACGTCATTATCGCGTAGCAGATTTTCCAGCGCCTGCAACCAACTTTCGTAGTATCCGACACCATCTTCGTCCGCCGTCGAATTGATGGCATCAGCAAGATACACACTCCATTGCGACCAGGTGAATACACCTTGCTGATGAAGTTCTACAGTAAGTGCAAATGCACGTGCCATCCAAGGCTCTTCGAATATCGGTTCTTCTCCATCTCGAAAAAACTGCTCCAAACTTGCTGTTTGAGTACTCATGCAGTCTCCAGATAGGATTCAAAAAGATCCACAAAAACTGCGGTCGGCGACTGTGAAGACTCATTACCCCACAACTCGTCGCCTTCAAAACGAACGCTGTAAAGCCGCTCTGAGCGCTTGCTGCCCCTTGCATGTTCGTCTGGAAAAATGAATGCTCCCTGATCAGAAGCGACAACGCCCTCACGTCCCTGCACAAATTCCGGTAGACGTATGTGACCTGAATGATTCATGGATTTAGCCCTCACCCTGCTGCCTGGTACAAACTTGGCAGTGGAATGCGTTGCCATTCGAGCGCTGCTGCCACGATGAAGTACATCCCAAACATCCTTTTCTTTCAACGCTTTCAATCGAGTTCTCCGTCCGAGGTAATCTGACGCATACGCTGCTCAATCTCTTCTTCGGTCAGAATACCCTTTGCCACAAGCAATGTTTGAAGACCATGAATCCACTTTTCATAGTAACTCGAAGCAAGATAACTGTCGTGGTCCATTCGTTCCCGAGCATAGCGCGACATGTCGAGATTCCATTGCCCCAAGAATCCAGCAGCAAGCGTCAGCGCAAACGCTCTTTTCTCCCAATCGTGATGAAACACAGGTTCATCTTGCTCGGGATTGATGGGCCCAAAACCCGTTTTGCCGCCAAGATCGTGTGCACCTTTCACTGAACTGACTCCGGCGGCTTGATAATGCCTGTGCCGATCATAGAGTCCCGGGTCACAAGACTGGCCAACTGAATTTCGTTGAAATGCTCGGTCCCCTCCGGTCTCATCGGGATCACCAGATAGCGCACTTCTGCTGTACTGTCCCACACCCGAACCTCGACATGACTTTCCAATCTGACACCGAATTCCTCAAGAACGCTTCTCGGTTCGGATACCGCCCTCGCCCTATAGGGCGGCGACTTATACCAAACGGGCGGTAGTCCAAGTACCGGCCATGGGTAACACGAGCAAAGCGTACACACTACCATGTTGTGAACTGTTGGTGTATTTTCCAACGCCACCATGTCTTCGCCCTGGCGCCCCTTAAATCCAAACTCTGCAATCGCCGCCGTAGCATCTCCAAGCAACCTATCCCGATAAGCAGGATCACACCACGCCTTGGCAACAACTTTCGCCCCATTCTGAGGTCCAACCCGATGCTCGTATACATCAACCAACTCATCAAGTGCCAAGGGGTCAACAAGTCCTTTTTCAACCAAAAGCGACTCCAGTGCTTTTACCCTGATTTCCACCTTCTTCGGTGGATGTGCGTGCCGGTGCTCACTCATGTCAGTTTCCCCATCTAGCCAGTAATTCAGTTTTAGTTCAGCGGTTCAATATCCATATAGATATTTGCCAGCGTGTAACGGTCCCCATCATCACCGGTTGCCCACCATCCCATGCTATCCGGTCCGGTATAAAATCGAAAATGAAATCCATCACGACTATCGTGATGCAAAGCATAACCCTGCGACTGTCCAGATTTTGCTTCAAGCGCCTCAATCATCAGCCGCACGATCTCGCCACGTGCAAAGACTTCCTGCGATGCGACGAAACGATCAACTACGGGATTCTCACTGGCGATCACATGCGGGACAAGCTCGAACCCGTTCAGTTTCTCCTGATAGGGGGTTGTGATCATGCTCTCCATTTCAAATCTATCGCCGTTTTCAAGATAGCTGAGCCGAATACCTTGAATGATTACGCCACTTTTCGATTTGCTGAAATCTGCATCTGACATATCGACAATTGCAACGCCGCGATTTCCGATCACCTCGATGATGTTGCTGTGAACGACCGCCGCAGTATCCAAACCAACTCCTATGCCATATTTGACATCAAGCTGATGCATAGCCACAAGTCCGGTTGCAAATCTCCCATTACCGAAATAATGTTGATCCACAAACCAATTCGAGTTAATCAGATTCAGGCCCTTGAGCAGAAATTCTGAGTCAATTCGGCTACGACTTAGGGCCTCGATCGGATCAACCTCGGTTGACAGAATGGTCGCGCCAGGGATGCCACCGATTATCAAACTGCCGGATGCATGCGCCTCTTGCGTCGCCAGAGCCAGATCACTTGGTACGCCGTCGTCGCCGGCAAACATTATCTTTGATAACCGCTGAGGCAGACCACCGACAAAAAATACGGAACTTGAGGCCCGAATCTGATCGGTCAGCATCCGGTCGTCCCTCGCGAATTGATAATCCGTCGAGAATTCCTGGAATACTTCGGCTATGGGTAGCAATTGTGCTGACGTGCCGTAGCGCTGAAAAGCGCGCTGCGCAAACCCGCCATAAAGCTTTGAACGGGCATGTGCGGCAGCAACTATCAAATTGTCACCGGGTTTCCTTTCAGCTATCTTGACAAGATTGCGCCAAACTACCTGATTCTTCAGTGGCAATACATCGCCAACCAGCATTATGGTTCCTTCTGCCCGCAACAACTGAAATGGCGCAAATACCAGTGTCACAAAAACAGTCAGATAAAAGACTATTCGTTTCAAATTTTTCACCAATTCAGTCTCTGATTTTCCGGTCAATATTCGCATGCGTCAATAAAACATGCCATCAAAAGAATCACTACCGCGACAAGTGAATTATAAGTCGATCATAGCGCAGCCAAACTTAACCTGAACTGCACGTGCAACCCAAGCATTTACTGCAAATTCAAGTCAGTTAGCCTCGCATATAGTCCAGGTAGTACATCAGGTAACGAATGTAAATGCGAATATACCGCGTAGTGTCCGGGACCAAACAGATGACTCAAATAGCGCGGGCCTGATTGGTCAATCGTCAATCCGAAACACATCACACTTTTCGATCTTTGCTCCATCAACGCTCTACGCGTATCTTCCAGTGCGTACCGACCCTCGTACTGATCGGTCGGATCATGTGGTTTCCCATCACTTAAAACCACCAACAGTTTTTGTCTTGATTTTCGAGCATGTAACTTAGCACCCAGATGTCTGATCACGGGACCCATTCGGGTATAGTTCTGTGGTTTGACTTCCAATAAATTACGCCGGATCGTCTCATCGTACGTATCGTCAAAAGTCTTTATTCGATCACAGCGAACCCGCAGTCGACTGTCACTCGAAAATGCATAGAGTGCGAAATCGTCAGCAACCGAATCCAGTACTTGTGCGAGTACAGCCATCGATTGCTTGGCAACATCAATCACTCGGCAACCGCCAACCCAAGCTTCTGTCGAGCGCGAAGCATCCATCAGGACTATGACAGAAATATCTCGATACTGCTGGATTTTCTGTCGGTAGTAGGTCGACTCAAGCATGCCACAGCCGAATCTGTCAGCCGCGCACGTCACGTAAGAATCGATATCAAGTTCCTCTCCATCCTCAAGAAAACGATTCCATTGTGATTCCTGGCGCAACAGTGAAAATCGTCTGCGCACGCGGTGTACGAGTTCCGAGAATTGAGAATCCAACTCAGCGTGATAGCCCCCTTTCGGTTTTTGCTCGATCAGCCTGCACCAGTCTCTCATATACGTATGGGAATGGCAGTTCCACTCGGGGTAGGTGAAATGATCACGAATCGCGGCAAGGCCCTGTCTTGGCTCTGGAATGTCGTCAAGATCAAAGATTGCCGTTTTCGGCGTTTGTTCGGATGCGTCATCGCGTTGTTTCTTCGCGCCTTTTAAAAATGGCAGCCTGAATCTTTCAACATGAGCAGTTCGATAACTCCATAGCGGTACTGGTAGAAATGGAACGGTTTTACCCAACCAATTCGAATCCGCAGTGACTACGCGATTGGATTTGGCCTGCTCGATCATTGCAGTCAGTGAGCTATGCACATGGTCGATGTCAGCGCCAAGTTCGCGTCGAATGGCAGCCTCAAGCACCAGCGAAGGATTGCGCGTTTTTTCTGATGGATCTGCGCAGGCTGCTCTTCGTAGCTCGAGTTCCTGCTCGCAAAGATTGCGATATCTTTTTTTCAGACTTGGAAAGGCGGTCAGCAACCGCTTGGTCGTGGCAGCGCCCTGCAATAAATGGCGCACACCCGGCGGTAGTGTTTCGGTCCCGGGACAAGACTCATTAAACGCCAGCACAGCCGCCAGCCAATAGTAAAGATCACGATTCAGTTCACGGTCAGGATAACGGTTTATTCGCCTCGGCAAATGCAGCACACCCGGCTCTGACCATGCTTGCAGATCAACTCCTCCGTGCGCGGTCATTCGAACCGAAGCATTCAGTTGGGCACCCGAACTCACCTTGCGCTGGAGGTCACCACCCATCGCGTGAAAATAAAGATCCAAACCTTGCCACAGATCCTGGCCTCTCACCGCGTACTGAGGATGTCGAAGCCGCCCCGCCAATCCAAACAGCAATCCATACCACAAAACAGATATGCCAGCTGCAAAGTAGTCGCTCCTAAGAGAAGTAGGCATGCACAATCTCCATCAATCCATCTCGAATGACAGGGTCATCGGTAAGTGAATCGACCAATGCCGCTTCGCTTGCATTTCGGTGGTCCAGACCATCTTGAATCATGTGTGCAGCATGCACCAAAAGACGGGTTGAGGCTGTCTCCTCAATATCGTGACCCTCCACCTCGCGCAAGCGTCTACCAAGTTTCACCAGTTTTTCAGCTGTATCTGTGCTGACTCCGGTTTCGGTGACTACAATTTCGATTTCCTGCTTCATTTGTGGAAAATCAAACGTCAACGATACAAACCGTTGGCGCGTGCTTTGTTTAAGATTCTTAAAGAGATTCTGATAACCCGGATTGAATGAGACTACCAGCATGAATTCCGGCGGAGCCTTGATTACTTCGGCGGTCTTGTCGAGATAGATCGTACGCCTGTCGTCACACAACGGATGAAGAATCACAGTCGTGTCCTTGCGTGCTTCAACAATTTCGTCGAGATAGCAAATTCCGCCCTCTCGGACCGCCCGGGTCAACGGTCCGTCGTGCCAGACTGTTTCGTCATTCTTGATTAGATATCGGCCGAGCAAGTCGGTTGCCGAAAGCTCGTCGTGACATGCAACCGTATACAACGGCCTGCCGAGCGTCCCCGCCATGTATCTGACGAAGCGCGTCTTGCCACATCCAGTCGGTCCTTTGAGTAATACTGCGAGCTGTCTTCGGTAAGCAGACTTGAATACCTCGATCTCGCTATCCTGAGCAAGATAGAATGGAATTACGGAGTCATTCATCGCAGACCTCCAAGTCTTGTGTTCTCCGACATTGCTTCATTGGTATACTCCTTTGATTGAAATTGTCAGTTCGTCAATTTGACTTGCAAAAACTGGATTTATGCTACGGCTTCTGTATCGACTCATGGTTCAGCGTGCCAAACAAGCTCGGGCACGCCGTCACGCACTCAGGCAGAGCCAAGCAAGACAGAAACAACCTGCCGTACGAGCGCGTCGTTCACGCAAATTGGTAATTTCCACGGTGATCGTTGTAGTGCTCGGATTCTTTGTACTTGTCTTTCACTCGCACTTCGAAATCTCGACTCCGACAACTGACCCAAACCGAGCGCAGATGGAAATTCGCCTTGACTCGATCAAAGTTGCACCCGTGCTCATCTACCTTGAACAATCGTACCCTCCTCTTACGCCTGTTCCGGAAAATGACGACATCAGTCAGATCATTATTGAAGACAATCAGTTTATACCAACTTTTCAGATCATTTCACCTGGTAGCACAATAGAAATTGAAAACAGAGATGATTTTTTGCACAACACTCACGTCATTGATGGTGACGATACCGTTTTCAATGTCGCGACGCCACTAAAAAGCGTCACCGTCCGAAAGATAATCAAATCCACTGGCATGCTGACTGTACGATGTGACATTCATCCTTTCATGCACGCTTGGATGTTCGTACCGTCGAATCCGTTCTATGAACTTGTCCGTGAACCCAAGTCCATTCGCTGGACCAATATAGCGCCAGGTGAATACCGACTGAGAATTTGGGAAGCGGGAACTTTCAGGCAGGAAATTTCTGTGACGCTTGCGGCTTCCAAAAGAAAATCCGTTCGCGTTCAATAAATGTCAAATCTACTTTTTCTATATCAGGAGTCGAATCACAATAAGCCCACCGCTGATCAGCAAAACTACTGCAACCGTCCGCTGCATCGACAAGGGTGTTATTCGGTGGGCGATGATTGCACCCAAGGTAACACCGGCTGCCACACCAATGCCGATCGGAATTGCCAGCAGCCAATTCACTGAACCGTGAATGACATGACCCAGGGTTGCGAACGGACTGATTGGGATCTGTATTGCCATGCTCAGACCCACGGCTGACAAGACTGGGAAATCAAGCAGAAGCAGTGTTGGTACGAGAAGTAAAGGACCACCCGTACCACTGACTGAGGAACCATATCCTACAAGAAATCCCACCACGACCAGTACACTGCCAGACGTCCCGTCGATTCCTGATCCGGATGATTTTGAAGCTTTTGTGCTCAGCGCTCTGATACCCGATATGATTACCAGCGCCGCGACAATGGACTCGAGGACAAACGCGGATAGAACCCGTAATGTGATGGAACCTAGATATGCGCCTGGTGCAGCACCTGCAATCAGGAAAATTGCCTTGTCCCATCGGATGGAATCCTGACGGGCATAAGCATAAACCGCGAAAATTGCAGCAAAAGCAAATCCAGCCATACAGGCGGGAATAACAGTGTGAATATCTATTCCTGCGACGTAGACGAGAAATGGAATTATGAGAATTCCGCCAACGCCGCAAATTCCGATCAGGATTCCGACTAAAAAACAGAAGACTCCGGTACTGCCCAGCAAAAGAGCAGTCGATTCAAACATACCTTGACAGGAATCAGCAGTAACCGGCTCAATCGAGCTGGCTAACCGTTATATCGAGAAAGACGAACCGCACCCGCACGTGGTGGTCGCATTGGGATTGTTGATCAAAAACCTGGCGCCCATCAAATCATCTAGATAATCGACTTCGGCACCCATCAGATATTGAATGCTGAGGGAATCAATCAGCATGGTGATTCCTTTTTGTTCAATGACGAAATCATCGTCCTGCTGCTCGGTTTCCAGTTGAAACCCATATTGAAATCCTGAACAGCCACCACCTTCGACATAGACCCGTAGTCCGACGTCGGATTCCGACATCAGGGTTCCAACACGTCGGGCGGCGCTATCGGAAATGGCAAGAGTTGAAGTGCTATTCATATTTCCACTGATTCTGATGAAAATTCAAACAATGATTATTTAGTAACTGTATACCAGACATTATAGGACGCGATTTAAATATTCACCGAATTCATGACAGGTCGGTTCTACAACTGTTTGCGGTCAACGATAGTTTTTGGCGTCGCGATCTGTTCCAGCATCGATTCATTTGTTTACACTCGGCACCTACGTCACAACCTGGATGATAATGCATGATTCTGGATAGCGCCTGGAGGATCCAGGACAACTTCCTAGCGAATATTGGTACTGTCGGCAGCATTGGTTTATACCACTTCCTTTCGGCGCGTCAATGATGCTTGAATTTAAACAGATTGATGCCACATAAATACAATCGAAACAATTCTAAAGGGTTGTCAAGTATAATAATATCAATGATTTATCGAAATATCATAATCTGTCTGTATACTATATCCGCACGTTTTACGAAACGGACTGAGCAATATCTCAGCGCGACTCGGTTTGCGTTGAAACACCAGTCTGATTTCATTTCAACCTGATCCCATGACCCTCTCGTGAAACACTCAGTCGGTTCAGACCACGCACTTTCTGTACAGAATCTTTCCAAAACTTATAAAAACGGTAGGGAAGCACTGAAGAATATCTCCTTCAACGTAAAGGAAGGGGACTTTTATGCACTACTCGGTCGTAACGGAGCTGGGAAGTCAACTGCTATCGGAATCACCTGCTCCCTCGTCAACAAGTCTTCGGGCAAGGTATTTATTTTCGGAACCGACATTGACAAGGACTTTCAAAGCGCCAAGTCAAACATTGGCCTGGTGCCGCAAGAGATCAATTTCAGTCAATTCGAAACGCCATGGAACATTGTGATCAACCACGCGGGATATTACGGTGTGAGGCGATCACTTGCGGAAAAACAGGCGGAGAAATATCTTTCCGTTCTTGGACTGTGGAGCTATCGCCATACCGTGTCACGCAAGTTGTCAGGCGGCATGAAACGCAGACTGATGATTGCGCGAGCACTGATGCACGAACCCCGATTGCTGATTCTTGACGAACCCACCGCCGGAATCGATTTCGAAGCAAGACTGCTTATGTGGGACTATATGGAGAAGATCAATCGGGACGGTATTACCATAATTCTGACAACCCATTATCTGGAAGAAGCGGAGCGGTTATGCAGGCACGTTGGTGTCATAGAACTGGGTGAGATCATCCTCGATATCGATATGAAATCCCTTTTCAAGCATTTGCAGCAAGAAACGTATGTACTCCATATTCAGCAACCGATCAATGCATTACCCGACGGAATTACCGAATCAATTCGACTGAAAGACGACCGAACCATCGAAGTGGACATCGCCAAAGGCAGTCAGATCAATCCGCTTTTCGAAACACTGGCGCGGTTCGGAATTTCTGTTGTCAGCATTCAGAACAAGTCAAATCGTCTGGAAACACTGTTCATGGAATTACTCAAGACGGAAGCAACCACTTTGCAATCGGACGAATTGAGTGACTAGGTTTTTCGAGTATACCGGGGTTGCGCTCTACACGCTGACACGTAAAGAGATCTCCCGATTTATGAGAATCTGGACACAGACGCTCATCCCGCCGGTCATAACGACTTGTCTGTATTTTCTGATTTTCGGCAACCTGATTGGCCAAAGGATCGGTTCGATGCAAGGTCATAGCTACATTGATTTCATTGTCCCGGGGCTGGTTCTGATGTCAGTGATCACTGGCGCTTACACCAATGTCGCGTCGTCGTTTTTTTCAGCGAAGTTTCAACGGTATATTGAGGAGATGATGGTATCTCCTGTTCCGAACTACGTGATTCTGATCGGCTATCTGGTCGGCGGTATGGTCAGGGGGATTCTGGTTGGCATGATCGTGCTGGTTGTATCCTCACTCTTCGCTACCGTCGACATCGTTTCACCAACCATCGCAATTGCCATATTCATACTGACTGCTTTGGTATTTTCTCTGGGAGGTATGATCAATGGAATGTTCGCCCGTAAATTTGACGACATCTCCATCATTCCGAATTTCGTACTCACACCGCTGATCTATCTCGGTGGTGTGTTCTACTCGGTTCAGATGCTGCCTGAATTCTGGCAACTTGTCTCGTTGATGAATCCGATCCTATATGTCATCAACGTCGCCCGCTTTGCCTTCCTGGGTTCCAGTGATGTAGGAATGTTGGCTTCGTTCACAGTGATCTGCATTTGTATCGCAATCCTGTTCACACTTTGCTTGATACTGCTCAAGCGCGGGTATGGCATACGCGAATAAACTGCGTGGGTCAAAATACTGGCTGGGGAACCAGGATTCGAACCTGGATTGACGGAGTCAGAGTCCGTTGTCCTGCCGTTAGACGATTCCCCAGTATCAAAATCCAAATTGGCTACCGGGTATTAAAGAAACTACTTATCGTTTAGAGTATTGAGGTCGTTTCCTTGCTTTGTGTAAACCGACTTTCTTTCTTTCAACTTCACGAGCATCGCGGGTGAGAAAGCCGCCTTTTCGAAGTGCCGCCCGATTCGATTCACTGTAATTCAACAATGCACGTGCTATTCCCAGTTGAATTGCACCGGCTTGGCCGCTTTGACCGCCGCCATGTACATTGACCGTAACATCTATAGAATTCAACATGTCCAAATGAACCAGCGGTTGTCGGATAACCATGCGGGCTGTCTCGCGACCAAAATATCGTTCAATCGGTTTATGATTGGCAACGATGCTTCCGTTGCCTTTTGTCAGATAAACCCGGGCGGTGGAGGATTTCCTCCGGCCGGTTCCATAATAAACTTCAGATGCCTGTGTGTTAGCCATTCCAAGATTCCCTATATATTGAGGGGTTTCGGTGATTGTGCTTTATGTGGTTGATGCGAGCCTGCATAGATTTTCAGCTTCGACATCATTGCCCTACCAAGCGGTCCTTTCGGCATCATGCCACGAACCGCTGCTTCAATGATTCGCGTCGGATGTTGTTTACGCATGGTACTGACCGGAACAGTTTTCAATCCACCAGGACGACCCGAGTGGCGATGATAGACTTTTGCATTTTCCTTATTGCCTGTCAGGACGACTTTTTCAGCGTTGATCACAATCACATAGTCACCGGTATCCACATGCGGTGTATAAATCGGTTTGTGTTTGCCGCGCAGGCGTTTGGCAATTTCTGAAGCCAGACGACCCAATACCTTGTCGGAGGCATCAACCAGAAACCATTCGCGCTCGATAGTGTTGGCTTTCGCAGAAATAGTTTTCATAATGATTCCAAATGAACTGATAATTGATCGTGCCGCAAGCGGCGGCGTGTGTAAGTATCCTGAGAGAGCGCAAATTATATAATAAATTTTTGCAATCGTAGCAACGACGAATTTCGTACAAAAGATCCGCTTGACTAATACATGACAAACACTCCGATATCCGATGTGAATTTCATCAACTGTCTCGACGTTTCGCGGGTGTACTCTGCAAACTCCCTGTCAACTTTGAAATCCTATCGAATTCAGCCCGATCAGACAACTGAACTTGATTTCAATTTTGCACATGGATATCGTTCCGACAAGAATATTTCTGCTTTCAAGGCGCATCGCCAGTCACAGATCTTCCCGCGCAATACCAAATAGGTAAAACCAAAGCGTGGTCAGTAAGTCTGCAAAATTCCCCGTCATGCAGGATTTGCGACTGTATCGTCGCCTTCTGAAGTACGTGATGGTTTACAAGCTGTATTTTTTCATGGGATTGGCCTTTGTGGCGCTGTTTGCGGCAACCACACCCGGAGTTGCCATGTTCATGAAACCGTTGCTGGATGGCAGTTTTGTTGATCGGAATCCCAAATACATTTTCTGGACACCAATCATTCTGATTCTTTTGTTTGCTGTTCGCGGTATTGCAGGATATATGAACGGGGTATGCACCAACTGGGTGATGGGACGAGTTGTCTACGACATCCAGAGTGAAATGATCGGACGACTGGTGAGGCTCCCAACGACATTCTACGACAATAATCCTGCAGCTCAAGTCATCTCCAGAGTATCTTCGGATGTCAATGATCTGACCCAAGCGGCATCGAGTGTACTCATCACCTTGGTGCGGGAATCACTCACCATCATCGGTCTTTTGATCTGGATTTTTATTCTCGATTGGGCGCTGAGTCTGATCATCCTGATCGCAACGCCGCTGATATCGCTACTCGTAAGGTTTATCGCTTCGCGGCTACGTTACTTGCATCGCAGAAGCATGCAGATGAACGCCAATTTCCTGCAACGTCTGCAGGAAGTCACCTCGAATCATCGTCTGGTCAAACTCAACCAGATGGAAGAGCATGAACACAATCGGATACGCAATGTTGCCAATCAAGTACGAAGACTCAAATTCAAACAGGCAATTGCCAATGAATTCACCGTTCCGGCGGCGGAATTCATTACAACATTGGTCATTGCGGGCACTGTTTACTTCAGCTTGACACGAAGTCTACAGGACCCGCTAACAGTGGGTGGGTTTGTTTCGTTTATGGCTGCACTTGCATTGATCTCGACTGCGATGAAGCGGCTTCTGAGCGTCAATGAAATGCTGCAGCGTGGGCTGGCGGCATCCGAACGTGTTTTCTACCTTCTTGATCAGAAGCCGGAAATCGAGATCGGTGTCCGCGATCTAAATGAGGAAGAGGTAGAGGGGCGCACGGAATTCAGAAACATCACATTTCACTATCCGGGAACCGAAATCAGATCACTGGATGACGTGACTTTGGAAATCAAGCCTAACGAGACGATTGCGTTGGTCGGCGCGTCAGGAGCTGGAAAAAGTACCTTGACGTCATTAATCCCCCGCATGTATGAAATACAGAGTGGACAGGTTCAGATCGATGGCATCGACATCAGAGAATATAAGCTTTCTGAGATTCGAAAAATTATCGCATTTGTCAGTCAGGATATATATTTGTTTGATGATACGATCGCGGCGAACATCGCTTACGGTGATATCTCCAACGCCACTCAGGACAAAATTCGAGAGGCGGCCCGTTCAGCTAACGCATTGGAATTCATCGAAAAATTGCCGCAAGGGTTCGATACCCTGGTAGGCGAAAGAGGTGTTCGACTTTCAGGAGGACAGAAGCAGCGCATTGCTGTTGCACGAGCATTCATAAAGAACGCGCGAATACTGATTTTTGACGAGGCAACTTCATCACTCGATACAAAATCTGAATTTGAAGTGCGCCAGGCACTGGACGCGCTGGGTGCAGGTCGAACTGTGATTATCGTTGCCCATCGCCTTTCGTCAATTGAGAACGTTGATCGGATCATCGTACTCAACGAGGGGCGCATCGCCGAAATCGGGTCTCATCAGGAACTGATGGCGCGTGAAGGTTACTATTACCGGCTTTACACCATATTTGACAACAACTTGGATTCAACTGCGGTGAATTAAACCAACGCAGGCGACTTTTAGCTTCTACGCCAATTGTTGAATCCTCTGAGCATGCGCATGGTTCTTTCGGAGACTTGTCGGCGCTTCCAATTTCCAGCTGCAAACCGCGCCGATTCGGCCAGTGTAGGATAAATATGTATTGTTCCAAGAATCTTATTCAGTCCCAGACGATTCTGCATCGCTAACACGAACTCGTGTAACAGATCACCAGCATGTTCACCAGCAATGGTAACACCCAGAATTCGGTCTTTTCCAGGTGGCGTCAGCACCTTGACCTGACCACTTGCCTCACTGTCGGCGATCGCTCGTGACAGATCCTTGAAATCGTAAACCGTCACTTCGTAATCGATGTTTTGCTGCTTTGCTTCCTGCTCATTCAACCCGACTCGGGCTACCTCAGGCTCGGTGAATGTCGCCCAAGGTATGACAGAGTAGTCAACTCGACGTCGGAAAAATGGTCTTAGCAGCGCGTTTGATGCGGCTGACGTTGCCTGATGAGCGCCAAAATGAGTGAACTGATATGGGCCAGCTACATCGCCAATCGCGTAGATGTTTGGAATGTTGGTTTCAAGAAATTCGTTGATTTCGATCGTACCACGGTCACTCAGTTCAACACCCAGTTCCTCCAGTCCGAACCCCTTTATTCTGGCGCGTCGACCGACTGCAATCAACAGCACGTCGAACTCAATCTGAACCTCCTGGTCCGCGTGGTCACAGATCAGCGTCATTGAACCGTTTTCGGAGTGAAACCGCTTGGCCGAGTGCTGTAGTCTCACATCGATACCCTCGAGCTTGAACTGCTCGAGAACCATCTCGGAAAATTCCCGATCCTCCCTCGGCATGATACGGTCGAGTCTCTGTACCTGGGTAACTTCGGAACCGAGTCGGGCGAATGCCTGCGACAGTTCACAACCAATGGGACCGCCACCCAATACCAGTAGTCGCCTTGGCAACTGCTCAATCTCCCAGATGGTATCTGATGTGTAGTACGGAATATCATCGATACCGGGCAACGGTGGGACAACTGGTTCGGCTCCCGAAGCGATCAGAATGCTACGGGTCGTCAGTTTCTCACCCCCGACATCCACGCAATAAGGCGATTCAATGTAGGCATGACCCGAGAAACAGTCCACACCCAGTCCTGTATACCGTTCTACAGAATCGTGATGTTCGATCACACCAATGATCCCGCGAATTCGATCCATCACATCTTTGAAATCATACTCGGCGCTGGCTGTATGTACACCGAATTCGCTACTGCGCTTTACGTGGGATAAAAACTTGGCGGTTCGGATAATGGCTTTGGATGGGACACATCCGGTATTCAGGCAGTCACCGCCCATTTTCTCCTTCTCGATCAGAGCAACCTTGGCTTTGACTGCGGCAGCGATATAGGCTGCGACGAGTCCCGCAGACCCTGCACCAATAACAACCGTATTGAAATCGAACTTCTTGGGTTTCTTAAACTTTCCAAGTGCTTTGCGAGCTTTCAGGGAATTGATGATGAGCTTGGCTATAAGCGGGAATATTCCAAGCAATACGAATGATGCAATAAGGGCTGGTGAAAGGATGGCAGATATAGAGTCAATTTTGGCGAGTTGGGTGCCCGCATTGACGTAGACGACTGTTCCGGGTAGCATCCCGATTTGACTGATGACAAAATAGGTGGCTAGACGCATCGGTGTCAGACCCATCACCAGGTTGATCACGAAAAATGGGAAAATCGGAACCATTCGCAATGTGAACAGGTAGACCGCGCCGTCTTTTTCGATCCCCTTGTTGATGGTCCGCAATCGCTCGCCGTAACGATTCTGAATCGTGTCTCTCAAGATATGCCGTGAAATCAGAAAAGCGCACGAAGCACCAATGACGGATGCGAAGGATACCAGGACGGTACCCCAAAGAAGCCCGAATATCGCTCCACCGATCAGTGTGGCAATGGCCGCACCCGGCAATGACAGTCCTGTCACAAGGATATAAAGAACGAAGAAGATAACGGCAGTGCGAATCGGAAATGAGTCGCGATAAGCCTGAATTTTTTCCTGTTGCAGCGCAAAATAATCCAGGTCTAGATACTGACCGAGATCAAATAGAAAATAAACTACAACCAGCCCTACGACGATTGCAAGAAGAAAGGCTTTTTTCATTTGATCGAATTCCGATTAGGTTATATTTTGAGAGTATTCAATATTCCGCTTTGACATTTTAGTCTGATTCACTCCCTCAAATATTTTCTATTTCCAGAGTGGAACTTTATCTGATCAGGCACGGCCCAACTCATTATAACCAGCAGCGTCGCTGGCAAGGGCGTGTCGACATACCACTGAACCGCGAGGGTAAAGCTCTTGCGAACGCCATTGGTGGTGAACTTCGCTCACAAAACGTCAGCAGAGACAACATCTACAGTTCTCCCTTGTCGCGTGCGGTGGAGACAGCCAGGATAATTGCGGCTGAACCGTTTAGCGTATCAGTTGATGATCGATTGATAGAAATTGATCTTGGCCAATATGATGGACGAAATGAAAATGAGATTGAGAGAGAAGTTGGAACGCAAGAGTATGAGCTTTGGCGACGCGAAAATTTTCGCATCCCGGCACCCGGTGGCGAGTCCTTTGATCAGCTGAAGAAGCGAGTTGGAGATTTTTTCGAAGATCTTAGTGCAACGCAAGTCGCTCCGCAGATCCTTGTCGTTGCGCATCAGATGAGCTTGATGGCGCTGAAATCTGTCATTTCTGGAGATTCACGTCGAGCGACTCTCAGTCGGTACAAGCAGAGAAACGATGTCGTTGAAGTGTGGAATACGGTTGGGAAGTGCTGTGTGTCAACCTGGGAGGTCACGTAAGATCTTCCCAATTGAACAGAAGTTGGGTAAAGAAAAAATTCTCCAGAACATTTGTTTCAACGGGTTCATCGCTGCTGTTGATGAACGTGTGCTTGATAAGCGATCATCGATTACAAATCACTCTTTGAATAAATTATGAACGCCTGATAGCTTGTTATTTGTATGCGGCCTGCAACTAAAGTTCACAACATTCAACTTATCGGAACGCAATACAATACAGGATTGAAGTTGAATCAAACATATAATTGTCTTTTGACCGTATGCCTCTACAATCATATCTTAAGTATTTCTAAATCGGAACCTGTTCCTTACAGGATTTCATCTCAACTTCTTTTGTCAATCGTTCAATTGGGGAGTCGACTGTGCAAACTAACAATTTTGCCTGGATCATCGCAATTGTAATGGCCGTCGTCGCCATTCTGAGCTGGGTCTACAATCTCAATACAAATGACGAAGCACCTCCAGTTCAAGCTGTAGTCGTCGCGCAGCCTGAAAACGACCTAGTTGGTGAGATTGAAAGTCTGCAAAGTAATTTCGATGAACTGCGTCTGTCACATAAAAGTCTGATCGAGGAAAACACTGCTCTTCGAACGTTGAATGAGAACTTGAAAAGTGACATCAATGGGACGTCTAGCGAGATTACTCAGCTGATTCAGCAATTGGACCAGACAAAATTTGAAAAAGACGAAGCCAAAGCCAAATTGGAGTCGATACTGTCTGAAGTACGAAACAGCGAAGTAAACACTGTTATCCCTGAAACTGTCGGTAAAACTCCTAGTTCGCAAGTGGGCGAAGCTCAGCAGATGACAGAACAAATTGAATCCACCAACTCCGATGTGAAGGAGGAAGTGCAAACGTTAACTGCCGAGTTGGATGTGAAAGAGGAAGTGCAAACGTTAACCGCGGAGTTGGATGTGAAGGAGGAAGTGCAAACGTTAACTGCCGAGTTGGATGTGAAGGAGGAAGTGCAAACGTTAACTGCCGAGTTGGAGTTGGCAAATGCACGCGCACTTGAACTGCAAATTGACAACGCTGATCCGAATGAGGAATTACAGGCACTGACAGATGAAATGATGGCCTCGAGTGTGCAGACAGCCGAATCGCAGCCGCAAAGTGAGACAGAACAGGTTTCAACGAGTGATTCAGATACTGAAACTACTCAATCAAACAACCTGCAAACTGATATTGCAGACTTGAAAGCAGAGGTGCTGTATTTGACAGCAGAACTAGAAATCGCCAGTGCACGTGCAGACAAATTGCAATCTGATAACACTGATTTGAATGAGAGACTACAGACACTGACAAACGAACGAGGGGGAGCGAGTGTGCAGACAGCCGAATCGCAGCCGCAAAGTGAGACAGAGCAGGTCTCGACAAGTGATTCAGATTCTGAAATTCCTCAATCAACCAATCTGCAAACCGATATTGCAGACTTGAAAGCAGAGGTGCTGTATTTGACAGCAGAACTAGAGATCGCCAGTGCACGTTCAGACAAATT
Source organism: Arenicellales bacterium (assembly GCA_951813075.1). Taxonomy (GTDB): domain Bacteria; phylum Pseudomonadota; class Gammaproteobacteria; order Arenicellales; family JAJDZL01; genus JAJDZL01. The sequence goes on along the minus strand of OX638343.1, from coordinate 2,393,877 downwards.
GCAATCTGATAACGCTGGTTTGAATTCAAATGTGCAAAACTTGAATTCGCAACTGGAGATCGTGAGTGCGCAGACAGCCGAATTGCAGACCGAGAACTCGGAGTTGATCAAGGAAATGCAATCCTTGACAGTGAATCTAGCAAACGCCAATGCACGAACTGCCAGCTTTCAATCCGCGCATGAGAATTCTCTTGCAGAAAAATCTTCGCTGGAAGCAGATTTGTCAAACAGCAGGCAGACAATCGACATACTCTCAGCGGAAAAAGAGTCGTTGCAGAACGAACTTCAGAATTTAGCAGTCGCATTGAATCAAAGCGACGCTGAATTGACCAATACCAGAGAGGATGTTGAATATCTGAGTACCCGATTACGCTACGCAAGTAAACATTTGCGACGCATTCGCAATCAGATCCGAACCACCGAATCCGACGCAGAATCTCTTCTCGTACTTCAAAAAGAGCTGGCTGCTTCCCTGTCTGACGAACTGCATGTCAAACAAACACAGATGGAAAGGCTGATTTCGGATTTCTCAGCAATTACCTTGAAGTCAGATGTGGTTTACGAATCGGGTTCAGCCAGACTGAACGAACGCGGATTTGCCGCTCTGGCAAATCTCTCCGAGCAACTTTTGAATTTTCCCGGCAGAATCGTCAGCATTGAAGGTCATACTGACAGCAAGAAAATTTCGGCCAGGCTCGCGCAATTTTATCCAACCAATTGGGAACTGTCTGCAGCCCGTGCAGCAGCAGCAGCCAACTTTCTGATCACCCAAGGTGTTCCTGAAGAAAGTTTGCGGGTTGTTGGATACGGTCCGCTACGCCCAATCGCCTCGAATGATTCTGACGAAGGGCGTGCTGCGAATCGTCGAATTGAAATTCGACTCGTCCCGGAACTCGCTGAAAGAACTCACAACTGATGGTCTGGACCTCCGACTTCTCTACCCAATACCCCTACGACCCGGATACCGCAGTTCGACATTTTGAGAAGGTCGACCAACCACTTTTCAATCTGACTAGGGAGATCGGAGAGTATCGACTGGAACTCCGTTCAGATATGACACCTTTCGAGGCACTGTTGCGATCAATCGTCTATCAGCAGCTTTCGGGTTATGCAGCCAAAGCCATTTTAGGTCGGGTTCTCGAACTGTACGGTAATGAATTTCCACAACCAAAACAGTTGATAACTACCGACTTTGATCGGTTGCGAGCCTGTGGTCTTTCGCAATCGAAAATTAGAGCAGTTTGGGATTTGGCAGAAAAAGAAGACGCCGGTTCGTTACCAACACCTGGAAATGTTCAGTGTATGACTGACTCAGAGCTGATTGATGTTTTCACAACTGTACGTGGTATCGGACCGTGGACTGTACAGATGCTATTGATCTTCAATCTGGGCCGAAGCGATGTTCTGCCGGACAACGACCTTGGGGTGCGACGCGGTTTCAAAGTTGCGTTCAACCTGAATGACATGCCAAGTCCTGAAGAGCTGAAACAGCATGGTGAACGCTGGAAGCCCTACCGCAGCGTTGCCAGCTGGTATCTATGGCGCGCTGCCGATCCGGATTTTCGCTCGAAAAATTGAATCACGCTTTCATTGAATCTATCACTGCGGTCGCAAATTCACTAGTCGACACTTCAGTCGCGTTGCTCATCTGTCTGGCAAAATCGTAAGTTACCGTTCCATTCGCAATAACTTTCGGATAAGCGGCATTGATTAGATTCGCAGCCTCGCGCCAACCGATATACTCAAGCAGCATGACACCGGAAAGCATCAGGGATGATGGATTCACCTTGTCCTTATTAGCATACTTCGGCGCGGTGCCGTGTGTGGCTTCGAATACCGCCACGTGGTCGGCGATATTAGCGCCTGGTGCAATTCCGATCCCACCAACTTCAGCCGCAACGGCATCCGAAAGGTAGTCTCCATTCAAGTTTGTTGTTGCGACTACATCAAATTCTGCCGGGCGTAACTGCAGCAACTGAAACATGATATCGGCAATTCGATCCTTGATGACAATCTTGCCTTCGGGCACCTCGCCATCGAATTCATCCCAGACCTCATCTTCTGTGATCGTGTCGTCAGGAAACTCGTCACGAGCAAGTTCGTAACCCCAGGAGCGAAATGCACCTTCGGTATATTTCATGATGTTACCTTTATGCACCAGGGTGACACTTTCGCGCCCACCCGCAATCGCGTATTCGATTGCTTTTCTGACCAGCCGTTTTGTGCGGACTTCACTGACTGGCTTGATACCGAGTCCTGCGCCTTCCTCAAAACTGACATCCATCTCTTCTCGCAAGAACTTGGCCAGTTTTTCATTTTCAGGGGAGCCACTTGGAAACTCAATACCGGAATAGACGTCTTCGGTGTTTTCTCTGAAAATCACAACGTCCACTTCCTCAGGTTTTCGCATGGGCGACGGAACACCCGAGAAATATTTCACCGGGCGGATGCACGCGTACAAGTCAAGTGCCTGGCGAAGCGAGACATTGAGCGAACGAAAACCACCACCAACTGGCGTTGACAGTGGCCCCTTGATTGCGACGATCAGATCCTGGATAGTGTCGAGTGTTTCATCGGGAAAGTAATCTCCATCATAAATCTCACCGGCTTTCTCACCCATGAAGAGTTCGCACCAATGAATTTTTCTGGATCCGCCGTAAGCCAGCTCAACTGCAGCATCCCACACCCGCATTGATGCCCGCGTGATATCCGGGCCGATTCCATCGCCTTCCACATACCCTATAATTGGGTTTTCCGGGACACTCAGTGCCCCGTTTTCTAATGTGATTTTCTCACCGTTTTCTGGTATCTTGATGTGACCTTTCATTTAGTCTTTTCAGTTCCTTATGAATGTAACATAAGCGAATAATATAGTTGATTATATAAGCCCAAAATCAAGCTTGATCAGAATCCATGAGAACAACACGTGAAAATCGTGAACATCAATAATGTTGACAAGTTCAGCAGACTGTCCGAACACAGTCGGAACGTCCCAAAACTGGCATATGAGGGTGATTTTGTTGCGGCGGATTGCATTGATCAGCCGGAAGTGAATTGATTTGGGAATCCGCGACAGCTAATTTCCGATCTTCTGAATAACTGCAACACATTGAAAGGTATGGCGAAAATTAAACGGTATAAATCCCATACTACTTTCAAATGATCTCATTCAGTCGCAAATTCACAATCCACTGATGAACAAGGGCATCGCAACTGCTGGGCACGAGGCCACGGCAAAAGCTGCCTCCGAAATTCTTCGCAGCGGTGGTAATGCATTTGATGCTGCCATCGGTGCGATGTACGTCATGTGTATTGCAGAGCCAGCCCTCGCATCTTTGGGTGGTGGGGGATTTCTCATGGCGTACAACCGCGATAAAGCTCCTGTTCTACATGATTTTTTTGTACAGACTCCTCGTAATCGAAAAAATCTTGAAGACCTTGACGCTCGAAGTTTTTTATGTGATTTCGGTAGTGCGCAACAAGAATTCATCATCGGTAGCGGAACTAGTGCAGTACCTGGGTATGTCAAGGGAATTTTTGAGATCGCACGTCGTTACTCCACTATTCCAATGACCGAACTGATCCAGCCGGCACTGGACCTGCTCAAGGATGGTATCGTCGTCAACGACATGCAGGCACACATCTTCAAAATTCTCACTCCAATCTATCTGAGCGATTCCGCCCGGCCGATTTACGAGAGCCGCCGCAATCCGGGTAATACGATAGAGTGTGGAGAGACAATTGATTTTTCGAACTTGTCCGACCTACTCGAAACTTTGGCGATCGAAGGGGATGATCTGTTTTACCGGGGTGAAATTGCAAGTGCGATCCACGCGACTGCTCAAAACGGTGGCCTTGTCAATTACGATGACTTAGCCAACTATCAAGTCGAACTTCGAAAGCCGATCCGCACTCAGTACAATCGTTATCGTGTTTTTCTCAATCCCGCACCTTCAAGCGGAGGGATCGTTATCGCGTTGGGATTGTCGCGGCTAAACAATTCCAGTGCCAAGTCGTGGAAATTCGGAACTTCGCAGCATCTGGCAGCGGTGTTAGAGACACTGGCTGGCTGCGACACTTTGAGCGATAACAGGATGGCTCATGAGATGGGCTTTGATCCGGAGCTCATCACAATGCTCAGACGAATTGCACACACATATGCACAGGCGCCGAGAGGAACTACACATATCTCAATTATTGACCGCGATCAAAACGCAGTGGCCGTCTCGGTGAGTAACGGAGAGGGCTGCGGCACTCTCATTCCGGGCACTGCGGTCATGATGAACAATATGCTCGGGGAGCACGACGTCAATCCCGACGGTCTGACTGATTGGCCAGCAAACACCCGCCTCAGTTCGATGATGGCACCGACAGTTGCGCTATCCGATCAAGGTGAGCTGATCGCCACCGGCAGCGGAGGATCGAACAGAATCCCCGCTGCAGTTTTGCAGGTTCTTATCAACCTTATCGATTTCGATATGTCTGTTGAGGACGCGGTTCGCTCCCCCCGACTTCACTACCACAAAAGTCACGCATATTATGAAAATCTGTTTGACGCGTCCGCAATCAATCAGGTCATCGAAAACTATCCGGATAGTACAGCCTTTGACCGATGTGACGTGTTTTTCGGAGGTGTGCACACAGCAAAATACTGCCGCGGTCAGGTCGAAGGATTCGGCGACAACAGACGAGGCGGCATCGCGATCTCGGTCTAGTGTATTACTACATTCGCGATCTCATTCCAGACCCATTCAACCGGCGAGTACTGCTATCAATTATTGCGGTAATCTCGGTTTACGGACTGAGCATCGGATTCATCTACCCGCTGGTAAGCCTGAAAATGGAAGTGCGGGGGTATACACCGTTTCTGATAGGAATGATGGGCATGATTCCATTCATCGCTTCAATCATCACCTCGCCTTTGATACCGCTGATCATACGTTCATTCAATGTCACCCGTCTGGTATTCACCGCTATTTGTATCGATCTGGCGATGATCTTGCTGATGGTTGCCTTCGACGACATTAGTGTCTGGTTCGTCAGTAGATTCGTAATGGGGGTTGCGGGAACGATTCTGTTTGTTGTATCAGAAACCTGGATCAATGAAATCGCAGAAGATCGGACGCGAGGGCGAATCTTGGGACTTTACACATTGACATTCAGCGCGACATTGGGGATATCGCCATTGTTTATCGTGTTCTTGGGTGTCGAAGGTAACCTTCCGTTCATCGTCGCGTTTGTGTTCATCGCACTGTCTTTAATCCCGCTTCAGTGGACGCGCGGATCTGAACCTGATTTTTCAGGAGGACGTGTTTCTCATGTCTTGAAATTCATCGTGTTGGCACCGACACTGGTCGGCGCGGCAGCTCTGATGTCGTTTGAGGAAGCGTCAATAATCACACTGCTACCGGTTTACTCAATAAAAAGTGGTGTATCAACAGAATGGTCCGCCATGTTTCTGACTGTGATTGCTATCGGATCGATGATCGCTCAACCCTTTATCGGGTCGCTGGCAGACAGGATTAATCGTTACTATCTCGCATTTGCTTGCGCGGGGGTAATGTTGATTTCGGTCATGTCCTTGCCATTTGTCATCAACACAAAGATCATTGTCTGGCCGATTCTAATTATCTTGGGAGGTGCTACGGCCGGCATCTATACGGTAGCATTGACGATTATGGGACAGCGATTTCGCGGCGCCCAGTTGGCAGCCGGCAATGCAGCGTTCGGTGTGATGTGGGGTGTCTGCGGTGCCATTGCACCTGCAACAGGCGGTATCGCAATGACGGTATGGAACGAAAACGGACTCATTGTTGCGATGGTAGTGGCGATAGTTGCATTTCTGGTGCTGGGATTCGTACGGCGAGTCGTCACAAAAAGTTGAATGCAGCTGAATAAAGCACCGCCAAACTCTAGTCGTGCTGATGTGCTTGAAAAAATCATCGGAAGCACTGTGAACCTGACAGTGCTGGTCGACCGGTGATATCCCAACTATTGACGATATTCGCGTTTGGGGATCGCTTCAAGCAGTTCGTCAAGAGAGTGAAGCGGCGCCAGACACTGAAAACCACAACAGACATAAGCGATAGTTGAGGATTTATCGGAAATTTTCTTCTCAGCCAGCAATCCTGGCAGTTCACCGGCGTCATCAGGAATTGCAAATACCATAAGATTCACAGGTCCGGTTTTCGCACACGCATCTGCCCATCGACGACTCTCGTCGTGAGCACCACGAATGACAATGTAGGTGCCTGGGTTAACCATCTGTTCAATCGCAACCAGGCTCACTCCGAAAGAAGAAGGCATGTGAAGAGCGGCTGGCTGGATTGCGCGCAGAATTTTATCAGCGACATCAAGATAACGTTGTTCACCAGTCATGTGGCCCAATTTAATCAGTAGATACGCTGCAACGCCATTCGCAGACGGTGTTGAGTCATCATGGGTTGGAATTGTACGGGTGATCAGTGGTTCGTGATCGTCAGAGGTAAAGCAGAAGGCTCCATACTGCTCGTCAACAAAATGATTCAGAAGTACCTCGATCAACTCAATAACAAATTCAAACTCCTCGCTGTTCCATCGCGCCTTTAACAGTTCCAATACCCCCTCCGCAAGAAATACATAGTCATCGAGATATGCATTCAGACGAGCCTTTTTATCTTTCGCCGTAGCCAGGAGCCTGCCATCCTTCCACATGTGATTTCTTATAAATTCTACGGCCTTGTGCGCTGATTCGATGAAATCTGGACGCTCGATCAGCCTGCCCGCGTTAGACATGGCCTTGATCATCAGCCCGTTCCAGGAAACCAGTATTTTCTCATCTCGACCTGGGCGAGTACGCTCGCCTCGCGCAACAAATAATTTTTTTAACGCCCGTTCAAGCAATAATGGAACCTCGGTTGGTGGAAGTCCAGCGCGTTCGGCAGTAAGTTCCAATGAATTGGCGATTCTCAAGTGCCATTTACCCTCGAAATTCGGTTCACCGCGCAATCCATACCGCACATCAATCGCCTTGAATTCCTCATACGTGAGCACGTCTTTCAGTTGGTCTACCTTCCATACGTAGAATTGTCCTTCCATCCCTTTTGTGTCAGCATCCAGCGTGGAAAAGTAACCACCGAATTCGGACTGCATTTCCCGAATTACCCACAAACCGGTCTGAATTGCAGTTTCCTGAAAGTCATCCCTCTGCGCAGCAAGTCCTGCTTCGACATACAACGGCAAAAGCAGTGCGTTGTCATAAAGCATCTTTTCAAAGTGAGGGATCTCCCATCTTGCATCGACCGAATAGCGGTAGAATCCCCCACCTAAATGATCGTACAAACCGCCTTGCGCCATCGATTCGAGTGTATGGACAGAAATATCCAAAGCACGGTCGAGAAAACGTGTATCGCGGGCGCTGACCTGCCAATATGTCAGCAATAACTGTATCTGTGTGGTATGCGGAAACTTCGGTGCATCACCGAAGCCTCCATATACCGGATCATATTGTGAGAAGAGGTCCCTAACGGCCGTTTCCAGCAGCGAATTATCCACCGGCAAGTTGAAGTCTCCATCAACGAGTCGAAGTCGCTGGAAGGCATCCTTCATCATTGTGTCATGTTGGTCGATGTTCTCTTTGCGCTCCTGATATCTTTCAGCGATGTTCTTCAGCAGGTCACTGAAAGCTGGCATCCCGAAACGCGCTGTTGGTGGAAAATATGTACCCACAAAAAGCGGGGAATGCTGGTCGGGAGTGAGAAAAGCGGTAAGTGGCCAGCCCCCTGCCCGTTGATTGAACAGTTGATGAGCAGTCTGATATATGATGTCGAGATCCGGCCGTTCTTCCCTGTCCACCTTGACACAGACAAAGTTATTGTTCATGATCTTGGCAACCTTCTCATCCTCAAAAGATTCGTGCTCCATGACATGACACCAATGGCAGGCCGAATATCCGACCGATAGCAGAATCAGCCGATTTTCTTGTCTTGCCTTGCTGATGGCCTCGTCACCCCAAGGGTACCAATCGACAGGATTGTAAGCGTGTTGAAGCAGGTAGGGACTCGTTTCGTGAATCAGGCGATTGGCTTTGGGTTCGGTACTACTCATAAGTCAGCTGTCTTGTTGCAAGGATCATATCGACAAATTCAAACGCGTCGGATTGCACACGGTTCGGAAATGTAATTCTGATTCAAATGTATACTAAAAATTTGAATTCAGTTTCATTCCAGAATAAGTCGGAGTCAAAACATATTGTTGCATATTCACCAAAAAAATTCCTATGTTCGCATTTCCTGACATCGATCCTGTTGCGATTGATCTTCAATTCATACAGATTCGTTGGTACGGAATCGCGTACGCTGTCGGGATAGTTGCAGCGGTTGTTCTGGGCAAAATTCGAGCAGGACATGCCGATTCACACTTGCAATCGCAAAATGTCATCGATCTCGTGCTCTATGTGGCGCTCGGTGCGATAATCGGTGGCAGAATCGGTTACGGACTGTTTTACCAGCCTGATCACTACATCAGCAATCCCGTTGAGATTCTGAAAGTCTGGCAAGGTGGCATGTCATTTCATGGTGGTTTGCTGGGTGCATTTTTCGGAGGCTGGATTTTCAGCCGAAAGTTTGGTATTCCGATATTGCGCGTTGCTGATTTTTCCAGCCCGCTTTGCGCTGTAGGATTGTTTTTTGGTCGAATCGCAAATTTTATCAATCAGGAGTTGTGGGGACGTGCCACAGATATCCCGTGGGCGGTTGTGTTCCCAGCGGACCCGCAGCAGCTCCCGAGACATCCATCACAACTATATGAGGCAACTCTGGAGGGATTGGTGTTGTTCGTGGTATTGTGGGTCTATTCTGCGAAGCCCAGGCCAGCCGGTGCTGTCACCGGCATCTTTCTCGCCGGATATGGATTGTTTCGGTTTACCGTAGAATTTTTCCGTGAACCGGATGCACCGCTTGGGTTTATTCTGTTCGACTGGATCACGATGGGCCAGCTACTTTCTTTACCTCTTATAATCGTCGGTATCATTCTACTGAGTCTGGTGCCTCGAAAATCAAATCCGACTATATGACCGACAAACAAAAAGCAACTCTTGTTCGGAATCTGGACGCGCTGCAAATTCCCTACCAACTGATTGCTTGCGACCCGGAACTCGCGGACACAGAAGTTTTCGTCAAGCATTATGGTTATGCGTTGGAAGATTGTGCCAATACCATCGTCGTCAAGTCAAAATCGGGCGAGCCTAAGTTCGCTGCTTGTGTGGTACTCGCGCACTGCAGACTGGATGTCAATCACACGATCAGAAAGAAACTTGAAGCTAGAAGGGTTTCGTTCGCTGGCGCAGAGGAAACACAGGCAATTACCGGGATGACTCTGGGCGGTGTCACTGCCATCGGTCTGCCGGACAACCTGCCACTTTGGGTTGACAGTGCTGTCATGGATCGCAAGCAGATCGTGCTCGGTGGATCAAGTCGCGACTGCAAAATCATCATCTCCCCATCTGTATTCAACCACACCGGCAATTCAGAAATTGTCATCGGACTCGCAAAACCGATCGCAATCGCTTCAAATTGACCGGATTCAGATCTGCAGAAGTCTTTTGTAAAACGGAGTCCAGGCTGCGAACACTGCAAACAGACTGATCAAATCGTACCAGATCATATGACGGTAACGTCTGCGCTGAGCCGAATCCTTGCCGGACATCATGATCTTGCACATGGTTGCGTCCAGCAAATTCACAAAAAACAGCATGGGCACAATCGCCGGTGCGATCAGAGTCGGGAACATCATGAAACCCGATTTATGGGTCTCGCCCATTGAAAAGAATGCCGCAAGAATCAGTATCAGAATCAGTATGTAGAGCATGGAGCGCAACGGACCGACATATACAAGAAATTCACGTATGTGATTCATAGATTCAACCTCAATTCTTCCCTGATTTTTTCCGCATTGAATTGCGATAATCGACGATTCGCTGAACTAGTCCCGGCGCACCCACCGAATCAATGAGATCTGCCATATCTTCTTGCCGCGTGTCATTGACAACGACATTCAACATTCTGCGGACATGTCTATCAGCAACCGCATTTCCCGCCTTTCTCGCAGACTCGATGTGTTGCTGCCAGCTTTCCCGGCCTGCAATATGCGTCAGAAATCCCATCTCCACCGCTTGTTCTGCATCAAAAACCCGGGTATTGATCAAAACACGCACTGCATTGTCGGCTCCTATTCGTGTTTTCAATCGCCGGGTACCCAGCAGAATTCCGAAATTCAGTCCCGGCATGCAAAAACGACTGCCTGGTTCAGCAATTCTCATGTGACAGCAACAGACCATATCCGCACCCGCTCCAAACGCCATGGACTGTACCAGTGCTACGGTTAGAATAGGTGCATGATGAAGCGCCTGCAGCATTTTCTCCACATTCACAATCCGCTGCGCTACCTCGGCGTCTGTTGCTTCTTCCAAATTCCCCAGATCGAAACCGGAACAGAACGAACCACCTGAGCCGCGAATAACCAGTGTCCTGGTCCCGTCATCGGACGACCGTTCGATCTCGTCGATCAAGGCTTGTACCAGTTGCCCGTTCAGCGCATTTGCGCGATCCGGTCGATTCAATTGCAAAATCTTCAGATCTTCATCCTGCTCAACAATTAGCACGCTCATATTTGTATCTGGTCACATCCCTTATAATGTTCGCCCTATCATATACGAAATTCCATTGTAAATTTCGAGAGCAGAACCAATCTTGCAGGCATCCTGATTGAAGGAATCAGCCAACCCGATTCTTGTCGAAGTCACACGCGGCGATATGGTGGAAAGTTTTCATCGCGGTGCCGTCGCGGTAGTGAGTGCTACTGGTGAAACTGTTGCGGAATACGGTGATATCAGCCGTCCAATCTATCCCCGATCGGCCATCAAACCGTTACAGACAATGGTTTTGGTTGAATCCGGAGCATTGGAACGATACGCACTCCGTGACCAGCACATCGCGCTTGCCTGCGCTTCACATTCAGGTCAAGATTCACACGTTGACGCCATCAGACAATGGCTTGAAATACTTGGATTGGATGAAACACACCTGGAATGCGGAGTTCATGAATCAGTTCACCGCGCAACACGAAACGACATGATTCGACGCGGGATCAAATCTACTGCGTTGAATAACAACTGCTCTGGCAAACATGCGGGTTTCATCACAGTTGCCCTTCATAACAACTTTCCGGTCGAAGGATATACCAATCGCACACACCCGGTTCAGCAACAGGTACTTCAGACACTCGAGGAATTAAGTGGTGAATCCGTGCGCGAAGCGCCAGCCGGATTGGACGGCTGCGGAATTCCTGTCACTGGAATGTCCCTGCGTGGTATAGCGATGGCATTTGCCAGAATGGCAGCCGCAAATTTCACTTCGAATACCCGCCGCGCTTGCGTTAAACGAATCCGTTCTGCAATGGCACAATTTCCTGAACTCGTTGGCGGAGAAAATCGCTTCTGCACTGTCGTACCAGCAATAACGGAAAACCTGGCACTGGTAAAAGGAGGCGCCGAAGGCATGTACGCAGGAATGACCTCGAATTGCGACGGGCTGGGGTTCGCATTGAAAATCGACGACGGATCAAGGCGCGCAGCGGAAGTCGCGATGGGCTGGCAGATCGAAACACACTGCAACCTGACGCAATCGCAATTGCTGCGGCTGAAACCCTGGTTTCGGCCTGATGTGAGAACCATCGCAAAAAAACACGCTGGTGTGGTTCGCCCTGCCCTGCAATAATATTACTGGTCGCAAAAACTCTACGTGGGAGAGTCAAATCATGTATGAATACGAAGCCTTTAACGATCCGATTCAACGTCCTCGCTACACCGGGATTGCGACGTTCATGCGCGCACCTCAATCGCAAGATTGGAAGGATGTGGACATCGGACTAGTCGGTGTTCCGTTTGATGGTGGTGTCACCAATCGACCCGGTGCAAGACATGGACCGCGCGAAATCCGAAACCAATCCAGTCTGATGCGGCGCATGAATCAATCGTCCGGAATCTGTCCGTACGATCTTTGCCGAATTGCCGATCTGGGCGATGCATGGATTCAGAAACCCTTTCACCTTGAAGAGAGTCTCGATGAGATCGAAAACTATTTTCAACGCATACACGACTTTGGTATCGTTCCAGTTTCCGCCGGTGGCGACCACTCTGTAACGCTTCCTATTTTCCGAGCAATCGCAAAGCAAGCACCTGTTGGTATGGTTCATTTCGATGCACACTGCGATACAGGTGATGATTATCTAGGGTCTAAATTTCATCATGGTGCACCGTTCCGAAGAGCGGTTGAAGAAAATCTGCTCGATCCGAAGAGAACGATCCAAATTGGAATTCGCGGCTCACTCAATGACCTGGATATCTGGAAATTCAGTCACGACACGGGTATGCGCGTGGTCTATATGGAAGAATTTGCCGAACGCGGGTGGAATTCAATTATTGAGGAAGCACGGGATATCGTCGGTGATGGTCCGACTTACATCAGCTTTGATGTGGACGGACTTGATCCGGTCTATGCGCCGGGAACCGGGACACCCGAGGTGGGTGGTCTCACGACATTGGAAGCGCAAATGATGATTCGCGCGCTTGAAGGGCTCAATCTGATCGGCGGTGATGTTGTCGAAGTTGCGCCACCGTTTGACCCAACAGGCAATACCGCACTTGTTGGCGCAACCATGATGTTTGAGATTTTATGTGTCGTTGCTGAATCCGTAGGAAGAAGTAAGAACGGGGGTTGAAGTCGGCATATCTGTCCGTGCTTTACCCATGAAATCCTTCACTGCGTCAACTAGCTGAACAGCGGCATTGCGATCGACATCCAGGTGCGTCACCAGACGCATGGGTTCGCCGGGTGTGACGACAATGTCACGGTTACGGAGAAATCTGGCCAGTTCTTGTACTCTGCCATCGCGCACGGTGACAAAAATCATATTGGTCTGCATTTCGTGGAAGATTACATCAATTCCCTCAACTTCAGAAAGTTGCTCGGCGATCCATTTTGCATTGTCGTGATCGTCCTGTAGTCGCTCAACATGATTTTCAACCGCATGCAAGGCAGCAGCAGCAATAACCCCGCCCTGACGCAGTCCGCCTCCGACAAGTTTACGCCAGCGGCGTGCCTCCCGAATTGTCTCTCGACTACCGCATAATATCGAGCCGATCGGTGCGCCAAGACCTTTGGAGAAACAACATGAGACCGTGTCAAACCGGCTCGTAATCCTGTCTACCTCAACACCGTACAATACAGCAGCATTGAAGACTCGCGCGCCGTCCAAGTGAAAGGCAAGCTGGGTTGACTTGACAAACTGTGCTGCATCATCAAGATATTCCATGGATAGCGCTCGGCCAGCCTGAGTATTCTCAAGACAGAACAGCCGTGTTTTTGCGAAGTGGTCGTCATCGGGTTTGATCGCGCGACGCGCCAATTCCAGATCAATTGATCCGTCGTCACTAAAATCGAGCGGTTGTGGCTGAATACTTCCGAGAACTGCGCCACCACCACCCTCATACTTGTAGGTATGAGCCAACTGCCCGACAATGTATTCGTCTCCACGAGAACAGTGCGCCATCAGTGCCAGTAGATTACCTTGCGTACCGCTGGTTACGAAGATCCCGGCCTCCAAACCAAATTTATCTGCCATGGTCTCCTCCAGTCGGTTGATCGTCGGGTCCTCTCCATAGACATCATCTCCCACGTCCGCACGGTACATTGCCTTGCGCATCGCTTCAGTCGGTTTGGTGACGGTGTCACTGCGAAAATCGAAACTCATACTGGAACCTCACTTGGTTTAAAATTTACGTGTATTGGTGCTGACAGTCAGAAGAAGTTATGTCTGCAGCATTTTAACAATAACAAGACAATTATTCGTTCGCTGAATTCGCCATTCGAATCCAACCTGTAATTAAGAATCATCCAGTGAGCGATCAACCTGAATTCACCATCGGAATAGAAGAAGAGTACCTCGTCGTAGATATAGGTACTTTGAATCTCGTTTCAAAGATGCCACCGGCTCTGATGGCTGATTGTGCGGAGGAGCTGGGAACACAGGTCACCAAAGAATTTCTGCAATGCCAGATTGAAGTTGGCACAAAAGTCTGTACCAGCACCCGGGAACTCAGAGAAGAATTAGTTCGATTGCGAAGTACGGTCGCCAGAATCGCCCGCAAGCATGACTGCTTGATTATGGCCTCGTCAACCCACCCTTTTTCATTTGGTTCCACTCTATTGACAGATGACGATCGGTATCTGGACCTCGCCGAGCAGATGCAACGTATTGTGCACAGACTCTACATCAGCGGCATGCATGTCCATATCGGAATTCCAAACGATGAGTTACGAATTGACTTGATGAACCAAGCGACCTACGTATTACCTCACATTCTTGCACTTAGCACATCTTCACCATTCTGGAGAGGTGATAATTCAGGGTTGAAGTCTTATCGGGTGTCTGTTTTTGATCAAATGCCCAGAACCGGTCTGCCACCACAATTCCACAGCTATACAGATTATATGAATCACGTCAACGTTATGGTTGATCTTGGAATCATCGAAAATGCAACCAAGATATGGTGGGATATCCGACCCAGTTGGCGCTATCCAACACTTGAAATGCGGTTAACGGACATCTGCACCAACATTGAAGATTCAATCACGGTCGCTTGTGTTTTTCGGTGTTGGATGAGGCTGTTGTATCGGCTGAAGATGCAAAATCAGCGTTGGCGGGAGTACTCGGCGTTTCTGGTCCAGGAAAACCGATGGCGCGCCCAGCGTTATGGAATCGACCGTGGACTGATCGATTTCGGACGACGCGAAATGGTTGACTTTCCAGATCTCGCAGAAGAGATCATCGAATTAATATCTGAAGATGCGCAATATTTAGACTGCGTTGAGGAAATCAATAACATCCGAAACATTCTCAAACGTGGCACCAGCGCTCACCAGCAGTTGTCTGTCTACAATCAATCAATCGACCAAGGCAGATCCAACGAATTAGCGCTGGTAGATGTTGTGAGATTCATCGTCAAAGAGACTTTGGTCGGGGTCACAGACTGACTCTGGAACGTTGACAGGCAACTAACAATAAAATTCAACAGTGCCGTCGCGATCTGCCTGGTCCATGAGCTGAACCTCCCATTCCAGGTAGGATCTCATTCTCTGCTCCTGATCTGTTTTGTGATGATAAGGCTTGTCCCAAACGTCGATTACATCTGCCAGTAGATTGTCCATACCTTCGATCAACGCAAATCCAGCCGCCTTCCAACCGCGGTTCCCACCATTGAGAACCCTGATCAACTGTCTGGCATCTGATTTAATCAAATCAGCAGCGGCCAGATGTGCCAGTATACCGTCCTCTGAAGTGAGTACAAGCAGTCCGATTGGTTGGTGGAAAACCAAAGCGGATTCAAGTCTTTGCCGGATGCACCAGTGTGCTTCAAGAATATGACCGCGGCGGTAGTTTCGGCTTGATGACAGATCTACCACCATCATTTTCTCACCCGATTGCAACGCCGCTCTTAACTCGCCGGGTTCAATTGTTTCACACTCGCGGTAGTCCGCAATCGGTACTTTTTTTGCACCGGTTTCAATCTGCATGTCTTCCAGACAACCGCTGAGCACGTGAACATCCCGATGTCCCATCTGCATCAGCCAAGACGCAGTCATGATCGCTCGCACTTGCTTGTCGTCAACCAACACCGTACGGGCATTACGCACAGCAATAAACTCGTCAGTGGTCTGAACCAACTGGCCTCCTGGCGCATGACTCGACCCTGTCACATGTCCTTTCTCATACTCTTGTTGTGTGCGGACATCAAAAATGTATAGCGTACGATCCGGCTCCTGATCCCATCTCGACAAAGTCTGATAGTCCACAAAGGAAATATCAAATCTGGCGGCAACTCGGTTCGCGGCAGCGATCGCCTTGGCAAGATTCTCTTGAGACGGTGGTGCAACTTCAAGTGTCTTACCATGGTCCAGCGGCAACCCGGCCAAATGCCAGCCCATTGTGCCATCTTTCAGCAAACTGACATTGTTTGGAATTTGCGCATTGATAAGCGACATCGCACCAACAATGCTGCGTGTGCGCCCGGCACAGTTGACAACGACGTCGGTTTCAGAGTTTGAGGCGATCTCGAACACCCGGTAGACCAGTTCTGCACCCGGTACATCAATCGCACCCGGGATACTCATTTCGTTGTATTCATCCATCGGGCGACTGTCCAATACAACAAGATCATCATTTGCTGCCAATCGGGCGTTAAGTGTTTCGGCGTTTACTTCGGGTGGCTGTCTTTGTTGAAGCAGATACTCCCCAAAAGTCTTGCTGGGAACATTCAATCCGGAAAACAATTCAAAACCAGCGGCCTTCCAACCCTGGATTCCGCCTATGAGAATACTGACATCCCGATAATCCAGCTCTTCCAAGCGTTTTTGCGCACGTCGAGCCAAAGTTTCCTTGCCAGTCGGACCGCTGTCATAGACGACAATCGGCACACTGCGCCGCGGCAGTAGTTCAGAAACCAGGCATTCCAACCGGCTCAGAGGAATGTTGGTCGCCCAAAAAAGATGGCAGTCGAAATAGATGCCTTCTTCTCGAACGTCGATAATCGCAATTTCTTCACGGGTGAGGATGCGTCGTTTCAGGTTCTCGGCACTGAATTCGCGATTCATTGCGAAACATATCCTGCATCAACGATATTGCTACGGTCTTTGAATACCTTCCAGCTACCGGATCCTGCGTGATAGTATTCACGATCAGTCAGATATTCCAGACCGAGCCCATACATATGAAAATTTATGACCGCCTCGTTGTCGGTAATATGAATGGAATGCAGATCATCCGGAAGAAAACTGACTCCCGAACCTGGCCGCACTACGTGTGATCCCACCACCTCGACGCCACCGTTGCTACGCCGATAGAATCGATTGAGTTCGTCACCTCGGATGCCAGTTATCGCTGCCCATGTATGATGGTTGTGCGCGGGAGTATTTGTCGGTGCCCGCGCTGACTGGATATACAAAGCGAAGCGATTATCCTGTGGGTCCTCCGAAATTCGATAAACGAATGATGTATCTTCGGACTCCTGCTCTGGTGCTGGAAACTCATTCTCGGTAAACCAATCCGAATGACCCGCGAGTTCCCGAAGCTGCAGTTCAATCTGCTCGAGTCCGGTTCTGGTTACACCGTGTGTCGCTTCGATATTTCTTATTCGTTCGACAGTCGAACGCACTGCTATTCGTCTTTGTTCATTCACAGTCATTGTTATCCTCCCTGTGTACGATTTCCCCCCTGCGAAAACTCAACGCAGTCGTCGAAAAAACGATTCATTGTTTTTGGCATCGGAACACGAGCCCCCGATATGTATGCAATTAGATTTCTTCCCTGCTCGAACAGCCAGCAACCATCCAGAATTTCCTGCTCAATGTGACCTCTGTTCTCATCAAGAATCGCTTCAACCAATTGTTGCAGCTGTTCGGAACGTGTTACAAATTTAGGCCAGATGGAAAAATAGTCAGGATCAGTTTTCATGATTTCGCAGTTGAGCTTCGCGAATTCGGCATAATCTATCAAAATCGGCCATGCATTATCGAATTCCTCAAATGATTCCAAGGTTTGCTTCAGAACATTGTTGATCCTATCAATGTCCCGCATCGTCTGTGCAATCTTGACGTATCTTGATTTGTAAAAGTCGATTGTGGACATCGAGAATGCCTTCAAAGGCTCCCCCCACAATTCGTCAATACCTTCGTTGCCACTGAAATGTCGAACCGACTTTCCCAATTCCATTGCTTCGGAAAGACACTCTCCGCACTGCTTCACCAATTCATTGTCCAAACTGATATGGACACCTTTGTCTTCAAGCTCCACGACCGACGTAATGATGTCGGTCGCCCGATTGAACAGGGCACCTGCCAGCATTGCGGCGTTGACTCGTTTCTCTTCTTCCGACCCTGCGTCCTCATAGGAGGTTCGCGCACGGTCAAGATTCTCTCCCGGAGTGTTTATACCGGGTTCAGTGTGATGGAACGTTCTTCTGGTCAGTCCGGAGATCAAATTCTTCTTTGCAGTCCAAGTCTCCTGAGGCGGACCGTAATAGCGTATCCAATATCCATCAAATAAAATTCGTTTGACACCGTCAATTTCGCAAACTGCGCCGTTTTTCGATTGCGATTCCGAGTCTGTCATACTGTTATTCTGGTCGGTTTTTCCACAGCCAAAACTCATTTTAGTCCGACTAACTCACAATTAACATAGTCATTACTTGAAATATTCAGTATGGTTGGCGACCGCGCCAATTCAATCAATCAGAATAATACAGTAACAGCAGAAAGTTCCAGGGAAAAATGCGAAATTTGCATTTGGGCGTTGATTCGACTTAAAATTGGTTTAACCAACCTGAAGTGACGTCGTAATCCACGCTGGTGACTTGGCACAAAATAGAAAATTGAACGACAAATACGAAACTAGGAAAATCACTCTCGCAGAAGAGGTTTTGCTTCTGCTGCTGGATGAAAAGAAAGGAACTTTGATACAGGTTCCTCAGTTGACTTTGCATTTTGTTCTTGCCGGCGCTATTTTGATGGAATTGGCGATCGAGAACAAGGTAGACAGCGACGTCGAATCGTTCTACATCATCAATAAAGATCCAACTGGCGAACCGGTTCTCGATTTTATTTTGAACAAAGTCGGTAGCAGTAGTTCCAATCAGGACCTGAAGTACTGGGTGAACGCGATTGCCGACGAAGGCGCGGATATCTTGGAGAACAGTATCAACCGTTTGATTGAAAGAGGTATTCTCGGCAGGACGGAAAAACGGATATTGTGGGTTGTAAAAACTGAAACCTATCCCACCATTGATCAATCTGTTGAAAGAGAAAGCAAGCGGCGAGTGCTGAATATTCTGTACAGCGATGATATACCGAATCAGGAAGACATCGTTCTCGTCTCCCTGTTGGATGCCTGCAATATGCTTCGAACATTGATCGGTCAGGCAGAACTGTCTCGATTGCGTCCCAGAATTGAACAAATCATCCGACTCGACCTTATCGGTCAGACGACTACCAAACTTATTCGGGAAATTCAGGTTGCCTTGGTAGCGGCTCACGCACCGCTGTTCTGATCACTCAACGAAAACGCCGGCTTGATTGGCGATGGGCTAAGGCCCGTATATCGCATTTGGCAACCATGTAGCAAGAGCCGGGAAAAACCATAGCACCACCAGCATCAGCAACTGTATCACTACAAAGGGGATGACGCCTTTGTAGATCTGCATTGTCTGGATAGTCGAGGGTGCCACACCGCGCAGATAGAAAAGCGAAAACCCAAAAGGCGGTGTCAGAAATGAAGTCTGAAGGTTGACCGCCATCATCACACCCAACCACACCGGACTCATTGGTACACCCGGTGCGACTTCCATCTGAAGCAGTACCGGCCCCACGATCGGCACGACGATAAAAATTATTTCCAAAAAGTCAAGAATAAATCCCAGCAGGAACATCAACAGCATGATCAACAGCAGAACGGTCAGCGTTCCGCCTGGCAGATTGTGCAACACGTTCTCAACAACCTCGTCACCGCTCAGTCCACGAAACACAAGCGAGAACATGGACGCTCCGATCAGGATCACAAACACCATGGCCGACACAATCATAGTCTGCAGCATAATTTGTGGCAGAATGGATTCGCCTTGATCATCCCGCATGCTGTATACGCGCATTATGGCAGTGAAAATTCCCAGGACCAGACCAACTGCGCAGACCAATGCAACAAAGATAGCCAACCACTCAAGCGTGGTAAGCGTTTCTCTTTGCATGCGAAGATCAAACAGCACAGTAGTCAGTAGCATGATCGCGAGGCAGATTCCTCCGATGACAATCAGACGCCCGCGTCTGGGATCCACTCGGTAACCAGCCATCATCAGTGCACCGGTTCCACCCATCGCGGCAGACTCTGTCGGAGAAGCAAGTCCGGCCAGAATCGATCCAAGCACCGCAACAATCAAAGCCAACGGCGCGAACAAGGTCGACACCATCGTCCTCAACATGGATGTACCGTCTATGGTCGTTACCTCATCGCGCGGTATTGCCGGGCAGGAATCAGGACGAATGATCGCGATGATAATCTGGTAGATGATGTACATGCCGACGAGCACCAGACCGGGAATCAGGGCACCCGCGAAAAGGTCATTGACCGACACTGCATCGGGTGAGAAATTCCCCATCGAAAACTGCGCCTGCTGAAACGCAGTCGACAACTGATCTCCCAAAAGAACCAGCACAATCGAAGGTGGTATGACCTGACCGAGTGTGCCTGAAGCACAGATTGACCCGCAGGCGAGCGACGGGTTATAGCCTCGGCGAAGCATTGTCGGTAGGGATAGCAGACCCATGGTAACGACAGTTGCTCCTACGATACCAGTTGAAGCAGCGAGCAATGCACCGACTATACATACCGAATATCCCAAACCGCCTCTGATACTGCCGAACAACTTGCCCATGTTGTCCAAAAGTTCTTCGGCAATTTTTGATTTTTCCAGGGTCACGCCCATGAACACAAACAAGGGAACAGCAACAAGTACTTCGTTGCGCATGATCGAAAATATTCTTTGCGGTAAAGCAGAAATGAAGGCAAGATCGAACAATCCGAACGCGGCAGCGATATATGCGAAAAGCATTGAGGCTCCCGCCAAGCTGAATGCCACTGGAAAACCGAACAGCAAAAATATGATCACCGTGACGAATAGTGCTGCACACAGAAATTCAGGTGTCACAAAAAACTCAATCATGCCTGTACTTGCTGTCGAGGGGATTCATCGGGAGGGGCTGTGAGCTGCAGAATACTGCGGATCGCCAATGAAATACCTTCAATGATGAGCAACACTGAAAATACCAGGATCACCGTTTTGAACAGATAAATGTACTGAAGTCCCACGGTTTCTGTCGAACCTTCCCGGACCACCCACGAATTGCGAACCAATGACCACGCAAATTCGAAATTAACAATACAGAAAGGCAGCAAAAATACCGAAGAGCCGACCAAGTTGATCCAAGCTTTGGTTCGTTCTTTCGCTTCACGGTAAAAGACATCAAGCCGGACGTGTCCCTCTTTCGCCAGCGTGTAGCCAGCACCAAGCATGAATAAAATGCCATGCATGTACCAGATTGATTCCTGCATCTGTATCGAGCCATAGGCAAATACGTAGCGCATGATCACAACCACAAACTGCATCAGTGTCATGAACAGCACCAGCCACGCAGCAAATCTACCAACTACCGTATTGAACAGCGTCAGGCAGGACGCCGTCAAACGTAACACGCTTCGGTAGCCATCCATTGATTTTGCAGCATCCCGATCTTCACGGAAACTACGTACGATCTGTCGTGGCTCCGAGCGAAACATCAGCATGACGGGAATGGCAAAGAATGCAGCGACGGTCCCCAGAACCAACAGATACACCGTTATGCTGAATAGAAACGGCAACCGTTCCAGCGAGTGCCAGAGCTCTATGAAATCAACATTCACAGTAGACAGCCGGAGTTACGAATCATGGACTTTTGTCATCAAGTGACGAACAATTGTTGGTTTGCCATCATCGCAGGAGCAGTCCTCTTTCTTGCACACAGCACTTTGCAACACCAACTCAGTAGCAATTTTGTAATCGTCTTATAAAAAATGAATCCGCTCCAATATTATGAAGCGGATTCTTCTGATTACACCACTATTGATCAAACAACGATCAGGAATAGAAATCCACCAGTGCACGTTTGTTCATGTACGTCTGGTCAGACAATTTTGACCACCCGATTACATCCTTGCGGAAAGCCATGAAACTATCATACACCTTCTGAGTCGCCGGGTCGGTACTTCCAACCGTGGCTAGAACATCGCGAGCGGCTTCGCCCATGGCCATAAACACTTCGTCGGAAAATTCGACCAGCTCAACACCATGCTCGGAAAGCAATGTATCCAGCGCGGAAGCATTATTTGCATTGAATTCAGCCAAGTCAAAATTGTTTTCCGCCGTGGCGGCGCTTTGAATGATTGCCTGTTCTGATGCTGACAGTCCGTCCCAAACACCCTTGTTCATCCCGAAACTCAGCACTGTGCCTGTTTCATGAAATCCAGGATAGTGGTAGAACTTAACCACCTTGTAGAAACCGAACGCCAGATCATTCCAGGGACCGACCCACTCGGTTGCATCAATGGTTCCTGCCTGAAGTGCCGGCATGATTTCTGATCCGGCAAGTGTGACAGACGAGCCACCCATGGCATCGATTACACGGCCTCCGAGACCTGGCATACGCATTTTCAGACCCTTGAAGTCTTCTACCGAAGTCACCGGTTGCTTGAACCAGCCACCCATTTGCGAACCAGAATTTCCGCACGCGAAATGTTTGACACCGAATCCCGCACCAATTTCGTCCCAGAGTTCCTGACCGCCGCCGTGATGAATCCATGCATCTATTTCTGCTGGAATCAACCCGAATGGCACGGACGCAAAGAACGAATACGCAAGCGCCTTGCCCTGATAGTAATACTCTGCCGAATGATACATATCGGCCGTTCCTTCCTCAACCGCATCATGGCATTGCAGCGGATGCACAAGTTCGCCGCCGGCAAACACCTTGACGGTCATCTTGCCATCCGACATATTGGTGACTCGATCGGCAAATCGCTGTGCTGCGGTACCAAGGCCCGGGAAATTCTTGGGCCACGACGTAACCATATTGAACTCTTTGTGCCCCATGGAAATTGCAGGTGCTGCCACGGTACTTGCTGCTGCTGCTGTACCTGCGATTGCACCAGTTTTGAGAAATTGTCGACGTTCCATAACGAATAAACTCCTTTGAACGATTGATTTGAAAAAAAATTAGAAAGGCGCTCAAATATTGAAACAAAGCCTTTCAACGAATCTGCATAGAATAATAGTGGAAAGTTTGCAAAAACTCTACATGCAAAGGTAATTATTTTGTCACGTTTTGGCTTTTCGCAATTGTATTACTCGTCAATCCTATCGATCTTTCAACTGTGTCGAACTCAAATCCCAAAGAACTCGATCCATCAAGAAAATGGAGCTACTTTCGGTGCGTACGTCCATCAAACACCCGAAAAGTGGTTTAAGTCGCTTCATATTGATCTGCCCCGTCGTCAGTCCATGCAGAAATTGGAGGACAACTACAAACCAACTCGCGATCGCCTAAAACATTGTCGATTCTTCCAACGGCCGGCCAGTATTTGTCATGCCATACCCACTCCAACGGAAAGAATGCCTGTTGCCTTGAATAGGGTAGATCCCATTCATCTTGAACAAGCAGATCGTGTGTGTGTGGCGCGTTCTTCAATGGATTGTTATCCGGGGCGAGTTTACCGGATTCAATGTCATCGATCTCCTGTCGAATCGCAATCAGAGCCTCGCAGAAGCGGTCGATTTCACGCATGGCTTCACTTTCGGTTGGTTCGATCATCATCGTATCGGCTACAGGAAACGAAACCGTTGGCGCGTGAAACCCAAAATCAATCAGTCGTTTTGCGATGTCTTCGACCGTGATACCCGTAGACTTTTTAATTTGCCGCAGATCCACAATGCATTCATGAGCCACCCGGTCATTTCTTCCCTTGTAGAGGATCGGAAAGTGAGGTTCTAATTTTATCGCCATATAATTTGCATTCAGAATGGCAACTTGGGTAGCGAACTTCAATCCATTGGCTCCCATCATTGAAATGTACGCCCAAGAAATCGGCAATATACCGGCAGAACCCCACGGTGCTGCGGAGACGGTACCAACTGTCGGTTTATGACCAGCGTAGGGATTGACACCTTCGACAACAACGTGATCCGGCAGATAAGGTGCCAGATGTGGTTTCACTCCGATTGGTCCGACACCTGGACCGCCGCCACCGTGTGGTATGCAGAATGTCTTGTGAAGATTCAAATGAGCGACGTCTGCACCAATGTCGGCAGGGCGCGCGATTCCGACCATGGCATTCATATTTGCGCCATCCAGATATACCTGGGCACCGTGTTGATGCACCATGTCACAAATATCTACAATCGCTTCTTCGAATACGCCATGTGTCGATGGATAGGTAATCATCAAAGCGGCTACTTCACCACTGTATTTTTTCAGCTTTTCCGCTAAATCGGATACGTTCACATTGCCATGATCATCACATTTCACGACAACAATTTGCATTCCAGCCAACGCTGCGCTGGCTGGATTCGTACCATGTGCCGATTGTGGGATCAAGCAAATATTTCGATGGCCTTGTCGTTGTTCTTCCAGATAGCGCCTGATCACCAACAATCCAGTGTATTCACCTTGTGAGCCTGCGTTGGGCTGAAATGAAATTGCACTGAATCCTGTTATTTCGCAAAGCATGGATTCCAATTCTTCGACTAACTGGTGATAACCTTGCGTTTGGTCCAGCGGTGCAAATGGATGAATCGCACTGAATTTATGAAAGGTCACCGGAGTCATTTCCGTTGTAGAGTTAAGTTTCATCGTACATGAACCCAACGGAATCATTGACCGGTTCAAAGCAATGTCTTTTTGCCCGAGTTGACGGATAAAGCGAAGCATGAGCGTTTCGGATTGATACTGACTAAAAATCGGATGCGTCATGAACTCACTGGTTCGCTTAAGCTCTTGCGGTATGGAATGTTCTATTTCGGCATCGATCTCATCAATGGTAAATCGTGAATTGGCGCGAGTGTCAAAAATACTCCACAAGCGTTCCAAGTGAACTCTTTTAGTTGTTTCATCAAAGGATATTCCAATTTGGTCGGCATTCACGACGCGCAGATTGATTCGTATTTCCCTGGCGCGTGCTGCGATACGACGAGCTTGACCATGGGCACTGATGGTCACAGTGTCAAAGTAACTGTCGTGTACTGTTTCGTAACCGAGTCGGCGAATTCCTTCCGCTGCGATTTGCATGAACCGATGCACTTTCGCTGCGATGGCTTTCAGACCGTCAGGGCCATGGTAGACAGAATACATGCCGGCAACTACCGCCAGCAACACTTGAGCAGTGCATATATTGCTGGTCGCCTTGTCTCGGCGAATATGCTGCTCGCGCGTTTGCAAAGCCATACGCAGTGCGGGTTTGCCGCGTGAATCGACTGACACTCCGATCAGGCGGCCAGGAATTGTTCGACGAAATTGCAATCGAGTCGCCAGAAATGCCGCATGCGGACCGCCATACGCCATTGGTACTCCAAATCTTTGACTATTGCCGACCACAATGTCGGCTCCAAACTCACCTGGCGGTTTGAGTAGGCAAAGGGCAAGTAAATCAGTCGCGACAGTAACGATCGCCTTGACTGAATGGGCGTTATTCACGACTTTCGTAATGTCAAATATCCTGCCGCTGGACGCGGGATATTGCAAAAGGATACCAAAATAGTTGTTTTGTGTTTCGACCAGGTCTTCGATGTCTCCGACAACAATTTCAAACCCAAGTGAATTTGCGCGTGTCCGAACGACCGCAATTGTTTGGGGATGGCAGTCATCCGAAACCAGGAATTTCCATGATTTGACTTTTGCTGTACGCTTTGCCATTGTCATCGCTTCAGCTGCAGCCGTCGCTTCATCAAGCAATGATGCATTGGCCAATTCCATGCCAGTCAGATCGGCGACCATTTCCTGAAAAATCAACAACGCCTGCAAGCGACCTTGGCTGACTTCAGCTTGATACGGCGTATATGCCGTATACCAACCCGGGTCTTCAAGAATGTTTCTTCGAATGACCCCCGGCAGTACAGTTGCGTGATAACCCATACCGATCATAGAAGTCATGACAATATTACGTTCTCGCATTCGTCGTATATAGCTGATCGTTTCGTTCTCACCTTCGGGTGTTGGCAGATCGAGATGCTGATTGAAACGAATTTTGGGGGGAACCGTCTGGTCAATCAATTCATCGAGTGACTTGATACCGAGTACCCCAAGCATGCGCTGTATCTGGGATGCCCCCGGACCTATATGCCTACGAACAAAATCGTTCTCGATTTCCAGTTCGTTAAGGGTTGGCAAGAAATTGGGGTGATTATTAGCGGATTCTTTAGACATTGAAATATG
The DNA here is from genome assembly GCA_951813075.1 of Arenicellales bacterium. Taxonomy (GTDB): domain Bacteria; phylum Pseudomonadota; class Gammaproteobacteria; order Arenicellales; family JAJDZL01; genus JAJDZL01. Next base: position 2,367,778 of record OX638343.1, on the reverse strand, counting down.
GATTTACATATAGCAGTGACGGAAGTTAGGAGAAGTACGAATAAAATCAACAAATCATATTGTATCACTAGTATCCCAAAGTTACCCGAAACAAGTCACGTATGTAATTGTTATAAATGGAATAATTTACACAAACAGAGTGTCAGAAACTTGAAATGGTTCAAGCCTTTTCTCCGACACTCCTGATGTCATTTCAACGATAAAATCAGGGGTAATTCTATCATTTGTGTGGGTAGTCTGCTATTTACTCAAATAGTGAATTTTATGCCCTGACACACTTTCGGATGTTCCATGAATCGCTATCAGGGCGAGCGTAAGTCAAACATTTTCGCTGTAGCGGATAATTCAACCGCACGGCGTTCGCACAGCTCAGTGGACAGGAAAGTCACACTGAGAAAATAAATTTTGTCTTCACAAAATCAGCTTTTCTGTGAGCAGACTGGGAAGATCAGCAACCGTAGGGAGAAAATCCGCGTAAGGCACACGCAAACGGTCCTGATCCCGAAATTTTCCGGTTCCGACAAGAACTGCCTCTAACCCCGCCTGACTAGCACCTGCAATATCTGTTTTAATGTCATCTCCGATCACCAAGATACGACACTCAGGATTATCAAGCGATTTCACTGCCATAGAAAAGATCACATCACTGGGTTTTCCGCAGACAATCGCCTCCCGGTTCGTGGCCAGTTCCAATGCTGAAACAAAAGCGCCAGCATCCAGCTGCTTGCGTCCTTTATTGAACCAGAAAAGATTGCGCGACATGGCGATCAGTTCACTACCTTCGTCAATCTGGCGGAACACTTCATCCAATAGGTTGAAATCAAACTGTTCGGCGACATCGCCAATGATCACTGCTGACGGGTTATGTTTATCTTCTTTCAATCCTATAAATAGAGGACTGACTTCCTCCGAGATTATCAATCGTACAGACTCCAAGTTCCTTAACCCGACATAAGTGGCACAGGCGCTAGCGGCAGTGAATATTTCATCATCATTTGCAGGCAAGCCACATGTACGCAGATCTTCTGCAATAGTCTGTGGCAGTCTGCTTGTGATATTAGTTAGGAAGCGAATGTTGGCGCCACCATCCCTGGCCATGCGAAGCACCTCAAAGGCTCCTGCGATAGGGCGACCTTCATGCGTAAGTGTTCCCTCAATATCAAAAAAAAATGCCACAGACGATAGATCAGCACTCATACAGTGAAGCCTCCAATCGCTTTATCCAAGAGCAGTAATGAATAGATCACAATGAACAGGGTGAACCGCTTGTTAAATGCAACTATCGGTACTCTTTTAAAAGTGACCCGACCCAAGCACAAATACGTCGCAACTGTCAGCGGTATAAACAAGACTGCCTCAATTCGGATTCCGTGGTTGCATACAGGCTAAATTGGGATAGATTGCGATTGGCTAAAATCTTTGACTCACTCCGCTAATTGTGCGTGTACCCCAAAATTCGACCAGTTTCTGACCGACAACCTTGAGTCGCAGGCGCTGACCATAACCAAACTCTACAAAAGCCGATCGCACGCGGAGCTGTTCTGCAAATGGATCAAGCAGCATCTGGAAAGCAATACCGAATAAGCATATCTCTTATTCAAATATGTCAGTTTTTTCCAGATGTAAACGCTGCTGGCCGACAGGGACTTGCTGACCGAATTGCGTATTAATTTAATTTCAGGTCTGACCGAAACATAAGTCTATTCCATATCTTTGCAGTTTCAAAGGCTATAACAAGAGAACTAGTTTCGAAAGAGATGCACGGGTAGATTCCCGATGCGAAATTCCTGAAAATTGCTAACCAAACGGACTGTGTACTGATTTGTTATGAACTAGACAAGATGCTCTGGAAACTTTTCCATCGATCAAGTGCGTAATTTCAAATCAACAATTCACGAAAGCATATCGACAAATTCTACTTGTGTAGAACAAGAAAAATTCAGTCAATAAAACCGTTTTTCTGAATTCGCTGCAATTGAAACTGATTCACCATCCATTCCCGCCACTCGTTGCAATACCAAGTTTGTATGCGGGTCTAAAATTTCTGCAAGTGTTGATCGAAAAGCGTCAACATCTGGCATGCATCGCTGTAGCGTCTCCTTGCCGTGGTCAGAGATGTATAACTGAATGCTCCGACGATCGACACTGCTCTGTTTTCGATGAACGAGTGCATCTCGCACCATACGGTCCACTAATTTGGAGAGTGCAGGTATCTTGATTTTAGTTTGACGTGATAGTTCCTTGAGTGTTAGTCCCGGATTGTCGTTTAGTGTTTCGATAACCCGCCATTGGTTTGTTGTTGTACCTTGTGCGTTCAGACACGCTTCAAATCCGGAATTTACGGCGACGTAAGCGGATTCGATGATCTTTTCTGTTTTCTTCGGCATCAGAGTTTTTTTCAAACCTAAGCGAGTATTGAATTATTCATTGTAAATGAATATCAACGCATTTTCTATTCATTTTAAGTTACGGTAATTCTGTGAACAACCATGAAATCATTAGAATTCTAGTGATGGAAAAAAGAAAAATTTGTACTTGCACACAATTGTTGCATTGTGTAAATTTATAGTATGCAACAATTTCTACGTAGACTGTTGCTGCGAAGGAAATTTTAATTAAAAATTCAAGATGAGTGAGCGACGTAGAATTCCAAATCTTGCCAGTAAGTTGACAGGACAACAGTTTTTCGTACCGACAGAACGAGATAAGTTCGTTTTGGGACTGTTTATTCCACAAAGTGGCCCAGCTGGAATATGGGGACCGTCTTGCCGCTCCTGCGGCGAATTGGCGGTCTATGAGATCAATCGAGCCGGTGGAATTGCAGGTCTTGAGCTGGATGTAAAAATTGTCGATGCTGGGGGTGAGGCATCAAATGTCGCAGATCAAGCAGAGCATCTCGTTGAAAACGGTGAAATTGACGCACTCACTGGAATGCATACCTCCGATGTACGTGATGCTATAGCTCAACGCCTAAATGGTAGAGTTCCCTATATCTTCTCCCCATTGCACGAAGGTGGAGCAAATCCGAGTCAAGTCTGTTGCATCGGTGAAACTCCGGAAAATCAGCTTTTTCCTGCACTTATTTGGTTTGGAAAAAAATTGAGATATCGGCGCTGGGCGTTAATTGGTAATGATTATGTCTGGCCTCGACGCAATAATCAACTGGCGCGTCGACTATTGAGAATGATAGGCGCTGAAGTGATATTCGAACATTATTATTCGTTCGGTTCGCAAGATTTCAGTGATTCACTTCAGAGTTTGGAAGACTTTCGGCCGGATATAGTTCTACTGACATTGGTTGGTGACGACAGCGTCAGGTTCAATCGAGAATTTTCCAGCGCTGGTTTGGATTCCCATACATTGAGGCTATCTTGCGCGGTTGAGGAGAATATGCTTCTCGCGATAGGTGCCAATAATACTGAACGTTTGTATTGCTCAGCGGGTTACTTTAGTCAGATACCCTCTTCCGCCAACGGAATATTTAAGGAGACCTATCATCAGCATTTTGGAGATTCTGCACCTACGCTCAATGCACTTGGGGAGTCGGTATATGAAGGTGTTCATTTTCTTGCGAATTGTCTGCGCGAAGACTACTGGGGAAGTAGATCAAGTTCAAGAATCGTAACTTCAGGAGAAATGCTAGGTCTTTCGGTTCCCGGACCTAAACGTGCACAGTGGAAAATAGGAGTTGGTGCTGTTGACTATTCGGTTTATCTGGCGGAAGCCCAGGGTCATGAATTTTCGCTCCAGCGGGTGTTAACCCCGATTTTATAAACACTCGTCATAATTGACGGACATGATTCGCCGCCTTCGACTAAGCGACCGGAATTAACTTTTTTCGTCAATTTAGTTACTTGTTACGAGGCGGTTCACTATTAGATATTCATCGCGTCCCTAATGTTGTCGTAAACTGGGAAAATCTTCCATTTCTTTTCCTGATAGTCAAAATACTCTCGATTGTAAAGATATTCCAAACCCAATCCATACATGTGGAAATTAACCACCGGTGTTTCATCCGCGATGTGAATAGAATGAATATCGTCGGGTAACATTGCTACACCTGTCCCCTTACGAACGGTATAACAGCCACTTTGACAAATTCCGTTCGGTGTTCGTTCATAAAAACGATTCACTTCATCTCCGCGAATACCCGCGATTACTGCCCAAGTATCATGATTGTGAGGCGGAAGATTCACAGGTGCGCGTGCGGATTGTACATACAGTGCGAAGCGATGAGTTTCTTCATCTTCCGCCAATCGATAAAAGCAGGATGTTTCGGACGATTCGGTTTTTATTGGCGGAAACTCCTCATCGGTGAACCAGTCAACATTCATTGCAAACTGAACTAGAACGCGTTTCACCTGTTTTAAAGACTCGCGGGTAACTCCACAGTTGGATTCGATTTCACGAACCCGTTCAACAATTTCGAGTATGGCTTCTCGTCTACCAGATTGCACAGGCATTCATGTACCTCCATGCATTTTATTGTGATTGGGTCAATTCAATGCCGATAAATCAAGAACTAACGGGACGTACGCAGATCAATAATCAATACATTGCAAACGGTGAGTCTATGTTCAGGCTTGTGGAGCGCCTCACCATCTTTAAATTGCATTTTTCCATTTACCTGATTTCGAACATCACAATTAACCGAATCTCCGTATCAAGTCTGTTTTGATACAAACCAAATGTTTTTCGCTGACTTAGCCAGATAGTATTTGTTTGAGGTCTCTTCATGGTTACTCCAACTCAACAAACTGTCAGGACTACGATCCAATCCAAACTCCTCCCGTTTTAGGTAAAGCAAAACATCCAGCCTAAGTTTTGGTTTGTAGCTGAAATACGAACCTAAACTCTATCATCAAGCGTTTAGTTTTATTTAATAAGTATATTATTTATTATTATAAATTATATTTATCAATCAATATCTGTCTGTGATTTCAATCCGTATGATTAGCGTGTCAGCCCATAAGATTCGGATATATAGCATGAATGCCGGACAGCAACCATTTTCAGCGACACAGATTTGAATCTATTGGTTATCAACATAAAATATATTTGATTTGGAATTATTTGACTAGGAAAATAATATTGCTATATAGTTATTTGCCATAGTAATTATTGAAATGGAAATTAATATCAGGCCTACGTGAAGTAGTGAAAATTGGTTTTACTACCTTGGCTTAGGTGAAGATAGCGGATTTGATACAGCGAATTAGTAGGAATGATGACGTGCATTGGTCGTTATTTCTCGCTCGAAATACGAGGAGGCTTTGAATAGTGAGTTGGTTTATCGCAACTGTAATCATCGTTGTCGCCATTGTTACGGTTTTATTTTTCAATCGTTACTACCGAAAAGCCTCGCGCGAAGTTGCATTGGTACGAACAGGTCTGGGCGGACAAAAAATTGCCCTTGACGGAGGATGCTTCGCATTGCCATTCCTCCATAAAATTTCCGAAGTCAACATGCGAACGTCAAAATTGGAAATTGAACGTACCGGTTCGTACTCTGTAATTACGCAAGATCGTCTGCGTGTAGATGTCATAGTTGAATTTTACGTTCATGTTGAAGCAACTACCGCAGGGGTTGCCACTGCTGCCCAAGCTCTTGCTGGTAAAACGTTCCGGGCCTCCGAACTTGCAGAAACACTGGAAGGCAAGCTGGTAGATGCCGTTCTATCCGTAGCAGCAGATTACTCCATGGAAAGTCTGCAGGATGAGAGAGCGAAATACTCATCCGAAATCAGGGAAATGCTGGCCGACGATTTAGCCCAGAACGGGATTGTACTGGAATCAGTTTCCCTGACACGACTAGATCAGACTCCTTTTGATGCACTGGATGAAAACAACGCATTCAACGCACTTGGAATGAGAAGGCTTGCGGAAATCATCGCAACCAACCGGAAAGAGCGGGTTGCAATCGAGACAGAAGCCGATGTCGCTGTGCGGCAAAGTCAGCTCAATGCAACCAAGAGTAAGTTGTTGCTCTCACAGGAAGAAGAAGAATCAACGATAGTTCAGCAACAGAATATCGAAACAGTACGCGCGAAGAGTCAGGCGGATATTGCGGAGCAACAGGCCAAATCCGAAAGGCGTCGCGATTCAGCGCGGATTGGACGTGAGCGAGACTTGCGTCTGTCTGAAGTTTTGCGCGACCGCGAACTTCGCCACGAAGAGCTCGAATCAAAGTTATCGACTGAATCAGCAGAGATCGAAAATGCCGTCAAACTTACAGAGAAACGAGCAGAGCAATCTGAAGCTGAAGCAAAAGCGCAGATTGTTCGTTCAAAGGAGGTGCAGGCTAAAGAAGAGGTGGAAACCGCTCAGGAAAAAGCCATTGCAGAACGAGAGAGAGGTCTGGCAATGATCCGTGCAAACGAACAATCTGAGGTGGACGACGTGCGGGTCAAGAGCGAGGCTGAAACCATGCTTACTATGGCGCGAGCAGAGGCACAGGCAACTTTAGATCGTGCCAATTCAGAAAAAGATGAACTTATTGCACGTGCCGAAGGAACTGCAGAACTGATCAAAGCGGAAAACTCGCAGACTCCTGACCTGATTAAGCTCAAACTTGATCAGGCCCGAATCAAGATATTGCCGGAAATCGTTTCGAAGATGATGAAACCAGCGGAAAAAATCGAGACGATACGAATCAATCAAATTTCTGGAATTGGTTCACATGCAAATGGCGGCGATTCCAGTTCGGAGAAGTCTGCAACAAACCAAATTGTGGACAGCATTCTCAATCTCGCGCTTCAGCTACCAGCAGCGAAAAAACTGGGGGCTGAAGTAGGACTCAATATCGGAGAAGGAATTCGGGGAATTAGTGATTCGATCACTGAAGGTGCTGATGATAAGTCGCCAGAGGAATGATCATCATCTTCGAAGATAAATTTAACAATCAATCTTCTTTCAATCGGGGGTAATTACTCATGACTTTTAATAAAAATCGTAGACGCTTTCTCGCCGGTGCATCAATAGCCTTGGCTGCACCCGCAATTATCGGTCGTGTACAAGCAGCAACGGATGACATCAAATTCGTAAGCATTCTTGATCAATCGGGTGGCTTGGATATCTATGGCAAACCCATGGTTGATACCACTAAGCTGGCAATTGAAGAAATTAATGCTGATGGAGGATTACTTGGCCGGCAAATCGATCTGAAGGTGTATGACCCACAGTCATCTATCCAGTTGTATACCCAGTTCGCAACCCAGGCGGCGGCTGGGGACAAGGCGGATGTCGTCCATGCCGGGATCACATCGGCTTCCCGTGAAGCAATTCGACCAACTTTGGCAAGGTTTCAAACATTGTATTTCTACAATGTCCTGTACGAAGGTGGTGTTTGCGATTTCAATTGCTTCTGCACAGGATCCACGCCAGCACAGACTGTCGAAAAACTCGTCCCTTATACGATGAACAAATGGGGAAAGAAAGTATATGTCGTTGCCGCTGACTACAACTACGGGCAGATTACTGCGCAATGGGTACAAAAGTACGTGTCCGATAACGGTGGTGAGGTCGTTGAAACCGAGTTCTTCCCGCTCGATGTTACGAATTTCGGTACGACGATCAAGAAAATTCAAGCGGCAAAACCGGACATGGTCATGTCCGCGCTTGTGGGTGGTGCCCATGTGTCATTTTATCGTCAATATGCGGCTGCTGGTATGAATCAATCGGTACCAATCGCTTCTACAACTTTCGGAATCGGAAATGAGCACAAATTGATCTCGGGCGAAGAGGGTGATGGGATGATTTGTGCGTATTCTTATTTTGAAGAAATCGAAAGTGAAGCGAACGCGAGTTTTACGTCTCGTTTTAAAGATAGCATGGGAGACGATGCGCCCGCATTGAATGAACTTGCGGCTCGGTCATATGAAGCAGCTTATCTGTGGGCTGAAGCTGTAAAACAAGCTGGTTCAATCGATCGAATGCAAGTTATTGAAGTCCTGCGCACTGGTCTGTCAATTGATGGTCCTTCCGGGACGGTTGCGATTGAACCGAAGACAAATCACGCACTCCAGAACGTGTACCTTGCGGAACTCAAGGATCAATCATTCAATATCGTAGAGAGTTATGAGGCTCAACCGCCAACCGATACATTGTTGGTTTGCGACCTGGTCGGTAACCCCAATCAATCGACTTTCTATTTCCAGAATGGTCTGGAAGCTGCAGGCATCGAAATTCAATAGCTCAACAAATCCGACGGGTACCTATCTTTGGACCTGAACCTCGTTATCGCACTCGGGATCCAAATCATCTACGGAATCGCCAACCTGACGCTTATCAGCCTTGGGTTGGCGATCATATTCGGGATGATGAGGGTGATCAATCTCGCTCACGGCGAGTTCATCATGCTCGGCGGCTACACAGTTGTAATTTCTACAAACGCTGGAGTCAATATCTGGATTTCAATGCTGATTGTTGCCCCGGTGGTTGTTGGTGTGATCGGCGTATTGGTGGAGCGGTTACTGATTCGTTGGTTGTATGGACGTATGATCGACACGCTGTTGGCAACTTGGGGATTGAGCCTACTCTTGATTGGACTTGTCACTTCCATCTTTGGAGCGTCAACCGCAACCACAATATCCCCTCCGCTGGGAGTTGTGTCAATCGGTGATTACACGTCTTCCGCCTACGAATTACTTCTCATTGGAATCACTGTCGCCCTTTGTCTGATTATATTTCTCACACTAAAGTTGACAAGACTTGGCCTGATTGCCCGTGGGACGATGCAAAATGAAGAAATGGCATCGGCGCTCGGTGTATCCACACCGCGCATCTACATGCTGACTTTCGGCTTTGGGGCAGCGATTTCCGGTTTCGCAGGAGGGTTGCTTGCGCCGGTTACAGGAGTGCTTCCAACCATCGGTGTGGCTTATATTGCGAAGTCCTTTATTACGGTAATTTCTGGTGGTGCTGTAATTCTTGCAGGAACTGTATCCGCATCGGCTGTACTGGGTGGCGTAAACGGGATTGTCTCTTTTCTCACCGGACCAACCATCGGAGAAGTTGCACTACTCTTCGCGGCAATTCTGCTGCTACGTCTCATGCCCAGAGGAATTACCGGTAGATTTTTCAGGAAAGGCCTGTGACTATATTCAGGGATATGCGGGCGACTTTTACGATTGCTGTAATTGGCATCCTGTTCATGGTTTTGGCACCAACTGTGCTTGAGCTATTCGCAATCATTAATCTCACCACAGCAATTGCGCTAGCAATGCTCGCACTTAGTCTGGCGTTGGTTTGGGGATACGGCGGAATCCTTTGTTTTGGACAGACAGCTTTTTTTGGTGTTGGCGCATATGCCTATACAGTGGCAGCGATCAATTCGGGGGATGCGGCGACTGCAATTCTGATAGCCGTAGTGGTTGCAATCATTTTCGCTTCGGTTTTGGGATATTTCATGTTCTATGGACGAGTCAGCGATGTGTATCTGGCGGTAATTACTCTAACGGTGTCGCTGATACTCTTCAGTCTAATTCGTCGAACATCGGGCCCGGAATACAAGATTGGCGATGCCTTGCTAGGAGGTTTCAATGGAGTCACCGCACCGCCATTGAATTTGCCGTGGGACAGGGCATATTTTCTATTTCCAGAACATGTTTTTTATGTTGCCATGGCATTTTTGATCATTGCCTATGTGTTTACCGCGTGGCTTGTGCGGACAAAATTCGGCCGAGTCGTTATTTCAATAAAGGAGAATGAATTACGGGCAGAATTGCTCGGCTATGACATCCGACTCTACAAGCTATTGATATTCATGATTGGTGCGGCGATCGCTGGTCTCGGCGGTGTGCTTTTCTGCAATGGTGTCGGGCGCGTGACGCCGGACGTATTCAATCTGTATAACTCGGCGCTCACGATCATCTGGGTGATTGTTGGAGGCAGAGGTACTCTGATCGGCCCGGTACTGGGAGCATTTGGAATTTTCTACCTCACTTCTGCACTTGGAACACAGTCGACCATCAACAACAATCTGATTTTGGGCATCATTCTGATTATTTTCGTTCTGGCAATTCCGAAAGGCCTGGTGCCGACTGTCAGAGACTGGATGATTGAACGAAAAGATCGACGTATCCAGCGAGTGCGTGAACGCCGAATTCGTACGCGACGAACACGTTCAAGTACCCAAAACGCGGAGGGCGCGGGTGAATAAGGGCGAGATTGTTCTTGAAACTCGGAATCTCTCGATGCACTTCGGTGGTGTTCGTGCGGTGGACAGTGTCAATTTCACTATTTGGGAGAACGAGTTGCGGTGTCTTATCGGACCAAATGGTGCGGGCAAGTCGACATTCTTCAAATGTCTAACTGGCCAAATCCGCCCTACATCCGGTGACATTGTGATCCGGAATCTACAGGTGGCGGGACACCAATCACATGAAATCTCTTCTCTGGGAGTCGGGATCAAAACTCAGGTCCCGAATGTCTTTGATGGACTTTCGACGGAGGAAAATATCTGGCTGTCGGCGCGACGCTGGCACAACACGGCACATGCAAATCGTTTGACAACTCAAACTCTCGACAGGCTTGATCTTGGAGGAATTCGCGAGAAAACCGTGGGACGCCTCGCCCACGGCGAACGGCAATGGGTTGAATTGGGCATGGTGGTTGTTACAGAACCCTGGCTTGTGCTTCTTGATGAACCCACTGCCGGAATGACCTATGAGGAGACATTGCGTACCGCGGACCTCATCAAGACAATGAACGAAACCGCCACTTTAATCGTAGTGGAACACGATATGCAGTTCATCCGAATGATCTCCAAGACGGTCACGTTGTTTCACGAAGGAAAAATCCTAATGGAAGACACGTTGGAAAACATTTCTTCCAACCCAGTCGCCCGTGAAATTTATCTTGGACAACGATCAAACAAGTTAGAACAGTGAATGCTTTGATTGAAGTAAAGAGCCTGAGTGCAGGTTACGGAAATGTGCCGATTCTTCACGGCATCGATTTTTCGATCAATGACGGTGAGATTGTCGGTGTGCTCGGACACAACGGGATGGGCAAGACTACACTCATGAAAACGATTATGGGTATCGTCCCGACAACCGGAGGCTCAATTCGTTACGGCGACATGGAGCTGACAAGTATGCGGGTTAATGAGCGAATTGCACACGGGATTGGCTATGTCCCACAGGGTCGAAGTATTTTTCCCAATTTTTCGGTATTTGACAATATCCGCATGGGAATAGCGGCTTTGCAATACGATGAAGAAGACGCAATAAGGCGAATTCTCGCAGATTTTCCAAGACTCGAGCGCCTTTTTGATCGCCGCGGTGGTGCTCTTTCCGGAGGCGAACAGCAAATTCTCGCTATTGCCCGTTGTCTGATTTCAGAACCCGAACTGATATTGCTCGATGAGCCAACGGAAGGTATTCAACCTTCAATTATCGAAGAGATCATCGAACTTCTGCAGGACTTAAACCGACGACGCGGCGTATCAATTATCTTGGTGGAACAAAACCTGGATTTCATTTCCAGCCTTTGCGACCGAATTCTTCTTATTCAAAAAGGTGTCATCACCGGAGAAGTTGAAAGTACCGGCTCCACTAATGTGGAACTTGCTGAGCAATTCACAAGATTCGGTAGTTCCAAGTCAGCATCAAGGTCCACATCAAACCAGACCGTAGTTAAAGTCGTCGATTCAGACAAAGCTATTCAACCAAGTTTTGGAAAGACAACAGTATCTGCAGAACTTAATCAATTGCCGGCGATGCAAAATCACATGATAGAAAAGGGGAACGCTTACATGACTGCTCAACGACCAACGCACGCTCAGCTTAAGAAAATTGTCGAGAATTTTCGGATGAACATGACCGATGAGAAAATTCAGGAATTTCTCGACGTTATGCAGGGCACGATCGACGCGTATGATTCCGTTGACTCCATGCCGGACTACCTGCCACCAGTCCTATATCCCAGAACTGCTGGATATCGCCCGTCTCCCGAGGAGAATCCCCTCAATGCTTGGCATGTTAAAACTGAGGTTAGGGGAGCTCCGCAGGGACCGCTGCTAGGTAAGAAAGTGGCACTGAAGGATAATGTCTGCCTCGCTGGCGTACCAATGATGAATGGCGCATCGACCCTTAAAGGATATACACCGGATGTCGATGCAACGATCGTCACGAGGTTGTTGGACGCTGGAGCGACAATTGTCGGCAAAGCGCACTGTGAATATTTCTGCCTCTCTGGTGGAAGTCATACAAGCGCTACAGGCCCTGTTCACAACCCACACAAAATGGGTTATTCCGCAGGAGGATCATCTTCCGGTTCTGCCGCACTGGTTGCCGGAGATTTCGTTGACTTGGCGATTGGTGGCGACCAGGGAGGATCGATTCGAATTCCTGCGGCGTTCTCTGGCTGCTATGGGATGAAACCGACTCATGGGTTGGTTCCTTATACAGGAGTCATGCCAATCGAGACAACAATCGACCACACGGGGCCTATGACACAAAACGTGCGAGATAACGCGAAGATGTTACAGGTGCTTGCTGGCGAAGATTGGCTTGATCCCAGACAGTACAACCCCCAAGTGGACGATTATCTGAACGCTATCGGACAAGGTGTCAATGGGATTCGTATCGGAATGTTGAAAGAAGGCTTCGGGCGTAGTAGCTCAGAACCCGATGTGGACGAAAAAAATCGTACAGCAGCAGAGTCATTCAAAAGATTAGGTGCAATTGTTGATGAAGTTTCAATTCCTGCTCATCTTTGGGGTGCCGATATCTGGGTACCAATAGCACTTGAGGGTTTAACCAACCAAATGATGCACGGCAATGGTATGGGGACTGGTTGGGAAGGAATGTACAGCACATCGTTACTGGATTTTCATGCCAACTGGAGAGGCAGAGCGGACGAACTTTCCGACACGCTCAAGATTTCTATGTTCGTTGGCCAATACTATCTAAAGCACCACCGAGGGCACTATTACGCCAAATCACAAAATTTGGCCAGGTTGTTACGTTCCGAGTACGAAAAGGTGCTGAGCAAGTATGACTTGTTGATCTTACCAACAGTGCCGATGAAGGCAACTCCTCTGCCACCGCAAGATGCTCCGCTGTCACTTATTTGTCAACGCGCGTTCGAGATGATTGTAAATACGTGTCCTTTCAATATCACAGGCCATCCTGCAATGTCCATTCCTTGCGGAATGAGTGACGGGTTGCCAGTGGGGATGATGATCGTAGGTCGCAAATGGCAGGAGTCCGTCATTTATCGTGCTGCGGCAGCATTTGAGCAAGTTGACGATTGGCGCAAGATGTGATGACTCGTCAGTCACTCAGCGAACGAACTGTCATCCCAGTAGATGGGCTTTCCCACGTTAAAGGGCGAACGAGCCCGGCGCTCATTGATACGACTGTTCCGGCATTTTTCAAAGAAGTGATTCATCGCTATGGTGATCACACTGCTGCAGTCTTCCAAGCGACTGGAGATCGGTGGACTTACGCCCAGTTATCCAGGCGCGTCGACCGAATGGCAGCAGGATTGCTGGACCTGAATCTTTACAAAGGCGACCGCATTGGAATTTGGGCACCAAATCGTCCAGAGTGGCTCATTACACAATTTGCGGCAGCCCGGATTGGACTGATACTGGTAAATATAAATCCGGCTTATCGCTCTTCAGAATTGGAGTATGTCCTGAACAAGGTGGGGGTTAAAGCCTTAGTTACATCGACACAATTTAAGTCCTCAGCCTATCTCGAGATGATTCGAGAAATTGCGCCTGAGCTTGAAAACAGTCAACCTGGGCGAATACGTTCCAGACGATTGCCGTCATTGCGAACGGTGATTCAGTTGGGTCCCGATCCAGCACCTGGGGTATTCAGTTTTGATGAGGTCATGGACCGAGGAGGAGGCGGTCACCGCTGGCGACTTGATTCGATTTCAAACGGGTTATTGACATTCGATTCCATCAACATTCAGTTTACTTCAGGAACAACGGGAGCGCCCAAGGGTGCCACGCTGTCTCACCACAATATAGTCAACAACGCAATATTCTGTGCCCGGGCAATGCGGCTTCAGCCGGGAGAATCTTTGTGTATTCCAGTACCGCTTTACCATTGTTTTGGCATGGTACTCGGAAATTTGTCGGCGGCAGCTTATGGGGCGGCAATGGTATTTCCTGGTGAATCCTTTGATGCCCGTCAAACGCTGGTTGCACTTGAAAAAGAACGATGTTCGGCGGTACACGGTGTGCCGACGATGTTTGCGGCAATGTTGGATCACCCGGAATTTGATCGATTCGATTTATCTGCAATGCGAACTGGGATTATGGCCGGTGCGCCTTGCCCCATAACCCTGATGAAACGGGTCATTCAAGAATTGAACTGTCGAGAAATCACCATCGCATACGGAATGACGGAGACCAGTCCTATTTCATTTCAGACTGAGGTGCATGATCACATTAATCATCGTGTTTCAACTGTTGGCCGAATTCAGCCTCATGCCGAAGCAAAGATTGTCAATAGGGACGGAAGTACGGTTCCGGTGGGTGATCAGGGCGAGTTACTTACTCGGGGTTATCTTGTAATGAAAGGTTACTGGAAAGACGACGAAATTACTACAAATTCCATTATTAACGGATGGATGCATACCGGCGATTTGGCAACTATCGACGCTCACGGTTACTGCCGCATTGTTGGTCGGATCAAAGATATGTTGATACGAGGCGGTGAAAACATTTATCCGGCGGAAATTGAAGAATTTTTACTTCAGCACCCCGATATTGCGCAAGTACAGGTATTCGGTGTGCCGGACGATAAATATGGAGAGCAGGTGTGTGCATGGGTTGTTCTTCGGTCGAACAGCAACGCTAGTGAGGAAACGATTAGAGACTTCTGTCGCGGAAAAATTGCACACTACAAAGTGCCGTACTACATTCGCTTCGTAAACGAAATGCCTATGACTGCAACAGGAAAACCGCAAAAGTTCAAAATGCGCGAAGAGATGAGAAAGGAATTGAACTTGGAGTCAGCATAAACCAAGCATGTTTACTCCAAATTTTACGAATATTTAAAAATTGAATATGCAATTTTCCTCGATTACTTAATTTTTGTACTACTTTTATCAACAATCAATAGGAGAAATTAATTTATGGTTCCTAATATTCCACGCCGATTTGACGCAGCAAATGATCTTGATTTGGGTCCAGATTTTCCGTTCGATTACGTTGCATATATTGGGTCTGATTCCAATGGGAACGATAAACGAATAGGTGAGATGGACTCCGACCAGTATGGTAAGAAAATTGCGATTATTGGAACCGGGGCTTCGGGTTTAATTGCTGGTTATCAATTGATGAAAATTGGGCTTCATCCCGTTTACTATGAAGTAGAAAAGAATCCCGATGGTACGACGCGAATTGGCGGACGTATGAAAGCCCTATATGGTGACGCATTGGAAGTTGCCGTTGCAGAAATGGGTTGCATGCGTTTTCCTGCATCGGCCAAAACCCAAGCTCATTTTGTCAATCGTTTCGGACTGCATTACTCAAAATTTCCGGATCCGTTTGAAGTGCCCAAAACAGTTGTAGACCTTGAGGGACGAACCTATTCTGCAGCTTCACTGACAGAGTTCTATCGAAAATACAAGTTATTTAGAGATGTCAATGATGCCTGGAACGCCGCTCTTGCGACAGTACATTTTAAAGATTTTCAGCAAGCTGTTATTAATCAAAATCGTCCGGAAATAAAACAACGCTGGAACGATATTGTGAAAAAATTGGATAAGAAAAGTTTTTATGCTTTTCTAGCAGAATCGGGCGCGTTTACTGATGAACAAATCTATATCTTTGGAAAAGTCGGTTTCGGCACTGGCGGTTGGGACAGTTTCAATTCGATGTCAGTTTTGGAGATTTTCCGATTGCTCGTCACAGGAATGGAAACAGAACAGCAGTTATTGGTCGAGGGAACCACAAAATTCGCATATGGATTTTGGAACGATCAACCGAGTTCTGCCGAAATGATTCACTGGCCAAGTGGTACGTCCCTCGCAAGCCTCAATTCGGACGGTCCTCGAGGGGAGGTAGTTCGCATCAAGGTTGAAGACGATGGTAGCATTACCATAACTACCATTAATTCAGAGGAAACATTCCCTGCTGCAATTTTCACACCCCAGCTTCATGTTTTGGAATCGTCAATTCAATTTGCTAACGATGGTAGGCTTTTCGGAAAAAAATTACTGAGAGCGATCAGGGATACGAACTACTGGGATTCGGCAAAGACTTTTAGTTTTCTTGAAGGCACGCCGTGGATAAATGCGGATAAGTCTTGGGCTATCGGGATGACAATTTCCGACCGTATATATCGTGCTACCTATTTATTCGACTATGTTGATGCTCGCAACCAAGCTGGGCTTTCGACTTCACCAGATGCGAAATACGCTTCAAGTATTTGTTCAAGCTATAGTTGGGCTGAAGATGCACGGAAAGTATTACCATCTCCGCTCGGCAACCGCCAAGCTTTATACTCACGAGCTTTATGCGAGACTTACCCTGATCAGGTATCGCTCATTCAGAAAATGGTCGGAGCACAACCGTCAGTAGATATTTCTTGGGCGAACGAACCCCACTTCCGAGGACTATGCAAGTTTAATCTTCCAGGGAAGTATGCGTTGCAATACTATTTGTTCACGCACTTCATGAAATCGACCGATTTCACGCCAGGTGAACCCATACATAATAATCTATTCTTGTGTGGAGACCACATTTCTTGGAGTGCTGGTTGGGTGAATCACGCTCTGCAATCAGGAATAAATGCAGCAGCCGGCTTAATGCATCAGTTAGGAGGGCGTTCACTTCCGGGCAACCCCTCTCCGGTTGACAAAATGTCGGACCGGGATTTTGCACCTCTTCCGCCAAATTCAGGGGATTAGTGGCATCAGAAAAAAATTGGTGTGAAATTCGAGTTTATCTGTCTTTGCGGATTCTCAATGTCGACTAGTTGTCTATCAATGAAATCAGATGAACAACAAATTGGTAATTTGTAATATCTCGATCTGTAGAATCTGAAATTGCAAGAGAATTGTGATGAATTTCGCGGTTTCTTGCAATTTCGGACAAGAAAACAGTCTCGGTAACCTATTTCGATTATTTCGCCGGTAGTGTCCATGATTAGGCTTATTCCGAAGAATTTATCTCTATCAAGCATTTCATCTGTCGCCTAGGTGAAATCACAGAAACCGCGGCTGTGATCTCTCGGCTTCGTAAAGGCCAGCTAGACATTGCCAAAATGAGGATGTGGCACTGACTAAGAATTCTTATCGGCGTGGTGGTTTGTTAATATGGACTGTGAAAAGTAACGGAGTAAGATTGCATTCCGTCACCCGTTCCGAATCCGTTGCACGAGACGGGATGAGCGTGATGATAATGGTCGGCGAAATTTCTGTCTGTTGTGTTCATCAAGACATCAAATGAATCTGAATTGCTGATCGAACCGAAATTGGTTCCGATCATCACTATTCGCCTTTATTTTAATTTGGAAGTGGTTCCCAAAGACTTCGAATCGGCACAGCAAAAAGATAATTTTCAAACTGTCGACATATGGGGCCATCATACAGAATTATGCCTCCGATAAAATTCTCTCCGGTCAGAACCGCCAGTTTCCTCAATCCTCTGAAGTCATGAATGTTGACAGATTTTGCAGATTTGACTTCCACACCGACGACTGTCAATGAATCACTTTCGATAACGATATCGACCTCCAAACCGTCGCGATCCCTGAAATGTGAAAACCACAACCGACTGTCGTGCAAACTTGCCTGTCGCTGTAGTTCTTTCAGAACAAAGGTTTCAAGAAGTCGACCATGCAGATTAGGGTCATTTTGAATTGAATTGCTGTTTACTCTCAATATGGAGGCTGCAAGCCCAGTGTCCATCATGTGTAACTTAGGTGACTTGATCAGTCTCTTGTACCGATTGCTGTGCCAGGATGGCAGGCGTTCCAGCAGAGTAAGAAACTTACCTATAGTCGGGCGACTTTCTTCCAATGGTGCAGCCAATGAGTTGATGTTCAATAGATTGGATGTGTTTGCCGCTGCAAAATTCAATAATTTGGGAAGATTATTGATTCTTTGGAATCTTGATAATTCCTGTAAGTCCCGTTCAATCATGGAAAGTGAATAATCTTCATACCATTTGGATTTCTTTTTTTCGTCCGGCATTCTCAATGCCGTCGGGTAGCCTCCTGTTATCATTCGTCGGGTATATTGGGACTCAAACTCGCTATAGCGGCCAGCTTTCAATTGGTTGCTAAGCAGTGCGTCCAGCAGGTCTGGCTGGGATCGTTCGATTTCGCATTGTGCCAGCGGGTTGAGTGTGATGATGTGCATTCGGCCTGCCAGAGAATCTGAAATGCTTTCCAATTGCAGCACATGGCACGAACCGGTCAATAGGAATCTACCCAGATAGCGATTTCAGTCCACTTCAATTTTGATTGCTTCCAACAGTTGGGGTGCTCTTTGAATTTCATCGAAAATGACGCGCTTTGGCAAGGAATTCAGTTAAGCGACCTGGTCAATTTGAACTTTTTCTCTTTCTGTGATGTCATCGAATGTAATGTAGTTTTGCAGCTTAAGTTCTGGACTGATGCTGGTTGTCTCAGTGTCGTCTTCTGACTTGAGAAACTTCGATGCAATCGTTGTTATACCGCACTGCCTGGAACCTTGTATCAACACGACAGGTGAATACGACAATGCATCAATTACATTGCGCTGAATGTATCGCGGATAATTACATGAATGCGGCACAGCAGGCAATCTAATCTTTTTGTTACTCGTTACGAAAATCGGCAGAATGAAAATAAACCAGCGGCTAAATGAAAATAATCCAGCGGCTAAATGAAAATAATCCAGCGGCAGAATGAAAATAAATCACCAAGCGGTCACTTAAAACACTGGGTTACTGCCTGTCATTTGTCATTGAAGGCAAATACCGGCTAGCAACAATCTAATCGATATGTAGTGCTGCGCCATGCACTGGTGTGGGGTAGTTCTTTGATGATACGAGCGGGAACCGGATCATTGTTCACTCAACAACCTTTGAGACCTTGCCACAGAAAGGTTACGTTCGCTCCGGCCATGACCTTTGGATACCTTAAATGTTTTAACCTGAAAGCCGCAACATCGAAAATCATTCAATGTGATCTGTTGCCTGACTGTAATGACTGCGGTTTTGCCCACCAATGGCATATCGGATCTTGTGCAGCATGCACCAGGCCGTCTTTTGGGTAAATCCAGGTTCCGATGCAGTTTCATCGACGACACGCCCTTCAGACTCGTCGCCAGCAGATAGATCGCAATCTCCCACTTTTGCAGCGGCACATGCGAGTCGGCCAGCAATGTGCCGTGGCGGAACGAGAAATGCTTGCGGCAATCGCGGCACCGGTTCGGCAGCGGTTTGCCGCTTGCAACCTTGTAAGTGTTGGTACCACCGCAGCGGTGGCACACCGCGACACCGTCTTCCCAGATGATCGACTCAAACCACTTGCGTGCCGAGGTCTCGTCCGGAAACTTTGCCATCAGCTCGATCAGTGAAATACCGTTGCGATGGGACTTGCCTGGTGCTTTGTTTTTCGGATTCATTCGCTTTGCCCAATTGATGTGATTGGAAGGAAAAAAATTGGGACCTTCGGCCAACCGATAATTGACGGCGACTATATCCAAAGAACAATTTCATAATATGAACAATGCTATATTCTAGCAGGCATACTAAAAACCATTAAGCAATGGAGGCGAATACAATGCCTATCCCCCCACCGCTCAGCGAGTTGAAAATCGTAAAAAAGGAGTCCGGATTTTATGAAGGATTCAGCCAGACCGTTGCATTGCCAGCAAAGGTACTGATCGCCTTAATTGTCATCTGGGCTGCGATGGACCCGCAACGGGCAGGACAGGTACTCAGCGACATACAGAACTGGTCACTGGAACATTTCAATGCCTACTATATCTATGCAGTCGCCTTTTACGTATGTGTTTGCCTGTTTATATCGTTGTATCCGCCCTTCGGTAAAGTCAAGCTTGGCCCGCCGGATGGAAAGCCGGAATTCTCGGATTTCTCATGGTTTTCTATGATGTTTGGTGCAGGAATCGGAATCGGCATGCTTGGTTACGCCGCTGCAGAACCAATTTGGCATTTGGGAAATAATCCCGAAACAATCATGAGCAAGGAAACGATTATGGCACTTTTCGCCAGTAGCAACATAGAGCTCGCAGAAGGTGCCGATGTATTTGTCGAGTATCAGAAGCAG
Organism: Arenicellales bacterium; assembly: GCA_951813075.1. Lineage (GTDB taxonomy): Bacteria > Pseudomonadota > Gammaproteobacteria > Arenicellales > JAJDZL01 > JAJDZL01. Next base: position 2,347,529 of record OX638343.1, on the reverse strand, counting down.
CTTGCTGCAGGTTCGATCGCGGCGATCGATGGATTAGCGATTCCCAAAACGGAATCGGCTGTTCGCAGCGCATATCACTATGCGTTTCTGCATTGGGGACTGGGGACTTGGGCAACCTATTCGCTGGTTGGGATTTCGCTTTCATTTTTCGCTTACAGACGCAATCTGCCATTAACAATCCGTTCCGGATTGAGTTCCCTGTTTGGCCGTTCAATGGAAGGACCCTGGGGGAGCGTTGTCGATATCGCTGCCGTGTTATCAACTTTACTGGGGATATCACAAACAATCGGCCTTGGTCTAAACGCATTTGCTTCGGGACTACACAACATTACCGGGGCGGATTGGCTGATGACAACCGGCGAAGCCTCTGGACCGACGACAGGCGCCCTGTTGTTATCCTTAGCGATTGTGATGCTCTTGTCTACCGCGTCAGCGTTGTCTGGCGTAGGAAGAGGCATCAAATGGCTCAGTAACACGAACATGGTACTGTCATTTTCCCTGCTCACGTTCTTCCTGATTTTTGGAGCGACTACGTTCGCGCTTGAACTGCTGGGCATAGGAATCTTCAGTTACATTATTCATCTGCCGGCCTTGACACTGACTGTATGGGACCCATCAACGGAACTTGGTAGTTGGCAAACAGGTTGGTCTGTCTTCTTTTGGGCCTGGGCGATCGCATTCGGCACCTTTGTTGGTATTTTCCTTGCGCGAATATCAAAAAACCGAACTATTCGGGAATTTGTTTTAGGCGCCATCGTCGCTCCTTCAATAATGTGCTTTATCTGGTTTACATTCGTAGGCGGCACAGCCATTGACCTGGAATTGAGCGGCGCTGCAGACGGACGAATCTTTGGTTCGAATCTAACGTATCAGCTCTATGAGGTGATCAACATCATGCTGTCCCCGATGCTGGCCACATTGATGTCGATTATGATCGTGATTCTATTGCTCACTTATCTCGTGACTTCCGCTGACTCCGCAATTTTGGTGATCAATACAATCAATTCTGGTGGAGATTACGCGGTTAAGACCGGTCAGAAACATATCCTGATCTGGGGCATCGCACTCACTGCAGTGGTCGGTGTTTTATTGCTTGCCGGTGGATTGAGAGCAATTCAATCCGCAATGATTGTGGGCACTATTCCATTTACGGCGGTACTGATACTGATGGGTATTGGTTTGCTTAAGGCACTGGTCAGGGACAATATACGAAGTAAGCAATCGGAAAATTCCTGATTTGGATTTGCCCTGGAAATCAGGTTGACCGAAAGGACATGAATCTGCCCGAATTCGGATCCCATTCATTATTGAGTAATTTCGTAATGTTTGGGATCCGAGTATCGAAGACCTGGCGGGTTGTCTGTCAACTTGATGCAGGAAAATCTGGCTGTAGATGTTGTTGATTACCGCGGGGAGGACTATTGAAGTACCCATGAAGAGTCTTCTCCTCACCCAGATTTGTCGGTACGGTAAGTTTGTTTGAGCCGTTGAAGTTGAATTACAAAGAAGCTGCTGCGTAACTAAGGTAATCCAAAAATGACTTTCAGTTATAGTGAATCGCCGATCCCGGATCTCGCCTGAAATAGCAACCCGTTTCAACACGGCATTTAATTGCGTAGCGGATTCCTGGTCGCAACTTCAGGCCAGTTGCAATGCTCGGGTGCCGAAGAATTAACAGGGTATCAGTGCTTTCAAATAATTCCCTTGGTTTTCATACCCATAGTGATTCATTCGAGACTGGCAACATATTCGCTATATTCGTCTTCATTCAGTAGATCATCAAATTCTTCCGGACTGGACAGCTCCAGCTTGCAAAACCAGCCATCCTCAGTCGGATTTTCATTGACTAATTCAGGTTGATCCTCCAACTCTTCGTTGATCTCGATGACCGTACCCGATACGGGTGACCTCAATTCTGCTGCAGCTTTAACAGATTCAATCACCGCGATTTCATCCGATGCGTCAACACTCAAGTCGACTTCCGGCAATTCAATGAAGACAATATCACCGAGCTGTTCTTGAGCAAAGTCTGTGATTCCTACTTCGACAATATCCTCGGAAACAACTCGAACCCATTCATGATCCTGTGTATAGCGAATCTCACTCATTTTGATCCCCTCCAGTTGGGACGTCTGGTATCTATGTGATAGTGCGATATTGATGTTTGACAAAAGGTAATCTTACGATTTCAGCCGAAACCATACTATTTCGAATTTGAATGTTGACGACAGTTCCAACATTCGCATGCGACGGTTCAATATATCCCATCGCAATCGGTGCTTTCACTGTAGGTGCGAACAAACCACTGGTTACGACGCCGATTTCTATACCGTCATCCAAACAAATCTTTGTTCCCTTGCGGGCGAGTGCTTTCGTGTGGAGGCGCATTCCAACCATACGCTTTTTCGGACCGTTGGCGATTTGCTGTAATATTACGTCGGCACCGGGAAACCCACCTTCCCGCTCGCCGCCGATTCGCCGAGCTCTTGAAATTGTCCAATGAATGCCCGCTTCAACGGGGGTTGTCGTTGTATCCATGTCTTGTCCGTATAGCCTCAACCCCGCTTCAAGCCTCAACGAATCTCGTGCTCCGAGACCGGCGGGTTTGACTTCGGGTTGTGCCAATAGTGCTCGTGCCAACTGATCTGCATTCTGTACCGGTATTGAAAGTTCAAATCCATCCTCTCCGGTATAGCCGGAACGACTAATAATGCAAGGTATTCTGTTCAAGACAAATTTATCAATCGTCATAAAATCAAGGTCAGCGATTTCCGGATGAAATCTTGCCAGCACTTCCGCTGCCTTCGGGCCCTGTAACGCTAACAACACGTTCTCGGAATGTTCTTCGACTGAAGCGGTTGCAACATTCTTTCGAAGATATTCTAAGTCTTGTTCCTTAGAGGCTGCATTCATCACCACGAAAAACTCCACGCCTAAATTTGCTACGATCAAATCGTCAAGGATACCGCCTTGGTTGTTAGTGAAACAGCAATAGTGCATTTTTTTATATGACAAGTTTACAAAATCGGTCGGAATCAATTCTTCAAGGGTACTGGCTGCGTCAGCTCCAACGATGCTGACTTGTCCCATGTGTGATATGTCGAACAAACTTGCTTGTGTTCTGGTGTGGTTGTGTTCAGCAATGATTTTTTCGGGGTACCATATTGGCATGGAATAGCCGGTAAAGGGCCCCATTTTGGCGCCCAAATCAAGATGGATCTTGTGCAGGGGACTAACGAGAAGGGACAAATTATTCTCGCTTCATTGCGTGATGTTGAAAGGTAAACTGAGTACAGATAATTCGTGACCAGATGCATCTCGTACAGATTGCAGTAATTCCTGAACTAAGGTTTGACATTTCGTCTTCACCGAGTCCAGCACTGTGTGACTAACGGGATAAGAATTTTACAGTGATTAGGCTCGAATATCATCAATATTAACGAAGGAGGATTGCCTTTCTTGCCACGATTTCAAGCAACAGATGTTCGCACCGTTCGATCGGATTTATCCGAGATTGAAAGGTTCATCGAGTCATCGTATTTACTTTTCATTGATTCACATAAACATATATGCAAGCATATCAATAAATACCAATTGCAGTTTAGATATTAATTCTGTCTATAGGAACAGGTGTGTAATTAATGGGGTTTATAAACTTAACTTACCCAACGGAATAGTTTACAATCCAAGAGAAAAATTCAGAAAATTATTCCGCACGAGTAGATCAAATTATGCCGCAACGCAATTCACCTGGAAAATCGCACAGCAAGGGCATCACACTGCTTGAGTTATTTGAGATGTTTCCAGACGAGACAACAGCAAGAAAGTGGTTTGAGTCGATTATTTGGAAAGACGGCGTGGCGGTCTGTCATCGCTGTGGCGGCACCAACACCTACGAGGTGGCCAATGGCAAGCCTCTGCCTCACAAGTGCAGAACTTGCCGGAAGCACTTCTCTGCCCGTCATGGAACGATTCTGGAAGGTTCGCATATATCCCTTCGCCAGTGGGCGATTGCGGTATACCTGGTGGCAACCAGTCGCAAGGGTGTCTCATCAATGAAGCTGCACCGCGACCTTGGCATATCGCAGCCATCGGCCTGGCGGATGCTGCTCAAGATCAGATCTGCATTGGCCGACGACAGTGATGTCTACACTGGGACAGTGGAAGTCGATGAGACTTGCGTTGGTGGCATTGAGAAGAACAAGCATGAATCGAACAAGCTCAAAGCCGGTCGTGGTGCGGTTGGCAAAACGGCTGTGTTGGCATGAAACAACGACAAACCAGGCGGATCAAGGCAAAAGTGATTGAGGACACAAAGCGTTCGACGCTGCATGGATTCATCTGCGAAGGTGCGGCGCCAGGCTCAACGGTGCATTGTGATGACTTTGTCAGTTATCAGGAACTGGACGACTTCAGGCATCACTATGTCAAGCATTCAAGTGGTGAATAGGTTGATGGAGACATTCATATCAACGGCATCGAAAGTTTCTGGTCGATGCTCAAGCGAGCCCATAAGGGCACGTACCACAAGATGAGCAAGAAACATCCGGGTCGTTATGTAAGTGAATTTGCCGGGCGGCATAACCTTCGGGAGCTGGATACGGTCAGGCAAATGGAGTTCATCGCAGCTGGATTTATCGGCAAGCGGCTGTTGAACAAGGAACTGGTCTGTGGTGTTGATGGAAGGTTGCATTGAGTGGTCATATTCAGGTGCTGAACAGATGAAGCAGGCAGCCGAGTCAAAATTGAAACCACGCGGTCGGGCGATCTCCGAAGAAGTTCACCGGCGGGCACAACGAATTGCTCAGCGATTGATGAGCACACCGCGCATCAATAACCGCGACATCAAGGCAAAACAGAACGATCTTCGAGATTAGTGGAATTAGAAAATAATTCCAATGGGTAAGTGAAGTTTATATTCTCTTAGAAATTTCGTCCGATAGTAGCTGTAGGAGTACAATGCAATCCACACGGATCACTCAATAGTTTGCATTTTCAACAAATCAGAGTTGCCGGATATCCTAAATTCTGCAAGTGGGCTAAGGAATCTGAGTTGGTGGCAGTGCCAACAGACTTATAGCAATTCATGAACTATTAACAAACTGCCAATGGAAAACCCTCTTAACAAACATCTCGGCCATAACGATGCCCTTCCAACAGAATACTACGCACTTTTGTATCTATTAATCGAGCTAATCGAATCTCAAAATGGAAAAAAATTAGAGTTAGGGACCAAATGGATAAACGACGCTCAGATACTCTCAATAAAGCTATTCCAACATCTAAATTCCATGGAAATTCTAGCGGGCGGTTATATGATCAAAGCGAATGGAAAGCAAGAAATTAATCATATTGATCACCCCTCCATAAATGTAGTCGCACGCGCCGCACTGGAAACATACCTGGTTTTCCATTTTATCTATGATTCTGAAGACAAGAGCTTATCAATTTTTCGGCATAAACTCTGGCGAATTGCTGGTCTTGTAGATCGCCAGAAATACGACATCAATTTTAAGGGTCAGCAGCAGAAGCTCGCTAATGAGAGGATTACACTCAACAAACTCCGCGAAGAAGTTAAGAGTTCAGATCACTTTACAAATTTTACTGGCAAACAGCAAAGCCAGTTGTTGAAAGGCATATGGCGAACTGGCAATTCATGGACCGACCTTGGATGCTCTGCAGATTTTCATGTGAAATATTTCACGGATGTCTACAATTATCTTTGCGGGTACTCTCACTCCAGTTATGCAAGCGCATTACAAATTGGCCAAGCGCGACGCCTTGACGAACAGCAAATGCTGACACATGGAATACTTTGTAATGGTATCAAGCTTATGAGTCATTTTATTTCTAGTTATTCGAGTGTTTTCCCAGAAGCTGAATATGTAATTTCGAGCAACCCAGAAGCACGAAATATTGCCGAACAATATAGATTTGAAGCCGACAAAATGTCGGAATTCTTCAAAGAATAGGTAGCGTAGTATTTTCAATCGGTTTTTCGACTCGAATTACACCGAATGATGTACTCTACCGGTAGAGTTAAGTGGGCATTATCCCACTGATCGATTCTGCGACACCCAAGTGCTTCCGAGCCCATCTTTATCACTCTTTGAAGAATAGAATAAATTTAACAAATGTCGTTAGCCTGCATATGCCATCCATAATGAGGGAATGAGCCTTTTTTGTGATAATATATAATAATAACAACAATTTAAGCCATAAAATAACAGGAGCTCTCAACTATTGCAACAAAATTCGACTGAAGCATGTACAAAGGCATAATTTTTTATAATGTCGTACCGCAAGCCATTCGCAATTGGATTTATTCTATTTGAAAGTATCGCATGCGTACTGATGCGGGATGGGCTTTCTGCATCGTAGCAACCCTCGCACCAATAAGATACTTCGACTTTGATGCGACCCAACAATGGCCGCTTCTCCCCTCGTTACGGTTTCGTTGAGAGTGCGGACTTGGCCCTTTTGTTAAAATCTTCGTTACGCGAGCACGTAGTCTAGTCAATTAGCAGCCGTTTAAAGGTTTTGGCGTGTCGAGTGATAGGGCACAATGTTATGCCAATCCGTGGGTTATCCCTCAGACGACTGCTCGGCTTTGATTGCAACCGCTATAGGAAATATCGCCTTTCCACAGTGCACTGAATTTTCTGGGTGAGAGTCGCGCAGATTTGCGCTGGAGCTGATTACTAAAATATGTTGGTCCAAAAATGAATAGGAATTATTTGTGAGCAACAGTCAGAGGTCGGAAGAATTACGTTGGCTGAATAATTTCCGAGCAGAGGCCGCTAAGGCCGGCTTGGAGTTTGAAATCTTGAAGAGCGATGGAGACAGTCCCGATTTCCTGATCAAATATGATGGACGCTGTGTCGGTGTTGAAATTACGGAGATTCATATCGACGAGATTCACAATAACCTAAGCCAGAATGATTCCCAAAATGGTTCACGCTCCCGAAAAATACACAGCGACAAAGATAAGATTATCAAATGGGCAGAAACGAAATATTCGAATACTTGTAGCAAGTCGATTCAGGCAACCTTCAAATTTAATGATTCCTACTTTTCAGAGAATGTTAAGAGGAATATTAGGAAAAATATGGTCGAATGCATAGTTGATGTCCTTGGTAAAACAAACCTAGACGACAAGGAAATATTGAAGTATAAGAAAATTGACGGACATTCGACCCCGCCAACCCCACCATTCGTGAAGTCCATCTGGGTGCGCAAAACGCCTGTAGCCAAAAGAAGGCCCTGGAAACAAGACAATGTCAGCTATACAAAGAAACTGCAACCCTGCGACCTAAAAATAGTTCTGACGAATAAGAACCAAAAAATTGAAGATTACCAAAAGACGGTGTGTGTGAATTGGCTGCTGATATATGCGAATTTTGATCTACCTTATGGAAGGTTTGCATGTCCAGAGAACGACGACTCCAACTGGCCTTGTAGTAAATTCGAACGGACATATGTATTCTGTAGTGAGCCTAAACAATTTTTGATTCAGCTTGATGGACGCGGCGGGGTTCGGATTCTGACTTCTAAATTGGAATCTGGTTTCTAAATGTTTTTTACGCGCAGCAACCTTCTTTCCACCCTGAAATTTCCAATTGAGTAATGGGATAGCGCGCAATATTTCCGTTGTGGAACATCAACAGTTCCCTTTTGGTGAGATTACGAAATATTTCCTGATTCTGTTAAGAAATATGGCGTTATGTCCATGAATCAATGAATTCGGCAGCTTGCGATTTGTTGATTTTCATTCGATGACTGTTGCAACAACTTCATTAAACGCAGTTCGATAGATCATTTGAAATAGATTGGGTTCTCCGACGGTGAGCCGAATTGCGGTAAATCGAACGACAGATCGCTCAAAAACAAACATAAGACATCTCGAAGCAATCCAGCCTGTTCCTTTAGCAGATGCCGAGAACGGCTTCAGTATAGATTCCCCGCTCGAGATCTTCAAAGCAGATTGGCACCAATTTTGCCTTGGTCAAGAGTATGTTTGCACACAAACGGGAAACCCGTTTGTTGACATCATCGAATGGCTGCGGATAAGGAAACTGCGCTAAAACAAAATACTCGGTTTGAAGAGGTTGTCAATTGCCGAAAATGAATGAAATATCTGATCAAAGCATTCCTCTACCTGTCGCGGAATCGCAAGTGGAATATTTACCGACTCTCCAATGCCTACATCAATGAACCGCAATCGCCCTACCGACGTTTATTCTTGATGCAATTTGTCTGCGAGAAATTCATGGAAAATAAGCACGATATAACGATTGAATCCAATTTCTTGTAGTGCATCGACAAGAAACTAGATCGCAGTTTTGAGGTCAAGATCATCTGATTCTCAAGTACCAATTTTCTTTTCGCTTCAATAACGTCTTCAATCAATCGCAGAGAATCACGAATTGAATAGGCATTCCCTTCCAGCCGATTTGAATTCCAAGTAAGATCAATGAATAATTGACTGAGATTATTTTTGCGTACGTGCCAGACTGTTGTCCTTTTTCACCCGGCGTCGGTCCAGCTTCGCTAAAGTGTTATAGTTCCTCTTGGGACGAATAGAACGTATTGTTCGACCGGTACTATTCGATAAATTGTCGGTTATAGCCAACTGGTCTGCCCAAATGGTGAGGTTGATTAACGTGATTTTATATCTCCATCCATGATTTCAAGATAAAAAGTTGGTGGACTCGAACACCCACAATTCCCTGAAAATCGTCAGACGGTACATCCGCTGCCAGAGTGGCAGAATATATGACTAACCTATCCGAGCGTCTTTCAGCTTCCTTTTTTTATTCGATTAGTCCCAACTAGAAACTGTGAGGTGATATTGCAAACTGTGTAGAGGAGGTAAAATTGTTAATACACCTGAAATTTCTCATGAACTCAACCGACTAGGATGTCGTTCCAAAATTGTCTCAATGAGAACTAGTGTCCAGTGAACTATTAATTATCGGGTAGAGGTATTTCAGTTTAATGTGAGCATCAACGGTCTAATCTGCCAATCCACAGCTGATTTCACATTGATTCTACGTGCCTGCCACACAAATACCTCCTGACGAATCACGATAAATTGACAGTTCAGTACCTAAATGCACAACGGGTACAATTGCAATATGCAAAAACAATTTCACAACCCAAATGAACACAACCTGAATCTGGCCTATGAATGAATCGCAAATCCTCGAGTGGAAGTCGTCATGGCGCGACGAGTATCTTAAGTGGATTTGCGGATTCGCAAACGCCGAAGGCGGCGTGCTGATTATCGGCAAAAACGATGATGGTGATATTGTCGGCGTAAATGACGCGTCGCAATTACTGGAGGAAATACCCAATAAGACGAAATCCTTATTGGGAATTGTCGTGGATGTAAATTTAAAATCAGAACGGAACAAAGACTTTCTCGAGATAGTGGTCAAACCCCACTCTAACCCCATCAGCTTTAGAGGCGAATATCACTACCGTAGTGGCAGTACCAAGCAGGTGTTGAAAGGCGCGACATTGAACGAATTCCTACTCCGCAAGCACGGTCGAAGCTGGGACGACACGCCGATTCCCAACGTTGGGATGAAGGAATTGGATAGCGTTGCATTGAACGATTTTCGTCAACTTGGAATCAAGAGCGACCGTTTGCCGCGAAACGCTCTGAATCAGTCTAACAGCGAACTGATCGAATTGCTACATCTTCGCGAAAGCGGAAATCTGCGACGATCAGCTGTTTTACTGTTTCATCCCAATCCCGTGCGATTTTTTGCTGGTGCCTTCATAAAAATTGGCTACTTCGAAAAAGAGAGTTATCTTGCATATCAGGATGTCATTGAAGGTAACCTGTTTACCCAGGTAGAACGTTCAGTAGACCTATTACGCACGAAATATTCCAAGGCCGAAATATCCTACGAGAGCATCTATCGACATGAAACACCGCTGGTTCCCGAAGAAGCGTTGCGAGAAGCAGTACTGAACGCAATCGCGCACCGAGATTACAACAACCCTGCACCAATTCAGGTCCGCGTGTACGAAAACCGCATTGCCTTGTACAACCCTGGCAACTTGCCTCCTGGCTGGACGGTTGACAGTCTATTGAATGTGCACGAGTCGGTACCTCATAATCCAAGAATAGCGAATGCCTTTTTCCGTGCTGGCTTAATCGAGGCTTGGGGGAGTGGAGTCGAGAAAATTATCAGAGCATGCCAATCAGCGGGCACAACAACACCGCAATGGACAATGAGACCCGACGGGTTGAGTCTGGAATTCGTAACATCTGATACCAGCCTTAGGCGTACTGTTCATAATTGGACTTTTGAGAAGAGTCGTTTTACTCGTTCGCAGCCCAAGTCACAGCCAGAGTCGTTGAGAGAAAAGGTGCTTCGGCAGCTTTCAGATGGTCAAATGTCGAAAGCTGATATTTCCAGAAACTTGGGACAAAAGATGGTTTCCGGTCAGCTCAACAAGGTTATCCGTCTTCTTGTTGCGGAAGGAATTATCAGACGCACAATCCCCGACAAACCCGGAAGCCGGCTGCAGAAGTATTACCTAACAGAAAAAGGGCGAACTGCATTCGAAGAGTCGTCAAGCGGAACCGTCAAAAAATGAAAATGTGAATTGTGAGATGAATTTGAGTTGCTGTGACTATAGGAACCCCTTTATGAAACGTGGAGAGGGGTTATCTTAAACATTCACAGCCAGAGTCGTAGCCAGAGTCGCAGCCAGAGTCGTTTAGAGAAAAGGTGCTTCGTCAACTTTCAGATGGTCGAATGTTAATAATTGATATTTCCAGAAGCTTGGGACAGAATACGTTATCCGGTCAGATCAATAAAAACTGCGAGAATGGTGAACTTTCGACCAAACGGTTGGGCACTCGTAGAAAATCGCGGTTTTGGCTTCGACAAGCCGGAATAGCCGCTTTTCAATCGGTTTTCTGAGGTAAAGGTAATCTCACACTCGCTGAATCAAGTGCAAATTCAATAAGTTGATATGATTGATAATACCTTTGAAGACTATAGTATTCGCCGAAAACCATTCGATCATCGAAAAATTTTCGGATGATGGAATTCCGAAGTGATTCGGAAGGTACGGTTACGCACTTTCAACCATTGCCTGCAGAACTTCGCACCAACCGAGCGCGATATTGCGCCGGTTGTATCCGCCGCCGCCAGTTGCGATGATTCTGCCATTACTGAATTCATCAGCGATTTGACACAATCTGCGGCAAGCGTAACCGTGGGCTTCGGGTGTGAATTCCATGTGCGTGATCGGATCTCCGGCGATGCTGTCCGCACCCGCCTGCAAGACGACAAATTCCGGTTTGAACGCGCGAACAAATTCCTCGATTTTCCCCCAGGACTCGAAGAATACGTCATTGCGACTGCCGGGCATGACCGGAATATTCAGCTTTGTTTGAGCTGCGTCTCCCTTCCCTGTTTCATAAGCAAACCCAGTACCCGGATACAGAAATCGCCCATCTTCGTGGATATCGCCGATGATGACGTCGGGATCTGATTCAAATGCATAGAACACACCATCACCATGATGCGCGTCAATATCCACATAGGCAATTCGTTGAATGCCATATCTTTCGCGCAGGGTCTGGATCAGAACGCCAAGATCACTGATCGCACAAAATCCAGCAGCCGAAGAGGGACCGCAGTGATGAAGCCCGGCGATCGGAATGAAAATCCGGCTGAACTCGCCTTTCATCATTCTGTCGATAGCATCAAGATCGCTGCCAACGACGAAAGATGACGCTTCAAATACACCCGGAAATACCGGTGTATCGCCACCATCAAGATAACCGGTGCCTTCATTTGATTTTCGTTTGAGGAATTCTACATAGCCAGGATCATGGAAGCGCAGCAGATCGTCTTCTCCGCAAGCGACTGGTGTGAGAACTTCTACCTGCTTGTCCAACCCGATACGGACAGCCTCATTCCAGAATGCATCGTGGCGGTCCACACCGAACGGATGACCGGCGGGGAATCCGTAGCGCTTTAGATCTTCACCGACATAGACACCGGTGCGATTGGAATTTGTCATCACCAGCGTGTTACAACCATGCCAGATCGTTTTCGAATTGATTCAGGCTTTGGATCGCCAGTCTGGTTGATGACGTAAGAGGTGCCATTATCCTGAATGATTTCGATATACATTAATGTATCGCCGGTGCGGAATTCCCTGATCGTACTGGTACCGTACTGATACTCGGTGTAATTCACATTGTCGGGTAATTCGTCAGTGGGGGGAGATGGATCGAAGGTTGCAGTAGACTCAGTGTCGTCTGAAGTGTTGATGACTACGCCTGTCACAATCGCGGGACGATTGGATACTTCGACTACATCGACCAGCGTACCGTCTTGATCGGATTGTAACTGTGTGGAAGACAAGAAGAAGATGCCAAGAGCAGATCCAATCCGAAACAACGTTGAGCTAAGTTGATTGTTTGCCCGTGAGCTGACGGAATACATCTTCAAGTCTCCCTTTCTCTTCAGATAGAGTTCGCACGTCCCAGCCGTTTGATTGTGCGACTTCCCAAACACGGTCAACCAGCGAACTGCCGTTTTTCGAAATCAATCGAAATGATCCATTACTTTTGTTATACAACACGTCCGCGACTTCATCAACACCCCGAAGGTGTTGTTCAATTTCTTCCGGGCTGCATTCGTTTACCTGAAGACGAACCGAGTTGTGAAACTCAGACACCTCGGCCATAGCAGTGGGCAACTGGTCAGCAACAACTTTCCCTTGATTGATGATCATCACACGGTTGCAGACTGATTCCACTTCAGTCAGAATATGCGTGGATAGAATGATTGCTTTTTTCTGAGATATCTTCTCAATCAAGGTAGCTATCTGATCTTTCTGATTCGGGTCCAATCCGTCCGTCGGTTCATCGAGCACCAACGCTTGAGGATCGTGCATCAATGCCTGCGCGATGCCAACTCTGCGCTTGTAACCTTTTGACAGCGTATGGATCGGTTGTGCAAGCACATCACCGATCTGAACATCGGCAATAACCTCAGCGATACGATGTGCGAGTTGTGATCCGTTAAATCCGCGAATTCTGGCAATAAACGTCAAAAACGACTGTACTGGCATATCGCCATAAAGCGGGATACCTTCCGGAAGATATCCTAGTCTTTTCTTGGCTTCAATAGGGTTTTGCGCCATATCAATGCCATCGACATGCACTGAGCCGAGATCAGGTTTGAGAAACCCGGCGATCATTTTCATTGTCGTTGTTTTCCCGGCACCGTTCGGCCCCAAAAAACCCAGCACCTCACCTCGGTTTACAGAAAATGTCAGGTCATCGACCGCGATGGCGTGTCCGAACCGTTTCGTGAGATTGGTGACGCTGATCATAGAATCTGACATTTGAGTGATCTGTGAAATTCCAACTACTGACTATTTTATTATGTATAAGCGACTGATTGACCATCTCAAAGTTTCTTTTCACGTTGTCGAACGATCTTGACACCGCTTTCGACTCACAAAGGGATGTATCAGCAGACCCAAAACCAAACTGAAGTATGAAATAATCATGGTGATTCCGGACAAAACCTTTTCAACGAGATGCTGAATTGACAAAACAGGACCCAACGATCATTCTAGTTGATGGCACAGCCTATGTATATCGTGCATTTCACGCCTTTAATCTGAGTACGGCAGACGGACGACCCACAGGCGCGGTCTACGGTGTCGCAAATATGCTCAATCGAATAATTCGGAATTATTCGCCCGACTATCTCGTAGTAGTTTTTGATGCAAAAGGCAAAACGTTTCGAGATGACATCTTTGCCGAATACAAAGCCAACCGCCCACCAATGCCAGATGACTTGCGCTCGCAGTACGAAATCGTGCGTGAACTGGTTGAGGCAATGGGAATCAAGTCAATTTCCATCACTGGAGTAGAGGCGGACGACGTAATTGGAACCCTCGCTGTCGAAGCCGCCAAATCCGGTCTACAAACTGTGATCGCGAGTAGCGACAAGGATCTCGCCCAATTGGTCACCGACGATATTGTCATGCTGGATGAGCAAAAAGGGTTAACCCTCGGTCCTTTACAGGTTGAGGAAAAGTACGGCGTACAACCACATCAGATTGTCGATTTTCTTTCTTTGGTGGGTGACTCGTCCGACAATATTCCTGGGGTACCGCTTGTCGGGAAAAAAACCGCGGCAACTTGGCTGGCAAAATTCGGCTCATTGGACAGCATTATCGAAAGCGCCGACGTTTTCACCGGGAAAACTGGAGACAACCTTCGAAACTCCCTGCAACAACTGAAGCTCGCAAGACAGCTGGTTACCTTAAAGACCGATGTTGATGTTAAATTCGATCTCGAGAGTTTCGTCAAATCCGTGGGAAATGTAGACCGTCTGCGCGAAATTTATTCAGACCTTGAGTTCAGATCGTGGCTGGCAGCGTTGGATGTCAGCCACGATCAACCGAAGCAAACCGCGAAAAACTACGCTGTGACGACGATTGATGAATTCACCAATCTTGTCGAAAGACTTTCACGATGCAAAGTATTCGCCTTCGATACTGAAACGACGGGTTTCAATATGAGATATGAGCATCTGGTTGGACTCTCCTTCAGCTTGCAGGCAAACGAAGCTTTCTACATACCGGTCAGTCACAATTATCCCGGCGTACCGGAACAATTGGACCGGGATTTCGTGCTGGAACAACTCACGCCTGTATTCGAGAATCCCGATATTGCAAAAATTGCCCAGAATATTAAGTTTGATGCGGTTGTTCTCGCCAAATACGGTGTGGATGTGAAAGGTTATCTGTACGACACAATGATTGAATCATACGTCTTGAACAGCACGGCCGTATCCAGGCACAGTCTGGACAATCTAGCGCTGAAGTATCTCGACCATACAACCATCAAATATGAGGATGTTGCCGGCAAAAAGGGCAAGAACCAACTCACGTTCGATCGGGTGGAAATCACTGCTGCAACTGATTATGCAGCGGAAGACGCTGACATCGCCTACCGCTTGCACGAGTATCTTTGGCCAAAAATCGCATCAGTTTCAAGCCTGCAGACTGTTTTTGAAAAGATCGACATGCCGCTGATGCCAGTACTTTTGAATATGGAACGTCATGGTGTGAAGATTGACCGTGATTCACTGACACGTCAGAGCGCCGAACTCCACCATGAAATGAAATCGATCGAACAGAAAATTTTCGAAAGCGCGGGGACCCGATTCAATATCTCATCACCAAAGCAGATCGGAGAAGTTCTATTCGGAATTCTAGGACTTCCGATCGCCTCAAAGACGTCAACCGGACAACCTTCAACTTCTGAGTCAGTGCTCAGCGACCTTGCGGTTCACTACGATGTCCCCCGATGGATTCTGGATCATCGAAGCGTCGCCAAGCTGAAATCCACCTACACGGACAAACTTCCGGAAATGATTGACGGAATAACTCAACGGGTACACACTTCCTATCATCAGGCCGTTGCCGCAACGGGACGACTATCCTCATCGGACCCCAATCTTCAAAACATACCGATCAGAACTGCCGAGGGTAGACGAGTTCGGGAGGCATTCATTGCCGAACCGGGGTTTGTACTGGTTTCCATCGATTACTCCCAGATCGAACTTCGCATCATGGCGCATCTTTCGGAGGATCCAGGGCTGATTGATGCGTTTGCAAAAGGTGAGGATGTTCACAGGTTCACCGCAGCCGAGGTTTTTGACACTAGTCTTGATGAGGTGAGCGCTGACCAACGGCGTCATGCAAAAGCCATCAATTTTGGATTGATGTATGGAATGTCGCCGTATGGTTTGTCGCGTCAACTTCAGATTGACATTCCCCAAGCAAAAGACTACGTGGAGCAGTATTTCACTCGATATCCGAAAGTGCGGGAATTCATGAATTCGACACGGGAAAAAGCGCGCAACGATCGTTTTGTTGAAACCATTTATGGTCGTCGCCTGTATTTGGCTGACATCAACTCAAAACAGTTCGGTCGTCGCCAACATGCGGAGCGCACTGCGATCAACGCGCCGCTTCAGGGAACCGCCGCTGACATCATCAAATTGGCAATGATCGAAGTGGATCGTTGGTTGTTGGACAATGCGCCATCCTCTCGCATGATCATGCAAGTCCACGATGAACTGGTTCTCGAAGTCGCCGAGTCTGAAAAGACAACTGTTTGCGAAAACGTAAAGTCGCTCATGGAAGATACAACGGAGCTTCTGGTTCCGCTGGTCGCAGATGCCGGGATAGGAATGAACTGGGCTCAAGCACACGAATAACTGATCGCTATCCGGTGGTTTCGTTCGTTAGCAGTGAAATCACTCGCTCGCGAGCTTGGTCGACACCTAAACCGGTTCTCCCTGAAAAAACTTGCAGAGTCACACCATCTGTACCTTTGAACTCACTTTCGACAGTTCGCTTTGCGTTCGCCTGTTTCGACTTGGACAATTTATCTGCTTTTGTCAACAGGATATGAACATCCACCGATGATTCTATACACCAATTGAGCAGTTGACTATCCAATGGTTTCAGAGGGTGCCTGATGTCCATTGTCATGATCATCGCTTGAAGACTGCTTCGTGTCGCAAGATATTGCTCAATGACGCTCGCCCAATGTTCTTGGACTTTGGCTGGGACTTTTGCATATCCGTAGCCAGGAAGATCGATGAGCCTCCGCTCGGAGTCAATCTGGAAAAAAACAATTTGCTGAGTGCGGCCCGGGGTTTTACTGGTTATTGCGAGTCGCTTGTGACCAACAATGGCGTTCAGTGCGGTTGATTTACCACTGTTTGATCGGCCGGCGAATGCGACCTCGTAGCCATAATCCTGCATCCACTGCGACGGTGCGTGTGCGGCGGTTACAAACTTGGCGTTGTTCAGAATTATCGACACGATTAGCTACTATGATAAAAAGTTCAATTCCCACATTTTAACCAACCAGTTAATACGCTTAGGCGCAGTGCCGAAATCATCGGTTCAATTTTACAGGGTTTGTCGATTGGGTACTCGCGGTAAATCCAAGTTCTGAGTCTGGATAGCACCTAATCTATCTGAAGTGAAAGTACTCTAATTGCGAAAGAAAAGAAGATCGGAGTGGAGTTTCGGGGGATGGGATTAGCTTGTCCGCGTTGTCATTTTTAAAACCTTAATGCTAGACTTGCCGTCCCCCGGCGTGCGTATCTCACCAATAGTAAAGAAATGGACTTCCTTTTGTAGCAATATGTAAACAATAACAACTTCTTGTACTACAAAGATTCAGAGAACCCAGGTGATTAAACGGCAGCTGGCAAGCTGCAAATTGAAAAGGTCGTGTGTGCGAAGATCTTCATGGCTCAGGGATGGATTTAGGTGTCCCCATGGACCAAGCCGGAGATAAAACCGCAACCCTATATGATTATCGCTTTGCAATCCCAAACTTGCAATTCGGGAGGATTCCACATAAGTTTGTGACATCGCGATGTCGATGACGCCATCATCGAAGAATCAAGCTACGTTTTTTCTAGAGAGAATTGCTGAATTTCTGATCTGCCACGGTATTACTTGACCAACTGTTTCTTTTCGGGGAGAGTGATCCGATTTCCGCAACTTTCTCGGATAATCCAGAATCGACGGCGACTGCATGAGGTATGCACTGAATTCGGCCATGCCGATGTCCTTGAATCGGAACCTGGCGTTGCACAGATCAGGTATCTTCCGGAACTGACTGCACAGATTGTCAATCACAGTATTGACTATGATGGCCATGGTGTGAGTCATTTCAATATTGAAACTGGTGTACTGCTATCAATTCAACCAGTTACAAACAACGCATATTATCATGCCTGATCACGTGTAAATTCCAAATTCAGAACTGCTGCTCAGCTATCGCAAAATCAGTCGCGCGATTCAATTCATGATATATTTAGCGCGTAATTTTGATTTCTGATGATAACCGTCGGAGTCGACGAATCGAACACTCCTAAATTCAACTCAACGCAAATTGTCAATGTTAAGGAAGTTACTATCTCTGATTTCATCCATCGGGCTCATCTGTACTCTGACAAACTCGGTATATGCGGCTGGTGATGCTGCAGCCGGTGAGGAAAAGTCCGCAACATGCGTCGCTTGTCACGGTACTGACGGTAATGGAGTAGCACCGGATTTCCCAAAGATTGCGGGACAGATTCCCGGCTATATCGCAAGTCAATTGGCAGCCTATAAATCAGGTGAAAGACAAAATGCGCTGATGGCGGGGATGATTATGACTCTCACTGAACAGGACATGCAGGATCTTGACGCCTATTACGCTCAATTCCAATTTTCCAAAGAGAGTATTGACGAATCCGAATTGGCAGCCGCCAACAGAGGTCGCGAAATATACAGACGTGGACTCAGTCAGTATTCCGTACCCGCGTGTATGGCATGTCACGGACCTGCAGGAGATGGGCTTCCTGCTCGCTATCCGAAAATTTCAGGTCAATACAGGAACTATCTAGTCACTTCTTTGCGTGAGTTCAAATCTGGTGTACGAAAGAATGAGGAAATGAACACCATCGCCTTTCGTCTCTCAGAGCAGCAGTTTCAGGATCTCGCAACCTATCTGCACGGATTGGATTAATCTGAATTTTCAGTTGTCGGTTTGATTGGCAGTACCTTATTGTCCGGACTGTTTTCGCGCCAATTTCTTGATCGTCGACGCAACCACAATTTTCTGGTTGCTTGAATACTCCTCGTGATTCTTGACAATCTCGTCCAAATCGTAAACGTAATTCACCAAAATCCCGGCTGATTGCTTCAATCCATTCGGGGATAAATCCCCAAGCCAGTTGATACGCTCCAGTTTTGCACCATTTCGCAAATGAAACCGAGCTACAGGGTCATAGGGTTCACTACCAGATTTTGCATATAGAAAATACCTCGCCGCCAGTCGAATAAGAATCGGACGAAGCTGCTGTGCTGTCGATTTGTTTTCGTACCACTGTGGTTCATCAATCAGTTCCAGTATTTTTTGCTCATCGTCTGTGACATGACTAACTTGCAGATCCTCTGAAGCTCTTGCAAGCCATCTTCTAAACGCGGGTACCGGCGAAAGCGTGGCAAAAGTCTTGATTTTAGGAAATTCGCTTCGAATTTCGAGAAGTACCTGCTTAATGAGAAAACTACCGAAAGGAATACCAAGCAGTCCTTCGTGACAGTTGTTGATTGAATAGAATACGGCTGTGTCGGCTTTTGCGGGGTCCAGTTCGTTTCGCTCGCTATCGATCAACGCTCGAATTGATTCTGTCATGCCATTTACAAGCGCAACCTCGACAAAAATTATCGGTTCATCAGGCATTGTGCCGTGGAAAAATGCGAAACACATGCGGTCCGCGGCCAACCTGCGCCGCAGGTCACCCCAGCCCTTTATCTCATGTACACTCTCATAGTGAATAACCTTTTCAAGTATCGCTGCGGGAGTGTTCCAATCAATCCTTCGCAAAGTCAAAAATCCTTTATTGAACCAGGAATGCAGAAGGTGGGCCAGATCTTTCTCCACCACTGTAAGGTTTGAATCCTCTCGTTGCAGGCGAAGCAGGTCACGACGCATCGAAACCAACGTGGAAATTCCATCCGGCGCCTGATTGATTCTTCGGAAAATTTCCTGTCTTTTGGACTCCACCGCTGCAAACAGCTTGCTATAGCTGTCGCCGTCCTGTTTGTCGTGAAAGTCGTTTGCAAATTGCACAATCTTGTCGATATCAACCTCGTAACTTGATTTCAAGGTTCTGAAAAATTCAAGTTTTTCGTTGTCGGACAATGCGGCGTAGCCATTCACGATCTGGCGCGCAAGAGTAATTCCCGACGCTTCACCTGCGGTAGATAGCAACTCTTCACACCATGAGATCAACATCACAGGTGTAATTTTCTTCACTGAAGATTTTCTGAATAATTCGACACCCGCATCCGCAACGGTATTCAACAACTGACTCAGACTTATTGACGACATATCATTTATTTGGAGTTCGTTTCGATTTGTATGGCGAGTTCTATAGTAATTCCAGAATCTGGTGCAAATTTTCTGCTATAGGTTGTTTAAGTTCTATATGATGAGCAGGGCGTCCGGACTCACGGAGAAATTCCAAATCTGCGTAAAGCTGGGTTTTGATAAGTTCCCCGAACGTATAAAGTCGGTCACAGACTGCAATATCGACACTTTCTTCGAAACCAATTATCAAATAGTGGCCAGTTCTGGGGCCACCTTTGTGAAACTGACCTGTCGAATGCAGATATTGCGGACCAAAGCTCAATACCGCTGTCAGACCAGTCACCTCACCCGACCTTACTTTCAACCGTGTCAGCAAATCCAACATTTCGCTACCGGGCTTAGTGAATGCAAGCAGACAGATGTAGTCATGTGTCTGAGAATTTTCTCTGATGTGTTGCAGTATTGATCGAATTGCATTCACCGACTCTCCAGTCCCCTCTACTGCTCTCTGTGGAACTTGAATAAATCCAGTCTTCTTATCTTTCATCCGAACGGCAGTCAGTACCTTAAGTTTACTCCCCTCGACATTCGGTTGATTAAATGGATTAATGTTCAAAAGGTAACCTGTCATAGAAATTACGGTCTGCCAGAACATGAAAAACTGTGCGATCTGTCGCAGGTCGTTTAGATCATCATCGAATATCGAATTTACCTCGGTATTTTCCGAGATAACTCGTACCTGCAGTCGATTGCTCGGCGATTCCTCCGATTGGGAAATTTCAATAACTGGAAGGATGCCCAATTCAGATTTTCCAAGACTCTCAGAAACAATTTGTTCAACCCACTGCAGTACCGGCAGTAGTTGAATCTCTGCGGCAAGCAAGATTCTGCTACTAGATTCGGACGCAAGTGCTGCGAGCATCGCCGCTGTTTCATCTGCGTGCATACTGCAACTAGATTCACTATTTGATGCATCTTCAACGAATTCATAATAACCGCTCTGAATCTCCTGAAGCCCATGTCCGAGGAGTTTGAGCGGCAAAAGGCCTAGCGTACTGACTGTGGAATAACGACCGGGTACAAATGGGTCAGAGTCATAGACCGAAATTGCGTTTGCTTGCGCCCAAATTCTCAGGGCATTCGATTCCGGGTCAGTAATTACACAGAATCTGTCAGGCGTGCGAACACGCTCAAAAATGCTTCTCGCGATATCAAGAGTTTCAATCGTACCGCCTGACTTGCTCGCTACGACGTAAAACTTGTTTGGCGATGCAGGATTCTCAAGAAACGTGCGAAGGAATTCTGGTGATGTGCTATCAACGACCTGTAATCTTGTGCTGGCCTCGTAACCGAGTACGCTCGAATAAGCTTTGGCCGAAAGAATTGCTCCCCCAGTTCCTATCAAGACAACTGTAGCGCTGTCGCCGGAAAGTCTTGAAACCTCAGCGACAGTCGGTATCGAACGCATCAACGAATCTGTCCAATCCATACAATGCGAACCGGACTCAGGTGGCTCAATAATATCGAGCCAGATACTGGAATCCTTTTGCAATATCCTGGATCGTATGTCTCGCTCAGCGAGAATTTTTCTGTGACTCTCGTAGCGATTGACGATCGGACCGGATTCTCGAACTTTATCTGTCCAAGGCATGATCACGTTCACCGATTCCACTCAGCTGATGTCGAAAGACAAAAACTGATGAAACATGTCAAGTCATGAACTTCAAATAGGAAGTGAGGCAAGTGATGTCGAAGCAGTCATTTATTTGACCAATACGAAGTGAGTTCCGCAATATGGACAAAGCGCATTGCTTGTTTCCTCAATCGGCAGATATACACGCGGATGTGAATCCCACAACCTCATGCTTTCCAATGGACAATGCAACGGCAGATCGTCTTCGGTGACCTTGATCAGCATCTCCGAATTTGGTGTCTCACCTTGCTTGGGTTGATAAGTATCCGAACTCATCGTATCTCAATTAGACATAAGTCAGCCAATGCTGATGCTTCTCACTTCGCCCTTCCACCACTTCAAAATATTTAGCTTGCAGCTCAAGCGTAATCGGGCCGGGATTGCCACCACCGATCAGTCTTCCATCAAGCTCACGGATTGGCGTGACTTCCGCGGCGGTACCGGTAAAAAAAGCTTCATCGGCAATATAGACTTCATCCCGCGTAATTCGTCTCTCCTGCACTTCATAGCCCATTTCATGAAGCAATTCGATTGCGGTAGAACGGGTTATTCCTTCCAGTGTTGATGCAAGATCTGGCGTCAGTACCTTATTGTCACGCACGACAAACAGATTCTCGCCGGAACCCTCCATGACGAAACCATCGGTATCGAGTAACATTGCTTCCTCGGCCCCATATTCCATTGCTTCCCGGAGTGCAAGTATCGAGTTGGTGTAGTGACCACAGACCTTAGCTCTGCACATCTGTGCATTGACGTGCATTCGCGCGATAGAGGATGTCTTGACTTTGATACCGTTTACCAAGCCATCCGCACCCAAATAGGCACCCCAGTCCCATGCCGCGATCATCACGTGAGTAGACAGATTATCCGCCCGCAACCCCATGCCTTCTGCACCGTAAAACGCGATCGGTCGGATATAGCAACTTTCAAGGCCGTTTTCACGAATTACCGTACACTGGGCTTCATTCAGGGTATCCCGATCGAATGGCATATCCATTCGCATGATATGCGCGGAGTTCATAAACCTGTCTGTATGGTCTTGCAATCGGAAAATCGCTGGCCCTCGGTCAGTTTTATAGGCACGGACGCCCTCGAATACAGCGACACCATAATGCAGGGAATGCGTAAGTACGTGTATGGTGGCCTCACGCCAAGGCACCAATTTTCCGTCATTCCAGATGACGCCATCTCGATCGCTGAATGAAGTAGTCATATTGTTTGAGTCGGTTGGTCGGTAATCAAGTGTCAATTCGCATGGTCACCAAATGGTTCCCTGTCAAAAATTCGTTTAACCATGGGTTCGAAAAAATCAAGCGGGAGAGAATCATAGTCGGGATCAAAACTGTTTTGATCCCAGTTTTCACAGAAATCAGCACATGCCTGATAGTACTCGTGATCCTTGTAACGATCGCGGGCGTTTCGATCACCACCCAGATGATGAAAAAAGTAATATCCCTGAAAAACCCCATGATGCTTCACAATCCAGTAGGTCTTCTCTGAGACATATGGTCGAAGAAGAGCTGCCGCCATCTCACCATGATTTTCAGGAGCCAACGTGTCTCCTAGGTCATGTAGCAGAGCTGCTACAGTCATTTCCTCACCCGCACCATCGCGCCATGCTCGACTAGCAGACTGAAGTGCATGTTCCAGTCTGGAGATTTTATAACCTGTGAAACTGTCCTCGAGTCCGAGCAAATGTTGAAGTACGCGCTCAGCAGTCTTTTTTGAATATCCCTGTTCGAAACCATGAAGTAATTGGTAGTCGTCAAATGAACCTTCCTTCATTTGAGTAAATTTTACAGTCTGTTGATTTACGTCCACTGATCCAGCTCGTTGTTGTCACTAATCGACTGATCAAACGATCAAATCGTGTTCAAAGAAATTGGACAGAGCATTATACACTTGCATCTGCGCGACCGATGAAGACAGCGGCGCACCTGGTTGATCATATCTAATTGCCGACAAACTCAAGACTCGCATGTTCCATGACGATCTGTTTTTCGCCAACATCCTCGAAATTTATCCTGATTATGGTGCATGAATGTTCTGCTTTCGCGTCGATTACAGTGCCTTCACCGAACTTATTGTGGCGTACCAGCTTACCCGGAAGATTTTCCAGTTCTTCCTCTGAACCGAATGTCAGTGCAGGCGTATCAGAACTCGATTGCTCGATGTCAGATTCAAATATCGCTTTCTGAAGATACTCTATGGGAATCTCGTTGAGAAATCGTGATGGTCTATACGAATTCAGGACGCCAAATGACAAGCGGAAACTAGCTCGTGTCAGATACAGCTGATCTTGTGCTCGGGTCATACCCACGTAACACAACCGACGCTCTTCTTCGATTTGGCTGTTGATCTGACTTGGTGTGCCAAATGTCATCGAGTTTGCATGCGGTAACAGCTTTTCATCCATACCGACTAGAAAAACGACGGGAAATTCGAGCCCTTTGGCCTGATGCAGAGTCATCAAACTCAGTGTGTCAGGTGCCTCATCAAACGTATCGCCTGCATCCAGTGTCACACTATCCAAAAACGGAGTGATCGCTTCACGCCCGTCACTGACTACCTCATTTGATGTGGTGTCATCCATGTTTGTTCGGATGAAATTTTCGCCCGCGTTGATCAACTCATCAAGATTCTCCACTCGGGGCTTGTCAATTTCCGTGTCTTTCGACAAATAGTAAGCACGAAGTCCGGAATGCACGTTGACATGCGCGATGATTCTACTCAGGGTTAATTCAGAACAATCGGATTCCATGCCGTCAATCAATCCGACGAAATCCTTCAGAGGCTTTCTGATCCGCATTTGCTCTGACTCATCCTGCACGATCATTCTTGCGGCCTGCATAAAAGAAACATCTTCGCGTTGGGCACATTCGATAACCCTTCGTTGAGTGATTTCACCAATTCCGCGCGGCGGCTCATTGATAATTCGCTGGAACGCCGGATTGTTGTCCGGATCAACCATCAATCGTAAATACGCGAGTGAATTCTTTATCTCCATTCTCGAAAAAAATCGAACCCCGCCATAAATTCTGAAAGGAATTTTGTACGAGGACAATGTGTTCTCAAAGATATTGGACTGGGCATGGGTTCGGTAAAGAATCGACATGTTGGAATACGGCATACCCGCCGCATACAGTGCTCTGATTTTTCTCGCAACAAATTGCGATTCGTCACGGTAATCGTAAGCACTGTAATAGCTGATCGGATCCCCTCCTTCCCGGTCAGTCCACAAATTCTTCTCGAACCGATCACGGTTACGGGAAATGACGGAGTTGGCGGCACTAAGAATCGTTTGCGTCGAACGGTAGTTCTTTTCCAGACGAACCAATCTTGTATTTGGAAAAATTGATCCGAAACTCAGCATATTTTTCGCCACCGCCCCGCGCCAACCGTAAATCGACTGATCCTCGTCACCGACTGCGGTTACGTAGTTCAGATGACTGCCGAACAACTTCAGCCATTCGATCTGGATTGCATTGGTGTCCTGAAACTCATCAACCAGAATATGATGGTACCGCTCATGCATTTCGTTTCGCACAAGTTGATTGCGTTGCATCACCTCAACAGTTCGAAGCAGTATTTCGGCAAAATCCACCAGACCCCGGATGTTGCATTCCCGTTCATATAGTTCGTAGATCGGACCCATTATCTGGCTGCGAAAATCCGAATCACCTGAGGCTTGCGCGGCTCGCAGCTGTTGTTCTTTTTTACTATTGATATATGACTGGATTTCCCGAGGGGTCTTGTTTCGAACATTCAGCTGATTGTCCTTGATCAACCTGTTGATAAACGACTTCTGATCATCTTGATCCAGTATGGTGAAGTCTCGCGGCAATCCAGCCGCTTCGTGGTGAATTCGCAAGAAACGATTCGAAAATCCATGAAACGTTGCAATCTGATATGGTGCCGAGCTTCTTCCGAGCAAGCCTTCCACTCGGGACTTCATTTCCCGCGCAGCTTTGTTGGTAAAGGTGACCGCAATGATTCTATGCGGAGAAATACCGCTGGCCTCAATCAGCCAGGCAATGCGACGCGTGAGTACTGTCGTTTTGCCGCTGCCGGCTCCTGCTGTAATCAGCAATGGTCCCGCGGGCGCGACAACGGCCTCGCGCTGCTGTTCGTTCAATCCATCAAGTATTTTCGTGACATCAGTCACAACTGATTGTCCTCATGGCTGACACTGTATTTTCCGGATGTGTGCTCAAATTGGAATACACTTGAAATTGGCAGGTCGGAACGTATATTTAAAAGTACAATCTATTGTTATATAGGTAAGTTCAAAATGTCGGTATCAGCAAAGTTCAAACTTGGACAGATTGTTCGTCATCGTTACTATTCTTTCAGGGGAGTGGTTTTTGATGTTGATCCGGAGTTCAACAATTCTGAGGAATGGTATGATGCGATTCCGGATGACATTCGTCCCCGAAAAGATCAGCCGTTCTATCATTTGCTGGCTGAGAACGAAAAAACCTCATATGTTGCTTATGTTTCCGAACAAAACCTGATGCCGGACGAAACGGGCACCCCCATCGATCATCCAGCAGTCACAAGACTGTTCGGTGATCTCGAGGATGGTCAATACACAGTTCCGTCGGAGCAGTTCCACTAAATAAATTCAAGCGAAGTCGACAGATCTGTCGAATCAGCCATTATAAATCTTTCAGGTGTTCGCACTTCTGTCAAAATCCAGAAATTCCAACGCAACAGTGGATATCGAACAAGCAAAATTCAATATGGTCGAACAGCAGATTCGGCCGTGGAACGTGTTGAATCCGAAAGTGTTGAAAGCGGTTTCGGCTGTGCCACGGGAAAACTTCGTTCCGAAAGAACATCATGAACTGTCTTTCGTCGATATGAACATCCCGATTGGCGACAACCAAGTAATGATGCAACCGAAAGTTGAGGCCAGGATGCTCCAGGCACTGGAGCCCGATTCAAATCATGTGGTTTTAGAAATTGGATCCGGTACCGGTTATATGGCCGCGCTATTGGCATATTGCGCAAAGTTTGTCGAGACGGTTGAAATTCGTCCTGTTTTTTTAGATCTGGCAAGCAACAATCTTGCTGAAAACGAGATCAACAACGTGCAGGTGGTCGAAGGAGATGGTGGGCAAGGATGGCAGTCGGATCATCAATACGACTGTATTTTTCTATCCGGATCTGTCATTGAGCTGCCAGACAGCTATCGGGAACTGCTGAATGTCGGCGGGCGATTGGTTGCCATAATCGGTGAAGAGCCGATTATGAATGCAGTTCTGGTTGAGAAGACAGGACCTGTCACATGGAAAACTACTTATCTTTTTGAGACGATCTTGCCGGCGCTGGATAATATCGTACAACCCAGCCGTTTCGTGTTCTAATATCGACTTGGACAGATACTGTGGCAGCTTCAGTCAGTCCACTTCGGGCTGGTATTGTTGTAAATCAGTACAATCATTTCAGGCTTTTGAATTTGGCGATTATTCAGTTGAAACTACCAGTTCACAAATGGCAATCATTCCGGATTGCCTGTGCGTAACCCGAATGTGATGAAATTGAATCGGATTATCAGTTTCATATTCTGCAGTTTATTTTCTTCAGGAATCTTTGCGTCAGACCTTCTGGAGGTCTACGAACTTGCTCTTGAAAACGACGCCACCTTGAGTTCGCAGAAGTTTTCCTCCGAGGCAAGTTCCATGCAGTCCGCAATCTTGAAGTCAAGTGCATTTCCCACCGTATCGTTGCGAGCGAATTTTCAAGAACGACACGTCATAGATGAGGTAACCTCCACTTCAGGCGAAATCACCGTGAACGTTCCGCTTTATACGACCGCGCTGAAACCAACGCTTGATATTGCTGAATCAGAGGTGAAGATCGGGGATCTGCAACTTGAAAAAGCCCAACAAGATCTATATCGCAGGGTTGTAAACGCCTATTTCGAAATTCTTGCAGCACAGGATGATCTGGAAACCACAACCAGCGAGGTCAAAGCGATCACAGAGTTCCTGAAAGTTACCAGAACACGATTTGAAGTTGGCCTCGGGACCAATAGCGACATACAGAACGCAACAGCACGCGAAGCGTTGGCAAGGGCAGCAGAAATACGCGATGAGAGTGCTATCGAAAACGCGTGGCTCTCTCTGATCGAAATCATCGGTAGTCGACCGGATCAACTGAGTCGGCTCGCGGAAGAATTGACGATACCCGTGCTTATGCCGGATAACGTCAAGCATTGGGTTGATCTGGCACTGGAATACAATCCGGATCTGGCCATACAACGTGAACTTGTCAAGATATCAAAAATTGGAATTCGAGCTGCCGGCGCAGCAACCGGCCCTAATGTAGTACTCGGGCTGACTCGCCGGGAACACGCCGACAAACCCAGGAACGCACCAGAGAGATCCGTGATTTCGCTCAGCGTCAGCAAATCATTCTCGGTCGCCGGACATAATCGGAAACTCAAGAAACAGGCCGCACTGAACCACAAATCTGAAGTCCAGCAGCAACTCGCGGTGACTCAGCAAATCAAAAGCAGGGTGTCACGCACATTTTTCAATCTCGTGAGTCTCTACAATCGAATTGAAGCGCTTGAAGCCGCAAGAAATGCCAGTGAAATTGCTTTGGAAGTGACCGATCAGAGTTTTCACGTGGGCACTGTTGCTTCAATCGACGTGCTCAACGCGCAACATGATCTGTTTCAGGTTACACGCGATCTGCACCGCGCCCGTTACGATTATCTGAAAAATTCAATCCTTATCAGACAACTAGTCGGCACGCTGAGCCTGGCCGATCTGGAAGTCATGAACGGCCTGCTTGATTGAGCCGGAAACCGAAAGAATCAGAATTCAGACATTAATTTTTCGCACGTCCGCTTCACTGAGCCTCGATTTTCCGCCAGTAGCTGATATCCTTTGACTACCATTTCCTGGCGTAATTCAGAGTTCCCAAGCAGTTTCTCTACACTCGTTCCCAGCTCATCCATGTTGGAAACCTGAAAGCCAGCCTGTGCTGAAAGCACAAGCTGGGAAATCAGTCGGAAATTAGACATATGTGGGCCGAAAATCAAAGGGGTACCCGTCATCAGAGGCTCGAGAATGTTGTGACCACCGACAGGAACAAAACTTCCACCGACCACAGCAACGTCACATGCGGCGTAGTATTCCATCAACTCACCCATCGAGTCGACCAATAAAATTTCGGCCTCGTCAGGTAGTTGGCCATTCAACTGACTTCTGCGAACTACACGTAATCCACGTTGCAATATAGTTTGAAACACCGAGTCAAAACGTTCCGGATGTCGCGGCACGATGACTCCGAGTAGCATTGGGAACTCCTCTTTCATCTTTTCAAACACATCAAGAAACCCTGTTTCCTCACCATCGTGCGAACTCCCCAAAATTATGACCTGAACATCATCTGCACCTAGACGTTCGCGAATTTGCCTTCCCCTCTCCAATACATCTTCCGGTGCAGTGACATCGAATTTAAGATTACCTGTAACACTGATCTTTGAGTCAGGTAATCCAATCTTGGCGATTCGTCGATGGTCGTCTTCGGTTTGGACACAGAACGCACTCACATCTTGCAGGACATATCCACTGAATTGTTTGAGTCGAACAACTCTTGCAAAGGTTCTGTCCGAAAGGCGCATGTTCGCAAATAGCACCGGAATATTTGCGCAAGTACTGTGATAAATCAGATTCGGCCACATCTCTGTTTCCATGATCACAATCATCGACGGTTTCAATTTACGCAAGAAAGCTTTAACAATAAATCCGGCATCGACGGGAGCGTAAACATGTGTAACCTGTTCACCAAGTGCCTTCTTGATTTGCGCCGACCCTGTCGGTGTCACACAGGTGATCAGCACCTGTCGGTTCTGGGTTTGCAAGAGATTTTTAATCATGGGTACCGCGGCGTTGACTTCACCGACCGATACCGCGTGAACCCATATCGTTCCGGTGGGCACGCTATCAGGGAGAATCCCCAATCGCTCCGCAATTCTCTCCCGATAGGAAGGTGTGAAACCCGCTTTCAGTAGATATCGGAAGAAAATCACCGGCAACAGTAGAAACATCACCATGCGATAGACAACAAAAATCATCTTGCCCATTACAAACCACTGGATTCTTCCAGCCAGTCGCGTGGTTTGAGGAACTCATCCACCAGCTGCTGTTCAGGAGACCCTGGCTCCGCCTGCCAGTTGTAACGCCACGTAACGTAAGGCGGAAGCGACATCAAAATTGACTCCGTTCTACCGTTTGACTGAAGTCCGAACAAAGTACCCCTGTCATATACAAGATTGAATTCTACATAGCGGCCGCGACGAATTAACTGGAATTGTCTTTCCTGATCACCGTAAACCCGATCCATTCTTTTCTTGACGATCGGCAAATACGCGTCCAGAAAATGTGACCCCACATTGCGTAGAAACGCAAAACTGTGAGAAAAGCCGCCTTCTTTGAAATCATCGAAAAACAACCCTCCAATTCCGCGATTCTCATCTCGGTGTTTCAGGTAAAAGTACTCATCACACCAATTTTTCAGTCGCCGATAAAGATCTTCTCCGAAGTCAGCACACGCAGCAGCGGCGGTTTGGTGCCAGTGAACCGCATCCTCAACAAATCCATAATACGGTGTCAGATCGAATCCACCACCAAACCACCAATCGCCTCCCTCGACATGAATGAAGCGAAGATTCATGTGCGTCGTCGGTACGTAAGGATTCAGCGGATGGATTACAAGTGAAACGCCAGTTGCGTTGAAGGGTCGACTTCCCAGGTGTGTCCGCTTTTCTGTCGCAGCTGCCGGTAAACTCGCACCGTGAATCGACGAGAAATTCACACCGGCTTTTTCGAAAACATTTCCCGATTCCAATACCCGTGAGTCGCCGCCACCGCCGTCGGCAAAATTCCACTCGTCCTGAATAAATTTGCCCACACCGTCCAAGCGCTCCAACTCATCACAGATCCGGCTCTGCAGATTCTGAAGGAAGACTTCAACTTGTGCTATTTGTTCTGGCGTCACCGTCACGTTTGGCTACTCCAGGATTCCCTGATCAGGCAGCACGCAGAAGTTGACCGGTTTGTGCGTCTCTGATCTGTGTCGGATTTCTATGACCACCAATCGGACCGCGAACGACGAAATCTAGTTTCGATCCCAATTGTCTCCGAACCATTCCATATTCCCGAATCGGCAACTTGCCGTGAACATTCGCCGATGTTGACACAATCGCACTGTTCGCCAGACGAGTCAATTGAGCAGCGACAGGGTGTGCCGTGACTCTCACTGCAATGGTGCTGCGATTCGCACACAACAGTTGTGAAGCCTTGCGACTGGCAGGGAAAATCCATGTATAGGGACCTGGCCAACTCGCTAGCGGTTCATCGAGAACTGACTCATGTCTGATCGAAAGATAGGGCAACAGAATCTCGATGCAATGCGCGATCACAATCATACCCATACCCGCAGGTCGACTCTTGATTTGAAGAATTCGCTTCAACGCTGATCGACTTTCGGGGTTACATCCCAAACCAAAACACGCTTCGGTCGGGTAGGCAATCACGCCTCCCCACCCGATCAACCTGGCAGCTCTTGCAACATCGGTCGCATTCACCTGTCTCACATCAGTTCTTGAGTTCAGTCTGCAACTGCTCGTTTTTCTGCAGAATCGATGCTCGATTGTCTTCCCGATACTTGTGAAGACTCTCAGCAACCGTAGCATCCCCCAATGCAAGAATCCTTGCCGCCAGATAAGCAGCGTTCTTAGCACCGGCACTTCCTACAGCAACGCAGGCGACCGGTACACCTCCAGGCATCTGAACAGTCGCCAGCAAAGCATCTAGTCCACCTAGAGTACCCGCGTCAAGCGGCACTCCAATTACCGGTTTCAGCGTGTGCGCAGCAACAGCGCCAGCGAGGTGAGCGGCCAATCCAGCTGCCGCAATATAAACCTCACAGCCACGCTCGTCTGCGCTTGCAAGATACTCGCGTACTTGATCCGGTGTTCGATGTGCAGACAAAACCCTTATCTCCCACGATACCCCAAGTTCATTCAATACATCCAATGTTGACTTCATGACCTTCAGGTCAGAATCCGAACCCATCATGACAGCGACAAAGCTATTTTTCAATGTAACCTCCCAATTACCAATCAATCTTCCATTGTATAGGCCAAAGCCTTGTTACCGATATCGCGACGAAAATGCATATCGTCCATCGATATCTGTGAAATCATCTCATATGCCCGAAGTTGCGCTTGTTTGACCGTCGGCGCGAGTGCGGTTACGCAAAGTATACGACCACCATCAGCGATCAGATTACCATCCGAATCAAACGCGGTACCCGCGTGAAAGACTTTGACATCCGTCGATTCCACCGCATCCGTACCGGTAATACGATTTCCTTTCGAATAGTTTCCTGGATACCCTTTTGCCGAGAGAACCACACCGAGTGCCGCGCGGTCGTCCCAACTGGCACGCACTGTCGCAAGTTTGTTGTCGACAGCAGCCACAATCAGATCGATCAGGTCTGATCGCAGACGAAACATAAGTGGTTGCGTCTCCGGATCGCCCAGACGACAGTTGAATTCAAGGACTTGTGGATTTCCTCTGTCGTCGATTATCAGTCCGGCATACAGAAACCCGGTATATCGAATTCCCTCTTTCATCAACCCCTTCACGGTGGGTTGAATGATTTCGTCAAGTATTCTTTGCTCCATTTCGGGATCGACAATCGGCGCCGGAGAATAAGCTCCCATTCCGCCAGTATTCGGACCCGTATCGCCATCGAAAACCGCTTTGTGATCTTGCGAAGAAGCAAGTGGGAGAATATCCTCACCATCTACGATACAGATGTAACTTGTCTCCTCACCCGGCAGGAAATCTTCGATCACCACCTTTTCCCCGGCTGCTCCAAACCGCAGGTTGATCAGCATATCCGTAGCAGCCTTTTTGGCCACATCTGCCGACTCAGCAACAATAACACCTTTGCCTGCAGCCAACCCATCGGCTTTGACGACAATAGGTGGGCCAATATGATCGATATACTGGCATGCGGCCGAAATGTCATTGAATGTCCGAAATTCCGCACTCGGTATACCATGGCGTTTAAGAAATCTTTTTGTGAAATCCTTGGAACCTTCCAGTTGTGCGGCATTCGCATCTGGACCAAAGCATCGAAGACCACATTCGACAAATGTATCCGTGATACCAAGTGTCAAGGGAACTTCCGGACCGACGATCGTCAGATCAATTCTGTTTTTGATTGCGAATTCCAAAAGAGATTGAATATCTTCCGCACCGATCGCAATATTGGTGGTGTTCGGTTCAAGCGAGGTGCCCGCATTACCTGGTGCGACATAGACGTGATCAACAAGATCCGATTGTCTGGCCGCCCATGCCAGTGCGTGCTCACGTCCTCCGCTGCCGACTACCAGAACCTGCATCGAATCAGAACCGGAATCAATGTCGGAAATGACGCATCCCAGTGAACACCATCGCAAGATCGTGTTCGTCTGCAGCCGCGATCACTTCGTCATCACGCATGGAACCACCTGGTTGTATGACTGCTGAGATCCCTGCATCAGCCGCCGTATCGATGCTATCCCGGAAAGGGAAAAACGCGTCCGATGCCATAACCGTGCCGGCTAAGGCCAATCCAGCCGAAGCCGATTTCAGTGAAGCGATCTGCGCTGAATCAACCCGACTCATCTGACCGGCACCGATTCCGACCGTCGCCAAATTTTTCGCATATACGATCGCGTTGGACTTAACGTGTTTCGCGACTCGCCAGGCAAACATCAGATCTCGCATCTCGCGCTCGTCTGGCGCCCTGGCCGACATCACTTTGGGCTCATCATTCGCCAGAATCTCGGAATCCGAGTCCTGGATCAATACACCCCCACAGGCTGTTTTTAAAACCTCACCGGTTGCCGACTGCGGATTTTGCGGTGGGTATTCCAGTATCCGGATATTCTGCTTGTGGCCAAGCAGGTTCAGCGCCTCTTTTTCCACATTCGGAGCCAATATGACCTCAACGAACTGATTGTTGAGTATCTGGGTTGCGGTCGACACATCGAGTGTGCGATTGACGGCAATGATTCCGCCGAATGCAGAAGTCGGGTCGGTTCTGTAAGCCAACTCATACGCTGCTTTAATGTCCCTGGCGCAAGCCACACCGCAGGGTGTCGCATGCTTGATGATTACACAGGCAGGCTCGTCAAAATCCCCAATGCAACAGTAGGCGGCATCCGCGTCCGCTACATTGTTGAAAGACAGCGGTTTTCCCTGATGCATTGTCGCGTTCTCGAACCATCCCTTGGTACCGCTACCTGCAACATAAAATGCAGCTGACTGATGTGGGTTTTCTCCATATCGCATATCCATGAACTTGCGAAGAGGAAGACTCAGCGTAGCGGGGTAATCGGAGCTGTTCTCATCGCGTTCGCGCAGATAGTCTGTGATAACCGAATCGTAGTACGCGGTTCTTGCAAATGCTTTTGTTGCCAGTCGGCGTCGCGTTTCCAGCCGTGTTCCGCCCAGAGACCGAATCTCTTCAATGACCATCTCGTAGTCGCTGCTGTCAACGATGACACATGTCCAGACAAAATTCTTTGCTGCCGCTCTGATCATCGCTGGACCGCCGATATCGATATTATCAATTACGGTCTCGAGACTGGCTTGGGGATCGCTGGAAACCTTTTCAAATGGATACAGATTGACCGCGATCAGATCAATGGACTGTATGTCGTGTCGCTGCATTTCCTCCAGGTCTACATCCTTTCGACCCAAAATGCCTCCGTGTATTTTGGGGTGCAGGGTTTTAACCCGCCCTTCCATCATTTCGGGAAAACCGGTATGATCGGAGACGGACTTTACTTGTATTCCAGCACCTGAAAGAGCCTGAGCGGTACCGCCGGTAGAAAGTATTTCTACGCCAGTCTCGGCAAGCGCCTTGCCAAAATCGGTTATGCCAGTCTTGTCGGATACGCTGATCAGCGCCTTGGAAGGTTTTATCAGGTTTTCGGTGTTAATCGATTCTCTCCTCAGCAATGCGGGTTCCTGCTGAGTGTTCGAGACCCGTCCACGCCAAGTTCGTACTGTACCAGTTTCTTACGCAACGTGCTTCTGGACATTCCCAGTATCGCCGCCGCACGACTGCGGTTTCCATTTGTATGTTTCAACACATAATCAAATAGATGTCTTTCTAGTTCCTGGGTCATCTGGTCGTGAAGGTCGCATGGGTCTGTACCATTCAGGTCATCAAAATATTGTTTCAGAGAGCGTCTGATGTAGCGGCTTAGTGGTTTTACCTTTTTTTTCAAACCCATTTTTTCTTTTTTACTCCGTTGAACGACACAATTCGGGTACCAGGGATTGTACAACCAGCCCAGTTCCTAACTGCAAAATTCAAAAGTCATTGTTTTAATTGAATCATTGCCTACTTGGCAGATATAATATGGACTTCAGCCAGCGAAAAACTCCGTACCGAACACGATGCTATCCAATGGTCGGATTGCTGTTCAGAAGTAAAATCATTTTAGCGTTTCTTTTTGCAACTTTTATAACAAATTCTTATGGATCTTGCCATTGATCGACTGAAGGATCCTGAAGTTCTCAAGGAACGCGTTTATCGTTCTTTGCGCGATGCAATCTCGTCGATGGATGTCTATGTACCGGGTGTTGATCTACGCTTGGATGAGAGAACCCTGGCAAATCAACTTGGTGTGAGCAGAACACCGATTCGGGAAAGTCTTATCCGGCTTGAAAACGAGGGATTTGTCAAAACTATTCCGCATCGAGGTGCTTTCGTCGTACGAAAAACAATCAACGAGATTCTCAATATGGTCTACGTTTGGGCGGCTCTGGAAGGTATGGCTGCGCGGCTTTTGACACAACGCGCGACTGATGAGGAAATCGGAAAGCTCCGTAAACTTTTTTCGACCTACGATGGTTCAAAGTTCAATGCACACATCAATGAATATTCGGAAACAAACATCGAGTTTCATCGAACTATCATTGAAATGAGCCGATGCCAACCATTGATTGAAATTGCCGAAAACCTGTTTCTCCATTTGAAAACCATTCGTTTGCGAAGCATCTCTGACTCCGACCGGGCCAAACATTCAGTGATTGATCACATGCACATCATTGAGGCTCTTGAGGCTCGCGACGCTGACAATGCGGAAATGCTGGTAAAAAATCATACACTGCGGCTGGCAGAGCATATTGAAACCCACCTCAATTTCGAATCCGACAGTTGATTTTGCATTCGGTTTGCACAATTAGGTTCGCGGCTAAGAATTTATTCCGATTTCTCAGATTTGTCCCAAAAGTTTGACTCGGACCAATCTTACTCTGTCGAACAGTCATCGACACCAGACTGGAATACTCTTGAGATTGGAATGTAGTCCGAATCGATTTACCTGCGTATCATCACGTCGCAGTCGATGCGAAATTATCATCCGAAAAACCGAACAGGCAAAAATTTGTCTATTTAGGTTCCTCCTGATTTCGACGGTCAATTTTCGTGAGTCGTTGATTTCCATAAAATACCTGAAGTCAACCAGGCACTACAATTCAGAACAGGAATTTGGAACGGATCAGTCGATCAATTCATTTGGGACTCGCTGACCGGCACATCGACCAGTCACAAGATGTATATTGTCAAGTATGACAATTATCGACTGGATCATACGATACACCATTGCTCATGTTTCGATCGGTTAGTTCGCCCGATTTTCAAGCAACTTCGCGAGAATTCACGACAATCGCGGCGACTGACACAAATCCGAACATGAAATTCTCTATGAACGTACTGAATATTCGAACTCTGACGTAAAAACAATATTAAAATGACCACGAATTAAACGCCAAAACTGAAAACAGTATGCGTAATGAAAATTTGCTCGAAATCTTCTATTTCATAAATCCCCGAACATAAATTCTTCCTGATAATTTCACGGTTGGTATATTCATGGCTCAGCAAGACTCTTCAAACCAAAGTGAGAGAAACCGGTTCGTAGGTTACCTTCAGTTTGTTGTCATCATTGGTCTCATTATTGTCGCAGTTATTTTTGCCAGAGCTCCAGAGCGTTTCGGACAAGCAGCTGTAAGTAGTCAAAATGTTGGCGCACCCCCTCCCGTTGTCAACGTAATCAAGCAAATTAAAAAAGCGGATTTTGAAATTCCAATTCGGTTAACCGGAAATGTCGGCATTAATGAACGCGTGGCAATCTCGCCCGAAGCGCGGGGTCGAGTAGCTTGGGTTTCAGAAAATTTTAAAGCGGGTCGAACAATCGCCGCGAATGAGGTTTTTTTAAGAATTGACCCAACCGAATACCAATTGCGGGTTAAGGAAGCCGAAACGTTGTTAGCACTTCAACAACTCAAAGGCACAGTCACAGAGCAGGATGCTGAAGTTTCGGTGGAAGAATTCAACACGCTCATCGAGTTGTTGGAATTGCGTCTGGAACTCGCAAAACGAGACTTGGCGCAGACTAAAATTTCTCTACCGTATAGTTTTAGAGTGATTCGATCGGATATTGAAGTCGGTGAATTAGTTGGACCATTCGAATATGCCGGCGCGGATTCATCAATTCTCGGCACTGGCTATCGACCCGAAAGTGTGCAGGTTCAAGCACCAATCCAACTTGACTCACTGGACAATTTGGATTCCGTGATCGGAAGGGCTGCAACTATCAAAGTCAGAGGTACATCATTCCCGGCAGAATTAGAGCGAGTTTCCAATGTGGTTTCTCCGGAAACTCGCATGATCCAGTTAGTTTTCAGATTTACCGACGATACACCGATAGAGACCCTGCCGTTACCAGGGTTGTTTGCCGAAATTGACCTTGACGGTCCGACTTACGAAAATGCTGTTGCCATACCCTACAGCGCGATGCAAGCCGGCGACACTGTTCAGGTAGTGGAGGATGGGATCTTGAATGTCCGCTCACTGACCACACTGGATTTGACCGACGAATACTGGATTGTGCAAGATTTTGATGTCGCTGATGGACTCGTTGTTAGTTCCCCTCTTGGTTTGTCAGCTGGTTCGAAAGTCGTTGCAAACTATCTGGATTAGAATCGGCCAGATATCAAGCCGCGAACTGGCCGAACATGAACACTGAGATAATGTTGTGATAACCAATGATGATTGTGGTTTCGCGCGGCCAATTTACTAGACAATCTTGAACGCTTTTTACTATGCAAGACAATACTGCAGTTAAAGGACTAATCGACTATTTCGCCAGAAATCCTGTCGGCGCCAATCTGTTAATGGTGTTTCTCATCATCAGTGGCTTGATTGCGGCTACCCAGTTGTCAGTTCAGCAATTTCCAGCTCTTGACCTGCGAACCATCACAGTAACCATAGCATCACCCGGTTCTACGGCAGAAGAAGTTGAACAGGATATCAACCGACGTGTGGAGGAAAGCATCGTCGGACTCATCGGCGTTGATCGCGTGAAATCTTTTGCCAATGAAAGTTATGGAAAAATCGTTATTGAACTCGAGTCGGTTGCTGACGCGGAGTCTGTTCTGATCGACGTCGAAAATTCGATCGATCGAATTCCAAATTTTCCGCCCGCTCGTGCTGATCAACCCAAATTAGAAATCAATAGGGTGACCCCTGAAGTCTTAACCCTCGCCGTCTCGTCTGAAACGGCGAGTGAAAACGATTTGAGACAGGCGGCTGAGAACATACGTAGCGAGCTTTTGGAGGCGCCGTTCATTTCTCATGTGGCATTACATGGCGTGCGCGACCGAGAAATCACCATTGAGCTCGATGAGGAGCAATTGCGGCGCTATAACTTGTCGTTCGCCGAGATCGCCAGAAAAATTAATCGCGAATCGACCAATCGATCGCATGGACTGTTGAATACCGACTCCGGCAGCATCATCCTTCACACTATTTCCAAACGAACCAAAGGTGAGGAGTTTGCGGACATTCCTCTGATCTCACGCCTGGACGGTTCGATCATCACAGTGGGTGACGTAGCAGAAATAACCGACGGGTTTGCCGATTACGAAGTTCACTCGGAACTAAACGGTGTGCCAACCGTATTCGTCAGAGTTAATGCCGATGAAAACCAGTCAATTTCGCAAATCGCCGATACTGTTTATTCATGGCTTTCAAACAAATCATTCCCCGAACACATTGAGGTACGTATCTGGAACGATCGTTCCAAGCAGGCGATCGATCGCATCTTTGATCTGATTTCAAGTGGTTTAATCGGTTTGGTGCTGGTATTCATTTGTCTTGTACTGGTGTTCGACCTTCGGGTAGCAATCTGGGTCACGGTAGGAATTCCCTTATCCTTTATTGGTTCATTTTTGCTTTTCGGCGTAACAGGCCTGACGTTGAATATCGGTACAATTTTCGCATTCTTTTTGCTGATCGGTATCGTTGTCGACGATGCGGTTGTTGTCGGGGAAAGCATTGCAGCCGAGCGACAGCGCGGTTTGAATGCTTTGGATGCTGCAATTTCCGGAGCCAGGAAAGTTGTCGGCCCGATTACGATCGGTGTTATCACAACAGCCATCGCGTTCACGCCACTGTTATTTATTACCGAGGAACGCTACCAGGTATTCAACGTGATTCCATTGGTCGCAATATTTGTGCTGTTTGTGTCACTGGTTGAGGTTTTCTGTATCTTGCCAGCTCATCTTTCGCACGAAAGACCGTGGAGCCTGTCGCCGCTTAGGGAAATTCAGAATCATATCAGCAGTCGGCTGGAAACTTTGCGAGATCAGTTGATTGTGCCTGTCGTATCGTGGTCAATCCGGCACGTTGTGAAGACTCCGGTCATCGCCTTTGTCGTCGTAGTCGTGGCTATCTTTTTGTTATATTCCGGGGCGGTGAAGATCATCTTGGTTGATCACCACAGAAACGTTTCGAACAACATTAAAGCTGAACTTTTTTTTCCAATCGGAACACCATTTGACTTGACCAAAATCGCCGCAGAAAAAGTTGCCCAAGCCGCCTGGCAGACAGCGGATCAGTTGGAAGGGGAATCGATTAAATCTGTGAGTGTGATTGTCGGTGCGCCAGCTTTGGCACTGTATGCACACGAGACGATTGACAAGTCAAACTACAGCCATATAGCATGGGTCAATGTACATTTTAACGAACGCCCACTTCGCACTGTGAGTATTCCGGAATTCGAACAGGCCTGGCGACCGAAAATCGATCAAACTGCAGCATTCCGACGTGTTGTCATTCAGTCGTCCAGATTCGAGACAGAACCCAATATCGCATACTCATTGAGACACAACGACCGACAGGTTTTGAAAGCGGCCGCGGGAGATTTAAGGAGAGCATTTGAGTCTGAGCCAGGAATTTATAACGTAAATGACAATGCATCACTCGGCAAACGTCAATTTGAAGTAGCAATTACACCGGAAGGACGACTTGCCGGACTTGACCCGGCAAATCTAGGGAGCCAATTAAGGTCGGGTTTCCAGGGCTTGGATGTTCAGCATATTCAAAGAGGTCATGAGGAGATCAAAGTTGTGACCCGTTATCCGCGGGAGCAACGAACAAACCTGGATAAACTTTGGAGCGAGCGCGTTCACCAGAGCGGGGGCGGAGAAATACCTCTGTCGCTTGTCGCAGAAATTTCCGAGTCAAACGAGTTGGCATCACTTTTCAGAATTAACGGTGAAAAAGCTATTTCTGTCAGCGGAATTGCAGACACTGCAATTACGACACCAATCGAAATGAGAAGAAAGATCTCAGAAAGCTACATACCAGAATTACTTGACAAATATCCTGGTTTAAAAATCGAGATTGATGGTGGAGCACGGAACGAATACTCGGTGCTCAAATTACTGGCTATTTTAGTTCCGCTGGTGTTTCTCGCAATGTATGTCGTGGTCGCAGCATTTCTGCGCAGTTATTGGAAACCAGTGATTGTGATTTTTGGTGTTCCAATCGCATTCGCTGGGGCGGTCTTTGCGCACTGGACACTGGGTTGGGATTTTACGATAGCGTCGACATTCGGTGTGATTGGCGTGGTGGGTGTGATCGTAAATGATTCCCTTGTTCTGCTTCACCGTTACAACGTTATGCGTACGGAACAATCCGAATTGCCAGCTATCGCTGCTGCATCCGGCGCAATGCGGCAACGATTTCGAGCGGTATTTCTTACAAGTTTAACCACCATTGTCGGCTTATCTCCACTTCTTTATGAACGAAACGAAGAACTTCTCGTTCTGGTACCATTCGTTGTGAGCATGTTGGGTGGATTGATATTTGCAAGTTTGTTTACTCTGTTCATATTGCCAACTCTCGTCATGCTCATTGACGGACGCAGATCGTGATTTCGTGATGCGCAGGTTTGGCGTAATCAATCGTCATCCAAACTTCGCAAAATTGAATTGATTGTCTGAAAGTCTGACGAACTTATCGGTCACACAGACTCAACCCCGTCGGATGCGGCGACCATTAGGAACCTGCTGTTCCAGCCGGTTGATTGTTTGTTTATTGCGTGAAACAAATTGCTTGAACCCGAGTGGCAAATCGAGTATTGCAAACTGGACTGTGTCGTCGTTTACTACGTAGACCTGCAAGTCGACAACACATCGTATCGTACCGCGCTGAACTGGCTGGATGATTCAGAACAAAAACGTCTGCCGAAATTTCACACTATCGAGCTACGGCGTCAATTTGCGCTGTGTCGAGCCACCCTTCGTTCAAGACTTTGTCACTTTCTGAATTGCGAAAATCAGAATCTCGCATTTGGATTCGGCCAGTTTGGAAAACCGTTCGCTACTGTTGCCGGCGTGGCTGTGCCCTTGGAGATCAGCATCACGCACAGCGGGTCATGTGGTCTGATTGCCATATCTGAAAATGCACGCGTTGGAATCGATGCAGAAATTCGAACACTTGGCTATGACTGGGACGGAATCAGTCGGCGCGTTTTTCGTCCAAATGAACGCCACGCGCTTGGCGCGCTTTCGGAAATCGATAGAATTGACCGATTTTTTGATTTTTGGACGATCAAGGAAGCACTCATCAAGGCATTGGGTACTGGATTCTCTCTTGATCCGATTCAATTTCAGATCCCACAAGCGATGCTTGATGGTGCGAAGTCGGCCACATTTCAGTTCCCCAACGACTCGGACCGATTCTGGCAATTGCAAAATATTGGCAGTGATGTTTTTGCAGCCTGTCTGGCGTATGAACTGACTTAGTGCGGCGGCGGCTGATTCGTTCGAAATTCCCGTTTCCAACCAAACGGACGATCATTCCGCCGCAAAATTTCGGTCATGATCTGTCCCATTGGACGCTTGATGTAAAAAATTGACCAGTAGTTCGGTTGCCTCTTGTGCCGATAGAAGGGTCGTATCAATGTGCAGGTCCGGGCTGTGGGGTGCTTCATAACGAGAATCCACGCCGGTAAATTTACGAATCATGCCGCGCCGCGCATTCGCATAATGACCTTTGGGGTCGCGCGCTTCACACACTTCAAGTGGCGCATCAATGAAAGTTTCAAAAAAATCAAATCCCCGCATTACGTTTCTCGCCAGATCTCGATCACGCTGAAACGGTGAAATTAACGCCACGATTACGGTCAGCCCATTTTCCATCAGCAATCTGGCAACTTCAGCAACACGACGTATATTTTCGGCGCGGTTGTCATCGCTGAACCCTAAATCCTTACTCAGACCCTGGCGAATTTCATCTCCATCCAGCACAACAACGGTATTATTCATCCCGATAAGGCGCGACTGGAGAAGTTTTGCAATGGTTGTTTTCCCTGCACCCGGTAGTCCAGTAAACCATAACACCACAGGTTGGACCCGCAAGCTTCTATCGTCAACGCAACGATTGGGATTCATGATCGACCTACCGATTCAATTCACTTTCGAACGGCACCAGTCACGTCCAATCGCGCAATACCAGCCACACCATAATCCGGCTTGTTGAAATCCACCGAATTTCCAACTTGAGAAGACAAAGTGTATAGGAGGACGGCGGCAGGGTTAATCAGGAATATACCGCAAGAAAAATAGTAAAACTATAATGAGAAAACATATGACATTTGACGCGATTTTATTCACTTTGCGAATTTGAATCAAACTTAAACAAGATGAATCGGGGAACCTCCGTAATCTGATTGGCAAATGGTGTCGAAATGAGTCTTTCCAGTAAGAATTTAGTTGCAATCACCGGATATAGCCACCGTCTGCCCGGAGGACTGGATACCGACGAAGACTTTTGGAGACTGATCAGCCAAAGGGAAATCGTTCAAGAACCAGTCCACTCGCGCTACGGTAGAGGGTACATATCGATTGGAGATCAC
This sequence comes from Arenicellales bacterium, assembly GCA_951813075.1. Lineage (GTDB taxonomy): Bacteria > Pseudomonadota > Gammaproteobacteria > Arenicellales > JAJDZL01 > JAJDZL01. Next base: position 2,304,587 of record OX638343.1, on the reverse strand, counting down.
CAAAGCCCGGCACGTCTGCCTAGTCCCTATGAAGGGTTAATTCGTGACGACGGCGTTTTGATGTTTGATCGCAGCCTTTTCGGCATCTCACAGTTCGAAGAAAAGAACTTGAATCCTCTCAGCAGAATGCTCTTGACTTGTACCTGGAAAACATTGGAGCATTCCGGTTGGGATTTTCGCAAACTCAAAAACAGTCCGACCGGGGTTTTTATCGGGGTGCAAACACCATCTTATTCCAACTGGCGACCGATGAAGACAATTAACGAATACACGAACATCGAAGGAAGTGTTGCGATGATCGCTAACCGCATTTCCTACCATTTCAATCTGATGGGTTCTTCCATGGCTTACTGTACCGCATGTTCAGCGGGTATCAGCGCGTTGCATTCCGCGCTGAACGCGTTGCGTTGTGGGGACTGTGAACAGGCGTTGGCTGGTTCGGTAAATTACCTGGGTTCAGCAAATCATAGCCTTGGCTTTAGCAATTTAGGCGTCCTCAGCCCTGACGGCAAGTGTCACTCATTCGACGCCAGTGCCAATGGTTACATGCGCTCAGAGGGGTGCTTTGTCATGACCTTGAAACTGCTTGAGAAGGCTGAACACGACGGTGACCGTATATTCGCGGTCATAGAATCGACCGCCGTCAACGCGGCGGGTGCGGCAGACTATGCTGCTGGATTGGCTCCTGGACGGTATATCACCGCCCCGACTCGGCACGCGCAAATCAGTGCGATTAATTCCGCTCGGGAACGCGCAAATCGCGCTGCCAGGGAGTTCAGCTACGTCGAAGCGCATGCAACGGGGACAGTAGTCGGGGATCGAATTGAAGGCAACGCCATCGCGGAAGCATTCGGTAATTGCGGGCGCGACGTGCCGCTTCGCGTCGCCAGTGTCAAGAGCAATATAGGACACCTTGAAGCTGCTGCGTTTCATGCGTCTTTGATGAAAGTCATCCTGATGTTTCAACACCGCACTTTCGCACCGATCTCAAAAAACTACTTTGAACCCAATCCGGACATTGATTTCGAAAGTTGTCCGATGCAGGTGCAAACGAGTTGTGAGCCATTTCCGGATCACCAGGTTGTTGTTGGAATCAACTCATTTGGGTTCGGTGGCGCAAATGGACACTGTATCGTAAGTGAATACCGTCCAAAGAGCGAACCGATTTGGTCGGTACCGCTCACCCCAACCGCCGGTTACATGATTCCACTGTCAGCGCGTACGCCAGCATCACTGGCAGGCAGTGTGAATGCTTTGTGCGAGTTCATGGAACGCGAGCCCATTGACATGTATACACTTGCCGGAAACCTTGCTCGCCGGCGAACACATTTCACTGTACGAACATCGATTTCGGCCTTCAATCAACAACAACTCTTGGAAAGACTTCGCAAATTTGACGAAGAAGACTCGTCGGCGTTTAGCATCAATCAGGATGGTGCTGATCGACGTATCGCGATGGTATTCGCAGGGCAAGGCACCCAATGGGCGGGTTGTGGGCGCCAACTCTATAAAGCCATCCCGGTATTTCAACGGGTGGTGGATAGAATAGAGGAACATTGGCTTGAACACGCAAAATTTTCCTTACGGGAAGCCTGTTTCCATGCAACTCAGGAACAGTTGAACGAAGTCAGGCTTGCACAGCCAGCCATCTTTTTAGTGCAGTGTGCACTATTCGAACTGCTGAAAACCTGGGGAATTTATCCCGAGATCGTCGTTGGCCACAGTTCCGGCGAAGTTGCTGCGGCTTATGCCAGCGGTGCTTTAACTTTGCCTGATGCCGTGCATCTGATATACGTTCGTTCTCAACTGCAGCAGCACACAGCCGGTTCCGGTCGCATGCTTGCAATTGGCAGCGACCAAAAAGGGGTGGAGCAAGTACTGGATGATTTGCAAATAACTTACAAGTCCAAAAATGGTCAGCAGCCACACGTGGAATTTGCCTGTTTCAATTCACCGGCCAGTGTAGTTATTTGTGGGCTGGAGTCGGTTCTGAATCAGATGATCACAGCACTGGACGAGCGTAATCTGCAAAACCACCTGTTACCAGGAAATATTGCCTTTCATTCAAGCGCAATGGATGCAATTCAGGACGATGTCAAGTCTGGCTTGTCGTTTCTGGATCACTGTGAGTTCGATTGCGATGTACCCTTTGTTTCGTCGGTCAACGGATTGGTTACCGATAGATTGGATTCAGATTACTGGTGGAGCAACATTCGCCAACCTGTCAGATTCGCGGACGCGATTAGCACAATCAAGACTGAGCGTCCAGTTGATGTGTTTCTGGAAATCTCACCGAGTCATGCGCTGCAAGGGATGATTGCCCAATGTGTTGATGGCTTGAATCCAAAGCCGGCGACTATTTCCACACTCAGACGCGATGCTGATGAATGCATTGCGTTCAATGAGACACTAGGCGCACTTTACCGAATCGGCATCGACCTCGATTTTGAAACACAGTTTCCTCATGTCAAGCCGATCGCACATCAAATTCCCGGATATCCGATGGAATTGCAGGCCAATATTGATCCGTACCTGGATATCGAAATCTTTCTACACAATGGTCCATTTGCACAAGGCCCGCTTTTAGGGCGCAGAGTTTACGGCAATCACCTGCGTTTCGAAGCCAAGTGTTCGGAATTAACGATGCCTTTGATGTTCGAGCACCGCGTGCAGTCAGTTCCAACTATGCCAGCCGCCGGTTACATTGAGATGATTTTGGAAGCAACGCAAGGCAGATCAGTTTATATCGAACAGATTGATTTTCTTAAGCCATGCCGTATTACCAGCGATTTGGTACGCCTGCAAACCGAACTTCATGCATTGAACGGTTCCACTGACGAGTATGCATTCAGTATTTCCACGCTTGCTTATGAGGATAATGCGGAATGTGAAACACACAGTCGAGGACATGTTAAGTTACTGGATGAAAAGCCCAAACTGAACGTTCCAATGCACTTGTCTGAAGTGGATATCTCAGAATTCCGGGATGCTCTAGACGATTCGGATTTGAGTTTTTATGAGCGAGTAAACTCGCAACTTGAAAACAAATTTCAATATGGTCCTAATTTCCAAACGCTTCAAAGGCTGAAAAAGCATGAAAAATCTTGGGAATTGCTGGTTGACGTGGAGATGGACGAAAGTCTGTGGGAAACAGGTAATGCTGAAGGCTATGTGTTATGCCCACCATTGATTGACGGCGCGCTTCAGTGTTATTTGTTTCTGGTAATGCAGGCGACGGACCTCGTTGGCATGCCTGTAAGTGCGCGGAAAATCAATTTTATTTCCCGGCCGACTACACCGAAAATTACTATACACGTCACACGACCAGACAAAGACTGGCACATGTTGGATGCAAATGGGCAGCTTACTGTCAAACACGGTGAAAGAACTGAAGGAGACATGCGTTTTTACGATAGCGTAACCGGTGAACTGTTCATGCATATGCATGAATACGTCACATTCAGTTCAAATCCGAATTGGGTAAAACTACCGGACAGCAGGCACGTAATTGATTGGCAGCCCAAGTTTCATGAGCCAATCGTATCTGCCGACTCCGAGCGTTGCGCGGCTCTCCTTGATCCCGAGGGGCTGATTGTCAGCCTGGGACAATCCGAAGACGGGCAGCCACGTGTTCTCCATATTGTAGAACTTGCGCATAATCGCAGTCCTGATCGGACGATGTTGAATAAATGCTCATCAGCTTTGGCAGCAAGAAATGTTCAAGTGGAATATTGGCTGGTGAACGACACTGCGGATCAGACGCAAGCATGCTACAACGCATTCAATCTGAACAATTCGTCGATCAGGTTCGCGACATATGACAAGGCCCAGTTGACAAATTCGGATTTGACAACTGATTTACTGCGCAACAGCGCTGCGCATATCCTTTTGTTGCATCGGGACCGTGAATTCAGTGACGAAGACTGGGCGTTGTATCGCCGTTTGTCAGTCGCCGGTGGATTGGCATTGGTTTGTGATGAACACGAAATGACTGAGTTACCCGGTTCAGGATGGTTGCTGATTGATAAAGACAGCAACAAAGGCATGTCGTTGTTCCAGGCACCGCAGACTTTGATGGATTCGCAAAACGACGTGGCATCATCTGAACTTCGACTGGTAATCGGCAGTACCGACGGCCTGGCATCGAATTGGCTGACTGCACTCGGTCAACCCGATGATTCGATTGTGTATGTGCAGTCCATCAGCGACGGCTTAGAGCGGCTGGAAGAACTTCACGAAAATTCAGTTCATTTACCGTTGATTGACTTATTTGTCGACACCTGCCCACAAGATCCAACCGGGGAGAAGATTTGCGCCCGCTTCGTAGAATTGCTTCAGGTTCTGATATTCTCCTCCAGCAGCTCATGCCGTATTAATGTGGTGACACAGAATGCCGTAATTGACGTTCACGATCTCGATGGGGCATTCTCCATTTGGGGAGCGGTAAGAAGCGTGGCATCGGAATTAGGTAGCGAATCTGGATTTGTATTCCGACTTGTTGATGTTGGTTCTGTTAGTGATTTAGATACATTACTGTGGTTGGATAGGAATGATATTCGCGAGCGAGAAATTGCGATCAGAGATGGACGTCTGTGGGTTCCTCGTCTGGTGAATTTGCGGGACCGGTTTCCCAATTACACCAAGATTGAGGATATCGACGATGTCGCTTACTATTTAGCCATAGAAAACCCAGGTCAAATCAGCGGGCTGGGTATGACAACATATCAGTTGCCTGATCTGTCAGATCACGATGTCGAAGTCGATGTGGAATACGCTGGATTGAATTTCAGGGACGTTATTGTCACGCTTGACATGTTACCGGCGCTGGCTTATGAACGCTCAAAGCTGGGTGAGCAACTCGGTATGGAGGCCAGCGGGGTCGTACGAAGGGTGGGCGTCGATGTCGACCAGTATCAGGTCGGCGATCGCGTGATGCTTACGCAGGGTGGATGTATCGCCAATCGGGTGGTGGTCGATGAAAATATGGTTTTTGCCAAACCTGACAATATCAGTATGCATGAAGCCGCTTCCGTGCTGAGTGTTTACTGCACGGCTTACTATGCGTTGATTCATTTGGCTCGCCTCGGTCGCGGCCAAAAAATTCTGGTACACTCCGCGATGGGTGGCGTCGGCCAGGCTGCCATCCAGCTTGCCAAAAATGTCGGTGCACAAATTTACGCGACTGCCGGCAGTGATGCAAAACGCAGGCAGCTGGTCGAACTAGGAGCATCTGCGGTTTTTGATTCGCATAGCCACGAGTGGTACGATCAGTTGATGGAAGAAACTGCAGGTGAAGGCGTTGATGTGATTTTGAATTCACTGGCCGGGAAGCATCTTTCTCTATGCATTCAGGCACTCAGACCCGGCGGCTGGCATTGCGAAATCGGCAAAGTCGATATTTATGCCGACAATGCATTAAGTCTTAAAGCTTTTCGGAAAAATATTCGCTTTGTCGCAATCGACGTTGATCGGCTTATGTGTGATGACCCGAAATTGACTCGCTCAATATCTGAGGCCTGCCTGGAATTACTCGCAACTGGAGAGATTAGTCCGGTAGCGACCACGATTTTCGACTACAAAGACTATGGACAAGCATTTCGGCTGATGATCAATGGTCAACACCAAGGAAAACTGGTGCTCAAGGCGCCACAATCTGTTGAGGATACCAATGCGCTTGAGATTATTGATCGACGCCCATTTCTAAACCCAAACGCAACCTATCTCATTACTGGCGGCTTCGGTGGGATTGGTCTGAGACTGCTTTCTTTTCTCTCGATTAATGGGGCGCGTCACGTCACGTTAATGGATCGAAATCCCCGAAAAGGTCGAACCGTTGAATGGGTAATCGATCGCAGTGCAGTGGGTAACTTTGATCTCGATCTTGAAATTGATATCGTACCCGGCGATGTTTCAAATGCGGATGACGTTGAAAGCTGTATTGCGAAACTGACACGGCCACTTAAGGGAGTTTTTCACCTGGCTGGTGTTCTGGATGATTCTATGGTTTCTGATATGACTGCAGCTTCGTTCTCAAAGGTATTCGAACCCAAAGCATTAGGTGCGCTGAATCTCCACAATGCCACCAGGCAATGCGAGTTGGATCATTTTGTTATGATTTCGTCGTTGTCATCTGTATATGGTGGATTCGGTCAGACAAATTACAGCGCCGCCAATGCCTATTTGGACAGTTTGGCAATCTATCGCCATCGAATTGGACTGCCGGCACTGTCGTGTAATTTTCCGGGCGTGGTCGAGTCTGGTATGCTAGCGCGAGATAAAGATACCATGCGTTTTCAGAGAGCGAGCGGGATTCCTCCTGTCAGTGCCGCTTTTATTTTTGGAAATTTAGACTATGCGATGAGAAAAATGACAGACAACGACCATCTTCTTACAGCTCTTTTTGAGAGTCCACCATGGACATTTGATTCGAGTGAGTATATGAGAAGCGGCCGATGCTTGAGCAACCGGAATGCTTACCGGTCGGGTATCGGTAGTCAGCAAACCGTCGAGAGTGTAATGGAACAAATCACCGACAAGATTGCTGAACTGTGCGGACACAACAACGGTACAGTTGACGAACCGTTGGCGAGTTTTGGTTTGACTTCAATTTCAGTCGCAGAGCTGGGCGCGTTTATTCGGATGGAGTTCAACCATCAAGTCAGTGCGCTGGATTTGATGACAACCTCGACTTGCCGGTCCATCGCACAGTCGATTATGAGTGACAGTGAGAATATTCAATCGGAGCAATCGGAGCATACTTCGGACGAAGTTATTGCTACCGAATCAAATATGCAGCAAACAAGACAAAAACCGTCAGAGTTTGCACATCGCTACGAGGATCATTTCCCAAGCGACTTCAATCGCACTGGCAACGATGAACAAAGAATTGAAATTCGGTAGCGCAAGAGTATCATCGAAGTGTGCAGGATCACAAACTACGCAGCGACGATTTTGTTTGCGTTTGTCAGAACGTACCCTAGTTGATCGGTAGACTCCCGACGTCACTTCGAGTCGCACCTGACAATGGTCTTGCAGGAGCGCGCGTCGGATTCAATTCGAAAAATTCCGCTCACCTCTTATTCGAGGCCAGCAAGCATGGCTGATTCACGCTCGTCAAGTAATGAATTGATACGCGCCAAAGACAGGCTGCCAGCACAATGTGCGAGAGACATTGACTCGCTGAATTCGTTTACGCGATCGATTCTGAGTCGCGGGCAACCCGATAACGCGAAATCTCCAGAGGATTTTGAACATGTGCTTTTGACCGGAGCAACTGGATTTATCGGGAGATTTTTTCTGCGAGAACTACTTGTTGGGAAAGACAACCTGATCGTTCATTGTCTGGTTAGGGCGAGCACTGATTCGCAGGGACGGGAACGGGTGCAAACAGCGCTTAAGGATGCCGACTTGTGGGAAAACGATTTCGAGTCTCGAATTCAAATTGTTCTTGGTGATGTCAGTGATAATCAGTTCGGACTCAAGCAGAACGAATTTGCGGCGCTCAGCGAAACTATTGACGCGGTCTATCATCTGGCAGCCGAATTAAAAATTGTAACGCCCTATATGAAGATTCGTCGAACCAACACATTCAGTATTCGCAACGTAATTGAATTGTGTTTGACGACCCGTTTTAAACATTTGTTTTTCAGTTCGTCGATGGGTGTGTTTCCACAATATTTCTTTGCATTTACCAATGAATTCGAAGACAGTTGTATTGAAGTCGAGGCTCAACCGGATATTGACTTGATGATCCGTCACTTCCCACTGGGAATGATCGGTTATCCGTGGAGCAAACTCGTTTCCGAGCGCGCTCTATCGTATGCGCATGAGGCAGGGATGCCACTTGCCATTTTCCGCCTTCCTCTGACCGCCGTCTCCACAAACGGTTATACCCACTTTAATGGCATCCTGACTCGACTGCTTGCTGCAATTCATGATGTTGGAAAGATTCCAGTCAGACCACAATTCCGGTTTATCTCCGAACCCGTCGATGTCATCGCTAAAATTGCAGTTTCAATTTCGAGTAACAGCAATCGGCGTTATACGATTTATCACGTTTGCGACCCTGATCCGGTTCGACACAGATTGACACATGCCGAATATGGTCTTCACATGCAGGTTGTACCATACACAGCATTTAAACGAGCTTGCATGGCGCAAGGGCAAGATTCGCCTTTGCATGGAAACTGGCTGCTTTTGGATCACGTGGCACCGTACTGGTTTACCCAAAAAAAACATCTCGATCGTTTGCCAATTTCGGATGCTGAAATTCGAAGTGACTGCCTATGCGAAATCGAGTGGCCAAGCGAACTTTTCAAAATTGTTCGTTCCTCGGAATGGATCCATGACCCAAAGAATCGGTGGCCTTATTCCCTACCTAAGTCTACGTTGGACTATGATCAGCTAATTTGCCAGGCTAAGACATATGCTGAAAATTATGAAGTGAAATTTGAGGAAGTCTATCCAGAATGGATGCGACAGGGATTACGGCAATGGGTTCGAGCCGTGAACGCATCAGATCTCGAATTATTGCCGTCTCGAGTCAGCATGGCTGTCTATCAAGTCTGTCGACTGTTGCGAGACAATGCGGCTTATGCGCGCGAAAGAAATCTGTACCCGGAAATTAAATTCGAAAAAATCAACAAGCCTATCTTCATTGTGGGCATAAATCGTACCGGTACCACTTTTTTACACCGATTGATGTCTCGAGACCAACAGTTTTGGTCTCTAAGGACATTTGAGTTAGTCGATTCTGTTCTCTCCGATGCAGACTATACAGTAGCAGGGACGCAAGCCGATCCGCGGCGTGCTTTTGTGGAAGATATTCTGGAAGTTACGGGGCTTCGAAATGCGTTTGAAGGATTGCATACGATTGACATTGATGAACCGGAAGAAGACATCAAGTTGTTGCAATTGGCGTTTATGTCGTGGCCGTCAATGATATGGCATCACGCGCCTGAATATGGTCAGTGGCTTGAAAAGACCGGTTCGGATAGTGCATATCGGCACCACTATCGAATCATGCAGCATTACAACTGGCAACGGCGAATATCCGAGGCCACTGAATCCTCCAAGCAGTGGATTTTCAAAATGCCATTTCATCTGATGGAATTGAGTTCTTTGGTAAAAGCCTATCCTGACGCTTACTTCATCCAAACCCATCGTGCCCCGGCTGTACTTATGGGATCATGGTTCAGCTTAGTCTCGAGACTGAGGTCGCGCAACTATAAATCGCAATCGCCGCGAGAGTTGGGTATTGAGCAGTTGAATTTTATGGCAAAGATGATGAATAGAGCCGTTCAATTCCGCACCAGTCATCCCGAATTGGAGTCCCGGTGGATCGATATCAAATTTGATGATTTCGTCGCAGCTCCAATGCAGAAAGTTGCGTCGATTTACGAACGGTTTGGTTTACGAATGGAATCTGAAGCGAATGACGCGATGGTTGACTGGTTAGGCGAACAAGCCAAACGCCGAAGTAATGAAGTCCGCCATCAATACAACCTGTCGGATTTTAATCTCACAGTGGATACGGTTGACGCTGCATTCGACCATTACCTTGAATTCTATGCGAAGCTCGGGGTCTAATCGAAGAATCAACGACGAGAACCGAAAATCTATGGATGCTGGGGTGGAATCTTAACCGATGGATGCATTTGCTGTGCATGGTATTTTGATCACCACACAGCTTCGGCTACGCAGGAACAGTTTTACGATTCACGCCTCAAAGTATCTGAAAACTGGAAGATTTTTCAAACACTGGATTTGGATCAATCTGAAATCGGTTGACAGTCATTGGCGTCAGATCGGATCGCAGTACGAATCAACCGGCCTGTGTATTACCTGTCGTAATCAATGCGAAATGATCATCCGAGAAAACCGAACAGGCAAAATGCTGTCTGTATAGGTTCCTGAGGTTCCTCTTTGAACCAACGCCAGGTTCTGGTTGTCCTCGGGACCGACTGGCATGATCAGCCGTCCACCGGGTTTGAGCTGATCAATCAGAGCCTGAGGAATTCGGTCAGCCGATGTAGACACGATCACTTTGTCATATGGTGCATGTTCACTCAATCCGAATTCGCCATTGCCTAAATGAACATGAACATTGTCAATACCCAGCCTGGGCATAATTTCACGAGCGCCTTCAGCAAGTTCTTCAATGATTTCTACTGTGTGGACCTCTCTCACTAGATATCCCAGTACCGCCGCTTGATAACCAAGCCCACAACCAATTTCCAGCACTCGGTCTGTTTTCTCCAAATCAAGCAGATCCGTCATCAACGCAACGATGAATGGCTGGGAAATTGTCTTGCCGTGTCCGATCGGAAGTGGGGAATCGTCATAAGCAATTTGTCGTACGTCTGCCGGTACGAAATGATGTCGCTGCACATTCAGCATGGCGGTCATGATGGTGTCGGAAAGGATAGGACGACCCGTAAGGTCGCCTGATGCCATCGCATGAGCTGCGATGACTAAAATCATTTCTCTGCGCAGTTCAGAAAATGGGGGCTCTTCTGATTTTTTCATTACTTGATGGCCTCTCACCTGAAAAGTGTATTTCGAAAATTGAACTGACAGATGAATTGATCACACTAAATAATTTCCGGTATGCCAGAGTTCCCGAACTGATGATTGCTGAAATTGCGGCGAAACATTTCCCTTAGTCGGTGAGTGGCTCGATCGTACGCACCCTTGTCGCTCCAGCAGCTCCGCGGGTCAAGAATTGAAGAATCAACACCTCGACAGGTGACAGGATGACGAATACCCAGAATCGGATGCTTTTTGAATTTAATTCCCGAAGAACCATTGTGAAATTCTCCGCGCATCGCAGCGTCAAGCAAGGCACGGGTAGCGCTGATCGATATGCGTGGGGCACTTCCGGCGGAGCCACCAATCCAACCGGTATTCAACAGCACGCAACGAGCGTTGGAGAGTCGCATCTTCTTCTTCAGTAGATTGGCGTAAACCATAGGTTTATGTGCCATGAAGGGAGATCCGAAACATGAACTGAAGGTGGCTTCGGGTTCCTTTATTCCAACCTCGGTTCCGGCAACTCTTGCCGTAAATCCCTGCACAAAGTGATACATCGCCTCATCTTCATCCAGAATGGATATCGGAGGCAGAACACCGAACGCATCCGCTGTAAGCATGACAATGGTGGAGGGGTGATCGCCTCGTCCCCCTTCCGCAAGATTCGGATTGCACGAAAGCGGGTATGAGAATCGTGTATTTTCGGTTATGGACTTGTCATGAAGATCAAAATCCTGCGGATCCGTATCCTCATAAGGAATACCTTCAAGATTGGGTACATTTTCAATCAGTGTCCCTTTCATGGACAGTGCGGCTGCAATGATCGGTTCAGCATTCTTGTCCAGATCAATAAGTTTGGCGTAACAACCATTCTCGATATTGGATATTCCGGAATCTGTCCAGCATATTTCGTCGTCGCCAATCAGTTTACGCTGAGGATCGGCAGACAACGTGGTCTTTCCTGTTCCTGACAGACCGAATAGAATCGCTGAGTCATTATCGGAACCAATGTTCGCCGAGCTGTGCATGGACAGGATTCCTCGCTTGGGCAACAGGTAATTCATTACGGTGAATATTGATTTCTTGACTAATCCACAATAATCAGCTCGGCCTGCGACCAGGCAGATTCGATTCCGAAAGTCGAGAATTGCCACACGGTCGGATCGACAACCATCTCGTTCCGGGTCACATTGAAACGTCTGGACATTCAGCATGGTCCAACCTTCGTCAGAGGATTCGCCAGTGTCGTCTGTCGATTTTGACGTGATGAACATATTTCGCGCGAACATCGAGTGAATCGCGTACTGACCGATAATTCGATATGGAATTGAACATTCCGGGTCCTGACCGACTACGACATCCTGGACAAACAGTCTGCCGCGGTACTGATTGAGATGTGAAATTACCCTGGACAGCAATTGCTGATACTTATCCGGGTCGAATTTCTGCAAACTGTCCTTCCACCAGATTTCGGACTCCACTTCCGGCCAGGCCACCGCGTAAGTATCAGATACCGGCCGACCGGTGCAATCCGGATCCGTACGAAATACAATCGGACCGTTTCCCCTCAGTTTGGTGGCGTAGGCTTTTTGGTCGTCATATCCGCCTTGCTGGTCGATACGTCCGCGGTCGAATTTCAACGATGCCTGAAATAACTCCGACCATGAGAGATTGTGGTGAATTTCAGGGCCGTCAATCCCAAGTTGAGACTTGAGTAACTGCTTGATATTAGTCATCCCGATGGAGTGTGATGCGAGTCAAAAACGGTTTTTCGTGGTGACTTTCGAACATGAAACTATCAATTATTTATATCACTTTCCATGTCTAATTTTAGCCATCAATCTGCAGAAATTTGGTATTTCGATCATTCACGGAAACGAACGCTATCTTGGCTCGCGTAGCCTGCGACCAGACGATCAGCAGCGCATACTTCTGTCAGCGCATCAACAATATCCTGCAACTGTCCGAACGGAATGGCACAGGTCATTTCATTGTTATTCATTCCAGTGCGCACCCGGCTTAGCATGCACCCAACACTCACCGCCGGGGTTTGCTGCTCACGCGCAATCGGTATGATGTGGCATTGTGGCTTGCCTTCGAATTGAAGTGAAGGTACCGCCGAATGCAGCTGCATCGCCTGTTTGGCGACCAGACGTAAAAAAACAATGTCAGGATCAGCAGATGCCTCCGCTAACGGTCCATATACGATGCTCTCCGGGCGTTCGCTGACAGTTGGAATATGTGGAAAGATTTCCGGGTTTACCCACTTTGCCTCGCAGATCGCTTGCACGTCGGCGCGGGTGGCTGCTTCCTCCAGTGGAATAAATCCGTGAGTGAGACTACCGACACTGCAATTGCCATGATCCGATGGAGTCGTTGCAAAAGTCCTGTCATTTGCTTTCGTCCAAAATACGCAACTCGCCGCCACGGCACCGGTACGACCGTCTTCTGTCGGTGCAGGGTAAGTTGCCCCAAATTCAGGAATTTCATCTGGAACAGAATCGAGAAATGTGATTGCAATCGGTGCATGTGTCAGCCCGAGTAATGATTTGAGTTGATCGTCAATCGACTGGTATACGTTCATTTGGCTTTCCTAAAGTAAAAAAAATTAAACACACTCAACGTGTATAGTGTGGGTTCCCGTCATTTTTGTTGTAGTTCTGGAGTGAGATCAGGGGATTCTGAGGATTTTTATCTCGGACTCAGACAATATTTGTCCCAAGTCCCATATTGACAAGTCAGCATGGAGTTGGAGATGAGAATTCTTCGCTTCAATTTTCATTCGTACCTGCCTCTCGTTAAATACGGATCAAAGACGGTCTCCCCATTGGTCTTGTCTTAGAGCTTCAATCCAGTATCCGGGTAATCCGATCATATGCGATCGAAATTAATTCTTCTTCAATATCACATGCGTCGCGTCCATGCTTCGAGGCGCCGATGACGGTAAACCCAACACCAATGTCAAATCACGCATCCATCATGTCAACTTTTCTCAAATGGAGATCAACGTGGCGGATGATTATTCGGGAAATAGCTCTCGCTGCTCTGCCTCCTCCCCTCAAGTAAGTTCGAGGAAAAACGCGACCGAAAAATTGTTTCTCTTCAGATACTTCTTCAGAAATTTGTGACCGGGCGAGTACCGAGCAATAAATCTATTGCTCGAGTGGTCGCGCCTGCACATATAAACCGTCCTGTTGAATCATGTGGTTGAGCAACTGAACCAGCGCGTACACTGATTCAATGTGATGTACCTTGGTACCCGTCATTGCGGCAATTTCGATTACTGCGCCGATCAAGGCTTCAAGTTCAAGTGCCTTACCCATCTCGACATCCTGTAACATCGACGTTTTATGTTTACCAACTCTCTCTGCGCCGCTAATTCTTCGCTCATTGGATAGTCGTATACCGACACCCAATCGCAAGGCAACCTCGCGGCATTCAGTCATCATCTTGTCAATCAAATCTCGAGAGGGTGCAAACTGACAGATATCTACCAGTGTTGAATGTGTCAAAGCGCTGACGGGATTGAAACTCAGATTTCCAAGCACCTTCAGCCAAGTCTCCGCCCGAATGCTCTCGAGAATAACTGACTTGAAGCCCGCCCTGTTCAACAAATCGCAAAGATCTCGAGTCCGCTTTTTTTCGACACCGTCAATTTCGCCAATAGGCATGCGAATTCCTTCAATATGTTTGATGACACCGGGCTCACTGATTTCAGCAGCAGGATAGGAGATGGAACCAATGATGTGTTTTGGATCGATAGTTCGGCTAATTAATCCATCTGGATCAATCGTCTGCAGCGCTCGGTTATTGAATTCACCGCCGTGCAACTGAAAGTACCACCACAGAATTCCGTTCTGTATGGTAAGAAGCGTGGAATTGTCTCCGAGCAGTGAATTGACTTCATCCACGATTGGCGCGATCTGGTGGGATTTCACACCGAGTATTACCAGGTCCTGCTCCCCGACAGAACTAATGTCGTTTGTTGCCTTGATGCCTGCCGCGAACTCAACTGTACCATCATTCATGATCAATTTAAGACCATTGTTCGCCTTAATTGCTTCCAGATGCGGACCGCGTGCAATTAGTGTTACATCCTCGCCGATGTTGTGGAGTTTGACTCCCATCATGCCACCCATCGAGCCGGCACCAACAACACATATTTTCATATTACTCTCCAAATATCAAAACCAAATCACTGCGACTGAGGAAATTTTGCTTGATGCGTCCTCACCGCTTGAAACATAACCAATAGGGAATTGCGCAGCACTCGAACTGACTGCTTGTGCGAATTTTCTTCTCCGTATAATAATACAAAATTCGCAGTCCGCATTCTTCATTCCAGCGTTCATAGAAAACAAATCTGAAATCGAGCCTCTAGAAACGCAATGCGCGTCTGTGGAGTATTGGTGTATCTTGCCGGACTGGTACTCAGCGATCCCGCAGAGACAAAACAATACGCGGGAATTGGCAGAGAACGCGGAAATGGCATGTCACAACCCAAAGTATTCTCGATCAATGCAAAAGTGGTAACAACGACGCACTACAACTTGCGGAACTGGGAATTACTGCAGTCGAAAAATCAGGAGAGGTAATTATTGTCGCAGTTTCAGCAAGACTCAGACCGCGACCGGATCAAGTCTCTACTGAATTCCCGAAAACCGGAATGCACCCGGTAAACTACGAATGAATTTTCTGCGCTACCATCAAGCCGTCGCGAATAGTCAGTAAAACATTCATCACACGCTCATCGGCCGAAACGCGCGCATTGAACTCATGAAGGCTGCGCGCATCCTCGGTTTGCGGATCAAGCACCGAACTACTCCATAGCACGTTGTCCGCAACGATAACTCCGCCTTCGCAGACCAATGGCATGACAGCTTCATAGTAATTCAGATAATTCGACTTATCCGCATCGATGTAGACTAAATCGAAGGGTCCGTCCAGATCGCAAATGACATCCAACGCGTTGTCAATGCGAATCGTAATCTTGCTGCCATGAGGACTTTTCGAGAAAAATGAATTCGCAATTGCTTCGCGCTCCTCGTCAATATCAATGGTAATCAATTGCCCGTCATCCGGTAGAACTTCTGCCATGGTCAATGCGGAATATCCGGTGAACATACCGATCTCCAAAATTCGGCTGGCTTTGACCATTCGAGCCAGCAATTGCAACACCGCACCTTGCAAAGCACCGGAGAGCATTCGTGAAGCGTCAGAGTTAGCTACGGTCCAATCGTTAATTTCCTTCACCAGCGAGGACGGTTGCTGGGAGTGAGCAGTTGCGTACAACTCAACTTTTTCGTCGACAAAGTTCATCAAGTTATCTGTTTGGTCAATCTGTGGCGGAAAACACTCAATTCAACCGCGTCGGTAGAAATGAATATACCTGCGTCGGAATCCGACGAAGCATTTTTACATGAATGCAAATATCGGAACACGACTGATTTCAGTTTACAATATATTTTCGATGTTGTGCCGGTTGAATGATGAAATCGTCGGCGAGCCGGGTGGACAAGAAAATTCTACCCTGTCGTTCAGAATAACCCGAAAAACTTTTTGGAGCCAAATTTACTTGTACTCGGCTATTTCTAATGTGCGGAATCGTAGGGATTTATCTAAAAAATCATGACCTTGAGCCGCGACTCGGTGAGTTCGTGGCTGACATGTTGGAGGAAATGGGTGACCGCGGACCCGATAGCGCCGGTGTCGCCATTTATCGCAACCCAGCGCCCGAAAACGGTTCCAAAGTTTCTCTTTTCAGTAGCGATCCAACTGAAAATTGGGATCGGCGGAAAGCAGAAATTTCCTCCCATTTTGAATGCGAGTTCAGTTTGTCCGTCCACGCCAGCCATATCATACTTTCCAGCGAAACTCCAGTCAGTCTGGTGGAACCATGGATTCGACAGCATTGGTCGGACCTTCGAGTCATGAGTATTGGTAAAGCCATTGAAATCTATAAGGAAAAGGGGCATCCCAAAGAAGTGATCGAGCGATTTGGGTTTAGAAAATTTGCCGGTACTCATGCAATCGCACACACCAGAATGGCAACCGAAAGTGCAGTCACAACTGAACATTCTCATCCCTTTTCGACCGGTCTTGATTTGTGCCTTGTCCACAATGGCTCATTGTCTAATCATAATCGGCTCAGACGATATCTGATACGTCAAGGCGGGCAGTTTCAGACTGACAATGACAGTGAGGTAGCCGCTGGATTTCTCACATGGAGACTTTCACAGGGTGACTCGGTGGTTGATGCACTGCATAGCGCAATCGAGGGGCTCGATGGCTTCTACACGTTTGCAATTGGAAGTCGAAACGGATTCTCTGTGCTTCGCGATCCAATCGCATGCAAACCGGCCGTACTCGCCGAAAACGATGATTGGGTCGCCATGTCGTCAGAATATCGTGCAATTGCAAGACTTCCAGACGCCAAGCATTCAAATATCTGGGAACCATCACCGGCCCAAATTTACAGTTGGGGTCGCGACTGATACAAAACTAGTTTAGGATCAATGGAATTCGATCTGACAATTGACGCCTTGCGACATGTGAATCAAGCTTTACATGACTGTGGACATAACCACGGCGATGTCAAACCATTTGTTATTCGCAACCCGAAAGGGCGCCATGCAGTGGCTGTCGGCATGACACACGAGATACAAGTGACTGTCGATGGGCATGTCGGATACTACTGTGGCGGCATGAACCAAAGCGCCAATATCATCGTTCGTGGCAATGCAGGTCCGGGTGTCGCTGAAAATATGGTTTCTGGCAGTGTTCTGGTTGAAGGAAATGCTTCCCAATATGCGGGAGCTTCTGGTCACGGTGGACTTTTGACAATCAAGGGTAATACCAGTTCTCGATGCGGTATTTCGATGAAAGGCATCGATATTGTAGTTGGCGGATCAGTCGGACACTTCAGCGCATTCATGGCGCAGTCAGGACGCCTTGTGGTATGCGGTGATGCAGAACATGATCTCGGTGATTCGATTTACGAGGCACAGGTATTCGTTCGGGGCGACGTCGAAAGTCTGGGTTCGGACTGCATCGAGAAGGAAATGCGCCCTGAACATGCCCAAGCACTCGACAGGCTTTTAGAGCAATCAGGTTTCGAGTTTCCTGTTGCCGATTTTCGCCGTTTTGGTTCCGCTCGAACTCTCTACAACTTCAAGATTGATAACGCCGATGCCATCAGATAGCGACAACCCGCATTTCGACGCACGCGCTTTGCGTTCATCTTCCACATTTCCAGAACATGTGCTCGCAGAAATACATCGAGCGGCCGATCAGGGAGTTTACGAAATCCGAGGATTTGGCGCGAAACGATCGCTCCCGGATTTTGATGATCTGGTTTTTCTAGGCGCCTCAATGTCACGATATCCACTTGAGGGTTATCGAGAAACTTGTGCGACTGACGTCATCATCGGCAACCGCTATGCCGAACGGCCGCTTCATCTTAATATTCCAATAACCATAGCCGGAATGAGTTTTGGCGCACTTGGTGCCAACGCCAAGGAGTCAATCGGCCTGGCCGCCAGTGAAATGGGTACAAGCACGACCACCGGCGACGGCGGGATGACCGATGAGGAGCGTAATTCGTCCAAGACCCTGATCTATCAGGTTCTCCCATCACGCTATGGACTGAATCCGGACGATGTCCGGCGGGCTGACGCATTGGAAGTTGTAGTGGGGCAAGGTGCAAAACCCGGCGGTGGTGGAATGCTGCTCGGACAAAAAATCACCGAGCGTGTCGCTGAAATGCGGAATTTGCCAACCGGTATAGATCAACGAAGCGCCTGCAGACATCCGGATTGGACCGGACCCGATGACCTCGAAATCAAAATTCAAGAACTTCGAGAAATCACCGATTACCAGATTCCGATTCTGATCAAGGTCGGAGCAACCCGAGTGGAGTACGATGTCGCGCTTGCGGTAAAAGCCGGAGCCGATGCTATCGTTCTGGATGGAATGCAAGGCGGGACTGCGGCTACTCAGGACGTTTTTATCGAACATGTCGGAATTCCAACACTGCCTGCAGTTCGACAAGCCGTAAATTCGTTGATCGACCTGGATATGCACCGTAAAGTTCAATTGATTGTCTCCGGAGGGATCCGATCTGGAGCCGATGTTGCAAAAGCACTCGCACTGGGTGCCGATGCCGTTTCCATCGGTAGTGCAGCGATGGTTGCTATCGGTTGTAATCGCCCGGTCTTTGTCGAGGATTATGCCGCAATCGGCACCGCACCAGGATTTTGTCACCACTGTCATACTGGCCGGTGTCCAGTCGGTATAACAACGCAAGACCCGCATCTCGAGTCGCGCCTGAATCCAAAGCAAGGTGCGAGATGGCTCAAGAACTATCTTTCAACAATGCTGCTTGAACTGCAGACTTTAGCACGCGCATGCGGAAAGAGCCACGTCCTGAACCTGGAACCTGAAGATATGGTAGCACTGACTGTCGAGGCAGCAGCGATGGCCCAGGTTCCTCTGGCTGGTACGTCGTGGATTCCTGGTCGGGAATAGCGCGACCAGTGGACAAATACACAGTGACACCGTTGTCAAGGAATATGAAACCTTTCAATCAGAACGCAAAGAAGGAGTAATACCATGGATCTTGCAAAAATCGCAAAAGAGGAAAATATCAGATATTTTCTGATCAGTTTCGTTGATCTGTTCGGAGGACTGCGAGCAAAGCTGGTGCCAGCCGGCGCAATCGGTGGCATGCAGGAGGAAGGCGCAGGTTTTGCCGGATTTGCGACCTGGCTCGACATGACGCCTGCAGACCCGGATATGCTAGCCGTACCCGACTCCGAAAGTCTGATTATCCTGCCATGGCAGCGAGATGTCGGATGGCTTGCCGCCGACCTTTGGATGGGTGGCGTCGAAGTGGAACAGTGCCCCCGCATCATTCTTAAACGACAGTTGGCAAAATTGGCCGATCGCGGACACAGAATGAAAACCGGAGTGGAATGCGAATACATGCTGCTGGAACAGGATGGTAAAAACATTCACGATGCCCGGGATTCACAGGAGAAGCCGTGTTATGACCAGACTGCACTCATGCGGAATTTTGACGTTGTCAGTCAAATCTGTGATGCGATGATTGAACTGGGTTGGAATCCATACCAGAACGATCATGAGGATGCC
Source organism: Arenicellales bacterium (assembly GCA_951813075.1). Classification (GTDB taxonomy): domain Bacteria; phylum Pseudomonadota; class Gammaproteobacteria; order Arenicellales; family JAJDZL01; genus JAJDZL01. Next base: position 2,284,907 of record OX638343.1, on the reverse strand, counting down.
AACGGACAATTTGAGATGAACTGGGACTACAGCGACGCGCTGACTACAGCTGACCGTCATGTGTTCTTCAAGTTCATGGTCAAGACACTTGCGGAAAGAAACGGGCAAAGAGCTACCTTCATGCCCAAACCGTTTACCGACTTGACCGGTAATGGTTGCCATGCCCATGTATCAGTCTGGAATCCCGACGCAACTGAGAATCTGTTTCTCGACGAATCCGACGAGGTTGGACTTTCCTCCCTGGCTTACAGCTTTTTGGGCGGGATCATGCACAACGCGCAAGCTCTATGCTCGTTGTTCAACCCGACGGTGAACAGTTACAAGCGTATCAATGCGTCCCGTACGCGTTCCGGCGCATCTTGGTCTCCGAATTCGGTTACCTATACGGGTAATAACAGAACACACATGGTCCGAATCCCGGACGCTGGTCGGTTCGAGCTGAGGCTGATGGACGGATCAGCGAATCCGTATCTGTTGCAGGCGGGAATCGCAGCAGGCGGACTGGATGGCGTCGAGAACAGTCGAGATCCGGGTAAGAGGCTGGACATCGACATGTACGCCAATCCAGAACTGGCTGGTGATGTCAAGAAACTACCGCTGAACCTGCTGGATGCGATCCGGACTACAGAATCAAGTGAGGTTCTGCGATCAGCATTTGGAACGGAGATTTTGGACAGTTATTGCAAGCTGAAATTGGCGGACTGGAATCAGTTCTGTTCGCAAGTTTCGGACTGGGAACGCGACAACACGCTTGACTGCTGATTCAATTCGACTGAAGCGTCCGTTTCAATACTGACGCTTCGTCTTTTAGCTACTATTTGGCGGATTGGTTATCGAACCCAATATCACGACCTTGCTTGCGCCAGTGACAGAAGGAAGGTTGGCTGGCTGATTCAGTATTCGACATCGTGCAAGCCAAGCGAATGCAACAGCTTCAACCTGATCCGGTGGAATACCCAATTCATTGGTGCCGACGACATCCAGTCCCGAGTCGGTTCGTAGATTCCCTACAATCGCCCGATTGTGTGCACCACCGCCACAAAGGTAGACTTTTCTGACATCGGGCATCCACATCTGGATTGATCGCGCAATCGACCGAGCGGTGAAAGCAGCAATCGTGCTCTGTATGATGGCTGCATCCAGTTCTTTTCCATAATTGTGGACCTGACCTCGCAGCCAGAGAAGATCGAATTTCCTGCTATCCAGACTTTTAGGGGGCGGTAATTGAAAATATGGATCGTTCATCAAATGATTCAACAAACCCTCATCCACTTTTGCGGACTCGGCCCAGCCACCATTCGCGTCGTAGGGTAAGTTCTTGTGTTCACGAATCCACTGGTCAGAAAGTGCGTTGCCCGGTCCGGTATCAAAGCCAATAACGCTCTGCGATGCACTGGCCGGCAAATAGGTTGCGTTGGCTATTCCTCCTATGTTGACAACAGCACGCGATTCCAAACTGCTTTGAAAAGCATGGTGATGGAATGCGGGAGCCAACGGCGCGCCTTGCCCACCCACTTTCATATCAGCGCTTCGAAAGTCGTGAACAACCGGAATTCCGGTCATTTGGGCAACTACCTCACTGTTTCCGGCTTGCCACGTGAAGGGTGGATTGGCATCTGGCTGGTGGATGATGGTTTGACCATGGCATCCAATTGCACGGATATTGTCCCTTGAATAATTATCGATCAGTCTCAGTATGACGTCGGCGTAAAGTTCACCCAAAATTTGATCAATCTGATGCGCTAGCGGCGAATCAGGCTGAGGCTTTGTGAACAATGCTTCAAGAGTCGGATAAATTTCCTCCGGATAACGCTCAAACAACCAGTGGTGTACACGGACAGGTTCCCGGGATTCGAATGATACGAGCACCGCATCGATGCCATCCAGACTAGTGCCGGACATCACACCGACGTACATCTCAGTCATGGGTCATCCGGAATTCCGTACTACCATGTCCAGCAGTGTTTCATCGGGTGGATTACTCCTGAAGGTTTGAAGAGACCAAGACAACTTTTGTCTGCTCAATACCTTGCAGTCTAGGCGACAAAGTCGCAACTTTTCGGTTGAATTCCTCGCGCAATATTTCAGGTACCGGTTTGCCTTTCGGCATCGGATAATTCTGTGGGTCCCGATGAACGCCATTTACACGAAATTCATAATGCACATGATTGCCTGTAGACTGCCCACTTGAACCGACATATCCAATTACCTGCCCTCGTTTGACATAACTGCCCTGACTGGTGTTTTTCGCAAATCGGCTCATATGTGCATATAGTGTTTGATACTTGCTGCCGTGCTGGATGACAATCACTTTCCCATATCCGCTTGGATTGTTGCTACGCCGGGATACCACACCGTCCGCTGTCGCTATGATTGGCGTGTTTTTCGGAGCGCCGTAATCAACTCCCTGGTGTTTACGATACTTCTTCAGGACTGGATGGAATCGATTGTTACTGAAGACTGAAGTGACTCGCGCGGACTTGACAGGCGCCCTCAGAAAATGCCCCAGCATGCTTTCACCATTCCGATCATAGTAACGTGCATCACCAATCTTATCGGTCACTCGAAAAGTTTGCGTTTTATAGTTTTTTTGCTCCAATGATGCAGCAATAATTTCCACCTGACCGACAATTCTTTCTTTCACAAACTTACGCTGGTAAATCATGCAAAATCGATCGCCCTTCTGCAGCTGACGGCTAAAATCGATTCGCGATGCAAATATATCCGCATATTCGTCAACTGCCGCGACCGGTATTTTTACGGTTTTAGCCGCACTATAAAGGTTGTTCGTAACGGTCGCACAAGCCTGATACTCCCGAATTTCCGGTTGCATTTTCCGGTAACCGACAGCGTAACCTTCGTCATCTGCAACAACCATACGAATCCTTTCTGATTTGAAATCGAAAACCTCAATCATGGCGAAAGTGTTATCAACGCGTGTTGCAATTCGAATTTCTTGTTTTGGCATCAGTCCCGAACGTAACCAGTTTCCCGATGGAGCGAGCGCGACCTCAAGCGAACCTGAAATGCCAATTCGACTGAATATTTGACTAAGCGTATCGCCTTTACGCACCGTAAGTTCGTGCCATTTCAGTTCCTGTTGCTTTACAGTGGCAACTGTCTGAATGAAACTTTCTTGTTTTTCCTGCATTGCGACGCGATGCTGCTTATCGAAAATATTCCAAAGTGAACCCGCATTTTTGGCAACAGCCGACTCGATCAACTTAATATCGCCGTCAGCAAAAACAAACATCAGAACGCCCTTTTTTTCGCGCCGAAACTCAATTCCGACCAATTCACCTCCAACGCCTCGAGCAATCGTTAACTGATCGTTTGGGTAGACGGTCTTGAGCATGCCAGTTCCAGGAATATCAAGCAATTGGTACATCGTTTTCAGTTTGATTCCGTTGCGTTGCAAAACTTTGGAGAGCGTATCATTTCGCTTGAAGACTGTGGTTGACCAATCCAATTCCAAGCTTTCCGGCAAAATCAGCGAAGAGTCGATCGGTGGCGTTTCCAGCTGAAGATCGCTCTCTGGCACGGTTTGCTCTTGCCTTAGAACAGATTCTCGATCGAGCATCGCAACCTTTTGTTCCGGTACTTTCTGACCTGTGACTGCGTGTTCGGACATTTCACCCGCAACAATATTCTGTTGTGATTCTGATAATTCCTCAAGCACTGGTTCCGGTAGCGATTCGGTCAAATGCGAATCAATACTGCTTGATGGTGTGACGACATCACTGGCGGCGCTTTCGTCGGTACTATTCGAAAGTGAATCATTCCGCTTGGATTCTGGAGCCAACCAATCCGATTCCGAACCTCCCGGTAAAATCAGCGCGGAGTCGATCGGCAGCGTTTCCGACTGAAGATCGTTCGCTGGCACGGTCCGATCTTGTTCTTCAAGATATTCTAGATCGAGCATCGCAACCTTTTGTTCCGCTGCTTCCTGATTTGCAATTGTGTGTTCGGGAATTTCACCTGCAACAAAATTCTGGTGTAATTCTGATGATTTCTCAACAACGTGAAGTACTGGCTCAGGTACCGATTCGGTCAGTTGCGAAGTCATGCTGCTCGATGGTGCGTAGACACCAATGGCGACGCGTTCGTCGGTACCATTTGAAAGTGAGTCATTCCGCTTGGATACAGTAGCTGACCCATCCATTTCCAAGCCTTCCGGCAATATCAGCGAATAGTCGATTGGTGACGTTTCGAGCAGAAGTTCGTTCTCCGGCACGGTCAGATTATGCCATCCAAGAGATTCCCGGTCGAGCATCGCTACCTTTAGTAACACCGCTACGTCATCTGATATTGTGTGTTCGGACATTTCACTCGCAGCAACATTCTGGTGAGATTCTGATGATTCCTCAGTGACCCGAAGCTCTGGTTCAGGTACCGATTCGGTCAGTTGCGAAGTCACACTGCTCAGTGCTGTGACGACACCACTGGCAACGCCTTCGTCGCCAGCATTGGAAAGTGCATCATTCCGCTTGGATTCCGCAGCTGACCAATCCGATTCCAAGCCTTCCGGTAATGTCAGCGCGGAGTCGATTGGCAGCGTTTCCGGCTGAAGATCGTTCGCTGGTACAGTTCGATCATACCCTTCAAGAGAGTCCCGGTCGAGCATCGCAAGCTTTTGTGCTGCTGCTTCCTGATTCATAACTGTGTGTTCGGGAAATTCAATCTCAACCGTAATTTGATTTGATTCTGATAAATTCTCAGTGATCTGAAGCTCTGGTTCAGGTACCGATTCAGTCAGTTGCGAAGTCACACTACTCAGTGGTGTGGCGACGCCTTCGTCGGCAGCAATGGTAAGCGAATCATTCCGCTTGGATTCAGCAGCAGACCAATCCGATACCAATCCTTCCGGCAAAATCAGCGCGGAGTCGATTGGCAGCGTTTCGGGCTGAAGATCATTCGCTGACATAGTCTGATCTTGCCCTTCAAGAGATTCCCGGTCAAGCATCGCAACCTTTTGTGCCGCTGCTTCCTGATTTGTAATTGTGTGTTGGGGAATTTCAACCTCAACCGTAATTTGAACTGATTCTGATGATTCGTCAATAACCTGAATCACCGGCTCAGATACCGATTCGGTCAGTTGCGAAGTCATACTGCTCGGTGGCATGATGACGCCACTGACGACGCTTTCGTCGGCAACACTCGAGAGTGAATTATTCCGTCTGGATACCGTAACTGACCTATCCGATTCCAAGCCATCCGGTAGAATCAGCGCGGATTCGATTGGCAGCGTTTGCGGCTGAAGATTGTTCGCTGGCACGGTCTGATCATGCCCTTCAAGGGATTCACGGTTGAGCATCGCAAGTTTTTGAACCGCCGCTTCCTGAATTTCGAATGTGTGTTCGGGGAATTCAGCCGCAACAAAATTCTGGTGTGTTTCTGATGACTCCTCACTAACCTGAAGCTTTGGTTCAGGTACCGCTTCGGTCAGTCGCGACGTCATACTGCTCGGTAGCGTGACAACACCACTGGTGATGCCTTCGCTGGTATCGTTGGTAAGTTTGGCTTGCAGTATTATTGGATCATCAGTTCCGTCATCACTTGAAGTTATAAGTTGACTCTCGGAGATTGAAGAAATCGTTTGATCCTTTTGCGCGGCTACTTTCGCCGTTTCTCTTGGGGTAAGCGACAATGAAACCTGGATCACCACCAAGATCAGAACCAAGACTACCGCGTAGATTCCATACTTACGCAAATATCCGAGATCAGATAATTGTTTGATATTACTCAACCACTTCATATGTCTTAATGCGGAACAGTGCACCCTTGTCAAAGCGCCGGGGACAAGGCTTGAAATACGGATTGTAATAGAAAATTATATAGAACTTTACTTGTGTCCTATCATGGCAATGTATTACCTAGCCAGACCGCATTGTGAGATCGGCACTAAAATAAACACCTTGAATCGCGAGGCACCGACTTCAGTATCAGTAGTGTTTGATATAATTCCACAACACTGGATAAACATCCAATATAAGTCCGCATTCTTCAAACCTAACGTGTCTGCAAATCTTCAGAAAATAGTTCTGTTTTCCTCCCATCTAGCAGAGTATGAGAAAATCCCTAATTGAATTCTGGGTTGGCTTGTTTGTCGTGGCAGGTATCGCGGCGATCGTGTTGCTCGCCTTCAGAGTCGACAGCGCGTCTGTTTTTGAGATGGAGAACGACTACAAGATTTACGCTACTTTTGACAACATTGGAGGTTTGAATATCAAAGCCCCGGTCACGATCGCTGGGGTGAATATCGGTCGAGTATCAGGAATTGCGGTCAATATGGACAATTTCAGTGCTCGAGTCGAAATGACAATATCTGACAGATTCGCTCGCATCCCGATAGATTCAAGTGCTCGCATTCTGACATCGGGCTTACTCGGTGCACAGTTCATCGGACTTGAGCAGGGTGCTGAAGATATTTTTTTGAAAGGTGGGGATTTAATCGAATTTACGCAGTCATCATTCAGTCTTGAGGATGTGATCGGCGAATTTCTGTTTCGGGTGACAACACAAGGCTAACCCGATTGAACGCGACCGTTGAAAAGTCTCTGGAAGACGGTGTTATTCATCTACGCGTGGCAGGCGAACTGCGCTTGGATACGGTTGCTGCAGTTCACAGAAGTGTGAATCTTTCGTCGTTCCCGGACAAAAATGTGGACATTGAACTTAGCGGAATCACAAGTGCCGACAGTGCCGCTGTAGCGCTTTGCGTAGAGTGGCTCTCGCAGGCTCGCAGTAACCGCACATCTTTGAAATTTACCAACGTACCAGATGTGTTGACGCGAATCGCCCGCGTCAACAATTTGGATGATATTTATCAGGCTGAGACCGACTCGCCATCCGGAACAGCGTGAATTCAGGTGCGGACACTGCATCTGAGTCATTCTGCGAATTAACGCACAAAACAGAACCAATCCCCAGCACCACACCTGTTTGAGATTCTCCCGGGTCGCGGACCGATCTATCACTTATTTCAACATTCAAAACAAGGTGTTGATTACCATGACAATCTCGCAATCAGAATCGCTGTAGAACTGCGCACGGTGTATTGGGTTATACGGTGATGTGGTAAAATATGGGACTTGCATGCTGTTTCTTTGAAATTATCTGAAAGGAAAAAAATTGGTAGCACCTGAACAGGTAAAACTATGGATTGAAGAGGGTTTGAGTGGATCGTCTGCTGATGTAGTCGGAGACGGAAGACACTTTGAAGCCGTTGTAATCTGTTCTGATTTTGCGGGGAAATCCATGCTTGAGCAGCATCGTATGGTGTATGGAGGACTCGGTGACAAAATGGACGAAATAATCCACGCTCTATCGTTGCGCACCTATACTCCGCAACAGTGGAACAATCAGTCGTCCTGAATCACATAAATTATTGATAATTGATAGGAGAAAAAACAGATATGAGCGCCGAAGAACGTATCAAAGAAACTGTGAGCAACAATCGTGTCGTCCTTTTCATGAAAGGCACGCCACAGTTCCCCCAATGCGGGTTTTCAAGCCGGGCCGTACAGATTCTTGAAGCTTGTGGCACACAGTTCGCAACGGTCAATGTCTTAAGTGATATGGAAGTTCGAGAAGGTATCAAACAATTCTCAAACTGGCCGACGATACCACAGGTTTATATCGACGGTGAATTCGTTGGTGGCAGTGATATCTTGCTGTCGATGTATCAAAACGGTGAACTTCAAACCAAACTGAATCCGGCAAATTGACGAAATAAAAATTTTGGTTGGCCGGACGCAGAAAATCCTCAAAGGTTTTCGCAATGGAAAATTTGATTATCTCCGGAGGTCTTCCATTAAATGGCAATGTCCGCATATCTGGTGCAAAAAATGCAGGCTTGCCTTGTCTAATCGCCTCATTGCTGTCATCGGAGCCTCTCCGCGTCAGTAATATTCCACACCTGCAGGATGTCACCACGACGCTCGACTTGTTAGGTCGGCTCGGTGCAACGGTCGAACTTCAGGAAAATATGACTGTAGTGGTTGACTCCAGAAATGTCGCTAATTTCCGAGCAAATTACGAGATCGTGCAAACCATGCGCGCGTCGATATTGGTGCTCGGTCCGCTGCTAGCCAGATTCGGGCACGCGGAAGTCTACATGCCGGGCGGTTGTGCAATCGGTTCAAGACCGATCAACCTGCATCTTGAGGGGCTCAAAGCCATGGGTGCGGATATTGAATTGGAAGCTGGCTACATCAAGGCAACTGCCAGCAAATTGCATGGCGCTCACATTTTCATGGACATTTCTTCTGTTACCGGAACCGAAAATCTGATGATGGCCGCCTGTCTGGCAAAAGGCACGACTGTCATCGATAACGCGGCAATGGAACCGGAAGTTGTAGACCTGGCAGACTGTCTGATCGGCATGGGTGCGAAAATCGAAGGAGCAGGGTCCAGTCGGATCAAGATTGAGGGGTCAGACTCCTTGCAAGAGCACACACACCATCTCATCGCGGACAGAATCGAGGCAGGTACCTACCTGGTGGCAGGTGCTGTTACAGGTGGAAACGTCAGTGTTCTTGATGTACAACCCGAAAATCTACTTTCGGTGCTCGATAAACTGCAAGACGCGGGTGCCGATATCATTGTTGGACAAAACGACATACAGCTTTCCATGAACGGCAAACGACCCAAAGCCGTCAACGTCCGAACAGTGCCATATCCTGGATTTCCAACCGATATGCAAGCGCAGATTCTGATGATGAACTGCATCGCCACAGGAACCGGTTCGATTACTGAAACTATTTTTGAAAATCGTTTCCAGCATGTGCAGGAACTGATTCGAATGGGAAGTGATATTTCCACCAGCGGTAGCACCGTCACGGTAAACGGCGTTCCCAAACTGAAAGGTGCCCGGGTGACTGCGACTGATCTTCGCGCATCGGCGAGTTTGGTTCTCGCGGGACTGGCGGCCGAATCGCAAACTATTATTGAACGTATTCATCATATCGATCGCGGTTATCACTGCATCGAAGAAAAACTTGCGTTGCTCGGTGCGCAGATTCGGCGCGTTCACGACAACGGTACATCTCGCGAACATTTGGAAACTGATGCGGAGCACGTCAGCGGCGGCTGACCGATCCTCGCAATTTGCATCCCAAGGTCAGATTACGATGGAAAATCGTACTAATCGCATTGCAATCGCAATTTCAAAAGGGCGCATTGTCAAATCAGTCACTCCACTGCTTGAACATGCTGGTATCGCGCCAGTTGAGGATATCAGTAGTTCACGTAGTCTTCTTTTCGACACCCACAACGAAAATGTTCAACTGATTGTCGTCAGAAATACGGATGTACCGACGTACGTGCGGCTGGGCGGAGCCGACCTTGGAATCGTCGGAAAAGATGTATTGCTTGAATTGCAAGACGGGGGTTTTTACGAACTGGTTGATCTTGGGATATCAAAGTGTCAATTGGTGGTGGCGGAAAAAGTACGATCAGCAAACGGTGCTGACGACCACCGAAGAAAACTCAGAGTTGCAACAAAGTATGTGAATACCACTCGTCGACATTTTGCAGCCAAAGGTGTTTATGTTGATGTCATGCATCTTTCTGGGTCGATGGAACTTGCACCTTCGCGCGGACTGGCTGACCAAATTGTCGATCTCTCACAGACCGGTGAGACATTGCGCAGCAATGGATTGGTCAAGGTGGAAAGTATTGCCGATATCAGCGCGCGGCTGATCGCAAACAAGGCTGCAATGCGACTGAAGGAAAAGTTGATCAAGGATATCGTATCGAAACTCGAATTGGCTGCCCGGAAGCGGAATGATGAATCTTGAGATCCGACAACTTTCCACAACTGATCGTCAATTCGATGAAGAATTCTCCCAGATTCTGCAACGAGGCGTAGAGTTCACACATGAGACCGATCAGACAGTGGCTGATATCATCTCAAGAGTTCGAAACGAAGGTGACTATGCGTTGCTTGAGTTAACTAAACGTTTCGATAGTAGTGATGTTGACAGCATGACGGACCTCGAAATTGACGCGGATGAGCTGGAATCTGCTGCTGTGCGTATCGAACCCGAGCTAAGAGAAGCAATAATCGTTGCTGCAGATCGAATACGACGGTTTCATACACGTCAGATTGAACAGTCGTGGGTCTACGAGGAGGAAGTTGGATCTCGCCTGGGTCAGAAACTGACCGCAATTCAAACGGTTGGAATCTACGTTCCGGGTGGTAAAGCTGCCTATCCATCTTCAGTGTTGATGACTGCACTGCCTGCGCGGATCGCGGGAGTCAACGAAATCATTATGACTGTGCCTGCCCCAGGCGGAGAAATCAAGGATTCCGTTCTTGCAGCTGCGCACATCGCGGGTGTCGATCGGGTATTTACGATCGGCGGCGCACAAGCTGTAGCGGCGCTTGCTTTTGGAACTCAGACGGTTCCAAAGGTTGACAAGATTGTGGGGCCCGGAAATACTTGGGTATCCTCCGCCAAGCGCCAGGTATTCGGTTATGTCGGGATTGACATTGTGGCCGGACCTTCGGAAGTTGTGGTGGCCTGCGATGAGAGCACCAACGCCGAATGGGCGGCCATGGATATGTTCGCCCAGGCAGAACACGATGATGATGCACAGTCAATTCTGCTTTCACTGAGTCAGGATAAACTTGACGAAGTGCGAGACTGCATGCAGAACATGCTACCGAAAATGGAAAGAAATCTCACCATCGCAAATTCCTTGGCCAAGAATGGTGCTCTTGTTCATGTGCGTAATTACGAAGAACTTGTCGCTGTAATCGACCGTGTGGCACCCGAACATCTTGGTTTGATGTTGGAAAATGCAGAAGAAATTGCGCAGATGGTTCGCAATGCAGGTGCAATATTCATCGGGTCGGACAGCGCCGAAGTTCTCGGTGACTATTGCGCCGGTCCGAATCACGTACTACCCACATCAGGTTCTGCGAGATTCAGTTCCCCTCTCGGCGTCTATGATTTCATAAAACGGACGTCAATCATTCATTGTTCCAGAGAAGGATCGCGGGAGCTCGCGAAAACCGCGAGCATCCTGGCACGCGAAGAGCAACTCACTGCGCACGCGCGTTCAGCAGAGTATCGATATCTTGACAATGCATAGCAAGAACCTAAAACCAAGCAGTTTGATACACCCGCAAATTCGTTCCCTCAGTGCCTATCGGGTTGTACCGTTTACGGGGACCGTGAAACTTGATGCGATGGAATCGCCCTATGGTTTCAGTGAATCTCTCAAGAAAAAGTGGTTGGAATTAATCGCCAGTGTTGAGGTTAATCGTTATCCGGACCCAACTGCGAAAGAACTGAAGAGCAAGTTACGCCAGGTGTTTGAGGTTCCTGATAGTCTGCTATTGACTTTAGGAAATGGATCTGATGAGCTTCTGCAACTGATACAGATGGCTGTCGGTGGTTACGGTAAAACGATCATGGCACCGCAACCTTCGTTTGCCATGTATGAAATTATTGCCCAGTACACTAGAGGTAATTTTGTCGGAATTGATCTGGATGAGAACTTCCAATTATCGCAGGATTCCTGGCTCTCGGGAGTCGAGCGCAATCAACCGGCGTGCATTTTCATCGCCTATCCCAACAATCCGACAGGAAATTTCTTCGACGAAAAATTGATTGAGGACACTGTACGTGTTTCTGACGGGCTGGTTGTCGTAGACGAGGCATATCATGCTTATTCAGGGCGAAGCATCATGGCTATGGCAGAGCAATACGAAAACCTCGTTATCGTACGGACGCTATCAAAGAGCGGATTCGCAGGGCTTCGAGTCGGATACATGATGAGTCAACCGAGTTGGTCAACCGAGTTTGAGAAAATTCGCTTTCCATACAACATCAGCGTACTGGCACAAGAGAGTGCTGTCTTTGCATTGAACCATTGGGAAGAAATTTGCCAAAATACTGAAACCGTAATTCGACATAGGAATTCGATGATCTCACATCTTGAACGTATGGGTGGTATCGAAGTTTTTCCAACGCAGACCAACTTTGTCACAATCAGAGTGAAGGATGAGAATGCGACGAGAATCTTCGAAGAATTACAGCTCGACGGGATATTGATCAAGAATCTGCATGGCTATCATCCCTTGCTTTCGAATTGCTTGCGGCTGACTGTCGGTACGGATGACGAAAACAGACAACTATTGGCAGCGCTTGGCAGGTGCTTATAAGTGGACAAGCCAGCGTTGCTCAAACAATCAGAGAGGTAACACTCCCGACTAGCGCCAGTACTTGAAAATGGACTAATTCGACCATGTATTGCTATCGTAATTCATTGGGCACGAAACTCCCAATTTTTTGTTAGTGTTCTGGCTCGACATCACGTCGAATTTCCGACCAGATTCTACCAAACGATGGAAAGTAATCCTCGCTTGCGGCTACATTATCTTTGGAATTTTTAAGCTTGTGTCAACGGTTGTAATTTCGTTCCAGGATTCTGCTATTTCTTCAATATTAGCGCCGATAGACTAGTATCGTGTTTGCGACTTGTTCTGGCGTTGCATCTTCGCAATCGACCTTGTAAATCTTCTTTCTAAGTCCAGGGGTTGACGACCTTTGCACCGGTATTCAGAAACTCGCTTTCGTTGCGTGTAACTATCACGCAACCACATCGTATGGCTGTTCCAGCGAGCATTGCGTCCGGAAGATGACTATCAAGCGGTTCACCCCGTCGATGTTTATCCTCCATGATACGGGCGCAGACTTCGGCATCGGCAGAAGTCCAATCAAAAATCCGATCTTCAAAGATATCATCAACTATTCTCTGAAATCGCTCAGCAATATCGTCGCGGCGCTTTCCAGGATCTAATTGGCCAATGCCATTGAGGATCTCCCAAACAGTAATTGCGGCAAGACCGATCCCTTCTGGAGCAATTTCGTCAAGAAAATTGGCGACGCGAGATTCCGGGTTCGGACGCATCATTTCGGAGAGAATATTTGTGTCGAGAAGCCAGGACGTAGGTGCTGTCATGTTCCACCCTTGTCGGAAAGCACAACTGGTTTGTAACCATAGCGTGCAGAAAGCGGCAATTCAACCCCGTGTTCCTGCCCGAAATATCGTTGGAAGGCTTCTGACGGTTTTGTATGTCCCTCCGAACGCTTACGCGTTTCGTGGATCAAACGGCGAACAAACTCTTCCATTGAGAGGCCTCTATGTGCTGCCTCCTGCTTGATCCATGATTTATCGCCCGGATTGATGTTGCGAACAATGATGGCAGAACTCATTGGATTACTCCTTGATCAGATTGACTGTGAAATTCAGATTAATCTATAGAATAGCATATTGCTATCACTTAATGCTATCATAATCAACATGGAGAGATTTGTGCTGTAAACATTTCTCGGACGGAAAGCTGCCCGGATTTCCATTCTCTGTCTGATTCGGTGCCGAAGCCGGGGTCTGCTGTGACGAAGAAGGCGACTGGTGGTGACAATTTGGCTGGAAGCGGGTTTTTGGGTCAAAAGGTACTAATTTCGCGTGATGTGGGTGTACGCAACCCTAGCACGCCGTCTAAAGAAGAACGCTCAGTCGGTTTCAGGTATCTGTACCGGCGAATCCAGCGAGCGCATAGCTGTTGATTTCAATTCAAAGTTGATCCACTCCGAATGAAATCTTTGCGGCGCGAGTTTATTTTGGGTATCACCAACAAATATAAGGTAGGGTTTGTCAATTTTCGTTACGCAATTCACAGACCTTCAAATACTTACAACAATTCGTTAGCGGCCTGCCAGGATTATAAAGTTTGCATCAAATCTTGATATTCAGTATAATTCAAAGTATAGTTTTCAAATATACTGATTTATATCGGAATACCAGCCAATGATCGTAAATCGAAATCTGGAACCAAAGCTCAGGCAAGCAGCAGGGCAATGGCCGATATTGACGATAACCGGACCTCGGCAAAGTGGAAAAACTACATTGGTTAAAACCGTGTTCGAAAATCATGCTTATGTAAATTTGGAACTACCCCATAACAGAGCATTTGCGAGTGAAGACCCGCAAGGATTCCTGAAGCAATTTCGTAATGGAGTCATCATAGATGAAGTGCAATATGTTCCGGAATTGCTGTCCTACATCCAAACTATTGTAGACGACAACCCGGTGCGCGGTCGCTGGATTCTGACCGGCTCACAAAATTTCACCTTGTTGGAGCGGATCAGCCAGTCTTTGGCTGGGCGAACTTCATTGCATCAACTACATCCTTTGTCTTGGGATGAGGTCAGTCAATTTCCTCAGCATCCCGAATATCTGGAACAGGCGCTCTATACTGGCGGATACCCGCGAATCTTCGCCGAAAGTCACAATCCGACCGAATGGCTTGGCGACTATATTCAAACCTATCTGCAACGAGATGTACGTACGCTTAGCAACATCGGAAATCTTGATACTTTTGAGCGATTTATTCAACTTTGTGCGGGACGTAGTGGCGGTCTGATCAAATATTCAACGCTAGCGACGGATTGCGGGATTTCCCAACCGACCGCTAAGGCATGGATTAGTGTATTGGAAGCCAGTTTCGTTCTGGTTCGCGTATCCCCATTTCACGGTAATACACGCAAACGAGTAACCAAGATGCCGAAGCTCTACTTTCTTGATACGGGGCTGTTATGTTATCTGATTGGTATTCGCGAACCTGAACACATCCTTTCACATCCCCTGCGTGGACAGATTTTTGAGACATGGGTAGTAACAGAGATCATGAAAAGTCGATTCAACATAGGCGTGCGTGGTGGACTGCATTTCTATCGAGACCACAATGGTATCGAAGTTGATCTCGTAATTCCTGAAGTGGAGAAAATTCTACTTGTCGAAGCCAAGTCCAACTCCACACCTTCAAGTTCGTTGCTGCGTGGTACCAGACGGGTAAAAAAGCATCTGCAATACTTACCACAATCGATCAAAGCATTCGTCGTATACGGCGGAGACAGTTTTCAACAACACAAAGACGGTGCTTTCATTCCCTGGCGAAAATTGAATCTACTATGGCAACCCTTGCAACCAGCCAGCAAAAATGACAAAGCAGTTGTAATTATGGTGTCTGCCGAATCACAGCCCTTGTCAGGGGTAGACGTCCTGACATTATTTCCTAACAAAACTTGGGTAGCTGCTTCAACAGACGAACATGGCGTAGCGCGACTTCAGTTACATTCTGTTGAACTGCCAATGGTGGTTTATGCTGCTTCAACAGGGTTTGCTGCACATCTTGAAAATGGATGGGTTCCTCAGGAGCGTAATTTACAAATCGCATTGCGTCCGCTCGCAGGAGGCGGATCGGTTATTTTTCGAAATGCCACAGGAGAAATTCCGGATGTATCAGGAAAGCTGAATCCAATTTTTGACACGCTCAATCGGTCCTACCTTTGCGCAGACAACATTGCTATCAACGACGGCGAGCAGCAGCCGGTAGAAATTGAATTTGGGGAGACAATACATTTGATGGATGCGTTGAGTCAAGAACGGTGTATTAGAGTCATCGGCATGACCGGACGGGCTGCATTGTTGGAATACGAGCCAATCGAGTGATAGGTATGACCCCGGCCAGATTAAGCACAGTAACCCGCCGCTTTCATCAAAACCACAATCCGGGGCTGAGTTTCGATCGCATTTTCTGAATGACAAATTAACGATATGTTTTGCAAGTGTTGCTTGGGCTACCTGAACAAATTAATCCGCCAGCGATTGCGGTACAATCGCGCAATAGTTGACTGCAGCACACCAACAAGAGTTTGAAAGTTTGTCACTTAACTCAACATCGACAAATTTTGGTATACCCCTCTTTGACTCCCTGCCAAGGAACACAATATATTCCAACAACTTGATCGCTGACAGATTGCGGCTTGTCGATAGTGTGTTCCTTCGGTGAAGGCGTCACCGGCATTGGTGTTCCCTACTATAATGCTGATATTCATTACAACTCGCATGAAGACAATTGATCTGATTGAAGATATTGATCGTGAACACTAAAGATCGAACAGCTCATATACAAAGAAAGACGAAGGAAACCGATATTGCGGTTTTGATGAATCTTGATGGAAACGGAAATTCAGATCTCGACATCGGATTGCCGTTCTTCGAGCATATGCTTGAGCAAATTGCGCGACACGGCATGGTTGATCTAAAGATCAAGGCGGTCGGCGATCTTCATATCGATGCACATCACACAGTTGAGGACGTCGGAATTACCTTGGGTAAAGCGCTGAGCGATGCGATCGGAAGCAAGTCCGGTATTGTTCGATATGGTCACGCTTATGTTCCCTTGGATGAGGCACTGTCAAGAGTGGTGATTGATTTCTCTGGCAGGCCGTCACTCGATTATGCTGTTGAATACCCGCGCGCCCGAGTTGGCGATTTTGACGTTGATCTGATTCGCGAGTTTTTCCAAGCTGTGTGCAATCACGCAAATATTACCTTGCACATCACCAATATCAGCGGCAGAAATGCGCACCATATCGCTGAAACTGTATTCAAGGCGTTCGGACGGGCATTGCGTATGGCCGCTTCATTTGATTCAAGGTCTGAAGGTACTATTCCATCGACCAAAGGCAGTCTGTAGAACCTTCTTGAGCTGCATCTTCTGCAGTAGTCCGCTGTTATGTCCAAAGTTGTGATCGCCGATTTCGGCACCGGTAATCTTCATTCTGTTATCAATGCCATCGAAAAGGTGGCCGACGCCGCAGATGTAATTTCAACACATAATCCCCAACATATTCGAAATGCAGACCGTCTCGTACTTCCCGGCCAGGGTGCCATCGGTACCTGGATGAATGAGCTTCAAAACGACGAGATCAGAATGGCAGTCGAATTTGCTGTCGAGACCAAGCCGGTCCTCGGAATCTGTCTCGGACTCCAAGCTCTTTACGCTGACAGCGAAGAGGATGGTGGTGTTGAAGGATTGGGCTTCCTATCCGGTCATGTGCGAAGGTTTGACGATCATCTTTTGGATGCGGGACGAAGGATCAAAATTCCACATATGGGTTGGAGCAAGGTAAATCAGATTACCAATCACCCGCTATGGGATGGTATCCCGCAGGACACTCGATTCTACTTTGTTCACAGTTATTGTGCACAGGCAGACATTCAAGCCGAAGTTTCAGGGATCACAACTTACGGAATGCAATTTGTATGCGCTGCGGCCAAGGAAAATCTGTTCGCCGTGCAGTTTCATCCGGAAAAAAGTCGGCAGCAGGGTCTGCGACTTCTCGCCAACTTTATTGACTGGAACGGTGCCTGCTGAAATACGGCAAATCCGGCAGGCGTATAATCTCAATTCTCAATCTGTCACCGGCCTTTGCAATCATGCTTCTGATTCCTGCAATTGACATCAAGGACGGCCGCTGTGTTCGACTCGTACAGGGACGAATGCTGGATGCGACTGTTTATGCAGACGATCCGGTCAGCCAGGCTGATCGCTGGGTAGACTGCGGCGCGCGACGAATTCACATCGTTGATTTGAACGGTGCATTCGAAGGCAAACCCGTCAATGCTCGCGTCATTGGCACGATTGCAGAAAAACATTCGGATATAGAGATCCAGATCGGCGGTGGAATCCGGACATTCGAGACCGCCCGAAGTTACTTGGAAATCGGAGCCAAATTTGTAATTCTCGGCACGCGTGCAGTTAACGAACCAACTTTCGTCAGCGAGATCAATGAACAGTACCCGGGACAGGTCATTGCAGGCCTTGATGTGCGTAAAGGT
Organism: Arenicellales bacterium; assembly: GCA_951813075.1. Lineage (GTDB taxonomy): Bacteria > Pseudomonadota > Gammaproteobacteria > Arenicellales > JAJDZL01 > JAJDZL01. Next base: position 2,267,204 of record OX638343.1, on the reverse strand, counting down.
CGGGCAGCGGTTGATGGATGGGCTCACAGCGGGCGGGCGGATGTCTTGGAGTTGGCTCGCGAATTGGAACGTAGTGGTGCATCCTCGATTGTGCACACAGATATTGATCGCGACGGAATGCTGAGTGGAATCAACATCGAAGCGACCGCGCTTTTGGCATCAAAACTATCCATACCAGTAATTGCCTCAGGCGGTATCAGCGACATCAGGGACATAGAAGTTCTGCTTGATGCCAGCCATTGCGGCATCATGGGTGCCATAGCCGGTAAATCGCTGTATGAGGGTACACTGGATTACGCGGAGGCGATGCGTTTAATTTCCAGTCACGAAAAAGTTGTTCGCGGCGAGGTGGTCTGATATGCCGCTTGCCAAGAGAATCATTCCCTGTCTGGACGTTGACGACGGCCGCGTTGTGAAAGGTGTGAAGTTTGTCGATATCAGGGATGCCGGAGACCCCGTTGAAGTTGCGCGCATTTATGATGAACAGGGTGCGGATGAAATAGCATTTCTTGATATCACGGCCAGTTCAAGCGGTCGTGATACGATTATCAACATCGTCGAAGACGTTGCCCGACAGGTATTTATTCCGCTTACTGTCGGAGGCGGAGTGCGCAATGTGGATAATATAAGAAACCTTTTGAATGCAGGTGCGGACAAGATATCGATCAATACAGCAGCGGTGGAACATCCGGAATTCATTGAGGAGGCTGCCGGAAGATTCGGTTCCCAGTGTATTGTTGTGGCAATAGACGCACGTCGGATACCCGATACACAACCAATTGCCTGGGAAGTCTACACACATGGTGGTCGAACACCGCGCGGACTTGACGCAATTGATTGGGCGAATCACTTGTGTAAACTGGGAGCAGGCGAAATCCTGCTCACAAGCATGGACCGGGACGGTACCAAGATCGGATTCGATCTGGAACTCACACGAGCAGTGTCTGATTCAGTTCGGGTTCCGGTAATTGCATCCGGTGGAGTCGGTAAATTGTCCCATCTAGCGGATGGTATAGAATTCGGTCACGCCGACGCAGTGCTTGCGGCAAGCATATTTCACTTCGGTGAATATACAATTGCGCGGGCGAAACAATACATGCGTTCGCGAGGTATTGAGGTTTGCGAATTAATCCAGGAGCAATGGTATGGCAGGTGATTGGTGCGATGAGTTGAAGTGGTCCGACGACGGATTACTTCCGGCAATCGCGCAAGATGCCGAATCCGGCAGGGTGTTGATGGTAGCCTGGATGTCACCTGAATCATTGCGTTTGACAGTATCAGAGGGACGGGCAGTCTACTGGTCGCGTTCCCGTAACAAACTCTGGTACAAGGGAGAGGAATCCGGACACGTGCAGACCGTCCGTGAAATTCGGGTTGATTGTGATGCCGATGTAATTTTGATGCAAGTCAAACAACATGGAGACATTGCTTGCCATACCGGGCGCGAGTCGTGTTTCTTTAGGAAACTGGAAAACGGCAAATTGAGCGAAATCGACCCGATCTTGAAAGATCCGGCAGACATCTACAGAAATTAGAACCTGCAGCACTATGCATGACGATATTCTTACAGCATTGATGGAAGTCATCGAGTCCAGAAAGGACGAGCTGCCTGATCGATCTTACGTGGCGTCGCTGCACCAACAGGGTGTGGATGCCATATCTGAAAAAGTTGTCGAGGAGGCGAATGAAGCAGCGCAAGCAGCCGCAGCCGATGATATCGAGCAAATTGTTTACGAAACGGCTGACTTGTGGTTTCACTCTTTGGTGTTGTTATCACGCTTCGATCTGACACATCATAATGTGCTTGACGAACTCAGCAGAAGATTCGGTGTGTCCGGACTGGAGGAAAAAAAGTCACGAAGTTGACGAAATTTTTTAATTTGAGTGATAATTTGTTGATTACAGTTTTATTTGAGGTTGAAAATTGAACCAGGAGGAGAAATGTTTGGTCCAGGAGGTATAAGCATCTGGCAGTTGCTGATCATACTTGTCATCGTTGTGCTATTGTTCGGTACAAAGAAATTGAGGGGTATGGGCGGCGATCTCGGAACAGCTATCAAGAGCTTTAAGAAATCCGTGAAGGAAGATATGGATGAGGATGACGAATCCAAAGATTCTCTGGAAGATTCCAGTGCCAAGGTTGCCGCGGAAGAAGTCGAGACAGCTGAGAAAGAAAAAGCTTGACCCTTACTTTATTGCGTTGACTGGTGAGGTTGTTCCAGCGTGTTTGATGTTGGTTTTTGGGAAATTTCGATCATCGCGTTGATCGCGTTGCTCATACTCGGACCCGAGCGATTGCCGCGCGCTGCGCGCAGTATCGGCTTGTGGGTCGGCAAGGCACGAAGAACTCTGGCTGAAGTCAAGCGTGATATTGATCGCGAACTTGATGCCAGCGAACTCAAGGAGTTGAAAAGTATCAAGAAAGACCTTGAGGATACCAAATCCGTTGTCGATAAAGATATGACAGAAACCAAGGCAATGTTCGAAGAGGCGGCTACTTCGCTTAATGAAGAAATTACCGATGCGAATGAGACAGTCGCTGTAAAAGCGGACTTTAAGAAACCTGAACCTGCGATCGATCGAGAGGAAACGAGCGTGAGTGAAGAAACCAAGGCTACTGGCTGAGACGACGCATGGCGGACGATAATCAGGACCCAAACGCAACGGGTACGACATTCATCTCTCACCTTGTGGAATTGCGCCAACGCCTGATGCGCAGTGTGATTGCAATATTGGTGATATTTGTCGCTTGCGCACCGTTTGCCAACACGCTCTACGAGTATCTTGCTGCTCCCCTGATGGGGGTTTTGCCGGAAGGCAACACCATGATTTCAACAGAACCTCACGGACCATTTTTTGTACCGTTCAAATTTGCTTTCGCGTTTTCCGTCGGCATTGCAATGCCGTATCTGCTCTACCAGCTTTGGGCTTTTGTGGCACCTGGATTGTACAAACATGAAAAAAAGACAATAGTGCCACTTCTGGTTTCGAGTAGTATCCTCTTCTATCTGGGTATCCTTTTCGCCTACTACATTGTCTTTCCGTTAATATTCGCATTCTTTACCGGAACCGCGCCGGAGGGTGTTGCGGTAATGACCGATATCAATGCTTATTTGAGTTTCGTATTGAAACTATTTTTTGCATTCGGTATTGCATTCGAAGTCCCAATCGCGACGGTGCTGCTGGTGAAGGCAGGCGCGACCACACCGGAAAGTCTGGCTGCCAAACGACCCTACATTATCGTTTCAGCGTTTGTTGTGGGAATGTTCCTTACACCACCTGACGTCTTTTCACAGACAATGCTGGCTATACCCGTTTGGATTCTGTTCGAAATTGGTCTTTATTTTGCCAGACTCACACGCAAGAAACAGTTGCAAAAAGAAAAGGACGAGGATGAAGTTGAGCTTGATCCAACCGGCTAGTGTCTTTCATCAGTGCGCTATTGGTTTCGCCTACAGGGGTAAACGTGACTAATTTCTGAAAATCAATAGTTTGAGATAGCTCACGTACACGTGAGGATTTTCTCGGCGATCCTTCGAGAGTCGCTACAAAGTTAAATACTGTCAAACCTAAGTTATCTGAATTGGAAATCGAATATCGGTCCCTATGGGAAGTTAGAAGAGGTGACTTAATCACCAACAGGGAATTATTGGACTAAAAAGGATCGAATCATACGGGAAATGAATTGTGACAGTTTTTTTAACATTAGTATTAACAAGAAATGCGACGAAATAGCTCAGGTGGAAGCATTACTGACGGAAGAAGTGAATTACACCAGATTGCGACTCCCGGCATTTTACCTTAAACAGCGCGCAAACTTTCCATACACCAAATAGAGAAATTGCCACCAAAGTAAATAAACTAAAAATTGACCTAAACCCGAGAGCTGGGCTTTATTTGATGGTTTTCAAAATTTTTGATTGTTTCGGAGGATCCAAAAAGGTAACTATTTGTTATAAAACACAAATATAGCAACCAGTTTATTTGATGGTTATTTGATTGAATGGCCATTTTGACCACAGTCACTACTGAAGTCGGCATTCAAAACCCAATTGGTAAAATTCGACATTCAGTTTGTCCGATAAACTGAATCCCTCACAATTACTTCTTCGGTTCTACACTAAGCCACGTAGCATTGATTCTATCTTTCTAAAAAAGCACCATCAAACGCTTAATATTTCCTGTCTCGGAATGTGAGTAACCGGACAAAAATCTACATTTTCAGCCGTGTTAAAATAACAGGAACTATTGTAATTATCTTACCGAAAATTGACATGATCTCTGTCTTCAAAATTCACGATGTTTGGTGAAAGGTCAGAGAAAACCTGATCGCCGCTGATAGGGAAGCATTTCAAAAAGAAAAAGCGCGTTACACCAGATAAGGGGTCAACCGTCACCTCAACAGCGTGGGAACTCTCCTAATTTTCAAAACGCGAGACGACGCGAAAGCGAATAATCAGAAAGTAGCCTGAACTGGGTAATTTGATTTTGATTTCACAAAGTTTTGGATATTTCCATGAGTGCCACCCATCCTGACAAATATCTTGTAGGTTTGGTTCAGAAGTTGTGTCAACTTCCCAGTGAATCGGAATGGGTAGAATTCAAACAAAATAAAGCAGACCCGCAAGAAATCGGTGAATATATTTCTGCACTTTCTAATGCTGCAGCACTGAATAACGAAGTACAAGCATATGTAATCTGGGGTGTAGAAAATGAAACACATGAGATAGTTGGGACAAGGTTTTGTCCAGCCAATGCTAAAAAGGGAAATGAGCCGCTGGAGAGTTGGTTATTGCGACTGTTGCAACCGAAGATTCAATTTCGCTTTTACACAGTAAAAATCGACGGTTTGCAGGTAGTAATATTGAAAATTGATCGTGCAAATCGTAATCCGGTGAGTTTCAGCGGCAAGGAATACATTCGCATTGGAGAGGTCAAAAAACCACTAATTGCAGCACCCGATCGAGAGCGGGCACTTTGGCGGATTTTTGATCAGAGATCCTTTGAAGATTTAGTTGTGGTTGAACATTTAACCGTCGAAGAAGTCCTGAGTAAGTTGGACTATCCAAAGTACTTCGATTTATTGGAATTACCATTACCGGTCAACCACGACAGAATTATTGAAGCTTTGTCGAATGATCGTTTGATTCAGGTTTGCCCAGCGGGAGGTTGGAATATCACTAACCTTGGTGCAATTCTCTTGGCGAAACGACTGACTGATTTTCGCAGTCTCAGTCGTAAAGTGGTGCGTGTGATTCAGTACCGTGGTACAGGTCGTACCGAAACTGTCAAGGAACATCAACCAAGCGTTAAGGGATACGCTGCTAGCTTTGAAGATCTCGTTAGTTATATCAACGGCCTACTTCCAAGTACCGAAATTATTGGACAAGCACTTCGCAGAACGGTACCAACGTATCCAGAACTAGCTATACGTGAACTAGTGGCAAATGCATTGATTCATCAGGATTTCTTTGCTACCGGTGCTGGAACAATGGTTGAAATATTCGAAGATCGTATCGAAATCACCAACCCCGGAAAACCTCTGGTTTCAACGGAACGTTTCCTAGATACATCACCGAATTCACGAAACGAGGTTTTGGCCTCTCTCATGCGTCGGTTTCAAATTTGTGAAGAACGCGGTAGTGGAATTGACAAGGTGATTCTCGAAGTAGAGTCGTGTAAGTTACCTGCCCCATTGTTTGAATCTTCAGGGGAATTTACACGCACGGTTCTATTTGCACATAAAGGTCTCAAGGAGATGGGCAAGCTTGACCGCATCCGAGCATGTTATTTTCACGCCTGTCTTTTTTACGTCGCTCGTCGTAGAATGACCAACGCTACATTGCGAGAAAGATTTGGCATCGCTAATCAAAATGCCGCTATTGCTTCTCGTTTGATTAAGGAAGCTAGAGAGGACGGAAAAATTGTTTTAGAAGACCCGTATGCAGGTCCGAGGAACCGAACATATCTGCCATTCTGGGCTAGCTCAAAAGTTGAAGATTCAGCTGGTATTGTTTGATAGTTATTTGATGGGTTATTGATAATTTAGACTAATTTTTCTGCTTTGATAAATTAACTAATTGTTTTCAAATATAAATTTGCAAAATAGTTTATTTGATGGTTATTTGATAGAACGGCTAATATCACCACTGTTACTACTGAAATAGGAAATTTTAGTTGAGCAGGTCGACCGCCTCCCCCCAACAATCAGACAAAAGATAGCCTTTCGGATAAGGGTCAGAGGGGTCAAGTCCGATCTGATGCATTCCATGAATCCAGCCTCTGCCAGTGATCGACGGTACAACCGCATCTCGCCCGTAAATTTCTGTCGTTCTCAACAGTTTTACCTGAAACTCGCTATCGATGATGGATAATGCGGTGAATTGATCCCCAACCTGTACCTCACCCTTTGAATGCATCAAAGCCATTCGCGCAGAATTACCGGTCCCACAAGGTGACCGATCTATTCGGCCTGGTGGCATAATAGTAGCGCCTTTCAATCTGCCGTCATCAGTCTTGCTGATGAACATGACGTAGGAAAGACCGTTCAGAGCAGAAAATTCCGGATGCGCGATCGTGAGCTGACTATTTGCAGCTCGTTGAATCCTTGATCCGGCATCAACCATTGCCCGTGCAGAGTCCGGATTGATTGTCAGATTGACAACAGCGGGGTCAACCAGCGCATAGAAAATTCCGCCGAATGCGATGTCAATCGGAATGGTTCCAAAGCCGTCCACTTCGACTTCTACGTTCGTGGAGTCTACATAACAGGGAGGCATCTCAAGCTCTACACTCTGACACTTTCCATTAGCGCAAACCGCCTGCGCTGAAACAAGCCCAGCGGGTGTATCTAGAACTACCGATGTTTCAGGTTCCTGCATCTCGACAATACCAGTTTCCAAAATCGTGGTGACAGTGCAAATGGCATTGGAACCGGACATGGCATGTGCTTTGTCACCTTGAAGAACGATCATGGCAACATCTGCTTCTGGTTGTGTCGGCGGCAACAATAACATTGTGCTCATTTGCGCATAGCCTCGGGGCTCCAGCACGAGAAACTTCCTTAGGTCATCACCGTCGGTATTCATGTAGTCGAGTTTCTCAACCATCGTAGCACCAGGAATATCAATGACTCCACTGGTGATGATGCGTCCAACCTCGCCCTCAGCGTGAGCTTCGATCATTGTGACAGTTTTTTTCCAGCGCATTATTGGTGTCTAGTACGATAGGTAGGTTAGGAATTCAAACCAGGTGAAGACATTTGAGTGGAATTTTAACAGATAATTTATTGCTCACCTGCGATGCAAAGTACGTTAAATTGGTAAATTCAAACTGAAAATTGCGACTACAAAATAGCTTCTATGAGCAGATTGGAAAACAAAAATGTTTTTATGACAGCGGCTGGTATGGGGATCGGCAGAGCCAGCGCGATTGCAATGGCCAAAGAGGGCGCTACAGTGTATGCATCCGACATCGATGTTCCTTCATTGACCAGTCTCGAGAAGGAGAACGCCAGTATTCGCTGCCTGCAACTCGATGTAACTGATGCCGCAGCGATTGCTCGATTACCTCAGACAGTACCGACACCTGACGTGATATTCAACTGCGCGGGGTACGTCCATGACGGTACACTTGAAGACGCCAATGATGAAATCTGGGAAAAATCGCTTGCTATAAATGTCCGAAGTCACGCCAGAGTGATTGAGGTTTTTCTTCCGGCGATGATCGAAAACGGAGGCGGTTCGATCATCAACATGGCGAGTGTTGCTTCAGCGATCACTGGTGCTGCCAGTCGCTGTGTATATGGCGCAACCAAAGGTGCGGTGTTAGGTCTGACCAAAGCGATCGCACGAGACTACGTTAAACAGGGGATTCGATGCAATGCAGTGTGTCCGGGGACTGTGCTCACGCCCTCACTTAAACAGCGACTGAGCGCTCGCGGGGATTATGAAAAGGCCTACCAAGAAGTGCTGACCCGTCAACCTACAGGAAAGATGTCGCAACCAGAGGATATTGCCCCGATCATCGTCTATCTTGCATCGGATGAATCAAAAGTCGCAACTGGACAGTTTTTTGTAGTCGACGGCGGTTGGACAATCTGACAGGCGAACTTCTCAAACTCAGGGCAAGTATTGGGCAAAGTCCTTCTCCACGGCTTTTGGATCAGCATCAAGACCTTTCGAGACACCATCAGCCATATCACCCGGGTAGAGTTCCTCCAGGCCAGACTCCAAAGCATCAAGTGTCTGCTCAGCCACTTCCGACGGTGGCATTTTCGGAGGTGGAAAATCACGGCTCATATCTGTGTCCACTGCACCTGGCATGACAGCGAGCACCAGAGTACCCTGCTTCGCAGTTTCAGCTCTAACCCCCTGCGTAAGACTTAGTCCGGCGGCTTTGGACGCACAAAGCGATCCCATCATCGGTAGATTCACACGCGCCAGAATTGACAGGATATTCGCAATAGCGCCCCCACCGTTTTGCCCAAGTACGCCAGCAAACGCCCGACACATCGCCATTGTCCCAAAATAGTTTGTTTCCATTTCCGCTCGTGCAGCCGAAATGTCATCGCTGGCAACGAACGCGTTGAGACGGTTGATTCCAGCATTGTTGATAAGCAAAGTCACGTCACCGCACTGTTGAGCAACCTCTGCAATCCGTTTATGATCGGTGACATCCAGCTCGATCGCTTCGACTGTACCCGAAGAATTAGTGACAAGATCAGCCACGCCATCGGTGGACCGCACACAGGCATATACTTTTTTCGCTCCGCGATGAATCAGAGCATTGACGAATTCTCGCCCAATACCGCGATTTGCTCCTGTAACCAGTGCAACGCAGCCGGAAATGTTGAATTGACTGTCCATACTTGTTTCGTTCCCCTCCTTCTTTGACAAATCGCCGGCATTTTGAATGGACTGACTGTCGTGCAACCAGCCGTGTTCAACTACAGGCAGTGGTATTGCGCTGAGCAGACTTTTGGTGTAGTCCGCTCGCGGCGCATGGAATAAATCATAACTGTTCGCAGTTTCAACTACCTCGCCATTATGCATTACGAGCACTTTATCACAGATGTGATTGACAACCGCAAGGTCATGACTGATGAAGATCAATGCCAACCCCAGATCGTCCTTCAGGCTTTGCAGCAGATCCAAAATACGTGATTTCGCGGAAACATCCAGACCTGAGACTATCTCGTCGGCAACCAGCAGTTCCGGGCGGACTGCGACCGCTCTTGCGATATTGATACGCTGGCGTTCTCCACCACTCAATTCATGAGGATAGCGATTGACGAAAGCTGTTGGCAGACCCACACGTTCAAGCAAGATCCGAGCAATCCGTTCTGATTCTTTCCGACTGTCTACTTTTCCGAACGCCCATAGTGGCTGTGTCAGTATCACATAAATTCGGTGTCGGGGATTGAGTGCTGACATGGGGTCCTGGAAGATCATCTGCATTTCAGCACGCATCGGCCGAAGCTCGCTTTGCGAAAGATGGGTGATTTCATTCCCCTTGAATCGAATTTCACCTCCTGTTGGCTTGTACAGTCGCATGATGGTACGCCCGAGCGATGTTTTACCACTACCAGATTCACCGACAATTCCGACAGACTCGCCTCTTTTTACGTTTAGGTTGATGCCCTTGAGTATCTCGACGTTCGGGGTGAATCCAAACAGTGGCTTTTTCGAGCGATCGCGCAGATTCAGACGTAAATCGTGAATATCAAGTAGCGAGTCTTCGGTATTGGTGATCTCAGGCATGATCTTGGTGCTCAGCAGGTGTTTCGCTGTGAGTGTTCGTACCGCGGTCGAATCGATAGTATTTCGAAGTTGTCTCCAAAAGTGACTGGGTGTAGGCGTGCTGTGGCTCGTCAAAAAGCGACTCCGCAGTTTGACATTCAACAATACGTCCGCTTTGCATGATGCTGACGCGATCACAGATCTTGGCAACAACACCAAGATCGTGCGAGATGAAAAGTAACGCAGTTGCAGAATTCATCTGGAGTTGCTTGATGAGCTGAAGAATTTGCCGCTGCACCGTGACATCTAAAGCAGTAGTCGGTTCATCCGCGATGATCAGTTCCGGTTTGCATGAGAACGCGATCGCAATCAGCACTCTTTGCCGCATTCCACCCGACAGTTCGAACGGATACATTCGCATTACTGTTTTCGGCTCTCGGATTTGCACGTTGTCCAGCAGTCTCTGTGTTTCCTGTTGCGCCTTTCCCCGGTCCATTCCCATGTGGAGTTGCAATACATCACAAACCTGTTTCCCGACCCGACGAACCGGATTAAGCGAAGTCATTGGATCCTGCGGAATCATGGCAATATGTCGACTAGCGAGGTGACGACGTTGTTTACTATCGAGGCGAGTGATATCTTTTCCGTCAAAATTAATCACTCCGCTGCTGATTCTTGTTGCCGCGGGCAGAATGCCAAGGATCGCTTTCGCCAGCATGCTCTTGCCAGCACCAGAGTTACCGACCAGTCCGTGAATCTCTCCGATTTTGATTGAAAGGTCAACACCGCTTAGAACCGGGTTTGCAATATGATCCCGCCTCACTTCCAAATGGAGATCATCGATGTTCAATATTGAATTCATCTTCGCATCACGGGGTCCAACATTGACCTCAAACCATCGCCCAGCGCATTGAACGCCAAGACCGAAGCGATTATGCAAAGAACCGGCAACGTCATCACCCACCATGCCTGATGCACATATTGCCGACCTTCCTGAATCAGGCCACCCCATGTCGCCTGATCTGACGATACACTCAGGCCGACGAAACTGAGTATTGCCTCAACAATGATGGCGATACCCATCTCGAGTGTCAGCAGTGTAATCAGGAGCGGTACCACGTTCGGCAGAATTTCCCGCCACAAAATTGTCCAACGGCCGAGTCCGATCGTGACTGCCGAGGTGATGTAATCCTGTTCGCGTTGCACCAAAACTTCCGCGCGAACGACGCGACAAAATCTCGTCCAATCGATCACAACAATAGCGATGATCACCGAATGTAGCCCGGTACCGATCACAGCAACCAGGACGATCGAAAGAAGAACTGGTGGAAACGACATCCAAATATCCACCATACGGGAGATGGTGGTATCGAACAGGCCGCCGAAGTAACCAGCCAGCAGACCCAGAACCGTACCCAGCACAGCGGCGAGAGTGGCTGCAACGATGGCGACGATCAGTGCGATTCTCGCACCGTATATCAGTCTTGACAGAAGATCTCTGCCCAGACTGTCCGTGCCAAGCAAATAAGTTGAATCGTAATCTGATGACCAGAATGGCGGGAGCAGACCACTGATCAGATCCTGCTCCAGCGGATCGTGGGGCGCGATCCAAGGTGCGAACACTGCGGCTGTAATCAGCAGCAGGACAATAGAGCCTCCTAACCAGACACGTAGATGGCCGGAACTGAAGCTTCCGAATCTACGAGCGAACTCATTCATTGGCAACTCTCGGATTGAGCAGACGATAACTCAGGTCAATCAGCAGGTTTGTGAAAATGAATATGATCGCAAAAGTGATGATCAATCCCTGTATCAGTGGAAGATCGCGGTCAATGACAGCACCGATCGCCATGTTTCCGATGCCGGGATAACTGAATATCCGCTCGATCAGCACCGTACCACCGACGAGGAAATTGAACTGGACACCGGACAGCGCCACTGTGGGAATCAGCGCATTTCGCAATGCCTCAACGATCAGAATCCGCCATCTACTGAACCCTTTTATTTCGCTGAGCATTATGTAATCCTGTGTCATCGTCTCGAACAGTGATGCCTTGAGAGTTCGCGTGATGACAGCAGTCAGCGGAAGTGCCAGTGCAACCATTGGCAAAAGCATGTGTCTCACCAGATCAGCCAATATCGAGAATTCACCTCGCAGGAGGCTTTCGGCCAGATAGAACTGTGTGGTGAATTCCATACCTGTTCTTGGGTCGATTCGACCGGATATTGGTAGAATCGGCCACAAGACCCCGAGCATCAGGATAAAAATTAATCCCCACAGAAAATCCGGAATGGCCTGGTTGAAGCCACTGATACCATCAATCACCGCTTCAGGCCAGCGGTTCTGCCAATAGGTACCGATGATGGCCATGGTGATCCCAAGTACTACCGCGAGAACCATTGCCGACAAAGCAAGTTCCAAGGTCGCTGGGAGACGCGAAACAATCAAGCCAACGACATCCTGTCGTAGGCTGATTGAAATACCAAAATCACCATCCAGTACAGCACCGAACCAGATCAGGTACTGATCCAGAATTGATTTGTCGAGTCCGTAAAGTTGTCGCAGATTGTCAATGTCTGCCTGAGTGGCACCCGGTGGAATCATCATGACGATCGGGTCGCCTGGTATCACTCGCAGCAGGACGAACACAATGATGGAAACGCCGAACAGTGTCGGCAAAATCAGTAGCAGCCGTCGCAGGATAAAGCGCGGGGCCATGAATCAATCCGCTGCCTTTTCAGGCAGCGGATCACTTAAAGATTGGAAATTGCCGGTGACACTCAATTGGTTTTTGTGACCGACTGTGGCAGAATAAAATTTGCCACATGCGGTGTCACTTCAATTCCGTCCCGATGTACGATGGGCTGTATGAACTGTAGCAGAGGAATGACATATGCGTTTTCTGCGATGTACCGGTCAACCGCCTGATAGCCGGCGATGCGCTTGTCTTCGTCCTGTTCACCCCAAAGCGGGCCGATCATTGCGTCCAGATCGTCGGTATCCCAGGTCGAATGTGGCGATGGACCGAACATGGCAAATCCGGTCGATGTGGACGGGTCACCGATGGCATTGCCCCAATTGTAGAAAGCTGCCGGAGCGAGCGTATCAAGCGCACGAAGTTCGAAGTGCTTGGCAATTTCGTACACCTCGATTTCGGCTTCGGCACCAACTTTTCGCCACATGCCGACAATAGCCTGTATCATTTCGTAGTCCTTGGGCTTGAACCCCCGCGTGGTCTGGATCTTGAAACGGACCGGATTGTCTGTAGAATAACCAGATTCCGCCAACAGCATTTTGGCCTTCTCAGGATCGTACGCGACGCTGATCGAAGAGTCAAACGCAGAGTACTGTGGCGCCTGCAAGGTGTCTATCGGGACTCCATATCCGCGAAGCAGGTGCTCGACGATCGCGTTCTTGTCAATGGCATGTGCGAGTGCCTTGCGAACGTTGGCATCCTCCATCACCTCAACATCGTTGATGAAAATCATACCAATGTCGGAAACAGGAGTGCTACGACCGACCAGTCCTTCCTTGGCTCGCAATCTGTCGTACTCCTCGTACGGAATTTCAATTGTAATATCAGAACTGCCGCTCTCGATTTCCGCGACACGGCTGCTTGCATCAGTTACAAATTTAAAAATGACGGTTTCAAATTCCGGTTGAGGTCCCCAATACTTGTCAAATCGTTTCAGTCTGACAAAACTGTTTCGTTCAAACTGGTCAACCATATATGGACCGGAACCGACAGGCGCACTTTCAAATCCTTCAGCCCCGACTTCCTCGTAATATTTCTGTGGAAGGATGTATGCAGTAAGAAACGCCATCCACTTGAACAGTGTTGGCTCAAACGAGACAACATCGCCGGTGATTCGATTGCCATCGATGCTGAAATTGGCAACCTTGCTCCAAACGAACATGATCGGATTACCGGTATCGGGATGCCCGGCTCTTTCCAGGGACCAAACCACATCCTGAGGAGTGACTTTGCTGCCATCGTGCCAGTATGCATCATCGCGGACTTCCAGCCATATTCTTGTCCGATCTTCATTCCAGCCCCAACCGGTCAGCAGACCGGGCTTAAAACTCAAGTCAGGATTCTGATCGACATATTGGTCGAATACGGATTTATAGATGGACTGTATAGTCGGATTGACTGCCGACAAGCCGACTGTCGGATCCCATGATGGGAGGTTGACGTTGTACGCAATGGTCAGCACATCGTCGTCTGCTGCCTGCACATGTGCCATTGTGGCAATACACAATGCAAACATTATTGATAGAGACTTGAATCGCATTTCTATTTTCTCCTGCGTATGCTCAGGTAATCGGTTTGCCTTCGCTGGTCGCCCAATTTGCCATGAGCGCATTGGATGGCAAAGTTTCGTCAACTAGCTTTTTAGCGGTTTCCTGACCTGCTACTGGTAAACCATCAGAATCCAGGACGCCAATCTGCACCAGAACCGATGCCTGATCCCAATAGATGTGCTCGTGGCACAGCTTTTCCCCGCGAAAATTAACGATTGCCACCAGTGGGATCTCAACGTATTTGCCGGTTGGCGCAAGACCCGGCAACATCCAGTCAATCTCACAATCATGGGTGAAGCAAAACAACATCTCGTCGACCAGCCGGTCGGCACCGATGGTTCGTGAAATCGGAATCAGTTTCGTGTCGGCCGGATTCGAATTTACGAAGTGGTACTGGTAGAATCGGCTAAGCTGTTCGCTGCCCACACCACCAGTCATGGTGGGGATGTGGTTCACATAGGGTTGATCAATCATTGTTGCCATCGTGGCTGGGATGTCCCGGTTGACGAATTCGTGCTCACAGTGCTTATCCCACAATTGGCTCAGATCATAGATCGGGCCCAGTATGCTGCGCAAAAGAGCGAGACTTCGTGAATATGCCATCATTGTCGAGGGTTTGTGATAGCTGTCACGCCCTGGTGTCGCAAATGCGTGGTTAACGCCATGATAATAGTAAATTTCGATATCTGGACGTCCTTCAAAAGTATTACGAATGACATCGACTGCATCCGGCGGGACGAACTGATCTTCTGACGCAAAATGCATCACCATCGGGCAGCTGATACTTGCTGCTTCATCCAAAGCCGCTTCGATTGCGACTCCATAATAGGATACAGCGCAGTCAACGTCAGTACGGGCCGCTGTGAGATAGGCCAGTTTGCCGCCCAAGCAGTATCCGAGAGCACCAATTTTCCCCTTGCACTGTTCCATCGACCTCAGGGCGGCTACGGTGTCGCCGACGTCCTTGATGCCCTGGTCGACGTCAAACTGCTGGTAAAAGCCAAATGCCTTACCAAAATCTTCATCACTGTAACCAAGAATAACTCCTGGTTCCATTCGCCAGAACAGGTCCGGTACCAATACAACATATCCTTCTTCCGCAAACTGGTCCGCCATATCCCGAAGATACTGGTTGACACCGAAAATCTCCTGCAATAGGATCAAACCCGGTCCGGAACCCTGGGCTGGTGTCGACAGGTAGGCTTCAAACTCTCCTCCATCCGACGCACCGATTTTTATCATTGAACCGTTCATCGCATCTCCCTACGATTGAATTAGAACGTTTATTTTTAACAGTAAATTATTCATTGTACAAGGTTTCCTCGGTGCCAACGCATTAAGATTTGTGCACAATTCATTGAAGATTATGAATTTTGCCAAACTTAAAATAATATTGGAGTGGTCAGGAACTGCAGCGAGAAAATTCGGAAATGCATGATTCAAAGCGAGTATGGTTTCCGAATTGAGGTTGGACCCGGACATCACTGACTACCATAGGTTGAACAATGCGGAACAATTTCGCAGTTTTAGGTTGCCAGGTTCTACTCACATGGCTGATTACGGCTGTATGTCATGCGCAGGACAGTCAGGAAAAATTCGGTAACTGGATGGTGCTGAGCGAACAAATCCCCGTTGCCCGAACATATGCTTTGGACTATAGGACATACCTGGAATTCTTCTGTGACGCCAATGAACTGGGGAGTGGCAGGTTGCTTGTTCGCATCGTCTGGGACACAGATGAACTGTATTACTCCGGTTCCTTTCCTTTCACTCATCAATTTAATTCAGACGCTCCAAAAGAGCAGCCGTGGATCGTTTACGCCGACGTCGGGCACACAATTTTGCGAGGCTCAACGGCGACAGAATTTGTCCAAGATGCGAAGAATTCCTATATTGTGATAATCAAAGGAGTACTGAAAGAACTGGCTGAGGCAACATTTGTACTTGACGGTGCAGCGCAAGCAGCCGAACGCGTACTGGAACAGTGTGGGGTGGGCAAACCGGGTAAAACGCGAATCACAACCGGTCAGAACGACAATAACGAGCGTTTGGGAAGCGATAATGAGTGAACAAATAGCTGTGATTGGACTTGGTGCCATGGGATTCGGAATTGCGTCGAATCTACTCAATGGCGGTCATCAAGTGCTGGTAACAGTGCATCGAAACGCAGACAATGTGGAGCGATTGGTTCGATCCGGAGCAAGCTTATGCAAATCGAAATCAGATGCGGTCGACGTCAGCGATATCGTGATTCTCTGTCTGCCTAATTCGGAAGATGTGAGCAACACCATAACCGAGATATGGCCTGTCCTGAATGACCGCCATTTGGTGCTTGATACCGGGACTTCTTCAGTCTCTGCAACACTGGTCTTGGCGGACCGTCTCATGGAGAAATCGGTCTTGTTTGCCGAGGCCCCTCTGGCTGGTGGAAAATCTCAAGCCGATGCGGGCGAACTTGGCACTTTTGTAGGCGCTGATGACGAAGTCTTTGCAAGGATTGAACCGATTCTAAAAAATTTCTGTTCGTCGACTGTGCACTTCGGCCCGGTTGGAACTGGTGGCCGTGCGAAATTGATCAGCAACTACCTCGTTCTGGGCATGGTACGGTCTATTATCGAAACATTCCATGCTGCGGAATCACTTGGGATTGACTGGGAGAAGTTTTATCGGATTATCTGTCGGGGTTCGGGAAATTCGTCCGCGTTGAACAGGATAATCGGACAAATCGTCGATGAAAATGACTATGGTGGCTATGTCTTCAGTGTGAGGAACGCGCTGAAAGACTCAAGCTACATCGCTGAACTGATCCAACAGGCAGGGCTTGGTTCATCAATGAGTGATTCGGCACTGACGCTTTTCAGGAATGCCGTAGCCGAAGGTTTTGGTGATCTGATGATCTCTGAGCTTCTGCGCGAAGACCTGCGCTCTTGTTTGTCGGCTATGCTTGCTGCGGACGAAGTGTCGGAAAATAATTCAGACGAACCAGACTCACTTCAATGAAGCAATTGTCGTTTCTCACGGGTTGGAATTGTGGACTTTTCCGGCGGTTCACAACCGGTATCGCAGCATTGCCCAGGTTGCTTGGTGGTATTCTCGGAATCTTCGTGAACGCCACGTTCAATCAGACGCTGTACGAATTCTGATTTTTCTGCGACCGGATACTTCCTGAATATCTCCCGCTTCATGGCCTCAGGTGATCCGCCGCCATGCACGCTGATAACCGAATACCAGGCACCGGAATGAGAGGCGGTCAGATCCTCGATTAATCGAGCTACAGTCGCCCGGCGATGCGGCGGAATATCGGGACTTGCCGACATCAATGTATCCAGTTTGTCCATCGTGTCAGGATTGTGATCATCGTCCGGATGCGGAAGCGTCACGATCAGACCACCCGAAACAGTGTTGGCGATTCGATGCATATCGTAGATTGAGTTCGCCAGCATCAGTTTACCGATGTTCGAATAGACAGCGTCCGGCTCGCAGTTGCCTGCTGGTGTTGTGGTGCAATAGACAGAGGCTGAAACACCACATGCATAGAAACTTTCAACAGTTTTGATCAGATCCACCATCAGATCTCTCAGATGCGGCTCGGCGCGGACATCGAGCCCATTGGTCTCAATCATCATTCCGGATGCGCCGATCAACAAGTCACCGAAGCCAGCTCGGGCGCCGATGCACGTATGTCGATGATGGTTGGCGTAAGCCTTGGTGAGATACTCGGCATGTTCCCACTCACCGCACATGTAAACCCGGTCATATGGAACAAATACATTCTCGAAAATACACACACCGGTTGACTGGCCGAATCTGCTGCTGAACTCTGCAGTGGGATCGCCGGGACGACCTGCAGGCCGGGCAATGATCGTAAGTCCCTTCGCATCGATTGGCACCTGACACGCCACCGCGAATTCCTTATCCTCGCGTGTCATGTTCCGTCCAGGTAGCACGAACAGCTCATGCACATACGGTGCAGCGGTAACTATCGCCTTCACCCCGGAGATTTCGATTCCATCAGGTCTTCGATTTACGATACGCAGATGACTGTCCGGTTTGGGCTGTTCACTGGGTCTGAGGGAGCGATCGCCTTTTGCATCTGTCATGGCGATGCCTACTGTCAGGTCTTCATTTTGAATACGATGCATCTGCTCGACAAGACGAGCGCTATACTCGGAGCCGAATTCCGCATCCATCCGATAAGTCGCCTGAAATAAAGCATTCAACCCATCCATGGACAGATATCGCATGGCACATCCAGTTACCTGACACACTGCTCGAACATATTCCAGTTTCGAAAGAAGATCGTCAGCACTGCGATTGATATGCACAAATCTGTTGACCGTCTTGCCTGAAGTGTGTTGCTCGGCAAGTGCGTAGCCTCGGTGCTCCGACATCCTCGCGAAGTCATAGGTCATCGCAATGGCGTTCACTCCAGGTGCAAGCATTGGATGGTTCGCCACACTATCTATTTTCGAGCCGCGAACATATACGTTCGGACTGTATTCCTTCAACGACTCGCAATATTCCTGAGATGACATCAGGTTCATGAGAAGATTCCTAATTCTTCAACTATTTGTCGCAGCCTTCACCGGTGAAAGCGAACGCGGGTGGCGTTCATGTCAACCTGCTTTTTCGACGCAATACCGTAAATGATAGCCAATGTCAGTGTAATTCCTTCTTTCGCTCCCAATTCTTGGAACTGTTCGGTTAACTGTGATTGTACGCTTTTTACTGATTGAAGTTGGGCATTGGGGATCAGCAGCGAACAGATTCCAATATTGTCAAGATGCTCTATGAGAGACGGTAAATCAGGATAATGCGGCTGTTTGTATTCGATGTCAACAACAGGATCAGTGAATCCGGTCGACAGAAGAAAATTACCGATATCATGCAATTCGGGAAATTCCTTGTGGATTTCCCGAATCCCAGCATTAATGCAGGCATGTCTTAGCTCCTGAAAGGATTGCATCCCAAACATCGAAAATAGCAGGACACCGTCGGTACGCAGCACTCGAAAGCACTCGGAAATAAAGGTTTTCGGATCATAAAACGATGATGCGAGATTAGATACGATCAAATCAGCTGACTCGGAATCCAATGGCAACTGGTCAATTTCGGATACAGTCGCCCGAGAGTAGGGACCGGTCATTTTGCGTTTAGCCTTCACGCACATCTCACGGGATTCATCAATTGAAAATACCAATGAATCAGGAAATTTTGACTGCATCAATCGACTCAGTCCTCCAGTGCGACAACCGACATCTACAATTTTTTTGGGTGGCTGCTGGAGAAACAGCAGTCGCTCACCAAGTTCAGCACCTGATTCATCAAATATTCCACAGTGTTGATCATACGACTCGGCTACTGAGTCCAGACCGAATCGAAATATAGTTCGATCACGCATTCTCGGGCTCTTCTGAACCACAGGCGTACGCAAGGTATTTCTTGTGCAGTGCATCCACTTGGTGTTGCAGATCTTGCGTTGAGCCATTATTTACGATGACATCGTCGGCGATCGCCATACGAGCTTGTCGAGATGCTTGCAGTTGAATAATGTGTTCAGCTTCCTGTGGAGATTGGTTATCGCGAGCCGAAACCCTTTCAATCTGCAGCTCATGCGGCGCATCGATGACAAGAATTCGATCAAGTGGGTACTGACGCTTGCTTTCTGCCAATAATGGGATCACTACAACGGTATATGGCGCTGTTGATTCAGACAGTTGGCGCAGAATTTCAGCATGAATTTCAGGGTGTAGAATATTTTCGAGTTGGGATTTCTTTTCGGAGTCGGAAAATACGATCTTTCGCAGTTTGATCCGGTCCAGTCTACCATCGGCTGTCGCAACCTCGACTCCGAACGTGTCAATGACTCTCTTGAGCGCCGACCGACCTGGTTTCACAAGCTCTCGTGCAACTACATCGGCGTCGATAGCGGGTACACCTAGTTCGATAAATCGATCCGTAGCTGTCGATTTACCGCTGCCGATCCCGCCAGTTATACCCACTGCGAACATATCAGTTGCCGGTGCTATCGATTACGGCACCACCAAGACACAGTTCCTCATCGTAAAAGACAATGGACTGCCCCGGCGTAACTGCTCGGACTGGGTTTTCGAATTCGACGAAGTGTCCGCGCTCCGCCGAATGACAGATCAGGCAGACTTGGTCCTCACCTCGGTAGCGCACTTTGGCGCGTGCTGGTTTCGGCAATTCGTAATGTTGCGATATCCAATTCAATCCAGAAACAAAGGCAAATTTGCTGTAAAGCAGAGGATGATCATGCCCCTGCACCGCGAACAGTGTGTTGGTCGAAACGTCTTTGCCAGCAACATACCAGGCATCACCGGGCCCACCGATTCCAAGTCCTGTGCGTTGGCCTATGGTGTAAAGAAACGCACCGTCATGCTTGCCGATGACCATTCCTTGCGGATCAATAATCGAACCTTCGGTGGAATTAAGGTAACGACTTACAAACGATCGAAAATTTCGTCGTCCTACAAAGCAAATGCCAGTACTGCCTTTTTTGTCGTAATTTTCGAATCCGAGATCGCGAGCCTTTGATCGTACCTGCTGCTTGGTCAAAAATCCGATTGGAAATAGAGCTCTTTGCAGCGCCTCCGTCCTCAATCCATACAGGAAATACGTTTGATCCTTCTCCTTGTCAATTCCTTTTAAAAGATTCAACGTACCATTGCTGTGATCGATTCGCGCATAGTGACCAGTAGCGACGTAATCAGCACCGAGTTTCATCGCCCACAAGGGAAATTCACGGAACTTTATCTCGACATTGCAAATAATATCGGGGTTCGGCGTTCTTCCACATTCAAGATCTCTCAGGAAACCAGTGAAAACCCGCTCCCAGTACTCAAATGAGAAATTGACCGTCTTCAAAGGTATATCAAGAATTTCGCAAACGGCTTGGGCGTCTGCCAGATCCTCAGCCGCGCTGCATTCATCGTCGTCATCTTCCTCCCAATTCTTCATGAAGAGTCCGATGACGTTGTATCCCTGCTCCAGCAGTAATGCGGCGGATACGGACGAGTCAACCCCTCCAGACATCCCGACTACGACCGTTTCATTAGATTCTGAACGCATATTTGATATTGAAGCAATACGATCCGAACAGATCGAATGAATTTTTCACTACGAGAGCAGTTCGATGGAATTGGGAAACCACGTGCAAAGTGGCTTCTGTTTGATATCAGGGCAATTTCGTACTGATTTTACCGGAGTTTACTAGCTGTTCGCGCCAATCGTTCGCCCAGAGCCATACACAGCGCCTCCTCTTCCTTGCTCAATGTCGTGTTGCCTGAAAAACCCGCAACATGAGAAGCACCGTAAGGCGTACCACCGCTGCTCGTATCAGATAGTTCCGGTTCAGTATATGGAATACCAACAATGATCATACCGTGATGCAATAGCGGCATCATCATCGAGATGAGTGTAGATTCCTGTCCGCCGTGCATGGATGATGTCGAGGTAAAAACACAGGCTGGCTTTCCGGTAAGTTTGCCCGACAGCCACATCGAGCTGGTTGAATCAATAAAGTACTTGAGCGGTGCCGCCATATTGCCGAACCGGGTGGGGCTACCAAGCGCAAGGCCGTCACAGGTTTCGAGATCATCCAATGTCACGTATGGGTGACCTGCTGATGGAATTTCTTCGTCAACCGCTTCAATGGTCGTCGAAACCTGCGGTACACATCTCAGTTTTGATTCGCAACCATCGATTTTGTTGACTCCGCGTGCGATCATTTTCGCGAGATTCGCAACGCTGCCATCTCGGCTATAGTACAGAATAAGTATGGATTTCATCAAAGCGCGCTCATTTTATTGTCTGTTGTCAAGTGGTCGAAAACCACTCTCGCAGAGAAATTCCCAGGTTTCGTTCAATTCTGCCAGTTGAGGCACAAAGACAACATGCGCGTCTCGCCCTCGAGTGAGCAGCACACGATAAGCGTTCGCACGTAATTGAAAGGGATCGCGCACCGCGTTGCCATTTCTATATTTTCTGGCTTTTTCTATCGACCAATTCCCAGACTTCAAAACAAAATCTGTCCCCCAAGCAAGAAGCACTGCATCGAGTTCCAATCCTTGCGCTTCATACTCAGTAATGCAGATTTCAAGGTGTCGGCATGACAGTCGTCCAGTGTCACATTCCCCGTCATTGTACCAATTGCCGATTCGCAGGGATCTTGTCGACTGCCAGTCATTGGGAACACCGAACCCAACCAATGTCTTGTCTCGGCTACTGGCAACCAAACCGAAACGATGCGTCGGCGAGTCTGAATATCGCTGCCTCAAGTAGTTTTTTGCGAGTTGAAGATCGCGCGTGATTCGAATGTCGTGCCCTTGTTTTTCTAGTGTTTGGGCGAGTTCAACCAGGCGTAGTCTGTCTGGGTATTGATTCACAAGTTGCGCTACAAAATCATGCAAACGGGTCGCAAAATGGGATCGAATGTTTTGATCAAGACTTAACTTTGGTTCGGTATGGAAATCGAGGTCCGAAAAGTGAACTTTCAATTCCTCAGGCCCACACACGGTCCATTGATTGCTGGACGGACTACTGGAAACCGCATCCACCCATAATTTCAATCCACCCTCCTCACCTTTGTTGATTTCCTGACCGCTTCCGATCAAACCGACAACCACCGAGCAATCATTACAGCGTTCGGCAAATCGAATCAGGCACTCCGGTTCACTGGGATTTGATTCTGGACCAGATTCTCCGTGAACTTCGGTAACTTGCTGAGCATCATGTGCACGCTGTGCTTCGTCAAATACCACAATGTGCTCACTCGGAATTCGTGTAGCTGAATTAAGGTACATTTTCACGTAGTTTTTGATGTGACGGACGAAAGATTTACCATCATTTTTTGCTGTACGCATTACGTGTTGAAGCACTCTTACAAGAGGATCATTCCCGGAAAGCAATATAGCCGGCGCGCCTCCATTCTGAGACATCAGAGAATCGAGTTCGGGCATGTGGACAATTCGCAATCCGACTAATGTCTTTCCGGACCCTGGAACGCCGGTTAGAAGAACCAGTTTCCTCGATTTTGTCCGATAAGCGTCAACAATGATATTTCTGATTGCGCACACCGCATCGTCGGTATCGGCGACTGACTTCCAGATCTGGGGTGGTCTTTTATTAATAAAAAGATCTCTTGCTGCCTGTACCAGCGATGGCAGAGGCTTGTACGCCTGACCACTCAGAAATCGCTCTGAGTCAATCGGGGGTTTTTTATTTCGAGAACTCAGGTATGCGACCAATGCATCAAGTCGGTCTGGACTACAGATGAAAACATCCCTTTGTTTTGTCACAGCACTCGGTAATCGTTCAGGAATCAGAACGGCCACAACATCGCGCTCATGACATTCTCGGTGGTAGTGTTTCAGATCACGAGCGTATGCGTGGGCCTGATCAATGTCGGCATCAGTTGAGTGAGTCTTGCCTTTGAGCTCAATGACCATGACACCGTCATTGAGTAGCAGAATCGCGTCGGCCCGCCGCGATTCCATGGGCAGCTCGTATTCGAGAACCGCGGTAAATGACGTAAATCCGGCATCGATCTGAACAACCTCACCAATTTCCTTTTTCAGTTGAGGAACAGTCCGTCGCCAGGTGGTAATCTGTGATTCTGATGAATCCGGATAGTATGAGCGAAGACTGTTCAGAATCACCGAGTTCGATGTGTTCTGAAAATCCCGGAAACTTGAATCCCAGCCGCGATTCGCCTGTCCGTCCGAATGTTGCAATTGGTCTTCCTTTATTGGTGTGCCATGGCCACCGCACTGGTGGCTCACAAATAAAGACACAGCCTATTATAGCCGTCCGGATAGATGCCTCCAATTCCGAAACTAAACCGATTCGTGCACAACGTAGGGGTTTTTCCGGCAGCCGCCAATTAGTCGTCCTCAAATCATAAAGTTATAGATAGTTTACTGAAAAACGGTGTAAACTTTATATACTAATCGATGCAAACACGACACGAACTTCATACCCAGAGTGGCTAAACTTTCTTAGGTCGGTAATTGGATCCGCGAATCAATCCATATGCACCAGGAGCAGGAACACCACCGCCAGAGCTCGCTGGGCGAGATATCGTTCTTGACGATGCTCGTCTAGCTATACAGAGAAACAAGTCTGGGCGGTCAGCCCGTAGTTTTATATTCATTGGACTGCGCGGAGTCGGGAAAACGGTTCTGCTGAATGAAGTTCAGACCATGGCGGAAGAAGAGGGAGCATTGACGGACTTCATAGAAATGAGCAGTCACGAACCTTTGTCAAAAGCGATTGTCGACACTTTACGCGCTATCTTGCTTAAGCTTGATCGATCCAAGGGAGTAAATGAGCATGTAAAGACGGGGCTGCGAGTTCTGAAAAGTTTCGTAGGGGCAATAAGAGTCAAAGTTGAAGGCATTGAGTTCTCCGTCGATATTGATGGGGAACAGGGAATCGCTGACAGTGGTACACTAAGCCGTGATCTTCCAGAAGTTTTTGTCGCTACTGGCGAGGCAGCAAAGGCACGCAGTTCGTCGATTGTAATCCTAATCGATGAAATTCAGAACCTGTCAACCGAAGAATTAGAGGCATTGATCATGGCCTTGCACCGAGTGAATCAGAAAAACCTACCAGTGTTAGTGGTAGGTGCAGGGCTACCTCTTCTGTTTAAGCTTTCGGGAGATGCAAAGAGTTACGCTGAGCGACTCTTTGAGTACCCAGACATCGGAGCCCTCGAACCACTTGATGCGAAGCGCGCCCTTGTCAAACCGGCGAAACAAGCAGACGTGGTGTTCGAGAACGAGGCGATTACTGCGATAATTTCCGAAACACAGGGTTATCCCTATTTCCTTCAAGAATGGGGATACCAAGCCTGGAAGATCGCGCGAGCCTCACCCATAACAATCAAGGATATAGAGAAAGCGAATGTTGTCGCGATTGAACGACTAGACCGGAACTTCTTTCGATCTCGTTACGAACGATTGTCGAATTCTCAAAAAGTCTACTTACATGCGATGGCAGAACTCGGTCCGGGCCCGCATCGAACGGGACAAATTGCCAAGGAACTAGGTAAGTCGGCGCAACAACTCGGTTCTACCAGGGAGGCACTGATTAACGGTGGCATGATCTACAGCCCGAGATTTGGCTATGCTGCTTTTACCGTTCCACTCTTCGATGCATTCATGAATCGGATGCGTGAATCTGGGATCTCTGGCATCGGGTAGGTAACCGAAAGCCAAAATTTGTCAAAGACTATCTGGGGTGATTGCTCCAAGAGTATGCCTTGTCTGCGCTTGAACCAATTCGAAAAACAAAGAGGGGCTTTATCAGGGACAATTAATCAGATTTATAGATAGTTTACCGAAACATGATGAAAACTTTCTATAACTGGTGTCAGTCAGAAAACCCTCGATTTTGAGCGAGAAATCAAAAAAATGACCAACATTGAAACCGGGAACGACCAGCAACCGGCTGTCAGAGCGAAATATGGCAATTCACGGCGAAAACAAGGGAAAATTCCGAATTCTGTCGACAGCCGTCTCTCCGGATGCCCGGATTTATCTCCCCGATTGGAGAGCTGAAGTGCCAGACGGCGCGTAATCGTTGAAGGCGGGCGAGTTTTTTACGCTCGCGGTCGCGCAGGATTCTGCCCAGCCGCTTGAGGTTGGCCGCCACTACCGACAACGCCACCGCGCGGGCAAAGCCCCTGCGGCCATGGTCACGCACCCGGTCCAGCCCACAGTGTTCCAGATGATTGATCGCCGACTCTATGC
Source organism: Arenicellales bacterium (assembly GCA_951813075.1). GTDB lineage: Bacteria > Pseudomonadota > Gammaproteobacteria > Arenicellales > JAJDZL01 > JAJDZL01. The sequence continues at coordinate 2,241,384 of OX638343.1, read as the reverse complement.
CAGGGGTTGTTAGTTACGGGCGTCCTTGAACCACAGCTGCGACTGATGCGCCAAAGGTCCATGCCCGGACGACCGGTATCTTCGCGAGCACGGGAATTGACCTCAGCCTCGAGCAGTGCGAACACTTTAGCTCGAATCGCTGGACTCACATAAATATGTTGCAAACCGCACAGCAGTGCCGGAATGTTGTCGCGCAATTTCGCATCGATGACGATGTCACCGATGAAAGCGCCGCCCAGTTCAACTTGTGTGGATTCGACTTTTCGCATGGTGTTTGCCTGAAGATTTTGCCAAAATGGAGTTTTTCGGGGGTGTTTGGGCGGATTTTGGCCTTGATTCGGAATTTATTCAGTCCCGATAATCCACCCTATATCATTGTTTATATTCATTAATATTACTATTTTTCGGATTTCTGCCAAACACCATTTAAACAAAATCGGATAGAAATCGAGTAAGCCCGATGGCTTCTGTGTCTTTACTCATTGAAAATTTATCGATTCCAGAGAAAATCACAACTTTTCGGGTTGCCTTGATATCTATGCAAGCCGAGTGAAACTCCGCGGAAACTCTGGGTGAAGATGAGCGTTTGATTTCAACAGCAACGGTTGAATTTCCAGGACCTTCCATTACCAGATCAATTTCCGTTCCAGTGGAAGTTCTGTAGTAACTAAACTGCCATGTGTCCGGCATATTCGTAACAATATTTTCTACAACGAATCCCTCCCAACTCGCTCCAAGACCAGGGTGCCCCAGCAATGTTTCTGTGTTCGAAATATTCAACAGACGATGAAGAATGCCGCTGTCACGCAGATATACCTTTGGCGATTTAACCAAGCGCTTTTTGGTATTCCCCGACCAGGGAGGCAGTTGCCTGACCATGTAAAAATCCGAGAGCAGATCGATATAGGAACGAATGGTTTTATGGTCGACCTCAAGGCTTTTGCCCAAGCTCGAGAGGTTAACTTGCTGACCATTCAAATGAGCGAGCATACTCCAAATACGTCGCATTCTGGCACTTGAAACTCTCGGACCCATCAATGGAATATCACGTTCAACATAGGAAGCGATGAAATTTGTTCGCCAATTCCAGCTTTCATCATTGTCCTGTGCCAAATAGCTGACAGGGAAGCCACCTCTTAACCAGAGTTTGTCAAGAAAAAACTGTTGCGAGTCAAACTGATAAATTTCGGGAATTGAAAAGGGACTCAGTTCCACATACTGTATTCGTCCTGCCAATGATTCAGTTGATTGCTGAATCAAATCTCTGGATGCCGAACCCAGTAAAATGAAATGGCCCCCTGTTTCCCCATTTCGTTTTCTCTCGTCAATCAGGCTGCGCAAGGTAGTAAAAAGGTCGGTTTTTCTTTGCACCTCGTCTATGATCAGCAGTTTGTTGTTGAAACCAGCAAGATAATCTTCTGGCTCAGCAAGTTTAACGAGATCGGAATCACGTTCCAAATCCAAGTAAAACGATTCCTTTTCCAGATATCGGCTTGCAATTTCGTGTGCGAGCGTTGTTTTACCGACTTGTCTCGGCCCCAAAATAGCGATGACTGGTACGGTTGCCAGTGCTTTTATAATCCGATTTTGTAACAGTCGAGAAATTATCATTGTAATCTGGGAATTATATTCCCAGATTGTAAGAAATGAAGCATTTAAAACTAAATGAAATTATGCAGAGTCGAACACGCATGAAATTTAGTGTGATTTTCTCGGTGAGGAACTCGGCGGGAGATTGGGCCGCAAATCACATGAAAAATGATGGAAATGTTGGGATTCATGAGGCTACAGTGGGAAGTTCATACGGGCACTTAGGACTCAAATGGAATTAAATATGTCTATCTCGAAATTCTACAGAAAAGCGGGTCACTATGCTTGAATTGGAATTGGTATTCGCACCAATAATATTGGATTATTGAAACTGTTTTTTTAAGATATGTGTTTGAATTTGAAAAGATTAGTGTCGATAATCGATAAATTTATCTGATGTTACACCTATCACGGAATTCGAGATCACTTGAGTTGTTTCGTTTCTGATAGGAGCAAAACTGATATCCAAGCGGAAATTTCGTAGACTAATTTATTCTAAAATTATCAAGGACCCGGACTTACTACTGTCCCCGCGTTGTCATGAATAATTTCACAACGACATAACATCCGACAAGTCATACCAATCGCAACTAGAGGAGGATTGCATGGAGACAATCAAATATCAACTTCCCGAAAGTGAAGTTCCTAAATTCTGGTACAACATTGCAGCTGACCTTCCGCAGCCTCCCCATCCAGTGCTTCATCCTGGTACCGGACAACCTGTTGGGCCAGATGATCTAGCACCGCTTTTTCCGATGGGAATCATCATGCAGGAAGTATCCACCGAACGCTATATTGAAATCCCCGAACCTGTCAGGGATATTCTTGTACAGTGGCGCCCTAGTCCTCTTTATCGCGCACGAAGATTGGAAAAGGCACTCGGCACTCCGGCAAAAATTTACTACAAATACGAGGGAGTTAGTCCAGCCGGGTCGCACAAGCCGAATACTGCAATTGCGCAAGCTTTTTACTCAAAAAATGAGGGTGTTAAACGCATATCGACCGAGACAGGTGCAGGACAGTGGGGTTCAGCGTTGTCATTGGCAGGTTCTTTCTTTGGATTGGAGATAGAAGTCTACATGGTGCGTGTCAGTTATGACCAGAAGCCTTACCGGCGGGCATTCATGGAGAGCTTTGGCGCAACTTGTGTTGCGAGTCCCAGTAACCAAACCAACTCTGGTCGGGCGATTCTGGAGCAAGACCCGGATAGCACGGGCAGCCTCGGCATCGCAATCAGTGAGGCGGTTGAATCGGCCGCCCAAAGGGACGATACGAAATACGCGCTAGGCAGCGTGCTCAACCATGTTCTGATGCATCAGACAATTGTCGGTCAGGAAGCACTGAAACAGTTTGACATGGCTGATGATTATCCTGATATTGTGATCGGCTGCACAGGTGGTGGCAGCAATTTTGCAGGACTTGTATTTCCATTTCTCGGCGAACAGTTCCGAGGTGGCAAGCAGGTCGATATCATTGCAGTTGAACCTGAAAATTGTCCTTCATTGACAAAAGGCAGATATGCATATGATTTCGGAGACACTGGAAATCTTACGCCTTTGGTTAAGATGCATACGCTGGGGTCAAAATTTGTCCCTCCCGGATTTCACGCAGGTGGTCTGCGATATCATGGAATGGCACCATTGGTCAGTCTGGTAACCGAGCTCGGATTTGTCCGGCCTCGCGCGTATACGCAGTTAAAGACTTTCAGCGCCGGAATCGAGTTTGCCAGGAGTGAGGGTATTTTACCGGCACCGGAGGCCAATCATGCTGTTGCAGCAGCGATTGATGAAGCCAATCGGTGCAAGGAAGAAGGTAGCGAGCGGACAATTCTTTTCAATCTGTGCGGTCATGGGTATTTCGACATGCAGGCATACACTGACTACTTTTCCGGAAACATACACGATCAGGCATATTCCAGCGAAGAGGTTGCGATGGCACTGGCCGGACTTCCATCGGTAGCATGAATGGCGTTTGTAAAAAGCTCGATCAAATATCACAATTCTCAGTTTTAACGGAACGGGAATCTGAATCGATACCAATGGAATACATTTCATGACTTCAACGGCTTTGTCTTACATCTATCTTGGACATAAGCGAAAACCGGACACGACAGCTTTTAATTTATGGGAATCCTGAACTGGCAGATTCATAACCTGGGCTGTGAGAAATCATGTTGCACTCTGCACAAGTTCTGATCGGCAAGGAACTAACGCGAACTTACCATTATCGCCACTGCACTGGTATACTTCTTTCTTACAATCGCAAATCTTTGTGGTAGGAGTTGATTGATGAAAAAGTCACTTTGGCTTATCGGAGTTCTGGGACTTTCATTCTGCAAACTTAGTGTCGCCTCAACTTGCGAAGCCCCAGATAATATGACCTTGGTACAAGGTGACTCTCACTGCCTTGTAATCGAAACCACGGTGGCTGCAGAACGCACTGAAACGCTGGTGGTGGTTTTGCACGGCGATACATCCCGCGGCGGACCGGTCGACTATGCGTTTCAGTTCGCCAAACTCTTTGCCGGACCGACTGTAACAGCAGTCGGGATGGCAAGACCTGGCTACCCCGCTTACGGTAGAGAGTCCAGTGGGGTGCCTACACGCGATCAATACAAATATCGGAGAGTTGTATATGGATTGAAGGAGATCAATAGTATTGGGTCGGCTATCTCCCGACTTAAGACACATCATCAAGCTGAACGGCTGATACTGGTAGGACACTCGGGCGGCGCAGTGATTGCAGGGGTACTGCTGGGATCACAGCCGAATCTGACAGATGGTGTGATGCTGATATCGTGTCCTTGCGACGTGCCCAGATGGAGACGCGAAAGAAACAGAAGGAATCTGGCCGGCGCTCAATCTCCACACAAATGGTTGAAAAAGGCTCGCTTGGATGTACAAATTGTCACGATTACAGGCAGCAAAGATCGCAACACCTTTCCTCGTTTGGCGAAACAGTATGTCAAAGCAGCACTCAAACGTGAAATGCAAGCGGTTCACGTTGAAGTAGCCGGTGCGGGGCACGGCTTGGGTCGGTCACTGCAATCCGCAACCATCGAAGCGTTTCACAAGATGATTGAGAAATGAATGTCATTACTGAATATATGATGAATTTCAGATTATCAGGAGTAATTCAATTTCCTGATACGTGTGCTCGCTGTAGGTAACGTTTTAATTTTCCCCAACAGTTACGGAGCAATTCCCCCAATTTTGGTTGACCGCTGTTCGGCAATATGGAAAAGCGCGCACTCGCCCGGATCTTGCTGAAACGCGAACTTGACTGAGCCCTGTTTCGACACCTACTCAGGTTTTCCCCAAAGGTTTGCTCGGCGGATCGCGTCCACATGTCACTACAGACAATAAATGCGCGGCTACGAATACCACAGAACAGCTTTCCGCTGTAATTTGCGAGGTACTAAAAATTGTCTACAGGTAACGCCGTCTCAGCGCTGAGCGAAGTGGGTCTGACTGTCAACTGTGAGATCAAGGGGTGGCTGCCTTGAATTCGCTTTGTAGTGATTCGATTTCTTAAGTGATATGAATTTTTTGACAATAAACATTGACATTGATAATTTAGTCCTTATAATTTGCTAGCACTCGATCAAGGTGAGTGCTAACAATCCTTGATTTTATATCGGAACAAATTCGCAATCTTCCAAGTTGACTGATTAACCGGTTGATTTATTGATCTAATTTGTTCCGAAATAATTTGAACTGCGCGTCGAATACTTGGCGCAAAAAGTTTAAAAGTTTAACTGTTTAATTATTAAATCCTTAACTGGGAGGTTGTACGTGAAAATTCGTCCACTTCATGATCGCGTAGTCATTCGCAGGGTCGAAGACGAGCGTAGAAGCCCTGGCGGTATCGTAATTCCCGATACTGCGGCTGAAAAGCCCATGCAGGGTGAAGTCCTTGCTGTTGGCAATGGCAAGATTCAGGATGACGGGAGTGTTCGTCCTCTCGACGTCAAAGTTGGTGACAAGGTACTGTTTGGCAAGTATGCCGGTACCGAGTTCAGACAAGACGGCGAGGAAGTCCTCATGATGCGTGAAGACGACATCATGGCGGTAATAGAGTAAACCATCTAACTGCAATAAGTAAATTTGGAGTAAATAGAAATTATGGCTGCTAAAGAAGTCAAATTCGGTGAGAGTGCACGTAATCGCAAAATTAGTGGCGTAAATGTGCTCGCCGATGCTGTAAAAGTTACATTAGGCCCGAAAGGCCGAAATGTTGTATTGGAAAAGTCATTCGGTGCGCCGACAGTCACCAAGGATGGTGTTTCAGTCGCTAAAGAGATTGAACTGAAAGACAGGTTTGAAAACATGGGAGCTCAAATGCTGAAAGAAGTCGCCTCAAAGACTTCAGACGTGGCAGGTGACGGAACCACCACCGCAACAGTGCTTGCTCAATCGATGTTGCGGGAAGGTCTCAAAGCGGTTGCTGCGGGTATGAATCCTATGGATCTCAAAAGAGGTATCGACAAGGCTGTCGGTAGGGCTGTTGAGAGTTTGCTTGAAGTCTCAAAACCTTGTTCTGATTACAAAGAAATCGCTCAGGTTGGTACGGTTTCTGCAAACGCCGACGACAATGTCGGTGCAATCATTGCTGAAGCGATGGAAACCGTAGGAAAAGAAGGAGTAATCACAGTTGAAGAGGGTTCTACACTTGAGAACGAACTAGACACTGTGGAAGGTATGCAGTTTGATCGTGGATATCTGTCTCCTTACTTCATCAACAACCAAGACAGCATGTCAGTTGAGTTGGACAACCCGCTTATTCTGGTTCATGACAAAAAGATTTCCAACATCCGTGATCTGTTGGGATTGCTGGAAGCAGTTGCGAAATCCGGACGTCCATTGCTGGTTCTCGCTGAGGATATCGAAGGCGAAGCGTTGGCAACCTTGGTTGTAAACAACATCCGCGGAATCGTCAAGGTCTGTGGTGTGAAGGCACCTGGTTTTGGTGATCGAAGAAAAGCAATGCTTCAGGATATCGCAATTCTGACTGCTGGTCAGGTGATTTCCGAAGAAGTGGGCATGAGCCTCGAGAATGCCAAAATTGACGACCTTGGTTCGGCCAAGAAAGTGCAAATCACCAAAGAAAATACCACGATTATCGATGGTGCTGGTGAAACAGATGACATCAATGCCCGTGTCAATCAGATTCGCGCTCAGATTGAGGAAGCGACTTCTGATTATGATCGCGAGAAAATGCAGGAGCGTGTTGCTAAACTCGCTGGTGGTGTTGCGGTGATCAAAGTTGGTGCAGCAACTGAAGTCGAGATGAAGGAAAAGAAAGCCCGAGTCGAAGATGCGTTGCACGCAACCCGAGCTGCTGTTGAGGAAGGTGTTGTTCCCGGTGGCGGTGTGGCAATGGTGCGAGCCATTAGTGATGTTGCAGAGCTCAGTGGTGCAAACGATGATCAAAACGTTGGAATCAGAATTGTTCAGCGTGCTCTGGAAGAACCGTTGCGACAGATTGTTGCCAACGCCGGTGAAGACAGCTCAGTCGTGTTGAACAAAGTCAAGGAAGGCGAGGGTAACTACGGTTACGACGCTGCGACTGGCGATTATGGCGACATGATTGATCTGGGAATTCTGGATCCAACCAAAGTTGCCCGTGCAGCACTGCAAAATGCGTCATCAATTGCAGGATTGATGATTACGACGGAAGCGATGGTCGCGGAAATTCCGGAAGAGAAACCTGCTATGCCAGCAGGCCCACCGGATATGGGCGGAATGATGTAATCAATCCGTTCCTGATATCAAAAAAGCCCTGCCTTTGTGCAGGGCTTTTTTTTTCGGAATTTGTGGGTGGTAGATCATTGATTAACTCATCCTATTTGTTCCATTGTTGCGGCGTAGGTATATAAGTCATCGAAGCACGAATCAATGGTCCGACGATACAGTGTCGCATAGCATTGTTGTTATTGATGCTTCCTGCCAGATCGATATACATAGAGGCGATCTTCTGGTACGAATTTGTAATCTACCGTATTGCTAAATATTACCATCGCCTATACACGAGTTTGAAGTTCTAGACGTCTTGAGGTGGCAGTGGCAACCGCTCAACAGATTCCGGCATGAACTCCCACGATCTGACACCAGATGAGGTCGGTCAAACGCTTTATTTGTGGAACATCATCCCAACTAATCTGCCAATGACTGTTTCTGTTTTACCACCAACTAGAATCCACTTCAGTTCCCTGCTCACGGCAATGATCTGCTCAGAAGAGTCGCGACTGCCTCAAGCCGTCGAGTTCTGACTAGGGGATAGTTCAAACTTTCTACCCCAATGAGACATATCGCTTAACTCGGACCGCTTCACGGAAACCGCTATTCAATGTGCCGACATTTTTGATGCAGCAAGCAACGATTGTGCCTTCCGTTTCGCACGTTCCGCTTCATCATCACACTGAAGTTGCTCCAAAACATTCGCTGTTTTCTGCCAGGTAATAGGACTCGTCGACTTTTTGGCAGCCCGCTCCGATAGAAGTGCGCGGGCATAATTCAGCCGACCAGATCGAACAGCAGCTTCAATCAGCGTCTGCGAGATAACATCTCGTTGCGCATGACTGCCACCGAACTGATTGGCCGTATAGCGAACGCCGGAAAGCAGGTCTGCACAACCGCTATAGTCACATTGGCCAAATTTAACCACTGCCTCACCAACCGGCAAGCCGACATTACGAATCATACTACCGGAATCGTTGGAACTCGACGCACCACTTTTCAGCTGTTTGATCATCTTGTCAGCTAAGTCAAACTTGCCGCTTCCAACAAATGCCAATACGGCATGCACATCGTTGAAGCAATAGTAACCCGCCTGATCTACGGTCTCAGCCCACTTGTCACTCAATACATCCCAGCGATCGCCGGTGTCTATTTCCATCAGATGCAATCGCCAAAGCAATGCGCTGGCATCCAGCATCTCCAACGCGACAGTGCCATCGAAAATTGAGTTGTCGTAAATCTCCAATACCTTGTCGAACCGCCGAAGGTCAAGATAGTAGAGTGCAAGATGCCACCAGTTGTGAACTGCGAACCCATTGTCTACAGACCAATCATTCAAACGTGATTCATACCAGTCAATACCATCATCCTGTCTGCCCTGCATTTCCATTACATGCGCCACTGCATGTATCGCCCACACATCGCCAGCGTTCATTTCAACTGCCTTCTTACCGGTTTCTTCGGCGATTGAATATTCGTTGCATTCTTCCAATCCAAACGCATACATTCCAAGCGCGTAGCCATACTCAGCGCTATCATCGGAGTACTGCGGTAATACCCGGGCAATCCGATCACGAAGATTATGTGAATCGCCGCGGTAAAAATCGAAAAGATGGGAAATCTGCAAAGCCAGCGTGTCTCTCGGGTAGTCCACCAATACAGATTCCAGGATGTCGGTCGCCTGATTAAAATTCCCTTCAAGCCAATTACGAGCTGCTGCAATATGCTTTTGCTCGCGATCATTGGCTTTGCCCGCTAGTGCCTCAGCGTTGATTACAGATTCCCGCACGTGATCACAAAACGCCGCGTCCGCCATTACACCCCCGGCATGTGCGCGCAAACAGTGGCCCAGAACAAACTCTGGATCTTCGGCAATGGCCTTCTCTATCGTGTCGACCGGATCACCTGTATAGGAAAGCATCTGAGAAAGCGCGGATTCAAAAAGATCCAATGCTGTTTGATTTGCGATTGTCATCGCTAAACCCCGATTGTCATTCAACTGATTCATCTTCGATCAACCTCCTGATTTTTATAATTTTCCATCACCCCAATCACTTCGAATTCACAACTCAACATGAAATTACCGTCTGTAAATTTATATGTGCATCAATTTTATGCAAATTTGAATCAAGCCTTCCATGCGAAGTTGCCCTTCAAACAGGTGCGACTTTATCGCACTCTTATCTGTTCCACTATCGTCCCGATGGTGAATCCTCCGACGACAGTCGCAATCTCGAATTTATCTTGAATCGCTCGGCGGTTCCAAATTCCCGCAGACCCACACCTGCTACAAAATCACCCAGTACCGGACCGTGCTTGAATAAATGTCCCGAACATCCGCCCACTATCACAACATTTTCATGTTGTGGATGGTGGTCAATAATGAAATGTGTGTCCGGTGTCATGGCAATTTGACATGCTTTTTGGTCGACAGCTCTTTCTCTGGCCAACCCTGGTAGGCGATTTCGAAGATATTGTCGGGTTCGCGTGAATGTAGCCTGATCGACAATTCGTTCATCATTGTCCAGATCGATGATAGCCTCAGTCCAAGCAATTGCCGCCTTGACACCGCTACCCTCAATTGATGGTGCGCCATAAGCTGAATGGCCATGATCGATCCAGCATGGCATGCCGGTGCCGTCGTATGTAGTGTCTGCATTAGGTGTCGATGTATAGATAATATTCTGTCGAACGATATCCAGAATCGGCGCTATTGTTCTCGGGTACATGCTTCCAAGCCAAGGACCTGCGCTGACAACGACTAGATCAGCTTCCAAGGGTTTCCCATCAAGGTGCAATCTTTCGTGTTCGTCAGTCCGAACGTGATGGCGATGAACACTACCTCCCTCTCGAACAAACTTTTTTGTCGACTCGATAATCGCTCGATGCGCCATCAAGGCACCCGCTTCCGGCTCGTAAAGCCCGTAAGCGACATTGTCAAATTTGAATTGCGGAAATCGAACTGATAACTCATCAACGTCATATTTGAAATAGGGTACACCCAAGTCATCAAATGTGGCGAATGTCGCATCTTCCCAATCCGAATGACGTTGCGTTGCGATCACCAACGCGCCGCATTCGACATAGAGCACACAATTCAGTTCTGCCTGCAGTTCCATCCAACGCAATCTGGACTGTCTCGCCCACAGTGTGTACATGCGATCCGCCCCGTGAATATTGCGAAACAGTCGATTGTAGTCAGTCGATGAAGCTCGGGGATGTCCGGGCTCCCATCGATCGATCAGTGCAACACGATACCCCTTTTGCTGCAGGCTCAAAGCACTCATCACACCGGCAATACCCGCGCCGACTACTACAATCTCACTACCTTTCATCCTTTCAAAACCCGATGGATCAGCGTACCTCAATCAATCACTTCTAACTTTTACGTCAAGTCAGAAAATTACTGCTTTTTGACTCAACAATCATCCCATTGAATAAACTCAAAATTTTTACGTGATCATTCAAACTATTTTAGATTACGAACGGACTCAATTCGCACTAGCCAAACTTGACTTAGTATAGCGTATACTGTATACAGTATTCACAATTTGCGTCAACGACCAGTATTCAATCGGTAAGAAGAACGGTATGACAGATAAGAATGTTGAAACACTACCGGAAGGCACACACACAGTTGCTATGGGAGCCGGCGATCTCAACGGCATCATGCGCGGCAAGCGAATTCCCGCCAGCAACTGGCCGAATGTCTGCAAGAATGGAAATGCACTCTCTATCGCCCTGCTGGCACTGGACATGACCAGCGATGTCTGGGATACACCCTACGTGAATTTTGACAACGGATATCCCGACATGCACATGTTTCCACTTTCGCAACCGGTTTCGACACCTTGGGAACCCGGACTTGCAATTTGTTTGGGCTATTTGGAGGGTATGGATCACAAACCGGTACCAATTGATCCGCGTGGTGCGCTCATCGATCAAATCAAGCGCGCGGAATCAATGAATCTGGCGGTTCTGATCGGTGCTGAATTGGAATTCTACCTGCTGGATCCGGAAACCATGAAACCCAAGGATACCGGCATTCAGGTCTATAGTTTAACTCGGGCAGCCGAACTTGAGCATGTCATCGGACCAATTCGTCGCCAACTCAACGATGTGGGCATACCGATTGAACAGTCTAACCCTGAATACGCCGCTGGACAAATTGAAATCAACATGCGCTACGACAATGCACTGTTGGTCGCAGACCGAGTCGTCATGTTTCGTGAGATCGTGCGCGATATCGCTCGTATACACGGCTATCATGCGACCTTCATGTCCAAGCCCTTTTCTGATGAATCCGGTAACGGATTTCATACTCACCACTCCGTATGGAAAGATCGCACCAACCAATTCTCCGACGGCAACGGAAAACTGTCAAATTTCGGGAAATCCTATCTTGCCGGAATGCAGACTCGCATGGCCGAATCCGCAATTGCAAGTGCTACAACTCCAAATGCGTACCGCCGTCGCCAGCCTTATACTTTCTGCCCGACCAACGCAACCTGGGGCATGGACAACCGAACAGTCGCACTCAGAGTGATCGAAGGTGCAGACCACGCAGTGCGAATCGAAAAGCGCGATGGTTCCGCCGACTGCAATCCGTACTATCTATTCGCTACTGAAATTGCGGCCGGGCTGGACGGAATCGAAAACAACCTGCAACCCACTGAAATGTGTGCTGGCAACGCATACGAATTGACCGACGCCGACCCAATCCCACTGGACATCGCAACAGGAATCCAGCAGGCACAGGAATCCGAATGGCTCCGGAATGTCATCGGAGAAGACCGGTTGACTATTTTGCTTCAACAGGCACAGCGCGAAGTCGATTTTCTTGCCGCACAGGTCACACCGACCGAAATTGAGCGATATCTGGAGAATTTCTGATGCGGATTGCGCGAGTAGTCGGAACCATTATAGCAAGCGTCAAAGATAAAAAACTGGCAGGCCTTACACTGCTGGTCGTCGATATTCAGGATGGGGCAGGCAATCTGCTTGAATCGTCCGTCGTGGCGGTCGACAACATCGGCGCAGGCGTCGGTGAACTCGTTCTGGTGGTGAGCGGGTCTGCCGCAAGGATTCCAGCCGGGATATCCAATATAGCGACGGACGCGACGGTTGTCGCGATCATTGATGAGATTACTCTCACGCAAAAATAATCATCAATAATATTGAATATGCATACTTTCATTACAAGGAGGCCCTAAATGGCAAAAAGTGCAGAAGTTGGTCAAACAGCGCTCGGCATGATTGAAACCCGAGGAATTGTCGCCTCAATTGAGGCTGCTGATGCGATGGTCAAGGCAGCAAACGTCAGTATCGTCGGTCAGACCAAAGTCGGTGGCGGACTGGTATCCGTCATGGTCCGCGGTGAAGTGGGTGCCGTAAAGGCAGCAACAGATGCTGGTGCCAGTGCAGCTAACAAGGTCGGTGAAGTGGTGTCCGTGCACCTGATCCCGCGCCCGCATGACGAAGTTGAGTCAGTTCTAGATAATCTGAGCGGTTGACGATTCGTAAATCGGCGGTCTTGACGATCGCGCGACTGCGCATTTCCAAGACCATCAGCCTTTTCTCAGATCGTATCGCGGTGACATTTGTCTGATATCTGATTATGGTTTCTGACTTTGAACGGTTCACGCGGGCTGTCGAACAAGGCAGCAGCGCAGGAAAACCGACCTCACAGCCTGCATCCGTAACTGCAGTAACAGTGCTGGGAGGTGGTGCCGACGGCAAGCTGCTGGCAGCACTGCTGCTGGCCGAAGGACTGTCGGTCACGCTCTTCAGCGCCTATGGCGCGGACATGGACGCAATTCGCTCGACTGGTGGTATCACCTTGCGCGGCGACGGCCCGACGGGTACCTATCAGATCGATCGCGATCAATCTTCATCCATTCAGACAACCGCACAATTGGATACTGCGGTCGCCTCGGCTGACATGATTTTTCTTACCGGACCGGTTCACAAACAACGTACTTATGCGATGGTACTTGCTGATCATCTTCGCGATGGGCAGATACTTGTCGTTGCACCAGCGAGAACCTTTGCCGCTTTGGAAACAGATTGGTTGTTGCATGTCGGGGGTTGTCGAGCCGACTATACAATCGTGGAATTGCAACACCTGCCGTTTTGGACTGAAATCAATGCCAGCACGCTTCATCTGTCATCCTGCAACAGTACGACTGCCGCGGTTCTCCCGTCCGGGCGTACAGATTGCATTCAGACACTGAGTTCCATCTATGACGAAATCACCGTGGCGCCATCAGTCATCCACAGCGGATTTTCTGACGCGGGTGGGGCGGTTGAAAGTGTCTCGCTCTTATTGGGTGGCTCATTGATCCATCAGTCCGGTGAAACTTTACCCGAAGGGGCGGTTGCGCTTGAGGAGCGTCGTACTTTGCGTTCGCTGATTGAAACTGAGCGCTGTCTTGCATTGCTGGAGACACTACTGCAGGAGCGCCGCGATTCTGCCAGGCCGTATGGCGTGCGCGATTTCCCGGACAACAATGAGTGGATGGAACAATACTCGGGAACGATTTCCGGTAGTGGAAGCCGAAAAATTCCGAGCCAGGACCAAGCTGTAGATCTGTTGCATTGCGCTGTTGTCGGATCGCTCGTACCACTTCAGTCAGCGGCGAAACTGGCCAATGTCATTACCCCGGCAACCGATTCAATTATCACTCTCGCCGGGGCCAGTTTAAATAGAAAATTGGAAACTGCGGGAAGGAAACTCGAAAACATGGGTATTGATGTGGGTTGCGCGGATATTACACGCCGACATCTGGAATCGGTGGCACGCGGAGAAAGATAATGGACACAGACCTCCTGTCAATCGCAAATGCCCGCAGATGTGCTGACGCGGCATGGGAGGCTTTCTTGAAATTCCGCGTGTACAACCCCTCGGATATCGACAACATTGTCGAACAGATGGCCTTGGCAATTGAACCCGAAGCATTTCGACTTGCTGAATTAGCGGTCGAGGAGACCGGTTATGGAAACGTACCGGATAAGCGCATAAAAAATCTCTTCAATTCGCTGTCAATTGCAGAATGGCTCCGGGACATCAAGACACTGAACTTGCTGTGGCGCGACGATGTCGCAAAAATAGCTGCTTTCGGTGAGCCGATGGGAGTCGTAGCGGCACTGATTCCGGTCACCAATCCAACTTCAACGGTAATTTACAAAACTCTGTCAGCAGTCAAGGCCGGCAATGCAATTGTCTGCGCACCACATCCACGCGGTGTCAAGTCTGGTGCGTTGACGGCGCAAATTTTAACACAAGCTGCAGAGCGCGCAGGTGCACCGAAGAACCTAGTCCAATGCCTTGATACAGTGACACTGAATGGAACCGATGAACTTATGCGACATCGACGGACATCCGTCGTACTGGCTACAGGTGGGTCTGCGATGGTCAAGGCGGCATATTCGTCCGGCAAACCGACACTTGCAGTCGGCGCGGGTAACGTACCCTGTTACGTGCATGCCTCCAAACGAGACGATCTCGCGGAGGTAGCCGAGCAAGTCATATCGTCGAAATGCTTTGACTATGGTACAGCCTGTGTATCCGAACAGGCGATTGTGGTCGACCGCTCAATCAGTCGCGAACTGAAAGCCGAAATGAAACTCAAAGGTGCCTACTTCTGCAGCAATCAGGAAACCGAACGTCTCGCCAAGGCGATTTTTCCACGTGGCAATATGATCGATCCTGATCGGGTTGGACAATCTCCAGCAACACTCGCATCACTGGCCGATATCGAATTGCCGCCACGAACCCGCGTGCTGGTCGGCGAGCAGACCGAAGTCGGCTGGCAGGCGCCGCTATCCGCTGAGAAGCTGAACCCCGCTCTTGCCTGGTACGAAGCCCGATCCGAGGATCAGGGTATGCAGATTGCTACTGACATCGCCAGGTTCGGTGGTTGGGGGCACACGGGCGTTGTTCACTGTGATAACCCGGATGTCGTCGCTAGATTCAGCCAGACGGTACCGGTCAACCGGGTCATTGTGAACTCACCCGCACTCCACGGCGCTATGGGATTTTCCACAGCTTTGGAACCGAGTTTTATGTTGGGAACGGGAACCGCGTCCGGTTCAATTGTTTCCGACAACGTCACAGCGTTGCACTTGATCAACATCAAGCGTGTCGCCTATCAATCACGCCCCTGGCGCGAAATCGATGAAATGTATGGAGAATAAGGTTTGGCAAAAGATCTGAAAATTCGTGCGTTGATGCAAATCGATCGCTTGCAACCCAAATTCGCTGCTTACAACGGTGCAACAGTGCAAGGATCGATTC
The DNA here is from genome assembly GCA_951813075.1 of Arenicellales bacterium. Taxonomy (GTDB): domain Bacteria; phylum Pseudomonadota; class Gammaproteobacteria; order Arenicellales; family JAJDZL01; genus JAJDZL01. The sequence goes on along the minus strand of OX638343.1, from coordinate 2,225,760 downwards.
CGCTCTCCGGCGATACGGTACTGATCGGCGAATTCGCCCCCGGCAATGAAGTGTTCAGCCTGATTGATATCGCGCTCAAAGCGAGTCCGGTTGAAGCAACCAGTCAGATCGTGGAACGTGAATACGGATTCTTTATCCTTCGGTCACCATCCAATTCACATATCAGTGCCGCCCTGAATGCAATTCTCGCCGAAATCGGACAAAGCTTGCATGACCGCATCAAACCAAGAATTGAATCAACCCAGATAATCACATCTGTCGAACCCTATCAGGCGCAGCTGCTCAACAAATGGTCGGCTGGATCTTTGGTAGTTCCCGGACAAACACTTGGTATCGTCGAATGCTCACCTGCAGCTTATATTTCCATCGCCGCTAATGAAGCGGAGAAAGCGTCGGTCATCGACATGGTGCAGGTACGAGCAGTGGGACGATACGGCAGACTGTTCATATCGGGTACCGAGGAGTCTGTGAAAATCGCAATCAATTCGGCTTGTGAAGGGATTGAATCGGTTGAAGGAAGAGGTGAACCGTGACTCAATCTACCGTCATCGCAAACGAACAGGTTGTTGACGCACACCGCCGCGGGCGGCAGTTTATTGAGATTCGTTCCGGCGACATCATTACAGCACAAGCGAGGGAAACCGCCGAACGACTCAATGTTCAGTTACTTGATCATCCGGTTGAATTACCCACTTACCACCGTCTTGACGGCACCACAGCCATGCGCAGGATTCTATATCGGCGCAACCCGGCATGGGAGCCTCCTCGACGCCAGATAAACACCAATTCACGAAAACTGGACAGATTGGCGATTGTAGGTGTTGGCGGAGTCGGCGCAAATATCGCCCACCTTTGTGTGAATCAGGGATTGGCCAGTCACATTGTGCTGGTTGATGTCTTACCGGGTCTGGCCGAATCGACCGCGCTCGACCTTGAACATGCGCGGGGGTCAACTCGTTCTTCGACGAGCGTTTCCGGTAGTGAAGTCATGAATCTTCTGGCAAATTCCGAACTGATCGTGGTTACTGCCGGTCAACCGCGGACACCAGGAATGAGCAGGTCCGATTTGATTGATGTCAACTCGCGAATAATTCGAACAATCGGTACCGCAATCGCTGATTTGGCCCCACAATCAATCGTCATTGTGGTCAGTAATCCGCTGGATGAGATGACGCACCTGATGCTGCAAGCGACCGGATTCCCGCGTGAACGAGTACTCGGAATGGCCGGCTCGCTCGACAGTTCTCGATTTCGCAATGCACTGGCACAGGCAGCAGGTGTGGACGCGGCAGACGTCGAAGCTATTACACTAGGGAGTCACGGGGACGAAATGGTTCCCATCGTATCCAAAGCCACTATACGAGAACGACCACTGACCGATTTTCTGAGTCACGAGCAAATTCAGCTGTGTCGCAACCAGACGGTATCAGCAGGAGGTGCCGTGGTTGCTCTGCGAAAGAAAGGTTCCGCGACAATTGCACCAGCCCACGCAACCGTTGAGGTGATCAATCACATTCGAGGCGCCGTAGCCGGTTCGGTTCCGGTATCGATATTGCTCAAGGGCGAATACCAAATTGAGGATACCGTGCTCGGTGTACCTTGCATACTCGGACGAACTGGTGTTCTGGATGTTGTAGAGATGTCATTGAGCGCAGATGAGCTGATTGCGCTTCAGGAGGCCGCCAATGCGGTGCGTGCGAGACTGGAGAGAGATTCATGACGGTGGCGAAAGTTTCAACAGGCGGACGGTTTGAGGAAATCGGCGCATACAGCCGTGCCAAGCGCGTCGGTCCTTTCGTTTTCGTTGCCGGCACCACAGCAATTGAACCGAGTGGCCGCCTGCATGCGCCTTACGACGCATACAGACAGTCGAAATATATATTCGAACGAACTGAAAACACATTGCGACAGCTTGGAGCGCAAATGCGCCATGTGGTGCGAACGCGCGCTTTTTTGTCAGACATTTCCAAAGCGGGTGATTTCGTGCGCGCACACGGTGAGGTATTCAAGGGCATTGATCCGGTTACTTCCGGTGTCGAAGCCGGATTGACGATGCCCGGTATGATGATTGAAATCGAATTTGATGCACTGATTCATGACGAAAATGGTGAAGTTGATTACCGATAGGCAATATTCACGGCGTTGCTCCCGCTCGCCGAAATCAAGGTTGATGCAGGTGCTGTCTCAACTCAGGTTAACGCGAATGCGAGAATTTTTTTTCAATGCTCGAATTTAACTGGGACGTGGAGCGAATTTTCGCTGAGCAAAAGCGACCGTTCTGCACGGTCTATTTCTACAGGGTATACCCTGTTCAATTTTTTCTGCAAATTAGGAGTACAAAGCAATGAAAATATCTAAATCATCCAAATTATTGCTAGCGGTTGCTGCAATGTTGTTGGGATCTGGAATGAGTGGATCTTCTATCGCTCAAGACAAAGACCCGATAGTGGTTGGATACATTGGATCGTTTGCATCCGATACCGGTCTTAGCACAATCAGAGGTGCTGAGATTGCGATCGACGAACTCAATGCTGCCGGGGGTGTGCTTGACGGACGAATGATCAAGTTTGTCAAAGCGGATACCCGTGAAGATGTTGCCGAAGGCATCAAAGCGTACGAGTATCTCGTCGAATCCGAAAATGTCGATTTCATCATTTCTGGCAGTATCGATGATGTCTCTCTCGGATGGCTGCCGCGAATGGCGGAATACAAGACACCGACACTGGATACTTGGACATCGTATGTCGGAATAATCGATCTCGTGGTCAACGAATACGACAAGTACAAAATGTACTTTATGAATATCGCTTGCGATGAGGCACTGGCAACACTTTACATCGACTTCGGTAAGGACGTACTGGCAAAGGAAATGGGATACACCAGCACTGTACTGATGTACGAGGACACGGCATTTGGTGTGTCCATCGCTGGCTTGGTGGAAGGCTTGCTTGCACCTGAGGCCGGAATCAAGATCAGTGAAAAGATCATCTACGATGCCAATACGGTCGATTTCGCTCCTCTATTCAACAAAGCAGTCAGCTCAGGTGCAGATTTCATCTATCTGGTATCTTCTGTTAGAAGTCAGGTTCCGGCATCCCAATATGTGAAACTGCAGGTACCGATTCCGATGACTGGCGTCAACGTCGCCGCGTTCGGACAGGATTTCTGGAATGACACTGGTGGATTGGGAGCAGGAACATCAACACTGAGCCCGGTACCTTCGGTCGGTATGGCATTGGATGATCGATCCGCCGAGTTTATCACGAACTACAAGGCAAGATATGGGTCCGAGCGTCCGATTTACCCACACTTCAATGGATTCAACGCCTACTATGGCATCTATACAGCATTCGCTGCTGCTGAACGAGCCGGTGGTTTCGCACCGTTGGATGACTGGATCCGTGAAATGGAGAATGAAGACCTCAAACTTTACAAGGATGGCGAATTATGGTTTCGCTATGCATTCTGGAAACGCGGTGAGATTGAACCTCGAACACAGCGCGAATATACGCACAATGTAAAGTTCGATATCACACCACCGTTTGATGATGGTTCTCCCGCAATGGTCGTGGTGCAGTGGTATGAGGATGGTTCTTCTGCCGTGATATATCCACCCAAGTTCGCAACTGGTAAATTCCAGGAGCCATCTTGGGTGAAATAACCGAGAAGTTCGACCCGTTTCCGGTGGAATTCGCCGGGGACGGGTCGTTGATTTTCGGATAGTTTGATGTATCGGCTAGCGTTGTGTTAATACAGATATTGTTACCGGGATTATTGCTCAGCGGTCTTTACGCGCTGATCGCAATCGGGTTTACCATGATTTTCAGTGTCGGTCGTGTACTGAACCTTGGTTATGGCGCATTTATAATGTTCGGTGGTTATATCTATTATCAGAGTGCTCAGATCCTAGGTCTTGGTAAGGTGCCAAGTTTCGTGATCGCGACCGCTGCGGGTGTCCTGCTCGGGTTGATTGTTTACGTAATCCTGATCAGGAAACTCAAAGGAGACGCAATCGCAATTGAAATTTCCACGCTGATTTTCGCCATCGTCACTCAAGCGGCGATCATCGTTGTATTCTCTCCGTCTCCCAAATCCATGTGGCCGCTGATTCCTGGTGTTCTTCGAGTCGGTGATGTGATTGTCACCTACAACCTTGTAGTTGCAGCTGTGACAAGCTGGGTGGTGTTGGCGGCGTTGTTCCTGTTTATCGGTAAGACACACATCGGACGCGCCATCCGCGCCGTGTCGATGGATCCAAAAGGAGCCGTAATATCTGGAATCGATCCAGACCGAATCAACCTGATAATCTGGGGATTGTCAGGTGGTCTGGGAGCGATGGCTGGAATTTTCCTCGCAACCTATACCCAACTTGCACCGGCCATGTGGGTGGCACCACTCATCATTGCAGTCGCGGTTGTGATCGTGGGTGGGATAGGCAGCATACTCGGTGGGCTGGTCGCTGCGCACGTCATCGGAATGCTGGAAACGATCACGACGACATTAATCGCCGCGGAACTCAGAGGCGTTGCAACAATGCTATTGATCATACTGGTGCTGATCATCGCACCGAAGGGATTGTTCGGCAAAGCGGAGCTATAGTTGTGTTCGCGAAGGGTACGAACAAGGGTTTCCTCGGATGGATGATTTTTGGTATCGCGATGCTGGCGCTACCGTTATTCGCGAGTTCTGCGACAGTGCGGATCTTTGTTTTTGCAAACTACATCGCTATCTTCGCTATCAGCTGGGATGTCCTGTCCGGGAGGACGGGATACATCAGCTTCGGACATCCGTTTCTGATTGGTATTGGCGGATATACAACCGCCCTTTTGACCCATCATCTTGACATGCCGCTTTACATCACGATTCCTGCAGCGGTGCTTGTAACAATGATTGCAGGTACTTTGTTTTTCCTGCCAGCGCTCAGGATACGCGGAACCTACTTTGCGCTTGTGACTCTGGCTTTCATGGAACTGATGTATGGACTCGTGCAGGTGGTCGCACCAGACATCACCGGAGGTACGCGTGGATTGACGGGACTTCCGAGTATTGTTACTGGTGCAGTGAGCAACTACTATCTCTCATTCGGAGTGATGTTCACACTTGGGCTCGCCATGTGGTTGCTGATCAGAACCCGACTCGGTACAGCGCTGGGTTCGATCGGAATGAACGAGGAGGCAGTCCGCGCCTGTGGTCTGAACACAACCAAACTCAAACTGTTCGCGTTCACGCTGAGCGCAATGATTGCCGGACTCGGTGGTGCGATGTACATACACTATCTGGGATCGATTGCACCCCGCGGATTGTTTGATGTCAGTTTTCTTTTCACCATTCTGGTTGCTTGCCTGCTAGGTGGTGCGGGCACAATTACCGGCCCCATCATGGGTGCATTCTTCCTTACGTTGCTTCTCGAATTTCTAAGACCTTACATTCCAGGTTCAGAGCGTTATCTGATCTACGGCGTCGCAACACTGGTTCTCTACGTACTTCAGCCTAGAGGAATACATCGACTGATCCAGATCACAGTGAATTGGTTTGTCGAGGGTTTCATGCGAAGAAAATCGACATGAGTTATTTCACTGAAAACAAGGGTTTCGACACATTATCGGCCACCAGCGAGAATCGCCCGCAACCGATGCTTGAAGCGCGGGGGTTAACAAAGTCTTTCGGCGGACTAATGGCAACCAAGAATGTTTCCCTACACGTAAACCCGGGAGAGTCCTTGGGAATTATCGGTCCCAACGGAGCTGGAAAGACTACATTGTTAAATTTGCTGACCAAAGAAATCACGCCCGACCAGGGTAGTGTATTTCTCAACGGAAACTGTATCGATCGCTTGTCCATCCACAAGCGTGTTCTCGCTGGGTTGGCAAGAACCTATCAGGTGCCACGTCCATTTCACGATCTGACAATTCAGGAGCACATTCGAGTTGGTATGATGCCCGATGGTTTGTTTGATATGCTGCTCCACGGTGCTGATGATGAAAAGGAACTAAAAATCGCTGAAAGCGTCGGACTTGGCGGTGAACGTGCGCAACAGTATCCATACGAGCTGGCCATGGGTGACTTGCGCCGACTGGAACTGGTACGCACCCTTGCCACTGAACCAAGTATCCTGCTGCTGGATGAGGTCTTCGCCGGACTTACCGTCAAGGAAATCGACCAGATTTCGGAATTACTGACTAACAGAAGAGCGACGCATAGTACGACGTATATGATCGTCAGTCACGATCTCAAGGCACTGGAGCCACTCGTGGACCGCGTCGTGGTGATCAATTTTGGTGAGGTGATGACGGAGGGCACTTTTCGGGAAGTCGTTGCAGACACGGATGTGCAAAATGCATATCTAGGCACCGGCTGGGAACAGGAATAGCGAATTCAGACAAAGCGATGATGTTGCAAATTCAAAATCTGTCAGTGTTCTACAGCAAGGCGATGTCTTTGAACAGGGCATCTATCGATGTTGAGGCGGGCGATATCGCCGCTATCATTGGACCTGTCGGCGCCGGCAAATCCACATTGCTGGATGCAGTGCTAGGGCTGAACGACGCAACTGGAAGTATCACTTTCGAGGATAAAAACCTGCGTCAGCTACCCACCTCGAAGATTGTGCGTTTGGGCATCGGCTACGCTCCCGAACGAGGTAATCTTTTCACACAGATGAACGTCAGGGAAAACCTTCTGGTCGGTGCCTACACCAGTCGCGCCGCTATAGAGTCAAACCTTGATTTGGTATTCGATCTATTTCCAATACTGAAAAAAAGACAGAACCAGGAAGTTGGTACCCAAAGTGGTGGCGAACGTCAGATGGTGTCCCTCGGACGGGCGCTGATGAACAGTCCCCGACTTTTGTTGGTGGACGAACCCACGATCGGGCTTTCACCCAAAGTCTGTGTAGATATTGCAACAGCGCTGACGCGGCTTAATTCCCAACATGGCCTGACAATTCTGATCGCCGAGCAGAATGCCAATTTTACGCTTGGTCTTGCTCAATACATCTATCTGCTTGAAGCCGGCAGAATCATCGGTAGTGGCACCGCGGATGAACTGCGCGCAGACAAGGCTATCCAGGAATCATATTTTGGCAATCGTGCCCGATCAACCTAGGAATATCACGATGTATGCGAAGAACGAAATAAGTTTCTAATCATGGAGACATTCAGCAAAATCAAACATTTGTCTCGATTGTCGGATGAAGTGTACGATCAGATTCTGCAAGCGGTGCTGAATCGCACAATTGATCCTCATCAACGAATCATTCAGGAAGACCTTGCGGACCGGATGGAAGTCAGTCGTACTCCGGTCCGCGACGCTTTGCTCAGGTTGGAAGGTGAGGGCGTACTTATGCGTTTGGGGCGAAGCGGATTTAAATTGCGCGAATACACCGACGACGAAGTACGGCAACTGTATCAGGCACGCGAGGCTGTTGAATGTTATGCACTCGGCTGGCTAAGCCAGAATGCGAATGCCGATGATATCGACCGTCTGAAGTCAGTTATCAAGAAAATTGAGGACAATGTTCAGCAGTCGCTTTCGGATTACTTCAAAGCCAACCTTGCAATTCACCGAGAATTCGTACTCGCTACAGGCAACGCCGTTCTGGTAGAAATGTTTGACGGCATATGGAATCGTAGCAGATCATATTTTCTATTTGCGGAATTCAGTCCTAAAGATATGGAAAAATCACTCGAAGGTCATCTTGAGCTTTGCGATGTACTGAGAAGTCAAGATGAACAACTTGCCATACAGCAGATGAGAAAACATATCCAGGATGGTCTTGAGCTTCAACGGGGTGCGCTTGAAAAATCGAATCGCGAAACAGTCGAACAGTCAGAATCTATAGACGTAAATTAATGATGAAAAATTTCTCAATTGGGACAGGACAGGAATTATGTGCGGTATAGCGGGAAGAATACTGCGCGAGTATGGGCAGGTCGGGGCAGATCTCGTAGAGCTGATGGGTGCCCAATCTCACAGAGGGGCTGATTCCACCGGGTTCGCGATCTACTCCGACCCATGCAGTGTCGGATACAAGGTTAGACTCATGGGGTTCAATCGAAAGAATCTTAACGTCGACCTTGATGAATTTCGCCTCACACTAAAAGAACATGACTCAGACTTGCTTGAAGAACCTCTGATATACGAAACCGAAGAAGCGCACTATTCGGTGAGAATGCTCATCAGGGAACCGCGCCATCTCGACAAATGGATTATGGATGCGGATCAGATCGCAGATAGGATTGCAGTACAGTCTGTCGGTAAATCACTCGAGATCATCAAAGATACAGGTGACGCGTTGGCGGTTGCAGACAAGCATCAGTTACGGACAATTCGCGGTACACATGGGCTCGGACACGCACGACTCGCTACGGAGTCTGATGTACTGCCTGATGCGAGTCATCCATTCTGGGCGCGCCCTTTTCCAGACGTAGCCATAGTTCATAACGGACAGATCACAAATTACTACACCTGGCGTGATCGCCTGGAGTCTGTTGGCTATCGGTTCCTGACAGAAAACGACAGTGAACTCATCGCCGTGTGGATCTCAGACCAGATGAAACGCGGATTGAATCAGAAGCAGGCATTGCAAAAGTCCATTGTTGAAATCGACGGGGTTTTCACCTATATGATCAGCGACCTGAATGGAATCGGTTTCGCAAAAGATCGTTTTGCAATGAAGCCGCTTGTTACTGTTGAGGAAAACAATGAACTGACAGCAGCCACAGAAGAGCAGGCCGTTAGATGCGTGCTACCGGACGCGTTGGATGTGATTAATTACGATGGTCCGTCGATGGTAAGAATCTGGCCAGTGAATACACAGCATCTCAAAGCAGCATGAAAGAAGTCGAAATTATTGTGGGTCGAAGAAGCATCCGCGAAGTCAACGAGGAGATCAAGGCTGCGGTACTCAGCGGTCAGAGCGTTTACGTTCGAGAGACTCTGTCTCGACATAATCTGGGTGTTGGGCTGCCAGCCAGTGCGAAAGTTCGGTTTGAAGGAAGTGTCGGTTACTATTGCGGTGGATTGAATAATGGAGCAATTTTAGAAATCGAACGAAATGCGGGCTGGGGTACCGGTGAGGGGATGTCTGACGGACACATTACTATTAATGGCTATGCGGGCATGGCTACCGGCGCTTCTATGTTGGGTGGCACCATACACATCAAAGGCGATAGTGGACCGAGATGCGGAGTGGCAATGAAAGGCGGCACCATCATCGTAGAAGGAAAGCTGGGTTATCAGTCCGGCTTCATGTCGCATGCGGGACGTATCATCGCTTTGGGTGGGGCTGGCGTCTCCTGCGCGGATGCACTATGGGCTGGCGAAGTTTGGGTTGTTGGCGCAATTGAATCTCTGGGTGTCGATACAAAAATCGTTGAACCGCAACCAGAAGAAGTCGATTCGGTTGAATCTCAGCTGAGTCAATATGGGCTGGAGGATTCCAGTCGCGAATGGCAGAAAATCGTCTCAGGCGAACGCCTTTGGTATTTTGAAAGTCGGGAGGCAAGCGCGTGGCTCATGATCTGAACAAATCTTATCAATTCCCATTTGAGCCTCCATCCGAAGAGGATATTGCATTCAACGATAATGCGATTCCGAATAGGCCAGCTGGTGTACCGTCATCCTATGACGAAGGTGGGTCAACTCGTTGGACTCCGGATGCCATAGCAGAGGTGCAGGCACTTGCCCAACTGGGAAGATATCAGGTACGCGGATACAACACGTTCAACAAACGTCTCCCAACATTTGATGATCTTACATTTGTACCCGCCACAATGACCCGATTGCCACTTGAGGGTTATCGGGAAAGTTGCAATACAACAACAATATTAGGTGGCGGAACAGGCCGTGTAGAAAAACCGATCGAACTGAAAATTCCCGTATACATCGCGTCCATGTCTTTCGGCGCGTTGTCCGCCAGCGCCAAGACAGCGCTCGGCTATGGCGCTTCCAAGGTGGGTACGATGACCTGCACAGGCGAAGGCGGCATGCTGGACGAAGAGCGGCAGGCCAGTCAGTGCTTGGTTTATCAGATGACGCCCTCACGTTATGGCGTGGATATTAATCATCTGAGACAAGCAGACGGATTCGAGTTGGTTATGGGCCAAGGTGCCAAACCGGGCACTGGTGGATTGCTACTTGGAATGAAGGTGTCACCGCGTGTATCCATGATGCGAAAGTTGCCCGAAGGTGTGGATCAGCGCTCCACTGTAAGACATCCAGACTTCCTTGGCGCAGATGATCTGGCCGTTAAGATTGAGGAATTGCGTCTGGCGACTGATTTCCGTATTCCGATATTTGTCAAGATCGGAGCAACGCGACCGCGCTACGATGTTGCGATCGCAGCAAAAGCTGGTGCTGACGTTGTCGTGGTTGACGGCGCCGAGGGCGGAACAGGCGCGTCACCGGAGCTTTTACTGAATCATACCGGTATCCCGACGTTGTCAGCGATCAAACCTGCGCGAGAAGCATTGGATGAATGCGGAATGACAGGCAAAGTATCGCTGGTGATTTCTGGTGGGATTCGCTCTGGTGTTGACGCGGCTAAATGCCTGGCACTAGGAGCGGATGCGGTAATGATTGGTAATGCTGCGATGATTGCGCTTGGCTGCAATTCGCCGAGATATGAGCAGGATTACAAGAAACTGGGCACTTCACCAGGTGCGTGTCACCACTGCCACACAGGGTTATGTCCGGTTGGTATCACCACCCAGGACCCTGAATTGGAGAAGAGGGTCGATATTGCGGCAAGCGCGGAGCGGGTCGCGAGATTTCTGACTGCTATTACGATGGAAATTACCATGTTAGCAAAATCATGCGGCAAGTCATCGGTGCACAATCTGGAATCGGAAGACTTACGCGCCTTGTCTTTGGAGGCGTCTGCACTCACGGGTGTAAAAATGGTCGGTATGGACAAGGTGTTCGCTTGGTAGCGAATTCGCTTGTATTTCTAATTGCCTGCGTCGAGTCGGTTCGGGTTCGTTACCTGATTGCGTTCCAAATCCTCAATTTCTGAGCTCTTGGACGATGGTCTGAATCTCGCACAGTCTTGGTGCCACAATCGCTGGCATGACTAATTGCCGCTGATCGGAAAATGCCATGATTCAACGTAGGCAAGAAGTTTATTCGCCGGGTGAACATTTCTGTTAATTGCTTAATTTGCTGACCGAGAAATGTAAAATATCCATCAATCCACATCAAATTAGTCAATTCAACCAACTTAAAAGTCTCAGAATCTGCCAAATTTTTATTTTCCGCTGGCGAAAGTAGAAATTTAGGCGTTCGGTAATTTTTCGGATGATCACAATCGGTGAAGAAATATTCATTCTTATGCTGGATCTTGATACCGGCAGACTGACAGACAAATTACCACCCGAAAAAATCAGTAATACGCTCAGTGGCGCACTCCTGATGGAACTCGCGATCAACAATCGCATAGATACCGACTTGGAAGGATTGTTTGTAGTCAGTCCGGAACCAATGGGCGAACCGTTGCTTGACATTGTGTTGGAGCAGATTCTCGCTGACCCGAAAAAACGCCCAATAAGATATTGGGTTCGTGTGTTCGCGAGCGGTGCTGAAGGTATTGTCAGCCGACTGACCGAAAGTCTGGTGGAGCGCGGCATTCTTTTACGGCGTCGGAATCGGTTGTTGCGATTTATTGGCGACTATACGATCACCTATGAATCCGGCAAGTCAGATCACGATGTGCTGCGTCGAATCGCCAGAATTCTGCTGAGCGATGAGCTGCCCGATCCGAGAGACATCATGATCATCGCATTGGCAGATACCTGCGATCTTTGGCAAAATCAATTTGATCAGGAAACATTCACCACTGTAGAGCCGCGTATCAAGAGTTTCGCCGGTCTTGAGTTGATAGGGCAGGCGGTCGTTCAAGAGATATTCAAAAAGAGCACTGGCTGAACGAAGACGAATCCCATCACGCAAAAGCACTTGGAAGTACCGATTCGCCTTCGTGCAGAGAGGTTGCTGGTCTCAGGATTTTTGGTAACAAGTCGGTCATCAGTCTGGCCGACTGATCGCAGGGGCGATTCCGGGTGGATGATGTTGCCAGAAAATTGACACCCCCAACCGAATTGAACACTTACGCCATGTGTAATTTGACGTAATCGAATTCTCCTGGCATGTTGTTGATGCCCACTCTAGGTGGAGCAATCCAGCTGGCAAATCTACCGGGTTCGTAGCAAGGTTCCATCAACGATTGAATGAAGTCATTGTCGCCACTCGTCGGCAACCATTTGCTGACATTCCTATCCCACTCTTCCTTACCGATCAAGTCTCCGTCCACATCCGCATGAACGCTTTTGAAAACGCCAATCTGACGATGGAAGGCTTCATTCGGTAGTTTTATCTCGAACTGAACTCCATTTCTGCGGATTAAGGTGTTCCATCGTTTAACTCCTCTCGCTGCATCGCGAATGTAATCATCTCTTAACCGCATATTGATCGCGGTCAGTGCGGGAACCTCTTCAGCAACAATTTTGCCATTCTTGACTGTTTTGACGGTATACGTATCGTCCACAAGCTTGTGATCATCTTCAAGCTTGGACTCCATGTAGCGTCCTTTGATTCCGGCATTGAATGCGTTGGCGGCGTTGGTTGACAGTTCCTGGCCAAACAAGTCAAGGCTGAGCGAAAAGTGCAGATTCAGTTTCTTCTGAATTGTCGGCAGATCGATGACGCCAAGGCTGCGAATTTCGTCAATGTCATACGGATCATCGATATTTACTCTGTTCATCGCCTCCAAGGTCGCTTGTATTGTTCGCGTGACTCCGTTTTCACCGACAAACATGTGATGCGCCTCTTCAGTCAACATGAATCGGCAGGTTCGACTGAGAGGATCAAAACCAGATTGCGCCAGACTCTCCAACTGCATTTTCCCATCACGATCAGTGCAGAAAGTGAACATGAAAAAAGATAGCCAATCTGGCGTTTTTTCATTGAATGCGCCAAGCAATCTTGGTGTTTCCTCAGAACCGGATGAGCGACGCAGGAGATCCTCGCCCTCTTCGCGACCATCTCTGCCGAAATATTTGAAGAGCAAATATACCATCGCCCACAAATGACGGCTTTCTTCGACATTCACCTGAAAAAGGTTGCGCATGTCATATAACGAAGGTGCGCTTAGGGCAAGTAAATGTTGTTGCTCTACAGACGCAGGCTCGGTATCACCCTGAATGACGATCAGACGCTTGAGCATGTTTCGATACTCTCCGGGAACTTCCTGCCATGCAGGTGCGCCGTAGTGCTCGCCGCAGGGAATCGTACGGTCTTCCTGACGCGGCGCCAGCAGTACTCCCCAACGATAGTCTGGCATCTTCACATAGTCAAATTTCGCCCATCCCTTCGAGTCTGCCGAAACTGCGGTTCGTAGATAGACCATAGACTGCTGATATCGCGGTGGAATCAGTTGATTCCACCAATCGATAAAACCGGGATGCCATTTTTCCAGAGCCCGGAGAACTTTCCTGTCGGAACTCAGCCCAACGTTATTCGGGATCCGAGTGTCGTAATTGACCTTTACATGATCTTCCATCTGACTACCTCACTAGTTTTTCCGAATCGAACTGGTTCAGACTCGACTCAGACACGTTCCATGTCAAACTTGCCGCGCATACCACTGCCATAGCGTTGCAGTGCACCTTTGTGTCCGACTGCATTGGGACGGTTGAATATCCAATTCTGCCAGGCGGTCAAACGCCCGAAAATTCGTGTTTCCATCGTCTCGGGACCTGCGAACCTCAAATTCGCTTCCATTGCAGTCATGGCGTCTGGACTGAACGAAGCACGCTCTTCCATGAAAATTCTCAGTTCGTCATCCCAGTCTAATTCATCTAAAGCCATTGTTACCAATCCGAGTTTCTCAGCGTCATCTGCCTCAAGCCTTTCAGCCTTCAGGGCTGTTGCTGCCTGAAGGAAATTCTGATCGCCCAGAAAACGAGTTTGCAACCGCGACAGGCCATTGGCCATCGGAAACATACCGAAATTTGCATCGGTCAATGAAATATGGGCGATCCGTCTGTCGTCGTCCTCAAATTCATCTTTCATCATATAGCTGCGATCAACGGCAAAGAGAATCTCCGCCAGAATCCCACTGAAGCACGAACCGTGTTCGATTGTGGCAATCATGGAACGCGACGTGATATCAATTCGCTTCAATACCCGTTTCCACAGCTGCAATACCTCATTGACCAGCCAGTGGTCAGCGTTTTGCAATAACAAGTTTTCGTGAGCAACGAGCTTTTCGTGATCACCTTGTGATTTGAAGATCAAAAGTCCGAGTTCAAGTTCGTTCAATCTAAGATGCAGAATTGCATCGTCCAATTCTCGGGCAAGACGGAGCAGATAGGTGTTTGCGCCTTCGTCGATAAACGATTCAATGTTCGTCGGCGTCGAATCCGGACCTCGAATTGTGATGGTTGCCTTTCTGGATGCGCGGTCAACTTCAACATCGACGGTTGAGTATCTTATATTTCCATCATTCTCGAACGTACGATCCAGTTTTGTCAGCACAATGCCTTCAGACACATCTGACTTGTCAGACGCAGCGGCAAATTCACCGGCGCGCTCCAGTACCGCCTGATCAAATCTGGAATTCGTGATCACCTCATCGACAAGTCGCCACTGTTCCGCACGCTTGCCTTTGACACCTTCTTCTGTTGAACAAAAAACATCAGCCAGATCGCGACGCACTTTGCGCTTGTCCGTTAATCGGGTCAGGCCACCGGTTCCAGGTAACACAGCAAGAAGCGGCACTTCCGGAAGGGACACGGAAGTATTTCTGTCGTCAGTGAGCATGATGTAGTTACACGCAAGAGCCAGTTCATAACCACCCCCTGCACAAGCACCTTTAATCGCTGCGATGTATTTTTGTCCGCTGTCGGCTTCTGCAGACTCCAAAGCATTCCGCGTCTCATTTGTGAACTTACAGAAATTCACCTTATGGCTGTGTGATGCGCCGCCGAGCATACGAATGTTGGCACCTGCGCAGAATACCCGATCCTTGCCGGATTGAAGCACCACGACCTTTATTTGTGGATGTTCGAAGCGCATACGCTCAACGATATCTGCAAGTTCAATGTCGACACCGAGATCGTAGGAATTCAGTTTCAGGTCATATCCGTCAAAAAGCCCACCATTGTCATCAACATCCATATAGACATTGGCAATCGCGCCGTTGTAATCAACACGCCAGTGTCGATAATTCGATGGGTCAGTCTGAAAGTCTACGGAATTATTCAATGCTTAATTTCGAATTATTCAATGCTTCTGAAACCATCGGGTTTTGGCAAACAATTCGATTGCCAATGTCTCAATTTCGATTTCGAAAAGCAGATCGGATCGGCGAACAAGCGATTAGAAAAAGGCATTATAACGTCTCAATCGAATGACACAGTTTGGTCATCAGGATCATTAGCAGATTTCGACTTGGAATTTTCATGTGATCAAGTCCGAAATATGGGTTTTGAATGATGGTTTGATTTCACTGTAGTAAAAATATCTCAAATTTGAATTGACTCACACCGTGGCCATCGTGGCCAAATCTGTAGTTGACAATATATACAGTCAGTTCTGGAAGATACCTGACTGGCGCAAGACCTGTCCCGATTCGACGACATTCGCATCGCCGACTTCCGTGCATGTCTCATACAGTCGCTGTCATTTCCTGATCATCTGCGAAAGTTGCAGGCAACGGATCACTGTCCCCAAAAAGGAGCGGTTGGTCAAGTTTAAAAGTGGTAGATCAGCAATCCTGTGCAGCAGTTCTGGCTGATCATCTGCGACAACAAGACGCTATCAGGTAATGTTCACGGACTCCTTTTCAAATTCCTCAAGTCGTATTGCAAATTCGGTAATCGCTGCAAGTGTCATTTCCGGCTGATTGATGTGGGGCGAGTGCCCACATTTCGGCAGGATCAACTTTTCGAATGGTGAATTGATCCTATCTTCAATTTCACTAATTTGCGCCAATGTCCCGTACTGATCGTCTTCACCCTGGATAGCGAGCACTGGAATACGCAGGTGATCGATCACATCACTTACATTCCATCTCTTAAAGTCAGGATGCAGCCACACGTCGTTCCATCCGCGGAAAGCAGATTCAGGATTTCGATGGTACTTAGCCATTTTGAGTTTCATATCGCTTATCTCGAAATTTCTTCCAACCCGTGCAATCTCCAGTAAACCGGCCTCTTCTGCGAAGAAGTGTGGAGCGATCAGAATGAGGCCTCGAACTCGAAGATCGGAAACCGATCCTGCATAAATTGCCGAGATTGTCGCGCCATCTGAGTGTCCAAGAAGAATTCCGCGCATTAATCCGATCGAATTCAGAACATCTGGAAGAACATCCTGCGCCTCGCGTGTCATGTAGTCCACCGAACGCGGCAGTGAAACTGAATCGGACTGACCATAACCAGCTCGAGAATATGCGAATACGCCAAACCCGGTCGATTCTGATACGAATTTCGGAAATTCTCGCCACAAGCGCACACAGCCGAGACCTTCGTGCAACATGATGATCGTAGGTGCGCTTTGAGGCTCCGGACCGTAGCAGGCATATTCGAGAGAACAACCGTCAGCTTGAACGAAACCACTGGCGCGATCGGCCCAGGCGATCCGAGTCATTGATGTTCCCGCAACTTGAATCGCTGAATTTTCCCTGTTGCTGTTTTTGGAAGTCCGGACACGATGTCAATCCAGCGTGGATACTTCCATAGTCCGATTCTATCCTTTACGAACTCCTTCAGGGTATCTTGTATGTTCGATTCATCCACGCCAACATTCAGTACAACAAATGCCTTTGGCTTTTCGAGCCCATCTTCATCTCTGACAGCGACAACTGCGGCTTCGAGAACAGCTTCGTGAGCCACCAGTGCCTGTTCAACCTCGAACGGTGACACCCAGATACCTGAAACTTTAAACATATCATCAGTCCGACCGCAATAAATGTAGCGTCCTTCGCCAGCATATTCGAACTTGTCTCCGGTGCGTGTCCACTCGCCCTCGAACGTCGATCGACTCTTTTCGCGCTGATTCCAATACCCGTCAGCCGCCGAATCTCCTCGCACCAGTAATTCACCAATTCCACCGACATCTATTTCGTTTCCATCTTCGTCGATGCAACGCAGGTCATAACCCGGCACAGCAGTACCTGACGTGCCAAAATGGACATCATCAGACCGGTTACTTAGAAAAATATGAAGCATTTCGGTGGACCCCACTCCGTCGAGAATATTGACATTCCAGATTTCTCGCCAGCGAATACCAATCTCCTCGGGTAATGCTTCACCCGCTGAAATACAGACTCGTAAGTTCGACGATGGAACATCCATAGTGTCCAACTTAGCGATCGTTGCTGCATATAAAGTTGGAACACCGAAAAATACGGTCGGTTGTTCCTGCTCAATGATTCGCAGCACAATGTCCGGTGTGGGGCGTCCGTTGTACAAAAGTGCGGTAGCACCGACTGACATTGGAAATGTCATCGTGTTTCCAAGTCCGTATGCAAAGAATATCTTGGCAGCTGAAAAAACCACATCATCATTTGCTATCTGAAGGACTTGCGCGCCGTAGGTTTCGGCTGTAGCTCGCAGTGCGCTGTGGACATGCCTTACACCTTTGGGTTCACCTGTTGAACCCGATGAATAAAGCCAAAATGCACACTCATCCCCGTCAGCCTGAATTGCCTGACGTGGTTTTGTGTCAGCCAGAAAGTCACTGTAAACAGACATTCCTTCCGGAGCGCGATCGCCGACTACAATCACTTCGCGCAGGTAAGGGTTGTTTTTGATTACCGGCAGTACCTTGTCAAGCAGTTCGGATGAGACAATCAGGCATACTGACCGGCTGTCTTCGAGAATAGCGCCGTACACCGCTGTCGACAGCAATGTGTTGATTAATACAGGAACAACCCCTGATCTCAATGCTCCCCAGAACACCTCAGGATATTCGATCTGGTCGAGCATGAGACAAGCTACTCTCTCTTCGCGTCGAATATCCAGTTTGGAAAAGGCATCTGCGACGAGCCCGGAACGTTCGGCCAGCTCTCCGTAGGTTATAGTTCGATTTTCACCAAACGATTCCTTGAAGGCGACCTGGTCGGATCTTCCCTCTTCAACGTGCCGGTCAACAAACCAAATCGCGGCATTTTCGTTCTTTGTACCTTCCATCAACTTACTCGACGACGCCAGATGGATATCAATTGACGCAAACTGCAATGAATTTGTGGTTGAAAATTATTAATTCGTCCGATCATTGTATATGCTTCAAGAATGGGATTGTAAAAGTGGGTTGACGACCGTAGTATCGTTCAACAATTCTAAACAATTCTTTTTTGATATCTGCGGATGTTTCAATTTGGAAACATCAGCCGGCGGCACGAAACTCGGTGTAACTTTTATTGAGTATTGTTTGGCAGTTTTTTACCGGTCAGCTAACAAAATTTGAATTATCGAATTCAGTTCTGGCAAGCTGAGCTACAGAATTCTATTCACCACAATACGTTCGACACCCTATACCCGGATACGAGACCGGTGCATTGCCGTCTCTTTCCGCAAAATGCTGCGAAAATCCGCGTCACTGTCAATCGCACGGCACGGGTGGCTGTCGATGTCGGGGTCCTATACTTCAGATCTCATGCGAAACTACAGAATTGAGCAGATGCCAAATTGATTCGTCAGTCGAATCAATTTGGTAGTCTATTCCAAACAGGATCGAGTTCTATATTCCTTGATCCAAGTTATTGAGCATCGAGCACTTTCTCCGATTAACATCAAAGAAAGTGAGACGAAGAATTTGTTTTTGGGATCGTGGCGCTATGTGCGTTACGGCTCAATACACTTCGAACTTCGGTCACACAAAAGACGAATTTAAGAAAGGATGAATTCACTCGCAATTGAATTATTTTGCACTTAGAACCAAAGTGTCTGGGGCATTCCAGCAAACCTCAGTTTTCGTACCGGAATTCAAAGGAGTATGATCTGGACGCTGTTCCACCAGGAATGGCCTGTCTGCTCCAACATCGACGAAAACATTCACTAAATTGCCGGAAAAGGAATAACGAATGACCGTGCCCGGAATTCGGTTATCAAATTCGCTTTCCTGTCCTGACACACCAATTACAAGTTTTTCCGGTCTGATTCCAACGCAAAGAGGCCCGGAAGTCAATTCTTCTTCAGTTGTCATTTTGGCACGAATTTTCATGTAATTCAGTATGTTCAATTCAGCGATTCCTTCGGATTTGCTCGAGAGTTTTGCATCCAGTAGATTAATGCGGCCAACAAAATCGGCAACAAAGGCACTTCGGGGGAAATTATAGATTTCCCTTGCCGTGCCAACTTGTTCGATCTCGCCGTTTCTCATCACGGCGATTCGGTCGGACATATTCATCGCTTCCGTTTGGTCGTGTGTAACAAACACAGTCGTAATCTGTAGTTCCTGCTGAATTCTGCGTAGTTCAGCTTGCATGACCTCACGAAGTTTAAGGTCCAGAGCGCCTAGGGGTTCGTCCATAAGCAACACTCTCGGCGGATAAGCGACAGCCCGCGCGACTGAGATTCGCTGTGCTTGTCCGCCACTAAGTTCAGAGGGATAACGCTGTTCAACACCCGCAAGACGAACTAGTTCCAGCAGTTCTTCGACTCTGCTGTCAATATCTTCTTTAGGAGTGCGTCGCTCGCGCAGGGGAAACGCGATGTTTTCTTTTACGGTAAGATGCGGAAAAAGGGCATAGTCCTGGAATACCATTCCAATTTCCCGTTTCTGTGGTGGAAGATTCGTGATGTCCTCATCTCCCAAAAAAATTTGCCCCTGATCGGGTTCGTTAAATCCCGCAATCAACCGTAGTGTTGTGGTTTTACCGCAACCCGACGGGCCAAGGAGGGTGATGAATTCACCCTCCTTGATTTCAAGATTTATTGCTTTAAGTGCGACTACACTGCCAAATGACTTGGCGACATTTCGCAGTACAACGCGTTGTGACATCTTTGGTGTTCAGTTGGATTGGAACCAATGCAAGTCTACTGAGCGGCGATGGCCCTGTTCCACTGATCGGTCCAGTCCGAGATGATAACTTTCGAATAGTCGATTCTCAGTTGATTGCTTACCTTCTCGGGGTCCAACACTAGCATTTCCGCTACGATCGGGTCTTTCGCCATCTCTTCGAAAACGCTCTGATTCACGGGAACGAGACCGGTTTGAGTTGCCATTTTTAACTGGTAGTCAGCACTGATAAACTCGTTGATGTACCATTGAGCCGCCTCAACGTTCTTGCTATTTTTCATAACTCCGAACCAACCTTCTGATGCGACACCGACCAGCTCATCATTGATGCGCGGATGTACGCTTGCCACATTCTGCCCGGCTCTTGTTTTGGACCGTAGACACCAACCTGCGTGTACAACTGCCGCAATAATGTCACCGGATTCAAACTGCGCCATCGATTCACCTCCGCGCGCCCAGAATTTCAGGACGTTCATTTCAGTGACAAGTTTCAGACCGGGTTGGATGTTGGTTTCATCGCCGCCTTCAGCGAACGCCACACCAGCCAGACCTGGAAGCCCCCCACCAGAATTAATGTCGGGGAAAAGAAGTCTGCTGGAAATTTTAGGATGTACCAGGTCGCGATAGGTAGTAGGTACAGGAATTCCTTCTTCGGCAAATTTGTCTTTGTGGTAACAGATGACTTCCTGAGTCTCCCACGAACCGACCACCGACTCGTTGTATCGATTTGATGCCAGAAATTTAGTATTGGGAATCAGTTGCAAGTCCAATTCATGAAGAACATCAAGTTCGTGGTAATCCTTGACCTGAGCGGCAAGAATTTCTACAACGTCAAAAGGTGCTTCGCCGCGAGCAGCGATAATTTTTGCGAAATTTGCTGCGGGAGATCCCGTAATGAACTCGACTTTCCCACCTTCCGCTTCGAATTTCGGCACGATGTTCTCTTCGATGTTGCCTTTCCATAAACCACCCCAAGTAGCAACTCGTAGTGTCACATCGTCAAACTTGCCCGCCACTACTGACGAAGAAAAAAGAACTAAAGTCGTAATTGTCAAACTGACTACTGTAGTTTTTAGTGTTTTTAACATTTCCATCTCCTGAAGTATTTTGATTTGTTTAGTAAATATTCTATTTTTTACAGTCTATGAGGTTCGGAAACCGGGACATTCGCAGTTCAGTTCTACAAATGATCAGGCATAATTCATTTTAGTCTCTCCCCACTTTCGAAACTTCGTTCGACATTGTTTGATTTAGGCGATTATAAACGTGGGTTGGAGAGTTACCACATTTGTGAAATACTTTGTTCGGCAGTGGTAAATGATTGGAGTGATAATATTGGATGTCTATCCATAGTCAGGTGAAAGATTTCCTCAACAACGCTATAGAATTCTGATTCACGGTAGTATTTGGTTATTGGAGCATCCGAACAATGCCCGATGGCACATTGGGGAATTGGATTCAGGTTTTGCAAATATTGTAAACGGCGAGTTACCTATCCTGATAGTTTGCAGCATCAAAGCCCGACCGGTTGATCTTCATTGTGAGAGAGTGTGTTCTTTTCCGAAAAAGATTCGAGGAACACGAACTTAAATCTGAGATGGCTGACTAACTTGCACCACGAGATCCACCGACTTTCAGAAGCGTATCAAGGCCGATCACTTTTTGAACTAGTAACAGCAGGAACAGACAGGTAATAATAACCAGCGTAGCTGAAGCCATCAGACTGGGTTCGAAATCGTTTTCAAGTGCAAAGAATATTTCGACTGGATAAGTAACGAAACCAGGAGCGCTCAGAAATATTGCAACTGGAACATCGGAGAATGAAACCATAAAAGCGTAAAGCGCTCCAGCATAGACTCCAGGCATGATAACTGGCAGCGTAACGCGGAAAAAGGCACGTCTCGGTGTTGCTCCGTGAATAACAGCGGCTTCCTCCAGTCGCGTATCAAATCTCTGCAAAATTGCGGTGACCGTTCCAACTACGTATGGGGTAGCGATAAATATATGACCAATCGCGAGACCTACCAGAGTACCGTGCCAATAAAATCCCGTAACGTCACCAATCCAGTAAAACAGCTGCAAGAAAGCAATGCCAGTCACGATCGCGGGAATTTGCAGAGGAGCACGGAAAATCGCGCTTATCAATGCTTTTCCGGGAACATTACTGCGCACCAGTCCAAGCGCGGCGGGCACGCCCAGCAGGCAACCGCACAGTGACGCTACTGTCGCGAGGGCGAAACTCAACGCCAGCGCTTCAATCTGCCCTTCCGGAATTTGGGTGTACCAATACAGCGACAGTGATTCAGGTGGAAATTTGAAGGACGCTTCAACATTTTTTGTCGGACCGTTCAAAGACGTGCCGATAACGACCAGAATGGGCGATAGAAGAAAAACGTACGAAAAAGAACAGTAAAGCCCAAATAAGAAACGACCTATCAATTTTTGAATTTTGTAAAGTGAGATATTCACGGAAAGTATCAGACCATTACGAGATGAGCGGCGCGCAAACGCCGCAACAAATAAATGGACAGAACGTTAATTACAATCACCGAAAACAGTAGTACCGCGGCGATCGTCGCACCCATTGAGTACTTGATGTCCATCATGACAATCCTTTGGATCATCACAGGAAGCGTGAAAACGCGTCCACCTCCGAGCAGAGCCGCTGATGTGAATGCCCCCATGCACATATTGAAAACCATTAGGAGCATTGCTGTAACTCCGGGCAGAGAGAGCGGAAAAATTACACGATAGTAGACCCGCCAGCGACTGGCACCATGAATTTGCGCAGCGGATTCCAACGAACTTGGAATCGTTTGAATGATACTGTAGAGTAGCAGAACACCAAATCCAAGCGTAAAGTGCATCAATCCGATTACCACTCCAGTTTCGTTGCCAAACACTGAGAACGGCCTGTCAAACAACCCAAGCTTGAGCATCGTCTGGTTAAACAAGCCATCGGCAGAAAATATGACGATCAGGCCGTAAACCTTGATCACGATGGTGACGAATGTTGAGACGACAATTCCGGCCAGCAGAATCATGGACCAGCTGGACCGCATTCGTGCAATGAGATAGGCGACTGGAAATCCCAGGATTAGTGTCGACAGCGCCGCAAGCGCTGATGTCTTGACTGTAACCCACAGAATCTTGAGATAAAATCCATCGGTCAAGAATCGTACATAGTTTTCGATAACCACCTCATCGCCGATGCGTCCAAGGCCGAGATCCTGAAAGAAGCTGACTCGTAGAAAGATGAACTGCGATGCGGCAACCAGGGTGAAACCAACGACCAAAGGAGGGATGAGCAGTATCCACCACCTAACCCACATCACGACAGCTCAACAATCAGCGGGAAAGCGGTAGTTCCAAGTATCAACGAAGATTTATTCATCTTACTCGTTTTGCCATACTGGGAAATATTTTTATACGTTATCGTAGATGGCAGAAAATACTGCAATCGGAGATTGCGTATTGCCATAATTTTGTTACGTGTATCTCATCCTCTTTGGAATTTAGTATAGAGTCTAATTGTCGTGTCTTGCAAAATGTTTAAAGAAATTCTAGATTGATTCAAGATATCTCCCGGGATGCATCCGATAGGAACTATAGGTAACTCAGCGAAGTGTTCCAATCCGGGGATTTATCGTCCGCTGATGCGACTATGAAAAAATGCGCGGTTGAATGGGTCGATGGCGTTTTCCGATTCCTATAGCCAGTTATTCGGATAATAGAAAGAATGGGGGACCAGGGAACATCACCGCATTACCCTTTTCGGCTAATGCCTTATGAATCCTTTGCTACAGGAATCAGACAGATCTTCGACTAATGCCCAGATTGCGATGCAGTTTTGTACTTTAAGCAGCCTTGAGCGCGGTAAGGTTCACATAAATTTCAAAAACCACTTCTTTAACGAAATGGCTGAGCCCGACAAGACCGTGCCCGTTCTGATACTGAGATACTTGGAACAGCCCTGACATCGATACAGCATCTTCGCTTTCGAACATTCATGGGTGCTCTTGCCGACGCAATTCCGGCATTATCTGCCTTTTGGCCAGATAATGTCTTACAGCCACTTCCTGACAGATTCGTCGTCCGGTAAATTCTCAGCCGGTTCCAGTAGGAATATTCCCTTTCTTTCAGTATTTCCGGGCGCGTTCTTCGCCATCTGTTTCGACCTTCTATTTCGATTTATCTACAATAGAAAGCAATTCTGAAATTTGCTGTTTCCCAACACAAGTTTATAACTCCCTGCATTAAAGCAACAAATTTCCATATAACCGCACTGTTGAGAAAGTCAGCCCGATGAATTCACTTCGCACTGAACGGCTGAATCAATGGGATTATTTTTGCGTTACAACAGAATAATCACCTCAACCGGAGTCCAAAATATCAATGCCAGAAGCTTTTATCTGTGACTACATCCGCACGCCGATCGGTAGATTCGGCGGTGCCCTCTCCAGCGTTCGAACCGATGACCTCGGTGCAATTCCGCTAAAAGCGCTGATTGAGCGCAATGCCAACCTGGACCCTACAAAGATAGATGAAGTGATTCTAGGCTGCGCCAACCAAGCCGGAGAAGACAACCGAAATGTTGCTCGAATGGCGCTATTGCTTGCGGGTATTCCGGTCACTGTTCCTGGTACCACAATCAATCGGCTCTGTGGGTCTGGAATGGATGCAATAATCACAGCGGCCCGATCAATTCGAACTGGTGAACTTGATCTGGTCATCGCCGGTGGAGTCGAGAGTATGAGCCGGGCCCCATTCGTCATCCCGAAAGCAACTCAGCCGTTTGCGCGCAATGCAAAGATATACGACACGACTTTGGGCTGGCGCTTCGTCAATCCGGCTATCAGACAGCAATACGGAGTCGACTCGATGGCGGAGACGGCGGAAAATGTTGCCGAAGAATTTTCGATTACCCGTGAAGATCAGGATGCGTTCGCACTACGAAGTCAAACTCGAGCCAATTGTGCTGCAGCGAGACTCGCAACGGAAATCGTATCTATTGAGATCCCACAGCGCAATACCGAATCCATTTCTATCAGTAAAGATGAACATCCTCGTGATACAACGCTTGAGAGACTGAATGCATTGCCGCCGCTTTTTCGGAAAAACGGTTGTGTTACCGCAGGTAACGCTTCCGGCATCAACGATGGAGCGGCTACGTTACTTGTCGCGAGTGAAGCGGCGATCCGCCAATTCGATCTGAAACCGATAGCCCGGATACTCGGCGGTGCTTGTGCCGGGGTGCCTCCGAGAATTATGGGAATAGGTCCTGTACCAGCAACCCGCCGACTGTGTGAGCGCCTGAAATTGACTCCGCAGAAATTCAGTGTGATCGAATTGAACGAGGCGTTTGCAAGTCAGGCGCTTGCGGTCCTTCGTCAATTGGGCATCGACGATGCCGCCGAGCATGTCAATTCTAACGGAGGTGCGATCGCACTTGGACACCCACTTGGTATGTCTGGCGCGCGCATTACAGGCAGTGCTGCTCTCGAATTGAAAAGTTCCGGTGACATCGCGCTGGCAACAATGTGCGTTGGTGTGGGTCAGGGAATTTCCATCGCGATCGAAAAGATCTGATCTTGGTTATACGTGCCACCAAGCGGTATCTCCCAAGATATTCTGAAATATCACTGTCACGTCATCTGCGATAGTCGGAAATGTTCAGATTCTCGGCGACACACTGATACAGAACCTGACTCGGCTTCCACGCGACAAAATCTTCTTCCTGAAGATTTTCCAATTTGGTCAGAATTTTGCCGATACCAACGTAATCGGCATAGTGCATGAGACCACCTCGCCAGCGCGGGAATCCGTAGCCGAATATGGTGACCAAGTCGACATCGGCGGCTGATTGTGCAATGCCCTCCTGCAGGATATCCGCTGCTTCATTAATCATGGCTGACAGCAGACGCTGCTGGATTTCATTCGGAGAGTATTCAACACGACTTACCCCCTCACGTCTGGATTCTTGCAGTATCAAAGCCTCAACTCGCCCATCGATTTGCTTCTGACCTGACGCTGAGTACTGATACCAACCAAGTCCCGATTTTCTTCCGAGCCTGTCATTTTCGACCATTTTGTCTGCTATTGATACATATCGGCGGTCCGGATCGCGTGTCGCATCTTGGCGGCGTCGGTTTGCATAAGCGATGTCAAGCCCCGAAAGGTCTTGCGCTTCATAGGGTCCCATTGGATAACCGAAATTTACCATCGCCTGATCCACTTCCCAAGGTAATGCGCCATCCAACAACAGTGAATCGGCGGCTTCCCGATATCGGGACAGAATACGGTTCCCGATAAACCCGTCGCAAACACCCGCAAGTACAGGCACTTTGCGCAATCGTCGAGCTATGGCAAACCCTGCTGCAAGCGCTCGCTGCGAAGTGGCATCACCGCGGACGATTTCCAACAGTTTCATGATATGGGCAGGCGCAAAGAAGTGAAGGCCAACCACACGAGACGGATCTTCAACAACACCCGCAATTTCGTTGAGGTCGAGATAAGATGTATTGGATGCCAGAATCGCGGAATCTGCGACGCTTGTCTCCATCATCGCGAAGACGGACTTTTTGACTTGCATATCTTCAAATACCGCTTCAATTGCTACAGATGCGTCCGCAATTTCCGCGTAATCAGAACTGGTTCTGAGCCTGGCGCGATAGTTCAGCCCATCCGATTGTGTAATGTATTCGCGCTTGATACCAGCGTCGATTAGCTTGAGTACATTTGAACTCGCTCGCTCACTCGACGCGGAATCAGATTCAATGACTGTCACACGATAACCGGCACTCAACAGCGCATAACCAATTCCCGAACCCATCGCTCCACCACCGATGACCGCAACATGATCACTGGATTCAGCATCAAGAATCGGAATTTGCACAGAATTTGCTTTTCGTTCTGCGAAAATTACATGCCGAAGCGAACGAGCCTGTTCATTTGAGTGTAACTCGTAAAATGTCTCGCGCTCTAATTTCAAACCTTCAGCAAGCGGTACGTCGGCAGATTTCAGAACAAGTTCAATCGCCTTTTTCGGAGCGACAAGATCGGAATTTCGCGATACGCTTTTCCCACTGACCTTGATTGCTCCGTGTGTCACTCTCGGCGAGGGCATTTGACAGATGTTCTTCGCATTCAGGATTGTCGAATCACTGAGTTTGATTGCTGTCGCCAGCGGGTCTTCCGAAATCATATCGATAAGACCAATCGCCAACGCTTTTCCGGATGAAATTGGTTTGCCTTGTGATATCAGCGCAATCGCATCTTCAATACCAATCAATCTCGGTAACCGCTGAGTACCGCCACAACCCGGTACCACGCCAAACGTCACCTCTGGAAATCCGACCTGGCAATTCGGTACCGCGATTCGGTAACTGCAGCCAAGTATGAGTTCACAACCTGCTCCCAGTGCAGTTCCGTTGATAACGGCTATCCATGGTACTTCCGACGCCTCGATCTGCGCGATCAAATCCGGCAAATGTGGCGCAACCGGCGGCAAGTCGAATTCCTTCAGGTCTCCACCCGCGGCAAATACGTCACCTTTTCCAATCAGTATCACTCGCGACACATCTTTGTGGCACTTGAGTTTTTCAAGTGCTTGGTGCAGACCTTTGCGTACAGCCAGTCCTATCGCATTAACTGGAGGATTGTCGAGCTCGACAATGAAGTTTGATTTTTCTCGACGTGTACGGACTGCCATGAGATTAGCTGCTTGACTGAAACATGAGATTCCCGCAGTGTCGTTTGGACGAATTCTGCGACACACAGCATTTGCTCGCTTGCCGGACTCTTCTCAATCAGAACCTGAACATCAGCGCGGTGAGTATGTAGTCAACTCCCAGAATCGCCAGAGAACCCGATACCACCGTCCGTGTTGTTGCACTGCTGATACCTTCGGCTGACGGATAGGAGTCGTAACCTTCGAAAACCGCGATCCAGGTTACGATCACTCCGAATACAACACTCTTGATCATTCCATTCACGACATCCTGATAAAGGTCCACGCCATCGTTGATTGTCGACCAGTAAACACCCGAATCGACTCCGAGCTGCACCACGCCAATGAAATACCCGCCGAGTATGCCGACAAAGGTAAACATCGCGCACAGCAGCGGCACGGTAATGATGCCAGCCAATAGACGCGGGGCGATGACTCGCTGGATCGGATTGACCGCCATCATTTCAAGCGCAGCGAGTTGTTCGGTGGTTTTCATCAGGCCGATCTCGGCAGTGAGCGCCGACCCGGCGCGACCTGTATATAACAAGGCGGATAGAACCGGTCCGAGTTCCCGAGTAAGGCTCAAGGCAACGACTAGCCCTAGCGAACTTTCAGCACCGAAATCGACCAAAGTGTAGTATCCCTGAAAGCCCAGAACCATACCCACGAAAGCACCAGCAACAATTGTGATCACGACCGTCAGGACGCCGACCGAGTACAACTGTTGAACAATGATTGAGGGCCGCATGATGAGTTTGGGGAATCGGACAATGCACCGTAAAAGAAAAATTACCGCGTAACCCAGCCGCTCCACAACTCCCAACGACGTCGACCCGATTAAGCGTATCCAGTTTGTGAGGAAACTAGCGTTCAAGCAAGTCACCTCGGTAGTCTTTGGCTGGGTAGTGAAACGGTACCGGCCCGTCGGGCAGGCCATGCAGGAACTGTCTCACCTCGGGTTGAGAACTTGCCAGCAATTCTTTCGGGGTTCCGCTTGCCAGCAGTACACCATCTCCAAGCAAGTAAACGTAGTCCGCGATACTCAGTCCCTCCTCGACATCGTGCGTCACCACAATGGAGGTTGTATTCAAAGCATCCGTCAACTCCCGGACAAGTTTTGTGATCACCCCCAGAGAAACCGGGTCCAATCCGGTAAAGGGCTCATCGTAAAGCAGTAATTCCGGGTCCATGACAGTCGCTCTCGCCAACGCGACGCGACGTGACATGCCGCCCGACAGTTCTGATGGCATCAGTGCCTGTGTGCCACGCATACCCACCTGCTCGAGTTTCATCAGCACAAGATTTCGGATCAGTTCCTCAGGCAGGTCGGTGTTCTCACGCAGAGGAAATGCTACATTCTCGAATACACTCAGATCTGTAAGCAAAGCATTGGACTGAAACATCATCCCCATTCTTCGGCGCAGCCGAAAAAGATCATGTTCATTCAGATTTGGAACGTGTTGGCCGAAAACCTTGATATTGCCACTGCTTGGGCGAAGCCTTCCGCAAATCATGTTCAGTAGCGTGGACTTGCCACAACCACTCGGTCCCATAATTACACTGATACCACGAAGAGGTATTTCTATGCTAACATTAGCGTAGATTTCCTTCTCGCCGAAGAAGAAACCAACTTCTTCGATTGAAACTATAGGTTTACTTGATTCCGACAACGGATTATTAATTGGGTGGGTGTTTAGTTTCGATGAGCGATACTACGATGTAATGTGAGTGGACCCCAGGATTTGCTGCGCGGAAGACTGAGAAGGCTGGCTGTTGTGACCTCTTTAGTCGCAATTGGGCTGATTGCTTTTACAAGCCTGAATATTCAGGAAGACAGCGAAATATCGAATGATTCTGATTTTTTTCAACGCAACCGAGTCATTCAGGATGTCGTGATCAACGGCGTAGTACCTGATTCGGAAGTAAATTATACGATTGAAGCAGACAGTCTGTTACAGTTTCCTGAGAAAGGTCACAGTGATTTGATTAAACCCCGAGTATCACAAACTGACTCGAAAGGATTTGAACGCGTGCTTGTGGCAAACAACGGAAAATACTATGAGGATACTCAGGAAATATCACTGACAGGAAACGTTAGTATTTCTCTGATCAACCCCGATAGATTGAAAGTAATGGAATCGACAACTAACAAATTGACCTTTCAATTGGGAGACTTGGGTAATTGAACTTTGAATCACGGAAATTGGATTAAATCGGTGGAAAATGAAACCCGGGAATAGATTTCGCAAATCAGCAATTGGAATTTTTGCTGTCTGCGCGACAATGTGGTCCTTCATGTTGGTTGCAGATGATGAGGTAACGATTACAGCAGTGACCGCGACGTACGATCACGACATTGCAACCACTATATTTGAAGGTGACGTTCGCCTTACCAGCGAGGATGTGAATCTGGATGCGGAACGCGTCGAGATCGTGACGCTGGAAGATGGCAGCAATAAAGTCACCGCATCAGGGGATCCAATAAAATTTTCGGTTCAGGAATCGGGAGAAGAATCTGCGAGTGGTTTGGCAAACACGGCCATTGTGCACTATTCTACTGATCAGATACACCTAAGTGGCGATGTCACTTTCGAGCAAGGTGACATTGTCGTCGAAACTCAAACCGCCTCATACAATTGGTCAACCAGGGAACTCCAGACATCTGAGTCCGAAGATGAGAATGTGGCACCTTCCGACAATCGCACGACGGTCACGATTCAACTCCAGAACTGATTCGTCGCGTACAGCTTGTCCGTATGATGAACAGCAAGCTGGGCAGAAACTTGTGAATGGGGAACTCAGTCGCCTGGAAATTGTCAATATTTCCAAGTCGTTCAGATCCAGAAAGGTGGTCGATTCAGTCAGTCTGCACGTTGACAGTGGCGAAATTATCGGGCTGCTCGGTCCCAATGGCGCTGGCAAGACGACATGCTTCAATTCCGTAATCGGATTGGAAAAGTGCGACAGTGGATCAGTCCTGCTGGATGGTGAGGACATCTCGAATCTGCCAATGTACGCTCGGGCCCGAAAAGGAGTCGGCTACCTACCGCAGGATTCATCAATATTTCGCAACCTCACTGTCGAAGAAAACATAACAGCCATGCTGGAAACCATAAAATCATCCACTTTCAAAGAACGACGGGAATGTTTGCAAGACTTGCTGGAGGAATTCCAAATCGAACACCTGCGCAATCAGAAAGCTTCAACACTATCAGGTGGCGAACGAAGGCGGGTCGAGATCGCAAGAGCACTCGCACTTGAGCCTAGATTCATATTGCTGGACGAGCCATTTGCCGGTGTTGACCCGATCGCGGTCATTGAACTGACCGAACTGCTTCAAATGCTGTGCCAACGAAATGTCGGTTTTCTAATCACCGACCACAACGTTCGCGAAACGTTGACTGTATGCACCCGAGCCCACATCATGAATGCAGGCATCGTTATCGCCTCTGGCACTGCTGAACAGATTCTGGCGAACGATGATGCAAAGAAATTTTATCTGGGTGAAAACTTCCACATCTAGTGAGTCGGTGAAACTGCGCCGGTTCAACCGGTCCATATCAAATTTTGATTGAGACCTATTCAGGTCGGTTATTCGGGTTCTCCCCAAATTTTGTCACAATTGATAAAATCCTTTGCGCATTTTTCGGCGATTGCTGTAGAATGAATATTTAGTTCATTATGAGACAGACTGCAGAATTACGTCAGCGCCAGAAGCAGACTTTCAACGCGCGATTCAGCACCGCCGTCCGGGTTTTGCAATTATCCAGTTCTGAACTGACCGATGAAATCAGGGATGTTCTCGACTCCAATCCACTTCTGGAAGAGGTCGACAGGATTGTTTCAGACGACTCTGATGAGGCATGGCTCAATGGTGAGTTGTCAACGAACGGCCTGCGCGGTGCCGACCTGGATTCCGATGAGATGCTGGAATTTGCGGCAAATCGGATGGAAAACATATCCATTCGCGATCATCTTGCCCAGCAAGTTCTCGCAACCGGACTCTCGGAATTGGATCGTGCCATTGCCGACGCAATTATCGATTCTATTGATGAGCGCGGATACCTGACCGAATCAATCCAGGACATCGCCGAATACTTGCCATGCGTCATCGACCCACAACAGGTCGAGGCCGTACTGAAGATCGTACAGCAATTCGACCCTCCCGGTATTGCCGCGAAAAATTTGCAGGAGTGCCTGTCGATTCAGCTTGATACGATAAAAACTCCGGCGTCTGTGCGGCACAACGCGAAAACAATATTGAACCATCACCTCGAATTGCTTTCGGAGATGCGACTCGAACAGATCAGTGCTGAAATGCAGTGCGATCTGCGAACAGTCCGCACTGCTGTCAATCTGATACAGTCTCTGAATCCTTCGCCTGCCAGCAGTTTTGGTTCGGCCGCGCTGGCGGTGATTCCTGATGTCATCGCAC
Organism: Arenicellales bacterium; assembly: GCA_951813075.1. Classification (GTDB taxonomy): domain Bacteria; phylum Pseudomonadota; class Gammaproteobacteria; order Arenicellales; family JAJDZL01; genus JAJDZL01. The sequence continues at coordinate 2,193,577 of OX638343.1, read as the reverse complement.
GCAAGAAAGGTGAACGGTGGTCTGTCTACCTGAACTCCACGTTTCTCCCGAAACTGAGGATTTCCGAGAACTACCGGTCGATGATTGACGATAGAATCAAAACTGAAGAGCGCAAGTATCTTCAGAGCAATCTGACCAGTGCCCAAACCTTTATGGACAGTCTCAGCCGGCGAAATGAAACGGTTTTGCGAGTCGCCACAACGATCGTCATGCACCAGATTCCATTTTTAGAAAATGGTGATCAAGCTATGAAACCATTGACGTTGCAACAGGTCGCAGAATCTCTCAATCTGCATGAATCGACGGTTAGCCGTGCGTGTTCCGGCAAATATATAATGACGCCACGAGGCACATTCGAGTTGAAACACTTTTTTTCAATTCGCATAAAAAACGACATCGGCGAGGATGAATCAGCGATGTCGATCAAACATAAAATCCTTCAGATTGTAGAATCTGAAAATCGACAGGCACCCTTGAGCGACCAGCAGATCGCACAACGGATGTGGGACAGTGGGATACAAATCGCACGCAGGACAATTGCCAAATATCGGGGTGAAATGCGTGTACCGTCTTGTAAGGTTCGTAGATCAATCGCAACGAATCAATTGTCAAACCTTGAGTGATTTAGAGGTATTGTTATGGAAATTTCGATCACAGGACATCATCTGAACGTTACAGATTCACTCCGCAAGTACGTAAACAAACGCTTGAAGAAAGTGGAAAATCATTTTCGTCAACCCACCAAAGTCGAAGTGATTTTGCACAGGGAGAAAACGTCATTCCAGTCGGAAGCGACAATTCACGCACGCAAGGTGTCAATTCATGCAAAATCACAGGCACCTGACATGTTCACGGCAATCGATGCCATGTCCAACAAACTCGACCGTCAGGTTATCAAGCACAAGGAACTTCGCACCGATCATGGACGACACAGTGACCGCCAACGAACTATCAGACACTAATCATGAGTGACGGTCCGGATCATTCGTCATCCGAAGCGGATTCCCGACACCCGGTGCGGCTTGCGGATATCTTCACACCGACCAGAATACGCACCGGGAGTGAAGCTTCAACTCTAAAACGAATGATCGACGAGATTGCGGGAGTGTTTGCCCGCAACAGCGCACATCAGCTGGATAAGAATGCAGTTTTTCGGGCATTGCTGGAACGCGAGCAGATCGGCAGTACATGGATCACTGATGGTGTAGCGATTCCACATTGTCGTCTGGATTCTTTGTCCGATTCAATTGGCGTCATATTACGCCTGAAGACTCCCTTGTGTGTAGATTCAAGGGAAAACAAATTTGTCAGCGTGGCCTGCGGTTTACTGGTTCCCAAAAAGAGCGCAGACTCGCATGTTCATATTCTGTCCAGGCTGGCTCAGGCATTCATGCAATACGATCTGTATTCAAAGCTGATGAAAGCCGATGACCCAGAGGATATTTACGACGTGCTTTCGAGTATCGAGTCTGAGATCGAGAAAACCGAAAATCCGATCGTCTGATTCACCGGGCCCACACACTACAGTCATTGCAAAGCACAATCACGTGGAACAAAGTATCAATAATAACAAGGACACCAAATATCTGAAGGTGATCACCGGCCTGTCGGGCTCCGGCAAAAGTGTCGCTATGCGAGCGCTGGAAGATCTCGGGTACTATTGTGTGGACAATCTTCCGATCGTGCTGCTTGAACCGTTCATAAACTCGGTGCTGGAATCCGAGCAGGTGTTGTTTCGATGGGCGGCTGTGGGAATCGATTCGCGCAACAGAAAATTCCTGGATTCGCTCGCTGACAACATTCGATATCTGCGACGCAGTGGAATTCAATTCGAGATCATCTACCTTGATGCCGAAGTCAATGCACTGGTCAAGCGCTATGGAGAGACGCGACGAACCCACCCGCTTATGGAAGGTACGACATCACTGCTTGAAAGTATTCACGAAGAGAAGCTGCTGCTTGCACCATTGTCGGAAATTGCTTCCAAACATTTCGACACGACAAGTATTTCACCCCATGAGTTGCGTAATCTGATTCAGGAAGATGCCGCTGGTTTTGGTGTCGGCGATTCATCATTGCTGTTCAAGTCCTTTGCGTATAAACGGGGCACGCCCCTGGATGCTGATTTTGTGTTCGATGTTCGCTGTCTGCCTAATCCCTACTGGGTCGGGGAACTGAAAGAATTCAACGGTCTGGAAGATCCGATCAAAGACTATTTCTCCGACAAGCCCACAGTTCACGACATGATTAACCAGATCGATGGGTTTGTACACCAGTGGCTCTCGAAGTTTCATGACGCCGGACGCGTCTATCTCACCATAGCGATCGGATGCACTGGTGGACGACACCGATCAGTGTACGTTGTCGAACAGCTTGCCCAACGATTTTCCGATCGGGGACATAACGTGATCAAGCGACACAATGAGCTCTTATAGCCGATGAAGTCCGGCAACATCCAAGTGAGCAACAAGCTCGGTTTGCATGCCAGATCAGCTGCGCAACTCGTTCGCGTCGCTTCTGGATTTGAGAGCGAGATCAAACTTATAAACGGTGCCAAATCAGCAAACGCCAAAGGCATCATGGGATTGATGATGCTGGCTGCGACGCAGGGAACCGAACTGGAACTTCGGATAGACGGACCAGATGAAACAATCGCTTACGAAACGATACGGCAGTTGTTTGAATCGCGTTTCGGGGAGGACGAGTAGTGATTCTGCTGCAAGGATCAGGTGTCGGGGCTGGAATTGCGATAGGTACTGCTTTTGTCACAGATACGGCGGCCGTCGAATCATCGTTCGAAGTCATCGAACACGATAGACTCACAACGGAAGTTGAATTACTTGATCTTGCACTCAAGCGCACCGCTGAGACACTTAGGAAAACGCGTACCGAGGTTCCGGAAGATGCACCTCACGAAATCGCGGCATTTCTTGAAGCACATGTGCTGATGGTCGAAGATGAAACGCTGCGGGAAGAAACCGTAAATATCGTCTATAGAGAATCAGTCAGCGCGGAAACGGCTCTTATGATTCATCGCGACGACCTGATCAAGGTGTTCGAATCGATGGAAGATGAATATCTGAGAAGCAAAAAAGATGATGTCAGTCAGGTGATTTCCCAGATTCACCGACAGTTGCTTGTCTTGAAGGGTGAGGATGACAAACGGACTGAACAGGACCTTAGCGAATACATCGTCGTTGCTCACGAACTGACTCCGGCGGATACAGTGTCGTTTACGAATTTGAAAATGCGGGCATTCGTAACTGACTTGGGAAGCCGGATATCCCACGTTGCAATTCTCGCCCGAAGCCTCAAGATTCCTGCTGTCGTTGGTCTGCACGGTGAGGTTAGACACATCCCCCATGGTGCGCTCGTCGCAGTCGATAGTCACACCGGACAAGTTATCGTAAATCCTGATGAGCAGACACTCGAAGAACTGACACGTCGACATCAGGAGTACGATAGACAACACCAGCAACTGTTGGCAATCCGACATCTGAATTCGATTACGCTTGACGAACATGAAATAACCCTTCTGGCAAACGTGGAACTGCCGTCGGAAATTGATACAGCGTTGGAATCAGGTGCTTCTGGTGTTGGTCTGTATCGAACGGAATACCTGTTCATGAACCGGGCACAGTCGCCGAGTGAAGAAGAGCAATACGAATCTTATCGACAGGTTGTGCAGGCGCTGGATAACGTCACCATCCGGACGCTTGATCTTGGAGCAGACAAGCAGGTAGATGGCGGACGCAGACAGGGAAAGGTGGCAACCAATCCTGCACTCGGAGTACGTGCCGTGCGATTTTGCTTGCGTTCTCCGGACATGTTTCGTACACAACTAAGGGCAATTTTGCGTGCCGCGGTGTACGGCAATGTGCAGTGCATGATTCCGATGCTTTCGAACCTTGAGGAACTGGCGCAGGTCAAGGCAACTGTAGCGCGGGTCGCAAACGATCTTCGTAAGGAGAACATAGAGCATAATTCGACTGTTCCGATCGGAGGAATGATTGAGGTCCCGGCAGCCGCAATCACCGCAGATCAGTTTGCACAGCATCTGGACTTTCTGTCGATTGGCACAAACGATCTTATTCAGTACACCTTGGCCATCGATCGGGTGGACGACGAAGTCAATTATCTATACGACCCTTTACATCCATCCGTTTTGACGTTGGTCAAACACACGATCGACGCTGGAAGAAAATTCGACAAGCCGGTGTCATTGTGCGGGGAAATGGCAAGCGATAGCAACTATACAAGATTGCTACTTGGCATGGGTCTGAGGATTTTCAGCATGGACCCCGCAACATTGCTGGAAGTAAAGCAGGTTGTGATGAGTAGCTCCGTTGAACAGGTCGTCGGATATGTCAGCGAAATCATCAATTGTCAAAATTCTTTGAAGCGACTCGAATTGTTGGAACAATTAAATCGAATTGATTTGACCGATCGATCAGCAAAGGCATTCGCTTAGTCAATTTTCGAACCCGATCGCTAATAGATCGGATTCGATGACACAAAGATCTGAAGATTCTGAAATCCTGCAATCACGCAGTTTTGGAGTCCAAATCAAAGCTTCGAAAAATTACTTTCATTTGCCGAAAAACAGGCTATGAAGTGGAGTGTGCTAAACTTATAGTCTCCAAAACCAGCGGCTATTCTTCTCGCCGCTTTTGATTCACTAAGTAAATCCCATGACTGCCAGCGAACATACTGAAATTCGAGAGTTCGTGTTGCAACGCTTGCAACATGGTGTGGCCAGTGAGTTGCGGGATCTAATTCATCGTCTTCATCCGGCCGACCTTGCGCAGGTACTCGAAAGTATTCCTCCCGAACAAAGGCGAATGATCTGGTTTGAAGTCGCGGAATCAGACATGGGCGAGATTCTCGCCAAGGTTTCCGACGGTGTTCGCGAAAACCTGATCAGCCATATGGAATCGAACACCTTGGTGCGCGCAATTCAGACGTTGGACATTGATGATATTGCCGAACTGGTACCTGATTTATCGTCGCAGATCATCGCTGATGTCATGGTGGCGGTCGACGAGGACAGGCGAGAGGGACTCGGCGCGGTGCTGTCCTATGAAGAGGAAACCGCCGGCCGGTTGATGAATGTAGATACCGTCATCGTGCGCGAAACCATTTCCGTGGGCGTCGTGATGCGATATCTGCGACTTCGCGGGGAACTGCCGCAGCAAACCGACAAATTTTATGTCGTAGACCGAGAAGGCGTGCTTCGAGGCAGCGTATTGCTGCGTAATCTTGTCACATCAGATTTGAATCAACGAATATCGGCTATCATGGACGAAAATCCACAGACTTTTCTGCCGTCCGATTCAGAAGAGGATGTTGCGGCATCTTTCGAGCGCTATGATCTGACTTCAGCACCAGTCATTGATGAAAATGGTCGTTTGATCGGGCGAATTACGATTGACGACGTGGTCGATGTCATTCAGGATTCGGCCAGTCGTACGCTGCTGGCGCCAGCGGGTCTGGACGATGAAGAGGACATTTTCGCACCGGTATTCCAGACCGCCCGCAAACGTGCGATCTGGCTTGGTGTCAATCTGGTTACGGCAGTTCTGGCATCCTGGGTAATCGGCCAGTTCGAGGAGGCCATCGAAAAACTTGTCGCACTGGCAGTACTCATGCCGATCATTGCAAGTATGGGGGGCAATGCCGGCACTCAGACTCTGACCAACGTCATCCGTGGCCTTGGCGTCGGTACGATTTCAATTGCAAACGCGAAAGATGTACTGAAAAAGGAACTATTGGTTGGCGGGTTGAATGGATTGGTCTGGGCGCTGGTTGTCGCATTCGTCTCAATTCTTTGGTACGACAATTACGGGCTTGCGGCAATAGTCGCAATTGCGATGCTGGTCAACATCTGTGTATCGTCGATTTCCGGAGTGGTTTTACCCGTACTTCTAGATCGTATCGGTATTGACCCCTCATTGGCTGCCGGTGTCGCATTGACTACCATCACGGATGTGGTGGGATTCCTCGCAATACTCGGATTCGCTGCCCTGGTTCTCGTTTAGTTCGACTTTCGGACAGGTATTTTGCGTACAACCGCGAGTACAAAAACAATCGCGCACATAAGCAATACCGGTAAATTCCCGAATCTTACGTAGGGTGTTGATCCCGATTTTGGTGTAATCTGTGTTTTCAACACTTTGCCTTCGTCTTGCGCTAATTGAGCTATGACATTCCCTTTGTGATCAACCGACGCGGATATGCCTTTGTTGGCTGCCCGAACTACAGGTCGGGCGGATTCCATTGCTCTCATACGCGACATTTGCAGTCGCTGAAACGGGGCCAGTATTTCGCCGAACCATGCATCTTCGCTGATGTTGACCAGATAGGTGGATTCAGGAAGCATTTTGAAAAACTCTTGTGGAAAAGCATCCTCATAACAGATCGAGACAGCTGCAGGTTGACCTGCGAGAATTAGAGGTTTCTGAGTCCCTGGGTACGACGTGAAATCCGATTCCGGGATATCGATGTAGTTATCCAGCCAACCCAGTAAGGACCGAAATGGTGTGAACTCTCCGAAAGGAACGAGATGACGCTTGCGATATTTCTGAACCTCATCGCTGATACCGTATGCACTGTTGTAGTGCACCGTCTTGTCATCATGTTCCTGTTCTTCAACCACTCCCAGGAGAACATCCGGTTCAAGGTCTTTCAGCAATCTCCACAGCTGAAGCTTTTCAAGTCGCTTGTCAGTGTGAACAATTGCAATTTCCGGCCATAACACGAGATCCTGTTCGTCCAATGCCTGAGTCTGCTTAACGAAAAATTCAAGGTTTGATCTGGCGTTTTGAAAATTCCATTTGTCGAGAATGTCGACATCCGCCTGGACTATCGCTACACGAATCGGTGGATGACTTTCAGTTGTCCAATCAATCGTCTTGCTCCAAAATCCAGCTAATGCTACAACAAGTGCGAGAACAACGATATCCACCCGAATTCCATTTCTGATTGAACAGACGAGCACTCCTGCAATCAGGCAAACCATGAAACTTACCCCTAGAACTCCGAGCAATGGAGCCCATCCCGCCAGCCAGCTGTCAGTTTGACTGTATCCCAGGTAAAGCCATGGGAATCCGGTCAGTATCCAGCTTCGGATCCACTCCACAGAAACCCAGATTGCGGGAATTACTGCGAGGCAGCGTAATGTCTTGGAAACTCGTAAACGCGCCTGAAGATACCCACCGATGGCAACCAGAAGCGACAGAAAACAAGCCAGAACAAAAACCATGAAGCCGGCAAGTGCCGGTGCAGCGGCACCGAATTCGTGCAGGCTGGTGTATATCCAGTGAATTCCGAAGCCATAGAAGCCCAAAGCGAACGCAAACCCACTCCACGCGCAAATTCTGGCTGATGATTCACTCCAGATCCAGAATAGGACAGCGAGCGTAAGAAATACAAAGGGAAATACACCAGCGGGTTCGAATGCGATATTGGTGAGAAGTCCGGCACCGAACATCGACAAAATCTTCAGCAAGTCTGATCTCAATTTTCTACCGTCAGATCGTCGGCTGTAAGAATCAAATAGTCTACTTGTCGCTATCCTTGAGGGTGACCTTTAAAGAACGAATTCTCCTCTGGTCAGCGCTGGTGATTCTAAAATTCAGTCCCTCATAGTCAAATTTTTCCCCTTCATCCGGTACCTTACCCGCTAACTTTAGTATAACTCCACCAATCGTGTCGGTATCTTCGTCGATATTGACGTTAAAAGTCTCGTTAAAGTCACTGATGTCGGTCTGAGCATGCACCATATACTGATTGTCGGCAATCTGCGTAATCCTTTCGGTTTCATCATAATCCGACTCATCTTCGATTTCGCCGACTATCTCCTCGAGTACGTCTTCAATGGTAATCAATCCGGCAATTCCATTGTATTCGTTGACAACTATGGCCATATGATTACGGGTTGATTGAAACAGTTTGAGCAACGTATTCAGGCGCATCGCCTCGGGTACAGCCATCGCATCGCGCAGATTGTCATGAAGATTGAATTCCTCGATAGAATCGTCCTGAATGTACTGCAGAATATCCTTCGCCAGAAGAATTCCCTGCTGCTCATTGTCCGAATGGCCACCCAATACCGGAAATCGTGAATGGCCGGATTGCGTAACAATTTCTAGAATTTCATCGACACTTGAGTCGATGTCAAGTGTCACCATCAGCGCGCGTGGAATCATCACATTCTTTACTCTCAGTTCTGAAACTCCGATTACACGCCCGATAATTTCGTATACATCCTGCGCTATAACGTTGTGTTCAGTCGCGCGGCGAACGAGTCCGATTACATCGTCCACCGAATTTGGTGCGGGTGCGATCAAACGGGCAAGTTTGTTGCGTAGCTTTCCGGATAGCGCGTTGATGGAGATTCTTGAATCTGTCATGATGATTTCGAAAGTTCTTTATGAAAAAGCCCAATATTTCTCAAGATTTCAGCTTCGGCTCTTTCCATGTTCATTGCATCGTTCGGTTCTGTGTGATCATAACCACACAAGTGCAGAATTCCATGAGCTATGATTCTTGCCCAGTGAGCTGATTGGGATATTCTGTGATCGATCGCGTGCCGATTGATCACGTCGGCACAGACAACAACATCACCGAGAAGATCCACATCAATTTCCTTTGGAAGCTGATGCGGAAATGCGAGTACATCTGTGGGAGTGTTCTTATGTCGATAGACTCGGTTCAGGACGGTAATTTCGTTCTCATCCACCACCCGAACCGTCACCTCACCGTTGACGCGGTCGACATAATTCAGTGTTTGACGTATCCAATCGTCAATATCTGTGTCGGCAGGCAGGTCTTTGGACGAACTTGAAATTTGAATATTCACAGACATGTTCACCGCCCGTCAGTCGTTTGGACTGGAATCGCGCTCATAGGCATCGACAATAGTCTGAACCAGAGGATGGCGTACGATGTCAGAGTTGTTGAATCTGACAACCGAAATATCCTTGATATCACTTAAGATCCGCAATGCGTGCTTAAGTCCGGACTGGGTGGTGCGGGGCAGATCGATCTGAGTGATATCGCCTGAAATAACTGCACGGGAATTGAATCCCACGCGTGTCAGAAACATTTTCATCTGCGCGACCGTCGTATTCTGGGCTTCATCAAGAATGATGAACGCATCGTTCAGAGTTCTGCCTCTCATGAACGCCAACGGTGCGATTTCAATAGTACTTCGTTCAAGCAACCGACCGACCCGATCAAATCCCAACATTTCATACAACGCGTCATAAAGCGGCCGCAGATAGGGATTTACCTTCTTTTCGATATCACCAGGTAAGAATCCGATGCGTTCGCCGGCTTCGACCACCGGCCGAACGAGAACAATGCGATTGACTGTATCGTTGGCCAGTGCATGCGCAGCACTGGCGACTGCCAAATAGGTCTTCCCGGTCCCAGCGGGACCCACACCAATCGTAATAGTGTTCTGTTCTATGCTGCGTAAATAGGTTTCCTGATTTTTCGACCATGCCCGAACGGTGCTCTTCCTGATCTTCAGGGAATATGATTGATTGCTCGACTGCTTCTGGTCGAGACGGGAAATCACGCCCTGAACGTCATTGGAGTCTAGACGGTCGGACTTCTCAGTCTCCTCATAGAGAGCACGAAGCACAGATTCCACATCACGAACGGAGTTCTCGTTTCCCTCGATGTAAAACAGATTTCCCCGATTCGAGACACGGACGCTGAAATGTCCCTCGATAGACTTGATATTGGCATCGAATTGTCCGCATAGGTTGGCGAGCCGTCGGCTGTCGGCGGGGGTCAATACGAGAACGTTTTCGACCTGGGAAATGTTTGATGGATCAGCCAATTCGGGCAGTTTGTGAATCCTTGATGTGTGTTGCAACAGCGACACCGCGAAGCGAGTTTGTCATGGTTTCAGTTATTCGCAAATCGATAAATTTTCCAATCCAATCGAGCGATCCGTCAAAGTTAACCACTCGATTATTTTCAGTCCGGCCACACAACTGGCCGTTACTGCGTTTTGATGGACCTTCAACCAGTACTGTCTGATCCGACTGAACCATAGCATTGCTCACATTGGCAGCATATGCGTTCAGTTTACCTTGCAGTCGATGCAAGCGGTCTTTCTTTTCCTCAATAGAAGCATCGTCCGATAATTGCGCTGCAGGCGTGCCGGGTCGTTTGCTGTATAGAAAACTGAAAGACTGATCGAATTGAACTTCGTCAATCAAGTCCATTGTCGCCTGAAAATCTTCCTCCGATTCTCCTGGGAATCCCACGATGAAGTCCGATGTAATGCTGACTTCCGGACAGTGGTTGCGCAGGTTGGCAATGATCTCGAGATAACTTTCGCGCGTGTATCTGCGTTTCATTTTTGTCAGAATTTTATTCGAACCGCTTTGTACCGGGAGATGAACATGTCTTGCGAGTGACTCCAACTCGCGGTGTGCTCTCGCCAGCCCATCGGTGAATTCAAGCGGATGAGAGGTGGTGTATCGGATTCTGCCAATGCCATCAATTTGGCTGATGTAGCGCAGAAGGGTGGCAAAATCTAATTCCTGATTCATATGATCGGTGGTACGGTAGGCATTGACGTTCTGTCCGAGCAATGTCACTTCCCGAACACCCTGTTCGGCAAGTTCGTAGATTTCTGTAATGACACTGTCGAACGGTCGACTATATTCTTCGCCTCTGGTATAGGGTACCACACAGAAACTACAGTATTTGCTGCAGCCTTCCATGATCGACACGAAAGCACGCGGACCTTCCACACGTCTCGGTGGCAGACAGTCAAATTTCTCAATTTCCGGGAAAGTGATATCGACACTTTGACTACGTGCGGATATGGCGTCGTCAAGCATCTCGCTGACTCGGTGATAGGTCTGAGGCCCGAACACAAAATCAACGAATGGTGCTTTTTTCAAAATAACGTCGCCTTCCTGACTGGCGACACAACCTCCCACACCGATGACGAGATTCGGGTTGTTCACTTTCCAGGGCCGCCATCGACCAAGCAATGAAAATACCTTCTCTTGCGCTTTTTCCCTCACTGAGCAGGTGTTCAGCAGCAACAGATCTGCGTTTTCTGGTGCATCGGTCTCTCTGTAGCCATGAGAAACCGCGAGCGACTCCGCCAGTCTTGACGAATCATATTCGTTCATCTGGCAACCGAATGTCTTGATGTAAAGTTTCTTGTCCACTACGTAATGTCTGTCTTGGCTGAACTGCGCGGATTCATAATGTACTGCAATTTGAGACCGTGAACAGGTCTGCAATCAATTTGCATATTGTAAACGAATGATTGCAAAGAGTTGGTTCACGCCAACTGCGATATTGCGACACTCTTGAACGGGAGCTGATTCAGTGTCGCCAACTCAAAGTCATTGCCAGACATCAGTGCTGAGATAGCGTTCGCCGGTATCCGGTAAAATTGCGAGCAGAATCTTGCCTGCAGAACTCTCGCGCTGTGCCACTGTCAACATACCGAAAACGGCTGCGCCGGATGAGATACCTGAAAAGATACCCTCTTCGGTTGCGAGATAGCGCGTCGTCTGATATGCCTCCTCGGTTGTCACAGGAACGATCTCATCGTACGAATCTGTATCGAGAATTTCCGGAATAAATCCCGGTGCCGTGCCCATGATCTTGTGTTTGCATGCGACACCTTTCGACAGAATCGGCGAATCCGCAGGTTCGGTCGCTACGATCGCAAGGTGCGGGATGTGCTTTTTAAGGTAGTGCTTCATGCCGGTGATGGTACCGCCTGTTCCGGTCGTGCATACGAGATAATCAAGATCATCACCGAAGTCATCGAATATCTCATTTGCTGTCGCTTGGTGTGCCTGCGGATTGGCGGGATTGAAATGCTGGCCGACAAAAAAATAACCTTCATGCTCTGCAAGCTCTCTCGCTCTTTCAATAGCACCCTTGGTCCCTTTATCAGCGGGTGTCAGTACGATTTCCGCTCCGAACGACGTCAGAATTTTTTTTCGTTCCTCACTCATATCTTCCGCCATGGTGAAAACCGCGCGATACCCCTTGTAGGCTGCCACCATAGCGAGACCGATGCCCGTATTGCCGGAAGTCGGTTCAATAATCGTATCACCCGGTTTGATAAATCCCTTTTGTTCCGCGTCCTCAATCATATTCAATGCCGGTCGGTCCTTGACGGAACCCGCTGGATTGAAGCTTTCAACCTTGACCCAAACCTCCACGTCACTCGGTGCCGACGATTTGCTCAATCGAACTACCGGTGTATTACCGACAGTCTGTAATATGTTTTCGTACTTCACTGATGTCTCACACTATTGCTTTGATGTTTTGTCGCGGCATATGCCGCATTGTCTGATCGCTTTATTTATTGATCCCGACTGAGTTGGCGATAACGGGCCTGATGATGCTCGGCATCTCCATAGAGCGAATTCAGCACAAAAACACGCTTCAGAAAATGTCCGATGGGCATTTCGTCCATCATTCCCATCGCACCATGTAGCTGAATTGCCTCTTCCGCATTTAGAATCGACAGTCGTCCGATCTCCGCCTTGGCTGCTGACACCAGTCGATCCTGTTCCGGACCGATGAGATCATTGACGGCCCGCGTAGCTTCCCGACTCATGGAAGTCGCAAGTTCGCAGCGCATGTACATGTCGACCAACCGATGCTGGATCGACTGGAAGGATCCAATACTGCTATTGAACTGAGTACGGGTCTTGACAAATTCCAAGACCAGCTTGAATGTCGAATCCATCACACCAGCCAGCTCGGCGCACAGCATAGCGATGGCAAAGTTGAGTGCTTCCTGTAACTTCGGCAAAGCCGGATATTCAGATCCGATCAGACTGTTGCGCTCCACTGCAACATTATTCAATTGAACGATAGAGACTCGCCCGCCGTCGTGAGTACGATGATGTTCAAAACCAATACCCTCGCGTTCTTTCGGCACCAGGAAAATCGACAATCCCGAACAATCAAGCTGATCGCCTGAAGCTCGTGCAAGAATCAGCAGATGCGTAGCAATGTTTCCATATTGCACACCAACCTTTGAGCCTTGCAGTGTATAACCGTTATCCGATTGTGTCGCTGATGTGGTGGTATTGCAAAGGTCATATCTCGATTGCTTTTCATAAAATGCGGCTGATACGATCGCCTTTCCCTCAGCAATCTGGTGAAGCATATCGGTTCGCACGGGGTCCTTCGCCATTTTTTCCAACACTTTCGCACACAGTACCGCGCTGACAAAGTATGGACTCTGGTAGTTGTTTCGACCGAACTCACGCATCAGGATCGCAACAAATTCAGCATTGCCACCGTGTCCGTCAAAATGCTCTGACAAGGGTAGTTGCATCCAGCCGAGATCCGCGGTTTCCTGCCATTGATGATGACAGTATCCGGAATTTGTATTGATTAGTTTCTGGCGAACTGGAAATGGGTAGCGGTTCTGCAAGAAACGCGTTGCCGATTGCTCAATCATATTGCACTGTTCGATTTTCTCAATTTGATTCATGACTAAAGTCCCAATGCGGCCTTGGCGACGATATTGCGTTGAATCTCATTTGATCCCGAATAAATCGGCGTTTTTCGATAGTTAAAGTAATTTCGCGCGGTGTGGCCCGGCGAGTATGGGTTGGTTGAATCACTTTCAATCTGATCGCGGGGCAGATCAATTTGCGAGTAGTGCGCGCCAGTCTGCGCCGTCAGGCGCAGAACATCACATTGAATTTCGGTTCCGCGCACTTTCAGCATCGAGGCTTCCGCTCCGAGCGACTTTGATGTGTTTTCCTCAAGAAGAAATCTTCGTTCAGTCATCTCAAGTGCATGGAGGGCAATTTCCAACCTGTCGAATTGTTCGGCAAACGACGGAGTGTCAATCAGTCGCGAGCCACCGGGTACCTCGGAATGGGCAATTCGCCTCAAACGCTCAAAACTGGCTTTGGTGCGGGATACTTCGGCGGTTCCAAAACGTTCCAGCCCAAGCAGATATTTTCCAATTTCCCAGCCATGACCCTCATTACCAACTCGATTTTCCACTGGAATCCGGACATCTTCAAAATACACCTGATTGACTTCATGTGTCCCCTCGAACAGCAACAGTGGATCAATGGTGATTCCGGAGTTCGACAAGTCGATCATCAAGAATGTGATACCTTCTTGTTTGCGAACTCCCTTGCTTGTTCGAAACAGACCGAATATCCAGTCGGCGATATGTGCCTCACTGGTCCAGATCTTTGATCCGTTAATGATGTATTCGTCTCCGACGCGCTGCGCCTCACACTTCAGCGAAGCGAGATCTGATCCGGAATTCGGTTCAGAGAATCCCTGACACCAGAACGTGTTGGCATCTAGAATATCCGGTAGTATTGATTCTTTCTGGGATTTGCTTCCGTATTTGAACAATGTAGGACCCAACATGCCAACGCCGTAGATCATCAGACGCGGTGCATCATTCAGTGCCAACTCCTGTTCAAAAATATACTGCTGCGAATCGTTCCACTGTGGTCCACCGTACTGCTCCGGCCATGATGGACAGCACCACCCTCCCTTGGCGCGCAAGATTCTGTGCCAACGCGCCTGCGCCTCGCGTGGCAGATCCATCTGTTCGGCCGCCACCATCCTTCGAATATCTTCCGGCAGATTGTCCCGAATGAACTCTCCGACAGTTTCGCGAAATTCTTCCAGTTCAGGACTGAACAGCGGTGTGTTTAGCATAATATTTTTACAAACATGTAAATTAGCGTTACGGAATCAAATATTATTTCACAAATTAAGGAATTAAGAAATAATATTTCCAAAGTAAAGTGAACAGCGATCTGATCGCTGATACCAATATCGGGCTGAATCGGAATAGTTCAAGGAGTTGGCAACTCAGTCGTTGCCAATCGTTTACCGACTACTAGATTTCAGGGAAGTCGCCAGAGAACGGATGTGTTCACAAGCTGTCCGTAAATTTGTTTCTGCCTCACCGATATTGATCCTGACCAGATCTTTTGCGCTATCACCAAAAGCGTCGCAGGGCAAGACAGCAACCTGATATTCATCCAGCAGACGCCAAGCGAAATTAATGCCGGAAATACCCAGGTCCCTGACTTCGAAGATGACGAACATACCATATCTTGAGCCATAGATATTGATACCGTCGATCTCGCTCAGACAGGAAATCACCAATTTTCTTTTGCGGTCAATCTCATCGCGCACCACGCTGGTAATACTGTCGGTGTGCATCATCGCCTTAACTGACGCGTCTTGGATGAACATCGGTAATCCATAGCTCATGCAGGTTGAAAGATTGAATACCTTCTCGATGACCGGCTCTGATGCGATGATCCAGCCTATTCGCCATCCTGTCATTCTGTGCGATTTGGACAAACTGGATACAGTGATGCAACTATCAAACGCATCCGGTAAAGTTGCAGGGCTGCGATACATGCCGGGTTGTAAAAAACAACTGTAAACTTCATCGCTGATTAACCAGATGTTTCGTTCCCGACAAATGTCGACCATGGCTTGCATGAAATCGATGTCATAGACAATACCGGATGGATTGTGTGGCGAGTTGACGACAATGACACGGGTTCGGCTTGAAATACATTTTTCCACATCATGGGCCTTGGGCATGAAATCGTCCTCGGCTCGCGTCGGAACAGAAACAACGCGAGCGCCACCAACTGAAAATGTTGCCGGATAAGTCGCGTAATACGGTTCCATGATAATTGCCTCATCGTCTTTCTCAAGTGTACACAGAGAGGTGGCGAAGAGCGCATTCTGCGCACCGGCGAGAACAGCACAATTGGCGGCGGATACCGGCAGGCCTGACTCGTCAGAAAATCGTTTGGCTATTGCTTGTCTCAAGTCTGGTTCTCCGCCGATTTCGCTATAGTGATGGCGACCCCTGTTCAGGCTTTCAAAAGCGGATTCAATGACAACATCAGGTGTACTCTCAATCATTTCCTGACCGATGGAAAGTACGATGATGTCTGCGCCTTGACGCTTGCGTTCGATTGCCGCGTAGTGAATTTCCCACGCGCCCGAACCCTTACCACCGACGCGTTCTGTCAGACCAGTGAAGTGCAAGATATATCCTAAAGTACGATGAGCCGATTTGAGCCGGGTGGGCTTTTTGTGTTACCGAAGCATCAACCGTGATGCGAAGCCGTGCATGTCCTCAATTTTGATTGCCAGAAAAGGGCGGTTCGGCTCAGATCGGTTTTTCATTTGATGGGTTTTCGGTTGAATGCAGTCGGAATGCAATACTTGAATGTGTTGGCGTTTGCGGCGATTGAAAGCGACCTAAATTTTATCAAGTAAATCAAAACTGCTTGTAAAATTATTGGACTCCGATCATTGGACTCTTCGTCGAATGCCGGAACTTGGTGACAACGCAACTGCGTGTGTTTGGCGCTGTCGAATTGTAACCTTGGTCAAGTCAGTATTTTCGGCAGTATCGGAATCGTGAAAAGACATCCCTACAATGACAATCTGTTCAACCAGAGCAGGGCTTCAAATTTTTCTTCGATTACAATCGCGCTTATGCGCCAGACAGAACCTGTGCAATGATCTTGGAACCGATTCAGCGTCCTGTTGCCGGCATCAGCAATTTCTTTCGTGATATCGGTACCGTCTACATCGCGAACGCCGTTGTGGCGATTCTGTTTTCGTGCACCGGACCTGTCGCAATTATCGTTTCAGTCGGCATTGCAGGTGGCCTGTCGCAGGTTGAAATTGCATCCTGGATATTTTCTGGTTGTGTCGTGGGTGGTGGGCTGACACTGGTATTCTCGATTGCGTACAAACAACCTTTGAGTTTTGCCTGGACGATTCCAGGTTCTGTGCTATTGGGAGCTTCTCTGGATCATCTGAGTTTTTCGGAAGTGATCGGGGCATTCTGGGTGACTGGAATTCTGGTCGGGGCGATCGGGTTATCCGGCGGCGTGAGAAAAGCCCTGACATACACACCGATGCCAATTGTATTGGCAATGGTCGCCGGAATTTTTCTCCAGTTCGGGCTTGACTTGGTTTTGGCGTTTGAACAGGAGTTATTACTCGCGGCGGTCATGGTAATCGCTTACTTCATCGTTTTATTGATTCCACAACTGGCAACCTTTTGTCCTCCAGTTGTCGCATCATTGATCGGAGGTATTGTGATTGTAATGTCTACCGGCAGTTTTGAGGGTGAACAGGTCGTCAGATGGTTCGACTGGCCGGTGTTGCATATGCCGGAATTTTCTCAGCAGGCGTTATTCGAGCTTGTGATTCCGCTGGCTGTCACGGTGCTGGTCGCTCAAAATGCCCAAGGCTTTGCAGTTTTGATAAACAGTGGCCACAAACCTCCTGCGAATGCGATGACGACAGCCTGTGGTATCGGATCTTTGGTCAACGCTGTCTTCGGGTCCGTATCTGCCTGTGTGACTGGTCCGGCCAATGCTGTACTAGTCAGCGGTGGTGAGCCGGCGAGACAATACACAGCAGGCGTGTTGTTTGGCATCATGAGTATCGCTTTTGGCGTCATGGCATTTACTGCCACTTGGCTGATTCTGAAACTGCCGCCGGAGTTTATCGCGGTTCTGAGCGGACTGGCTTTGCTGCCAGTTCTTCAAAGATCTTTTGTAGCGGCGTTTTCGGGAAGGTTCCAGATGGGTTCCCTGGTTTCGCTGGTGGTGACGATATCAGATATTACGATCTGGAACATTGGCGCACCATTCTGGGGCCTGGTCGCAGGGTTGATTGTGGCATTCACAATTGAGCGAAGCGATTATCGAGAGCACCTCAAAGAAGCGCAGACCTAGTGCACCCGGATTGCTGTTCGGTCGAAATGGTTGCGTGGTGGCTATGGGTGGACTCGAACCACCGACCCCGGCATTATGAGTGCCGTGCTCTAACCTGCTGAGCTACATAGCCACAATCAAGCAAAACTTATCTGCCAACAATTCGGCGAGTAGTATAAATTACGACGTCGGCCCACATGACATAAAAGGGGATCAAAGTGTCTCTTTTCATGAAAAAGTCGGATTTCTATGCGTTGTATCATGCAACTACATCAGATACAGGCCTTCGCTTTTTTTCCTTTTCACAGACTGATTATACTGCCTATATCCTTACGCATATGAGACGACCAATTTCCACTTGGCCATATCCCAACCATGTCAACCGCAACCATCCAACGAAGTTTTTCAGATCTGATTGGTGCATTCCTCCATTTTTCTTCAACATTCTCAGATCCGCTAATCCGATTACCCGGACTGTCTGGGGCGGGTCGTAAAAAAAGGCGTATTCTCGTTAAAGCGAACTACCCGATTCAGCTTGCGAATTGGCGATGACATAACGACCTTGTCAACGACTCGCAAGCTCAGAAAAATCTCTACCAGGTCCCGGCGCAGACAATACGCTCATCCATCGACTCCAATGACACCGAAGAGCCCGTCTGCCCATTCGAATAACGTGGAACTGAATTTCGCTAGTGTAATTCTAGCTGTCGCGGAGGAAACCGAAGTTTGTCGATCATTGCTCTATGAGGACATCACCCAGTAGTGAGAAATTGACCCAAAAAAACCTTGAACTCAGAATAACCAAATAGCAGGGACGAAGCTGATGTATGTCACTTTGCAGCTTCAAGCAACTCGGAAGCAGATTCCGCTGTTGGCTTGTTTGGCTGCTCATTTGCAGGTATGCCTTTGTGAACAGCGTGCGGTGGCCACAAATCACCGAGATTGAAACCAATCGCTTCAAATGGTGGCAAAGACACTGTTGCTTCATCGAAAAGCTTGTCAATCGACAACCACCCAATTCCCCGTAATTTAAGCACTTCCAGAGATCGGGCATCTGGGTCCACTAACCAAAGATAGTCGACACCCTCACGGGCATACACCGCTCGCTTGTCACCAAGATCAAATTTTCGCGTCGAAGGAGAAAGTATTTCACACACCCAATCCGGAGCCAGCGTAAAGAAAGCTGTTTTCGGCAACTCAGACATTCTCTCGCGTCGCCATCCTGCAATGTCAGGTACCACAATATCCTCGCCCAAGTGAAGTTCAGGCTCGAAGTGAATCCGCCAGCCGCCCGGTCCGCCGCGACCGAAGCGAAAAGGTGGAACAATACAACCCATAAGCCCCGAACTCGCCTCACCGTGTGTCGGAGCAGGTCTTGGGTGGGTGTAAAGCGTGTCGTCAACAATTTCTGCAACCATGTGCGGCGGTGCATCCAGTACGTCTTGATAGGTCGCTCGGGGTGAAGCTGTCTCGGATTTGGATGTCTGCGATTTGCTCATTGCGTTTTTGTTATCTTCAATTGCGTCATCGTCCAATTCTACCTGATCGGCGCATGCTGAATCAAACGGCACTGTTGTTCATCGTCAATTTCGATCTGGTTTCACATTCAGCAGACTTGGGAGCGAAGGTTCAATATAGGCACCCTGCCTGTCATGTAATTCAGTTCTGACATTTACTTGAAAATTGACATCATTTCCCATCCAATGGTCGGATAGCCTGATCGTTTACTTTTTCAATTTGGAAAGCCAATGTGAAGGCTTTTTGTTTTGTTACGTTCATGCACCAGATCAGATACTGCGCGATACAGCATCGCTCCTTAGATTTGACACATGGTCAACATAGTATTAGTACTGTATTCAGTGCCAGCCAACAAGTGCTCTCTGCAGGTCAGACCCAGAAAGTGTATCGATAAGTCAAAAAACAATTTGCGCGGACTTTGTGACACCTGGTCGTCTTTGTAGGGCGATTACGACAAGGTGAGCGCAATCAACGCAGGTACAATTCCTCACTCACCGTAGCAACCCTGATCACGCGCTGAATTCTGCCCGAATTTCTCTAAAAATGCCCTGCTCAGATTCAACTTCTTGCGATAGCTCGCCGTTCGTTGACATAACGTGCACTTCAAAGGCTGGAAAATCATCTCCGACTTTAGTGCCTTGGAACAAACCTGAACTTCACGTTGCGTCAATTCTGCTGGTATCATGGTATGCATTATGGATATCGAAATATTAATTGTCTGAATCGTCCGGGTTGATAGGAAAATTGCGGTGTTCAAACTAGCCACCTGGAACGTCAACTCCCTGAATGTTCGCCTCCCACACGTCAGAGATTGGAGTCTCGAACACGAGCCAGATGTGCTTTGCCTTCAGGAAACCAAAACCATAGATGAGAAGTTTCCAGAAGAATCTCTTTCGGAGATCGGCTTTACCTCCTGTTTTTCAGGGCAGAAAACCTACAACGGTGTGGCAACACTGGTACAGGGTGAAATCGAGGATGTAAGCCGCGATCTGCCAGATTATGACGACCCGCAGAAACGGGTTCTTGCGATAACAACCAACGATGTTCGCGTCATCAACGTGTACGTACCGAATGGAAGGGAAGTTGATGATCCGAAATATTTTTATAAACTGGAATGGTTCAATCACCTTCTGACGTTCGTCGAACAGGAAATGACCCGGTATGACAAGGTGGTTGTTACAGGTGATTTCAACATCGCACCAGCAGATGAAGATGTACATGATCCGGATTTATGGAAAGACAGGATTCTGTGCAGCAAGCCGGAACGCAACTGTTTTCAAAAACTTACCGAATTGGGATTGGTAGATGCTTTCCGCGAGTTTGACCAACCTACCGAGAGCTATTCATGGTGGGACTATCGTGCTGCGGGTTTTCGGCGAAATCTTGGTCTTCGAATTGATCTCATCATGATCAGTGACGCGCTTCGGGAAGTTTGTACAGGATGCTCAATTGACAAGGAGCCCAGAAAGTGGGAGCGACCATCCGATCACACTCCGGTTGTCGCGGAATTCGAACTATAAGGCATCGTTAACTCAACGCCCGTCCCTCAGTCACACGTGGTAGTCCCGCAAGGTCCTCGAAAGTACAGATATCTGCGTAGCAATTACGCATCATAATTTTTCGAACCGCTTCAGCCTGATCGAAGCCGTGCTCGACAACCAACCATCCTCCCGGGTTCAGATACCTCATCGATGATTGGATGATCCGACGAATCGCGCTCAGACCGTCCATCCCTGCGATCAGAGCCAGTTTCGGTTCGTGCTGCATGAAAATGTCCGTCAGACAGGGGTCGCCCTTTCTGATATACGGGGGATTTGAAGCAATTACATCAAACCGCATGGTCGACAGCGTATCAGTCCAATCTCCTTGAATTAGTGCCACATTTTCCAAATTCAGATTTCGTTGGTTCTGACGGGCAACCTGCAAGGCTTCTTTTGAAATGTCTGTCGCAACAATGTTTGATCTGCCAAGTTCGACCGCCAAAGCCAAAGCGATGGCGCCACATCCGGTTCCCAAATCCGCGATGTCAGGCGAATCCAGATCATTGCAGTGAACCATCGTGCGCTCAACAACCAATTCTGTTTCCGGGCGCGGTACCAGCGTCGCCGGGCTGACACAGAATTCAAGCGACCAGAATTCCTTTGATCCTGTAATGTAGGCAATGGGTTCTCCTGCCATTCGTCGCGAAAGTAATGTTTCGAAATTATTTTGTTGGACTGCACTCAGCTCGACATGTGACATCATGTTCAGCATATTTCGATGCATTAACATGACCTCCGACAGGATGATATCAGCGTCGAGTTTTGCGGTATCGCTGATGGACTGAAGCCGATTGCTTCCGGCGCGCCGCGCTTGCTCGACCGTCACGGTCGGAGAATTCATCGTCCGTCCAATTCCATATCGGCCATTAACGCGGCTTGATGTTCCGCAGTCAGTGGATCGATGATCTGATCCATGTCACCGCTGATGAAATCTTCGAGTCGGTACAACGTCAGATTTATCCGATGGTCGGTGACGCGACTCTGTGGAAAGTTGTAGGTACGAATTCTTTCGGAACGATCACCGGAACCTACCATGAGTCTGCGCGCTTCGGTACGTTCGTCGTGTTGCTTCTGAATTTCCGCCTGCAGCAACCGAGTCCGAAGCATGATCATGGCTCTCGCACGGTTCTGATGCTGCGAGCGCTCATCCTGACACTCGACCACAATTCCTGAGGGTAAATGCGTTATACGAACCGCGGAATCAGTTCGATTGACGTGTTGTCCACCTGCACCGGATGCGCGATATGTATCAACACGCAGATCCTGTGTATTGACATCAACACTGATTTCATCGGTCTCCGGTAAAACAGCGACTGTACAGGCCGACGTGTGAATTCTTCCCTGTGCCTCGGTCTTAGGTACTCGCTGTACGCGATGTGTGCCAGACTCGAATTTCAACCGCGAATTCGCACCAATACCGATTATTCGCAGAATCACTTCCTTGTAACCCCCGTACTCACCTTCGTGCTCGCTCACCGTCTCAACTTTCCAACCCTGATTTTGCACATAGGTTCGGTACATTCGATAAAGATCGCCAGCAAAGATAGCTGCCTCATCACCTCCCGTACCCGCGCGAATCTCAAGGAAAATATTGCGCTTGTCATTCGGGTCCTTGGGCAGAAGCAATCGCTGAAGCTGATCGCTGGTATTCTGAATGCTCGATTCGAGTTCCTGTATCTCGGCTTGAGCCATTGCCTGAATCTGGTTGTCTTCGTCCTGCAGCAGCAGTTTTGCTTCTTGTATCTGATGTTCAAAACTGCAATGCTCGCGGTACTTCTGGACAATTTCAGATATTTCCGACAGCTCGATCGAGAGTTGTCGCAAGCGATCAGGAATTCGCAGAATTTCGGGGTCCGACAGCTGTGTATTCAACGCATCGTGGCGAGCCGTCAGAATATCAAGTTTATTTCTCAGTGAATCTTTCATTGACGGGCTTAATTACTCTGGTGAATACAGAAGTTGAACCATTCGGCGTGGAAGGATTTGACCGGTATCCTGCTTCACGAATCCGAAAGTCTGGCAATTCTAACATTATAATGAAGTGGATTAATCGACTTCAGACACTACGAAACGAATTGAACCTGGCCAGTCCTTATTGTGACATCGTCAGAACGACAGTCCAGTGACCGAGACGCTACTTCAGCAATGACACAACCCAAGACAAGAACATTGGAAAAACTCGCGTTGATTGTGCTGACTGCGATCAGCTTAGGTGCTTGTACCGCGACCACATTGTCAACTCAGATCGATCCGGTCGGCGGTACCGAAGTTTCTAAAGCCCCAGTCTTTCCCGATGTCCCGCTCAGTGCGGACCTGCTTTCGAAACTCATGCTTGCCGATTTGTCCTATTTCCGCAACGATCCCCATACTGCAATTGAGATTTTCGAAGAGGTCGCGTTCGAAACCAGAGATCCTAGAATTGTGGCGAGAGTATCGAAGCTGGCGATTGAGAACTCCCGCTTGGATGTCGCTGCCAATACAACAGATCTTTGGGTGGAACTCAGCCCGGAGAATTTTGAGGCCTGGTACTGGCGAGGCGCGGTAAAAGTCGTAACTGGTGACTACCATGAAGCACCACTGGACTTTCACAAGGCGTTGGAACTGAGAACCGAGCAATCCGCCCTGACCCAGGATATTGCACGTATCATCTCCTCCAACCTGAAACCGGAAGAAGCATTCGACCTATTCGGCGTTGTGATGTCAGAATTTCCAAGCAACCAAACCGGTCGTCTGATTCAGATTACGCTTGCATTTAATGCCGGCAAAAGTAATGAGGAGATCGATGACTTGCTCGAAGCGGCGAAAAAAGTCGTCAAAGACCCCGATATACTGGCGAACGCAAAATTTGGTTTGCTTCGTTTTACCAACCGCACCGAAGAGGCTGAGTTGTTTGCTCGGAGGTATCTGCGATTCAATCCTGAATCACCGAATTTGAGAAAGACATATGCAGAATATCTGGCGGACAACGGGTATTACCGAGAGGCTGTCAGTCAGTTTGAGCGGATCGATAGCGCGGAATCTCTTTTACAGCTTGGTGACTTGCATTCCCGTGCAAACTATCTCGACCTTGCATACGAAAAGTATCTTGACTACCTCAATCTCAGACCGCGAGATCAAGTCGTTTTGCTGGGGCTTGCGGAAATCTCGCTGACTCAGATGAAGTACGATGATGCCAAGGAATGGATCAATAAGATCAGGTCACCAAGATACCTGTTTCAACGAGTTACGCTGTCGGCGCAATACATCGCAAGAACAGACAGTGTCGAAAAGGCGATTTCGCTACTGAAACAATACAAACCCAACGACAATCGAGAGCGAATTCGGCTGACTCTTGCGATGAGCCAGGTTTACCAGGACGCTCACAGGCTTGATGATGCCAGAAAGACACTTGATGACGCTTTGCAAATATTTCCCGCTAATTCCTCTTTATTGTTGGCTCGCAGTTATATTGCAGCCGAACTCAACTTGATCGGACCGGTGGAAGTCGACATAAGAGCAGTACTTGACCAAAATCCCAACAACCCGGTCGCCCTCAACTCGCTGGGATATATACTGGCGGATCAGACTGATCGACTGAGTGAAGCTTTGGATTTAATCGAAAAAGCGCTGACTCTAAAGCCCAACGATCCCTACATTCTCGACAGCATGGGTTGGGTGCAGTTCAGACTCGGAAATACGGATTCCGCAATTGAGTTTTTGGAAACTGCACTCGAAAAGCGAGACGACCCGGTCATCGCAGCGCATCTGGGCGAGGTGTACTGGTCGATCGGGAACCAAACCAAGGCGAGAAGTATTTGGAATCGGGCACTTAAAAAATCACCCCAAGACAAGATATTGATCGAAACAGTTGAAAGACTCCTCAACTGATGATCCGTGCACTGATACTTTTGCTGCTTGCTGTCTTCGCAACAGGCTGCACGACAATCGAAACCGCTATCGAATCGATAAACCTTGATGTCTATCAAGAACATGCCGCATCGGTATCTACAATTGATCACTGGAACCTGCGCGGGAAAATCAGTGTGCGTGCCGGATCAGAAGGAGAAATTGGAAGAATTCTCTGGATTCGGGACGGGGATTCACATCAATTGGAACTATATGGAAATTTCGGTTCGCGCCGAATCCGTTTAATTCAAGATTCCGGCAGTGTTGTGTTAGAGGACACACAAGGTAGAAAAATCACTGGCTCAAGCATGCAGGCTGTGCTTGAACAACGGACCGGACAATCGTTGCCAGTGGAGTCACTCACTTACTGGATAGTCGGAGCAATTGATCCAGATTACCTGTCGGTAAACGTATGGGATGTAGAAGGGCGGTTGATTTCAATTCAACAAGCCGGTTGGACTGTCAATTTTTCAAAGTATGGGAATTTCGGCGGATACAAACTCCCGACGCGGTTTGATATGGTTGCAGATGCGGAATTGGTAGTCTCTGAAGAACCTGATCAGAATATCGAAGAAATTCGAATTGTCATCTCCGATTGGGGAATTGAATAATTCCAGCATAACTGCTACCAGAGGTTGATCGGAGAATATTATTGAAAATTTGGCACGCCCCCGCCAAGTTGAATCTCTTTCTTCATGTTGTGGGCCGTCTGGACAACGGGTATCACCAACTCCAAACGGTTTATCAGTTCATTGACTGGAAAGACGAACTGGAGTTTGAGGTTACCCATAATGGACAGATACGCCGACCGATTGAGGTAAAAGGTATTCCGGAGGAGCAATGCCTGACCGTGAAGGCTGCCCGCGCACTCAGAGATTTGATTCCGGGTACTGAAGGAGTAAGCATCCGATTGAAAAAAAACATTCCGGTTGGAAGCGGACTGGGTGGCGGCAGCTCGGATGCCGCGACGACTCTGATTGCATTGAATGAACTGTGGAATCTTGGGCTGTCTTATGATGAACTCGCAGAAATTGGTGCTGCAGTCGGTGCTGACATTCCAGTCTTTGTCTATGGAAAAAACGCATGGGCGGAGGGTACGGGGGAGATATTGTCACAGATATCTTTGTCAGAGCGTCGCTATCTGGTAGCAGTGCCGTCAGTCGAGGTCTCAACCAGACGAGTGTTTCAGGAATGCGATCTATCGCCTTACCGCGATAGAATTTCATTGCAGGATTTCTACGATGGTGCTGTTTGCAACGATCTTGAACCGACTGCTTGCCGACTATATCCCGAAGTCAGGCTCGCGTTGGAATGGCTTAACCAATACGGAGAGGCTAGAATGACCGGGTCCGGAGGAGCGATTTATATGGAAGTAAAAGTCGAAAAACACGCTAAGCAAATACTACAGCAACAGCCACCGGGATATCGCTGCAGAATCTGTGTCGCAACCGGAGAATGATCCGGAATCAGCCAAGTCAGTTTACACCCCGAAACCAGCAAAACCAGCCGATCACGTTCTGCCTGCTGGCATGTCCCGATCGGACCAGATCCTGTTTGTGATAACAAAGAACGGGAGCAGAAGGAACACCGCTGTCAGCAGTTTGACCGCGTAATCGCCAATCGCCCACGTTATCCACGGCAGACCGGTGCCCGCGAACGCGATCGAGTAGAAAATGATCGTGTCTACAGTCGAAGCTACGCTTGAGGAAACAAGTGGCGCTCGCCACCATTGAAGTTTTCTCAGACGGTGGAAGACAGCGATGTCCGTCAACTGACCTGAAATGAAAGCAAGTCCGGATGCCAGCGCGATGCGCGGTGTTGCCAGCCAGAATGACAGTATCACAGCGACGATGAATCCGGCATAAGCGACAGTACGAGCCTGTGAGGGCCCAAGTCGGCGATTCAGCAAATCGGCAATCAGAAATGTGATCGGAAAACTGAAATGTCCCCAAGTCAGCCAGTCATTGATGGGGTATTGGACCAGCACGTTGGAAATGGTGATGATCGCACCCATCGCAACGATGCCAATGACAATGCCGCGATATTGCAAAATAAGTTTCATTACATCACCCTCGAATCAGGGAACTCATTCAACCGCGGGCATCTCGCCAACGAGTAACTGAACGTCAAGCCGACTTGAGAACAGGTTGATTCGCCAATCCAGGTGGGGTCCGGTGCTCCTTCCCGAGGAGCCAACGGTCGCGAACACTTGTCCTTTGTGCACATACTCCCCTTCTTCGACCAAGATATTCTCAAGATGCAGGAAAGCCGATGACAAACCATGCCCGTGATCGATGAGCACTGTGCCACCTGAAAAGTACATGTCAGGGTGTACGACCGTCACTACACCGGAAGCTGGCGCGCGCACCGGTGTGTCGGTTGGCGCGGCAATATCAATGCCATAGTGAGGTCTTCGCGGTTCACCATTCAATATTCGCTGGCTGCCGTAGACGCCAGTGATAATGCCATGGACTGGCCAGTCGAACGATTCGAGAAAATCCGTTCTTTCATCATCGATCTTTCGCGCTTCCTTTATAAGTGCGGCCTCCTCTCGAATTCTCCTGAGATCTTCTTCCGATGGTGTGACCATACGCGGCGGAAGACCATCAATTCGCTGAATTTTGTAGTCGCGCTTTGAAATCTTAATTTCACTCTCGAACAATTGACCATCGGAATACTCAATGACCAGTGGCCACTTGAGTTTAGCGTCGCGACCAAACCCGATCAAGAAATCACCCTGCTCCGAGATCTGGATCGAATTCCCGTCAAACAAAACTTTTGCACCAACCTCGGTTTTGCCGATTACCAGTCCGCCTTGGGTAAAACTTCCATCTAGCGAAGCTCCGCTCGACGTATCAGATCTTGTTTCTGCGCTCGCTGGACAGAAAACAATCACCAACACGAGAGTAATATGAGCGACGATTGTTCTTGATAAGGCTGAAGCGCCCGATTTGGCAAAGTTTGTCTTCTGGTACAATTCTCAAGCTGCAAACATTAGTTTTTTAAGTTCGTTCGTATTGTTGGAAATTCGCCTATACCGCTCCGGCATGTCTAGCAGTCTCGCCAATTGTGATGGAATCAGTACGTCAGTACCGACTGATCGCTTGATCGTTTCTGGAAATT
This sequence comes from Arenicellales bacterium, assembly GCA_951813075.1. Lineage (GTDB taxonomy): Bacteria > Pseudomonadota > Gammaproteobacteria > Arenicellales > JAJDZL01 > JAJDZL01. The sequence continues at coordinate 2,165,748 of OX638343.1, read as the reverse complement.
TCGCGGGATGCGCAGTCGAAATCACCACCAACGGACTGCTGGAAACGGCATCAAAATGATCGGCCGCCGAAAGTGCCACAGCGCTGTGCGGGTCGATTATCGTGCCAGTTTCCGAATACAAATGGGCAATGACCTCACAAGTCTCCTGCTGGTCTACACGAACTGCATCAAATTGCCCGCGTGCTCGTTGCAATGTGTCCGGGCCAACCTCAAACTGTCCATTTTCTCTCAATTTGCGCATCAGTTTTGTCACCTGCTGACCGTCGCGTTCAAGCAAATCAAACAAAATTCTCTCAAAATTGCTGGACACCTCAATATCCATACTCGGTGTCACGGTTTGTCTCACACCTTGCTTTTTCATCACCCCGGTTTCAAAGAATCTAGTCAGGATATCGTTCTCGTTGGAACACACCACGATCCTCTCGATCGGTAATCCCATACGATTTGCTGTATACCCTGCAAATACATTGCCGAAGTTTCCAGTGGGTACAGCAAATGAAACCGCCGTTTCGGGCGATCCCAACTGGACAGCTGCGTAGAAGTAATACACGACCTGAGCGGCAATTCTTCCCCAATTGATTGAATTCACTGCACCGAGTGACCTGCGGGCGCGGACCTCTGTATCGTTGAAAATGTCCTTGACCATGGCCTGACAGTCATCAAAGGTGCCGTCCACCGCGTAGTTATGTATGTTTTGATCCTGATTGGTCGTCATTTGGCGTCGCTGCATGTCTGACACCCTTTGAAACGGGTGTAGCATATACAGTTCGATCGCCGAAGACCCACCAATAGCACTGATCGCTGCGGATCCGGTATCGCCCGACGTTGCTCCGACCACTGTGAGACGATGGTTGTTTCTTTGAAGGCTCCAGTCCATGAATCGCCCAAGAAACTGTAATGCATAGTCCTTGAATGAAAGGGTTGGACCATGGAACAATTCCAGCAGATACAAACCCTCCCGAAGCTCGCGTACAGGCGCTATCTGAGGATCATCAAAATCAGCATATGCGAATTCGATCAGTTGCTTCAGTTCTTCGGATGAAATGGAGTCACCCACAAAACGAGCAATCACTTTCTCAGCAACTTTTGTGTACGACGACCCCTTCAGCGAAGCTATTTCATCATGACTGAACTTCGGCCACGATGCCGGAACGTATAAACCGCCGTCCGTGGCAAGACCACAGGTCGCGGCGTGTTCGAAGTCAATAACGGGAGCGTCCCCTCGTGTGCTGATGTAGTCCACAGTCAACCGGGCAGGAAAGTTAACGATCGTACCAATAGTATAAACCCCTCAATCAGGTTCTGCTCATTGACGGCGCACGCTCAGGCAAACCCTACTGAAATTGAAAATGCGAGTGTTATACTTATCCATGTAGTACATATCAGCCATAGTGCTGTCAAGTTGATTGTGTTCGGGTAGTTCACTGGATCTGGCTTGAATCAAACGATCTAACTGCAAGACGAGGAAGCACTCGCTTCAGAATATGTCACTGAGTTTAATTTAGGAGAAAACCATGAAAAATAAATCTATTGCGCTAACGACACTGATCGCATTGACATTTGGATTTGTCGGCACAGCAATCGCCGAGTGTACGAATGACGTGTGGAACAAAGTCATGAGTCGCGGGAAGGTTGTGATTGGTGTCAAAGCAGACTACAAGCCTTGGGGCTTCCGTGATTCCGATGGCAGTCTGGTAGGCATGGAAATTGACATGGCGATGGACGTGGGCGCTACCTTGGGCGTAGAAGTGGAATTGGTTCCGGTTCAGTCGTCCAACCGCATGCAATTTCTTGAGCAGGGGAAAACTGATATGTTCATTGCAACAATGTCAGACCGCGACGACCGGCGCAAAATTGTTGGAATTCCACAGCCGAATTACTATACATCGGGCACCAATATCATGTCACCCAAAGCGCTTGCATTCAAAGAGTGGGAGGAATTGCGTGGTAGATCGGTGTGCGGAAAACAAGGTGCTTTCTATAACAAAATTGTCACTGAACGGTACGGTGTGAATATCGTCGCATTCACAGGCAATGCCGAGGCCAAACAGGCTTTGCGCGATAAAAAGTGTGTAGCTTGGGTATATGACGATTCTTCTATCGGTTCCGATCTGGCATCAGGGGATTACGATGAGTTCGAAATGCCGCTCATGTCCGAAGATGACAATCCATGGGGATTGGCGGTACCACTTGCCGAGAATGACTGTATATTCGGGCGCTTCATGTCTGGTATGGTCTTCAATTGGCACCAGAGTGGTCAGTTGATCGAATGGGAGAAAAAGTGGGGTATCAAACCCACCGCATTTCTGGCGAACTATCACGAAAATTACAAAGACTGGTTGAGCAACTAGTTTAAAGGTCATATCTGCCGGCGGTGGAGCGTAGCTTCATCGCCGGTATCCGTCGGCACAAACAGAATCGACAAGCCGTCTGTATGATCGAGACGATCACGTCATTTTTTCTCCAACTTGCGGACGATTATCCTCGCTGGAATTTCATATTCTTCTACGATTCGTTTCAGTGGTGGCGACTTGTAGGCGGATTGAAAATGACGATCCTGTTGTCGATAGCCTGCGTACTGCTATCTGTCGTCATCGGAATTGTTGGCGCCTGGTTGCAAGGCTCGCCGAGACGGTGGGTAAGATTACTGGTGCAGGGATATATTCAGTTCTTCCGCAACACACCACCTTTTGTCCAACTACTGTTCTTTTATTTCGCACTCGGGCAGATCACACCAACCATCACCGGACCGGACGGCTGGACCGAAGTACCGCTGATCTCAAATGTCGGTTGGGCCATCATTTCACTGTCGTTTTTTGCCGGTTCGTTCAACGTCGAGATATTCAGAGCTGGAATTGAAGCCGTTCCGGAGTCCACCCGGGAAGCGGCTGATTCATTGGGTTTTTCCAGATTTCAGTCCTATGTCGAGTTGGTTATGCCACTGGCGTTTCGGGTCTCACTCCCAGCATTGAACAACAATTTGGTCAATTTGATCAAAACCACCACTCAGGCGATCGGAATTGCGGTACCCGAACTGCTTTACGAATGCGTGGGCATCTGGAACGACTATCCAAGCGCGCTTTATCCGACGATGACCGTTTTATTTTTCGTTTTCATAATACTAGTAGGAATTCTTGTCGCCGGTATGCATAAATGGGAAAAATCTATGCAGATTCCCGGGTATGGAGCGTCCTGATGGGTTCGCGGCTGATTCCAGGGGTTCATTCGCGGGCGAGCACCGATTTGCCTGTGCTTTTGCCTTACCGATATCGTGGAACTGACGAAAATGGATTGGTGGGGTTCAGTTCGTGGCTGGTCAGCGCCACACCTTGGATTGTCCCTGTTGCATTTGCATTGTGCCTGATCTGGCCACTAACAGCGTTAGCCGCAGGTTATGGCTATGATGATGCCATCAAGGCGCTGTTCAAGTGGCTTCCATTTTTATTCCTGAGCGGTTTTCTGTTTAATATTCTGATCTCAGTTTTGACAATGCTGATCGGTACCATGGCTGGAGTCCTGCTTGGGTTGGCTCAGATTACGCCGGTCTGGATCATACAAGTCGCGGCTAAATTTGCGACTCAGTTATTTCGCAACTCTCCCTGGCTGGTGCTTCTTTTCATCGTACTCCTGGCTCTGCCATTCGAGTTTACGATCGGTAGCATGATCATATCTGTTCCCGACTGGTCCAAAGCGGTGTTTGGGTTGTCATTGCCCATTATGGCGAACATATCTGAAGTGGTTCGCGGTGCAATCCAGTCGGTACCGACGGGTCAGTGGGAGGCAGCCGAATCTTTGGCTTTCAGCCGCCGACAGGTGCTATGGCAAATCATTCTACCGCAGTGCTTCAAGCGAATGATCCCACCGTGGATGAATTGGTATGCGATTTTGACAATGGCCACACCTTTGTGTTCGCTACTGGGCGTAGAAGAACTCATTACCTTGAGCCGGCAGGCAATTGAGTCAGAAAACAATCATCCCGAATTGCTTGTGCCGTTCTACAGTTTCGCACTGATGATATTCTTCTTATACTGTTATCCGATTGCCCGTTTGACGATTCAACTTGAGAAACGTTATGCTGTCAAACTTTGACAGAGCGAAAACGACTCCGACTTGGAGTGTGGCCGAGCGAACATGAACTGTAAATAAATATCATGAACTGGACAGAAACCGAACCCATCATTTCTATCAAGGATCTGCACAAATCATTTGGCTCACTTGAAGTTCTGAAAGGGATTTCGATGGATGTAATGAAAGGTGAGGTAGTCTGCGTAATCGGACCGTCCGGTTCGGGAAAATCTACACTTATTCGTTGCATCAACGCGTTGAACGATATTAATTCCGGTTCAATCAAGGTTGAAGGACAGGAAGTGCACGACCCAAAACTCAACAAGCTTGAACTGCGCAAGAAGGTTGGTATGGTGTTTCAGCAGTACAATCTGTTTCCGCACAGGACTGCGTTGCAGAATATCATGATGGCACCGGTGAAGGTGCTCAAGCAGAACCCCGAGGATGTCAGAGAACGGGCAATCAATCTAATGACACGGGTCAATCTTACCGGCAAGGAAGACAGTTATCCGGGTGAACTGTCGGGAGGACAGCAACAGAGAGTCGCCATTGCCCGGTCACTGGCAATGAATCCACGAGTTATGTTGTTTGATGAGGTAACAGCGGCGCTTGATCCGGAAACCGTCAAGGATGTGCTAATCACGATCAAAGACCTGGCAGAGGATGGAATGACATGCATATTGGTTACTCACGAGATGGGGTTCGCCCGCGAAGTTGCAGACTGTATCTACTTTACCGATCGCGGAATTATTGTTGAGTACGGACCACCATCAACATTCTTTTCGGACGCGAAGGATCCCCGAACCAAGGAATTCCTCAGTCAGATCCTCTGATTCGTCTTGGTACTTTTCCAGAAACTTTCTAAAACAAATCGTAGCTTTTTTCTTCGTTGATGGCGTCTTCGCGATAGCGATGTTACAAACTTATATGGAATCCTCTCCGATTACAAGTTTGAAATTGCCCGACAATGATTAAAACGGTTTGCGGTCTTATATCCGGCTTCGTCTATGGGGGAAAATTTTATTGATCTCCGAGCCATGATGATCTTCGCACACAGGGCCCTTTTCCAAATGGCGGCTTGCATGCAGCCCTAGTACATTTCAAATTCTTCCTGTGCAGGCATTGCCCTTTTCGTCATCAGTTCACAATCCCACCAATGCAATCCCCCCTACTTGAAACAGTTCTATAGCCTGCGCCAACCACTGGGTTGCGCGAAGCCACACTGCTCGTTGTGTTAATCCTGTCTGCGAGATTTTCCGCGGATCGTATTAAACCCCTTTGGCCAATATCACCCGGCTGGTCCGGCCATCTGATTGGCCACTGCCATCAGCGCACTGGCTGTTATCGGCCCGTTCCCCGGTATCTTCTGCAAACGCCGCACCTCGACCAGCTGCACACTCATCGCCTCATTCCATCCAGTGTGACGATAACGCAAATCCTCCAGACAGCAACAGCGCGAGCCGACGCATTATCTCGTCCACACACGTAATTCCAGCATGGGAGGTGAGCTGATTATTGGTGGGGCTGGGTAATTCTGTTACAATCTTCATCAGCCTTTTCCGGTGTTGTATTCACCAATTGGGTGAAACTGCGGAGAAACATTTGTTTTAGATGATTGATCAATAGAAGAAAATCATGAAATAATTGTTGGCAGTATCACTTCTGGGCGTATTACTGATACCCCACACAGTAGTCGTTGCAGAAACGTCATGGTACGGTTCAATCCGAACTGGTATTGAGTCAGATGATAGTAATGATACAGGCGTGGCAGATTTCGCTTCCCGCTGGGGCATCCAGGGCTCGAGCGAGGTATCCGAGGGCCTGACGGCGGTATACCGATACGAGCGAAGTATCGACTCCTCCGATGCCAGTGAGCCGGACGGACGGCTTTCCTATGTCGGTCTTTCCGGTGGTTTCGGCACCGTCACGGTCGGCAAGGTCTGGGGCGCCGCCTACAACCATTTTGGCGGGATCGTCGACCAGGCGCTCTGGTTTGGATCAACGGGAGAGACAGGTGATCGGTTCGCGGACGCAGTGTCCTATTCGGTTTCTGTCGGCAATGTCAGTCTGCAGGCGGATACCATCATGGACCAATCCGAAGATAAGACCGTAGACGCATTCAACTTCGGTGCGACACTCGGTGGTCTGATGGAAACCGGTTCGGTCGCAATTGCACACCGAAAACACCCGGATGGTCCACCAGCGGATGAAGAATTCGGTTCCACTGGAGCGACGAAAATATCTTCAAGTTTCGTCGCAGGTAATTACGGTATTGGCGACATGACAGTGTTTCTCGGGTACAGCCAAGATTCGATGAAAGACACCGGTTGTGATGATACTACGATAGATTATGATGATGGTTGTGTTGTAAAGTCGAAAACGAAGACCACCTACGCCGGAGTGCACGGTGGTGTCGGAGACACTGGGGTCAATTATGTGTTTACGATGAGAAACGAGAAAATGAACGCCGACGGATTTGTTGATACATCTGATAACGATCCAGATACCCCAGCTGATTCTACCACCGATTCCAGCAAGAAAAATCCTTGGACGCTTGGACTGTCTAGAGGTCTGGGTGGCGGTGCCACGGTGAATTTCGAACATGGTGAGCCGGATAGCGACGATGGTTCCAGTACAGCGATATGGCTGCAGGTTGACTTCTGACCTGATCGGATTCTGGTGATTCTGAAAGAAGCGAGGTGAATTTACACCTCGTTTTTACGAAAAGATTGTGATGTGATCTAATTCAGATCCGAAGAATTTCGGACATTGATGGCGCACTACACAATAGACTGCGTAGTTCCTCAGACAGCAATTCAGGCAATTCCGTACATACGTTTTCGGCGTTCTGCCCATTCGACCAATAGTCGATCGGCCGTCAGTCCGATAAATGCAACGCACAGACCGATTACCAGACCTTTGCCACCGTCATTGAACGTCAATGCACGGAATATTTCCTGCGACAGATCGACTGTACCGATAAAACCGGCGATCATAACCATGAACAGGCCAAACATCAGTGTCTGGTTCAAACCGAGAACAATCTCAGGCATCGCAATCGGCATTCTGACTTTCCACAGAATTTGATTTTCTGTACAGCCAGATGTTGTTGCTGCCTCCACGATATGATGCGGAACGTTGCGCAACCCAAAAATCGTATAACGGGTAATCGGGATCAGTGCATAGATGATAATGGCGAAAATTGCCGAGACATCGTTGATCTGGAAAAGCATCACAACTGGAAGCAGATAGATAAATGATGGAAAAGTCTGAAAGGTGTCGCACAGATTCTGCACGAGTTTGGTTGACCAGTCGCGTCTCGATGCCCAGATACCAATCGGTATGCCGATTAGTGCGCAAATCATGAGTGATACAACAACCATGTAGAGCGTGATCATTGCACGGACCCAGTATCCCGATACTGCAATAAATAGGACATAACAAACAACCACCAGCGCGAGTTTCCATCTCCCCATGCGCCATCCAAGACACATAACCAGCGCCACGATAGCAATCCAGGGAATTGATGTGATACCACTTCTGACCGGTATCAGAAAATAAACCAGGAAAAAGTCTCGAAAAGCCCCCAGTGGTCCGTAGAAATTCAACGTGATGTAGTCGACTACAGCATCCCAGAAGACCGATGTGGAAATAGTCAACTCCTGTGGAAAACGTACCACGTGTGGAGTAACAAAAGAAAGGGCGAGGGTAGCCACGATCAGCCCTACCCCGGCGCTCATGAACGGATGTCGCACCCAAATAGGCCCATGTCGCAAGTGACTGGGAGTTTTTTCGGCCATGGCCTGGCTGAATCGATCCAGTGCGATTGCGATCAGAACGACCGCGATTCCGACTTCAAGCGCCTGACCGATTGCCAGTCTTTGCAATCTGGTCAACAGATCATACCCGAGACCGGACTGACCGATAAACGAAGCAATGACGACCATAGCCAGACACTGCATGATGACCTGATTGACACCGAGCATGATTTCCGATCTGGCAGAGGGAAGTTCAACCTTGAACAACATCTGCTTTGCTGTACAGCCTGCCATTGTGCCGGCTTCAATGAGTTCGGAAGGAATCCCTTTAATGCCCAGCAGAGTCAGTCTGGTCATGGGTGGAAACGCAAAAATTACCGTGGCAATCACGCCAGCTTTAGATCCAACTCCGAAGAATATCGCTACAAGAATAAGGTATGAAAAGTGTGGCAACGATTGAAGCACATTGAGAATTGGCCACAGTATCTGTTCTACTCTCCTACTCTTTGCGGCCAGAATTCCGAGTGACAGTCCGATGATTCCGGCCAGTGGTGCCGACACCGATATTGCCGAAAGCGTCTGCATTGCAAGATCCCAGATTCCACGCTTACTGAATAGCGCGAGATAAAAAAAGCAACCTCCACCAAGCAGTGCCAATCGCCAACCTTTGAGATACCAACCGAAAATCGCCGCCAGACCCACCAGTATCACCCAGGCAATCGGTTCAACACCAAAATCAGAAAAACCTTTGTGAAGCAGGCCTTCTGAAAAATCCAATGGCACCTCGATTGCGTCAGCTATAGCACGGGTAATATCCTTGAATGTAAAAAGACCAAGTATTTCGTACTTCCTGAGAAAGTCAATAACTGCGTTGACTATATCGACGATCGGAATGATGCCATCAATGTTTGCGCAGCCAGCGAGACAGCTCTTGGGCGGTGTGATTGCCCAATCAGGAAGAATGGGTCGAAGTGCGATCAGTACCAGGAAAGGTGCCGCAACCAGGAGCAGTGCGAACCGCTTGGAATGAACTGAAAATTTTTCAATCATCAACTGCTGTAAGGTTGTCAACCAGACTCATTTCTATTCAAAGGAAAAACGTCTCAAATGCTATCGCAATCAAAATTCAGACTATCATTTTTGCTTTTGAAACATTGACTTGCATACAATTTTCGGAGCAAATTATCCAAAATTATTTATGTCTCCACTAGCTGGTATTTCGTATACAATATGCCGGATCATTAGCGCGTGCATATTAACCCGCGTAATAGAATAAATTTGCAATCATATACTTTTTGAGGATCTACGTTTTGAAAAATTTTAAATCAATACTTGTTGCCTTGGTCGCCGCAGCAAGTGTTTCCGCTGTCGGCACCGCTACCGCGGATTCAGTAAAAATTCCGACTCATAATTGGTCAAGTCAACTGGTTGGCGCCAAGATTGTTGGTGCCTTGTTCGAGATGGTTGGTGAGGAAGTCGAGTACATTCCGATGGACAGCCAGACAGTCTATCAATCAATGTGCGAAAACGACATCGACATCGTTCATGAGGTATGGCAAGGTGCTTTCGGCGCTGCATTCGAGAAAGTTGTCAATGAAGGATGCGTTATGGATCTCGCCACACATGATGCCAAGACTCGTGAAGAGTGGTGGTATCCTATGTTTGTCAAGGAAATGTGTCCGGGACTCCCCGACTGGAAAGCGCTTGATGCATGCGCTGACAAGTTTACCCGTGCAGATTCCGGCGGCAAGGGTGTGTTTATTGGCGGTCCGGTTGACTGGCTTAAAAACGATGCCGAAAGAGTCGAGGCCCTGGGCATGAATTTTGTGGTCAAGAATGCAGGCTCCGCTGCAGCGATCTGGGCAGAATTGGAATCCGGAATCAAGCAGAATAAGCCTGTTGTGATTTTCAATTGGACACCTAACTTCATTGAAGCACTCTATGAAGGCGAGTTCGTGGAATTTCCTGAGTACCAAGCGGCGTGTAAAGACGACCCGGCTTGGGGAATGAACCAGGAAATGGCATACGATTGCGGAAACCCGAAAGACGGTTACCTGAAAATCGGTGTTTCGCACGAATTCAAGGAAGATAATCCAAAAGCATTCGCGGTTGCCAGCAAGATCAATTTCTCGAATCTCGATATCGCCAAGCAATCCAACTACGTTGATACCGACGGAATGGAAGTTGATGCTGCTGCTCAACGCTGGCTTGACGAGCACAAAGATAAGTGGGAAGCTTGGATTCAGTAACCTGAGTGGAACGAAGGATCAGTTACATGGTGGCTGTTCTTGATTACTTTTTGAAACTGGCTGCTTCATTGCAGCCAGTTTTGTTTTATGCGGTTGCAGTGATGCAAGTAAACTGTCGTAGTGCTATAAATTGACCTGTGAATCGGTCAACTCGAACTTTGAGCGAGATGAATGACAAAGTAAAACTATCCTGCAAGGATGTGACCAAGTTGTACGGAGACCATCCCGAGCAGTTCCTTAAAAATCACAACTATGCGCCGAATGACGAGGCCATCAGGAAAGGCGGATACATTCCAGCCGTAAGGCACGCCACTTTTGATGTGTCCGAAGGTGAGATTCTGGTTGTCATGGGCTTGAGTGGCTCCGGCAAGTCCACGCTGATCCGATGTCTTGCCCGCCTGATTCAACCCACACATGGACAGATTATTTTCGATGGTATCGATCTACTGCAGGCAAGCAAGAATGAGTTGATCGAGATCAGACGCCATAAAATGGGAATGGTGTTTCAACACTTTGCGCTTCTACCGCATCGTAATGTCCTGCAGAATATTTCCTTTCCTTTAGAAGTGCAGGGTATTGACAAGAACACCAGAGAGAGCCGCGCCCGAGAGATAATTCAAATTGTTGGTTTGGAAGGAAGAGAGGAATATTACCCCAGAGAGCTGTCTGGTGGCCAGCAGCAACGTGTCGGTATTGGCCGATCGCTGGCGGTGGAACCGGATCTTTGGTTTCTGGATGAGCCATTCTCTGCGCTTGACCCGTTGATCCGCAATGAAATGCAAGACGAGTTCATTCGTCTGCAATCCGTACTGAACAAAACCATCGTGTTCATTACGCACGATTTTGACGAGGCGATCAAGCTGGCGGATAGAATCATCATAATGAACGAAGGAAATATTGTGCAGATCGGAACGGCTGAGGAGCTGATCACCAATCCAGCAAATGATTATGTGGGTGAATTCACCAAGAATGTATCCCGAGGTAAACTTCTGCCGGTGAGCCACGTCATGGATGAAGTCGGTGCTCCAACCCATCCTGACATTGTTGTACGAATGTCTGATCGACTAGCTCAAGTCGCCGGGCAGGTCTTGTCAGTCAATCAAGACGTTCGTGTGGTCGACGACAACAATCAACCAGTTGGCGTGCTGAGGTGTCAGAAATTGATTGAAGCGCTATTCAATCAAAGTGCGCAGGCCACACAATCGGAGCAAGTCTGAGCGATATCAGATCTGAGTTCTTGTCGAGGCACCCACCGCCGCTCGGACTAACCGCCAAGAAACAACTCGCTGACTTTAGGGTTTTTCAGAAGATCATCGCCTTTGCCGGCTATGGCCAATTCTCCAGAGACCAGCACATAGCCGATATCAGCAAACTCCAATCCCTTTTTTGCGTTCTGCTCAACCATGATTATTGTCTTACCTTCTGTATGCTGAAGGTCATCCAATATTTCAAACACCATGTCGATGAATCGCGGTTCCAGACCAATTGAAGGTTCGTCAACCAGCAGCAGTTCGGGCTCCATCACTAGTGCACGAGAGATTTCCAGCAGACGCCTTTCGCCACCTGACAGTACCTTTGCTTGGTGCTTGCGGCGAGCTGCAAGTCTTGGATATTTGTCAAATATCTTCTCTGCGGTCTGTTTAGCTTGTTGGGGGCTATCTTTGAGAAATCCACCCATCCACAAATTCTCTTCGACCGTCATTCCCGGAAAGATTGATTTGCTCTGCAGTATGTAAGCAATACCGGCATTGGACAGTTTCTCATTCGGTGTCAGTGCGGTCACGTCCTGCCTGTCGGCACCGCATCCTGTCCAAATACTGCCACTGAATATGTTTGTGAAGCCAAAAATCGAATGCAGAATGGTCGATTTTCCAGCCCCGTTGGGACCAATCAGACACAATGACTGTTTGCGCCCTACACGAAGGCTGAAGTCGTGCAGAATCTGCATTTTTCCATAGCCGGCATTCAGGTTGTCTATGGAAACAAAAAGCTCATCTGAGACAAGTTCATCCAACGTTTCGATCGAGGTCGGCTCAGCAATCAGCGCAGCCTGCCGTGTGACCTCATCCACCGAAATCACTGTTTCGACATCACCACCGCCATACCCGACTACGGGATTACTATTGCTATTGTCGTTAGTTGCCATAGTGTCAGCCTCAATTTGCGCCTAAATACGCGTCAATCACACGAGGATCGTTTCGAATTTCATCGGGTGAACCTTGCGCCAGCAGTTCTCCGTGAGCCAGACAGTAGATTTTGTCGGCAAGATTCATGATGACTCGCATGTTGTGTTCAATCACGAACAAAGTAATTCCAAATTCGCTGTTCGCGCGCTTTAATCGTTCGATCAATCCATTGATCAGAGTGGGGTTGATACCTGCCGTTGGCTCGTCCAGAAGAAGTGCTGTTGGCTCGTTCATTAATGCCATCGCGAATTCAAGAAGTTTCTGTTGCCCGAAAGACAACGATCCGGCTGTCAGGAAACGCTTCTCGTACAGTCCCACAAAATCCAACAGAGCATCGGCTTTGTCAAAATCCGAACCAGTATGTCGATGAAATGATTCGCTGAGTTTCATCTTTCGATGGGGTAACGAGATCAGCATGTTCTGAACGCAGTTCATCGCGCTATAAATTCGTGTCTGCTGAAAAGTCCTGATCAAGCCCAGGCGCGCAATTTCCTGTACTGATTTCTTGGAGATTTCTTCATTCTCAAATTTGATTGATCCAGAATCGATTGGGTGGTAACCAACAATTGAGTTGAAAAGAGTTGTCTTTCCCGACCCGTTTGGTCCTATCAAGCCAGTGATACAGCCATGCTCAACCTGCAACGAGATTCCGTTGTTGGCGATGACACCGCCAAAGGTTTTGGACACCTCGTCCACTTCGATAATTGACGTCATGACGCAGGGCTTCTCTGACTTTTCGCTTCGACTCTGATTCCGAACCATTCCGGGCGAACCAGCTTAAGCCAGCCAGTAATTCCATCCTTGAAGTAGACCACCGTCACGACGATCAGCACGCCCAATGCGACCCACTGCCATCCGAGTAAATAATTCCACGTTACTTCCTTGAACAGGTGAAATAGGATTGCGCCGATTACAGGACCCCAGAGCGTTCCCTTGCCGCCGAGCAACACACACACTACCATGAATATTCCAAGGTTGATCGTCTGATAGGCCGTCTCGAGCGGTTCGAAATGAATCAATTGAAACGCGGAAATCCCTCCTGCCACGCCAACGAAAAATGCGGACATCGACCACGCCGTGAGTTTATATCTAAGCGTGTGAATGCCCATTGCCTCAGCTTTTTCCTCATCATCGCGGATCGCATTGATTGCCGCACCGAACCGTGTCTTATACAGCCACCTGGCAAACAGAAACAATACAACTCCGGTCCCTGCAAACATGTAATAGAACATGATCTTGCCCAGTTCCAGATCGTAAGGGAAGACGGGCAACGAAATTCCCTGACCGCCACCGGCCCATTCCCAATTTGATACAAGCTCACCCGCAGCGATGGCGACACCCAGAGTGCCGATCGCAAAATAAGGGCCGCGAAGCCCGAATGTGATGTACCCGATCACCAGTGCACTGATCGCACAAAACACACCGGCGCCCAAGATCCCGACGAAAGCGCCTAGAAAGTACTCCGTATCGGTGAATTTGTAGATTTTGTCGCTGAACGCGTTGGTGTATTCACCCACATCAAACGGAATCGCGATTGCAATGAGGGCAGCAACATACATACCGGTTCCATAAAAGAAAATGTTTCCCAAAGAGTTGTATCCCATCTGCCCGCCCGTCATGTCCCAGGCAATTGCAACAATAATCATCAGCCATAGCGTAGCCAGTTGAGTCTTATAGTCTGGCAACAGGAACGGTGCTGCCAGTGTAAAGAAAATCAGAAATGCGTAAAACGCGAGGCGTTTCATGGACACGACAAACCCTTATTGCAGACTCTTGCGAACACGTTTTTGCTGCTGAACCCGAATAAGCAGAACCAACAGCAGCAACAAGACAGCGACTGCCTGTTGATAACCGATTCCAAAAATATGTGCGCCATACTGTTCGAGAGCGCCAATTCCAAGACCCGCCGCAATCACACCTGGAAGATTACCGAGACCAGCCGCGGTGACGATTACAAATGATCGGATCGAGTGGGTAATTCCGTAAAACGGCTGAATCACCCAGACCATTACAACAATGGCACCAGCGGCTCCGCAAATTGCAGCATTCAGCGAGAATGTAAAGGAATAGACTTTATCTGTATTGATGCCCAGCACTCGGGCGGCTCTGGCATCCTGAGCGGTTGCGCGAATCGCCTGTCCCATACGGCCAACTTTCATGAACGTGATTACGCCCGCCGCCAGAACCGTCGCCATCAGAACACCCAGGAGTTTGGCGATCGGTACATCAATGAATCCATCAGCAAAATAAAGAGTGGGGTAGTCAAGTGCGATGCTCTGTGTATCAGAACCAAAAATCAGGTTGAGTATCTGTGCAATGATGATTGCAAGACCAAACGTTGCTAAAAGCGACGTAAAAAGATCCCGTTCGATCACACGACAAATGACCAGTCTATAGATGCCCCATCCAATGCCCCACATCACAATGAACGCAGCCGGTACACCCAGCAAAGGATGCACACCGTTTTTAGCCAGCCACCAGGCAATGTAACCACCGGCAATTACGAAATCTCCCTGCGCGAGATTCTTGACGTTCATCACACCCCAGACGAGTGCCAGTCCGTATGCGGAAAGCGCGAACAGGGCGCCGATCATAATTCCGTCAATTACGATCTTCAGATTGACAATTGGAAATTCAAGAAGCAGTGAGATATTTGACAGAATTTGGTCCATAGTCTCTCACTTCGTTGTCATGCCACAGTCATGAAAAAAATTCGGATTATTCGGGATAGCAAGACAGACCGGCTACCGCGGCATCCGGTCTGTCATTAGCGTGTGGCAATCAGTTTCTCGGCCAGTTCAACGCATGGGATGCGAATGCGGACGGTGCGACGACGTTGTACTCGCCATCCTGAATCTGGCGCAGAACCATGGGCTTGGCGATGTTGTTGCCCGCTTCCGAAAACTTGATCTGACCGTAGAAGGTAGAAAGATCGGTCTCGGCTATCGCGTCACGCACAGCTTCCTTGTCCAGCGTACCAGCTCGTTCAAATGCGTCTTTGAAAACGTAGACAGCAGCTGATGCCTGTGCAGTCTGATACGGAACTTTTCTGTCAGCATATTCGGGATAGGCTGCCTTGAATTCCAGTTCATACTCTGCCGCGGTTCCAAAAATTTCGTCATCATAGGTCAGGGTTTCCGCCCATTGCGTGGAGCACAGGATGTCATTGGCAGCAGCGCCAAAGTTTCCGACCACGTCAGCCGCTTCGCAATGTGTTATCGCAATCATCGGCACCTTGACATTCTGCTCTTCAATTTGACGCACTGCGGTTGCTGCGCCTTTGGAATGTCCGCTGACAACCAACACATCTGGTTTCACCAACTTGACCTTGGTTAGAATGGCACTCATGTCGGAAAGGTCGCGGGGTAGTTGTTCATCGATTACGACTTTCATATCGTATTTGGCGGCATCTTCCAATACACCGGCGCGAATATCGAGAGAAAACGGGTCGTTCTCGACCGCAACGGCGACTTTGACTGCATCTGGAGTACTACCTGACTCCATGGATTTTTCGGCCGCCAACGTGATGGCAGAAGCAAGATACTGTTCAGATGTCGACAACACCGCAAACAGATATCTGTATCCTTTGTTGAACAACGAACGGCTTGCGCCTTCGGCTTCGACCATCGGAATTTGATACTTTTCAGTGACCGGAGCAATCGCTTTTGTCAAACCCGACGAGTACGGGCCCAACATATACTGAACCTCGTCCTGATTGATCAGTCTTTCAGCCAGGGTTGCACCGCGGTCGCCTTTGGATTCATCGTCATAGTAGATGACGCTGAAGTTGTAGCATTTGTCACCGATTTTGACACCACCGGCTTCCTTGATCTTTTGAATAGCGAATTCATATCCATTCATGGCGTGAACGCCGTTTGTGGCGTATTTCCCGGTCAGGGATATGGCAGAGCCGAGAATCAGATCCTCACAGTCTTGTGCCATCGCTGAGTTGGCAGAAAACAGTAGTAAAAGACCTGATGCCAGCCATGAAACCATTTTTAGCTTCTTCATTGCATGATCCTCCTCATTTGGTGAGTTATTCGGTCATACCGACCGAGTTTGACTTGGATGAAAAGATGGTATTAGTATAGAGCAAATCGAAAACGAGCGACATATATGCTCACCAAGGGCGCTGCGTCCAACCGACGAATTCCTGTTATTGCCTGCACAGTGAAATTCGTCTTCCCACCCAATTCGGCCGCGGGTCGATTTCCGCATCGTCCAGCATGATCTGAGTCTGTTGGGGCATGGGTATCGTTCTGTTTTCTCGGGTGCTGTAGTGGAGAAGCATAAACTCGGCTGTCGCACATATTTTCTCCTCCACCAGCATGACATGAGCAAACCATATTTTTTTGGGATCCGACCCGAGAATCATAGTCTCCACGTCGATTGTTGCAGGTTGTCTGACTTCGCTGACATATCGCAAATGGGTCTCCACCGTATAAAGCGCGCAACCGGTTTTCTCAAAGTAATCGACGCCAATCTTGAAATGATCCTGCATGATCCATGTAGTGTTGGTGAACGGAACAAGATAGTAGGCTTCATTCAGATGTCCGTACGCGTCTAACCAGGAATCCTGCAGGGGTTCAGAATGAAATCTCATCGCTGTCATGGTTGTTCCAGTTCCTCCTGAACTATAAACTGTCTTTCGGTTTTCATTGATAAAACATTACAGAATTCTTGCGGTCAATATATCGGTAACATTACTGAACTTGAAATTAACTTATATGCCTCTGCACTTAAGTCAGGTCAGCGACACTGAATATTGTATAATATCCTACATAAATGATTGATATTATGAAGGTAATACAAAAATAAAATAGACAGAAATCAGCTATCTCGAATGGACCCGCAAATACGCCACCCATGAGGCCTGCAGAGCGCTTCTCGAACTGGTCCGCTGGGGCCGTGACGGCTTCAGCTGCCCAAGATGCGGACACCACCAGGCGTACCGTATCAAGCGTCGGGCACTGTACGAATGCCAACTGACTGCCGAAGGTGCATGTGGTGATCAGCAATCTGAAAACGTTTCTGCTCGGAACCTTTCATGGTGTGTCGCACAAACACATGCAGGAATATGTTGACGAGTTCGTCTACCGGTTCAACCGCCGCTGGTGGGAGCCGCAGATCCCAATGCGACTCCTGCAGGCCGCCGTCGATTCCAGACCGTTGCATGCTATCCTGAATTAAGTGCAGAGGCATATTAAAGATTTTGTACTTGATTTAAAAACTTTAACCCGCCGCCCGCGCGCGGCTTTCGCACCGCACACAAGACCCGCAGCTGCGATGAGTGGGAAAAGAGGGGGATGCCCCCTCTCGGACTCCCCCAAGTGCCACCAGGGAAAAGAACTTCAAACCCCTGCGACAGCAGGCGCTGGTAAAATATTTGACTTCGACCGAATTCCGACTCTACAATCCATATCATGAGCGATGACACTACTCCTGATACGGAACCGCTGCCGGTCACAGACCCACCGGCTGCTGACCCTCAGTCCGACGGTCAGGCCCCCCCGTCCGGCAGACGGCGGCTGTCGTTGCGGCAGCGCTTGTTGCAGTTCGGAGCGGGCATTGCCTGCGTGGTCACTTTCACGCTGATAGCTGTGATTATGGTTCCGCGGCTGCAGGATCCGCCCCTGCCTGTCGCACCGACATCTGTATCAACCCCACCGGCCACACCTGAGGAACTGATCAGCATGGCACAACTGCCGGTCCAGGCGATGATGCAGGCAGAACCGGACACACCCCCGGCTGCTGACGACCCCCGGCCGCTGGCGCTTGAGATACATGATCTGATGGTAAGCGTCGCACAATTGCTGCGCAGCAACGATGATGCAAATCTGTATCTGTCTGAACGGATCGATAGCCTTGACGATATCGTTGCGACCATCGCACAGCTGGGCGCCCATGTCAGTGATCTGAAACACCGGATCGCAATGCTTGAGGAGGGTGTGAACGACCTGGCACAGCAACATCGTTCAGCGGCCATTGCAGTGGCCATGACAGAGGAGGAATCTTCGCCTTCGCCGCCCTTCACGCTTATCGGAATCGACCGGTGGGAGAAAAAATGGAACGCGGTGCTGCATCTGGAGGGCAAGGTCACAATGATTGAACCGCAGTCAACGGTGGCAGGCTGGCAGTTGCTGGCGATCGACCCGGCCCGCCGAACCGCACTTTTCCGCAGTGGGCGCGGCCGCGAGACTGAACTGTCGCTCACTGGCTGACTGGTTGCGATGACACGCCCGACGATCATCTCCCTCCTGCTGCTGTTCCTGGCACCGCCGGTTCACGCCCAGACCGTGACGCTGCCCGAGACTGCCGGTACGCTGGCGACACGCCAGGCGGACAGCTGGGGATTGACGGTCGACGAATGGAACCGCTACACCGAGTTACGCATCCTTCACCATGGACTGCTGTCAGAAGATCTGACGCCGCTTGAGGTGCTCGGCATCCTGGCAGAGACACCTGACGAACGTCGCCGCTTCGCACGCATGTTCGCAAGCCAGCAGCTGAGAATACTGCAGCAGATAGCTGATTTCGAGGCTGACTACCGTGACGCTGTCGTCGAATTATCCGCCGCCCCGCCCCGACGGCTGCAACTGGTGTCTGCGGTGACGTGCGTCACAGGCGACTGCACCGAAACCATCAACGAAGCGCTGGCCCAGGCGCACCAGGGTGTCGGAGTTGACATATATGTGTCTGGAGCGTCAGATGACAATGCTGTGCGTTCATGGGCGTCGCATCACGCCGTTCCGCCAGAGCTTGTCCAGCGCCAGGTGATCACACTCAATCATGCACAGCAGGGGATGAAACCGGGTCTGACGCGGCAAGACGCGCAATGACCGCCGCCTACCGTGTAGGTAACGTTTTACTTCACTCTTCTCAGGTGGGGAATTTCAAACGTAACTTTTGGGGAGTTTCAAACGTAACTGACACCGGTCGCCAGGCGGAGCGCCGGATCGGTCGGCTCACCGAAGCCAAGAAACGGCAGGCGATCAATTCCGCCATCGCCCGCTCTGCAGCCGCCGCGATTCGTGTCCGCCGGTTTCCAGCGATCATAATCAACCGACGTTTTGTCTTTGAAGGACTGTATGATCTCCGGGACGCAGTCAGGCTCTGGCGAACACAACGACGTTCAAGATCATGAAAAAAATACTCACAGCCGAGGCGGCGAAGTCCGCGCATCCAGCGTCACAGCCGGCGACCGGAATGACCGGAGCGACAAACCGGAACCGGTTCAGCAACATGCTCAATTATTTCGAGACCGATGTGGTCGGCAACCCCGCCGCGGTCCTGGACAGTCTGGGGTCCGGTCGGTTCATGTGCCGCACAGACGTAACCCCCTTTCATCCCTATCTGTCGGCATCCGCTGATGCGGAGGTCTGGCGCGGCACCGGGGATAACCGGCGAGTTCCCGCCCTGAAAGACCAGGGCGAGGTAGGACTCAGCCCCGACAATACGTGGGGGCCGCTGCGCCCGCGCACCGGCTTCGTGATGCAGCCCCACCCGGCCAAGGCGGCCGCGGTCACAGCTACACGCGGTGTGGACATTGTCACCCGCAACCCGGAGGGGCATGTTGCGACACCCTACAGGAACAGTCACAGCGCCCGGCGGATGTTGCGCGGCGACCCCGAAGCGTCCGACCCCAAGACATGCTCGCATTCCGTCGGGGTCTGGAAGGAGACAAAGAACGAGACCGGCTGCCGGCCGGCTGCCTCGCTGGCAGATGTTGACGCCGGAACCCACCCGGCAATGTCGCCGGTTCGGAACCCTCACACCGCCCTCGGCCGCCGCGGAGGACGGACGTTATGGCTGGCATTACTGGCAACGTTACCGCTGCTGCCGCAAACGCGGTATATTTATTGGCGAGACTGGACTCTAGTCGTGACTGAGAAACCGAAACCCCACCGTGCCAAACCGACCACGCTCGCCAAGCTTGCTGAAGTCGAGGCGCTTCTGGTCGGTACCGATATGACACTCCGTCAGATCGCCGCAAAAGTAGGCATCAGCGTCGCGACCATATACCGCCACCTATAGTCGCCGACGCGGTCTTGTCGTTAGGGGTCTCCACCGGAGTGGCGCAATAAGGCGCATAAGCTGCTGCTGGAGGGACTGACGCCTGCCGAAGTCGCCGATCAGGTGGGCAAGGCGATCTCGACACTTTACATGTTCCTGCCCGTCTCGATACTTCGAGAACAGGCTGCAAAAAACTCAAGAAAGGAGGAGAAATCATGAATCGTCTGAACCTGATTACCATTATCGCCGCACTGTTGCTTGCGCACGCGACAACAGCCACCGCACAGTATGTAAAGAACGATAAGCTTTTCTATAGCATCGGCGGCACCTTGTCCGGTTCTGAACCGGTCACGCTTGAATCCGTGAACTTCGGTGACGCCTACGGTCCCGACAGATTCAGCTGCGGGGCGTTCAATCCCAGACAGGATGTTGGCTCGATGCTGCGCGGCCTTATCGGCGATACCCCTGGTCTCGCCGGCCTCGCGGATCTGGGTTCGATACCCACGGGAATTACGGCGGCACTGCCGGGCGGTATTTTGTGCAGGGCCCAGCCGGTCCTGTGCCAGCTGACCCAGCACTACTCGGTACGCTCTGAAGACGCATGGCGCCACAGCGTCAACGCCTGCGATCTGATCACCGGCGACCAGCCCTCCACCGCCTGGCAGCGTCATGCCAAAGCTGAGGAATGGCAGCGCCAGCAACTGCGAGGGGCGTCCGCAACCGAAGCACACCGTCAGGTCGAGGAAACAGAAGATC
This sequence comes from Arenicellales bacterium, assembly GCA_951813075.1. Classification (GTDB taxonomy): domain Bacteria; phylum Pseudomonadota; class Gammaproteobacteria; order Arenicellales; family JAJDZL01; genus JAJDZL01. Next base: position 2,144,721 of record OX638343.1, on the reverse strand, counting down.
CCTGCATCACCTGGGTGGGAGGCCGGGAGGCCGGGTGCCCCGGAAACCCGCCGTTGCGACCGGTACGGGACACCGTCATCGCCGGCTGGTGCGTTGTGAACGGCCAGCCCGCTGACTGCAAATCGGCGCCGGACGGATCCTCGCTCACTGCCGCAACCTGGTCGACGCCTCAACTCGCTGCGAAATGGGTGACGGATGTTGTCGGTGATGTAGGTATTCATTCGGATGGAGCGCCAACGACGGCGACGGCTACCGGCCTTCAGCCCAAAATAGAGCAGGAAAAGACCAGGATCCTGGAGGCACTTCAGGAAGTGTACGCTACAGCACCACAGCTTTCGATACGTCATGCCCAGGGCGATGTCCTGTTCCACCCTGCAGGAGGAATCCAGCCCAACGTCGTCCGCGCTCTATACAAATTTGATGAAGGTAGCATCGGCCTGTACGCCGAACGCATCGCGACCGAGGCTGCGACTGCAAGAGTGATCGATCAGGCACTGCTGGCGCACCGCCTGCTGCTGGCCGGCCGATCCGAACCGAACATAGCGACAACAGATCCGGCTAGGAAAGAGATCGACACAGCCGCAGTCAGGCTGGAAAAGGATATTGATCGCCTGGCTTGGGAATTCCAGATCCGCCGTACCATCGTCTCGGAAACAGCGCTTGAGCTGCTGGCCGCTCGTCGGTAGGCAGGCAAAATCAATCCTGGCCGGCAATCAGTCCGCTACCTTCCATGAGAACTGATTCATACATGGAGCTGGCACTGACGCTGTTCGCGTTCGATGTAGCAAACAAACTGGCTGTCTTGCTTGTCGGTTCCGGAGTCATCTTCATACCGATAGCTTGGCTGTTCTGGAAAAACTGGTACGACCCGGCGCGCAGCCAGGAAGCCAAGGCCGCCGCGCCGGTTTCATTGCGGCGGATGGAACAGGATATCTTTCTGGCAACGCTTGCCATGCTGCTAGCGTTCCTGCCCGCAATACATGTCCAAGCTTCCGAGATGACATACACCTCAACCCTGACTGGAAATAAGGTGAGTGCTATTGAAGCGAGCACCGACAACTCAACACCCGCGCAGGGTATTCGTGTACCCGTCTTGTGGTGGGCAGTAATCCAGTTTGCGGCCGGATTCACCGAGATATTCAAGGTTACCATTCACAGTATTGAATTACCGCAGCATATGCGCGCTATGAATCTTGCACTGGATTATGCGAACATTTCCGATCAGGCGCTTAAAACCGAGCTAGCTCAGTTCGATCAACACTGCTACAATCTCGCTTTGGCCGCTTTGGAGCAAGACACCGACGGTACTGTGCATCCCACATCAGGACCACCCTGGCGCGGTTATTATTACTTTATATGCCTCTGCACTTAAGTCAGGTCAGCGACACTGAATATTGTATAATATCCTACATAAATGATTGATATTATGAAGGAAATACAAAAATAAAATAGACAGAAATCAGCTATCTCGAATGGACCCGCAAATACGCCACCCATGAGGCCTGCAGAGCGCTTCTCGAACTGGTCCGCTGGGGCCGTGACGGCTTCAGCTGCCCAAGATGCGGACACCACCAGGCGTACCGTATCAAGCGTCGGGCACTGTACGAATGCCAACACTGCCGACGTCAGACCTCGGTCACCGCCGGAACCATGTTCGACCACAGCAAGGTGCCGCTGAGCAAGTGGTTTGCCGCCATCTACCTGGTGGCAACCGACAAGGGCGGTGTATCGGCACTGCGACTGTCGAAACTGATCGGCGTGCAGTGGCGTACCGCACGGCTGATGCTGAGAAAGCTCAGGGCTGCGATGGTCGAGCGTGACAGCCGCTATCTGCTCGATGGGCTGATCGAGCTCGATGACGCCTATGTCGCAGGGAAACGCACGGGAACGCGCGGCCGCGGCGCCAAAGGGCGCAAACCGGTGCTGTTTGCGGTGCAGAACAACGGCAACACAGCCGGCCTCATGCACGCCCGCGTGGTGGATCATGTTGATTTCCGATCGATGGAGAAGTTCTGCTCGTACCTCAGTGCAGATGTGGTGGTCCGATCCGATGCGTTCACAGGAATGCGGGCGATTTCCAAAAGCCAAGAACATCACCCGAAAGTGACGTCACCTGAGGAAGCCGCCAACTGACTGCCGAAGGTGCATGTGGTGATCAGCAATCTGGAAACGTTTCTGCTCGGAACCTTTCATGGTGTGTCACACAAACACATGCAGGAATATGTTGACGAGTTCGTCTACCGGTTCAACCGCCGCTGGTGGGAGCCGCAGATCCCAATGCGACTCCTGCAGGCCGCCGTCGATTCCAGACCGTTGCATGCTATCCTGAATTAAGTGCAGAGGCATATTAACTTTAGTGCAACTTCAACAGTTGAATGCCAGCCTTGGCTGATGCTTTTTTTCGAGCGAATTTGTTGACTGTAGCGAGCATTCCAAGTTTCTGGATGATGGAGTCCGAAAAGAATTTCGGGTTAACGACACTGTTTTTGAGTGCTACTGGCGAGCAGTACCAAACAACTTTCGCACTGTTGTACCGTACACGCCAAGCGTCAAAAGTACCGACGCTGAAGAACTGTAACGACTCTAACACCGAATCGGCTTCTGAATCTGGCCGCTGAAAGCATTATTCTATTACCAGTTCACGAACAGGAAAAGATCTTACCCACTCAAGGTTTACTGCTGTATTTTCTGAGCCCAGCTTACGGGCTCCTGTGAATCTGAACGCTGGTTTCGATTCCAGTCCAGATGCTGGCGTCAACACCGAGCACTTTTTCAAGTTGAAGCGCAGTTTCCGGTTCAAGCGGCGCTTTACCAGCGATAATTTCACTAATGAGTTTGGCAGAGCGTCCGCATCTTCTAGCCAATTCGGCCTGTGAAATACCTCGTACTTCCAATCGCTCTTTGAGTACTGATCCGGGCGCTTCCACATAGTCCGGGTTGTATTGGTTTCCTACCACAGCTAATTGTCTTTACTCCTGTTCGTTACAACTAGTGATAGTCAATGGCTTCTGACCACTTTGCCGCGGTTATCGCGGATGCAATCATATCAAAATTCTGTTCGTTGCCGTCGACAACCACCGCGGCTGCTCAACCTATCGGACCGACTTCTGTTCGCGTTCAACTATAGTCGCCGGCAAATTCTTCACGGTAGATTTCCTCGATACGCAAAACCTCGTCGTCTGTCAGCGCAGCGAATTCTCTTTTCCGCCTACGACGAGAAAGCGTACCGACATTTTGGTGGAGACAGCGAAAGAGTAGATCCGACAAGCGACCTGGGCATTGGCGCAACCGTTCAGTTCTGGCGTTCGGGATCTTGAGATGGCGATGAATGTGGCCGACGATTTCTCACAGATTCTGCTTCACAAACACCCTTTCGAGCCGGGTCAGTTCGCAATGCATGAGAAGATGACAATCATTAAATAATAAGTCATAATCAACACCCTGGCTTTATCAAATCAGCCTCTGGGTGAAATATGTGACATGGCAAGTCATTATCGAATAATTGTTTTCCAACACATCGCATGCGAGCATCCAGGTATATTCCGAGAATTCATGCGGCAGGATGGCATCAGTTGGGATGCCGTTGAGCTGGACGAAGGGGAGGAAATTCCGGACATATCCCAATACGACGCGATGATATCGATGGGTGGTCCGATGGATGTCTGGCAGGAAGATCTGTTCCCCTGGCTCGCAGCAGAAAAACAAGCCATCCATGAAGCCGTGCGAATTCGCGACATGCCGTTTCTCGGAGTATGTCTGGGACATCAACTTCTTGCCGAGGCGACTGGTGGGTCGGTAGGGAAGGCACAGACTTCGGAAGTCGGCATGCTCAATGTCGACTTGACCGATTCCGGCAGGGCACATGTCCTCGGGAAGAATCTACCTCAGAGCTTCAAGACGCTGCAATGGCACGGTGCGGAAGTTACATCTGTTCCCGATGATGCCAGTGTGCTGATGTCGTCACCCGTATGTGCAGTTCAGTCATTTGCCATCGGGGATACTTCGCTTGGCATACAGTTCCATGTTGAGACCGGATCGCAAACGATTGACGAGTGGAACGCGGTTCCGGAGTATGAACAGGCACTGACTGAAACATTTGGAGTCGATGGCGCGGACAATCTGAGAAATGAAGCACGACGGCACCAAGAAGAACTGTCGTCTACAGCTGAAATCCTTTATCGGAACTGGATGGACCAGTGCATGGCCTGAACCAGACACAGATTACTGCGTCGAGTGTGTCAGCACCGAAATTCGGGCAATTCGTCGTTTGCCCACTCGAATGACATGTGATGTTCCAGCAACAACTTCCTGCCTCGAGTCACTGATACGTTCACCATCAATGCGCACTGCGCCTTGTTCTACCATGCGATGCGCATCCGAAGTAGACGCTACCAGTCCCGCATCTTTCAGCAGATTCGCAAGAGCGATACCGGATTGTTGAATGAAAATATCCTTTTGCTCAATATCATCCGGATCAATGCCTTGCTGAAATCTGGCGACGAACTGTGCATGCGCGCGTTCCGCGTCGTTCGTTGAATGGAACCGTTCAACCATTTCTTTGGCCAGCAGGACTTTGAAATCCCGGGGATTGGCGCCTTCCGTCGCCTGCTGTCGGAACCTTTGAATCTCCATCATTGGGCGAGCACTGAGCAGTTCGAAGTATCTCCACATCAGTTCGTCGGAGAGTGACATCACCTTGCCAAAAATCTCACTTGGCGGCTCATCGATTCCAATGTAGTTTCCGAGTGATTTCGACATTTTCTGCACGCCATCCAGACCTTCCAGAATAGGCACTGTTATTACGATCTGTTGCGGCTGTCCATACTGTCGTTGCAGTTCTCTTCCGATCAGAAGATTGAATTTCTGATCAGTACCGCCGAGTTCTACATCCGCTTCAAGCGCCACAGAATCGTAGCCCTGAACCAGCGGGTAGAGGAATTCATGAATGGCAATGGATTGCTGATTTGCGAACCGCTTTTTGAAATCGTCGCGTTCGAGCATTCTGGCAACTGTGTACTGGGAAGCCAGCTGGATCATCATTGCTGAATTTTCCCCCGCAAACCACTCCGAATTGAACCGAACCACAGTCTTGTCCGGATCAAGTACCTTGGAAACCTGCTTTCGGTAAGTTACTGCATTCGCCTTGATCTCTTCGATGGTCATTGGTGGCCGCGTGGCATTCTTTCCGGATGGGTCGCCAATTCGTCCAGTGAAATCGCCGATCAGAAAAACAACCTGGTGTCCAAGCTGCTGAAACTGCCGCATTTTTTCCAGCAAAACGACGTGTCCAAGATGTAAGTCAGGCGCTGTGGGGTCGAATCCGGCCTTGACACAAAGTGGACGTCCTGTACGAATCCGATCAACAAGTTCGGATTCCAGCAAAATCTCATCGGTCCCGCGACGAATCAGGTCGAGCGATTCTTCAATAGAGTAAGTCAGTTTAGAAGGCTCCGTTTACGATCGACAAAATGGTATGCGTTTCAGATTTTAAATTATCGGAATTCAAGGTGGGTAGCCAAATTCCGTATTAGCAGTTTCCAAGAGGTGCAATCGTACTATATTTCAAGGCCAACGACGGAATTTTGTCTGGAACCGTTAACTCTACGGCTTTGAGCACAGTTTGACGGCGGTGGTGTGGAACGTAAATCAATGCTTGTCGGGCTTGGGTATCCAGGTTGCCTCTATATCGGTCCTGTCTGATATAGGCGTTTGTTTGGATTAAGGTAACACAACAATCATCCGTCCCTCAGATACGTCAGCGGCCGGTGCCTGAGCGCTCTCAGGATACCCAGCATACCCAAAACCATAGAAATAACCAATCCCAGAATCGCCGTATTCAAAGCTGGAAGTGGAATCAGATGCCAATCCCATCCCATCAGACCCGAAACAACTGCCCAGGATGCCACTGTTCCGAACAAAACAGCAACCGTTGCGGTTATCACCCCCTGCAATAGATATTCAAACGAAAATGCTGTCAGTACATATCGACGTGAAGCACCGATCGTCTTGAGCAACACGCTTTCATAAGCTCGTCGACGATTTTCCGAAATCACGATGCCCGCCAGTACGAGAATCCCTGCCAAGACTGTGACTACACTGATACTGCTGGCGACAGTCCTCGCCTGCGCCATCAGATTGGAAACCCGGTCCAAAGCATCCTTGATACGAATTACGGTTATGTTGGTGTAACGACTCGCAACATTTTCCTGCAACTCGTAATCAATTTCTGGTGGTGCGCGTACTGTACCGACACTCGAATGGGGAATTGTATTCAGGGGATATGGCGACAGCATGATGGCAAAGTTCAGGCGCATGGACCGCCATTCCAAGTCGCGCACATTGTGAACGGTCCCCGAAATCTCCCGACCCAGAATGTTCATGGTAATCGTATCGCCGATATCTATATCAAAGCCTTCCGCGACGTCCCGATGAATGGAAAGCAGCGGTGGTCCGGAGTATTCAGGGTCCCACCAGTCACCCTTGATCATTTTGGAGCCCTCAAGCGGATTGGCTGTATAAGAGAATATTCTCTCACCGTCGTCATCGACCAGCCATCGGCTATCTTCATCAACTAAAGCATCAAGCGGGTCCATTCCCTTTATCTGCGTGATTCTGCCTGGAATATATGGCAGGATATTCAAATCGGAAACACCATCGGCTGCGTTTACCAAATCTTCGAATTCATTGAGTTGTTCTGACTGAATACCCAAGAAAAAGAAAGTTGGAGCGTTATGCGGAATCAGATTGTTGATCTGTTCGTCCATATTGGCCGACACCATTGCGGTCGCAACCAGAACCGACAGTCCCAGACCGATTGCCAGTACGATATCGGAGGTGGCAGACCCTGGTCGGTGGAGGTTGGCGATTGCCAAACGAAGAGCAGGCAGATGCCGAAATCCAAATTTTTTCGACGTCTGGGTAATGATCAACCCCACGAGCCTGAATGCGACCCATGCAGCACTGACGCAGATCACGAACCAGATCGCAAACCGAGTTTCATAAGCGGTCATAATCACAATCACAGCCAGTACGACAGCCAGCAGCACTGAAATAACGCCATATTGCCATGAAGCCGTTCGTTTCTCCGCGTTCACTGCATTTCTGAACAGCGCGGACGGCATGGTGTTGAGCGCGCAAGCAAGCGGCCACAACGTAAACAGTATGGCGATCAGCATGCCGTAGGTAATTATGATTGACGCAATCGTAAAACTGAGTGAGAATGCAATTGGAACTGAATACAAGTTCTCAATGATCGTCCCGCTTATCAGCGTCGCGGCAATTCCGAAGGCCATGCCCAACGCGATGCCAACACCGGAAAGCAATAGAATCTGCACCAGATAGATTCTGAAGACAAGACGTTGCGGAGCGCCGACGCACTTGAGTATGGCGATCGTCGATAGCCGGGTATCCATATAGGCGCGAATCGCATTGCTCACACCGACTCCACCGATCAGCAACGTTGTCAAACCGGCAAGCGCCAGCAACACGCCAATCCGTTCTATCACTTCGGCCAGATTTGGTGATGCGTTGGTGAAGTCGCGGACATCCAGATATGGAAATTGCTCAGAAAGACGGGCTCTGAGCACATGAGGGTCTATGGTCTCCTTCAGCTTGATTCGGTAGTCAAAGTAAATGCGACTGCCTTCCACCAACAATCCAGCGTCCTCGACCGCTTCGTCACTGATGATGACACGCGGCCAGAAACCAAAACTGCCTGTACTGCCGATTCGGTCCGGTTCATTTTCGATCACGCCCGAGACGGTAAATGTCGCATTACCAAAAAACACCTGTTCGCCGACCGACACCCGGCCTGACTCGATCAGTACCGGATCAACTACTGCGCCCCAGGTATCGCCTTCGCGACCGATCAAATCGCTGACATTTGCGCCGCCGCGTACGTCAAACTCCCCATAAATAGGGTAGTTGTCGTCAATCGCCTTCAGCGAAACGAGTACACTTCTGCGAACATCTTCACTACGAAGCAGGGTTCGCATTTCCACAAATCTGGTTATAGTTTCAGAGTGCTCTTCAATATGGAGACGCTGCTCATCAGTCAGATCATGGAACTGCTGCCCGATCGCAATCTCACCACCGAGCAGTATCCTGCCATCTTTGGCAATTCCATTGACCAGACTGGCTGACATTGTCATGACAGCAGTTATCGCCGCGACACCGAGCGCCAGGCAACTCAAAAAAATCCAAAAACCCCGATGTCCGCGTCGCAAGTCGCGATACGCAATTCTAACAACGGTGGCAAACATCGGACTTTATCGGTTCGGATTGCTGATGATACGACCGTCCGACATCTCGACATGCTGCGTGCAACGCTGTGCCAACTCTTTTTGGTGGGTAATGAGAATCAGCGTCGCGTTCTTGTCGGAACATCGTTGAACCAGAAGATCCATGATTCGCTCACTGTTTGTCATGTCCAGGTTACCGGTCGGTTCGTCGGCAAGAATCAAGTCGGGTTGCGCAATCAGCGCGCGAGCAATGGCAACACGCTGCTGTTCGCCGCCGGACAGTTGGCTGGGATAGTGGCCGAGCCTGCTCAGAAGGCCGACCTCTGCAAGCTCACTTCTAGCTTGATCGAAAGCGTTTCTATCTCCCGACAGTTCCAGTGGAATGGCAACATTCTCCAATGCAGTCATGGTTGGAATCAGGTGAAATGACTGAAAGACAATACCAACATTCTGTCTGCGAAATCTAGCCAGATCCTCCTCAGTCGATTCGTTGATCCGCACTCCTGCAACAACGACAGTCCCCCTGGTGGCCTTCTCCATGCCGCCAATAATCATCATCAGACTGGTTTTGCCGGCACCTGACGGTCCCGAAATACTGACGCTCTCGCCGTATGGTACGTCGAGATTGACACCTCGTAATATCTCGACATCTCCTGCCTGGCTCTTGAGCACCAGCCACAAGTCATCAAGTGCGACTATGGACTGAGAATTTCTGTTCACTATATTGATGCTTCGCTCGGTAAAATTTTTTCAGCTATTTCGGAAAAGACTGATACGTGGTTGGATAATGACGATGATCGCCGGCCTTACCTACTAGATGTGACTGTTTGAACTAATTTCAACTGTTGTAGAGCGATAAAAGTAAATTTATTGTTTCCGCATCGCTATCTGTGCAAGCCGAAGTGGGCGGCACTGAGTTCAAGTTCACATTGATCGCTCAGCAGCCAGTTTTCTACTGTAGCGATCAAATCGCCAAATCGCGTTCTGTGCTTGCCCTTCAAACTGCATTCCCAGACTATCAACACCCTCCACCCTGAATCAAGCAATTCCGCCCGAACCCTCCGGTCGCGTTCTTGGTTGTTCCTTATTTTGTCGCTCCAGAATTTCCGATTGGTCGCTGGCATCCGGAACAATGCGCAGTCATGTCCATGCCAGAAGCAGCCATTGACCATGATCACCGCGTTGAATTTTCGAAATATCAGATCGGGAGTGCCAGGGAGGGACCTGTCATGCAGTCTGAACCTGTAACCCTTGCGATGAAGTGCCTTTCGAATCAGAATTTCCGGTTTGGTATCCTTTGCCGTAATGGAAGCCATCACCTGACTTCTCTTTGCCTTGTCAAACACGTCAGCCACAATAGACACCGCAGTGATAATTATTAAAAATCCTCAGAATCAAAGATACAGCATTCATTGATGAATGTTTGGAACAATCAGAATGGTCAGGCTTTACACTCCCGCATTGCAAATTGACCGGCCACGCAAAAATTACACGAAAAATTACCGTGGAAAGTTCGATTCTGTCGTTTCTATCTGGTTCACATCGCTTTCGTGGTCCACGTCACCGATAAGGTCGATCTTGTCTCTCACAATGTGGATACCACGGATAATCAACGATACATCACGCTGCATCAGGTCGAAGTGTGAATTTAATTTAGTGGCCAGCCCGTCCAATTTTTCGACCTCACCGGCGACCGCCAGCAGGGCTTCCCTGATCTGTTGAGCGTGATTGCTCAGTTCGGCGTCTCGAACAATTCCGCGGATAGCTGTCACAGTCGCCATCATGGTAGTCGGCGACACGATATATACCCGGGCATTCTGTGACTCTCTAACAATATTCTGATGATTGCCCTGAATCTCAGCGAAAATCGCTTCCGATGGCAGAAACATCAGCGCAAAATCACTGGTTTCTCCTGCCACGATATACTTGGTCGCGACATCGGCGATGTGGTTTTTGACTGCGGTTTGAAATCTTCGGCGTGCGTTGGTTGCGTCCCGGGCTTCGCGCGAATTCTGAATATCCTGGAACGATTGAACAGGAAATTTTGAGTCAACACAGATGGGGCCGGGTGGGTTTGGTATTTTCAGTATCAGATCGGCTCGTCTGCCGTTTGACAACGTATATTGAAATTCATAATTCTGGGCTGGCAGCGCATCGCAGACAATTTCCTCAAGTTGTTGTTCCCCGAATACACCTTTGTGCTTGGTGCTTGCAAGCACCTGATGCAATTGGGTGACACTGACCGACAATTCATTGATATTTTCCTGGTGTACAGATATCTGTCCAAGCCTGTCTCTGAGATCACCCAATGTTTTAGAGGTTTCAGAGGCTGCTCTTTCGAGTGTTTGTCGAACGTTGTCACCGCTTCTTTGCAGACGCTCATCCAGCAAATTGGTCAGCAGTCGTTCATGGGAAGCAAGTCTTTCATTCACCTGCTCAAGCAGATTGAAACGATCTTCATGACCACCACTTGTTGATGAACGCTTCCTCAACAGCAATACAATCAGAACCAACACGAAAACGATTAATCCGAGCCAAAAACTTGGTTCTGTCGTTATCTGTAAGGCGGCTTCCTTCACGAGGTGAAATTCTCCGAGTCTAGAAATAGCTCATGTCGCATTAAATTCGCGGGCTTGCGCACTTTCTGGCGCAGACTATTGTAATGTTCAATGCAGAATTATGCGCTGAACATAGCAATCGGGCGGTTTGATTGGCGATAATAGTCAGTTCAGACAAGTCATCCAATGTCGAGTTCCAGACATGAATTGCTGGTAACCATAAATGAACACATCGCATCTCGCCGAAAACTATCGGGCGGTCGTTGACCGCATACGCGCAGCCGAAAGGCACGCGAACAGGGAAGTCGGTTCGGTAAATCTGGTCGCAGTCGGAAAACTGCATCCGGCGAAATCAATCAGAACACTGGCAGAGTGTGGCCAGAGAATATTCGCCGAAAATTTTGTACAGGAAGCGATCAGCAAGCAACAGGTGCTGTCTGATCTGAATATCGAGTGGCACTTTATCGGAACCATACAAAGCAACAAAACAAAGGATATAGCGAAGCACTTTTCGTGGGTACACAGTGTCGACCGGTACAAAATCGCCCGACGGCTGAACGATCAAAGATCTGATGACTTACCGCCCTTGAACATATGCATTCAGACCAACCTGCAGGGTGAGACAACAAAGTCCGGTGTTTCCGGTGAAGAATTGCTGCCATTGCTGGACGATATCGCGAGCCTTCCCCGCGTACGCGCAAGAGGTCTGATGATCATACCGGAACCCGTCAATGTTGCTGATGAGCAACGAGAAGTTTTTGCCCGGCTCAGGGAATGGTTGGGACACGCTGTCGAACGAGGTCATCCGCTGGACACGCTGTCGATGGGCATGACTGCGGATATGGAAGTCGCAATTGAACAAGGCGCAACTCATGTCCGAATCGGTACCGCCTTGTTCGGACCTCGACCCGATAAAAAGCGCGCTTAGACCAAATCAAAATTGCCGAAACGGTCGGAGAAATTCCCATCCCCTATACGGTTCTGGTTCGTTGAAAGTTTTTGTTCCGAGGAGCATGGCCCGAAGACCCGGTAGGTCAACCATTTTGAAAATGCTCAATATTGCTTTATTTTGCTGATAAAATTCAGTCTAACAATTTAAGTGGAAATAACTTTGTTTTGCTGTTCATTCTGATGAAAACAACATCATAAATACCCAACGGTCTAATGACAGTCAATTACGTCTCACGCACTATCGCCACTCTCCAATTATGAAAAGGCAGTTGGTCAGTTCGTGAGATATTTTATTCAGAGGTGTCCCAGGGGGTGATCTATGATTCCTCGCTTATCTGGACTTGCACGGTGTCGACTATTTTTACCAGCAGCCGTTATTCTTTTGTTCGGCGGTTATATTGGCCAGGCGCCGGCACAAGTCAGTCTATATGAACAAACTCTCACTGTAGCTAGTTTCGGAGGAGCCTATACGCGAAGTCAAATGCTCGCGTATGTCAGGCCATGGGAGTCTTCGACCGGTAAAGCGGTTAACATGGTCGACTATGGAGGTGGTATTACTGAAATCTCTAGTCAAGTCGAATCAATGAACGTCAAGTGGGACGTTGTCGACATGGAATTGTCGGACTTGATCGCCGCTTGCGACCAGGGTTTGCTGATGCAAGTTGACGCATCTCTCATCGCAGATGGTGCAGACGGCACACCTGCGGATGAAGACATTCCTGAGAGTTACATGCGGGAATGCGGCTATCCGAGTGTCGTTTGGTCAACGATCATGGCATTCGACAAAGACGCTTTTCCGGATGGTGCACCATCAAGCGTGGGGGATTTCTTCAATGTGAAAGATTATCCCGGCAAGCGCGGACTGCGACGCACCCCGAGAGGGCTGCTGGAGTGGGCGTTGATTGCGGACGGAATGACGCCGAGTGATGTCTACGCAGTGCTGGCAACACCACAGGGTGTGGAATACGCAATGGAAATCGCAGATCCACTGAAACCACACATTGTCTGGTGGAGTTCCGGTGACGAGCCTATCGAAATGCTGACCAAAGGCACGGTTACCATGTCCACTGTTTGGAATGGTCGGATTTATGACCCAATCGTCAATGACAATGAGCCCATCGGATTAATCTGGGATGGGCAGATGGTCGAAACCGAATATTGGGCGATAGTCGCAGGTTCTCCCAGGTTGGATAACGCCCGAGATTTCGTACGCTTTGCGCTTTTGACCGAAAATATGGCGGAACAGGCTGTGCATATTCCGTACGGACCCGTTCGAAAGTCAGCGGGAGCATTTCTGCAAGATGACATCAGGCCATATCTTCCAACATCTCATCTTGAAAGCGCGGTGAACGTGGATTCCCAGTTCTGGGCAAATAACATAGAGTGGATCAACACCGTTTTCGAAGAATGGGTAACACCAAAAACAAGTGAAATCGACCGAGTGGTTCGATTCTAAATTGAGAGGTAGAAAACATGAAAGGTCCTCAAATTGACAAAACTATTTTCTGGGTCTCGTTGATCGTAATTGGCGGCTTGGTAATTCCCTTAATCATTGATGAAACAGCAAGCCAAGAATTTCTCGGTGGGTTGCTAGGTGTCACCACCGGCAACCTCGGTTGGGCTTATCTGTGGTTTACCATCGCTGCTTTCGGCATACTGGTGTATTTTGCCATGGGACGATATGCACATGTCAAGTTCGGTGGTCCAGACGCAGAACCGGAATTTGCACTTCCAAGCTGGATTGCAATGCTTTTCTGTGCTGGTATCGGTGCCGCAGTACTTTACTGGGGAACCATCGAATGGGCATACTACTATTCCGGTCCCCCGCTGGGCATCGAACCCAAAACGCCTACAGCAGCTGAATTTGCGGCGATGTACGGCATGTTCCACTGGGGTTTTACTGCATGGGCGGTCTATTGCATTCCTACTTTGCCACTTGCGTATCTGTTGTGGAATCGCAAGCGGTCAGTGCTACGATTGTCAGCCGCATGTGAAGGCGTTATCGGTAAAAAAGCCGCAGAAGGCATCATCGGTAAATTCATTGATATTCTCTTCATGTTCGGACTGATCGGTGGTGTAGGTACATCCATGGGTCTTGGAACACCCATGCTTTCAGCCGGAATTGCCGACCTGTTCAACGTGACGCGTGGATTCTGGCTTGACGTGGTCGTGGTTATCATCTGGGCCGCAATCTTTGGGTTCAGCGTGTATTCGGGTCTTGAAAAAGGCATTAAGCGACTCAGTGATCTGAATCTCATTTTGATTATTGTGGTGCTCGGTTTCACCTTCCTTTTCGGGCCGACGGTCTTTATGATCAGCACTTTCACGAACAGTGTGGGACTACTTGTCCAGAACTTCATCTATATGAGTTTCTGGATGGACCCCATAGAGAAAGGAGGCTTCCCAGAAGGATGGACAATATTCTATTGGGCATGGTGGATCGCGTACGCCCCTTTCATGGGTTTGTTCGTTGCAAGAATTTCCCGTGGCAGAACTATCCGACAGTTGATTGTGGCTGAAGTTATCGGCGGAACGTTCGGTTGTTGGATATTCTTCGCTGTGCTCGGCAACACCAGCATGTACTTTGAACTTAATGGGATTGTGGCGATTTCCGATATTCTGGCGAATGCCGGCGCCCCTGAAGCGATCGTTGCCACGATCAAGGCATTGCCGCTTGGCACGCTGGTATTGATCATATTCGTGGTACTCGCGTTTATTTTCGGAGCCACCACTTTGGATTCCTCAGCCTTCACGCTGGCTTCTGTTGCAACGGAAGAACAGCACGGCGAGATACAGGAGCCTGCACGATGGCATCGTCTTTTCTGGGCGTTCGTCCTGGCCGCTGTTTCGCTCAGCCTGATGTATGTCGGTGGATTGAAACCGCTGCAGACTGCATCCATTGTTGTCGCTCTGCCATTGATGGGTGTTCTCATCATTATGGTGTTGTCGTTCAAAAACTGGTTGCAGGAAGACTATGGTGATAACGTCGATGTTGAAAAGACAATCGTGGTAGGTAAGTCCTCCGAATCGAATTGACCGATTCCAGATTGTTTATTGGCAGGTAATGACCTGAGGTAAAACTTGATTGCGTAATCTGAATGAGTTTGTATTCCGTTAGGTTTTCAAGTAACGGATATGCGAGCACATCGCGCACCGAGTCAACTGACACGGGGCATCGTCAACTGATGTCCCGCGTTGGTTTTTTTGGTTGAATTTAAAGTCGATTCTATTAAAGCAGCAACGACTATGAATTGTCGGGTCCGCAAACCAATTGTCAAAGTGGCGACATTCATTGTCGCTGTTTCAATTATGTTGCCTGCTGCAATTATCGCTGACCAAATTGAACCGATTAGAATTGTCGCAATCGGAGACAGTCTGATCGCCGGTTACGGACTTAAACCAGAGCAAGGGTTCACATCAAAACTACAGAAGATACTGAATGAGAGGGGGTGCCCTGTACGAATTATTAATTCGGGAATATCCGGAGATACAACAAACGGTGGTCTTGCACGAATCGACTGGGTTTTATCAGACCAATATTCAGGTGTAATACTTTTTCTCGGCTACAACGATGCATTTCGAGCGGTGCCGGTTGAGTCTGTTCGACACAATCTAACCGAAATAATTAAAAAACTACAATCAAGAAATATTCCTATTCTATTTTTCGGTGCTAAAGCGCCTCGTAATCTGGGAGCCGATTACTATGAGAAATTCGACAGCATCTATCCGGAGCTCGCAGCAGAGTTCGGGTTGCTGTTTTATCCCTTTTTTCTTGATGGAGTCGCAACGGACCCTTTGTTGAATCAAAGAGACGGTATTCATCCGAATGAAGCAGGTGTTGATTTGATCGTCGATCGAATTCTACCTTATGCCGGGCAGTTGATCAGGCAGATTGATTCTTCTCAGTCTGGTGACGAACTACGCCACTACTTAAATTGTTCACTATAATAACGCCCTATTCATAGAGTCATTATTCGAAACATTTGATCAGGCAGTAATATAAATGTCGAAAAAGTCGTCCTTGGTTCTATTCGCCGTAGCGGTATTTGCGCTCGGAGCGCTCTCTGGATGTGGTGATAGACAGGTTAATCAGGACACCGCTGGGCCACCTATTCCTGATACGCCAAAGGGGGGTAATCCTGAATCGGGTGCTCCGCTGTTTTTTTTCGGTCAAGGCGGTAACCGTGTAAAACCTGGTGAAACTGATGAAGATTACCAAGAGTATCTGCTCTGGAAAGAGTGGCAACAGTATCAAAAGTATAAGGAATGGCTAAAAAACAATCCCAGTGCCCAACCCTCCGATCAATCCAGCGAATAGAAGCACTATCTTCGACGATAGTTTCTGCCTGACATCAAGCACAATTTGTTGATCTACCTTGCACGAGTTTTATCAACGAAACGACTCAGCGATTCGTTGACCCGTAATCTTCAAACGTGACAGGCGTTGTGTTACTGACCAACTCATGATGTGAATCGTTCGGTAGGCGAATTGATTCACAAATCTCCACTTCAGTAGTCATCAATGGTGGCGCCTGCCGCTCAGACGAACAGTCCTTAAACTATTTCATTGGTTCAAACTGCAGGGCGTGGCAGATGCTCACGTAATATTGAATACTTGAAATCAGCCGTCGTAAGTGAAGTTTGACAGAGTCACACCCTCGATTTCTTGCTTTTCCCAGAAGGCTTACTTGCTGGTTGTTACGTGAAAGACGTTGAAGCGAACTTGGAAGAGTAGCTCCTTCAAGTGATCCTGAATTAATCCTGTAATCCTGGACAATCTGAGTCCCCGAAAAAATCTACGTCGATTTTCTGAACTTGAATTTATGTTCAAAATGTGGCAGATAGATTGAGAATAGATCAATAACATTTGCGTGAATGCAATGAACAAACATCATTTGAAAAAAAACTTTAGGCTGAACTGTATGTTTGACTATTTTTGATGGAATACCATAAAATGGCAAAATCAATTAAGTTGTTTTTGGGGGTGATTTTATGACGAAGAAGAAACTAGGGCTCCAGTCCAAATCCCGACGTACTATCCTATCAGCTTTAGCTGCAACAACAGGTTCAGCGGCAATTGGATTTCCAATGCTGTCTCTTGGGCAAAATCAATCTTTAAGAGTCGGTGCGTATGGAGGTTATTTCAAGGATTCGTTCGACAAATTCATATTTCCGGTATTCACTGAGGAGACCGGCATTGTAGTGGATTCTATTGCGGAACCTACCGGTCAAGCCTGGCTGGCTCAGTTAAACGCAGCTGCAGCAGCTGGTTCAGCTCCGGCTGATGTGTCCATGATCGCACAAAGTCCCATGCTCAAGGGACAGAAAACCGAGTTATGGATGCCTCTTGATGAGAGCAAACTCCCCAATTTAAAATACCTTATGTCAAATTTTGTTCATCGTTATCCCGATGGCAGGTTGGATGGAGTGGGCGCAGTCGCTTGGTATACCACATTGGTAACCAACACAGACGTCTACCCTGACGCCCCCGAGAGTTGGGATGAATTATGGAATCCGGAAAACAAAGGACGCTTGGGCTTGCTTGCACTCGTATCCAATTCATTTTTGCTTGAAATTGCATCAAAAACGTTCTACGGATCTACCGATCTGCTTGACAGTGAAGCTGGGCAATTACAAGCATTGGAAAAAGTGGCGGAGCTGAAACCAAATGTTGCACTTTGGTATCGTGACGAAGCACAATTCGAACAAGCGCTGAAATCTGGGGAAATCCCAATGGGCCAATATTATCACGATGTTGCTGGATTAGCTGCCGCAGACGGATTCCCAGTTAGATCAACCTTTACGAAGGAAGGCGGAGTCAGCGATTCTGGTTTGTGGGCGGTATCGCGAGCGTCAAAGAAGATCGAAGAATCGCACATTTTCATGAATTTCATGTGCCGACCCGATATTCAGACACTACTGTCACGCATGGTCGGCACCGCGCCAACAGTACCACGCGATCTACTTGATTTGACAGACGATGAATTTGCAGCAGTTTCGAGCAGTTCTGAACCAATTATTCCTCGTTACGATATCTATGATCAACGTGGCGATTGGCTCGCGCAGAAATGGTCGGAAATGATTGTGGCGTAATTCACTGATTGACGCGTTCAGTGCACCATAAAGATCTGTGCCGCGTTTACAGATAGAAGGTGTAAACAAACATTTCGGTTCATTTACCGCTTTGAACGATATCTGGTTGGATATCCCAGCAGGTAAATTGCTCTGTCTGCTGGGACCATCCGGTTGCGGTAAAACCACCATTCTTCGTATCATCGCAGGGCTGGAATCTCCAGACAGCGGCAAGGTTCTGCTGGATGGAAATGATTTGGCGATTCTGCCACCACATCGACGTGACATAGGCATGGTATTTCAATCCCATGCTTTGTTTCCGCACTTGTCCGTAGCCGAAAATATTTCCTACGGTCTTCGAATCACGGGAATTTCAAAAAGTGAACGGCTAGAACGTGTAGATGAATTGCTGGAAACTATACGCCTGCCGGATGCAGGTGGCAAGAGAATCAATCAACTCTCTGGTGGTGAACTGCAACGCGTCTCCATTGCACGGGCACTTGCCCGACAACCAAGAATTTTCTTGCTGGATGAACCGACATCTGCACTGGATGCAAACCTGCGTGAAACAATGCAAATTGAATTGCGCCGTTTGCAACAGTCTTTGAATATCACGACAGTTGTCGTTACTCACGATCAGTCTGAAGCAATGACTCTGGCTGATCTCATCGTCGTGATGCAAGCTGGCACAATTGAGCAAATTGGACCACCGATGGAGATTTACGAGAAGCCGCGCACCGAATTCGTGGCAAACTTCATTGGTGCGACAAACATGCTTAACTGTTTATGGGACGGTAACTGCGCAGTTTTGGGAAACAACAAGCTGAACATCAAATCGATCGCAGATTCATCCCTGACAAGAGGTGATCCTGTCAAGGTTTCAATTCGACCAGAAAGGGTAGAGCTACTTGCCGCGAATCGTGGAAGGAAACCTGATTCAAACCAATTGACCGGCACCGTTGAATTTGTACGCAACATCGGAAATCTTGTTGAGATTCACACACGTTGCGAAAATACAAGTATTGCCCACACGTATTCTCCGCAAAACTTATCGACCGAACTCAATCTTCGTGAAGGAGACGCAGTTATTGTCCATCTGCCAGCGGAGCACTGTCTGCTCTACTCAAAATGAAAAAAACCGATTCGGAATTTCGCTCTGGTCCGATTCCAGGTGTTTTTGCAACAGTCGCACTCGGACTGTTTTTCTTCGTGCCGTTCGCGATCATGCTGACATTCAGTTTCTATCACAAAATTCCGGGAGGATTATATGAACCGGCGTTTGAGGTAGATAATTATCTGCGATTCATCTCGCCTTTCTTTACCCAAATTCTATTGATATCCACCGGTTTGTGCTCACTCGCTTCAATACTGGCACTCTTTATTGGATTCATTCTTACGTATTTCATGTCTAGAATGAACAAACGCGGGCGAACATTGTGGTTGATTCTCCTGGTTTCGCTGTTATCACTTTCGGAAGTAATTATCGGATTCTCTTGGAGTATTTTATTTTCGCGGACTGCGGGAATTGGCGGTTGGATGTATACGTTAGGTTTATTAGATGCACCGAGAGCTTTTGCGCCTGGATTTGGCGCTCTGCTGACAGCATTGACCTTTATTTGTGTACCATTCATAGTATTAGTGATGTTTCCACCCTTGACACGCTTACCGAAAGAATGGGTTGAATCAGCCCGAATGCTGGGTGCTACACCATTGAGGGCAGTCATAACAGTCGTAGTGCCATCGGTACGTCCCGCTCTTATTGCCGCTTTCATACTTGCATTCATATATTCCCTGGGATCGTACGTGCTACCGATAATGCTCGGCAAACCACGCCACTGGACCATATCAGTACACATTACTGATCAAGCGCTATATCAGGCGAATATTCCATTCGCGTCGGCCTTGTCGGTTTTTCTCATTGTTACAGCACTCTCGTTAATTGCTTTGATCAGTAAACTTCAGAACAGGTTCACCTGACCGATGTTTAGGATTCGTAACATATTTCTGGGATTGATACTGATCATATTTGTCGCACCGATTGTCGTCGTGGTCGGTGTGTCGTTTAACGCCAGGAAACAGCTACTCTTTCCACCGCAGGGATTTTCTTTTCGGTGGTATAGCGAGGCTGCGCTTGAAAGTGACTGGCTATCTGCTGTCGGTACAAGTTTCATACTCGCGCTTGGAGCTGCTTCTGTCGCACTGGTGCTCGCATTCTTACTGGCTCTTTACTGCTGGCGACGTCTTGGATGGCAATCGCGAATATTGAGAGGTATGGGTTTGCTGCCCTTTATGCTACCTCCAGTTGTCAGTGCGTTGGGCTTCCTTGTGTTTTGGAGTTCGATCGGCGGTTATGGACAACTCTATGCTGCTGTCATAAGCCATGGAGTTTTCTTGGTCACGCTTCCGATGGTAATGATACTGATTGGTCTGGATTCCATTGATCGTAATCTGATTGACGCTGCACGGGTCTGCGGCGCGGGGCGCTCAGAAGTCTACCTAACTGTAATTCTACCCATCGTAAGACCATTTATGATCTTCGGTTTTTTCTTTGCTTTTGTTTTGAGTTTTAACGAGTACATAATCAGTTTTATGTTGATTGGCTTCACCCATGAAACGTTGCCAGTCAAAATTTTCAATAGCTTGCGCTATGGTTACACACCTGTCATGGCTGTCGTATCAACGTTCATTGTTTTGCTGACTGTCGGTGGCATGGGTTTGATTGCGAGGTTTGGTGATCTTCCGCGCCTGTTTGGGGCATGGGAAACTGTTGAAAAGTGAGGGGTTGACGATTACGAGATATCCATGGCGAGGTTAATGAATTTCGCATGGTATCACCCATGGAAATCATCGCAATTCATGGAAATCATCGCAATTCATGGATTTCATCATTCAATCACGAAATAATTTCATGAAATAGGCTTGCGGAAATGATTGATGTAGCGAAGGATTTACTGCGGTAGAGTCCGTATGGACAGGTACTCTGCCGATACCAAGACCGTATCGGATTAAATATCCTGACTAGAGTGATTCCAATCTGAAATTACGATTGTTTGCCTGATTCAGGTGAGTAAACGTTCGTAAATGATGCCCAACAATTGTTCAGCGTATTCGGCATCCGACTCATCGTCTCCCGATCCCTCAACATGAATTCTTGTTTGTGTTCCATTGTCGGACACCAGCACTCTGAACTGTTTCCGCGTTACTTCTTTTTCTCTTTTTCTCCAGAATGCGAGCCGAAATTTTTTCTTTTTCTTTTTATCCAAACTACTGAAGCTGACAACATATAACCCTTGACTTCGATCCAAGTCATCGATGTTCACTCCTGAAGCTTCCAGCGTTCGTCCAACCCGAACCCAAGTTGAATCAAAATTCTCGGCGAGCACGATCTTCTGTTGTCCCGCGTCGACAGTCAGCCATTTACCCGGGGATTGGCTTGCCAGTGCAGTCCCGGTTTCGTCCTGCTGATAGTTCGTTAACAGATAGAACCTCAGCCGGGTCATGAATTCTTTGCTGCCTTCAGTATTTACCTCGACGTTGAATTCTGTTTTGGCAATCACTTGCGTTTCTGTGGTGCTTGCCGTCATCAGATGCAACTCATCAATTCTTCCTCTATATTCTTTAAATCCCATTCGCTGGAGCAGAGTCGGTAACTTCTTGATTTGAATGCCAGAGACAACGTACTTAGCCTCTTCCTCGTTCGCATCGTGCACCCTGATTCCCATATCTTGGAGTACAGGTCTTAATCGATTGAATACTGAAGCTGCAGAATCAACCACCCGCAACCGCGTAGAATCCTGATCTGTCTTGATCAACGTCACCTTGAAATAACTCTCGCCGCGCGCAACCGCTTGTTGATACTCATTCTGGTCAACGCCGATACCCTGATCATTTCTTTGAAATTCTTTAAATTTTTCAAATTCCAGCCATGTTGCATAGTTTCTGAACTGTTCAGGCCGAAGATCTTCTGGTCTGATATCGGACGGATTGTAATCAACAGGAACTTGGAACTGCTCCGATTCCGGGAGAGGTGTAATACCCGGTGGTACTTCCAATGGATCCAACACATGGGATGATGGCAACAATGACAGTTGCCTTCCACCAATTTCGGCGCATCCGGTTATCACTATCGACGAGACAATTACCATGACTAGCTTGATAGCGTAGAGGATTTGCGAATTCGTTGCGATTTTCATAGCTGTACTGTCTTCAATTAATTTGCAGATTTATCCGTTCAAGTATTCCATCAAGCTCATCAAGATTTTTATAGTTGATCTTGATGTATCCCTTCCCACTTCGGTCATGGATATTTGCTTTTGCTCCAATCCTTTCTGACAGTTCAAGTTCGAGTCTGGAAATATCGGGATCCTTGGTTTTCGTTATTTTATCCAACTTACTGTCGCGATGACCCCATCGTTTAACCAAGTCTTCTGTTTTTCGAACGTTCAAGGCGTTTTTAACAACAACTCGTGCCGCATCTATCTGATCTTCCCTACTCAACGCAAGCAAGACTTTAGCGTGGCCGGTCTCAATTTGACGATTCTGAAGCATTTCAAGCACGGGTTCAGCCAACGACAAAAGTCTCAGCATGTTGGTGACGGTGACTCGTGATTTGCCAATATTTTCCCCAATCTGAGCGTGCGAGAGACTGAATTCGTCAGCCAGCCTTTTAATCATATTGGCCTCTTCAACCGGGTTCAGATCTTCTCTCTGAATATTTTCAATCAGTGCCATCGCCATGCTTGACTGGTCAGTCAACGTCCGGACAATCACCGGCACCTCATGCAAGCCAGCCAACTGAGCTGCTCGCCATCTTCTTTCTCCGGCAATGATCTCGAATCCAGCACCACTATCAGATTCGCGCGCAATGATCGGTTGAATAATTCCGTGTGCCTCAATGGAATCCGCGAGTTGTCGCAACGGTTCCTCTTCTATTTCATTGCGCGGCTGATAGGCGCCCGACTGTAGCTTTTCGATAGCGATCATGCGCACATTGTCTATTGGTGTCGGCGTTGTTTTGGTAGCAGCTGATCCAAGCAGTGCGCTCAAGCCTTGGCCCAATCTTTCCTGATTACTCATCTTAACTCTTCCTTACTCAGCAATTCACCTGCCAATGCCAGATAAGCTATTGATCCTGCACACTTTTTATCGTAATCAAGTACGCACTTACCATGGCTCGGCGCTTCTGCAAGCTTGATGTTTCGGGGTATAAAGGTACGATAGACCTGATCATTGAAATGTTTGCTCAATTCGTCTGACACTTCCTGGTGCAACTTGTTTCTGCGGTCATGCATGGTGCGCAAAATTCCGTCCAATTGTAGATTTGGATTGAATGACTGACGTACTGATTCAATTGTATCAAGCAAATCAATCAATCCCTGCAAGGAATAAAACTCGCATTGAGTGGGAACAATGACGCCATCTGCCGCCACCAGTGCATTCACAGTAAGTATATTCAGCGATGGCGGACAATCGATCAAAATGTAACTATAAGCGCCTCTCAGAGAACTCAATGCGCGTTTGAGCAAGTATTCGCGATTCTCCAATCCGAGTAACTCCACTTGTGCACCGGCAAGATCCCTGCTTGAGAAAACCGCATCCACGCCAGATTCAGTTTGTGTGACTACATCTGAAATTCTTGCCGTTCCAATCAGTACATCATAAATTCCCTGCACAGTTCCACCTGACGCAAATCCCATTCCGGCTGATGCATTCGCTTGGGAATCCAAATCAACAACCAGTATCTTGCGCTTTGTCCGTGCCAGCGACGCTGCGAGGTTGATCCCTGTCGTTGTTTTCCCAACGCCGCCTTTTTGATTTGCAATGGCTAGTATGCGACCCATGATTTTAATCTGATTTTTTAATAGATTTTCTTTTTAAAACAACAAGATGTCGTTCTTCATTCAAGCCAGGAACTGATAACTGATGAATCGATGAATCGCATGGAATCCGTAGTTTTTCGAGTTCTTGCGTCGGATATTTGCCTTTCATCGCGAGAATGCATCCGTTCGATTTCAGAATCGGAAGACCACACTCAGCAATTGCATTGAGAGATCCCAACGCCCGTACAAGCGCCGTATCAAATTTTTTTCGCCCCTTCGCCAATACTTGCACGCGTTCGCATATTACCGTCACATTACTCAGCCCCATCCGTGCAACTGAATGCCTGAGAAATTCGGCTTTTTTCATACTTGAATCCAGTAATACAACGTGCGAATCAGGTTTGGCCAAGGCAACCGGAATGCCCGGAAATCCCGCTCCGCTGCCAATGTCAATGATATCTTTTGCTCGTACATATTTGAGGATAGAAAAACTATCGAGCAAATGTTTGACCAAAATATTGCTCATACTTCTGATCGCCGAAAGATTGTGGACTCGATTCCACTTCACAAGCGTTTCGGCATGATCCAAACTGTGGTTGACAGCATCATCTCCGATTGATATATCTAATATTTTCAATCCGTTACGTAAAATACCGTAGGCCTGTAATCTGTTAATAGGCTCTGACGATTCTGCCTGGTCCATAACCGGATCCTTGACCAGATCATCTGTTGCGTCGACCGGCAACACAATCAAAATTCATGCGGATTTCAACATCGCCTGCTTTTTCAGGTGTACAGAAAGAGCGGCGATTGCAGCAGGCGTCACACCCGGTAATCGTGAAGCCATACCAAGGTTATTTGGCTTGCTGGATTGTAGTTTCTGTCTGACTTCGTTGGACAACCCGTGTACCAAGGTGTAATCCAAGGAGTCCGGCAACTTCACACCCTCCGAATGCAGTGATCTTTTTATTGCTGACCGCTGTCTTTCGATATATCCTTCGTAACGAGCCTCAATTTCAAGCTGTTCCTTAACAGCCTCATCTTCGACAGATGGGCCGGCACCTGGTATTTCCATCAACGCGTCGTATCCGACACTTGCGTCTCGCAACAAACCAAACAAAGTCGTATCGTTCGTCAATCTTCGCCCCAATATGTCACTGATCGCTTGCTGGTTTGTTTTGGAGGGTGTAATCGCATGCTGTTCAAGCCTTTCTCGTTCGTTTACCAGAGCACTGCGTTTTTCTACAAATTGTGACCAGCGATGGTCACATACCAGTCCGAGTTCACGACCTTTCTCAGTCAGGCGCAGGTCCGCATTGTCTTCGCGCAGAATCAAACGATGTTCAGCTCTTGACGTGAACATGCGATAAGGTTCATCTGCGCCCTTGGTGACGAGATCGTCGATCAGAACACCGATATACGCTTCATCCCGGCCCGGCCACCAAGGCGACTTGGACTGTACCGATCTTGATGCATTCAATCCGGCGATGAAGCCTTGGCATGCGGCCTCTTCATATCCCGTTGTTCCATTGATCTGCCCTGCCAGATACAACCCCGTCATCAATTTCGATTCAAGCGTTGGCTTGAGATCCGTTGGATCAAGAAAATCGTATTCGATCGCATACCCAGGTCGTGTCAGAACCGCATTTTCAAACCCTTCCATTGACCGGACGAATTCACACTGGACATCAAATGGCAAGCTTGTAGATATGCCATTTGGATAAATTTCAACCGAATCCAAACCTTCTGGCTCAACGAATATCTGATGTGATGTACGGTCTGCAAATCGGACTATCTTGTCTTCGACTGACGGGCAATATCTCGGCCCGATTGAATCGATTGCACCACCATACATCGCTGATCGATCGAGTGCTCCACGAATAATGTCATGGGTGCGCTCATTGGTGCGTCCAATATGGCAGGAAACCTGCCGAGGATGTTCTTCTGCGGAACCTATGAACGAAAATACCAGTGATGGATCATCTCCGGTCTGAATCTCGAGTTTGGAATAGTCAATGGTTCTACCGTCGATTCGGGGCGGTGTGCCGGTTTTCAGACGTTCCACGTGGAACATCATCTCTCTCAGACGCTTCGCGAGTCTGTTCGACGAAGCATCACCTGCACGCCCACCGCTGTGGTTCTCAAGACCAATATGAATGGCACCTCCAAGAAATGTGCCGGTCGCCAGTATGACGGTTGGCGCCTTGATTTGAATGCCAAATCGGGTCAATACGCCTTTCACACTGCCATTTTCGACCAGAAGATCCTCGACTTCCTGTTGAAAGATGGTAAGGCGTTCCTGTTGTTCCAGTATTGTCCGAACTGTAGCCTTGTATAGTGCGCGGTCGGCTTGCGCGCGAGTGGCGCGAACCGCTGGACCTTTTCTGACATTCAGACGGCGGAATTGTATACCGCTTCTGTCAATTGCTCTCGCCATAATGCCACCCAAAGCATCAATTTCACGCACGATATGGCCTTTCCCAATCCCGCCAATCGCTGGATTGCACGACATCTGTCCTATAGTGTCGATGCTCTGGGTGAGCAACAGTGTTTTGCTGCCGGTGAGTGTCGCCGCCATTGCGGCTTCCACACCGGCATGTCCACCGCCAACCACGATAACATCATAATTTTCAGGATGCTTCATGTACGAGTCACTGTCTGATTACTGGTGATAATAATCATATCGGGAAAGAATCTGCTGAGTAAACCCCCAAGCTTCCTCGAAAGTCAGGAGTTCTTGCTGAGGAAACACAATCCGAGTATATAGTCCCTCGGGCCGCTCGGCTTTCAATTCGGTAAGAACAGCATCCAATTGTTCTCGACCAACAAAGCTGGCAACGGTCTCGTCCGGTAACTTGTAGGAAATGATCTGAGCTCCAGACTCGTCTTTTGTGTAGCGAATTTCTACAACATATCGGTTGGCAGGGCTTCTGGCTGGACGCAGCATCAACTGTGTCTCATCCTGAAGTTCGACCAGGTCCGTTCTCAGATCCTGTGCTTCCTGGCTTCTTTCGGAAAATGCGACTTGCAGCTGTGCCAATTCGTTCAATCGATCCTGATAGGCCCGCTTCAATTCCTCAAGTTCGCTTTGCGACTTTTCTCTGTCAGTTCGTAATTCTTCCCTCTGGAGAGTCAGCGTATCAATCTGCTGCTGCCTGTTTTGAATATCCGTACTGAGTCGGTCGGTCACAGAACGCAATGTCTCAAGCTGTGTCTCCTGGTCGGTCTGTCGACGCGTTAGAAATGATATCTCTCTTTCCAGAGCCTGATTCAGGTTCTGAAGGTCGATTCTTTCTTGAAACATTGTCGCAAGATCACTCTCAAGCCTCGCGATCTGGGTTTGCTGTACATTAATTTCCTCTTCACGGACTGTTGATTGTTCACGAAGTTCCTGCTCCACGGTGCGAATGCTGCCAAGTATTTGATTGAGCGATGAAAGTTGATCTTGATACTCCGCGTTTGTTGCACTCAGCGCACCAACTTGCGACGTTAAATTGGCTATTTCCTGCTGCTGACGTTCAATTGTCACCAGATTCTGAAGCTCAATCGCAGTCAGTCGACTGATGTCTGACTCCTGTTCCGAACCTGTTTCAGTCAGCCGTTCTATAGCTGTTTCCTGCTGCAAACTGGTCAGTGAGACTTGCTCAAGCGCCTGACCACGCGCGTCCAATTCTACTCGAATCGCTGCGAGTTCCCTTTCCTGCCTGGTTTGTTCCTTTTCGCGTTGGTCAAGTTCCTGGGCCAATCTCGCAAGCTGTATCGCTTGTTCTTCGCTTCGGGCTTGCAATTGGTTTCGTTGATCGCCCAAAAGAACGATTGTATCCTGCTGATCCTGACTTCGCACATGTAGTTCAGTACGTTGTTGAATCAATTGTGTTATCTGCCGGATTTGCTCCTGACTGACTTCCTCAAGCTGCTTACGCTCCTCAATCAGTTGAGCTACCTCTGTCAGTTGATCACTTCGCAGGGATTCCAGATTCTCAATGGTTGTGTTCAGCTGTGCAACCTTCGTCCGAAGTTCTTCGCCTCGATTCTCCAGTGCGACCTGTGTCATGCTCAGTTGCTCAATCTGTGCCTTTTGCTCTTCGGTGAGTTTCTCAAGCTCAATTCGGGTCTGTTCCTGTTGCGTAATCCGCACCAACTGCTCTCTTGTCGTCGCTTCAAGCGCACTACGAATTCTGAGCAATGACTCAATACGGGCCAACCGCTCCGCACTCAATGCTTCCAATTCACCGCGCTCAACTGTCAGTTGCGTAATTTGTGTCGACTGCTCGTCCAAGACGGATTCGAGCTGACCCTGATCTTCAAGCAGTGTCGCGATACGGGCCAATCGTTCTACATTCAATGCTTCGAGCTCACCGCGCTCCGCTGTCAGTTGTGTTATTTGTGTCGATTGCTCGTCCAAGACAGATTCAAGCTGACCCTGATCTTCAAGCAGTGTCGCGATACGGGTCAAACGCTCCGCACTCAATGCTTCGAGCTCACCGCGCTCCGCTGTCAGTTGTGTTATTTGTGTCGACTGCTCATCCAAGGTAGATTCGAGTTGAGCCTGATTTCCAAGTAACATCGCAATACGAGCAGATTGTTCATCACTCAGCGAATGCAGTTCATCTCGCCTTTCTGTCAATTGCGCAATCTCGGTCTGTTGCTTTTCAGACTGTGTTTCGAGTTCACTATGTAATTGAATCATTTGTGTTATTTGCGATTTCTGTAAATCGCTGAGTGATTCCAACGTCATCCGCGTCTGAACTAATTCCGCGATGTTTTTTTGTTGTTCAAGCTCAACGATTCGCAAGTTTTCCAATGATTCCTGCAAAGTTGCAATTTCAATTTGTTTTTCGGCGAGGTTTGATTCCAAAGCCTGAAGTTCATTCAGCTTCTGGTCAAAATTCTGTTGCAGAATAGTCAATGCCTGCGACTTGCTCTCACTAACCAATTCCAAGTCCGCGATAACTGAATTCATAGATGCAATACGGTCGGTCAGCTGTGTCCGTTCGACACGAATTTCGGTGAGTTGGGCGTTGAGACCATCCAATTCCAAATTCAACTGTGCCTGTGCGCGATAAAGATCGGCGGTCTCATACTCAAGCTCAGCGATCCGGGTGCCGCGTTGCTCCGCGAGAATGCTTGCCTCTGTCCTGAGGCGCTCCGAGTCGAATACGCGTTGTTCTGTTTGTTTAATGATTTCAGATAGATAGGCAGTTCTTTCTTGAAGTGAGACGATTTCCTGTGTGGCTTCGGTTTCGGCCGAGAGAGACGATTGCAGGTCTTTTCCCAACTGAACATTCCGAAGCATGAAAATGACCGAAGCCATCAGAAATATCATCACGATTACCATCATGATGTCGGTGAATGATGGCCATATACTATCGTCCGAGTGACTGGCTTCGGATGCCCGATGAACGCGCAGGTCAACAAACCCGCCAGTGTTCCAGGTCATTTTTATCCCCCTCCGGGGTTAGTTTCTGTCAGATTTGTCGCGTAATCTGAATCCAGTACGCAATATGCCGCGAATATCCCTTAGAAGATGCATATTCTCGTTAGTTAATTTCTCAAAATTAGTAAACACCTCGTCCTGTTTGGCACTGATTTCCTGAATTTGACGAATGAAAGCATCAAACTTTTTAATTGTTTCAACTGTACCGGCGAGCATTGCACTCAAATTCTGTTCAGGCGAACGTGCTGCGGCCTGATACTGCGGAATCAGAACCGTGGCCGTCACGTGTTCGATCTTTCCAAGAATGTAAGATTGTGTGTCAAGCAACTTCAAGTAAAAGTAACCGAACAGAAAATAAGCCAGAATCGCAGTCATCGTAGTGGACAATGCTGTCGACATGCCGTGAATGACGATATCAATACCCCGCAGGCTGTTGGTATCGGAAATTGCTGTGGATGCGCCCAAGAGTGCCACAGTCAGCGAGATAATCGTACCGAAAACACCTGTGAGTATCAGTATGTTATTGACAAATTTAGCAAAACTGGTTCGGCTGGTCTCGTGTGCGAGCAATGTTGCAGCAAGCGCGTTGTGATTGAATTCAGCCCGCGCGCTGAAAAAATCGCTCACTATCCGATATCGTTGCCCGATGATAGTGTTCTCGGATAGCTGACTGAGTTTCAGCTCCATATCTTCTGACGTCAGTGCATCGGAAAACTGCTGCAGTGCTTTCTCCTCCCGATCATACAGAAAGAACAGCCGTACCAACTGCGACAGCCCTGAAACAAATAGCACGACAATCGCAATATTGATGACCAAGCCAATTCGGGTGATCTGATTTCGGATATATAAGTCAGCCAGATATTCGTACTGCCAAATTACAATCGCGGTCACTGCGACCAAAACAATCAGCATCTGCAGGAGAATGATTTGAGATTTATTCATTTGGTCATTGGGCATTCGAAGCTAGTTCAGTTGTAAGAGCAGCATTGCAGTTTGAACCAGACAAAGTTTCAATTACCCTGATCACTTACCAATGCAGAAATTTGCGAATATCTCGCCAAGCAATTCGTCCGAGGAAGGTGTCCCCATAATCTGGTCGAGCGATTTCATCGCATCCCATAAGTCTTGGGCTGCAAGTTCACCTGCCGATTGCCGTTCCAGTGCATCCTGTGCCCGAGCGACGAACTCACTGGCACGTTTCATTGCGGAAAGATGTCGTCGACGTGCGAGAAAGAGCCCTTCTTCGTTCACTTCATAACCTGCAATCCGCTGTAATATTTTATAAATTTTTTCGATACCCAAACCAGTTAACGCGGAAACGTATGTCTGGCTGTGAGTCTCAGATGCAAGCGCAGGTCGAGTCTCTTCTATAAGATCAGTCTTGTTCCATACAATAACACAACGCGCAGGGTCCAAAACCTCGATCTCCTGTACGTCCTCATCGCAGACTCCCTGTTCACTGTCAATCACATACAGGACAATGTCAGCCGACTTCACCGCTTGTCTCGTGCGTGAAATGCCCTCCTGTTCAATTTCGTCGGAAATTTCCCGCAGTCCGGCAGTGTCAATCAACCGGACTGCCAATCCACTCACATCGATAGTAACATCTACAGTATCACGGGTTGTTCCGGGGTGCGGTGTTACGATTGCACGGTCCTGCAGCGCCAGCCGATTGAACAGACTGGACTTCCCCGCATTTGGACGACCGGCAATCACAACTGTGATACCTTCGCGTAGCAGGCAGCCAGCGGTTGACTGATCAATCAGTTCTGTCAAGTCCTGCCGAATTTGTTTCATTGTCAGTGCGATTTCCGAATTCGCCAGAAAATCGATTTCCTCTTCGGGAAAATCGATCGCAGCCTCAATGAAGATCCTCAGATTGACAATTTTTTCCACAATCTGATGTGCGCGCTCGGAAAATTCTCCACTCAGCGAGCGCATGGCAGATTGCGCGGCTACAGCCGTTGAACTATTGATCAGGTCGACGACCGCTTCTGCCTGAGCCAGATCAAGTTTTCCGTTCAGAAAAGCCCTTCGGGTATATTCTCCAGGTTCAGCCAATCTGACACCCAGTTCCTGCAACCTTGACAAGAGCAGATTGAGAACGACAGGGCTTCCGTGGCTGTGGAATTCACATACATCTTCGCCAGTGTAGGACCCGGGCGCCGGAAAGAAAAGAACAATTCCTTTATCAATCAGACTCCCATTTCCGTTCAAGAAACTTCTGAACATCGCTTGTCTCGCGATGACGGTTTTACCGGTAATGGCGTGCGCCAATTCAGACGCCTTTGAGCCCGATACTCTTATAACTCCGATGCCACCGATGCCGGCGGGGGTAGAAATCGCCGCAATCGTATCAGTTTCAACGATCAGGTCGCTGCCAGCTTTCGGGTGATGTACCACTGTTGTGCAATTGAGAGAACATTATTGATGAGCCAGTAAAGCACAAGACCGGAAGGAAACCATAAAAAGAAAAATGTAAATACAATCGGAAGGCTCATCATGATGTTTTTCTGAAGTGCATCCAACGGGGTTGGATTCAAGAACTGCTGTGCAAACATCGACGCACCCATCAAAACCGGCAACACATAGAATGGATCAGCACGTGAAAGATCGTTAAGCCAAAAAATAAACGGTGCTTGGCGAAGCTCGACACTTTCCAGTAACACCCAATAAAGTGCAATGAAAACAGGTATTTGAATCAAAATCGGAAGGCAACCACCAAGAGGATTGATCTTGTCTTTCTTATAGATTTGCATCATCTCCTGATTCAGTTTCTGCTTGTCATCGCCATATCGCTCCTTGAGGGTTTTGAGCCTTGGCTGGAGTTTTTTCATTTTCGCCATGGACTTGTAACTGGCGGCCGACAGTGGATAGAACACAATTTTGACTAGCAGTGTCAGCAGAATGATTGACCATCCCCAATTATTGATTACTTCGTTGATTTTCTGCAGGACCCAGAAAAGAGGTGAGGAAACGGGTGTCAGCCAGCCATAATCAACCGTTAGAATCAAACCTTCTGACGGATCTTTGATTCTGTCCTGTTCCTTGGGCCCAACGTAGATCTGGGTATGCAATGTTCCAACAGAATTGTTTTCTACAATGGTTGGAGTACGAGTGACATAGCCGGCCAGATATCGTGTCTGTCCGCTGGCGTCATGAAGGGGCTTGGTATAGAACTGATACGGCGAACTTTCGTGAGGCAGCCATGCGGTCATAAAATAATGCTGTAACATCGCTACCCACCCGGAATTTGTTTCAAACACCGGGCTATCATTTCGAATTTCCTTGTAGTCTATTTTTTCGTACTTGTTTTCCGGCGTGTAAAGCGCTGCCCCTTTATAACTCGGCAACGCCTTGAAAAACCAAAATCCTTCAGATTCCTCGACGAACTCGGTACTCAGAAATTGTCCATACTGGTAGCTTTCCAAACGCTTCCCGCTTCTGTTGTCAATGGCGAAATCAACATCGATCAAATAGCTGTCACGATGGAAAGTGAATGTTTTTACATAGTCTACACCGTCGGGTGATGTCCAGCGAAGAGGCACTTCAAGCGAATTATCTGAATCCAGCAATACATAGGATTCAGCTTCAGCACTAAATTCTGTTTTATGATTCGGAAATTCACCGCCGGTTCCAACCAGGCCTGACTGGGCTACTAGAATTCCAGGTCCGGTATCTGTCAGAAGTCGGAACGGGACATCCGGCATCTCAACCTCGACAGGGTACTCAAGCAACTTCGCTTCCCGAATTTCGCCGCCGTATGTATCGAGCTCGACTTTTAAAATATCGGTCTGAATCTTGATACGCTTCGCTGAATCCAACACAGAGCTCGCTGCCGGAACTCCGGCCTTAGGTGTCGTCGCGGACTGCGAGACAGGTGCTTCCGGAACTTCACCGGTTATGGTCGTTTGAGGCTGGCTCGAGGATGTGGGTGTCTTTGGAACACTCGGCGTAGAATCGGTTTGAACAACAGGTGTGACCTGCGATTTATTTTGCTGAAAATCCAGCCACGCCTGCCAGATCAACAATAAGATCAGTCCGAGTGATATGGACAGCAGTGCACGTCGAAAGTCCATCAATATTTATCACCCGACTCCGGCACCGGATCAAAACCACCTGGATGCCAAGGGTGGCATCGGCCGATTCGGCGAATTGCTAGAAACGAACCTTTCAACGCTCCATGTTTCTTGATTGCCTGCAACGCATAATTGGAGCATGTGGGGTGAAACCGGCAACATGGACCGAACAGCGGACTAACTACATATTGGTAGCCACGTATGGCTAGAACAAGAAATCTTTTCAATTTTCCAACTGTTTGAATAGTTTGATCAGTCTGTAGCGTAATTCAGAATTTGATGCTGACTCACAATCACGGTGAGCGATTATCACCATGTCGCGATTAATCAAATTATGTTGATCGGCTCTGAAACACTCACGTACCTGACGCTTGATCCGATTTCGTTCGACTGATTTTCTAGATACCCGGCGAGAAACAACGATTCCGAGACGTGGCGCTGTTCGGTTCGGTTCGCCATGGACCAGAATCCGAAAATACCGGTTTGAATACTGCCTGTTCTTGTCGAAAACCGTCAGATAATCAGCACGCCGCTTTAATCTAATGCTTCCCGGAAAGCAATGTCTTCTCGGCGATGAAAATTCTTCATGCACTGAGCCTTGAGCGACCTTTTGCTCGTCGTGCATTGATCACGGCCCGACCGCCACGGGTTCGCATGCGGGCACGAAACCCATGTTTGCGTTTTCTTTTCAAATTGCTCGGTTGAAAGGTACGTTTCATAATTTCAATCCACGATATTCTGTTCTAAAATCTGCTATCCGGTTGCTGCAACAAGACAGTCCGCGCTCTTTGGAATGGACAGCAACTGCCAAATTATAGCAAGCAAGTATGAAGCGGGCTTTAAATTTGTGCGTTGTCAGCGATTCTCATTTGAATCGCTCGGCGCCGAGGTGCCAGATGGAGGCGTTCCTTTCTGGGCGGTATTCGTCTTGGCGTTAGTAGTCCGAGGCCATCTTGCCAGCCCCGTCCGTCGTCGCCGGGTCAAAACCTACAACAAGTAATAGCTGCTACGACCGACGGTGTTAAACGCGCCTCTCGCAGTGAAGGGGCACTCGTCAATGTTCATCGCTGGCGTTCTAATTGGCTCCGGCTTCAACAAGCACCGTGATGACCGACGGATCCGCGCCGGAATTCGTCGCCAATTGCAGGGGCGTTTTCCCTTTTTTGTCGCGTGCGTTCACATCAGCCCCGGCTTCAACAAGCACCGTGATGATCTCCGGATTTTTATTCCCAAACTTCCCAAACGCCCAGTGCAGGGGCGTTCGTCCAATTTTATCGCGTGCATTGACATCGGCCCCGGCTTCAACAAGCACCTCAATGACCACAGGGTTTTCGTTTGCAAATGCGCCCCAGTGCAGAGGCGTTTGTGAAAGCTTATTGGCGGTGTTCACATCGGCCCCGGCTTCAACAAGCGCCGTGATGACCGCAGGGTTCTCGTTGTAAGTCGCCGCCACGTGCAGAAGTGTATCTCTTTCTTTATCGTGTGCATTGACATCGGCCCCGGCTTCAACAAGCACCGTGATGACCGCAGGGTTCTCGATCCCAGATGCCGCCAAGTACAGGGGCGTTCTTCCTTCTTTATCGCGTGCATTGACATCGGCCCCGGCTTCAACAAGCGCCGCGATGACCGCCGGATTCTCGTTCGCATATGCGCCCCAGTGCAGAGGCGTTTGTCCACCCTTATCGGCGGCGTTCACATCAGCCCCGGCTTCAACAATCATCGTGATTACCGCAGGGTTCTCGTTGTAAGTCGCCGCCACGTGCAGAAGTGTTTGTCCTGTTTTATCGCGTGCGTCCAAATCAGCCCCGGCTTCAATAAGCGCCGCAATTACCGCCGGGTTCTCGTTCCCAGATACCGCAACGTACAGGGGGGTTTCTACAAATAAATCACGTGCGTTAACAAGCGCCTCAATGATCGCCAGGTTCTCGTTACCAGACGCCGCCAAGTGCAGGACCGTGTTCCCATATTCGTTCTTCGCATGCGAGTTCTTCGTCCTCACGCAATGAGAGACAGTCGCGGCATCAGCGTAGCGGAAGAATTCGTTCGTGTTCCACTTGTCGCACGAAATCTCCGTCGCCAAAACGGGGACCGCACTCGCCATGATTCCAAGCGAAACGCAGCATAACAATGCAAACCGTATCAAAGCTAGCGTCATCGCAATCTCCTCTTTGGCTCTTTGTTCACTACCCGTTCGTCTTCACTCTTTGTGGACGCTATCGAGGCGGCAAAAGTGATGAACGCTGGCAGGCATTAATTTTTTAGACCCGATTATCCTGGAAATATAAAACAACGAATTATAAGAATTCAACTTCGTATCTTTGTCGTCCGATTCTGTCTTTTATTACACCACGTAAAGTGAATACCTTCCCAAATTCAAGGTTTCGACAGTCAATTTGATCAAGTGTTTCGGTCACAATGGCTATATCCGGCTCCTAACTTGAGGGGTTACTCGAAGCCACTTCAAGACTATTCGTTAACCTGAATTCGCCGCAGAATATTAAACACCTCACATGATGTGTAAAATTCTGCGGCCGCGAAAAATTGGGCCAAGGCTGAGTATTCAGTTGTCGATTTGGTAAATAAATCGGTTATGAACCGCTCGGTAGCAGAAATTCCAGTTCAACAAGAAACCGGACTCATTGATCTGCGTCATGCTGCGTAACAATACCTTATATGAAGTCTGATTCGATTAAGTTGCGACGAATTTGGTTCTGCTGATCACCGATAATGAACTCTACCGACTAATAACAAAATAAGTCAAGATTCGCATTGTACTCAGCAGGTAAATCACCATATCAATGCAAATTAATCCAGTTGAGAAATTACATTTCAACCTAATGCAATGAGCGGGTCTGATAGATTGAAGCACCGAACATGAGCTCGCGACCGTTCTCGATTTTCCCATATATGCCTACTTTAGGCGGGATGCGTGGAACGCAATGTGGTCTTCGATGAAACTGGAGATGAAATAATAACTGTGATCATAGCCTTGCTGCCTACGCAACTGCAGAGGCTGACCGGAATCGGTACAAATGGAGGCCAGCAGTTCTGGTTTCAGTTGCTCCGTCAGAAAATTGTCCGCATCACCCTGATCCACAAGTATCGAGCCACTTCGATGACCGTCTCTGATCAGCTCCACTGCATCGTATTGTGCCCACGCACTGCTATCATCACCAAGATACCCTGTCAATGCCTTTTGACCCCACGGGCATCGAGTTGGCGAACAGATCGGGGAGAAGGCGGATATAGATCGGTACAGCTGTGGATTCCTCAATCCGATAGTCAATGCACCGTGCCCTCCCATCGAATGTCCGGTAATCCCCTGCCGGGAACTGTCGATTGGAAAATTTTTGCAAACTACATTCTGAAGTTCTTGGGTGATATAGGAATACATTTGGTAATGTTCATTCCAAGGCGGACGAGTGGCATCCAGATAGAATCCTGCGCCTGTTCCAAAATCATAACTCTCATCCTCGCCTGCGACTCCAGCACCTCTTGGACTTGTGTCTGGCGCAACAACAATCATTCCGTGGCGGTCG
This sequence comes from Arenicellales bacterium, assembly GCA_951813075.1. Classification (GTDB taxonomy): domain Bacteria; phylum Pseudomonadota; class Gammaproteobacteria; order Arenicellales; family JAJDZL01; genus JAJDZL01. The sequence goes on along the minus strand of OX638343.1, from coordinate 2,108,026 downwards.
GCGAATTTCTGTGATCCTGACTTGACCGTGAAATTCTCTTCGGTACAGGTCAATCCGGATAAAAACCACAAAACAGGATGCGTTCCTTCAACGGCTGATGAAGGAACAAATACCGAAAATTGCATCGGAGTCTTGGTTTGCCGGGACTGATGCCGATAAATACCCTGGACACCGCCGAAACAGCGGTGCTCACTGACGATTTCCATAACGCCTCAGGCGAACTCGACGACGCTTCGGATGGATTTACCCGCGTGCATCAGGTCAAACGCGTCATTGATCTGATGCAACGGCATTTTATGAGTGATCAGATCATCAATATTGATCTTTCCATCCATATACCAATCAACAATCCTGGGTACATCGGTTCTGCCCTTGGCACCACCGAACGCAGTGCCGCGCCAGACTCGGCCTGTGACAAGCTGAAATGGCCTTGTGCTGATTTCCTGACCGGATCCCGCAACACCGATGATGATGCTTTCACCCCAACCCTTGTGGCAGCACTCGAGTGCCTGTCGCATCAGTTCGACATTGCCGACACATTCAAAACTGAAATCTGCACCGCCACCCGTCAACGCAACCAGATAAGGCACAATGTCACCCTCAACTTCGTTCGGATTTACGAAATGTGTCATACCGAAGTTCGCTGCAAGCGCTTCTCTTTCCGGATTGATGTCAACCCCGACAATCATGTCGGCACCCGCTATTCTCGCACCTTGGACAACATTGAGTCCAATTCCGCCAAGACCAAACACGACCACGTTATCGCCCGGTTGTACTTTTGCTGTATTCATGACAGCGCCGATTCCAGTGGTCACACCGCAACCGATGTAGCAAACTTTGTCGAATGGTGCGTCTTCACGAATTTTAGCAACTGCAATTTCAGGTACGACAGTGTGGTTTGCAAATGTCGATGTTCCCATATAGTGGTAAAGAGATTTGCCGCCCATGGAGAAGCGACTGGTTCCATCAGGCATAAGACCCTGGCCCTGCGTTTCACGAATCGCCTGGCACAAATTGGTCTTGCCGCTGGTGCAGTACTCACATTGCCTGCACTCGGGTGTGTACAAAGGAATTACGTGATCACCAACCTTCACACTGGTAACCCCCTCACCAACATCAACCACTACGCCTGCTCCTTCATGACCCAGTATCGCCGGGAATAATCCTTCGGGGTCCGCACCAGATAGTGTGAATTCATCGGTATGGCATATGCCGGTGGCTTTGATCTCTACCATAACCTCTCCCGCTTTGGGGCCGTCGAGGTTTACCGTCTCAATTTCGAGTGGCTTGCCTGCTTCATAGGCTACGGCTGCGTTAGTTTGCACAAATACACCCTCCTTCATTGGTCTTTGCAAATTTTCTGTCGATTATATTGAACTGAATCAAGCTCAAATCGAATTCAGACAGTATAGCAATTTAACAGCTAGCCCAATTGTTCCCTTGGAATCGTTCTACCATCCGATTATCGTGTTCTAAAGCAGATTCGGAAATTCTCCTGAAAAACTGGCAATTGACCCTCACGGTTTGGTATGTCAGGTTGACATTATTGACACGCTGCAGGTGGGGTGCGATTTCTGACAAACGCGTGTTTTATTCTATTGATTTTTAGTGTATTTCTTCGCGAAAAAGCAATGCTCGGAGGACTCGAGGGTTGTCCGATTTGACTGTAGAATCGACTAACTCCGACGCTTTGAATTTGTCGTATCAAACCGACCAGACAACAGATCATTGTGGATATGGGTTTGATATTTTTATTTCAATTCAATATCTTAACAAGAATTTTAAGAATCATTTGACAGCGTTTGAAGCATAGAATATTCATCCATCAACTGACTTTCTCGCAAGATTTCTGGCAACGATATGCACAATTTTCGTTGCCAGTTACAATTGAAAAGTTCGAACGCGATATAAAATCAATCTCTTAGCGGAAACGAGAAAAATTGCTCCGAAAAAGTTTGACAGACTGCCTGATTTGTGCATTACAATCGACTACATAACTTAGCGTTCCAATCGAGTTTCAAAATATCAAATTTGCGTGCAACAAGTGTTGCATTTCAAACCAAATTAAAGAATTAGAAATGGTCTGAAAAATTATGCCTTCAACTCTATGGAAACAAACTCTGTCACGTTTGGAGCAAGATAATAACGAGGCCGAAGTAACCGCCTGGTTGCGTTCTCTGAGCGCGGTTGAATCTGGCACTTCCCTTGTACTGAATGCACCCAACCGCTTCACAAAACGGAAAATTGAATCCAATTACCTTTCACAGATCGCTGAAATTGCTGAATTTCTGACTGGGCAGAAATACTGTATTTCGGTGAAAATCGGTACAGTAACAAACTCTGGGAGCAATTCGGGCGGGAATTCCGTTAGCCGAAAAGCCAATCCAAATAGTCGCCAGACGACCCCGCCGAACACAAAACAACCCTTTGGATTCGAAAAACTCACATCGGAGTACACCTTTGACCAGCATGTCGTGGGAGAATCCAATCAACTCGCAAGATATATGGCACACAGAGCGGCCGAAGAGCCAGGACTGCGTGACCATAATCCACTTTTCATATACGGAGACGTCGGGAACGGTAAAACACATCTGATGCAGGCAGCCGGTCACGAATTGATTCGAAGATTCCCCGACAAGCAGATCCGTTACGTTCGAGCGAACAATTTCGTACGCCATCTGGTCACGCTGATGAAAAGAAAGGACAGCGAGAGTATCGAGCGATTCAAGAATTTCTACCATGAACTTGATGTGCTGCTGATTGACGACATTCATCATTTTGCTGGTGCAGATGTCTCGCAACAGGAATTCCTGCACACATTCAATGCGTTGCTGGAAGGAAACAAGCAAATCATCATCACCAGCGATCGGTTTTTCAAGGAGATTCAAGGTGTGGAAGATCGCCTGAAATCCAGACTTGGACAAGGTATCGCTATTCGGGTCAAACCACCCGAACTCGAAACCCGTATAGCTATTCTGGAATCCAAAGCTGAACGGCGCGGCGTTGAACTTGATCCTGAAGTCTCCAGATTTGTCGCAGAAAAAATTTACGGCAGCGTGCGGGAACTGGAAGGCGCGCTCAACCAACTGATTGCCAGCCATCGGTTTACAAACAAGGGAATCACTATTTCAGTTGTCAAGCAAGTCCTGTATGACATGCTGGAATTTAATGCCCGCCCCATTGATATTCAAACAATCGTCAGGGAAGTTGCCCGTTTTTACCGAATTCGGGTCGACGATATCCTTTCGAATAGCCGAAAAGCGAATATTGCCCGAGCTCGCCATGTCGCGATGGTTTTATCTCGTAATTTAACAACCCACAGTCTTCCACGCATTGCCCGGGATATTGGCGGGAAAAACCACACCACAGTGGTGCACGCCAGCAAAAAAATCGACGGCTTGCTTGAAAAAGACAGTGAATTCAGAACTGAATTCAATACCCTGAAAGATATCCTTTCGTCTTGATTTCATTGACCTGCACCGACGACTTATTCACAGCAGTCTGTGTGCATTTCAGTGTATAATGTGTGTATAAGTTTTTGAGGTTCTGCGAAGATCATCAAGCAGGTTTGTCGATACACATATTCTCAAGTATTTTGCAGAAAGTTTTCGACAGGCAATACTCGAGGAAAGGGCTTGATTACATTGGCTAATTTCAACTTATTCTAGTTGCGCACAGGCCCAATAAAAACATAATTAATACTTTTAAGATTTTATGCAGTTTGTTGTTGAACGAGACCAGATTCTCAATCCCCTTAATCGAGTCAACACTGTCGTTGACCGAAATCCCACAATTCCGATTCTTTCCCAAGTCCTTCTGACTGTCGCTGACGACAGGAACGGGTTTCAATTGACTGGTTCCAATATTGATATTGAGATAAGTGAATTCGTACCAGATGTTCAAGTCACTGAGTCGGGACGGGTCGCTTTTCCGGGACTGACAGTACAAGAATTTTGTCGTCAGCAACCGAAAGACTGCAGTCTGAGATTCGACATTACCAATGGTATGTTGAATATCAACAAGATTGACGATGGTGGTATTGGTTCTCGGGACGGGACGGGCGAGTCAGAAAATTCTGATGTAGCGGGTGGACAGAGTCATCTGAGTTTGCAGACAATGGCGCAGGACACATCGGATGGTCCGTTTCCGATATTGGATGCAGGTGATTGGGATATCCAGTTTCAGATCGGTCGTTCCGACCTGCGGACAATCGTGCAACGCTCTCAGCATGCGATGGGTTCTCAGGATTTGCGTTATTACCTCAACGCAATGCTGTTCGAAATGAATGAATCTGAGTTGCGGACAGTCGCCACGGATGGTCATAGAATGGCTATGTGTCACACCGAAGTAGCGACTGGATTGAATGACAGCATGCACCGAGCAATTGTACCCAGGAAAACAGTGCTGGACCTCGGTAAGCTACTCGCTGATTTTTCATCGCCGGTTACGTTGGAATTCAATGACAATCACGTCCGCGTGAGCACACCGAGCATAAAGTTTACGTCAAAGCTTTTGGAGGGAACCTATCCTGACTGGCGAGGTGTGATTCCAGCGAATCTGTCAAGTGTCTTTCAAGTTGCGCGGGAAAATATCATTGCGTCGCTTCGCAGAATTGTCGCAATTTTGGGCCCGGAAGTACCAGCATCGATGCAGGTCAAAGACGGCAGGTTGAGAATACATGCGCAATCATCCAGGAATTCGCAAGCTGAGATAGATGAACAGATGGAAATCAAGCAATATGGGGAGTCTCCTGATTTTCAGGTCAACGGGAAGTATCTGCTGGACATATTCGAGGCTATGAAGGACTATGACAAAGTTGAGTTCAACCTGAAAAATGCCCAATCCGCGTGCTTGCTAAAATTCCCGGGAAATGAGTCCTCAAATTTTCTTGTGATGCTGTTAAAGGATCGCTGAATATAAAAAGTTGACTTTTTCATCAACTCATCCGGCCTACCGCTTGGCCAACGGTCGGATTTTCTAAATTTTCTACTCTATATGACATCAGATCAAATCTCAAACGACACCTACGACCACACAAATATCCAAGTGTTGCGCGGACTTGTGCCAGTGCGCACACGCCCTGGCATGTATATCGGTGATACGGATGATGGCACAGGTCTGCATCACATGGTGACGGAGGTAGTCGACAATTCCATTGACGAAGCTGCACAAGGATATTGCGATCGGATCGTTACAAGAGTGCATACCGATGGTTCGGTTTCAGTCTCTGATAACGGCCGAGGAATTCCAACCGGAATCATGGAAGGTGAGGGCGAAAATGGCGAAGATTTGCCAGGTGCCACGATCATTATGACAATCCTGCATGCCGGTGCCAAATTCGACAACCATTCTTACGATGCATCCGGTGGGCTGCACGGTGTCGGTGTGTCGGTAGTCAATGCGCTTTCAGAGCAGTTGTGGATGACCATTCACCGAGAAGGCGCCATTCACTTCCAGGAGTTTCGTGACGGCGCGCCGGTGGAACCGCTGAAGATAATCGGCAAAACTGAAAAAACAGGCACCACCATCCGGTTTTTACCTTCTTCCGAAGTGTTTACGGATACCGAATTTAGATTTGATACCCTGCACCAGCGACTGAGAGAGTTGTCGTATCTCAATCCCGGCGTGCGAATTGAATTGTACGATGAGCGTGATGGTCGGCAACAGATCATGTACCACAAGGGCGGCATAGTTGAATTTGTAGCCGATATGAACCGTGTGCGACATCCGCTGAACGAGTTGGTTATTTCGGTAAGCGATGAACAGGAAGGTGTCCAGGTGAACGCTGCGCTTCAGTGGTGTCAACAATACTACAACGAGAGTATCCGCTGTTACACCAACAACATCTATCAGCGCGACGGCGGCACCCACAATACCGGATTCCGCAAGGCGATTACCCGCACCATTTCCGGATACATGGAAAAACAAGGACTTAGCAAGAAAATCAAGGTTACAGGCGATGATGCTCGCGAAGGTCTGACTGCAATATTGTCAATCAAGTTTCACGATCCGAAATTCTCGTCGCAAACCAAGGACAAATTGGTTTCTTCGAATGTCGAAGGTGCAGTGCAGTCTGTGGTTTCTGAAGGTTTGGCTGAATTTCTAGAAGAAAACCCGAAAATTGCCAAATTAATCTGCGACAAGGTAAACAGTGCTGCAGCGATTCGAGAGAAGTCACAAAAAGAAAAGGCAATGGCTCGCAAGAGCGCCTTTGAGTCAACCAGCCTGCCCGGTAAGCTGGCTGATTGCCAGGAGAAAGATCCAGCTGAAAGCGAACTCTTTCTGGTCGAAGGTGAATCCGCCGGTGGCTCGGCCAAACAAGCCAGAGACCGCAAATTTCAAGCGATTTTACCGTTGAAAGGCAAGATCCTGAATGTTCAGAAAGCTTCATTAGACAAGATTGTGCGCTCCGATGAGATTCAGACTTTGATCGCCGCATTGGGCACAGGTGTATTACCGGATTTCGATATCGAAAAATTGCGCTACCATCGTGTAATCATCATGACGGATGCCGATATTGATGGGTCCCATATTCGGGCCTTGCTTCTGACATTCTTCTATAACAAGATGCCTGGCCTGATCGAGGGCGGCCATCTGTATATCGCACAACCACCTCTATATAAAGCAAAATACCGAAAATTCGAAAAATACCTCAACGACGATCAAGAACTTAATGGATATATTCTGGAAGTTGCTGTAAACGGCAGCGAGATTCGATTCAATTCGGATAACGAACCCAACGAATTGACCCTGATAGGTGATGCGTTGGAGAGGCTGTGTCATCTTCATGTCGGCGCCAAAAGCGCCATAAATTCACTGAAGAGATCTTTTGATCGAGATTTCCTGACAGTCTTGGCCAAGATGACGGTAATGGATGCTGCAAAATTCGAAGATGAATCGTATGTGATGACAATTGCGCGGGAATTACAAGAAAACATCTCACAGGAAATGAACGGCAATACGCATTACGAAGTTGATGTTGAACCTGACGGACAGAAAAACGGACATCAAAGGTACCGACTAAGAATAGTCAAGGAACATTTCGGTGATAAAGTCGAGTTTAGAGTCGACGACAAATTTGTGCGATCCCAGGCCTATAAGTCGATCGCCAGATTTGAGGAAGAGTTGAGCAAGTATGCGCAAGGTACGGTCGAAGTGATTAAAGGTGGCAAATCTGTCGGCGATAAGAACTTTATGGAAGCACTCGACTGGCTGCTTGAAGATGCCCGCGACGGCATATCAATCCAGCGCTATAAAGGACTCGGTGAAATGAATGCAGATCAGTTGCGGGAAACGACGATGGACACCAGTGAGCGCATGCTGCGCAAAGTCAAAATCGAGGATGCCATGCGAACCGACAAGGCGTTTGAGATACTGATGGGTGACGAAGTACTTCCGAGACGCGAATTCATCGAAACAGAGGCGTTGTCAGTGCAAAATCTGGATATCTGACCGTTTCAGTGCAAAGTGCTGTGCGCGGACAGCACGAATTGTGGAATTTCCGCGTCAAAACTATCACCTTCGTCGGTAACCATCTGATAACTGCCTTTCATCGTACCTACCGGCGTTTCCAAAACCGCGCCACTCGTGTATTCGAATGAATGCCCGGGCATCAGATGCGGTTGTTCACCAACTACTCCGTCTCCGCGTACGTGCTCCACTTCGCCGTTACCGTCGGTAATGATCCAGTGTCGCGTCATTAACTGCACGCCAACTGTCCCTGCGTTGGTGATTGTAATGACATAAGCAAATACAAAGCTATGCTCTGCCGGATTGGAGTTGTTGGCTATGTAGTGAGTTTCAATATTGATGTCAATTTTATGAGCGTCGGTCATTGCGTTCTTGATTCGGTGGATTTCAATCGTCCATTGTAGTTTGTACTTTCGCGGCCATTGAATAATATTTCCGAATATTCAGGTCCACACTGAGGACTCGCCTACTTCTTGCAGGAAATCTGGGTGATAACAACCGACTCGCCATCCAGTCTTGCAGCGCTAAGACATCGCCCCCAACAACAACCCGAGTCCATGGCAAGAATGCCCGGTTGCTGATAGACGCCAAGCGTAGACCAGTGCCCGAAAATAATTGTCGGTTTGATTTTGACGCGACCAGGGAACTCGAACCACGGCACAAGATTTTTTTGTTGCTGACCTCGGGTTCGAAATTCTTTGAAGTCGAGTTTTCCGTTTCGCTTGATAAATCGCATGCGTGTAAAGACGTTAACCAAAATTCGTATACGTTTCCAGTCGGTCAGGGACTCAGACCAACGACGGGGTTTGTTACCAAGCATATGCGTTAGGAAATCCGACCGCGTTTTACTGGCGATCACCTGTTCGACTTCTTTGGCGTATGCCAGAATATCGTCAAGCGTCCAAAAGGGATGAACTCCGGCATGAACCGCGAGAATATTCAGGTTCGGGTCGTTTATCACCAAAGGTTGGCGACAAATCCACTCCCGGATGTCCTCACGATCTGGTGCGGTCAAGATATCTGACAAATTATCTCGTTCGCGAAGCTCTACGACGTTTTCCAAGGCGCCAAGCAGGTACAGATCGTGATTTCCGAGTACAGTCTTGATCGATGTCGCGTGTGACATGGCAAAACGCACAACCTCCAAAGAATTCGGCCCACGGTTGACCAAATCCCCAAGAAGAATCAGATTGTCGCGCTCAGGAGAGAATCCGATTCGGTCCAGCAGACGTAAAAAATCGTTGTAGCGACCTTGAATATCGCCGACAGCATAAGTTGCCATAACCTACAGTTATCTGGAGGAAAGAGGTATTTTAAGGGTTGCAGACTGTATTCAGCCGGGATTGCCGATAGCTCTCCCTGGCAAACAGATACGCGTCTGGCTGTTGCTCAAGCAGGTCGGTGAGCGGCAGCAAGCGAGCTCTGGTGTCAATCACCGATACGGCTTGAACAAAAAGTTGATTTTCTGATTTCTTGATGCGTTTCTCGACATAGGTAAAATGCATATGAGTTGCGGAGCCGACAGAATCTCGCAAATTACTCGGACCTGCAAATGGCCAAACTATGTAGGGACCATCACCGAATCCCCAATACCCGAACATATGGCCAAAATCATGGTCCTTGTAGGGCATGCCGGTCCTATCTGCGACATCAAATATGCCGAATAGACCGAAAGTCGTATTCATCGTGAATCGCACTCCGGATTGAGCGGTTATACCCAGCCTTCCCGACAAAAGAGATGAGATCATGTTCCGCGGTTCCTTGAGATTTTTGTAAAAACTGGAAACGCTGGATTCAACCGGATCGGGTGTGAACTTTTTATACGCTCTTGCGATGGGTTGGTAAATCGCTTTGTCTGACTTCAGATTAAAATTGAATACCGCGCGATTGACCGATTCGAAGGGATCGTGTGTTTCGATGTATTGCTCAGGGTCCAGTGCAGTACAAGCAGCCGGCGTGTAGAATGTCGCACAACCAGTGATCACCCAAATAAGTGAGACGACGGCGACCGATAGAAAGTAACGTGCGTGGCCGATCACAGGTTACTGCAATTCCGGATTGAGTGCGTAGGTGCCGACCACCGAAGCTTGGTCAAGGTCATGGCCTTGCATCGCATCAACGACTTGCTGTCCGGTAAATGAGCCACTGACTGGCAAACTTTCAATGTCCAATGCATAAACAGTGAAATGGTAGTGGTGGACGATGCTGTCGTTCCACGGAGGACAAGGCCCGTCGTAGCCGAAATACTCACCGGCCATGTCTTTATCACCTGCAAACCACAGCGTGTAATCATTGATCCCGTGACGCATGCCTGATGGTGCATCATCTGCAGATTTTCCGCAAGGCGTGACTTTGCTGCTGTGGCTCGCCGAAGTAATTTCGCAAACCGACGCTGGAATATCCACCAGTACCCAATGATAGAAATCAATTCTCGGTAAACTTGCAGGTACGGTTTTACCTGTTTGGTTGACGTCGTCGGGGCGACTCGGTACATCCGGGTCGCAGCAAAGCAGCGCAAATGATTGCACTTCGTTCGGAGCATCAACCCATTTAAGATGAGGGTTGCAATTGCTCGACAACCCTACGTTGGATTCCGGGTCAGGCTTGCAGAAAGCCAGCCTTTGCGGTATCTGCTTTCCATTGTCAAAATCGATGCTAGATAGTATCATTTCATGACCTTGCAAGAAGTCGAAATAATTTGGAACATCGTTCTATTTTATTCAAGTTCATCACCAAGGATTACCGCGATTTAAATCAATGTTCACGGATGCATGAAACCCCGATTCCACACTGTATGTCTGATCGCCTGTCTGTTGCTGGCGGCGGGCTCCGCCAACCTGGCTGGCGCTTCCTCAGTTGAGGAAACAGCGAACAGAATTTTCAAGGCTTTTAGCAAAACCAACCAACTCGAAAGTGACTTGAACGTCAGCCCAGATTTTGCGGTTGCGGTTCAGAATTTCTATATCGCCTTGCTACGTCCGACTTGGGGGATGGACGTCGGTTTTGCAGCGGCAGGTGGCAATGATGCAACAGGCCCACTGACGGGTATATTGCTGGAAAACATGTTTACCGGCACGCGCTCAACCATAGACCGTTCGTACGGCATTCGTATGCGGGCTTCGGCGGAGTTGCTGTTTCGCGTTGGCTCTGCTGAACTGAATATCGCATCTGACAGGAAAGAGGCATTGGAAGCTTTACAGTCAGTGATTCCGGGTGTTCGGTTGTCAGATGCTCTGTTAGCCGGCGATAGACCGCACCATTATGCAGTTACCTCGGCAGCAAATCTCGAAGTACGAATGTGCGTACTCGGCGGTGAATTGAAACTCGTTCCGGGCGTCGACTGGATTGATCGGCTTGCTGAATACTCAGTTGTCATGTATGACCAGAACAAAACAACAATTTCGGACTACCAGAATACCGCGGCAACTCATCCGCTGGATGTCGTTTTGGAGATTCGCGATGCATTGGTACAGCGAGGCATATTGGTTAAACAAGATGACTTGATTGCGTTAGGCCCACTCACCAGTGGTGTATCAGTCGACGATTTGAGCCGCCTGCGAGCGGTCTTTCACGGACTGTCGGAAGACCAACAGGTTTCTGTTTATATGGGTTTTCGGTGAACTGAAAACCGGTTGTAAACTGGGATTGATATGGAATGCTACCCAAAAAATATGAAAAGAGATAGTACTTGTTTTGGGAGTGATTCCTTTTTGATTTCCTGAAGTTTCATCTCAGCGTGAACTGCAAGGGATTAATTTTCGCACTCGGGCGGTCGTCACAAGCCTATCAGCCACTAAAGGTTAAAAGAAACCATACAGACAAAGTCCATGACATACCCCGTGTCAGTTTTACCATTGACATGATGGTATCGTCGGGCATCAAAAAAATCCTGATCGGAGCAACGCCCGAAAATCTTATCCGCCACCGGGAAGCCGTTCGTCAAAACACAAATTTGGCTGCAGATGTGTCTTACTTGGTTTTGGATGAAGATGCCGGTATATCTCGGAGCATACTGGCAGCCAGTGAATTTGCTGCGCAGTCTAACCTTCTTATTGCGAACGCGGGGGTTTACTGCGAAGGCCAGGGTTTTTCGTCTCGACTGACGACTGAATTACATCGCTCCAAGGGTGTTACAGCATTCAGGGCGCGCGGATGTCTTTCTCTGGAAGGTGAGTCTGTACCCGATATGCTGGTGTTGGATTCGCGGGTTCGTGGCCATTTGCGGAAACAAGGTGCGGAGAATTTAACTGAAATTACGGCTTTAAGAAAATTCTGTGCGATAAGTTTCAGGTATTCGGAATGTGATTTTGGAGATGATTGCCATTTCGTCGATCTTATCGACAGTACTGAGGTGGAAGAATCACTCGTCGCAAACGCGGTGACAAAAATGCGATCGATTAAAGCTGGTTGAATTCCGATCTTGCTGAATTGGTTACCAAATGGTGGTTCCATACTACGGGTAGAGCAAGCAATTGGAAATCCGCTATCGGGTTGAGGTCAGGCGCTCATCCGGCAGCCGAGTCAGCGATTTTCGATAGTCCCTCTAAAACCAGGTTCGGCACATATTCGAACTTCTTCGAAGAATGCTGCTGAATAAATGGTGCGTCGCCACCGGTGATCAGCAGTCTGGAAGATTCGCCAATGATTGCTTGATACTCGTCAATCAGTATCTCGATTCCCCCCACCAATGAGAATATTACTCCGGTGGAAACAGCCTCGACAGTTGTGCGCGCCGGTATGTTGGCGGGCATCCGAAAAGACAGTTCGTTAATTCCCGGTGCCCGACGATAAAGCGACTCTTTAGAGAGTCGAATACCAGGCATGATTGAGCCTCCGATGAATTCTGCTGATTCCGATAATGCATCGACAGTAATGGCAGTACCACAGTCGACAATAATCGTTGCGGTTCGAGTTGTGTGCCAGGCACCGATGGCAGCCGCCCATCGATCAGCGCCAAGTTGATTAATTTGTCGGTAGCCGTTGCTGACACCACATTGATTCGACCGGGGAACGACTTCGACTGGGTCTATGTGACAGACCGACCATGCCCAATCCTGAAATTTTTCGGATACTTCACGTCCTGCGACATTGACGAAATATATTCCCGTTACGTCGCTAAGCGGACGCAACTGACTATTGAAATTCAGACCAATCGAGGATGGCGGTGACAATTCAAAGGATCCATTGTCGTCTCCAAACGACCATTTGACGTATTGATTTCCGATGTCAACCAGCAGATTCATGACCGCAATTCCTACACGAGTGTGGTATCGATTTTTGGAGACGTAAAAAAGCCAAGGCGAATGAGTTGAGACAATTGACGCTAGAATGAATCACATCTGATTTCTCACTAGCAACAATATGATAACTACTTGGCTTGAATCGCGCCGGGCTGACCAATTTATTCAGGTGACCTGCGTCAAAATGAACGCCAGGGTCGCGACTGAAACTACGGTTGACAGCAAAATGGAGGCAGAAGTGCGCGCAACGTAGGTGTTGTATTGCTGAGCGAGTATATAAGCAGTCACCGCAACCGGCATGGACGCCGCGATAATCGCGCTTCTAGCCCAGTTTGCATCGACCGGAAAAAGATGATACATGACGAACCAGATAAGCAATGGATGTATCGCTAGTTTGATCAGACTGATGACGAAAATCTGCGCCTGCAGAAATTCAGCACGGTCCTCATCGATGCTTGAACCTAGGGCAAAAAGAGCACACGGCGCTGCAGCAGACCCGAGCAGCACCACAAATCGATCGGCAACTTCGGGAATCTGTAGCCCAGATATTGAAAACAAGGCTCCCAGAACCACGGCGATAATCAACGGGTTTTTGATCACCGATAAGATTGTTTTCGTGTAAATGTTGCTGGTCCCGCTCGCGCTCGAAGGTTCGTTTTTCTCAAGCAGCACTGAAGCCAGCGGCAACATGACAGCAAGATCAATTGTTGTACACACCACTACCGGCACACTTGCATCCTGTCCGAAAGCGATGATCACAAAAGGCAAGCCGAAATAACCGGTATTACCGTATATGCAAGCTGTCGCGAACACGACGGACAACCCTCGTCCCAATTGAAAAATCAGCCGAGCAACTGCAAACGACAGAATAAATAGCGTAAGTGCCACGCTCAGATAGGCAACGACAAAAATCCATTGGAACTGATCTCTGAGATCGGCTTGCGCCATCAGCGAGAATATCAGAACTGGCAGCGCGAAATAGTAGACGAAACGATTGAGTCCGGTTCGCCCTGCTGAATCAATGATTTTCCGCCGCGATGCAAAGAAGCCGCAAGCAATTACGGCGAAGAATGGAATCGTGATCAGAAATGTTGTCATGCGCTACGACATTCAATGTGAATACGAATCGCGGTTTATACTGTATTGCACGTTCAGTTCAGTTAATTTATTGGGGTACAAAAAAGATGAACTACTGCAGTTTTTGTGGCGCTTCAGTTTCAAGGAGAGTACCCGAAGGCGATAATCTGCCGCGCCATGTCTGTGACACTTGCGACACTGTACATTATCAGAATCCCAAGATTGTCACGGGCTGCATCATCAAATGGGAAGACCGAATTCTATTATGTCGAAGAGCGATTGATCCGCGCTATGGGCTATGGACAATTCCAGCAGGATTCATGGAGCTCGGTGAGACCACGCACTTTGCGGCTGCTCGCGAAACCTATGAAGAGGCGAAGGCAGTGGTGAAGATTGATGAGTTGTTCGCGGTTTACAACATTCCACATGTCAGTCAGGTTTATATGATCTATCGCGCTCATCTCGAATCACCGGATTATGCGCCCGGTGAGGAAAGTCTCGACGTCAGATTGTATTCAGAAGACGAAATTCCTTGGGACGAGCTGGCTTTCCCGGTCGTTAGAGCAAGTCTCGAACGTTATTTTGAAAGTCTGAGGACAAGCGACAACAGGCCTTATGTAGACGATATCATAAGGTAGCAATTTCGCTAGTTTCCGATCAGCAATTGCCTGCACATCGATTCCGACTGTTGCAGGTAGCTGCCTCCGAAAAGATTCAGGTGGTTGAGAACATGGTATAGGTTGTATAGGACCTGTCGTTGTTCCCAACCTGACGGCAACGGCCACTCCTTCCGATAACTTTCGTAGAAAGAACTCGGAAATCCACCAAAGAGCCGGGTCATGGCAATATCCGTTTCGCGGTCTCCAACATAAACAGCAGGATCGAAAATTACCGGAACGCCGCCTTCAATGAATCCATAGTTGCCCTGCCAAAGATCACCATGAAGAAGCGACGGTTCAGGTTTGTGCGAATCAAGGATTGATGTGACACGGTCGAGAACTCGATCCTGCAACATCCCCAACCTTGCGCCGAAACCGTTGTCGCACGCCAGTTGGAACTGATAACCTAGACGATTGTTATTGAAGAACTCAGCCCAGTTGCTTTGGTGTGAGTTGATCTGAATCGATCCGCCAAGAAAGTTGTCTTGGTGCCATCCGTAAGGCGTGCCAAGCGAGCGGTGGAGCTTGGCCAAATCACGCCCCATACGGACAAAGTCTGAAAGATGATTTTGCAGTGCAAGGTATTCGACAACGAGAAAGCCAATCGATTGCACCGTACCGTTGGCTACGGGGTTTGGAACACGTATCGAATTTGCGGCGGACAATGCTCTCAGTCCATCTGCTTCAGCTTCAAGACAATCTTGGTTGCTGCTTAATTTGAGGAAGTATCGGTTGGATTCACACTGTATGGAGAAATTTTCAGTAAAACTGCTGTTTGACAAAGGAGTGACAGTCCGAATTCGATCCTGAATGCAAGAACTGATTACAGACCATACGGGTGATTGAGGAAAGGTTGCATCCATCAAGTTATATGGAGTCAGGCGAGTCTGCTGCTATAGTCTAAAATTGATTGGGATTTGTTGCCATCTTTCAGTAGGAGAATGCGCGACTTGAACGAAATTTTATCGCAAAGTTCAAATTCCGAAAATCAATGCTTTGTCCGAGTTGCGTTACCAATACGTCACATGGACTTGCTTGATTATCGGTGCGAATCACATGAGTCCGCAGGTGTGGGTTGCCGGGTTGTTGTTCCATTCGGTCGCGGTACGCGTTTGGGTATTATTGTCGAACAGCAGCATGAGTCGAATATTGCATCCGAAAAAATTAAACCGATTATTTCTGTGATTGAGACCGAGCCTGTTGTTGGCGAGGACTTGCTCCGTACTTTGCAGTGGACATCACAATACTATCACCAGTCTCTTGGTGAAGTCCTATGGGCAGCGTTGCCAAACGCAGTTCGGACTGGAAGGTCGCTGCAGCCAAACGTCGAATTGGGTTATTGTCTTTCCGAGATCGGTCGTGACTTTGACATAGGCAATCTTTCGAGAGCGCGAGTTCAAAAAGCGATCGTAGAGATTCTGCAGACTGCCACACAGCCGGTCGGCCAAGCGCTGCTCAGCAATACTGGCAAATCCTGGCGAAGTGCCATTCGGCAGTTAATTTCCAAAAAACTTGTAGAAGCACAACCACTCAAGAGTCCCGAATATTCCGGTCACGCGGAACTGATCCAGAACCTTACAGACGCTCAGGTCGTTGCCGTCGAAAAGATAGTAAATACACTGGACATCTACCGGTGTTTTTTGGTTCATGGTGTCACCGGCAGCGGCAAGACCGAAGTGTATCTTCACGTCATCGATAAGATTCTCCAAAGCGGCGGCCAAGCCTTGCTGCTGGTCCCAGAAATCGGACTGACACCGCAACTTGAGCAACGTGTCAATCGCGCTCTGGGAATCACGGTCTCGTGTTTTCACTCCGGCATGACAGACATTCAGCGGCACAAGACATGGTGGGGAGCACGTACCGGTGCGGCGAAAGTTGTGATCGGAACACGGTCTGCCGTTTTTCTTCCATTCAAAAAGCTTGCGATTATTGTCATTGATGAAGAGCACGACACATCGTTCAAGCAACATGAGCGTGTACGGTATCATGCACGCTCAGTCGCAATCCACCGTGCCGCAACATTGAAGGTTCCGCTGGTTTTCGGAACTGCCACTCCGTCGATTGAGACAATTTTCGCAGCGCAAATGGGTCGACTCGAAAAAATCGACCTGCCAGAGCGCGCGACAAAAATTCGAATGCCGTCGATGAAACTCATCGATTTGAACAGGTCGCTCCTCCGAGACGGCGTCGCAATACAGATATTGACCGAGATCGAAAAACGACTACATCGCCGCGAGCAGAGTCTGATATTCATCAATCGCCGTGGATTTGCACCCGTGATCATTTGTCGTGATTGCAAATGGATCGCGAATTGCGTGAATTGCGATGCGAAACTGATTTATCACATCTCCGATCAACGATTGCACTGCCACCACTGTTTTGCCAGATTCGAAATGCCGAGTCAATGCCCTGATTGCATGTCGGATCGCGTCGTTCGGTTAGGAGAGGGGACTCAGCGAATTGAGCAGTTGCTTCGAAGTGAGATTCTCGGCGCACGCGTAATGCGGATTGATCGCGATTCCACCCAATCCCATGCTGAGTTCGAAAGGAAAATTCAGCAAATCCAAAACCGCGAAGTGGACATTCTCATCGGTACGCAGATGTTATCGAAAGGGCATGACTTTCCGAACGTCACTTTGGTGTGCGTACTCAATGTCGATGCTGGATTTTACAGCATGGACTTTCGGGCGACAGAGCACATGATTCAGCAAGTATTGCAGGTCGCTGGCCGCGCCGGCAGATTTGAAAAACCGGGCAACGTCTACATCCAGACAATGTTTCCTGATCACGAGGTGTTTTCCAGCTTGCTTACTCATGACTACCTCAGATTTGCCAGGCGGGAACTTGATCAGAGAAAACTGGCCAGGCAGCCTCCTTACTCGCACTATGCCTTACTTCGTGCGAATTCACCACAAGCCGGCAAGGAGTTTGATTTCCTGAATCAGGCGCATGCCAGTGCTACGAGCATTCTCAGGCGTCAATCCTGTTCCGATATAAGGCTGTTTGATATAGTACAGTCACCGATACAGAAATTATCCAACAGGTATCGGGCGCAGTTGCTTGTATCGAGTGAAAATCCCAGAACGCTGAGGCATTTTCTCGGAATCTGGACACCGTTGATGGAAAAAATTCCACAAAGAGGTAAATTGCGCTGGAGTCTGGATATCGACCCCATCGATTTTATGTGAATCTCCGAACTATATGAAAGCGAAAATTCAGAATCTGCTCGCGCAATCCATTGAGCGCCTGGTGGCATTGGAAGAACTGTCAGCTGATGCTATTCCCAAAACTGTCCCAGTTGAAGCCTCCCGTCGTAGCGGCCAAGGAGACTATGCAACTGGCGTGGCAATGAGCATGGCGCGTGCAAGTGGTATGAAACCGCGGGAACTGGCGGACAGAATTCAGGCAAATCTCCCACCGGTGGACTTTTTGGAACGAACGGAAATTGCAGGTCCCGGATTTATCAATTTTTTCCTGGCCAAGCAAGCACTGACGGGCCTGGTTGGCGAAGTTCTTGAGTGCGCCGACAAATTTGGCAGAGCGACACCGGGTAGTGCCAGTCGCATTCTGGTTGAGTTCGTCTCAGCGAATCCAAATGGTCCCTTGCATGTCGGACACGGACGCGGCGCCGCTTTTGGTGATGCACTTGCACGATTGTTGCGCGCGGCAGGCCATCACGTGGACACAGAATACTATGTGAATGACCTCGGACGCCAGATGGACATCCTGTGTGTGAGTGTCTGGATTCGGTATCTGCAGCTTCACGATCTGAAAGTCAAGCTTCCCGACGGAGCCTACCAAGGCGAATACATCATCGAGAGTGCACGAAAACTCGAGCACGAAGAAAGTGCGTCGCTCGTGTGTGCTGATACTGCACAGATTGACATTCAGCTTGATGAAAAGGATGCCACTTTGACGGAGTTGATCAGACGTACCAAGAAAATATTGGGAGAAGATAGGTTCTTGCAACTTCGCGATGATGTTCTTGCTGACATGGTTGAGATGATTCGTTCCGATCTTGCGCACTTCGGAGTTCAACACGATCGATGGTTTTTCGAAAGTCAGGTGTCGAAGCTAGGCGACGTAGATCGCGCGATCAAGGCGTTGCGCGAGCGTGGATTTCTTTATGAGGCGGATGGCGCGACCTGGTTTCGTTCGAGCGAATTCGGTGACGAAAAAGACCGGGTGGTGGTTCGGGCCAACGGGGATCTCACCTATTTTGCGTCGGATATTGCATATCATCTGGACAAGATGAGGCGTGACTATGACATCGTCATCAATGTTTGGGGCGCCGACCATCATGGATATATCGCGCGGATGAAGGCAGCAATGGCAGCTTCCGGCGAGAATCCCGAACGGCTTGAGATTTTGGTGGTTCAGCTTGCGACGCTGATTCGCGATTCTGTCAAGATCTCCATGTCAACGCGATCCGGAGAATTTGTATCGCTGAAAGAACTGATCGACGAGACCGGGCGGGATGCGGCACGATTTTTCTATATCTTGCGCAAATCTGAACAGCATCTTGATTTCGACCTCGAACTTGCGAAGCGACAAACCGGAGACAATCCAGTTTATTACGTTCAGTACGCCCATGCAAGAATCTGCAGTGTCGCAAGACAGGTGCGCGAGCGTGGTCTTAAACGAACCAGCGCTGACCATTCTCTGCTGAAGCAGGATTCGGAGTTGGATCTGCTTCGGCGACTGTCGCGATTTCCTGACGTGATTCAGAGCGCGGCGAACGACTATGAACCTCATCAGATCGCATATTATTTGAGAGACGTTGCAACCGACTTTCATTCCTTTTACAACAAAGAACGAATTCTCGACTGCGAAGACGCATTACGTTGCGCGCGACTTGACTTGATTGACTCGGTGCGGCAGGTGCTTGCGAACGGCCTCGATATTATTGGTGTATCCGCACCTACTTCTATGTAAGTTATTGATAAAATATAAATAGTTGACAGTTAAGATCGAATGATATATAGTTTAACCCACGATTCTGGTGGTTCTGTCAAATAATCCATTGAAGGTGGATATTTCAATTCCCGACGCCACTATTCGATCAACGCACATCCAATATCCGAAAAAATTTCCACTGGCAACAGGTAGGATTTGATGGGTCAGACTAAGATGAAGGCATTCGGTACAACCGATCGTGTTGGTCACAACTCCGACGAATTTTACCTGCGCCAAATGTATAGGGATGCTACTGGTCATCCAAGCAAAGATTCGTTTGAACAGTCTGTCCCCGAGCAATCGCTCGATACAATTTTCCATCATTCAAGTGAGCAGATGCATGAATTACCGGATAACAGCGTTCATCTGATGGTTACCTCACCCCCGTACAACGTTGGTAAGGATTATGATGACGACCTGACTCAAGCCGACTACATGGGAATGCTGAACAATGTCTGGCGTGAAACATATCGTGTGCTGGTACCAGGCGGCAGGGTATGCATCAACGTGGCGAATCTGGGTCGCAAGCCATACCTTCCCCTGAACGCCATGATCACCAGTGAAATGCGTGAGCTCGGGTATCTAATGCGAGGTGAGATCATTTGGAACAAATCTGCCAGCGCAGGTTCTTCATGTGCTTGGGGAAGCTGGCGTAGTCCCGCAAATCCCGTTTTGCGGGACGTTCATGAATACATCATGATTTTCTCAAAACAAGATTTTTCCAGAAACAAGCTGGGCAGCAAATCCAAATCGGCAACAATCACCAGGGATGAGTTTCTGGAATTCACGAAGAGCATCTGGAGTTTTCCGACAGAATCGGCATCAAAAGTCGGGCATCCTGCTCCGTTTCCGGAAATACTGCCTTGGCGGCTGATTCAGTTGTACACCTACACCGACGATGTGGTTCTGGATCCATTTATGGGAGCTGGGACGACGGCTGTGGCGGCTGTTCGATCGCATCGCCACTATGTTGGTTATGAGGTATCAGCCGAATACATCGACTTGGCACATCAGAGAATCGAACGCGAGGCTTCCGGCTATAGTCTTGTGTCGTAACCAATCAACATAAGGGACGAGAATAATTCACTATGGCGCGTAAGCGAAGTAAAAGGGGAAGCGGACGAAAATCATCTGGATTCGGCTTGTTCGCACTGGGACTGTTGGTCGGCGGAATCTCAACTGGACTGTTTTTGGGAGTAATCAAAGACAGACCGTCGGATATCGGAGCAGGTATCGACAGTCTGATTGATTTAGCCGTAAACCGTGATGATGCAACCGACCCCCAAAGCACAACGAACGAATCCAAAACTGACCCCCAACCGAAGCTTCAATTCAGCTATCACGAGTTTCTGCTGGAAGATGAATACGTGTTGCCGCAGACAATCACTCCGGAACCGCAAACGCAAACAGCCAAAGCACCCCAACCTGAAGAGACGAAAAATCAGCCAGAACCCGCTACTGATTCCACGTCAGTACCTGAAAGTTCAAAATATGTGCTGCAGGTTGGATCGTTCAACAAATTCGAGGATGCGGACGCGGTAAAGGCAAAACTTGCGTTGAGCGGTCAGCAGGCATTCATTCAAAAGGTGACAGTCGAGGGCCGGGGAGAATTTTTCCGAGTCCGGCTTGGTCCATTTGACCAGTTGCAGGCGTTAAGCGAAACCAGCGCTTTCTTGGAAGGCATCGGGTATCCATCGATAAGATTCCGAATCAAGAACTGATTCGGTCAATTCGGCCTCAGTTTCGTTCTCGAAGCCAGTTTGAAATTTTCAGCGGAATGTCACGACCGGCTTTGCCGCTCACGTAGATGCCGATATGACCCGTGTCATATACCAGTTCCGAATAGTCGTTGGAACCGGTCAGGTATTTCAGCGCCTGCGATGATGCTGGTGGGACCAAGTGATCCTGTTTGGCGAAAATATTCAACAACGGCTGGGTAACAGACTTCATGTCCACAAATTCCCCGCCGATTGAAAGCCCGCCTGTCACCAGGCGATTTTCGTGGAAAAATCTCTTTAGGAATTCACGGAACATTTCGCCCGTTTGATCTGGACTGTCGAATATCCATTTTTCCATCCGCATGAAGTTTTCCACTTTTTCCGGATTATCGGAAATCTTGACAAAATCCAGATATTTTTCAACTCCCAACTTGAACGGCCTCAGCGATAGGAAGATACCGTTCAAAAGTGTTCCTGGGACATTCCCCATGGTATCGACGAGAAGGTCGACATCAATCTCGCGAAACCAATGTGTTAGTATGTTGTCCGAAGTATGGAAGTCAACCGGTGTAACCATGGTGATCAGATTTTTTACTTTACTTGGCTGCAACGCCGAGTAGCAAAGACTCATGGTGCCGCCTTGGCATATGCCGAGTATATTCACTTGTGTTGCGCCAGAGTGTTGTAGTGTCTGGGTTACACACCGATCGATCAGCACTGAGACGTATTGTTCGAGATCCAAGTGGCGATCGCCGGGGCCTGGATATCCCCAGTCAATAAGATATACATCTACACCCTGAGCAAGCAGGCCTTGAACCAACGATCGTTGTTGGTAAAGGTCCACAATATATGGACGATTGACCAGAGCATAAACGATAAGCAGGGGGTTTGAAGTTGTCACTGAATCTGAAACAGGTTGATATCGGTAAAGGCATACACCGTCAATCTGATCAATCAGGTCTTTTGGAGTCGTTCCGACGCGAATTTCACCGAGATCAACGGTCGCACCCGCGACTTGCGCGAGCTGTGTTTGGAACTGTACTGACTCCTTAAGAAATTTTTCGAAATTCTGCATCTGTTCTTGCTATTTTCGCTTCTTGCTTTGCGCGGCGGATTTTTTGGGCATAGTCGATTTTCTCGTTGATTGTTTGCGCTGAGATGCTTGTGCACTCTCCACACGTTTCTCCAGATCCTGGATTTTCAGACTGAGGTTTTCGATCTGCGCGCTGGCTTGTTTGTTTTTCAGGTGCAGGTTCTCCAATTCGGTTCTCGTCGGCTGTCCCATCATAGTGGCACACTGTTCTTGAATCTTGGTTCCATGACGCAGCAGTCTCATGTAGGCATTGATCAGCGCCCCATATGCAACGCAATAGTCCTGGGTACTGGCTATTTTCTGAAACTCACTGTCACAACAGTCAATCCACCGTCGACATACTTCCTCAAAGCCCGTGTTTTCATCAAAATCCGAAATTGATTCGATAAAGCGTTCGCTCGCAGCAAGGGTGAACTTGTCGAACACCGTCGTGAACTTCCGCAACGCCGATTCATACTCCTGTTGCAGTCTGAGAAGTTTGCTCCAATCTTCCTGATACTCTCGTCCGATTCCCAGAGCTGGCGGATGATTGCCTGTCAGCCTTGAATCCATCAGCGTACTGTTTTGGCCGAACAATTGCTGCCAAGGATTGTGACTCGCAAATCCCGTCGTTGCCGGGAAGGTCGACATGATCGGGTTGATGGTGAATTGTCTCACCATCTGTTCTATTTGCTGTTGTCTGGTCGTCTGATCTGATTGATTTTGTCCGGCTTTAAACACGGCAAAAAAAGCATCGCCAAGTTCGTGCATTTGCGAGTACACCGATGATGTCGGCGGTGGTGTTGGCCACGCTTTGCTCCACATCGAATATAAATCGGTTGGGACCTGCGTCGCCCAAGGATTAAACATAGCTTTCAGATTCCAGATTTAAGTCGGATAGATCGGTCTCGATTCCCGTCGCTGTGGTATTGCATTTCGATTTCCTTGAAATTGGAGGAAAGACGCATCTAATGAATGATGTCACTTTAGTTGAATTGGCAATACGGTGATGGTTGATACAGCAAGACTTTAAGTTCATTGGGAGCGTAAAGATACTCTTTCGGTGTTTGGTTGTCCAGCGGTCCATTGTCTCAGAAACGTCTGGAAGCAATCGCAACGTACTCCGAACACCTCTGAAACTTGCCAGCTTCAGGCGCAGTCATTCTTCAGACAGGCGTTTGTCAGACTCTGTGAATACATCGTGCGAGTATTCGATAATAGTACAATACGAATTTTACAAATTACATCAAGGACAGATGAATGAGTTCACAAGTTGCAGTTGTTACAGGCGGTACAAGGGGTATCGGTGAGGCAGTTTCAATCGCGCTTTCCAAGGCAGGATACAGTGTTGCTGCAAACTATGCTGGCAATAAAGAACGCGCCGCCCAGTTCAGTGAAAGAACCGGAATTCCTGCCTATCAATTTGACGTAAGCGATTTTGAACAATGCCAGACTGGGGTGGCAAAAATCACGGAAGATCTCGGTGATATCGATATTGTTGTCAACAATGCCGGCATAACTCGAGACAGGACACTTCATTCGATGGAGTTTGAGCAGTGGAATGAAGTTTTGCAGACGAACCTTTCGTCCTGTTTCAATATGTGCCGTTGTGTGATCGAAGGCATGCGCGAACGCGGCTTTGGACGAATCGTCAATATAGGTTCGGTTAACGGCCAAGCTGGTCAATATGGTCAGGTCAACTATTCTGCTTCAAAATCAGGTATTCACGGATTCACCAAAGCGCTTGCCAAGGAAGGTGCTGGCAAGGGTATTACTGTCAACGCAATTGCGCCCGGATATGTCGACACCGACATGGTGCGTGCGGTACCGGAAAGAGTGCTTGAAAAAATTATTCGTACGATTCCGGTTGGGCGATTAGGGCGCGCAGAGGATATCGCACGGGGTGTGTTGTTCCTGGTGGATGAGGAGGCTTCATTCATTACCGGGTCGACAATTGACATCAACGGCGGACAGCATATGTACTGAGTGTGTAATGGACGACCCAAGAATCATCAAGAAGTACTCGAACAGACGTCTTTACGACACTGTCGAAAAGAAGTATGTGAATTCGTCGGAAGTGCGGCAACTGGTGCTCGACGGTGTTGAATTTGTCGTAACCGATGTCACCACAGGTGACGATATTACCAGACAGGTTCTGCTCCAGGTCATCGCTGAGCAGGAACTCGGCGGTCAGCCGATGTTTACGACGGACGTGCTGCGTCAGATGATCCAGTTCTATGGCGGGGCGTTTCAAAATGTATTCACAGACTATCTGAGCAAAACCGTTTCAATCGTCAATGGTCAACAGCAGGCCTATCAGAACCAATTAAATGAGTTTCTGAACGTAAGCGGTATGTCGTCAGTCAGCGATATGACGCAAAAGAATTTAAAACTGTGGACCGATATGCAGCAGCAGATGTTAAAAATGTACGGCATTCAGCCAACTGACAAAGATAACTGACTCGCTGTTTCGTTACTTGCACAATCAGTCTGTTACGCCCATACAGACAGATTTTTTCGACAGTCATACCGAAAGCGCGGCAATTCAATCACTGCTATGGACTACAAGGTATATATGTGTGTGGTATGTGGATTCCTCTATGAGGAGGAGTTTGGCATGCCTGAAGAAGGAATAGCTGCTGGAACTCGTTGGGAAGATATCCCTGACTCTTGGACGTGTCCGGATTGCTCGGCCTCAAAAGCTGATTTCGACATGATTGAAATCTAGTCGATTGCTATTTTCAGATACAACTGAAACTGGACTCGTATGTCTTCAGTTGCTGTGCGCTGATCAGCAATACTACCGATTCGCCACTTCTTGATGTCAGCCAGAAGAACGGAACGTCTGCGAATTGTGATTCCAGAATTTTCGCCGATTCACCAAGTTCTATCAGCAAGTGACCGTTGTCGGAAAGATGTTGAATTCCATCCCGAAGAATCTTCTTCACGATCTCGAGACCCTCATCTTTCGCTTCCAGGGCCAGTCGCGGCTCATGTTGGTATTCTGCGGGCAGGTCGTCTGTATCAGAACTGCTGACATATGGCGGGTTGCATACGATCAGATCGTAGCGGTTTTCCTCAATCTTTTCGAATAAGTCGCTTTCTATCAATCGGACTCGTTCGCCTACAGCAAAACGCGTAACATTGACTTGGGCTACTTCCAGCGCATCGCGGTCAATATCGACTGCATCAATCAACGCATCTGGGTAGTGTAGTGCCATCGCAACCGCGATACACCCACTTCCAGTGCAGAGGTCCAGTATGTTGCGGGCGGATTCTGGCCTGACCCAAGGAACGAAACCGTCTTGGATCAGATCTCCGAAATGTGATCGTGGAACGATTGCGCGTTCGTCAATATAGAACGCGAATCCTGCGAACCATGCTTCTCGAATCAGGTAGGCAAGCGGCTTTCTGGATTTGATTCTCTCATGAACTAGTGCCTGGATCCTGGAACTTTGCTCATCACTCAGTTTTTGGTCACAGACTTCTTCGAATTCATGATCAATCAATTCGGCCACGTGCAATGTTGCCCAAATGGCCTCATCGCGGGCGTTGTCGCATCCATGTCCGAAGAACGAATCAGATTGCTCCAGACGCGCAAGCGCCCAGTCAACATGTTCTGAAACTGTGGTGGGTTGCGTGCTATGCACGGTATGGGGATGTCATCAGTGTCGAAACAGACTTTCTGACGACAGACAGCAAGAACTCTCAGAGTCCGTACTTCTCCTTGAAGCGTCCAACCCGCCCGGCGGTGTCAATGATCTTCTGTTTGCCGGTATAGAATGGATGACAAACAGAGCAGATTTCGATGTTCAATTCCTTTTGCAAAGTGGAACTCGTCTCGAAACTATTCCCACAGACGCAGGTGACCTTGATGGTTGAATATTTCGGGTGAATGCCTTGTTTCATGGGTTTCGTATACCTGGATTAAGATTTTTCAAAGAAAGATCGAAAATTATTGTTCAGACTGTGCAATGCGTCTACAAAATCACGAAAGACGATATATTAGCAGATTGGATTTGTCTGAGTCTCAAGAATTTTGCAGAGATCTCCTAAATGCTGAAGTTTGAATCCTGTCAAGCAGCTTGTCAGGATGCGCGTTTCATTGAAGCAAAAAATTCTGAGTTGGTTTTTGTTGCGCGAAGTCGCTCTATCAACAGTTCAATTGCTTCGATATCGTCATGCGAATGTAACAATCGACGAATCGCCCAAATCATCTTGAGCTCCATCGGTTCCGTCAGCAGTTCTTCGCGTCTTGTTCCGGACTTCGCAATGATGATTGACGGATAGACACGTTTTTCAGCGATGCGGCGGTCAAGGTGAATCTCCATATTCCCAGTACCCTTGAACTCTTCGTAGATTACCTCGTCCATTTTCGAGCCAGTTTCGATCAATGCGGTGGCAAGAATCGTGATGCTGCCACCTTCTTCGATATTTCTTGCAGCACCGAAAAACCGCTTTGGTCTCTGCAGGGCGTTTGAGTCAACACCTCCTGTCAAAACCTTCCCGGAGGCCGGGGCTACTGTATTGTATGCGCGTGCGAGTCGGGTGATCGAATCCAGAAGTATGACCACGTCGCGCTTGTGTTCAACCAGTCGCTTGGCTTTTTCGATGACCATCTCAGCCACCTGGATGTGGCGTGAGGCAGGTTCATCAAACGTTGATGACACAACCTCGCCGCGGACCGAGCGCTGCATTTCAGTCACTTCTTCCGGGCGTTCATCAATCAGCAGCACGATCAGTTCAACATCCGGATTGTTCGCGGTAATTGAATGTGCAATCTGCTGCAACATGACGGTCTTTCCTGTCTTTGGTGCGGATACAATCAGTCCGCGCTGACCTTTGCCGATGGGTGCGACGAGATCAATGATTCTCGCTGTCAGGTCTTCAGTACTACCGTTGCCCAGTTCGAGCCGCATACGTTGATCCGGATGCAACGGGGTGAGATTCTCAAACAGAACCTTGTCCTTGAGTTTGTCCAGGTCTTCATCGTTGATTTTCTCTACCTTGAGTAAAGCAAAATACCGTTCCGAATCTTTAGGCGGTCTGACCAGTCCGGACACCGAGTCTCCGGTTCGAAGATTGAATCGACGGATCTGACTGGGTGATACGTAGATGTCGTCAGGTCCTGCAAGGTAGGAACTAGTTGGTGATCGAAGGAAACCGAATCCGTCTTGGAGCGCCTCCATTACGCCTTCGCCGGTAATGCTGCCGCCATTTCGTGCCTCAGCTTTGAGGATCGCGAAGATTTGATCTTGCTTTCGCATCCTGCTCACACCATTGATGTTTGAACCGCGGGCGATTTCGACCAACTCAGTGGGTGATTTTGATTTTAGCTCCGTTAAGCTTATTCCCATAGAAAAGTACCTCTGTGATGACACAATAGGTGATAAGGCAGCAGGCGCCACCGAGAATTAAGAAAGTGTTTGTGAGTAGTTGGTAATTGGACGTAAGGGAAGAGAATTGTGGCCGATATGGCCCGCCGGAATTTAGAATACTAAATTGACAGCGTGAATTATAACCTTTCCGAGATCAATTGTTAATTGCTCCGTCAATAAATGCTGTGAGCTGAGATTTTGAGACGGCACCGACTTTTGTAGCCTCGACCATGCCATTTTTGAAAATCATCAGTGTCGGGATTCCACGAATCCCATATTTCGTGGGTGTATGCGAATTGTCGTCAATATTCAACTTGGCAACTTTCAGTGAACCAGCATATTCCACCGCAACTTCTTCCAAAATCGGAGCGATCATTTTACATGGACCACACCACTCGGCCCAATAATCGACGATTACAGGAACGGATGAGTTGATAACATCCTCATCAAATGACGTGTCGCTGACGTGTACTATTGAATCTGACATACGAGAATTCTTTTGGTGGTGAATAGAACATATTCTGGAGTAGGGATTAGCATTATTTACAAAAATCAAAATAATGCAAGTACTTTTTTTTATGTCAAGCCCTGCAATTTCGCTCAAAGTTTGTGGAAGTCGGAATGGAATATTATGTAACTAATTGTATTTATGTTATTTATACTCAAGAATTGCGTAAATTTATGCACAATATGAGTCGCGTGTTTAATTTCAACGCGCGGATTATTTTTCTCAAACCAGTTCTCGGCTTGGTGACGAATCGCTTGACACCAGTGTCTTGCCCACTAGTTGTTCGATACATGGTTACGTGACAATTTCAGTGTAGAAAAAGGCGGTGGGAGATTTTGAGAAGTTGCAATTTAGTGTAAACTCCGACTCATCCTCCCGATACTGATCACCCAACTTTGTCTGCTGACACAGTGTGTTTATTTGGACGTTGGTGTGTACCTGTGGTTGATGCCAGACTTGGAAACATGCAGGTTCGCGAGCTTTGACAGTCCAATCCTCTACATGACTTACGACAGAAGTTAAGTCATGCACAGCGTGTATGGCAAACGGCAGTGAGTTTTATTTTGTGTGGTTAAACCTTCCTGAGCATTGTCATGTATTTCCCCGGATTAAGTTAAATCGGTGAAATTGTGTCTGACTTGCACATGCTACGCTGGCAGATTCTGCCTTGTTTTCGCTGCGCTATGTCGGGAAATGGATTTTCAAAATAGCTAAATAGATCCTTTGTAACAACCACCTCAAAACCCTCGTCGTTTCGCCGGTGAGCCGCAAGGCCTTGCGAACTGGTTTCCAAGACCCTTTGCTTTTTCTAGAATACTCTGCACACTTCAGCTGTCTGGCGAATCCAAAAAAATCCAACAAAGCCTGAGCCTGCAAGGCTTTTTAAAAAATTGCTTTACTCAATTCGCAGATCGGAGTCTGCAGTTTGCAACGGCTGAAAATTCAGCAGGGCTATAATTTCATCCAATTTTGACCTGCGGCTGGTTTTGTATCAATGAATGTCATACAACGAATTCGGTATGTCCTGAATGCTGAAGCATCAGCCATACAGTCCATCAACGTATCGTCAGTCTATGAGACGGCAGTAGATATGCTGCGCGCTTGTGAAGGCAAAGTGCTGACAACCGGAATGGGAAAAGCCGGAATCATTGCAAGTAAGTTTGCCGTAACGCTTTGTTCGACAGGTACACCGGCAGTTTATCTTCATCCTGGTGAGGCAGCGCACGGTGATCTCGGAGTGATTTCCGAGGGCGACTGTATCGTCGTTTTCTCCAATAGCGGAAAAACACGCGAGGTCATCGAAATGCTGCAGCTTGCAAAACAACTGGGATTGGGCAAGGTTATCGGTATCACTTCACATTCGGATTCAGAGCTGCGGGCTTACAGCGATGTGATTCTTGAAATGGGTGATATCCAAGAGCCGTGTCCACTTGGTTTGACGCCATCTTCCAGCATCGCTGTCATGAATGCGATTGCTGACGCGATCACACTTGCGTTGATGGAGCTGAAGGGAGTCACCAAGCGGCAATACGGACTGCGCCATCACGGCGGCTATTTGGGGCGAGTTGCCCGCGACGATAACGAATAAAGGACGCAGGTTTACTCCGAATTGATCCTCCGAATCGCACGCCAGACTCTTTGAGGTGTTGCAGGCCCTGCCAGCGAAACAAATTCCAATCCACCACCAAGCATATTTGTAATTGCATTTTCAATTGCGCCTGGTGCACCGAGACTCGCTACTTCACCGACGCCTTTTACGCCCAGTGGATTGGTTTTGCACAGTGTTGAATGTTTTTCAAGCGCGAAAAATGGCAGATCCGACGCGCGCGGCAACTGATAGTCCATCAGGGAGCCTGACAAAACGTGTCCCTCGTCATCTTCATCAAACTGCATGCTTTCCATCAGCGATGTTCCGACAGATTGAGCCCAGGAACCATGGAGTTGGCCATCCGCAATGGCGGGGAACAGAATTCGTCCAATGTCGTCTACTCCGACGATCTGAATGATCTCAATTACACCCGTGTTGGGTTCGCATTCAATTTCGACTACATACCCACCACACGGGTGGGTGGTGTTTGTGCCTTCGAAAGGCGCCGAACCCACACAGTTGGGAGCATCCTGACTGGTATCTTCGACAAATTCCGCAATATCACCCAGACTTACCCGACGGTCAGTCCCTGAAATGACGAATTCGCCGCAATCATATTCAACGTCTGCGGTTGATGCCTCAAGCAAGTGCGATGCCACTTCGCGAGCTTGCACAAGCATGCTTGATGCTGCCTTTTGTACCGTGACACCGGCGATCGAAACCATCGAAGATCCACCTGTGCCGCCACCTGACAGAATTTCATCCGTGTCACCTTGCAGAACGTCAATGCGCGAAGGTTCGATCTGCAACACTTCGGCAACCAGTGACGCGAGAGTGGTCTGGTGACCCTGACCACCTGACTGCGTGCCTGTGGTGACTCGTACTGTTCCATCCCGGTTAAGTCTGACCTCCCCTGTCTCGTCCTTCGAACCGCCCGTGGAATGCATGTACATGCCCAGTCCAATGCCACGCAACATGCCACGTTGCAAAGCATCTTTGCGTCGTTGAGAAAAATTGTGCCAATCAGACTTTTCCAACGCAATGTCTAACAAAGCCCCAAAATCTCCGCTGTCGATCACATGTCCATTGCGCATCGAATACGGTAGTTCGTCGGGTTGAACGAAATTCTTACGTCGAAGTTCAATGCGGTCCATCCCCAGTTCGATAGCCGTCTTGTCGATCAGTTGTTCGACAGTTGAAATCATCTCTGGTTTGCCAGCGCCGCGATACGCATCTGTCGGGGTCGCATTTGTAAATACCCCTTTGCAGCGATAATTGATTGACGGGATTTTGTAGGTGTGACCAATGACCGTATAAGCATATTGGCCTGCAATTGATGGTCCGACGTATGAAAGACTGGCACCGAGATCGGCTTCTGCATCAACTTGTAGTGCAATAAATTTTCCTTTTGCGTCCAATCCGAGCCGCGCGCGATCAATTCTTGCACGACCCTGGGCATCTGAAACGAATGATTCCGATCGGGTCGCCGTCCATTTCACAGGGTTGTCGAGTTTCTCAGCCGCGTAGAGAACCAGTGCATATTCCGGGTATGTAAAAATCTTCATGCCGAAACTGCCACCGACATCGCGGGTAATCACACTGAGATTGTCCAGCGGAATTTTCATGACATCATTCGCCAGAACCCGGCGCACCATATGCACGCCCTGGGTTTGAACATGGAGTGTGTAGTGGTTGGAGCTGGCATCATATTCAGCTAAAGCAGCCCGGGGTTCGATCGGAGTGATCGACATTCTCGGGTGATGCACGTCAATTGATACGACATGCTCTGCCTGTTCCAGCAATTCTTCTGTTTCCTGTTCAGAGCCCAGACTTATGTCAAAACAAATATTGTCTGATGCATAGTCCCAGATACTGGATTGGGCGAGTAGCGCTTTTTCGGTGCTTGAAGCACCGGGCAGCTCGCGAACATCCATATCGATCAGGTCCGCGGCAGCTAACGCGTTGTGAATGGTATCGGCGACAACAAAGGCAATCGGTTCGCCGACATAACGCACCCGATCTTGTGCGAGAACAGGACGAGGTGGTTTGAACATCGGGGTGCCGTCACGATTGGTCAGGTCCGAGACACAAGGCAGATCACCGTAGCCTGCCTGGTCGAGATCAGTGGCTGTTACGACCAGCCGAACACCGGGTTGGGCTCTTGCGATCTCTACATCTATATCCAGAATTTCAGCATGCGGGTACGGGGATCGCACGACGTGTCCGAAAAGAACCGTCCGCGCGTGTATGTCATCGACGAAGTTACCCTGACCGGTTACCAGACTCAGGTCTTCGCGGCGTTGTGCGTTATCTGATTTGTCCATGTCCAATGAGTGTGATTCTGCACACAGAATATATAGGAAATGCCAACCTGACTGATGTGTTCAAACACAATTGCCAACAGGGAAATTCTTTATGGCCGAGTTGCATAAGTAATATATTATTGCCTCATTGGAACGGACTCTGTAGGTTTCCGGCTCAACACACTATTGTCACCTAACAATACCGTCGTAATGAACCATACCGCCGACAATCAGACCTGGACTGCCGAGGGGGTGCAAGCACTGTTCGCTATGCCTTTCAACGATTTGCTCTATCAGGCTCAAACCGTCCACCGAGAAAATTTTGCGCCCAACCAGGTGCAAAAGAGCAGACTCGTCAATATCAAGACTGGTGGCTGTCCTGAGGACTGCAAATATTGCAGTCAGTCCATTCGCTATCAGACAGAAGTCGATGCCAGCAAGTTGATGAAGATTGAGGACGTCATCGCGGACGCCAAGGTGGCAAAAAAAGATGGTGCTACACGATATTGCATGGGTGCGGCATGGCGAGGTCCCAAGCCCAGTCATATGGAAAGTCTGTGTACGATGGTCTCGGAAGTCAAGTCGCTTGGTCTCGAAACCTGTATGACATTGGGGCTGCTCAATCGTGATCAGGCCGTCAGACTGAAGCAGGCCGGCCTTGATTTTTACAACCACAATATTGATACCTCACCGGAATACTACGGTCAGGTTATCACCACTCGGACATTTGAGGACCGTTTGCAGACGATCAGTTATGTTCGCGAAGCAGGGATGAAAGTGTGCTGTGGAGGAATACTGGGCATGGGTGAGTCTCAGCAGGACCGAGGCCGTATGTTAATTGTGCTGGCGAACATGAAACATCCGCCGGAAAGTGTTCCAATCAATATGTTGGTTCCCATACCAGGTACACCATTGGCCGAGGCGCAGCAGGTTGAGCCGATCGAATTCGTCCGTACAGTTGCTGTCGCGAGAATCATGCTGCCGATGTCGGTGTTACGGCTTTCGGCTGGCCGCAGATCAATGTCGGAAGAGCTGCAGGCGCTTTGCTTTTTTGCCGGTGCCAATTCAATATTTGTCGGAGACAGACTGCTGACAACCGACAATGTCGAATATGACCACGATGAGGCGCTGTTTACCAAACTGGGATTGGAGGACATGGTACCGACGGCGGAAAGTTCAGCCGATCAGGTTGACCAATATGCCCAGGAGACTGCATCGTGACAGTTGCCGTGAACGAACTGGTGAGCGAGTTCAAGCGCAGCAATGACGACCTCGCCGATTGGAGCATGTCTGTGTTCATGAATCTGTGCACCACCGAGCGAGACACAGTTTTGTTTCTAAACACGCTGTCATACATGGAACACATCGGCAGTTACAAGATTATGGCTACTCAGCGTGCAGGTGCAATCGACTATCCAACATTGAAGCATCTGAACGAAGAAACCGGCCATGCGGTTTTTTTCAAGCGGCACGCGGAACGTTTGCGCGATCATGATATAGACTACTCCGCCGATACCCTGCTCGCGCCGGCATCTGCGCGAGCCTACTTCAATCGACTTGAAGCTGGCATGGTTCGGTTATTCGGACGAAGTGCCAATTATCGGACGATTTACCTTTACATGTCTCTCGTGGTCGAGTTCCGTGCTGTCTGGGCCTACAATCTTTTGCAGACAGCGCTTGATCACAACGCACTGAACATCTCTCTCGAGCGTCTGCTGGCTGAAGAGCAGGGGCACTTGTACAGCATGGCTCGACGACTGGATGGTGACGGACATTACAAACTGCGGACGATTCGGCAACTGTGGGGTCAGGAACGAGTGCTGTATATCCGACTGCTGAAGACGATTGAGAATTTGCTCGGTGATACGAGTCTTGCTATGACCGGACGAAGCCAGTTAGCCCAACAAGTCTGACACCGTTTCTGAAATCGTTTCGTAGACAGTGTCCAGGTCATCCTGTGTGACACAGTACGGGGGTAGCACATAAATCGTATTGCCAAGTGGTCTCAGCAATACCCCACTTTTCTGGAACCTGAGATAAAGTTCGGTACCGATTCCCGACAGGTATCCACTATCGGGCACCTTTACATCCATCGCCGAGATGGTTCCACGCTGACGAATAGAAGTCAGCCAAGGTGAATTCTCAAGTTGTGACAACATAATTTTCTGCAATTCAGTGACCCGTTTCACGCGTTCAAGCACCTGCGGATCTTTCCACATTTTCAAATTTGCTGCAGCGACTGCACATGCAATCGGGTTTGCGGTATACGAACTCGAATGAAAGAATGTTCGACTTCGGTCCTCGGAATAGTGTGCCATGAAGATACGTTCGTGGCACATGGTCGCGGCCAATGGCAGAAAGCCTCCGGTGATACCTTTTGAGTAACATGCGATGTCTGGTACGATCTGAGCCTGATCACACGCGAATACCGTTCCTGTGCGTCCCCATGCTGTCATCACTTCGTCGGCGATGAAAAGCACATCATATCGTTCGCAGACACGTTTCATTTCGGCAAGGGTTTCAGTCCCATACATAAGCATGCCGCCAGCGCCGAGAACCAGGGGTTCCGCAATGAATGCCGCGACGTCGTCCTGCTTGCGGCAGTGGTGCTCGAGTGCGTCAATAGTCTCCTGTTCTTTACCGTCTGAAGGGAACGGTATACTCTCAACGGAAAACAGCAACGGATTGTACGGCTGGTTGAACACACCGCGTTCTCCGACCGACATGGTACCGATCGTATCGCCGTGATAACTGTGTTCTAGAACGAGTACTCGCTGACGATCAGATCCGAGATGGTGCCAATATCCCAATGCCATTTTCAGAGCAACTTCGACCGCGGTCGAGCCACTGTCGGAGAAGAATACATAGTCCAAACCGTCCGGTGTCAGTTCATCGAGCAGGCGTGCGGTCTGTTCTGCTGGTTCGTGTGTGTAGCCGGCAAAAATTACCTGATCAAGCCGCTCAATCTGACGTCGCGCGGCTTCTTGCATCACTGGATGACAGTGACCATGCGTTATAACCCACCACGACGCGATGGCATCGATGATCCGTCTCCCGTCGGTTGTATACAGATAAGCGCCCTGTGCGCGGTCGATTTCCAGAAAATCGGGAAACAGTGCGTGCTGTGTAAATGGATGCCAAATTGGGGACAAAGATTCGTTCATGTGGGAACTCTCGTAAATTGTTGGATATTGAAATTTTGCTGAAACGCCGTTCGCAACGATTCAGCGTCAAGCGATTCCAGCAGTGGAAGACGTCCGAGATTTGTGACATTGCCCAATTTCGGGATAATCGTCTCGTTTTCCTCGTGAGGGTCTCCGACGAAAATTACACCGTGAACGCTGACTGACCAGCGACGCAGCGATTCGATAGTCAACAGCGTATGATTGATAGTGCCGAGCGTCGTACGTGCGCAAACAATTGCGGGCAACTGCCATATCTGGAACATTTCGATGAAAAGCGTTTTCGCACTAAGTGGTACCAAAACACCGCCTGCGCCTTCAACAATCAGCGGGTTTGAGGTTACCGGTAGTGCCAATTGCTGCATATCGATTTCAATACCATCAATTGCTGCAGCGAGGTGTGGCGATGCGGGTGTGTTCAGTCGATACGCTTCTTGTATGAATTGACTTGGCAGCAGATCTAAAACACGCTGGACGAATTCGGTGTCGGTTTCCTCGTCGAGACCCGCCTGAACCGGCTTGTAGTAAGTGGCATCGAGGGCATCAACCAGCATTGCACTGACGACAGTCTTTCCGATGCCGGTGTCCGTACCGGTTATCAGGAATCCGTGACAGTTATTGTCTGCTGGTTGAGGCATCATTTCAGATTTGTTTCGGTTCAATTTCAAGTCGACTCATGATCTTGTAGAGCATTTCAAACATTTCACAAATATCGTGTTCCGTTACGTTCAGCGTAATTGAGATTCGAAGTCGTGATGTTCCCTCAGCGACAGTTGGCGGTCGAATGGCACGTAAATCGAACCCAGCGTCCTGCATTTCATGTGCAACCTGTTGAGTGAGTGATTCATCACCGATGACAAAAGGAATTATCTGCGACCCACTGCCACTGATTCCAAAGTGTCGCTGTAGTTCACGATTGGCGGTTTTGATCAGTTGATGCAACTTTAGTCTTCGTTCCGGTTCAGACACCAGCAGTGTAAGTGAAGCCTTCACCGCAACCGCAATAACTGGCGACGGTGCGGTTGAATAGATGAATGGCCGACATCGCGTGATAAGGTAATCAATAACTTCTGACGATGCGCAGATCAGCGCACCGCAAGCCCCCAAGGCTTTTCCGCATGTATGAAGCACGATCAGGTTGCTGCAACCGTGGTAGGGTTCCGTCAGTCCAAGACCGCGTGCACCAAACACACCAGTGGCGTGAGCTTCATCAACCACCAGCATCGCGCCATGACGATCTGCAACCGAAATCAGTTCTTCGAGTGGCGCAATGTCACCATCCATGCTGTACAGACTCTCGACTGCGATCCATGGAACAGCTGATGAAGCACTGCGTCCGCGCCAGCTGACAATTGCGCGTTCAATCGAGTCCGGATCGTTGTGACGAGCTTTGACACTCTTCGCCTGTGTGGTGAAAACTCCTTCACGTATGCTTGCATGCGACAAAGCATCAAAAACTATCAGGTCCTGCTTTTGGGGCAGGGTTGTG
Source organism: Arenicellales bacterium (assembly GCA_951813075.1). Classification (GTDB taxonomy): domain Bacteria; phylum Pseudomonadota; class Gammaproteobacteria; order Arenicellales; family JAJDZL01; genus JAJDZL01. The sequence continues at coordinate 2,071,386 of OX638343.1, read as the reverse complement.
AAAAGTGCGAAGTTCGCACTATACCCGCTGGACATGAAAAGCGTTTTCTCACAGTCGAACAGACTCGCCGCTTCTGATTCGAGTTGCTGGTGCGCTTCGTGGTTTCCTCTAAGAAGACGCGATCCGCCCGCACCCAATGCAATACCGTCATTCAGCGCCTGTTGGATCGCTTGTCGGATGGGTTCGGCATGGTTCAGACCAAGAAAGTCATTGGAGGTGAAATCCACGCCGCTGATCGCGACCAGTTCTCGCTTCAGATTTGCTTTCTGAAGACGCACAAGTTCGCGGCCGAAACGCTCGAGCAGGTGTTCTGTCATTTATTCGCCCAGTGAGCATTTCGCGTAGTTGTACCGCGAGATGCCAAACTTGACCGGTCAGACTTCCACCAAAGAGTTCTCAGCAAATGTGCATCTTGTCGCCACACCATATGGCGTAAATCAGTCAGCCGTTTTCTGTAAATTGGCATTCTGCTTCTTCAACTCAATGTGCTCAATCGCGAGCGCAACCAGTTATCGTAAATTATCAGACCACGCCAGTAGCCGGTCACTTCTTTTCTGATCCAGTCACTTGTGGACCGACGCCGGTGTCAGTTCGAATCGAGTCGAAAGCGTGTGAATCGAATCGCCTTGTCAGCAACACAGGTAATTGCATTGCTCCAATCTCCTTGGAATGTCATTCTTACTCACTTTGTTAACATTCATTGTAATGATAATCGTTATTGTCCATTTTCATGGCATTCAATAAAAGCGTGGAGTAGATCTGAAATGGGACGGAATTGAGGCAATTCAGGTGAATGATCAGATGGCGCGCATATCTCACTAACAGGGTCGTACTCGATGCTTCGGTGCCTGATCTGGGCTGGGGCAAATAATTTTGACTGCTACATGGCTGTCGCTGAAATATGGGATTCACTTTCCAGCAAGTGCTGCTTGACGGTCGACTCGGTCGCGATCAGGATGCAGTACGGTGAATGACCGGATCAAAACCGGTGCCAACAATTGCTGACACTAATTGAAATGGTGCGGTAATTAGTGTTTTGGTTGGGATCGATGTCTGTTCAACTTTGGAAACAGAATATTTCGACGTCTCATTCGGGTTAGCTTCTTGCGACCTGTGACAAGAAGAGAATCACTGCCGTTCATTCGTTTAATGTCGCCCAGATTTCGGGTCGGAATTTCTTTATCTCATGATCGCTCAAGCCTTCAAGGGAGTGGGGAAACTTGATCCATTGTTCTGTTTCGTGCAGGTAGTATTCCGGTGTTCTGTCGGTTTGGTTACGCTTGGGTTTGTACCAGGGAACCGCGACACGAATATCACGCGGAGTGTTCAGCCGCGCTTTGCGATGCAACTTGTCAATAATCGCCTGTATGGTAAATCCTGTGTCAAAGACATCATCTACCAGGAGCATGCCGTCTTCGGCGTTCACACGCTTCACAAGATAGCTCAGACCGTGTACACGCACATGCTGATCTCGCTGATCTATGGTGTGATCATAGGATGATGTGCGAATCGCGATATGATCGGTTTGAATACCAGCCCATGCCAAGACTTCCTGCACAGCTATACCAATTGGCGTGCCGCCGCGCCAGATGCCAACAATAAAGCTGGGTTTGAAACCGCTATTGACTACCATTGTACCGAGCCGAACAGCGTCGCTGAGCAGGTCTTGCGCGTGAATATATAGTTTCTCACTCATGCTAAAATTTTAGCCGATGAAGCCGTCACCGAACACTGAAAAAATTTACATTGACGAACAGTCGTTGTTATTGGACGGCTATCGGCTTGGACGTCAAATTTTTGCCAGCGGATTCCATCCGGATTTCATTGCTGGCATCTGGCGCGGCGGCAGTGCAGTGGGTATCGTGGTGCAGGAATGTCTTCAGTATTTTGGTATCCAATCCGATCATATTGCTATTCGTACGGCCTACCAGGGCATGCAGTACTACGATGATATGATCAAGAATTCTGCCGGAATCGAAGTGCACGGGCTGGAATATCTGGAAGACCGTTTGGAATCTGAACATCGGCTGTTATTGGTTGATGATGTTTTCAGCAGCGGCCATAGCATTCAGGCAGTCAAGGAAACGCTGCGTCGCAAGCTGCGTCGGAACATGCCCGAAGATACCCGCGTAGGTGTGGTCTGGTACCGTCCGGTGGTGGGCCGTCCGGCACCGGACTATTTTGTAAACGAAACCGATCGCTGGCTTGTACTGCCCTACGAGTTCTCTGGTCTGAGTTTGGACGATATCCGCAACCACAAAAGTTGGGCCGCACCTTTACTGGAGACCATATCTGTATCAGAAACTTGATTGTGCAGATGATTTTGCCGCCAATGCGTACGAATATGCATGTGATGATAATGGAAGTCTGATGATTTATCGCGAACTTGATGCCGTCGATCCGAGCGTGGCGGCTGCCCGTTACTATCAAGCAAGTAGTGAAATTCTCTTATATTCGTCAAAACATGGCGGAGAAATTGCCGAAGCCTTGATACTTGGCTCTGTATAGGTATATAAATTGAAAAAGTTGAAAAATTTTTCGTTAATCACAACAATATCTTGAACCAATTTGCTGAGTATAGTGAAAACAATGAATCCGTCGCGTCCAAAAGGCATTCCTACCGTAAAAATTGACAATGATCGAGTTAGGGTTACGGAATGGCGTTTTGCGCCAAGGGCTGAAACAGGACACCATCGTCATGAAACCGACTATGTTGTAGTACCTGTATCCAACGGTAGTCTATTGATTGTTGACAATGACGGAGATGAGATAATCAGCGAGCTTTCCGCTGGAGAGCCCTATTTCAGAAAAGCTGGTGTTGAGCATAATGTAATCAACAACAATTCTACCGAGTTCACATTTATTGAAATCGAATTGTTGTGATTCCGCCACTTAGCATCATACCTCAATATTACTGATTCCATAACCTGTGTCTGCGAAAGTAAGGCTAAGGTAGTCGTGGAATGCTTTAGTCGTTGCGTTCATTTCGCTGTCTTTCTTCCAAATCAATCCAACGTCCATGGAATGGACAACGTCTGCGACTGTTTTAACTTCGACATGCTGACCTTCCAGCGACCATGGTCGGTAAACCATATCTGACAAAATGGTAACACCCATACCGGTTGCCACCATGCTTCTGACCGCTTCAACTGATGAAGTCTTGAAAACAATGTTCGGACGGTGTTTCGTGGCATTCCAATATCGAAGCGCCGATTTTTCCGCTTCATCAACGGTGAGCATTACATACGGTTGTTCTGCAATGTGCTTGAACCTGACAGGCTCGACTTCCAAGAGAGAGTGATCAGCGCATAACCAAAGTCGCCGACGCGACCGAAGCAACGCTTTTGAGCTGATCTGTTCTGTATTTTGCAGATTCGATACAAGAATCACCGCTATGTCAAGATCACCCTGAACAATTGCTTCTTCAATGTTTACCCGTCGCAGTTCACGTAGGTGAACATTTACATTGGGAAATGATCGTCCGAACCTCATCAGAATTTGTGGAATGAAGTAACCGGCAACGGTGTACGTAAGGCCAACTCTTACATCACCGCTCAAAGTCTGTCCTGATCGACGTAGCCCGCGAGTCGCTTCAGACACGGCTGCCAGGATATTTTGTGCGTGCCTAACAAACTGATGACCTTCGTAGGTTAGAACCACGCCTCCCGACTGGCGTTGAAACAGACGAACTTCCAACTCTTCTTCCAACGCATGGATCGCAGCACTGACGGCAGACTGGGAAACATGCAGGTTTGCGGCAGCTTCGGTAATCTTGCCTGCATCGGCAATAGCGATGAAATAGCGAATTTGCCTGAATGAAATAGCCATCTGTTTTTTCGATATCACATTGCAAAAAGTACAATTTTACAAAAAAATCTGTATTCCTATAATTCAATTTAATAGCGTTAACACTGGACAGCAAATGAAATTTTCGCTGGATGAATCTGTAAATCATTGAAGTATTTGTCTGGTGTGAACTCGACTTATATTTAGGAGATGAGGAAATGAATTTTATATACAAATTATTTTTCGCCGTGGGTGTGACGGCAACTTTAGGCATAGGGAATGTCGTTGCCGAAGATTGGTATCCATATCCGGTGGAGGTTTGGAATCCGCCATTCGATATGGCAAGCCCGCGAACGACGGTAAATTACACACCTCTCGAAAAAGCTGAAAAACCTTGGGACATCTGTGTCTCATTTCCGCATATGAAAGACGCTTATTGGCTGGCGGTTGACTATGGTGTCGTCGCAGAGTCCGAACGTCTTGGCGTGAAAATGCAACTTGTCGAGGCGGGTGGATACACGAACTTGAACAAGCAAATTTCTCAAATTGAGGATTGTGTGGCACGCGGTGCTGATGCTGTGGTGATTGGTGCAATTTCTTTTGATGGAATGAATAATCTGGTGAGAGAAATTCGCGGAAAGGGAACACCGGTCATTGATGTGATTAACGGAATATCCTCGCCTGAACTTTCAGCAAAATCCCTGGTTTCATTCGGTGAAATGGGTTACAAGGCTGGAGAGTACATCGCAAATCTTCATCCCGCCGGATCAGGTAAGGTCCAAGTTGCATGGTTCCCTGGACCTCCAGGAGCAGGTTGGGTTGAAGCTGGAAATGCAGGTTTTCAGGAAGCTGTAGCGGGATCCGATATCGAAGTCGTTGATACCAAATATGGAGACACTGGTAAGGAAATTCAGTTGAAACTTGTCGAGGATACGCTGGAAGCCTATCCGGATATTCAATATATCGTTGGTACGTCACCCACTGTGGAGGCATCGATCAGCCTTCTTCGTTCTCGCGGACTGACCGATCAAATTAGTTTGGTGGCCTACTATTTCACTCCGGGCGTCTTCCGAGGAATAAAGCGAGGCCAGGTGCTTGCCGCGCCGACAGACTCGGCAGTGATTCAAGGACGTGTGGCGATCGATCAGACCGTACGTATTCTTGAGGGTAAAGAGTATGAGAAGCATGTAGGTCCTGCGCTATACGTGATTGACTCTAACAATATCGATACATTCGATCGCGGTTCATCGCTCGCTCCGGATGATTTCAAACCAACTTTCACTGTGAACTGAGTGAATTAGTCTAGTGGCTGAATTAGCCGCTAAGTCCGATCAGAATAGTGGTCTCCCGAGTCAGGAGCATGGGAGTCGACTACTCTTGGACTTGGAGGGAATTTCAAAACACTTTTCCGGCACGTTGGCACTGGATAACGTGGATTTTTCATTGAAGTCCGGGGAAGTCCATGTATTGTTCGGAGAAAATGGGGCTGGTAAATCCACATTGATTTCAATTGTGGCGGGGGCTCAGCGGCCGGATCAAGGTCGATTCAATTTCCGCGGAAATCCAGTTGAAATATTTTCAGTGCACCATGCCCGTACTCTCGGTATCAGTACAGTGTTTCAAGAATTTTCTTTAGTTCCACAACTGACTATCGAAGAGAATCTGTTTCTTGGTGCTGAAGAGAACTCTTTTGGAGTTCTAAAAAAATCAGCCTTGCGAAATAAAGCGCGCGAAGTTTTAGACCAGCTTGGGTTCTCACTCAGTCCAAACCAGCGGGTGGCGTATCTTTCAAGAGCAGAGCAGCAAATGGTTGAGATCGCCAAAGCATTTCGATCGGAATTATCGGTACTGATACTGGACGAACCCACCGCTTCATTGACCGATCAGGAAACTGACCAACTCTTTACCCTTATTGAACAATTCAAGACAAAAGGAGTCGGTGTCATCTATATCACACATCGCATGAATGAAATTCGACGAATTGGCGACAGGATAACCGTTCTACGCGATGGTCACAAAGTAGCGACTGTCGATGCGGACGTTTCAGAAGAGGAATTGGTTCGGCTGATGACAGGTCGCGTGGTCGATCAGATCTTTCCAAGCATTAGATTCCAACCTTTGGACACAATGCTTGAAACGAACAATTTGGCGACGGCCGACGGTGCGGTAACGAATGTTTCTATGCACGTCAAGCGAGGTGAAATTGTGGGTCTCGCGGGTTTGGTTGGTTCTGGAAAATCTGACGTTGCAAGAGCATGTTTCGGACTAAGCAGAGTTTCAGCAGGTGATGTCTATCTGGATGGCAAGAAGACCAGTGAATCGTCACCTCGGGCAATGCTGGACCAGGGATTTTTTTATGTTCCGGCAGATCGTCGGGACGAAGGACTGATGATGATGCGAAATGCTCGGGAAAGTATGGTACTGGCTGCACTTTCAACGGCAGAATATTCACGTGGATTCCTGCTCAGACGCCGTGAGGAAACTGTTCAGACGGAAAAAATAGCTGAGCGATTGAACCTTCAGCCAAGAAACACTGAAAGAATTGTTGAGCATTTTTCCGGCGGAAACCAACAAAAGATCCTGCTTGCCAAATGTCTTACACGCGATGTGAGGTTATTCGTTTTCGATGAGCCGACGGTCGGTGTTGATGTGGGAACGCGGGTCGCAATTTACCGATTTATAGGGCAGTTGTGCGAAGCCGGCGCAGCAGTGTTGTTGATTTCGTCCGATTTACCGGAAATTTTGCATTTGACACATCGAGTTTATGTAATGTGTAACGGAGTCGTTACAGCGGAGTTGAGTGGAGACGAAATCTGTCAAGAAAAAATATTGCAATACTGTTTCCGGAGAGAAGCAGTAGAAATTATTTAAACGCCATGAATGAGAATAGACCGTCTACGATTTATGTTTCGGCGACAAGATTTACAAAACTTGCTTTTGTACGTCTCGGAGTATTGCCTTTCCTCTTATTGATCGCAGTCATTATTTTTGCGCTGATGTCAGACAATTTTCTGACCGGTCGTAACCTGCTTAATGTAATCCGACAATCAACCTATCTCACACTTGTCGCGGTGGGTCAGATGTTCGCTTTGCTGACAGGAGGGTTTGATCTTTCTGTCGGTACCATACTCGCCATAACATCGGTCGTCGGTGCGACTGCGATGGCGACAGCCTATACGGCAATGCCCGATGCTTTAATTCTTGTGATTGCGATAGGCATTCTGGCAGGCGTTTCTGCCGGTACGTTCATCGGAGTAATCAACGGAATTGGTGTAGCTTTGTTCAATGTTTCACCGTTCATGATGAGTTTGGGAATGGCATCAGTCGGTTTTGGAATAGCGCTTTATATGACGGGAGGCACGCCCGTTTATGGCATGCCCATGGAGTTTGGGGACAAATTCGGATTCGGTACAATCTACGGAGTACCTACGCCAGTCCTGGTTGCTTTATTTTTCATCGCGTTACTTTTCTTCATGGTCAACTGGACTCGTCTCGGCCGATATTTTTATGCGGTTGGCGGCAATATCAAAGCGGCACGACTATCGGGAATCAACACAAAACTGACACTATTTCTGGCCTACGTTTTTTGTGGTTTCATGGCCGCGATTGCTGGAATACTTCTCACCGCGCGACTCGACACAGGAGAAGCCAATATCGGTGCTACGATGCCGTTGGAATCAATTGCTGCGTGTGTGATTGCCGGTGTCAGTCTGCGTGGTGGGATAGGCCGGCTCGAGAATGTTGTACTTGGTGCATTGTTCATCGGACTGGTGCAAAATGGAATGAATCTGGCACGTATTGAATCGTATCTTCAAATCGTCGTGATCGGAGTGCTGCTGATATTGGCGGTCGTAGCCGATCAATTCCGTCTACGTCTGATTACCAGCATGCAGGATTAATTTGATGATACAGGTAGCTTCAATCCGACTGGGTTGGTCGTCGGGCAAACTCACGAGTGCCATTCAGGGTCAGTCAGATCAAATTCAATATTTTTTGTGTTTTTCGCGAAACACCGACAAGTGTTCGGAATTCTCTCAGCAATTCCAGACACGAATTCACAATAATTATGATGAGGTTCTCTCAGATTCTGAGATTGATGCTGGCCGTTTACGGACTCAATATTCTGGCAAACCTGTGGAACCCATAGAACTGGATCAAGTCGATACCCTGAAACCGGAGTTGGAAGAATTGGCGGGAGCATGTGAAAGTGAGGAACTTTTTCGAGTACATTCTCGACAAGCCGCCAGTAATGTTGCGGTGATGGAGGCAATTGCCGAATCCGCACGAATCGGCAAGACGGTGGATTTTGACAAGAAGATTTCTTTCAGCACGGGAAAGTACAAACATTAATTGGAGAAAATATCATGGCAACAATAATTAACTGCGACATGGGTGAAGGCTTCGGCATCTATGAAATAGGTGAGGACGAAAAACTGATGCCCTTCATTGACCTTGCCAATGTCGCCTGTGGGTTTCACGGATCAGACCCCAATCATATGCGCAAGACCGTACGTCTGGCGAAAGAACACGGTGTGCGTGTGGGTGCGCACCCTTCGTTTCCCGACCGGCAAGGGTTTGGTCGGCGCCCGATGGTTATTGAGCGAGAAGAACTGACGAACATCATTGTTTATCAAATCGGTGCGTTGACGGGATTTCTGGCCGCGGAAGGTGTCGAACTGAACCATATCAAACCGCACGGTGCGCTTTACGGAATGGCCGCTCGGGATGAAAATGTAGCACATGCCATTTGCGACGCGGCGAAACATTACGAAGTACCTTTGCTCGGTATGAAGAATACCGTTCACGAAAAAGTTTATACGGAAAGAGGAATTTCTTTCCTCGCAGAGTACTACGCCGACCTTGAATACAACGATGATGGAAGTGTGATCATTACTCGTGAACATGAATCCGTCGACCCGCAGAATGCCGCTATGCGTTGTCTGCGGGCTATCGAAGAGGGGAAAACGGAGTCTGTGAACGGAAAAGATGTAGAAGTGGGAAGCGATTGCATCTGTATTCACTCCGATACCCCCAATGCAGTAGCTGTAGCCACGGTAGTTCGTGAAGCTTTACAGCCTTACCTCGGTGCGGTTGCCTGATCGCCGCCGGAACTTTTTGAATTTGAGAGGAAAACAGTATGCCACGTCAGCAAATCGTTTCTCCCTTGCCAGGTACATTCTATCGTCGTCCTTCTCCCGATCAACCTCCCTACAAAGAGGAGGGTGATTCCGTGGAGGTCGGTGACACGGTGGGCCTGGTTGAGGTGATGAAGTTATTTTACGAAGTGAAATCTGACCAATCCGGAACTATTGGCAAATATCTGGTTGGCAATGAGGATACGGTAACGGCCGGTCAGCCACTAGTGGATTTAGGTGAGTGACAAACGAAGACGATATGCCTATTCGGAGTCTGTTTATTGCCAATCGAGGTGAAATTGCGGTACGGATTATCCGAGCAGCAAGAGATATGGAAATTCGCTCGATTCAGGCATACAGTGAGGCCGATGCAGATTCTTTGGCTGTTCGAAGTGCGGATGCATCGGTACTGATCGGAAAAGCTCCCGCGTCCGCGTCATATCTCAATATTGAGTCAATTGTATCAGCCGCTTTGAGGTCCGGTGCCGATGCTGTTCATCCAGGTTACGGCTTTCTGGCAGAAAATGGTGATTTCGCCGATGCGGTTGAATCAGCGGGTTTGATTTTCATCGGCCCGAAAGGATCGACAATACGACACCTGGGTGACAAGGTTGTAGCGAGAACGGTAGCGGAGGAAGTTGGTTTGCCAACTGTTCCCGGTAGCCAAGGGCGTATTGAGAATGCCGATGCTGCAAAGCCTGTGCTCAAGGAAATTGGATTTCCGGTTTTGATCAAAGCTGCTGCTGGCGGTGGTGGACGAGGTATTCGCATTGCATCCAATCAGGATGAGTTTGAAAATTTTGCACCACAGGCAAGTGCGGAAGCAAGAGCTGCATTTGGAGACGGTGGAATTTACGTTGAAACTTACCTGCGAAGAGCGCGTCATGTCGAAGTTCAGATCGTTGGTGACGGTACCAAAGCGGTACATTTATTTGATCGCGAATGTTCACTACAAAGACGGCGGCAAAAAATCTGGGAGGAGGCTCCCGCTGAAGCTGTGCCTGACAGTATTCGAGATCATCTTTGTCGGTCAGCCAGGGATTTTGCCCAGAGTGTCGGGTATCGAGGTGTCGGGACACTTGAGTTTCTTTACGATTCAGATACGCAGAAATGCTACTTCCTGGAAATGAATACACGTATTCAGGTGGAACATCCGGTGACAGAGTGCGTAACTGGAGTAGATCTGGTGTGCGAATCAATCAAAATTGCCAACGGTGAACCATTGAATCTTCAGCAGGATGAGATTGCGCTGCGAGGGCACGCAATTGAATGTCGAATCAATGCCGAGGATCCGACAAACGGATTTATGCCCGATCCGGGTACCGTCACAGAGCTGACCATACCGGATGGCCCTGGCATAAGGTTTGATTCAATGCTGTATCCCGGATGCACAATTCCGCCGTTTTACGACTCCCTGATTGGAAAACTTATTGTCTGGGATCAGAGCCGTTCAGCTACTCTGAAAAAATTGAAAGACATTCTTGGAGAGCTAAAAATTGGCGGAATCAAAACCACCAAGCCGCTTCATCAAGCTTTAGTGGAAGATGAGGACATTATTGCCGGCAATATGCATACAGGATTTCTTGATGAATGGCTTGATTTATAGGCGACTCGGTTGACATAAAAAAGAGGTAATCACAAATGAAAACCAGATATTCATTCGGTGGAGATGACCACATTTTTGCCGAAGTTGACGAAGAGATGTCCTTGGAGGCGTTCTTCAGAAGCCTTTCAGTAACCAAGGTAGTGAAGGAAAGCCAGATTGATGGAATCGTCGAAGTTTGCCCTGCTAACGCATCCTATCAAATCAAATACAACCCCGATCAGATAAAACCAAACGATTTGTTGGCGGAATTAAAGAGCATTGAATCGGCGATGAAAAATGCCGAGTCGATTTTGCAAACGCGCGTTGTTGAGGTCCCCGTCTATTACAACGATCCTTGGACACATGAGACACTAATGCGTTTCAGGGAACGACATCAGGACCCGGACAGTACTGATCTGGAATATGCTGCTCGAATTAACGGGTTTGATTCGATTGAGTCTTTTATCGAAGCACATTCCGGGTCGCCATGGTTTGTCACTATGGTTGGATTCGTGGCAGGCTTGCCTTTCATGTTTCAGATGGTTGACCGCGAGCGACAAATTGAGGTTCCAAAATATCTCCGTCCACGAACTGATACACCTAAACAAACTGTCGGCTACGGTGGATGTTTTGCCTGTATTTATTCGGTCAGAGGCGCTGGCGGTTATCAGATGTTTGGTATTACTCCGATGCCGATTTTTGATCCGAAGCAGGAGATCAGTCATCTGCGAGAATTCATGGTGTTTTTCAATCCGGGTGATATTGTGAAATTTAAACCGATTGACCGTGCTGCTTACGATGAGGAGTTAGAGGCTGTCGAGACTGGACGATTTGAACCCGTCATCCGTGAACTTAACTTTTCGCTGGATGAATTTCAAAGCGGAATTGATGAATACAACAAGAACATTGGGGAGATGCTTCATGGGAATTAAGATTATTTCACCGGGTTTGGCGACTTCTGTACAAGATCTGGGGCGTCCGGGCTATTATCATCTTGGAATTCCAATTTCTGGCGGGATGGATCGCTTTGCACTTCGTGCGGCAAATCATCTGGTCGGCAATCCTGAAGGCTCTGCAGTTCTCGAGGCTGTATTTCTCGGTCCGGAAATAGAGTTTACCACCGATGCTATGGTGGCCGTAACGGGTGCGGAACTACCACTGAAAGTCGATGGTGAACCGAAAGAAATCTGGACATCCTTTTCCGTAAAGTCCGGTCAGACTCTGAGTTTTGAATTTTTAAAGGCTGGCGCTCGTTCCTACATTGCAGTTTCTGGCGGAATCGATGTTCCGGTTGTTCTGGGCAGTCGATCGACTTACGGACTAGGTGCTCTGGGCGGGCATGAAGGTCGTAATCTCCAGTCCGGTGACAAACTTGAAATCGGTGATAGTTCGATAACCGTCGATGAGGGACGTCAGGTGCCAGCAAACCTGAGGCGTGGGCTTGGCTCATCCGCTGAGCTTCGGGTAGTACCTGGACTTTACTGGCATCGAATTACTGAAGATTCACAAAAATATTTTTTTGACGATACGTGGAAAGTAGCCTCAGAAGCCGATCGTATAGGCTACCGGTTTCAACACGGACGTGCACTGCGGTTCAATGAGCGAAAACAACCATTCGGCGCAGGCTCGGATCCTTCCAATATTGTGGACAGTTGCTATCCTTACGGTTCGATTCAGGTGCCCGGAGGTACGGAACCGATTGTCCTTCATCGTGATGCAGTTTCCGGTGGCGGCTATTTCATGATTGGAACAGTGATTTCGGCTGACATGGATCTTATCGGACAGTTGCAGCCGAATATGGATGTAAAGTTCATTGAAGTTGACATAGACACCGCGCTCGCAGCGCGAATGAATCGTCAGTCGAATATGCAAAGAATTCGCGAAGTTGTTTAACTGATTAAATTTTTGATTTTGTGCAGCCAACACTATAATTTCTCTAAATTCACAAAAAATCGAGATAAAGTTATGAAAATCACAACAAAACTTCCAATCGTTGCGTTGCTCGCGCTGGGCATGACGGGTTCGATCGTACACGCGACTGAACCCGCAATGGTTGAGTCCGCTGAGCAAGCAGAGGCTGTACTTGAATCCAGAAGCGAATTCATGAAGGGCATGGGAAGCGCTATGAGAGCGTTTACGAACTATCTGAAGAGGGGAGATGGTGAACCACTTGAGCTGGCTGCCATGGCGTCGGAAATCGCGGAGAACGCGCCAAGCATACCCGACTTGTTTCCAAAGGATACCGGGATGGCACAATTTGAGGACAGTGAAGCCAAAGCCGTTATCTGGGAGAAGTGGGACGACTTTGTTGATGCAGCCAATGGTTTGGTGGAACCTGCAATGGCGGTTGAAGCAGCTTTCGAATCAGGCGACAAGGGAGAGGTTGCCGCAAGTGTCAAGGCGCTGGGCGGCAATGGATGCCGCACTTGTCACGAGACATTTCGCCAGAAGAAAGATAATTGATAGATGACCGGTTGACGCAAGACAAGCGACACCAACTTTGTTAGAAAGTTCTCGAGGATTCAGCCGTATTGGTTGAAAATCCACAGCATGACCGCTGCGGATATCACAATGGTGGCTATACCCTTCCATATCGGTGCAATGACCGGCAGATTTGACGAGAGGTTTTGCGGAATCTTTCGTGCGCCAGTGATCATAGGACTGATCAGGTTGTCTTTTTTATAGAGGTAATAAAACGCGTTGGCCGCCAGATGCAGGCCGATGATATACAGCAACAGCGTTTTGTTTGTCAGGTGGATATCAGTTGCCCAGCGGCTCATGTCATAACTCACATAGTAGGCAAAAGGGCCTTCGATCAGTCCATCTATATCCGATGCTACGAGTCCGGTTGCAACTTGGACCGAAATGATCGATAGGATCACGATCACCGCGACTGATCCGATCGGGCTGTGCGCTACACTGTAACCGGGTTTTCTCTGAGGTAGCTCCGCGATATAGTTCACATATTCGCGTGGGTGGAAGAATAGAGCTGAGAAACGGGCGTTTGAACTGCCTACGAATCCCCATATTATTCTGGCTACGAGAAGGATGGCGATACTTTTGCCAGCGATGATATGAACATCAAAATTCTCGAGTTTTGCACTGATGTACATGACGGTAATCAGCACAGCCAACAACCAGTGAAAGACTCGAACTGGAAGGTCCCAAACTCTGACGGAAACCTTATGGGAGTCATTGGAAGTCATGATGTTCTCATTTTAGCGCACGATTGCATGGCGCCGAATCAGATTATTGAATCGCTCAAACAGGCTGACTGATTCCCTATAAGCAGGAAATCAGGAGATTCACTGGCAACTATATCCGCATATGATTCACGCTAATTGGAATCTATCGAAATCGCATTCAACCGTTGTGACAATACTGCCGGTGTTGGTTCCTCATTTACCGTATTTACCAGTTCGGATACACACTGTCTCGCAGTTCGCCACGCTCGTTCAAATGCCTGTTCCTGCGCAATCGAAGGGCCGTCAACAGTTGCCGGGTCTGGGATGCTCCAATGCACTGTGACAGGCGACGCTGGCCACACCGGACAAACTTCTGCAGCAGCGTTGTCGCAAACGGTCACAACAATGTCCATAATCGGCGCATCTGCGCCGGAAAACTCGTCCCAACTCTTGGAACGACAATCCTCTGCAGCGATACCGAATGTTTCGAGTGTCTTGAGTGTCATCGGGTGGACTTCGTCTTTGGGTTGGCTTCCGGCACTGAATCCTGCGAATTTCCCTTTTCCGACGCAGTTGAGGGCGGTCTCGCAGAGTATGCTGCGCGCCGAGTTTCCGGTGCACAAGAATAGTACATTGATCATTTTTCCTGACGTCATGGTAAGAGGCTTCACTTATATGGTATTCAGCTCCGGAAATTGACACTGCCCGAGCATTTTACGTGCTTGCTCTCGAATTCCATGACTTGCGGCACAAATCGCGGTAGTTTCGGGATAGACAACCAAAACGGGTCAGAAATCAACAAAATTGCCGGTTCGCGTCGCGCGACTCAGTTCGCTATGGCAGCGCTGTATCGAAAGTCGCGTGAAACGCCCATCTCACGTGAATTCGGTCGTTTATGGAATTTCCCGTCCTGCATGATCATCACAATCCGCTTATGGTCCTGGAGAATACTCACGTTGGAAATTGGGTCTCCATCGACCAACAGCATGTCGGCCAAGTAACCTTCTCGTATAATTCCCAGTTCATGCCCCATCCCCATCATTTCGCCGCCATATCGTGTGGCAGCTTGTATGGCTTCCATTGGAGACATTCCCACCATGTCGACAAAATACTCGATGTCCTTCGCATTGGTTCCGTGGGGCGTCCATGCGAATCCTTAGTCACCACCGATAAGCACGCGAATACCACGACGCTTGGCTTCGCTCACTGCCATTGCAATTTCCTCATCCGAAATTGATTCGCTCTCGCTGGCATGTCCGTAATCTCTTCACCTGATAAATTAATTTTGATCGTGTCTACGCCCCACTTGATCAGCTCACGAACAGTGCGACGAATCTCCTCCGGCCCAGAAACGACAATGCCGAGATTGAGACCTGGTCTGGTATATGAGGCAGGCTCGCGTCACCAAGCCCTTCAACCGATATAATCTCTGGACCTGACGCGGTATATCGCGGTCCGGGAAACTTGCCAGCGTTAATGGCATTGCGAATGACCACATCCAGTCTTGTTTTGCCCGCCAAGCGTGAGTCCATTGAGCAGAGTATTGACGAAAGTCTTCTTGCGCCCGATCAGTGCGACAACCCATTCTGGCCAGACCGCAAATATTGCCCAAAGCAATATCACTGCAAACATCAGGATTATGATCGACTAAATGTATGCCGTTCAATGAAATTTCGCATTTCTTGACTAACCAGATGCCAAAACAACTCTAATTTGCGCGGACGTTTGGCTCATGTGTCTAAACCCCAAAAATTACGCGAACATAAAATCCCTATAACGCCAATTCCATTGAAAGCAGTTGTATCTAAACGAACTTCACCAATCCTTTGAGTAGATATTTAGTATACGCCAATGCATTGAACCAGTACAATAAATTGAAAACGGAAATCCAGCACATATATAATCATCCAGATAACCCATTGAACACATTTCCGTCAGTTCCTGACAACGCAGCTCTCAGAGGTAACAAATGGCACGAATTACTGTAGAAGATTGTCTTGAAAGGGTTGAAAATAGATTTCAGCTGGTTTTGATCGCGACCAAACGCGCACGGCAGTTGGCTGCTGGCGCCGAACCTTTGGTCGATCGGGACAATGACAAGAATACGGTGATTGCCCTTCGCGAGATTGCCGATGGCCTGGTTACGGCCAGCATTCTTGACGAAGACGACATGCCGACCATTGCCAACCCTTTCGAATTCCAGTCGGAGGAATTGGAAGAGCCGCGAGCCGAAGACGATACGCCAGAGGATGCCGACAGCCAACCAGCTGATCAAGACATCGAGCAGCAAGTTAATTGAACTGTATCGCCGTCTTGGTATACCAGACAAGGAAAAACGGCAGTTTGAAAATCTTTGCAACCTGCTGGCTGAGTATCTTGACAAACAGGAAATCGAAGAAGTTCGCAGATCCTATGAGATAGGCGCAGCCGCCCACGCTGGACAGCGGCGGATCAAAGGCGAAAAATACATCAACCACCCGCTGGCAGTCGCCGAACTGCTTGTCAAACTCAAATTGGACAGCCATACCATCATGGCTGCCATCCTTCACGACACCCTGGAAGACACAAGCGTGACTTGGGACACACTCAGGCGCGAATTCGGGGAAGATGTCGCCAACTTGGTCAGTGGCGTAAGCAAGGTCACAGGAACTGAATTCAAAGACAAGGATGACGAGGAGGCAGAGAATGTCCGACGCATGCTGGTCGCGGCGGCGGGCGATATCCGTATAATTCTGATCAAACTCGCCGACAGAATGCACAATCTGGAAACTCTGGATGTACACCGCTTGGACAAGCGCAAGAGAATCGTCAATCAGACACGCGACATCTACATTCCGATGACTTACATGATGGGCATGCATGAGTGGCATCGGAAATTGGAAGACCTATGTTTTCAAGCCATCTACCCCAACCGCTACCGCACCATCGCCAACGCAATCAGAAGAAACGTCAGATCCCGAGCTACCATTTCCATCAACCGCCACGTCAAGACTATAACCAACATATTGGAGGAGCATGGTATTTCGGCAGATGTATCGTGGCGCGAGAAAAATGTCTCGGCCATTCACGAAAAGATGCGGCGAAAGCGTGAATCAAATCAGTCCATCTCCTTTACCGCAATCAAGGATCTTGTCGGGTTTCGTGTGGTGCTCGACAGCGAAGATGATTGCTATCGAGCGCTCGGTGTCATTCACAAGAACTACAAACCGATTTCCCGCGAATTTGACGACTACATCGCGATTCCCAAAATCAACG
The DNA here is from genome assembly GCA_951813075.1 of Arenicellales bacterium. Classification (GTDB taxonomy): domain Bacteria; phylum Pseudomonadota; class Gammaproteobacteria; order Arenicellales; family JAJDZL01; genus JAJDZL01. The sequence goes on along the minus strand of OX638343.1, from coordinate 2,054,440 downwards.
GCTATCGGTCACTGCATACCAGCGTCTATGATGAGTCCGGACGAATAGTGGAGATACAGATCCGAACTCACGATATGCACGAGATCGCAGAATATGGCATCGCCTCACATCTGAGCTACAAGACCAACGTACAGCCATCTGAAATTCGCGCATTGGACGACATTCCATGGTTGAAAGATTTGCTGGATAATTCAGTTGATCGCAATCAGGTTGGACGTGAGTTTCTTGAGAACCTCAAGCGCAATCTATTCTTCGACAGTGTTTTTGTCATAACGCCCAAAGGAGATCCGAAGCGACTGAAGAAAGGTGCGACCGTAATCGATTTTGCATATGCGGTGCACACTGGCCTGGGCAATTTGGCAAAGTCGGCCACGATAGGTGGTGAGCGAGTTGCAATGCACACCGTGCTTGAAGACGGTGATCAAGTGGAGATAAAGAAACGTGCTTTTGGATACCCTGATCCGCAGTGGGAGAAATTTGCAGTCACTGCGAAGGCAAAAATGGCGATCCGCCTCGCGCTGAAAGACAAGACTGCACAAGACTATGTCCGGATGGGCGACCGACTGTTGAGAAACGAACTCAAGAGTCAGAAAATCAAGTATGCCAGTATTACCGATGAGATGAAAAACGGACTGGCGAAGAAACTGCAGCTTGACGATTGGCGTACCATTCTTCTGGAAGTCGGCAATGGGAGCCGATTTGCGCCGGTCATTGTCAAGCAGTTATTCGCCGATCGATCTCCTGCAGATGAGAAAGTGCAAAGCCAAATCATGTCGGTGTCAATCGACGGTACCGAAGGTATGGTCGTGAAATACGCAAAGTGCTGCAATCCCATACCGAATGATTCCATCGTCGCTTTCCTGAACACAGGCGGTGGAATCGCGATTCACATCGCGGACTGTAACAACGTCCGAAATTCCAAGTTTCCCCCCGAGCGATGGCAGAAAGTCTACTGGACTGAAAAACCCGAAGGCGTGTATCGTGTTGCCATACGCATTGATGCTGAAGATCGAAGGGGTCTGCTGGGCGAGATTGCGACGCAGATCGCATCGCTGGACGTTAATATCGCAGATTGCAGAATTGTCGGTACCGATACGACGTCAGTCACCGTTGAGTTTGACATCGATGTGTCTGATCGCCAGCATCTGGCGCGAATCATTCGAAAGATCAAGAAAGTGCCTTCTGTGTTTCATATTCAGAGATACAGGTTGGTGTGATGCTCGAGCTGTGCATGCAATAAAATTCTTGCCTGACATGACGCATCAGACGGCTGTTGCAGCGGTGACAGACATTGATCAGTTTTTGTGATATTCCAACAGGAATGTCTCACCCGGGAGGAAAAATCGGATGGCAACAAGGGAAACAATCTCAACTGACAAGGCACCAAAGGCAATCGGTGCGTATTCGCAGGCTGTGAGAACCGGCAACACAGTCTATATTTCGGGGCAGATTCCGCTGGACCCAACAACACAGGATATTGCCGCGGGAGACATCCGCGCACATATTCATCGTGTCTTCCAAAACCTGCAAGCTGTCGCCGAAGCCGCTGGTGGTGGACTGGATGACATTGTCAAGCTGACCGTCTATCTCGTCGACTTGGGAAATTTTCAGGTCGTCAATGAAGTCATGGCGGAATATTTCAACAAACCATATCCGGCGCGAGCGGCAATTGGTGTTGCGTCGTTGCCTAAAGGTGTCGGTGTTGAGATGGAAGCCATCATGGCGCTGTAGTTGCGGTGGAGTCGGAGGTTCAGCAAAATTTAGAAGAACTGTCTGTCACAGTCCTACCGCGGGTGAGCGACAAGCTGGCATCCTCACTCGAGAGAATCGGAATTTTCCAGATCAAGGATCTGGTGCTTCATCTGCCATACCGTTACCAGGACCGAACAAAGTCAACTCCGCTCGGTGAGATCGCCATTGGTCGGACCTTGATGGTTACCGGTCGTATCGGTGGTGTACGATTCAATTACGGCCGACGTCGGAGCCTGCTTGTACACATCGAGGACGATACCGGATCCATGCGCATGCGTCTTTTCCACTTCAATTCCTCGCAGCAACGCAGACTGGAGAGTAGTTCATGGATTCGTTGTTTCGGTGAGGTTCGTCTAATCGGGAATGCCTACGAAATGGTGCATCCTGAATATGCTGTCTACAATTCCCCTCCGCCCGAAATCCAAGGCGACAGTTACACACCGATTTATCGTCTGACAGAAGGAATTGGGCAGGGCCTGATGCGTGACATTGTCAAATCAGCACTGGATTTGATTCTGGAACGCGACATCAGCGACCCGCTACCGAATCAGACGCTTGAAGAGAATAACCTGGTAGGTCTCAAGGATGCATTGCAGTTGATACATGCACCGCCGGTGGGAGAGTTTGAGCTGAAGGTCGAAGAGAGCCATCAGCCGGCCGTTCGCAGGTTGATTTTCGAGGAAATGGTGTCATTCCAGATTGCCAGAAGAAAGCACAAGGAACTGCGCCAATCTGTCGGTGCGCCGGCGTTGCGTCCCAAAGGAACGCTGTCGCGACGGCTCAGGGACTCACTGACGTTTGAACCGACGAACTCGCAACGCAGTGTCATCTACGAGATTCTTGACGATCTGAAGAAATCCACCCCCATGCTTCGTCTGCTGCAGGGCGACGTGGGTTGTGGCAAGACACTGGTTGCTGCGGCTGCAGCCGCCTGGACCGTGGATTCAGGGTTTCAGTTCGCCATCATGGCACCAACTGAAATGCTCGCGGAACAGCATTTGAAGTCATTTAAAGGTTGGTTCGATCCCCTTGGTATCGAAGTTCACCTTCTTACCGGCAGATTGTCGGTGAAAGCACGAAAAAATATCGACAACGCAATCCGTTTCGGACACGCAAACATAGTGATCGGCACACATGCACTTTTTCAGGAGAAAGTCGAATTCAAGAATCTCGGCATGGTGATCGTTGACGAGCAGCACCGGTTTGGCGTCGGTCAACGCTACGCATTCCGACAAAAAGGTGTAAGCGATGAGCTGGTGCCTCATCAGCTGGTGATGACCGCGACTCCGATTCCGCGCACGCTGGCCATGACCTTTTACGCGGATCTGGATGTCTCCAGCATTACTGAATTGCCACCAGGCCGAAAACCGGTGCAGACTCGAATCATGCCGTCAAGCCACCGGCGCGATGCGATAGACATGGTAAAGAAATTGCGCGCTTTTGGTCAGCAGGTCTATTGGGTATGCCCGATCATTGAGAAGTCCGAGGTGTTGGATGTCGAATCCGCGGTGGAGACGGAAAAGGTGATCAAAAAATCACTGCCCGGATATCGTATAGGCCTGGTGCATGGACGTCTGAAAAATGACAGGCGCGACCGCATCATGAAATCGTTCAGGGACGGGGAAATCGATGTACTGGTCGCCACCACGGTTATCGAGGTCGGAGTCGACGTACCCAATGCCAGCCTGATGGTGATTGAGAGTGCCGATCGGCTGGGACTTTCGCAGTTGCATCAGCTTCGTGGCCGTGTCGGCCGGGGTGCCGAGCAGGCGCAATGCGTACTGCTATTCAAATCACCGCTGTCACAGTCGGCGAAAAAACGTCTGGATGTGATGCGCAAGACCACTGATGGATTCAGGATCGCGGAGACCGATCTGAAACTGCGAGGGGCTGGTGAGTTGCTTGGTACCCGCCAGACTGGCTCGCAGATTTTCCGGATTGCCGAACTTCCGCGCGACATCGATATGATCAACGAAATCAATCAGGCAGCACAGATGATCCTAAAGCAGTATCCGGAGAATGCACAGGAACTGATTCGACGCTGGACACCGAGAGAGGGTGATTATAGTGCTGTCTGAACGATTAGGCGCTTATGCGCGGCTGATGCGTCTGGACAAGCCGATTGGCAGTCTCCTGCTGTTATGGCCGACACTGTGGGCGGCCTGGATCGCAGGCGCTGGATCACCCGAACCGCACATCGTTCTGATACTCGTGATCGGTGTTTTTGTCATGCGCTCGTGCGGTTGTGTTATCAATGACTTTGCGGACCGGGACTTCGACCCGCACGTCGAGCGAACCCAACATCGACCGCTGGCAACCGGCGAGGTATCAGTCCGAGAAGCCACGGGGCTGATTGCGCTTTTGGCGCTTGTCAGCCTGGTTCTGGTGTTGTTGTTGAATTTACTGTCGATTCTGCTCGCTGCAGTGGGTCTTTTTCTTGCAGCGTCCTACCCCTTTCTCAAACGCTTTACCAGTCTGCCTCAGTTTTACCTGGGAATCGCATTTGGCTGGGGCATTCCGATCGCATTCGCGGCACATCTGAATACTGTACCGTTATCCGGTTGGCTGTTGCTTGCGGCCAATGTGGTATGGGCCGGTGCCTACGATACGTTCTATGCAATGGTTGATCGTAAGGATGACGTCCGGATCGGAGTGAAATCGCTCGCTGTACTGGCTGGTCGCCGTGATCGGCTGGTGATTGGAATTTGTCAGGCGCTGACATTGTTGATATTGGGAGTTGTGGGATTTATCGAACAACTCGATTATTATTATGTTCTTGGCCTCAGTGGCGCCTTGGCGGTCGCAGTCTGGCATCAGTATTCGTGCAGGGAGGATGATCGGGAAAAGTTTTATAAGGCATTTCTCGGTAACAGCTGGTTTGGCGCGATGGTGTTTGGCGGATTGGTGCTCGCCTACCTTTGATTTAAGACGCACTAACGGTGCAGGCAGTTATCGGAATTCATATTGCAGCGGCGCTCAGCGCGCTGACTCTCGGCATCGTCGTTCTTTGCTCGCCCAAGGGCACAAAGCGGCATAAACTGCTTGGTCGTATCTGGGTTGTCGTGATGTCTGTGGTGGCAATCGGATCCTTCAGTATCCGGGGACTTGGGGAACACGGTGGTCTGAGTTGGATCCACGGTCTGTCGATATTTACACTGATTGCCATGGTTTACTCAATCTACATGATTCGTAAAGGCAATCGCCGCGCTCACTTCTCGGCGATGATCGGATCTTTTATCGGTGTAATCGTTGCCGGTCTATTCACGCTTGATCCGGATCGCATCATCGGTGGCTTCTTTTTTGGTGGTTGAACGCGACCGATCACTTCAGTTCAGCAAATGAACGTGCCATCGCATCGACAATGATCGGTACATCCTGTTCAGACAGGCACATCGGGGGCACCAGCCTCAGAACACTTCGGTGAGCACCTGCCTTGCTGGTTACCAAGCCATATTTTCGGGTGCTTTCGAACACCGCGGCGGTCTCTTCACTCGCAGGTTCCTTGGTGCTGCGATTTTTCACAAGCTCGACTGCCATTAGCAAACCGGTTCCCCGAACATCTCCGATGACAGGGTTATCCCTTTGCACATCCTTCAATCCTTCCAGAAGCAGCTTGCCGACACGGGCGGCATTCTCCTGCAGTTTGTCTCTCTCGATTATCCGCAAGACTGCCCGTCCAACGGCACAGTTGACAGGATTCGAACCATAGGTATGAAATAGCAACTTGTCTGCCATCGCCTCAGCAATTTCCCGACGCGCAATAACTGCCGCCAAAGGATAGCCGTTGCCAATACCTTTCGCAGCAACAACGATGTCAGGAACAACGTTGTGGTAGTCAAAACTCCAAAAACTTTTTCCGGTCCTGCCGACACCCGCCTGGACTTCGTCGATGATCATCAACCCACCGGCCGATCGAACTCGCTCCGCTGCGCCGTCGATATAACCGACTGGAATCGGTATTGCACCGCCATACCCTTGAACGGGCTCAATGATCATACCGGCAAGCTTGGCGGAAGTAGAGAATAGAATCGTATTTTCCAAAGCATCGAGGTACATTGTGACGTCATCACCGAAAGCACCGCGGTAGGCATTGGGCGTGATGGCGAACTGAACGTTGCCCGGTAGTGCGACTTCGTGACGGAAGCCGGAGATTCCTGTAACCGACTGTGCGCCGTAAGTCGGACCGTGATAACTGCCCTGTAACGCAATGATGTCCTTGTGTCCGGTATAGGCTCGCGCCATCATCAACGCCAGATCCACTGCTTCGGCACCACTATTTGTCAGGTGGACGACCCATTCGTATCCCTGTGGCATGGTGGCAGCGAGTTCCTCACAGTAGTGTGCTGGAACCGGGTGATAGAACATGGTCGTGCAATGAGACAACGCCGATGCCTGTTCCCTGGCTGCTTGATTTACTTCCGGATGGGAGTGTCCCACCGACACACACACATTCATCGCCAGCAAGTCGATATAGCGGTTGTCGAGTTCGTCCCACAGATATTGTCCGCTGCCGTGCTTGAGTATCAGTGGTTTCTGGTAAGGCTGGAATTTTCTTTGCGAGGCTGCGAAATACCGCTCCCGATTCTCAATCACGTTTGATGTTGTCCAGTCTGTATGAATTTCCATTAATGCACTCCAAATTTCTCAAAAAAGTTTGTTGATCTGTTGTTCTTTGCGCTTGATGAAATCGTCGATGGCTTCCAATAGATCTTTTCCGATCGATGGAGGCTGATATTCGGCGAGTAACTTCTTCCACATTTCGTTGGCGCGCTGATGTTGCCAGGTTGACCCGTCCGCCTCCCACTGCTCAAACGACCTGCTGTCGGAAATCGCTGATTGAAAGAACGCGGTTTCGAAATTGCGCCGCGTATGGTTTGATTCAAGGAAATGCTCACCAGGCTGAACTTCAAGGAACGCGTCCCATGCTTGTGCCTCGATCGATAGGTCGACGTTTTTGGCGAACGCCTCAAGCATTGCGCATCGGTCAGCGTCCATGACCACTTTCTCGTATCCGGTCGTCAGCAGGCTTTCGAGGCATCCGGTTGCATGAATGATGAAATGGGTTCCCGCGAGAAACGATCCAAGCAACTGGGTGGAACTTTCATATGCAGCTTGTGCGTCTGGCACTTTCGATGCGGTGAGTGCGCCAACCGAGTGAAGCGGCACACCGAGCCGATCGGCCAATGAGCGCGCACACATCTGGAATTGCATTCCCTCCGGCGTTCCAAATGTCGTTGCCCCGGATTGCAGGGAAATCGGACTGAAAAATGTACCGAATACCGCGGGTGCACCGGGACGAATCAGCTGGATAAGACACAGTCCGGCCAATACCTCAGCCAGTACCTGCGCTAAAGTGGCCGCAACGGTAACCGGACTCATCGCGCCACCCAGAATAAAGGGCGAGACAACGACCGCCTGGTTTGCACGAGCGTAGACTTTGAGCGCGTGAAGCATTGTGGCGTCAAGCACCAGGGGTGCGTTGGTATTCACCACGCTGTAAAGACAGCAGTTCTCATCGACGAATTGATCACCAAATGCCAGTTTCACCATAGCGACAGTATCCTCGGCTCTATCCTGTGCGGTGACAGCACCCATGAATGGTTTGTCGGTCAAGGTCAGGTGGGCTTTCGCCATATACAGGTGCCGGACATGAACCGGCAGGTCAACCGGTTCACAGACTACGCCACCGGAATGATGAATACTGTTGAGCATGTAGTGAATTCGCGTCAAATTTTCAAAATCTTCGTAAGTCGCGTAGCGACGGCCTCGGTCCATGTCGTGAACGAATGGTGGTCCGAAACTTGGACAGAACAAAGAGTTATTGCCGCCGATCATCACCGACTTCGAGGGATTGCGGGCGTGCTGAACGAAGGTTCGCGGTGCACTTTGGGTAATGATGTGGCGGCAGAATCCCGGGTCAAACCGTACCCGTTCGCCGCGGACATCACAGCCTGCATCGCGAAAAATCTGCAAAGTCTCGGGATCGTCTCGAAAGTCCATTCCGACTTCTGCAAGAATTCGGTCTGCATTTGACTCGATCAGTTCGAGGCTCTCCTCATCAAGCAGTGAAAATTTTCCGACATTTCGCTTGATGTATGGACTGCCTGTACCGGGCGCGTCAAAAGTTCTGAGACGGTCCTTTTTGGCTCGTCGACCGCCCATTCTTCGTGTCGTTCGTTTTTGATTTTTCATGTTTTTCATGACTTGGATTATATTTTAGGGAAACTTCCATGAAATGTATTGTAAGGTCGGTTTGTGACAGTTGATTGATTTGCATCAGGTTATTTTTTGTGTTCTGTGCTCAGATGGGTAACCGAACGGAAGTGATCATTGTTGGCGGCGGTGCCATCGGACTTTCAGTTGCTTATCATCTGGGCATGGAAGGCCGGCACTCGGTGCATTTGTTTGAGAACAATCAAATTGGCAGTGGAACAAGCTGGCACGCGGCGGGAATCGTCGGACCGCTTCGTTCGTCAGTGAACATGACCCGTCTCGCGATGCATGCCGTTAAGCTGTTTCCGCAGCTCGAACAGGAGACTGGGCAGTCGGTCGGCTATCGACGCACTGGCGGTTACTGGTTGGCGCAGACACAGCAACGTCTGACTGAACTTGCAAGAATCGGTGCCGTTGGCACGGCGGTTGGTCTTGATACAAAGATGATCAGTCCTTCAGAACTGTCTCGTGCTGTCAGTTTCATCCACACCGATGACCTGGCGGGTGCGTTGTGGGTTGCCGAAGATGCCCAGGTGTCACCTGTTGACCTGTGTTCGGCTTATGCGATCGGTGCGAGAAGTCGCGGTGTTGTGATTGAGGAACACTGCGGTGTCGATCGGCTCATTGTTGAAAACAATGCGGTCAAAGGTGTCGTACTGGTCGACGGACATCAGGTTTTCTCGGATAAAGTTGTGCTCTGTGCTGGTCTGTGGTCAAGGGAATTGGCCGCGACAGCAGGTATTCGCGTACCATTGCAGGCGGTCGAGCACATGTATGTTGTCACCGAACCCATGAACTGCCTGCCTGACCCGGTTCCGATCGTGCGGGATCTTGATTCCGAAATTTACCTCAAGGGCGATACAGGCAAGCTGGTGTTAGGTGGATTCGAGCGCAATGCCAAGCCATGGGACCCGGAATCAAAAATACCACAGACTCCATTTTTGATGTTTGATGAGGACTGGAGTCACTTCGAGCCCGTCATGCACGCTGGATTGAACCGGGTACCCGAACTGAAAAACACTGGCGTTCACACATTCATGAATGGACCGGAAAGCTTTACGGCGGACACACGACCGATGATCGGAGAATCTGTGAATGTTGCAGGACTTTACGTGGCTGCTGGATTCAATTCTCTAGGTGTGATGTCGTCTGCAGGTGTCGGTCATGCGCTTGCCGGGTGGATTGCAAACGGCCATCCACCGTACGATCTGTGGGAAGTCGACGTGGCGCGTGCTGATCCCAGATGGTCTGACCCTCACTATCTCAAACAACGTATGCATGAGGCGGTCAACGATCAATTCGCCATGCACTGGCCTTTGAAGCAGCCTCAATACGGCAGAAACCTCAGATGTACACCGCTGCATGGGCGGTTCGAGAAGAAAGGAGCGGTCTTCGGTTCAATGGCCAGTTGGGAGCGGCCACTCTGGTTCGCGGAAAACCGACAGGAACAAAAACTTGTTCACACATTCAACGAACAGCCGTGGTGGCAATATGCTGCCCGTGAAGCACGGCGAATGAAAAATAGCGTGGCGCTGATCGACCTCACGCCTTTCACCAAAATCGAGTTAAGCGGTGTCGGCAGTTTGGACGCATTACAAAATCTCTGCGCTGCAGATATGGATATTGGTCCGAGCAGATCGCGTTATACCGTCATGCTGAATGATCGTGGTGGAATCGAGGCGGATGTGACAGTTATGCGGCTTGATGAAAATCTTTTTCGAATCATTTCACAAGCGGCAACACGCTATCGCGACCTCAAACGTATTCGACAGTTGCTGAAAGATTACCCGTCGGTTTCAATTGCTGATGTCACATCAACAGAGTCGGTTATCGGTATCATGGGTCCGCAATCCCGAATGCTGTTGGAGAGAGTGACCGACGAGGACTGCTCTGGTGAGTCATTCGCGTTCGGTGCGCATCGCCGAATGACAATTTCGGGTGTACCCATAGTCGCTCTGCGACGCAGCTATGTTGGCGAACTTGGTTGGGAAATTTACCTGGATAATAAATTCGTCGGCGAAGTCTATGAAAAACTGATGACATGTGGCCGGGAGTTGGGGATCGGGCATCTTGGAGTTCTGGCAATTGATGGATGCCGGTTGGAAAAGAAATTTGGACATTGGGGACATGACTGGGGACCCGATGTGACGCCGATTGAAGCCGGAATTCGTCAGATGATCGACATGCGCAAGTCTCGGTTCTTGGGGCGAGAAGCGCTTCAGCAACAAATTGCGGCAGGTGTGAATCAACGTCTTATTCTAATGGAGTTAGTGGTCGAATCCGCTGAGCGTCCATTGCTGTTGCATGACGAACCGATTGTCTTTGAGGATGAAATCATCGGTCTCACAACTTCGGGTGGATATGGTCCAAGAACGGGTAAACTACTCACTTTCGCGATGATTCGTTGTAACCGCGACGAATCATTGGCGCGCATACTCGAAAAGACTCTCACGATCGAAGTGGCCGGAACCGAATACGATGCCCGTATCTGCGCTGATGCGCCATACGACCCCGACGGTATGCGAATGAGAGGATGAAACCAATGACGTTATCTGCAAGAACAGTCGTTGTCGGCGGTGGAATCATGGGAGCATCAGTTCTTTATCATCTCGTCAAATTGGGTTGGACAGACTGCGTGCTGCTGGAAAAACGAGACCTGACACATGGCTCTACCTGGCATGCGGCGGGGCTGTGTACTCAGTTCGCCCACAATGCGACGATCATGCAAATGCGCACAGATAGTATCCGTCAATACAGTGTGGAACTTGAGAAGGAAACCGGAATCAGTACTGGATTTAAAAATACCGGTGCGCTTCGGGTCACGCGAAGTGCCGATCGAATGGATGAGTTCCGACATGTACGGGGAATTGGACGATTTTTTGGTCATGATCTCCAGATTGTTACGCCGGGTGAGATCAAGGAGTTGCACCCTCTTGCAATTATTGAAGGGTTGATCGGGGGAATCTACGAGCCAGCTGACGGCAATGTGGATCCCAGCCAGGCTACCCATGCGTTTGCTAGCGGAGCGCGCGCACTGGGTGCGAGAATTTATCGCAACGACCCGGTAATCGAGATTGCAATGTCACGAAGTGGCGAATGGCGAGTGATCACTCCAAACCGGGAAATATTGTGTGAGCATGTGATCAACGCCGCAGGTACATGGTGTCGCGAGATTGGAAGTATGTTGGGTGTTGATCTTCCAGTTGTTCCGGTTCTCCATCAGTATTTTGTTACCGAATCCATGCAAGAGGTGGCGACACTGCAGCGGGCTCTGCCGATTATTCGAGATCCCGAAGAGAGCTGGTATATCCGACAGGAACGGGATGGACTTATTTTCGGCCCCTACGAAAAGGCCGCTCAGACGTGGTCAATTGATGGAATACCAGACGATTTTGGTGCCGACCTGTTGCCACCTGATTTTGACCGTGTGGAATCCATTGTCCAATCCGCGGCCAGCAGAGTTCCGTCTTTTGGAGCAGCTGGAATCAAGAATGTCATTAACGGCCCCATTACATTTACCCCTGATGCAAATCCCTTGATCGGGCCTGCTTATGAAGTTCCAAACGCATGGCTGCTAACGGGTTCTTCAATGGGTGTCATGGAAGGAGGCGGTGCCGGTCGATTTCTCGCACAGTGGATAGTCGGCGGAGAGCCGCCAATGGACCCGATTTCCATTGATTCGAGGCGTTTTGGGGAATTTGCCGATCGCAGTTACAGGGTGGCGAAGGCGAAAGAAAGCTTTGCTCATCAGTTTGCGATCCATTATCCGCGTGAGGAAAGAGAGGCGGCTCGTCCCTGCCTCAAGTCTCGAATACATGCATCGCTTGAAAATTCAAGTGCTGTATTCGGTTCAGTCTATGGCTGGGAGAGACCAAACTGGTTCGGGCGCACACCGCGCCGCGAACGCGCAACGAATAGTTTTCGCAGAACCAACTGGTTTGACGCAGTGGCTAGCGAGTGTCGTAACGTCAGCGAAGACGTCGGACTATGCGATTTGACAGCACTGAGTAAATTTTCACTGACAGGTACCGACGCAGAACGATTTTTGGGTGAACTTGGGTCAAATCGACCACCGCGGCACGATGGTCGGGTTGGCCTTATCCACGTGCTGAGTCAATCCGGCGGCGTGCTCTCGGAGTTCACGGTACTTCGCAAAGCGAATGATCATTTCTATCTGACATCTGCCGCCGCCGCATTACGTCATGATTTCGAATTGCTTCGCAGTCGTGCCAGAGGAATGGATGTAAGGATCAAGTCGGAGACATCAGAATATTGCGTTATCGGGCTCATGGGTCCGACAGCAAAAAAATTATTAGATGAATTGACATCGGTCGATCTGTCTCAGAGTATGTTTCCCTGGCTTAGTGGGAAGACGCTCGAAATCGGACAGCGAAAGTTATTGGCGATTCGAATTTCCTACGTTGGGGAATCAGGTTGGGAGCTTCATGTTCACAAATCGGACGCGTCCGCAGTATTTTCGGTTCTCAATGAGGCGGGTCAAAAACATGGTATTGGAAATTTCGGTGCCTTTGCTATTGATGCGATGAGACTTGAGAAAGGCTATCGAGCTTGGGGGATGGACCTGACAACGGAACGAACACCACTTGAGTCAGGATTGAGGCATCTTGTAAGAACTGAAAATAGAAAATTTGTCGGCCGCGATGCGATTCTTTCTCGCCAACATGCCGAAGGCCGCTGGCGAATGGAGCTGGTGCGAGTTGAGTCAGATGGTGTCATTGAACCATTTTATCTTCATCCCGTATTCGCAGGTGATGAGGTGATTGGAATTGTGACATCGGGAGCCTACGGCCACCGTACCGGACTTTCGCTGGCTCTTGCCTACTTGAATAAGAATGATGAATCTGTCCGGCAGGGTATGGAGGTAGAAATAATCGGTCACCGATTCCCAGTGACAATACTGGACAAACCGCCCTATGATCCGGAAAACAGCCGTCTTGTTGCCGATTGAACTCGTTGAGTTTAAATTTTTCCTGTAATTCCTCGTTGCCGATGTATTCCAGTTTGCACAGCGGGGCTTTGTCTCAAAAACAAAGATGTCAGTTACGGGTGACCAGCCGCGGGTAACTGGTGTCGGGCTGGGCATGAACACTCAGTAAGGTATTTGTTCTTTGCAGAAAAATCAGTCACCGTAGATGGATGATGTTTTCTGTGCCCGGTCCATTGATCGCGGGCTTTGTTGTGAGCAATCCATAGAGTTGTCGTATAACATCTGGTCTGAAACTGCTAGGTATCATTACCAGTAAATTTAAATTAATCCAGTGATTTTTGATGACTGATATCTTTGATTTTGAACCGAGGAAGTCTCTCTACGCAGTGTTTGGCAATCCGATCGGGCACAGCAAATCCCCGATAGTTCACGCCTTGTTCGCTAAGCAATTTGGTATTGAGCTCGAATATCGCGCAGTGCATGTTGATGTAGGCGGTTTTGAGCAGGCGGTGAGTGGGTTCTACGCCGGTGGAGGACAAGGTCTCAACGTCACTGTGCCTTTCAAGATCAATGCGTGGAAATTGGCGGATGTACTGAGTGAACGCGCACGGCTGGCTGGTGCAGTCAACACCTTGTCCTTGGGAGACGTGATCACAGGCGACAATACTGATGGTATTGGGCTAGTTACAGATATTCGACAGAATCTCGGAATTAGCATGAAATCTGCGAAAATCCTGGTGGTTGGTGCTGGTGGCGCGGTAAGAGGCATTCTCAGTGACATCGTATCCGAAAAACCGGAATATTTATTTATTGCCAATAGAACGAAAGACAAGGCAATTGAACTGGCCCGTCAATTCTCTGAAAAAGGTCCGGTTGCTGGTGGCGGGCTGAACGAGATTCGAAGTCAGTTTTACGAGATCGTTATCAATGCGACATCAAGCGGGCTGACTGATGATGTGCCCGACCTGCCATCTGACACATTTGCGAATACGCATTTGGCATATGACTTGATGTATGGCACAACGCAGACGCAATTTCAAAAGGTTGCGAAGCAAGGGGGCGCTAAAAAAGTCAGCGATGGAATGGGAATGCTGGTGGAGCAGGCAGCAGAATCATTTTTTATCTGGCATCAGAAAAGACCCCAGACGCAGTCAGTCATTCACGCAGTTCGCCAAGCGCTTTGACTCTCATTGGATGGCGATTGCCTGAAGATTCCAAATCGCTCAAGCACGATAAAATTGAACAATTGAATAAAATTAGAAGTTATATTGGGTAAAATTCTGTAAGCAGTTCAACTCGATTTTGAGTTTGGATACTCAAACAATAAATATTTGGGGTGAAAGTTATGAAGAAGTTAGTATTAGTTCCGATACTCGCACTTTTTATTTGTGGTGTTGCAGTGGCGGAGACTTCAATCAAGTTTGCAAATGACTGGAAGTGGGAAGGGCCGGCTGCGCCACTGCTTCTGGCTTGGGATACGGGTCTTTACGAAGCCGAAGGCCTTGATGTTCAAATGGATACCGGGAAGGGCTCGCTTGATGCGATCCCGCGCGTCGCGTCTGGCACCTACCAGATGGGAAACGCAGATATCAACTCCCTGATCAAGTTTCGCGACAAGAACCCGGATTTACCGGTAATGGCGGTATTTATGATCTACAATGCCCCGCCATTTGCGATAATCGGCCGCAAGTCGCTCGGTGTGAACACCCCGAAAGATCTTGAAGGCAAAATACTCGGGGCGCCAGCGCCTGATGGTGCGTATGCGCAATGGAAGGCATTCGTTAAAGCCAATGACATCGATGCAAGCATGGTTACTATTGAAAACGTCGGGTTTCCGGTGCGCGAACCGATGCTTGCTCAAGGCAATGTCGATGCAATTACCGGATATGCATTCTCGTCTTTTATCAATCTGAAAGCCAACGCAGTTCCTGAGGACGACATTTCGGTACTGCTGATGCGTAACTATGGGTTGGATCTTTATGGCAATGTGATTATTGTCAATCCGGAATTCGCCAAATCAAACCCTGACGCTGTAAAAGCGTTTATTCGGGCAACGGTAAAAGGTTTCCAAATGGCTATCTCTGATCCGTCAAGTGCTGTCAAACATGTGATCAATCACAACGACGTCGCTCGCGAAGAGGTTGAGTTGGAGCGATTACAGATGGCAATCGATCAGAACATCGTAACTGATGAGGTTCTTCAGAATGGAATCGGCGGGGTTGATATGGATCGACTTGAACGATCGATTGATCAGATTGCGCTCACTTATGAATTTTCGTCACGACCAGATGCGGCGGGTATTTTTGATGGAAGCTTTCTGCCAGCAGCGGATTCCAGAATGGTTCAATAAATCTCTTGAATGCGTTCGTTGAAGTTGAGGATGTCTCGCTTCGCTACAAGGCTCAAACAGGAAATGAGAGCACTCTGGCAGTCGAGCACCTCAATTTACAGGTTAACCAAGGAGATTTTATCGCGGTAGTCGGTCCGTCAGGTTGTGGCAAGTCCACCCTGATGAAACTGGCAACTGGATTGCACTTTCCAACGTCAGGCGCAGTGCGCTTGGATGGCAAACAGGTCGATGGTCCTGTTTCCATTGCTGGAATGGCCTTCCAGAATCCGGTGATGCTGCCCTGGCGGCTGACACGTGATAATGTGCTTCTTCCGATGGAGGTTGTCAATCCTCACCGACAAAAGATCAGAAGAAGCCGTGCCACTTATCGTCAACAAGCGGATGAATTGTTGGCATCTGTGGGTCTTGACGGGGCGGGTGGCCAGTATCCGTGGCAGCTGTCCGGTGGTATGCAGCAAAGAGCATCGCTTTGTCGTGCCTTAATTCATGATCCGCAATTGTTGATGCTGGATGAACCATTTGCGGCATTGGACGCGTTTACCAGAGAGGAGCTTTGGTGCGTCATCCGCGACCTTCATCTGCAAAAGCAGTTCACCACCATCTTGGTCACGCACGATCTGCGCGAAGCTGTTTTTCTGGCGGATACGGTGTATGTGATGAGCGCAAGGCCTGGACGAATCATCGTTTCGCGCACTGTGCCGATTCCAAGACCGCGTCCGATCGAAGTAACTTATGAAAAGGAATTTTCAGATCTTACACAGGAACTGCGGGGCCACATCGCTGAAGCACGCAGTTAGGCTCATGAGATGAACCATACCAAATCAAACGGAATTCAAGTTGATTGGGTCAAGTTGTCCCCATGGCTTTGTACTATCGGACTATTCTTGTTTTGGGAAATTGTAGTCAGACTATTTGGAATTCCTTACTACATTCTACCTGCGCCGTCGCACATTGCGTATGCGATATACGAGTTTTGGGATGCTCTGTGGTGGAATTCCATACAGACTTTGTGGACGACGCTCGCTGGATTCGGTCTGGCGATAGTATTTGGATTACTGTTGGGGCTTTTCATCGGATGGGACAAACGAATTTACGCTGGTCTTTATCCGCTGATGATCGGATTCAATTCAATTCCGAAAATTGCAGTTGTACCGATTCTTGTGCTGTGGTTTGGTGCGGGTTGGCTTCCTGCGGTTCTAACCGCGTTCCTCATCTCATTCTTTCCGATCGTTGTGAACGTTGCGACGGGGCTGGCTACCATCGAACCTGAAATGGAGGACGTACTGCGCGCACTTGGCGCCAAGAAACTCGACATCATGACCAAGGTTGGAATTCCGAGATCCTTGCCTTATTTTTTCGGCGCACTCAAGGTTGCCATTACACTTGCGTTTATCGGATCGGTGCTATCCGAGACTATTGCAGCGAATTCGGGAATCGGCCACATGATGCTGACTGCGCAGGCGAATTTCGAGGTGCCGCTGGTATTTGCGTGCCTCATCGCGCTGGCGGTTGAAGGCATTGGTATGTATGCGCTGATGGCTGGTTTGGAACAGCGCATGACTGGATGGGCTCATCGGTCGGGATTTAATCGATAGGCTTCGATACGCTTCGATCCTGCGATACTTAGATAGGATTTCATTTGCTTGTGGAAATATGCAGATGGCACCGGTAGTCCGCTGTCAACGAAGAACAGTTGATTGTCGGAAGAATTTACGTTAGATTTTCCTGTACGTTACGAACGCTTGAATGTAACAGAATGAAGCATTCGTATCACAAAACCACTGACTATGACTCTTGGTAGAATTCTGTTTGAAAGCGTTGATTGAAAAAGGTCCAGCAACTTTCCATTACTTTAGGGTTGGGTACTTTCAAAATTTCAACAAATTCTTCCGGCAATTCCTTTTCGATTTATGAATCTGAATTCAGGTTGCCACCTGTAATTGGCTTTCGACAATTCGATGTAGCGTAGACTCTGGGTGCAGGAGCTGTATTTTCTTTCACACGCCTGCCATATCGTCATATTCTGCCTCTGATTCCATCAACTTACCGAAGAACAATTGTTAGGCCTTGTAAAGTTTCAATCTGCCTTGCAGGAACACCGTTTTTAACCCTATTTGGGGAGTGCATGAAGCGCTTTATCCGCACTTCATCCAGTCCAGTCAGCGCTGACAACGCCCTGGCTAAACGTATCAGCATCAATGCCAGTTCACCCCGTTTAGAGGACGGGCTCAATTGGGTTTTTTTGAGGCGACTGATGAAGGTTCGATGAACTCCCAATACATTCGCCAATTCTTTCTGCTTCAACCCCAATTGTTCTGAGGCTTTAGTTCAGCTTTTGCCAATACCACATCAGATTTTAAATTTTCAACTTG
The DNA here is from genome assembly GCA_951813075.1 of Arenicellales bacterium. Classification (GTDB taxonomy): domain Bacteria; phylum Pseudomonadota; class Gammaproteobacteria; order Arenicellales; family JAJDZL01; genus JAJDZL01. The sequence continues at coordinate 2,036,805 of OX638343.1, read as the reverse complement.
AGGTTTAGTTTGTCTCTTCTCCCTTGGACAAGGTAGTAAATGCAGAAATATATTGCCTATCTCATTGTTACAAACTCTTCCGATGATGTTGGATGTATGGCGACTGTATTGTCAAAATCCTGTTTGCGCGCACCCATTTTGACAGCAACCGAAAACCCCTGGATGATCTCATCAGCAAAATCACCGACGACGTGGCATCCAACTACTATCTCCTCGGTACCCACAGTGATCAGCTTCATCAGAGTCGGCGAGTTACGGCTTGTAATCTGATAGTACATGTTCTGGAATTCACTGACATAAACTTTAATGTCGTCGCCATATTGCGCACGCGCTGCCTGCTCACTCAAACCGACAGTGCCAATGGGTGGATGACTGAAGATGACAGAAGGTATTTTTTCATAGTCAAGGTGGGCGTCTGTTTTATCACCGAAAAGACGATCGGATAACTTCCTTCCAGCTGCGATAGCCACGGGCGTGAGTGCAGCTCGTCCGGTGACATCACCAACGGCGTAGATGCCTTGCTGTGCGGTGTTCTGAAACTTGTCTGTTTCGATATTTCCGCGAGCATCAAGTTGGACATCAGTGTTCTCCAGACCAAGTCCCTGGCTATTGGGCCTTCGACCGATGGCGAAAATAAACTTGTCAACGTCAACGATTGACGTGCCATCATTGAGTTCGACAGTGATTCCTGACGCGCTTTTATTCAGTGAGGAAATCGACGTATTGGTTAGGAAATTGATGCCACTTCTTCGCATCTCCGACATGACGACATATGTCATTGAGGAATCAAACCCCCTCAGCAGCTGGTCTTTCCTCAATACCATCACAACCTCGCTACCCAGTCCATGCAGCATGCCTGCAAATTCAGTTGCAATATAGCCAGCGCCATTGATCACGACCTTTCGCGGAAGATCTTCCATTTCAAAAAATCCATCGCTGGTAATGGCCAATTCCGACCCGGGTATGTCGGGCACTGTGGGCCGCCCGCCGGTAGCAATCAGGAGATGGGGTGCATTGTAGATCGTACCATTGACCTCAACCGAATCTGGAGAAACAATTCGAGCGGTGCCCAATACGGTTTCAGCGTTCGATTTGTCCAGATTGTTGGCGTAAATCTTGTTCAGCCGCGCAATGTATTCGTCACGAGCATGCTTGATTTTTGCCCACTCAAAGCCTCTGTTGTCGATCAGGAATCCATAGTCCGGTGCATCTTCCAGCGTTTCCGCGATTCTGGAGGTTGTCCACATCACTTTTTTCGGTACGCAACCGACATTGACGCAAGTGCCTCCAAGTTTCTTGTTTTCGATTACAACGCATCTCGCGCCATATTCGCTCGCTCGGCGAGCAGCTGCGATTCCGCCACTCCCAGCACCAATCACAATCATGTCGTATAGCTTATTCATATTTTCATCTCATTTGGCGTTCACTGCCCGATAGTAGTTTGAATTATTATCGTTCGTTTTGTGTGCTAGGCAGCGACGGATTCAAGGAGCAACTTGGCATTGCCACCAGCGGCAGTGGTGTCCGCACAGATAGATTTTTCCAGGTAGAACTGCCAAGGGACATTTCGTTCCATGACAAATCCGATAATCGCTCCTGGGCGTGCAGCAACCTCGATTCGAAGTATCCTTTTGAGATCCGCGGAACAGTTACCGACTGACACCCCCGCCAGGTATTCGGAGAACATCAAGGTGTTCTTGTCGGGTAGAACGTCACTTGACGCGACGGGCAAGTCGGATTCTTGAAGTCTGTCTATTATCGCGTCGTCAACTCTCACACCCAAAACCGCGTTTCCCGCCAATAACGCGTGTAGTACGTGTTCAATTGATTCAATGCAGATGAATACGCCTTTGGGACCGAGGTAGAGTTGATTGCTCTCACCGGTGGGGCCATCCAACTCTTGAAACAAGGGTGTATGTTTGCTGGCGAATTCCAAAGTTTGCACAAGATCTGGTCTTTCACTCAAAACCGCGTTTAATCTGCTTAAACGATCTGGTTCATTAGTCCATGCAGATTGCTTGGTGGCGAGTAATTCAAGCAGTGAGCCGAGGTCACCGCGAGCAACATCGATTCCGATTGGTTTGTTGTCTTCAAATCTGCCGAACTCACGCATTCTTGCGACGTAATAAGGACCGCCCGCTTTAGGCCCTGTACCGGACAGACCCCGCCCCCCAAAGGGCTGTGATCCGACGACCGCACCAATCTGGTTCCGGTTGATGTAGATGTTGCCCGCATTAACTTTTCTGGCGATAGTCTCGGATCTATTTTCAAGCCGCGTATGTAGTCCGAACGTGAGTCCGTAGCCACGAGCGTTAACTGACTGTACGATTCTGGGAATGTCGGTCGACTCGTATGTGGCAATGTGCAGTATCGGACCGAACACTTCACCTTCAAGTTCTTCAATTCCTGAGACTCGAAATGCCGTAGGAGGCACGAAGTAGCCGTCCAAGTCATTCGATACAGATGTTTGATGCAGCAACCTTCCTGCGTCAGTCATGGTTTCGCAGTATCTCAAAAGAGATTGCTGGGCTATTTTGTCGATCGCTGGTCCGACATCCGTTGAGACACACCAAGGATCACCGACTCTCAGTTCGTCCATCGCGCCGAACAGCATGTCGAGAAGGCGACTCTCGATATCCTTCTGGATGTATAGCATGCGCAGTGCCGAACAGCGTTGGCCGCAACTTTGAAATGCAGAGGCAACGATGTCACGTACGGCCTGCTCCGGTAAAGCGGTAGAATCGACGATCATGGCGTTGAGTCCGCCAGTTTCGGCAATGAAAGGAGCCTGCCAGTTGCCGTCAGCCGTCATGGTGCTGAGAATTCGTTGGGCTGTTTCTGTTGAGCCGGTGAAGCAGATTCCGTCTGTGCGTTTGTCAGCAACCAGTGCGGTACCGACAGTTTCGCCGCCGCCTGGCAACAGTTGAACGACACTTTTAGGAATACCAGCCCGATGCATCAATTCGACAGCAACAGACGCGGTGAGCACTGATTGCTCGGCTGGTTTTGCGATCACGGAGTTCCCGGCTGCAAGAGCGGCTGAAATCTGACCGGTAAAAATTGCCAGGGGGAAGTTCCAGGGTGAGATGCAAAGGATGATGCCCCTTGCATCGCTGTTTTTAATGTTGTCGAGCCTCATCGCCTCATTTGCGTAATATCGACAGAAGTCAACAGCTTCTCTTAATTCCGCAACCCCATCTGAGACGGTTTTGCCAGTCTCCCGAATCATCAGGGCGATAAGTTCGTGAGCGTTGGCTTCGTAAAGATCGGCGATCTGTTTCAATGCGTTGACACGGACTTTGACCGAGGTATTGCGCCATGATTGGAATCCGTGTTGGGCTTCCGATATGAGATTGTCGATCGAATCAACAGGGGTTTCGATGATTGCACCCACCACGTCCGCAAGGTGCGCAGGATTTCGCATTTCGATGGAATTGTTGTCTGTCGTTGCTGTCAAAGAGCTGGGTTTTGCATTCCATCGGGTATTGGAATATCGCGACATCCCGATATATAGTTCCGCGAGGTCTGGCTGTCTTTCCAAATCAGTGCCTTTGGAATTCAAGCGAGAAGGTTCGAATATCCGCGACGGGCGCTCGATGCATGGATTCGCGATGGTATCCTCCAGCTTCATGACAGCATCTATCGGATCGGACACAATGTCCTCGATAGAGGTAGCTGAATCTGCTATCTGATGAACAAATGAACTGTTGGCACCGTTTTCGAGGATTCTTCTGACCAGATATGCCAATAGATCTTCGTGAGCGCCAACTGGCGCGTAGATTCTGCATGGATATTGGTACAGTTTTCGCCCAGCCTCGTGGATTTCCTCACCCATTCCATGCAGTCTTTGAAATTCAAACCTGTGATGCTCTTTCACCATTGACATGATTGAACAGATCGAATGAATGTTATGCGTCGCAAATTGCGGGTAAAGACGGTCATTTGATTCAAGCAGTCGTTTTGCACAGGCGAGATAAGACACATCGGTGGAACTTTTTCTCGTGAATACGGGGAACGACTCGACTCCCAGGACTTGGGCGTGTTTGATCTCTGTATCCCAATATGCACCCTTGACCAGTCTCACCATGATTCGTCGTTCGTGCTTGTTCGCCAGCGCATCTAACCACTCGATCATCGGGTAGGCATGCAGGCAGTATGCTTGTACAACCACTCCGAATCCTTCCCAGTTCTTCACAGAATCGCTTTCCATCACGCATTCAATCACATCCAATGTCAGGTCGAGTTTGTCAACTTCTTCAGCATCGATATTCAGACCCATATTTGCATCTCGGGCAAGTTTAGCGAGCTCCAGAACGCGATCTGTCAGTGAGTCCAGTACAAGACTGCTTTGTGAGTATTGAAATCTTGGGGTTAGCGCCGATAGCTTGACCGAAATTCCGGGATTGTCCCGGAAATCGTCCGATTGACTCCGAATTGAGAGAAAGCGGATCGCTTCACGATAGGCATTCATGTAGCGTTGCGCGTCCTTGGATGTGATCGCAGCTTCTCCCAGCATGTCGTAGGAGTAGCGATAGCCCTGACGCGTCCACTTTCTGCTGCGATTCAAGGCTTTATGAATCGTTGTCCCCAGAATGAACTGATTTGCGCTGTATCGGATGATGCGGGTTGCCGATGAACGAATGACAGGGTTCATAAGCTTGTGGAACTTACGCCTTGGCGATCCGCTTGTTCCGGTACGACCATGTTCATCGAGAATTATTGCCGTAAGTTTAAAAATCCTTGTCGATATATTGACCAGAGCTGAATCTGATTTTCCAACGTGTTGCTCCCAATCGCCTCCGCAGATCTTATCTCTGATCAGGGCATCGACAGTTGCTTTATCCGGCACCCTTAAAAGCGCTTCGGCCAGGCACATCAGTCTGACGCCTTCGTCAGAGATCAGACCGTACTCAGTGAGAAACTTCGACATCACCCCGAACTTCTTTTGCGATCTGATCGATCGCACTATTTCAGAAGATTTCTCCCGAGCGAGGATTCGCTGACTGTGAGACAGGATGCCGTGACGGATGAGGGTTTTTACAGTAGTCGACTCATCGAGGCGACTTGCATTACTTATGGATGCGCGTAGTGCGCCGGGACGAGAGGTAGTTGGATCGGTTGAAGTCAACTATTGAATCGAATTCGAATGATTTCGCCTTCTTTCGGTTCGTACGACTTACCTTCAAATCGTACCTTACCTGCCATTTTAACCGAGTGCTCACTGCCATGCGAAATCAGGTCACTGCATGACATGACTTCCGCCCGAATAAACCCGCGTTCCATGTCAGTGTGAATTTTACCGGCGGCTTTGTGTGCAGTGGTTCCCTTCGGAATTACCCAAGCACGAACTTCGTTGTCGTTGAATGTAAAAAACGTGATCAGCCCCAGAACCTGATAACCGCAAGCAACCACATCAGCGAGAGCGGACTCCTCGATCCCCAGTTCCTCGCGAAATGAAGTCTGTTCCTGTGGCGAAAGCTGAGAGAGTTCAGATTCGAGTTTTGCACAAATGGATATGACAGGATCATCCAATTCGGGTGCAGATAAAAACTCTCCTTGTATCAGCCGACTCTCGTCCACGTTCATTACATAAAAGTTGGGTTTTTCAGTGAGCAGGTTGAGATGCTCGATTGTCTGTAAATCCTGTTCTTCTAGTATCTGGTCTCGGATCGCCACGCCGCTTTGCAAACCAGCCGCAACGTGCTCAAGAACTTCACCAAGTCGCGCCTGTTCGCGATCTCCGGTGCGCGAACGCCTGATTGCCTTGTCAGCGGCTTTTTCTACGGAGTCCAGATCTACGAGTATCAGTTCCAGATTGATCACATCAATGTCGGACTGCCATTTCCGATTGTCGTTGAATGCACCGACAACATGCGCGATCAGATCCATTTCACGGATGTGGGCGAGAAACCTATTGCCGAGCCCTTCGCCACGGGAAGCACCTTCAACGAGACCTGCAATATCGACAAAGTCAATGAAAGCTGGGATGATGGTGTCAACGCCGACAGTTTCGGCAATTGCCGCCAGTCGGGCATCCGGCACTGAGGCAGTTCCGACATTGGGTTCAATTGTACAGAACGGAAAATTTTCGGCAGGAACGTCTGATCCGGTCAGCGCGTTGAATAGCGTTGATTTACCGCAATTCGGTACGCCAATGATTCCGCACCGAAATCCCATTCTTGCAATTCTCCTGGCCGGCGATCAGTGATTCGGTTCAGCGGCAGGCTCTTTTTCGTTGCCGGATGGACGGCTATGCAGACGATTCATTGCGATTTCAAGCTTTCCTTTCAGAATATCATCTAATGACATTAATGTATCGGAAATCGCATCATCAATGAGAGCTTGCTCTGATTGCGGAGGCACGCTCAGGACATAGGGTACTTTCGCAGCGTTCGTGGGCGGTCGGCCAATACCGATCCGAATCCTCAGAAACTCCCCGGTACCGCAGTGCTGAATAATGTTTGTAATACCTTTGTGTCCACCACTACCACCCTTTGACTTGAGGCGAACGACTCCAGTTGGCAAGTCAAGCTCGTCATGAACGACGATCGTGTTCTTGGGATCAATTTCATAGTAATTAGTGAAGAGACGGAATGCAGAACCGCTTTGATTCACGTAAGTGACGGGTTGAATCAGCCAGAGCGCAACTTCATTGATTCTTGTACGAGCCAGATGACATTGAAGTCGCGGATTGAGTTTGAGCGAAACCTGACAATGTGACGCAAGCCTCGCGACAAAACGAAACCCGCAATTGTGACGGGTGTTCTGATACTGTCGGCCTGGGTTGCCGAGACCTATGATTGCTCGAGTCTGCATCCTGTTCCGCTGCTGGCGCAACAGTTAATTGTCAAACTGACATGTTCGACGATTTCAACGCCTGAACAGCAGGCATACGAAATCAATCCTCGGTCGAATCCGAATCTTCGGTTTCCGCTACAGGTTCGCCTTCCAGTTCCATCGCTTCCATTCCCTCGTCGACAACATCATCGTCAGTGATGACGCGCGGCGGTGTTACAGAGGCGATCGCGAAATCATCGCTGTCATGATAGGCAGATGACAACTCAACACCTTCCGGAAGACTGATATTTGAGATGTGCACAGCCTGATTCAGTTCCAGTTCGCTGACATCAATCTCCAGATATTCAGGAAGATTTTTAGGCAGACACTGGATTTCAACATCCGTAATCAAACGAGAGAAAATTCCACCGAACGTCTTGACGCCTGGTGCGGCGTCATCACCCACAAAGTGCAGGGGTATTCTAAGAGTAATCAATTCCGTCGCCTTGACTCGAAGCAAATCTATATGCAAGATCTGGGTTTTGTACGGATGCATCTGCACTTCCCGCAAAATGGCACCCTGTGTCTTGCCATTTTCCTTGATATCGATAATTGCGGAATGGAACGCCTCGGTATCAAGATTATGAATCAGTGCGTTATGGTCGGTTATAAAGTGGGCGTTTTTCTTCCCGGCGCCGTATACGACCACGGGGACCTGTCCGGTTCGACGCAACCTGCGGCTGCTGCTAGAGCCGAATTCTTCCCTTGGTGTCAGGTTGAGTGTGAAGTTGGTGCTCATCTGCAAATTCCTTATCTATAAATTCCGAGCGGAAATAATTCAATCGACAAAAATTGAACTGACCGAGTCGCCGATGTAGATCCGGCGTATGGCTTCTCCGATCAGCTGTGAAACATCAAGACTGCGAATTTTATCGCATTTTCTTGCCTCTTCGGAAAGATTTATCGAATTACATACAACCAGTTCGTCCAGATGCGAGTCATTAATACGCTCGATGGCCTGTCCTGACAGCACTGGATGTGTGCAGTAGGCTTTGACTGCGAGTGCGCCTCGTTGGGCAAGGGCATCGGCGGCCTGACAGAGCGTATTGGCCGTGTCAACGATGTCATCGATAAATACGCATGTACGGTTTTCCACGTCACCGATCACGTTCATTACCTCGGCAACGTTGGGTCTTGGTCTTCGTTTGTCTACGATTGCGAACTGCGCTTCAAGCTGTTCCGCTATGGATCGTGCGCGTACTACCGCCCCGACATCCGGTGAGACAATGGTGAGATTTTCCGGACGATGTTTCCACAAATCGCCGATGATGACAGGTCTCGCGTACACATTGTCAGTCGGAATGTCAAAAAATCCTTGAATCTGATCGGCGTGCAGATCCATGGTGAGCACGCGATCGGCACCTGCGGTGTGTATCAGGGACGCTACCAATTTTGCGGTGATCGGTACACGCGAATTGCGGGGCCGTCGGTCTTGCCTTGCGTATCCCAGATACGGTATGACTGAGGTGATGCGACCTGCTGACGATCGCTTGACGGCATCGATCATTACCAGCAGTTCCATTAAATTGTCCTGGGTTGGAGAGCAGGTTGACTGAACAATGAAAACATCCATGTTGCGGATGTTCTCACTGATCTCCACCGAAATCTCTCCGTCACTGAATCGGCCGACGACCGCATTTCCAAGTGGTACAGACAAGTAATCTGCGATGGAGAGGGCAAGTTGACGGTTGGAGTTACCCGTCAGAAGCATCATATTTTCAATCAACATGTGCGGACCTAGAAGCTCAAGTCGATAGCAGTCTATTTATGTTGATGGTCAGTTATATCGAGCGGTAAACTGATTGACTGGGGTGCCAGGATTCGAACCTGGGTATCCCGGAATCAAAATCCGGTGCCTTACCGCTTGGCTACACCCCATCTGGTAATGATTTGGTACTGGAAACTTGCAATGAAAAGCCCTTGTAGTACGATTCGTCCAATAAGGGCATCCATGTTAATTATTTGTGTAAATTTTATACGACAACACTTGTTCAGTGAAAGGTTTCGTTAACGATTCAGGCAGCTACTCGAGTTGTCTGTTGTTGCCGATGGGCTGTATGACTCGAATGATCGGTTTCCGGAGTTTCGGTTATGCGGAGTCACTACGCTAAGAATTGGCTAGTTCAATGACATCAGGTAAGGTAGTGCACGTTCAATAGCAACCGGTTTGTCGCCCCGTTTTTTGGACAGAATGATCGCGTCACTTGCCGCCGGCATCACAAAATCTTCTACGGCCTTCACCACATTGGGGAGAGTGCCTGGATCAAAGAAAATCGACTTTCGTTTGAATTCTTCCCATTGCTTTATTCTCATCGGATTTTTGGAAAAGCTTGACGAAAGTGCTGATGGGGTATCGGTGGGGATTTCTGTCTGTCGATTTGCAAAGGTCGCCAAAATCGCTTCAGCGATTCGCAGTCTCTCGAACTCGAATGATTGCCTCAGCTGAAAAATGTCGACGTAGTCTTTGATCCGACTGTTCGTCGCGCCATGCATGACCATTGCATGGAATTTTTCTGCAATGACTGTTTCCAATGCATAGCCGCGCATACTTGGTGCTGGCATCTCAAGAAGCACGGGGTATTCAATTTCCTCCAATCCCGGTTCGATTGCATCGCCATGCTTGATGTCGATTCCGAATTTTATGCGTGCGCTGTCAAGTTCAGCCGATAGTTGCAATCGGACGCCACTGTAGGGGTTCGCATCTTGGAACCGATGTGCTTTTATACTCTCTTTATCGAAACTAATGCCATCGTGAACTTCTATGTCCAGAATTTCCATGAAAATCGACTCGAATTTTTCTGGTGTTGCGTTGTCGAGCGACATAAGATCAATATCGCGCGTCGTTCTAAACGGAGCATCAAACCTCGACAGAACTAGCGTAGCTCCTTTGAGAACGAATTGCTCGGAATACTGGGACAACGAAAGACGATAGAGAAGGCGTTCCACCGCGTATCGGTTCAATATAAAATCAAAATTCACCCCCATCGTTTTACTGACGCGCAACAGACGTGCGCGTACTGAATTGCCAAGATCTTTGATAACTTTAACCATTTGCAGTCAATGCCTCAATATAGGGAAGCATAACGTTGAAAACACCTCGTTTCATGGCATGTTCAGCAATCTCCGCGGGTGTTGCTTTTCTCTGACGCAGGGCCTGTTGGAGACTTTCGATAGCAATATCGTAACCAATCTTATTGCGATGCCGAAAACAGTCGGCGACTGTTTTCGCCACATCAAAAATTTTTACTGGAACACCTTCAATGTTTTCGACAATGACGTCATCATTGAGATATTTGTCAGCAAACCGGACAACACGTATCGGTGGGTTGCCAGTTCTGGGCTTCCAGTCTTTGTATCCAATTGCGATCCAAACCCAAGGAGGCAGTTGATCAGTCATTTCATGATACGCGAGCGCGGACACCAGACAGATGACACCATTCGGAGCGCGTTTGGCAACTTCAGCAAAGGAATGGTGAGTCTCAAGGTCTGCGTCTACCAGTTGATAGATTCCTCGGTCCAGATGGATCACCTCATCGTCTCTGACCATTCGTGAGACGGTGGCAGCAGTGACGCCATTTTCAAGGAACTCACGCAGACGGACGATTCCCAGTTCTTGAAAGAGTTCGTAAGCTCGTTCTCGCTGTGATTTTTTCTCAATCATTGATATAAAAAATAATATGATATAATCTATTCTTCAAGGTTTTGTAACATGAAATTTCATTAATTCTAAATATATGATATAAAACATATAATATTATACTTAATATTACTATGTAACATATCATATTTCTTGGGCAAAATTTCTGAAGAAATTGGTGAACGTCAGTTGCTATAGCGGAATTGAAAATATCTTGGTTCCTCAATCTTCCAATAACTCCACAGAGTTCGGGTGCAGACTAAGTTCTACTGCCCATTAGTGGCAAAGACTAGGCGTAGGTTGTTCTTCTTGGGCCGATTCGCTCAGTATCATCCACGGAGGATCTTGAGATATGGCCGGTTTATCGAAGACAAGTCTGAAATATCTCCCACCGATAGGTAACGTTCCAGCATATCTTGCACTTTTGCTTCCAACAGAAATTTTTTCTCGCATACTCGTGAAACTTTTTATAGATTCAAACTCACTATCGGCCAAGCGTTCAGTTTGCACCAATCGTTTAAAATCGTGCGTCAAAAGTCGAATTGGTGTATTGTCTAACTTAGAGTCAAATACCGCTATTCTCATAAACACGACGCAATTCAATGCAAAGACGCACATTCCTTAAGCTTGGAAGTGCCGCGACGGTCGGGATTGCTTCCTCAAGCGTGTCGGTTGTCGCCGAAAAAGTTTCTGCGCCAAAAATTGAACGATACGTTCCGCTAGGCGGAACTGACTTGAAGATATCGGATATTGCTTTTGGATGCAGCCGCCTGTCTGATGCCGAACTGGTACGTTACGCCTATGACAGGGGCGTCACCTATTTCGATACCGCCGAAAGTTACCGAGGAGGAACATCCGAATCTGCAGTAGGCGCGGCGCTGTCCGGGGTTCGCGACAAAGTCGTGATTGCCTCCAAGACCAAGGCACGGGCAGGACAATCAAGCAAACAGATGATGATAGCGCTTGAGAACAGCCTCAAACGGCTTCGTACCGACTACGTAGATATCTACTACAACCATGCCGTCAATCACCCTGACCGCATGAAAAATCCCGAATGGGCTATTTTTACCGAGCGTGCGATCGAACAGGGAAAGATCAGATACCGCGGAATGTCTGGACATGGTTCACGACTTGTCGAGTGTCTGGACTACGCACTTGACAACGATTTGGTGGACGTTGCTCTGGTAGCCTTCAATTTCGCGCAGGATCCAACGTTTGAGGAAGAGCTTCGCTACCTGTTTCACTATGTAGCGTTACAGCCTGAGCTGGTCCGAGTGATTAAGAAAGCGCGGGCAAAGGGAACTGGTATCGTGGCGATGAAAACTCTGATG
>OX638343.1:0-2020000 GCA_951813075.1 Arenicellales bacterium | reverse complement strand
CGGAGATAGCTGGTTCTCCCCGAAAGCTATTTAGGTAGCGCCTCGTGTCTCACTCTCGGGGGTAGAGCACTGTTATGGCTAGGGCTGCATCCAGCGGTACCAATCCATTGCAAACTCCGAATACCGAGAAGTGCAATCACGGGAGACAGACTGCGGGAGATAAGTTCCGTGGTCGAAAGGGAAACAGCCCAGACCGCCAGCTAAGGTCCTTAAATCATTGCTCAGTGGGAAACGATGTGGGAAGGCCCAGACAGCCAGGAGGTTGGCTTAGAAGCAGCCATCCTTTAAAGAAAGCGTAACAGCTCACTGGTCAAGTCGGCCTGCGCGGAAGATTCAACGGGGCTCAAGCAATGTACCGAAGCTGCGGATGCGTGCGTATGCACGCATGGTAGGGGAGCGTTCTGTAAGCTGTCGAAGGTGTGCTGTAAGGCATGCTGGAGGTATCAGAAGTGCGAATGCTGACATGAGTAGCGATAAAGGGGGTGAAAAACCCCCTCGCCGGAAGCCCAAGGTTTCCTGCGCCACGTTAATCGGCGCAGGGTGAGTCGGTCCCTAAGGCGAGGCCGAAAGGCGTAGTCGATGGGAATCAGGTTAATATTCCTGAACCGCGTATAACTGTTATGGGGGGACGAAGAAGGCTAGGTCATCCGGGTGTTGGATATCCCGGTTCAAACGTGTAGGAAGCATTCCCAGGAAAATCCGGGAGTGTATATTCCGAGGCGTGATGACGAGCACATTGCGTTGCGAAGTGATTGATGCCATGCTTCCAGGAAAAGCCTCTAAACTTCAGGTTATACGTGACCGTACCCCAAACCGACACAGGTGGGCGGGGCGAGAAGCCCAAGGCGCTTGAGAGAACTCGGGTGAAGGAACTCGGCAAAATGACACCGTAACTTCGGGAGAAGGTGTACCTCTGGTATGTGAAAGCCCTTGCGGCTGGAGCAGAAGGGGGTTGCAACAAAGAGGTGGCTGCGACTGTTTATTAAAAACATAGCACTCTGCAAACTCGTAAGAGGACGTATAGGGTGTGACGCCTGCCCGGTGCCGGTGGGTTAAATGCGGAGGTTAGCTTTCGGGCGAAGCTTCCAATTGAAGCTCCGGTGAACGGCGGCCGTAACTATAACGGTCCTAAGGTAGCGAAATTCCTTGTCGGGTAAGTTCCGACCTGCACGAATGGCGTAACGATGGCCACACTGTCTCCACCCGGGACTCAGCGAAATTGAACTCGCTGTGAAGATGCAGCGTACCCGCAGCTAGACGGAAAGACCCCGTGAACCTTTACTACAACTTCATACTGGATTTTGAACATGCCTGTACTGCATAGGTGGGAGGCGGAGAAACTAGAACGCTAGTTCTGGTGGAGCCAAAAAGAGGAATACCACCCTGATATGTTTGAGGTTCTAACCGAGGTCCGTTACCCGGATCCGGAACAGTGTGTGGTGGGTAGTTTAACTGGGGCGGTTTCCTCCCAAAGAGTAACGGAGGAGCGCAAAGGTATCCTAAGCACGGTCGGAAATCGTGCGGATAGTGTAAAGGCACAAGGATGCTTGACTGCGAGACAGACACGTCGAGCAGGTGCGAAAGCAGGTCTTAGTGATCCGGTGGTTCTGTATGGAAAGGCCATCGCTAATCGGATAAAAGGTACTCCGGGGATAACAGGCTGATACCCCCCAAGAGTCCATATCGACGGGGGTGTTTGGCACCTCGATGTCGGCTCATCTCATCCTGGGGCTGGAGCTGGTCCCAAGGGTATGGCTGTTCGCCATTTAAAGAGGTACGCGAGCTGGGTTTAGAACGTCGTGAGACAGTTTGGTCCCTATCTGCTGTGGGCGCTGGAGACTTGAGAGGAGCTGCTCCTAGTACGAAAGGACCGGAGTGGACATACCTCTGGTGTTCCAGTTGTCACGCCAGTGGCATTGCTGGGTAGCTATGTATGGACGGGATAACCGCTGAAAGCATCTAAGCGGGAAGCCTCCCTCAAGATTAGGTCTCCCTGGATCCTCGAGATCCCTGAAGGGCCGTTGAAGACTACAACGTTGATAGGCGGGATGTGTAAGTGCAGTAATGTATTGAGCTAACCCGTACTAATTGCCCGTGAGGCTTGACCATATAACGCTCGAAATGTTCGAGTGGCTATATGTCCACAAAAAGTGCATATCAAGCGCTTTGACTACCAATTGTTTTTGATTCAGTTATTCTAAATGGAGCTGAATCTGAAGATTTGCCCGGCGGCCATAGCAAATGGGTACCACCTGAATCCATCTCGAACTCAGTAGTGAAAACGTTTAGCGCCGATGATAGTGCGGAGAGTTTCCGCGTGAAAGTAGGTACTGCCGGGCATACGTTTGTACAGGCGACAATGCCGCGAAATCAGGTAAATGCTTGAATGCCTGCCTTCCTGGTTTTTTGGTAGACAATTGTTTCTTCTTGTCTGTCCAAGGGTATCCCTCAAATAAACTTGATTCCAGTGCCATGACAATTTATTCATGACTCATGGAATAGCGCCGTCCTGATTATTTCCGTGTTACACGAGCCTCGGAACTGAGGCATTTACCAGTCTCAAGGGTAGTGCTTGTAAATCAAATTCATCACATTAATCGAACCGAGAATTACTCACGGTGCGTGCGCATGACCAACACTTTTCTGCCCACATGAGTTGCTTCTGCAGCCATTGCACAGATTCAATATCTCAATCAAACCGCGCTGGCTGCATGATTCCTGCAGATTGTGAATCAGTACACCCCGCTGAGTGGGAACCGCAAGATGCGATTTGGCTGCAATAGCGATCAAGAACATGTAACCACCGATAATTCTTCTAGGGTTCGTACTCATAGAAGACAGCTCTTATAGTTCGGCGCTATGAATTCCTCATCCTCCCACGATACACAGTTCAATTTTATGGTTTCGAGCACGTGGATTTCACTGACTCGGTTCGCTACATGTGGCAGTATGTAATCTGTATGCGATATAGCGAAAATATTTTTCGAACGAACTCAAATCAAGCTTGTCAATATCACTAATGAATAGTGATTGGAATCGTAGAATGTAGCGATGTTGTTAGCTCTCTCTAAATCTTGCGGCGTTGAAGCCAACAACTTCGAGGGTAAACTCTTCAACGTAGTCTATCAGTTCTCCGACGGCGTTGCCCGCTTTTTCCTCATCTCCCTCAGAGACCGCAAGAGCGACGGCTGCATGCGCAGCTGCCATACGTTCCACGTTTCCGTACTGTTCTTGATGGAATACCCAAAACCGCCTGGAAAGACCCTTGACGGATGTCAACGCCCTCGCTGCAAACTTGTTGTCAGATGCGATTAGCAAAAGGGAAAAGCACTCAGAATCAAGTTCGGTCATCGTGACCTGATCATTCTGCAGCGATAATTTCTTAAACCCTTTGGCAATTTTGGCGAACTTTTTCCGTTGGTTCGCCGTCGCGCGCTTCGCGGCTGATCGTGCGACGAGAGTCTCGACAACGCGCTTCAACTCTAGGGCCCGAAACTGTTCAGTATGATCTATGGGACATACCTGTGCTCCGCGTCGAGGAACAATTCTTAGAAGCGTTTCATCTGCTAGTCGCTGAATTGCCGACCGAACTGGCGCGCGCGTGTGGCCGGAGATTTCCATCAGATCTGTTTCTGATACCCACCGGCCAGGCTCCAGTTTACCGTTAACAATCATCCGTTCGAGGTCACGAAAGGCCTCATCTTTAAGGTGAACCGCACCACTGGAGTTGTTAGATGCCTGTGTAACTTTGTCTGTCAAGAACAATCACGTCCTTAGCTTCTTAGAAGCCAGTCTCCCGTCAATAGATGATTTCGACACAGAAAGCACATATTGACATTTTAACAAGGTTTTATTACCATTACATTTTAGAATAACATGTCAAATAAAGGATATGTCATGTTAGATAAACAAGTAATGAATTCAGTCGATAGGAGGATGTTGTGAGAATTTTTAGAATGCTGGCTCTGTCAGCAATACTTGCCATGTCTGCCGTGTTTAGTGCCTATGCACAGGAATTGGTAGCGATCGGTGAACCGAACTGGACTAGCGGTCGTGCCATGGCAGGTCTTATCAAAGTCGTCATTGAAGACAAACTTGGTGGTAAAGCCGAACTGGTTCCGGGCACCAATGCGGTAATCTTCAAGGGTATGGATCGGGGTAAGGGCGAAATCGATGTCCACCCGGATGTCTGGATGCCGAACCAGGAAAACTTCACGCGGGAGTATGTAGACACTGCCAATACGGTTGCGTTGAGCGAGGGCAGCTACGTTGGTTTCTCCGCATTCTGCGCGTTGAAGGATTTCGCAGAGAAACACAACATCAAGACGGTGTTTGATCTGGCTACCCCTGAAATTGCCAAACTGATGGATCGCGATGGTGACGGTATGGGTGATATTTGGGTCGGTGCGCCTGGTTGGGCCTCCACCAAGATCAACTCAGTGAAAGTGCGCGACTACGGAATCACCAATTTTTTCAAGCCGATCATTGCGGAAGAAGAAGTGGCAACGGCCTCAATCTCGACCGCCCAAAACAAGAACGAAGGTTATGCCTTCTATTGCTATGCGCCGCACTACAACTGGTTCGTTTTCGATATGGTTCGTCTGGAGGAACCAGAACACGACCCAGCAAAATACGACATGAAACAGCCAGCCGAAGATCCGAAATGGTTCGAAAACTCCAAAGTCACCACTGGTGACAAACCGAAAACGATTCATGTCGGTTATTCGCGTTCGCTTGAAAAACGTGCGCCATCCGTTGCGGCGTTTCTTGCCAAAATCGACGTGGATACCGATACTGTAAATAATTTCTCGTACGAGATTGGCGTCAAGAAGCGTTCCAACGTAGACGTTGCGCGCGAGTGGGTCGCCGCGAATTCAGATCGTGTCGACGGGTGGCTTGGACTGAATTAAACATTAATTGAAACATTCTCCGAAACGAGCCGTTGATCGAATTATTGTGGTAAATCAACGGCTCGTGCTTTGTACAAGGGATGTCGAAGAGCGCCCTGATCAATTCACCTGATCGACAGAATCGTAAGTACCCTAAATTTATATGAACATTCCTATGCCACAAACCGGCCTGTTTGATTTTTTCAACTATCAGGAACGACTGTCCCGCAAAGGTTATCAAATTGTAACGCCTGAACGAATTAATCGACTGAATCGATTATCGCTCTTTGCTGATGAAGAAGGGCAATTCAAGACCGAAGAAGCTAAACTAGGTAGGCCGTCGGGCGAAGAGGTTTTGTTGTTCAAAATACTAGAATTGGCGAACCTGTGCAGCCTGACACTCAAGCAACTGGACTACCCAGTCAAGGATCGATTGTCATTCATGCGGTTTGCGCGTTTCGATCTTCGGAACTACGGCAGGATGAGACGGTCATCTGGGTCGTTTCCAGAGGCAGTGGATAATAAGGGATGTTGGACAAGCTGTTCCACCGTTTCGAATGCCTCAAACACAAGGACGACGTTACGGATGAGTCCTCCCATAGCTTCCGATTGATAGATCGGAAGCTTATCCCCAACAATACAGATTTGTTGATGACTGTGAACTCAAAAGGAGCCTTTTGACCTTTCAACAACCTATGGAAATCCAGGATGCACTCATCGACGTCGCAGGTGTCTGGAAGATCTTCGGAGATCAAGAGGACGAGGCCATGGCAGCTATCCAACGCGACGGCTTGTCCAAAGCCGAAGTTCTCGAAAAATTCAATTGCGTCGTTGGGGTCGTCGATGCAACGTTCAAAGTGGAACGCGGTGAAATCTTCTGCATTATGGGTTTGTCGGGCTCTGGAAAATCCACACTGGTTAGGCATGTCAATCGACTGTTAACACCAACAGCTGGCAAAATCATGGTCAGTGGTCTAGACATCATGGCGCTTGATGACCAGGAACTTCTTAAGGTCCGCAATGAAAAGATTGCCATGGTTTTTCAGCATTTCGGTCTACTGCCTCACCGTTCTGTCCGTGATAATGTTGCAATGCCGTTGGAAATCCGCGGCCTTTCCCAGCGCGCACGATGGCAAGCGGCTGAGGATGCTCTTACCATGGTCGAACTGGCCGAATGGAAGGACAAGTTCGCCAATGAACTTTCCGGTGGCATGCAGCAGCGCGTGGGCCTTGCCCGAGCCATAGCGGCAGATGCCGATGTATTGCTGATGGACGAACCGTTCAGTGCACTTGACCCCCTCATCCGACGCCAACTGCAGGACGAGTTCATGAGTCTTGCCGGGAAAATGCAAAAGACCACGCTTTTCATCACGCACGACTTGGACGAAGCTGTTCGCATCGGAGATCGGATTGCCGTTATGAAAGACGGCATGATTGTGCAGATCGGCACACCGGAGCAAATAATCATGAATCCTGCGGATGACTATGTGATGGATTTCGTCGCCGGTATCTCCCGTATCAACCTGATTCGGGCACACAGTCTCATTCGACCCATCAAAGAATATGAAGCCGAGCACGGCAAGTTGCCCAAAGATGTCCTGACGGTCTCTGGCAACGACACGCTCAGGCAAATCATTGTCAAATCAGCAGGTACGGAAGGCGCTATCCTCGTTCAGGATGATGATATAGGAACATCCGGGGTGATCACGAAGAACGACATCTTGCACGGAGTCATAGCGGGAACGGAGGACTCATGACGGAAATCTCAGAAAAACTCGTTGCAATCGACAAGGATGACAGCGCTAAAGTCAAACAATTTGTCACCGTCGGCGAGGACTACTACAAAGAGCAATTCAAGATTATCAGTGACAAGCGTGGTTTTACCTTCACTTGGAACTGGGCGGCATTTTTTTTGGGATCAGTCTGGTTTGGAATGCGTAGCCTTTGGGCTTATTTTTTGCCTTTTGTGGCACTCGAAACATTAGCCGTTGTTCAACTCGCCCGTGGTATTTTGAGTGATCTCGGAGCGCCGATACTTGCGCGATTGCCCGGTATCGAGGCCACACTTCAACAACGCTACGAGCAACTCGAGACCTATAAGAATGACCCTGAGAAAGTTGCCGGTTTCGAAAACGCTATTGCGTCTCTGGAACGTGCTGTCGAAAGCATAAAAGCAGAAGCCGCTATTGCCGATGCCACAGCTTTGCAGATCGTCATCTGGGGTATCGTCGGGCTTTTGATTATCAAATTGGCGCAGGCGTTGCTTGCCAATCCGGCTTTACAGGCGCGATTTGCAAAATGGCTCTCTGATCGAAAGCTCGGTTCCGGATTGAATCCGCAGAAGATTGCCCTCGCGTCCGTGTTGACTGGCATTGCCTATGTGACCTGCTCCCTGAAATTCGGATTTCCGGAACAAGTCCCGTCTCTTCAAACATTCCCGACCGACCCACAGGTTCAAGTATCGGTCGCCGATGGAATCAAGGGATGGATGGCAGATGCCGCCGTCAGTTCGGAATGGTTCTTCGACGGTTTGACTTTTGGTATCCGCTCTGTGTTGGATACCCTTGAAATCGTCTTTGTCGAAACTCCTTGGCCGGTAATGAGTGGGTTTATTATTCTGCTGACAGGCCTTTCTGCCGGATGGCGAGCTGCAATTTTCACAGCTGCGGGTCTCGCCTACCTTGGTTATCTCGGTTTCTGGGATAAGAGCATGAAGACACTTGCCCTGCTCGGGACAGCGGCATGTATTTCGATCACGCTTGGTATCCCTCTCGGAATCATCTGTGCGCGCAACCTTCGACTTTATTCTTTCGTGCGACCCGTCCTGGATTTCATGCAGACTATGCCCGCTTTTGTTTACTTGATCCCCGTAATTGCGTTCTTTGGTACCGGTAAGCCGGCCGCGATTGTTGCAACGATGATCTTCGGTGGCACCCCGGTAGTCCGGCTTACGGTATTGGGTTTGCGCGGTGTACCGGAGACGGTTCGAGAAGCCGCCATGGCATTTGGTGCAAATAAAAGGTATTTGCTTTGGAAGGTTGACATTCCACTCGCTATGCCGTCAATTATGGCAGGCATAAACCAGACTATTCTCTTAAGTCTGGCTATGGTGGTCATTGCTTCGCTGATCGGCGCGAAGGGTCTGGGCGAGGATGTTCTGGAGGCACTGCAATATGCCTCCGAAGGCCAAGGAATACTGGCAGGCTTTGCTATCCTCATCTGTGCCATGATACTAGACCGCATTATTCAGGGTAAACGCAGGTGAGCGCGACGTTACCATGCCCTCAAAAATAAAAAACACAAAAATACGGTGATGCTCAAGAGTTCTAGCAATACGTTGGAGATCTTGAGTTTCGCGGACGGTGCTCCGGGAAGCTTGCTTCTCCACGCCAAGGTATCCTAGGTGTGCTCAATTTAATGATCGCTTGCGAGCTTTTCGACATGGCGACTGTCGCCGCCAATGCGATTCTGGCTGACACCGGTCGCATGTCGAAATACCGCATGTCATCCCGCCCATTCCAAGTGAAGTTACTTTTTGCCGTAAAGCCGTCAGTTGGAGAAATTACCCAAACTTACTCTGCTGTGGACGATGAATGAAAGAAACACTTTTTCATGGCGGAACCATCATCACGGTCGATGAGAGCACGGCGAATCCAGAGGTTGTCGTTGCTCACGATGGAACGATTAAGTTTACCGGCTCACGCTCAGAGGCGGAAAGGAATCTAAGCGGTGCCCCAACGTATGTTGATCTGGATGGAAATTGCCTCCTCCCTGGATTTATTGATGCGCACTCTCATCCATTGTGGGCTGCAAAAACGCGAGGCTCGCCCGTCGTCGATGTCAGGCCGGAAATTGTCCCAACCTTCGACGCGGTTTTGGCAAAGATCGAGCGACGAGTGGCGGTGGCTGAACCTGGAGAGTACCTGTTATTCTTTGGACTGGACACACAACTGCACCATGGATTCAAAATACTAACGCGTGAGCAACTTGATAGCATCGCACCTGACAATCCTCTTGGTGTTCAAACGTCAAATTGCCATGCGCTCTATTTAAACTCCGCTGGATTTGAGGTTTGTGGAATCGATGAAAAAACACCCACACCAACCGGTTCAATCATAGAACGCAGTGTGTGCGGACGACCAACCGGCAAAATAGCTGAGGCTATCACATGGCAAGCACTTGAAGCCTTCTATGAAGCTTGGGGTGACGATCGGCTCTGCGAGGAGTTCGAGAAATGTATTCACGAGTTTATCCGCAATGGTATCACGACGACGACTGAGCACCTTTACTTGCCTTTTTACAAAACCTACTACCTTAGCGCTTTGAAGAAGGGGTGGCCTCTCCCGCGCATCGCCGCTTATCAGCAGGCAATTACACCGGACATGAAGGTTGAACCGATGAACATTCAGAACGACAGGCTCTGGATGGCTGGTGTCAAAATTCATGCCGACGGCTCCCCCTTTATCGGCAACATCTGGCTATCCCGTCCTTATCTAGAAAATCAGTTCACACTCGTCAACATGAACCTGCCGCCGGGACACACCGGATCGGTCAATTACCCCGAAGAGTACTTTGAAAAGATGGTTCGCAACTATGTCTCTCAAGGCTGGCAGATGAGCATCCATACGCAGGGCGACCGAACCATCGACATGGTTCTTGATCTCTTGGATCAAATTCTCTCGGAAGTTCCGCGACTGGATCACCGTTTTCGACTCGAGCATTGTGCCCTGATGCGAGACGATCAGATCGAGCGCGCAATTCGAATGGGTGTTCTTTCAAGCTTTTTCATCAACCATATTACCCATTGGGGTGCGCCGATCGAGGACGTATTGTTCGGGCCGGAACGGGCGGCACACTACATTCCCGCAGGCACTGCTGCGAAGCAGGGCATGCGGATTTCTCTGCATGCTGACACACCGATGACGGATCCATCTTGTCTGGAACTCATGCAGGCGGCCATGACCCGTCGAGCCAACGATGGTCGATGCCTGGGACCTGGCGAATGCCTGGAAGTGGAGACCGCTCTTCGCGCGGTTACGATCGATGCTGCCTATCAGATTGGTAAAGAAGATGTGCTCGGATCAATCTCGCCAGGCAAGCATGCGGATTTTGTTGTGCTGGACGCAAATCCACTCCAGACGGATTCAAATTGTATTCGCGACATCAAAGTAAAGCAGACCTGGCTGGCTGGGGAATGCGTATGGACCAATGACTGATTTGCTCAATTGCGTTCCTATCATTACTATCGGCGGCTTTTTGGGAGCCGGAAAGACCACCTTGGTCAATCGCATTCTTGCGCAGGCAGATGGCAGACGGATTGTCGTATTTGTCAACGATTTTGGCAGCATTAACATTGACTACGATTTGATAGAAGCCGCTGACACAGACCGTATCTCTTTGAAAAACGGATGTGTTTGCTGCACTCTCAATGATGATCTCATTAGTTCAATTGTTACGTTTTGCCGCGAAGACCAACCGGATACCATTGTCATTGAATCAAGCGGTGTTTCCAATCCACGCTCGCTGGATCAGTCGATATTCGCATTGCAGTCGGCTGGCCATGTGCGTCTGTACAATCGTATTTACGTGTTGGATGCAGATCAGTTTGGATCGCTGGGATACGAAAATACTGAAATACTTATTGATCATGCGGTTGCCAGCGATTTGGTGCTTGTAAACAAATCGGATTTAGTAAGTGACAAAAAACTGCGGGCCCTCGAAGCCACACTAGATCGATCAACCGGGGACACTGCAGTATGTAGAACAACGCATTGTGATGTCGCCATTGATTCGATCTTTGAAAGTAACGAATCTGTCAGTTTCTCTTGCGATGGTGTCGTTCTTGCTGACGTCGAACCGGTCCAATCCCATAGAGGCCGGTACCACAGTTGGAGTAAAACTGTCGAAAGACCGTTAAGGAGAGAAACCTTTCAGGAGTTCCTGCGTGAATTATCTGGAATTGCGCTTCGAGCGAAAGGAACAATCGTGTTTGATGACGATCCGACGCATCTGTCTGCGTTTGACCTCGTCGGAAACCGGATGACAAACCGAACAATCGGTAATTGCTCGCCACAGCAAGCGTCGAAACTGGTGGTTATCGGTAAAAATGACAGTATGAATTTGGAGGAACTTGAGTACAGGTTTGCTGCTTGTTTGGCTGAAGGTACGGTTTAATTATCTGATTTAACATCGAATATTCCCGTTCGAGATCCCTGAAGGGCCGTTGAAGACTACGACGTTGATAGGCGGGATGTGTAAGTGCAGTAATGTATTGAGCTAACCCGTACTAATTGCCCGTGAGGCTTGACCATATAACGCTCGAGATGTTCAAGCGTACCCTGATACGACAGACTATCATAATACCGTGTCCCAGATCTACCGAGCGAGACATTGTCAACTGTTCCCATTCTTTTCGATCTATTGTTGGAATGAAGCATGAAAGTAAGAATTATGGCCACCTGCTTTTGTTGGTCATCGTTTCAATGGGTTTGGCCATTATGGTGAACAGTTCAGAAATATTTGCGAGTGGCACTGATGGTGGGAGTATCAGGGTTCCCGCTGAGTGGGAACCGCAAGATGCCATTTGGCTGCAATGGCCAGGACCGTACGAGAAAGTCTTTGAAGACTCGTTCGCTGAAATGACTGCGATCATCACCCAGTATGAAAAACTTCATATTCTGTGTGACTCCGAGAGAATAAAGCAGCAAGCTCAGGAGACAATTTCAAACTCAGGTTTGGACCCCAACCACATAAATATTGTCTGGCACATCGTTCCGAACGACAGTGCGTGGATGAGAGACAACGGGCCAGTTTATGTAATCGCAGATGGAGAGATGCGAATCCAAAATTGGAGTTTTAACGCTTGGGGTGGCGCGTTTGGAGCTGATGTCCCCTATGCGCAGGACGATGCTGTTCCCAACAGAGTCGGCGATATCCTTGATCTGCCCGTAGACAGAATCGACATTGTCCATGAGCGGGGAAATTTAGAATTCAATGGTAAAGATGCGGTCATTGCGAATTGGAGTGTACTTAGTGACCCGAAAAGAAATCCCGGGTATACGAAACAGCAGGTCGTAGAGGATATGAAACGTCATTTTGGTGTTTCGAAAGTCGTCCTGATCGAAGGTATACCGGAAACTGATCTAACCAAAGGACATGTCGACGGAATTGCAAGATTCATCAATGATGGTACTGTGGTGGTTGCCCAATGTACCTCAGAATCTAGATGTAAACCGGGTGATGGTCGTGACGACGCGGTCTATGAAAATGCTGCCCGGACAATTAAAGCGGCAGGGTTCGAAGTAGTGCGCGATCCGATGGAGGCTGCAGTCGAGTATCAAGGAATGACCTTTGATACGAATTACGTCAACTGGATTGTTGGTAACGGCTTCGTCCTTTTGGTGGGATTTGATAATCCTGAAACTGACGCAGCGGCAAAAGCGCGAGTCGAATCCTATTTTCCAGATCGCGAGGTACATGTGGTTGAGATGTTGAGATCGTGGGCGTCCGGTGGCGGGGCACACTGTCATACGAATGACCAACCGGCACTATCGTTGGCTCAAATTCGGTAGACTTCAAAGAACTGGAATGTTTGAGAATTGAACACGAGACTCACCGTATCCGAGACGACAAATTGCTCAAACCTCACGAATGACTCCGGTATAAATTCAATCAGTCTTGACGACTACCGATCTGTCCACTACGTCAGATTTTGAGCGAAATAATTGGATCTGATGAGATCTACCTGACGTTACTTTCGAACCGGACTAGTGCTCGGAAAGCGAATCGCAGTTTTAGGGGAAGCTAATTATTCTAATCGCGTGTAGTGCTCAACCAGCGTGAATTCGTGCGAAGTCAACTCGAAAATTAACTATTCAAACGACCGTACCAATATTTGGTTACCGTATTTCGTCGAGGCAAAAAAATAGTGGTGAATCAGTAACGTTACTAATTCACCATCAAAATAATGAAAACAATAAAGTCCTAAATGTTCACCAAATAACGTGAACCTCATGCTGATGAATTCGTAAATCCTTTGTAATTAGTACAAGACCACGAATTTGAGATTGAGCAACCAACATTCTGTCGAATGGGTCCCGCAGACTTTGTGTTAGTAGCCCGGCTCGCTGACCATCATCGACAGTGATATCCAATTCGTTAAACCCTTGGTTCGTAATGCTATGGGAAATGTCGTTTACCATTGCACGAACACCAGGTAATTTACCTAACCGGAATTTTGTCGCAATTTCCCAAGCTGAAGCGGAACTGACATAGATTACGTTCTCTGGGTTGGAAATGGCCTTCTTGGCAGTTGACGATAATCGCGCATCGTCAATTAACCACCATATGAATGTATGAGTGTCTAAAAGAAACCGCATTAAAATTTTTGATTCCAAGCAGACATCTCTTCTTCAGGAAGTTCGTCAAAAAAAGACTCATTAAACTCGATCAAATTTTTCAAAGCCCCTGGTTTTCTGACGATTTGAGGTTGCTCATAAGGTACGATTCTTGCCACTGGCTTTCCGTAGCGTGAGATTACAACCTCATCGTCCGAATCTAATAGCGTCAGAATTCTCGAGAGGTGAGTTTTCGCTTGGTGTACGCTAAAAACAGTCATATAAATCAGTAAGTATTTGGAATTTAGTCAACATTATTAGTCAACAAATTCAAATTGTCAATAGCGGTACGGTATTGATAATGAAATGGATATCTCTGGAGTAGATACTGTATCGCAGGTGCCTTACCGGACGAATCTGTACAAGGATTCAATCAAATCAAACTCAGGAACATCCGACTAATAAGTTTAACGTGATTGGCATTGATTTTACAAAACCGTAACTCAACTCGATGGCTTGAACAAGGTTACTGGCAAGGAGATGAACAGTCGCAAGACGCGCAAAAAAACGATGCGTACTTTACGGATTTGGAAGCGTACAACATAGGTATGGAGGCCGTGGCGGTGCCCATCACTTTGCCAGTGGACTGATGCGAGTCGGCCACGATGTGTGGATGACGTCAAAGAATTCTGTCAATCCGTATGTTAAAACCAATAAGACCGATGCGACTTATTTGGATACGTTGTATAACGCAATGCTTCGTTTCAACATGCGATTTGTCGAGGTTGAAAGCGAGCGGTAGCAAAGTACATTGTCGGGGTTCTGGATTTGCGAACAGTCAATAAAGCATCGCACACAGACTATCAATGCGCGTGCTCTGCGTGGAGTTTGAAAAGGGGGCAAGCGGCGCAAAACGGTTGATGGTATTGATCGAGCGGCGCATTCTGGAGGCGACCAATGAGCTGCTGGTGCTAATGGTGAAAAATTCGCTCAGCTTGGGTCGCTGTGTTGAGCGGATCCCTGTACACATTGCGGAGTTTTCTAATAATCGAGAAGCCTGTCAGTGTCCGGCGTAGGTTCGTTTAGATTGAGATGTTGAATATTGTGTTCGATCAGGACAATTGGATCGCGTATCCGGTGCGGACGGTAAACGGAATGATTTCAATGGCTTTCACCCCGGAATGAGGAAACTCAATTTCCTGGGAATAAGCAAGTGTGTGGATATCGAGCCTACCGGACTTTGGGGATGCTGTAGACTCAAAGCATCTTCAAATTCAAATCCCGGCACGGCTTGTAAAACCGCGCCGGGATAATCAGTCAGTTGGCTATGACGGGAAGCTATAGGGCAACTTACGTGCGCGGATAAATTCCCCTTCCGTAGTATCAGTGTACGGAATCTGTTCGGTGCGGAACTTTGACATGCTGGCAAAGATTTTCGCGCTCCATGTATCATTGGCAACTTGGTCCGCGATGATTTCACCCGCCGCGTTTCCGATTGCTATAAGTGCATCATCCGGTATGACTTTGACAATGACACCCTCCTCATTAATCAACTTTTGAAGGATTGCGCCAGAGTAGGCAACCGGTTCCGAAAGCGCGAAGTGATTCGCAGAATTTGCGCATTGCATGACTATCGCCTTCAAATCAGTTGGCAGAGTATCCCATGCCGCCGGATTGATGAACAGATCAAGCGAGGTCGCCGCTTCGTGGAACCCAGGTGTGTAGTAATACTTTCCGTGACGCCAGAATCCCATGGTTGCTTCACCGTAAGGGCTGTTCCATTCGACCCAATCCACGGTTCCAGAGGCAAATGCCTGTGCAACTTCCGATCCAGGCAGATTGATCACAGTGGCACCAATTGCTGCCATAGACGCACCGCCGATTCCAGGCATGCGCATTTTCAATCCTTTGAAATCCTCAAGTGAATTCACCTCTTTTCGCGAATATCCGGGATGCTGCACACCAGTATTACCACAGACGAGGAATCGACAGCCAAGCGCATCTTGGTAGAATTCGTCACAGAGCTGCGCACCACCACCGAATTGAATCCACGCGTTGTATTCTTGTGCAGTCAATCCAAAGGGAAAGTTACTCACCAATTGCGAGGCGATTGCCTTACCCTTCCAGTAGTACGGGGCACCGTGGCCCATCTCAACAGTTCCTGCACTTACAGCATCAATCGATTCAAATGCTGGGACGACTTCACCAGAAGCAAATAACTTTACTTCAAGACGGCCGTTTGAACACGCAGTAACTTGATCCGCAAAATATTGGGCTGTCGTCCCGAGTCCCGGCAAATTTTTCGGCCAGGTCGTAATCAATCGCCACTGTATGCGATCTTGTGAAATCGCTGGAGCCGCAATTGCTGCGGATGCCACACCCGCTGCAGCTGCTCCAGACTTTGTTATAAATTCTCTTCTCTTCATTTTTCTACTCCTATTTCTCTGTGTGAATATCAATTGTCGTGCCACTTGCGAATCACAATAGATACAGTGAATCCCTGCGTGGCTCTCAATTGATTCGTCAATCTTAACTTATATATTTCGAATATGCAAGATTAAGCGATGTGCGCCAAACACGAAAGAAATTGATATTGGTACTTGCTCAGAATTAACTGTGTAAGTGTAATTTTCTTCAAGAACCGAATCGTTCTGTGACTATTCCCAGGGCGGCTGTGTGCACCAATTAACCGAAAAGTTGTTTTGGTAGCCAAGTCGCAAGTTGTGGAAAATAGGCAAGAATGCAGAGTGCGATTAGTTGTAGTACGACGAAGGGTGTGACGCCACGATAAATATCACCAGTTTTGATTTTCTTGGGTGCAACACCCCGCAAGTAAAATAGCGCCCAGCCAAACGGCGGTGTCATAAAACTTGTCTGAAGGTTCAGACCGATCATAATGCCAAGCCAAATTGGGTTAATGTCCGTTTTGAGCAGCGCTGGTGCAAAGATCGGTACGACGATAAAAACGATTTCAATGAATTCTAGAATGAAACCTAAAAGAAAAATCAGGATCATCACAAAGATCAAAGCCGTTACTGTACCACCCGGCAACGAAAGCAGAAAATGCTCAACAACTTCGTCACCACCGAGTCCGCGAAATGTCAGCGAAAACAACGATGCGCCGATCAAAATGCCAAAAACCATGCACGAAATGCGGGTTGTCGAACGAACGACCTCACCGAGAATTTTCCAATTTAGCATCTTGCGGGTTGCTGCCAGTAACATTGCGCCGACTGCGCCGAATGAGGCAGCTTCTGTCGGTGTTGCCAGTCCCCCGAGAATCGAGCCAAGCACGGCAAGGATGAGAAATAGTGGAGGAATAAGGACTTTGACAATCTGAACTGCCAGGTGACCTCGGTTCATGCTTGCGTCATAGTAAGCAGGTGACGCCGTAGGACGAAAAAAGGCGATGATGACTTGCCAACCAAAATATAACGCCACAAGAAGCAGCCCTGGTATAACCGCACCAGCAAACAGATCAATAACTGAGAATGGTTCAAACAGGAAATTTCCGATGGAAAGTTGCGCTTCGCTGTACATTCCAGCCAGAACGTCGCCGAGCAACACCAATACTACTGAAGGAGGAATGATTTGACCGAGAGTTCCAGCGGCGCAAATCGTTCCGCATGCGAGTTTGGGGTCATAGTTTGCGCGCAGCATTGTTGGCAGACTAAGCAAGCCCATTGTTACAACTGTCGCACCTACGATACCGGTCGTGGCAGCAAGCAGCATACCGACGAATGTAACAGAAATGCCGAGCCCGCCGCGCAACTGCCCGAAACATTGCCCCATCGTCGTCAAAAGTTCTTCGGCGATTTTGGATTTCTCCAGCATTACGCCCATGTAAACGAACAAAGGAACCGCGACCAGGAGCTCGTTGGTCATCACTCCGAAAAATCGTGAAGGCAGGGCGTTGAAAAACAGCATGTCAAAAACACCCATGGACTGCCCGATCAAGGCAAATAACACGCCAACACCCGCAAGTGTGAAAGCAACCTGATATCCGACTAGCATCGCTCCGCAAACCGATACGAGCATAACCATCGCAAGTATCTGGCCGCTATCCACCTTGTCCTCCTTCGAAATCTTCTCCAGATTCCTCGACATATTCACCAGTGACTAACGCTGTACTGCTTCGAATAATGATAGAGATAGCCTGTAGAAACAACAGAGTAAAAAAAGCGAGCATGGTTGTTTTAAACAGGAACAGACCTGGCATTCCTCCGGCTTCCTGAGAGACTTCCAACCGCGACCAGGATAGTATGACGTACGGAATCGTGTACTTGGCTACGACAAATAAAGTAGGGAGCAACAGTAAAATCGTTCCCAGCAAATCAACCAATGCACGATATCGAACGCTTGCCGTGCGATAGAAAATGTCAACCCGGACATGACCGCCTGCCATCAGTGTATAAGCCATGGCCAGCATAATGATGCTTCCATGCATCCATACGTATGTCTCCTGGAACCAAACCCAACCTAAACTGAATCCGTAACGCAAAGCAGCGACCGAAAAGGTAACGATCGCCATGGAGAATGCCAGCCAAGCGACTGTATGCCCCACTTTTCTATTGATGGTATCGATGAAGTCAGCGATACGAGAAAATAACGACATTACAGCAGGCATCAAAACTCGCTCGGAGTTTGGAAGAATCGGTAGTAGAGATTAACAACCGATCAACAAACGAAACTAGATTCCATCAGTTGACAGATTTGAGTGGCACCTTTGTCTTCTGGCGCAGCTCTACGGTTTCTAATTCCGCTTGCTGTGCGCGTGAAAACAATTGTCGAATCCTACGCAGGGCCTTGTCGGGCTTCAGGAATACTTCCATATACCCATCATCTTCAAAATCAAACATTTCCTGCTGTTTTTCCAGTGCCCACAAATCCTGTGCGACCACTTCAGGAAACATTTTAGCGACTCGACTCGCAGCGGATACGTTCGGATCGCCTTTCGACATGTGACCAGCTTTGCAGTTCACGCACCAACGCCAAATGTGGTGCTTGTCGTCGACCGGTGTGTGGGTATGAAATAACGTATACCCGCGATGAATGTCGGTCTGATCCAATTTACCAGACGGTGCCACGCGCATTTCGACCCGGGTCAATCCCGGACTGACCATGCAGTGGGTGTGCTCTCGATCTACCACGTCATAGACAAACCAGTCCTGCAGGAAAGGAGGCTGTGTATAACTTTCGGCGAGCCGGATTGTCTTGACAAATTTATTACCGTTCTCTTCCCCCTCAACAAGTTTTATCGGGATTCTACTATTGTCGATGTCACCAATATTACCGTCGTGCAATGGATAAAAATGTGTTATATCCATCAAATTTTCAATCAACAGTAAATAGTTGGCTTTGACTTCCATAGGGTCTGAATGAATGGACTCCCATATGTCAGATGAAATTTCAGGTGTTTCGGGTGGATTGGCTTCACCTGCTTTTTCCGGGTTGCCTGGCCAAATCCAAACCAAACCTTGCTTTTCAATTATTGGATAAGGTTTCAGTTGCAGTTGAGATGGAATATTACCATTGGGGTGGGAGGGAACCGCAACACATCGACCGGTAGAATTGTAACAAAGTCCGTGATATGCGCACTCAAGCGTCCCATCGGACAATATTCTGCCTTCGGACAAAGGCATGCGTTTGTGCATGCATCGGTTGTCAAATCCAACCACATTTCCATCGCTTGTCCGCCAGGTAACGATGGGTTTGTCGCAAATTTTGTGCCCTTTCAACTGATTCGTTTCAAATTCATCAGAGAAGCCGGCCACATACCAGGAATTCGTGATGTAGTGGTAGGGAATCATAGTAACACTCCCGCGCTGTTTTTTGTGCTTATCAGCTGCGCCAGTCGCAACGTTTATTGTATTTATACAATATATCTTTTAACACAATCCGTACTTTTCAGCGCATACACTTCCCTACTGAGACTTCGTGGTTAGAACAGCGGTTAAACCTGTTCATGTCGGTTTTCATTTTGTGTGTCAGTCTATGTCCACTCGTTTAACTCCTGGCGCGTTCGGGCGTACTGAAACCCAAGTTTGTTGTCACGAAAGTAAGTGGCGTTTTTAGTTACGGTTGGATGAACGAACATAGCTCGGCTTGCCATACCTCGAGCCACTGCGGATTATGCGGCGTAGACAACTTTTCCTGTTCTTGTCGAACGCGGTTTAAATTTCCCATTTTCCCAAGGATAAAGGCCCGCCCTTGCGCCCAAAAAACGGTGGGAAGGGCAAAACCAGTTTTGTCCTATGATTTGGATTCTTCACGATTCATTCCAAAGGACACCATCCATGAAAATGTACAGGGAGTTTTGTATGATTCACCAACTTAAAGACGAAGGGCTGAACATCTTAAAAATTGCGAGATGATCTGGTGTTGACCGCAAAACGGTACGCAAGTATCTGCGCTTCGACCGCGGCGATGCGTTGATGGCATCATTCAGCAGTTTGTCCGTCTCAATTTCGGGCTTCTGTCCGTGCGCAACCGCTGTGATCAACACTCAATAGTTGGGCAACAATGGCTTGGTCATTCTTATCAGCTTTTAGTATCTTGTCTTGATTATTCGCTCAGATTTGCTCCTTTCTGCGACTCGCCCGGCTTGAAAACATTAGTGAGCAGATAGCGATAAAGCTTGATGATCAGCTGTTCTTCAATCTCCTCCAGCAGGCGTTGCGCGTCCGGCGATAATAACATCGTGCGGCACACCTCGTCTGCAACAACCAACGTCGTCTGAGCGTCCGAAGTTGCCGCAAACCAGATTACGTCCCCCGGACTGAATTGATAGAGACACGCGCCGGAATCATCGTAGATTGACGCCCGACCGGAAACAAGCAATTGCAGTCCTTCTTGCGAAATATCCGCACTGGCTATGGTGTCATCGGCGGAGTATTCGCGCAGCGTGAGCCAGTCGCGAAGTTCGTCCATCAGATCTTCGAATTGAATCTGGCGCTCCAGATAGTGTTCGAGGTCATCGGCAACGTCATCCAGCAATGCTGCACGCCTGTAATCTGAGGCGGTCACGTTCGTTCTCCACGCATTGATGACGAACTCCTCACATTGTTCAAGAGCACGATCTTCATTCGTCTCGAGCGTCAGCTTGGCGAAAACAGAGGCAGGAAGATTGCGCTCCAGTCCCAACTTGAACTGTTGTGAGACCGCGTTCAACACAATCTTCACCCCGGCCTCGTTCGCCGTTTGTATGAATCGGGAAAGCGCGTTCATCGCTGAGAAATCCAAGCCGGAGACGGCGGTAAAGTCCAACATCAGGCAGATGGGAAGCGAAGGACCCTTCAGGGTTTTTCTGAGGTGTTCGGTGAGAGGTCCAGCACTGCCGAAAAAGATGTAGCCTCGCAACCGGTAGGCCTGCACGCGCCAGCCTTCCTCCAAAAGGATCGCCCGGTCCGGTATGGGACGGGCTTTGTGGCTGCGACGTTCACGAACGGTGAACCGGGACTCTATCGAATCTACGCGACTGAGGCGAACTGCAAAAAATACGAGGGTGGCCAGCATTCCAACACCGAGACCTTCCAACAGGCCGAAAAAGATAATGACGATGAAAATGACCAAGATAATGCCGAATTCCGCCCTAGGCAGGCGTTTGTGGCTTCTTACAAGTCCTTCATCCAACATGCCGAGACCGGCAAACACCAGAATTCCGCCGACGAGCACCGTCGGAATGAACTCCAGCATCCCGTCACCGATCAACAATGCCACTCCGATCACGATAGACGCGACTACACCGGTCAACCGGGTGGTGGCTCCGAAGAGCTTGCTGCGCATGGAGGCAGGTACTACCAGGGTAGCCACCGTTCCACCACCCACGCCGGCAACCACGCTGGCAAAACCGGTCGCTTTGAACTCGCGATTCCAGTCCAACTCCTGATTCACTGCCAATTCAAGTCCGGCGATGTTCATGACGACGCAGATGAAAGCGATCAGTATCAGCGACAGCATATGAAGTCCTTGACCAGCTACCGCTGTCCATTCTACGTGTGCCAGATCAGCGGGGAGCAGCGCCGGCCATAGATTTCCATCCGCTGTACTTGTGAGCAAGAGGCCAAGTACTCTCGCCTCATCGCCAGATATGCCCAGGACGTTGAGGGCGAGATGGTATGCAACGATGGTGGCTACCACGCTCACCGGCAGGATCAGCACATTGCCCCAGCGCTTCATCGCAAGGTAAAGTGCAATCCCATAAGCCGCGCCCGGGAGCCATGTCCAAAGCACGGCCGGGTCCAGAAATGTCAGTTGTGCCTGCCGCTCTGAACCGGTTACCATCATAGACATTGCAGCGAGACAAACGGTAGCCCCGATACCGGACACGAATCCGGCGGCAACAGGATATGGAATGAATCGCATCAGGTTGGCGAGTTTGAATTGCCCGATCATGAGACAGCACACACCGGTGAATAGCGCGCTGATAATGAGCGCAGTGGCTGCAGTGACGAACAGCGCGTCGCCCTGCGCATTCGTCGTGGTTGTGATCGTGGCCATGATGATCACCAGCGCTGGAGACAGTCCTGCAATTGCACCGCGATAACCGCCGATCAGTGCTATAAGCAGGCAGGCTGCGAAGTTGCCGAACAGTATCAGGCCGATACCCTGGGACGAGTAAGGTGCCAAGGCACCGGAGAAGATGAAACTTCCGAAAGCCACCTGGGCGACGAGAAGCCCGAGGCCGGACGTAAATCCAGCCGACAACGCGGGAACTGTCTTGGCGGACAAGATGTCCCTGCGAAGCTCGAACTGAAGATCGCGAAATTTGGACATCATACTGATAACCCTTTGTGGAGTTTACAGGTTAGGTAACCGCGGCCTTGCGACGGGAAGTCTTCCTGAGTCGGGGAGGTGGCTATGGTGAATTGCCCCATTCAAGTGGTTCGGACTTACAGCAGGGACGAACTATGCTCGATTCTGATTCAATCCAAAAAACACAAAATTATACTGCGGCCATACTTGGGTGAACCAAGCGGCTGATTCTGGCAGAAATACCACGGTCTATCGGATACCCTGATAGCGGGCAAAAGCACTGACGGTTTCTTTCGTATGCTGAGCAATTTTAATCGTTGTGTGCTGAGATTTTGGTGAAGATGCATTCACTTGTCGCTTGGTAGGCACCAATCAAAAGAATTCAAACTTTCGTACATGTTTTATAACCTTTTAAATTGATATTTGATTATTTTTGCAACGAAGAGCATGAGATCTTCAATGTGCGCGATATGTCCACAGTTACCATTGCAAGTAAATAACTTGGAATTAATCGAACGTCGACAAATTCTGAATTTGATGGGAAATGAATTTTATCTGTTTCATCACTTAAACTACTGGAGTTAATACCACATAAGCACTTGCGAAGAAAGTTTTGGGCGTAAGTCATATAGAATTTCGATTACTCATCAATACTTATCTAGAATCGGACGATTCAACTAATTAGAATTGGACGATGTTTTATCTTGAAATAGACGACAGAAATTCTAGAATCGGACGATCATTCAATCTGTGGCAGAAGTACTTATGACTCAGGAACAATACTATCCCAGAGGTCAACTGGAGTCACTGAAAATAATGCTTTCTGAATCTCCTGTAGTCTTCATCCAAGGACCTAGGCAGAGCGGAAAAACCACCCTATCGAAGATGATACAGTCGAATTCTGATATAGAGGTTCACGTTGCTGAAAAAAAAGAGCCGACTAAAGAATCTAAACGAAGCAGACTACCAACGACAAAAACGGGTTACCACTACTATACGATGGATGACGCGTCAACTAGAATTGCAGCATGGAATGATCCGACTGGTTTTGTAAAGAATCTACCTGACAAAGTCATCTTGGACGAGGTGCAAAGGGTACCCGATTTATTTCTGGAGATCAAAGCAGAGGTTGACAGGGATCGTCGGGCTGGTCGATTTCTTTTAACTGGTTCAACGCATGTCATGAGTTCCCCAAAAGTTTCTGAATCTCTAGCGGGGCGTATGGCACTGCTCAGACTGCATCCTTTGTCACAAAAGGAGATCGTACAGGGAAAATTCGAGATTGGTACAAAGTTTGACTTGGAACAGAGCATTTTCGACCTGTTACTTACTAGAAATTTCGAAACGAAGCAGTATGCTTTTGACTACGATTCTTTGTCGGAACGTATCGTAACTGGTGGGTTTCCAGAAGCACTGGAGTTGTCAAGTTTCACGAGTCGAAAAAGATGGTATCGAAATTACATCGATTTGATTTGTCAACGGGACATTCTCGACTTAACTCGTGTTCGAATGATGGACATCTTACCGGACACTCTGTTGATAGCGTCGCAACAGAATGCTCAGTTATTCAATATTCAACGTATTGCACACTCACTGAATGTCAGTTGGCCGACAATGAGGGACTACGTCACGCTATTGAAAAAGGTCTATCTGCTTGACGAACTCCGACCAATTCATCGTTCCCAAATGAAAAGACTTGTGAAAACCCCGAAACTCCACATCGGCGATTCTGGACTTGCTTGTTCATTGCTGTCCCTAAACTCAGCGGCTCTTGAATCTGACCGAAAATTGTTCGGACAGATGCTGGAGAATTTCGTTTACCTCGAATTGGTAAGACAGGCAAGTTGGCAAGATGACAGCATATCGTTCCATCACTATCGAGACAAGGATCAGAAAGAAGTCGACATTGTCATGGAAGTCAACGGTCGTAAGATTCTGGGTGTGGAAGTTAAAGCATCCCGAACGGTACGACGTAGGGATTTTACAGGGCTGAGGAAATTACAGACGATCGCCGACAAAAGATTTGTAGCAGGTGCAATTTTATACTGCGGTGACATGTGTATAGCATTCGAAAAAAATATGTTTGCTCTACCAGTAGGAATTCTTTGGGATTGATGACGTACGCATAGTTCAGGTTGGAAATTTGTCGATTCTGGATAATCTGCCCGGTTCTGTTTTGTGATTACTCAACTTTGCCGGTAACCTGTCGCTCCAGAAAACCCTGACAATTGTACGATTCATCTAAAACCGTTTGAGGAACTCTATGGTCGTATTGAGTAAAATTGTGTGTGGGTTTTGAAAAAGAATACTGACGAAGATAGAATTACAACCTGTCGCGAATTGTTGTTTTATTCAAATACGTGAGGTCGAATACAATCATTCACAACGAGAGATGGATTTATCGAGGAGCAGTAGTAAACAAATTTCGCCTATACATGTCATGAAACAATGGTGACCCTTTGAGTTCTCACCGTACTTCAGTTGCGGCATTGTCGAAAATTTACACAGAGTAAAAATCGTGAACAACCAAAATTCATCAATAGCCAATAATAAGCTTTGGAACTATGTTCCTGATCTGCCCGTTCAATGTAATCCATTGTACGACTGGCCGCCAAACCTGGCAGGTACACTGCGCTGGCTAGGTGCGATCTGGAAGCCGGTCGGTCTTTATTGCATCACTCTTTCAATTACCCTGATCGTCTATTTTTATTTCCAACCACCTGAAGAGACGATGAAAGAGTTCGCTTTCGGTTGGATTGCGCAGATCTGGTTACGCAATATTTTTCTGATGTCCCTTGTTGCAGGCGGCCTTCACTACTACTTCTATATACTGAAAAAACAGAAAACAGATCTGAAGTTTGAGAAGAGGGGGCAGGACGCGAACAGCAAGATACATGATTTTGGCAACCAGGTCTTGGACAACATGTTCTGGACTCTGGTGAGTGGCGTCGCTATATGGACCGCGTATGAAGTAATCTATTATTGGGCAAGTGCAAACGGATTTGTGCCAGCATTGACTTTGGCGGGCAATCCGGTTTGGTTCGTGCTCATTTTTCTCCTGGTTCCGATGTGGTCTTCCCTGCACTTCTACTTTATTCATCGTCTCCTGCATTGGCCGCCTTTATACAGGTTGGCACACTCATTGCATCACAGGAACGTAAATATCGGCCCCTGGTCCGGCATTTCCATGCATCCCATTGAGCATATTCTGTATTTTTCAAGTGTCGCGATTCATTTTGTGATTGCATCACACCCAATTCATATGCTCTTCCATGCGTTTTTTCAGGGTCTCAATCCCGCAGTGTCGCATTGCGGATTCGAAGCTTTGAAAGTCGGTGGCAAGAAACGATTAGAACTGGGTGTGTATTTTCATCAGTTGCATCATAAACACTACAAATGCAATTATGGTACGGTAGAAATGCCATGGGATCGATGGTTTGGTTCTTTCCACGACGGAACCGAGGACGCAACCAGACGCATTAGAAAGCGAAAATGGTGAGTTAGGAGAATTTCGCGTAAACCACCGGGAAGCCACTGAATTTGGGAGGACGCTCATCTAGTAGCTCGGTTTCCCAGTTGACCCAAAATCCGCCTTTCTCGACAAGCTGCTCCAATATTTCATTCGAATACTGACTCGCCGCCTGTCTGCAAATGATCAGAGTCAACTCACCAAATTCATTTTGAGAAACGAGACGCAAAAGTCCATTGTCAGTTTGCTCAGCGGTCGCGCTCACTACCCGTCCTAGCTTCGACATCAGCGAATGAATAACTCTGGCCAGCGTCGCACCTGATCGAGGATTGAATTCCCTGTCTACAAATCCTATTCGCGGGAAGTAGCCGCGATCATTATCTGAAAAGGTATCGCTGAAAATTCTATCTACGCCGAGGTGCCATGCATAAATCATGCTTTCAGCCATTCGGTTGCACAAAAGCATTTCACTGTCTCGAAAAGCCGCCGGACTGTCGTCGGTCATGCGCAGATGAACTGAGGTTTTTAATCCGACAGTTTGCTGAATATCCACCGCCAACTTTATAGTGGATTCGACTGAATCATCGATTCCGCACCTTAGTACGATGCCATCAAACCCGTCAAGAGATGTCAGCTCGTTGTAGCGCGTGTGAATATCACCCTTAAAATCTGAACTCGTGAAGCCATGGTTTATGACGTGGTAGTAGACTTGTCCAGTTCGGATAATGTCTTCTTTGTTCTTCAAAGGAGAGAAATAGACTCTGATCTGTCGGGCATTGTCATTTGTCATTTTCCTGAGCGTATTGCAAAACTTGGAAGTCTCCTTCATTCTTCCAGCAATTTCCCAGCATTCAATCAGTTCTGTGTTTTGCAGCACCAGTTCGGATACTTGTTCTTCCGACGGTAGGTAGGAAAATAGCGTGAATTTGAACCCGAGTCTTGCCAGTTCAATCAATCGCTTTCTGCGGTCGCTGTCAACCAGGTCTGTCAATGGAATCCTCAAATTTCGTACACCCATCTCCCACAGTGCCAACAGCGGATAATCATTACGAACCACTTTGCGGTCGAACTCGTCCAAACCGCCGGACGGAGGAATCTGAACATGTTCGAACCAGTCATGCCGCAAGTCAAATCCCAACACTGGAAATCGGTTGGTCGCAGGATTGATGGGATCAATTCGACAGCCACTTACCGAGACTGATGACTCCAAACCGGTCTGTCGCCCGTGACATCTTACCATGTCAAAGGTATGTCCGGTTTCGTGCACGTGAACAATCAGATAACCAAGTTTATCCCTGTCGTCTCTGCCAAATGCATCGTCATTTGGGGCGACCCGGAACATCTCACTGTAGTCCTGGCGGGTAAATGCTGTCGACGGCAATAGATAACAATCGCAATTGTTATAGTTGTTGTACCAAAAGTGGTGGACATGTCCCGTAAATAGCGCCTCGACCGGAAATTCTCCCAGAATATTCAGAATTTCTTCTCGTCCCTGATAGCCTAGGTTGTCATAGTGTTCATCTTCATCTGGATGGCATAAAAAGGGAGGATAGTGGCTGAAGAGAAACACTCGTTTGTTGGAATTCCTTGTTAGCGTTTTTTGAAGCCATTCTCTGTGATTCGTTTCACTTTCCAGCGCAGAGCCAAGCAATTGCGCATTGATCCCGACAAACGCGATGCCCTGATACTCGAAACTGAATCGGTCGGGTCCAAAATGTTGTGAGTAAATTTCAAGGTAGTTCTCTCGGATCCCTCCTGCAGGACTCCAAGCCATTCGCTTGTCTCCTACATCGTGGTTTCCTGGAATCAGGTGAATGGGATGTTTCAGACGGGAGATCTGTTCATGGAAACGTTTTGCCGCATCGACATAAAGATGTCCGTTGGACGGAACCGGATGAACTATATCGCCCAAGTGAATGACATGAGCGAGTTCCCGAGTATTGAGATCGTCAATTACATATCGCAGTCTGCGGTTCGCCCACCGATTCACGTCAAACGGTGAATTGGTACCGAGCTCTTCATCATTGAGGTGAGTATCGGCAATGACAGCGAACGAAAACTTTCGGTTGCCGATCGATTGTACAGACATCGTCACCTAACGAAGGGGTTCAACCCAAAGGAATATTCCGTTTGAATCTGCTCTTGACCAGGAACACAACGGACAGAATTGTAAGTACCCAAAAAAACCAACAAATCGGACTGCGAATTAGTATTGCCAGACTGCCGTCCGAGAGGATAAGTGATTGCCTGAAATTGTCTTCAAGAAGCGGCCCCAGAATAAACGCGATAAGAAAAGGCGGTGCCGGAAACTTAAACAGCAACATCAGATAGCCCACGCAACCCATCAGCAGCATGACCAGTACGTCAAACAGATTGTTGTTGATCGCGAATGAACCGAAAAGGCAGAAGACCAGAACGATCGGATAGAGAATCGTGTTGGGAACTTCCGAAATGCGACTGATCGAGCGAATCGTGAACTTACCCACAATAAACAAATACGCGCTGCTCAGCATAATGCCGATAAATAACGCATATATCAAAGGCAGGTTTTCCACAAAGAGCAAAGGTCCGGGTCTCAATCCATGGATCATGAACGCACCGAGTATGACAGCCGTAATGACATCACCGGGCACACCAAGCGCCAATAACGGGATCATGGTTGCGCCGGCAACACCGTTGTTTCCGGCTTCGGCAGCAGCAACACCTTCAAGTTCACCCTTGCCGAAATTTTCCTGATTCTTGGATGTTCTGCGCGCTTCGCTATAGGACAGGAAAGCGGAAGGCGCACCACCAATTCCCGGAATCGCCCCTAGAACCACACCAATCAGACTTCCGCGCAAAATACTCTTGAAACAGCGTTTAAAATCGGCGAAGGTTGCGCCGATGCCCGACATTTTGGCGGGTTTGAACTGTTCGGACGCTTTTCGAGCGTAGAAATGAATAATTTCCGGTAGCGCGAACAACCCGATCAGAACCGGTATGAATGCCAGGCCACCCATCAGGTTCCAGTTTCCAAATAGGAAACGGTTGGTTCCGTAGACCATGTCGAGCCCGATCACCGCGAACATGAGCCCCAGGCACGCAGAGACGATTCCCTTGATCAGATTGTCCCCCGATACGCCGGCGATGATTGTCAGGGAGAACAGGATCAGAGTAAAAAATTCTGGTGGACCGAATTTCAACGCGAAACCGGCCAGCACACCGGCCAGTAGAATCAACGAGATATTGGAAATGAAATCGGCAAAGCAGGACGCATACAGGGCCATGTCCAGTGCCTTTCGTGCCTCACCTTTTTGAGTCAGCGGATAGCCGTCGAGAACGGTACAGGACGCAGCAGGCGTTCCCGGTGCCTTGATCAAAATTGCTGTTATTGACCCACCGTATAGACCACCCTTGTAGATGCCGAGTAGAAGCAGGATTCCAGTTACTGGTTCGAGTGTGAAGGTAAACGGAAGAGCAAGTGCCACACCCATCGGAGTGGTCATGCCGGGTATCGCCCCGACCACTGCCCCGATCAGCACTCCAAGCAGGATGATCAGTACATTCTGAAGGGTGAAAAATAACGATGCAGCTTCTGCGATCTGTTCAAACATTGTTCGGTATCAGCCATATATAAACTCGAAAATGCCTAAAGGTATTGGAATGTTCGCGACAAATAGGAAAAACAAGGTGAGCACGATCGGGACCAGCAGTGAAATCAATACCAGTAACATCCACCGTCTTTCACCGGTAAACCAGCACAATCCGAAAATGACGGCAATTGCGGGAACAACCATACCGAGATAAGGAACGACGAAATAGTAACCGAAAAGCACTGCGAGGAACCCTGTCAAGCGCACGATTCGTTTCGGAATCAATCGAAGTTCTGTCAACGTTTCCTGATCAGTCGCGCCTGGCGCGATCGTCATAAAGATACCCATCAGTGTAAATACCGAAGCAATGACGAATGGCCAGAATTCCGGTGCCAATGCCAGTGCGGGCACATCGGATGGTGAGACAATTCCTGTAGGGATAAGGACGGCGAGTGTAAGCGCACCTGTTGCGACGACTGCCACCCCAAGAAATCTGGACTCTCTCAAGCGACAGCCCTCTCGCTTACTTTCGGAATATTCGCTAGGTCTCCAATTTCGTACAGGTAGTGATGGATAGCTAGCGAATGTGCGGCCTCGTGGCTCGATATTGCAAAAAAATTCAATTTTGAATCGGCGAATTGCTGATCAACCAATTTCGCAGTCTCTTCACAAATTGCGTTTCGGTAGATTGAACTCTCGGTCAATGGGCCTGACAGGAGAATCATTTGTGGATGCAGAAATGAGTTGGCAGCCATTATCGCGTAGGCCAGCCCACGACCTGCTTCTTCCAACGATCGAATTGTCCCGGTAATTTGATTTGAATCACGTCTGATTACATCCATCAAATTTTGCGCCATTCTGAATTGTGCTAGCGAGCCAGATGACGCGGAGTCACCGATGATTCCATATCCCCCGGCGATTGAATCCAGCGGCGCTAAACTACCAGTTGAGTCGCCATCCGGAATTAGCAGTGATTCGATCAGTCCCACATTAGAGTCGGAACCGCGAAGCAGGGTTCCATCGGCAATTACGCTGGAGCCAATCGCGAGAGAGCAATTGAACAGTACCACATTGTTGATGTGCTTGGCAGGACCAAAGCAACGCGCTGCAAAATTTTTCGCATTCGGTATGCTTTCGATGACAACCGGTAGGTTGAGAGTTGACTCTAGTGATGCTCTCAGATCGACATCTTTCCATCCAAGTGTTGGTGAATCTCGCAGTCGTCCTTGCCTGGGATCAACCGCGCCGGATATCGATACACCGCAACTGACAAGCTGACTACGGTCGACGGCTGACTCCTCAATTAGTTGAACCAGTGCTTGCGCACAAGTATCCAGAACATTTACAGCGTTTTCCAGTTCAGAAAATTGAATACTTCTTTTAGCGATGGTTTCGTTCGCCATATTGGATATAGCGACATCCTGCCGAAAGGCATTGATTGCGATACCCGCAAAGTAACCGCTGTCGGGGCAAATCTCGATTCCGACCCGTCTTCGACCAGGTTTCGGGTCATCAAGAAATTGACCAGTTTCCTGAATCAGGCCTACGTCAAGAAGATAACGGGTGATTCTGGAAACCGATGCTTGAGTGATACCGACCCGCTGCGCAATTTCTGTTCTCGGCAAAGGTCCGCGGAGAACAATCTCTGACAATACCCGTTTTGTATTTCGCTCGGATTGATGGTGCCGAAAATTCGAAATGGATTGCATACTTCTATATTTACTTTCTGTAAGTAATTAAATTATACTAAATCCGTATGACATCAGATGTCAAGATTAAATTACTAGCGATAATCATTGTGGAGGAATAAGTTATGCGCAATATGATTCGCAAGGCTGTGTTAATACTGATTGGTGTGGCGACGTTAGCCGCTTCCGGAATTGCCGTAGCCGAGTATCCAACAAAACCCGTGACACTTGTTTCGCCGTACGGACCAGGTGGAGCGGCCGACCTGGCAGCTCGGACCCTGTCCGCTACCGCTCCGGGATATCTTGGAAACGGGATTCTTGTGGTGAATCGAACCGGTGCAGCTGGTGTATCGGGATCTACGACAGTTGCCAAGGGAAAACCAGACGGCTACACCATGCTGCTCGCTCGAGTAGGTTCACAGGCGGCTGTGCCCGCAATCAATAGAACAATCCCGTACGCGTGGGATGAGTTCACTTTTATCGGATTGCTTGAACTGAATCCGTTCGTTCTCGCAGTATCGGCGGACTCCCCATACAACTCTCTTGATGATGTCAAAGCGGCGATTCAAGGTGGTGCCGATCTTAGTTATTCCTCTGCCGGTGTAGGAACACTCCTTCATGTTGCGATGGTAATGACATTGGATCAATTCGGTATGGGTGCTGATGCAATGAAACATGTACCGTACAAAGGT
The DNA here is from genome assembly GCA_951813075.1 of Arenicellales bacterium. Taxonomy (GTDB): domain Bacteria; phylum Pseudomonadota; class Gammaproteobacteria; order Arenicellales; family JAJDZL01; genus JAJDZL01. The sequence continues at coordinate 1,988,600 of OX638343.1, read as the reverse complement.
GGCGGTAAAGCAGCCGCTGCCGTAGTCGGTGGGCACGTTGATATGCTGTTTCAAAACCTGTCGGGTGTGATAAGCAATATTCAGGCGGGGAAACTCAAAGCACTCGCCGTAACAACACCGAAAAGAGTTCTTTCGATCAAGGATGTGCCGACGGTGAGTGAAGCGGGTTATCCAGAACTTCAAACAGTGGTTGGATGGAGTGGTCTTTGGGGACCGCCCGGGCTACCGGATGAAGTAGTTACCAAATGGGTTGGGGTACTCGATAAGGTTTCCGAGGATAAAGCATGGTTGAAGCTGACCAAGAGCCTTGGCTCAATACCGTATGTTCAGCCTCCAGCTGAAACGAAGATATTTGTTGAGAAACAATATCTGGCTTTCAAGACCCTGACGGAAAAACTGGGTATGACCATCAAGTGAGCACGAAATTGAAAGTGCGGAGCAGCAGATGCTTCGCACTTCACTTCGACTCATCCAAGGCGAACGAAATTCAATCTGAACTGTCGATATGAAAAAGCCAAACATTGTCGTCATTCAAGCTGATCAGATGAGTGCGAAAGCACTGTCCGCATACGGTCATCCACTCGTCAAGACCCCCAATATTGATCGATTGGCTGAAAACGGAACTGTCTTTCAGAATGCATATTGTAATTTCCCGCTATGCGTTCCCTCACGAGCATCAATGCTGGCTGGTCGTTATGCGAACGCAATCAATGTCTGGGACAATGCGACAGAGATGTCTGCGTCAATTCCGACGATAGCGCATTGGTTACGCCAACTGAATTACCACACAGTGATGGCGGGCAAGATGCATTTCATAGGCCCGGATCAGTTGCACGGATTCAATGAACGGATAACGACAGACATTTATCCTTCCAATTTTGCTTGGACGCCGGACTGGATTGTCGGCGAGCGATACCGCCCGACTGGCATCAACATGCGCGCTGTGGTAGACGCTGGAATCTGCACCCGCAGCCTTCAGATTGACTATGACGAGGAAGTGGAATTTGCAGGTATACAGAAGCTTTACGATCTGGCCAGGTATAACAGCGACAACCCTTTTCTGCTATGGATATCCTTTACCCACCCGCATTCACCGTACGTGACACTCCAGCACCATTGGGATCTTTATTCTCACGACGAGGTGCCTATGCCAACTGTTCCGGAGATCAGTCTGGAAGACATGGATCAAATGAGCCGGTGGCTTTACTATGCGCATGGTGGTGACCTGCACGATGTAACTGATGAGCATATCAAGACGGCGCGTCATGCCTATTTTGGGATGTGCTCGTACATCGACGACAAGGTCGGACGAATTCTAGACACGCTTGAAGCGCTCAAACTTGATTCCGAGACTGTGGTTGTATTCACTTCTGATCACGGTGAAATGCTCGGCGAGCGTGGAATGTGGTTCAAACAGGCGTTTTTTGAGTGGTCAGCTGCAGTTCCCCTGATCATCAGTATGCCTGGCGTGCAGACGCGCGGCGAGGTTTCTGAACTGGTTTCACTGGTCGATCTGCTTCCGACTTTTGTTGAGATCGGCGGCGCTGGAAGTGTTACCGCCGAGAGGCAGTTCTGGGATGGTCACAGTCTGCTTTCAATTATGTCGGGTCGAGCCGATTGGGACAACAGGGTTGTATCCGAATATACGGGCGAAGGTGTCAACGCACCATGCCGAATGGTTCGAAGAGACGATCTGAAACTCATATATACACATGGACATCCTTCCATGCTTTTCGATCTTTCGAGCGATCCAAATGAGATCGAGAATTTGATTGATCATCCCGATTATGCGCAGGATGCCGCACGTATGCACGATGAGTTGATGGAGAACTGGAATCCGGAATTCATTCACCAGTCATGTCTGGACAGCCAAAGACAAAGACAAATCATACAGAAAGCAACTGATGGAGAGCCAAGTTGGGCTTATTGTGTAAGGTTCGATGACGATCAGCGATTTGTGAGAAACGCAAGCGCAGTCGGAACCAAAGCCAAAGCACGCTATCCTTTCGTCGAACCGACACCCTTTCTGGAAAGACGTTCACAATAATCCAACCATCCTCATCAACGCGGGTGCCCGCGTGTTCTTTTGGAAGTAAAGATCTCGTGATCGAATCTACATCAGCGGCATTCCGAACAATACACCGTGAAAAATCGCGAGCAACCCAGCGGCAACAGACCCGGATACGATTGCCACGATGTCCATCGTCCATCGGGGAGCCTTGACTTGGGAAGACTGCTTGCCTCGCATGATAACGCTAGCTGTTGCAACTACAGAATAAGCGCCTAACGCCCCAAACAGTAGAATCGACCTCAAATCTCCGTTTGCTGCAAGGTGTGCGATCGCCCACATAAATAATCCTGCTAGCATAGGGTGACGTACAAATGCCCGGATGTGCGTTGGCATGTTTGCTGCTGCGAACAGAATCAGTGCGACGGGTACCAATCCAAACGCAAGTGAACGTCCCCAAGTAAAAGGCTGGTAGACAGGTTGAAATTCAGCTTTGGAAAATCCCCAAATGATAAGCCCCAGGCCTACGAATGAAACAGCTGCGAAAATCGCTCGATACTTCGATTCACCGAGACTTGAAACAAGTGCAGCACGTAACGGCGGAACACTGGGAATCAGATGCAAGGCTACAAACAGAGTCAGTCCGGTAATCAGTAGATTCATGAGAACATACCTTGGGTCGTGTCAATTGATGGGTATTATGTACCTAGTTTTAAAGATAGTACGTCCCAATTTCGTCAATTTACTGGAAGAATCTTGTTTTTGGGATTTCTGGGATTTCTGCTTGGCTTTCAGTTTTGAGCCGAACGGATTAGAAGTTATATCGTCTTTTAGAAGTTGGTCATAGGGGACGGACGATATCGGTTTGGTGGTTTGAGAATCCGACAGGTTCTGCCAATCTCGCCATCTGATCGATTCAATTGTCTTCGATTGCGTCGTATTCAGTGTCAATCCGAGGCATATTTTCGTTGAGGCTGACTCTCTTTAGCTCTGCGCATACTCAAATAGCGCAAGAATAACGACTGGTTCATGTTGGAAAATATTTGCTATTTTCAATTCGATGTCAACCAATTTGCAAAATACCATTATTTGTTACAACTGTAACTTGTTATGCCTGTCGATACCGGGCGCGAATAACAGTCGCCTTCGTCCTCTATCATACGATTCTCAATCATGATGCAGTTCATATTGATTGACTCTGTCATACAGGGAACAACGGTATTTTGACAAAACGATGTGCGAGGGCATTGAGCAAAATTTCTTTCCATCAAACACCACTTGCTTTACGCAAATCGGCTACAACCAAAGCCGGCGATTGTGAAAAAAGCTTGAAGCCACTGATTCCACCTCCACCTTCTGACGGGTGTCTGAATAACAATTCATAGACTTAGCAAAATTCAAATTGGAGTGTAAAATACGTGCGTTATGTCGGGTAGTAGCAACCAATATGTAACCTGTGGTGGTCTGAGAGTCAGCGAGCGACTCTACAACCTTGTTGCCGAGGAAGTCGCGCCGGGAACTGGAGTGGAACCAGAGTATTTCTGGAACTCACTTGAGAAACTCGTTTCGGACCTCGGTTACAAGAATCGTTATCTTCTCAACAAGAGAGATGAGATCCAGAAGAAAATTGACGACTGGAACTCTACGGATCATGCCAAAGACTATACGGTAGAGGAAAATCGAGAATTCCTTTCGCAAATCGGTTATCTGGTCGACGAGGGTCAGCCGTTCAAGGTTGAGGTTGAGGATGTCGATCGGGAAATCTCCGATGTCAGCGCACCACAGCTCGTCGTGCCTGTTGACAATGCCCGCTATGCACTGAATGCGGCGAATGCCCGATGGGGTAGTCTGTACGACGCATTGTATACATCCGGTGTCGCTGAACCTGATTCTGAGCCCGGCGATCCCCCTGCGAATTATGATCCGGAGCGCGGTGACAGGGTTATTCAGTGGACCCGCAATTTCCTGGATCAAGTCGTTCCGCTGCAATTCGGAAGTCATGCCGATGCAAAAAAATACTTTATCGCTCCCGCCGGACACCGAACACTCGAATTGAATGTAACACTCAAGGACGGCAGTTTCACCACACTAAAATCTGCTGGTCAGTTCGCTGGGTTTTTCGGATTGATGTACGACCCGTCTGAGATACTGCTCTACAACAATGGATTATTTTTCCGTTTACTGATTGATCGAAGTTCACCGATCGGTCGAAATGACCCAGCTGGCATTTATGACGTCGCCATGGAGGCTGCTGTAACCACGATTCAGGATTTCGAGGATGCGGTTTCGACAGTGGACGCTGCAGACAAGACAGTTGCCTACAGAAATTGGCTCGGTCTGATGAAGGGCACTCTGACGATAGAATTCGAGAAAGGCGGTAAACTTGTTGAGCGCTCGCTCAATCGGGATATGGAGTTTACCAATCCCTATGGTATGTCGGTAACTGTTTCGGCGCGAAGCATGATGCTGGTCAGGCATGTAGGCATCCACATGTATACGGACGCTGTGAAAACCAAATCGGGTGAGCAGATTCCGGAAGGTTTTCTGGATGCGATGGTGATCAGTCTATGTGCGAAGCACAATCTGACAGGCGAAGGAGCGAAAGCTTTTCCAAACAGTCGCTGTGGCAGTGTATATGTAGTCAAGCCCAAATTGCATGGACCGGAAGAAGTCGCAGCAACCGTCGAATTGTTCGCCCGGGTCGAGGATAGTCTGAAACTGAAGCGAAATACACTCAAGATCGGAATTATGGATGAAGAACGACGCACAACGATCAATCTTAAGGAATGTATTCGGGAAGCCAGAAATCGTGTGATTTTTATCAACACCGGCTTCTTGGATCGCACAGGTGACGAGATTCACACAATGATGACCTTGGGGCCGTCTATTACAAAGGACCAGATGAAAAAGGCGCATTGGCTTCATTCCTATGAAGATTGGAATGTTGAGGTGGGTGTCGATACAGGCGTTTACAGCGTCGGTCAGATCGGTAAAGGCATGTGGACGATGCCGGATCTGATGAAGGCGATGTATACCACGAAACGCGGGCATCCAGAATCGGGTGCAAACACCGCGTGGGTTCCTTCACCGACTCTGGCTGTACTCCATGCACTGCACTATCACGAAGTGGATGTGCTTGAGGTTCAGCGCTCGATTCAATCTCGCGAAAGAGTCAAGCTGGATGATCTTCTCGAGCAACCGGTATTACGAGAGGAACTCTCACAGGAAGTGATCGAAAATGAATTGGAAAACAACGCTCAAAGCATCCTGGGTTATGTGGTTCACTGGGTGGAGGAGGGAATCGGTTGCTCGAAAATTCCCGACATGAATGAAATCAATCTTATGGAAGATAGAGCCACGCTCAGAATATCCAGCCAGTTGATTGCAAACTGGCTTCAGCACGGTCTGGTTACGAGCGATCAGGTGATTGATACGTTCAAGAGGGTCGCAGAAATCGTCGATCGACAAAATGAGGGGGTCGAAGATTATCGGAGTATGGCGCCGGATTATGACTCCAGTGTCGGATTCCAGGCGGCGTTGGATTTGGTATTCAAGGGAGTGGAATCGCCTAACGGGTATACGGAGCCGATACTACATTCCCGAAGACGGGAGTCAAAGCAAATCCATTCATAATTTTTTGACCCAGATTCAGTCCGGTACTCGGATGGAGTCTCTGATTTCGCGCAGCCGATCGATCAGTTTTTTTGGCCTCACGACTTCGACTTTGTCGCCCCAAGTAATGAGATGCGCAGCCATTTCGTCGATTCCACCTGCTCTGAATGAGACTTCCAGTCGACCGTCCCGCATCCGTCGAATTTTCTGAGAACGATGAAAGTTCCACTCCTGTGCGACTTGGGCGATATCTGAATCGAACCGCCAAACGATGTTATAGGGCTTTTCCTGAAAGACACCAAAACTTGTGCCGAGGAAGTCTTGAAAACTGAAATCTGCCTTGCGCTCAAAGAACTGTCGTTCATGAACTTCCAGACTTCTGATTTTCGCCATTGTATAGGTGCGGAACCCACCGGAAATCGGATTCGGGTTAAATGCTACAAGATATTGACGTACTCCGTGCAGGAATCCATAGGGGTGGACCGTACGCAATCTGGGCTCCGATTCTTTGCTTGAAGTGTACTTGATGCTGATAGTTTGACAGGCGAGGATGGCGTGACGCAATTCTCTTATGAGTTCTGTATCGACGTACTCGCGTGGACCAGGTCTTGCCACAAAGCCCTCTGATTCATAGAGAATTTCTGAATCATGTTCTACTATCCGTTGAGCCGTTGAATCCATATTTGCACGAAGCATTTTTAACAGATTGTCCGTTTGCAGAGAATATGCAGGCATGGAGTTTTCTTCGAACATGCGCGACGCAGCTTGCAGTACGGAAATCTGTTCAAGAGTGAGGTTAGGGGTTGGAATTATGCGTTTGAGACGCCATCGTTTTGGACGTTTGGTTGCCAGCTCAATCTCTAGAAATGAGTCACTGATGGCCTTCACCATTCGCTCCGCAGTTCGACGGGAAACGCCAAATTTGTCTTCAATCTGCTTGTAGGTAAAGCCTTGCTCCGTTGCCTGCATTTCATACACCAAGTGAAGCATTTGTAAAAATTTTTGATACATTTTTTGAAATTGCTTTTCTTATCCCAATTCAAACCTCGGTCTACGAATATAATCCGTTTTTATGAAAAGGAATATGAAAAATTTCTATGTTGTTGCTGTTGCCATAGTGCTGGTAACTGCCGGGGCCGTGAAATTCGCCGAAGCGAATATAGATGGCGCCAAGGTTACGGTGTCGGAAACCATCCACGTCATATACGAGGAAATTATTTCCAAGTCGGGCGATAGTGAAATACTTAAATCTGTTGCGACCGATGCGGTTAATCGGGAATTGCTTCCTCGACTGCATGTTGAAAAATTTTCCAAGTTGATCCTCGCCGCGCATTGGAGAAAAGCATCTGAACAGCAACGGAGTGAATTTACCAGAATTCTGACGCAGTTTCTTCTTCGCACCTTTGTGACCTCGATTGTCAGCAATCGAGACAAACTTGACACCTATCTGGAAAGCATCACAATCAAGGACGCAAAACCGGGCAACAACGAGGGACGTGCCATTGTACCCATGGTCGTTAAATATCCCGGATCCGATGCGGTGAAAATCGATTTTCGCATGACCAATGAGGATGGCGACGGTTGGAAGGTTTACGACATTGTTTTTCAGGGAGTGAGTTTTGCGATCAACTATCGCGCGATTCTGAATTCCGAGATCAAAAAGTCAGGAATTGATGCAGTGACAGCCAATCTGTCCGAAAAGCTCACAAATTAAAGAAATTGGGGGTTGGTTTCACTCACCGAGTCAAATAAAATTCTCCGCCAGTCTGGTCAATTGTGTTGCTGCTGCCATTACTGGTTTCCTCTGGAAGATCGATGGCCAGGGCCGGAATTCCAGGCGATCCAGTTCTGTATCTCCTTCTTTGGTTCCAAGTACTTTTTGTCCGATTCTCATTCCAAAATAACTGGACAGCGTAATGCCTGACCCACAGTAGCCCATCGCGTAATGCACGCCGTCGTGCACGCCGATATGGGGGCTGATGTCTGTCGTGTATGCGACAAATCCAACCCATGCATAGGAGACTTTGGTGCCTGTCAGTTGCGGATAGATTTTCATCATTTGTTCATAAAGAACCCCTGTTCCAGATTCTGAAGTTGCCTCGGTGAACGTTACACGACCACCAAATATCTGTCGTTTGCGATCAGGCGACAGGCGGAAATAATTTCCAACCAATTGCGTATCCGATATAACACGTGCCCGAGGATTGAGTTGCGACGTAACTGACTCCGGCAGGACTTCGGTTGCAATCTGAAAGCTTCCGATCGGCAGAATTCGTTTATTGTGCCAGTGAAACTGGCTTTGTGTATATCCGTTCGTTGCCAGGACTACATTAGCAGCGTTGAATGTTCCCCTAGTCGTGTGGACACTGAATCCACTGGAGATTTTCTCCAACCGGGTGACGTTACAACGGTCGATGACAGTCGCCCCGGACTGCAGAACTCTGGTCAGCAATTCGGAGTGATATTTACCAGGATGCAACGAACCATGTGAGGGTAATACACAGCCACCAAAAAAGAAATCCGAACCGATTTCCTGTCGAATTTCGGTTTTTGGAACCATGTGAAACTCGTGCTTGACTTCGTTCGGAATGGACTGGTATTCCCGTGCGAGTCTCTCATAAGAACGCTTTCTGTGGATGCCGATCAGTCTTCCGCTTTGTTCAAAATCACAGTCCAAGTTTTCAGATTGAATCAGATCTTTCAGGTACTGAAGAGCGCGGTGTCCTTCGCGCAACATTCTGATTGCGGAATCGCGACCGAATTTTTTTTCAAGCTTGGATATACTCGGCTTGAAGCTTGTACCAGCCTGTCCGCCATTGCGACTGCTGCATCCGTGTCCAACCAGATCCTTTTCCAGAACCAGTGTTGATCGTCCGGCGCGCGCAGTCTGTAGAGCGGCATTCAGTCCAGTGTATCCAGAACCGATAATCAGGACATCGACCATTTTCGGTAAATCTGATTCGGCTACAGACGGCAACTGTTGTCTTGGCGCTGCTTCCCACCAATAGGGACAATCCTGATAATCGTTCGCGTAAATCATTGCATGTTCAAATTTGAACTGGGTGATGAACCAGAAGAATTGCGATTGGAATTATAGTTGCTTGCAATGTGAGCAAAGTTGAAATGAAACTAAATTCTCATGTGATCATTAGAGGGTTTTAATTACCAATCCCGACGTTTGGCAATACTGAAAGTACGAGTGAGTTATTGACGACTTTTGGTGAGTTTCGGGGTTGACAAAAAGCGGTTACGGCAAACGAGAAGGCCGCCATATTATGGCGGCCTTCTGTGCTGTTTTGAATTTCAATCCACTATCAGGGTTTGATGTAGGCGTAACCCTGGGACTGTAGCTTGGCGACTTCAGCAACTCCACTGGGTACGATATCTTCTTCAGAGACATCAAACAGGTCGTTCATGTAATCGACCTTGCGCCCATTGATCGTGTTGCCACACACATTGAACCTGACTCCCTGATCTTTGAGACCGGAGATTCTTGCGGTCATCTGATCGGTAGCATTGGCATGCTTGAATTTTCCGAGCTTTTCCAACGATGCCGGCTCAAGTAACAGTGCAAGACCATTTCCGTGCAGCACCACTTTGAGATCGAGGTTTTCAGCGCCTACCGCATTAATGTGGTTTTGGATATTCCTCAGTGCCCCAGTTTGAGCTTTGGGGTTGTCGTAGTTGATGTGATAAACGACTTTTTGCTTTTCATAGCCATTGTCTGAGGCAACGGTTGAGGTAACCCAGAAAACAGATGTCATTAATGCGAATATGGCAATTTTCAGAATTGTTTTCATCGGATCTTCTCCGTTGTGTAATTTGACAATTCCCGAGAGTATAGCATCAGTTCTGCTGAGTGTCGCCATGTATGTTCACACGCCAGAATCTAACAAATGCGCTGGATTCTATACCGAGAGCCAAATCAGAGGATTCGAAGGAACAGATTCTAAACGAATTCCAAATTGGCCGTTCAATTCGTTCTTTAGCGTCGGACTACGAGTCGCACGAGATGACGATACGCGGTTAGATTCAGAAGTATCAGGTGGTATCCGATGCAAGTGTGGAGACGCAGGCTGTGAAGTTCAAGTAGCTGCATTCATCGTTGTGCTACGTCAGTTCCAACCAGTAAGCCGCTAAAATTAGGTAAAACAATACGGATGGGGCGTACTCCAGCTATACCATAAACCAAGAACTGGCTGCAAAAAATGTGCGAAAATTTTTGCTAATGCCGCACGTACGCGTTAAAAATTAATGCATTCGTATTCGGGCAATTCAATTTAAATTGGCTTATTCTTTATTCCGATGCAGTCTAAAACTCGTTTTGTTGTCAACTAAGTACGGAGATGATCATTGTGCCATGAGCAGCTTGGAAGTTACCAAACTCACACCCGTAATCGGTGCTGAAATTGGAGGTGTGGACTTTTCGAATTCACCAGATGCCGATTTGTGTGACAAACTCTACAAGTTGTTGATGGAACATCAAGTAATCTTTTTTCGTGACCAAGCAATGGCTCCGAAGACCCACGTCGCGCTCGCAAAAAGTTTCGGAGAGCTTGACCGACAGCATCCCGTCTATCCAGGACTGGAAAAATTTCCTGCAATCACTGTTCTTGACTTCGGCCCGGACAACCCGCCCGATGTAGATTCATGGCATACCGACCTCACATTTCGAGAGGACTCTCCATTCGCATCAATACTGTACAGCAGAATGATTCCGCCATATGGTGGTGATACGATTTGGGTATCGTTGACTGCGGCTTTTGATGCGCTGCCCGAAGACTTGAAACAGGAGGTCAAGAGTCGACGTGCCATTCACGATATGGGAGATTTTCGAAATGACTTCACCGTCGGCCGACCGAATGGTGATGCAAATGCGCTGGTCGATGCACATCTGAGCTTTGGTAGTGCTGTTCACCCCATGGTCAAGGTTCATCCTGCAACTGGTCAACAGATTCTTTATTACAATCCTGCTTTCGTTGTACAAGTGGAAGGCGAGACCGCAACACGGTCACGCAGATTGCTCAATTATCTTTGCGATCATGTCATCCAGCCTGAATTTCAAGTCAGGTTTCGTTGGACTGAGAACACCGTTGCCATGTGGGACAATCGTTGCACGATGCACTACGCTTTAGCCGATTACTTGCCACACCGCCGGGTGATGCACAGGGTTACTGTGACTAGCGACAAACGAACGGATTCATAAAAGTTTATCTAACAGATAGTATCGCGAGTTTGTTCGCGACCACGAATTTCTCTCTCGAACTTTAATTTCAATCACGATGGTAGATTCGGTACATTATTCGTTATTGCCTGTGAAAGACACTTCCAAATTAAGTAACATTAGCGCAGTTGATTTGTTATTGGAATTCGCATGATGAGACGAAAAATAGGTGGAACGAATTTAGAGGTATTTCCAATTGGTCTTGGAGCCATGCCGCTCGGCATCCGCGGTAGTCTACCACTTGACGCGGCGGTTGCTGTGATCCATGCGGCAATTGACGCTGGAATGAATTTCATAGACACCGCGAACGTCTACTGCACGGATAATCAGGATATTGGACTGAATGAACGTACGATAGCATCGGCGCTCAAGTCGATAGATGACAGCGATGTAGTTGTCGCTACCAAGGGGGGACTGGTTCGTCCACAAGGTCGCTGGGAAAGAAGAGGATCACCCCAGGATTTACGAGGTGCATGCGAAAAAAGCCTGGAAGACTTGAATGTGGAGGCAATTACGCTTTATCAGCTTCATGCGCCGGATGCACTGGTACCGTTTGCAGACTCGGTCGGAGAACTCGCAAGGCTCAAGTCAGAAGGAAAAATTCTGAACATTGGATTGTCAAATGTCGATCGGAACCAGGTGGACGAGGCTATGTCGATTGCCACAATTGCATCAGTGCAGAATCGCTGTAGTTTGTTTCACCAAAGAGATCTAAGTAATGGATTGATTGATTACTGCAGGCAAAATTCCATTACCTATATCGCATACAGTCCAATGGGTGGTGGTACCAACCACGTTGCGCTGCGAGATGAACCTGTACTTTCGCAGTTGGCTGAAAAGCACGAAGTAACGGCGTATCAGATTGTGCTGGCTTGGTTGTTGGAGAAAAGCGATAACATACTGCCAATTCCGGGGGCGAGTCGAAGATCAAGTGCTGTCAGCAGTGCGAACGCGGTGAATGTTCAGCTGTCAGCGGAGGAAGTTGCGCAGATCGATCGTATCGGAAGCGACTAGGTTTGAATTCCGAACGTCATGGCCATTTGTTTACGGGGTGGCCGCTCCCAATCCAATGCTCTATTCCCTGGGTGACATTGTGCACTTTCTGGTACCCAAGTTTCGAACTCAGGAATTGACTGATTACTTGTGAACGGTTTCCGACCGCACAGATGATGACAACCTCATCTTCGGGATCTGCTAATTTGGTAAATTTGGAAAGCCAGTCATTCAGATTGTAGTTGCCCCGATCGTCGAAAAAAGTCAGCAGATGGCTTTCTGCAATCACACCGGTTGTCCGCCATTCGTCAGGTGTGCGTACGTCAACTACCGCCGCGCCTTCCTCAATTAAAGTTGCAAGTTTGTCGGATGAGGTCTCTAGCATGTCCGCATTTACTGTGCTCAATGAAACTATAAAACAAAAGGTGATCAAGTAGATCAAATTTACCTTAAACATGGCTTTAATCGGTTGGTTGAATTCTTTTAGACTGAGTGCGGTACGAGTCACAATCTGTGGTTGTCAAAATCCTCAGGCGATGGGAAGTATTCAAAACGAAATTCCGAATTGTCATTAATTAGCTTTGATCATTCTCGCGTCGTTTCACATCTTTTTCTGTAACTTCCCAATACCCTTTTTTGGTTGGGCCGACGTGGCGAATCCGACCTGCTTTTCGTAGTTTGTCGAGGTGATATTTGGCGCTATCGGGTGTGATGTCAATTTTAATTGCCAATTCCCTACGCGTAAGATCGGGATCTTCCCGCAGCAAAGCAATAATTTTTTCTTGGGTGTTTTCTTGGGTGTTTTCTTGGGCGATTGTTGGTTGAGTATAAACAAATCTTCTTGCTGCGTCACTTGGCTCACTGGTTTTGCTAATCCCTGAACGAGATGCAAATTTTTCGATATACGCATCCGAAAACTTAAACTTAATCCAAAATTCACGCTGTCCTATTTGAAACTCCGGTTCAGGTAACTGCACACTACGACAAGACTCAAGAATTCGCTCTATTCCTCCACCCCGGGATTCTATTTCGCCTGCTCGAAAAAAAGTGTTTGCAATATCTGGGTTGTAGGGGCGAGATGAGTGCAGACCCAATAACTCTTGAACTGACCAATCCTCAGGTAATTCTCCGGGATTCCAAATGTACAATCGGTTATTGTAAACTCGAATCTGAATTTGAGCTGGGATAGCGTAATCCCGGTGAACTATCGCGTTCAACAATGCTTCCCGGAGTGCATCTTCTGGCACAGGAAAAGTCTCGACACGTTGAATCCCGTCGTAGCTAATTACCGCTCTTAGGTACTTGGTCTTTAACAGGTCCATAGTTTTGCTGATCTGTGTAAAGAGGTTGCCACATACTTCATCGTGAAAGAGCAGCTCAGTTTCACTCTCGAAATAACCGATTTTTGTCGATGCAGCGGTGAAAAATTGTTCGGGATCCGGATGAAAAAGAAGAACAGCTGCCCGCTTCAAAAGTTTTCCTTCAATCAGGCGAAGTTTTTCGATCAGCTCAGAATCATCCATTCCGAGTACATTTTCTTCCAGACGATTCGTGCGTGTCGCGTGGTCGCGGAAACGAGTCAATGTCAATACGTCAAGATGACTGATTTCCACGTTTGGCAGTGGTACTGAATCCCACCGTTTTTCGGTCTTGCGTAATAGAAATCGATTAAGGGCTGCACCTTTGAGAATCTGCTTCGTACCACCGCTGCGACAGTGGTACTCTCCCCTATAGCTAATGGGAACTTCGTACGGCTCTACTGTGATTCGCAAGTAAGACTTACCGTTTTCGCGCAAGAGTTCAATGTCTGCCATGATACCGAGCAGGTCTCGCAGTTTATTGGGCAATTCTTCCATAAGCCGGTCGGAATTGTCAATTCCCACCACTTCCCCATAATCATTACGTCCAATTTCCAGAACGCCGCCTTGAGCGTTAGCGAATCCACACAACCACTTAAGGTATTTGTCGGACCAATTCACTTTCCATTCTGTTATTTGTGATTCACTCATCGTTAAAAATTTTTTACTCAATACCTCACATTATTCGAGTGCAAATACAAATCAAGCTGATGTGGCAATATCGGAAATTGATCGGAACCGAAAAATTGTGTCAATGTTCCAGACCGCTTTACGATATCGCTTCTCACTGCTCTGCGCTCATTTTTTTGCGCTACGCTTAATGTAGAACGTATTGTTGGTGAACAGTCACAACCGTTCTCGTGGCTGTTGGAAATTAAGATGTTCCAGAGGATTTCCGGCAATGTTGGTGGTATGTCATAACGCTATCGCCATCCTAACCATACTCACTTTACATCTATAAAAGTATATATTATGTGTAAAATATATATAATTATAAATAAATATTGCCTCATTGTTGAAATTTAATATATATTCAGTTCATATTTTAATAATTTTATGTGATCAGGAATTTAATATGATCTACGCGATCGAACATATCACCCTTGCCCTTAAAGAAGCCCGCAAAACTCAGGGGTTGAGCCAGTTTGAACTCAGCATCAAGGCAGGTATTCCTCAAAGTCATATCTCCAAAATCGAGAATGGTGCGGTTGACCTGCGCATTTCAAGCCTCGTCGAGCTTGCCCGTGCATTGGAACTGGAGTTTGAATTTGTTCCTCGCAATGCCGTTACCGCTGTACGTGCAATTGCCCGACAGAGCAAACAAAGCGCACTCGTTCAACACCAATCTGATATCCATGACGTAACAACAGTGGCACCCGCCTACAGTCTGGATGGCGACGAAGATGGCTGATATTCGGGTTCTCGAGATTCTGCTTCATGGTGCCGCCATCGGCACATTGACGCGCGTGCCGGGAGACCGAACGTTGTTTGCTCTCAACGAAGATTACATGGCAGACGAGAGACGGTCTGTTCTCGGACTGGCGTTCAAGGATCAGTTTGGCGAGCTCATCACGGATTTCAGACCAACTCAGACAAGGTTATTGCCGTATTTCTCGAATCTGCTACCCGAAGGGCGCCTGCGCAAATATCTGGCAGCGCGCGCTGGCGTAAGTGAGGTACGCGAGTTTTTTTTGCTTTGGGCTTTAGGTAGCGATCTGCCAGGGGCTGTTACCATTAAGTCAGCCGAGGGCGAAGCTTGGCCTATTGATGTCGATGATAAAGAAGAACTTCCCCACTCGGGCCGGAAGGACGCGCTACGTTATTCGCTGGCTGGGGTTCAACTGAAGTTCTCCGCTATCGAAGCGGCGAGTGGTGGGCTGACGGTCCCAGCGCGTGGCGCAGGCGGCTCTTGGATCGTGAAGTTGCCATCGCTCGAATTTGAAGGCGTAGCCGAAAATGAATTTTCGATGATGACGCTTGCCAGACTGATCGGTATGGATGTACCGACGATGAAACTCATCGAACCCGATGCGGTCGGAAACCTGCCCAAAGAGATTGGTTCGATACACGGAAAGGCACTTGCAATAAAGCGTTTCGATCGGCGCGAAGACGATACTCTCGTACATATTGAGGACTTCGCTCAGGTCTTCAATGTCTATCCGGAAAACAAGTACAAGAAGGCGAGCATGCGCAACATTGCCAATGTTATCAGCAATGAAGGAAGTGAAAACGACGTTGCCGAGTTTATTCGCAGACTCACATTCAACACCTTAATTGGAAATGGCGACATGCACCTTAAGAACTGGTCTCTGATGTATCCGGACAAGCGTCGTGCTACATTAGCGCCGGCCTACGATTTCGTGTCGACAATTCCCTATATTGCGGATGACAAGTCAGCGCTTAATTTCAGTCGGACCAAACGCTTCGATCAATTTACCGAAGAAGAACTCTCTCATCTTGCCGCCAAGGCGCGACTACCAACAAAACTAGTGCTCGACACGGCGCGCGAGACTGTTGAGCTGTTCCATCAACATTGGAAATCTGAAAGGGCACATCTACCGCTAGACAGCAAGGTTGTTCGTGCCATTGAACAGCATCTGAAGACCATACCTATTGCCGGTTAGACTGCCTCTCAGTTCAATGAGTGAAACGAAATTTACGGAAGTCAGCCATAAGTGCGCTTGTGTATTTGATTCTCTTTACTTTCGCAATACGCATTTCTCGTACAGGTTGAGAAATTTTCCGTCGCTATCGTATTTTTTCTTCAATTGCCAATAGTCTTCGCTGCGATAGGCTTGCCAGAAGTCTTCCTCATCAAAATAAGAGTCCGAGTACAAGGACTTTATTCCGCCAAGTTTCGCAGTCATCTCTTCGATTTTCTTGTTCAGATGACCGGGTTTTGAGCGTTGTCGAGATTTGACCGAGTCCCAGAAGCCAAAATTCACATACATTGTTTCAGAACTCAGGGGAAATAAAGGAAAGCTCGTGGATTTTTCCGTTGTCCCGATAGGACATATCCATATCGGGAGTACGCCGATTTCCGCCAATAGGAAGTCGAGAAATTCAGATGCCCGATCAATCGGAATGTCAATATCCTGAATGACAGATTCGCTGTGAAATCCAGTAATTCGATTCAAGAATCGAGTTACCCCCCATTTTGAATTCCAGCGCATGACTTTGGTGTATGTCATCGAATTAAGCCGTTTCTTACCCACAATTCTTCTCATCAAACTATTCTGTACGTACAGATTTTTCGAGCACCAGAACCAGTCGGTATCCCATCGCCAGATGTAATCTTTGACAGTCAGATAGTCATTTTCTTTCTCACGGATTGAACGATAGTAGATATTCAGATAAGTGTAGTCACTGACGAATGGTGCGGAATCACAGAATCGGCCCGTGGTCAGATAGTATTCGCCAGCCTGAAATACCGTTCCGTCAAGAAAATCGATATCCGATTCGTTGACCTGCTTTATCGCGTCGAAAAACTCAATTGGATCTTGGAAACGCATATGGTCGAGTCTGACATACGGTTTGACCGGAAGCGCAGGTGTTTTCAATTTAAGAGTGTATCCGAGCGTTCCGTAGGAGTTTGGGAGTCCGTAGTACAAGTCAGAGTGTTCATTGTCCGGCGTGCATGTAACCACTGATCCATCCGCTAGCAGAACATCCATCTCCAGTACCGATTCGTGCGGCAGGCCATAACGGAATGACGATGATTCGATCCCGATACCTGCGATGGCGCCCCCGATCGTGATGGACTTGAGCTGCGGTACGACCATCGGAAGAAAGCCATACTCCAAAGTAGCGTCCACCAAGTCTGCATAAGTGATCATACCCTCCGTCGTCAATGTTTGCTCATTCTCGTCGATTGTCAGCAGGTGATTGAAATCTCGGACAGTCAGTTGACTCGTTTCGACATCAATACGGTCGCGAAAAAGATTTGAAGTACTTTTTGCTAAACGAACACCGCCTGTTGCGGATTTCATCTGAGTTGAGAGTCGTTCCTTTCTTGCAGGATACGATTCAGCAAATTCCGTCGGTATCATGTGGGATCAAATTTGTCAGGTATTCAAACCTTTTGTGACATGAATCAACTGTTCGACAACAGCAGAAACACCTCGGTGAGCGGACTCATCTATCAAAGTGTTGTTTTCGTCGAATGCGTTTTTGGCGCTACCCAAACCATACTGCTTCGGAATTACGATCATCCCCAGACTGGATAGAATGGAACGAACACTTGCAAGAGCTCTTATACCGCCGAGTCGGCTGGGAGATGCAGCAAGCAAGGCAGCAGTTTTTCCAGTGAATGCCGCAAGTGCCATTTGGTCGGGTACCGGGCGCGAAACCCAGTCGATGGTGTTTTTTAAAACTCCGCTGATTGCGCTGTTGTATTCCGGGCAACTCAAAAGTATTCCGTTACTGTCCATCATCATAGCGCGGATAGCCAATGCATTCTCTGGCACACCTGATTCCTTTTCGAGGTCTGAATCGTACAGCGGCAAAGGATAGTTCTTCAGGTCTATGATCTTGACCTCAGCCCCCAGTTGTTGAGCTAACTGCGCAGCATGACTTACCAGTCTCTTGTTGAGTGACAGTGTTCCAGTGCTGCCGGCGAATGCGAGAATTTTGAAGGGCATATTCGATCGTCCATAGAGTGAATCCTTTGCTAATGATATTCCATGGGAGGAATATCAGATAGGATTGATCAAACGACAAATAAAACGTAGGGTCCGGTGTTTTGGGGTCAACACACCAGACCCTAAAACTGAGGAAATTATAGGAGTATAGTTTTATTAGTATTCAAAAGTGATAACCTCGTTCATCGTGCGTTGATACATCCAATCCCTGGGTTTCAGATTCCTCATCGACTCTGAGACCTCCGACCAGCAACCCAGTTACTTTGAATACAATGAAAGTGACTACCGCGGTGTAGACAACAGTTGCTGCGACGCCGATGAACTGAATAAAAATCTGTGAACCGATTGAATTTTCCATCCCCTGCCCACTGAAAATACCGAGTTCAGCGGAAGCGAATATTCCTGTTAGGATGGTTCCGACAATACCTGCTACACCATGAACTGGAAAAACATCGAGTGAATCATCCAGTTTCAGATGTTGCTTGACGACCTGCACACCAAAATATGAAATTGGACCGGTGATAATTCCAATAACCAGCGCCCCTGCAGGACCGACAAATCCGGAGGCAGGTGTGATTGCCACCAAACCTGCGACCATGCCGGTCGCCGCGGCCAGTGCTGTAGCGTATTTTTTCACAAGGTATTCGGTCATGACGAAAGACATGGCAGCCGCGGCCGCGCAGATGTGAGTGACAAGCATGGCCATTGCAGCATCTCCGTTTGCAGCTACAGCGCTACCACCATTGAATCCAAACCAACCGACCCAGAGCATGCCAGCTCCGATCATAGTCAGGGTCATGTTATGAGGAAGCATCGCACCGCTTGGAAATCCTTTACGATTGCCAAGGACACAGGCACCGATCAAGGCAGAAACACCGGCAGTGATGTGAACCACATTTCCACCCGCGAAATCCAGTACGCCAAGAGAGCCAAGCCAACCGCCGCCCCACACCCAGTGTGCGATTGGCGCATAAACAAAGATGATCCAGAGTATTGTAAAAACAACGACTGCGCCGAATTTTATTCGCTCAGCAAAGCCACCGACGATAAGAGCAACGGTTATGATTGCGAAAGTGACTTGGAACAGTGCGAACGCCGATTCCGGTATGTCGCCTGACATACTTTCCTCCAAAACACCTGTGAACAGAAACTTGCCGAAACCGCCTATGAATCCGTTTCCCAAATCATTGAAAGCGAGAGAGTAACCGACAACCAACCAAACGATACTTACGACACATGTAATAGTGAAGCATTGCATGAGTATGGACAGTACGTTTTTACTGCGCACTAAGCCAGCATAAAAAAGCGACAGTCCCGGTATCGTCATCATCAGCACTAATGCAGTCGACGTCAATAACCAAGAGGTGTTGCCTGGGCTAAGCACATCTTGCGCCTGGACCACAGTCGGCACAGCAAGGAGCAGAATAAGGGAAGGAAATATAAATTTTAGCGATTTCATTGTCGTACCTCTTGAAGCAATCAGTTAAATGGCGCTGTCATCCATTTCTCCGGTGCGGATTCGAATGACGTTTTCTAGTTCAGATACAAAAATCTTTCCGTCACCTATCTGACCTGTCAGCGCGATACGTCGGATAGTGTCGATGGCATCATCGACCTGATCGGCAGATATGGCGACTTCGATTTTAATTTTTGGTACAAAGTCGACGACATATTCAGCACCTCGGTATAGTTCCGTGTGTCCTTTCTGCCGCCCGAATCCCTTGACTTCTGAAACGGTCATTCCCTGAACGCCGATTTCGGAAAGCGCTTCGCGTATGTCGTCCAGTTTGAACGGTTTGATTATGGCAGTCACGAGTTTCATGTCTTACCTCCTGAAGATAGTTTCATAGTGATTATTCAGCAATATTCATGCCAGCTTATTTACTGCATTTTATGCTGAGAATTGGTAGCGTACGCACCTTAAATGTGCATACATGTTATCAATGATGCAACAACTGGGGTGTTCGCAAGAGATTTGTATGTATTCAGCACTTACCGGACACTGAATTCAGAAATGAAAATAGAATTTCGTTGAATCTTTCCGATTGTTCGACATTGGAAAGATGCGCAGCGCCGGAAATGACTTGCAGATCGGAATTCGGAAGTCCTTTGTCAATGATTCTTAATTCCTCTATCGGTGTAGCTACATCCTGGTCGCTGGCGACAATCAGCGTTGGAATTTGTATGTTGGTCAAATGATCGGTGAAATTGGCGTTCATTATTGCGCCGACGCATGCTGTATAGCCGTGAACTGGCGTTGACAGAAAGCGTTGTCGGATTTCCTCGTATTCTTTCCTGTGTGCATTTCTGTATCCCTCTGTAAGCCAAACTTTCATCGCATAATCCACTACGTCTTGCAGATTGAATCGCTGTCCCGGCTTATGTCTGACTTTCCACGTTTTTCTCGCGTCTTCCCGAATGCAAGAAACAGTGTTGCACAAGCTCATACTCAACAGACGTTCAGGCCTGGCAATTGCCAGGCCTTGTCCGATCAATCCACCGAGTGATAAGCCGACCCAATGAACCTTGTCGATTTCCAAGTCATCCAGCAGCGAAAGAGCATCGACCACCAGTGTGTCCATTGAATAAGGTCCGTTTGGCGCTGATGTGCCACCGTGACCACGAGTGTCGTAACGAAGAATTCGAAAATGGCTCGACAGGGCGTCAATCTGCGAGTCCCAAATCTCGAGACTTCCCCCGAGAGGATGGCTCATTACCACAACCGGCAAATCGGGGCTACCGGTCAATTCATAGTTAATCCAAATATCAGCTACTTCTGCCTTCACGATACAGGAGAGCTCAGATCAGTGTGAATGTCTGGTGGGATAATCGCTCGTCATCTTCGAATGGAATTTTAGGACCGGCAGACCAGCGATTCCAGTCTACAGCGGGAAAGTGCGTGCAATTTGTGCCATCGATATGATCCGGTATATGAGTAACGTCGATATGGTTACAGTGATTTATTGCCAATGCGTATATTTGTGCACCGCCAATAACCCAGATCCTCGCGTGCTCCGCAAGTTCCATTGCTTTTGAAATTGAATCGCAATGTGTCACATTCAAGGTGGAACTGCGCGTAATCACAATGTTCTGTCGTTGGGGGAGTGGCCTGAACGGCAACGAATCCCAAGTTTTACGCCCCATGATGATCGTTGAGTCCAGGGTTGTTCGTTTGAAACGTTTGAGGTCTGCGGAATAGTGCCAAGGGGTAGTACCCGCTTTGCCAATGACACCGTCCGCGTTCATTGCGACAATGATCCCGCAAGTACGCGTCATCTTGATCGTCAGACCGCCACTCGAAAGTTTATTGCCTCGTGGGGATCATAGCCTTCGAGTCGGAAGGAACCAAAAATTTCATCAAGGTCTGCGTCGAGCCGAGATTCTATATCCTTGAGAGACCGGATAGAGGGATCAATGGTTAGCCTGGGCAGTTTTCGCGGTTCGCGTTCGAGTTGCAATTTAAGGCCGGGCAAATGATCGTATTTGGCATCTGAGCCATCCGGTTTAGAGGTATATATGTGTGCATCGATCAACGTATGAGCAAATATGCCCGCTTTAATACCGGTCAGATGAGAGAATAACTCGAGAATAAACGAATAACCGGCGATGTTGTATGGGACACCGAGTGCAACGTCGGCACTTCGTTGGGTCAGATGCAGACATAGTATCGGTTCACCGGCCTCAGTCATCTGAACATTCAGCGCCCAAAATGCATGACATGGCGGTAGATCGCTGTTTTGCGCATTGCTCGGATACCACGCGGATACGACATGTCTCCTGCTCATTGGGTTATTTCTGATGCCTTCCAATACCCATGCAATCTGATCGTTGGATTGTCTGCCGTTCCCGTTCGCAGAGGGAAACGATCGCCAGAAATTCCCGTAAGCGCTGGGAACAAAGCCATCCGAGTCGGCCCATGGGTCCCAGAATTTGCAATTGTGCTTTCGTAAAAGGCTGATATCGTTACTTCCAGATAGGAACCACAGATTTTCTATCAGGATATTTTTCCAGGAAATTTCTTTGGTTGTAAGTAGCGGAAAACCATCGCGCAGATCGACTTCGTAGTTGTAGTTGAAAGTGGAAAGTGTGTCGATTCCTGTACGGTTTTCTTTTCTCTGTCCGTGAACGAGGACGTGTCGGGTGAGGTCAAGATATTGGCGCATGATCGTAAGAAGAATTGTTACGACTTGGAACAAATTAAATCAATTTGCGCGCCGAATGTGACTCTGACAAAGGAAACTTTCCACCTGCCCACAATCCTGTTAACTCCTACACACCGAAGAAATCAAATTATTATTTGAGACTAGCGCGCAATCGGACTTGATCAAATCAACCTTGCTATTACTGTGGATAAGCATCACAAATCTTGATCATGAGCCGCGAAAATCTCAGTGCAGTTTGCAACTTGAATGCAGTTGATTCACATCCCGTTACAATCAAGAAATTTTATCAACTCGACCAAAAAGATTTTAAAGTATTGTATGTGAATCGCAGGAACTGAACCGGTACGGATAAGTTCAGGGGCGAGAGATTTCAGATAGTGCCAATAAAAATATCGTGGGATTTCAGCGGTTCAATATTCCCTCCAATAATAGCGATATTATGGTGTCACACTGTTAAGTCAGTTACGATACTACCGGCAGCTTGCAGTTCGTCGACTGCAGGCGTGAGCGCTGAATTGTATTTATTGCTTTCCTTCCAATATTGATCCGTTATCGATTTACTGACTCTGACGGGCAGGAGTGACATTGCAAGAATGCTTCAACGACCATAGCCCCATTAGTATCTCTACTTGTAACATCGGTGTGCTACCTGTCGTTGGTGGCGGAATTCACAATTGTGGCAGAGGTGTCAAAACACCTGATGAGCACTATTCGATATTGTCCCCATCCGAAGAATCAATCGGCAAGCTAATAAAGATCAGCCGTTTCCACTGGTATTTTTAAAATATTCCTCAAAGATCTTGCGCGTAAGTGAAGACGGTTTGATACGCCATTTTTCCTTGTTGACGACGACCGCTGCGACAGCGATCTGCCTGGTTCCGGAATCTCCATATCCAACAAACCACTCGGTTCTTCCCCTGGGGTTATTACCTGTTAGCGAACCAGTCTTGCCACCGACATCCAATTTGGCATATTCGCCTTTGAAAAATCCTTGAAATCGTTTTCTTGCCGAACCCTTTTTGATGGTATCTCGCATCAGTACTCTCATATCCTGTGCAGTCGATGATTCCAGTATTTGTTTGGTGTTTTGTGTTGAACTGTAGAGAAGCGGACCATCGAGGTAATAAGCATCTTTGATCAATCGCGGTTCAACCATCACACCATCATTGACGATTGCCGCCATTATCATTGCGGCATGCAATGGACTTATCGTAATCGATCTTGTGTAGCCTGACGCCGCTTCAGCGATCTGCCATTCATCTTTAGGATCAATCCCTACTTGACTTGGGTTGACAACCAGGTCAAATGGAAGTGAATGATCGAATCCGAAAACCTTGGAGTAATCGATAAGTGCATCACCCCCCACTTCAAAGACACCCATGCGTCCGAACACGGTATTGATGGACCGCCCGAACGCGTTCGCCAAAGTTACTGTCCTGGTCCATTTATTTCTCTTGTGTCTCAAGACATTCTTTTTGTACAGGGATGTATCTTTTCCGTTGTATTCATATAAGGTATTTGGTGTTGCGACACCTTGATCAAGGACTGCTGTTGCGGTAACAATTTTGAATAAGGATGCAGCGGGGAAGCCCGAGTGAACCGTCAGATTGCCAACAGGTTCTCCATCTCTGACAAAACTGCTCAAAGCGAGGATATTTCCAGTCGTGGGCTCAATTGCGACTACTGCGGCGAAATCTGGCTTATAGCTTGTGAGCAGTTCATCGATGTGCTGCTTGAATTGCGGGTCAAAGTTGTATTCCACGACGGCTTCAACCGTCATGTTGCCGGTTTTCAGCGAGACTTTTTCGGGATATTTGTTTTCGCGTACGAGTGGCGTAATTGAATTGGCGACATGGTCGGTATCTACGCGCCAAACGCTGGTTAGCTTGATATTGTCAGTTTCCGCGGGTTCGGGTGGATATAGAAGAAAACCCGCACCGAGAATCGCCAACGCGCAGAATTTGACCGCGTATCCGAAAATACCAGTCGATGGTTTCTGAATTTCAACGAACTGATTCCGGTCGACCTGAGTCTGTTGCGCGGGTAGTGGGTCAGTCGTTCTGTAGCCGTGAACCATCGGCTTGCGGGAGTTGGAATTCGTTTTCATCAGGTAGTCTGATAGCTATGACAGTCAAATTATTGTTTATACGAAATTATAAATTTTTCGTTTCAAGGTTTTCAACAGTGAAAACAACATATCCATCAACAAATTCTGCCAAAACCGTCCCTTTTCTTACTGATTTCCCCGAAATTCTCCTGCGTTCTCGATATTCGAGCGCATCATCAATCCAATAAATTTCCGACTGATCGATATACTTGATTGGTCGACTGGTTCCCGCATAGGCTCGAACGAAATTCCAAGCCGTTTTACTGCGCCAAGTAGCGTTAATTACGAAATCATCATCACACGGCGTTCGTTGCCAAACTGCCTGGGTCGCGTCCTGTTCTCGTGAAATCCACTCAGATCGGTTTTGGTATAGCAGTAATTTCAATGCTTCAATTGCTGAACCAACCAGAGTATCTTCAATTTTTCCGATTCTGCAACCGTCCGGGTAGGCGATTTTTCTTGCCGTCAGGATGTTCCCACCATCAATTTCCGAGGTCACCTGATGTAACGTCACTCCTGTTTCAGTTTCCCCATTACGCAGTTGCCAAAAAATCGGATTTGCCCCTTTGTACCGAGGTAACAAAGACGGATGAATATTAATACAGTCCACAGTGGGTATGCTGGTGATCGCTACGGGCAGAAACTTCGGGTAACAGGCAAGTAGGAAAATATCGGATGGGTGTTCCGACAGAATCCCTTCAAGGCAGAGGTCCTGTTGCAGACCATAGGTTATCGGTATCCCATACTCATCGCTCAGTTCAATGATTCCAGGGTTTGCTGACTGAAATAATGTTTCCGATAATTCAACAGACGGAATTTCGCTGGGTCCGTATGCGGAAATCACCAGACGTTGCGGGCACAAATTACTTTCAATCAGGTGTTTTAAAGCGCAATATGTGAAGTTGCTAAAACCACCGAACAATGTAATTTTGAGATCGGAATCTGACATGTTGCAGACGTCTCGTTTCGCGGCAGTTTCAGTTCAGAAAAGGCACCTGCATCCCTTGTTTGACTGCAGGACGTTGCGATAGCATGTCAAACCATCGTTTAACGTTGGGATACGTTGCGAGGTCGATGCTCTGCCACTCGAATCGCGCAGCCCAAGGATAGATAGCCATATCTGCGATGGAATAGTCGTCGGCTACAAAATCGCGCGTCGCAAGACGGGTGTCCAGCACTCGGTAAACCTGATCCGCGATGTTGTCAAACCGCTCGATGGCATAGGGTACTTTGGTTTTTGCGAATTTTCTAAAATGATGCAGTTGTCCGAGTGCAGGTCCGAAACCACCCATCTGCCACATTACCCATTGTAATACCTCCAGTTCATTGGTCGAATCCGACCCGCCAAACTTGCTGAATTTTCGTGCGAGATAGATCAGGATGGCACCCGATTCAAAAATCGAGATAGATTCGCCATGCATACCTGCGGGGTCAACAATACAAGGAATCTTATTGCTCGGACTGATCGCCAAATAAGATTCACTGAATTGTTCGCCTTTGAGAATATTGATCGGGTGAACTTCGTAATCGACCCCCATCTCTTCCAGCGCAATCGAGATTTTTCTGCCGTTTGGTGTACCCCACGTATACAGTTGAATTTTTGTGCTCATTTCTTTACCAATAGTTTTCGAGGATAGTCAGCAAGTAGTTCTGGACCGTTCTGTTTGATGACGATACTTTCGGTGATCTCAAATCCCCAGTCATCCGACCACAGCGCGGTCATGAAGTGAAACGTCATATTCTCTTTCAAAACGGTTTTGTCACCCAAGCGAAGACTGATGGTACGCTCACCCCAATCCGGCGGGTAGCTCAGGCCGATTGGATAACCGGAGCGACCATCTTTTGTAATTCCGTACTTGTTCAGTGCGCGGTTGAATGCGATGATGATATCTTCTGCGAGATTCCCGGCACGTGCTGCTTCAAGACCTGCTTCCATACCATCAAGAACCGCTTTTTCCACATTCAGAAACTTTAGCGGTGGTTCCCCGAGATAGATTGTGCGGCATAGTGGGCAGTGGTAGCGACGATGACACCCAGCGATCTCAAAAAATGTACCCTCATCAGATTTGAGAGGAAGATCATTCCACGTCAGATGGGCAGCAGAGGTATCGACTCCAGACGGCACCATGGGGACGATTGCTGGATAATCTCCACCGTGTCCGTCCGCGCCTGTAATCGCGGTATGATAGATTTCCGCTACGAGATCATTTTTCCGCATTCCCGGTTCAATCGTGTCGAATATCATCTGGTGCATGGTTTCGACGATTCGTCCGGCTCTTTTCATATAGACAAGTTCCTGCTCAGATTTGACGGTACGCTGCCAGTTGATCAATAAATTGGCGTCAATGAAAGTTGCATTTGGAAGACCTTTCTGCAGCGCTGCGAAAGTTGCGGCGGAAAAGTAATAATTGTCCATCTCAACACCAATGTTGACTGACCCCCATCCTTGATCAGTTATCTTTTGAGACAGTAGGTCCATCGCGTGACGTTCGGGTGTCATGACGTAATCGTCCGAAAAGAACCAGATATCACTTTCCGGCATGAAAACCGTGCGAAGCGCACCTTTTGCATCCATCGCCCGGCCGTACCAGATTGGCCCTTCCGTCGCTGTCAGTAACACACACTGAGGTGTATAGAAAGACCATCCGTCGTAGCCCGTCAGCCAAGCCATGTTGGACGGATCGACGGTTATCATCAACTCAACACCTTCTGATTCCATCGCTTGGCGTGTCTTTTTTATTCTCTCCTCATATTCTGAAATTGAGAAGTTGAGCGGGACCTCTGGCATGTCGATCAAGCCTCTTTTGGTTGTTGTTGAATCAATTGCTGTTTTCGAATTGGTTGATGAAGTCATTCGTTATTGGGTCGCAACCGCAGAAGCCCGCGCAAGTCGCCGCTATCGCTCGTGACATAGAGTGAACCATCTGGTCCTACAGCGACACCCGCAGGTCGTGCCCACCGGCGCCCCTTCTGACTCTGAAACCCAGTGATTACCGGTTCGACACCGACAGCATTCTCGTCATCAAATCGCACCATTACGACAGCAGGAGGCCGACGGCTGGCTGCCGGCCCAGTAAATAAACCGTCCGGCTGTGTGCCCCAAGAGCCGTGCAAGGCTACAATCGCGCTGCTTTCAAATTTTTCGTCCATGGTGCCAGGTGGAACGAAAGCGACGCCAAGCGGTGCATTTCGGGATGGGAACAACGCCACTGGAGTACTGACCTCGCTGGCTGGATACGGTGCTTTCGCAGTGATGCAGGGGTCGACGACCACAGATTGTCCATCGTATTGGTACCACGGCATCCCATGAAATGATCCTGCTGTGATCTTGGAGAAATATTCCGGTGGCTGCTCGAACCCAAGATGGTCAGGTCCATTGTTACTGGCGTACATCACATGACTTGTCGGATGCCAATCGAACCCCACAGGATTTCGCAGTCCTGAAGCGAAGGGCACCAACCGATTCGGATTGGAAGACTCATCGAGTCGAAACATGCCGCCGCGGCGATCTTTGAACGGATAATTCTCCGAGATCATTTGATTGCTGCAGTTGCCACTGATACCGAGACTGACAAATATCTCGTTATCCGGACTGACTGCGACAGTTCTCGAGCTATGTCCGAAACCACCTGGTAGGCGGGATACCAGTGTCAGATCGCTGGCTGTGATTCGACGTGCTTCAGGATCGTAGTTCGATTTGAAAAGTGCCCCGGTTGTTGCAATGAACATTTCCTCGCCGCGAATGGCAACGCTGTGTGGGTATCCGTCCAGGTAAAGATAGTCGATGGCACGTTCGTAAGGTGGCTTCAAAAGATACACGCGCGACTCTGATCCTATGAACATATCGCCATTCGGTGCGAATGTAATCATTCTGGGACGTTTCAACCCGTCGTTGAGAATTTCCAGGTGGTAGTTTTCTGGAACCATGACACGAACCTGTCCAATCCAAGGATGGCTCAGAGTCTGTTCCTTCAACGTGATCGTGTTTTGCGCAAGCACAGTTTCAGCTGTGGCGAGGATTAGTAGCGACAGGACGACATGCAGTTTCAGTTTCTCTCGAATCATGACAACAGCAGATCCTTGGCGCGATTGATCTGAGCCGCCAGAAAGGTCGAGCCGCCACGATCAGGATGATTTCTCTGCATCAGCACCCGATGTGCTTCGATGATCTCCTCGCGCGTGGCACCTTCACTCAGACCGAGAACTTGCAGCGCTTGCTCTCGTGTCATGTCATCCCCACCGGTGGAACCTTTTTGCTCTTCATGCTCATCCGCATACGCTCCCCATTCATCGGGGCGCATGCGGTCGAGGTAAGTCTCCAGCACAGAAGCCGACTGAGGGTCTTTTTTTCGGCAGGTGTCAAGCAGATCAACAAGTTCGTTGATATCCAATTCGTCGAGTGTCCGACTTTTATAACTGCCCGCCGTCACTGTACCGATAATGTTCCCGGTATCATGATCGAGCGTCACTTCGAGAAACTTGGTTCGCACATCGGAAGTTTGCCCGGGTCTTGATCCCTGTACAGGACCTTTCCACGTTTTAAACATGTTGTATGCGCTTCGAACGATGATGATTCGTTGAATCCAGGGAATCGCTGCGATCAGGAGCGCGAATATTGCAGACAGTCTTCCCGTCAGAATCAAAGCCAGCAAGATTCCGGCACCACCGTACAGGGCTGCGAGCTTGAGGAATTTGATTCGGTCTTGGGGGTTCGTTTTTCCAAGGCGTCCGAAAAACCACATGAGGCCGACTACAACGGCCAAGATAAGAATCACTCTGAGAATCATGTTTTCTTTCGGTTGATCTGGTGCGTCAGCTGACCCGCCACTCCACGACGTCTACTGCTGAAATTTTCAAGCGCCTTGCGTCCACCCGCGGCAAACACAGCGACCGCCGCGAGCAAGTCTCGTAACTGCTTGGCGCTTGAGGAGTCAAATCTGCAATATGCTCCTCCGCTCAGTGTTGCAATTTCCCGAAACGCTCTTTCGGCAACGGGATTGTATCCTTCGTGAAACATGAAGGCCGGTACACCATTCAATCCCAGTTGGCCGGCTTTGTCTGAAAGCCGGTCGACATCTTCCTCCATTGCATCGCCTACGAAGACCAGCGCGTTAACTGGACTTTTTTTTGTCTCGCGGATTGTCTGATCCAAGAGTCTTGAAATTTGTGTCAGTCCGCCTGCACAACGTGTGCTGCTCATCAACCGATGCAGCTCAGAAGCCGCGCTGACCCATTTGCTCGCATAAAACTCACGGAATCCACGATAGAAACATAATTGCACGTCCAGTCCGCCATGCGTTGCGGTCTCTGAGAACATTTCAGATTGGATGTGACAAGCCTGATCCCACATAGGTTCGCGGCTGGCCGTCGCATCCATGCCGAAAATCAACCGCCCGCGTCTGGCGCTTGGTACCGGACGCGGTGTCAGTTCAACCTTGCGCAGAAAATCATCAACATCCTTGTTTGATGATCGGGTGAGCTGGGTATTCTTTGATTTTGGCATGGTCAATCTACACAGCTCATGTTTGGAACGATTTCAAGACTCGGTCCACAACCTCAAACACATTAATTGACAGTGCCTTGTTTGATGCGATGGATTCCAGTCGATGCCGCATGGCTCTTTGTCTTCGATCATCATATCTTCGAATTTCCGAAAACGCGCCTGCCAACTGTGCTGCAGCCTGCGGATTGTCCGGGTCAATGTTCAGGACATACTTGGTGAGAAGATCGTATCCGCTGCCATCTTTTGCATGGAAACAATAGGGGTTTGAGCTGCAGAAAGCACCAATCAACGAGTAAACCCGGTTTGGAGTGGAGATACTGAAAGCAGAGTGATGCGACAGACTGATCACGTTCTGATAGGTATCCGGCCTTGCTGCTGTCGCTTGGATACGAAACCACTTGTCGATCACGCCCTGGTCTTCGCACCATTTTTCATAGAACGAGTTCAGAGCCGCCAGTTTTTTCGGACTATCGGAATTCACGAGCGCCGTAAGTGCTGCTGAGAGGTCGGTCATGTTTGTCGCAGTTTCGAACTGCCGGTAAGCAAGGTCTTGCGCTGTCGAATCATTGACTTCAATAAGGTATGACAGACACAGATTACGCAGCGCGCGCTTACCTACAGCCTGTTCGGAATTGCCCCAGTCGCCTTGAAGGCGCTTATATAGTTCTAAAATTTGCTCATTGAAGTAGCTGGCAATTTCACCAAGTAGAAATTTTCGCGCATCATGAATGACAATGGGGTCGACAACTTTCATGGTTTGGGCGATCGATATTTCGGATGGCGTCTCAAGCAGCATTGCACTGAATTGTGGTTTGTCTGTGGCTTTTGTCAATACCGCGCTGAATGAATTCAGGAATTTCTCATCGACAATCGGTACTCGTCCGTTCTGAAGATCTGCAATCAAGCTATGTACCTGCATCTTGGACAGATGTTGTCCTGCATTCCACTGGCAGTAAGCATCGTTGTCGTTTGCCATGATGAAGTCCATCTCACCTTCCGATTCTGGATCATCGAGTATGATTGGCGCACTGAATCCGCGCAGCAGCGATGGCACTGGCTTGGAATTGATATTGTTAAAAGTTGCCGACTGTTTTCGCTTTGTCAGTTCGACCAACAATTCGTTGTCTGAAATCTTTTTACCGGCATCAGACGTAATCGACATCTGCTTGCCGTCTTGATTCAGCAATGCAATTTGAATCGGAATATGCAACGGCTCGAAATCGTGGCCATTCCGAAGATTTGAATTGCTTTGTTCAAACGTCAATGTGTAGGTATTGTTTTCCGTATCGTATTGTCTCGTTACGAAGACTCTTGGTGTACCGGCAAGTTGGTACCACAACCGGAACTGCAGAAAATCTCTGTCGCTTACCTCTTCCATTGTGGCGATGAAGTCCTCAATGGTTGCGGCCGACCCGTCATAACGATTGAAGTAAAGGTCGGTACCGGCTCGAAACACCTTCTCGCCGATCATCAGATATAGCATTCGAATCAACTCCGCGCCTTTGTTATAGACCGTAATCGTATAAAAGTTGTCGATCGTCAGGTACGAGTCGGGTTGAACAGCATGACTCGCCGGTCCCGCGTCCTCTCGGAACTGGTGGAGTTTGACCATGTTGATGTCGCGAATTCTCTGCACCGCAGCGGACCCCATATCCGCACTGAATTGTTGTTCGCGGAATATCGTGAATCCTTCTTTCAGGCTTAGTTGAAACCAGTCGCGAAGCGTCACACGGTTTCCTGACCAGTTGTGAAAGTATTCATGGGCGATGACACTTTCTACCGCATGAAAGTCCTGATCAGTTGCTGTGTCCGGTTTGGCATAGACGTACTTCGAGTTGAAGATATTCAACCCTTTGTTTTCCATTGCGCCCATGTTGAAGTGATCAACCGCGACAATCATGTACCGATTCAAGTCGTACTCACACCCGTATTTTTCCTCATCCCAACGCATTGCGCGTTTAAGACAGTTCATAGCATGGCGGCATTTGTCGAGGTGCTCTTCCGGGGTATAGAACTCGAGGGTTACAAATTTGCCGGATTGAGTGACAAACTGATCCTCCAATAATGCGGGATTACCCGCTACCAGTGCAAACAGGTAACTGGGCTTTGGGTGAGGGTCTATCCATAAAGCGAAGTGCCTCGACTCTGAAATCATTCCACTGTCAATGAGCTCGCCGTTGGATAGAAGAACCGGGTAGTCTGCGCGCGATGCCGCAATGTAGACTGTATATCGGCTTAGAATGTCAGGTCGATCGGGGAAATAGGTGATATTGCGAAATCCCTCTGCTTCACATTGCGTGCATAGCATATCACGGGAAATGTAGAGCCCCGAAAGCTCCTTGTTTTGAGATGGATTAATCGTATTCGAAATACTCAATACGAATGAGTCGGGAGGATCATGCACGGTAAGTCCCGATTCATTCAGACTGTATTCGCTCTCGTCAAGGTTTTCTCCATCTATCTCGATTGATTTCAGGGTTAATTTCTTCCCGTTCAGCAGAAAAGATCCCCCGTCTGATTCTTGAGTTCGAATGACAGTCATCCTCGACTTGACGAGCGTTTCCGTCGGGTGCAGCAGAAAATCCAGATTGATGTCAGGCACCCGGAATGATGGTGGCTGGTAGTCGACCAGATAAGTTCGTTGAACTTGGTTTGATGAATTGAAATGCATCGGAACTCCCGGTTACAGCATGCGACTCTAGGTTACCAGCGGTCAGCCCAGTCCTGTATGAAGTCGAGGCACCAGTTTTCCATCAGTGCGCCGTACCGCGACTCATCCTGCAGTTGTCGATCTGCAGAATGGGCACCTGTAATTGACAGCGCCTGACCTCCTTTTTCAAACCAGCTCTTCATTACCGCCCGCGATACTTCCGGATGAAACTGTAACCCGTAAGTATTGGACTGATAACGAAATGCCTGATTGGGAAATTGTTTTCCTTTCGCCAGAAGTTCGCAGTTATCCGGCAGCGTAAACCCCTCACCATGCCATTGATAAAAATGAGCTGGCGCTTGCAGGAATGCATCTGATTCTGAAACAGGTTCCAGTTCATGGAAACCGATTTCTCTGATTCCGTCCGGATGCGGTGCAACCTGTGCACCGAGGCACTTGGCAATCAGCTGTCCACCGAGGCAAATACCGATTGCTGGACGACCTGAAGCAAGCCAGTGAGTGATCCAGTCAAGCTCTTGTGCGATATACGGTTTGTCCGAGCCGTCATTGGCGCTCTGGATGCCGCCATAGATGATCAGCGCATCAAAGCTGCTTGAATCTGCAGGTAGCGGGATGCCGTGGGCAGGATTGACATGCACCTGTGTGATCCGTTCGCGTTCAAGAAATCGGGCGATATGATCATCTCGCTTTTCCTGCATGTGTCGCAGGATAATGACTTTTTTCGACATATGTTTGGAACTCTGATTCTGGATTTGATATTTGCATCAGACCATCACGATAAGCAGGACAACAAACAGAATGACTGCGCCGATTGGCAACAGGAAACCGGGCCAATCCTTTTCCGCTTTCTTGCTCTCCTCACTCATCCGCCGCAGCCCGGGAAAGAAAAACAGGATCACGACCAATCCCATTGCGCCCAGTGCTATCAATTCCCACGTTGCCAAACTCTCATTCATTGCAGGTACCTTGCCAACCAACAGTCAGAAAATTAAATGCTATTGTACTTGTTAATGTGAGCAATGCAGTATAGGCATTGCCAAAGATTGTGGAAATTTCAACAACGAACAATGACTGTCAGACGATCAGTTTTTCGATCGTCAGTCGTTTTTTAAAGGCGTCTCAGTGAAAATTCCGCGATTTGAAATCCTTCCACATGACCAGTTCAATCGGCTCCCAGACATGTTCGACGATCAGATGAACAACATTTTCAGCGACCTGCAAGGTCCCCTCAATGCCCATCAGCGAAAGCGATTTCGCGAGTGCTGAATAACGCTCAAAACAGCGTGGCCAGAATACTGCATTCACAAAACCGGTTTCATCTTCCAGTGTCATGAAAACCACATTGGCGGCACTTGATGGACGTTGTCGACAGATGACAATCCCGACATATCGCACGTGGCATCCGTCGGACATATTGCTGACTTCTGCGGCGTCCGGCAGTCCCTGTGCCTGAATCTGTTGTCGGTAGTGTCGCAGCATGTGTCCGCTACTGCTGACCCCCGTACTCTGATAGTCCCAAGTGGTAGATTCATGTGCACTCAGAGGGGTAAATTCGAGTGTACTTCCAGTAGCAGGAATGAGATCTTTCCGGGGACGGACACCAAGCGCCGCCCACAGGGCGGTTCTGCGATTGAAGTTCAAATCTCTGAATGCGCCGGCTTCAGCCAGTTTTTGTACAGCAACTTTGGATATTCCGGTGCGATGGACCAGCTCTTCAATCGAGTGCAGATTCTCGGGAACTGATTCCAGTGCTGCAAGGTCTTTGTTGCTGATCCCTTTGACATAACGTAGCCCGATACGGAGGGCGAAGCCACCGCTACTTTCCGGGTCGCTTTCAATGGTGCAATCTCGCTGGCTGCGCAACACATCTACCGGGAGAATTTGTACACCATGCCTTCTGGCATCTTCGACGATTGTTGCCGGAGAATAAAATCCCATCGGCTGCGAATTGAGCAGTGAGCATGCGAACTCGGCCGGATAATGACATTTCAGATAGGAAGCGGCATAGGCGATCAACGCAAAACTGGCGGAATGTGATTCTGGAAAACCGTATTCTCCGAATCCTCGAATCTGATTGAATACCTGCTCAGCAAATTTCTGTTCAATGCCTTTTGCTGTCATCCGGGCGATCAGTTTCTCGCGGTGTCGCTCCAACCGATCGGTTCTGCGCCAGGCCGCCATGTCACGTCGCAATTGGTCGGCCTCACCAGATTGATAGTCCGCCGCGACCATCGCCAGTTTGATGACCTGTTCCTGGAAGATCGGGATTCCAAGCGTTTTGCCCAGTACGGGAACCAGACATGGGTGAGGATAGGTGACCGGTTCTTGCCCTGCGCGTCTGCGCAGATAAGGATGCACCATGCCACCTGAAATCGGCCCCGGACGGACAATCGCGATTTGTACCACAAGATCGTACCATTGCCGAGGCTTCAGCCGGGGCAGCATGCTCATCTGTGCGCGACTCTCAATCTGAAAGACACCTGTAGTATCTGCCTTACGCAGCATCTTGAAGACCCGTTCGTCATCCTTGGGTATGTTGTTCATGCTGACTGTGATATTTCGATGATCTGCGATCAGATCAAAACACCGATGCAGTTGGGTCAGTGCACCGAGTCCGAGCAGGTCGACCTTGAAAATCTTCATGGCTTCAATATCGTCTTTTTCCCACTGAATGACAGTGCGTTCCGGCATGGTCGCGTTTTCTACCGGTATCAGTTCATAGATCAGACCGGTAGTAAACACAAACCCGCCGGGATGAATGGACAGATGCCTTGGATAGTCGATAATTGCATTGGACAAGGTCATCAGCAGACGATGAGCGTGTAACGAGGGATCCAGACCGGCGCGGACAAAATCGTCGGCTTCGATGGCACCATATGAATTGACCTGTTTCGAAAGTCGCTGTATCGCGTGTTCGGGGAGGCTGAGAACCGCACCGATATCGCGTATTGCCGACCGGCTTCGATATCGGATGACAACGGCCACCATGGCAGCGTGATCCCTGCCATAAGTTCTGTAGACGTACTGAATAACCTCTTCTCGTCTTTCGTGTTCGATGTCGAGGTCGATATCGGGCGGTTCATCCCGTTCCCGTGACATGAATCGCTCAAAGAGCAGATTCATGTCAACAGGATCAATATGTGTGATACCGAGGCAATAACAAACAGCCGAATTGGCAGCCGATCCGCGCCCTTGGCACATAATGTCCTGTTTTTTGCACCACTCGACAATTCTTTGCATTGTCAGAAAATAGCTGCTATAGCCTAATTCCTTGATCAGTTTGATTTCCTTCTCAATCTGGTTGCTGACCGTCTTCGGTGGATTTCCTGAATATCGCTGTTGTGCACCGCGTCGGGCAAGGTTTTGCAGACGCTGGCTGGCAGTCATTCCATCTGGGTCCTTCTCTTCGGGGTAGATATAGCGCATTTCATCCATTCGAAAATGGCAGTCACGGGCGATTTCGATCGTGGCCTCTACAGATGCAGGATCGTCTTTGAAAATTTCCCGGAACTGATCCGCATCAATCAGTTCGTGGCAGGTATTCGACTCAATCAGGTCTTGGCAATTGGCGAGAGTCTGGTGCTGTCGAATACAGGACAGTACATCCTGAACTGGACGTAGTGTTCGGTGGTGATACAAAATCTCCTGTGCCGCAACGGTTGGGATGTTGTAGCGCTGCGCGCAGGTTCTTATCTGGGCTTCGACAATGGGTTCTCCCGCTTGTCGGTGTCGGCATATCATCATGAAGAAACGCTCACCGAATACCTGCTTTATCATGCCGAGAACATCAGTTGAATCCTGACTTTGCAGGGCTTTGATGCCTTGGGGCAGCCATATTCCATACAGTCCTTCCGAGTGCTGACAACATTCATCAAGCGTAACCTCGCTTTTGCCTTTTTCACATCGTCGCCGTCCAGCAGTGATCAGGCTGCAAAGATTCGCGTATCCAACCCGATCCCGAACAAGCAGCAGAAAACTGAAAACTGGCAGGTCGGGATCGTTGATCGTGATCTGTGAGCCGACGATCAGATGAATGCTGTGCTCAACTGCCGCCAGATGTGCCTTGACAATGCCGTATATTCCATCGGTGTCAGTCAGTGCGATCGATTGGAGTCCGAGTTGCGCTGCTGTACTTACATACTGTTGCGGAAAACTCGCGCCCTTCAGAAACGAGTAATTGCTTTTGCACCACAAAGGAGCATAGGTGAGCTTGGCCGACATGACTACTGAACCAGACCTCGCTCATACCACTGGCGCCTGACACTGTCATAGAAAATCCACTGTGTACAGCCGTTTGAAGCTTCGATGAAATATTCGTTCTGGTGAACTTTACGATTGCGCCACCAGAATCCACTGATTGTATAGGGACCAAAAACGCGAAGCAGCTTGGCACGCTGCGGTGTGGAAATTCGATTTGGTCGGTCGAGTATCCGGCGGATGAGGCGCGCAGTCTGCTGTTGTGCAGGCGACGGTTTTCTGAGCTGGTCAAACAATTTCCATTCAAAGGACTCTTCCGGCACATGCGACGCCTGACAATGTGCCTGTAGTACGCGGTCCGGTCCGAATTCGGCACGGACACGCGCGAGCGCTCTGTTCGCGGCCAGCAGGTTGTTTTCCGATTTGGCGAAGTCCTGATAAAGACTTAATTGGGAACTTGGCAGGGTCGCCGGGATAATATTGATCGCCAGTGCAGTGATACCATCGTCCAGATTGATAGCGTGCAGTTGCAACCGCAGAAGATCAAGAAGTGTCGGTTCATCAAGCGTAGGCTCCGCGGTCTTGATCCGTTTCCTGCATGTGCCACCCAAGTCCCTGGTCAGTCGAAGGTCGAACCTGCTCACCCCTTCAGAATATTTTTTCATCTCACCCAGCACTGGCCGACATATCTTCTGAATGATTTCAACGATTCGGTCCACATCAGATTCCACATATTCAAGATCTGTTTGTACGCGGTAAGGTCTGGGGGGATCGACGCCGTACACAGTAGCGTCGTCCGATTTCGCTTTTCGTACCAGGTCAAAGAGTTCTTCTGTGAATCTTGATCTGATCTCCCATTCAGGCAATCTTCGCAAATCGCCGACAGTGTGGACACCAAGTTTTTCGAGTTCTTTAAGCGGTCGTGCAGAGAGGTTGAGTTTCGCCAGTGGTATTGACATGACTGTCTGCAACTCGCTGGAAGTGGATTCGAATATGATGATGGAATCTGTCGAGTACGCTGCGGCGCGAACTCCGAAGCGAGTAAATCCGAAAACAATACTTGAGCGCAATTGTTCGCGTTCGTACAGGATGGTCTGCATACGCTCTCCCCAGGCATGCAAGTCAGGTTCCAGATGATGCATGCCGCGAACATCAAGGTAATAGGCTCCCGGGATCTCCGGTACCGGTTCCACCGCGGGGCTGAATGTGTTCAGATGGCGGACAAGCCGTTGATGAACCTGATTGATCTGCTCGGCGTGCGGGCAGACTGCATGCAGTTCGGGACACAAAACGATTGCAGTGGCATAGGACATGCCGGAATAGACCCCCTGTTTTGCCGCCAGTCGATCGACCGAGATAACACTTGATCGGCTGTCATTCCGATCAACGAGTGCAATGGGCATCTTGAAATCTGCCGGCAGATCGCGCTTGGACAGTTGCATGGGGAAGTTGGGAATGCAGACGCAGGCGATGCGTGTATCAGACAATCTACTACCCATTGATGCTGTGTCAATAATACCCTTCAACACCTGACAGACGCGTCTGCCAGGTCCATTTCTTGCCGCGCCGCTTATCGCGTAGAATCTTGAGTTGACAGGAAAAGGAATTGGTTTCGACACGTTGCCGGGAAGTTCGGGCATGTAGTGAAATCAACGGCCCCACCGACTGTTCGTCGTGCTGTTTACGGGTTATAAATACAGCGCAGGCATTGTGCTTGCGGACCAGTCCGTTGAGTTGCGCCAGACGCGCGACCGGTATGGCGTGATCGCGGCCAAGGTCCAGCAACACCAACTGGAACGCTCCTGATCGCAGAAGGATTTCAGTCGCCCGTCCCAGACTTCGCGCATCGGTCAGACGCAATATAGGCAGATTGCGCAAATCAATGCCACTTTTTTCTGCGTCCGGTGGGTAGAAGGTGCTGTCCATGGAACCGACCCAGGCTGCGTAACTGCCTGCCATCTGCACCTCGCGCACAAGCAGGAAACAAAAACTGAGTGCCGCAACTGGATGCGGTTCGGAAATCTCAATCAGCCTGCCTTGGACCTCTTGAAGATTCCATCCGGGTTGGTTGCCTGAAAAAGGCTGGACAAGTCTTGATAGTGGCTGCAGAGCGGATTCAGGCATTGACGTGATCCTCAACCAGTTGACCTGCTTCCAGGTGACGTCGTACTTCGATCACCTTCCCAAGAATGACAATATTTTCCGGGTTCGGCAAGAGGGTTGGATAACTGTCATTTCGTGGTCGCAGTTGTATTTTTCCCTCTACGTTCCAAAATTCCTTGACAGTCGCTTCATCCTCAACCATTGCTACAACGATGTCACCTGAGTGTATGTCTGCCTGATGTCGGACCAGTACGATATCTCCATGCAAGATGCCGGCATCAATCATGCTGTCACCTTTGACGCGAAGCGCGAAAAGTGTATTCTCATCCGAAAATGACTGGACATGAATGTAGCCTTCAATATTTTCAACCGCGACATTCAGGTATCCTGCCGATACGTTTCCGACAACGGGGGCCAGACTGCTCGGACGATGCGTCCCGGGTAATCGAAATCCGCGTGCTTTACCGGCTTGCTTGATCAGCAGTCCTTCACGGACCAGGATGTCTAGTTGATTTCTGGCGGACTGGACTGAACGCATCCCGAACTTTTCTTGAACTTCTCGCACAGTGGGTGGCTGACCTTCCAGCAATTGTGCGCGTACGAACCGATAGATTCTATTTCGGGTTGTTCCAGGTTTGGTGTAAGCCATGACTTAAATCCGAGTTGATCAAAGAACTGATATGATAGCATACAAATGTATGTTATCAAGATAGTAAATATGAATTTCCCCGGATGAGGAAAACTGTGCGAAACGATAGGCTTGTCAGGAAACGTCAATCGACATGGACGTCAGTCTGGCCATGATGGGGTGTATGATGGGAATAGGACGCAGTGTCCTGAAACCTGGGTCTTTGGTTGTCTGCAACGCTGATTCCTGCATCGTGTCTGAGCTGATGCATGGATATCGAATGGCAAAATAGTTCAGATCTCGTCTTCGGTGAATGTAACGAGGCTGTGCAGAGGCACTGGCGATATCTTTGATCTTCCTCCAAGTTCAACCAACTCAATCACCACTGCGCACTCAACAACGTCACCGCCGATTTTGTTCAGCAGTTCAATCGCCGCCTGCGCGGTTCCACCAGTAGCGATCAGATCGTCAATCAGGATGACGCGTTCATTTTTCTCTATGGAATCGGCGTGCATCTCAATACAATTGGTGCCGTATTCCAATTTGTATTCCAGGCTGACCGTCTCACCTGGCAGCTTGTTCTGCTTACGAATCGGAATCAGCGGCACACCCAGTAGATACGCCAGGGCAGATCCGAATAAAAATCCTCTGGCATCCAGCGTGGCTATGACATCAAGTTCGGTGTTCTGGTATCTTTGATAAAGTCGGTCGATACACAATCGAAACGCTGAAGGGTGTTTTAGCAATGGCGTGATGTCGCGAAACCGTACACCGGCTTCGGGGTAGTCGACAACGGTTCGAATGCACGATTTGATTTCCACTTTCCAACACCGATTTCAGGGCATCGTTTGAGTCGGCTGCTGACTGACAGAACCCCTTTGTTGTCGGATGATGTGACGGTCTCCCAAGCTTACATGGTCAAGTTCCGAGAACATCAATCGTGGCGGCTCGCAATATGGCGGCAAGTCGGTCCAATTCTGATTCCTCAGTGATGATCGGTGGT
Source organism: Arenicellales bacterium (assembly GCA_951813075.1). Taxonomy (GTDB): domain Bacteria; phylum Pseudomonadota; class Gammaproteobacteria; order Arenicellales; family JAJDZL01; genus JAJDZL01. The sequence continues at coordinate 1,948,390 of OX638343.1, read as the reverse complement.
GCCAAACAAAGTACATCGCCTCTGATACGAGTGAACAGACCGCGTTCAATCGCTGCATTCAGAACCTTGTTTCCGATTTGTTCTGCTGGATCGAAAGTCTCTTTTGTGGCTTTATCCTTGACGAACTCAACACCGGCCAGCAAGCCCAGACCTCGGATGTCACCGACATGTGGATGATCACCCAATGCGCTTTGCAGGTTGTCCATCAGACGCTCGCCTTTTTTGGCTGCCTGACCTGGAAAATCTTCTCTCTGGATCAGATCTATCATTGCTACTGCTATGGCACTTCCAATGGGATGGGCGCTGTAGGTATAAGCGTGCATGAACGGCTCGTTGCTGGCATCCATGGCATCGGCAATAGCATCACTGACACCAATTCCGCCAAATGGAAAATATCCGGAAGTGATTGCCTTGGCAAACTGTACGATGTCGGGTTCAATACCCCAGTGTTCAAGCGCGAACATCTTACCTGTACGACCGAATCCGGTAATTACCTCATCGGCGACCAGAAGAACATCATACTTGTCGCAAATCTCACGAATTCTTGGAAAGTAATCATCCTGCGGAGGAATGACACCTCCAGAGCCCTGTACCGGTTCCGCAATGAACATTGCTACAGTATCCGGGCCTTCCGCCAGTATCCTGTTTTCAAGTTCATTTGCCGCTGCGACACCCTGGCTCACGCTGGCATCGGCAGACTCGTACCGATACGGATACGGTGAAGGAATGAACGAAAACCCAGGTATTCTGGGTTCAAACATCGGCCAGTATGCAGGAATCCCGGTGGCGCACATTGCTGCGAATGTGACGCCATGATAGCCAAACATTCTCGATATGACCTTGGTCTTCTCCATCTTGCCTTTGAGTTTCCAATAGAATCGGGACATTTTGATGGAGGTGTCTGTCGCTTCACCGCCGCCTGATGTCAGATAGAAACGATTGATGCTGGGATAAGTGATCGACGCAAGTTTTTCTGCAAGTTCGATCGCTTTCTCGTTGGAACTGCCGACGTAGCCTGAAGCGTATGGCAATGTAGCGTACTGTTGCGCAGCTGCGTCGATGAGTTCCTGAGCGCTGTGTCCTGCGGTGTTGTTCCACAGTCCGGCCAAGCCATCAATATATTCTTTACCGTCTGCGTCGATAAGCGTCGACCCACGACCTTCCACCCAAATTCTGGCATTATCGTGCGCGCCTGTCGCGTGCAACGGATGAATAAGATGAGACTTGTCCAATGCAAGCATTTCCGAACTATTGGTCATCAATGAACCCTCCAAATTCTAATTAAATTTAACTTTGCTGTTTTGAATGAGATGGCTACATCTCGATTACCAGCACGGCTACAGCACCTGTCCAGCCGTGTATCTGTGGATTCAGCGCCGATGCCTCACCACCGCTGACTCCCGGATGTCGATCAACTTTGCCCTCAATGGCTGCCGAGGCGATTCCAGTTGCTTCGGCGACAGCCTGGCCGCTCGGGTCGGCTGGAATCCCGGGTAAATTGGGAGCTCCGCCGCCGGTAATCCGCTCGTCGTTGGCTTCGGTTCCAGCGTCAATCGCGTAGAGTTCCTGAGTGCCTTCACGGATAATAATGTTGTTCGCAGCCACAAAACCATCGTTAGTCGGTAGTATCATCGCGATCAAGGATAGTCGTGTATACCTGTGATCAATTTTAAAGGTCGTTGACTCTCCCGGGCCCAGCAAGCCGCCATTTGGGTCCTTCACGATCTGACTGTCGGTCGCAATGAATGTTCCAGCGATGGGTTCGATGTTACCGCCTTCGGCAACTGCCTGCAATTGTGCGGATGCCGGGCTGCCGTATTCAAACATATTGCCCTGTTCATCGCTGTGTCCCACCGCGAGAATCGGCGTAAGAAATGCACCGGGTGTGATGTTTGTCACCGTAACTTCGACAGCGTCTGATTTCTTGTCCTTTTCCCAAAATTTCACTTTTTCATAAGTACTTTTCGCTCGATCGCAACCTACCATCGATACACTCAATAGAAATGCTGCCATCAGTAGAACTTTCTTCATTGCTATCTTTCCTTAATTAACCACGAAATCAGGTTGAATTAGCCAATGCCAACTAAATTGTCATTCGCTCACAAATTTACTAATTGAACAGTCATAACTATAGCACGCGATGCATTTGGGTTCACAAATTCAAGATAAATTTTTGCAATTTCCGGCTTCCAAAACATTGTTTCAGCAACTGCAACGGGTATCTGAAAGGGTCACTGACAATTTGAACAGACACAATCACAAATACATGGAAGCGGCATCTTAATTTTGCATAATGCAGATTTTTTGGATACTATAATGCTTGTTAACTGTGGCAACTCGCCGCGTCGACTTTCGTAGTCCGAGCAGGCGAAAAATGGAAACTCGAATTGATGAATTAAACCTACCATAACGCTCTAGGGATCAGAAATAAATGCTTGAAAATACTACCGAGGATATCCAGACAAGAATTGAGAAACTTAAATCAGAACACAGAGATCTAGACGATGTACTGAAAAGGTTGTCGGAAGATCGAAACATCGATGAACTCCAAATCAGGCGAATGAAGAAGCGAAAACTTCAACTAAAGGACACTATTACGATGTTGGAAAGCCAGTCGCTGGCCGGTGTTTCCGCAGGAAAGTAAATAAAGCCGGGAACGTTGTGGACGTTCCTAGTAGCGATAGTAATCCGGTTTGTAGGGACCTTCAACCGGGACACCGATATACCGTGATTGCTCGTCGGTCAGGCGAGTCAGCGTAACATCTATTTTGTCAAGGTGAAGTCGGGCGACTTCCTCGTCCAGAAATTTCGGTAGTACGTAAACCTCGTTGCGATACTTATCCGCGTTCTCCCATAACTCAATCTGCGCCAACACCTGGTTGGTAAATGAGTTCGACATCACAAAGCTTGGATGCCCGGTAGCGCAACCGAGATTGACAAGCCTGCCTTCGGCGAGCAAGATAAGGCGTTTTCCGTCCGGAAAAATGACATGATCGACTTGCGGCTTGATGTTTTCCCACTCCAGCTCGCGAAGCGAGTTGATATCGATCTCCCCGTCAAAGTGGCCTATGTTGCAGACGATCGCCTGGTCTTTCATCTTGTGCATGTGATCCATCGTGATTACGTGCCAATTGCCGGTCGCAGTCACGAATATATCGGCAATTGACGCGGCTTCCTCCATGGTCACCACCCGGTAACCTTCCATTGATGCCTGCAAAGCACATATCGGATCGATTTCGGTAATGAGAACGTTGGCACCCTGGCCGCGTAGTGATTGGGCGCAGCCTTTGCCTACATCTCCGTATCCGCACACCACCGCAATTTTCCCTGCAATCATCACGTCAGTGGCGCGTTTGATTCCGTCGAGCAGCGATTCGCGGCAACCGTAGAGATTGTCGAATTTACTCTTGGTGACCGAATCGTTTACGTTGAATGCCGGACATTGAAGCGAGTCTTCCTTCATCATTTCGTACAGTCGATGGACACCGGTAGTTGTCTCCTCAGTCAGTCCGCGCACGTCAGCCATCAGATTCGGATACTTTTCATGCATGACCACGGTAAGGTCTCCGCCATCGTCCAGCAACATGTTCGGGCGCCAATTATTCGGGCCAAATATTGTTTTATCCACACACCACCAATATTCTTCTTCGGTCTCGCCTTTCCACGCGAAGACAGGTGTACCTGTCGCAGCAATCGCGGCGGCGGCGTGGTCCTGAGTGGAAAAAATATTACATGACGACCAACGAACTTCAGCACCCAGGTGTTGGAGCGTTTCAATCAGTACCGCAGTCTGAATCGTCATGTGGAGACAGCCGGCTATGCGCGCATCTGCCAGAGGCTGGTCGTCGGCAAATTTGCTACGCAGTGCCATTAAACCGGGCATTTCCGTTTCAGCAATGGCAATTTCCCTGCGTCCCCATTGCGCTAGCCCAAGATCTGCGACTTTAAAGTCTTCCGAAACTGATTTCAGCACTGCGGTCATATCCGCCTCCATTTAAAAAAATCTAGATTTTCTATTGTGACGTTTCAACCAGCAGCTTCTCTCAGTTCATCTGCCTTATCGGTAATTTCCCACGAAAACTCCGATTCCGTTCTTCCGAAGTGACCGTAGACTGCGGTTTTTCTGTATATCGGACGCAATAGGTCGAGAACACTGATAATTTGCTTGGGTCGAAGATCAAATACTTCGTCGACGATAGCCGAGAGCCGGTCGTCATCCAGACCGCGCTTACCGGTTCCAAATGTATTGACCATCAAAGATACTGGTCTCGCGACTCCGATCGCATAGGCAATCTGCACCTCGCAACGCTTAGCCAGTCCTGCAGCCACGATATTCTTTGCCACATGCCGGGTTGCGTACGCTGCCGAGCGATCGACTTTCGAGGGATCTTTGCCGGAAAATGCACCACCACCGTGACGGGCCGTACCGCCGTAAGTATCGACGATGATTTTTCGTCCGGTGAGTCCGCAGTCGGCTTTCGGGCCGCCGTCGATGAATTTACCAGTTGGATTGATCAGAATTCTGTCTTCTGATGGCATCATATGATTCGGTATGACAGGCTTGATTATCTCTTCAATCACACCGTCTTTGACTTCTTGGGATGAGGCGCTTTCAGCGTGTTGTGTTGACAGCACCACGGTATTGATGGATACCGGTATATTGTTTTCGTATACCACGCTGACTTGCGATTTAGCATCGGGACCGAGCCAATCTAGCCGGCCACTTTTTCGAACTTCCGACTGCCGCTGAACCAGTCTGTGCGCGTACGTAATCGGCCATGGCATCAGTACATCTGTTTCATCGCATGCGAAACCAAACATCAATCCCTGATCGCCAGCGCCTTGTTCAATGTCTTCTCCTTCCCCTTCGTTGACACCCTGTGCAATGTCAGGCGACTGTTCGTTGAGTAGATTGGTTATCTGGACGGTCTGCCAGTTGAAGCCCAGGGAATCTGAATCGTAACCGATGTCCCTGATAGTGTTGCGAACAATCGTGTCGTAGTCTATATCTTCAGCAGTGGAGGAGATTTCACCGGCAAGTATGGCGTGGTGCTGCAGCCCAGCTGATCCATTGGCTGTTCCGGTTGACTTGACTAATGTCTCACTCCCAGCTCGGGAATGCGGGTCTTGTTCAATCAGGGCATCAAGGATGGCATCAGAAATCTGATCTGCCATTTTGTCGGGATGTCCTTCCGATACAGACTCTGACGTAAAAATAAAATTTCCAGGCATCGGTCAAAGGTAAAGATTTGAAGTTTACGGAGCAAGTATTTTAACCCAATCCAAATCGAAATTGATGACGGGGTTGAAGGTGTTTCTGATCGTTTGGAAGCAATGCGTTGTGGAAGCCCCCCAGTTTTCTGATCATGCGGCGGAAATGGCTGACTCCAGCGATCGAAAATCGGCAGCATCGGTCGATAAGATACTGTTGGAATAGTTCTAGTGTGAGATTGCGTAGTTGGCAATCAAACGTAATTTCACCGGGTCACTTCAATCCAGATTCCTAAAGTTTCAATGAAGGAGATCAAAGATCCTTGGCTTTGCGAGTGATGGTATTTCTCCCCCATCCCAGAATGTCTGCTGTTTTCTGTCTTGAGCCATCTGTATTTTTGAGTGTGCACTCAAGCATGACACGTTCGATTTCACTTCTTACCCTACCATTTTGTGCAAGTTCATCTGACTCCAGCATCTGCTCGATTGCGAATCGAAGCGATTGCTCCCAATCAGGTGCCATTTCAAGATTTCGCACGCTGAATCGACACTCTTCGATCTCTGGCGGAAGATCTCGCGACATGATGATTCTGGAAGGACTCATTACTGTAATTGAACGGCAGAAGTTTTCAATTTCCCGAACATTGCCCGGCCATGTGTATGCACATAGACACTCCATGGCGCGTTGATTGAATGACTTTTCCTCGACATTGAGTTGGTTTGCTGCTTGAATCATGAAGTGACGAATCAATTGTGGGATGTCACTTCCGCGGTCGCGTACTGGCGCGAGTGCGATTCGAACGACGTTCAATCTATGAAACAGATCGGTACGAAACGATTTATTGTCAACCTGGGCTTCGAGGTCCTGATTAGTTGCGGCGATTATCCGCACGTCTACACTGATTTCGTTTACACCGCCTACGCGATAGAATTTTCCCTCCGACATCACCCGAAGCAGACGACTTTGCAGGTCATGTGGCATATCGCCGATTTCGTCAAGGAAAAGCGTGCCACGGTTTGCTTGCTCAAATCGACCGATGCGACGTTGATTGGCACCGGTAAAAGCACCTTTCTCGTGCCCGAAGAGTTCTGACTCAAGCAGGTCGGCTGGAATGGCGGCCGCGTTGATCGCGACAAATGGCTGATTTTTTCGATGACTGTTTTCATACAGTGCCCTCGCAACCAGTTCCTTACCGGTTCCCGATTCTCCGGTGATCAAAACATTCAGATCGGACTTGGAGAGTCTGCCAACTGCGCGAAAAACTTCCTGCATGGGCACTGAATCACCAATCATCGAGGTTTGTGCCGGTTCTTCCAGACCAATTGTTGTTGTTCCATTTGCAACCTCATCCATGACCTGACTGATCAGAGCGACTGCCACATCAATGTCAAATGGTTTAGACAGATGCTCTCTGGCACCGTGCTGAAACGATTCGACGGTCGTATCGAGATCGGAATACGCGGTCATCACAATGACTGGAAGTTCTGGTGCCATCTGATGCACACGGTCGAGAAACGAAAGGCCATCGATACCTTCCATGCGAATATCAGTGATGACAATCTGCGGAAGTTCTTGATCAAACTGTTCCAGCGCATCGCTGGCACTGCAGAATGATCTGGATGCAATACCTTGCTTTTTGAGAGCTTGGTTCAATACCCAGCGAATTGATTCGTCGTCATCAACGACCCAAACGGGTTCTACGGAATTCTTTCTCATGCCGTGTTCCTGAGTTGGGCAGCCTGTTCTGAAAATTCTGTCTGGTTTGCGAATTTCAGCAGAATTGTGAAACAAGTCCTTCCCGGCTTGCTGTCGAATGTCACTGAACCTTCATGCCGGGTGATGATTTGTCGGACGATGGCCAGACCCAGCCCTTCTCCTTTCGGTTTGCCCGAAATCATCGGTAAAAATATCTGATCCAGTATTTCCTGAGGTATGCCGGGTCCGTTGTCTTCTATTTCGATTCTTGCCGCACTTCGATAGCGCTTCTTGCCCAAAGTGGCCTGGGGCTGGACCCGGGTCCGCACAGTCAATTTGCCGGAATTTTCGAATGCTTCCATCGCGTTTCGCACGATGTTGATGAACACTTGGATCAACTGTTCCTGATCACCTGAAATTTCAGGGAGGCTCGGATCGTAGTCCCGAATTACATGCAGGCCTTTGGGCTTTTCTGCGAGTGCAAGTTTGCACACATGTTCAAGCACTTTATGAATATTTGTTTTTGCCATCCGAAGAGGGATTTGTGGCCCTGACATGTCGTCAACAAGACTACACAGGCGATCGGTTTCGCGGATGATGATGTTGGTATATTCTCTCAGTTCAGAGTTTTCTTTGAGTTCGCCTCCCAGTAGTTGCGCCGCACCGCGCAGACCTCCGAGGGGATTCTTGATCTCGTGGGCTATCGAGCGCAGAACTGCCATGTTCGCAGTTTGGCCCATTGTTGCTGAGTTTTCCAGTAATTGTCGAACAATAGTATCGACCTCATTAAACTCCAATATCAGGTGTACCGATCCTTTGATGGATGTCGGTGTCAGAATACAATCGACGGGTCGGACGCGATGGTTGGCATCTATCAGTTCTATATGACGCAGAGTTGTCGATCTGGGCTCCAGCAGGCATCGCTGCAGGATTTTCTCCGTATTGTCATGCCCAAAATAGGTCAGAATGCTTTCTCCAAGTGCCTGATTCTCACTGACATCGAGTAACGATTGGGCAGAAGGGTTGAGCAACACGATTCTCAAGTGCTCGTTGCAGACGACAATCGCTGTGCCCAGGTTGTGAAAAATTCCCGGTGTTTCGCGGATTTTCTCGACCGAATCGAAAAGTTCCGAAATCGAGTTTGAATCAAAATTCATGCCAATCACAGCCGCTGGACCAAACTAGCGTTAGTCCGGTTTGCTGGTATTTAGTTGATCTGGGAACTCAGCAGAATTCCCAGATACTGAAACTAAGTTAACAGAGTTGCTCAACTCGAATCAAAGGCACTTTCTTAGCAAAGCCCTTGGCAAAGCCTGCTGGCTGGCAACATATTATCCGCTGTAGTACATTTCGAATTCCAGCGGATGCGTGACCAGCTGCATCGCATCAACATCCTCCGATAGCAACCCGATATAAGAATCGATGGCGTTGTCTGAGAACACACCCCCGGCCTTGAGAAAATCACGGTCGGAATCAAGCGCTTCCAGTGCCTGACGCAGGGAAGCTGCAACATGTGGGATGCTCTTTTCTTCTGCACGAGACAGCTCATACAAATCCACCTCAACCGGAAGACCCGGGTCAATCTTGTTCCGGATGCCATCAAGTCCAGCCATCATCATCGCCGAAAACGCGAGATAAGGATTGGCCAATGGGTCAGGGAACCGAACCTCAACTCGGCGTCCAACATCCGGTGAGAACGGAATTCGAACCGAAGCTGATCTGTTGATTGCCGAGTACTTCAATAGCACTGGCGCCTCAAATCCTGGCACCAGGCGTTTATAGCTGTTGGTTGATGGATTGGTGAACGCGTTCAGTGCTTTCGCATGTTTGAAAATTCCGCCAATGTAATGCAGTGCCATTTCACTCAAGCCACAGTGTCCGTCACCTACGAACAGATTTTTTCCATCTTTGAACAGTGACTGATGCGTATGCATTCCTGAACCGTTGTCACCGACCAGAGGCTTGGGCATGAATGTCGCAGTCATCCCGTGTGCGGCAGCAACGTTCTTGACGCAGAATTTATAGATCTGCGTGCGGTCTGCCATTTTGACCAGACTGTTGAAAATTACACCAATCTCACCCTGACCGGCTGTCGCGACTTCGTGGTGATGCTTGTCGACACCAACACCCATACTGATCATGGCATCGCACATGGCTGCTCGGATATCGCTCAATGAATCAATGGGTGGAACGGGAAAATATCCACCCTTGACGGAGGGTCTGTGTCCCAGATTCGGTCCTTCATCGAAGTCCTGCGCACTGTTCCATGAGCCTTCATACGAATGGATTTCATAAAACACACCCTCCATGGCATTGCCCCAGCGAACACCGTCAAATACGAAGAATTCCGGTTCCGGTCCGAAATAGGCGGTATCTGCTAACCCGGTTGACAAAAGGTAATCTTCCGCTTTCTGAGCGATACTGCGGGGGTCTTTTTCGTACCACTCGTTCTTGGTTGGATGGAAGATGCTACATCGGATTGCAACTGTAGGTTCCTGCGTGAATGGGTCAATAATTGCTGCCGTCGGATCCAACCGCATCGCCATATCAGATTCGTTGATCGGCTGCCATCCAGCGATAGACGACCCATCAAACATCACATTCTCGTCGAACATTTTTTCCGAAAATGCAGAAATAGGGATATCCAGATGCTGCACCTTGCCTCTTGTATCCGTAAAGCGCAGACTGATAAATTTGGCATCGATATCCTTGATCATCTGCATAACATTTTCAACTGACATAGAATTTTCCCTCCAAAAAACAGATAAAAGTTACGTAACCCTGTTTTAGTAGCAATTTCCGTGCCAAGTCAAAATTGGTGATTAGTCAGTAATTCATTGTCGCAATAGCACTATTTTAGTGCAATAACTTTTAAATGCACCAAAATAATGCTAAATTCTGAAGGAGATTGATCCGCTTCGATGAGCGACTGCAGGAAATTTGACGAAGACCGCTAATCTACGTTGGATGAATTTCAGTCGGGCGGGGCAGTTAGTCGCACACCTCAAGTCGAACGATGGATTCGTCACCATGGGTTTCGGCGATCAGGACCTTATGTCCATGAACCCTGCACCATGCAGGGATGTCCACAATTGCTCCCGGGTCGGTGCAATGCACTTCCAGAATCTGTCCTGTATCAAGCATCGCGACCCTTTCCTGGGTTCGGATGACCGGCATCGGGCAGATCAGGTTTCGTGCATCAAGTGTCTGGTCTACACGTACCACGGTTCAGATATTTCCGAAGGGAGCATCGGTAATACGGTCAAGGTATGCTGGCTTCCATCGGATCGTGTAAAGCAGACATCGACACTTTCAGCGTCGCGCGTACTACCGAAGCGGGCGACAACACGAGCAGCCATTTCCACGTCCGCATCAGGGATGTCACCATCGACCAGTGTCACTGGTCCAGAATGACTGGTTATGGCGAAGTGCGCGAACTTAGACCTGTATCCATTCAGATAATGGGTTTCACCGGAGTCTCTGGCGATGATCAGTTTCCAGCTATCGGTCAGGCGAAGATGTCGTCCGACTTTGAGCAGCATGATGTCGTCGAGCTCATAATCTCGATCCGGACGGTGGTCCCAGAAGTCCTGGAGCTTTCTTGAGTACGCCGTATCGGTCAAGAAACAACATCCGCCCGCCGGTTGTGAGAATTCGGTAATTCCAAAGTCATTTGCAAGTTCGATCTGGCCGCGACGCGATCGCCCGGAAAACTTAAAGAGTTTCTCGCGATCGACCCACCCCGCTCGCTCAGGTAATGTTGGAGGCAATAGTTGTGCGCTCAACGGACGCAGTAAACGGTCAAACGCGCCTGATTCCCGAGCAACGACAGGAAATGTTGAACGTTTTTGCGACTTCGGCCGCTGTCCCAGCACTTCTCCGGTAACGATGAAATCGAATCCGTTTTGTTCCATCCAATCCCGGGCCTTGCCGACCATGAATCCTTTGCAGTCAAGACAGGGATTGAGATTGGCGCCGTAGCCATGTTTCGGATTCAGAACCACGTCCTTGTAGGCCTCGATCGCGTCAATGATATGAAGTTTGATTCCGATCTTTTCGGCAACCCAGAGTGCATCGTTGCGCTTTTGCTTTTTGCGGTGCTCATTGCGGATCGCATGAGTGTGTCCTTGCACACAGAACCCTGTAAATATATTCAATCCTTCAACATGAAGATTCTGCCCCAGCATGATACGGGCCGCGAGCATGGAATCCAGGCCACCAGAAATCAGCGCAACTACTTTTCTTTGGGTTTTCATAGTGTTATCAGGGTCACAATTACTTTTGTGGGTATTGTACTTGTATGGCTTGTTGGAAATGTTGGTTGAAAATTCGGGTTGGATGAATTCTAGTTTCTCGCCAATCTCGCGCGTAGTACGCTTCAGTTAGGTTTCAAACGACAGTCCTGTAATAGTTTGCGGCAAATTCAGACGTAAATCTGAGTGTTCAGCCCAGCGGACGAACCAGCCAATGCGCGATCATACTCTTGTCGACTCCCGGTTGCTGCGAGCCGTATCGTTCGCACAACTCGTCGCCTCAAAAATGATTCGCGACCGATGCTGAAATTGGACATATCCTCTATCGATTGGTAGATGATCCCTTAATAATTCAACCGATTTGGATAATAAATTCAATACTATAACGCTAGCAATATACTACGTTTCACGTTTTCTACAGAAGGAAGAAATGAATTCACGGTTTATTTTGCCGGTCAATTTGTTTGAAAAATCTACAGAAGTGAACAGACAACTTGAACATAAAAAGATAATAACCTGTCATATTCAACATGAATAATTTCTTTCTAACAGGATGATTTTGGTGGCATCGACGCAACAGAATCTGTCACAAGTTGTGTAGCCATCCGTCTTGCGCCGAAACTTGCCTGAACTTTGTTTGGAATACACTCGTCTGTTTCAGATTTTCGTGACAATACACCATTCGTTGGTATATCCCGCGCCTGGAAGCTGTAGAATCATGTCCAACGAAAAAATCTCAATAATGGGTATTGAATTGTATTTCTGACTAAATTATTCTAAATAAGTAATAATATACTGACGTAATTTGTATAAATATAGTCACTTTGTCAAATTTTCACTACATACCCCAAGAACAGTTAACGCAACTTAAATCAATAGTTGCACCGGGCAATGTCGCAGTCGTTTATGGTCCTCGCCGCGTTGGCAAAACCACTTTGATTCAGCGTTACGTTCAACAATACGATCCAAATGCGCTGGTTGTAACCGGTGAAGACATAACGGTTCGGGAATATTTGGAAAGCCAGTCCGTTTCCAAACTGAAAAGTTTTGTCGGCACAAGGCGAACGCTTGTTGTCGATGAGGCGCAGTATGTGCGACAGGTTGGACTCAACCTGAAACTACTGGTAGATCATGTTGAGGGATTGCGCATTGTCGCAACTGGGTCTTCATCATTCGATGTCGCGCGATTTACTGGTGAACCCCTAACAGGACGAAAATTTACTTTGCTCTTGCTACCGCTTGCGCAATTTGAGCTTCAGAATGTAGAAGAATCTCACGAAACCAGGGCCAATCTGGAATCACGGATTATTTACGGTTCATATCCTGAGGTCGTTCTCATGGCGTCAAACGAAGAACGCCAAATCTACCTCAAGGAACTGATTGCTTCGTATTTGTTCAGGGACATTCTCCAAATCGAGGGTATTCGTTATACTGACAAACTGCTTCGCCTGCTGCAACTCGTCGCATTTCAAATTGGTCAGGAGGTTTCGCTTTCTGAACTGGGCAGTCAGCTGGGTCTAAGCAAGAATTCCGTAGAGCGATATCTTGGTCTGCTGGAAAAGTCCTATGTCCTATACAGCCGGTACGGATTTAGCCGCAATTTACGCAAAGAAATCAGCAAGAGCCGCCGCTACTATTTTTATGACAATGGAATCCGCAATGGATTGATTAACAATTTCAATCCAATCAATCTGCGAGACGATACCGGCGCTCTCTGGGAGAACTACGTACTGGTTGAGCGGATGAAACAGAATCTCTACTTTCGACGTTTTGCGGACAGCTATTTCTGGCGAACATATGATCGACAGGAGATCGATTTAATTGAAGAAACGGGCGGACAACTACATGCAGTAGAACTGAAGTGGTCTCCAAAGTCCTCGATGCGCCCGCCAAGTGGCTGGCGCCAAGCCTATCCAGACAGTTCATTTCAAATTATTCATCCGGAAAACTATCTGGAATTCATTGGTGTACCGTGTAAATAGACAATTACAACGGGATCAGGACGCCATGGTTGACCGGAACTTCGATGAGGATCGCGGGCACATCCGTACCGGGCACCGACTGAAGAACATCTCGCGGCTTTACCGGACGCAACGACAGCTGAATTCTCAGTATGGAAGTCTACGCACAAGAAGATATGGGTTCCATAAGACCAGGTTACGATCAGCCGAAGGGATTTACTAGTTATTGGTCGGATTATGATTACGAGGGGAATAGCCAAATCAGTACGCATTGAATTGGAAGTTGGGGTCAATCCAATTCTGTGACTCTGGATTTGTGGGTGACGGAAAGCAGAGCGATGGCTGAATTATGGCGGCTTTGCAATTATTTATAGAAATCGGTATTCGAAATCAAATCTTGACACGATAGTTCGAAGAAAAACTCAGTAAATTAACGAATATCCTATAAAGATATAATTAAACGCACAAACCAGAATTTCGGTCTCAAATCCACGGTTTGGTACTCTCGAAATCCATTAAACAGGACTGCCAAACGTCCAAATTCAAGCAATTGCTTTCCAGGGGTTCCATTTGAATTTCCAACAGATCATATTCTCGCTCAATCAATATTGGGCGGAAAACGGGTGCGTGATTCTGCAACCCTACGATATGGAGGTAGGCGCTGGTACCTTTCATCCTGCGACATTTCTGGCAGCAATTGGACCGGAACCTTCCCGATCAGCCTATGTTCAGCCATCCCGACGTCCAACTGACGGTCGCTACGGTGAAAATCCGAACCGACTGCAGCATTACTTTCAATATCAGGTAGTTTTAAAGCCATCCCCGCTTGATTTTCAGGATCTCTATATCAAATCTTTGATTGAATTGGGAATTGATCCACTCAAGGACGACATCAGATTTGTAGAAGATGACTGGGAGTCACCGACTCTGGGAGCGTGGGGCCTAGGCTGGGAAGTCTGGCTGAACGGTATGGAAATCACGCAGGTTACCTACTTCCAGCAGGCAGGAGGGTTTGAATGCAGACCTGTGACTGGTGAGATTACCTACGGCCTTGAGCGAATTGCCATGTATGTGCAAGGAGTCGATAGCGTTTTCGACCTCAAGTGGAACGATCGATTCAGATATGGCGATCTGTATCTGCAAAATGAACAGGAACAGTCCACCTACAATTTCGAGAAAGCCGATACGGAAGAATTATTTCGACGTTTTGATGCCTGCGAAACGCAATGTAACAAGCTGGTTGCGCTTGGATTGTCACTACCGGCTTATGAACAGACACTTCAGGCATCACATACATTCAATCTGCTGGACGCCCGACGAGTCATTGGGGTAACCGAACGGGCGCGATTCATCGGGCGAGTCAGGGCACTCGCACGCGAAGTTGCGACTGCTTACTACAAAAGCCGCGAAGCCAAACAGTTTCCGAATTTGATATACAACGAAGAAAAAATTGTAACTCGTACCGAACAGTCACGCGAGAGACAATCTTCAAGTCAAACAGGGGTGGCTCGTCCACTGCTTTTGGAAATTGGTACAGAGGAACTTCCACCAAATGTAATTAATCAATTGGGTTCTGTGTTGGAAAGTGAGCTGAAAAACGAGTTACTGGAATCAGGGCTGATCGACACGCTTGACAAAGAGTCCAGATGGTACGCAACTCCCCGGCGGCTGGCGGTGACAGTCAACGATGTCTGGTCTCGACGTGAAGACATAACCCGGCAGCGCCGTGGACCTCCAGTTTCAAGAGCTTACGACAAAGATGGTGAACCGACCCAAGCGGCAATCGGTTTCGCAGCCGCTTGTGGCGTGAATGTCAGCGAACTCGCAATCACGGAATCGGAAAAAGGCAGTTTTGTATCCTGTGAGATCACTGAACCAGGCCGTGATGCTGATGAGCTTATACCAGAATGTGTGAACAATGCTATTTCCCGATTGCCGGTGCCGAAGCGAATGCGCTGGGCGAATAACGAAAGTGAGTTCGTTCGACCGGTCCATTGGATCGTGCTGTTGCACGGCGATGAAATCGTACCATACGAAATCTTTGCAATACAATCCGGCAGACTGAGCCGCGGCCATCGGTTTCATGCGACGAATATGGTGACAATCCGATCCGCGTCTGAATACGATCGTGTTCTACTTGAGCAGGGTCGGGTGGTGACTGATTGGCAGATTCGCAATAACTTGATTCGCGATCAGATGAATGCGCTTCAAAAAGAATTTGATGCCACAACCCTGAACGACGAAGAACTGTTGGATCAAGTTACCAATTTGGTCGAATGGCCTCATGTTTTTTGTGGATCGTTCGACGAATCGTTTTTAGAGCTTCCTCCCGAAGTTTTGATTACTTCAATGCGACATCATCAGAAATTTTTTCCGATGTTTGATGTCAGAGGCGATTTGATCAACCGATTCATTGGTGTTGCCAACATCAAACCCGCCAGCAACGACCCCGAAGGACGAATAGCCAAGGGGAACGAACGTGTTCTGCGGGCGAGGCTATCTGATGCAAAGTTTTTCTGGGAGCAGGATTGTCGTACGACACTTGCAAGCAAATCCCCAATGCTCAATGATCTCATGTTTCATAAATCGCTCGGATCAGTCAACTCGAAAACAGTGCGAATTGGAGCGCTGGCAGTATTCATCGCTTTGAAACTCGGAACGAATGAACATGAGGTAAAAAGAGCGGCACAACTCGCCAAAGTGGATTTGATAACTGAAATGGTCGGTGAATTTCCGAATCTACAGGGTGTAATGGGGCGATATTACGCGCAGTTTGACGGTGAATCACCGACAGTGGCGGAGGCTGTCGAAGAACACTACATGCCGCGAAATGTGACAGATTCGCTGCCAGGCTCCGATGTCGCGAGAGTGATTGCTGTTGCAGACCGACTGGATTCGATCGTGGGACTCATGGCAGCAGGTGAGAAAGTCAGCGGTGACCGAGATCCCTATTCGCTGAGACGCATGACGATCGCTATCCTTAGAATCATCATCGAATGTGGCATGGACTTGGATCTGGTCGATTTGCTGAAACAGTCTGTAACTGTGTATGTTGATCAAAAAGGTCGGCCGGATAGTGCGATAAAAGTAGCACCGGACGGCAACCTCGAGCAGAAAATTTTCGAATTCATGTTGGAACGCCTCAGAGCCTACTATCTTGATCAGGGGTACTCCGCGGACGAATTTGCAGCAGTCTACGAATTGAAACCAGTCAAACCACTCGAATTTGATAAACGTATCCAGGCAGTAAGGGAGTTCAGAGAATTAGCCGAGTATTCAGATCTGATTGCAGCCAACAAACGAATCAGTAACATTTTGCGACAAAGCAGCGATTCGGACCCCGCTAAAGTGAATCCCGATCTTCTTGCTGATCAATCCGAACTGCGGCTCTATGAGCATGCTTTGACACTCAGCAGCCAGATAGTTCCTTTGGTCAGCGAATCGCGGCATGGTGAGATTCTTCGCAAGCTGTCTGTGTTGCGTGATCCGATTGATCGATTTTTCGATGACGTGATGGTTATGGATGAAGATCTTGAGGTTCGCCGGAATCGTGTGGCACTCGTCAGATTTGTAAGTGGTCTTTTCCGTGAAGTTGCAGAATTGTCTCTTCTCAAACCCGTCAAGGTGTAGTTGATGAGTAAGGATTCATATGAGCAGATGCTTGATGCTGTAAGAGAATTTCACGCCAAGCATGACTTTGCAAATACCGGTGGGCATGATCTCAGGTTCCGCGTCGCACTGATGGCTGAGGAACTCGGAGAGATTTCTGCAGCAGTGACCAAAGGAAAAGGCAAGGAATGCCTGTCTGAAGAATGTGCAGATCTGCTGATCCTGTTGCTCGGTACATCGATTGCGGCTGACTTTGATCTCAACGATGCGTTCTGGGCGAAAATGACCAGAATTCTGGAACGAAAAGGCAAAATTGTCGATGGGATTTTGAGGGTTTCGGATTTTGAATCCTAAACAGTACGCGTCCATTGCAAGATTATTCGGTTTCGCTTATTGGATTTAATTGTGATCGGCAATATCAGAGCGTCAATCTTTATGACGGGTATGGTTTTGGCAGCTTTGCTGTACTGGCCGGTTGCCGTTGCCGTGTATTTCTGCGAACCGAAGTTTCGTTCGAAAGTGATCGGTTTGTGGGCACATTTTGTCATCTGGTTGCTCAAAGTGGCCTGTGGATTACGCCATGAGGTCGACGGGTTGGAAAATCTGCCGTCTGCTCCTTGTGTGATATTTTCCAAGCATCAATCGGCTTGGGAAACAATTGCATACCAGACCATTTTCCCACCACAGGCTTGGGTATTGAAGCGCTCGCTTCTTTATATTCCATTTTTTGGTTGGGGATTGGCAGCGACGCATCCGATCAAGATTGATCGCGGTGAGGTACGTAAAGCGTTGGAAGATGTCATCAAGCAGGGAACAGGCGTGCTGGAAGAAGGACGATGGGTGGTTGTGTTTCCGGAAGGTACAAGAATCGAACCGGGCAAGCATGGCAAATATCTCGCCAGTGCTTCACTGCTGGCGATACGCGCCGGTGTTCCGCTGGTACCTGTCGCACACAATGCTGGTGACTACTGGCGTCGCAGGGAATTCAGGAAACACCCTGGCATTATTCGCGTACGAATCGGCGAACCCATCTATCCTGAAAACCTCAAACCGAGGCAGATGAATAAGATTGCAGAAAACTGGATTCGAAAGACGATGCCGGAAATAAGTTCTGCATTCGCTTCTGAGGACGTTCAAGACGTCACACCGAAAACCACCGACTGACCGGTGATCCGGCCTGTATTACGATGCCAGTTCGTGACACATCGATTCGACCGGAAAGTAAACCTGCGATGGTTCGATGCGTCTAAGTGAATAGACGCCGCCTTCGAAAACATACACGAGATCCGCGGTTTCATCTTCCGGTTCTACAGCGGTTGCACTATCGAGGTCAACTGCAGAACCCGGTGTGAGGTAGACTGATCTTTGTCGAACGGGGGCATAACCATCGCGGATGCGACCGAACGTGATTATTTCCTCAATCACCAGTGGTGTTCTTTCTTCCCACGCGTTATCCTGCCAGACATACAGCATTTTCCCATGCAGCCTCTGATTGGTTACGAAGACACCGATACCTGAATTTCGACGGCCTTTGCGTAGTTTGAATTCATTCAATTGATATTGGACGTGTTCTTGTCGACTGATGCTGTCTTCAAGCGTGTCTACATACCGCCCGGGTTCGACCAAGAAGTTGGCCAACATCAACTGATCAAATTCATCATAGACGACACTACAGTCAAAATAATTTGCCTGGGCGGGCGAATTGTCGGTAAGCGCAACAATCGCTGCAATCAGCAGCAATCCCAATAACTTATGTTGACACACTTGTCTGGTAAATTTCATCGGACTTCTATATTGTTGGAGACCGCGCATTCGGCGAGACGCAAATACTGATCGACGGTTAGATTCTGAGCACGTAGACCTGAGTCAACATCGCATTCGGCGAAGTTACATTCACCAAGTACTATTCCCAAGGAATTTCTCAATGTTTTGCGTCGGTTACTGAATGCCAGGCGAACTAAATTGGCGAAGGCATTTTCAATTCTCGAATCAGTTTCCGCGACAACATTCGGTCGCATGTAAATCATAGTGGATTGTACTTCGGGCGGAGGTGAAAATGCACTTGGAGGGACATCGAATACTTTCTCCACATGCATTGATCGAGTTACGCAAACTGTCAATCGGCCATAGTGATGATCACCACATAGCGCAGTCAGTCGAATCGCCATTTCACGCTGAAGCATGAAGACCATGTCCTCGATTCGATCGGTAAATTTGAGTAGTCGCATGATCAATTGTGAGGAGATCGAATACGGCAGGTTGCCGACAATTCTCAGTTTTCTGCTACCAGATATCAGCGAACGGTAGTCAAACTTCAATGCGTCGCCGTGATGTATGTGTACCGAGTCGGATGCATTCGTCCGTTGAATTTCCTTGAATAGTTGTCGGTCAAGTTCAATGGCGTGTAGTTCAGCTGTTCTGCCTGCGAGTCTTTCTGTCAACGCACCGCGGCCTGGTCCTATCTCTACCATAATCTCGTCAGAATTCGGGTTGATCAACCTGACAATCTTTTCGATGACCTGGGGGTCGGTCAGGAAATGCTGTCCCAACCGTTTTCTTCTGGTTGAAGCAGTCATGCCTACGCGGCGGAACTGAGTTCAGCAGCCATGGCAAGCGCACTCAACAAACTGCTTGCATCAGCCTGACCACTTCCGGCAATATCGTAGGCTGTTCCGTGATCAACAGAGGTTCTGATAATTGGGAGGCCCAGCGTGATATTGACGACTTCACCGAAGCCGGTGTGTTTTATCACCGGTAGTCCCTGGTCGTGATACATGGAAAGAATCGCATCAAATCGGCTCAACATTTTTCCAGTGAAAACTGTATCGGCCGGATAAGGTCCTGAAATTACCATGTTTTTAGCTTGGAGTTCCTTGATTGCCGGGATGATCTCATTGATTTCCTCCATACCCAAATTTCCACCTTCACCAGCGTGCGGATTGAGCCCGCAAACTCCGATACGAGGGGAATCAATTCTGAAACGATTGACAAGATCATGATGCAGCACCTTTGCAACATCTGAAATCCTGCGTCGAGTTATCGAGTCAGGAACTTTTGACAGTGGCAGATGGGTTGTTGCCAGTGCCACCCGAAGATTTCCATCAGAAAGAAGCATGACTGGGCAACTCGACCCGGTTTTTTCAGCCAGGTATTCAGTGTGACCCGTGAAAGCGATACCGGAGCGGATGATAGTTTCCTTGTTTACCGGGCCTGTCACCATCGCATCGAATTCTCCCGACATGCAACCATCAATTGCAATGTCAAGAGTTTCAAGAATATATGCAGCGTATCCGGCGTCGGCTTGACCAGGATGTATCGTTACACCACAGTCGATATGCAGACATTCTATTTCACCCACTGGTTGGTATTCACGATCGTAATCTCGAAATGCAACATCAACGCCAAGGTGCTTCGCACGTTCCTCCAGCAACATTCGGTCTGCGATTACAACAATACGATGCTGCTGACGTCGACTCGCCAATTGCAGTGTCAGGTCTGGTCCTATTCCCGCTGGGTCGCCTGGTGTAAATGCCAGTACGCTGGTTTGATTCACGGAGATAATTCAGTAATTCAAATTAAACCGAATTTCGATGAGAACGAGTACCGTGTAGTGGGAATTCAATCGAGTGAATTGTGTGTTCCATCACAGAACGGCTGTTTGTGGGTGTTTTTGCATCCGCATAACCAATATTTACCTGCTCGAGAAATTGTCACCTGCACGGGATTGAAGTTTGTGTCCTTATGTGATCCATCGCAAAATGGCTGCTTATTCGAGAGCCCGCATCGGCACCACCAGTAATCACCGGGTTCAAGTTTCATTTCATATGGTTCTCTTTGGGCAATGTGAGGTTTCGCCATAACATTCTCTCCGAATTTTTAAATTTTCACTTTAGCAATGACACAGCAGGTTGGGATGATCAACTTTGATTTAAAAGCCTGCGAATCGTCATTCTCGATACCTATCGAATTTTTTTCAGTACTTATATGAGCTAATAATTTTAAGCCTTATTCGGTTAAACTGCTGAATTTCGTCGTTAATTCAGTATATATGTCACTCACCCTTGGATCATTGAGATCTCTGTTTGTTTTCAATTGGACACGATACTCACCGACAACTTTGCTCGGAGAATTACACATGAACAGAATCCGGTCTGATAGAGAAATTGCTTCGCGCAAGTCATGAGTGACTAGAATAACGAGAGGTTTGGTTTCTTCGCACAGAGTCAATAGTAATTTCCTTTGCTTGTTGGCAGTCGCTAAATCTATCGAAATAAAAGGTTCATCCAACAACAGTATAGGTGGCTCAATGACAAACGCTCTCGCCATAGACAACCGTCGTTGCATACCCCCTGACATTTGGTGAGGGAAGTAATTCCGAGCATCTTGAAGTCCAACCTGAGTGAGTTTTTGCTCACAAATTTCCAGATTTTCTTGCCTGTCACCTTTCATTACCAGTAACAGATTCTCTATCGCCGTCAACCATGGCATGAGTCTTGGCTGCTGAAAAACCATTCCAATATCGTGGGTTGCAGTTGCTTGATTGAAGTTCTTGGCAACTGTGCCTTTGAAGTTGGTGTCAAGTCCAGCCAACAAATTCAATAAAGTTGTCTTGCCACACCCCGACGGCCCGGTTATCGAAACAATCTCTCCTTTATTGACTTTGAATTTGAGGCCCTCCAAAATGATTGATTCGGGGACATAAAATTTCTCGTCAATTTGAACGTCGAGAATGGTTAAACCCTCCAAGTTGCAATTCTTCTGTCCAGCGGCCGCATAATCAACTGTTCGATCAGCATAATGACAACGATGAATGCTACAGTGTAAGCAAGAATGCTGGCGATATCGAAGAATTGAAAAAAAGTTCCCAATTGAAAACCCACTCCGCTACTCCTTCCCAGTAACTCGACTACCAGTACGATTTTCCATATTAGTGCCAAGCCATTGCGCGAGGCCGCCATCAGGTAAGGATATAGTTGCGGCAGGTATACATTGAATAGTGTTTTGGATGCACTTAAACGAAACGCCTTGGCGACTTGAAGTAGTTCTTTATCAACGGCTCGAGCCCCTTCACGCAGTGTTACTGTAACAGTTGGAATTTTATTCAACGCAACTGCGGCGACGGCGGCGACGTCGGTGAGCCCCAGCCATATGTAACATAGAAGAATTGTAACCAGGGCAGGAATGTTGAGTGCGAGAACTAAAATTCCGTCCAACGCCGAATCGGTAGTTTTCGAGGCACCCATCAGAATTCCAACGATCGAGCCAACCGCCATGGCGATAAAGAATGCGGCGAAAACTCGAAGTAGAGTGATGCCTAGATGCGATAAAAGCTCGCCTTGGTTAAAGTGCTCGACGATTTTGTCAGCGACCGCAATCGGTGACGGTAGGATTGGGTCATTCAGCCAAGTTGCTACAACTTGCCAGACAACAAGAAGTGCTGCCAAACACGTTGCGCGGATAAGTGTTCCAGACACTTGAAATTATTCAAACAAGCTCTCGTGTACAGTAAAGCCATTCCAGAACGTTCCCGGATTCAATTGTGTTGAATTCCCAACGAGCTTCGTTCCACCTTCCTGTGCAAGCAGTGCAAATATTTCTGCAGCTGTATTCTTTTCTGATTCACCAAAATTTCTAGGAATGCCAGCGCGGAATGCGTCGCGCAATTCTATCAGAGTCGCATCGTCTTTTGCTTTTGTCAGTGGACGAAGCCTTTCCCATTCTTCATCGGATTCAAGCAGAATTTTCTTGGCTTCATAGGATGCTGCAGCAAATGCTTCCATAACACCTGGACGTTCCGAGGCTATGTTTTCATCAAATGTCCAGCCAATCAACGCGAGAGTCTGGTCGATTCCGAGTCCACCGAGAACTTCAGGAATGGAGATGACTTGTTTATGACCCGCGGCTTTGAAACGCGCTCCCCAATGCCAGAAATTCAAAATTGCATCCAAATCTCCCCGCAGTGCCAACTCGTTTAAAAGCGGTGGCGTTCCAAAATTGACTTCGGAAACTTCCTGTGGGTCAAGGTTATGATTTTTTTTCATATGAGCACGCAGTAATAACCAGCTCTTGTCAACAGGGCCACCTGCGACTCCAAGATTTCGACCCACCAAGTCCGAGACAGAATTGATACCACTGTCTGCCCTTGCCATTAATCCACCTGCGGCTACGGAGTAGGGGACAAATGTGTAAGATTTTCCCTCATCGCGCTGACGGGAAACCCAAATCCAGTCGTTGACGATAATATCTGATGTACCTCCCTGCAGCGATACATTGATTGCATTTGATGAGGCAAGTGCAAGTACATTGAGCTCAAGACCTCGTTTCTTCGCCAGACCGTGATGTTGAATTACATCCAGTTCCCATCGTACCGTCCCAAATTTCAGCACCCCGATGGTCAACTGTTCGGTTGCCAAAGTTTGGCAGGAAAATAAAAGTAGAAACACTCCAATGACTGGATATAAACGAACTTTTAATGATCTGCAAAGAAATGATTTCATGTAATTAATCCTCCATTGAATACATTATTGACCTGCAGGTTTTTCAAGAGCCTCTAAATTGAGTTTATTTTTTACTATATAGCGAACTCCTCTGGACCAAGCTTCGTCCGTATCACCGCGAATGCCGACTCTGACGGCTCTCACCGGCACATTCCGATGGGTATCAGTTACTGTGATAGCGACAGCCAGGATCAGAGTGCTAACTTTGTTGATTCTGCCCAAGAAAGCATAATCGGCACCGATTTGACTGGCAATAGATGTCTCACATCCATTGCATCGATGCAGTGGGTAGCGGCTTTCAATCAAATTCTCAACTGGCTCCCAAGACACAATTTCAAATGAGTTCGTTTCGATCAAAAGTTCTTTTAACAAATTGGTTACCAGCGCTATTCTTTGTTGATGTTCTGGATGCTCGCCTTCTCCACTGGAATCAATTATCTCGAAGTCAAATACAACAGCCTTGCTCTTCACCTCAGCCCCAATTACATTCGCAGATTGAAAGCTAGAAAAGAATACAAGAATGAGGAATATCGAAATTAGTTTTTGTCTCATTTGAAGAAAATTGCCACCAATCAGGCAGGTGTCGAACGAGCGATGTATCCGCAATCAGTTGAATATATTGTAATTCAGTCGTACTATTACTACAAATGAACGGACCATCCCGTTGATCTATGTCTCAATCACAATCCAATCCATACCGAACACCTTCATGTTGGAGTGGAAGCTAACTACAAGAGTGTATGAAATTAATTCCGTGTCCAATTATTTGCCTGCAAGACAAATTATTGAGTCGTTATCATTCCCATTCAAGTTCCGCGAAAGTTTTCACCACATTGCGCGGATGATAGTCATCAAACAGTAACCAATCACCCGCTTCGGCAGATTCAGACAGTCTTGTTGCTGAGGCCATGCTTTCACCGTTCTGAATTAGATTACGAACCCAATTTACTAAATCGACAAAATATCCAAGAATCTTGTTTGATCCTTCCGGCCAATTTTCTACGATATCCCCGTGACCAGGTATCACCACATTGGCGCTTACTTTTTGGAGAGACTTCAAGGTATTGATCCAGCCGATGGTACTTCCGTCAATTGCGGGAGTGCGGTCCAAAAACAACAAATCGGCTAACCACAATGATTTGGTATTCTCATCATATATGCTTAGGTCATTGTCGGTGTGCGCTGTCTGGTGGGCTTTTATCAAGAGAATTCGATTCCCCAGATCAATTTTCATTTCAGACTCTACCAGCAGATTTGGAGAGAGAATTGTTGTAGCGTTATGATCGCCTAGAATTCCTTTGAAGCGATCGATATAAAACTCTCCTCGCTGAGTAATTGCCTGAGGTAAACGAAAATGACCGATGATATCCGGCTGATCCTCAGCAAAGGCAGGAGAACCGAGTGTGTGGTCTGGATGAATGTGTGAAATGATGAGATATCGTATCGGAAGAAAGGAATGTCGTCCAATGCTCTCTCGGAGCCGCCTTCCAATTTCGACGGAACCACCCGCATCAATTACAGCTATGGATTCGCTGCCAACTATAAATCCAATGTTCGCAATATCCCCCAGGTTTTGTCCATTAGCTTCTTCATGTTTTCCGAAGTGAACGAAAACACCTGGTGCAACTTCAGATAAATTGAAATTGTCTGCAGATAAAGCAACATGAGGCCACAGCAGAATTAATACTGCGGATAGTTGGAGAGATAGTTGTCTGTACATATAATTTCAGAATCAATCAAAGTTAATTGGAAATTTGGCTATAGAACCAAGTATAGAATTCAAAATACATCGATTCACGATTTTACGCGCTGAAATTGAATAATAATTTGAATCAGCATCAGTTAAATTTGACACAATGAACACAATACACAACTAATTTGAATTACCAGGTGAAAAAGCACAATGATTATCCGCTATGCGCTTGAAAATCGAGTTTTACGATCTGTAGTCTTCGCTGTGTTGTTGAATTTTAGTCTTTCGCAACTCGGTAATGCCCAGTCGTTTGAGCTAAACGAAGCGCAACAGTTGATTTACTCCACTGCACACTTCGAACTTGCACCTCCAGGCACCGACATTTTGTACCGCCTTGTGAGCATAAAGTCGGATAAACATACTAGTGATAGTGTTGCATTAAAAGTAGTCAGTACCGACCAAGATCAGCGCCACCAGATTGAGTTGGAGTTTTTAACTGGCGATAGCAGGATTGATTTCCCAGTGTTTCATGGGATTCGTGGTAATCCGATTATTATTGCTTTTTGGGAGCGTGATGTGCAAGAGATGAGTACTATTACCGGTGGTGGTCAACTCTATTTTCGCAATCGAATTCGACATGCTCTTGCTGACAACCCGTCCGTTTTAGATACGACTATTTCATACAACGAAAAATTAATTGATGCGGTTAAAATTGAATTTAAACCGTACGTCAATGCTCCACTGAGAGAAAGATTGTCTTATTACGTGGACAAAATCTATAGCGTTACGTTATCCAGAGACTTACCGGGTTACGTGGCGAGTTTAGAGACCATCGTTGTTCAGGATTCCGACATAATTCGAGAAACGTTGAGTTTGGATGGTGTTGCAACGCATTGAAAATATTGACGAGGATAAAGAGAAAATGGTGAAAAAATTACGTTTATTATTCATTGCGTTCAGCTGCTTCATTCTGATCGGAATGATTGCAAAATCCGCTATTGCATCGACCGATTGCGTTGGGTCTGATTATCCAACGAGTGCTAAAGTCGATTACGTTCTTGCTTGTATGGCGGCCAATGGACAAACTCCAGAGATGCTGGGGCGATGCTCATGCAGTATTGATGAAATTTCGACATTTTTGACGTACGAAGAATACGTACAAGCGGATACTGTTCTTCGAACCCAGCTTTCCGCGGGCCAGCGCGGAGTTTTTTTTAGAACCAGTACGTGGGCGAAAGAAATTACAGATAAACTTCAGGAAGCACAGGCTGTATCTACACTAAACTGTTTTTGATTTTGACTTCAAAATGCTGGTAGGGATACCAACCACCAACCGAGTTGAAAATTACTTCAATTTGCAGTTAGATCGATTGTCCAGGTATGCTCAAATCTGTTGTTCTTCGTGTCAATTGCATATGCAGCTAGTTTCCCTTTTCGCTCTGGCACAAACGAAAAGCGAATGGCGGGATTTTCGCTGAGCGAAAAGTTCGTATCTATTTTTACAATTTCTTTGTCGTTATAGCTTACGCCGAGTTTGTGGATGAAATGGGCTGGAATATAGTGACGACTGACTTGGTCAAACTGCATACCGGAATTGTTTGGGTGGCTCACCATTACCTGAACTGTACTGGACTCCCCCGGCACAGGTTCATCGATCAAAGACATTTTCATCTTTCCCAATCGTTTTAGCGCCGACTCCATGTCAGACATCGCTGGAGCGGAACAGCCACCACTGGCTTTAACGAACGCTTTACTCATATAGAGCTCACCTGTATTGAGTTCGGCAATTGCCCGTACATTGGTATACTCGTTAATTCGAATCCGAGTTTCAAATGAATCCCAGCCACTATCCGGGGCGAACTCAAAAGTACCGGCTAATGGTGCCGGATTCATATCGACAACCAGATAAATCTTTGAAATATACTGTTCTTCCGTTTGTGGAATCTTGGCCGTCACGGTAATAGGTACAAGAGCAGCATCATACGCTCGATGAGGTGCTTCTAGTTCCAGAACTCCAGTTCCATCAAAAATATTCTGCTCTCCGACAATCGCTTCCTTGATGAAAGCCCAGCGATCGTTTTCTGACGAAGTTGCTTCCAAGCCATACGTGTTGAAGGGTAGAAATATTAGAATGACGAGTGTCGTCAAGGCATTTTTAAACATGTCGGATGTCCAGATGAGTGCTACCTGTTCAGTTCTTCTTTTTTATTTTAGTGAGATTGTAATACTATCGAGTGTTCTGCATCAAATTGATTATGTATATTCTGGATCGGAAAATAGAGTTGTGGAGGGAGTAAAAACTTTTGTAAAACAAGGTCATCCAAGTAAACCAAAATTCACCTGATGGGAGAAAGGAGATAAGGCGTGTGAAAATTCCACCCTACCATCTCAAAGATAGCCAATTGAAATTGACCTCGCATGGTGGGCTGATGGTATTGGCGCACCTGGTGGCGCTTCTCGAATTGAGCGAACTGGTCAATCGCAGATTGCCGACCTTGACGACTCTGGGTAACTGGCTTCGTCGTTCGGGTGGCAGCGCGTCTGCGGTTGTATGACATCGCCGGACAAATTGTGAAATACGCCAGATGCTTGATGAGGTGTTGAGTCAGATACGGGGATTTCCGCTTTTGCACTGAGCCGTTCGAGCGGCTTGATCCAACCCGTGCCGGCGTGTTCCGAGGTATCGGAAGAATACTGTATGTTTTCACCAAGGCCAATCGGCCGGTGAACAGCGTATCCGAACCTGGACCGTGCCGGATCACGCCATATGTAATATCGACCTTAACAGATTTGGCTCAGTGCGGAAAAATTACCGAATTGTGACGTCTAAATTCCAATTGGAGTATATGAAATTCTGATATGTGTAAAAAATACTTGAAATATACCAATGGATAATGGTAAATTGCTGAATTGTATAGAAGTATAGTTTTAACATTTATTAGTGTAAACTTCTTGCAACTGAAAAATAATTTCACTATTTTTGTTGTTACTGCTGTACTTCCTGCAAAATTAATTTTGTATAAATTTACCTTCTAATTGAGGGGTAAGAAATGATTAAAAAGAAAATATCACAAATTGGGATTCTCATAGCCGTATCTTCTGCGTTATTGGTAGGTGCTTCTGCACAGGCTAATGAAGAACTTATGGTAATGAGTGCGAATCCCGCTAATTGGGCCATGCCAACCGGCAACTACGAGAATCACCGTTACAGTGAACTTGCGCAGATCAATCGCGATAATGTCGGTGATCTGGAGGTGGCTTGGACATTTTCCACGGGCGTTCTGAGAGGTCATGAAGGTGGCCCATTGGTAATCGGAGACACGATGTATGTTCATACTCCGTTTCCAAACCGTGTCTATGCTCTGGATTTGAACAACGAAGGTGAAATAATCTGGATGCACGAACCGACTCAAGATCCTTCAGTGATTCCGGTCATGTGCTGCGATACGGTGAATCGTGGGGTTGCTTATGGTAATGGAAAAATTTTCCTTTATCAGGCAGATGCCAAACTAACCGCATTGGACGCCGCGACAGGAGCAGTCGTATGGCAAGTCGTCAACGGTGATCCAGGTAAGGGAGAAACAGGCACCGCAGCGCCGATGGTCGTTCGCGATATGGTCTATGTTGGCATCAGCGGCGGTGAGTTCGGTGTTCGTGGCAGCCTGACTGCTTATAACACTGAGAATGGTGATTTGGTCTGGAAAGGTTATTCCATGGGACCTGATTCTGACACATTAATGGACCCGGAGAACACAACTCATTTGGGAGCTCCGGTAGGTGTCGATTCTGGAACAGCAACATGGGAAGGCGACCAGTGGATAATTGGTGGCGGAACCACGTGGGGTTGGTTTTCATATGACGATGATTTGAACCTCGTCTACTATGGAACGGGTAACCCCAGTACTTGGAACCCCGTACAACGCCCTGGTGACAATCGTTGGTCAATGACCATATTTGCACGCGATGCTGATACCGGCATGGCAAAATGGGTCTATCAAATGACTCCGCATGATGAATGGGATTATGACGGTGTCAATGAAATGATCCTTGCTGATATCGAAATCGGTGGGGAGATGAGAAATGTTGTCGTACATTTCGACCGAAATGGCTTCGGCTATACGCTTGATAGAGTCACTGGCGAGCTTCTGGTAGCTCAAAAATTCGATCCTGCAGTGAATTGGGCAACACATGTTGACATGGTTAGCGGCCGTCCACAGGTCGTCAGTCGTTACAGCACTCACTACAACGGTGAGGATGTAAACACGACTGATGTCTGTCCTGCCGCGCTTGGTTCAAAAGACCAGCAACCAGCTGCATATTCGCCACGCACAGGTCTGTTCTATGTTCCTACCAATCATGTTTGCATGGACTATGAGCCCTATGCGGTAACCTACACTGCTGGGCAGCCTTACGTTGGAGCAACACTTTCAATGTTTCCGGCACCGGGCGGTAACCATCTTGGTAACTTCATCGCTTGGGATGCTGCTGAAGGGAAAATTGTATGGTCAAATCCTGAACCATTTTCCGTTTGGAGTGGCGCACTGGCGACCGCGGGAGATGTAGTCTTCTACGGTACTCTGGAAGGTTATCTGAAAGCGGTGGATATCGACACAGGTCGTGAACTGTATCGTTTTAAAACGCCATCCGGAATCATTGGTAATGTCAATACCTACATGCATGGCGGTAAGCAATATGTCGCAGTACTTTCAGGTTTAGGCGGCTGGGCTGGAATTGGCTTTGCTGCTGGCTTGACAGGTGATACAGATGGTTTAGGCGCGGTTGGCGCTTATAAGTCTTTGTCTAGATTTACATCGCTTGGCGGTGTTATGACTGTATTCACACTGGATGATTAATTCACAATCAATCAGTCGATAACTATTAATTTTTTTTATTGACGCCCATTTCAATTGAGAAATGGGCGTCGCTATTTTGTTGCTTCACATATTTGATTGACACCAAATCCATTCATTGTCTATTTAACCTCATTCTGCAGTTATGAAATTTACTCGATTTTTAGTTTCTTTTTTCATTGGAATATCCGCTCTGATTGTAGGAACCGGATTCTTACCCTTAAGCAGTTCAGCGCAAGACACCCCGTATACGATTGTTGATGGAAAAGTCGATAAGGGTACTTACAATGGGTATCGTAGATTTCATGGTATTTGTCATACTTGCCATGGACCTGATGCACTAGGCAGTACGATCGGCCCATCGCTGGTTGAATCTCTGAAAACGCTGACCTATGACGAATTCAAAAAAACGGTATTAGAAGGTAGAGTTGGAACAACTCCACAAGGACAACCAAATGTAATGCTTGGTTTTTCAACAAATCCAGACATTGTTAAATATCTGGATGATATCTATGCGTATGTAAAGGCACGTTCCGATGGTGCACTCGGGCCGGGACGACCTCAAAAGAAGAGATAATTTGAGTACTTAGTCTCGAGATATCAGGTAGATGCGATGCATGTCCTCCAAGTTAATGCTCGAGAATTCCTTACAAAGATATTTTGTCTTCTGATCTTATTTTCCGGGCACTCAGAACTGCACGCCGAAGGTGCAACGAGTCAGGCGTTAGCGACAAATTATCTGCGGGTTTGTGCAGATCCAAGTAATCTACCATTTTCAAACGACAAGGAGGAGGGATTTGAGAACAAGATTATTGATCTGGTTGCTGATGAATTAAATCTCCCGGTGAAGTATACGTGGTGGCCGCAAACTATTGGGTTTGTTCGAAACACTCTTCGAATTCGTTTATGTGATCTGATTGCCGGAATTTCGACTACAAGCGAGCTGGTTCAGAATACCAACCCCTATTACCGTTCTATCTACACCATGATTTATCGAGCCGATTCTGGTTTGACTGCGACCCGAATAGCTGATCCTCAATTGCTGGGCAAACGAATTGGCGTCGTAGCCGGAACACCGCCAGCTACACTGCTTGCGCTGCACGGATTAAGTGCCCAAGCCAAAGGATATCAATTGGTAGTGGATACACGAAGAGTCACAGTCGGAGAATTGATTACCAATGAATTGGAGAAAGGAGACATCGACGTTGCGCTCGTGTGGGGCCCGATAGGTAGTTACTATGCTGCAAAATCTGATGTAGAGTTTAAAGTCATTCCCTTACTCGAGGAAAATCCGCAGATCAGGCTTGATTTCCGAATTTCTATGGCAACTCGTTACAACGAGGTAGAGTGGAAAAGAAAAGTAAACCGAATTCTTCGGAAGTTACAGCCAAAAATTGACGAAATTCTTGTTTCTTACCATGTTCCTTTGCTGGATGAATTAGGAAGGCCAATTGCAAACGGTGCTAAAACTGACTGATCATGTAATTCGAATTACAATCAGCTCGTTAGTATTATTCACTGGCGTCCTAACCCATACCCAAGTCATTCATGGATTGGATTCGGTTCCAGAACCGTCTGAATATCGGCTGGACCACTACGATGCACCAGTACCGGAAACGTTAAGCGGTGCAACAGTTTTACAACCCGATCAAGTCAAGTCATTGCTTGAAACTCGGTTGGTCATTCCCATCGATGTAGTACCGGCGCAACGAAAACCTCTAGATCTTGAGTCGAATGTCTTGTGGATTCCACCGCCACATTTTGGCATACCCGGATCTGTATGGTTACCGGATGTAGGAAGAGGACGGCTCAATGCAGATTTAGAGCAATACTTTCAGCGAGCTCTTGAAGAAGTGACTGAAATTGGAAAATACAAAGGTTTGATGTTTTATTGTCGTCCCGATTGTTGGATGTCTTGGAATGCAGCCAAACGTGCTTTGGAGTACGGTTACGAAAATGTTTATTGGTTTCCGGAGGGGGTTAGCGGATGGACTGTGTTTGAGGATGATGTGGAAAAGCTTTTGCCTTATGTAGTTGGACAGTGAATCAATATTTAGCCGGAACCAGTCCGCATAGAAACCGAATTGACTGCGTCGAATTAATTGAGTTGTGCCAATATTATTCGGGCGATTTTTCCTAGATGCTCCTCAATCAAAACGGGCTGATCGCAAATACTTTTCATAGATCTCTCGCGTTGATCATAAATTCGCTGGTGCCAGTTCAAGGTGGATTCAATTTGCTGGTACTCTAAATTCTCGACGGCCTCCGGTTTATTACTGGATTCTTCTAGCTGGTTCAGTAATGCTTCAACTTGAACTGCTAAAGCCTGCTGGTGCCGGGAAAACTTAATAATCTTTTTTATGTATCTTTTTCTCTGATTGTTCATTGTGTCCCATACCCCATAAAACAGTTTTGTTAAATTCTTGTTTTTGGTGTCGGGTGTCTGATTGTCTGAGAATTCATGAATCAGATTTGTAGCTATGTCCATATCTGTCCGTCGTCCAGTAACTTGATTGACGATTTGGACGATTTCCACGGAGTCTTCCCATCCAGGTCCGTATTCAAATGGATCGGGACCATTCCAAATGACACCCGGTGCTACATCTACAACCAGTCTTTGAATGCAAGGCCAATCAGGATCCTGCCCGAACTGAGCTGAAGATACCAGGGGCGTAATAAGCAGTATGATCGAAAAAATAGACTTTCGTTGAAACATTGTTCGACTGTGATTCAAAAATCTGTTTTTATTTCTGTTCAATATTTTAGCCTCCACCTCCACCAGGGCGCCTTGCCATAAACCCGCGCGAAGGATCGTATCCGTAAATCGAGCCGCACAGGAACACAATCAGCACGCTTAAAACGACAATTGCGGCGGTAGAATTGAATTGACCATAAAGTGCAAACCGAATTAATTCAACTGCATGTGTGAATGGATTAAATTCACAGAAATAGTAAAGCAATAAACTGGAGTCTCTTACTCTCCACAGTGGATAAAGTGCGGAGGATGCGAAGAACATGGGGAATATGATGAAATTCATCACCCCAGCGAAATTTTCCAATTGTTTGACTAGCGAAGACAACAGTAACCCCATAGCACCCAGCATCAGTCCTGAAACGAATAAGGCTGGAAGTACGGCTAGATATCCAATCAGCGGTGGCTCCACGTCCCAAAAAAATGAAATTAGCAAAAATACGTAAACTTGAATTACGGCAACTGAAACTCCTGCCATAAGTTTGCACGACAACAGATACCATCTCGGGAGTGGACTCACCAATAGTACTCGCATGCTCCCCATTTCCCGGTCGTAAACCATTGACAGGGAGCTTTGCATTCCGTTGAAAAGTAAAATCATGCCGACAAGGCCTGGTGTAATGTACTCTTCATACAGGACGTAAGTTTCGTACGGGGCAATCATTGATACACCGAGTACTGATCGAAATCCGGCCGCAAAAATAAACAGCCATACGAGCGGGCGTACCAGTGCAGAAAAAAATCGTCCTCGCTGATGGACGAATCTTAACCCTTCCCGAATTCCAATTCCTTGAAAACATCGGTAATAACTGACGAAGTTCATTCCGAATTGCTCTCGGCATTATTCAATTTATGAAATGCTTCTGCGACTGAGTTTGTCGCGGTGCGTTTCAATACTTCGGCGACCATGCCAAAATCCGCAACTTCACCCTTTCTCAAAACGATCAGAGAATCGTCCGGGTAAACTTCGTCAATTAAATGGGTTGACCACATTACGCTGACGCCATCTTCTTTGCACAGATTTCTGGTATGGGTGATGAAGTCTTGTCTGCTTTGGATATCCAGCCCGACGGTCGGTTCATCCAGCAGCAGAAGCCTGGGTTCGTGGATAAGCGCTCGAGCGATTTCAATTCGCCGCCGTTGCCCTCCACTTAGCTGATTTACTTTGCGATCGGCGAGGTCGATCAGTTCATGTTTTTCCATACGCAAATTTACGCGTTCAATAGCGTCTTTGCGTTTCAATCCGTGCAATGCTGCGTGATAACGCAAATTTTGTTTTACGGTTAAATCAACATCAAGTGTTTGACGCTGAAATACAACTCCAATTTTTTTCAGTGCTTGCGACGAGTTTTTTTTCAGATGTAAACCGAAAATGTGAATATTGCCTGTCTGGGTATTGAAAAGTCGTGTCGCCAGTGAATACAGGGTCGTTTTGCCAGCCCCGTTGGCTCCCAGCAGTACCGTAAAAGTTCCCGCTTCAATGGAAAAACTGACATCATTCAGTGCCAATATGGTGGGATAACGATAGCTGACTTTGTCAACGTTCAGCGCGATTTGTGAATTTGCCTTTGATTCTCCCACAGCAAGACGAACAACTCAAGCGAGCCCCAATTACTCTATGACTCTTCTCTAGTCAAGACGCCCCAAGGCAATCTGCCTACAGGGATAGACTTTAGGACCTTCAGTGAGTTTACATCAATGACAGAGACATCATTACTCACGCCATTGGTTGTATAAACCCTAGTTCCATCCGGAGATAAATCCAAGTTCCAAACTCTTTGTCCCACAAGCAGATAGTCAACGACTTCCAGTGTTTCTCTATCGATCACTCCAATTCGAGCTGCCGGTCCCAAAGCGACGAAAACTTTAGATTGATCGTGACTGATTTTTATGCCGACGGGTTGAACAGACTCCGGACGAATACCTGAAATCTCAAAACCAATTTTTTTGATAATTTCGTGGCTTTCGGTGTCAATCACGGCAACAGTTCCGCCAATTTCAGAAGATACCCAAACCTGTTTCGCATCCGCAGTGAACTGCGCGACTCTTGGACGAGTGTCCACCAGTACGTTGTATTCAACCTGGTTGGTTTCCAAGTTGATGAAATGGGCCATGTTGGTGGTCTCTGACGTATTTACGAGCCATTTGCCATCCGGACTAATCCCGAGTCCTTCGGGTTCAATTCCAACTGGAATTTCCACAACCACCCGTCGATTCTCTACATCAACCACAGTGACCAGATTATCGTCTTCATTTGCCACGTAGAGTAACTTACCTTCGGGTCCGAGAACCATTAGTTCGGGGTCGGGACCGGACGGAAGGGTATGTACGATTTCATAGGTTTCGAGATCCATGACTTCTACGATATCGTCATCACTGGCGCAGATATATAGGTAGTTCTTATCCTTGCTCAGTTCTATGCCACGCGGTCGTTCTCCTACTTCAGCTGTGTGAATTACTTCAAGAAGCTCACTATCGATAACTGAAATGGTATTGTCTTTCTCATTTGAAACATAGATTGAATAAGCGCTTGCCCAGTTCATTGTTCCAATGAATAATGCTGATGCGAATGAAGCACTAAAAACGAAATTCTTGATGTAAGTATTCACAATCAACCTCCAAATAATAATTTTATTCGATAGATGAAAACTCTTGACACAGACTGTCGGGAAGATCGTATCCCAACGTGTCTAGAGGTGAGCGTTCGTGAAGAAACTGACGTTGGGGGGAAACTGTAATGAGTGCTTTGGGTCCGGAAACGAGTATTGGCTGGCGTAGTTGTCCATTCCAAGTGCGAAACGTCAATGGCACCCCTTTGAATGCTGCCAGTTTATAGTTCGGGTCGAATAATGCGGCTCGTATTTCCGACGAATCGCCACTATTCGCCTTAACCACCGCTTCTCCTATAGCACGCATTGCAACCCAGGCGGAATAATCACGAGGTGTCATATCCCGATCTGCCAGTTTCTTGAATCGGCGCTGTAACTGTGTTCCACCCCATTGTTCGTGAGAACGATGCCACGAAGTGGGGACTAATCCCTGAGTTCCCCCAACCGGCCTGGGACGAAAGGTTCGATAGCTCAAATATTCTCCAAAATGATCAGCCTCGTCTGCCACAATTGCGAAGTCATAATCGCGGGTTTGGGTTGCACTGGGAATGACCTGTTGTTCAGTTACGTGTCCCGAATCCGTGCGCCGTGCCCCTGGTTTGAATTCCCATGTGATGTCGTCAATAATTTTTGCTCCAAATCTTTTGGCAGATCGACGAACTGCCTTCGCAAATGCTTGATCGACACTCGTTTGGCCACTGATCAGTATCCACTTATACCAGCGTTTCCACGCTAGATACTGCGCGAGTGCATCAGCAAGCATCGCTCTGCTAGGAAGTATGTGCAGTGTATTTGCCTGGCACAAATCGTTTCTCAACTCGTCGTCGGGGGCGCGAATGTTAAAGAGTAGCGAGGCTTTTGCCTCAGGAAGCTGACTGATCTCAAGTAACTCCTTTATGGGCAGATCAACAATGAAAATTCGTATGTTCTCATTGAGGGAGTTTAAAAATGTGTCTCGGAGATGTGCTGATTCAGGATGGGCTACTTTTAAATCGTACTTGTGCCCTAGAAATGAGCCTGTAGTAATGTTGTCTTTCAGTGCGAGTTCTGCGCCGCGAACTCCATTGTCCTCAACGGGAAGTTCAACCAAGGAAAGAGGAATGTGAGGTTCTTCCTCAATTCCCAGATAGGCTATGTTAACTTCAACTTCAGCAGCTAAAACCGGATTCGCGCATAGAATCGTAGCGAAAATGAAACTCAGAATTCCGCAAATTAAATTTCGACTGTTCGTCATAACTTTTCGTTGTTACTTGTTGGAACATTAACTTGCGACTATTCAAACCTCTGTCGAACCGCTTCCAGACCAGCCTTATAGACGCCTGTAACGATTTCAATTCCCTGTTCTTCAGGGGCATCACCTTTTGCATCGAATGTCGATTTCCATAAAATTTTGCTTGTTTTATCTTTAGGGTCTCTGGTAGCTTCAACTTGAAGCGTTGAAACATAATTCGTAATTGGAAGAGGGCTATCAACAATCCGATAAACCAAAGTCATGGTCTCATCACTATGTGAAATCAACTCCTCTGCAATGGTCCCGACTCCGGGAATGATGAGTAATCTGCGGCTCCCGGCTGTGACTCCGTCACCAACTAGAATACTATTCAAGACTGCAGGGTGCCAAATTTCCATCGAGTTGTAATCTCCGAGCAAGTCCCATACAACGTCAGAAGTGGCGCTCACGATGATTCCTTTCCTAACGCTAAGCTTACCTTCTGCGGCCGATGTAATTGAAACCCCGAGCGTCAAAGCAAGAATTGTGACTGACGCAATAATCCTTGAAACAGTTTTCATTGATTTATCCTACCTTGATTGCGATTTGGATGAACATTGTGAGTAGATTGACGGTGGATGTAAATCCGTCAATTATTCTAGTCTATTACATGTAATCGTAAAAACAAACTGAGATTTTGCCTCAATTTAACGAGTTTTTCAACCGAATTATCCTTGTGAGGTTGAATTATTCAGTTCGCATTGGAAGTCTGGTGACCTAAGAGACTCAGATTTTGTCAACCTTGGAGATACGTATTCTACAACCGGCGATTTAGATTTCGAGATATCATAGATTGGATCGGACTTCAAATATTCGTCAATCTCGGACAAACACATCCTGTTGAGTTTCGACGAGTACTGCGAACCGTAATTGCACTCTATCAGGACGTTTTATTGCTTCTCAAAAAAAGAGTGTCAGTCAAACCCCTTATCAGCACTCAACTGCTAAAATGTTGTTAAACTTCAAACACTACTGTGATGACCTATCCATCAACGCCAGCCAAGATGAGAAGCGTCAGCAAGTTTTACACTAGTGGGCAGAATTGAACATGACAGAGAAAGATCAGTCCAGATCGTTCATTCCAGTATCGATCGCAGTATTGACGATATCAGACTCTCGTACCGCGGAAAACGACAAATCCGGATCACTATTGGTAGAACGAATCAATAAGTCGGGACATGTCTGTATCGACAAGCAGATTGTTCCTGACGATATTCACCGGGTGAGAGCTCAGGTTTGTCAGTGGATAGTTGATGAGAAGACTCAGGTTGTACTGACGACCGGTGGAACCGGCGTTACGGGACGAGACGGCACACCCGAAGCAATTCGTCCTTTGCTGGACAAGGAAATCAGTGGGTTTGGAGAAATGTTCCGAGTGCTGTCATACGAGAAAATCAAAACGTCCACGCTCCAGTCCAGAGCGTTTGCCGGAGTCTCCAATGCGACTTACATTTTTTGTTTGCCTGGATCATCCGGAGCTTGCGCCGATGCCTGGGACATGCTGATCGAGCATCAATTGGACTATCGAAGCCGGCCTTGCAATCTCGTCGAGCTCATGCCCCGACTGCTGGAGCATCTGGTCAAGAAATAGCAAAGCGTTACACAAACTAAACATGCTAAAGAGAATATGAACTCATTTGACACCAACTTCACGAGATCGAATCTCGGCATCGCAACTCCTGCAACCGAATCATCGATTGGCGGTCAGACCAGCAATTCTGAGCTATATGGTGTCTGGGCACCTTGTCTGACACCAATACACGAGGATGGTTCCATAAATTCTCCCAAATTATGTGATCACATATCCTGGTTGCTGTCCTCTGGATGTCATGGTGTCGGTTTGTTCGGCACGACAGGCGAGGCCTCCTCGTTCTCGGTGAACGAACGAATGATTGCACTGGAACAAGTGATCGAATCAGGTATCGCACCTGAAAAATTGATGATAGGAAACGGATTTCCATCAATTACGGATGCGTTAACTGTAACCCGACACGCGCTGAAGGCAGGATGCAACAAAGTCTTGATGCTTCCGCCGTTTTACTTCAAAAACCCTTCTGTAGAAGGGCTCTGTCTTAGTTATCGGCGCGTTCTGGATCTGGTGAATTCCCCCGACATCCGAGTCGTACTCTATCATTTTCCGAAAATGAGTGCGGTTCCGATCAGCCATGAACTGATTGAAATGCTGATCGACTCGCATGGTGAATTGATTGCGGGAATCAAAGACTCATCGGGCGACTGGGATAGTACCGAAGGGTTCATTCGCAGTTTTCCACAAATCAGCATATTCCCCGGAACAGACGTATTATTGCTGCGAGCGCTGAAAATCGGTGGTGCCGGAACAATTACAGCCACAGCAGATATCAATCCTGGCGGAATTCGGCGTATTTATGATCTGTGGGCCGAAGGTAATGATGCCGCTGAAGCTCAAAGATCTGCAGATCGAATCCGCGAGATTGCTTCTCGTTATCCTCTTTCGACCGCGCTGAAAGCCGTTCATGCCGAATTTCGCAATGACTCCGAATGGCGACGGGTTCGTCCACCGCTTACAGAACTATCGCCCGGGGATCACAGTGATTTGAAAAATGCACTGTTGGACGCGGGTTTCAAGCTTGCTGATTGATATCTGACAACCGCGCTCCATTATGTAAATGCGAGCTGATTGCGGCTCGGTCAGTGCTGGGCATGGGCTAAAGATTTTTAATGAGAAAAGACAGGATCAACTTCAAGATCGATCAATCTCATTTTCCACAGATTGTGTCTTAGCCGGGTGTTGCTTGAACGATTCGCGGATATTGTTCGCGTAATCTTACCGGATACAGTGGCTCCCATGCGGAACTCTATTTTGCATAAACAGCATCACAGGTTTAGCGAATTTTGTCGGATTTTATGGGATTCCGATCGGAGAGTGAGAGCGCGCAGGTGTGATTCAAGGATGAAAAAGGCGCCAATCGTACTTTTGGTTGCTATCCTCCAACATAGGACATCTCGATCTTCGGGGTAGCATCCGATTGCTTGGATCGAAGCTCGGAATAGCGGTCAGTCCTGTATCGCCATAAATTTTGAATAATTTCCGCTAACTGATCGACATCCGCTCCATTTCGGATATGCTCGCGCAGATCGAATCCACTGCTGGCGAAAAGACAAGTGTAAATTTTTCCTTCGGCGGTCAGCCTGGCACGATTGCACGCGCTACAGAAAGGTTCTGTAACTGATGAAATGATTCCAATCTCACCCGCTCCATCTTTGTACCTCCAGCGTTTGGCAACCTCACCGCGGTAGGTTGCCGAGATTGGCTCAATCGGGTATTCGTTATTGATTGTTTCCAGAATTTCCCTTGCGGATATGACTTTGTCCATCTGCCAGTCATTGGTATTGCCGACATCCATAAATTCGATGAAGCGAAGAATAACCTCAGAATTTCGGAACTGGCGCACCATCGGAAGGATCTCCTGATCATTCATTCCGTGTGCGACAACCATGTTCACTTTTATGGGTGACATCCCGGCAACTCGAGCATTCTCAATTCCTGCAAGTACTCGCTTAACAGGAAATTTCACGTCGTTGATCGAATGAAAGACTTCATTGTCGATCGCGTCCAGACTGATAGTAATGCGCTGTAATCCAGATTTGCACAGTTCACGCGCTGCTTCCGCGGTGAGCAGTGACGCGTTTGTTGTCATGCTCAAGTCTTCGATTCCCGGAATTTTCGAAAGTATTGAAATAAGCTGAGGGTGGTCTTTTCGAACCATAGGCTCACCACCGGTGATTCGGACTTTTTTGACGCCATTTGCCACGAATGCGCGAACCGAGCGTTCGATTTCCTCAAACGTGAGAAGCTGTTTGCGATGAAGGAAGGAATGATTTGATCCAAAGAATTCTTTCGGCATGCAATACGTACAGCGAAAATTGCACCGGTCGGTGATTGAAACACGAATATCCCTGATCGGTCGATTCAGGGTATCTGTAACAGAATTTGTGTGAATACTACTCACTGGTGGAAGACTGAAATTTTCAAAGTCAGTGTAATTTTAATGCTTTTGAAATGAAAGTATATTATCCAACGCAATTTTGATGTTTTGTCTGTTTATCGATTGGGTTGGTCGATCGAGTTACTTGGAAGTACAAACTGTGCCATCAGTTGACGTTCACATACCTTGAAGAAACCGAGTGGAATCGGGCGGTGTAATTTTCAAATGATCGGTTGATCGAATCAGAATTTCGATTCAACCAATAATTCAGATCAATTGATTGTACATGAGTAGACTGCAGTTCATGTACTGACATCTAATGGAGTTTGATTGTTGATGCGACCATCAAGTGGAGTCTGATCGGCACTATGCCAAGCACCCGAATTCAGTCAGGTGCATGAATTCCGGGAGATAATCTACCGGTCTAGATGTTCAGGAGATATTCGGGCCGCCAATTCACGCAATTTGGTACGCGCATCGTCGGATTGTTTGGCTGTCAACTCTGAATTAATTTGATTCCGCAACAGTATTCCATCTTGATCCCCTTGCTTCGCTGCCAACGCTGCCCACGCCCAGGCTTGTGCATAATCGCATGATACGCCTGCTCCCCTGTAATACGAGAATGCCAGGTACACTTGAGCACGTGAGTCTCCCTGTTCGGCGGCCAGACGGTGCCATCGGACTGCCTCTGACGGATCTTCTTGAACCCCATCGCCTTGGTGATACATGGCTCCTAAACTAATCTGAGCTTTGGCATGCCCCTGTTCGGCGGCCGGGCGGAACCATCGTATTGCCTCTGACGGATCTCTCCGAACACCAGTACCATCGTAATACCTGCGCGCCAGGTAGAACTGGGCATCGGCGTGTCCCTGTTCAGCAGCCGAACGGAACCATCGGACTGCCTCAAACAGATCTTGTTGAACGCCGTGACCCCCCTGATACATGAGCCCCAGAGTGATCTGGGCATCGGCGTCACCTTGTTTTGCGGCCAGACGGAACCATCGGGTCGCCTCCGACGAATCTTTTTGAATGCCATCGCCTCGGTGTAACATGGCTCCGAGGTTGAACTGGGCTTCGGGATTCCCCTGTTTTGCGGCCAGACGGAACCATCGGGTCGCCTCCGACGAATCTTTTTGAATGCCATCGCCTTGGTGTAACATGGCTCCGAGGTTGAACTGGGCTTCGGGATTCCCCTGTTTTGCAGCCAGACGGAACCATCGGGTTGCCTCCGACGAATCTTTTTGAATGCCATCGCCTCGGTGTAACATGGTTCCGAGGTTGAACTGGGCTTCGGGATTCCCCTGTTCAGCAGCCAGTCGGTACCAGTGAGCTGCTTCGGATAGATCTTTTCGTACGCCATCGCCTTGCTGATGCATAAGACCCATATTGAACTGGGCTCTCGCGAGTCCCTGTTCGGCAGCCAGTCGGTACAATCTGGCCGCTTCAAACACATCTTTTCGAATGCCTTCGCCGCGGTGATACTGACCCCCTAGTGTGAACTGGGCATCAGCATGTCCCTGCTCTGCAGCCAGACGGTACCATCGCACTGCTTCAAACGGATCTTCCGGAACACCTTTGCCCTCGATATTCAATTGCCCCAGATTGAACTGCGCACTGGCATGTCCCTGTTCGGCGGCCAGACGGTACCAGTGAGCTGCTGCCGACGGGTCTTCTGGAACGCCTTTACCCTCATCTTTCAAAAGTCCTAGATTGAACTGTGCGCTGGCATATCCCTGTTCGGCAGCCAGACGGTACCAGTGAGCTGCTTCGGATAGATCTTTTCGAATGCCATCGCCAGTGTAGTTCATTACTCCCAGGTTAAACTGGGCACCGATGTGTCCCTGCTCTGCTGCCAGACTGTACCATCGGACTGCTTCGTGCGGATCTTTCTGAACACCTTCGCCGTGGTGATATTTGAACCCTAGTTTGAACTGGGCACTGGCATCTCCCGGTTCAGTCAACGGTTTCGACTCCTGAATTTGTTGATTTGCTACAAACGCTCCAGCCAATACGACTATGTGCCGTCAAGGCGTTCTGCCATTGAATAATATCACAGTGTTGTAATGCCACCATGGCACACGTCAAACAATAACATAACGTGGCTATCGACTCAAGTTTGTGCCGCCTGTTGCGCTTGCACAGGCAGGATTGAATCGAATTCACCAAAAATAATTTAACTTCATTGGAATGAAATAGGTATGATATTCAATTCTCTAAAAATGTTAATTCCAAAACATAATTTCGTTTGAGCCGCACAATGGCAGATAAACTAAAGTGTTAGGAGGTATGAGAATAAATGAAATCTAGAAAATTAATTGCGGTCATTGTCGCCGTGTTTTTCACATTTGCCGGACTTGCTTCAGCACCTGTTTCCGCTGACAAGCTCCGATGGAAAATGGCGAGTTGGTTCCCCAAAAACCTGACTCAGCTGGGAACCTTGGGATTGCACGTCACAGAGACACTTGATCGTGTTTCCGGAGGCGAGATCGAGCTCAAGTATTTTGAGCCTGGCGCACTGGTTCCACCTCGTGAATGTTTCGATTCCGTCGCAACTGGAGCAGTGGATGCGTGCTGGTCGACTCCGGGATACTGGTACGGTAAGAACTCTGCACTAGCCATGTTTGCTGCGGTTCCGTTCGGACCGCAAGCAGCTGAGTATGGCGCATGGATCTATTTTGGCGGTGGACAGGACCTGATGAACGAAATCTACGCCGAACATGGATTGTATTCACTGATTTGCGGCGTGATTGCGCCGGAAGCATCCGGCTGGTTCCGAGAAGAGATCACTTCAGTTGACGACCTTAAAGGATTGAAAATGCGATTCTTCGGTCTCGGCGCCAAGGTGATGGAAAAGATGGGAGTATCCACTCAGTTGATTCCGGGTGGCGATATTTTCCCCGCACTTGAACTTGGATCAATTGATGCGACCGAATACTCCATGCCGGCCATTGACCTTAATCTTGGGTTCTACCAGATCGCTAAGCATTACTATTTCCCTGGCTGGCATCAGCAATCAACCTTGTTTGAAGTTCTGATGAACAAGGAGAAATGGGAAGGTCTGACAGATACCCAACGCGCACTGTTTGAATTGTCCTGTGGTGATA
Organism: Arenicellales bacterium; assembly: GCA_951813075.1. GTDB lineage: Bacteria > Pseudomonadota > Gammaproteobacteria > Arenicellales > JAJDZL01 > JAJDZL01. The sequence continues at coordinate 1,904,917 of OX638343.1, read as the reverse complement.
ATTTCCGCTATGGACTGCTTGAAGGCGAAGCCATTCAATCTCCGGCCTTGGCGGAGTTGCAGGAAAAAGGTGTGCAGATTCATCGCTGGCCGCAAGACATCCTTGATCAGCTTGAAGCTGCCTGGATCGAAGTTGTTGCCGAAGAGAGCGAAGCCAATCCAGATTTCAAGAGAGTCTGGGATCACTTTACGGCATTTCGAGAAAGCTATGCCATCTGGCGTGACCTCGGTTATCTGTAACAGCCAGTTGCAGACTAACTGATTTTTTCCGTTAAACGTTAGAATCAATCACCTGCTGGAGTTGCGGGTCCGCTTCTTCAGCAGGTGATTTTATGATTGCCAGTAGAAAAGAAACGGTCGCGTCAACATGAAACTGCTTCTCCGACTTGATGAGATCGCAGAATCCATAATTGTTGGCATCGGCCGGGTGGCGGCCTGGGCTGCTATCCTGCTGATGACCGTGATCGTCTTCGATGTAATCACCCGCCGATTTCTTGTACTTGGCTCAACCAAATTGCAGGATCTGGAATGGCATATTCATGCGGTGCTGTTTTTATTCTGCCTGGGTTACGCATACCTTAAAGATGCCCATGTTCGAATCGACTTGGTACGTGAACGTCTGAGTCATCGTACCAAACTGTGGATCGAACTAATCGGCTGCGCGTTGTTTCTGATCCCCTACACAGTTATTGTCATCTACTACGGTGTCGATTGGTGGCACCGCTCGTTCATTCAAAATGAGATGGCAGAATCAGCTACCGGTCTGCCTTTTCGATGGATCATCAAGGCCGCACTCCCGATCGGTTTCGTATTGCTCCTGATCAGTGCGGTTGGCATGGCTTTTCGAAAACTCGTGCAATTGTTTGCGCCGGACGAGCTGAAACAGATTGTCAACGAGCGGGAAAAGGTAGAGACGATCCATCTGGACGAAGTTGATATCACTGAGTTTGGCCGCGACTGACGGAGTTTCCAATGCTTGATGTGTTCATCGATTTCATGCCGCTGTTCATGTTTCTGGCATTGGCGATTCTACTGTTTTCCGGTTATCCGGTGGCAGCGGTTCTCGGCGGTATAGCACTGGGATTCGGCTATCTGGGTGTTTACCTCGATGTATTCGTAGCCATCGAGTTTTTCAATATTGTGGGTCGAATCTGGAGCGGAATTGCCGATAATCTGGTGCTGGTGGCGATTCCAATGTTCATATTTATGGGCACCATGCTGGAGAAAAGCGGTGTTGCACGCGACCTGCTGTACTGTCTGCAGGTTTTGCTGAGACGGGTGCCCGGTGGTTTGGCTTTGTCGGTAACTGTGATGGGTACCATCATGGCAGCGACAACCGGTATTATCGGAGCGTCCGTAGTGATGATGACGCTGATGGCACTGCCGGTGATGATCCATCGACAATACAACATTCCGCTTGCGTCCGGGACCATCGCGGCATCAGGTACGCTCGGAATTTTGATTCCACCGAGCATCATGCTCGTGATTATGGCGGACTTGCTCGGTCGTTCGGTTGGCAATCTTTTCGTAGCGGCGGTATTTCCTGGGTTTCTGCTCGCATCCATCTATGCGATCTACATACTTTGTATCACATCGCTCAAACCCGAACTGGCGCCACCATTGCCGAAAGATATTGGCCCGCAGAATACCAAGGAATTCATCATCATGATTCTGCGTGGTTTGATTCCACCAGTGTTGCTGATTGTCCTGGTTTTGGGCTCGATCGTTGCCGGCTGGGCGACACCGACCGAAGCGTCTGGTGTCGGTGCTGCCGGTGCTGTGCTGCTTGCGGTCATCAACCGCAGACTCAATTTCAAAATGATGCGCGAGGTAGTCGAGCGATCCGCATTGACCGGAGCAATGCTGTTTTTCATATTCATCGGAGCGACAGCGTTTTCTTACGTTTTTCGTTCACTCGGTGGAGATGACATCGTCATTGAGTTTGTCGAGGGAACAGGGTTCGGCTCTTGGGGCATATTATTTACACTGATGGGAATCGTATTCCTGCTGGGATTTTTCTTTGACTGGATTGAAATAACACTGATCGTACTTCCTGTTTTCGCACCGATCATTGAACTTCTCGATTTTGGCGATCATATCGCTAAGATTGATCTCGTTTACTGGTTTGCTATCTTGGTTGCTGTCAATCTGCAGACGAGTTTTCTGACACCACCATTCGGATTTGCGTTGTTCTATATGAAGGGTGCTTCCCCACCGGAAGTCAAGATCCAGCAAGTCTATAAAGGCATTGTGCCCTTTGTGGGATTGCAACTGATCGGTCTGACGCTAGTCATGGCTTTCCCGGACATTGCGATGTGGTTGCCGAACAAGCTTCTTAACTGATCCTCAACGACCTGGGTGCTCCACTGTGGAAAGTACGAAAGGGATGGTCGGACTTTTCGCCACCTGTCTGGTTGATTTGGTTAGACCAGAAATCGGTTTTTCTACCGCAGCGCTGATTCAGCAAGCCGGCTTCCAAGTAGACGTGCCCCACAGGCAGACCTGTTGCGGACAACCGCATTACAACAGCGGTGCACTCGCTGATTCCGTTCGCATCGCCAAACGTTTTGTCAGAATTTTTGAGCAGTATGACTATATTGTCGTACCTTCCGGCTCTTGTGCAGCCATGGTGAGAATTCACTACCCTGAAATTCTGGCTGAAAATCCAAATTTCTCGCAAAGAGCCAAAGACATTGCACGTAGGTGTTATGAACTCACTGAATTTCTGACAGACATTGCCGATATTCAATTGCGCACCCAATACGAACTTCACTGCACCTATCATGATTCGTGCTCTGGATTCAGGGAGTTGGGTATCAGGAGCCAGCCGCGTCAACTTCTCGAGCAGATTAGTGAGTTGAGAGTAACCGAGTGCAACGAATCCACCGCATGTTGTGGATTCGGTGGCACATTCTGCGTGAAGTATCCGCAAATATCGACTCAAATTGCGACTGAAAAAGCGCAAAATGTTGAAGATAGTGGTGCGGACATCCTTCTTGGAGGTGACCTGGGCTGTCTGATGAATATCGCGGGAACGCTCAAGCGTCGAGGCAGTAACGTTCGCGTCCTGCATATCGCCGAAGTTCTTGCCGGTCAGGCGGACCAACCAGCAATCGGGCAGCCGCGCAGTCAGTAAATTCTATGGAAGTCACATCTTCGCAATTCAAGAGTCGTTCCAAAGTCGCTCTAGTCAATGAGGAACTGCAGACTGCGCTGCGAAAATCCCGCGGTGGATTTGTTGACAAACGCAAAGTCGCGGTTGACGATCTGACAGATTTTGAAGATTTGCGCAAGCGAGCCGTCGCAATCAAGAATAGGGTGCTGACAAATTTGGATCATTATCTTGACCAGTATGAGAAAAGCGTAACCGATTCAGGCGGTCATGTGCATTGGGCCAGTACACCACAACAGGCGGTTGAAATTATTTTGGACATTTGCCGAAGAGTCGATGCCCGATGTGTTACCAAGGGAAAATCGATGATTGGAGAGGAGATGAGTCTGAATGATGCATTGGAGAGCCAGGGTATCGAGGTAGTCGAGACTGATCTCGGCGAGTACATCATCCAGTTGGCAAAAGAAAGTCCTAGCCACATCATTGCACCGGCGATTCACAAAACTCGCAGACAAATTACGGAACTGTTTCATCAACATCACGCCAAATATGGATTGACGCAAAAAGTGGAGGAAGTTGCAACAATTGTGAATGAGGCCCGGACAGTGTTGCGGGAACAATTTGTGAAAGCGGATGTTGGTATTACAGGCGCCAATTTTCTACTGGCTGATTCCGGCTCTTCGATACTCGTGACAAATGAGGGAAATGGTGATTTGACCAGCACACTACCGAAGGTACATATCGTGACCGCCTCTATTGAAAAACTGATTCCGTCGATAAGCGATCTGTCTGTCTTTCTGAGAATTCTCGCGCGCAGTGCAACCGGTCAGGAAATGTCCTCCTACACCAGCATTTACGGCGGATCCGCCCGTGCAGAGGGTATGGATGAGACCAGAGAATACCATGTTGTGATGCTCGACAACGGCCGGTCAAAAATGCTTGAGGGCGAGTTCTGGGAAATGTTGCGTTGCATTCGTTGCGGAGCCTGTATGAACCACTGCCCGGTATATCAGTCAATCGGCGGTCACGCTTACGGCTGGGTGTATCCTGGACCGATGGGATCGGTTTGGACGCCGTTGCTGGTTGGACTGCAAAATGCTGCCAACCTCCCCAACGCCTGTACAATGAACGGTCGTTGCGAGGAAGTGTGTCCGGTCAAGATTCCCTTGCCGAAATTGCTGCGTTCGCTGAGAAATCAGATTTTCGAGCGCGGACTGATCGACAGGATGTCTCGCCTTGGGCTGTGGATCTGGAAGATGTTGTCCCTATGTCCACCGATGTATCGATTGGTCATGAATTCGACATCGTTCGTCCTAAGTCGGCTGGGGCGCAGATCAGGTTCATTTCGTCGTCTTCCACTTGGCAGTGGCTGGACAGAAGGACGGGATTTTCCCGCACCTACCGGTGGTGCAACATTCGTGTCTCAGTGGAAGTCCAGAACGTCCGATTGATTACGATGCTGTCATTTGCCATGGGCGAAGACTTCCGCTAGGTTCAGGCTTCGCTCGCTGGGTTGATGTGTCGTTCACATTCGACAACATAGCGAAGAGCCGCTTCCATCAGCGCTGATCAATTTGAACGCGTGACAGGTTGCGACAGTCGAGTGTGTAGCGGGTATAGATGTCTGGTTGGAGAATATTTAATCTGGATTTTATCGTATTGCTTTTCAATTCCAATAAAATTGACAAGGGGAAGAATAATCTTAAAATTCGACGACTCGGGAGGTATGTAAATTGAAAACGCCGATATCAGTAAACTACCGGAGTTTCAGAAAGAAGTTGGCTGTTTATGTTTTGTTTGGTGCTGTGACCTTGATTTTCAGCGTTCAATCAACAATGGCCGAGCAGGATGTAAAACCAGTTCATGGTATTGCCATGCACGGAAATCCGAAGTACGGACCTGACTTTGAACACTTCGATTACGTGAATCCAAATGCACCGAAAGGTGGCAAATTGTCGCAGGCAGCGCGCGGGACGTTTGACAGTTTCAACACACTGATTCCCAAGGGTAATGCAATCGGTACCGGTTCAACAGAATCGCTGCTTACCCGCAGTTTTGATGAGCCATTTACAGAATATGGATTGATTGCCGAGTCGCTCGAGGTGCCGGAAGATCGCTCATGGGTGATCTTCAACTTGCGACCCGAAGCACGATGGCACGACGGCACGCCGATTACGGCTGATGACGTGGTCTGGTCATTTGAAACTATCACCACCAAGGGACGCCCCACTTTGCGATTTTACTACGATGATGTGATATCGGCCGAAAAACTCGGCGAAAGGAGAGTTCGTTTCAATTTTAAAGATACGGTAAATCGGGAACTCCCTCTGATCGTCGGACAATTGTCGATTTTGCCAAAGCACTACTGGGAGAATCGAGATTTCGAAAAAACCACTCTGGAACCGCCGCTTGGCAGCGGACCGTATCGAATCAAGGAATTCGAGGCCGGCCGCTACGTTGTTCAGGAGCGGGTTGAGGACTATTGGGGCAAGGATTTACCGGTAAATCGGGGGCTTAACAACTTTGATACGATTCGCACTGACTTCTATCGGGATGACACAGCGATCAGGTTGGCACTGAACTCCGGAGATATCGATATACGATTTGAGAATCAGGCCAAAGCCTGGAGTTCTGACTACGATACTCCGGCAGTCAACAACGGCTGGCTGATCAAAGAGGAGATTCCGCATCAGATGTCTACCGGAATGCAGGGTTTCATTATGAATACACGTCGAGGAATTTTCGCAGACAGGCAGGTCCGCAAGGCACTCGCATATGCGCTCGACTTCGAGTGGACCAATGAGCTTCTGTTCCATGGGCAGTACACCCGCACCGAGAGTTATTTCTCCAACGCTGACCTCGCATCCCGCGGGTTGCCTCAGGGCGAAGAACTCGAAATTCTGGAACGCTACCGCGACCAATTACCCCCGGAGATCTTCACGGAAGAATTCAGCGTGCCAAAAACCGATGGCAGTGGCAATTCCAGGCAGAATCTCTTGATCGCCCGGAAAATGCTGGCGGAAGCAGGCTGGAAAGTCAAGGATCTGAAGCTCGTCAACGAGAAGACCGGAGAGGTGATGAAGTTTGAGATCTTGCTCGTATCACAGGCGTTTGAAAGAATCGCACTTCCGTTCACGAAAAATCTCGAGCGACTCGGTATCGAGGTGAATATTCGCACAGTTGATCCAAGTCAGTATGCGAACCGGCTTCGGGAACTGGATTTTGACGTGATTGTTGGTGGTTGGGGCCAATCTCTGTCCCCGGGTAACGAGCAGAGAAGCTATTGGGGGTCATATGCAGTCGATCAGTACGGAACTCGCAACTATGCGGGTATCAAGAATCCAGTCATCGATGAATTGATCGAACTGGTTATCGAGGCATCCGATCGGGAATCGCTGATTCAGCGAACCCGCGCACTCGACCGGGTTTTACTGTTCGGTCATTACGTGATTCCTAATTGGCACATACTATTCAACAGGTTGTTGTATTGGGATAAATTCTCGCGTCCTGAGATTCCGGTGATGCAGGGCGTTACGACAACTCGCTGGTGGTACGATGAGCAAAAGGCACAACAACTCAAGCAAAAGATGGACGCCCAGTGAATGTCGCAGTGAGTCAACCGACGGTAACAGTGTTGGTTCGACTTCTGATTTCGCAGACTGAGTCCGAATGAGTTTCACGACATAGAGGATTTTGGCCGGTGACCGCCTATATCATTCGCCGCATACTGTTGATGATTCCGACGCTGTTCGCCATCATGGTCATCAATTTTGTCGTCATCCATATCGCGCCAGGTGGCCCGGTTGAGCAAATCATTGCCGAAATCACTGGTGTCGGTGGCGATATTGTCGAGCGTGTCACGCGCACCGGAACCGGCGAGACAATCGAGCAGCTGGACACTACCGGTGTTTCGATCGTTTTAGAGAGCAAGGCCAGCAGGTACCGCGGCGCACAAGGACTGGATCCGGATTTCATTGCGGAACTTGAAAAGCGATTTGGCTTCGACCAGCCGTTGCATATCCGCTTTGTCCAAATGATTAAGAACTACATCTTTTTTGATTTCGGTAGCAGCTACTTTAGGGATCAGCAAGTTACAGATCTTGTTTTGGACAAGATGCCGGTGTCGATCTCTCTAGGCTTGTGGACGACACTTCTGGTGTATCTGATTTCTATTCCTCTCGGCGTACTCAAGGCGACGCGTGACGGCAGTCGATTTGATGCCTGGACGACGGTGGCAGTGATCATGGGAACCGCCATACCAGGATTTCTGTTTGCGGTGCTGCTATTGGTGGTTTTTGCCGGCGGCAGCTATCTGGATTGGTTCCCGCTCGGTGGACTGACATCCGACAACTGGGACAGTCTGTCCTGGCCACATCGGATTTTGGATTATTTCTGGCATATTGCCTTGCCTGTGGTTGCAATGGTGATCGGTGGATTCGCCGGACTTGCGATTCTGACGAAAAACTCATTTCTTGACCAGATCAGCCAGCAGTTTGTCCTGACCGCCAGAGCCAAGGGACTGACGGAACGCCGCGTCCTTTATGGTCATGTATTTCGCAATGCGATGCTGATCGTTATTGCCGGATTCCCGAGTGCATTCATCTCGATCCTGTTTACGGGATCCTTGCTGATCGAGATCATTTTCTCGCTGGATGGGTTGGGCTTGCTGGGATTCGAGGCGGCGTTTGAGCGAGATTATCCAGTGATGTTCGCGACACTTTACTTTTTCTCACTACTCGGTCTGGTGATGAACCTGTTTGGGGATCTGATGTACATGTTCATTGACCCGCGTATTGATTTTGAGTCGAGGGAAACCTGATAAGATGCAGGGCTCGCTGGCCAATAACCATTCTCGATTCATGGGTATGCAGATCTCTCCGCTTACCCGGCGGAGGATTGACAGTTTTCGGGCACATCGAATCGGCTACTGGTCGATGTGGGTTTTTCTTGTGTTATTCGGTATTTCACTTTTCTCGGAATTTATTGCCAACGACAAGCCGTTGTTGATCAGATTCAACGATAATTTCTATTTCCCGATCATACAGTCATATCCGGAGACCGAGTTCGGGGGTATTTTCGAAGCGGAAGCGGACTATAAGGATCCGTACGTGCAGGAACTGATCCAACAGGACGGATGGATTGTCTGGACTGTGGTACGTTTCGATCATCAGACGGTGGCTTGGAATTTACCGTCGCCGGCACCATCATCACCCGACTGGGAGCATTGGCTGGGTACAGACGATCAAGCAAGGGATGTTGTGGCCCGACTGCTATACGGATTCAGAATATCCGTACTGTTCGGATTCACCCTCACTGTCATATCCGCGATAATCGGTGTGGCTGCAGGTGCGGTACAGGGATTTTTTGGAGGTTGGTTGGATCTTCTGTTTCAACGGTTCATTGAAGTCTGGTCCGGACTGCCCACACTGTACTTACTTATCATACTGGCCAGTATTGTCGAGCCCAATTTCTGGTGGTTATTGGGGCTATTGTTATTGTTTTCGTGGATGGGTTTCGTCGGTGTGGTGCGAGCGGAGTTTCTTCGGGCGCGAAACTTTGACTATGTACGGGCGGCTCGGGCGCTGGGTGCGAAGAATTCCAGAATAATATTTCAGCACGTTTTGCCGAACGCGATGGTGGCAACAATGACTTTCATGCCATTCACGCTGGCGGGGTCGGTTACTGTTCTGACCTCCTTGGATTTTCTTGGAATCGGATTGCCGCCGGGTTCCGCCTCGTTAGGCGAGTTGCTTGCTCAGGGCAAGGCGAATTTGCAGGCACCCTGGTTGGGGTTGACCGGCTTTTTCGTCATTCTGATTATGCTCAGCCTGCTGATGTTTATCGGTGATGCAGTGCGGGCGGCTTTTGACCCGAGGAAAACTGAACAGTGAATAACAAGCCAGAAAGATCTGCATTGCTGGAAGTCCGAGATCTGTCTGTTTCCTTCAAGACTGTTGTGGAAACGAGCGAGGCTGTAAAAAATGTATCGTTTGACATTCTTCCGGGAGAGACGCTCGCGATTGTTGGCGAAAGCGGATCAGGAAAAACTGTGACAGCGCTTTCCATCATGCAGCTTTTGCCATATCCGAGTGCTTATCATCCGTCAGGTAGCATTGTGTACGACAATCAGGAATTGCTTGGTGCGTCGCAGGAATTGCTTCAGGACTATCGCGGCGATCGCATAGGAATAATCTTTCAGGAACCGCAGACATCCCTGAATCCCCTTCATACGATATCCAAGCAGGTCAGCGAAACATTGATTATTCATAGAGGCATGAGTAAGTCTGACGCGGCCGAACGTTCACTGGAACTGCTGGAACTGGTTAGAATCCGCGATGCGCGGGAACGCATGAATTCTTATCCACATCAGTTGTCTGGTGGTCAACGTCAAAGGGTGATGATCGCCATGGCCATTGCCAATGAACCCGGGCTTTTAATTGCTGATGAACCGACGACCGCGCTGGATGTCACGATACAGGCAGAGATTCTGTCATTGCTTCGCGATCTTCAGCAAAAATTGGGTATGTCGATGTTACTGATCAGTCATGATTTGAACATCGTACGCAAGCTGGCGGATCGCATATGCGTGATGCGGCATGGTGAATTCGTTGAAACCGGAAGCCGAAAACAGGTGTTCGGGTCGCCGCAACATCCCTACACGCGGATGTTACTTGATGCCGAGCCTTCCGGCCGTTCGGAGCAACCGAGTGCTGTAGCACCGGTTGTCATCGACTCGGAATCGGTGCGGGTCTGGTTTCCGGTTCGACGGGGTGTTTTGCGCAGAACAGTCGGTTATATCAAGGCGGTGGATGATGTCAGCGTGACGGTACGCAAAGGCGAGACTGTCGGTGTAGTCGGCGAATCCGGTTCTGGGAAGTCATCACTCGCACTGGCTTTGTTGAGATTGATCGGCAGTCGCGGCAGCATAAGGTTTGAGGGTGAGGAGATTCAGGGAAGGAAGTCGAAGGAACTTCGAGAACTGCGTCGTGGAATGCAAATTGTGTTTCAGGACCCCTATGGAAGTCTCAGCCCCAGGATGACGGTCTCCGAGATTATTGCGGAAGGGTTGCGTGTACACGAGAAGCAAATGTCGAATTCCGAGCGGGAACAAAGAGTCATCGAAGTGATGAATGAAGTGGAGCTTGACCCGAACACCCGTCATCGCTATCCGCATGAATTCTCAGGTGGACAGCGACAGAGAATCTCGATTGCGCGGGCGATTATCCTGAAACCGAAATTCATTGTGTTGGATGAACCGACATCCGCACTTGATCGATCTGTTCAGTCGCAGATTATCGAGTTGCTGCGTCGCCTTCAGAAAAATCATTCTCTGGCATACATGTTTATCAGTCACGATCTTGCTGTTGTACGCGCGATGGCTAGTTCAGTAATCGTACTTCGTGAAGGATTGGTCATCGAGCAAGGCAGTACCGATCAAATTTACGACAATCCTCAAGACGCTTACACTCAAGCCTTGATTTCCGCTGCTGTGGATCTGGAACTCAGTTCTGATCAAGTTGGCTGGGTGGCTGAGTGATCCGATTTTTCGGTGGGACATTGCGTTCGTTCATTCATCGAAAGTTTCGGAAAATTGGCTGCCGAATCTCCAAGATCTTTCCCGTCGAATTGATCATTTCGACAATTTCATTGCAAATCAGCAAAGTAATTACAGTAAAATTGGAATTCAATAACTAATATAGACGCCATTTGTGTCAGAATTTTCTGATACTTCAGGCGATCGAAATTTAACACTTGTGTATTAACAAAAGTGAGGAGTTAGTAAATGGACGACCAATTATCAGCACTCGTAGTAATCTTTACCGAGTTCTACTATTGGCTTACCGTTGTTATCATGTTCATGATTCACATTGGGTTCTGCATGTATGAAGTCGGTGCTTCCCGCAGGAAAAATCACATTCATACACTGATGAAGAACACGATGTTGATTCCTTTGGTAACGATTACCTTTTTCTTCTTCGGATGGTGGATTTATTTCGCATTTCCAAACGGTCCGGGAATAACGGGTGGTATAGTCGAATCACCTCATGCTGAACCATGGAGCCAACTCATGGGTACCCATATGGGTGCTGGCGCTGATGGATGGGAGCGTATCAACGGCGTATTCTGGGCCGCATTCCTTCTATTCTCGTGGACGGCGGCGTCAATTGTTTCCGGTTCTGTAATTGAAAGAATCCAGTCGGGTGGATTCTGGATCTTGGCGGTAGCAATTGGCTCAGTGTTCTGGATCATTGATGCGGCTTGGGGCTGGCATGCAGAAGGCTGGATGGTTCAGTTGCTTGGATATCATGACGCATACGCATCGGGAGTCATTCATGCAATTGCCGGCGGTTTCGCCTTGGGTGTTCTAGTCGTTCTCGGTCCTCGGATCGGGAAATTTGCACCAGACGGCACACCGCGGGACATCCATCCGAGAAATCCTTGGCTGGTTACGATCGGATTGTTCCTGATCTATACCGGATTCTGGGGCTTTTATGTTGCCTGTAATGTTCCGATTTGGGATATTCAAGCAGGCGACGGCGAGTTCTTCTCTGCTACAAATATCTACCTGGCTCCGACAACCTTGAGTGCGATCACATTCAACTTTCTGATGTCACTGTCAGGCGGTCTGCTTGCCGGATACTGGATTTCGAAGGGTGATGCATTCTGGACTTATTCGTCAGGACTTGCGGGAATAATCGCGGCCTCGGCTGGTAACGATCTTTACCATCCGATACAAGCGATGTTCATCGCTATCATTGGTGTCATATTCATGTATAAAATGCATTTCTACATGGAAAAACGGTTCAAGATCGACGATGCAGTCGGCGCAGTTGCTGTTCACGGTTACGCCGGATTCTTCGGTGTCGTGATTGCAGGATTCATGCTTTGGGGTTACCCTTCATCACCGAACACAGAATTCGCCGCAATCAATCCGCTCGGGCAATTCATTGGTGCGATCATCATGTTCGGTGTTCTTGGATTCATTCCAGGGTTCATAATCTCAAAGATTCTGAACGTATTTGGTATTCTTCGCATTCCGCCTTCTGTTGAGATTGCTGGTCTTGATACCTATGTACAAGAACAGATCAACGCAGACGAACAGGCGATTGTTGACGCGGAAGCCGCTGCCAGAAGCAGCTAACTGAAATATTTGGAGGTACATTGAGATGATGACAGGATCATTTACGGACTGGGCTGGCACGATTGCCGACATTGGTCCGGTTTATCCTTTCGTAGGAACCGAATGGTTACTCGTACTGGCGGGCGTTGTCTTCTGGCTGGCTTGGCATATTTCCCAATTGTCTCGGGAATCAGCGAAGCTCAAGATGGAAGATGAGCATCACCGGTCCGGAGGCGGTTAACCTGTGAAATAGCCGCTAACCGGGTGGTCAGTCGATTAATCACCCAGAGTTACCGGTAACCGAAAAAACCTCGTTGGCCGACATATGGCTCGGCTGACGAGGTTTTTATTTTTGAGATCAAACGGCTGTTGTGCGACTTGGGAATCTGAAGCTTAGATCGCTTCAAATTACTCAACAGTCACAGATTTCGCTAAATTTCTTGGATTGTCCACATCCTCACCACGCATGACTGCGACATGGTAAGCCAGCAATTGTAGTGGAATGACATGAATAATCGGAGACGTGTACGGTCCCGACTGAATTACGTGAATGACCTCAATCAATTCGTCACTTTTGATGGAGTCGCCAGCATCAGAGAATACAAATAGTTTTCCACCTCGGGTTTTCACTTCCTGAATATTATTTTTCAATTTCGTAAGTAGATGATTGTTAGGCGCAACTGCAACGGTGGGCACATTTGCGTCAATTAGTGCGAGTGGGCCATGTTTGAGTTCGCCCGCGGGGTAGGCGTCGGCGTGGATATACGAAATTTCCTTGAGCTTCAGTGCGCCTTCCAAAGCAATCGGGTAATGTGTACCTCTGCCGAGCATCAAAGTATGTTCTTTGTCCACAAATTGTTTCGCGAGCGAATGAATCTTTCGGTCCATCTGAAGCGCTGCATCAATTCGAGAAGGCAGTGCGCGAATTTCGTGAACAACTTCAGATTCTTCTTGGGCAGTCAAGCCTTTACGTCGAGCCAACAGTATCATCAATAGCAGCAAGGAAACAAGTTGTGTGGAAAAGGCTTTGGTTGAAGCCACTGAGATTTCGGGTCCTGCATGCGTATGAAGAACCAAATCAACCATTCTTGTGATCTTGCTGGCCGGTGAATTACAAATTGCCAGTGTGTACCGGCATCCAAGTTCAGAAGCGTACTCCAAAGCGGCCAGCGTATCTGCGGTTTCACCGGATTGGGAAATCGCGATCAGCAGTGTGTTGTTGGCAATAACCGGCTTTCGATATCGAAATTCACTTGCTATCTCTGTCTCGCATGGTATTCCAAGCGCCTCAAACCAGAATTTTGCAATCAATCCAGCGTAAAAACTAGTACCACAGGCTAAAATTCGAACCGCTTCAACGCGATCCAATATTTCAGTCGCCTTACCAGTTAATACTTCATTTTCTACCACGCTGTCACTGGTAACTCGATCCTTCAGGGTACTTGACACTGCCGCTGCCTGTTCAAATATTTCCTTTTGCATATAGTGAGCATAAGTACCAAGTTCGATATTTTTTGCGTTGATCGGAATGCTCTCAGCGGGTCTTTGAACTATGGATCCTGAGCGGTCAAAAATTACTGTCTCAGATTGGTCTGAAATTTCCGCGATATCACCGTCTTCAAGACTGATCATTCTTTTAGCTATTTTTGCAAGTGCCAGTGTATCGGATGCAATGAATGTTTCATTTTCGCCGAAGCCGATCAACAATGAGCTGCCATTCTTGGCAACAATTATTTTTTCAGGGTTGGTAATCGACAGTACTGCAAACGCGAATGAACCGGTAAGTTTCTCAACAGTTCCCTTGACTGCTTCCAATAGACTGAGTCCGGATTCTTGGAATCTGTGAATTTCATGCACAATGACTTCAGTATCTGTTCCCGAGTTGTATTCGCAACCTTCTCTCAGATGTTGGGCCCGAAGTTCTTCGTGGTTTTCAATAATGCCATTGCAGACTACAGCAATTTTTTCTTTAAATGCGAGTGGATGGGCGTTGGCCTCACTGACTTCACCATGAGTAGCCCAGCGTGTATGACCTATACCAGTTGTACCTGAAATTGTGCTCCCGTTACTCAGACTGTGCGCAAGTTGATTGACTTTACCGACTTTTCGCTCACGGTCCATAACACCTTCAGAGTTTATCACTGCGATTCCAGACGAATCGTAGCCGCGATATTCGAGGATGCCTAAACTGTCGAGAAGAACAGGTACGACGTTACGATGTGAAACTGCTCCGATTATTCCGCACATGATATGAGGATAGAGATGGTTGGTTGGAGTCTTGGTGCCAACTCAATTATAACCTTGAAACTAGAGGCAGAAATCGTTTCACGTCTTTCATCAGCGATTCTCATTATGGGATTATTTACTTGGTGAAAAATGCCTTGATTTCACCTTGATTTCAATCAAGAGATAATAAAGCATATTATAACAATGACTTGGAACTTATACTTTTGGTCGGTTTATGTTATAAATGAAGTCCGTGGATTTCACGGTCGACAATCTGATCAGCAAACTGCGGGCCATCTTCGAAACATTGCCCAACCCGCGCACCGGTAATAATTGTCAGTTTTAATTTGCCGACATTGCGATGTCGGCTTTTTCCGCATTATTCATGCAGTGTCCCTCGTTTCTGGATCACCAGCGCTGCTTCCAGGAAGCGCATAACCGTCATGCCTGTCAGTCGCTGTTCGGCATCGCGCAGAATTAGACGTCAACGATACGAGGTCAAATTCTTATAATTCGTTGTTTTATATTTCCAGGATATTTGGGACTAAAAATTAACACCTACCAGCGTTCATCACTTTTGCGGCCTTGATAGCGTCCACAAAGATTGAAGACGAGCGGGTAGTGAACAAAGGGCTAAAGAGGAGATTGAGATGACGCTAGCTTTGATGCGGTTTGCATTGTTGTGCTGTGTTTCGCTTGGAGTCATGGCGAGTACAATTCCCGTTTTGGCAATGGAGATTTCGTGCGACAAGTGGAACACGATTGAATTCTTCCGCTACGCTGATGCCGCGACCGTCTCTCGTTGCGTGAAGACTAAGAACCCGAATGCTAAGGACAAAATCGGGTGCACGCCCTTGCACTGGGCGGCATCTGGGAACGAGAACCCGGCAGTCATCATAATGCTTGTTGAAGCCGGGGCCGATTTGAGCGCCCGCAATTGGCTTGGACGAACGCCCCTGCACTGGGCGGCGTCTGGGAACGAGAACCCGGCGGTGATCATGGCGCTTGTTGAAGCCGGGACCGAATTGGACGCTCGTGATGAGCTTGGAAAATCGCCCCTGCATGTGGCTGCGACTCGAAACGAGAACCCGGCAGTCATCATAATGCTTGTTGAAGCCGGGGCTCGTTTGAAGGCACGCGATAAGCAAGGACGAACGCCCCTGCACTGGGCAGCATTTGCGAACGAGAATCTGGCGGTCATCGTGGCGCTTGTTGAAGCCGGGGCTCGTTTGAAGACACGCGACAAAAAAGGACGAACGCCCCTGCACTGGGCGGCGTCTGGGAACGAGAACCCGGCGGTCATTGCGATGCTTATTGAAGCCGGGGCCGATGTGAAGGCACGCGATAGAAAAGGACGAACGCCCCTGCACTGGGCGGCGTCTGGGAACGAGAACCCGGCGATCATTGCGATGCTTGTTGAAGCCGGGGCCGATGTGAAAGCAGGCTATAAACGTTTAGGAACGCCCCTGCACTGGGCGGCGCGAGAAAACGAGAATCCGGCGATCATCACAACGCTTGTCGAAGCCGGAGCCGATGTGAACGTCGTCAATAAGCGTAGACAAACGCCCCTGCATTGGGCGGCAATTTCGAACAATAACCCGGCGATCATCACGACGCTTATTGAAGCCGGAGCCGGTGTGAATGCACGCGATAAAAAAGGAAGAACGCCCCTACACTGGGCGTTTGGTAACAAGAGTCCGGCGGTTATCACGGAGCTTGTTGAAGCCGGAGCCGATGTGAATACACGCGATAAAAAAGGAAGAACGCCTCTGCACTCTGCGGCATCTGGGTACGCGACCCTGGCGGTTATCGCGGCGCTTGTCGGTGTCGGGGCCGATGTGAACGCTCGCGACAATAAAGGAAAGACGCCCCTGCAGCTGGCGACGAATGACGGCGCGGACCCGGCGGTTATCACAGCGCTTATCGAAGCCGGAGCCAATTAGAACGCCAGCGATGAGCATCGACGAATGCCCCTGCACTTGGGTGGCGCGTTTAAACCCCGTCGGTCGTAACAGCGCTACTTATTGTAGGTTTTGACCCGGCGATGACGGACGGGGTTGGCAAAATGTCCTCGGACTACTAACGCCAAGTCGAATTCCGCTCAAGAAAAAACGCCCTCCAACTGGCGCCTCGGCGACGAGCGATTTAAATCTGACTGATGAGACAATTGGAAGCAACATCGATCATGAAGATGTTGGAGGGACGTTCGTTACCGTCATGAAGAATGCGGAAAAAGCCGACGTCGCAATGTCGGCAAATTAAAACTGACAATTATTACCGGTGCGCGGGTTGGGCAATGTTTCGAAGATGGCCCGCAGTTTGCTGATCAGATTGTCGACCGTGAAATCCACGGACTTCATTTATAACATAAACCGACCAAAAGTATAAGTTCCAAGTCATTGTTATAATATGCTTTATTATCTCTTGATTGAAATCAAGGTGAAATCAAGGCATTTTTCACCAAGTAAATAATCCCATAATGAGAATCGCTGATCTTTTATAGCCGATTTGATGCAGGACTTTAAGCTAAGGCGTTGGTTCTCATGCCAATCATTACATTGCTTCCGACCACCATTGCCGGCGAATTCCAGTTTCGGATCAATCGGAACGTTGATGTGGCCTGTCCCACTACTTTCGTTTGAGCTTTCGCCGATCTATCATTTTGACTTTGGATCGCTCGACTGCAAGATAATCTGAATTAATATCCTTGGTTATTGTTGATCCGGCGCCAATTACGGCACCAGCTCCAATCTCCAGTGGTGCCACCAGCGATGCGTTGGACCCAATAAACGCATTGTTGCCGATAACGGTTCTGTGCTTTCGTTTACCGTCATAATTACATGTGATTGTTCCCGCTCCAATGTTGACATCCTGACCCACGTCAGAGTCACCGACATAGGCCAGATGATTGACTTTGGTTCCTTCTCCGAGTTTCGAATTCTTGATTTCGACATAATTTCCTACCCGACAGTTCCTGCCGATTACGGTACCTGGGCGAATTCTGGCAAATGGACCGATCGTACAACCTGACTCAATCCGTGCGCCGTCAATGACGCAGTTTGGCAAAATCGTAACCCCCGCTCCTAAAACTGTGTTCTTGATGACATTGTTGGCTTCAATTGTGACGTTGTCTCCCAATCGAACCTCACCTTCCAATATGACATTGATGTCGATTCGACAGTCTTTGCCTGACTCACACGTCCCACGCAAATCAAATCTCGCGGGGTCGACGATTTCGACACCGTGACTCAGCAAAGATTCAGCATTATTCATCTGCATTACGCGTTCAAGTTGTGCCTGTTCGATTCTGCTGTTGACACCCGCAATCTCATCAGCTTGCGATGGTTGAGTTGTGGCGACGGTAATTCCATCTGCTACAGCGAAGTCTACTATATCAGTCAGGTAGTATTCTTTTTGTTTATTGTCATTGTTGAGTCTGGCCAGCCATCTGGTTAACAGCATAGCGGGCACCGCCAGAGGACCGGCATTTATTTCTCTAATTTTACATTCAGATTCTGACGCATCCCTGTCCTCGATAATTCTTTCCAGCGTGCCGTCGGTATTTCTTTTGATTCTACCGTAGCCTGTCGGATCTTCCAATTCAGCTGTCAGCAAAGCCAGTTGACCTGTCGAGGCGAGTCCTACGAGTTTCGATATCGTCTCTGCAGAAACAAATGGATTATCACCGTATAGTACACAAACGATAGCGTTCTTATCCACATGTGAGATCGCTTGCTGGGTGGCATGGCCTGTGCCTAGAGATTCTGATTGCAGACACCAGTTCACATCTTCCTGTGAAAAACGCTCAAGCATTTGCTCGCCGTTGCTGCCATACACCACATGAATTCGGTCAGAATTAATGCTTTTCGCACCAGACAGAATATATTCAAGCATCGGTCGGCCACCAATATTCTGTAAGGACTTGGGTTTGTCAGAGTTCATTCGAACACCCCGACCTCCCGCGAGTATGATGACTTCAATCCGCGTCAATCAATACTCCATGAATACGCTGGTTTCGCCGTTGGTGCGAATTCGATCGTGGTCAATCAGCGGCGTTTCTGCCTCAATTTCTGAACCGCACGCAGTTGTGCCGTTGCCTGAATCAACTCCGCTTTGGCTTTGGCAAGGTCCATTTCCGAAGTCTTGTTCTGCAAGTCACGTTCAGCTTGGCGTTGAGCTTCGAGTGCTTGTGCTTCATCCAGATCAGAGGCTCGGACGGCAGTATCAGAGAGTACCGTAACCAAATGAGGCTGCACTTCAAGCAGGCCACCGGATACGAAGAAAAATTGTTCTTCACCGTTTTCAGTTTGGACCCGTACTTCACCTGGCTTGAGTCGCGTAATCATCGGTGCATGATGAGGTGCAATGCCAACCTCACCCATTTCCGCCGGCGCGAATACCATCGTTCCGCTTCCCGTCCAGATCGCCTCTTCAGCACTGACGATTTCTACTCGAATTTCAGCCATGTTAGTTCAATCAGTAGTGTTAGATACTGTCTATGCCGCTTGCTTGTGCGCTTCGACAACTTCATCAATTGGCCCGACCATGTAGAATGCCTGCTCCGGAATGTGATCATATTCGCCATTGACGATGCCTTGGAACCCCTTGATCGTTTCAGCCAAAGATACATACTTGCCGGCGCTTCCGGTGAATGTCTCGGCAACGAAGAAAGGCTGTGACAGAAAACGCTGGATTTTTCTGGCTCTGGACACTGTTAACTTGTCATCTTCTGAAAGCTCATCCATACCTAGAATCGCGATGATGTCTCGCAGCTCCTTGTATCGCTGCAGTGTTCCCTGTACCGATCGTGCCGTATCGTAGTGTTCCTGTCCGACTACCAGCGGATCAAGCTGTCGACTGGTCGAATCCAGTGGGTCCACCGCCGGATAGATTCCCAATTCCGCAATCTGTCTTGACAGAACAAGTGTTGCATCAAGGTGGGCAAATGTCGTTGCAGGAGAAGGATCGGTCAGGTCATCTGCTGGAACATAGATTGCTTGGAATGACGTGATTGAACCGGTTCTGGTAGAGGTGATTCTTTCCTGAAGGATACCCATTTCCGCTGCAAGAGTCGGTTGGTAACCCACCGCAGAAGGCATACGACCAAGCAGTGCCGATACTTCGACGCCTGCCAGAGTGTATCGATAAATGTTGTCGATAAACAGCAGAACATCACGACCTTCATCTCTAAAGAATTCTGAAATAGTAAGACCTGCCAGCGCAACCCGAAGTCTGTTTCCAGGCGGTTCATTCATTTGTCCGTAAACCAGCGACACCTTGTTAAGGACATCGGCTTCTTTCATTTCATGGTAGAAATCGTTGCCTTCCCTGGTTCGCTCGCCAACACCGGCGAACACGGAATAGCCTGCGTGCTCAATCGCGATGTTTCGGATCAGTTCCATCAGCGTAACCGTCTTGCCGACACCGGCTCCACCGAAAAGTCCGATCTTTCCACCTTTTGCGATCGGCATGATAAGATCAATCACCTTGATTCCGGTTTCAAGAATCTCAACAGCGGAGGCCTGGTCTGTAAATCCAGGTGCTTTGCGGTGAATCGGCCAATGGTTGTCGGACTCCACCGGACCCGCTTCGTCGACCGGTTCGCCAAGTACGTTCATAATGCGACCCAATGTCGGCTCGCCGACGGGAACAGTGATCGGTTTACCGGAATTGGTTACCGGAAGCCCTCTCTGCAGCCCATCACTGGACCCCATGGCGATCGTGCGAACGACACCGTCACCCATCTGTTGCTGGACTTCCAAGGTTAGACCTGTTTGGTCAACCTTGAGTGCGTCATATACTTTCGGAACATCTGCTCTGGGAAATTCAACGTCCACGACTGCTCCGATAATTTCGACAATTTTCCCTTGTACCATGATTGCCTCTTGTTTACTGCTACTGATTCTGTCTGGTTGGGTACTAACTTACTGATCGCATCTACACGGCGGCGGCACCACCGACAATTTCCGAAATCTCCTGGGTGATTGCGGCCTGTCTCGCCTTGTTGTAAATCAGATTCAGCTCATCAATGAGTTCTCCTGCATTATCGGTTGCCGCTTTCATTGCTACCATCCTAGCTGATTGCTCGCATGCAATGTTTTCGACAACCGCACAATACACGATCGACTCAATGTATCGCGTCATCAAAGTATCCACGACTTCGTGGGATTCCGGTTCGTAAAGATAATCCCAATGGTGTGTCAAAAGCTCATCAGGTTGTTCGACCTTGATTGGAAGCATCTGATCGACTGTCGGACCCTGTGTCATCGTGTTGACGAATTGGTTGCTGACCAGATAGAGCCGGTCGATATCGCCTTGGTCATAGGCGTCCAGCATCACCTTGATCGATCCGATCAGCTCAACAATTTGTGGCGCATCGCCGAGATGGGAGGCTTGACAGATGATGTCGGCTCCAATTCTTCGGAAAAACCCCAGTCCCTTGTTTCCGAATATCCCGAATTTGGTTGACACGTCCTTACTTTCCCATTCTGAAATGGATTCAAGTGCATTACGGAAAAGATTGATATTGAGTCCACCACAAAGACCGCGATCCGAACTGACCACGATATAGCCGACGCATTTAACTTCGCGTTCGACGGCGTAAGGGTGTTTGTATTCCAGACTTGCGTGCCAGAGGTTGTTCACCACCTTTCTGATTGATTCAGCATAAGGGCGGGCGGCGCGCATACGTTCCTGTGCCCGACGCATCTTGCTTGCGGCCACCATTTCCATGGCAGACGTAATCTTCTGAGTATTCTGGATACTCCGAATTTTGGTCCGTATTTCCTTTCCGCCTGCCATGATCTGGCTAATTCCTTAAGTTCAGGTGTTGAGTTTTCTGACTTGACCGGTTACCAGGTACCATTCTTAACGAAGTCGTCCACCGCGTCTTTCATCTTGTCCGCCACTTCGTCGTTGTATTCCGGAGTGCCATTGATGTCGGACAGGAGATCGGAATAGTTCGACCCGAGGTACGACTGTAGCGCCTGTTCAAACCCGACGACTTGGTTAATTTCAAGATCGTCGAGATAACCCTCGTTTGCGGCGAACAGCGCAAATGCCATTTCCGCCACTGATTGCGGCTCATATTGCCGTTGCTTCATGACTTCCGTCACTCGTTGTCCGCGCTCGAGCTGCTTTCTGGTCGCCTCATCAAGATCTGATGCAAATTGAGAGAACGCCGCCAGTTCACGATATTGCGCCAGAGCCAGTCGTATTCCACCACCAAGCTTTTTGATAATGTTGGTTTGTGCAGCACCGCCGACACGTGACACTGATAAACCCGCGTTAATGGCTGGTCTGATGTTCGCGTTGAAAAGGTCACTCTCAAGATAGATCTGACCGTCGGTAATCGAGATCACATTGGTGGGCACAAATGCTGATACGTCACCCGCCTGTGTTTCGATGATTGGAAGGGCAGTCAGCGAACCGGTCTGTCCTTTGACCTTGCCATCGGTAATGGATTCGACATGCTCCGCATTGATTCGGGATGCTCTTTCAAGTAATCTTGAATGCAGATAGAACACATCCCCCGGATATGCTTCCCGACCCGGAGGCCGCCGAAGAAGAAGTGATACCTGACGATAAGCCCAAGCCTGTTTGGTCAGGTCATCATAAATGATCAGCGCATCTTCACCGTTGTCACGGAAGAATTCGCCCATGGTGCAACCGGCGTAGGGGGCGATGTATTGCATGGCAGCGCTTTCGGCGGCCGACGCGGCGACAACGACAGTGTGGTCCATGGCGTCGTGCTCTTCAAGTTTTCGTACCACATTGGCGATACTGGAGACTTTTTGGCCGATGGCGACATAAATACACTTGATATTGGTGTCCTTCTGATTGATGATTGTATCAATGGCAACGGCTGTCTTGCCGGTCTGGCGATCGCCAATGATCAGTTCGCGCTGACCGCGTCCAATCGGCACCATTGAATCGATCGCTTTCAATCCCGTCTGTACCGGTTGCGATACGGATTTACGGGTAATAACGCCTGGTGCGACTTTCTCGATCGGGGCCGAAGCAGCTGAATCGATCGGTCCTTTCCCATCAAGTGGGCGACCCAGCGAATCTACGACGCGACCGAGTAGACCGCGACCGATTGGCACCTCAAGAATTCGGCCGGTGCATCGTACCGTATCACCTTCGGTGATATGCTCGTAGTCGCCTAGTATGACGGCGCCGACGGAATCGTGCTCGAGATTGAGTGCGAGACCGAAGGTGTCGCCTGGAAACTCCAGCATTTCTCCCTGCAGGGCGTCCGCAAGTCCGTGAATGCGGACGATACCGTCGGTGAGCAGCACGACAGTGCCTTCGCTGCGTGCTTGTGCTGTTGCGTCAAAGTCCGCAATACGAGCCTTGATCAGCTCGCTGATTTCGGATGGATTTAATTGCATCGCCATCTGTTTTTTCCTCTGAGTGCAAAAATGGCAGTTACGCTTTCATTTAACTGTGGTTTTGTAAATATCAAACGCCAAGTGAACTGGAGAGTTTATCCAGTCTTGCCCGTACTGATCCGTCGATTACCCAATCGCCTGCCCGAATGACGACACCGCCCAGCAGGTCGGGATTTACGTTGCTCGTCAGTCTGACTTTACGTCCCAGCCGTTTCTGGAGTGCCGAGATCAGACTAGACTGGTGTTCGTCATCAACTTCGAAAGCTGTTTCCAGTTCGGCTTCGATAATTCCTTCTTCGATTGCGCGCAAAGATTCGTACTGCATGGCGATCGACGGTACAGCCGCAAGGCGTCTGTAGTGGCCCAAAATTCGAACGAGATTTCGGGTGTGCTCATCAAAACTGTCTGCGCCAATCTCGAGCACGATGTCCAGAACCTGCTGACGTGTGATGCGTGGATCGTTGATCAATATCCCGATATCAGGATGTTCGACGATCTCACACAGGAATTTCAGACTCTCAGACCATTGGTCGAACCGGTCGGAATCTCTCGCCAGTTCGAAAATAGCCTGTGCGTACGGGCGTGCAATGTTGGATGATTCGTTCACGGATAAATTCTTCCGGATTAAAGTCTTTCAGCCAGTTCCGAGAGCATCTGCTCGTGCGACTTCTGATCGATCTCTTTGGCCAGGATCTGCTCCGCACCGGAAAGTGCCAATTGAGCGACCTGCAATCGGAGCTCCTCTTTTGCCCGATTGGCTTCCATATCGATCTCTCCACGGGCTGCAGTAAGAATTCGCTCACCTTCGACTCGAGCTTCGGTCTTTGCTTCGGCAACGACTTCTGAACCTCTTTTTTCCGCTTTGGCGATGATTTCCTGCGCCTGTGACTTTGCCTGCTCAATGAGTTCATCGGCATCGCTGCGACCGCGTTCCCGTTCCCGTTGCCCTTCTTCGGCGGCGGCAAGTCCATCGGAAATGGTCTTGCGCCGTTCGTTGAGCGCGTTCATGATCGGCGGCCAGATGAACTTCATGCAGAACCAGACGAATATGATGAACGTAATCGTCTGTCCAATCAGGGTCAGATTTATATTCATGATATTACGCTACCACCAGTTGATTGATACTGGTTCATCCGCGATCTTCTCGCGTCAGGCGACGGCAAACAGTATATAGAATGCGATGCCGACCCCGATCATGGGTACCGCGTCCACCAGTCCCATCATGATGAAGAACTGAACGCGAAGCATAGGCAGCAATTCCGGTTGTCTTGCTATTGCCTCGATGAATCTCGCGGCCAGGATTCCGATACCGACTGCGGCTCCGACAGCGCCCATGCCGAGTAAAACGGCACCAGCGATAAAATACAATGCTGCTTCCATAATGTTATCTCCGATCTAGCAAACCATTGTGAATCAAATTCAAATCAATAATTTAGTGTTTGTGATGAGCCATGTCCATATAGACTATGGTCAGCACCATGAATATAAATGCCTGGAGCAGGACGATCAGGACATGAAATACTGCCCAAGCCCACTGCAGGACGCCACCGAGCACTGCCAGCACGATTCCCGAACCATATAGCAGTGCAATCAAAATAAAAATCATCTCCCCGGCGTAAAGGTTGCCGAAAAGTCGTAGTGAGTGAGAGAGCGGTTTAGCGAGCAGACCGATCATCTCAAGGAAAAAATTGACCGGAATCATCCATTTTCCGAAAGGTTGAAGTGTCAGTTCACCGACAAATCCACCGACACCCTTGTTCTTGATGTTGAAGAAGATCATCAGCACAAAAACCGACAATGCCATGGCGAACGTGATATTCGGGTCTGTTGTCGGCACGACTTTCATGTATTCGATTCCGATGAGCTTGGCGGCTTCGGGTATCCAGTCAACCGGCACCAGGTCCATCAGGTTCATCAGCAGAATCCAGACAAACAGTGTCAGTGCGAGTGGGGCGATCAAGTCGTTTTTACCTGAAAACGAACCGCGCACATTGTCGTCGATGAAATCGACAACCCATTCAATGAAATTCTGAAACTTCCCAGGATTGCCGCTGGTTACGCGGGACGCGGCTGCACCGAATACGAGTAAAAACAAAACACCGAGTGCAATCGACCAGAACATGCTGTCGAGGTGAATGGCCATAAACCCCATTTCACTGGCTTCCTGCGCGCTGTGTGCGATTGACCATCCATTTTCGGGATGGTTGCCAAAGGTGAGATTCTGCAGATGGTGCTTGATATAGCCCGATGCGGTCAGTTCGCCGTTGCTTGCCATGTCGTATACTTTTATATCGGCAAAGTGTTCGGTATCATCGGATTCGCAGACCGGCATCAATCCAGCCGATGAACATGGCAGCAGCAAAGACTGCGAACATGGCGATCGGATCGATGTTGCTTACTGACAGGAAAATGGCGGTGAATACCATTGCTGTAATGGCGATCTTGACCAGTTCGGCACGCAGCATGATGCCGAATGTTCTGGGGTCGTTTTCGCTGAGTTGGTGTTTGCCGAAAACGCGCCAAATGGCATAGGTGCTTGGAATGATGCAGGCTATTCCGCCCAATAATGCTGAATAGGCTGCGACAAAGGAAGAGAAACTGAATCCGACAGTGCCTATCAGCGTCACGATTGCTTGCGTGACGAGTATCCGACCGGTGCCCGACTGAAAGGGCAGATTCAATCGTGTCATGTGACTGTTCTGGATGTATTCGGCCATTATTCTGTAGACAGATAAATTCAAAGCCGGTTTCCAGTACCGACTTCGATGAAAGACAGTGAATAGCACAACAAATGATAAACTATTTTTTCTGATTTCAATGGTAAATATCGTGTGGTATCGTTGTGCGAAATTGGCATATCTATCTTAGCGTCTGCAATTCATGCGTCAGTTGATCGGGCTCACCAGAACATCATTCGTCAACACGTTATTGGGGCTCCGACGTGATCACAAAATGCTGATTGGTCTGCGCACTTTGAGAGACGGCAGAGTTCATGATGGTAAATGGCGATTTTCAGTTGAATGCGAAAATGGACTCCTCGGCATCCATCAACGTTGGATTGTGGACAGTTATCTACACGTGAAGAAATGTCATTGAATTGCACTTTTGAGATACCGAAACTGAGAATGTATCAGGAATTGTTTTTTAATTTACGGGTGAGATAAAAATTCCTCAAACAATCGAAACGGCATTCGATTGGAGAATGAAATATCGTCGAGGGCCATACTTGATTTAGGTTGTATGAAGTGTTAAAAAATTCCATGAGGTCAGATAGTGGAGGAAAATCTGTAGAATGTGGTTTTCGGTAACAAAACGCTTATGATATGAGTATGATAGTCTTGGGGAGAGTGCCGTGATTAGGGTTTGGATGTGTTTGGTACTGGCAGTAATACCAATGTCTCAAAGCTTAGCCAACGAAACCGACAAGCTTGCCGGAAAAATCTGGGATGTTCTGGCACAAGAATTCGTTTCATTTCGAACGATGCGCGAAGCGATCGGCAGTAAAACTTACATTTTGTTAGGTGAGTCTCATGGGCAGGAGACTCACCAGAACCGTGGAGCTTTCATAATTGCAGCACTGGCAGAATTTGGTCGTTTTCCAACTCTAGCGCTTGAAATGCTGACACATGAGCAAACCCAAGTAGTTGAGAAATACAGGGACAAATCCCCGGAGTATTCGCTAAGGCTTGCCATTCCATTAGGTTGGTCAGATAGCAATTGGCCGTCATGGGATTTCTATCATCCGATTTTCGATGTTGCCTTTGCTGCAAAATTGCCGATAGTAGGCGCGGATTTAACGGATTCGGAAAAAAAGGAGATGCGAAAACGCGGCGCAATAGACTCCCGATCGCATGATGCAAGCGTGAAATACTATCGGCAAAGACTGCAGGATATACACTGTGGACTGGTTGACGAGCAACAGTCGCAGGAATTGGCTTACATGCAGGCTGCTCGGGACAGACGAATGGCGCAGACCCTAAAAGCGCGGAGTCATCCTGACGAAGGTGCACTTCTGATCGCAGGTGTCGCCCATGTGAGAAAAGACACCGGTGTTCCAGTTCATCTACCAGAAGGTGAATTTGCAGTAGTTGCGATGATAGACACCGAGTCGCGGATGTCGGAATTCCAACTGGCTCCGAACGAAGAGTTGGAAAACAACATGAGGAGTTTTGATTTTGTCTGGTTTACGCCAGGAATAAGAAAACGCTCAAATTGCGATTGAATCGATCGATTCAAAAATGCCATCTACACCAAACAATTGACTAGTATTAAATCGATTGAAATAAAAATTCCGTTATACGTTTATGATTCATACGTCATGGAATTTCGAATTTAGCACCAAGCTCACCAATTAGTGGTCGAACTCAGTCCAGCGATGTCCGTTCGTGCATATCAAATTTGTGTTGCGTCAATATGCCAATCAGTAATTAATTTGATGTCAGGATGCGCGACCTATAAAAATGAATTTGTGCCGCAATTCCATCAATGTATCGGGTTGCCTGTTTTCGCACTCATCAGCAACTCGGGCGAACCAGATGCAGTCAAGAATTTTCGAAATGGTGAGATGAATTTTTTAATTTACCAAATTGAATTGGCTTGGCACGTATTAATATGGAGTTACATTGATGCACAGTCGATTACTTGATCTACCAAATCGAAAGACTGAAGTTAGAGTGCACTATTCAGTGCGATGGTAGTGAAAGAAATCTTTGTCGCATGGAAGCTTGAAGTGAGTGCTATCGTATTTGAACAATTGATGCGTTTATGGTGGTAGAGGGAAATTCAATTCAGAGTTCGAAGAAGCTGAGGATTTGAATCACAACCTTCAAACACAATTTCACTCATCTTGGAAATCGCAGTGCAGGATTCAACCCATTTTGCATTTCCCATGGGCATTTTCTTCTGAAATACGATATTCTGAGTGATTGTCTGATTTAGAGATTCGCTAGTCATCTGCTCGTCTCCAGCTCGCGCAACGACGAACTCAATTGCGGGCAAGTTGAGGGTATTGATCATCGGCGAGTATCTTTCAAAGAATTCGGGAGAAAAGTCGATTTCCAGCGAACTTATAGTATCACTCATACTCTTCTCGAATCCGAAGCGTCGGAATTGTCTCATCAGGCTGGCACCGCCATTTTCAATTCGGTCAGTTATTGTTGCTGATGAGAGAAAGTTGAGTGGATTCGGACTGCAGATGACATTGAAGTAGGCTCGCGTCAAAAGAAAGTAGCGACAGTGTTCGAACGATTTTTCGAGGGTATTCAGCATAATTGATATTCCCTCCCTATCAATGTTCAAATCGAACCAACTCGAATAGACTCCACCATCGCTCAGGCGAGAAATTACTATCTCATAAAAATCCTGCGTATATAGTTTGCTTGCCGAATAGTACTGCGGGCTCGTTACCGTATTTACGATAGCATCGTAATAGACATTTTCGTTCAACAAGGTTGAGATACCATCCTCGAGCGTGATGTCCACATCATTTCGAATCATAACGTTCTGATTTTCGATGGAGAAATGTTTAGGAATATTGAATATTGCCGGGTTGATTTCCACTATTTTCGTTTTGTCGTAGAATTGAGCGGTCGCGCCTCCGGAAACTCCTGATCCCAGACCGAACACCAGTGCGTTATTAGTTTCTTTGCTGAACAGTATCGGAGTCGCTCCGACCAGCATCTCATGGAGTACTGTTTTGCGCAATGGACCGAATGTAAGACTCAGATAGCCGTTCAGGATCAGAGTTCGGCTACTGTCCTTGTATGAAACTATAGAGGCATCTTGATCAAACGCCTTGTAGGTTACTTCGTGCTCGAAGTTTTCCTTGCGATAGGCGAGTTCATCGGGGCGCATGAGTGCCTTGTATCCCAACAGCAGTTCCACATGCGGCCAGAGCTGGACAGCCGCGAAACTGATGGCGGCTGCAAGCAGCGATCCTCCGATGAAATTTCCAAATATTCTAGTTTTACCAAACAAAACGAAAATTCCGGCGACGAGCAGAATAAAAATGAAAAAGCCGATCTGTGGTAAAGTGAGGTATCGATACAGAAACATAAAAAGTGTCAATGTGCCAAGTCCGTTCGCCAAGCTCGAAATTGCCAGAAGGGAACCGGTTACAGTGGAGTCCCTGTTTTCATGAGATTGGACAGCTAGCGGAACGAATGTCCCGAATATTACGAAAACGCCTAGAGGGTAACCTGCAAGCAGAAGGATTTTAAGCGCTAGTTCCTGATAGTCAGGTAACGCCAGACCGGATATCTCAGTCCATAGAGAGATGGGAATTGAGGCTGTCAGCAGAAATATCAAGACTGCGAATGCGGACCAAACGAATGCCAATCTCAACGATACAGTTTGACGCAGGGCAACAGCCGACCCGATTGCGATTCCAAGAATCGCGGAAGCTAGAATGATTGCAAAATTTTCATGCAAGGGGCCGAATATGGAGAAAGATAATTTCAGCACATACAGCTGAAAGATGCCACTCGCGAAACTTCCCAGAAACAGTGCCGCTGCAACTCGGCTGTTCAGACTGCGTCGTCTCTTTTCTTTCCAGGAAATCGTATTGGCAACACCAGAGCGCAGTAGGACAATGCCGATAAACAAATTAATTACCGCGATGGTGTACGCGGTCAATACCAGCCCCAATTTGCGGAACAAGAAAAATTCAATTGCGAGTACGCTTAGAAATGCACCAACGTTATACAAGGCATAGACGCGCGTGAATACGCGTTTTTTCAAACTGCTGGCGAGCTTCGCATATTGGGCAAATAAAGGTACACACGTTCCGATCAGAAATGCGGGGATGAATATCAGTATGACGAGCTTGCAGGCGTTAAAGAATGCGCCACTGCCAAGACTTGCGACTTCAAAGCCCCAGTACGAAAACAATGTGACAATTGCGACTGCATAGAAGCCTATGCTCAATTCAATATGCGCAAGCAGATTCAGGAATCGGGTATTTTGCCAGGCTCCGAAAGCAATACCCAGAAATACTGCACAGAGAATGATTCCACTGACTAAGAAGCTGTCGCCAAAATAGTTGGAGAAAAGTCGTACATAGACTATCTCGTATGCCAAACCGCAAGCACCTGACAGTCCCGCCAAAACAAAAAACAGGAATGGCCAATGGTTGTCGGATCCTAGTTGGCCGTTGGAAACTCTGACGCTGGCTATTTCTTCGGTCATGGTATCGATACGAATCCTTACTTTGAATGAGTTTGAATAAAATGGTACTATGATTTATTATCGAAGTTTAAGGCACATGCTTATGATTCATATTCACTTCGAGGTTTCACGAGGTATCGACAAGAAGAGCGCGGAGCCTATTTACTGCATTTCAATTTGATTTGAATGTTTAACAGGAAAATTACTCTACCAATAGGATTTTCGGTGCGTATTCTATCTGAATGCAAACCGATTTCAACGAATACGTTCGCCAATTCAAATGAAGTGATTATTTGAGATCTACCGTAATTTTCAGGATCCAGCGAAACGATAACAGGTATGCGATAGTTTTGAAGTCTTCGAGTAAAACAGCGACAAGAGCACAAATCAAAGCTTTCAAGAAAGGTTTGACGAGTTTGCACAAAGCATTATTATCCGATAGCGGTATTGGAAAAATTAGTCGGGAATTGAAAAAGGGAGCCGACCCGAATGCATATAACGGCTATGGCTTAACCGCTATGCATTTCGCTGCAGGGTACAGTAAAGATCCGAAAGTGATTGAATTGCTTTTGAATGCTGGTGGTAATCTGGAGGCATTGAACAACAACGAAGAAACTCCATTGCAATTCGCGGTTCAGACCAACGAAAATGCAGAAGTGATCAAGGCACTTCTAGAGGCAGGTGCGGACCTGTCTGCGGGTGAGGGTGAAAGCAGGATGGTATTGCATATTGCAGCTGCTTCCAATCAGAATCCCGCTGTTATCGAGACGCTCATCAAAGGGGGAGCTGAGATGAAGGTTCCTGACCGATATCATGCAACCGAGATTCATTATGCGGCCCGGGAAAATGTCAACCCAGACGTAATCGCGGTATTGATGGATGCGGGTTGCAAGCTGAATGATGCCGACCGATTCGGTTTCAAACCATTGCATTACGCAGTCCAATTCAATTCGAATCCACGAGTCATTGAATTCCTGATAGAAGCCGGCGCGAAAGTCAACTCGAAAGATCATGAAGGCGGGACACCGCTGGATTCTGCAGTTACAGCCAATCGAAGTACTGAATTTGTCATTCCACTGTTGAAAGGAGGAGCCGACCTGCATATACAGGATCGTTTCGGTTTTACCGCTTTGCATTTTGCGGCCATGGATAGCAAGAACCCATACATATTTGATCTTTTGATTAAACATGGCTCTGACATCAATGCGCGTACAAAAAACGGGGACACGCCACTGCATCTAGCCGCTGAAAAAAATTTTATCAGTGGAATGACGGAGAGTTTGCTGAATTTGGGAGCTGATCTGAATGCGCTGAATTGGTCTGATCATACTCCACTTCACGCAGCAGCCAAATCCGGCAGGAATCCTAGAGTCATTCGCGTTCTATTGAAAGCAGGTGCCGATGTGAATACAAGCAATGTCGCGGGAACCACCCCCTTGTCCTTGGCGGCTGGAAGCAATGAAATTCCATCGATTGTCGAGACACTTCTAAAAGCAGGTGCAGATCCAAATCAGCCGAACTCGAATGCCAAAATTCCGTTGCATTTCGCAGCTGGAAATAATTCTAACCCTCAGATAGTAAAATTACTTCTGAAGGCCGGTTGCCGTGTCGACGCGGCAGATATCGAAGGTCATACTCCGATGCACGATGCGGCCGGTTCGAATAAGAATCAAGAGGTGATTCAAGTACTTCTGAAAGCAGGTGCCGACTTGCATGTTCGGGGAAAACGCGGTGAAACTCCACTTCATCAAGCCGTCAGAAAGAACGAAAACCCCGAAGTAATCCAGATGCTTCTGAAGTCAGGAGCTGATGTCAATTCAGTCGACCAAGACGGTCAGACTCCATTGTTTCTGGCGACTGAAAATAAAAATAGTTCAGACATATTGGATGTATTGTGCAAGGCTGGGGCAGATCAGAATCTGAAACATGATCTTGGAGATACCCTATTGCACCGGGCAGCTGAATCAAATGAGAATCCGGATACTATTGACAAACTCGTAGTTGCCGGTGCGTTTATAGATGTGTGCGACAAAAATGGACAAACCCCATTGCATAGGGCAGCGAAAAAAAATACCAATCCATCTGTGACCCATACAATTCTTCGATTAGGTGCTGATGTTAACGCAAGGGACGGTGAGGGTAGCACTCCGTTACATCTAGCCGCCGAGTCTAACGGCAATGCAGCCGTTACCTACACGTTAATAAAGGCGGGTGCTGATGTTCAAATTCAGAGAACGGACGGTAAAACCCCCTTGCACTGCGCATCCGCCTCAAACCCAAATCGAGTTGTAGTCACTGCAATGTTGAAGGCCGGTGCTGATGTGCAAAAGCGCGATCGCGAAGGCGACACCCCGTTATTGTGTGCTGCGAGATTCAGCGAATCCACAGAGATCATTGAATTGCTTTTGGATTATGGTGCAGATACTCAATCGGTTAACCAGCAGGGAGAATCCGTTTGGGAATTGTTGCAACAGAATCCGGTACTCGCGGATTCCGACGTTGGTCTGGGTCTTAGGAATACGTTGTCCGGATGACTTCAATCTAATGAACATACTGTATTGTATCAGTGGTGGCGTACTCGCAGTATAGTCAAATTCTTATCAGGATTGATGTGATGTCTGCTGACAATTCTTCCAAGACGGACGGGATATCTCCTGTATTTCAAGCGGTACTGTGGCAGATGGTACAGGATTTCTTGTCGGTGCCTGCAGCGCATCCACCCTGACAGAACTTAAGGACATGCAACTGCCTCACGCACCGAAACTGATCCTGAAACACCACGCCGGTTGGAGTTTACGGCGATTCCCGAATAAGGCGCGGAAAACGGTACCGTACCAATCCAGGATTCCGGGCGGTTACTCCACAGCACCTTTCCCGATTTCCCATGAAATTATCTGGAATGCAAACTTTCTGCCGGGACCGACAAGTCGAGGGAAAATGGTGGAAGTTGCCTTCGACATCGCAGCGACGGCTCCGGCCCGGATGCGGGGGTGGACGTCTTCCGACACTGCCGCATGGAAGCGACAAGAACGTTTCAGTCGCCACACATCGGGCATGACCGGTTGCTACGTTTCGGACAGGCCCAGGGCCTCGACGACTTCAGGGTGGTTCCGATTCAAATCGCTGAACGCGGTATCACCATGTTGGTTGCGGATGCCGAGATCAGCACCGGCCGCCACCAGAATCGCGAATATCTCCGGGTTCTGACACCAGTGGGCTGCCATATGCATGGCGGTAAAGTTGGAATCGTTCTGTATGTTCGGGTCGGCGCCGCCGCGCACCAGCGCCTGCGGAATGCCCGGGCTGCCGCTGCCGCCGGTGACGGAAACGTTGTACCACAGCGCCACGTGCAGGGCGGTCCTATCATCTCCACCCTGCAGGTCCGGATCGGCGCCGGCCGCGATCAGCGCCTCGATCACCGCCGGGTCCCGGCAGTTCAGCGCCGCAATGAGCAGGGGAGTGTAGCCGTCGACTGTGCACGCGTCGGCATCCGCACCGGCCTTTGCCAGCACGCCGATGACCGATGGGCTTCCGGGGATGCGGCCCGCCGCCTTGTGCAGGGGGGTGGCACCGATCCGGTTGCGCGCGCCGGGGTCGGCGCCGGCCGCGACCAGCGCCTCGAGCACCGCCGGTGCACTGCCGACGCGGGCCGCCTCATGAAGCGGCGTATTCCCGCAGTCGTTGCGCGCATCCACTTCGGCGCCGGCCGCAATCAGCGCCTCGAGCACCGCCGGGTCGGCGCTCGCTGAAGCGGCATTGTACAGCACCGTCTGACCGCGCCCGCAGCGGGCGTTCGGGTCGGCACCGTCCCGGAGGCACGAACGCACCTCGCCGACACCCGCCCGGCGGAAGAACGCTGCCGTATTGAACCTGCGCCACCGCACCGCCTGACCGCTCCCGTCCCCGGGAACGCCGGCCGCCCTGCGCCTGTTCTGCGCCGCCTCCACCGCCTTGAGCAACGCCACCGTCTCCGGCCTGTCCCTCTTCCGTGTCATGACGCCAAGCGGCGTTTTGCCGTCCCCGTTCCGAATGCTTGCGTCCGCACCACCCTCGATCAGAATCTCATAGATGGCGGGAGAAGCGAAATGCTCGCCCGTCGCCGCATGCAGGGCTGTGTCGCCATAAAGATTCTGCTGGTTCGGATCGGCACCGCCACGGATCAGCGCCGCCGGAATGCTCCACTTTCCAAAGTCCGAACAACAGACTCCCAGATTGCTGAGAAGTGCCATGTGCAGCGGCGAGAAACCGCTCACACCGCGCGCATTCGGATCGGCGCCGGCCGCGATCAGCACCTCGATCGCATCCGGCCTGTCGGATCTGCTCGCCGCCCAATGCAGCGGGCTGTACTGACCATCGTCGAAAACATTGGGATCGGCGCCGCCCTCGATCAGCGCCTCCAGAACTGCCGGATTCCGGTGGTTTTTCTGTGACGCATCAATCAAGGGTGTGGCTCCAAGATAACCCCGTGCATTCGGATCGGCACCGGCATCCAGCAGGAATCTCACCACCAGAGGCTGGTCACTGTTTCCGGCGGCACTGTGAAGCGGGGTATTCCCAGAACCGCTACACGCACGTGCATCCGCGCCGGCATCCAGCAGTGCGGCGATCACCGCGGGGGGCGCATTGGTTCTGGCGGCATTGTGAAGCGGGGTCAAACCATTCCCATCGCGCTCATTCGGGTCGCAGCCCGCCGCAAGGCGCGCACTCACGTCCCCGACAGTGGCCGTTCTGAAAAACTGCCATGAATTGAACTCATGGGCATCTGGATCTTTCCGGGTCATCGCTGTTCGCTCCCTGGTGGTGACTGTGACTCGATCAGGTCAGTACAACGGTACATCGGGTCCCCGGGCTCACCGCCCAGGGATTTCCCGCGTGTCCGCGTTCAACGATGATCGAACTTGGCAACTGTATCGGCCTCATGCCGCAAGACCCGGACAGCCGGCCCCCGACCGGGCTGACTCCCTGTATCCGGGCACCTGCCATATGGACATCAATTCTCACCCTGTCATGCACTGCATCCAATCTGCCGCCGGTACCGGCAGCACGCTGTTTCCGTATCGGAGCCATGCACACCATCATTGTACCGCACACCCGCCCTGACAGAATTCAGGGACATGCAACCGCCTCTTGCGCCGAAACTGTTCCTGAATCAGCACGCCGGTTCAAGTTCCCGGCGATTCCGAAAAAGACACAGGAACCCGGCACCGTGTCAATCCAGGATTCCCGCCAGATACCTAACTTCAACCGCTCCCATTTTCGTATAGAAATCATCCGGAATGGGAACTTCCGGGTTGGCAGCATTGTATTGGTCCACAAGATCCTTGAGCAGCCGGGTCGGAACCGCATTTCCTTCTGTTCCTTTTGCAATTTCCTTAAATACAATTTTCTGATTTTTAGATAGTCCGGCCGCGCCGGTCTTGATCTCAACCGCCCGGACCTCGCCTGTCTTTACGTTGACAACTACAATATCCGGTGAGGCCCGGATCCCGTCCGCGTTACGGAAATAGACGGTTCTGTAGCCGGTGACCTGTCCATCCGCACCGACGACCTTGTTCAATACCACCAAATTTTCGTCTTTGTTCGCTTCTATTTCTCTGATATTCAACCCGACGGTGCCATCGTGCCACCGGCGTTTCTCCTGCATGGAAGGCTTTGATGAGACCCATCCGGACCTGATCAACCATGACAACCATAATGGTGCAGATTCAGCCTTCTTCCTGATATTCGCCCTGACCGATGCCGCGACGGCGGACTGGGCGGTGAGTGCCGGAATTCTTGCGGCATGCATCAGCTTCGAACACGTTAAGACATAACAATCTGCAACATGATTTTCATGCTACTGAACATATCGCCGCTTTGGGTAGATTGGACGGAGATGATGCGGTTACCGTGTTGAATGTCCGAACGAATGCCGATGGTACGCCGGTCATGAAGGAACATGAGATCATCGCCACCTCGAGATTCGGATTCAAAAGCAGTGACGGAGCGATAAATTCATTTCCCGACATCGTGTACAAAACCCAGAGCGGCAAGATAGTCATCGTGGAGGTGAAGACGGGCAGCGGCAAACTCTCAACAAACCAGAGGGCGGTATACCCTCAGATCAGATCAGGGGATGCCCTGATCCTGCCCAGTGCGGCGAAGGTGCTGGGCATCGATCGCAGATTCATAGGAAAATCGCTCAGGGAGGCGGGATTTGTGGATGGAATTGAAGTTAAGGAAGTGCGCTTCCTCGGGCTACCGGAAGGGCAGTCGTACCCGTGGTCCGCGACACCCTGATCCGGCATCTGCAATGGGGATGAGGTGATGAAGACTCCGGATTATCCTGCAACCACCCATGCGGTGCAGCCGTCCATCGTGATCTGGTGAGGGTTGCCGGGTGCGGCGGGAATCCGTGTTCAAGTGAGACCATGTCGGATCGGGTGGATGTGCGGGGAAAATGGATTCAGGCCCGGTGCATGCGATGCGGCGGTATAAAATGTACCTGCTGGAATCGGGTCCGGGATGCATTCTGATTGTATCGGCAGCATGGACACAATGCAGTCGGCCCGCGGGGAGCGAAGGGCCTGCATAGCTGCAGCTGCCGCGACCGGGAGAACTGAAATAGGAAAGGAAGGAGCGGAAGATGGCAGGGAAGGACACAGACGCTTATGAATTCGGTTCAAGGGAGTTCTTCAGATCGGCGACTGTCGAGGACGTGAGAGATCGCCTTGCGGCGGGTTGCGACCCGAATGAGCGCGACAAGGACGGAATTATCCCGCTTCATCGCGCAACCGCCACGAAAGACCCTGCGGTCATCATCGTACTGCTGGACGCCGGCGCAGATGTGCATGCATGCAGTGACAGAGGAACCACAATCCTGCACTCAGCTGCCGGAAGCAGCGACGAGCCGCGGGTGCTGGAACTTCTGCTCGGGGCCGGTGCGGATCCGAATGCGAGAAACGACAGCGAATACACCCCTTTGCACCGGGCGGCTGAACGGAGACCGGGCAGTCCGGCGATCATCGAGGTTCTGGTGGGGGCCGGCGCCGAACCGGATGTTTTCGACAAGTTACGGTACACCCCGCTGCTCTATGCCGCCTCGAACTGTGAGGATCCGGCGGTCATCGAAGCCCTGATCAAGGGCGGTGCCGACCCCGATCTGCAGGGCGTCGCTGGCTCCACCGCATTGCAGATGGCGGTCTCCTCCAACAGTGTGGTCTGGGGGGCAAACGGCAGGACGGACATCGCCGAGGCGCTGATCCGTGCCGGGGCCGACCCGAATGTGACCGATGTCTACGGATTCAACGCCATGCATTTTGCCGCCGCAAGGACGGAAACCCTGAAAGTCTTTGAGCTGCTGGTCGAGGCCGGTGCGGATCTCACCGCAAGGGACCGCGACGGCAAGACACCACTTCAATATTTTAATATGAAAAAGGAGTGTCCCGAAGTCTATGAGTATCTGAAGCGGGTCCAGGCACAGCAGAAGGCCGGACCGCGTCCGCTGCTGGGGAAAAGGCTGGCACAGGTCCGCAAGAAGGACTGATCGGGCGGGTCTGCAATGCCGATGGCCGTGCCATTTCCCGGCATTGCCTGCGCAGTCTCCATGGAAGGAACTGACATTGTGCGGACGGGTACGAAGATGCTGTTCGTTCGGACAGTCGGGAAGCGGTACAGGTCCTGATCGCGTCCGGTGCGGCGAGGGAGCCGGGCATTGATCGGGATCGCGCAGGTCCTCTGACCGGAGCCTTGGTATCGATTACGATGGAATAGATGTTTGATCGAGCGACCATCTGGAGACAACCGATTTGAGACAACTGATCAACAAGATTCTGAATAGGGAAACATCGACCAAACTGCAAAGAGCGATCAGGTCGCAAAAAAAAGCGAGCGAGATCGCTCAGCTCCTGAAGTCAGGTAGTGATGTCAATGTACGGGACGCTGATGGCAACACCCTGTTGCATTTGGCCGCGGCCCACCACAGCGATCCCGGGGTGCTGGAATTGTTGCTGGATGCCGGTGCCGGACTGCAGCCGGAGAACGAGGCGGAAAAGACGCCGTTGCATCTTGCGGCTGAGAGCAATGAGAATCCCGAAGTGATCAGGGTCTTGACGGATGCCGGGGCAGGCATGATTGATGGTTTCGATGCGGAAATGCTGATTTTGCATGCGGCGGCGGCTCACAACAGGAATCCCGCTGTGGTCAAGTCAGTCATTGATGCCGGTTTCGACCTGCAGATGATCGACAGGGCGCATGCCTATGCGGTGCATTATGCGGCCGGGGAGAACGACAATCCCGAGATACTCAGGGTACTGGCGGATGCCGGGTGCGACATGTGTCCGACTGATCGGTTTGGTTTCTTTCCGCTGGAATATGCATTGGAGGGTACAAGAAATCCGAAGGTGATTGAATTTCTTGTCAGGTGCGAAGTCAATGCGGCGGAGCGGCAGACACCGTTGCTTCGTTCAATAATCGCTGAACGGAGTCTTGAGGATATCAGGT
This sequence comes from Arenicellales bacterium, assembly GCA_951813075.1. Taxonomy (GTDB): domain Bacteria; phylum Pseudomonadota; class Gammaproteobacteria; order Arenicellales; family JAJDZL01; genus JAJDZL01. The sequence goes on along the minus strand of OX638343.1, from coordinate 1,866,421 downwards.
TGATTCTGGATGCCGGTGCCAGCCCGGATGAACAGAATGAGGAGGGTTACTCAGCGCTTCACGTTGCGGTTGAGATTGACCTGACTACACAGTTGCTTGACCTGCTGATCGGAGCCGGAGCGGACATGAATGTTCGCAATGAATGGGGCGAGACGCCGTTGCATCATGCGGTCCGATTCCGGCCCAGCGAGAAAATCTTGAGGAAACTTCTCGGCGGCGGAGCGGATGTGAATGTGCGCAATGAAGCTGACTTGACCCCCTTGCACGTGGCAGCTGAGATTTCAGATGATCCGGATATCATCAATCTGTTGCTGCAGTCGGGAGGCGATGCAAATGTACGCAACTCAGCTGATGTCACCCCGTTGGACCGGGCTGCCGCATCCAACAGCAACCCTGTTGCTGTCCGGACGCTTCTGGGAAATGGTGCGAATCCGAATCCGAGAGGGGATTGTCGCAGGACCGCCCTGCACTATGCTGCACAGAGCAACGCCAGTCCCAGGATCATCGAAATCCTCCTGAAAGCCGGATGCACCGTGAATGCGATCGATGAGAATGGCTGCACTGCCCTGCATCTCGCGGTACGCTTCAACAGCAAACCGGAAATTGCACGATTTCTTGTGCATGCACACAGCGACGTGAATGCACTGGACAACACCGGCGCAACCCCTCTGCATCTGGCGTCGTGTCACAACCCGAATACATGGGTGCTCAGGGAACTGCTGGATGCGGGTGCTGACTTGGACGCAGTCAATGAGGATGGGCGCACACCGCTGATGTGTGCGGCTGGATTCAGCAACAGTGCAGGCATCGTCAATTTTCTTGTTGAATCCGGAGCCGATGCGGCAATGGTTGACAGCCAGGGCATGTCGGCCTGGGACTTGATAAGGAACAATCCGGCGCTGGCCGAATCCGACATCAATATGCAACCGAACGATCCTGATACGGATTGAGTGTTGCCTGGTGGAGGCGGTCGGTCGTATCAGACAGGTGTTCTGCGGTCACGCCGGGAGTCCGGTGAATTCCCGGCGCACCGGTATTGAGCGTCAGCAATCGCAGGGTCTGCCTGCATTCAGTCAAGGCAGACTGATTGCCTGCAGCGTCATGGTTTCAGACCATCTGATGGATGCTTCGGCTGTTCCATACCGCGAGATCATCGAAACCGGCAACCGCAGCTGGCGCTTTCACAATCGCGACCGGCACCGACGAGGCGCTCAGGATGTGAGCGCGCTTGAAGCAAATCAGAAAGTGTGATCAGGAGCGGCGCAACACGATGAGATCGAATCTGAATTGCGGTTGTGAAACCGCTGGACTGAGGGTATGAATGATGCCCATGGGGTGGGTCATTTTTGAATTGAAATTAACAACAGGGGCACGTTGGTGTCAATCGGTGAGTTCCTGTTCTCCCGTTTGCAGTGTCCCTGAGTCGGAGCATGCCACGAACCCGTCGGCCAGGTCCTCGATTCAGTGCAATGGATGAAACCCGGAGAGTTCTCCCGATGACTCTCGGCTGCTGCCAGCTGTCACCGTAACCTGTGTCATCCGCGACCGGAAGTGGTCCGAAACAGGCTTACGGACTCACCGATATCTCCGATGCAGTCGCTTGCTGTGAGACCTGCACCGGCCCCGAGCAGAAGTTCCAGCACCCGCGGTTCGTCGCTTTTCCCGGTAACCGCCCTGTACACAGCGGGGTGAATCCATTCTTATCGCGCGCATTCGGGTCGAAGCCCGCCCAGAGACAGTCCCTCACATTCCCGACAGTGGCCGATCTGAAAAACTCCCATGAATCAAATCCAAAATCGTCTGTGTCCTTTTCCGTCATTTCCCATTCTCTCCTGATTGCCGCGGCTCGGTCACCGCATGACTGTGTGTTCCGGGCTTTCGACTGTCGCCGGTCATCGATGCCTGTTGAATTCCGGCAAGCCCTGTCACGTACCGGTTAACGGACGCACCGTATGGACGGTTGATGCGACATTCCCGGATCTCCATCATTCGGTCATCTTCCTGTCGGTCAATCCACTGGAACTCCCTTCCGTCCTGAATTCCCCGTATACCGGATCTCCTGTGAACTTCCGATCAATGCCCGGCATCCTCGCCGACCAGACGCGATCAGGACCTGTACCGATTTTCGACTGTCCGAACGAACCGCATCTCCGTACCCGTCCGCACAATGTCAGTCCCTTCCATGGAGACTGCGTAGGCAACGCCGGGAAATGACATGGCCATCGGCATTGCAGACCTGCTGATTCAGTCCTTCTTGCGGACCTGTGCCAGCCTTTTCCCCAGCAATGGACGCGGTCCGGCCTTCTGCTGTGCCTGGACCCGCTTCAGATACTCATAGACTTCGGGACACTCCTTTTTCCAGTCAAAACATTGAGGTGGTGTCTTGCCATCGCGGTCCCTGGCGGTGAGATCACCACCGGCCTCGACCAGCAGCTCGAAGATCCTCAGAGTCCGGGTTCTTGAGGCCGCAAAATGCATGGCGGTGTCGCCGTAGTTGTCGGCCACATTCGGGTCGGCCCCAGCCCGGATCAGCGCCTCGGCGATGTCCGTCCTGCCGTCCGTCCCCCAGACAACACTGTTGGAGGAGACCGCCATCTGCAGTGCAGTGCGGCCGCACACCCCCTGCAGATTGGGGTCGGCGCCGGCCCCAATCAGCGCCTCGACGACGGCAGGGTCTCTACATCTAGAGGCGGCACGTAGCAACGGAGTGTAGTTGTTATTGTCCTTGACATTCGGCCTGGCACCCGCTCTCACCAGGATCTCGATGATCCTCGGATTGCCCGGTATCCGATCCGCCGCCAGATGCAGGGGAGTCTGTCCACTGTGGTTTCTCGCATTCGGATCCGCACCGGCCCCGAGCAGAAGTTCCACCACCCGCGGTTCGTCGCTTTTCCCGGCAGCCGAATGAAGTGGTGTGACATCACCGTCTGTGCGCGAGCGCACATTGCCGCCGGCCTCCAGCAGTGCGACGATCACCTCGGGGTCCCCGGTGGCGGCAACCGCCCTGTAAAGCGGGGTGAATCCATTCTCATTGCGATCATTCGGGTCGCAGCCCGCCCTGAGACGGTCCCTCACTTCCCCGACAGTGGCCGATCTGAAAAATTCCCATGAATCAAATCCAAAATCGTCTGTGTCCTTTTCAGTCATTTCCCATTCTCTCCTGATTGCCGCGGCTCGGTCACCGCATGACTGTGTGTTCCGGGCTTTCGACTGTCGCCGGTCATCGATGCCTGTTGAATTCCGGCAAGCCCTGTCACGTACCGGTTAACGGACGCACCGTATGGACGGTTGATGCGATTATTCCGGGTCTCCGTCACCCGCTCTAATTCTCTTCGCAGTTTACAGTGCACGGTGCCACAGGTAACGGGAGTTTCTACGTGTCCGACAATCCATCGAATCTCTCATATATGACTTTAACGCCGCCTCCACTGCCTTGAGCAACGCCACCGTCTCCGGTTGGTTCTTCTTCTGTCTCATGGCGCCAAGCGGCGTCCTACCGTCCCCGTTCCGAATGCTCGTGTCCGCACCGCCCTCGATCAGAATCTCATAAATGGCGGGGGAAGTGAAATGCGCGCCCGTCACCGCATGCAGGGTTGTGTTGCCATACTCGTCCTGCTGGTTTGGGTCGGCACCGCCACGGATCAGCGCCTCCGGAATGCTCCATTTTTCAAAGGGCGAACCCCAGACACTGACGTTGTCCTCAAGTGCCATGTGCAGCGGCGAGAAACCGCTCACACCGCGCGCATTGGGATCGGCGCCGCCCGCGATCAGCACCTCGATCGCATCCGGACTGACGGATTTGCTCGCCACCAGATGCAGGGCTGTGTTGCCATACTGACCCTGCAGGTTCGGATCGGCGCCGCCCTCGATCAGCGCCTCCAGAATCGCAGGATTCCGGTGGTTTTCCTGTGACGCATCAATCAAGGGTGTGGCTCCACGGTGATCCCGTGCATTCGGATCGGCACCGGCATCCAGCAGGAGTCTCACCACCAGGGGCCGGTTGCTGTCTTTGGCCGCCATATGAAGTGGGGTAAATCCGAAGTCGGTACACGCGCGCGCATCCACGCCGGCATCCAGCAGTGCGGCGATCACCGCGGGGGGCGCATTGATTGTGGCAGCATTGTGAAGCGGGGTAAAACCATTCCCATCGCACTCATTCGGGTCGCAGCCCGCCGCAAGGCGCGCACTCACGTCCTCGACAGTGGCGGTTCTGAAAAACTGCCATGAATTGAACTCATGAGCATCTGGATCTTTCCGGGTCATCGCTGTTGTTCGCTACTTCGTGGTGACTGTGACTCGATCAGGTCCGCACAACGGTGCATCGGGTCCCCGGGCTCACCGCACAGAGACTTCCCGCGTGTCCGCGTTCAATGATGATCGAATTCCGTAACTGTATCGGCCTCATGCCGCGGATCCCGGACAGCTCAGCCCCCAACCGGCTGACTCCCTGATTCCGGGATGTTCCTCAATTGCAACCTCATCAATTACTGGATGTTTTAATTCCTGGGTGTCGCCTAACGTCCACCTCTCCCATTTTCGTATAGAAATCATCAGGAATGCGAACTTCCGGGTTGGCATCATTGTATTGGTCCACAAGATCCTTGAGCAGCCGGGTCGGAACCGCATTTCCATCTGGTCCTTTTTTGATTTCCTTAAATATTTTATCCTGATTTGCGGACAGCTTGGCCTTGCCGGTCTTGATCTCAACCGCCCGGACCGCGCCTGTCTTTACGTTGACAACTACAATATCCGGCGAAGCCCGAACCCCGTCCCCGTTGCGTAAATAGACGGGTTGGTAGCCGGTAACCTGTCCATCCGCGCCGCCGATCTTGTTCAATACCACCAAATCTCGGTTTTTTTCTATTTCTCTGATCTCCCACCTGACGAAATCATCGTGCCATTGGCTTAACTTCGACAGGGAATATTTTGATGAGACCAGTCCGCCGTCGCGGCATCGGTCAGGGCGAGTATCAGGAAGAAGGCTGAATCTGCACCATCATGGTTGTCATGGTTGAGCAGGTTCGGATGGGTCTCATCAAAGCCTTCCATGCAGGAGAAACGCCGGTGGCACGATGGCACCGTCGGGTTGAATATCAGAGAAATAGAAGAAGACCCAAATTTTGTGGTATTGAACAAGGTCGTCGGTGCGGATGGACAGGTCACCGGCTACCAACCCGTCTATTTCCGTAACGCGGACGGGGTTCGGGCTTCGCCGGATATTGTAGTTGTCAACGTAAAGACAGGCGCGGTCCGGGCGGTTGAGATAAAAACCGGCGCGGCCGGACTATCTAAAAATCAGAAATTTGTATTTAAGAACATTAAAGAAAGATCAGGAAATGTGGTTCTGACCCGGTTGCTCAAGGATCTTGTGGACCAATACAATGCTGCCAACCCGGAAGTTCCCATTCCGGATGACTTCTATGAGAATATGGGAGAGGTTGACGTTAGGTATCTGGCCGGAATCCTGGATTGACACGGTGCCGGTTTCCTGTGCCTTTTTCGGAATCGCCGGGAACTTGAACCGGCGTGGTGATTCAGGAACAGTTTCGACATGAGAGGGATTTCCGTCTCCGTGAATTCTGTCAGGGCGGGTGTGCGGTACAATGATGGTGTGCATGGTTCCGATACGGAAACATTGCGAGTCCAGTCTGGCCGGTCATGCAAGCCGGCGCGCTGCCGGCCCCGGCAGGTCGGCGGCATATCGGATGCAGCGCATGACGGGGTGAGAATTGATGTCCATATGGCAGGTGCCCGGATACAGGGAGTCAGCCCGGTCGGGGCCGGCTGTCCGGGTCTTGCGGCATGAGGCCGGAACAGTTGCCAAGTTCGATCATCATTGAACGCGGACACGCAGGAAGTCCCTGGGCGGTGAGTCCGGGGACCCTATGCACCGTTGTGCGGACCTGATCGAGTCACAGTCACCACCAGGGAGCAAACAGCGATAGCCCGGAAAGATCCAGATGCCCATGAGTTCAATTCATGGCAGTTTTTCAGAACGGCCACTGTCGGGGACGTGAACGCGCGCCTTGAGGCGGGCTGCGACCCGAATGAGCGCGATGGGAAGGGTTTCACCCCGCTTCACAATGCCGCCAGCGCCAATGCGCCCCCCACGGTGATCGCCGCACTGCTGGATGCTGGCGCAGATGCGCGCGCGCGGACTTCGGGTTTACCCCGCTTCATCGGGCAGCCGAAAGCAGCGATCAGCCCCTGGTGGTGAGACTCCTGCTGGATGCCGGTGCCGATCCCAATGCACGGAAAAACCGTGGAGCCACACCCTTGATCGATGCGTCACAGGAAAACCACCGGAATCCGGCAGTTCTGGAGACGCTGATCGAAGGCGGCGCCGATCCCAATGTTTTCGATGATGGTCAGTACAGCCCGCTGCATTGGGCAGCGAGCAGATCCGTCAGTCCGGATGCGATCGAGGTGCTGATCGCGTGCGGCGCCGATCCCAATGCGCGCGGTGTGAGCGGTTTCTCACCGCTGCACATGGCACTTGAAAACAACGTCAGTGTCTGGGGTTCGCCCTATGAAAAGTGGAGCATTCCGGCGGCACTGATCCGCGGCGGTGCCGATCCGAACCAGCAGAATCTTTATGGTAGCACAGCCCTGCATGCGGCGGTAGTGTACTTCACGTCCCTTGCCATTTATGAGATTCTGATCGAGGGCGGTGCGGACACGGGCATTCGGAACGGGGACGGCAGGACGCCGCTACGTGCCATGAGACAGAAGAAGGACCAACCGGAGACGGTGGCCTTTCTCAAGGTGGTGGAGGCGGCGCAGAACAGGCGCAAGGCTGCCGGGGACGGTCAGTCGGCGCGGTGGCGCAGGTTCAATACGGCGGCGTTCTTCCGCCGGGCGGGTGTCGGCGACGTGCGGTCATGCCTCCGGGACGGTGCCGACCCGAACGCCCGCTGCGGTCGCGGTCAGACGGTGCTGTACAATGCCGCCGCGAGCGCCGACCCGGCGGTGATCGAGGCGCTGATCGAAGCCGGCGCCGAAGTGGATGCGCGCAACGACTGCGGGAATACGCCGCTTCATGAGGCAGCCCGCGTCAGCAGTGCACCGGCGGTGATCGAGGCGCTGATCGCGGCCGGCGCCGACCCCGACGCGCGCAACCGGATCGGTGCCACCCCCCTGCACAAGGCGGCGGGCCGCATCCCCGGAACCCCATCGGTGATCGGCGTACTGGCAAGGGCCGGTGCGGATGCCGACGCGCGCACAGTCGACGGCTACACTCCCCTGCTCATTGCAGCGCTGAACTGCCGGGACCCGGCGGTGATCGAGGCGCTGCTGGCGGCCGGCGCCGATCCCGACCTGCAGGGTGGAGACGATAGGACCGCCCTGCACGTGGCGCTGTGGTACAACGTTTCCGTCACCGGCGGCAGCGGCAGACAGGGAATTCCGCAGGCGCTGGTGCGCGCCGGCACCGACCCGAACATACAGAACGATTCCGACTTTACCGCCATGCATATGGCAGCCCACTGGTGTCAGAATCCGGAGATATTCGCAATTCTGATGGCGGCCGGTGCTGATCTCGGCATCCGCAACCGCCATGGTGATACCGCGTTCAGCGATCTGAGTCGGAACCACCCCGAAGTCGTCGAGGCCCTGGGCCTGTCCGAAACGTAGCTGGCGGTCATGCCCGATGTGTGGCGGCCGAAACGTTCTTGTCGCCTCCATGCGGCAGTGTCGGAAGACGTCCAAACCCGCATCCGGGCCGGGGCCCTCGTTGCGATGTCGAAGGCAACTTCCACAATAGAAGTTGCGTATTCTACGCAATTGGGACGATCGGGGCGGGAAAATTTCCGCAGGCTGCCGGAAGGGCAGTCCTACCCGTGGTCTGCGACACCCTGATCCGGCATCTGCAATGGGGATGAGGTGATGAAGATTCCGGATTATCCTGCAGCCACCCATGCGATGCGGCGGTATAAAATGTACCTGCTGGAATCGGGTCCGGGATGCTATTCTGATTGTATCGGCAGCATGGACACAATGCAATCGGCCCGCGGGGAGCGAAGGGCCTGCATAGTTGCCGCTGCCGCGACCGGGAGAACTGAAATAGGAAAGAAAGGAGCGGAAGATGGCAGGGAATGACACAGACGCTTATGAATTCGGTTCAAGGGAGTTCTTCAGATCGGCGACTGTCGAGGACGTGAGAGATCGCCTTGCGGCGGGTTGCGACCCGAATGAGCGCGACGAGGACGGAATTATCCCGCTTCATCGCGCTACCGCCACGAAAGACCCCGCGGTCATCACCGCACTGCTGGACGCCGGCGCAGATGTGCGTGCATGCAGTGACAGAGGAACCACAATCCTGCACTCAGCTGCCGGAAGCAGCGACGAGCCGCGGGTGCTGGAGCTTCTGATCGGGGCCGGTGCGGATCCGAATGCGCGAAACGACAGCGAATACACCCCTTTGCACCGGGCGGCTGAACGGAGACCGGGCAGTCCAGCGATCATCGAGGCCCTGGTAGGCGCCGGCGCCTACCCGGATGTTTTCGACAAGTTTCGGTACACCCCGCTGCTCTATGCCGCCTCCAGATGTGAGGATCCGGCGGTAATCGAGGCCCTGATCGAGGGCGGGGCCGACCCGAATCTGCAGGGTGTCGCTGGCTCCACCGCATTGCAGTTGGCGGTCTCTTTCAACAGTGTGGTCTGGGGGGCAAACGGCAGGACGGACATCGCCGAGGCGCTGATCCGTGCCGGGGCCGACCCGAATGTGACCGACGACTACGGATTCAACGCCATGCATTTTGCCGCCTCATGGACGGAAACCCTGAAAGTCTTTGAGCTGCTGGTCGAGGCCGGTGCGGATCTCACCGCAAGGGACCGCGACGGCAAGACACCACTTCAATATTTTAATATGAAAAAGGAAAGCCCGAAGGTCTATGAGTATCTGAAGCGGGTTCAGGCACAGCAGAAGGCCGGACCGCGTCCATTGCTGGGGAAAAGGCTGGCACAGGTCCGCAAGAAGGACTGAACGGGCAGGTCTGCAATGTCGATGGCCGTGCCATTTCCCGGCATTGCCTGCGCAGTCTCCATGGAAGGGATTGACCTTGTGCGGACGGGTACGGAGATGCTGTTCGTTCGGACAGTCGGGAAACGGTACAGGTCCTGATCGCGTCCGGTCGGCGAGGGTGCCGGGTATTGATCGGAAGTTCACAGGAGATCCGGTATGCGGGGAATTCAGGACGGAAGGGAGTTCCAGTGGATTGACCGACAGGAAGATGACCGAATGATGGAGATCCGGGAATGTCGCGGGAGCCGTCCATGCGGTACGCCCGTTCGCCGGCGCGCGGCAGGGTCTGCGGGATTCCAGCAGGAATCGATGACCGGCGTATAATCATTCGGAACCGGACGGAATCCGATGCTGAGGAATATACGCATGCGATTGACGATTCAAGCCTGAATGGACCGGGATGCTCCATACGTCAAACATTTTCGATAGCGGGCACATCGGCAAACCGGAACACACCGTCTTGTGATAGCCGAGCCGCGGGATAAAATGGGAAATGACGGAAAACGACACAGCCGATTTTGGATTTGATTCATGGGAGTTTGCCAGATCGGCAACTGTCGGGAATGTGAGGGACCGTCTCTGGGCGGGCTGCGACCCAAATGCGCGTGATAAGAATGGATTCACCCCGCTGTGTACAGGGCGGTTGCCGGGAAAAGCGACGAACCGCGGGTGCTGGAACTTCTGCTCGGGGCCGGTGCGGATCTCACAGCAAGCGACTGCATCGGAGACATCGGTCAGTCCGTAAGCCTGTTTCGAACCACTCCCGGTCGCGGATGACACAGGTCACGGTGACGGCTGGCAGCGGCCGAGAGTCATCGGGGGAACTCTCCGGATTTCATCCATTGCACTGAATCGAGGACCTGGCCGACGGGTCCGTGGCATGCTCCGACTCAGGGACACTGCAAACGGGAGAACAGGAACTCACCGATTGACCCACACGTGCCCCTGCGTGTCTGATCAGAAAAAACGCAACTGCACCGCAGGTACTGGAGACTTGCTGCAGTTCAGATCTCCCATGGACATGACGGTTTCGAGATTCCATCCACCAATCCTCCAGCAATTCGGTTGCAAAATTCCACAGAATCTCCCCATCATCATGAATACGTACACGAGTCTCACAGTACGGAAAAGCCGAAGCATCCATCAGACGTTCTGAAACCATGATGCTGCAGGCAATCAATCTGTTTCGCCTGAATACAGGCAAACCCTGCGATTGCTGACGCTCTGTACCGGTGCGCCGGGAATTCACCGGACTCCCGGCGTGACCGCAGAACACCTGTCCGATGCGACCGACCGCCTCCACCAGGCAACACTCAATCCGTATCAGGATCGTTCGGCTGCAGATTGATGTCGGATTCGGCCAGCGCCGGATTGTTCCTTATCAAGTCCCAGGCCGACATGCCCTGGCTGTCAACCATTGCCGCATCGGCTCCGGATTCAACAAGAAAATTGACGATGCCTGCACTGTTGCTGAATCCAGCCGCACACATCAGCGGTGTGCGCCCATCCTCATTGACTGCGTCCAAGTCAGCACCCGCATCCAGCAGTTCCCTGAGCACCCATGAATTCGGGTTGTGACACGATGCCAGATGCAGAGGGGTTCCACCGGTGTTGTCCAGTGCATTCACGTCGCTGTGTGCATGCACAAGAAATCGTGCAATTTCCGGTTTGCTGTTGAAGCCCGCCGCGAGATGCAGGGCAGTGCAGCCATTCTCATCGATCGCATTCACGGTGCATCCGGCTTTCAGGAGGATTTCGATGATCCTGGGACTGGCGTTGCTCTGTGCAGCATGGTGCAGGGCGGTCCTGCGACAATCCCCTCTCGGATTCGGATTCGCACCATTTCCCAGAAGCGTCCGGACAGCAACAGGGTTGCTGTTGGATGCGGCAGCCCGGTCCAACGGGGTGACATCAGCTTCATTGCGCACATTTGCATCGCCTCCCGACTGCAGCAACAGATTGATGATATCCGGATCATCTGAAATCTCAGCTGCCACGTGCAAGGGGGTCAAGTCAGCTTCATTGCGCACATTCACATCCGCTCCGCCGCCGAGAAGTTTCCTCACGATTTTCTCGCTGGGCCGGAATCGGACCGCATGATGCAACGGCGTCTCGCCCCATTCATTGCGCACATTCATATCCGCTCCGGCTCCGATCAGCAGGTCAAGCAACTGTGTAGTCAGGTCAATCTCAACCGCAACGTGAAGCGCTGAGTAACCCTCCTCATTCTGTTCATCCGGGCTGGCACCGGCGTCCAGAATCAACCTGATATCCTCAAGACTCCGTTCAGCGATTATTGCACGAAGCAACGGTGTCTGCCGCTCCGCCGCATTGACTTCGCACCTGACAAGAAATTCAATCACCTTCGGATTTCTTGTACCCTCCAATGCATATTCCAGCGGAAAGAAACCAAATCGGTCGGTCGGACACATGTCGCACCCGGCATCCGCCAGTACCCTGAGTATCTCGGGATTGTCGTTTTCCCCGGCCGCATAATGCACCGCATAGGCATGTGCCCTGTCGATCATCTGCAGGTCGAAACCGGCATCAATGACTGACTTGACCACAGCGGGATTCCTGTTGTGAGCCGCCGCCGCATGCAAAATCAGCATTTCCGCATCGAAACCATCAATCATGCCTGCCCCGGCATCCGTCAAGACCCTGATCACTTCGGGATTCTCATTGCTCTCAGCCGCAAGATGCAACGGCGTCTTTTCCGCCTCGTTCTCCGGCTGAAGTCCGGCACCGGCATCCAGCAACAATTCCAGCACCCCGGGATCGCTGTGGTGGGCCGCGGCCAAATGCAACGGAGTGTTGCCATCAGCGTCCCGTACACTGACATCACCACCTGACTTGAGGAGCTGAGCGATCTCGCTCGCTTTCTTTTGCGACCTGATCGCTCTTTGCAGTTTGGTCGATGTTTCCCTATTCAGAATCTTGTTGATCAGTTGTCTCAAATCGGTTGTCTCCAGGTTGTCGCTCGATCAAACATCTATTCCATCGTAATCAATACCAAGGATCCGGTCCGAGGACCTGCGCGACTCCGATCAATGCCCGGCACCCTCGCCGCATCGGACGCGATCAGGACATATACCGTTTCATGACTGTCTGAACGAACAGCATCTCCGTACCTGTCCGCACAAGGTCAGTCCCTTCCATGGAGACTGCGCAGGCAATGCCGGGAAATGACACGGCCATCGGCATTGCAGACCCGCCCGTTCAGTCCTTCTTGCGGACCTGTGCCAGCCTGTCCCCCAGCAGCGGACGCGGTCCGGCCTTCTGCTGTGCCTGAACCCGCTTCAGATATTCGACAATCTGCGGCTTGTCCTTTTTCCAGTTCATGACCTGAAGCGGTGTCTTGCCGTCGCGGTCCCTTGCGGTGAGATCCGCACCGGCCTCGACCAGCAGCTCGAAGATCCTCAGAGTCCGGATTCTTGAGGCGGCGAAATGCATGGCGTTGAATCCGTAGTCGTCGGTCACATTCGGGTCGGCCCCGGCCCGGATCAGCGCCTCGGCGATGTCCGTCCTGCCGTTTGCCCCCCAGACAACACTGTTGGAGGAGACCGCCAACTGCAATGCGGTCAAGTCACCGACGCCCTGCAGATTGGGGTCGGCCCCGCCCTCGATCAGGGCCTCGATGACCGCCGGATCCTTACAGTTCGAGGCGGCATAGAGCAGCGGGGTGTACCGAAACTTGTCGAAAACATCCGGGTCGGCGCCGGCCCTCACCAGGACCTCGATGATCGCCGGATTGCCGGGGCTCCGTTCAGCCGCCCGGTGCAAAGGGGTGTATTCGCTGTCGTTTCGCGCATTCGGATCCGCACCGGCTTCGATCAGAAGCTCCAGCACCCGCGGCTCGTCGCTGCTTCCGGCAGCTGAGTGCAGGATTGTGGTTCCTCTGTCACTGCATGCACGCACATCTGCGCCGGCGTCCAGCAGTGCGATGATGACCGCAGGGTCTTTCGTGGCGGTTGCGCGATGAAGCGGGATAATTCCGTCCTTGTCGCGCTCATTCGGGTCGCTACCCGCCGCAAGGCGATCTCTCACGTCCTCGACAGTCGCCGAACTGAAGAACTCCCTCGAACCGAATTCATAAGCATCTGTGTCCTTCCCTGTCATCTTCCGCTCCTTCCTTTCCTATTTCAGTTCTCCCGGTCGCGGCAGCGGCAGCTATGCAGGCCCTTCGCTCCCCGCGGGCCGACTGCGTTGTGCTCCATGCTGCCGATAAAATCAAAATGCGTCCCGGACCCGATTCCAGCAGATACATTTTATACCGCCGCATCGCATGCACCGGGCCCGATTGCATATTTCACGCACATCAACCCGATCCGACATGGTCTCACTTGAACACGGATTCTCGCCGGCCCCGGCAAGATCTTGTGGACCCATACAATGATGCCAACCCGGAAGTTCGCATTCCGGATGATTTCTATACGAAAATGGGCGAGGTTGATGTTAGGTATCTGGCCGGAATCCTGGATTGACACGGTGCCGGGTTCCTGTGCCTTTTTCTGAATCGCCGGGAACTTGAACCGACGTGGGTGATTCAGGAACAGTTTCCACATGAGAGGGATTTCCGTCTCCGTGAATTCTGTCAGGACGGGTGTGCGGTACAATGATGGTGTGCTTGGTTCCGATACGGAAACATTGCGAGTCCTGTCTGGCCGGTCATGCAAGCCGTTGCGCTACCGGCGCCGGCAGGTCGGCAGTAAATTGGATGCAGTGCATGACGGGGCGAGAATTGATGTCCATTTGGCAGGTGCCCGGATACAGGGAGTCAGCCCGGTCGGGGCCGGCTGTCCGGGTCTTGCGGCATGAGGCCGGAGCAGTAGCGGAATTCGATCATCGTTGATCGCGGACATGCGGAAAGTCCCTGTGCGGTGAGCCCGGGGACCCGATGTACCGTTGTACTGACCTGATCGGGTTACAGTCACCACCAGGGAGCGAACAGCGATGACCCGGAATAATCCAGATGCCCATGAGTTCAATTCATGGGAGTTTTTCAGAACGGCCACTGTCGGGGACGTGAGCGCGCGCCTTGCGGCGGGCTGCGACCCGAATGAGAGCGATGGGAATGGTTTGACCCCGCTTCACAATGCCGCCAGAGCCAATGCGCCCCCCGCGGTGATCGCCGCACTGCTGGATGCCGGTGCAGATGCGCGCGCGTGCACCGTCTTCGGCGATACCCCGCTTCAATGGGCAGCCGGAAGCAGCGACCAGCCTCTGGTGGTGAGATTCCTGCTGGATGCCGGTGCCGATCCGAACGCACGGGGTCACCGTGGAGCTACACCCTTGATCGATGCGTCACAGGAAAACCACCGGAATCTGGCAATTCTGGAGGCGCTGATCGAGGGCGGTGCCGATCCCAATGTATTCGACGATGGTCAGTACAACCCGCTGCATTGGGCGGCGAGCAGATCCGACAGTCCGGATGCGATCGAGGTGCTGATCGCGGGCGGCGCCGATCCCAATGCGCGCGGTGTGAGCGGTTTCTCGCCGCTGCACATGGCACTTGAAAACAACCTGGGGGTCTGTTGTTCGCACTTTGGAAAGTGGAGCATTCCGGAGGCGCTGATCCGCGGCGGTGCCGATCCGAACCAGCAGAATCTTTATGGCAGTACAGCCCTGCATGCGGCGACGCGCGCGCATTTCGCTTCCCCCGCCATCTATGAAATTCTGATCGAGGGCGGTGCGGACGCAAGCATTCGGAACGGGGACGGCAAAACGCCGCTTGGCGTCATGACACGGAAGAGGGACAGGCCGGAGACGGTGGCGTTGCTCAAGGCGGTGGAGGGGGCGCAGAACAGGCGCAGGGCGGCTGGCGTTTCCGGGGACGGGAGCGGTCAGTCGGCGCGGTGGCGCAGGTTCAATACGGCAGCGTTCTTCCGCCGGGCGGGTGTCGGTGAGGTGCGGTTGTGTCTCCGGGACGGTGCGGACCCGAACGCCCGCTGCGATCGCGGTCAGACGATGCTGTACAATGCCGCCGCGGCGAGCGCCGACCCGGCGGTGATCGAGGCGCTGATCGAAGCCGGCGCCGAAGTGGATGCGCGCAACGACTGCGACAACACGCCGCTTCATGAGGCAACCCGCGCCAACCGCGTACCGGCGGTGATCGAGGCGCTGATCGTGGCCGGTGCCGACCCCGACGCGCGCAACCGGATCGGTGCCACCCCTCTGCACAAGGCGGCGGGCCGCATCCCCGGAAGCCCATCGGTGATCGGCGTGCTGGCAAGGGCCGGTGCGGATGCCGACGCGCGCACAGTCGACGGCTACACTCCCCTGCTCATTGCAGCGCTGAACTGCCGGGACCCGGCGGTGATCGAGGCGCTGCTGGCGGCCGGCGCCGATCCCGACCTGCAGGGTGGAGACGATAGGACCGCCCTGCACGTGGCGCTACGGTACAACGTTTCCGTCACCGGCGGCAGCGGCAGACCGGGAATTCCGCAGGCGCTGGTGCGCGGCGGCGCCGACCCGAACATACAGAACGATTCCGACTTTACCGCCATGCATATAGCAGCCCACTGGTGTCAGAACCCGGAGATATTCGCGACTCTGGTGGCGGCCGGTGCTGATCTCGGCATCCGCAACCAACATGGTGATACCGCGTTCAGCGATCTGAGTCGGAAACACCCGGAAGTCGTCGAGGCCCTGGGCCTGTCCGAAACGTAACTGGCGGTCATGTCCGATGACTGGCAGCGGAAGTGTTCTTGTCGCCTCAATGCGGTGGTGTCGGAAGACGTCCGCACCCGGGCCCAGGCCCTCGCTGCGATGTCGAATGCAACTTTGACGATTTTCCTTGACTGATCGATCCCGCACCGACCCCGCTGCTTCAGAATCTTTTGGGGAAATAAAATGATACCGGCCCGGGAATTGACATTCGAGTGAATTCCTATCAGGAAATGGGCGAGGTTGACGTTAGGCGACACCCAGGAACTAAAGAAGTTGCAATTGGGGAGCAGCCCGGAATCCTGGGGTGATCGGTGCCGGTTTCCCGCGCCTCATTCGGGAATCGCTGGAAACTCCAACCGGCGTGGGTGATTCAGTATCAGTTTCGACATGAAAGGAATTTATGTTTCCGTGAATTCTAACAGGGTGGGTGTGCGGTACAATGATGGTGTGTGCATGGTGCCAATACGAAAACTTTCCGAATCCTGCCAGCATCGACAGGTCGACGAAATATTGAATGCAACGCATTACGTGGTTTAGATACATTGGAATGGGACTGGTCACGAGGGTGCTGAAGAAAAAGCCGGATCAGCCATTGCGGAATTTCGATGTCAGCGAGTTCGAGCGTTCAGTTTTGAACTCTATCTTCGTGGAGATCGCCCGCCGGTATGGGTACGGTACGCTTTTGCATCAGGTCGGAAAAACTACTGGATGACGCGGCAGAATACTGGTCTTGTTTCCACTAAAGAGACAAATTTTCGAGTCCCTTGCGCTTGATACTCATTGTCGTATCAATCAAATTAATTGAATATCGCGTTGCACAATACGAATCCAACTCGCATCAACCATAAAACAATGATCTGTCTGTTAAACATTCAAGAGAAAAGGCTGCGCCCTTGAGGCCTAGACATATTCTGCAAGAAAGATTGATAGTTTCTGAATTTGACAATCACGAAAATGTTCTCCTCCTGCCTTATGCAAACTAATCACAACTCGCGATGCAAATTCGGTGGTTGCCGGAATGAATGAACTCGAAAGTTTTCGGAACCAGAATTTCGATTCACATTGCGCTGAATATCAAGAATGCAATTTTATCGACCGACGTAATAGTGTTGAGTATTTCGATCATCGCTCGGTGAAAATCGTACTCCAAGGCGAGAAATTGATTCCTGAACCCTTGATTTCACAATAACCAAACTTTATAAAATTTACTCGAAACCGATGAATGACGACGTTTGAACCGTTCAACTCTATTCCGAAGTTACAGCCAACTCAGGCTCAGATTCAGTTATTACTTTGCTCGGTAGTTCTTTGTGAACAGTACGCGGTGGCCACAGATCACCGAGATTGAAACTGATCGCCTCAAATGGCGGCAGTGAAACCGGCGCATCTTCGAACAACGTGTCAATCAGCACCCATTCAGCGCCGCGCAACTTAAATGCTTCCAAAGATCGGGTATCTGGGTCTACCAACCAAAGATAGCCAACACCTTCGCGGGCGTAAACCGTCCGCTTGCTGCCAAGATCAAGCTTCCGCGTCGAAGGGGAAAGCACCTCACACACCCAATCTGGTGGCAATGTAAAGTAGGCGGTAATCGGAATTTCAGGAATTCGCTCGCGTCGCCATCCTGCGATGTCAGGCACCAAAATATCCTTGTCCAGATGGAGTTCAGGCTCGTTAAGAATCCACCAGCCGCCGGGTCCACCACGTCCTTGGTGAAAAGGCGGGCCGATGCAACTCCCAAGCACTGACTTGGCTACGGCGTGAGGCGGTGCCGGTCTCGGATTGGTGTAGAGCGTACCGTCGACAATCTCTGCAACCCTGTGCGGCGGTGCGTCCAGCACATCCTGATAGGTCGCTCGTGGCGATGCAGTAAAGGGTTTGGCTGCCTGTGATTGTTTCATTTTGTCTAGAACCCTTAAAAGTTCTTCAATTCAATTCTAGGTTATCGGTGCGCGGCGAGTCAAACGGTACAGTCGTTAATTGTTACCAACTTTCTGGTTCGGTATTAATTTTGTTGAAGCACGCAAAGTCTAAAGTTTGTACTTGAGCCGTCACGACAGGTAGTTTTATCGATTGGTTTGCATTAGTATAAGAAGAGACATTTGAATTTAGACACCGCGCTGTATGCAACAATCTGTCAGGTTTTGGTGGATGCAGTCGCTACATATCTGCACCATTAATTAAAAGGACTTATGAAAGTCTTAATTGAATCAACCAATAGACTCACCGAGACACATGAATCCGAAAATTGAAACCATTGGGTCAAGCATTAAGATGATTTCAGCGATGCAGCGGCTTTCTGGCATGTTGCTTTGTTAACGACCAGTTCAATTCAGCAAATTCTGTATCGAATTCAAGCGCTCGAGCCTACCGTTGGAAGGTGTGTTGCGCGCGGGCACATGCTTTAGTTCAAACTCGGTCCTATCGCCATCAGTTCGCGCGCGGCCTGAACAGGTGACAGCCCTTCAAACAGAATTCTGTAAACTCTCTCGGTCGTCGGCATAAAAACATCCAGTTTCCTACCGATCGAATAGGCTTCCCTGGTCGATTGGATGCCCTCCACCTCCTGTCCAATTTCCGCAACAAATTCGTCCATTTTCTTGCCTTGTCCAAGTGCGAGTCCCAAACGACGGTTTCGGGACAGGTCACCGGAGCATGTCAGCACCAGATCTCCCAAGCCGGACAAGCCCATCATGGTTTCTGCTTTACCGCCGAGTGCGGTATTGAATCGGTTCATTTCTGCCAATCCGCGGGTGATCAGCATGCAGCGTGCATTGATCCCGAGCTCCATTCCATCACTAATGCCTGCCGCAATCGCGATCACATTCTTGGTCGCTCCGCCAACCTGAACTCCAACAATGTCATTGGTCGTGTACACCAGAGTTGAATCGTTACGGAAAACATCCGCAATTTCTTCAAGTTTATCGGTACGCCGAGATCCGAGGTCGAATCCCGCCGGAAATCCCCGCACAACCTCAAAGGCAAAACTCGGCCCCGAGATGACAGCTTTGACAACTTTGTCTCCGAGTATTTCGTCCGCAGATGTGCTGAGCAATTCTCCGGTACTCGATGAAAATCCCTTTGTACCCCATACTATGGTTGGCATAGAGCGAGAATCCATTACATGAAGGCAGTTACGCATTTGGTGAAGCGCTTGCTCAAACACACGGCTCGGTACGACAACGACTGCCATCTGGCATTCATTCAATGCCGATTCGATCTGCTTGAATGCACGGATGCCGGTTGGAAGTTCTACGTCGGGTAAATATCGGCTGTTGCAGCGATTGTTGTTAATATCGTCAATTACTGACTCATCAATATCCCAAATTCTGACATCATGCCCGTTGCGTGCGAGCCACGCGCTGATTGCTGTACCCCAGGAACCACTGCCAATGACTGAAACGGAAATCATTTCTTGTTCGCGCATATTCAAATCCAGTCAACCGATGTCACTGAAGTTGATATACAAGACGCGGCGATTAGAAGGTAAATGACAGCACGACTCCAACGGTAAAATGCACATAAAAAATTGTAATCGAATATTATTAGCGTTTACACGGCATTAACGCAAATTTGCCGATCATTCGATACGGTTGAATCCATCAGGTTTGTCGCCCAATTTGTCATTTGCGTGCTGACAATCGACGATTTCCCGATGACTTCAACATCATCCCCGACTGTTCTCATATGAATCTGTTGAATAAATTTAATGTTCTAAGACTCTTCATTTGCCTTGTGTTGCTAGTTTCAACTGCAGGTGTTGTTTCTGCTGAGAATATCTTGAGGTTGGCAACAACGACCAGTACTGATAATTCGGGGCTGACCAGAAAATTGTTACCGGTGTTTGAAGAAAAGTTCGGTATCAATGTACATACCATCGTCAGCGGTACCGGACGCGCGATCAATCATGCTCGCAACGGCGATGTGGACATGATTCTCGTTCACGCAAAGAGTGCGGAACTTGAATTCATTGAAGATGGATTCGGTGTTGATCGAGAGGAGATCATGTACAACGAGTTCGTGATAGTCGGTCCGCAAAACGATCCGGCAAGAGTTAACGGGCTCAACGACCTGAGTGATGCGCTCGCGAAAATAGCCGCGAGTAAATCGACTTTTGTATCGCGGGGAGACGACTCCGGAACCCACAAGAAAGAACTGAGTCTTTGGGAGGAAGAGGGAATCGAAATCGAAGGAAGGTGGTACAAGGAAGTTGGATTGGGTATGGGCAAGGCATTGCAGATTGCAAATGAATTCGGTGCCTACACGCTGAGCGACAAGGGAACGTATCTTTTCATGCGCAATCGCCTGTCGCTGCCAATTCATGTCGAGTCGGCAATGGATGGACGAAATGTATACGGAGTCATTGCCGTGAACCCGAAGCGTCATTCTCATGTCAACTATGATGGTGCAAAAAAACTTACAAAGTGGCTCAAGTCCGAAGAAGCCAAATCAATCATCTCCAATTACAAGGTTAATGGTGAGCAACTGTTCTTTGTAACTGACTGAGCACGCGGTAAACTGACTCCTGACACCAGATCTTGCGAACGGATCAGGCAACTAATTTCCGATTTGATATCCGGCAGACTGTATAACGAGCACCATGGACGGTCTGATCCTAGCAAGTACTGAAGCACTGAAGCTGCTGTTTACCGGTGACCCCGAGACCTGGGAGATTGTCGGAATTTCATTTCTCGTCTCGTTCCGAGCGATCCTGTTCATCGTCCCACTCGCCTTGGTTGTCGCGTTCACACTAGCCTATGGGGAATTTCCAGGCCGGCGTATTCTGATCACTATTTTCAATTCAATGATTGCCATACCGGCAGTGGTGGTAGGTTTGTTACTGTACATGTTGCTTTACAGTTCCGGACCATTCGGTGGATGGCGATTGCTGTTCACTCAAACCGCAATGATCATAGGGCAGATGATTCTCGCATTCCCGCTTTTGGTAGCAATGACACATGTCGCTTTGCAGGGGGTGGATCTGAATGCATGGCAAACTGCTCGAACGCTGGGTGCCGGTACAGTACGTGCGATGTTTACAATTATGCGAGAAGTAAGATTTGGACTGATTGCAGCAATTGTGACTGCATTTGGAAGGGTAGTATCGGAAGTGGGCTGTTCCATCATGGTAGGCGGTAACATCCTACACGAGACGCGTAACATTCCTACAGCGATCGCACTTGAAACCTCAAAAGGGAATTTTGAGCAGGGGATAGCTCTCGGTGCTGTATTGATCACGCTCGCGCTGGCTCTCAATTTTTTTGTTGCCATGTTCCGCGGCCGCGATATGGCAAGGCATTGAAGCAAGTGCAAACAGTCAGATGAACGCGCAGGAACTTATCAGCTTTCGGAATATCAGTAAAACGCTGCTTCGACGCAGAGTTCTTGATGTTGACGAAATGATTGTGTATGAGGGCGAATGTGCTGTCCTGCACGGGGAAAATGGTGCTGGGAAGTCCACGCTTATGAAGATCATTGCTGGATTAATTGCGCCCGATTCGGGTGTCGTGGAGATTGGTGGAAAGAGAATGTCGTGGAGATTGGCGTATCGTACTTTTCGGAAAGAGGTTGTCTATCTGCATCAGTCCCCATTTCTTTTTGATCGCTCAGTCGCTGAAAATATCTCGTACGGGCTTCAAACGCGGGGACTGGGTCGAAATATCATTCGTGAAAAGGTAGAAAGCGCGATTGAGTGGGCTGGATTGTCGCCGTTGGCGGCGCGAAATGCCCGAGACCTTTCAGGTGGAGAGAAACAGCGAGTTGCGTTGACGCGAGCACGGATTTTGGAACCGCGTCTGCTTTTACTTGATGAACCAACATCCGCAATGGATCATGAATCTCGCGAACAGACTTTCGAGTTGATTCGCGACCTCGCTGACAGTGGTATTACTGTGTATATTTCAACACATGAATCTGCACGACTCTATCAGCCTGACAGAATCATCAAGATCGCACGCGGCAAACTAGTCTAGTTAATCCTGATGACCGAACACAACACGTCAGATGTCTGCGTAACTGGTGTTATTCTGGCTGGCGGCCAAGCTCGCAGGATGGGAGGGGTCGACAAGGGCTTGGTGAAACTGAATGGAGTCGCGATGTGCAAGATTGTCATCAACAAGCTTCGTCCTCAAGTTTTTGAGGTTGTGGTGAACGCAAACAGAAATCTTGAGATATACGGAGAATTCGGGGTACGGGTGATACAGGATGAGACTCCCGGATATCTTGGGCCGCTTGCCGGACTTGCCAGCGCGATGGTCGCCGCGAAGACACCGTGGGTCATCACAGTGCCGTGTGACGGTCCTTTCCTGAATCGCGATTATGTTGCCCGGATGTTACAGATGACCGATGAAGATGTTGAAATAGTTGTTGCAAGGGATTCTGATCGTATGCAACCAACATATATTCTGGCAAAAACGAAACTATCGGACAGCTTGAATGAATTCTTACAGTCCGGAGAAAGGAAAATCGACAAATGGTTTGTGAAACATCGTTATGCGGAAGCTGATTTCGCCGACTCACCAGAATGTTTTCTTAATATCAATACCGAACAGGACCGAGAGAAAGCACAAATTCGGATGAATCAGGATGAGTGATAAAGGAATTCCAATAATCGGGTTTGCCGCGTACAGTGGAACCGGCAAGACGACTCTGGTAACCAATGTGATACCGCTTCTGAAGCAACGAGGATTGAAGATTGGCGTGCTGAAGCACGCTCATCACAGTTTCGTCATAGATACCCCGGGGAAAGACAGTTACGAGTTGCGGGAATCAGGTGCGCAACAAGTGATGGTTGCGTCCAAACAGCGTATTGCCTGGGTGATGGAGAATCTACACGAAGAGGAGCCGCTGCTTTTTGAGTTGCTGAATTATTTTGCCGGTCAGGAATTGGACCTGATCATTGTTGAGGGGTTCAAGCATGAACCGTTTACCAAAATAGAGGTCTATCGTTCTGGGTTGAAACGACCGCTTCTCGCAAAAACAGACCAAAACGTCATTGCAGTTGCGACTGACATTCCAGAACTCGCTGAACACGGTATGGAAACGCTCGCATTGGACGACCCTGGTGCTATCGCTGATTTCATCATTGATCGAATGCGTGACGGGTTGCTTTCAGTGATCGGGTGACTGACCCGTCAGGTTTGCGGATTGTCATATGCTGATTATCATAATTCTTGATGGATGTCTCATTGATTCCCAATTGCGTTCTCAAGAAGAATGTCCCGGATTTGTTGCTCGCAATAGCCAGTAGACTACACCTCAATAAGGAATCTCAAATCAATTGCTTGAGCAATAAAGTATAAATTCTACACAGTTATCCGCCGGCAGCGTGCTGTCGGCTCAGGGGTTGCTTTCGGGCAACCCCTGCTTTTTTCTTGGAGCGAAAATGCGAACCCGGGTTTACGTCGATGGATTCAATCTGTACTACGGAGCACTCAAGGGCGCGAAATTCAAGTGGCTCAATCTTGTCGAACTCGCTCGCAACATGTTACCGACAGATCACAAACTGGATAGGCTTATTTACTTCACAGCGCGGTCGTCCGGGGTCTTGAATCGGTAAAATCCAGCCAATCAGCAAGTTTATCTGAATGCACTGTAAAGCCTGCCCGAAGTAGAGATTCACTTCGGTAGTTTTCTCGCCAAAACAGTTTGGTGCCCTCTCGTAAATCTGCCAGTTTCCGAATACAGCTTATTTCACACTGGCCCCGGACTGGGTCTGCGAGGTGCTTTCGCCATCCACCCGAAAGCTTGATCTGGGTGACAAGCGGGCGGTCTATGCCCGAGAAGGTGTCGGTTATCTTTGGTTTATCGACCCCATCGCCCGGTCGCTGGAAGCATATGAGTTGCGCGGCAAGGAGTGGGTGTTGATTGACACGCTGTTTGAGGACGCGTCCGTTTCATTACCACCCTTTGAGGAGATCAGTTTTGATCTCGGTGATTTGTGGCCACCACGTGTTGTTCACAAAGACGTGCCAAGTGAGTCAAAAACTGAATCCGAGCCGGAGTTGACGGAAGCAACGAAGTAAAGTTCTGCGACTCAGGCCTTGATTTTTGTTGGTTTTGAGGTGTTGGAATTTATCCTGTTTTCCGTGGCGATTTGAATGTCGGCTCGCTTGATTTGGAACTTCAACGTTATAGTCACTAGCCCATTTCTTCACTATTGGTGAAATATGCGGGTTAGAAGCGTGTCATTATTCGACTTGCCAACAGGGTTGTATTATTTCCGAAGATTTTACTATGATTATTTTCGATAGTGTCGTAAAATAGTCATGACCAGTTTACGATGCACATGAAAATGGTTATTGAAAGATACTTGCTCGATGAATTCGTTACTCATTTTGAAAACGAACGTCAAATGTTGTTTGTATCCGGTCCGCGACAGGTAGGAAAGACTACATTCGCTAGAGATTTCGAAAAGAAATATGCATATGCCGAATATTTGAATTGGGACAATCAGTCACATAGACAAATAATCGTCAAAGGTCCACAAGCCATCGCCGAGAAATTGCAGTTGGATGTATTGAAGTCGGATGATAAGACGCTTTGCATATTTGACGAGTTGCACAAGTTCAATCATTGGCGTGAACTGCTCAAAGGATTTTTCGATCAATATGCAGACCGAACAAAAGTGTTGGTGACTGGTAGCGCATCGCTTCGCGTATTTTCGCGGGGCGGTGACAGTCTTATGGGACGATATTTTCCCTATACCGTCCATCCAATGTCTGTGGCGGAGTGTATCAACGATGCATCCGTTCAATCTTCTTCGCAGGGCGTCATTAATCGGGAACCGCGCAAAATCGACCAAGAGCAATGGGATGCGCTATGGCGGTTCGGAGGTTTTCCAGAGCCTTTTTTGAAAGCCAGTCAGCGCTTCTACAACCGGTGGCGGTCACTGCGACAGGAACAATTACTGCGAGAAGATATACGGGAATTAACTAGAATTCAGGAACTCGGACAGATTGAAATGCTGGCGGAGTATATTCGCCAACAAGTCGGCCAGCTGACAAGTTACTCCTATTTTTCCCGCAACATCCGCGTGTCAGTCGATACAGTCAGGCGGTGGATTGCGACTCTGGAGGCACTGTATTTCTGTTTCACAGTTCGGCCTTGGCATCGAAATATAGCGCGAGCACTGCGTAAGGAGCCGAAATACTATTTGTGGGATTGGTCGGATATTGATGATCCAGGAATTCGTGCTGAAAACTTGGTTGCATGCGCTTTGCTCAAGGCTGTTCAGTATTGGACGGAAACAGGTCAGGGAGAATTTGAACTGTATTTTGTTCGTGACAAACAAAAGCGCGAGGTGGATTTCCTGGTTGTTAGCGACAACTCACCATGGTTCTTGGTTGAGGTCAAGAGTAGCCAAAGTTCGGGCATATCACATTCGTTGAGATACTTTCAGAATCAAACTAACGCAAAGCATGCCTTTCAAATTGCTTTGGACATGGACTTTATTGAGCGCGATTGTTTCGAATTCAATGAACCAACGGTCGTACCAGCAAAAACGTTTCTCTCGCAATTGGTTTAACTAAGGATTGTCAGCAAATTGCAGCCTGCACGACACTAATACGCTGACAAATACAGTTCCGAATTCATAAGCAAATCGACTCATCTGCCGAGAAACTCAATCAGCCGGTCGGGATAATCTGTAATGATCCCGTCAATTCCCGCCTTGATCAGTCTTTCATAGTCACGGTTTTTATTGACTGTCCAGGCGTATACGCGAATTCCCAGAGAGTGAGCTTCGGCGATGAGATCTGCTGACAAGGATTCATAATCCGCATGCCAGTCGGTGCCGCCCGTGGCTTTGACCATTTTTGGTACGGAACCACCGTAATCCGACAGCAGCATTCCATCAGTCCAATTACCAACTTGATTCGGATTCATTGATTCGTAATTTTGCTTTGGTTCAATTCCACCCGTTACGGTGTCGAAAGTTTCTGTCTGAGAGGTCAGATAGGCATATTGCAGGTGCGGTGCGTGTCTGCGAAATGCGTGCACCAACTTCCAGTCGAATGAGTGAATTCTTGCCGTTGGCGCAATACCCAATCGGTCAATTTCAGAAACGATCACTTCCACAAACTGTTCGATAGGGATATTCGAGAATGGAGCTACAGCATAGTATTTGATCTCGATGAAATAAGCGGGATTTCGTCTGAACTTTCGATCCAGATTTGCGATCTCTTCCAGTGTCGGAATGCGACTGCCATCAACCGGAGTTTGACGATGAAAGCGTTCGGCATAATCGGACCCAGGTTTTATTCGACCAATGTCATAGCATCTGAGTTGTTCGAGTGTCAGTTCGCTGATTTTGATTACCGTGTCATCAATCCACACCCCTTCAGCGTCGCGTGTGATGACCGGATTGAGTTGTGCGTCGTGATAGGCGACGACGTTTCTGTCCGCGGTGACGGCGAGGTCCATCTCCAATCCATCCACACCGAGTTCAAGCGCTTTGGCGAATCCCGCTAGACTCTGTTCGGGCAATAGTCCGGGCGCACCTCGGTGTCCGATAATGCTGATGTCCTGATTCATTAAGACAATGTTACGGAATGTTGCCACTGATGACATAAGATAAGAAACTTCGTAGTATATATACATCGTCTGGGCATAATTGACATTGCACTGTCGGGATATGATGGATTTTCACTGCGAATGTGTAGGATAATTTGCGGCTCATCGAACGAATCATCTTAGCGATGACTCACACTTAAAGACCTGATATGGATCCAAGGCTTGGACGAGAATATCTCGGCTCAAACGGTATCAATCTGTTTCACGTATTCGATACGACATCTCTTTTGGATTTGTTGCGGCCGGCTATCGGCCACGTAGATACAGACGAGTTCCCAAGCGCAGTACTGATCGCGAACGCCGGTGCTGAATTCTGGCGTGCGCTTGAAGAATTCGGTATGCATGGATTTGATCCAGTCGATTATTTCAGCAGCCATTTGGCGACTACTTATGCGATCAAGTATCTAGACTCGGATTACGAACTTCTATATCCTTCAGAATATCCCATTTCACTTCGAGCTATCGCTGATCGATCGGGTTGGTGCCACCCAACACCTTTGGGAATAACTATTCATCATCATTTTGGCACCTGGTACGCCTTCAGAGCATTGTTTCTGATTAAGGCACGTTTACCGGCTTCGGATTGTTCACCGACAAATCATCCTTGTGAAAGTTGTATCGACAAACCCTGCATATCAGCGTGCCATGCAAATGCTGTTGGTGAAATTGGCTCTTTCAACCTGGAAGCATGTGCCCGATTCAGGATCCAGGAATCTTCGCCTTGTTCATTCCGTTGCATATCCAGAATTCGGTGTCCTGTCGGATCTGAATATCAGTATGTCCCGAAACAGATGAAATATCATTACAAACGCGGGCGGGATTCGATGGTTCGTTTTTATGCTGAGCACAGTGATCAAGACTAGGAGATACAAACTGAATGTTTTTTGAAGAGTTTAGTGTCGGAGACAAGTTCAAGAGTGCCGGAGTCACATTCACCGAAAGTGAAATTATTCGATTCGCACTTCAGTATGATCCTCAACCCTTCCACATTGATGTGGAAGCCGCAAAGAAAAGCCAATTCAAAGGACTGATTGCCAGTGGTTTTCAGACACTGGCCCTTGTTTTCAGAATGTACATACAGGAGGGTATGCTGAAGCAGGGGATGGGGTCACCAGGGATGGATGAACTGAGATGGTTGCTTCCGGTATATCCGAACGACACTTTGCACATGGTTGCTGAAGTACTGAGTACCCGACCTTCTTCAAAAAAAACTGATCGAGGTTACGTTGATTTGAAGTGTTCGATGATCAACCAGAATTCCGAAACAGTCATGACTGTCCGCGTCTTGCAGATTATCCGTCGCAAAGATTCCGAATGACTCGACCTTTCTTGCGAAAATTTGCTGTCAACTCTGTAGGTGCCGACTGAAGCGGAATCGAATCGATTGTGCGCGCTGCATTCTTGAATCAAAAAGGAAAGTCGCTGACGATTGGTGAAGTTGACATCCCGGAACCCACCCAAGGGGAAATTCTGATCAAGGTTAATGCCTGTGGTGTGTGTCGGACTGACCTGCACATTGTTGACGGTGACATGCCAGCACCAGATTTTCCGAGAATTCCCGGCCACCAGATTGTCGGGGAAGTTGCTTTGTCCACAGTAGCTGAATTTTCTCCTGGACAACGAGTTGGTGTGCCATGGCTTGGGTGGACCTGCGGATTCTGTGGGTATTGCAACAGCGGGCAGGAAAATCTCTGTGACTCCGCCCGGTTTACGGGTTACGACCTGAATGGGGGATTTGCAGAATTCTGCGTTGCCGATGCGCGTTATTGCTTTTTGTTAGACTCAAATTTGACAGACTTGCAGGCGGCACCACTGCTTTGTGCCGGATTGATCGGTTTTCGTGCATATCGGATGATTGGTGAATCGAATAAACTGGGATTTTTCGGTTTCGGTTCAGCTGCACACATTCTTCTTCAGGTCGCTCTATATGAGAAAAAAGATGTGTACGCGATAACGCGTACAGGCGATACAGTTTCTCAGCGGTTTGCACGTAAGCTTGGCGCGAAGTGGAGTGGAGGCAGTGAAGAGAAGATTCCGGTCGAGCTGGATGCAGCAATTATTTTTGCACCGGCTGGCGAATTGGTGCCTTTAGCATTGAGCAGTATTCGAAAAGGAGGCGCCGTAGTATGTGCAGGCATTCACATGAGTGACATACCATCATTTAGGTACGAACAACTTTGGGGGGAGAGGGTAGTCCGATCCGTAGCGAATCTAACCCGCGAGGATGGCGAATCGTTTCTGAAAATTGCGTCAGAAATTCAGTTGGAAACCGTTGTGAAATCTTACAGTTTGGATCATATAAATCATGCATTGGACGATCTTCGACTAGGGAGAATTCAGGGTTCTGCTGTCATTGAAATTTAAAATGCCTTGAGAGAGGTTGACTAGTGCGACAGGTTATTTTGGATAGTGAATATCTTCTACATTGATGAGAACCCCGAATTGGCGGCCCGCTACCATGGCGACAAGCATGTGGTGAAAATGGTGCTTGAGACCGCGCAATTGCTGTCAACCGCGCATCATGTTCTGGACGGAGATGAAAATCATTTTTGCCAGAAAGCCTCTGATGGAGGTTTGTATCGTCCATCCCATGTCAATCACCCATCATCGACATGGGTCCGGCAACTTGCGGACAACTACCTTTGGACTTGGGAACTGCTTGTATTCCTGTGCTTTGAATTTGAATTCCGCCGCCAAGGCAAAAAACACAAAACATCACAACTTCTCAAACCCCTTCAACAATTGCCACAGAACATTGAAACTGCCAACAGTTCAGCTGGCAATCACCAGCACACAACGGTACCTCCACTTGTAATGCCGGAAGAATTCCATAAGTCGGATCCCGTCGAATCCTACCGGGATTACTACTTATTCAAATGGCAGGAAGGCGTCGTCAGTTATGAATGGGGTCGAGAAATGCCTGAATGGTTACAAGAGAGAATAAGTTTGCCGGAGCGTGCTGAAATCTCTTGATACCGGGTTCGCAGAACATCGTCCGAATGGACGGACTCGGTGGTCTTGGACGAAGCCGATTATTGTCCGTCTTTTTCCCGCTTGGATCCACCTAGGCAAAGTGGAGAATCCTCAGTGGATTTTCCTTGTGAGCGCCACTCTGTGGGTGTCAGTGTGTGAAGCGAAAGTGCATGAATCGGCCCTGCAATTTCGGCCGCCAGCAACTCATTAATCATGCGATGGCGAATCACCAGCGACTGATCTTGAAATCTATCGGATACCGCAACCACTTTAAAGTGTGATTCCGAACCTGGCGGTACGCTGTGCATCGAGCTTTCGTTGACAACTTCAAGATGCACCGGTGACAGTGCGTCGGTAAGCTTGTACGTGATTTTGTTCTGTATGATCATTGTGGCTGAAATTATAACCCACGCTTTCACATTGACAGACATACACTGCGGACTTTCAGCGAATCCAGCATTTTGATGGTCGTTGGATCAAATAGAGACTTCACTCAGCGGATGGAACCCCCGACACTCAATTCACTCACAGTGCCGGACTGACTTGCATGGTTGAATTCATGCAGCGGATTGGTCTATCGCAGATGGCGAGTGCAGCGTATCAATTTGAAGTGAATGACAGTAATTTGAAATACAATGTAATTAATGTTGCCACCGACAGAATTTATATTTGATTTGGTATTGCTCAGAACAGTACGGGAGATATGAATGTTCAGTAAGAACGATTCGATTGAAAATTATGATGAGGTGCTTTGGGAGGCAATCCAGAATGAGGAAACGCGCCAGGAAGAGCACATCGAGCTAATAGCTTCGGAAAACTATACCAGCCCCCGGGTATTGCAGGCTCAAGGTTCGGTACTGACCAACAAGTATGCCGAAGGATATCCGGGCCGGCGTTATTACGGTGGGTGTGAATTCGTCGATGTCGCCGAAAATCTTGCGATTGAAAGGGCGAAACAACTGTTCGACGCTGATTACGTCAATGTTCAACCCCATTCCGGATCACAAGCCAATTCCGCAGTATTTCTGGCATTGCTTGAGCCGCACGATACAGTTTTGGGGATGAGTCTGGATCATGGTGGGCACCTTACGCACGGCGCAAAGGTTAACTTCTCAGGCAAGTTATACAACTCTGTCCTCTACGGCGTTGACTCTGAAGGGATCGCAGACTATGGGCAGATTGCCGAGCTGGCCGCCGAGCACAAACCGAAAATGGTTATTGCCGGCTTCTCGGCCTATTCCAGGGTGATGGATTGGGATCGCTTCCGAAAAATTGCCGATGACAATGATGCTTATCTCTTTGTTGACATGGCGCATGTCGCCGGCCTGGTTGCCGCTGGACTCTATCCGAATCCTGTGCCCATCGCTGATGTGACGACTACAACCACGCACAAGACACTTCGAGGACCGAGAGGTGGTCTGATTCTGGCACGCGAGAACGAGGCTGTTCAGAAAAAACTGGCTTCTGCAGTGTTTCCCGGCGGGCAGGGTGGCCCGATGATGCATGTGATCGCCGGCAAGGCGGTGGCATTCAAAGAAGCTCTCGAACCCGAATTCAAGGCGTACCAGAAAAAAGTGCTGGATAACGCCAGAGCAATGGCAGCCACTTTCATGGAACGAGGCTACAAGGTGGTATCGGGCGGTACCGATGATCACCTGTTTCTGCTTGATCTGATTGACAAGGATATAACCGGCAAGGATGCTTCCGCCGCGCTGGGCGCAGCCAACATCACCGTGAACAAGAATACGGTACCGAATGATCCGCGTTCGCCATTTGTGACCAGCGGACTGCGAATTGGATCGCCGGCTTCGACTACCCGAGGATTCGGAACCGAAGAGATGTCCACGCTCACACACTGGATGTGCGACATACTTGATGACATGGGCAATGAGTCCGTCATTGACCAAGTCAAGGAGAAGGTATTGGAGCTGTGTGGCCGGTTTCCGGTCTACCAATAATTTAATAACTCCTGCTTCAGTTCAGGAGGGCGAAGGTGAAGAAATACTCAGTCTTCACACTGGCCCGTCACGCCCTTGACCGGCGAAAGAGTTGGTCGCGAGCGTGGCGAGATCCAAGTCCCAAGACTAGCTATGATGTTGTAATCGTCGGCGGCGGTGGGCATGGATTAGCCACTGCATACTATCTGGCGTCCGAACACGGTATCAACAATATCGCTGTCGTGGAGAAAGGCTGGATCGGCGGTGGCAACACCGGACGCAACACAACCATCGTTCGCTCCAACTATCTGTGGGACGAGGCGGCTCACCTGTATGAGAAGTCGCTTGTTCTATGGGAATCCTTGTCACAGGAACTGAATTTCAATGTCATGTTCAGTCAGCGCGGTGTGATGAACCTCGGACACAACCTGCAGGACATGCGGGATATCTACAGACGCTCGAATGCCAACATGCTGAATGGCATTGACTCCGAGATTCTTACTCCACAACAGATCAGTGAAATTGTTCCGATCATGAATACTTCTCCCTACGCGCGCTATCCCGTACTCGGGGCATCATTTCAGCGACGCGGTGGAATAGCAAGACACGACGCGGTAGCGTGGGGATTTGCTCGGGCTGCTGACAAGCTCGGGGTCGATGTCATTCAAAATTGTGAGGTGACAGGCATTCGAAGAAACAATGGAAAAGTTGAGGGTGTTGAGACAACACGCGGCTTTATCGGTGCCAGAAAAGTCGGTGTTGTTGCGGCCGGACATTCCAGTGTCATCGCCGAAATGGCTGGAATTCGGATGCCGATCGAGAGTCATCCCTTGCAAGCGCTTGTTTCTGAACCGATCAAACCGATTTTGCACACCGTTGTCATGTCAAATGCAGTGCACGGCTACATCAGCCAATCAGACAAGGGAGAACTGGTAATCGGCGCCGGCGTGGATTCCTATCTGGGTTACGGTCAAAGAGGGAGCTTTTCAACAATCGAAGGCAATATCGCCGCAATCGTCGAGCTGTTTCCGATTTTCAGTCGGGTGCGCATGCTCCGACACTGGGGTGGGATTGTTGACGTATGCCCGGACGCCTGTCCGATTATTTCCAAAACATCGGTTGATGGGTTGTATTTCAATTGTGGTTGGGGAACCGGCGGATTCAAGGCGACACCGGGTTCCGGCTGGGTATTCGCACACACAATCGCGCGTGACGAACCCCATCATCTCAACGCAGCATTTGGAATTGACCGTTTCGTTTCCGGTGCATTGATCAACGAACATGGAGCTGCCGGTGTCGCACACTAAAACTCAACTCGACGTGAGGAATCACAAATGCTGTTGATTCGATGTCCGTGGTGCGGACTCAGGGAGCAGGCGGAGTTCAGTTGCGGTGGAGAGGCACACATCGTCCGCCCGCTCAAGCCTGACGAGTTGACTGACGAACAATGGGCTGACTACCTTTTCATGCGCGACAACACCAAGGGCTGGCAAACCGAGCAATGGGTCCATAGCGGTGGATGCCGACGCTGGTTCAACGCGCAAAGAGATACCGTCACTTATAAGTTTGGTATTAGCTATAAGCACACTGACCCGAAGCCGGAGGACGGAGATTGAATCAGAAGAATCGACTTCCTACCGGCGGGCAGATTGATCGCAGCCAGCCTGTCAGTTTTCAGTTCAATGGAAGAACTTACGGCGGCTATACCGGCGATACTGTCGCATCGGCATTGCTCGCGAATGACGTGAAGCTGGTTGCCCGAAGTCTCAAGTATCACCGACCGAGAGGAATCATGGGTAGCGGCGCTGAAGAACCCAGTGCACTTCTTCAGGTCAACAGAGGCGCGCGCTCTATTCCCAATCTGCGCGCAACGCAGACAGAAATCTATGATGGCTTGAAAGTGTCCAGTGTCAATTGCTGGCCGAGCGTTTCTCTTGATGCATTATCGCTGATGAATTGGCTCTCGCCATTTCTTCAGGCGGGGTTCTACTACAAAACCTTCATGTATCCACGAAAAGGATGGATGTTTTATGAGAAAGTGATCCGGCGCGCAGCCGGATTCGGAAAAGTGAGCTCCGAACCGGATCCTGATCGTTATGACAAGATCAATGCGTGGTGCGACGTGCTGGTAGTCGGCGGCGGCCCCACCGGGCTTGCCGCAGCACTTGGCGCGGCACGCGCTGGCGCGCGTGTCATGCTCGCAGATGAGGGTCAACAGTTTGGTGGCGGCTTTCTGCGCACAGAATCCGAGGACAATCTGCAATGGGTGAGTGACGTTCTGCGCGAGCTCGAAGAATTTTCAGAAGTGCGATTGTTCAAGCGCACCACTGTTGCCGGTTATTACGATGGTAATTTCCTTGTGCTGAACGAACGTCTTACCGACCATCTCGGTAATGCGACAACCCGCAATGCCAGAGAGAAGATTTGGAGAGTTCGGGCAAAGCAGGTCGTTCTGTCGACCGGCGCGATTGAACGTCCACTTGTTTTTGCCAGCAACGATCTGCCCGGGGTCATGCTGTCGTCGGCGGTTTCAGACTATATCAATCGTTACGCGGTCAAACCGGGACAAAACGCGGTGATTTTCACCAATAACGACACTGCCTATAGAAGTGCTTTGCATATGCTGGACAATGGTGTTGGAGTTGGTGCGCTGGTCGACGCCCGCACCGAAATTTCCGATCCATTGTTCGACAAGCTGGCCCACCGCGGGGTCAAGATGATGAAAGGGTCGGTTGTTGTCCGTGCCCAAGGTAAAAAAAGTGTTTCGGCTGTGGAGGTGATGAGACTATCAGCTGATGGCAAATCGCTGGAAGGAACCCCTGAGAAGTTCGATTGCGACCTGCTCGCTGTTTCTGGGGGTTGGAGTCCTGCGGTACATCTGCACGCCCAATCGGGAGCCAAACCCGTATTTGACGACGAAAAAGCATGTTTCGTACCCGGGCCAGCTTTTCAGAATGAAATTTCGGTTGGTGCGGCCAGCGGAAATTTTTCTGCCGAAAAGGCGGTCAGCGACGGTTATCAGGCAGGAATTTCAGCCGCTCATAGTGCTGGATGCCAAGTAGTCGATTTGCCTGTGATTCAGGAAGTATCTGATGCATACACCAGCGAGTACGCCATCAGACCGTTGTGGCAGGTGCCGGGTTCAGGTTCTTCAGATCGACTGAAAAGGTTTGTGGATTTTCAAAACGATACCACTGTCAAGGATATCAAAATCGCGGTGCAGGAAGGATATCAATCTATTGAGCATCTGAAAAGGTACACCCTGCTTGGATTTGGTACCGACCAGGGAAAACTGGGAAACATCAACGGTATGGCCATTCTTTCCGAGGAACTCGGTCAGGATCTCATACAGACCGGAACAACCACGTTCAGACCTTTCTACACCCCGGTGACATTCGGCGCGATCGCCGGCCGTGAAATCGGTCCGACATTTTTTGATCCTGTTCGTAAGACAGCGATGCACGACTGGCATGTCGAGCACGGTGCGGAATTCGAGAACGTAGGGCAGTGGAAGCGACCGTGGTACTACCCAAAATCCGGGGAGACCATGGATCAGGCAGTGAACCGCGAGTGTCTGGCTGTCAGAAAACAGGTGGGCGTCATTGACGCGTCGACATTGGGCAAGATCGAAATATACGGCCCGGATGCAGCGGAGTTCCTGAACTATGTCTATACAAACTCTTGGTCGAATCTGCCAGTTGGGTCCTGTCGCTATGGCCTGATGCTGGGAGAAGACGGGATGATCATGGATGATGGTGTAACTGCCAAACTCGGTGACAACCACTTCTACATGACGACGACGACAGGCGGAGCAGCTGCGGTTTTGTCTTGGATGGAGCGTTGGAGACAGACTGAATGGCCGTCGATGAGGGTGTATTTCACTTCTGTGACCGATCAGTGGGCGGTTATATCGATTGCTGGTCCTAAAGCGCGTGAGATACTCACTAAAGTCGCACCGACCCTGGACGCATCCAATGATCAGTTTCCGTTCATGACTTTCCGGGATTCAGTTGTGGCAAGCGTTGAGGCGAGGATTTTCCGGGTCAGTTTCAGCGGTGAATTATCCTACGAAATCAATGTACCCTCGGATTGCGGCAAAGATGTCTGGGAGAAGGTTTTCGAGGCCGGAATGGAATTCGGTATCACACCTTATGGAACAGAGACAATGCATGTATTGCGTGCCGAAAAAGGGTTCATTATCGTCGGGCAGGATACCGACGGATCCATGACGCCCGTCGATATGGGTATGTCCTGGATTGTCTCAAAAAATAAAGATTGTCTGGGGAAACGGTCGTTGAGTCGGTCCGACTGCATTCGTGAAGATCGCAAACAGTTTGTCGGATTACTGACGGAAGATCCCAATAAGGTGTTACCTGAAGGTGCGCAGCTCGTGGAATTACCAACCGATGCTCGTCCTACGCCAATGATCGGCCATGTTACTTCCAGTTACTTCAGTGCAAGTCTGGGACGATCCATCGCGCTGGCGGTTGTCAAGGGTGGAAAATCCAGAATGGGTGCGCGCATTCATTCGATTCTGATGACGGGGGAATCAGTACCTGTATCAATCTGTAATCCTATTTTTTACGACCGTGAAGGGGAAAGGCAGAATGTTTGAGATGGCAGCCATGCGATCGCCTCTGAATTCCCTTCACGGAGAAGATGTTCCTCACGTTGAATTTAACGGCATTACGCTCACCGAACTACCTTTTCTGAGACACTACAATGTTCGTTTTCAGCCGGATGATCAACAGGCAAGTTCGAGGTTTCGTCAGTTGCTGGGGTTCGATGCGCCACAGGGTCCGAATATTTTCGTCGTACACGAAGACAATCTGTGTGCGTGGCTGGGTCCGGACGAATGGCTGATCGTTACCCCGTTCCATGCAAAAGATTCGCTGGATTACGCGTTGAACGAATTCGCATATGGCGATGACTTTGTCACCCGTGTCGATATCAGTGCTGCACAAACCATCATTCGTGCAACTGGACCGAAAGCTGCCGACTTATTGGGAAGAGGTGTGTCATACGATCTTCATCCGCGCAATTTTCAAGCAGGTTCCTGTATCCAGACTGTACTAGCGCGAGCGTCTGTGACTCTGTTTGCCCAGTCAGCTGCTGCGGTGACGATTGATATAGTTGTCAGACGAAGTTTTGCCGAACATCTATGGAATTGGTTGGTTGATGCCGGTCAGGAAAGCGAATTTCATTCACTTTAAGCGCTGATTCCACCGGATTCCAATATCTGTGGGATTCGGTCTTCCCAACCGATAGCCATAATATGCAACCCTCCGGCGATTTGTCGAAGATCGCTAACCAGTTCGGCAGACATCTGAATGCTGGTTTCGGTGATTCGCTTTCGGTCATCGCCCTGGTCTGCAATTTTGCTTATCAGCGCATCCGGTACGGTAATACCGGGGACCTTCTCATTCATATACTGCGCCATTATCACAGATTTGATCGGAATCACGCCGGCCAGAATGGGAATTTTGACATCGCCGATTTTCTGCAAGAACGACTGAAAATGGCGGGCATCATAAACCGCCTGTGTTTGCAGGAAAGAAGCACCGGAATCGATCTTTCTGTGCATATTATCGATTTCAGTCTCAAGATTAGGTGAGCCGGGATTGACAACCGCACCAACACAAAATTTTGGTGTTCCGTTCAGAGTGTTGCCCGTGTAGTCGGTGCCCGACTGAAGCGTGCTGACCGCGTCCAGGAGTTGTGATGCAAAAAGATCAAAAACGGGTTTGGCGTCCGGGTGATCACCTGCTTTGGGAGGGTCGCCGCCCATGAATACCAGATTCGGTATGCCGAGTGCTGCGGCGCCGAGTATGCAGGCTTGGATGGCAATTCGATTTTTGTCACGAGAAGTCATTTGAACAATCGGTTCGATTCCGCGATCAAGAAGCAGATGCGCGGCTGCGGTGGGATCCATAGCCATCCTCGCAGCGTGAGATTCTGTTAGATTGAAAGCGGTAATCTGATGTTTGAGCATGTCAGCTTTCGCAAACAGTGCTGTCAGGTCAGTTCCTTTGGGAGGGGTCAGTTCACAGGTGATGATGAAATCGCCATTGTTGATTTTCTGCTGTAATTTTCTCGTGACCAAAACAAAATATCTCCGTCTGGATGCTAATTGGATTCGATGATTGAAGGAAACTGATTTTATAGTATAAGTGCGGTACGACAATTTTCATCCTACAAATATAATTGTGATTATGGCCTACGATAAAGAATTTGTAGGTGGTCTCGAGTGGTTGTGGGGCGAGGGGTTTCTGTCGCCTGGTGGCTGTGAGGAGATTTCGGAAATATTGCGCGGTAGCAGCATCAAGGGTAAGAAAGTACTCGACATGGGTTGCGGTATCGGTGGTATCACCCATTTGTTGGTGACGGAGCACAAAGCTCAGGAAGTCGTTGGAATTGATGTAGCTGAGGCACTGATCGAGCGAGCCAGGATTGACACGCAGGCAGCTGGCCTGGCCGAACAGATAAAGTACCGGCTGGCTGAGCCAGGCCCTCTCGACTTCGATGACGCTGAGTTCGATGTTGTATTCACCAAAGATGTGATTGTTCACATTCAGGACAAGTGCTCGATTTTCGAAGAATTGCACCGTGTGCTTCGCCGAGGCGGCTTACTGGTTGGTAGTGATTGGCTGGGAAGCGATAACACCAATCAATCAGAATTGGTTCGCGCTTGGCTCGATTTCTGCGAATTGGATTTCCACTTTCACACAGCCGCTCAGTTGCAGCGTTTGCTCACCGGAATTGGATTTGATTCTGTAAAGACTCGGGATCGCAATAGTTGGTATTGCAACGCGGTGCGCGCAGAAATTGACAAGGTCAGTGGTGAAAGCCGATCAAAGTTTGTGAAGAATTTTGGTGAGGAAATGGCTGACTTTCGGTTACAAAGTTCAACGTTGAAGATGAAGGTTGTCGATGCTGGCGAATTAAGACCGACAAATTTCAGTGCTGTCAAAAACTGATTCGTTCCTGCTTTTGAAGTTTCAGGAACGTCGGATTGTGTGTTCAGATAAACTCAGAATAGGTGTTCACTCTATTTAGATTTCGCGGTCACACTCTCAGACGAGCGCGAAAGTTTGACAGGCTTGTCGGAATGTTTCCGGCGCCCTTGCCTTCCCCATAATTTCAAGACAACTTTTTTGACAATTCGCTTGGGGTGTACCAATTCGTCTGATTGCTGGATTCCGGGGCGATATCGCGCCTATTGGATTCACAATTGGCATTTGGAAAATCTGTGGCCCAGCAAGGACGATTCGATAAAAATTTCGTTCAGTATTTCGTAAATCCCTTATTCGAATAAATTTTGATGAAGAAACAATCGTTATTTGTATAATCGCCTTTTCCTGTGCCTGCCTCTATGATCGGGTGTAAATCTGGCAGTTGTCCACGCGAAATGCCCTTGCTGATTTTGATCGGGACATTTTATTCTGAGCAAGCAGGAATTATGCTGGGATACGCGCTGATGCCTCCCGTTGTTGTTTCAAATCATTGATTCAAAGGTTTTAAATGAAAATTCTTTTTGCCGACAAGTATCCATCCAAGCAACTCGCACAACTACAGAGCAATGGTCACGAAATTAGTTTTCAACCGGACCTGCAAGCAGATGACATTGCTGGTGCAATTGCAGGCTATGAAGTACTGGTGGTGCGTAGTACCAAGGTGGAAAAACCAACACTTGACGCAGCCGATCAGCTAAAAATTGTTATCCGTGCTGGCGCCGGAACCAACACGATTGACAAGCAGTCCGCAACCGAGAAGGGGATTCCGGTTTGTAACGTTCCTGGTAAGAACGCCATTGCGGTCGCTGAATTGGCGATGGGATTGTTGCTGGCGATCGATCGTAGAATTCCGGACAATGTACGGGAAATAAAGGACGGACTGTGGAATAAAAAAACCTTTTCCAATGCAAAAGGATTGTTTGGTCAATCCATCGGAATCGTCGGTGCTGGCGCGATTGGTATGGCCGTTGCTGAACGTGCTCGTGCATTCGGTCTGGAAGTCATCATGATCGAAAAGCCGGGTCGCTCACCTGCGCTGCTACAAAAAATGCAGTCACTTGAAATTCGGACTGTTGATAGCCTCGAGCAACTTGTAAGAAACAGCGATATTGTGACTGTGCATGTGCCGGCCGCACCGGGCACGAAAAATCTTGTCGATGAGGAGTTTCTTGGCTGGATGCGTGATGGTGCAATATTACTGAATACCTCCCGTGGCGATGTAGTCGATGAACAGGCATTACTCAAGGCTTTGGACAGCAAAGGATTGCGAGCAGGTTTGGATGTCTACAAGAACGAACCCGGTGCTTCAAGCGGTGAATTCGAATCAGAGTTAGCCTCGCACCCGAACGTTTATGGAACGCATCACATCGGAGCATCGACCGATCAGGCGCAGGCTGCAGTCGCAGAAGGTGTTATTGAAATCATCAATGCCTATGCGGAAGGCAGCATCATCAATCGAGTCAATCAGTAATCTTTTTTATCACTCAACTACTTGAATTTGTTGGAGGTGAACTTTGCCAAAACGTGTGTATAACTTTTGTCCCGGACCCTGTACGCTACCGTATGAAGTTCTGGAGGAAACCCAATCGGAACTTGTAAACTACAAAGACACAGGGATGTCGATCATTGAACACAGTCATCGCGGGAAACACTACGATGAAGTGCATTGCGAGGTTGTTGATCTTGTCAGAGAGCTGCTGGCGGTACCGGATGAGTTCACAATTCTCCTGATTCAAGGAGGTGCAACACTACAGTTTGCGATGTCCGCGATGAATCTTCTTACTCCTGATGATAAAGCGGGATTTGTCAATTCCGGACATTGGGCAAAACTCGCAATGAAAGATGCGAAAGTATACGCGAATGTATACACAGCCTGGGATGGTAGCGCTGAGAACTTTTCCCGTTCACCGAAAGCTGAAGAAATCGAACTTGAATCTGATACATCTTACTTGCACGTAACCACGAACGAGACAATTGGTGGGGTGAGGTTGTTTGAATGGCCGGATATCGGTGTGCCTCTAGTTGCAGATATGTCGTCAGATTATCTTTCCCGACCAATACCTTGGGAATTGATAAATGTCGCTTATGGTGGCGCGCAGAAGAATATCGGCCCCTCTGGGGTAGCGCTGGTTATCGTCAGGAAATCGGTGCTTGAAACCAAACCGCGAGAACTGCCGAGTTATTTGGACTATCGCCGACAGCATGAGAGCGGTTCGCGATTCAACACACCCGCAGTATTCCCGATTTATGTAGCCGGCAAGGTACTCAAATACTACAAGGAACACGGTGGAGTCGAAGAGTTCGCGAAAATTGCTCGAATAAAATCGGGACATGTATACGACGCGATTGATGCCAGCGATGGTTTTTATGATTGTCCAGTGCAGGGAGAAAGTCGGTCATTCATGAATGTGGTTTTTCGAATGCCCAGTGATAAATTGCAAAGCGATTTTCAGGAACAGGCGGAATCAGTCGGTTTGGTGAACCTTGGTGGCCATCGGAGTGTCGGAGGGTTGCGTGCCAGCATCTACAATTCCATGCCGATGGAAGGTGCTGAAACACTGGCGAACTTCATGAGCGAATTTCGCGCAGCCAACTCGAAATAGATTTACGGTCAGATTGTCTGAGGATCGCCCAACATGCCAATCATTTCAAAATTTGATGGCTATTTGGTCAAACCGGAACACGTTCAAAACGTGGTCACGCCGGCATACGACGCGATGCTCCCTTCGGAGCGTCGCGAGTTTGCCGAGAAGTTCCCCGACAACTATGTCAATGTGATGCGTACGCTGGAAGAATTTCCTGAATCACCTCCGACTCTCAATAAGATCCTGGATCACAACAAATCTCATTTCAACCAGTTGATGGTGAATGGTGTATTCGCAAAAAACCCTTCGCCGTCCTACTTCTTGTACAGACTTCGAGAAGGCAGTCACGAACAGACCGGATTAATTGCGGATATTCCAGTCAGTGACTATGTTGAAGGAAGGCTCAAGAAACATGAGGATACGCAGGTTGAGAAAGAAAACATGCTGACGCAGTATCAGGAATCAGTCGGAATCACCTCCAGTCCCATCTGCGTTGCCTATGCGGACACCGATGAAATCTCCCAGGCAAAGCAAAAAGTCATGAGTGGGACACCGATTCTTGAATTTTCAGCCTGGGACGATGTATTGCAGACTATATGGCGAGTGAACGACTCCGAGGTTGAGGGGCAGTTGCAGCGAAGTTTTGAGGAGATTGAGAATACCTACCTGACCGACGGACACCATCGATGTGCA
This sequence comes from Arenicellales bacterium, assembly GCA_951813075.1. GTDB lineage: Bacteria > Pseudomonadota > Gammaproteobacteria > Arenicellales > JAJDZL01 > JAJDZL01. The sequence continues at coordinate 1,824,957 of OX638343.1, read as the reverse complement.
TCAGGGGTGCGCTTCGCACATATTGCCAGGCAGCGCGCAACATCTGTCAAGGGATCTAAAGCGGACCATATGTTTGTCGCGCTTTTCCCGAAGAGTCAGTTGAGAATTTTTTCGTATTTCCGTTGTGTCCGCGACCTTAACGGACTGGCGGTATCAGAATTCATCAGTGCGCTTGAATCTGCTGGAATTCGTGTTGAATCCCGTGATCTTGAAGACATCGATCGGCTTTTGCCAAAGAAGGCACGGGAGGTCGCAATGGTTGTTGATGAACAGGCCTATAGCCTGCATATACCACAGAAGATGGTGCCAGAAGATGACCCCTCGGGGTCGCTTGACGTGTCTGTATTACAGGAGCGGGTGTTGTCTCCAATTCTTGGGATACGTGATGCGCGCTCTGATCAACGCCTGAACTATACACCGGGTGTCGATGGAATTGCAGGGCTGATAGAGCGCTGCAGAAAAGGTTGGCGAGTCGGATTTGCCTGTGTCGATACTGCGATTCAGCAAGTGATAGATGTCGCTGACGCAGGTCAGGTCATGCCACCAAAGTCAACTTGGTTTGACCCGAAACTTCGAGCTGGGATTTTTGTTCGATATTGCTGAAACTGAAAGTTGCCGTCTGCACCGAGACGTCAGTCGTCATCCATTGTCGAGGGGCCCTTCCCTCGGAAACCGAATAATATCACCAAGGTAATCACGATTGGTAGAACTATCAGGGTGTTCAGTACTGTTTCACTCATGTTCTTAATCCATATCCAGTGTCAATAATATCGAATCGCATCTAATTCGCTCGGTCTGTATTCACGAAACTTCCCGAAGGAGGTGTTGAACAGGGTTATTGTAATCTCGGTCATGGTCGAGCGCTGGGATCATTTGTCGAGCCTTGTCGACTTCTTCGGTGTCAATTTCAGAGATTATATAACCTCTTTCTTCCCCGCCATCCTCAAGAATTTTTCCCCATGGATCAATGATTAGAGAATGTCCGTAGGTTTTGGCTCTGCCGTGATCGCCATATTGGCACGGCGCGACTATATACGCGCCTGTCTCGATTGCCCGGCTCCTTAACATGACGTGCCAGTGGGCGCGTCCGGTTGTTCTGGTAAATGCCGCTGGTACCGAGATTACGCAAGCGCCAGCGTGAGCAAGCGATCTGTAAAGGTGCGGAAATCGAAGATCGTAACACACCGTAAGACCCAACGTACACCATGGCAAATCAGCATTGACCGCCGCGTCACCAGGCACAAACACATCAGACTCGCGATAGATTTCGCCATTGGGAAGGTTGACGTCAAACATATGAATTTTGTCATAGCGTGTAACGACATCGCCATCCGAATCCAGCAGAATCGAGCGATTCCGCTTTTTTCCCGTATCGTCCAGTATCGCAATCGATCCTAACAGAATCCAAACACGAAGCTCTTTGGATAATCTTCTGTAGGTTGCCAGAGTTGGATGTTCGACTTCTCTGAACGGTGCAACGTTGAGGCCGGTGGCGTCAAGGTTCAGAAACGAGAAAAACTCAGGCAGGCAGATAAGTTGGGCACCAGCATCGTGCGCTTCCCGCGTCAATGTTACGGAATCATTGATCGTCGCATCCAAATCGTCAGTCGCACAATTCTGGACACAGGCAACGTTGAACTTCATCAGTCTTACCTCACCGATTCGTTGTGTCGGGAATGCTAGATTTTATCAAAATGCGGTATCAAGCGATGAAAATTGGCGAACCGTCCGTTGCAATTTCGTTGTGTTTCGGCTGATAAGGTGTGACGGTGGATCTGGGAGACTTGTTTCAGTCGGATTTTAAAGTCATTGCAAGTTACGAAAATACGCCGGTCATGCGGGCTGTAGGTCGAGCAAATTTGGACTTCCTCGTTCGTGGGGGTGGGCAGCTCAAGCAACAGGTACTGCCGCTGAATGAATGGTCCCACATGCGATCCCTGCGAAATAGTGGATAGACTTCAATCTAGGCGCCAATCAATTTTTACATCTGGAATCCGATCGTTTTCACGGTTAGATTGCTTTTTCCACGAGCGGGCACCTCACAGCGCTACAGAGGGCTCCAATCCGTATCCAACAAAACTCGTAACGGAAATTCCACGCAACTCATTTATCGGTGACAAAATAAAAAGAATCCTATATAATCAACTCATTAAGAATTTCGCACCTACCTATCTAAATATCTGGGACACCGCATAACGGGGATGTACCCGAACAGAAAGTTCAAATCCATAAAAGTGGCATTACTCGTATGAAGTCGGCGCGCCGTCATTATGTACGAGTCAGAGCAGTACGTCAGTTACCATATGATCCTACCTGAATGAGCTGGCGGAATTGACAGAGTCCGTTGCACTTAATGCGCAGATGATCGGCGTGCTCGCGATTCTGGGGTGCACGATCCTTCTTTTTGTCTCCGATGTCGTCCGCGTCGATGTTGTCGCCATATTAGTCCTGGTTGTATTGGGACTGACTGCCCTTATTCCGAATTTCCAAGGTTTGGTTCCGGCAGAGCAGCTGTTCGACGGCTTTTCAAGCAACGCAGTGATTTCAATTATTGCGGTAATGGTCATCGGAGCAGCTCTCGACAAGACCGGCGCACTGAATCGACTGGCGGCGCAAATTTTGCGAGTCGCCGGCAGCGCGGAGCGCCGCATCATGAGTCTTGTATCCGGCACCGTTGGTGTAATTTCGGGGTTTATGCAAAATATCGGCGCAGCTGCACTGTTCCTGCCCGTTGTCGATCGAATTTCCAAACGCAGCGGAGTCTCCAATTCACGTCTTCTGTTGCCGATGGGGTATTGCGCGATTCTTGGCGGTACATTGACAATGGTCGGTTCAAGTCCGCTGATCCTGCTCAACGACCTGATAATATTTGCCAATCCTCAGCTTCCATCTCATGTTGAAAGGATGGAGACGTTTTCGCTTTTTGCTGTGACTCCTATTGGTATTGTGCTACTGATTGCAGGGGGTTGCTACTTCTTTTTTCTTGGCAAGTATGTGCTTCCGTTTGGAACCCAGAAGTCGCTTGAAACAGGTGCGGTTACCTCGTATGTCCAGGATATCTATGGCATTACCGGCCAGGTTTACGAAATTTCGGTCAACGGTAACAGCAAAATTATCGGTCGAACTATTGGTGAACTGGAGGACGAATGGGGATATGAAGAGCGCATCATCGCAATTCATACGGGTACGAGTCTGGTTGTAGAGCCTGAACTAAGCACAGAAATTGTCGCGAATTGCGATCTCGCCATCATGGGGCGATACGAGAAGGTAGTGGAATACGCCAAATCCTTTGACTTGAATCTAAAAAACGAGATCCGGGTCTTTCAGGAAGCCTTCAATCCCACGGCGTCGGGAATTGCCGAAGTTGTCATCCCGCCGTCATCGCCGGCTACAGGTAAAACTATGGGTGATCTGGGATTTCGCAGAAACTATCATGTCACACTCTTGGCGCTCTACCGCAATGAAAAGCCGATTCGAGAAGATCTGATTGACATAAGAATGCGCGCCGGGGATACCCTGATCGTACATTCTCCGTGGCGTAATCTGCAGCGATTTGCCGAATCGCTGGATTTCGTCGTGGCCACAGACTTTCCGAGAGAGGACCTGAGACCGGAAAAATTCGCACATGCCTGCCTGATTTTCCTGGCGACGCTCGGCTTGGTCATTTTTTCAGAACTCAGGCTTTCGGCCGCTTTGCTGACCGGCGCGGTTCTGATGATTATCGTCGGTGTCATCAAGATTGAGGAAGCTTACAGGTCTATCGGATGGCAGAGCGTGTTTCTGCTCGCCAGTCTGATTCCGCTGGGTATTGCCGTGGAACAGACTCAGACAGCGCTGTGGATAGCCCAGCAATTTGTCAGTTTTCTGGACGGAATGCCCATTTTAATCATGCTGTTGGCGGTGGCGATTCTGGCTACAGTCTTCACACTAATCATGTCAAACGTCGGTGCGACGGTCCTGCTGGTACCGATTGCGATCAATATTGCGGTTCAGATCGGTGCCAATCCGGCCGTCTTTGCGTTGACCGTGGCGCTCGCTACGTCAAATTCATTTCTGATTCCCACACATCAGGTCAATGCTCTGATTCAGGCACCAGGTGGTTACAGAGTAGCCGATTTCATGCGAGCCGGCGTCGGCATGACAATCATTTTTTTAACCGTGGTGATCGTCATGATGTATCTGCTATTCGGAGTGTAGGTCAATAATTTAGCGAATCCGACCATGAATTCGGTTTAGATTGAAGGTACACACACATATATTCTTCTCGGGCAGTATGTCCTTCAATACCAATCGACAGCGTCAAAAAGCCCTTCCCGAACGCTGCTTTGTTGAGAAGTTCCATCAGTTCTGTAATAGTATTGTTATGGACTTCCTATATTAACCGTCAACAATCGGTTTTTTTGTTAAAATTCAAACAAACCAGATATTGCATTTGGCGGCAACGCCATAGCACATTTGGGAGACAATTGAATGCCTTGATGAATATACACAGTGGTGTTGTTGAAATTTCTTGTGGAACCCCGATCATTTGATTGAAAATAGAAATCTCTAAAGAGATCTCTAATTGCAAGAACAAAATAGGAGAGAATTGGCTGGTTTTGTCTACTAAATTGGATCGGCACAACGCGATTTGTTCAATCTCCAATTCACTGCTCATCGTCGCAGACGGATATTTCCCATACTGATTAGAGAATTGAGTTGCGGGTAATTTCCGATAAAAGAAAATACCGGGTAGGATCGTGACACCTCGAAGAGCAAGACGTTTGGGTATGGCAGGACTGATTGTGGTCGGCGTTTCGATTGCGTTGGCACTGACACTCAATGCCTTTCAAAGTAATTTGCTTTATTTCATCAGTCCGAGCGAGGTTGTCGCGGGTGGCGCGCCAATCGACAAGGAATTTCGGATTGGCGGAATTGTTGTTGAAGGCAGTGTCGTTCGGCCAAGCAACGACATGCTGGTCACATTTCATGTGACTGACACTGTGGAAACCGTGCCTGTTCGATTTTCTGGAATCCTGCCGGATTTATTTCGCGACGGGCAGGGAGTTGTGGCCAAGGGCAGACTCGATACGCAAGGTATATTTATTGCTAAGGAAGTTCTTGCCAAGCATGACGAAAACTACATGCCACCAGAAGTAGCCGACGCGCTGGAAGCCGCAAAGACATTGCAGACAGAGTAGAATGGACGAAAAATCATGATCCCCGAAATTGGCCAATTCAGTTTGATCCTGGCGTTGTGCATGGCGGTTGTGCAAACCGCGTTTCCGATCGCCGGTGTGGTTCTCAAAACGCCATCTTTGCTCGCAAGTGCACGCTATGCCGCAAGTGCACAATTGCTGTTTCTGCTTGTTTCATTTGTATGTTTGACCTACGCATTCATCAGCTATGATTTCTCAGTTACTTATGTAGTACAGAACTCCAACACTGCGCTCCCGCTTATGTATCGCATATCGGCAGTTTGGGGCGCTCATGAAGGATCAATGCTACTGTGGGTGTTGATGCTGGGTGGTTGGACAGCTGCGGTGGCATGGTTCAGCCGGGAAGTGCCGGACACATTTCTAGCGCGAGTGCTCGCGGTACTCGGCATCGTCAGCGTTGGATTTTTACTGTTTTTGATTCTGACGTCGAATCCATTCTCACGTATCCTCCCTGCTGCCGTAGAGGGCAGAGACCTGAATCCACTATTGCAGGACCCGGGCCTGGTATTTCATCCGCCGATGCTCTACATGGGTTACGTCGGATTCTCGGTGGCATTCTCTTTTGCTGTCGCCGCTCTGATCAGTGGACGGTTGGATGCCGCCTGGGCGAGATGGTCCAAACCATGGACCAATATGGCATGGATATTTCTCACCCTTGGAATTGCTCTGGGGAGCTGGTGGGCGTACTATGAGCTGGGTTGGGGCGGATGGTGGTTCTGGGATCCAGTCGAAAATGCATCGTTCATGCCGTGGCTGGTCGGTACGGCTCTGATTCATTCGCTCTCGGCAACCGAAAAGCGAGGATTGTTCAAGTCTTGGACTGTACTGCTCGCGATGCTGACGTTTTCACTCAGCTTGATTGGCGCATTTCTTGTCAGATCCGGAGTCCTGACATCTGTACACACTTTCGCAACTGATCCTAGCAGGGGCGTGTTCCTGCTTATTCTGATATGTCTGGTAATCGGCGGGTCGCTCGCAATTTATGCCTATCGGGCGCCGAGCATTCGCTCCAGCGGAAGCTATGCGATGGTTTCCCGAGAAGCCGGAATACTTCTGAACAACATTTTTCTTGTCACCGCGGCAGCGACTATTTTGCTCGGCACTTTGTATCCGCTGTTCCTTGACGCGCTCGGATTGGGAAAGGTTTCGGTTGGGCCGCCTTATTTCAATTCAGTATTCATTCCTCTGACGATGCCTCTTGCGGCATTGGTCGGCGTTGGTGCCATGGCCCGATGGAAGAAAGATCGATTTGGCCGTCTGATGCAGGGGCTTTGGCCAATTTTAATCATCAGTCTGTTAGTGGGCATTGGATTACCGTTTTTGGGTGATGGGCCGTATCAGTGGCTGGCAGCAGTCGGATTGACGCTCGCAACATGGACAGCAGCATCGACTGTTTACGGTCTGCTGGATCGCGTCAAACATCGTCCCAACAAGATTCAGGCATTGTTGAAGCAGCCTCGTGGAATCTGGGGCATGTCGATCGCACACTTCGGTGTCGCGGTTTTTGTGGTCGGCGTTACGATGGTCAGTCTGTACGAACAGGAAAAGGATCTGAAAATGATTCCCGGCGATTCCTATGAATTAGGTGGCTTTACCTTTGAATTTGTCGGTGTCGGACAGATTCCGATTGATAACTATATTTCATCAATGGGTACAGTCGAAGCAAGTCGGGCCGGTCGCCATATCGCTACGCTTCGTCCGGAAAAGCGGTTCTACCCGATTCAGTCCGAGCCTTTGACCGAGGCTGGTATCCGACCAGGACTTATTCGAGACCTCTATGTCTCGTTGGGTGAACCACTGGGTGATGACGGGGCCTGGAGTCTGAGAATTCACGTGAAACCGTTCGTGCGCTGGATTTGGGGAGGCGCAATTCTGATGTCACTCGGCGCATTTCTGGCATTGACTGACCAGCGCTTCAGCGTTATTCGCAGACGCAGCGCAGCGGCTTCCAAAATTGCTGCCACATCCGAGGTTTGATGGCCAAGCGCTTGTCTCTGACTCGAGCACTGTTTCTGATCCCACTGATAATTTTCTTGGTGGTGGCAGGTTTTTTTGTACGCGGGCTTTTTTTGGACTCGACTTACGTACCTTCTGAGCTGATCGGTGACAATGCACCTTCGTTCGAGCTCCCCCGGCTTTATTCAGACAAGGAGACTTTCGAACCGAATCGGATGATTGGCCAACCTTGGATCTTGAATGTATGGGCCAGCTGGTGCGTTGCCTGCCGGGATGAGCATGCTATTCTGGTTGATCTGGCAGCACGGGGAATACCGATTGTTGGTTTGAATTACAAGGACGAGACCAAGGATGCCAGAAGATGGTTGCGCGACTGGGGAAATCCCTATGCAGTGACTGCAGTCGACTACGAGGGGGCTGCATCCATAGACTGGGGTGTCTACGGGGTACCTGAAACATTTGTCATTGACAGTTCCGGGATAATTCTCTACAAGCATATTGGTCCAATTTCCGACAAGACCGTCCAGGAAAATATTCTTCCTTATTTTGCGGACACGACAAGTTGAATCTTCGTATCTTTTTACTAATCGGTTTTTTGGTTTCAGTGCCGGCAGTCATGGCGGCTGAATCATTGCTCCAATTTGATTCTCCGCAGCAGGAACAACGATACAAGGGTTTGATTGAGGAATTGCGTTGTATGGTGTGCCAAAATCAGAATCTCGCCGATTCCAACGCCGGACTTGCCCAGGACTTGCGCGATCGAACTCATGAAATGGTTCTGGAAGGCAAGTCTGACCAGGACATCATCGACTATATGGTGAATCGATACGGTGAATTTGTTTTGTATCGACCTCCGCTCAAGATGACAACCGTGCTTTTGTGGTTTGGACCGGTCATCATCCTCACAATCGCTGTCATAACGTTTCTTGTTTATTCGCGCCGACTTCGTCGTAAGCCTGACTTGGAGTTGAACCCGGACGAACGGCAACAAGCCCGGCAAATGCTTGAAGAGTGATCGGCTGAAGCATGACCATCGTTTTTTTTCTGAGTGCAGCAGCACTCGTGTGCGTGGCCATCGCATTTGTAGTACCGGTCATATTGCGCGAATCAACCAATGACTTGCGAGTCGACCGGCGACAGAAGAATATCGAAGTCGCAAGGCAGCGACTTGATGAACTCAAACGCAGGGAATCTGCCGACGAATCCAATATTGAGGAAGTCGAAACAATTCGAAAGGAAATTGAACGCGACTTGCTCGACGATGTTGCGGGGGTTGAGGAAGGCGTGGAGGGTAGCGGTCACCGACGCAGTGTCCGAGTTCGACAGTGGACTGCCGTTTTCGCCTCTGTTCTGATTCCGGTTTCCGCCGGATTGCTTTATCTGGCACTCGGCGAACCGTCTGTGATCCGTGATCCAGGAGTGATCAACACACCCGCACCCGTTCAGACAGCAGACAGTGGGCAATCAGAGCTCCAAATCAACGGTGAATCGATCTCATTTGAACAGATGACACAGCGTGTGCTGACGCATCTGGCAGACAATCCAGAAGATATTGAAGGTTGGGCGACATTGGCCCAATTGTTTATCGCACAGCAGCGATTCGGTGAAGCAGCTTCTACCTACCGAAAGATTAGGGAACTGTCCGGCGACAGTGCAGACCTGCTGGTACGAGAGGCCGATGCTATGGCGATGGCTAATGAAGGTGTTCTGAGCGGTGAACCGGAAATGCTGATCACCAAGGCTCTTCGATTGGACCCGAATCACGGCAGCGCGCTTTGGCTGGCTGGCATTGCTGCTGCCGCCCGCGGCGACTATCAGGCTTCGCTACAGTATTGGCGAAGAGCGGAGTCGGTGATTTCTACCGAAGAATTTCTTCTCGAAATCAGGAGATTGATTGCCAGTGCCGAAGCAGAGCTGGCGTCCATTGAACAGTCAACTCCGGTAGTGGATTCCGATTTGGGCAGTCATTCGGTACGTGTTAGTGTTTCCGCCGAGACGTCGATCCTGCAGGAGAGTGACGCTGAAGACACACTTTATGTGTTCGCACGAGCCAGTGAGGGGCCGCCGATGCCGCTGGCTGTTGTTCGAAGCCAAGTCAAGGAACTACCTTTGGTAGTTGATCTGGACGATAGCCTCGCCATGATGGAAAATCTGAAACTATCCTCGTTCGATGAGGTTGTGATTGTAGCCAGAATTTCCAAGTCAGGTGCTCCAGTTGCGACAAGTGGAGATTTCTTTGGGGAAGTTGGCCCCATTCGCCCCAAAGACAGCCCTGAAGTGAGTGTCAATATTTCAGAGCGTGTTCCCTGACCGCTGCGCGGGCGATTGTTTGACTTATTGAGGCATCGATCAATATCTGCGTTGCCATTTTCACAGGTATTGGGGATATCAGGTTTCGCAGAAATTCGTTTTCATTCAGGTATTCACGATAATACTGAAGCCTGATTTCCGAACCAGTGAGATTTAACCGAATTCACCCAGTCAACCGGCTATACTATCAGATATGTCATTCCAATTACTACCTTTGCAAGATGATTGATCGGTAAGTAGTGGATTTGCATTCAATCAGACTTAACAGGCAATCAGCCATGATCAAAATTAAATTAGTTTTTATCGCAATTTTGTCGGGTACGATCAGTATGATCGCTCCAGCAATTTTCTCCGCGTCGGATTCGCCACCATCTATCGCAGGTGAGGCTCGCGTCATCGCAGTCAACGAACGCTACGTTACGGTGATAGAGCAACGACCTGTCGAAGAGTGCCGAGATGTAACAGTCAACACCGGTTCAGGTTCGACCAGTTCAGATACACCGGAAATTCTCGGTTTGCTGATTGGCGGTGCTATTGGAAAGCAACTTGACGACGATAATGGCGACACTGGTGCGACCATAGGTGCAATTCTTGGTGCTTCAATCGCCAGCGATATGGAAAAAAAGAATGCGCAGCGGAATTCACAAGGCACGTCAACCACTCAGCGTCGGTGTACTACTGTCCAAAGAGAGGTCGAAGTACAGCGGTTGGATGGTTATGATGTGACTTATGAATATGGCGACAAACTATTCACGTGGACGATGAATCGTCGGCCAGGCGCGACAATTCCGGTAAGAATTTACGTACTTCCGGAGTGATAAATCAGCCGGCGTTTGAATCCGTCTTGATTCACGGAATCGTCGGCTTGGCAAGTCGGGTAGACTTGCACACCATTGCGTAGTGAGATTTTCGCTGACTGACTGCGCGTCAGTGCATTACTTCATTGCGGCGGCTCCCCAGTTCCGCAACCTTAAAGTTGAAGTCCAACCATGCGCCCCTCATAGGTTGCCGCAGGTGTCTGTCGGGGAGAAAGACAATCTCCAATGACATGTATGTCAAAATCCTCCTGATCTGCGAGTTCCGACTGAACATCGCTCACCGAGATATTGACTGTGGCAAGAACCAAGCTGTCGAAATCTATTTCGGTTACGGAGCTGTCAAGCAGATCCATAATACTGGCACGGTCACCAAACCATTCAGTAACCGCTGATTCGCAGTAAAACACGGTCCCAGCCGCACGCAGGCGTTCGCGCAGCGCCAGGTCGGCGCCGGTTCGGGTGATTTCGCGTCCGACTATTGGATATGGCGTGACAATAGAAAGTTGATGCCCTTTTTCGATCAGATGCAACGCGGTACCCCCGGCTTTCCATGTCCCAACGTCATCAAGCAGCAGCACCGAATGTCCAAGTTTGGCGGTTCGCGTCATGACATCCTCAACATGCCAGACATTTTCGCGATCGATTCCAGGCAATTCATCCCGGGTCGGAATTCCACGTTGATAGCCGGTATCGGAGGGCAGTGAACCTGTGGCCAGAATGACCGCATCCGCGCCAAACTCCATCACATCTTGTGCGAAAAACGGCGTATTGAACCGCAAGTCGACCCCGAGTCGAATCAGTTGCCTTTCCATCCATTCCAGATAGTCAGTAATCTGGCCGCGACGTGGTTGCAAACCAGCGAGCCGAAACTGTCCTCCGACATGACCTGAAGCTTCAACCAGAGTGACACGGTGTCCGCGCTCCGCAGCAACTCGCGCTGCCTCACAACCGGCGGGTCCACCACCGACGACAAGGATTTTCCGACTGGTTTCAGCCTTCGTGAATCGGTCACCACCTATCTCAAATTCACGACCGGCGGAAGGATTGACCAAACAACTGATCCAGTAGTCGCGAAAGCGTCGTCCCCAGCACATCTGATTACACGACAGACAGGGTCTGATCTCATCAACCCGGTTCTGCATGGCTTTATTCGCCATGTGCGGGTCGGCAATCTGTCCTCTAACAATACTGACCATATCGGCACTTCCCGAGGCGATTGCATAGTTTGCGCTTTCCGGAGTCCTGATATGACTTTCCGCCTGCACTTTCGCGTGCTTGACCGATTCGCGGATTTTTGCCGCGAATGGCATGCCCAGTTGATCTTCGTGCAGCGCGATCGGAATGATCATCGTGTAGTTGTAATATCCACCGGTTCCGACAGTTACGTAATCAAAAAGACCACGTTCATCGTGATAGCGCACGATTTCCTGCATGGTTTCGATCGGCAGTACTTCTGGAAATACCGGGTCAAAACTGGTACAGACGCCAATGATGAAATCCGGACCGACAGCATCACGAATCGCCGTAAGCAGGTCAACCGAGAATTTCATTCTTTTCTCAAATGACCCACCATAGCTGTCACTGCGTCGGTTGGTGAACGGTGACCAGAATTGTTCGATCAACGCGTTATACGCAGCCATGAGTTCGCAGCCGTCAAATCCGCCATTTTTAGCGCGCAAAGCAGCATCGGCGAAGGCGGTGATGATCTCAACGATCTGGCGATCGGACATTGTGACACTGCCGTCGTGATCGTGCATGGACGGCCGCCCGGATGGCGACCAGTTCGGCATGAATGAGTTGTCCCAATCTCCATGTGCTCCGACGTGATAGAGCTGCTGGATCATCACGGTGCCATATTCATGACAACTGTCAGTTATCTTTTGAAAATGTTCGATGATGCTGTCATCTCCGCTTCGAAAGTTGCCTCGTGTGAGCACCCCGGTCTGGTGAATTGGTATCGGTTCAACAACAATCATGGCGGCACCACCGATCGCTCGTTCCAGATAATAGCCATGATGGCGTTCGACCGGCAGTCCGTCGACAGCCATATTCGCTGTGTGGGCACCGAAGTTCAATCGGTGTTTAAGGGTTTTGTGTCCTAGATCGAGAGGACTGAAAAGATGTTTGAATTGTGAAGATTCGGCAACTTTGGTGTTCACACTCTAAACCGGTTGGTCGTAGACCAATGAAATCAATTTGAAGAAGATTTTTTTCGCTTTGCGGATATCAGCTTGACAAGTGGAAGTATGAACAGAATGATAGCACAAGCCATAATGGCTGCTGCGATCGGACGGTCTATAAAAATTTGCGGTGAGCCTTTGCCGATAATCAACGATTGACGCAGGGATGTCTCCGCCAGCGGCCCAAGTACGATGGCGAGTACAGCCGGTGCCATCGGATAATCCAACTTTCTCATCAGATAGCCGACCACACCGAATAACAGCATCAACCAGACATCGTGCATGTCTTGTGTCGGAGCGTAACCGCCCACTATACACAGGATGAAAATGACCGGCGCCAGAATAGTGAACGGAACCCTCAGTACCCAGATAAATACTGGAATAAAAGCGAGATTGATCACAAGAGCAAGTAAATTTGCAGCATACAGGCTCGCAATCAGGCCCCAGACGAACTCCGTCTGATCGGTAAACAGCCTTGGTCCCGGTTCCAGTCCCCAGATAACCATGCCCCCTAGCAGAATAGCAGTTGTTGGTGATCCTGGGATTCCAAGTGTCAGCATCGGCAGCATGGAACCGGTACTGGCGGAGTTGTTCGCGGCCTCGGGTGCTGCAACACCCTTGACGTTTCCCTTGCCAAAACTTTCCGGGTTCTTATCCATGGTCTTTGCCACACCATACGCCATCAAAGAGCCGGGTGTCGCGCCGGCAGCCGGCAAGATTCCAACGAAAAAACCCAGGAATGAGCCCATAAGCATCGTACTGATTGCATTTTTGAGGCGAAAAAAGCCAGAGATAAATTTTTTCAGAGTCAGTTCGAGAGTGGAGACCTCCACCTCGCCCTTGTTGGTCTCAAGTGTCCACAGAATTTCGCCAATTCCGTATATTCCGATTGCCAGTACCAGAAAATTGACGCCATGGAAGAATCCGGGAATATCGAAGAATATCAACCGAGGTTCACCACTTACGATATCGAGTCCGACTGCACTGAGTACCAGCCCGATCAGGATGGAGAAAAATGTTTTCGGGATATCGTCGCCGCTCAGTCCGATGAAGGTTGCAAACGCCAGCAGCATCAACGCAAACTCTTCCGGTGCGCCAAACCTCAGCGCGACCTCTGCCAGAGGTGGTGCAAACATCGTGAACAGGATCACAGAAATCGTTCCGCCGACGAACGATGCGGTTGCAGCTGCTATCAATGCCTGATCGGCTAAACCAGACCTCGCCATCGGACGGCCGTCGAATGTAGTCGCAACTGCAGTTGATGCACCGGGAATACCCAACATGATTGAGCTGATTGCACCCCCGTACATGGCGCCGTAATATATTGCCCCGAGAAATATGACCGCAGATGTTGGAGGCACCAGGAACGTCATCGGTAACAAAATAGCGACGCCATTGACGGAGCCAAGTCCGGGCATGGCTCCGATAAACAATCCAACCGTGACGCCGACCACGATCAGAATGAAATTCAGTGGCTCAAGAGCGACGATAAAACCGTCAAACAAGAGGGCGAGTACTTCCACGACTGTGTTGGTCCGGCTGAATTAGAGAAATATGTCGTACAGAGGATAGAACAAGGGTTCGGTCAATCCTTTCGGCAAGGTGATTGTCAGCGCAATCTCAAAAAAGAAAAACGTGACAACTGGGAATGCTACTGCCAGGGCAATCGTCAAAGGCCATGTATGACGTCCGATGAACTTCATGTAAAAAATCAGCAACATGGGGATTGCACCATAGACCCCGACTAGATAAATCGCACCGATAGTGACCGTCAGTGAGACTGCACCGGTGAGAAATACCCGAACAGTCTCCTTGTCCATATACAGTGTATCGCCGTAGCTGTCGAAATAGCCCCTGAACCATCGGACAATGATCCAAATGCAGCACACAAGCATTCCAGCGGACAGCCAGAAAGGAAACGCCCCACCGCCCGGACCCTCTCTGGGAATCCAGCCGATGGGGAGTTCTGCGCTTTTCCACATCAAACTGATCGACACGATGGCCATGATGACGGCCATGACGAGTTCCGCTCTACGCATGGTATTCGCCGGTCTGATGCGGTTTTACAATAACTTAGATTTCGCCGATTTGCTTCAGCATAGCTTCGTGAATGGTGCGCTCATTCATCCAGTAGTCCATGAGAGCCTGACCGGTCAGGAAATCACCATAGAGGCTTTTGCTTTTCTTGTATTCCTGCCATTCTTCTGTCTGGAAGACTTTCGAAAAAAGTTCCTGATAGTACGCGGCGGCTTCAGCAGACATTCCTGGAGGACCAACAACGCTTCGCTGCATGTAGTAGATGAATTCATTTCCGAGTTCACCGAAAGTCGGTGCGTTCGGAAACAGTTCCAATCGATTTCCAGTGAAAGCAGCCAGTGCCCGGGTATTTCCGGCTTCATAGAAACCCAGCTGTTCAGACGGGTTGTTTACCGTTGAATTCGCGTTATTTCCTGCCAGTTCCTTGGCGACACGACCACCACCCTTGTAGGGTACGTAGGTCATATTCAGGCCGTAAGTTCGATTCAGGAAGTCGGTAAGCAACTGATCTTCCTGACCTTTACCGGTTCCCGCCATGATCCAGCTATCGCCTGCTGCTTTGGCGGCGGCTACGAAATCATCAACATTCATGATTCCGCTGTCTACATTGACCCACAACAGGAAGGTATCTTCCGCCATGCGTCCGACCGGAGTGAACGTTGAAATATCAATTCCCAAATTGGGCTGACGCAAAGGCGTCGTATAGAAGCTGTTAAGCGTCACCATCACGGTATGATCTTTTGCCGCACCTGAGGTGTTGTTCATGTGCACCAGAGCTTCGGCACCGGATCCGCCGGGCTTATTGATCGGTACAAACGGCTTACTGGCGAGCCCGTGCTTCTCAATAATCGATTGCATCAGACGTGCCATCTTGTCAGCACCACCACCTTTACCGGCCATAATGACGAAGTCGACTGGCTTTTTAGGGTCAAATTCAGCCATTGCCACCTGAACGCTGGCAACTGAAAAGAACGCCAAAGCCAACAAACTTGCGGATGTCAACAACATTTTCCTTATAGTTTTCATATTTCTATACTCCTGGAGGTTAATTGTGGTCTACTATTTGGTATTTTGTATGCAATATACCAAAATTAGAATTATTGCAATAATCAAATTTAGAGTAGCCCAAAGATCGCGAAAAATCAAATATACAACGAATATATCTGAATTTATACAAAATCAATTGCGGTATCAAAAATTTAGCAAATGCTCAAAGTAAGTGCCACACCACTCCGGTTCGGTTAAAATGAAGTCAATGTCCTTTCTGGTTCACCTGAAACGAATGCAAGCCAATGTTCGTCCATGAATATCAAGCGAAAAACCTGCTGAGTCGATACGGTTTTTCCTTTCCCAGTGGTGAAGTCGCGTTTTCCGCTGACGAAGCTGAAGTTGCTGCGAGTCGAATTGATGCCGACTACTGGGTGGTCAAAGCACAGATTCTCGCTGGCGATCGAGGACAGTTCGGCGGTGTCAAAGTCGCCCGTACCAGAGCGGAAGTCACCACGCTGGCTCGAACGTTGCTCGGAAGTCGATTGGTGACACCTCAGACAGGTGCTGCAGGACTGACTGTCAAGTCGGTCTATATTGAGCAGGGATGTGATACGGACAGAGAAATGTATCTCGCTTTGCTGCTTGATCGTTATCGACGAGAACTCATTCTGCTTGCGGCCGCTTCCGGCGGTAGCGGTATTGAGACGAAGATCGACGATTCCGCGCAACCGGTACACCGGCTTGCTGTATCTGTTGATGCGCCACCCGATCAGGATAATCTGGCGGAACTCGCGCGACAAATGAATTTGGATGAATTCCTCGCATCGGAATTTGTCGAGATGTGCCAGCAGATGCATCAAGCGCTCGTCGAACTGGATGCGCTATCCATAGAACTGAACCCACTCGCAGTGGTCGGAGGCACGAAACTTGTCGGTCTAGATGTCAAGATGGAATTGGATGACAATGCGCTTTACCGACATGAGCAATATGCCGAACTCCTCAGTCTGAATCAGGAATCCGACCGTCGACTTCGAGCACAGAGCGGTTACAACTACGTCAGCCTTCACGGGGATATCGGACTTCTGGTCGGCGGTGCCGGTCTGGCACTGGCGACCATGGATCTTCTGAAACTGAACGGTCTGGAACCAGCTAACTTTCTGGATCTCCCACCGATCGCCTCTCGATCCAACGTGTCAGATGCTTGCGAAACGGTCGTCCAGAACGATTCCATCAAGGCTCTGTTTGTGAATGTTGTCGGGGGCGGGTTGACTCACTGTGATACTGTCGCGGAAGGCTTGATTACCGCCCACATGAAATCCAAGATCAAAAAGCCGATTATTGTGCGTTTCGCCGGAACAAAAAAAGAACATGGCTTGACATTGCTGCGGAATTCGAGAATACCGTTTGAAATGGCGAATACCATGCAGGACGCGGTTGAGCTATTGATGAAGATTCGCTGAGTTGAAATTGTGAGCATACTGGTCGATTCAAACACTCGCGTACTGTGCCAGGGTATCACCGGTTATCGGGGAAGTTTTTTCTCACACCGTGCGATTGAATACGGTACCAAGATCGTTGGTGGTGTCGTGCCCGGACGCGGTGGACAGAAGCACCTCACCTTGCCGGTTTTCGACACCGTCAGCGAAGCCCGAGAAGCAACCGATGCGACAGCCTCGGTACTGTTTGTTCCCCCGCATGCGGCAAAAGATGCAGTCATTGAAGCCATCGACGCCGGCGTTGAGCTGATCGTCTGTATTACTGAAGGAATTCCAATGCTCGACATGCTGAGAATCAGGGAAAGGCTGTCGGAATCGGATTCAAAAATGATTGGTCCCAACTGTCCGGGGATTATCGCACCCGGCAAGTGCAATATCGGCATCATTCCCACTTCGATCTATCAACCGGGCCGGATCGGGGTGATATCAAGATCGGGGACGTTGTTTTATGAAGCAGTAGCCCAGTTGTGTACTGATGGTCTGGGTCAATCCACCTGCGTTGGAATCGGAGCCGATGTCATCCAGGGTATGGCATTTACCGATTGCCTTGAGCTGTTTCGTGACGACATAGAAACGGATGCGGTGCTTGTGATCGGCGAGATTGGCGGCGCGGCTGAAGAGGACGCAGCTCAATATCTCGCATCGGAGAATTTTCCAAAACCTGTACTGGGATATATTGCGGGACGGCATGCACCGCCAGATCGGCGCATGGGGCATTCAGGTGCGATCATTTCGGCCGGCCTGGGTGGCGCCGAGAGAAAAGTTGAGATGCTGAGGGATGCTGGTGTCACCCTGATCGAATCTCCCGTGGAGATCGGACGAACGGTGCGCAGGGTAGTCCGTCGCTGATGCGATTCATCATTTATTGTTCGATCAGAAAAATAGAGGCGAAGTGAAAGTACACGAATATCAGGCAAAGGAAATTTTGCGCAATTACGGTGTGGTTACGCCGCGTAACGTCGTTTGCAGGAACTCCGACGAAGTTCCTGACGCGCTGGCCCAACTCGGCGGGAGTGTCTGGGTCGTCAAAGCGCAGATTCATGCAGGCGGGCGAGGCAAGGGTGGCGGTGTGCGCGTTGTGCGCTCGGAACAGGACGCGGTTCAAGCCGCCGGGGAAATCATGCAGCAACCTTTGGTCACGCCTCAAACAGGTTCCAAAGGGCAGCCGGTTCGACGACTACTCGTTGAGGAAGGTATTCCGATCCAGTCGGAGATCTATGCCGGGCTCGTTGTTGATCGGACAACTCAGCGGGTGGTTTTGATGGTCAGTCCTGAAGGCGGTATGGAAATCGAGGAAGTTGCTGCCGAAACGCCGGAAAAAATTCATAAGACGTTCATCGATCCAAAAGTCGGTCTCACAGGCGCTGATGCGGAATCCGCGGCGCGCTTTTGCGGTGTTCCTGAAGAACTGGTGGAAAGCGCGGCCAAACTACTCAAGTCATTGTATTCGGCATTTTGGGATAGCGATGCCTCACTTGCCGAGATCAATCCCTTGGTCGTCACAACCGATGGCCGGGTTCTCGCGCTCGATGCGAAAATGACTTTCGATGACAGCGCGATTTACCGACATCCGGAACTTGCCGGATATCGAGATCTCGACGAGGAATCAACGGAAGAAATCGAGGCGACAGATGCCGGGTTATCCTATATCCCATTGGATGGCAATATTGGTTGTCTGGTCAACGGAGCCGGGCTCGCAATGGCGACCATGGATATCATCAAACTGTATGGTGAGGAGCCTGCGAATTTTCTGGATGTTGGCGGTGGTGCAACGGCGGAACAGGTTATTGCAGCGTTCAAGATCATGCTCGGCAATGATCGCATACGTGCCGTGCTGGTCAATATTTTTGGTGGCATCATGCGGTGTGATGTGATTGCCGAGGGACTGGTATCCGCGTTCAGTCAGATTGAGCTGAAAGTGCCGGTCGTGGTTCGGCTTGAGGGCACGAATGTCGAGAGAGGTAAACAGATCCTCAGTGATTCGGGACTTACGCTGATTCTCGCCGATACGATGGATGATGCGGCGAGAAAAGTCGTTCAGGCGGTGAGAGGAGAATAAGCATGTCGATTTTGATCAATCGCGATACGCGCGTTATGACTCAGGGAATGACGGGGAAAACTGGTTTGTTCCATACTCGGAACTGTTTGGACTATGCCAGTGGAAAGAGCGCTTTCGTTGCGGGTGTCACACCTGGCAAAGGTGGTCAGGTTGTTGACGGCATTCCTGTTTACGATACAGTTGCGGAAGCGAAAGAGCAGACTGGGGCGACGGTTTCGGTCATCTATGTCCCACCGCCCTTTGCAGGCGCAGCTATCGATGAGGCCGTAGAAGCCAAGTTGGATCTTGTCATCTGTATTACCGAAGGGATACCGGTGAAGGACATGATCGAGACACGAAACAAGATGGCAGGCTCGAAAACGATTCTGGTGGGTCCGAATTGCCCGGGTGTGATCACACCTGAAGAGATCAAGATCGGAATCATGCCGGGATATATTCACAAGAAAGGATCGATCGGGGTGGTATCCAGATCTGGCACGCTGACCTACGAAGTGGTGGAACAGCTTACCAAACTGGGTCTGGGTCAATCAACCTGTGTGGGTATCGGCGGTGATCCGGTCAACGGTACCAAGCATGTTGATGTCATCCGATGGTTCAACGACGATCCGGAAACCGAAGCCATCGTCATGTGCGGTGAGATTGGTGGGACAGATGAAGAGGATTGTGGGCGTTGGATCAAAGAGAACTCGACCAAGCCGGTAGCTGCTTTTATTGCAGGGGTAACGGCACCGCCGGGCAAACGAATGGGTCATGCGGGTGCGATTATTGCCGGAGGCAAGGGTACCGCAGCGGAGAAAATTTCAGTGTTGCGTGAATGCGGCGTTCAAGTCACTGAGAATCCTGCTGGAATCGGCGACTTGGTGGTGGAGATGCTTCGTGCCTAGTGCGATCCCGGGTCAAGTTTCAGTCGCCGGACTTCGTCGAACGAATTTCCCTTCGTATTGATTTAATCTTGATCAGGTAAGGCTTGCTGTGTGTTGCTGTAGTTCAGTTACAGAGTGAACAGCGTCCTTTGACTTCTACCGCCAGCTCATGAGGCGTAAATCCATCCCAACCATTATAATTTTCGAAATCGTCGACAAAATCAGGTGTAGGTATTTCTTTCACTAAACCGCAGTTATTACATATTGCTACGGTAGATTTTCCAATTTCGTGTTGCTGCTTGCACGCAATATATCCGTTGAGACTTTCCACTTTGTGGACCAGGCCATATTCGAGCAATTTGTTCAGCACTCGATAAATCTGACTCGGCGCCCTGAATCCATGTGATCGGAATTCGTCAAGAATGTCGTAGGCACTCTGAGCCGTTTGCTTCTGTCGAAGATAGTCGTAAATTAATTGCTGTCTTGGTGTTTGTGGTTTCATTTCAACCGATCCTACCTACCCGCTCCGCCTCTTTCGTTTCCTTACTATTGTAGTTGCAACGACGCCGATAATGAAGATTCCGATCGCGTTTACGACAATACTTGGGCCTGGAGGTGTATCGAATTCGACTGACAGCATGAGTCCGAAAATCACCGCTATGACACCAAACGCCGCAGCAAGAACTGCCATTTGTTCTGGAGTTCTAGCAAACTGACGAGCCGCTGCTGCTGGAATAATGAGTAGCGCGACAGTCAGAATAATACCAACAATTTTCATCGCAAAAGCAACAATCGCAGCCAGCATCACCATCATGAGGAAGCGGTTTTTGACAGGTTGCATGTCCTCAGCAGTGGCGATCTGCTCGTCGACGGTAAGGCAAATCAGGTTGTTCCATTTGCGAATAAGCACAAACATAATCGCCGCACCACCACCATATATCATCAGAATTTCGTACCAACTTACCGCCAAGATGTTTCCGAACAGAAAATGGAGCACATCCACGCGAACCCAGTACATAAGTGATACCAAAACCAGTCCTATGGAAAGTGACGAATGAGACAGAACACCAAGCGTGGAATCTCCTGAAAGCATTGACTGTTCGCCAATTCGCCCAACAATCAACGCGATCAGAAAACATACTGTGAAAACGCCAATGAGGATGTTAATCTCGAAAGCGAGTGCCAGAGCAACACCGAGCAGCGCGGAATGTGCCATTGCATCGCCAAAGTACGCGAGCCGTTGCCATACCACAAAGCAACCCAACGGACCGGCAATTATGGCGAATCCCACACCCGCGATGACCGCGCGACTGATGAAATCATCAAAAATCATAAAGATCGTCCGGCTCTGAGGGTTGACTTAGAGACGGAACCTCATTGCACACTGCTGATACTGCCATCTGGAAGATGACTATGGTCATGATGGTGCCGGTAAAGCGCATGGGAATGCGCCGCTTCTGGTCCGAACAACTCTTGAAACGCCCTGTCATTGACAACATCTACCGGTGTTCCAGCACAGCAGACATGGCTGTTGATGCATATTACGCTGTCAGTTTTGGCCATGACCATGTGTAGATTGTGACACACCAGTAAAACTCCGCAATTCAGTCGGTCTCGAATGTCGACTATTTGATTGTAAAGCTTTATCTCTCCTTTGAAGTCCAATCCTTGGGAAGGTTCATCCAGGAGTAGCAAATTGGCTTTTCGAAGCAGTGCGCGTGCGAATAGTGCCCGTTGAAACTCGCCGCCAGAGAGCTCCTGCAATGGTTGATCCGCTGCTTTCAGGATATTCATTTCGTCCAACGCCTCTTCAACTTCAAGTTTGTCGAATTTCTCGTTGATATTCATCAAACGTCGAATTGTCATCGGTAGTGTGGAATCGATTACGACGCGCTGCGGTACGTAACCGATGCGAATGCCTTTACCCCGAAAGACGGAACCACTATCGGGCACGATAGAACCAGAGAGTACTTTCGCCACTGTCGATTTACCGCTTCCGTTCGGACCGATCAGCGAAACGATCTCACCTGGCCTGATGGACAAGTCGATATCTCGTATCAACCAACGTCCATTTCGAATGACACCGGCCGATTGCAAACCTGCAAGTATTGAATCCATGTCGTTAAACTTATCAGATTAATTCTGAGGGTTTAAATCTTCGTCCGGATGATGTTCTGATATAATATAACACCAGTTAGTCGCTTTTCAGACGAGTTCGTCCCATACGTACGCATTGAGATAGATTATGAAGCAAATTTGTACTTTTCTAATAACTTTGATGATTATAGGGAGCGCCAGCGCTTCTGAAAGCAAAATTGTCGTTAGCATCAATCCAATTCATAGCTTGGTTGCCTCGGTGGTGGAGGGCATTGCAACACCCGAGCTTCTTATCAAGGGAGCTTATTCCGTTCACGGATATCAAACCAAACCATCTGACGCAAGGCTATTGGAAAGTTCTGATGTGATTGTTTGGATTGGCCCAACCATGGAATCAACTTTGATCGCTTCCATCTCAAATGTGCGGGAAAACACAACCGTGATCGAGGTCGGTACGATGCACGGTTTGCAACTTTACGAAACTCGAGAATCTCCAGAAGGCGGGCACGGTGACGAAGACGAAGATCATGGAGACCTGGAAGAAGAAGAGGAAGAGCATCACGACGAAGAAGAAGATCACGGTGACAGTGAGGAAGAGGAAGATCACCACGGCGAGGAAGAAGGACATGCGCACAGTCGCTACGATATGCACATCTGGCTTGATATAAACAATGCCAAAGTGATTACCAAAGAAACAGCTGAGCATTTTGCGGAATTCTTTCCTCAACATGAGGCGCAACTGACTTCAAACGCGAACAAAACCCTTGAAAAACTGGATGCATTGGAAGCGGAACTCCGAAGTCTGTCGAAGTCGTTTTCAAGTTCACCCTATGTAGTATTTCACGACGCGTATCAGTATCTTGAAAAAATGCTGAAGCTTAACAATGTCGGAACGGTTACTGTCAATCCTGAGCGCGCAGCAGGTGCAAAGAGACTGTTGGAGCTGCGAGAGACGGTTAGCGAGACCGGGGCAACATGCGTATTCAAGGAACCGCAGTTCAGTCCAAAAGTACTGGAGATTATCTCTGAAGGTACAGATCTGAAAATCGGAACACTGGACCCGCTGGGTGCAGATATTGAACCTGGACCGAATGCATATTTCGAGATCATGCGCAACATGGTGCGGTCCTTGAAAGAATGCCTGGGTTGACGTGTCCAGAAAACACGAAATTCTTATCGACACCGACTGATATGATTTGACTCGCCTTCAATAAGGCGCTGAGAACGAAAGGGATTAAGCCAACCCCATATCAGTTGGTGTCAACTTGACGCACACAACCGGCAATCGGTTGATGAAGCGAAGTGGTTGGTTCACCACTGCAATCTGTTGTGAACCAACTGCCTATTGCGGTACGAAATAAATTGAATCCGGTTCAATTCCTGGCGCCGCAACGCTTTCGCGCGGGGTCATGCACACACAGCCCCGCGAAACTCTCCATTGATCTGCTTGAGCACCAGAACTTGACACCGCTCGCGCCAAGTTGAGCTGACAGTCGGCAAAGAACATCCGCAAAGCCTGTTTCCATGGCTTCCGATTGCGATTTCAGGTTTCGAGTTTGGGCCGTCTGTGTTATAGTTCTTGGTATGTTGGCTATAATCTCTTCGTTCTTTGACGCGGTCTTTCATGTTCTCGTCAGTGCTTGGGAAGTCTATCTTCTATTGGCACCGTATTTTATGTTCGGATTGGCCTTTGCCGGCGTACTGTACGTACTGATTTCCCAGCGTACCGTGATCCGACTTATGGGGCGAGAAGGGATTGCGAGTGTCACAACGGCCGCAGCATTCGGATTGCCGCTGCCGATATGCTCCTGCGGTGTGATTCCAATCACTGCAACCCTCAGAAAGAAAGGCGCCAGTCGTTCAGCCTGTATGTCGTTCCTGATCACGACACCAGAGACGGGTATGGACTCGATACTTGTCACATGGGGGTTAATGGGACCGATTATGGCGATTATTCGTCCCGTGGGTGCGTTCTTCTCAGCTTTACTGGCCGGAATTTGTTCGATTGCAATGATACGCGGCCCCGACCCGGGACATGTAGAAACCGAAGAGAAACACGAGCATCACCACCATCACCATCATGATCATGATCACAGTCATGATTTTGAAGAAGATCCTGCGGTCGTGGGAGTCGGTGGCCTTGCGACATCGATCAAGGGTTCCAGTTATAAGGTATGGAACAATTTCGTGAATTGGACACATATCGCCGAGTGGAATCGCCCGACGCTTGACCGTGGTGCCCTCGCCCTCCCGACGCGCGAACTCCCGGATGCCGTACCATTGGGTCAGGTGGGCAAACGCATGTTCACATTCGCGTTCGTTGAAATGGCGGACGACATACTTTTTGCACTGTTGGTCGGTGTGCTTCTGAGCGGTGTCGTCATGGTCCTTGTTCCTGACAACATTACAGAGTATGGCCTTTACGGTTGGCGCATGTATCTTGTGATGCTGGTTGCCGGTGTACCGCTTTATATGTGCGCATCTGCCAGCACCCCTATTGCCGCCGCGCTCGTTGCCAAAGGATTCAGCCCGGGGTCTGCGCTGGTTTTTCTTATGACGGGTCCGGCGACCAACACTGCAACCATCATCGTTCTGTTGAATCAGTTCGGGTTGCGTTTCGTTTCGATCTATATCGGCAGCATTGTCTTTGGTGCTGTTGTCACGGGCGTTGCACTGGATCTCATGCTGATCTATTTTGGATGGGAAATCGCCCTCAACCTGGAAGGAAGCGGTTCGGGATTCGTGGGATTTCTGGAATGGACTGGTGTTACTCTGCTGTCACTCTTGATTTTATGGCGTTTCTGGAAAGGCGCTGCAGTTTCTGGATATCACGACTTGATGGGCAATATCAATTCTATCGTACTGAATATCAGCGGGCTGGCAAAAGGTGCACGAATGCGTGAGATCTTTTCCCTGAAATCCAAGCTTGTCCAGGTCGGTGTTCCGCTGATCCTGGCTATCTACGTCGCTACCGGATTTACCGCAGTTCCAGTCGGTCATTTGGGATATGGCAAGCTGTTTGGTGAAGTTCGATGGCCTGCACTTACTCCGGGTCTTCATTATGCACCGCCACCCCCCTTTGGAACGATTGACATAAGACCACACACTATCCAACACCGATTGGTCGTGGGGTTGAAAGAAAGTTTGAATTTGGAAAATTCGTCTCTGACTGAAGGTCGAAGCAGTGCCGCCCAGAAAGCACAACCAAGTCAGTGGCATAAAAAAAACGATCCACTGATACAAAAAACTTCATTAGCGGAATATCTAACCGGTGATGAAAGTCTGTTGCGAATTTTGGTTACAGTTCATTACAGCATAGTCAATCCATATACCTTTTATTATGGATACCAGAACAGGGAAGATATTCTTGCCCATCAAGTACAGGCAATTGCGCGGGAATACATTGCCGTTAACGGATTGGATGACTTGATTTCGAGAAAGCGTAGCGAAATAGAACATTTTATGTTTCACGAACTGATAGAACATCTTAAAACCTCAGGTGAGGATGTACACGGAGGCCAGCACACCGATGCTCACGTCATGTCATTTCAAGATGATCAGGGGGCCATGGGCGGCGAGTTGGAAATGCAGAACGACTTGCGAATTCATTCGGTGAATGTCGTGGACATTCATCCAACACCTGAGACAGTACAGGCGTTTCGCGACGTTACAGATGCCAGTCAGGACCGGACAACATCAGTATTGGAAGCGGAGCGTTCGTTCACACTATTGGTGCCGCGTGCGATCGGAAACGCAGACATCAAGCTCAGGCGCAATCAGGCTTTGGCCGATGGTCGCTTGATGAAAGCCCAAGCTGAACAGCAAGCCTTTATTGCAAAAGCCGAGTCGGTCAGCAAGGCGCCGGCCATATTGCAGGACCTGTTGTGGTATGAGACAATCGAGTCCGCCTACAACAACCGCCAGACTTTCATTCTACCGGAGCAGAAAAACCCGCAGAATCTCACCCTATGGCGTCGTATTCCCAACCTTTTCGGTCGATCGGCGCATGACGAAGAAATTGAATCAACTGAAAAATCGGAGCATGAATGATGAAACGTAGTGCAGTAATCGTAGTCGTGCTGGCGCTTGCGTATTGGATCATCGGTACCAGCTTGTTTGCGGTAGACGAAACTGAAGTTGCCGTCGTTACTCGTTTCGGCGAGCCCTTGGAGGATATCCGAAATCCTGGATTGCAAGTCAAACTGCCGTGGCCGGTCGATCGTGTCATCCGTGTCGATATGCGGAAGTTCATTCTCAAAAGCAGTGCACAGGAACTTCTTACGGATGACGAAAAGAATGTAATTATTGAGTTGTTCTTGACGTGGCGGATAAAAGACCCCAAGCAGTTCGTCGCCACGGTGCAGAATAAATTGGGGGCGGAGGCAAGACTGCAGGATCTAATGGTTGCGCGGCTAGGTGCGGCAGTTGGTAATCTGGCACTTGAAGATTTCATCAATGTAGGGATAGACAAAGTCGATTTTCACTTTCTCTCTGAAAAAATCCGCAAGCAGGTTGACGAAACATCACTTCACAATTTTGGCGTCGGCGTGTTGCATGTCCAGATTGTCGGTTTTACCCTTCCTGTTGAAAACCGAGCGAGCGTCGTTAACCGCATGAAAGCGGAGCGGGCAAGAATCGCTGCAAGATACCGCAGCGAGGGTGCCGAGGAAGCCCTCAGAATAGAAGCCAAAGCCGCCGCAGAACACGAACGGATCTTGGCACGCGCACATGCGGAAGCCACAAAAATTCTGGGCGAAGCGGAAGCGGAATCGCTGAAAATCCTCGGCGATGCTTACGCCAAAGATCCGGAATTTTATCGATTCATACGCAGTCTGGAGAGCTATGAATCCATCATCGGGAAGCAGACTACGCTGTTTCTGGAATCTGATTCCAAATTGTTGAAAGTGCTAAATGGCGAATGAACCGATTTCAACCGAATCTGGATTAGAAAACGAAACGCCCAGCGTTCGCTTTATTCGGAATTCGTTCGACTACATCAGCAACATTCCGTTGGCTTATTACGGAGTGGGTGTTGTCGTCATCGCGTTTGTGGTTGTGATATTGTCTGGGTTCTATCGGGTGAACATTGATGAAACTGCCGCGAAGCGCCGCTTCGGTAAATTGGTAAACGCTGAAGTTCAGCCTGGTCTTCGCTGGCATATTCCGTTTGGTATTGAGCGTGTCAACAAATTCAAGACAGCTCGTGTACATTCAATTAAAGTTGACACCCGAATCAATCCCCAGATGTCTACCATCTCCGGGGATTTCAATTTCGTTGACGCCACATTCGTCGTCCAGTACAAGGTCAACGATCTTGAAAAATTTCTTTTTCGAAATAGAGATGCTATAGAAATACTGCGGGAAGAAATTCGAGGTGAGTTCATCCAGTTGATTACAAACATGTTCATCTACATGGTGCTGGTAACCGAGAAGCAATACATCGAAAAATCCATTGTGAAAGTGGTGTCCGAAGTACTCGATTTATTGGGAACTGGAATTGAAATAGTTTCGCTGAACATGGTATCGGTCTCACCACCAGCAGACGTTGTACCCGCATTTCGCGCGGTCAATGACGCCAAGGCGCAGCGACTTGAAGTCGTAAACGCGGCATTGCGGAGACGGGAGCTGACTCTGGCGCAGGCAAGAGGTGTGGCGGCACAAATCGTTGATGATGCCGCTGCC
Source organism: Arenicellales bacterium (assembly GCA_951813075.1). Classification (GTDB taxonomy): domain Bacteria; phylum Pseudomonadota; class Gammaproteobacteria; order Arenicellales; family JAJDZL01; genus JAJDZL01. The sequence goes on along the minus strand of OX638343.1, from coordinate 1,797,271 downwards.
AGTGCGGAAGCGCACATTGAGCAGGCAGGTAGTGATGCCAATACTTTTTCGGCATTACTAGCCAGAAACTTAATTAATCCGGATCAAACACAGCACACGCACTATTGGAATACCGTCAGAAAAATATTGAGTGATGCGCGTGTCGTGGTGTTGCAGCCCGGAGAGGCGCCGAATATTGCGATCAATCTGATCGAGAGTCCGAGCGGTGTGCCGGGGGTTGACGGCGACGAGGGTGGCCATGAAGACAAACGTCCATTAATGGGGCGATTCAGCGAAGACGCTCAACATCCGGGTTCGGCTGCCGGTCACGTAATGGGTGAGGTTCCGGATCGCGTGCCTGGTTACGGTGGGCATCAGCCGGGTCAGGAGCCGCATCACCTGGGCAATATTCCAGACAACACCCGTCGGTTACCGGGTCATGTGCTTGACCCGAACGTCAGAAATCCAGTGAGATCTGAACCCGGACATCTTGGACTTCCGCACACTGAAATTGGTGGTCAGCAGGCGCACGGTGACGAGCAGAATGGCGATGGCCAACAAAACGAAATGCATCAGGAAAATGGGAACGAAGAAAATCATCAGCAGCAAAGTGGACAGCAGTTCCAGCAGGAACAGCAAGCGCAGCAAGCGGGTGAAGACACTCAGCAGCACATGAATGAAACCGGAACACAACAGCACGGTGTCGTTGAGACAAACCCAATGCGTAGCGGTTGAATCATCCAAAATCGAGGATGATTCTATACAACTTTGATTCAGCGGTACTGAAGCGTCAATCGTGCTAGCGGATTGCCCGCTGCCAGAAGCGCAATCTGTTTAATCCTTCAGTCAACACCTCAACTCAGACACTGAATTACTGTCGCAATTGCGAGTTCAATCAGATTTGAACATTCGGTGAATGTATTTGAGATTATCGAATACCAACAAACTGCGCTGAGACAAGGCAGAGAGTCAGCCGAAACTGTGTTCGTGAATTTTTATAGATAGACGGCTACCAAAAACATTCCCTGAATAGCGCCTAGAAGGAGCAGAGCTACGCTGGTGATTCCCATACATGTAGAGATATAGGCAAGACGTCTCGTCGCATCATCATAGTAGAACAGCACCTCATCCCGCTCGATGCGGTCGTTAACAAATTCGTGCATAGCGACTTCTGCCGAATGTGCTTCCTTGATCGTTGTTGCAGTAACCAATAACAGCGTGACGGTTGAAAACAAGGTGCCAAGGACGAAGGTCAGCAGCATGAACACGCAAATCCAATGATATACCCCGACCAGGTCGAGGTAGTTCAGCATGCCGAACGTAGTTGCAACGCCACCGCCGTTTCCCAGAATGAGCATTCGCGCGGATTCAACGACAAAACGAAACATTGTGGAGCGCCGCATATAGAGCACTTCAAGCAACTTACGAAGCCAGTATTGCTGCGCATCGAAATCAAATTCTGAAAGTTTCACGGCCGTTTGTCTCAGTTCTGGATAGTGAATGCCTTAATAAAAATTCTCTCAGTTGTTGTCTTGCATGTCTATTGAATCCAATGTTCGAATCTGATTGTTCTTTCCGATTTCGGTCATGTAGACTTTGTGCAATCCCTGATTCTCGCCTTCTTTGAAGAACAGATTCACACCTCCGATATCAAATTTTTGAGTATTGAAAATGTAATCCAACAGTGCTTTTCTGGTTGGTTCGCTTTCGTCAATTTGCTGAAGGACATGAATTACAAAACGTGCAGCCAGATATCCTTCAAGAGAAACGTAGTTATGTAACGACTTTGAATCCAGAGAGTTCTTCCTTTCGTAGTTATCCATCGATTTCGTAAATTGGGCGACTAGTGGCAAGGACTGATCATGAGGTGATGGAATGATCGCGGAAACCAAGATTCCCTGTGCATCCTCACCCAGTTCGTCAATAAGAGCTTGAGCGCCAACGGCAGAAATGTTAATAAATATTGGATTCAAGCCTTGCAAACGGATATTGCGAATAAAATTTGAAGCCGCTGCATACGAGGATATCATTCCGATTGCCTGTGGTTCCGAATTGCGGATTTCCCAGACTGCGGAAGATGTGACAGTGAGGTTGCGGGCGTGGGAACCTCTTGCTGCCAATAGCATGTCTCGTTTTCTGAGCTCGTTTACAACTCCCCGCAAACCATTTCTACCATATGCGTCATCCCGGTAGAAGACAGCAATTCTGTTCATACCAATACGGGTCAGATATTCCACCCAGGCCTTTGTTTCTTGCTGATAGGTTGGACGCAGATTGACGACGGTGCTATAGCGTTGCTTGTTGCGCAGAAAATCGGCGCCAGTATAAGGTGCAATAAATGGAACCTGATGCTGATCCGCTAAAGCCGCGGTTACTCTTCCAGTTGGTGTGCCGACACTTCCAATTATTGCGAATATTTTATTTGAGTCAATGAATGACTGAGTAATCTCTTTGGTCATCGCAGGATCGTATGAATCGTCTTCACTCAACAATTCCAGCCGACGTCCGTTGATTCCTCCCTGCGCGTTTATTTCGTCGAATGCGGCTTGTATACCCGAGGCGATGCTTTTCGCAATTTTCTGAGTTCGGCCACTAAATGGTCCTGATTGGCCAAATACGATTCGGTCGGGGAAAACACCTGATTCAGATGCCTTGACTTCTGAACCTGCTAAAAATATGAAAACCAGCGCAAATAGCAGTGAAAAGGAACACAAAGCTCTTATCGGACGCGTTTTTTTTATTCTCGTGTTTGCTAGTCCTAGTAATTCACCGTGCATTTTGCTCTCCATCGAGTAGCCATCACAAATTAATTACCACATGGAGCATCAATAATTGAGATGATAATTATCCATATAGTAATTGAATGTCAATATTTCACTGTTAGTATACCGACTGTGAGGGACAAATAAAAATTACTGGTAGTTCAAGATGGCTCCAAATAAAGATTACAGCTTTGATTCTATCTGATTGTTATTTGTTAATATGATGTAGTAAAAATCGAAGTAATGGTAAAAACCTGCAAAATTTTCTTTAATTTTGTTGGTCAAAAGTAATTTCGGGAAGACTACATGTTATTGCGCTTCGCTGTCTCCAACTATTGCTCTCTACGAGACCTGCAGGTGTTGAATTTTTCCGCGTCCATGTTGAAAGATGGGAATGAGGGTTTAATTGAATGCCTGGCTTCACCAACAAATTCAATTTTACCGGTAGTAGTGATATACGGTGCGAATGCATCCGGCAAGTCCAACTATATCGCTGCGATGGATATGATGCGAAACCTGGTGTTGGGGTCTCACACGAAATTTGAGCCAGACCAAGTATTGCCACACCATCCCTTTGCTCTGGATAATGCAAGTTCAAAAACTCCGACCCGTGTTGAAGTGGATTTTGTGATTGAAGGTATTCGATATCACTACGGCTTCGAAGTAACTAATACAGCATTTGAATCCGAATGGTTATACGCAATTCCCAAGTCTCGCAGTCGACTGCTATTTGAACGTGATGGCGACAATTTTCGCTTCGGTCGAGAATTGAAAGGGCAAAACAGGATCATCGCCGCAATGACTCGTTCCAACAGCTTATTTCTGTCAGCTGCCGCACAGAATAAACATGAGCAATTATCAAGGATATTTTCTTACTTCAAAACAATTCGAGGATCAATAATCTCGACTACACAGGGTACACAGGATATGGTGGTTTCCATGTATTTAAGTCGTAATGGACTTGACCCGCGCGTGATTACTTTTCTTGATAAATTTGATACTGGAGTCATTGGTTATCACGTAAAGGAAAATCCCTATTCGAAAGAAATCCTTAATTATCAGCAAGACATGATTGATAGTGTCAGAAGAAATCTTAACGAATCGTTTATCGCTCAACCGGCAGAAATGGATAAGAAAATTGAACTTGCTCACCGAGGTGCTGATGGAGAATCGTTTAATTTTGATTTGGACTGGGAGAGTACTGGCACTCTTCGGTTATTGATCGTGCTTAGCGAGGTTTTTCGGGCGCTCGATTATGGGTCACCCATCTATATAGATGATATTGATGCCAGCTTGCACACGAAAGCCTGTGAGGCATTGCTGCAACTATTCTGCTCACCTAAAATTAACCGTAACGGGGCGCAACTAATCGCGACGACCCACGATACCAACCTAATGAGATCATCTGTGCTGAGAAGGGATCAGGTTTGGCTGACGGAAAAAGGCTCAGATGGCGCTGCGGAACTCTTCCCCTTGTCAGATTTTCGAACTCGCTCAGATGACAATATCGAGAAGGGCTATCTTCAAGGCCGCTTCGGTGCTGTTCCATCTGACAACACAACCCACGGTTTTGGCTCGGCGAAATAAAGCCAAGCATCGGCAATCGCCCAAATTAGGACGTGATCGCCAAAATCGTGAACCCAAGTGGCGATTCATCCTATTTTGTGAAGGAGAGAATACGGAACCTCAATATTTCAATACGCTCAAGTGGGTCCACACAGATGCATAGATAAGAGTGGAAATTGTCCCTGATGTCGGTGTTCCAATGACAATCGCCGAGAAGGTTATTGAGCGAGCTAAGTTCGAGAATTTGGAGCGTAGTCGGGGGGGGGGGGTAAATGATTAATTTGAAGAAAATGGTCAACAACCTGGTTTCGTTGGGCCAGTGTTTGTAAATAATTTTTGCGTTTACGCGTCCGAGAGATGGAATACTTTCGCGAGGACGTGATCGAAACCACGTAGCTACCTAAAAATTTTTTTTTTAGCATTACATTATTTCGATCCGTAGTCGCAAAAACTATTTGTACTTAAATTCGTATATCACTCCGATTAATTAACCGTACGGGTTAAAATTGTCAATTTTTTGAGTAATAATTCTCCATAATCCTGTACGGTAAATATTTATAATCACAGCCGAACCAATCATGATAATATTACCGAACGGTAACGAAAATATGAAGAGACCATGTACAACGCAACAGATCGGAGTATTAGTCCGTACGACAAGAAAATCGCAACGAATGACACAACAAGACCTCGCTCTGGTATCGGGTACCGGAATTCGCTTTATCGTCGACCTCGAAAAAGGCAAAGCTACGTGCGAGTTGGCCAAAGTTTTAACTGTATTGCATATGCTTGCTATTGAAGTCCAACTGATTCCGCCCAAAACGGGAGACGCATCATGACGCGAAAGTTGGATGTTTATCTGAATAACGACTCCGTCGGTACACTCGAGCAGAACAGATCTGGACAAATGTTATTCACTTATGGTTCCGACTGGCTGAACGATGCCCGTGCTATAGCGGTATCTGCTTCACTACCGCTTCGTAGTGAACCGTTTTTGCAACGGGAATGCCGGCACTTCTTTTCCGGTCTTCTTCCAGAGGGACCAACGCGAATCACCCTTGCTAAAAACTTAGGGATTAGCGCAGGCAATGATTTTTCCATGCTTGAAAGGATTGGAGGTGATTGTGCTGGTGCATTGACATTTCTTCCTCACGGGAAGTTATTGTCTGACTTCAGAGGCAAGTACAGGAAATTAACCGACCAGGAATTGGCCGAGGCACTGAAAAGACTACCAGTACAGCCTCTTTTGGCGGGAGAAAAGGGTTTGCGCTTGTCACTGGCAGGTGCGCAGAATAAGATTGCAGTATTTTTCGATGATTACGGTCAGATTGCATTGCCTCTGAATAATGCGCCTAGCAATTACATACTTAAACCGGCAGCTGATGAATATCCCGAAATTGTCAGCAATGAGTGTTTTTGCCTGAATCTTGCAAACTTGGTTGGAATCAATGCAGCAAAATGCAAATTGGGGCATGCAGGTGATATTGAGTATCTTCTGATAGAGAGATATGACCGTAAAGAGATGGATGGATCAAAGTTTCCGATTCGTCAACATCAAGAAGATTTCTGTCAGGCATTGGGCATTTCCCCGGAAATGAAATATCAAAGTGACGGTGGTCCCGGTCTGAAAGACTGTTTTGATCTGATTCGAAATGTTTCCAACCGGCCAGGAATTGATTTATTGGCGTTGCTTGATCTCGTAATATTTAACGTGGTTATTGGCAATCACGACGCGCACGGCAAGAACTTTTCTATTCTTTATAGTCAACATGGTGGAGACCAGAGTGTACGACTAGCATCTGCGTATGACATTCTTTCAACTGTGTACTACCCTTACCTAACTACTCGAATGTCTATGAAAGTTGGAAAAGCAGATGAATCTGAATCTATAAGAATCAAGAACATAGATCAGCTTGCGAAGCAAATCGGCATGAATGCTGGTGCGGTGCGTAAACGTTTTGTGGAAATTGCTGAAGCGGCTAAAACAAAGTTGCCAGTTTTGAGGGACGAGTTCCCCAAAATTAATGACCTTGTTTCACTAATCGATAAAAGAGCAGATCGGATAATCCATATAGCGAGAGGCGGTTCAGTCGGTCGAATTTAACCAAATTTGTGAGTCACCATGGCTACTTTAAATTTTAATGACCTCGCAGAAACTCAACCGATGGCTGTCAAAATTCTCTAGGTCGACCATTGTGCAATTTGGAATATGCAGTAGTTGTCTAACTCTGGGAATGCCACTTACAGGCGAGTAGACGACTTGAACATAGTTACCGGTCTTTGGATCGGAAGTGGTGAACGTGTACCCGAGTAACTTAATTCAGAATGATGCAGATTCACACAAATTTGAGAATGCTTTCAATTTATTTCAAATGTCGGGAAGTTCCCTTTTGTGTGCTTAACCAACACAGTTGTGGGTTTGGTCAAACTTTTATGACTGGCTCGGGAAAGAGTTTAATTTGAATCACGAACATCGCTTTGATTTTGATATTGTGGAATCAAACCAAGCTGTTTTCAAATCTAAAGAATTATTTTAAGGCAAGACTGGCAACTGACATCTGAAGCAAGGGGGTTCAGGTTGGATTGATTCGATTCAATGCCAGGTATCGGGCATCTCGCTTTTTCTGCGCTGAATGAATTCCCGTAGCTCTTCGTCCACACCCGGGTCGAGTTCAGGTTTCTGGTAATCCTCAAGCATTTGCTTCCACTTCAGATTCGCACGTTGTGCGATATCCAGACTTCCTTCTTCCTCCCATTGCTCAAACGGCATGGTGCTGAACAATTCCGATTCATAGAAGGCATGTTCGTAGTTCGCAAGTGTGTGGTCACAGCCGAAAAAGTGATTTCCGGGTCCAACCTCGGCAAAGGCGCCACTGGCGAACTGATCGTCATCCAAAGATACGCCTTTGACAAACTTATGCAGTGCTCCCAGGTAGTCAGCATCGATCACGAATTTCTCATAGCTCATGGTCAGGGCACTTTCCATCCATCCCGCGGCATGAAGTATGAAATGCGAACCACACAATATTGCGGCATTGAGTGAATTAACACTTTCGTTGGTGGACTGGGCGTCTACGCATTGGGAGCTTGTAAATCCACCGCTGCAGCGAAGCGGAACATCAAACCTTCTGGCGATCTGACCGACAACATAGGATGCGGCGACTGATTCGGCAGTCCCGAAAGACGGTGACCCGGCCTTGAGATTGACTGTGGTCGTGAAATTTCCAAATATAGCCGGAGATCCTGGTCGAACCAACTGCCCCAAAGCGACTCCGACCATGACTTCCGCCAATCCTTGAGCGATTGCGCCAGCAATCGTCACGGGACCCGTAGCACCACTAAGTACGAACGGGACAACAACCGGACATTGATTCGCTTCCGCATAGGCGCGCAGGGCACCGGACATCGCTCCATCATAGACAAGTGGCGAATTCATGTTGATATTACCGCTGATAACACAGTTTTCATCAGCAAATTTTTCACCGAAAAGAATTTTCGCCATCTCGATGGAATCCAGTGCTCGGTCGCGGGTTGTCACAGATCCCATGAATGGCATGTCAGAGTAGTTCATATGCGCGTACACCATGTCAAGGTGCCGCTTGTTTACCGGTTGATCAACTGGTTCGCAGACGGTCCCACCTGAATGATGGATCCAGGGTGACGAATACGCGAGTTTGACAAGATTCTCGAAATCCTTGATCGTGCCGTAGCGTCTGCCTTGATCCAGGTCAGAAACGAAAGGGGAACCGTAAGCAGGGACGAACACAATGTGCTCACGTCCCAGGCGTGTGGACCTTTCGGGATTACGCCCATGCATGACAAATGAATTTGGAACGGTTTTGAGAAGACTTCGAATGTGTCCCTTGTCGAATCGAACGCGTTCGCCCCTGACATCAGCACCTGCTTGTTTCCAAATTTCGAGTGCTACATCATCGCCTCGGAAATCGATACCAACTTCCTGCAGAATCTCGTCGGTCTTTTCTTCGATAATTTCGAGACCTTCCTCGCTGACAATGTCGTACGTTGGAATTTCCCGCTTGACTCCGGCGATGATGGCAGGTGAGCTCGCATCAACCTTTGCACGTCGTCGAATACGACCTCGTCCCGAGACTGTTTCCACGTTTGCTGTGGCTTGTGCCATGCAATCAGCTCCATTTGTCTGATGAAGATATTTCAAAATTTATTTTACATTGAATAAAGACGCTGTTTGTCCAATCGTTGTGAGCCCGCTATGCCGCAACACCATTTGTAAAGACTACTATGCGCCGTAATAATCGCAGTTTCCACAAACTGATCCGAATTGGTTGGCTGTCCAGTCCAATTCAGCTGTTTTCATCATAAAAATTGCTATCATTGAATTAGATTAATCCTTCAAAATTGTTCATCTGCTGACAGTCGCAGCATATCACCCCACTAACATGCAACCACATCTAATTTCCAACTGGCCTCCCTTAATTGTCGGAACTTCGGCCGCCAAGTCAGTAGCATTTTGCATGGGAATAATCATGTTTTTCCTCCTTTCGGTTTGGGTTGCGGACATTAGTTTGCTGGAACGCTGGACAGTTGTGTTTTGGTACACCACGCTGGGCGGGGTGGTTGGAATATCCAATGTAGTCGTTCGGGAACCGGTTACCAACCTACCCCTGCCTTGGTGGTTTCGGGCACCACTAATCAGCGCGTGGTTGTGCCTGATGGTAGTTCTGTTTGCCGGTGATAGGGTGCAGAAATTGGTGTGCGTGGTTCATGTGAGCAATGGTGTACTGACTTCTCCGTACTGGTTTGTCGTCGACGGAATAATCGTGGGAATTGTAGCAGGCGTGATTTCCACGCGTACTGCGAGCCTATGGTCTGCCAGACAGTCTGATTCAACGTGAATCGTCTGGCTTTCAGTCGGTCAGTCTCGCGCCTCGCGATTGAAATATCATAGTGGCAGGTATTCAACAATACAGGAAGTCAAGGCAGGGAAACATAGACCATGAGCATGGTGTTTGAAGAAGTTGACGAAAACTTGAACAGGGTCGGAACCACTACCAATGCATCCGAGTTGCATGGGATGCTTGCAGGTTTGGTCTGTGCAGGTGTGGATGAGGATGACATCGAAAACTGGTTGCCAGTGCTTTGTTTTGAAGATCGTTATGTGACGGAAGACGAATATCGAATGTTCGAGCATGACGTTCGCGGTTTTTATCGGGAGGTACTGAAACAGTTGGATGAGTTTGGAGTGGAATTCAACATCCTGCTGCCAGAGGAGAGGAATTCATCGACGGACCGAATCGTTGCGATGACGTCGTGGTGTACGGGATATCTCAAGGCACTGATTGATTATGGTGAAATCTCAGTCGAGCAGCTGTCCGAGGAATGCGTCGAATTCCTCGACGACGTCAGGCAGATTTCGGAGCTTGATCCGGAACAGGAACCAACTCAAGAAGAAATGGAATCGTCATTCATGATACTTGACGAGCACCTTCGAGTCGGTGTGCAGCTGATCGATGAGCAATTGAATATGCATTCTATTTCAACCAGATATAAAGACGCAGGAGTACCGATGTGAACCAGGCAGAGCGCCGTCGTCAGCTGATGGATCGTATTGGAAATGGCGTCGCCATCATACCCAATGCGACACTTCAGCGACGCAATTCAGACGTGTTCTATACATATCGTCCAGACAGCGATTTCTACTACCTGACAAAATTTCCGGAACCGGAGTCCGTCGCGATTCTATCGCCGGGCGGTAGTGAAGGGGAATTCATACTCTTCTGTCGGGAAAAAGACCCGGATAAAGAGCTTTGGGAGGGCAAACGTCACGGACTGCAGGGTGCAGTTGAGACCTTTGGTGCGGACGCGGCTTACGGATATGATGAACTGGATGAAATGTTGCCAAAACTCTTGGAGGACCGTGATTCGATCCACTACTGTCTCGGTCGATATCCGGAATTTGACCAGCGCGTGATCGAGTGGCTGAATCGGGTACGTCGCAAAGTTCGTACTGGTGTCAAGGCACCTGGTGGTATTTTCGATATTGGTTCGATCCTCCACGAAATGCGTCTTTTCAAGACGGAGCGGGAAATTGAGATCATGAAAACGGCCTCAACGGTCTCGGCTGAAGCCCACCGACGCGCAATGCAAGTCTGCCAGCCAGGAATGGCAGAATATGAAATACAGGCGGAGATCGAATATTGGTTTAAGAAAAACAATTGCAGGACCGCTTACCCGAGTATTGTCGCAGCGGGCGAAAATGCATGTATCCTGCACTATACCGACAATTCGAGTGATACTAAAGACGGCGACCTGTTGCTGATTGATGCCGGCGCGGAGTACGATTGCTATGCAGCCGACATCACACGTACGTTCCCTGTAAACGGTAAATACACTGCTCAGCAGAAAGCTGTATACGATGTGGTTCTCGAAGCGCAAAGAGCAGCGATAGAGGCAGTTCGTCCCGGAAATCGTTATAGCGATGTGGATGACACCGCGAGACTGACCATCGCCAATGGTCTGATTGATCTCGGAATTCTGACCTGCTCAGCCGACGAAGCCATCGAAAATAAGGAGATTAAAAAGTTCTACATGCATAAAGTGGGGCATTGGTTGGGGATTGATGTCCACGATGTCGGGGAATACAGAGATTCCGATGGTATGCGCAAACTTGAACCCGGCATGTGCATGACAGTTGAACCTGGCATTTATCTTTCAGCTTCCGACGAGTTGGATGCGCAATGGCATGGAATTGGCATTCGAATCGAGGACGATGTGTTGGTGACTGAGGACGGACATCGTGTACTGACTGATGGTGTGCCCAAATCAACCGCTGACATTGAAGCGTTGATGTCCGGCTAGAGCGACGCTTCCGGTTAGGGCTGGGAATCTTGTGCATAGCAAGCTGGAATTTGACCTGATCGTCAACGGTGGAGGTCTCGCTGGCGCCAGTCTCGCTCTGGATCTGGCACATTCTGGTTTTCGCGTTGCACTGATTGATGTCGAGTCATATCAGATTCCTGGGCGGTCGGGCATGAGTTCCAGGGCGATCGCATTGACCTACAGCAGTGGCATCATATTCCGAAGACTTGGTCTGTGGGAACACTTACCAGTGGACGATATCACCGCGATCCGGCAAACCGAAGTGACCGATAGCAGTATGAAGGGTCTGGTACAGTTGCGAGCGTCCGATGTCGGTTACGATGAACTCGGTTGGAATATCGAAGCCCGAGTCATCCACGAGCAGTTATATCGATGTCTGGACGAGTCTGAATCAGTGTCGATTTTCAGCCCCGCCGAACTGACTGAATTGACAATCGATGATAGTCTCGTCTCCTGCAACGTTGTATCAAGGAATGAGGAATCAACGCAGGCACTAAATGCCAAGATTCTGGTGATTGCGGACGGGGGTAAATCCGGCTTGGCTGACAGGCTCGGATTTTCAGACCGGCGAAGAGATTACGATAGCTGCGCCTTGGTTTGCCGGGTGGAAACCGATCGGCCGAACCGCCAAACAGCGTACGAACATTTTGTCCGTACCGGCCCCTTGGCGTTGCTTCCGACAGGAGATTGCGGCTATTCGGTAGTTTGGACATTGGAGCCGAAGGAATCAGAGCGATTGAAGGTAGTAACGTCGGAACAATTCCTCGAAGCGCTACAGGAAATATTTTCCGACAGAGTCGGAAAATTCGTCGAACTTGCAGGCGAGCGTCAAGTCTATCCGCTCAGGTACAGTATGCTGAAAGAATTTATCCGTCCAAGGGTTGTGGTTATTGGAAACGCCATGCACACCTTTCATCCGGTGGCGGGACAAGGATTCAACCTTGCACTGCGCGAGACTACCGAACTGGTTGAGATACTGGCGCGATACCGCGATCGAGGCTGGGACATTGGCTGTTACGATGCACTTGAGGAGTACCAGAATCGACGAAAACGTGAAAGTCTTGCCGTTGGGAGTTTTACCGATGGATTGATTCGCATATTTGCAAATGACAGTTCAAGTCAATCGCGGTTGAGAAACATCGGTCTGGATGTAATTCAAGCGATTGCACCAATCAAACGAATGCTTCTTATGCGCACAATGGGACTGCATCGTCTGTCGCCGCCAAGCATGGGACAGGATTCAAAATATGAGGAGAGTGCGTGAACAATCCTGATTACGACATCATCGTTGTTGGTGGGGGCATTGCCGGTCTCGCTTTTGCGTGTGCTATGAAGGATTCCGGTTTGCGGATACTTGTTCTGGAAGCGGGCGAATCGCCAGTTTACGATCCTGACTCCTACGATATCCGAGTCAATTCCATCAACCTGGGATCGCAGGCTTTTCTTGATGCCTTGGGGGTGTGGGAGAAAATTGCAGCGAAACGTGCTGCATCGTTTCACGAAATCAGGGTTTGGGATTCCAACGGCAGCAGCATTGAATTTCGGGCTGAAGATATTGGTGAGAGCGAACTCGGCTACATAGTCGAGAATAATGTTCTCACAGTTTCGCTGCTGGAGACGATCGAGCAAAAATCGAACATCCAGTTGATGACAGGGGAGAAATTGTGTTCAGTCGAGTGCGAATCCGATATTGTGTGGATAGCTACGGAACAACCAAGCCGATCAAGCTGTTATCTTGTTGTCGGTGCGGATGGCGGTGACTCCATGGTGAGACAATTGGCTGGAATTCAAATCGCCAATCAGAAAAGTTACGGACAGCGCGGAATTGTTGCGCAAGTGCAAGCCACCGAATCGACGAATGGCGTATCTTACCAGAAATTTCTGCCAACCGGTCCATTGGCATTCCTTCCGTTGCCTGATGGAAGTTTCTCCATTGTCTGGAGTTGCGTCACCGAGCGCGCTCTGGAACTTGAAGCTATGGAGGAGGAAGCATTTGAACGAGAATTGGCTCAGGCATTCGACTTTCGGCTGGGCGAGTTTCGTATGCTCAGTCACAGAGCGTCATTCGACTTGAGAAAACTGCGCACGGACTCTTATTTCAAAGATCGTGCAGTGTTGATTGGTGATGCAGCGCATGTGATTCATCCGCTGGCGGGTATGGGTGCAAACCTGGGGCTTATGGATGCGGCAGCATTGTTTGAGGTCATGAAGCCATTTGCCGAAAAGGGTAGCGACCCGTGGAACTATCAGTGCTTGAGACGATACGAACGATGGAGAAAGTCTGTGAATTCACCGACAATCAGTCTTATGGACGGATTTGACTGGGGATTTCGGAATTCATCAGAACAGCTGCGTTCGCTGCTCGGATTGGGTTTAAGTCTGACCAATCAAACCAGAATTGCGAAAGAAGCCATCATCAGATTGGCTTGCGGATTGGCGGGTGACATTCCGGACATATCAAGGCGTGCGTAAAATTTCCGTCAATCGCCGAAATCTCCAACGTACCCAAAACCAGATTCATGAGCGATCACAAATAGGCAAATCATATAATTACTATAAATTTGCCGATACAGTGTTTCACCATTGCATCCGGAAATTTAATTTTGGACGTGCGCACTGTAGGATGAGGATCTGCCTAGCCTAAACCAGTGACGACGTTTACACCGCCACACACTATCCTGTCGGAATGGCTTTCTGATTCTTTATCATGAATGTAAAAATAAAGAATCTTTCCAAATCCTAATCTAATGTTCATACTGAGAATTTATATGGAGACATTCTGACAAAAACTGATTTGAGCCTAACCAATGAAACCTTTGATGTTAATTCTTTTGACCCTTGGCCTTGCGTTTGGCAATGCTCATGCACAAAGTGACAAACTAGTTCTGGGTGGCGACACGAATGATTTTAATGATATTGATTCGTGTAGTAGCTGTGTTGTTATGCAAGCGTGGTATTCTGAGTTCAGTTATGAATGCCCAACCGATGCGAACGCTATCCTTCGATATGCAAGAATACTCGATGAGCAGCAGATAGATAAAAATTGGAATCTTTCACATCAATCTTTTCGAAGGCGGTCTCGTTCTGGGAATTTATTGGCTTTTGAATTCAGCGATATTTCGCTATCTCCAGAAGATCTTCAGAAGACGTATTGCTTGCTCGGTTTGCATCTAGTTGATGACCATGTTGTAGACCTAGATAACGATGGAATTAGCGAAGTAATCATTAGACAGATCAGCGGTGCCTGTTGTCCATCGGAATATCGTCTTGTCACGCTGGACAAATTTGGTGGGCTAAAAATTCTCCGATTTCCACAGCAATACGACTTTTCTGGTCCCGAATTATTACAAGAAAATGACAAGACATTGATTGCTCTCGACAGATTCAGTGAAGGTCCGAGCAATACGGTACTTGATAGAAAAACATTCATTTACGAATTTAATGGAAAAGAATTGTCGATTTTACGGTGGTCAGAACCACCTTATTTGCAAGCGATGAAAGAAGTTCATTCACGTGAATTTCAACCAGGTTGGGAAGAAGATATAGACAGAAATTTAGAAGGCAGCACAGAAAATGACTTGTTGGGTAGTATCTCATCGATGTTCAAGGGCATTAACATTGACGAAAATTTGAAAAAAGTCATGAAATTCGACCTGAACGGTGACAGCACAATCGAATATATATCTTGTGGCTATTGGTGGAGATGGGGTGAATTGTCTTGCGATATTAGCGGATTAACTATCTCTCATCGCGTTCCGCAAGGTTGTAAACGTTTGGGTATTCTGCCCACCAAATCGAACCAATGGCACGATCTTGTATGCGACTACAACACAATCTTACGCTTTGATGGAGTGGAATATTCCGCCGAATAAGGCAGACTGCTATCACCTATTTCGCTATAGATTGCTTGCCCATTCGTGTCTCAATGCTGACTTGACTGATTTGTATATTTGGTAATTCGAACATGCAGCTATACGATAATTTTCGAATTAGAGGCAGCATTAGATGACATGAAACCTCGTATATTCGGATAATAAATCCTAAAATACAAGGTATGTTGCAACGATGGATTACGAGTAGACTACTAAAAACCATTGCGCAGACGCCTGCAGTAGTGCTTCATGGTGCTCGTCAGGTCGGCAAGACAACGCTTGCCAAATCCATCGCTCAGAGCCAGAACTCAAACTATCTTGATCTGGAATCCCCCGAAGATCTGCTTAAATTGAGTGATTCCACTGCATATTTGGAAAGTCACAGCGAAGAACTGACAATATTGGATGAAATCCAACGCGCTCCTGAGCTGTTTACTGTGTTGCGTGGTCTTATCGACAAAAACAGGGAACAGGGTCGGAAGTCAGCGCAATATCTGCTGCTCGGGTCTGCGTCAATGGATTTGCTTCGTCAATCATCTGAAAGTCTGGCAGGTCGAATCAGCTATCTTGAATTAAGCGGATTGAACGCACTGGAAATCGAAGAGGGCAGAAACCATCTGCGAAAGTTGTGGCTGAGAGGTGGATTTCCTGACAGTTATCTGGCTGAGGATGTCAGTCTGAGTATGAATTGGCTGGAAGATTTGATCCGTACCTATCTTGAGCGTGATGTTCCGCAAATGGGTTTTCACGTACCCGCGGACAGATTACGGCGTTTGTGGACAATGCTGGCTCACTTGCAGGGAGAACCTGTCAATTCTTCGAAGTTGGGCAACAATCTCGAAATTGACGGCAAGACAGTCAATCACTATCTCGATGTGCTTGTCGGACTCTTGCTCGTCAGGCGCTTGGAACCGTGGTATGCCAATGTCAGGAAACGACTGGTTAAATCACCACGCTACTATGTACGTGACAGTGGAATCCTGCATCGACTGTTAGGCATTAATAATCACGACGCTCTGCTATCCAACCCTGTACTGAGCAAAAGCTGGGAAGGTTTTGTGATCGAGAATATCTGCTCTGTATTACCACGCCATGCTGAATCCTTTTATTACAGAACGGCAGCGGGCGCGGAAATTGACTTGATCATTCGGCTGTCGTCCGATGAGATTTTAGCGGTCGAAATCAAATACGGAACGGCTCCAAGAATAGGCAAGCATTTCAATCGGACTTGTGAGGAAATTGGAGTATCCGGAAAGTACGTTGTGTATGGGGGTGAAGATGAATTTCCAATAGGTAATAACGTGACAATAATTTCGCTACCGAGACTGATGAGAAAGCTGCAAAATTAGATACTATGTTCTAACCTGTTCTCTCCATGTCAGAAGATCCTCATGTAAACCATGCGTATTTGCAATGGGTGATTTTTTTTGCGTTGAATCCGAAAATCCTAAAAAATGGGACAAAGCCGGGAGATTCCTTTCCGTCGCTGATGCTCAGTACTTGCCAGTGAATTCAAAGTTCGGGTGGACCAAGCTAAATTCCGGGGTTACTTTACCGACAATTAGACTTGTCGAGCCGGAGCGATCATCCACGCGGTTCCGGACGATTTCCTTGATGTGTGAGACAGGTAACCAGATCACTATCTCATCCGGCTTCAGGCGATCACCTTTGCCACTATTTGTCTGCGCCATGACGAGAAATCCGCGATCGCTTGAAGCTAACTTGAGTGTCGCAATATGCCAGCCGTCAGGCCCGAGCTTGACGGTGTGTTCCGTTCCGAACTCTTTGGAGGAATCCAGGTTCAGAGCAACGACATCCTGCATTGATACAATGTCGATGTCGCCCAATTTGCACTGAAATTTGAAGAAGCTTACGCTTTTCTTGAATAATTCGCTGTCTGAGCATGCATGGTGGCGGCATTTTTTTGGGAAATGGTCATGCCATCTTGAATCTCTCCGATCTGCTTCGGGTGAGTAAGTCTTTGACCCGGAAAAAAGAAATCTAAACATCCCACTTTGCAGGCTTCCAAAAAGTCGGCGCCTCAACGGCAGCGTTATTTTCCATTGGGGATTACAAAGATACGTTGACGCGGGCCGGGGAGTCCGCATGATGGACGTATGCGGAGATTCTGGACCATCTTCGGGATCGGCGGATTCGGCTATGGCCAAGGGATCGTCGTGATGTGGCCCGAGTGGTCCGCTTGGACATGGTGGGGACTGACCACGGTGGTGGTGGTCCCGGCTCTTATCGCCCCAGTTATTTGGAATCGCAAGGCCGGGATCATCGCCGCAGTAGGCCGAACACCCACTGATTTCCTTCCGCAGATTTTTGCTACTTTTATTTTCGCTGTTGTAGTAAGTGGCATCGGCACGGGCCTCTATTTTTTCGCAGAATGGATGTCTAATCGCTCCACAACAGTTTGGGTAAATCCGACTTTACCGGCAGAGGATCAGAGGAAGATCATCGCCGGGTGCGAGATGCACGCGGCTGAGGTGATTCAAGGCGGGGCGATAAAGGACATGGACCGCCTTGAGTACAAGGAAAACTGCCTGATCGCCGAGGGCTTCTCTAAGGAGCGCGTCCAGGAAGGGGGCGCAGAGTGAGGCGCGCCCGTGGGCGCGGTGTCAACCTGACGCAAAGGAGAAACTATGACTGACGAGGAAGTTCGGAACATCAAGCAAGAGACCATTGACGAGCTGGCCGAGCAGCGCCAGCGCCGGTCATGCCTAAAGGCCAAGGCTGACAAGTACCTGCGAGAGGTAGTCGGTGCGCAGGAGATACTGGGAAAGCTGTCCACGGATCGATACCAAGTGAAGGGGGCAACCCCGAGTGCCGAAGGTTGGCCGTCATACGATGATCTGGTGCGGCTCTTCGATGATCTCAAGGATGCTGAGGCACGGATTGGCCAAATGCAGCAACGCCTCCGTGAGTGGGGCGTGATCGACTGATGCCTGACGGAAGAAAGGAGCCCGAATAGCCGGGATTGAGCCAATGAAACCTCTCATATCCGACTCATACTCCATTGCCAACGGTATCAAGGCGGCCGGTCACCGCAGTTACCGCAACTTCTTCCAAGCAGCCCGCATGCTTAAGGGCAAAGAGCATGACCCGTTCGGCACTCCCAAGGTGAAGGCAACCTCAGTCAGTTACACGAAGAAGATCGAACAGGAGACGGGAATGACGCTGGCTCAGATTGAGCGATGGGCCGCCAGCAGAATGAGGTGAGGCACCTAGAGGCGCGATTTTACAAGTTAGGCGTACTACCCCCGAAGGCCCGCGGGCGCAGAGTCAACTCACTGGAGAACTGAAGCGATGACGAATGAAGAGATGGACGCCACAGCCGCCGAGACGCTTCTCGAATTCAGCCAGGTGAAGAAGAGGGTCGTTTGCCTGAAGAAGCGCATTCATTCCTTGTCCGAGGGGCTGAGCACCCTTCAAGCGCAGCTTTCATCAGAACCCGCTACGGTCCAGGCCACTGAAAACGAGGGGCTGTTCTGCTTCAAATGGACCGAGACAGTCGTCTATCGAAGCAACCGAAAAAATGTGGAGGTGACGCTCAATCGTAACCATCCGGCGAAGGCCGCCTGTTCCCGTTGCGTGAGCTCTGGCAGGGTGAGCGCTCGGGTAGTGGGCGCTACGTAGGTGTCCACCTATTTGCAAGTGAACACTTAGCCGATGTCGGTTTCTGAGGACGAGTCGGGCGCGGAGGGCGGCGGATCGGTTGGTCGTCGTCGCCGGCGGTGGAGCGAGGCGCAGAAGCGGCAGATCGTGGCGAAGACCCACGAGCCGGGTGTCTCGGTGCCGATGGTGGCGCAACGCTACAACCTCAACGCCAATCAGGTGATCAGGTGGCGTCGGCTGTTTCGCGCGCCTGAGCGCGCCGGGCTCGACCGCCTGCTGCATCACGCCATCGTCATCCAGATCGAAGGCGCCAGCTACCGGCTCAGAGCACATACCGACCCGCGTCGGAACGCAGTGCCGAAAAAAAGACGCGGGCGACCGCCCAAACAAAAAAGGAGGTTTCGATCTATAATCCCGGCTGATCACCGGTCAACCAAAAGTGGGGACTACCTACCATTTGTAAAGCAAAAAATCGGTGGATTCGTACCCACAATTGAAGATTTTTTGTGTCGATCAGATGTTCCATCACATTGAATTGGAGCGATTGGACCGCTCAGGCAGCCTCCCGGTGCTGTATTTGATTGCGATTGAACTCGCTTTGGTTTTCCAACATCGTGCAAGCGACGCCAAGCAGTCGATCACCGACCGTGCGCAACGCTCGGGCATGACCGTGGCCGCGTGCCCGCAGTGTGTTATATTTGGCCTTGCTGATCTGATCGTGTTGCATGGCGATCAGAGCCCAGTGGTAGATGGCATTGCGCAGCCTGTGGTTGCAGGCGGTTCGTTTGACGATGAAGTTGGACTTTCCGGATCTTCGGGTGACCGGCGCGACTCCGCACAGGCATCGCAGGGCTTTCAGATCGCGCCGTTTCAACGGTTCTGAGGCTTCGGCCAGCAGCGTGGCGAGGACAACTCGTCCGACCCCTGGAATGGAGGACAGGATGGCCACGTCACGCTGCCAGTGTATGGCCGATTCGTTGTCTTCAGGATCGCTGAGTTGGCGGATCAGTTCATCGATGCCGGCATTGACCTGGCGGGTCTGGCACTCATTGAGCGCGAGTTGATCGAAGGCCAGCCTGAGACTGGTGCAGATGGCTTCCGCGGTGCCGGGGGCGAGCGCCATTGGCGGTGATCTCAGTATCTTGAGCGTCTCATCGGCACTGATGCGACGCACCCGATGTTGTCTGAGCAGTTTGTCGACGGTGGTTTTGCGCAGGCGCCGGGCGTGTTTCGGTGTCGGTGCGCGTTGCCACAGCTCGCGCACCCACAGCTTGGATAGATCCTTTTCCAGCTCAAGGAACTGCGGATAATAGCGCCACAGCAGTTGGCGGATCCGGTTGACCAGCCGCACCCGGTCGGCGGTCAGATGCTCTGTGGTCCGGCTCAGTTCTCGCAGCTCAACGATGGCGGCCGAGGTGGGCCTCAGATAGCGGAAGCGGTGGCCATCGGTGCGCAGGCTTGTTGCCAGCACGTAGGCATCGAGACGATCATCCTTGACACCGGCCGGTGAGACGCGGTCGCGGAACCGGTCCAGTTGCCTGGGGTTGATCGAATACACCTTGAAGTCGCGCTCCATCAGGGTTTCCACCACCGGTCCGTGAGGCACCTCGATGGCGATCGCAATGTTGCTGTTGCTGGTTTCGTCGCTGATCCACTCGGCCAGGCTGTTCAGCCCCATGCCGCCATGTTTGAAACTGTGCTCGGCCAGTTTCTGTCCGTGATGGTCGACCAGACAGACATGATGTCTCTCCCGTCCCCAGTCAATACCGACGAAATAATCATAGTCACTCATTGTGGTTCTCCTGTCCAATGTAGACGAGAGCCAATCGACCTTACAGCTCGGCTGCCACGATGCATGAACCAACTCCTGTACCGGTGCTCGAGGCACAAACTACCTACCGGGCTTCCATCGCGGCTGACAATCGGGGCACAGGTCCCCACTAGGCACTCCAGGGTGCTGGAATTTAAGGTTGCTCCCGATTGCCTGCCTTGCTTCAATGGGTCTTTCGACTTCATGAATCGGTTAAGATGAAGTGAGGATTTCATCGCCGACAGATTCGCTTTTCCCTTCGTGCTACGCACTTCGGTCAAAGCGAATCTGTCCAAGTTCATCAATAAAGATATAACATATGATGGTTGGTCAGGTAGTACCGTGGTGAATGGTACAGGAATTTACTCCGTAACTTTTGGGGAAAATTAAAACGTTACCTACATCGGCACCGAGAAGCTCAACGACGTCGACCCCCAGGCTTGGCTCGCCGACGTCCTCGATCGCATCGCCGAGCAGCCGCAGACCCGACTGCACGAACTCCTCCCCTGGCACTGGAAGGCCGAACGGCAGCAGGCCCTCGCTGCATAGCTGCCGGAAGGTCAGGTTCGTCACGACCGCTTCGACAGCCGCATGACAGGCTGCAGAATTGACTGAAGTGAGCGACCGGCGCGCCACCTTGGCGGTGGCAACAAGTCCTTCGACGAGATGCGGAAGCTCAGTTGCCCGGCTTCGCCATCACTGATCGCACCCTCTCTGCCAACGCTGCGTTGGCGGCCGCATAGGCGGGCTCGATCCAGTCCGAGCTCCAGAACCAGAGACCGATGCCGCGGTCCACCTCGTGCTGGATGACCCTTGTCCCACCCTCCACGGGCTCCAGAAGCCAGCGATGGTCGAAGGTCAAAATGCCGGGGATGCCCCCAGATTGGCGCAGCTCCGCACTCGGGAGAAGGGTCTCCACCGTCGCGGTCATTTCCAGGATGGCGCCGCTTGGCTCGCGGACCCTGTTCAGCACCGTCTCCCCCTCCGCATAGGCGCCGTTGACCCCAACGAAGACCGGGTTCCACTGCGGGTAGGCCCGCGTGTCGATCAGAACCTCCCACACAGCCTCGGGCGGGGCGGGGATCCATATCTCGACAAGGAAGGTCTTGCGGGTGGCGAGCGTGCCCGTCACCGCGACAATCAGGACAATCAGGACGGCGGCTGGGACACCCCATTTGACGAGGGAGCGGGGCTTTGACATCTCACATAGTCTGGCGAACCGGCCCATCGGGTCGTCGGGAGCACGGCCGCTCAGGCGCCTTTTCCGGTGCGCGCATGCTGGCCACGACGTTCCATTCCGCTCTGAGGAAGGTCTGGACGCTCAGCCTGCCGAACCCGCTGGAGCATCCGGTGATGAGAACGGTCCGGGTCATGACGTCTCCTTACATATAGACAGATTGTGACGTTATGTATAGTATATCTTACAAGTCACCACATCTTGTCAAGTCGTGAATCCTGATATATCTCCCGTTGGATGAGCAGCTTGCGTCGCATCCCCCTCACCGAGACGGAAGCGCGGATCGTCGAGGCCGCGATCGGCATCTTTATCTGCCATGGCGCGAAGAAGACGACCATGGCGGATATTGCCGAGGCGGCCGGGGTGTCGCGCCAAACCATCTACGCATCCTTCGGCGGCAAGGATGGGATCATCGTGGCGTGCATCCGCCACGTCTCGGAGGCGTCGCTGGCGGCGATCCGGGCGCGGCTCGGCAGTTGCGGTACCTTGGGCGAACGGCTCGACGTCTATTTCGGGGAGACGGTGGTGAAGTCCTTCGAGATGTTGCAGGAGGCAGGCGACCCGGAGGACCTGATTAGCGGTCACAACCAGGCGGGCAAGGCGGCGATCAGGGAGGCCCACGCCCGTCAAGTGGCGCTGACTGCCGAACCGCTGGAGCCTTACGCCGATACCATCGCCCGCTCCGGCCAAACGCCCGCCCAGTTGGCACGATTTGTGGTCACCGTTGCGATGGGCCTTAAGTACGGGCCCGGGGATCGAAGCGCGCTCGATGAACTCCTGCAGTCTCTCCGTCGCAGTGTGATCGCGCTGACGGACTCAGGGTAGGCCGGCCCAAGCCCGTCCGCCCGGGTCGATCGGGCAGCAGGCTATGTCGAACTCCAATGATTCGTGTCGGATCGCGTGCGTCTCCGAAGTTTCCGGCCCGGCTGCTCCGTGTTCGCCACGTGTCCCGTCACCACCACCGTACTCTCCCAACGACGCCGGGGGGCCTTTGCCGGATGCTTACGCTCAATCCAGCAGAAATGGTGAACGCTTTGCAGGACCTCGGCGAAGCTACCCAACAGCTCAATCGCATCCAGCAATCCCTGCGCGAGATGGGCCACGGCCACATGTTTGAGGAGTGATCGACTGATGCCGTACCGCCCCAAGCTGGACCCGAAGGTGGACCTGAAGGGCGCGACGCCGGAAGCGCTGGTCGCGCCCTTTTCCGCAGCGTGAAGCCTCTAGGTCCGGCCGGCCGACGGTGCTCCGCATCTGCGCAAGCGTCCCTGAGTCCCGGATGTTGTGCTTGCCGGCGAACTCATGGACGTAGCGGTCAAGATGCTTCGGGCTGATCTTGTGGAACGTGCCCTTGTGCGCCCGCTTCAATATGCTCCAGAAGCTCTCGATCCCGTTGATGTGCGCCATCCCGTCGACGTACTCGCCGACGCTGTGATTGACCGCCTCGTGATCGAACTCGGGCATCCCCTTGTAGGCTCTCGCCTCGTCCGTGTAGAGGGTGGCCCCCGGCTCGACGTGCTCGCGGACGAAGCCCTTGAGGGTCTCGCCGTCCGTGTTCTCGATCACCTCGGCGCGGACCTCACCGCTGTCGCGATCCTTCACACCGATCACGGTGGTCTTGCCGACCACGCCGCGGCCCGTACCCGCCAGCTCTTTCCGCTTGGAGAGCGACATGTTCTTGCGTTTGCCGCCGATGTAGGTCTCGTCAACCTCGGCCGGCCCGTCGAGCTGGTCATCATCATCACCGGCCCATGCCTCCCTGATCCGGTGCAACATTAACCACGCCGTAGGCTGCGAGACGCCGATGTCGCGCTGGAGCTTCATGCTGGAGACGCTCTTGAGGCTGGTCAGGCACAGGTAGATCGCGATGGCCCACTTGCGGAGCGGGATTTTCGACGCCTGCATTGCGGTGCCAGTCTTGACCGAGAAGTAGGAACGGTAGTCCGTGCACCAGTAGGGCATGTACTTGTGGGAAGCCTCGCGGGTGCGCTCCGATCCGCACTTCGGGCAATGGCGTCCGTTCGGCCAGATGATGGCCTCGAACCACTCGGTAGCGACTTCCTCGTCCGGGAACATGTCCATGAGTTGGACCAAGGTGACGCCCTCGCGGTGGGCTTTTCCGGGTGCTTTTCGTGCCGTTTCTCGTCTCCCCTAACACCTTGGAATGTAGGGAGTCCGATGCCTCATGTCAACGTATCTTTGTAATTCCCTTTCCATTTGAATTTGCTTGCGCTGGTCCGCTTCAACCCGGTTGGTGAACTTGTCTCCATCTGAATCATCGGCACTGTCAACTCACGCCTCGCGGAGCATCTGCCGTTAAAACTTCAATGGTCGTATGGTAGGGATAGGACTCAATTCGGCAACGAAAACAGGTCAAAACATAGCAGAACTGCTGTGGGAATCCAACTACGCCAAAACTGAGACTGCGATAGTCTACAATATTAAATTGCAAGTGTCTTCTAAAAGAGGAGAGAAGGTGTGAAAAGCCCTAAAGAAACAAGTCTGGCTAAAACAGGGTTGCGTACGACACATCCCAGGTTGCTGATACTTGAAGTCTTGGAAAAATCCCGAACCCGCCATATGGGCGCAGAAGAGATCTACGATTCGTTGCGAGAATCAAACGAAGAGGTTGGACTCGCAACAGTCTATCGGGTTCTCACCCAATTCGAACAAAACGGCTTGGTGCTGAAGCATCGATTCGGTGAAGACAGCAAGGCATATTATGAGTTGAACAACGAGCAGCATCACGATCACATGGTCTGTGTCGAATGCGGTGACGTTTACGAATTTGTTGACGACGAAATTGAAAGGCGTCAGGATGTCGTCGCGGATTCGCTTGGTTTTGTACTTCACGATCATTCACTTCATTTGTACGGCGTGTGTTCAGGGATGGAGAAGAATGGTGAGTGTTCGATGAAAAAAAGAAAGTCCGAGACCGTTTATCAGGTTGAAAGTAACTGATACCGCTACCTTGTGAATCGCAAGGTTTCAACATCGTCGTAGTTCGTCGCTTATTGTCGTACCCGTCTGAGCAGAAATCGCGAAGGGACTCGAAGTTTAGCCGCATCTGTCATTGGGGTCGGTTTTCGTAGTCTCAAATCCAATTGGCGAAAGCATATCTATACGTATTGATCGGATGCACCGGTCTTTTCCTGTGACCGAATTTCCGTTCGGTCTCCGCTAAGTTTAAAATCAAGTTCTGGATCATGAGAAATAGAGTTTTAATGATTCAAGGAACCGGTTCCGATGTGGGCAAGTCGATCATTGTTGCAGGCTTGTGTAGGGTGATCAGACGCCGAGGAATCGCAGTAGCGCCATTTAAACCACAAAACATGTCCAATAATGCCGCAGCATGTCCCGATGGCGGCGAAATCGGCAGGGCACAAGCATTGCAGGCGAGAGCTGCAGGGGTTATTCCGACTGTGGATATGAATCCGGTTCTTCTGAAACCGCAATCGGATCGTACTTCACAGGTCGTTGTCCAAGGCCAGGTGATTTCCACGCTTGAGGCAGCTGACTACATGTCGAGCCGGATTCAACTTCTGACACCAGTCATGCAAAGTTTTGAGAAATTGACTGATTCGTATGACTTTGTGATTGTAGAAGGTGCCGGTAGTGCGGCGGAAACCAATCTTCGCAAGCGGGATATTGCCAACATGGGATTTGCGCGTTACGCGGGAGTTCCAGTTTCATTGCTTGCGGATATCGATCGCGGCGGTGTGATCGCTTCGGTGGTTGGTACCCAAGCAGTTCTGGACCCGGATGATTCAGCCATGATACGAAGTTTCATGATCAATCGTTTTCGGGGGGACGTGAGATTGTTTGATGATGGCGTAAGGGAAATTGAACAGCGTACCGGTTGGCCATGTCGAGGAGTCATTCCCTGGCTCGACGACGCACGCCGACTTCCGCAGGAGGACGCGGTTGTTCTGGACCCGATCGACGCACACGACGATGCCAATCCCCGGAAACCGCTCAAAATCGTCGTGCCAATGCTATCCAGAATCGCCAATTCTGATGATTTTGATCCTCTGAGACTTGAACCGAACGTTCAATTCGAGTTTATCCCACCTGGCACACCGCTGCCTCTGGATGCCGATGTCATGATTCTACCGGGAACAAAGTCAACGGTTGGAGATCTTGAGTTCCTGCGCTCGCAAGGCTGGGATCATGACATTATTGCTCATGCGCGCAATGGTGGATGGGTCCTCGGAATGTGTGGCGGGTATCAGATGATTGGCCGGCGTGTGCGAGACCCTGAGGGACTTGACGGTGCACCAGGTGAATCGCTGGGTCTTGGATTGCTGGATATTGAAACAGACATGCAAGGAAAGAAGTCAGTGCGACCGGTAAAGGGTGTTTGCACGGTAACTGATACGCCAATTGAAGGCTATGAGATTCATATCGGCAAGACGCATGGTCCAGATACGGTGCGACCGTTTGCGCGTATCGGGGATGTCGCTGATGGTGCAATCAGTATCGACGGAAGAATCGCCGGATGCTATCTTCATGGAATATTCTCCAGCGACGAGTTCAGAAAAAACTGGCTGGATAGCATTCGTAAGGGTTCGGCTTCAGAACTTCACTACGAATCGAAAGTCGAACAATATCTTGACGGTGTCGCTGACGGTCTTGAAGACGCTCTTGAAATCGACTCTCTGATTGCCGATGCCGAGATGTAATTCCCATGCTACTTGGGTTGAGCATCACTTGCATCACCTGATTTGACAGTTGCGTAATTTGCTTATATTCCTTATCTTTTCCTGACTTGTTGGAATTTGTCAGAGGAGAGTTTCATAGCTTCAGTTTGTCAGCACAAAAGTGACCGGTACCAAAGCGATTCCATCCGATACTACACCAGCAGTACGCGCTGGTAAAAACTTCCATTTTTGGACCGCTTTTTTTGCGGCCTTGTCCAATCGTCGAAAGCCACTTGATTTGTGTGTGTCGACTTTCTGCGCATTTCCGTGCGAGTCAACATAAACGCTAAGAACTACCTGACCTTCTTCGTTGTTTGCCCTTGCCAGATACGGGTATTTGGGAGCTGGATTCGATAAACCTGGAACACCAAATTGAGGTGCAACGTCGGTATCTTCCATTGAACCGGCAGCTTCGGATTCAGATTGAATTGCTGCGATCTGTGTTATTTGCGAAATTGCGGCATTGTCTGTTATCGAAGGTTCATCCGAATACTGCGTACGTTCAAGGGTTGATTTTTCGGACAATTCTGGTTCGACGGTTTCTGTCTTTGTAACATGCTTCTTCGCAAGCGTCGGCTGCGAGTCCACGGGTTCTATTTCTTGAGGAAGATCATTCTGAGGGGTAACCTGTCTGGAAGATGACGATTCTTCAATTTCGGCTGGATTTTCGTCAACTATTTGGAGGGACGCGATTTCGGCAATCGACGCCACCTTCGATTCAAAATTTTCCGATAGCTCGAATTTGCTTGTGACATTCTCCAAGATGCTGGACTCGTCAAATTCAGAATAAGCAATTCGGACTTCAACTTCGTCTGCCAGATCAACTACTGTCCTCTTTTCAGTGGGTTCAACGATCGCCAGATTCGTTTGTTGTGTATGTTCTGCAACTGGTTGAATTTCAGGAACGTCAATCGTTGTGTGAACTTCCTCTGGAGTAGGGTAGTGCTCAACCACATCCTGAATGGAATTGGGGAAAACCCGCGCGATCAATGCTTGTTCAACGTCAGTGGCAGATCGTCGAGGCAAGGATTCGTTCAACTGATATTCGGCTACGTACTCAACTACTGCCATTTCAGATTCTGTCGGCTGCGTTTGGTTAGATCGGCTCAATGTAACCTGGCTGTCCGTCGATTTGACGAGATTCGAAGCGGTCACATGTTCATTGATCACATCCGTTATAGCGTTGGGGAAACTCCACGCAATGGATTCCTGTTCAACGTCGGTAGTGGCAATTAAAGTCGCAGGTTTAGACGGGTGGGTCGGATCATCCGATTCGACAACTAGTAAATCTGTTTCTAACGTTTGTGTTTCGATAGACTGGATTTCCTGGTTGTTCATTGTTTTAGCGATGTTTACAGAAGCCGGACGTTCATCAATCACATCTTGCATTGCTTCAGGAAATATACGAGCAATCAATTCGGATTCGATATCGGTACCGTTGCGTTGGATTTCTGTCGACTGATTTTTTTCGATGGTTGCTACGATTATTGCAGTTCTTGGTGCGATCAGGACATCCTTAAATGGAGCCTCTGGCACTTCGTTAACATTGTCCATTCTGGGCGGGATGAATTGGCTATCAGCCATGTCCAGGATCGCGTTGGGGAATACCCGGGCAATCATCTCATATTCGTTATCAGTTTCAGCGCGTTCAGGCGAAGCTTTAGTTTGACGCAGAACTAACGTCGCGCTAATGTTTGATGATTCTTCATCGAAAAATCTCATCTGCAAATCATTGCTGGTTGTGTCTTGCGCGTGAGCCAAGTCGGATGCAACTTCGGCACTGTCAGCGAATTCTACTGGCGGGTCATTCGCAATTTCCGGTTCAATCATGATTCGCTCTTCCAACAAGGTCGGTGCCAGTTCCTGTGAATCTTGAACTTTTACAATTCGCTCTTCAAAGTTCGCTAGCCCCTGTATTTTCTCTGTTTCAAGGGCGTTGTTCGACGATCGACCTTTTGTAGATTCGTTGATCTTGGCCGATAGTTCTGTCTGTTCCGGCAAAGAGGTACGCATTGTTTCAATTTTTACTGGCTCTGGGACAGTTTCTAACTTCGAATCCACAATCTCCAATGGTTCAGTATCAAATTCGTTCTCGAATTCAGGTGAGACCTGAACATCATTTTCAATAAATTCGTTCCGGCTGTGAGCCTCCGCAGATTCGGTCGTCTGTTCAGCAGGAGAGGTTGATGTTGCAATGTTTGATGGAATTTCTGATCCCATATCGACGGTCTGCTCTTCCAACTGTATGCCTGTTCCCAGTATGCTGGATTCTGGAACAAGAGAGACACTGATGGGGCGGAAAAGTTCAGTCGGAGAAATTTCCGGAACTGCCATCAGCATTGCAAATACTGCAGCGACGTGAACGAAAAAAGAACCGACTACAGAAAACAGGAATCTAAATGGATGCTTTCGGATCATTTCATCCCTTCAATCGTCGGATGGGTATTACAAACTTTCCGTGGTCAGAGTCGTGATAGACAGCCTTAATGCCATAAGCCGTGGCAAGGTGTTGCTCAGAAAGAACGATCTCGGAAGATCCGTCAGCAGTTACGCGTCCTTCGAAAAGCAGTGTCATCCGATCACAATATCTGGACGCCAGTGTGAGGTCATGCATTACGACAACAATTCCAGCTCCACCATCGGCCAGATCTCGCAACTTCTCCATCACATCCAGTTGATGCGCTGGGTCAAGGCCTGCAACGGGTTCATCGGCAAGTAGAAAATGCGGATTGGTTGCCAGAGTTCTGGCGAGCATCACTCTAGCTTGTTCACCGCCGGATAGCGTCGTTACCACCCTGTCGGCAAACTGCAGAACGTCACAGACTTCCATTGCTTTTTCCACAAATTGGCGATCGTTGGCCGAAGGTCTTTTCCATCTTCCAAGATGCGGCAATCTCCCCAGCATCACAATACTCTCAACATTCAGGGCCCAGTAACTTCTGCTATTCTGCTCTAGATAGGCGATATACCTGGCGAATTGGTGCTGCTGGTTGAACTTGATCTCCATGTTGTCGTAATAGATATTGCCACTTTCGACTTTGATCAAGCCCATAATCGCTTTCAGCAGTGTCGTTTTTCCCGCCCCATTTGGTCCGATCAATGCAACGATTTCGCCACTGTTTACCGAAAACGAAGCGTCAGACACGATTTTGTTTCCGGAAATCGATACGTTCAATTGTTGTGCGCTGAGAATGCTCATAGATATTGATGTCTCAATTTGAGAACGAGCCATAGAAAGAACGGTGAGCCGACAAGCGCGGTGAATACACCAAGCTTGAGTTCGGGACCGAATGAGAGCAATCTGACAGCCACATCGGAAAAAAGTAGTAACACTGCACCACCTAGAGCGCTAGTCGGTAAAAGCAGGCTTGGTCGGTGTCCGACGAGTGGGCGCAGAAGATGTGGAACAACAAGACCGACAAAACCGATGGCACCAGCGACGGCAGTGGCAGCACCGACAGCCATGGTGACTCCAACGATGATTCGCATGCGAACCCCACGGACATTGACACCGAGTGTCGATGCTGTATCTTCCCCGAGCGACAGCGCGTCCAGCGGCTTTCCGACAGTCAGCACCAAGGCAATACCAATCAGCATGAAGGGCCCTGCCAGCCAGACATGCTCCATGCTTCTGTTCGCAAGTGAGCCAAGCAACCAGAATATGATTTCAACGGCGGCGAACGGATTGGGAGCGAGATTCAATGCCAGCGACGTCAGAGCGCCAGCCAGGGTCGAAACTGCGACGCCCGCCAATATGAGCGTCAAGGTTGAGCTTCCTCGACCTGCTATGACCACCATGATTGCCACTCCAATGGCCGCTCCAACCATGCCCCCCAAAGGAAGCGTCCAGATGTAGAGCGTTGAAAGGCCGAAATAGATGGTCAGCACGGCACCCAAAGCGGCTGACGCGGATACGCCGATTAGTCCGGGTTCAGCGAGTGGATTGCGAACATATCCTTGCATAGCAGCACCGGATATACCCAGCGTCGCTCCGATTGCGGCACCCAGCAGGGCTCGCGGTAGTCGAATCTCCTGGGCTATGATCACAGCAACATCGGAACTGTCTGAAAACAACGAAGACAATACCGCCAGGGTTCCGATGCCAACAGGTCCAACCGACAGTGACGCAAGAAAGCCGATCACTACTGCCAACGAAAGGCAAAGCAGCAATACAGTGAATCTGGCGTCCGCCAATTGAAATAATCGGTTCATTTGATTTACTGGGATAACCTGATTCTTTGCTCAACAAGATAATCGAGGGCATCTGCAACAAAAGGCGTACCACAAATCCAAAGATGACTCTGCATATCGATTCTTGGAATGTCTGTGTACCTTCGGCGAAGGGAAGGATGATTAGGAAGTTCATTCGCCAACGCAGCTGAAGTGTTGCGGTCGCCCAGCATCAATGCATCGGGCTGATGAACGAGTAGAAGTTCAAGCGGTAAATGCTGCGCGATTCCAAGCCCAAGTTCGGCACCCAAATTCCTAAAGCCAGCGGTTTCGATTAATTGCGTAATGAGTGCTTCTTGCCCAAAGGTGAAACCATTCTGGTTGTATATGGCAAGTAGTGGACGCATTGTGACATCTGGCAAGCTGACTGCATCGATTCGACTGGTTAAACTTACAGCTATTGCCTCACCCCGCTCCTCTTCCCCTATTGCCTCGGCAACCAAGCGGATATTCGTCGCGATGTCACTAAGGTTGCTGGCAACGGGAATGATACTGACGCGATATCCAAGTTTTTTCAGCAACAAAATGCTTAAATGTCCAAACGTACTCGTAAGAATCAAATCTGGGTCGAGCGCGACTATTTCTTCAGCGAAGCCATGGTTGACCGGGAAGTTTTTGGCTGTGTCAGACATCGCAGACATACTGGGGTTATGAGAAAAAAAGCTCAGCGACGCAATTCGGTCATAATCAGATAGAAGTAGGAGCAACTGATCTGTGCAAAGGTGGGTTGAGACGATTTTCTTTGGCTTTTCGGTGTGTTGTTGATCGGACATACCTATCTCAGTCATCGCGACCGACAATGCGGCGGTCGCGATGACTGCGAAAAGTAGTTTTGGTTTGAATGAAGAACAAATCTTCAGAAACCGTTGTGTGCTCTGAATGAACATTTTCTGATCAGAAGGTGTATCTCAATCCCAAATTAATTGTTCGCCCGGGTTTGTTGTAACCCCAAATTTCACTGTAATTTTCGTCGAACAGATTGTCTATCTTGCCGGTCAATTCAAGATTTGGATTCAGATTGAGTTTAGCACCTAGATTGACCAGCGTATATTTAGGCAGATCGGCCACATTCGGCCATGTGGTGGAGTCGAGCTGCTTTCCAACATGCTGAATGTTCAAGTTGATTGACCCCGGATTACCATAAAAATTGGACTGTCTGTTGATATTCAGACTCAAAATTTGTGATGGTCTTCTAACTAGCTCTTTACCGTCTGCACCGAAACCTCGCAAGAATGTTGCACTCGCCGACACATCGTACCGGTCGGCAAGATTCCCGAGTATTGATAATTCCCACCCCTTGATAGTGCTCTCTCCAGGGTTATTTACTGATTTTTGTACGTTGGGTTTGTTTTCATCCGGTTCGTCTGTTTCTCCGTCACCATCGTTGTCAATTAAGTCACGAGTTTCATCTCCGCAATCCCTTCCGCAATCAGACCCTATCAAATTGGTTACTATGTTTGTAAAGTAGGTCAAATCAACCGTCAAGTCGGATACACCAGTGTGAAATTCAAACCCTAGATCCCAACTTTTACTTGTTTCCGGTTTGAGATCAGGGTTTGCAACCCAATCACTGCTCCATCCGTACAACTCCGAGACCTGGGGATTTTTTACGCCAGTACCAGCACTGGTGTGCAACCTCAAATCATCGTTGACGACCCATGCCAAAGTCCCTCGATACGTCTTGTAATCCTTGAATTGCTTGTCCTTGTTGTCGTCATAGCGCCCACTGAGCGAAGTGAAAATGTTGTTTCCGAAATCCATTCGTTGTTCCAGCACAAAACTCTTGGTGTCGAATCTCCCGCCTTCGCCTCCAGCGACGTATTGACCTATAGCTTCGTTATTTTCCTTATTCAGGGCGAAAACGGTAATTTGATCGGTATCAAGAGCTTCCCAATTCATTACGGCTTGATATTCAATTTTGGACTTTTTCCCCTGTTTCGAAGAGATCGAATTCTTGGAACTGTCGCTGAAATAGGCATAATCGAATCTCTTGTGGCGGGTGTTGAAAAATTTGAACTTATGGGTCAGATCGCCATCAAGCTGTTCGTAATTCAATTCGATACCGACTGCTCTTTTCTTATCGTCACCTCGACAATCGTCCGAGAGGTAATTTTCATTGGCATCGCTATCAAAATAATCACATTCATCGTAGTCGCTGTCGTTATTTACCAATAGTGCTGTTGCAGAAATATCCAATGATTCCGAAATTTGAGTGCCAAACTTTAAGTGCGCACTCGTTTGTTGCAGTCCATCGGCTTCTGCATTGTCGGATTTCGCCGAAAGCCCCTTGGAGTTGATATGACTCATAGCGACAGACCCGAAATGTTCTTCGCTCGCGAAAGCGATATAGGAATTAAGTTTCGTTTTACTGAGTGAACCCTGTGATATGCTTAGTCTGGCAGTCGTCCCTTCATCCGGAATAGGACTCGTGATGTTAATTACTCCACCAATCGCCTCACTTCCATAAAGCGAACTTTGCGATCCTCTTAGAACTTCAATTCTGTCAGTTGCAAAAACCGGCAAATGTTGCAAATAGAATTCGTCGCTGGAGACCGGGTCTGAGAGTTCAATTCCATCAAAAAGAACCAGTGAATGATTGCCCTCTGATCCGCGTATCCGAAGTTGTGTTTGCCCGGAAATTGATTGTTGACTGACTGCCAATCCGGGAGATTCTCGGAGTAATTCATGAACGTGGGTGGCTTGTCGTTTTTCTATATCCTCCTTATTGAAAACTGTCACGCTACTTCCGACGTGCTCTGCCGGAACTGGAACACGACTTGCTGATACGACAACTTCCTCAACTGTCGATTCGACTTTTTCTTTTTCGTCCTCTTCCTCGGTCGTGACCGACTGGGCAAATACGGAAAACGGAAGAATAGCGACTACAAGAGCGGAAATTAAAATTGGATTTCGATATGACTTTCCAATTTGACTCAATCGGGTGATCAAATGCATTGTTTGACGGCCTCACTGTGTATAGATGGTTATTGGCACGATTCAAACACGCAGTTAGAAACATCTTGACATCGATGCTCCTGCCAAATTGGCCGAACATCAAATTGGAAGTTCTGATCGAATGGAATTTTCCCATGATTGTGGTGAACCTATGCCGTATCACAAATAGGCGCGTCACCACCAACGGGTGTCCGTTCCGCAAGCACGCCCCGTACCGCGGTTGGGTAACGCTGGCAATGGCAGGTTTCCTGACTCGCGGGTCAAACACTCTTGCTTTGCCTTCCCAGTTTCCCAGTGGCGTTATCAAGCAATCGCTAACCGCATACAGTTGCGGGGGCAGCCAAGGCTTCAGATGTAATTAACTGTCCTGACCTTGTTCCTTATTGCTTCCCCTTGATAAGGGAACCATTGCTGATATCAAGTATAAGAAAATTTCAGCTTATAGAAGCGAATTTTTTCGGTGATTGGGTTCTAGACATTAATTGAGTAACTTGCGGGACATGTTCGGAATCGCAAACTCCAAAGCAAGCCTATTCGAGTAATCATGACAGGTCGCCGATGGTTGTTCGAAAATTCTGAAAATTTTCTAGCCTAGAGTCAGAGTTGTTGCCTTTTGAGGCTCCTCTTGATTAGCTATTGTTCAACTCCGCAAATGTAGATAACAAGATTAAAATTGGAAAAATTCAATGATTAAACAAAAAAGTAGAAATAGATTCATTTGTCTTGATGAAACTTTAGAGACGGAAGTATTTGGTTTTCGAATTCAGGTGCGCGTGTTAGGAGTTTTTGCACAAAATGAACCATTAATTTTCAATAAATCAATGACGAAACACAGCGCAACTACTATTAAATATGGTAGTTATGTGCTTGTTATTTTATTTCACCTCGTTTCTGCATCATCCGCGACTAATGCGGTTCTTTGACATGGCGACCTACCCAGCTTGAAACTAGTTTGACGCAAACCGAATTTCCAGCACCAATGAATAAGGGTGATACGACAGGAGTAGCTAACACCGATTGCAGCACTTCAATTATTGAAGTTATCAAAACATTCATAAATTTTATAAACTGTGGCCATTTTTGATACCGTACTTCACAAAATAAAAAAAAAGAACCTGAATACATCAACCCTTTCGCTGACATTATTCGGAACGCAAGTGAGCGCGAAATGAAAAAGAATATGAACACGTGATGAAAAAGGCGGTCGAAAATCAGCGAAAACACATGGAGCATGCTCGAAAAGAGCAATTCCAGAACACAGTTTACTGTGTTGACAGACCCATGAAGTCAACCGACTCAATTGAGCAAGGCAAACAATCGGGAGCAAACAGAAATTCCGACACATATTAGTACCTGTCGGGGACTTATGTCCCGATTGTCAGTCTCGATGGAATCTCGGTCGGCAGTCTGTGCCTTGAGCATCTGTACAGGAGTCTAAACTGTTGTTAACACCAAGGGTAAGGCACACAAACGCTATGAGTTCGGTGTGAAGGTGAGTTGGGTGATCGGATGAATATGGTGCCAGACACAACCTGTGACTAGCACTAGCGCGCCTTCGCTTTCTTGTCTTCGTATTATTTGTTTTTGGGTGCGGATTTCGGTACTCTCTATTGCCAAATCGGACGATTCGGCGATGGCGGACGATTGTCAGTAGCAGGTCAGCGACTCCGATTCAGTTTCAGGCATTCCCGACAGCATGATAAAGCGGGTATATCAGGGACGACAAATTAGTCTAAGGTAGAATCAGTTGAAGTCAAACAAGTCAGTGAAAATTAATCCATTTGCCGCCTTAGAAGTCGCATCAACGAAAGTCACTTCACATCAAGATCAATCTCGTCGAGTATCATTCAATCTTTGAATTGTTTCTTGGTGCAGGTGCTCACTAGATTGATCTCGGGATAGCAAATCAACCCGAATTCTTTCTGGTTTTAATTTCTCAATGAATGATTCAATTATCTTTGTGAGTTTTGGCAAGCAAATACTAGTACTCACCCGTAAGGCACCAGCAAAATTCCAGCAGCATGTTCATTGATGTCCAGTCATTGTATTTTTACACTCTTGTAGGAATTCTTCTACATTTTCATTAGATTTGTGTTGAGACGTTAGTCTGTCGGTTCGTTAGTGTAGACGAACTGATAACCCAACACTCCTTATCGCGGTACTGAATTGCTGAATTTGCTTAATTCCATCAATAAATGCATGACGACAATCAGCATATTTCTTGTAAGCCTGCTTTTTGTTCTTTGGCCAATGATGGGAAAGATGGCGGTACTGTCCATAGTACCCTCTCACACCTCCAATTGGACCTCGGATATTTTGAAATCTATCATTATTGTACAATGTGTCAAGATTGGTAGCCACACCGAAATTTCGTCTGCGATTCTCCAAATACCCCTTTTTTAAGCACTGCTTCCACGCGCTCGTCACCACCCCTTCCAATATTTCAGTTAGAGATTTAACGCCATTTACTGGATTATCGTTGTAGTCAACGAATGCCTCACTCACCCGTTGACGAATGATTTTAGATAAACCTCTAATTTCACTGTTGAACTCTGACCTAGGGATAATTTGAATTAATGGAATTGCGCGAAAAACTAATTCGACCTGTTTGTTGGAATCAACAGTAATTAACCCGAACCCATTAAGCTCAAGTTCTTTAACCACGTCTTTTTTCGCTATTTTCACGTCTTCCGGACAAATTGAATAAATTGAGATCGGTTCTTGGAAATTCCGTACCGCATTAGATTTCAAACTTAAGACTTCTGGATAAGGACTGGTTTCTGATACCTCAACGAAAATATTGATTTGTTTGTGTATAGTGAAACGCAAAGCCGGTGTCCAGGAAAGGTCTTTATGCAATGGCTCGTCTAAAAACATCTTAGGGTTTCCATACATACCATTGAAGAACTCCTGTGCTGCATCTCGAAGGTATTCTGCACCAGAGGTAAGCCCACTGATTGTCATTGTTAGAAATTCCTAAACAATCGATCGAGGCATTTGTATAGATTACGTACATTTTCGAGAAACGCTTCATCCAAACTTCTGACCATATCAGATGTAATGACATCGTCAAAAAAATTAGTCAGAGATTGAACCCGAAGATTTGCCTCTCGCTCGGTATACCCGAAACCGACGGCTTCATCATACGCTTCTCTAATACTGATGTCACATTCTCCATCGAAAACTTCATTTAACGAGCTCATTACTTCTTCTCGGCCTACCTCTAGGTTATCGACAGCTGTAGCTATCTTCGACAATTGCCGAAAATCAGTAACTGCTTGAATCGTTCCGTTCCGAAATTTGTCGACCAACGTGTCTCTGATACTTTCCAAGTTTTCCGTGTAAACCGGAAAACGTCGAACTACCGCATTCAAAGCGCGCTCCATTTCGATAAAAAAATCTTCGGAAAGTTTTTGTTGCGATTTTGGAAGTTGTAACTCCTCCAGGAGCATATCCTTGAATCTTTCGGGCAAATCAAGTAGAAGGCGACAACGCCTGATTTGTCCCCGTGTCAAGCCCGTTGATTTGCTTAGCTCAATTTCATTTGGTTCATACCCTTTATCATCTCTAAACAGGTCAATCACGCGTGTGAGTTTTGAGGCAATTGTGTAGTAATCCCATTGCTCTCGGAGAGCGTGAATGTTGTACATCAACAATAAGTTTTGAAGTTCTGATGGCTTGTCTTGGATTAGGGCCGGCACACTGGGTAAGTTAAGTTTTTTTGCGCAACGCAACCTGCGCTCACCATCAATCAAAATATAATCATTGTTTTCCCGATACACAGTAAGCGGTACTAGTATTCCATTGGCATCGATTGAAACCATGAGGCTTTCCATTTCGTCTTGTCGGAATATAAGTCTGGGGTTTTCTGGATTTCGGAAAATGTTACCCGGAGAAATATTTTCAAGTTTCCCACTCGAAATTACATTAGTCATCATTAACCTGCCGTGTATATCAATTCTTTCACTGCATACTTGCTTTGACCTTTTGACCCACCAAGAGATGAATGAAAATGATCAAACTGTAGAACTTGCCCAACCCTACCGTAGTGATTCCGTATTAAAGAAAGTATTGCATCTTGGGAATTTGGAAGAAGTCCATTTTCTGGGTAACTCAAAACAAGTTTAGAACCAATTCTTGCGCATCCCGATATCAAAGTCTCCATAGCCGATTCAACCTCTGACTTTTTAGAATATCGAGAGATAAATCTGTCTGGGCGGTATCGGCCAGTCATTTGAGACGACGGATAGTCGTATCGGAGGAGAGTTTCGTAAAGGTGATAGAAACGCGAATACTGATCACCAGTATAAGGTGGGTCAGCATAAACTACAGCGGGGCTTTGCTTGCGCTCATGCAGTGTCTGAAGGAGTTTGTCGACGTCTTGCTCGAATACTCTGTTGCTTGAGCGCCAGACTTTAGACCCTACTGGAGACAATTGAAAAATCGCCCGCAACCACTCTTGCCATACCGAACGATACCGTTGAGCTAAGAAACGCGCCTGATTATTTTGCTTGACCCTCATGAACTGAGCAAAGTGACCTGTTGTGGTTGCAACCTTGCTAACGGCTTGGCAAAGGCCGATACTCATCCATTGGTGTTGGTGAGAATCTAGCTCACCCCGATTTAGTAGTTCATCGATTGAATATCTAATTGAATCGACCTCAATACACTGCCTCAAACTTAGATAGGCTCCTGAATATGTAATAGTAAACAGTCGATATGGGAAGGTAGTTGGAGTATTTCGAAGTTTTTTCCGTTCTTGTTCTAACGACTCACACGATGCAACGTTAGGAGATTCTAACTCCAATGCCGCTATGCGTTTCGTTTCTTCGGATTGGAAGGCAATTTCTTCCCGTCTAAGCGCCACTGAAAAACGTTTTTCTAGGGCATAACAGTTCTGCAGAAATAGACTGCGAGAAATTGACGCCACGACATCGGCATTCATAGGAGAGGAAGGTGAGGTAAAAAATGCACGAGCAACAGTTGATGCAAATATTTGCACATCGTTGCACCAAACTTGGCGCGATGGCGCAACTGCACAACCGACTGAGCAAATTCCCGAAAATAAATCTAGCATAGGACCGCGAGGGCTTCGCTCAATTACCGTAGCAACTCTAGAGGCAATTTTCCGTTTGGTGCCCATGTAACTTACCCGCAACGGCACTATTTATCCCTCGTCGTAAAAAATGCATTCTCTACGTTGCGCTACTCGTTCTCAAAGTCCCGTTTTCGTCATTTTGAGAATTATTGTACGTAACATGTCAATGCTGATCTATCACTCGAATTTACTCAATTATAGCGATGATAAACAAGTAGTAGCGGACCTTCTGAACTAAAGTTAATGTTCTACTATACTTTGACTTGAACCGGGATTTTACTGGGCTAACAGTCCGATTGAGTGCTGTTTAATCGTTGTGAATCTCCCTTAACTGCTCAGCAGAACGAACGAGTACTTGACAGACTACTACCGATGATTGAACACTCCGTCAAAATGGACTGGCTAACACCGGATTGTGTTGGGTCGCGGAATTAACTTCTGCAAAGATCATCGTTGGCGGTCCTTAATTGGTAATCAAACCCGCTTTTTTTATACCGAAAAATCTGTCCATACTGACTGCAATCCGGGTTCATACAATTAACCTACAGTAAGGTACAAGTGCTACTAGGAGTTTGAGAATTCGTGACTCGCGTCGCCATATTAATCCGAGTCGTATCTAATCCATTTTCGAACTTGCCAAATAAGTGTCAGTCCACGTAATTGATTTAGACAATTCGGAAATATTCCAATTTCTCGCAAACATTATCGGGCATTCGGCTTGTGATATTGCGTATCGATCAAGGAAACGAAACAGTACCCAGATCAATTCGGAATGCTGGACCTGCGTGCGATAGATCTTGTATGTCTGGAAGTCACGGTTTATATTGGAATTCGCTCAAAAGGGAGATAAAAATATGAAATGATGACGGAATTTTATCGGTGCATCCCAGCTCATTCCTCCGAGAGGAAAACAAATAAGTACTACTACAAATAGTATTCAAAAGCGTTACATGTGCCGCTCAACGGAAATAAGCTGATCTAGAAATTCGGCGCGGCTTTACCAAGGATACGGCATTCAGCGGGCAAGAGATTTCTCTACCTCATCTAATTCTTGGCTAAATCTGCAAAAACCCTGTGAATTTTGCCTGCACTATATTAGACATAGCCACAATCGGAATGTTATTTCAGGTACCTCCAATCTTCTTCCTCGATGATAGTAACAATATCCTGAAAGTGTGTTTCAACAAATTGAATGGTTGTTTTTTGACTTCCTAATTCCAGCGATACTCCACTCGCACTTGAACATTTGAATGAATTCCTCAGCTTCACCATAACATCTAGTTCTAACTTTACAAATTCCTTGTACTTTGCAGCACACAAAGGACACAAAGCTAGGTATTGTGCTTCATGCTCTTTCTGAAAGAGTTCCCTATCAAACGCTTCAACCGCCTCGAAATAGTATTCCATGTTGCGTTTTTTAAATGGCATTTCATCTTTGCAAATCTGGCATATCATCTGTTCAGCTTTATTTGTGTATAGAGTTATCAGTTGCTGGCGTGCTTTCTCCCTCCCTCCTGTAGTCCGACCACTTTGAACACTCTTATCGTATTCCTTGTTTGGCGAATTACTATAATTTTCAGCAACTCTCTCTCGCCGAAGTTCAGGATTCTTCGAAGTGCTCTCAGGAAATTCTGGAGTTAGGCTCGCATTAAAAATTTTCTCTTTCCATCGCAAGAATTCGTTCGGATGACTTTTTAGCAGTTTGATATCCTCGACATCTACTCCCGCTTCTCTAGCCAGTTCCGAAACATAGTTCGATTGCATACCAAGTTTTCGGGCCAAATTTTCATTCCGTGAAAACGAATTCGGAAGATCGTCAAGTGAAAGTTCACTTGGTTTTTTCCAATCTCCGTCCGAAGACGGCAACCATTTTTTCTCTGTCAGTAATTTCCCAAAATTTGAAATTTTGCATTTCTTTTTACTATTGTCGTAGGTTTTCCTCGTACTCGACTCCACCACGCCACGAATGCACGAGGAATTAGGAACGGCAATATTATTCCAAATGAATTC
Organism: Arenicellales bacterium; assembly: GCA_951813075.1. Classification (GTDB taxonomy): domain Bacteria; phylum Pseudomonadota; class Gammaproteobacteria; order Arenicellales; family JAJDZL01; genus JAJDZL01. Next base: position 1,756,573 of record OX638343.1, on the reverse strand, counting down.
AATTTTCTTCGGCGTTAATGATTCCAGCGCAACATCCAAGCCATCAATTTCAATGTCAGGGTCAAATTTGTTGAGCCCCCTGAGATGCATACCATATTCGTTGCAAATTACAACATGCCCCTCATGATTTGGTTTTTTCCGGCGCACCCGAACCAATTTCGCTACTCCCAAATCCTCCAACATATTTTGTACGGGCTCGTTATATTCAGTGCAAACGAAATTAATGTTATTGTTTTCTGCGAAATAAGAGTGTATCTCATCATTTCCGAAATAGAGTGCGTTCGGCTCCTTGTAAACAATCCTATGATGACCTTTGTTATCTACACGAATAAACGGAGTTTCACACAACAATTTCTGAAGACGAAGTTTTTTATCGTGAGAATCAGTCTTGTAGGCTTTTTCGATTGTATCTATGTGACATTGGTGTTCATCAAGAGAAATTTGCGAAGGATTGTGTTTATATTTCGGGATTATCACTTCGATGACTTCTGCAACAAGATCTAATTCAGGGATACCTAATCCCTTTAGAAATCGGCGGGACTCTTCGTGATTGGAAAGGTTCAGTTTCACTATTGGTAGGGAAGAATCAGAATAACTGCCATCGGAAATGTAGGCATTGGGCGACCCATCCTTTCGGAATGGAGCGACATGCGACCCATCCTGAAGGCGTATAATTGGCTTGGAACATAGAGTCGGATTCATATTTCCGATGCTTTTTCTCCATAGAGTCTCCCGCTTCTCAGCATATCTATACATTCTAACTACCCAATTGTCAGATTGGCTTACCAAGAATTGTTCCGAGAGTTTTTTAGCAAATTCTTCGCGAGTAATTTCCTCTATGCCAAGCTCATTCAATAAATAAGCTCTCAAGTCCGGTGTTCGGTCTTGTGTGATTTTTCCTGTCAACCACTTCAACTCGTTTTTGGTCTGAAACAATGCTCGCAACTGTTCGTGACTGAGGAGTTCTCTTAATTCTCCACCTCGGGCAAGCTTGGCATTTTTCGCGCTTACAAAGGATTGATCATGGGACGGAAGCAATTTATGTTTTTGGAAAGCATCGCATACTGATCGGGCGATTGGAAAGAACATACTATCTTCGTGAAAATCATCCATTCGAATTGGCATAGAATCGAGTAATGAAACCGTGAGCAACCTCATCGACTTCAGAGCGATCAGAACATCTACTAACATACTAGCCGTTTGATCAACGAGGGCTTTATTCCAATCGTCATCCTTGGGAATATTGTCACGCGCGGGTGTCGTTCTATATGGACCTTGTACTAGAAACCCGAATCGAGTTTGTTTTTCCGTAGGAAAATACACAACCAATGACGCATCTGCCACACGAGTTATTTGTTCGCAGCCATCTGTTTGTTTTGAATCGAGTCGAAATGCCACCTCAATCTTGCTTGCGCAATCATTACTCTGAAAATCAACCACCTTTTCAAAGATGAGCCAGTCCTCCTGCTCGTCCTTAATATCGTTTTGCCCCATGGCGAGCACTTGTCTACCAAATTCGTGTGGCTTTTCTTCACACACATAAACACCACACGTTCCATCCAGCAGTTCGTAGTTAATCTCCTTAATATTCCGAAGAAAAAGAAGAGTTCTAACGCTTAGTTTGCGAAGTCGTTCTGCTATTTCCTGACAGGCAGTTTCGGCTCCAATTTCGGGCAAATTAAACGGGAACCAGAACATTGTCGTCCAAGAGGTGTCGATTTCCCTACTTTTTGTGGAATAAGGACGTACATAACTTTCAATACGAAAATGTTCGTCGCCTGAATGAACTTCCGGTGCCGACGTGTACGCGTAAACCGACTTGAATCCAATGCCAAATTTACCAATCTGGGTTAAATTTCCTGCTTTTGTCCCCTCTCCAACGCCACAGACGCCACGAACATCTTTTTCGCTAAAGAGGCGCCCATCATGCTTGACATCGAGACCTCCCTCGGAAAGTTGAAATTTAATTTTAGTTGCTCTGGCATCCTCAGCGTTTTGCAATAGCTCAAAAATAAAATGCGTTCGGTCGGTGTACAAACGTTTCAGGAAAGATAAGTGACGGGTACCTTCTCCATACTCCCGAATATTTGTATATCTGATCTGATCGTAGTTACTCGACATCATTCGTATTCCAATCAATTTGAATTACCCCATAGGCTACTGGCTCCGCGGTAATTTCAGCCCGCTCCATCGCTATATCTAGTTCTTGACAACGTCTCACGTAATCTGCTTCTGCCGCGTCGATCTGTGAACGACGCATTATTTTAATTTTTTCATTTATTGCTTGTCTAAGTTGCTCATCAAGGAGGGCCATCCTCGCTCTATGGCTTGTCGTTAAACTTTCTTTGCGGTAGTCCACCAGTTCACTCGTTCTACGACGATGGTGAGAGCGCGATTCTGACCACAATTTTTGATGCTGAGTATCAAGATCATCCATTGTTTTCGAATTCGGTGAAGCGGCGTATTCTATCGGTGCGTTTACTGCCGTTTCGAGAAGACTGATAAGGTGATTGTTCGCAATATCGTTAGAAGCAACAGGCTGTAAAACCAAGTCCTCTCGAATGCCGAAATAATGCCATTGGTAAATTGCAAATTCATAGTTGCCTTTCGGAACTTCATTACTTAGCGACCGTAAACTTGTCATGATGGGCTTTTTCGAATCTAAAGCGTTGGCAGCTTGTTTTACAAGAGGATGTAGCGGTGTCATGAACACTGCTTCGGGATGCTTTGAAGCGCATTCAGAATCGAATGTAATTAGCAAATGCGGATTCCCACCTTTTAGCCAATTTTCCCATTCTCGGCTCAACGACGTAGTCTGGCGAGGGATGTTTTGAAAATCCCGTAACAACCTGATTCTGTTATCCTGAGATAATCGAAGCGTATTTAAGTCCTTACCGCCAAGTATAAAATCTTGGTCTCTACCGCAGGATTGCTCAAGGTATTTTTTCACGAGCCTACGTATTGATTTAGAGGATAACCACGAACTTGAAGCTTGTTTAATTTCCCGCTGCATTTGTTCTTCAGGTAGTTGGATACCAAACAACTGGAGTTGTTTTTCTTCAAGTTCGTTTTGTTCCTGGACTAATCTGATCTTGTTATCCGCCAACTGTTGAAGCTGTTCGCCACGTTCTAACTCGCTCAAATTAAAATTTTCCGCAATGTTACGAATTTCCCTGGAGATATCCCCTAGAATCTGTTCGCTTCCTCCTAGGGCTTTTTCAAAAACACCTATCCTTAGCAGACACCTCTCATAAATATCTGCGTCAACCGTACTAGGTGTAATCAAATTAAAAATTGTGATACGCTCACTTTTTTGGCCAATTCTATCTATACGCCCGATCCTTTGTTCCACCCGCATAGGGTTCCAGGGAAGATCATAGTTGACAATGCAGTCGCAAAATTGATAGTCCAACCCCTCCGAGCCAATCTCCGACAACATTAGCACATCTATGCAGTCTTCCCGGTCGGCTGTCAGTTCAAAGCGGTTCCGAACTGAAATTCGTTCCCCATCCGCCGTGCCACCATGGATCATTCCAACTCTTAAACCATCTGCTTTGAGATTTTGATAAAGATAGTGAAGGGTATGCCGAAAACTACTGAACAGCATGACCTTTTTGTTTTGTAGCTTTTGCTTGTTACAAATAATATTTCTAAGTGCATCGAGTTTTGGGTCAAATGGATCGAGGTTGCGAGCTTTTTCAACAACAGCTTGAATTCGTGATTCGATACTTTCGTCGACAAATTTAGCAGGTAGATCAACGTCTGAAATATTTGTCTCTTCCCATGGAAGCGCATCTAAATGTCTGCTGAGTATTTCCTCAAGTAAGGGTGCGAGCCCAAATAGGCAACTCGCTGCTTGGCGCCGAATTGTGGTCATCAAGAAATTGACCATAGAATCGCCATGTAGTCTGAAAAAAATTTCTGCTTGAACTTGAAGCAGTTCGTCGTGTAGTTCCTTTTGATTCGGAGTAAATTGAACAACGATCGACTCTGGTTTTCGTACCGTAAACTCGCCGATGTCCCGGCGACGCGTTCGATTGATTATCCCTGAAAACGTATGCAATGCTTCGAGGTCAGTGATCAACTGCACGCGTTTTTCTGGGCCTATCTTGCCTTCCGTTAGCCGCGCAAATATTCGTTTGAAATCCGGATTGTGTCTGAGTATTGCACGTCCCCAAGGAGTATCTGCCGCTTCATCCAAAACCGCAATAGCCGAATCAACCCATCCCAGTTCTTGTGAACGTGCTAAGTCTACCGCTCGATTGATGAACGGATTTGGTTCAGACATGTGTTCAAAACTTTCTCGATCAATGATAAGGTCAGGGCGGAGGGTATTCAATAGGACAAACAAATCGTCGCTACCAAGTTGGATTGGGGTTGCGGTCAGGAATATTACAGCCTCCGCATAATCGCAGAAATATCGAACAGCCTTGTGACTGAAAGTATCTTTATTCCGAATATGATGTGCTTCATCTACGATAACCAAGTCAAATCTCGGTGGCGGATCCAAGTCCACTAATCCTTTCATTAATTTTTGTTTGCTATTAGAACCATGCAAAAGGAAATCATCAAAAAGGGAATACGGAACGATAATTCGTTGGTACTGCGTAGGCCAGGACCCTTCTAAATCCAATTCATTGATACAGTATCTCAGTGCCGGACCGTCTAGATGTACAAAGCTTTCATCAAACCGTTTCATTTCAATCTGCCATTTTCGTTCGGTCACCAACGGTCTGGGACAAATAATTAATATTGATCGAATGTTGCGCCTAGCTTGAAGTTCTCGAAGAATCAAGCCTGCTTCGATAGTTTTACCTACGCCGACACCATCAGCGATCAGCAATCGAGGACGATCCGACCGTATAAACCGCAATACAGGTCGGAATTGATATGGGATGAAATTGACACGAGCAGCCATTAATGAGTAGAGAGTCGAAAGGCCTGGATATTGAATTTGCAAAGAGGTGAGATATGAGTGAAAATCGTTCCCTGGTAAGTATTCATACTCAATCTGTGGACAATCTTCTGGAATCAATTGCGAAACATAGAAAGTGCGAATTACACCTTCCATGAACACTGAGATCCGATTTTCCGGTTCGCCCGGAGTTGAACTTACAACAACACCTCGCATCGACGGATTGGCTTGGAGATGAACAATCTGGCCGGGGAGAAATTCTGTATTTGACTCTTTTGATTCCCAAGCAGTACTTTCTAAGTCTCTATTCTCTTGAGTGCGGCTCGTACGCTCGCTGAGAAGTAGAGATGATTTTAGTTCACGCACCGACTCAAGTAGACTTTTGTCACAATCGACAAAGAGTGCAAATCGTTGCAGTGTATCCAAGTCCCTGTAGGCATCGTCCACAATAATTTGATCACTATCTACATGCACCCATCGGTTTCGGACTGTTTGCATCTCTTTTACGAAATGGCGCGTTTCATCCGGTAGTTCTAATTTAGTTGATACCAGATTCCAATTTTGATCAAGTACACGAAGAAGCGCAGTAAATTCCAAGGATTCCAAGGAGTTGACGCCTCGTTCACTTACCCTACGTCGTTGTTGAAAAGACAGTGCGCTGATGACAGCGGTATCCCACCAGTCGTCAATCAGACTTGGCAATATATTCCTCAGATATCGAGCAAGGCTGTACGATACCTCATCAAAAAGATGTGCTATCGCTGCCTGCATTCCATTTGCATCTAATGAGTTCATCATATTAGCGATGTGCTAGTCCAGATTTCCGATTAAAACGACAATTTCCAAAAAAAAGTAAATTAACCTCATAAAGAAGAATTCGGATGTAACGAAATGAATCTGATAATTTTACACTGAAAATTTCAGCCACTGAATGACCGGAGTGTCTGGTCGCTTAGTAACGATGGGCATTGCATCAATTCCTTGGAGATTCCTATTCGCTGTTGACTATTTAACTTGGAGTAGTCGTAGATAAGCCGAAAATTGCAATGATCAACAAAATCTACGATTATCAAATTCTTGCAACCCTAATCCCAACATAGAGAAGCCGAGATCAGAAAAAACCCTACCGGTATGATAGATTTGAACAATAAAATGCTTCACACAATGGATGAACACACCCATTACCAGACTAGGCTTACGAAGATTGTCTCATGCAGACTCAAACCGACGAACAATCAAACCACTTCCCGTGCGGGACCGGTGTGTCTGGCAGAGGTGATGCGTCTGCTTAGGGTGTGGGGTGATCGACCCTTCACATCGCACAGTAAGGCCGGTTGGGGTATTGTTCGCGACTGAAAGCGAAGGCTCGACCGCGGTGCCGCGCCCGCTTTGGTTCTGCGAGGCGGTTGGACAGGTGCTGGCACCTTTGAGAAACAACCAGGAAAAAAGTTTCCACCGCCCGGCTCTTCCGCACATTCGGCGGAATCAAACCGGAATGAAATGAATCCGGCTCACCCGTGTTCAAGCGAACCTTGGGAACTTTCACCGACACTGGTCCGACACCGTTTTGAATCTGACGCTCAGGCTGGTAACCGGAACTGATGTAGTATTCCAAATTAAACTGTTCAAGAACCCGGTGATATTCCTACAATAATTCGCTGCCGAAACGAACTTACGTTGTCCTTGTTCATAAGTGGTGTCGGTTTGTAAATGTGTTCAACTTACAGTTAACCGGATACGCCGCTTTTTTCAGCCCACGTGATGCACTAGTTTTGATAACAACTCCAGCTAAGCCACGGGGTGCATACCAGAATTTTGACAAGTTTCACCGACCAGCGGTTCTTACGTACCAGTAATCTTCGAAACGATTACTCAGGATGCAATTCCGCAACGCCGCTATCTTATTGGCGCCATCGACGCTCCAGTGCATGCCACCGCGTTTGAGGCGTGCGCCGATGGCGTTTTTGCAACCGGCCTCTACAATCCCACTGGACACGCACAGCTGGTCATCCAGGAACGCCTGATAACGCATCCGATCGCGATTGCGGGTGAAGTAGCCGAACGCAGTCCGGGCGACGTCATTGGTTGCGCAATGATCGGATATGACTTCCAGCAGTGCTTCGATATCGCCTGCCTTCAGCAGTTTCACCTGCTCCTGTGCCCATTGTCCGGTCAAGTCCGCTCCAAGCCGTTGTTGATTTCGCAACATCCCAGACTTTCTCCCTGGCGTGATAAAGGTCGACGATCTGTACCGCCCTGTGAAAATTCTCATCCACCAGGTACCAGATCCAACGCGCACCGTCACCAATCACCACCTGACGCTCAGCTTCGTAGAATCCGCGGCGCTCGACACGCTGTGCGAACGCTGAGAGCTGTTTGTCCCACACCCCCATGCGGGCCGATTCGATCGCCGCATTGTAACTCGTCGACATCGCATCGGCCTTGCGGTGGCCCTCCTCATCGGTCGTCTCGGCGGTCCACACCACCGCCAGTTTCATCTCACGGGTCCTGGCACTGACTCTGACACCGGCAAGATTACGCAGCAAACCACTCGATTCGGCAAAACTCACATGTGCCGCCTCCAGTCCGATCAACCGCACCATGCCGGCAGACACACTGCATCGTGTCATCCCCAGTGCCTTGTCTTTGGGAAACCATCCACTGCCACACACCCGACAGTGATAGTAGGCGCGGCGCAACCGCAGACGGCCCACCACGGTGACGAAACATTTTTCGCTCACACCACAATAACGCGCCAAGGCGCCGCACTCGCAACGAAGTTGTGAAGCCTGACAGTCGCTGCGGTATTTGTTCAGATATGACTCCAGAATGCCGGCCGCGAATCGCATCGCCGCCGACCTCACTGCAGTCTCCAGCGCATCAAAGTCCACCGCCTTGGAGAAATCCTGCGACCCCAGCAACGAGCTGATCTCATTCAGCGTTTCGGCGCCGAGCGTATCGGCGAATCCCGCCGCCGGCGCAAAAGCGATTTTTTTCACTGCGTCGCAACTTCAGTCGCTGTTCGCACAGCATCTCATTGACTTCGGTGAAGCGTCTGACCAGATCCACAAAGCGCCGATGCTCGTCCACCTGGCGGCGCGTGTCATCCAGCGCAAATTTCGGAATGCTGCGAGAGCGTGTCTTGCGACTGACTTTACGCGTCAGCAGCCATCCGCGGTGTAAAGTGCCGTCGGGTCTGGCGCATTGGCATTTCGGATTGCCGCACTTGCGGGCGTTTTCATAAAGGTTGCCAGGGCGGAATTCGCCGACCGAGGCAATCTGTCTCGCCAGTTCGTCGCGTTGCGATTCGATTTGTTCGATGGTATCCATGGTTCGGGCTCCTTGTGCATTAATGATAGTATATTATACTAACAAAATTCTGGAAAACTCCGCTATCCACCTATGAGACCGAATTCCCTCAAAATTCTGGCGTGCACCCATCCCAGCGTATTCGGTAGATTATGAATCGTAATTGATTTACAATTGTAACAACTAGTAGAAAGACGAAAATGGAAACACGAAAGATTCGGATACTTGCGGTAGCCTTGTGGGCAGCGCTTCTAACGAGTTGTGCAACGTATTCGCCAAATTCGGTGAAAGAACGCTGGAATGAAAGCATCAGAAACTATGCGCTGATTCCCATCTATCCAATGGTCGAACAAGTTTATATTGGGGACATTCGGCTTTTTACAGGCAAAACGAACCCGTACGGACTATCGTCAATCTACATCGGTCATGTGCCAGATATTGAGGATGATTTGAAGTATAAGGAACGCGAACTTCCGATAAATCCAAAGACAATGCAACCTCCGGATCCCGCCAATAAATCCGCAGTTTGGCCGCAACCGGATCAGCCAATTTCATTACCTGCTACAACTGAAGATCCAGATCTTCGCCTAAAATTGGCAGCATTGCCAAACATAGAACTCGCTAGCGTCACCGAGGCTGATTTTGGGTGGAGTGGTATATCAGGGCTATGGAACTGGATTGTCGGCGGCCATGCAGGATCCCGAACAACATTGAGAATCTCGGTCTCTGGAGTTGAAACGTTGGAGATAGACATCATCTCCGCCTACGGCAATACTAAAGATCACCTTGAGTACATGGTTTCAACGGAGACGGACAAACATGGAAAAATTGTACCGAATGCGTTTATGAACGGGGTGTGTGCCGCAGCCAAAACGCTGGGTGATCCCAAAGGAAAAACATCAAAATTTGCCGTTGTGACGCGCGTATTCTATGCTCGTAGCATCAAATATGTCTACGGAGAGACGGTTGGTGCCGCATTGCGCGCTGCTGCTGGGTCCGGTACTCGACCGAATCTTCCGCCAAGAAAGGATTTGCTATCCGATCCTCAGCCCGACGAGCCGGATGGGAAGGAGTCAGAGGAACAGTCGGATGCTCTGTCTGAACTGGCCAACTCGTCGTCGCCTGGTTTCGTCGGTAGTTTTGCGACCGCACAAGACGAATCGCAGGAGCTTGAGAAGGTGTTTGAACGTCCTATGGCATTTGGTGTAGACATTCTAACCTTCCCAATCTCAAATTTTGGTATAAATTGTAAAAATGTTGATCTCCTGGTGGATCAACGTAATAGTAAATTTACTGCACTTACTTCGCGTACGCGGTAGACCAATAGCGTGGGGAATGCTGCACAGTAGTGTGTTGACGATATCGATTAGATGGGCCATATCTTTTGGCTTATATTCACTCGTCGCGATGTTCTTCTTGATCGGTGAGCAAGGGTTGGCGCAGAACCTCGATGGTGGATTGCAAGAAGCGCGCGAATTGCGGTTGACTGGGTCGGCCGGTGCAATCGAATACCGAGTTTCCCCCGATATGGAGGTGTTCATACGTCCTACTGATCCCGGTAGGTTCGTTGAGCAAGCAATTAGAGATAATCTGGAACGTCAGATCATCGATACGATGGGTTCGGATTTAACGAGCGCGGTACATGAGTCCGCAGCCGCAGCCATCGACAATTATCTGTGGAATCAACTGGTGCTATCCAACGACGAGACTGTTACTCAATTAAGAATTTCATTACCATTGAACTCTCAGTATCAAGGGGAGGCGGTGAAGGGGATGTCGATTCAACTTTTACAGGAGGTATTTACATCCAAACAGTTCAAAAGAGCATCGATAGAAAAGAAATGGGCACTACTTCAGGACGTTGTTGCAAATGCAACGCCGGTTTCTACCATTGTGGTTCCGAATGCTAAGAATGAGATCAGTATTGGCTTCGCGAGCATTGGGGACGTGCTCAGAAATGCGAACTCAGAGCAGTTAGGGCAACTTTTTGGACTAGATAACCTGCCGAAAGGAAAGCGCGGCACCGCAGAAATAGAGCAAGTGTTACCGGGTACGCCAATTTTCAACGGTGGCAATAATTCTAGTTCATGCGCTGATAATTGGTGCGGGTCACCGAATATGCGCGAAATTCCGGTACATCAGCGCGACGCTGGTGAAAATAAGGCAGGTCGGGCGAAAATCACCTACTGGCATGATGCTTACGAACGAGTTGTATTGTTGCAACCTGGGTACCCCGGATACATTAACGGTCAGAATCGGTGCACGGCTACGCTGATAGCACAAGACTGGGCTGTGTCTGCACTCCATTGCTTCGCCGAGTCAGGGAGGCAGTTGCGAAAAAGTTTTAAATTCAAACGCTCGAAAGTTAGAAGGTGGCTTGAACTCACTCCCCGTGATGAGTCAATTTTCGCAATTTCCCTAAAGAGAAATAACACTGTACATGCGTTTATGGTACAGAACCTCTATGTCCCGTATGCCCACCGTTATGATATAGAATATGCGACTGATGAAGTTCCTTCGGATGACATCGCTCTCATCAAGATTAAGGGCAACGAAAAGACACTGTTTTCTACGTACCCCAAATTTGCTCGTAAGAATTCGAATTTATATCAAGAGGCAGTTACATTCGTCGGTTATGGCTGGACGGATGTTGCCAACCATGACTGGTTGGAATCTAAACAAGCTGCGTTCAATTGGTTGACCCGTAGCAATGAGAACGCAATCGAGTGGGAGACCGGAAACCTAGACGGGAATGGCGGTCCCTGCCTCGGGGATTCCGGTGGTCCTATCTATCTGGGCTTCTACCGTGGCTACAGTGACGACGAGGAAAGTCTCGTGGGAGTAGTATCGGGCATACGCGCTAAAGGCAATGAATTAAATTCCGGTAGTGATTGTTTGCATAAGACTGGCAAAGGGGTGCTGTTGTACCCGTACGTCAGCAAAATATGCGAAATTACCGGGATTACCGGGAGTGTGCCAACCGGTTGTCAATAGCGTAGCATTGTCTTTGGATTATCCAGACTTCAAGATCACGCTCGATCCAGATTGACTTGCGTTGTTGCAGTCAAGAACAAAATAACTTCACCCATCTTTATCGTGCGCCGTGGAAAGGTGTTTTTCTCTGGCAGGTGCGAAACCTGCCCAACAACTGTCGCTCCGGTTGGTAGCAGCCAGGGCGGATCATGGAGGTAACGACATGGTTTGAAGCACTCTGGATAGAAGGGTCGTCAAGGACGACTTGGCGAACTTGCGGGCCGGAATGTGAGTGAATGCTGAGCAAGCCTCGAAACGGGCAATGTGCAAGCCGACCCATTTGATAATATGGGGAAGGCCGATGACAGATCGGGAAGTGAGCGACACGGGCACTGGTCTGTTTCCGCCGGGGTATTGGCACTGGCACGCAGGTAAGATGAGAGAAGTGGCAATACGGGAAGCCCTGACAATGGCAAGGTACACGCCAACCGGTAATCCGTGAGGACTGGACTGGGTTGTCAGGGTGGCGGAGAGGCTCGTAGTACTGAGGAAGCGAGGTAACTCTCGTGGAGGAAAGGGGCCTTGATTCGAAAGCGGTATGCCGTAAGTACCGATTTAATTTCCTCAGAAGCACCGACGAAACATCCCCACCCTGAATGCCGAAATTGCGGCAGGTCTGCCGATTGTACCCCGACGCAGCTCTTGCTTTGCTGCTTCGCACTTTGAATGTGGGTTTGCATGTTAATCTCGAAGTTCTCTCTGGTGTGCTGTATCAAGTCGGCATATCCCGTCGCGAAAAATCAGCGTTTTGGCTTGAGGCTTTTTGGCTGGAGGATACTGGTCCTTCCGGCTAAGCACTTGGGATGCCGGGTTACATGTCGGGGGATTCAGTATCAGGGCGCTGCGGAAGGTGATTTGGCTGGCGTTGTTTCGGCATCGTTATTGTGTATGACATGTGCTCGTCTGGAGCTTGAAGCAGCAACGGATGAGCTAGGGCGCTTCAAGCCTTTGGTCTATGTGATGCCAGTGCGGGAAAAGTGGTAGACAGCAGAGTCTGTAAATGAACCAGCACGCGTAGATCGAGTCTGAACCATTGCACTGAGCGTCAGTAATCAGACCGTGCGCAAGTTCATGCCGGAGGGCAGGTCCACCTCGGAAATCGTAAAGAATTTCTATCTCAAACACAATGGCTGTTCCCAATATTTTTTCCAGCGATTTGCGCTCCTTGTCGAGCATGACCGACAAAGTACGGCTTTGTTGGGTCATGTCAGATTTAATCGCGGAGGGTTCTACGCCGGCCAGCTTTAGAATGTGACGCAAGGAGTGTTCGAGCTGCGGTACGAGAATGTGAAGGGCGGAGAAGAAGTCGCCACCGAAGAACCGCGTCAAACCAGTGGTGACCAAATCCACCCGGTCAGCCGGGACGAATGGCGTCATTTCGACAATGGGACGAAGGTCGCAACGGTCGATTGAGTGTTCGGATTGGATAATTTGTCTTGCTGGCTCGATCAATCCTTGGACATCAATATGTCTACGTAGGTTTTCGTTTCGAACGATGAGATGACGCAGGGCGAGATCGCTATCTTCGGCATCGGCGAGGGATCCCGGCGATTTGGCGATCACATTTCCGTCTTCGTCGACGTGTGTAGACGGCAGCATGCTTAAGATTGGATTTTGCTCGGCAATGCGTCGCGCTTCGTCGTGCAACTCGTTCGGATCCGGGGACTGCACCAAGTCCGCGAAACGCCTAAGTGCTTGCGCAAGTGTGATTCCGCTTACGTTTTTCTGGGCATACTCGACGTACTCTGTGATGTCAAATTGCGTCGAGATTACGCCCATTTCTTCACGTACGGAGGATTGTGCATAGATGAGTTTTTCTTTAAGCTCGTGTCGCCGCTGTTGGGTATCCGGTAGTTGCTGGAGAGCTTTGATAGCGTCCATGATGGAACTGGCGGCAATCATTCCCCTGCCGTCATTAGCGTCGGCGATGGCGACGTGAGTCTCCGCGGCTTCGTTGAGGCAACGATCGCGGTCGTTTTTGTTTCCAGTTTGCCGATGGGTCTGAGCGGCGAGTTCCCATAGGTCGTGCGACTCGTAGTGGTCGATTTCATTCGATTTGGCGAATGTCTCGGCGTTGGTTGCGATCATGGTGGGGTCGTCAATGCTGCATTGCAGCGCAATTGCACCTGTGTGTAAGAAACCGCTGTAGTCCTTGCGACCAATGGCGTCAAGGATGACATCGCTTACCAGAGATTTGAGCTTCGATGCCTGGTTTTTTCCCATCCGGTTGCCAAAGCAATCTGGCAGGCCCTTCGCAACAATTTACAACCTTCATTACTGCTTACGGTCCAGTCCTTGTCAAAGAATCCAGCCTCTCCGTCGAGAACGGACTGTACGGCTTCGCGATATGCATCAATAGCCTGCTCGGCCATAGCCGCGAGCTTTCGGTCATTGTACCAGACGATGTCGGCAAGACGAGCGCGGACCCCTGGATTGCTTATTGTTGGCACCAGCTCAGCAATCACGGTAGACTGTTCGCCCCGAAGATCGGCCGGGATCATGTAGTGTTCCCCATCGAAGACGAACATTGGTACATAGGGCTCCGATCTGTCCTCGGGCTTGAAGTAGAAATCTAACATGGAAGACAGCAGACCGAAGACCCGGACTTCGGGTTCGTTGCCGCATTCCTCTGCCTTCAAAGCGGCGGCAACGTAGAGGTTACCAAGAGACCAGCAGTCGACATTTTTACTGTCACGAATTGGAGCTTCAAAGTCTACAGATTCAAACTCCTCGGCAGATACTACTATAACTCTTTCATGACGGCCGGTGATTTTCATATGCTAGTTTTCAGTTGTCGTATCCAAGGTAAGTTACATTGCCGACACAATATCGTCGCGCATCTGCACCGCCACAGTCTGTCCGATCTCGGTAATGTGCCCGACTAGCGGCGTAATGTCGCGAGTTTTTGACTCGTCCAGCGCATCTTTCGCTTCGAACTCAGTACCGCGGTTGAATCTAAGTCCAGCGTCTCATGGTGACAGTCGCTTATCGTATCGGTACACAGCACACATCGCATGCCCAGCAGACTCATCAGCGAATTTGCTGTGTTGGATTGTGTTCGTCCATCGGATGAATCCGTTACTCTGTCAAACAAATTATACTGGCAGGACTTTCCCCGTTATCGGCTACTCTATGCCGGGACTAGACAAACTGCACTCCGTGGAACAATGGACAACTCAAAGTAAAAACCATAAAATTTGATTTTCATTTTTGTCTAAATCAGGAGTCAACGCCTATGACTGAAGATGCTGGTTCTACGCATTCATCGTTGGCAGCATACAGACGAAGACGAGAAAAATTGCTTAGAAGTCCGCTTGGAGGTAGACTGCGAGCGTATACACCTAGAGTTACACGAAATCAAAAGCGACTCAGTCGATTGGAGGAATTGCGAAAAGCAATTGTTCGTGGTGAACTTTACCTCAATGGATTCAATCGCTGGAGACTACAGGAAGCTAATAAAGGTGCAATTGGTTGGACGTTTGTTGATTCAGACCGCATTGCTGAATGTGCACGAATTGAAGTTCAAGCAGCATTAAGGGAATCTGGGAATATCCGAATTATCGAGGTAGACGAAGCCAATGCAAAAGAAAGCTTGGCGCAACTCCGCGGTGGAGGAGACCGCCCCGACCTGATTGTTATCCGACGTGACTGGGTACAATTCCCCGAATCTCATCCGGCGATCGATAATTTGCTGGATTCAGGCAAGGAACGCGGCTGTGTAATGCACATAATAGCTGCTATTGGCAATTGTTCGATTTCAGCTGAAAAATTACATCGTGAGGCACGACAGCGTCACTCATTTGAATCGAACCCGTTAGTTCGCCCACTACCCCCAACATCAAAAATTGAACGAAGATTTGGAGAATCCCTGATCAAGGCAGGACTGAATCCCAAACCTCAAACTGCTGTCGCGAATTATTTCTTGGACTTTGCTGTCTACAGTAAATCAGGTGGACTACCTCTACGCTTGGATATAGAAGTCGATGGGCGGCATTGGCATGAAGAACTGCCAGGACAACGGCGACGCTCTGACAATAGACGCGATCTGGTCCTCCAGCGTCTTGGTTGGCGTCCAATTCGATTTTGGACCGATGAGATTGAACAAGATGAACTGAAGTGTATTCGACGCATTCAATATGAATTGTCAGCGGACAAATCTGCTGAATTTACGAAAAAATTAGAGGAGAAAAATGGAACCTAACTCAAATCAATTCAGGAACCTTGGGCGCCGTAAACTAACTAAGGCCACTACGCTCTTGACAATTGCAGTTATTTTGCTGACAGTTGGGTGGGTAACACTGGCTCAGGAAATTCCCAATCAAGAGGAAGCTGCCAGGATTAACGCAGAAATAGTTCAACTTAAGATTTCTCGAGATTCACTGATAGAAGAAATCGGCGCTTTAAGGGTTGACCGAGATAAATTGGAAGCCGACGAAAAGGAAATAAATCAACTAATTGCAACAAAAGAAAGCTTGAATCGGGACATCGACAACTTAATGGAAGAAAAGGCAAGCATACTCGAAGAACGAAATCGTCGTGATCAAGACCTTCGGGAAACTGAAGAAGAAATAACAAATAAAGAGTCAATTATCCAGAGTTTGCTGAATCGGGAAAGGACCTTGAAAAACAGCATTGACAAACTCTCCAAACAGCACGAAGGTACAGAACCCCTGCGTCATGAAATTGAGAATTTGACTAATGTACGCAGCGGACTGGAGACGGAAATTACCACATTGACCAAGTTAAGAAATGAGCTGACGGGATCTGTCAAATTTCTGAATGACAAGGAAAGTGACCTTGAAGCAAGGATAGCCGAGCGAGAAAATCATGCCAATAATCTCGAAAATGATTCAAAAAGTGTCGAAATCGAGCTGAAAACAAAACAAGAATTGTTGAATACAGCAAACAATGAACTGGTTCAAGTGCAGGCAAATTTAAACCAGGGGAAAATTGATATTGTGACAGTCTCCATTCGACTCGAAAAACTGAATAGTCTTGAGTCGAGTGTTCGACAGCAACTTAACGGTATGCTGAGTCAGCTTATGGAAGTAGAGCAAATTGGCAATCAAAACGAGTTTTCAAATTGATTTTTAGTAATCTCACAATCGTTCTTATAATTTGCGCCTTTGCACTGCTCGCGGTGATGTTTCTTGTTGGTCAATTGAGCAGGCTAGATCGAAGTGGAGCAATTCAAGGCGATATCGAAACATTACAAAAGATGAGAGATGAAGAAGTGTTGCGTCTTGATACTCTGATCAAGGAACAAACCAAAGAAAAAGAAAACTTATTGCAGAGTGGACTCCGCGCACAAGAATCGATCGATCGTTGGGAAGCGATTAAGAGTGATCATAAAGCCCTGGAGAAAATGCAACAGGAACTTGAGGATTTTAACAGGCATGAGTCAAATCGAATTGATGAGTTAGAAAGACGTCGAACTGAGGTGGCGAATCGACTGCGGGATGTTCAAGCTCTATTGGATCAGTATCCGTCAGCAATTCTTGATGATGACGAGAACTGGAAAAAAATCTTTGATGAAAGAAAGCTAGCATTCGATCAATTGGAAAATGAGACAAAAGAGACAGAAGCAAAACTCAATGACATTGAAGCTGGCTTTAAATTTCGTCAGAGCGAATTGCTGGAACTCGAAAACAAGTTAGAACAAACAAGTATGTCATTGCAAGAGCATACGAGGGAACTCAGAGATACAAATGATGCTATTGAAGATGCTGAGCGAATGTTGAAAACGAAGGAGTTGGTGAGCGATGCTACGATTCAATTTCCAGATGGCTCGCTTAAGGTCGAAATTACTGATGTAAAGAAAAGCTCCTCGAAAGAGCATGACAAACTAAGTGCATTTCGGACTCTGCCAGAATGTCTTAAGGATTTCGAGTCTCCTTTAGATGCAAAAGATAACGAAGTTGGCCTTTTGACTGAGTTTGAGGATGCTCTAAGTAAGGCAGGGCTTGAGTATCACGATCGAATAATTAAGGCATTTCATACTTCCTTGAAGGTAAACGACCTCTCCCCGCTGACCGTGCTAAGTGGCCTGAGTGGAACAGGAAAGAGTCAACTGCCTCGGGCTTACTCGCGGTTTTTCGGGATAAATTTTCTTCATGTCCCAGTCGAACCAGGTTGGGATTCTCCACAAGACATTCTAGGATTCTATGATTTCGTGGCGGAACGGTATAGGCCCACAGACAGAGCACGTGCGCTTGGTCATTTCGACTTGCTGTTCGCTAAAGAGACCGGCATCAATGGGAATAACGATTGGAGTAAAAGAATGTTGATCATTCTTCTCGACGAAATGAACTTGGCTCGGACAGAGTACTATTTTTCTGAATTCTTGTCTCGACTTGAAATGCGTGGGCCAAGAAAGGTTTCGCCAACAAACGAAGGAAATCGAATAGATGCTCAAATCGCTATTGACCTTCCATATGGCGAAGAGGAGAGCCCGATGCATCTGCAAATTCCACATAACGTTCTATGGGTTGGAACGCTAAATGAAGATGAATCTACCCAGACGCTTTCCGACAAAGTTTTAGATCGCGCGAATTCGATACGGTTTGCACCTCCAGGTCCCGATACACTTAAAAATCACAGTCAAGCACCTGCAACAAACATTCAAAAATCGGTAGGGTATCTGCCGTACGAGCACTGGCTTAGTTGGTCAGATCGCAGACAGAATGCTAAACAAGAAATCAAGGACACGCTGAAAGAACTTGCAATTCTGATGCAAGAAGCGGGTCGCGGATTCGGTTTCAGAATTGCTCAAAGCATACAAGCGTACATTGATCGCTATCCAGAAAACGACTGGAGGAATCCAATGATCGATCAAATAAACATGCGTCTTTTACCGAAACTCTCTGGTACCGAAATGGCAGACTGTCAAAATACCTTGAACGGACTCAAAGTTTTATGTGAAAACGAATTAGGTGATGCCGGTTTTGCCAAAGCCTTGGGTAAAGCAGAGACCGAATCGCAAAAAACTCAAACGTTCAACTGGCCCGGTTACACGTATGAATAAATTAAAGTAGTACTTTCATGTGGCTTTACCAATCATATCGTGATTTCATTCTGGAGGCCACCGGAACATGTGCTAAAGATGATTGCAGTTCGAATTTACCAACCAAAAGTTGTGCGATACCTGTTGAGGATGTCGCAAGACTCCGACCAATATTGGATGCAAACAATGGGCCACCAGTCCTGGTAGCAAAATCAAGCGAAATAAATGATCTGAATCCAATGTTGGAAGGGCGGCGACGCCAACCACTTCCACGAATCCCCGGTAAACTCCGCGGACGTCTACTAGCGGGCATAGAATCTAATGAATATCACCCTGACGAACCTCTTGCCGGGTGGTATCTCCCATACCGAATGGGCGAAGAATACACCATCAATTTTTCTGTCAAGTCGGGGCAGAGTTATTCATTGGACGTAACGGCTTGGCCAACACCGAATAGTGATGGTCAGACCAAAAGAATTCGCACTCTTAGACGTGCTGCCAACTTTCTCCAAGATACGCCAATATGTTTTTCAACTGCGCCAAGTATCAGCAATGCCTATAGTCGTCTTGAACGCTTGTGGGACGATACAAGACTGGAAGACTATGACCCCCAAGTTAATCTGCTAATAAAGCAGGCAAATCAACTACGAGCCGTACTCGACGATTTGTGTGCTCGCCCGCGAGCGATGCTAACCACTGAACATCGAATGCTCAAGTTACAAAATGTACGTCGCATTGACGTAAAGACCTTACATTGGTTGTCAGCGAGACCTGGAAGAAATACCGCCGAGAGAGCTGGTTCTCGTCAGCGAATTAAAGCATCAAAACGTTGCGAAACAATTACCACACTTGAAAATAGTGTACTGCGTGCATTCGCAGCATTAACTTCTCGAGAGACCAAGCGGTTTCTGACTGATGATCGTCTTTCGGTACTTCAAAAAGCGCCTTTGGAAGCTCACCACTTTCGTGCTCGACGAATTGTTGTTATGCTCCGAGATCAAAATGTACCGGAAGCACAACTATCTGTTCGTCCAAATTTTCCTCTCCGATTCGATTCTCGTTACAACAAAATATGGCGCGCTTGGTTAGAGTTGCGTAATGGCAGTGATGCATTTGAACGAGAATGGATGTGGCAACATCGCACCTTTATGGAGATTCTCGGAATGCGGGTAGCAATGAAATTCCACGAGTTGATGCTAAATTTACCCAACGATGGCCTTATCGCTCATTCGCCGGTGTTAAAGTCGGTGGCTTTGCAACCTCAGGGACATTATTTGAATCATCGCGAAGAAATAGGGGCCAAATACCAATTTACTTTCCAAAATTGGAATCGGTATCGGAACCAACCCTATCATTTCAAGATTGCTCATTCTGACCATCAATTGCCGCTAGGTGCAATCGCCGCTATCCGTTACGGAACCTTGGATGCGACCATTTGGTGGAACGCACCTGAAGTTAACAATTCAGAAGCGATCTTCGTCGGAGTAGATGAGTTTCCATGGCAGGAGGGATGCTCATGGGACATCAATATAAACAAATGGATAATGTCGCTGATGGCGTTGGAATGAAGCGTTTTCTAACTTTCGACTTTAATGGGTGGTTAGATTACATCGTTGACCAAAACGATGAAGCAAGGTCGCTGGGATTCCGCTCCTGCCTGCATAAACATGAAGACCAATGGCTAATGGGTGCGCAAGCACTTTCTGCCGCGAGATACAAGAATTCGTTTTCCCATTCTACAACTGTCGATGCAGCAACTGCACTAAGATGTTCAGCGGAATTAGAGAATAATCTCACTGAATGGGATGGAAAATCGGCTTTACCATCAGCTTTGTGGGAATCGATTGAGGAAGCAAGTCGTAAAACGGACGAGTCAATCAACTTAGCCCTTGTACTTCCAGACGACAATATTTTAGGGTCTTCAATAGTCAGCAATTATACCGGTGTAACTCGGTTGGAAACATTGCACAACTTATTCCACGAAGCGCGGCCGATAAAGCTTATTCGGAGTCGGATTGAGTTAATTTGGCGGTCAGTGGCAGTAGTGCAAGCGGCATTATGTAAGGGATATTTGAATGATTTCGTAGGCCACGTCCTGGTTATTTCCGTCAATGAACGAATAACCTGGAGGGTTATGGAACTTCGTCGTTGGCGACGTCCAAGCGAAGATGAGGAGAAAATTCGTATCGTCAGGAGTCCATTTACTGGCAATCGGGATGACTACACACAAAGTGGTGTATGTCTGTGGATGGAAAATTACTCTAGTCTCGATAAACATTTTCTAAACTCTGCTGATGCAGATCAGTTTAGAAAGAGTACTCGTTGGGTAGAAATTCTTGCAGCAGATGCATCTGCGAAAACAATCGAAAATATCGGCATAAATCCAAATGCTATTGAGCACCAGTCTTGGGAAAAAGGTGAAAATGAAAGTTCACAATGGACAACCGTACCACCTACTATTCCCTTTGATATCGGCTGTACACAGTTTTTTCAGGAGAAGCTACTAGAAATCATAGAGAAATTTCCATTTCATGAATTCGAAATTCCTCTTCCAATCATAATTGAAAACCCCGTTGGTGATGATGTAGCAAAAAAGATTCAACCATTGAGTCGAAAGTTTGACAGAAAAATCGAAATTTGTAATGTATCGGGACCAGAAACTGCAAAAGCCGCTTCAAGTTTGGCCAAGATTCTAGGCGAAGCTAATCACCCAAATGGACCTGCGTGGCTTGATTCGGTTCCTGAAATTCAACTTGAAGTTAGGAATAAATTAGCAAACCATGGAGAAAACGGTGACACCAGATGGGTTACAGTGGTTTCTGGAAACAATGCGATTCCGGCCGGAGAAATCTACTCTTCAACATTAGACAAAAGCCGGCGAATAACTCTGGCCCCTGGTATCGAAGAAGTCTACTTTCACTTTCGAAGAGGAGATGAGCATGAAGGGGGTTTTACACGCCATTCGATTGAACCATCTGATTATGAGAAGGTAGTAGAACCTGTAGCAAGAGTGCGACCTCTTTCAAGTGAAGTTCGTATTGAGTTTGTAGAACACCTGCTAGGTGATAAAGTGGTAAATTTAACTGCGGAAACTGTCAGCATAAAATGGAAGAATTTGCTGAAAGAGCGACCGCTGAATCTTAGAAGTATTCCTGAGCTGTATATATATAAAGCCAGCTGCGAAGGATGGAAGAAACTTGAAGGGGTATTAACAAAGATTGAAAGCAGCAACATCCCTTTATCACTCCTAGATGAGTTCCATAAAATCACAACCAAACAGTGGGATAAGCATATATTTCCATTGGGTTCAGACGGACAGCCACCTCGAGATTGTGGCGAAAATCCCGACAACGCAAATACCCTACTACGAACCGCTACTGAATATCTGCTCACGAATCTTGATTCCAGTATTTATAGTCGAAGTCGATTGAATAATTATCACGCTAATCGCTTGCACATGGGTCTTACTTGGCTGTTTACTGGATGCCCTGACGATGTTGTCCAGACACTGTTGACTGCGATTCTCGAGCCGAATGGCGCCGTAGGACACAGGCTGCATATGGACAAAGAGTATTCGGAATGGTCAATTTACTCTGGAGTTGGACGTGCGGTCCAGAATGAGACCTCTTTGAGGCAAATTTATGACACCTTGATCAAAATTTGGGAAGATAAAGGAGCACAAGAACAAGATAAATTTTTACTCGCCGCTGTTTCACATCCTTTAGCCCGCCGGGTTGCAGCACGTAGAGTTCTATGCGAGGATATCTCGAGATTTCAACGTGTCCGAGGATTCCTTGACCGACAGTTAGATAACCTAATTAATGGTGAATTTGATTGTCGACCCGGTGGAATACCACGACCGTCAACGGAACTTCGTTATTTGTTGATGGGATATCGCGGGTTATGCCAAGTTCGATGGAGGCATCTCGATTGGTTTCCGGTTGACACCGATGGAACAAAAGAGATTTATTCTAAATTTATGCGAATTCGCAATTCTAAGTCGTTTGAAAAAATCCCATTCGAACGGAGGCTTTTGGAATTAACTGTGCCATATCTTATTGGTAAAGGCAGAGACCCAACTATGCCAGCAGGGTTTTAATCGTGAGAACTTACATAGAATTGGGATAAACAGAAAAAAGTTGTAACGATATTCGTAATAAAGTGGTGGAAAATCTTTCTGAAATCTGCGACTGGCCATTGTTCTACAACGAGTTATTGCATAATTAGCGCATCTCGGGCGTATAAAAAGAGGCCAATTTGATCAAATGTAGATTTGTTTGTTTTGCAACCAACTAACGAGGTACGCCACTATAGACAAGGGAAACGTAGTATCGTTTGCGACGAGAGAATATATTTGGGATACGCTGGTTGCGGTCTGCTTCAGGATCGCCCAAAAGTTTGAAATCGCAGACGGTTGAAATGGAGCTAGAGAATTTTCTGTCGCAACACTTAAGAGTTATGACGAAATGTGAGTTTTTTATGGGCTATCTATCAGAACTGCAAGGTTCCAACTTGATTGTTCTAAATATGTCGCCATTTATTCAAAATGGACAATGAAAAAATCAAATCGACAGCGAGTCAATTTGCCAAAGCAAACAAAAAGAGAATTGCCAAACGAATAACTGATCTTGAAAAATTTCCAAGTGAAAAAGATCCAGTTTCAGTGTTTATGGCTGGTTCACCTGGTGCGGGAAAAACCGAAGCATCAATCCATTTGCTTATAAATAGTTTGACAATAAATTTAACCGCACCAAAGACAAATCAGGAGTTATTAGAATTGATGCAGATGAATTGCGTTCTGAGTTTGAAGACTATAACGGAGCTAATTCAGACTTGTTTCAAGTCGCAACTTCCATTCTTGAGGACCGAATCCACGATACAGTATTGAAGCAATCTCAAAGTTTCATACTAGATGGAACGCTATCAAACTACGACAAAGCTGACGAGAATATTTCACGATCTATAGCACTAAGTAGAACAGTGCAAATTCTCAACATGTATCAGACACCACAGCAAGCTTGGAAATTCGTGATAATTCGACAACAAATCGAAGGCAGGTATATTCCGCCTGATATGTTTATCGCGCAGAATTTCGCCACCAGAACCAATGCTAATTCCTGAAAAGAAAGATTGACAGTTATATTTGCTTGGATTTATTGTTGAGAAATTTTGATGGTACCAATAGACTAAATCGAACCTTTATTGATCAAATTGACAACCATGTAATGGAAAAATACAGTAAAGATGAAATTAAGACAATCATAAGGAAAATTGACCGTGGCCATGTTCGAAACTATACGTCGAAAATTGAAAAAAGAACCCGAATACATTAACCCTTTTGCGGACTTTATTCGAAACGCAAGTGCGAGCGAAAAGAAGAAAGTATATGAACACGTGATGAGAAAGGCGGCCGAAGATCAGCGGAAACTCATGGAACGCGCGGAAAAGGAGCGGCCCCGGAACACAGTCTAATGTTGGGTTGAAGAATGGGTTTCTAGGCGGTGTAAGTATTGATATGCGGCTTGACATTATGAGCCGCTATCATGTTCACTTGGTGTCCTATGCGCTTGAGATCGCGCGTAAATTCATGGATGCCATCGCTATCCTCTAGAACAATACCACACTGTGCCAATCTCCCAAAAAGCGTCGTCGCGGTGTACGTTGTGCGTGGTTCAGCTCCTTACCGGTTCGCTCATCCAAGCCTTACTTCTGAATAACATTCTTCGTTGAATCTACGACGATTAGTAAACTCTTTCATCGGATATTTCTTGATATTGAATCAAGGTGCAATCACTATCGAAAATACCTCTGCATTGAGATCAATTGAAAACAAGATTATTCAACCTGATCTGGTAATCTGTAACTCGTACTACGTCCTCCACCGGTGTTCTGAATAAAGATGCCACGCTCTTTCAATTCTTGAATATCCCTTAGGGCGGTGTCATTGGAACATTTTGCAAGCTTGGCATATTTGGATGTGTGTATGTGTCCTTCAAAACTATCCTCTAACATGCGATTGATGATCAGACGCTGTCGTTCACGAACAGGTCGTTGATTGATCTTACCCAAAAGTCGTGCCTTGAATAGAACGTTACCAATAGTAGTTTCTGCGTTGGAAAAAGCTTGTCCTAAACAATCCAAAAACCATTCAAGCCAACCGGTAATGTCCAGAGTTCCGCGCTGCTGTTTTTCTAGTTGATCGTAATATTCCTTGCGCTCGGATGCAATCTGGGTAGATAAGCTGTAGAAACGGTCAGCTATGCCGTCAGCGCGTGCTAACGCCATATCGCCAATAGCTCTGGCGATACGCCCATTCCCATCCTCAAATGGGTGGATGGTCACAAACCATAAATGGGCAATACCTGCTTTAAGCACAGGGTCCATGTCATGGCTGTCGTTAAACCAATCCAGAAACATCTGCATTTCTTTTTCCAGTCGGTCTGCATTTGGTGCTTCAAAATGAACTTTCTCGCGACCTATCGGACCTGACACAATCTGCATTGGGCCTGATTCTTTAGTGCGCCAGTCGCCAACCGTGATCCTATGCATGCCGCTACGTCCTGTTCGAAACAGTGCTGCCTGCCAGGCAAATAATCGATTTATTGTCAGAGGTTTTGAAAATTGCTGTGTGGCATCAAGCATCATTTCAACAACGCTTTCGACATCGCGGCCGGCGGGTACAAGTCCCGCTATATCAATGCCTAACCTTCGCGCGATGGACGAGCGGACTTCTCTTGGAATTAGGTTCTCGCCTTCAATAGCTGAGGACTTGATAACATCATTTGTCAGAGTGTTGAGGCTGGCTTCTCGCTCAAACTCGAATCCAAGACCTTCCATTCGTCCAAGCACACGACCTTGGCGATGGCGTATATCAGCCAGCTTTGAGATTAGGGCTTCAACATCCCAATTGAAGTTTGGCCAGTTGTGATGTTCGTAGATCCACATATTAATCACCGCAAAATATAAGGTGTTTATAGGGTATGCTTGTCGCAAAGTCAAAATATATCGCCGCAGATTATGCGGTGATAAAGACTGATATTCACCGAAAAAATCAATTCCCTTTTGACCAGGCAAAAGCCATGGATGCAATCGTAGCGGTACTTAATATGGAGCGCGATGTAGTTCGTTTCCTAACAAGTGATTGACTTTGCTTACTACGAATCGTATTTAGCAAACGCGCATTAAAACAGAATTAATGCGCGTTTTAATGCTCACGAGCATTAACGTCATCATATTTTCGACTCTCATCGCGCATATCCATCTCGCTCTGGAGGTAGAAGATGCGGATTTTCAATCCGCATCTTGGCAATCAACTGGTGAACCAGATTCCGATCAAAGCAGGTGACCTTCCGAATTGCTCTATTCCTTGAACCCGACTCACCTGGACGAATATGCTCAATCAGAATGTTAACTAATCAGGTTTTGGCGGAATCCAAAGCAATGGGGTGGCGTATTTCTACCTGATTACCTTCGTTTGAGTAGTTGTATAGGTCCATAGGGATGCACTGGTGGGACCCCAACCTCGCCACTGTATTCGATCTAACCCGTAGACTCCATACCTGAAATCCTCTCGCGAATTTCGGCTTCACTCCATTGACAAAGCTACAAGAAGAGTCGTCAATATGACGACACTTGGTTGGCAAAGAATTCAACAAACAATGATAAAAAGAAGTCAATAAGTTCGGAACTACATATTCCAGAAGGTATAGAAACATCCCCGCGATATCGCAAAAAGAACCTCAATTCAGAACTTCATATACAGGTAAGCAGTCAACCGATACCTGAGCCAGTCGATCGATAAACAGGTATTGGATGCAGAAGGGGCGATCAGAAATCGCTCCTGCCATCTTCGAATTCTTGGAAGTTAGGAGAAGCAATACCCGTTCAACAGCCAACTGGCCGAGGATGTCGCACGGCGAGATGACAATGAAAGTTTATTACTGGAAGCTCCTGATTACGTATTGGGTATGTGGCATTACGGTTTTGCCGAAATTTTCAATAATGCTATTGACCATTCAGCTGGAAGCGAAGTCAGTGCACAGACAAAGAATGTCACTTCGAGTTTTAGAATCTCTAAATTACATTGTCTTGCCAGACACAGACTCGCGAGCGGGAACATTTCTCAATATAGTAAATTCATTCAAATTTCGAGGAGTCTGAATTTTTCCACATTTTTTCTCGGTGGGTTGGTGTGTTTGAATCGAACTATTAGTTGTTGAACAGGTAAAAGAATCTCATCATAAATGCGAATCTTCACGTGTCGAATATAGAGCAATGTCGCAATGAGTATATATAATTTCAATGAACTTTCTTCAGAGAGATCATATGAGGACCGAAGTAAAAATCAAAAACATCGGAAAACTTGATAATGCTGTGATTCACTTGGACAGATTTACAGTATTAGCGGGCCCGAATAATTCGGGGAAGAGTTTTGTTTCGAAAACCGTTTACTCTGTCATTACGGCACTCAGGGCAAATCATGTTAAGCAGTATTTTTCGCATCTGTCTAAAAATATGGACACTGCTTACACTTGGCAACGTCTTCGAATAGGGAATCGGGAGAAAGACCTTCATGATACTGAAACGGAATTTGTTGATCGCTTTCTTCAATTGCAGTCATTTATGAATGATAGCGAGTTCAATAACTTTGAAGAGATAGACGATACAATCTCAGAGCTCCGAGCGCAAATTGATCTGGTTCATGACGTAGGTAGCAAAATAAAAAAGAAACCGAGAGAACGGAGAATCGGTTCGAGAAACAGATATGTTTCGGAATTGTTTAATGCCATAAAGATACTAAAAAAAGAATTGGATCAAAAGCCAATCGAATCGATAATTTTACAAGGCAGAGAACTAGAACTAGAAAAAAAATTAATTGACAATTTTCAGGTGACACACGTCTCTCGTCTTGGAACCAAGGAAAGGGAACCTCTTCATATCAGTTTGGAGGAAATTGGCAAAATTGAGTATTTGAATGGAAAATTTACCTGTGATTTACAACCTGAGGGGATCGGGCAACTACATGGGTTTTCAACAGTTACTTACTTGGAGTCTCCAATTTACATGAAGCTGATGCGTGTATTGGAATCGCGTTATTTGATTTCCAGTATTTCTCATCGCAGGCAAATTAGCGGTGTACCGGGGTATTTTTACGATCTGGCAAATATTTTAAAATTTGAGTTTGTAGGTGATATCGCTTTTCCCGATCTTTTTGGAAAATTGACCAGCAATGAAATATTAGGTGGACGGCTCGCTCTTTCCGATAGTGGTAGAATTTTCTTTCAGGAAAATGGAAGACAATATGATTTATCGGTAACTGCAACAGGAATCGCCAATTTAGGGCTGCTGGCATTGCTAATCGAACGTAAAGCGTTAGATAAAAAGTCACTTCTGTTTATTGATGAACCGGAGGCACATCTGCATCCATCATGGCAAGTGTTTATGGCGGAATCCTTGTTTGAATTGGCAAAGCAGGGTGTGCATGTAGTCATCGCTACTCACAGTATCGAAATTCTCAAGTGGTTGGAAGTGCATATTAAGCATAATCCTGAAGATAAGTCATTTGTTGCTCTGAATCGGTTTCCTATGAATAATTCACCATTATTCGATCAATCTGACAACTACGATTTCGAAACAAATCTGTCGAAGATCAAACAAGATTTAGCTAAACCGTTTACCGAACTATACATTGATGGGATCTGAGTGTTTAGATAAATATTTGATGCCGATCACAGTGGCAGACATTCCTCTCGACAATGATGTCCATGCTTATAAAATGGATGGTACGGAAGAACACTCAGATATGAGAAAGGATGTTGGTTTAGGAACGTGTAATTGCTGTGACTATTTTCAAATACAAAAGAAAAATGTACTTTTGATCGAGGAAACGAAACTATTTGATTTTGTTGATCATCTAAAATTGCAAGGTTTGCGGAAAACGGAAATTATCAAACGAGTCAGGAATGAGAATCGTTTGAAAGTGTATGGGTCAATGTTGATTTTGTGCCGCTTGGTGAACAAATTTAATTCCATATGTAGCCTCCTTAAGGATAAGCCATTTATCTTCGTGATTCTGGTTAGTAGTGATACAAAGAATGTAGATGATTCTCGATTTTATGATGCTTTGAGCACTACATTTCGGGAAGACTTAAAGAGTGTGTTATCCAAAAAAGTTGTTCGCGATGTTGAGATCGGAAACCCTGATTGGTTCAGAGAAAAATATTTTAATAACGGGTCACTGGTCGATTCGTAGTAATCTAATTTAAGAAAGGTTCAATAACGCAATTCTAGCTCTAGCTGTTCATTCAGCACTAGAGCTAATGCTCTTCCCGCCTTTATCTTTAAATTCTGGATTCACATGGCGAATTTTCACACGAGTTATCGCCAAAAGTAGACTTGTTTCAATCGGTAATATTGTCTTGCCATCAAAGTGAGCGCGACACGGGAAGCCGCATTTTTCAGATAGTGTTTTGTTTCAAAGTTAACGAACTATTTACGATACGGTGAGCAATAGTTGACAGATCAGGGCGGTTGATATTATTCGGGCGAGCGAAGGTGTGCGAGCCGTTGGCATCCCTCTATAACGGTGCTTGTAACAACCGATTACAGCCTCGCAACACAATCTATTGGACATGGCGCACATTACGCCAGCAAAAAAAATCAGACTTGTGAAAAATTATCAAATTATTTGCACGCCCACTAAGTCTTCAGAAACTGAAGAAATTCTTTGTGAAATTCCAGATAACCGGATGAAAACGTTCCCAGTTTCTCTCTCACCTGGCTATGCAAAATCGGAAGACCGTGAAATGGCACCGAAGGAAACAGATGATGCTCACAATGAAACGACATGTTCCAGGTAATCAGCCTCACTATCGGGTTGGTCAGGATAGTACGGGTGTTGACTAGCATGTTTGAAGATAGTTCGCAGCCACCGTGTTCCGCGAGCAGAAATAACCTCAATGCAACCATTCCGACCAGAATCGGAACAATCCAGAAAATAACGACCAAAGCACTTTGAAAATAAATGGAAACAGCGACGATCGCGATATATAACGCGACGTGAATTCTCGCTTCGTTCCTTAAAGTTCGATACGCCGATTCCGGAATGAATTTCGAGTCGACTTTCCCGAAAGAATGACTCACTAGAAGGCGAATCTGCGGTAGCCAATAGGATGTCAATCCAGTCATCGCCCACACATATCCCAGAAAAGTTCGAGGCTTCTCAGTCAGTAGCTCCGGATCGCGAGCAGGGTCGTTGGTATACCTGTGATGTTCAAAGTGAAAGTATCGGAAGTAATTGGCCGGAAGAACAAGTATGAAACCTGCGATCGCCGCGACGATGTTGTTCCAACCTCTCGACCGGAAAGCGGTGCGATGGATGCATTCATGCAGCGGCGCAAAGATGAACGTAAGGAGAGTTCCATACACGATCCCCGATGGTACGATCCACCAGCTGACTTGCGTCGACCAAACCCAGAAACCGGATGCACCAATCAGAATAAGATGCAGAGCAAGCCGGATCAATCCAGCTGAATCTGACTTCTCACTCAGCTGGAGAAGGGCGCGGGAATTGATGAGGTCGCGTCGATAGACAAAATTTTCCATCGCGAAAATTGAAACGCCGATAACGTAGTTAAATTAGTCATATTGTGACTATATTGTCGCAAATAACCTCATTCGACAAGGAGTATTTGAAGAATGAGAGGGTGAGCCATATGTTCTGATTGAACCAACCCGAACGTGAGAAATTTGCAAAAAAATGGCAACATCGTAATCAAAATACGACATTGCCAAAGCTGCAAGAGGAGAGTAGCTTAAAACTGTAATATCTGATGAAATTAGTCTGTTACGGAGTTACCTGCCGATCAATTTACTCATTTGTATATGCGACGTCACTTTCACCAAACAAATTTGGCACATGACCGGTGCCGTACGCATAGATTGCATATGGCGCAAAGGCTTGAAAAATCTCTCGTAAAATTCGTCTGAATTTTGATTTGTACATCATTTGAATCAGTCAGATTCTTAAATGTTAATGATAATGATTATCATTATCTACGAAAACATTCACTTGTCAAGAGATTTACGAATTTTTTTGGTTAATCCGTCTTGTGACGCAAATCCGTCGACAGTTCAGATTGAGGGAAAATTTATCTCGCGAATTACGGTTTTAGGGTTGGCAACCGCGATTCGATGTTATAGCCGGACAAACTATTTGTTATCTATTTCCCGGAATTTAACGTCATACGCCTGGGAACCTGACGATTGGCTTTGTTGGTTGACGTGGATGATCAGGCGACTCAGCAAAATGGATGCGAACATTCTTCGGATGGGCGTTGTCAGACACAAAAAGCCAATCGTGTCCGTGACAAATCCTGGCGTGATCAACAACGCTCCGGCTACCAGCAGAAACAACCCTTCAACCAGTTCCAAGGCCGGTACTTCACCACTTCTGAGATTTCCTATTGCTCTGTGCAGTGTGAGAATGCCTTGCAACCTGACCAGCCACGCCCCGATCAGTGCCGTCGAGACAACCCCGACAATGGTCCATACAGCTCCGATTACCTGCCCAATCTCGATCAGCAGGTAGATCTCCGCGATCGGAATGATCAGGAAACACAAAAACAGAAATGTAATAACTCTCATGAGACCATATCAGACGTTGGAGCGCATCAGTCCGGCCAAATTTCGTTGACGGCAGACTCAATCAGATCTGCATGATCAGTCAATCGATGGTCTCCATCAGGCAATATGCTGACTTCGATTTCAGAATCTGCATGTTTCTGAAAATCCAAACTTTGATCAGACGGCACCACATCGTCAAGCGCACCGTGTAGTATCTTCACTGGATGATTGTAACTTACCGGGAACGAAAACACATCATACTGGAGCGAGTCAAGCACCGCGGAATAGGACATTGTGTAATCGCAATCCGGGTAAGGGCTTTCGAATGTCTTGAATCCGGTTTCGCGCCATTCTTCCTGTTCTTCCGGTGAGACACTGAGATAAATTCCATTCACGAAATTGAAAGCAGGGGCGATCAGCACGGTTCCGCAGACATTCATTGCGGCATCCAGCGCAATCTGTGACGCAACCCAGCCGCCCATGCTTGAACCGACCAGAACTTTCCGACGTCCTTCAAACAAAGACAATGCCAGTTTCGTATCTTCGATCGCACGGGATATATTAAACTCCGGGAACGTTCCATCGGATTTGCCATGTGCACGCATGTCAAATCGAATCCACGATCGATTGAGCTGCTCGGCCTGACTCCACAGTCGCATCGACTTGGTTCCCTCCGCATCGGAGGACAGCCCGTGCAGAAAAATTCCGACTGGCCCCTTGTACGTATCACGGTACACACCCCTGATTATCTGACCATCGGCTGCGGCTAGTGAAAAATTGAACTCACTTGTTTTCATTGACTGATATCTCAGTATTAATCTGGGGTGTTTCCGACGAATATCAATATTAGCACGAAGTTGCGATTGACCGAATGTCATTTTGGTCAATATCCGAAAGGAATATCGGCTTGGTAACGTACTTTATTCGCACCGAACAGCGCGAATATTTCTCAGCTAGTTTCTATCGCTCTATCTGAGACGGAATCAAGGTGCGTAACGCCTCTTGTTGATTTTTGCGGAATAACACGATGTGCTCGATGTTCAGTCTCAAACCGATACGCTCACCAAGTTGATGATCGTGGTGGGAATCAGCAAGACAATAGAACGACTGACCATCTTCCAAATTCACGGTGTAAAGGTAAATGGAGCCGCGGAAGGACTTTCGAACTATCGTACCTGTAAGAGGACTTGCATCATCGTGCAGGATGTCATCGGGTCGAAGGAGTATTTCAACCTGGTCATCTATTTTCAGACCATAGTCATTTTGGAAAGCATGCAGTCCGAAAGTGGACTGCAACATTTGATCACTTACAACGGTCGCTTTTATGAATTCACCCTCGCCGACAAACCGTGCAGTAAAACGATTTACCGGATTGTGGTACACATTGAACGGCATGTCCCATTGGTGCACACGTCCTGCTTTCATGATGCCGATTTTGTCAGCCATTGAGAACGCGATATCGTGGTTATGGGTAACCATGATGGCCGAGATGTTCTCCTGATTGAGAATAAGTCTAACCTCAGGTATCAACGTATTGCAGATTTCGATGTCAAGACTGGAAAAAGGCTCGTCCATCAATAACAATTTTGGTTTCGGGGCGATCGCTCGGGCGAGAGCGATTCGCTGCTGTTCACCTCCTGATAGCGAATAAGGGTCCCGATCTCCATAGTCTCCCAATCCTATCAGCTTCAGTAGATTGTGAACTCGATTCTCTCTGTCAGTTGATTTCCAGTTCCTTAGTCCGAAAGAGATATTTTGTGAGACACTCAAATGTGGAAACAGTGCATAGTCCTGAAACATCATGCCGATATTGCGTTTTTCCGGAGCAATTGAAAACTCTGGTGTCGAAAGAGTCGCGCCGTTCATGGCGATAGTGCCTTCCTTTAACTGCTCAAATCCGGCGATGCCCCTCAATAGTGTCGACTTGCCACTGCCGCTTGGACCGAGTATTGATCCTATCTCACCGGATTGAAGTTCAAAACTGACTCCATCCACAGCACGCGGTCCATTGCCGTAGCTTAAAGACACATCGTGTGCTTGCAGAAGCGATCGAGTAGCCGAGTCATTGAGTACTGAACTGCTATCGTTCATTGTTTATTGCCCAGCCGTTTTTCTCGCGTCATTGTATTGCTCAGAATGATAACTGGAACAATTCCTGTCAATACGATGGTCAATGAGGGCAGGGCGGCATCGATGAGTCTTTCATCCGACGCGAGTTCATATGCACGGACGGCAAGCGTGTTGAAGTTGAAAGGACGCAGAACCAGCGTAGCAGGCAGCTCTTTGAGCACATCGACAAAAACGATCAGGAACGCAGTGAGCAATGAGGCTCGCATAACCGGCAGATGTACCCTTGTCAAGACCGCCAGAGGTCGGCATCCCAGCACTCGGGCCGAGTAATCCATGTTTGGTTTGACTCTTTGCAGTCCAGTTTGTACAGCGTTCAACGAAATTGCAAGAAATCTCACGGTATACGCGAATAACAATGCAAAGATTGTACCGGACAAAACCAATCCGATTTCAATATCCAAAACCGATTGGAAGAATTCAATCAGTCGATGGTCCAGCCAGACCAGAGGGGTGATCACGCCGACCGCAATGATGGCGCCTGGAATGGCATAACCCAGACCCGAAATCGCGACAAGCCCTCTAACGGTGGGAGTCGGTACCATGCGCTTGGCGTAACCCAGAATGACCGAAAGGGTAACCGCGATGATGGCAGCCGATGCACCAAGATAGATCGTATTCCATACAAGTACAGCAAATCTCGAAAGATCGTACTCGGCATCAAACAAGGTCCATTTCAGCAGAATCAGCGCAGGTAAAACAAATCCAAGGAAAACTGGCATAAAACACACCAACCACGCCAAACCAGCTTTCCTGCCGTTCAGTCGTATCCGGGACTGATGGATGGTTTTCCCTTTTGCTGAATGGTAA
Organism: Arenicellales bacterium; assembly: GCA_951813075.1. Taxonomy (GTDB): domain Bacteria; phylum Pseudomonadota; class Gammaproteobacteria; order Arenicellales; family JAJDZL01; genus JAJDZL01. The sequence continues at coordinate 1,722,752 of OX638343.1, read as the reverse complement.
TGGATTTTCCGCCTTGAGAACCACTCACAAAATATCAACAATCCGACAAACCCCAACAACATCACAGAAAGTTGTGCGGCAACGGTAGCATCGCCGAAACTCCCGAAGGTACGGATGATTCCAGTGGTGAACGTACTGATACCGAAGAACTGTACGGTACCGTAGTCCGCAAGTGTTTCCATCAAGGCGAGAGAAACACCGGCGACAATCGCCGGTCTGGTGAGCGGGATCGCAACTTTGAAAAAACTCTCGCGCATGCTGTAACCGAGCGTTCTGCTGATTTCGATAAATCCGGACGATTGCTCCAGAAATGATATTCTCGACAGCAGATAGACATAGGGATAGAGCACGAGAGAGAGCAGAACGATTGCGCCTGGCAGCGAACGGATCGAGAAATATAGATCGGAAAATCGCTCCTCACCGACAATCTGACGAACCAAGGTGTAAACAGGTCCGTAGTAATCCAGAATGCCTGTGTAGGTATAAGCGATGATATAGGCCGGAAATGCCAGAGGCAACAATAATGCCCAGACAAAAACCTTTCTTCCGGGAAATTCACAGACGCTGGTCAGCCAGGCTGTCGGCACACCGATAATCAACGTCAGCGCTCCAACTCCGAGCATCATCATCAGTGAATTGGTGACGTAAACTCCGATAACGGTATCGAGCAGATGTCTCAGCAACTCGATACTGTCAGTGGCGATGGCTGATCCGAAAATTGCAATCAGCGGGGAGACCACGATCAGTGTGATCACGGGCGTCGATAAGGCAAGCGGACTAAAATTGGAAGAGCGCATCAATTATTTCAACTGGGACGGAATCGAAAATAGAATTGTGTCTTCGAATCCTGACTTGAAAGTAAGAGCCTGATCCGCTAGATGTCGAAATTAAATTATCGCCAGCCTGCGCGGTCCATGATTTTTACCGCTTCAGAGTTCAACTCGCCCAGTTTCCTCATTTCCAGATCATCTGCTTTGAATTTACCGAATTCCGTAAGCAGATCGGACCACGGAATATCAGGCAAGACCGGATATTCATAGTTGACTTGCGCATACCATTCCTGAGATTCGGGTTTGAGCATATAGTCCAGCAGACATTGTGCGTTCGCCGGATGCTTGGCATGTACTGTGATTCCAGCGCCGCTGACATTGACATGCGATCCGCGGTCATTCTGATTCGGCCAGATAATGCCAACATCATCGGCCATGGCAGCGTCTTTTGCAACCAACCGTCCGAAGTAGTAGCTGTTGGCCAATGAGAAATCACACTGTCCTGCCGCCACTGCCCGTATCTGGTCGGTATCTCCGCCTGTCGGCGGACGCGCAAAATTTTCGACCAGTTGTTTTGCCCACGCGAGAACATACACCTTCGCTTCGGCGTAGGGATCGGTTACTTCGTTCTGTGAATCCAATTGTCCCCGCGCCCACTCCAAAGTTTCTTGTTTGAGCCATTCGAACGAATCGGATTGGTCGAGACGGTCCGGCATCGAGGCGATCATCGCCGCAACCAACGACTGGTTGTAGATACTCCCGGATGATCTGACGCACAGTTTACCGGCATTGTCGGGATGCGCAAGTTTTTCATATGAGGTGACCGCTGACTGATCGGCGCGTTTACGCGAATAATAAATAGGTCTCGCCCGTTGCGACAGGCCAATCCAATAGCCGGCGCTGCCGTCAACACCATGGTCTCGCAGATGAGTCGGAACCTTGTCGGCGATTGACTTTGGAACAGGTCGTAGTACGTTTGCACTTTTCGCGCGGTGCAGGCGACCCGCGTCAACCGTAATGAAAATATCCGCCGGCGTCGCCTTTCCTTCCAGCTCAATTCGCTTGAGTAGTCCATCCGCCTTGCCGGTAATCAGGTTGACCTGAATTTCCGAGTCGTAGTGATTGCTGAATGCCGCTTGGAAATTCTGCAGCAGTGGTAGAATCAGCGCCTCTTTTCTCGCAGAGTAGACGTTAACCACCGAATCTTTATCAAGTGCATCTGCAGCAACTGTCGGACAGGGATTCTGCGCAATCGAAGCCTGACTGAAGGCCATGAATAAGGCAACTGCGCCGATGCGCAGTGCTTTGCCTTGCCTTTTCCTGCAATTCAGCAAACTGTTGTTTGCCAGAGCCATTTTCTTTTCAAAATCCAAAACATGCCCTCATGAAATTTGTGATTGATAATCATAATCATTATTTATAAGAATATCAACCAATTTCAGTCCATCAGGGGAGGCTGTTTTGCGTAGCAGTTTTGCGAACTTCGCGTAATCGTCTGATTGGTGATGTCGCGGTGCGGAATGCTTCAAGAAATGGTTGAATGTAAAGCAGTGAGAGGCGATGGCTTTCTTCTGTGGACTCTGCTGAAAGTCCAAATACCAATTTCTCCTGTGTGTTGGAGTGACAGTGCGTATTGAAGACCCAGTCCCAGATGGCCAATGCGACCCCGAAGTTTTTGTCGTGATGGTGCTCCGAAATTGAATGGTGAATTTGATGTTGGGCCGGCGAGATGAATACCCGCTCCACCGGTTTCCAGAATCCGATCTGTATATGCGAGTGTCGAAGATTTGCAAGAAAAGCATTGAACATCCAATTGAAAACACCAGCCCCGAATACCATAAGGAGCTGAACCTTGCTGCCGAAAAAGAAAACGAACACTGCAATCGTAATGCCTTGTACCAATGCGCCGCGGATCGCGAAGATTACGCCCTCAACCGGGTGCATCCTGAAAACAGTGAGCGGATTAAGAGCGGTGGCGCTGTGATGGACTTTGTGAAATGCCCAAAGCACCGGAACGCGATGCAGCATTCGATGGACGACGTAGCGCGCCAGGTCGTCCAGTACGAACAGAATGACAGTGAACGCCGCCATCATGGCCCATTGGGGAAGGTATTCCAGCGTCTGCGGTCGCCCCGCAAAAAGCGTATGCATCCACTCGAATACCAGATATGCGACTGCGGTCTGTCCCAGTAACTTCGGCGAAATGACGGACATCAGCGCGCTGTTGACCGCCATCACACAATAATCCGCTCGTGCAGATGTGTTCCACCAACTGGCTTTTGAGAAAATTTTTCGAATCGCCGAAAAAAACGACAGATTTCTGCGGAATTTGAGCCACACAAAGGCGACCGCAGCCGCTGATAGCAGATAGACCCAATACACTCGCTTGAGCGGGTCGAAGAATACCGACAAGATTTCCTGGCTTATGCCTACAATGATGTTGTCGCCAGGCATGTCGCGCGATCACTCCAGTCTGGTATTCGTCAGTAGAGTCAGAACTGCTATCAGCCGCAAATTGCAGGAATCAGTCCGTTTCAGCACCTTTGGATGCACCGACCGACTCAATCAGGTCCGCAAGTTGCGAAGTTGCATCATTCTTGCGCTTGGTCAGATTGAATGCGTCGCCGAGCAGATTTTGGAGTTTGACCATATGAACCATGTATTCCGCCATGGAGGAACCGCTTGCGGTCATGTAGTTTCCATTGCCGTCAATTCCGGTGACCTGGTTTCCGTCCAGGTGGACCGGGCTGAAACCAATCAGACGATTGATTTTAACTGCTGTTTCACCCAGATCTTTTCCTGATGTCTGCAGCGCCATCGAGAATCCTTTCAATTCTCCCCAATGTTTTGCATAGGCGCGAAACGCGTCACTGACATCGCCGTTGGCTTCGACAATGGCGATCAATTTCTGCAGATCCTTGTAAACTGAACCTGCATACTTGAACGTCGCTTCAGCGATGACCTGTTCCCATTTCATCTTGATCGTATCGGCAATTGTCATCAGCTCGGCGCGCTGAGCGTCGGTGAGGGCGTTGCTGTCTGCTGCAGTGATCAATTTGCGTCCATCTATGAATGCACCTGTGATGTCTGAAAGATAACTGGTCTTCCCACCCTTGTCCGCATCAGCTGCATAGTAGGCGTGTGCGTAGGTCATTTCGGTCTTCAGGTCGACTACACCGTCGCTGTTATGGTCGGCTGCGGCCATGACGTCGGGTTTGCGTTTGGCGATGCTATACGCCTGATCTGCTTCCAGATCGATTGCATGCGCCGGTGCGCCGAAATACCCGAATGCCTCATCCCACACGTGTTCTTTTCCAGAATAGTGGCGTCCTTCCTTGTACGGTTTGTCGTTGGGATTTTTATCCGCCGTCAGTCTCTCGTCAAGATAATTGTCCACCGCCTGGTTGTAGAACACAGCGCCCATCATGAATTTGGATATCAACTGACCGTAGTCATACCCGGTAATCGGGTCGTATCCCTTATTCGCAGATGACGCCTTGTCGATCAAGAACTCGAGCACTTCCGGTCCGGTCATGTAACCGGGCCAGCTATTGACCGCACCTTTGTATGTTTTCCCCTTCAGCTCCTTGCCTTTGGAAATTTCGTCGATCATCGTCTGTTTGATGGCGAACCCATCTTTCGATTTCGGATCGAGAATCTCCCGTCCCTCGTCCGTTCCAGCGTAGTAGGCCATCATCTTTGCTTTTAGTTCCTCATTCGGCTCGCCGTTGCCTTTGCCGGCAAGTTTCTTGAGCGAATTGTGCAGCAAGTGTCTGGCAATCTGTCCGGAATACGAAGCCGAATCTGTTTTATCTCCGGCATAGCCTTTCACGGTAATCGGAAAGTTCATATAAACCTCTGATTCCGATTGGGCGAGCGCTGGCAGCAAAGTTCCAACGAAAAATAGTGTGAGCATTGTTTTGAATTTCATCTGAAGACTCCAAAGTTATTTCCTAATATGATAATAAAAATGATAATCATTATTATTATTTAAAGCAACTGAACAAATTCAAATGAGTCTGGCGCGAATACGAACAGTATCCGCTCACAATTAATCGTCTCTGAATAAGAAATCCGATTTTTGGGTTTACAATAGAGACACGTAATTTTTAAGTGCGTACGAGGGTTCCAATCGGGTCGTTATAATTTCATAGATTCCATTGCAGCAACTGCGCGCGCCTCAAAAAAACACAACACCCTATTGCCATGAATTGCACCGCGATTCCACCGCATCAACACACACCAAAATGATTGCAAGACTAATTACAGGTTTGCTGATCTTTATGGTTGCTTTTGTATCGCACGGGCAAACCGACGATGAACTGCTTCCTCCAGAGGAGGCGTTTGCGTTCAGCAGCGAACTGGAAGGCGATGAGCTGGTTGCGGTATGGAATATCGCGGATGGGTACTATATGTACCAGGACAAGTTCGTTGCTGTATCCCAGACTGATGGTGTTCAGCTCGGTGAGTTGATTCTTCCACCCGGTACGATGAAAGATGACCCGCTATTTGGTGAGGTCACGATCTATACCGGACGCGCTGAGGTCCGTATTCCCATCACCGCGGATGATGCTGTCCGTACCGCCAAGCTCGAGGTATGGTCACAAGGTTGTAACGAGCCCATTGGTGTGTGCTATCCGCCGAACAAGAACGAAGTGACCAAACTGCTGTCGTTCATTTCTACTGCTTCCGCAGCGCAATCCCAGAATACCGCGGTAACGGACGCAAACCAAGAGTCTCAGCTCGCACAATTGTCTGGCGAATCCAAACCGAATGCCCTCGAGAACCTGTTTTCGAACATGCCGGTGGTTACTGCTGATAATTTATTAGACGTTGATCAAGCATTTGTCCTTAATGTCTGGCAGGTGGAGGGGGAGAGCTTGTTGGCCGCATTCGATGTAACTCCCGGCTACTACCTGTACCGCGACAAGCTGGTATTCGATATCACTGGTGACGCGATGGGCCAGCAGCCGGAATTGCCAGAAAGCATACTCATGGATGACAAATTTTTTGGTCCGACTTATATCTACCCGGAAAATTTCGATGTCAGGATCCCGCTGACTCGTTCCAGCCCGAATCCTGGCAAACTGCTGCTTACCGCGACCTATCAGGGATGCGCCAAGGATCTGATCTGTTATCCCCCGGTGACCAAGACATTTGACATCCGCTTGCCTTCACTGATCCAGACGGCCAGCGCCGATACCTCATCACCATCAGATGCTGGGTTCGGTGGGGACATTTCCGGTGCCAGCGCGATCTGGTGGCTTCTGGTAACAGCTTTAGGGACAGGAATTCTCCTGACATTCACACCGTGTGTGCTTCCATTGATTCCCATACTGTCTTCCATCATAGTGGGCAGCGATGCGTCGAACGCAGGCGTGCGTGGTGGGATTCTGTCAATTATCTATGTATCGGGTACGATCGTCGCCTATGCAGTTGTCGGTGCGGTCGCCGGCGCGACCGGGGATCAGTTGCAGGCTTATTTTCAGAACGCGTGGGCGCTGAGTATCATGAGTGCCGTATTCATTCTGATGTCTTTGTCACTGTTCGGTTTTTATGAGATCCGGCTGCCGAGCGCGTTGGAATCGCGGGTTCAGGAAAGCACCATGAAAATCGGTGGTGGCAAGGCCGGTGCGGTATTCGTACTCGGCTTGATATCGGCGCTTGTTGTCAGTGCCTGTGTATCACCCCTGCTTATTTCAGTCTTGGGAATCGCAATTGCCAAGGCGGACCCGTATCTCGGTGCTGCCATGATGGCGTTTATGGCACTTGGAATGGGTGCGATTTTGATTGCGATCGGCTTCGGTTTTGGTGTTGTGCTGCCAAAAGCAGGTCCGTGGATGGACCGGCTCAAGCAGTTCATGGGGGTCATGATTCTCGCGGTTGCGATTTATCTTCTTGGCAACATCCCTCAAGTACCTGTGTTGGTACTTTGGGCGGTGCTGTTTATCGTTACTGGCGTGTTTCTCGGCGCCACCCAGGAACTGCCCGATAATCCGGGTGGTTGGAGATTGTTGTGGAAAGGACTGGGCCTTGTTCTGGTGTTCTGGGGCGCGCTGTCGTTGATAGGTGGTGTGATGGGTAACCGCGACGTAATGCAGCCACTTTCACAATTCGCAGCAGTACAGCAATTAGCCATAACGGCAACTGATATACGATTGTCTTGATGGATAGAAGAAAGCTCATCGTGGTGGCAACGATTGTCACCGTTGCTCTGACGGCACTGGCCGCGGGTGTGGTGTGGCAGCGCTACGCATCGTCAATGCCAACAATAGGCGAAATCGACGATCTTCGCGAATACGAGAGCAGTTGGAGATCGATCAACAGCGAGGCGTCAATCCGGGTAGATGACTGGAAAAATAAGACAGTGGTGCTGAATTTCTGGGGCAGCTGGTGTCCACCATGCATTGCCGAGATGCCGCTTCTGGATCGGTTCAATGCAGAGTATGGTGAACAGGGTGTTCGAGTCGTGGGCGTTGTCGTCGATCGGGAACAGGCCGCGAAAGATTTTCTTCAATCCAATCAAATCCAGTTTCCATCGATCATCGCCCAAATGGACGTGACTAACGAGATAATGGAGTTACTCGGGAACGACGACGGTGTTTTACCGTATACGGTGACATTCAGCCAGACGGGTGAACGACTGTTTTCGCATGAAGGTCCGCTGGCGGAGGAGGATCTGCAGAAACTGATCAAGTAATTCCAGACCAGCCATTAAACTGTATTTTCGGCAAAATGTTGCTAAAATCGCCGAAAATATAATTAACTGCAAATAAAATTAGTATAATCCTACCGATTTCTGTATAAAGTAACGACCTGTTCGAATGCCGAGAATTCTTATTTTACATGGTCCCAATCTGAATCTCCTGGGTACCCGCGAGCCTGAGATTTACGGGCGGGTGACGCTCGATCAAATCAATGAACGAGCTGCACAGATTGCGCACGAAGCCGGGCATGAGGTCATAGCGAAGCAAAGCAATGCTGAGCACGAGCTCGTGGATGCGTTGCAGGAAGCCACCGCCGAAGATGTGCGATTTATTGTCTTCAATCCGGCGGCGTACACGCATACCAGTGTCGCGATCAGGGATGCGATGATCGCCTCGCAAATTCCCTTTATCGAGGTTCACCTGTCCAACGTTTTCCAGCGCGAGGAGTTTCGTCATCATTCGTATTTTTCCGACATCGCGCAAGGCGTGATCTGCGGATTGGGTGCACAAGGCTACGATTTTGCTTTGCAGGCGGCTGTGAGATATTTGCAAGAACAACAGACAGCGGGGTGAGTCATGGATCTGCGTAAGGTTCGTAAATTAATCGAAATTTTCAACGCCTCCAAGCTCAGCGAGATTGAGATTCGCGAAGGCGATGATTCCATCCGACTCACGAGAACTCCGACGATCACAACGGTACCGGCACAAGTGTCAGGTGTCAACCCGGAATATGTCCATGTATCACCTCCTGACCCGGGAGAAATTCAGATTGAGGATCCGGATGAAGACGATACTTTCGCAGTCAAGTCGCCGATGGTCGGTACTTTCTTCGCCGCCGCCTCTCCGACAGATCCGCCATTTGTGAGTGTGGGCGACAGCGTCAATGTCGGAGATCCCCTGTGTTTGATTGAAGCGATGAAAATCTTCAATCAGATCGAAGCAGAACATAGCGGAACGATTGTCAAGGTACTGAAAGAAGACCACGATCCCGTGGAATTCGGTGAAGCGATTTTTCTCTTAAGAGAATGATTGAAAAAGTCGTCATCGCCAACCGCGGCGAAATTGCGCTTAGAATTCTGCGCGCTTGTCGCGATCTTGGCATATCCACAGTGGCGCTGCATTCCGATATAGACGGCGAAGCGAAATATGTCAAACTGGCCGATGAGTCGGTGTGTATCGGTCCGGCGCCAGCAACGCAAAGCTATCTGAATATTCCCGCTGTGATCGCTGCGGCAGAGGTGACAAATGCCAATGCCATACATCCCGGTTATGGATTTCTTGCAGAAAATTCGGATTTTGCCGAAAGGGTGGAGCAAAGTGGTTTCACTTTTATCGGACCGTCACCTGAGGCAATTCGTACCATGGGTAACAAGATTGAAGCGATCCGTACGATGGAAAGAGTCGGCCTGCAGTGCGTTCCCGGTTCGGGAGGGCCCTTGGGAGATGATATCGAGCAGATCAAGGCGCAAGCACAGAGGATTGGATATCCTGTACTGATCAAGGCGGCTGCCGGTGGAGGCGGTAAGGGGCTGCGTCTTGTGGAGAACGAATCCCAATTGCAGTCTGCACTGACCATGTCTGTCAACGAATCGGCAATGGGATTTGGTGATTCGACCCTGTATCTTGAGAAATTTCTGCACAACCCCCGACACATCGAGATTCAGGTTCTGGCAGACCAATATGGGAATGCCGTACATCTCGGTGATCGCGACTGCTCGATCCAGCGTCGCCGACAGAAACTGATCGAAGAAGCACCGGCATTTGATGTCAGCAAAAAATTGCGAGAAAGACTCGGCCAGCAGTGTGTGACCGCCTGCAAGGAACTTTCTTACACGGGTGCGGGCACTTTCGAATTTCTGTTCGATGGCAGTCAGTTTTACTTTATCGAGATGAACACGCGGGTGCAGGTGGAGCACACTGTCACTGAAATGGTGACAGGTATTGACATCGTCAAGGAACAGATTCGAATCGCTGGCGGTGCGACACTGTCTCTTAAACAGGACAAGATCAGGATTGACGGCCACGCGATCGAATGCAGGATCAATGCCGAACATCCCGAGACTCTGATGCCGTCACCGGGCAGGATCGTTCGCTATCATCCACCAGGTGGTCCCGGTGTCCGTGTCGACTCACACATCTACAGCAATTACGAAATTACACCCCACTATGATTCGCTTATTGCCAAAGTGGTCACCCATGGTCAGGATCGTACCGAAGCGATCTCTCGAATGAGAGGCGCGTTGGAGGAATTGGTGGTCGATGGAGTCGAAACGACGATAGCGTTGCACCAGAATGTTCTTACGAAGAAGAAATTCCAGCGCGGCGCGACAGATATCAATTTTCTTGAGCGTATTATTGCGAAGCAGACGAGTTCGTGAAGAATTCGGACTTGAATAGTGTTTCGGTCAGTTGCGGCTGCGGTCTGTCCGACAGCGTATCAGAAATCTTGGAAGAATTCGGCGCCAGTTCTGTATCAGTCTTGGTTCCGAACGACGATAATCGCACTACTGTCACTGCACTGTATGAATTGGATGAACTGAATTTGGAGTTGCTTTTCAGCAATCTGGAACTACTCAGAAGGGACGACGATCAGTTTCAAATCAAGCAGGAAACTCTACATGGTCGGGATTGGGTCAGGGAGTCGCAGAACCGGTTCAAGCCAATCCTGATCAACGATAAATTGTGGATCATGTCACCGTGGCACAAATCCGATTCTTCTGTGACCGAAACGGTGACGATTAATCCTGGTTTGTCATTTGGAACCGGACATCACCCAACCACCAGAATGTGCATCGAGTTCCTTACCAATCATCGACTTGATGATTGTGAAGTGGTTGATTTTGGTTGCGGAAGCGGAATTCTTGCGCTGTCAGCATTGAAACTCGGTTGTCGATTCGCGTGGGGTGTTGACACAGACGAAGATGCGCTTGATGAGAGTGCTGACAATGCCGATCGAAATGACATGGGGTTTCGCTTCATGGCGATTCATCCAAGCAATCTTCCGTCCGATATATGCGCCGATGTAGTTTTGGCGAATCTTCATCTTGACGCATTGCTGGAACTTTCTGAAACTCTGAAAACGCTGGTGTACGATGACGGCTGGTTGGTCATGTCCGGAATCCTGCGCTCACAGATGAAGCAGATAAAGCAAGAATATGAGGATGCATTCGATCTCGATGTGAACTACGAAGACAACTGGGTGCTGGTGTTTGGTAGGAAAAAGACTGGGTAGAGATGAGTCTGTGAGTGGATTGCCCACTTTCCAGCGAAGTAGAAATTCATATGCACTTTTGGCGTTCGTTATAATCAAACCGATTGAGTATCTTTATGTATTTCAGACACGGATTGAGATTTAATGGACTACGATAAGGTCTTTGCTGATTCCCTCGAGCAATTGAAAGCAGCGGGAAATTATCGCGAATTCACCGATCTCGAACGACACGCAGGACAATATCCTCGTGCTACCAATCACTCGATTGGTCGGGAGATCACTATCTGGTGCAACAACGACTACCTTGGAATGGGTCAGCATCGGGATGTGGCGGACGCTATCTGCAATACTGTGAGGGAAATAGGTGCTGGAGCCGGAGGTACCCGAAACATTGCCGGTACCAGTCATCCTCTCGTCGAACTCGAAGCCGAGTTGTCCAGCCTGCACAACAAGGAAGCTGCTTTGGTTTTCACCTCCGGATATGTCACAAATTCCACTGCATTGAGTACGCTCGGGAGAATCCCCGGCATGGTGCTTTTTTCCGATTCCCTGAATCATGCGTCAATGATTGAAGGCGTCCGTTTCGGTAAATGTGAGCGACATATATTTCGGCATAACGATTTAGACCATCTCGAAGAATTACTGGAGAGTGTTGATGCGGATCGCGCCAAGCTGATTGCATTCGAATCGGTGTACTCGATGGATGGCGACATTGGCCCCATTAAGGAAATCTGTGACTTGGCAGAAAAATACAACGCACTGACGTATCTGGACGAGGTCCATGCTGTTGGTTTGTATGGCGAATCAGGTGGTGGTGTAGCACAGAGGGATGGCGTTTCAGATCGGGTCGATATCATTCAGGGGACGATGGGGAAGGCGTTTGGTCTGATCGGAGGGTACATCGCCTCAACCTCATTGCTGGTTGACTACGTCCGAAGTTTCGGTAGCGGATTTATTTTTACAACGGCAATGACACCTGCTACAGCTGCCGGCGCTTTGGCGAGTATTCGACATGTCAGGCAGAACGTGGGTCTTCGAATCGCACTCCATAGTAACGTAAACACACTCAAGTCTAGAATTAGGGAAGAGGGCCTGCCACTTAAGGAAACCCCCACTCACATTATTCCGGTCATGGTGCGCGACGCCAATCTGTGTCGCGAGGCCAGCCATAAACTGCTGCACGAACATGGAATTTTTGTACAGCACATAAACCACCCGACCGTTCCGGTCGGACAGGAACGGCTGAGAATTACACCGACACCGTTACACACCAATGACATGATCGAGGAGTTGGTGGCTGCTCTGATTGATGTATTCGACTCGCTCGGAATCAAAAGAGACAAATAGAGTCTTGAATTTTGGTTGCCTGACGATTCGCCAATCGGAACCAGCGAAGCCCCAAATTCTGAACCTTGCCGAGACTCAGCCGGCGACAATAACTGACTGATAGAACTGATCTGATGGAATTCTGTATTCAGCTGTCAGCAGATTATCCCGACAAGTCCTACGGTGGCGACAGGGTCTATCAGGACATGATCGAGCAGGCCGAATTGGCAGATCGATTGGGATTTGAGTCGGTTGCCATTACTGAGCATCATTTGATCAACTGCCTGATGATGCCTGCGCCTTTGCAATTCGCAGTCAAGATTGCGGCACACACCAAGCGCATCAAAATTATTACCGCGGTGGTTGTTCTGCCCTTGCATGACATGCGCGTTTTCGCTGGTGAAATTGTGGCGGCAGATATTTTCACCGAGCAGCGACTGCTTCTTGGTGTCGGTCGCGGTGCCTACAAGTTCGAGATGGAGCGATTGGGTGTGCCAATAGCGGAGACTCAGGAGCGCTTCGACGAATCACTTGAGGTGCTTCAAACTCTGCTTTCCGATGAAGAGGTATCGTGGAGTGGGCAGCACTACAATTTTGAGTCGCTGACAATCATGCCGCGTCCGGTAAGGCCAGGCGGACCGCCGATGATGATCGCCGTCGTAAATCCCACCAATGTTTACAGTTACGCAAGGAAGGGTATGCATATTCAGACAACACCCCTTTCGGGCAATCAGGAGTTGCTGGAAAGACAGGTAGAGAGTTTCAATCAGGCGAAAAGCGAACTTGGCGAGAACAATATCACCCTGACTCTTTCGAGAGTTGCGTTCATCTCTAAAGACGAGCGTGCACGCCTCAGGCATATTGAAACAGCACAAGCGTACTACAGTCGATTTGACAATGTGTTCACCGGACCTGGAATTGTTGATTCGGGGATGATTCGTCCACTACCCAGAAATCAGACATTGAAGGAGTTGGCGGCAAATATTTTGATCTGTTCGCCAGATGAGATGGCCGACAAGCTCGCACCTTATGCGGAACTTGGTATTGATCGCATGGTATTCAACATCAATTTTGGAGTCAATCAGACAGAGCAGCTTGAGTGTGTTCAAATGCTCGGTGAGGAAGTCATGCCTCACTTCGTCAATTGACTGGATTAACCAAGCGGGATTCTGATCGGATGGCTGATAGCGATTTCAGTGTAGCAGGGGAGGGACCTCCACTTTTCCTGATTCACGGCATCGGTGCTGCGAGAAATGCGTGGAGATTCCTACTGCCGGTGCTGACGGAGCATTTCACAGTAATCACCTACGACCTCAGGGGACACGGCAGTTCAAAACGGCCTGACAGCGAATTCGGAATGGATGAGCTGGTTGACGACCTTGAACAGATTCGAAAGAGTAGCGGATTTGAGAGCGCTCATTTTGCCGGACATTCTTTAGGCGGAATGATAGGACCGGCTTACGCAAGAGAATATCCTGATCGCGTGTTATCGCTGTGTCTGCTGTCCACTGCCGCCGGCCGAACAGATGACGACAGCAACAAAGTCTGGTATGTAGTTCGCGAAATGGAGCGTAGAGGCATCGCGGACGTTCTGTCAACGCTGACTCAGCGATGGTTTACGGATCAATTCATCAAGCAACATCCCGAAATTGTCGAGGCGCGATTAAAACAGGTGATCGAGACAGATTCGGAAGTTTTTCTCAATGTATTCAGAATCTACGCAGGAACCGAAATGCTCCCATGGTTACATGAAATCACACAGCCGACTCTGGTTCTGACGGGAGAGAACGACGGCGGGTGTAATCCTCGACTCAACCGTTTAATTGCTGATGAACTCCCAAATTCACAGTTGCTGATACTACCAGATTACAAGCACTCAATTCTTCTTGAAGCCGGAAATGAAGTCGCTATCGAGATGGTCAAGTTCATACAGAATCTTCAATCGTGACTGATAGTGAATTCGGGTAAATCTCGGTTTATTTCAAGGTTGACTTTGGGTCGCCTGGCTACGGTGAAATCCTTGAAATTGTTCGGATCCTGCAAAACTGCCAAACTTGGATTTTGGCAAGATTCGGATTGACTGTGATTGTCTGGCGAGCAAAATAGAGAACCATGTCGGTACAGATTCCAATCCGAATGTCACTTCAAACATGGCTGATGCTTGTCGTGCTATCGATGTTGTGGGGTGGGTCCTTTTTGTTCAACGAAATTGCGTTGCAGGAAATTCCACCTTTGACACTATCGATGTTGCGAGTCGTGGGTGCAGCATTGGTCTATTGGATTTTCATGTTGGCGACCAACCGCAGCATTCCCCGCAATCTTCATTTATGGGGTGCGTTCTTGATTATGGGTATTTTGAACAATGCAATTCCATTTTCACTGATTGCGTTCGCTCAGACAGAAATTTCCGGATCTCTTGCTTCGATCATCAATTCGACTGCTCCTCTATTTGTGGTGGTCATCGCCGGGGTACTGCTACCTGATGAGAGAATGACACTGCAACGTATTGTCAGCGTCATTATCGGACTGATGGGTGTTGTCGTAATGATCGGACCCTCTGCGTTGTCTGGAATTGGTAGCGATGTAATCGCACAGTGTGCGATGTTAGGTGCAGCATTCTTTTATGCTTTGTCTGCCGTATATGCGAGGAGATTCAAAGAAATAAGGCTGATGCCGAGTGCATTTATAACGGGTCAGGTGACGATGTCATCGCTGGTGCTGATACCGACTGCGCTGTATTTTGATCGGTCGTTTGAATTTGTCTTCCCGAGCATTGAAGTTATTGCGGCGGTTTCGGGCGTATCGTTGCTGTCGACTGCGCTTGCTTATGTTCTGTATTTCAGGATTCTATCGCAAGCCGGCGCTACCAACACAATGCTGGTTGCCTTTCTGATTCCGGTCTCTGCAATTCTACTTGGCGTCAGCATTCTTGATGAGTCATTGACTCTGATTCAGGTTGTGGGTATGGCATTGATCGCGCTGGGGCTTGCCCTAATGGACGGCCGTTTGTTGCAAATTCTTAAATTACGAAAGAAATTGATACGGTAGCGAAACTGTCGCTCACGTTCGTTGCTATCGCAAGGACCAGAAGCATCAGGACAGGCTCGTCCGGTTCAGACTGCGTCAAGCTGGTCTACACAAAGTGATGCTCGACAGCCTGCCCCATTTCCTGGGTTTCGAATTCCGGCTCCAGCGACTGATTCCAGGATGCTTTAGCAACTCGCGACGGAACCCCCCGGTGTTGCTCTCCTGACAGCCTCTTTCAATCATCGCTTTCAATTACACAGAATGGTACCGCTCCAGGCGGTGTTTTGAAGTATCCGGTTGTCCAGCGATCACTCGCAGACCGAGTGGTCGCGCTCCGCCAGCTGCGCCTCGCAATAAATTCCACGCGTTATCGGTACGAGATCGGTTCACTGATGCCGGCTACACATTCAATTAACACCTCAGTGTCCTCGCGTCACAACAGCTGCAACACCAAATTCATCCGTTGCTGTCCAGTGAAAATCGACCGACTTGCCACTATCTTGCTCTTTGATTTTATCCGCTTAAACAATTACATAACCGTGTCCAGGAATTACAGACCAAGACACATCCCATTTGACACATTGCTCAATTGGCTGAAAATATTTTTAGACTTTACCACCGAAAGTGGCTAAGGTTTAGTTAATCTATAATGTGTAATTGTACGTTCTACAAAGTTCAAATTTCTACCGCAAGAAGCGAAGAAATGCAAGGGAAGCTAAACCTAAACGGTGCGAATCTAGAGAATTGTCCCGTTTCTCCTTTTAAGGAAATGGGGGCATACGAATATCTTTGGACTGAACCAAAAACAACCTTCAAATCATTATCCAGCAAATTCGACCAACTCCCAGGCAGCGTTCCGTCAGATTTTGTAAACGATAAAGAAAAAGCCTATAAATGCGCTAGGTTGGTCAGAGATCGATTCTTCCAGGCCAATATTGACTGGTTCGGAATCCACGTTTATGGAGCGGGCGAATACCCTAAAAAACTGAGAGATGCCAAATACCCGATCGCATTGTTTTACTACCGAGGTTGGTGGGATCTTGTAGCATCCCGTTCGATAGCTGTTATAGGCACTCGCAACCCATCTCGAGATGGGCTGACAAGAACGCAGCAGGTTGTCCGGGAGCTGGTAAAGAACAGTTTTACGGTTGTATCAGGATTGGCCACAGGAATAGACACCATGGCCCACAAAACCGCTATAGAGGAAAATGGCAACACGGTCGCAGTAATTGGAACGCCCCTCTCGCATGTCTATCCAAAAGAAAATTACGAACTGCAAAATCACCTCGCAAAACACCTGCTGGTGATTAGCCAAGTTCCGTTAATTCGGTACGAATCACAGGACTATCGTTATAATCGAATCTTTTTTCCGGAGCGGAATGTGACGATGTCGGCTCTGACTGAAGCGACAATCATCATTGAAGCCGGAGAAACATCGGGGACACTGTCCCAAGCGCGGGCCGCTGTTAATCAGAAACGAAAGCTCTTTATTCTTGACAGCTGTTTTCGAAACGTTCATGTCACTTGGCCGGAAAAATTCAAAAGAAAAGGTGCAATCAGGGTTCGAGGTTACGATGATATCGCAGAACACCTTCCCAACTAGATTCACAAAAATTGATGAACTCACTCATCACTTTCATCATCACCTTACCGGAGAGGATGAGTGCTATTTTCTGGGTGAGTATACTCCCGGGGAGGGGTATGAATACAGCGAAACGAACCGTACTATAATCAATTTTAAGAGATCAATGGATCGTAGCGGTACTCCGGAGTGGAAGTATAAGCAAATGGCAATTAACGAACGCGCAGACGCTTTTGCAATTGCGCTGAAACCGTTCAACCTTGACACAATAACTTTTGTGCCAGTCCCGCCATCGAACATGAAAAATCATGAGCTATATGACGATCGTCTGGCAAGGATGCTGAAAATCGTAGGAAAAAAGGTCGGTGTCCTAAGAATCAGTGAATGCGTTGAGCAGACTAAACCTCTCCGCTCGTCACATGGCAGCACGCATGCACTAAAACCTCACGAACTCATTGATGCCTACGAATTCAGGAATCACCGGCGTACACCCCGCCCCACGACGATCGCGATCGTGGACGACGTTATAACCACAGGCGCGCATTTCAAAGCGATTGAATCCATATTGCTGGAACAGTATCCTGGAATAGACGTAATTGGATTATTTCTTGCCAGACGGATACTCCCCGATCTGACACACATATTTTCACCTGTTGACCCTTACGGCTGAAACCAACGAAACATAATCGGCCGTTCTGTTTAATTGCCTGCCATAGCAACCCAGACCATTCGGTTATGTGATCAAGTGTATATCACACTCCCTTGGTCACGGACAGTTTGAAATGACATAATTTGGATACGTAATATGATTATGACGTGTAAGCCCTGTTAGACAACAGCTTCCATCTGCATGTTTTTGATCCAAAATCGCCCGTTGCTGCTCACGACAGACTTCACGGCCGGTCCCATTTCAAACGCGATGGTTGACAAGTGATAGAGAGTCAACACCTCTTCCTGTAATTCTTGGTTGTCTTCAAGATCGATGACTTCCAGTTGTTGTTGCCTTACCTCGTCGCGATCGATCCGTCTGCCGTGGCTACCGTGTTGGTTACCACCAAAGTGCGCTGCCACCGCACTGGCAAGAGCTACCGGGTCATCCCGTTCCGAAAACATGTACCGTGTTAACCAGTCCTGTACAAGCGATTCGCCATACGCAATTGACTTTCGAGCTTCCTGAAGCAATGCTGGCCCAAAAGATCGTAATACCGGCGCCCAGGCGTGAGCTATGATGGGGTTAGCGGAAATCTGGATCTTCGCTTCTTCGAATTGCTCAACAATCGAATGCGCCGAAAATGGGCGATCGCTTACAATGAGCTGTGGGTCCGTTGGGCCCAACTGACTCTGACGCCCCATCACAATTCTGTCGCATCCGAGTGCGATCATCGTACCCGCGGACATCGCATATGTGGGGATCAGAACGTCAATTGTGGAGAACTTGCTTCGCAGATACTCGACAACCGTCTGAGCCGCCTCTGCCATACCACCGGGTGTATGCAGGATCAAAAGGAGGTTTTTTTTGAAGTCATGACCATGTACTCCAGCCATGAAGCCATTGATATCTTCCATGGTAATCAACGTGTAGAGCCCTGGGACATGGGGCTTCTGCAAAAAACCAGAGGCATAATACAGGACGTTGCGATCATATTGATCAGCGATGAGATCCACCGATTCCCGCGATTTCTCCGCGATGTAGTTGCCTCGTTGGTCCGGTTCGATACGTCTTATGTCATTCTGCAGATCAAACCAACTTGGCATCTGATCGATCCATAACAACAAGTCCGATTGGATTATCCCAACTGTATCTGGGACGGTTGAGTTTGCCCTGATCGGCAATATCGGCCAGATCGGCAAGTCGCATGCACTCTTCGTACTGCTGTGCTGCCTCTTGAAGAAGACAGGAAATTTCCGTTTCGCTGGGATGTATCCTCTCCTGCGAATCGTCTACTTTGTCTTTCCCTTTCATGTCGATCACCTCCAGTTGTGCTTCGTATTGTATCTGATAAGATATCTAGGCGTTAGCTCTGCTTCGCAGGCGTTCTGGCATTTACCCCCTCACTCCTTCGTCATCGCCGTCGAAAATCTCCATTTATCTGGCGCACTTCACCATTTCACCAATCCAACTCCTGCGAAGTGAATTCAAGTAGCTCTGTCGGGCAGCAGTTGATAGAATTGGGAAATTCGAGGCATCCGCTCTTCGAGGCGCTGTCTTCGGCTCTGGTTTACAAAGACGACTGGGGCGTACAAATTCAGCGGGTTGGGTAGTGTCACCCGCGCGTAGCGGGGAATGATACTGCTGGGTTACCAATACCAGTTGTGCGCAGAATTCAAGAAAACGGGACGGTAGATTTTTATTTTGTCGGCAAGCTGGCCTAATTTCTTCCCTGACATTGGCCATGCGGTGTTACTGCACTGGCGGCATATTTGATGTTGGCAGGAGTTAGTTGATGGATGCTGAAACAGAATCGAGCATTCTGTTTCAATGCGCTCAAACGGCGGGAGAAACTCACTCGTTTTTCGTTGCGATCGGCGTCAATCGTAACTCGGAACGACTCTCCGCGTAAATCATTTCCTTTGATATTTAGTTTGAACGGACTTAGCTGGCGAAAATTTGGGAGAGCCTTTAGCCTTGCCAATTTAACCCGGTGGCGGGTGTCTGAGTTGCTGGCTCGTTTACCCGGTTGTGGCATTCTCTGTTGCTTTATAAACTTCTGCAGCGAATCGATTATGCGACTAAGCGCACTAAACTGGCTGTTGACGGCGAAAACCGCAACAGCGGCAGGCGTGGTGGTTGGTGCGCGGACGTAATCTGTAAAGTCAGTTCTGCGCGCAGCCGAATCCCGGACTACGTTCACCTACAGCGCTCGAATCCAGCTCTATCACCCCGTAAATCCCTTCAACCTCCACCAATCTGGCCTCCAGAATAAACCACCGCAATTAAAAACATCGCTCCAACGTTAAGGCATCGGTTTTACACCATTGAATTCTCGCGCAGTCTGTAGAAGCATCAATCATTGAGTATCACATGAATATTCGATTGATTATCAAATTGCTTGTGATATGTAATAATGCGTGATCGACGATTCTTGTTTTTCCGCACATTCGAGTTTGATGAAAGATGTTTACTGAGTCTTTGGCACCCGATTGGTATGTCGATCATGCGGTGTATCAGAAAGAACGGGAGCGAATCTTTGGGCCCACTTGGTGGTTGATCGGTCCGTTGCGACGACTTGCGAATCCAGGTGACTATGTCAGCGACAGAATTTGCGGATGGCCTGTATTCGTTATTCGGTCCGAGGATGGAGAATTACGTGCTTTTCTCAATGTATGCCGCCATCGTGGCGCAAGTGTATTACCCGAAGGTGTGGGAACGGCGAAAGCGATTCGCTGTCCCTATCATGGTTGGTTGTACGACGATCGCGGTCAATTGCTGAGAGCACCGAAATTTGGTGTGGATCTGAAACAATACTGTGACAAGCTATCGTTGCAGGAGATCGGATTACACATCTGGAACGATCTCGTTTTTGTCAAGATCAATCCTGAACTTGGTGTAGATTTCAATGAATGGATCGGTGAGGTCGATTCGCTGAGTCAATCGTTCGCGGGACCTGCTGACTTGGACTACTACGGTGAGTTTATCGTGACCGGTGATTTGAATTGGAAGACATATTGCGATAACACTGTCGAGGGATATCATCTGAATTTGGTTCACCCCCGACTTGGCCGAGCAATCGCAGATGGCGGAGTGGAACTGTATTCCGTGAATGACGGTCGTTCCGTTGTATTTGATGTCACGCACGGGAGTGGCGGAGGCGGTGAGTCCCTGCGCGGGCGAAAAGGGATGTGGATTTATCACTTCCCCGGATTGCAGTTGGTTCTTGGTCAGAATACATTCAAGGCCGAACGGGTCGATTCGATGAATACGACAACGGTCATCTCAAAAAACTGGGCTTGGTATTCCGGACTAAGTGAGAGCGAAAGAGAAGAGTCATTCCAGTGGGCGAAGCAGATTGTTGAGGAAGATTTCAGCATCTGCAGTCAGGTGACTCGAAATATGCAATCGGGTTCGTATCTGCCCGGTCCGTTGTCACCCGTGATGGAAAGCCATGTCGCACGTTTTCAACAAATCGTACGGGAAGCTTTGGCGGACTGATAGTTGTGATGTCGAAAAACCGGGGATTTCGAACGTCTCGGCAATCCGGTTAAGCACATTTAACAAATCGTGCATATTCAACGCCGACAGAGCCGCGGAGAAGATCAACTGATGGTAAAACCAAATTAACCGAAGTAATAGACCGGGGTACCAACACCATATCCAGCCGCTTCACAAATCAGATTTGAAAAATTTTTCGGGCTGGCGTAATTTCATACAGCCAACCTTCCGGGGGCATTTCATCCCATGTTCTACCATCAAGAGTTCTACCAGTCTTTTTCTTGCAGACCCCTCCCCATTGCTTAAAAAGAACGGTACTCCTATATCTACGCAGATTTTCGGATCTCACGTACCCAATCTGCTTGCATTGGTCTCGCTTTCGGGCCGGATTCCACGTGACTTCAGTCCATTCAATTGAAGAAAATCCAGACATGACTACATCTTTGTTATGATGTATTTCGCAATTCGTTTCGCAACGCTGGCGAGCGCGTAATCAATTCAGCCAGTCAATCTACCAAACATGCACCAGCATAAGCGATTTCAGCCTATTCGCTATAAAAGTCATTTGGGAGGCGCTGTAGTACCTCTCCTTACAATGCTTGTAGGAAGAATATCGTGATATATGCTATCGTCTGGCTCTCCTCGAATACGAGTAACGATTCGCTGCGCGGAAAGTCTGCCGATTTCCCGAATCGATTGGCGGACTGTGGTCAACCCAATTATTGACCAGCTAGCCATGGGGATATCGTCCACCCCAATGATCGATACATCCTCTGGAACCTTGATTCCAAACTTGTGGCACGCATCAAGTGCGCCAATCGCAATCAGGTCATTCGCGCAGAAAACGGCCGTTGGCAGGTTTGCGGAGTTCATTAGACTGACGATGCCGGAATAGCCATGATCGTGTGAATAACTGCCCCAGACCACCCAATCTTCAGGGGGAGGAATATTCGCTTTCTTGAGTTCTTTTATGCATGCAACGTAGCGGTCGAGACTCGTCGAAGTATTCTTAGGCCCCATAATAAAGCCAATTCGGCGGTGACCAAGTTCTAATAGGTGGTTAATTGCCTCAACCCCTATCATATTGTTATCGCTTTCTACAATATCTACGTTTTCTCGTTTGTTGGACCGGATCACGAGTACGGTTGGAATTTTACGTTCGACAAGAAAATCGACAGTCGACGATCCGATTGAAGCGGTTGCGTAAATTACGCCATCGATCGATGCATCAATCAATGTTTCAATCTTTCGGCTATTACCCGTGCCGAAAACTTCGTCGATCATGAGAATTGTGTCAAATCCTTGAGCATCCAACTCGTCATGAATCCAATCCACCAGATATGGATAGAAAGCGTTGTGCAACGCTGCGACTACAACACCAACTACTCCACGAAGATTCTTATTATTTCCGCGCGGATACTCTAATTTTTTGTTTTTTTTGTATCCGAGTTGTGTTGCTGATTCAAGAACCCGGTTACGCGTTTCATCTGAGATGCCAGGATGCCCAGCAAGCGCTCGGGATACTGTCGCAGTCGATATTCCAACCTGGATGGCAATATCTTTTAGGGTGACTTTTGGAAAATCACTCATTGTAAAAATCAACAAACATTGAAGCAGTCGGTCGCACTGATAACGTGTCAAAATCGATGCGAATTATATGGCTCCGGTTCCTTTTTCTCACATTTCACCCAAGTCAAAAGACAGAATACTAGATTTACAGACGAGATTACCAAACAATCAATAATAATTGCTTTTCAGTTGACCGTGGTTCAATTTCTATACTGAAACTGAACCTACTTGTCGCGATTTGTAGTTTACTGGGCAAGTCACAGACTTACCAACAAATTCGACTCAGACTTTATTGCGAACCTATGTCGACTTGGCGCTGAAGCCGCTACTAAGCGATTGCCTGACCTCTCGGTTCTCCAGTGATGGGTGGCATATAAAAGGACCGGACACCGAGAATACCGTAAAACGCCCAGTTCATGTGCGACACCCAAACGAGTGCAAATGTAAAACGTCCGACTTATGGTAATTTCAGAATTTCCAGGCATCGACAGTTAGAAAAGTCGAATCAAACTACCATGAACGAAAATAACATGCTTCAGTGTACTTTCGAAACGTCTGCACTTGAATCGCCATATCGTTTCACCCTTAAATCTGCTTGCGCTTTATGTCCCCAAAATCCTTCGAGTTCACACAATCGAGAACAAACCTCACCGATTGCCGACGAGGCAAAGGGCTTGACTTTCTGGTAAGTGCATGTCTTGATGAACTTTCCAACCCACAATCCCCCGGTATAGCGAGCCGCGCACCCGGTCGGCAAGGTATGATTGGTGCCAATGACCTTGTCACCGTAGGCAACATTAGTTTCATGACCTAGAAACAGAGCACCATAGTTCGTCATATTTTCGAGAAAATAATCCGGATTTTCAGTCAGGACCTGAACATGTTCGAACGCAAATTTATCTGCCACCTCAACCATTTCTTCATCCGTGTCGCACAGAATTATCTGGCCGTAGTCGTTCCAGGATTTTCCAGCCATTTCTGCAGTCGGCAAGACAGCTAGTTGACGCTCAATTTCAGCAGGTATCGCTTCCGCCAGCGCACGGCTGGTTGTAATCAGGACAGCCGGAGAATTGAAACCATGTTCCGCTTGACCCAAAAGATCCGTTGCGGCCATTTCAGGATCGCAGGTTTCATCTGTAATCAGCAGAGTCTCCGTCGGTCCGGCAATCAAGTCGACTCCGACGCGTCCGAACAACTGTCTTTTGGCTTCGGCAACAAATACATTCCCCGGTCCGACGATAAAATCCACTGGATCGCAGAATTCTGTTCCGATCGCGGCAGATGCGATTGCCTGCACACCGCCCAGACAGTAGATCTCATCAGCTCCGCCCATATGCATGGCAGCGACCACCGCTGGATTTGGTTGATTGTTAAACGGTGGTGATAATGCAATGACGCGTTTGACTCCTGCGACCTTGGCAGTTACAACACCCATATGTGCCGACGCCACCAATGGGAACTTTCCGCCGGGTACATAACAAGCAACACTGTTCACCGGAATGTTCCGGTGCCCCAGAGTAACGCCCGGAAGGGTTTCAATCTCAACGTCCCGCAATGCCGATTTCTGAACCTCAGCGAATCGACGAACCTGCTCTTGAGCAAATGCGATATCCGCAATTTCTCGCGGTTTCAGTTTGTTCAGGCAGTTCTCAATTTCTGCATCCGATAAACGAAAACTCTCGGGATTCCAGTTATCGTATGTTTTACTTAAGTCGCGAACAGCCGCTTCACCGCGCATCTCAATACTTTCGATGATTCCGACAACAATGTCGCGAACCTTGTTGTGGTCCTCGACTTTCAAGTCTAACGATCGTCCTTTTTTCAATATTTCTACCATAACGTGTGCCTTTTTTTACGTGTTTTATCACTCAAAATGTTCAATTTCGTGCGAAGCCAGTCTTGCTGGAATCTAAAACGGCTTTGCAAGTTCTCAGTCAAACGTCTAATTTTTTACCCAATTTGCATAGAGTGCGGCAGCACCGATGATTACCAATCCTTTAACTATCAACTGACCCTGAACGGGCAGTCCGACAATGATGATGACGTTGAAGACCAAAACCAGAATAAATGCGCCGAGCAAGGCGCCCAGGATGCTCCCTCGCCCTCCGCTCAGTACCACACCACCGATTACCGCAGCAATTATTGAGTCGAGTTCGTATCCCCGGCCGACCCAGTTGTCGACTGTTCCGACGAATCCGACCAGAAACAGACCACCGATCCCCGCCAATACGGAGCAAATCACGTAACACCAGATCGTTGTTCGATCAGATCGAATTCCGACTAGATCTGCCGATCGAGGGTTTCCTCCGACAATAAACACTCCGCGCCCGAACTTGCTTCGATGCAAAAGTAAATACAACAGATAAGCGAGCGCAAGCGCCACCAGCAGATTAATGGGTATGCCTATCAGTGTTCCGTTACCGAGGACTCTGAACCCCGATGGTAAAGAACCACCCGGGGCACCCTGGGTAATGAAAAATCGCAACCCCTGAAGCATGATCATCATTGCCAGCGTGACCAAAAATGGAGATACGCTCCGCTTGGTGACGAGCAAACCGTTGATCAATCCAACAGTAGCCGAAAAAACGATAGCCAACAGGAATATTGGCAAAATCATTGCATTTGATTCAGCGTTGAATTCGGTGGCCAATACCGCAACAGTCGCCATCAATGATGCAACCGATAGGTCCAGGCCTCGCACCAAAATTACAAAAGCTTGACCCAGTGTGACAATCAGTAATGGTGCTGCCTGAATAAGCAAATCACGGACATTGACTGGATTCAGAAACCTGGGTTGAATCGATGTTGCAACGACTATCAGAACCAACGCAAAAATAACAAGACCGAATTCGCGATATTTCGAAAATAGTTTCAGTGGTTCAAGCACTGATGAAAATCCAACAGCTGTTGAATGCCCGTTATTTCCTTGAGTATTGCCGATCATTTGTCACCCTTGCGGAGGTAGAAACTGACTGCAGCCAATATGATCAACCCCTGAATGACCCACTGAATGGACGTCGAAACGTTCATGTGGTTGAGCACATTACCAATGAGAGAAAGCAACAGCACGCCAAATAAAGTACCAATGACTCCACCTTTGCCTCCTGAAAGCAATGTACCTCCGACGATGACTGGTGTAATCGATGTCAAGGTAAAAGGAACTCCAATTCTGGGGTCTCCGATACCGGTCCGACTCACAAAGTAAACCCCTGCAAGTGCCGCGAAAAAACCAGACGTTGCATAGACGAAAACGCAGACCCGGTTAACTGGAATTCCACGCAAGCGCGCCGCTTCAATATTGTCGCCATATGCATACAGGCTCCGACCCAGGCCGGTACGTGATAAAAATAGCGCTACGCCAATGAATGCAACAAACATCGAAAGCGCAGCAATTGGAATGCCATTTAATCGGCCCCAGGCAAATTCTTCGAACCAAAATGGTATTGAACCGGTGGGTTTCAGCGTGAACAGCAAAATGCAACCCTCCAGTATCGCCGCCATCCCCAATGTTACGATCAGCGGATGAACTTTCAGACGTGAGATTACAACGCCGTTAATGATCCCGATCGAGGTGCCCATCGCCAACGTTGCAATGACCATTGGCCAGACTAAACTGTCGCGACCATCCACGGTCGCAGCCAAAAAGACTGTACTGGCACTGATGATCATTCCGATCGATAGATCAATTCCACCCGTCAATATGGTCAAAGTCTGTCCAATACTGGCAAAACCGAGTCCCGCTGCCTGTTCCAGAATATTGGACAGATTACCCCAGCTTGCAAAGTGTGAATTGACGAGAGTACCGATCAATATCGTGAGTGCGATCATTACAGTCAACACGATAGTTGAGATATTCCACTGACGGGCTCGACCTAGTCTTTGAAAATTCACGACTACCGCTTTCATTTTTAACGAGTTCCCATTGCGAGGCGCAAGATTGAGTTTTCACTGACCTGATCACGCTCCAATAAGCCAGTGATTCGACCTTCCCGCATGACTGCCACGCGGTCGGCGATCGCGATCAGTTCTGTCATCTCAGAACTGATCAGGAGAATTGATACTCCTGCGTTAGCGAGCGAGTAGATAATGCGATAAATTTCTGTTTTCGCACCGACATCGACACCTCTTGTAGGCTCATCGAGAATGAGTACAAGTTTGGCGACTCGCGACCATCGACTTAGCAGAGTTTTTTGCTGATTACCGCCGGATAACGTGGCAACCGGCGCTTCAGGTCCGGGCGCTGCAATGGAAAACCGCTCAATTTCCTCGCGTGCCACTGTTCGTTCCTTGTGTCGATCAATTAGATTTCGTTTGCAGAACTGTTCCAGAGTTGCCACAGTAATGTTAGACGCAATATCAAGTAACTTCAGCAGCCCTGTTGTTTGCCGGTCTTCGGAAACGAAGCCTACACCGCGTTTGATCATTTCAATCGGCAAACTTCCAGTGACCTCATTTCCATACAACTTGACTGTTCCTGACTTAACCTTTCTCGCTCCAAATACGGCTTCCGCCAATTCAGATCGGCCAGCACCGACCAAGCCTCCAAGCCCTAGAATTTCGCCTTCTTTCAATTCGAAATTGCCGTCCAATACATGTGGTGGGCTAACCAAATTTCGAACTTCAAGAATGACTCGATCCGGTTCACCAAATTCTCGTTTAGGGGGAAACCTGTCCTTGACAGGGCGTCCAACCATCAATTCGGTCAGAGAATACTGATTCAGTTCTCTAGTGGGGCGGGTGACCACGTGTTTGCCGTCTTTCAATACAGTGATTTTGTCCGAAATTTCGAAAATTTCCTCCAGACGATGGGAGATATAAAGAATCGCAACGTTTGAATCACGCAACTCTCGACACCTGTTCAGCAGCATCTCCACTTCGTCACCGGCAATGACTGATGTGGGTTCATCCAGAATCAAGACCTGCGCCTCCTGAGACAATGCGCGCGCAATTTCAATCATTTGTTGATCAGCAACAGAAAGATTTTCAACCAGCGTTCGAGGATTCACAGGATGACCTAGAGACTCCAGTAGCGACAGGGCTTTTTCTTCCCATTGCTTGCGTCGAACGATTTTCAGTTGAGGTTCATTGCCCAGAAAGATATTTTCTGCCACAGACAACTGCGGGAACATCATCAACTCCTGGTGGATGATATGAATTCCGGCTTTGAGCGCATGGCGAGGTGTGGCGAAGTTCTGATGAACGCCATCAATTGATACATGTCCGGAATCAGGTGTGATAGCACCACCGATCACTTTAATCAAAGTTGATTTTCCGGCACCGTTCTCACCGATCAGGGCATGAATTTCTCCAGCGCGAATTGACATGCTCACACTGTCGAGCGCAAGTGTGCCAGGAAATTGCTTGGAAACTGCGACTACATCGACGTTCATGAAAGACAGCCCAGATTTTGTCGAGTTATCTTTGACTACCACCAAGCCGACCGATAAAAGCAACCGAGATTGATCAATTGCTTTTATCAGTCGAACCTGGACAATGATTTAACGTGGGTAGTTTGCTGTGAACGTTTGCGGGTCGTAATCTTCGCCGAGACCATGTCCCATGATCAACTCTCCGGGCTTGTCAAGCCTGACATAGTCTCTGAGCCAAACATCTGCTTTGATTGACGTGGTTTCGTGTCCTTCCGGAATCACGACCTGGAAATTCAGATCGAATCGCGTGGGCACTTGTTCGCCTTCGAGTACGTCCAGTGCAATTCTGACACCGTCGATTCCAATCGCTGCGGTATAGTCAATTCCACAAAATGGAAATCCATGCTCGTGGGCGAGCTGGTACATATAGTTCAAGTCCCCTCCGGTATGCGGGGGAATGTCTTTTCCTGAAACTCCAGCATTGATGAAAGCTTCTACAGACCCGGAACCTTGCAAACCTGAATCAGCCCAAACGCCATCAATTTCTCCACCATGAGCTTGTATCAGCGTGGCCATGACTTCCTTGCCTTTGGCCGGACTCCAGTCGGTGTATTGCACACTCAGAATTTCAATGTCTGGATACTGTCCAAACACTTCTTTGGCGGCTCTTAAACGAAATTCCGCAGGACTGGCACCAGCTTGACCTGGTAAAAGCACGATTTTTCCGGAACCTCCGAGGGTTTCGACCATCCACTGGGCACTCAGTCTTGCCAATGCAGTATCAGATGCTGTTACAAATGAAACGAACGCCTCGTCACTTTTTACCCTCCGAACCACCGACACCACCGGGACATCGGATCGCATTGTACGGCGCAATACCGGGTCCAGGGCTTCAAGTGTTACTGGATTGACCAGCAAAATATCGATATCCTGATTGAGCAGGTCCTGAATGTCCCGAATCTGTTTGTCCGCATCCCAGTTTGCGTCAGTGATGATGAACTTCTCGATTCGTTCCCGATTTTCCGCGGCGGCCCATTCAACACCGTGCTTGAACGTTACCAGCCAGCCGTCTGCTACGCCGGCATTCGAAAAGCCGACAACATACGGCGGATCTTTCTTGTATTGCGATGTATCAACAATATCGTTGAAATCGGGATTCCATAAGAAAGTCCTGGACTGACCGGTATAGCTTGCAGAATCGGCATGGGTTCCAGCGCTAAAAGCCAATGCTCCGCAAAGGAAAAATACCTTAATGCAAGTTATAGAGAATAGCTTAGATAGTTTCATAGTTAATGCTCCTGTATGTTTACAAATGTGAAATAAGTAGAGTCAAGAAAAAATGATCCAGCGGTCTTATCGATGCTGTTCGGCAGCCAATCCTTCGGCATAGTCAGCCCTGACCGCTTCTGGTGCATGAGGCAGCAGCGGAAAATCCCACCAGCCAACAACTTCAGCAGCGGCAATTGAGACATCTCGCGTGATCGGAACTTCAACCAACGCCGGGGCATTCGAGCTCAAGGCGCGTTTAAGGGCGTCGTCCAGTTCCGAGGTTTCGCTGATACGGGTCGCATATTCGAATCCAAATGATCGGGCTGTTGCCGGGAAGTCAATCGAATACGGTTTCTGATTGCCACGGTGGTAGTTGAATTCGGATCCGATATTGCGGCCGATTAGTCCGTCTTGCCCATCGCGAATGGAGATATAACCGGAGTTGTTCAACACCAGAAAGACGATCGGCAAGTTGTACATAATGCACATCGCCAATTCCTGAATCGACATCATCATGTCGCCGTCACCGATAATGCAAACAACCGGCGTATCGGGTTTGCCCAACTTGGCAGCAATTGCCGCAGGTACGGCAAAACCCATTGATGAGTAGCTTCCAGAAGTAATATGCGTTCTTGGTTCATAAACAGGAAACGCTTGTTTCGTTGAGGACTGAGGATGCCCTGAACCAACCGTAACGATGCCATTGCGCGGTAAAACACTACGCAGTGACCGAAGAACCCGCAGCATTGTGGTTGGAATAGTATCAACTGAACGACGACGTTCCAGGATATCTTCCCACTGCGACTTCAAACCTTGAATTCCATCAAGATAGCTTTCTCGAGCTTTTGAGGTGCGTTGGGCTTGTTGTTTTGAAATTCCTGCTAGAATGTCACCAAGAACCGCCTTGATGTCACCTGTAATTCCGCACTCGGTCTGGTAGTTTTTCCCGATTTCATGCGGGTCGATATCAATGTGAATCAGCTTGCCCGGCGGGATCGAGTAGGCAGACCCCTTGCGATAGGACGATGCTGACCAGTCGGTAAAACGACACCCCAAGGAAAGCAGTACATCTGCATTTGCCGATGTATTGTTGCCTGCTAAGGAGCCTGGCCACCCGACCGTTCCAGCACAAAGTGGATTATCTTCGGCGATTGCACCTTTGCCGTTCCACGTGAACACAACCGGAATATTGAGTTTCTCGGCAAGACTGGCGACTTCAGGTGCTGCGTCAGCGCAGACCGCGCCACCTCCTACAACCATGCAAGGGCGCTTTGCTGATAACAGCAATTCAATCGCCGCATTGATTGCATCTTCATCGGCGCGAGGTTTACCGACAGGTATTCTTTTGTTGAGATCTTGAATCGGTAAGTCAGTTTCCATGACTTGAACGTCAAGCGGCACATCAATGTGAACGGGACCAGGTCGACCGGTAAGCATGGCGTTAAATGCACGATGCATGATGAAAGGTGCCATGTCGGCATTGATCAAGTCGTAATTGCGCTTGGTGACGGCTTTTGTAACGTGTGGGAAATCAGGTGAGTTAAAACGGTCTAGTTCCTGCATCACACCATGTCCGCGCATATGCGTGGCCGCCGAACCGGTAATCAACATGAATGCTGAAGAATCACAGGCTGCCGTAGCCAGGCCAATTACAGTATTAGTGGCACCGGGGCCAATTGATGTTGCGGCGCATATAGGTTGACCGGTAACCCTGAAATATGCATCCGCTATGTGTGCGGCGCTTTGTTCATGCAAAACCTGAATAAACTCAACACCTGAGTCAGGTGCGGCAAGCGCGTCCAAAAAACTCCAGTTGCCATGTCCCGGCAGACCGGTCACAAACGGCGTACCATATTGTTTTAGTGCACTAATTATTAGTTGGCTTACGGTTAATGACATATTACCCTCGCTGAGAATTTACCCTCGCTAGATGAATTAAAAGTCCTTAATCGAACTCATGATAATGCAACATATTAATATATTGCAACAATATTACTGCAATATTACAACAAAAGTAACAAAATATTTCATAAATTCGAATTTATGTCAACATTCTTGAGGTACGAACTGTTGAACCGGGACTGTCATATCCCGCGGACCAGCGAATAGGCGTTGCACTAGTTTGCATTCACCGACTAACAAGCCATGGAAATCGAGCTTGTTGAATTCGTGATGTTGGCGTATCGTTTGTTTGTCAGCAGCCGCTTCCGCAAGGGTCAATCAATCATCGCAGCGAACATGCGATTAATCGGGCGGATATCTACCCTGGACAATCTCAATTCTGGCCGTAGAATCGTGGGTAAAAACGCGGTAGTTGAAATCAAGGAACGCGACAGGCCAGGACGGGCAGACACGCAGCCAAAGATGTATGTGCACGGAAACGCTTAAATCAACGGTACCGAGTGGATCTGGTATTGCTTGAAGCGCGGATACTTTGGTGCGTACAACAAGATGAATTCAAAGTACCAAAAATAATGTAGACGAGTTCGGTGCCAGACAGAATGTCGAGGATTTGGACACCATGGTGCAGATCGACTGCTCAAAAGCGGTTTGTATCGAAAACGGCTGAGGTTCACCGACCTGATTAGAGGGCCAGACAGTCGGTTACATTGGATTTATCGCTTGTAACGATTCTGTTTTATTCCTTTTTGAAATTCCCACCATGTAATTTCAACGGCCTCCCGTGACGTCCAATATGGTGCCGGTGCAATATGATGCGTTCTCGGAAAGAAGCCATATTATGCCTTCAGCGACTTCTTCGGGGCGACCCACCCGAGCCAAGGGGATCGTGTGCTTGAGTTGTTCAAATCTTTTTGGACCACCCACACTCTCATGCATGTCGGTGTCGATAAACCCTGCGCGTACAGCATTGACCCTGATGTTTTCACTGGCTACTTCCTTCGCGAGACCGATAGTAAAAGTATCAATTGCAGCTTTTGAAGCCGCATAGTCAACATAGTCATTGGCTGCTCCGATTCTCGCTGCCCCAGATGTAATGTTGACGATTGCCCCGCCAAATCCACCGTGGTTCGCGGACATTCTTCGGATGGCTTCACGGGCACATAGGAAGCTCCCGATAACATTGACATCAAAAATACGCCTGATCCGTGATGCATCTAAATTTTCCACGCGGGTCAAAGGGGCAAGAACCCCAGCGCTATTGACGAGCGCTGCGATCGGGCCAGCAGAAGCGTCCAGTTTCTTGAACATGTCGACCACTTGCTCTTCCTGCGAAACGTCACACTGCAGTGCGAGAGCTTTTCCGCCTGACTTCTCAATTCGGTTGACGACTTGCTGCGCTGCATCCTCTCGTTCTATGTAGTTGATGGCAACAGTGTAGTCGTGTCGAGCAGCTAGCATTGCAGTTGCCGCTCCAATGCCTCTGCTACCGCCGGTAATTAAAATCGTTTTTTCAATACCTTTGGAAGTCATAGAAATTTATTACTTGTATATCATTGCGCGAATCTGGGGTATCTGCTTTTCTCCCCGATGTCATCAAGTTCTTTGTGAGCGCGGATGTAATCGTCTGTGGCACTTCGGAACGGTTGGAAATCCCATGTATTTGTTCGAGTCTTGTTCACGATGTCTTGAATCAGCAAACGCGATTGTTGACTGGCGATTACACTCTCCCGAATCTCCTTCAAGTTCCACTTATTCTTAATCTGTCGTGTGAAGGATTCGACCGTATCTCGATACGCCTCGTTTTCAGCCAGGTTAACGAGTTCTTGTGGGTCATCATCCAAGTTGAACAGCATTGGAGTTTCTGATTCACTGAATATGAACTTAAGGTTGCCCTTGCGCATCATGACCATCGGCTCGATAGCACACTCTGCAGCGTAGTGGGATATGGCACAATCTTCGCCTCGGGCTCCATGTTCGGTCATCAATGGATACAGACTGGCACCATCAAACGAAGCGTGACTAGCAGGAGATACACCCTTACCCTCGGTAGCGATGTCAACCAGTGTGGGTAGGAGATCGACCAGCGAACATGCACTGTCGATTTCAGATTGTATGATTCCGGGACCTGCTGCAATCAACGGTATTCTCGCCGCCTGTTCAAAAAAGTGCATTTTGTACCAAAGTCCTCTTTCACCCAACATATCACCGTGGTCTGCGGTTACAAGCACGATTGTGTTTTCAATCAGACCGGTGCTTGTCAGCGCATCAATGAATTTTCCTACGTGATCGTCAAAGTAAGAGACGTTGGCATAGTACGCGTGACGGGCATTGCGCATAGACTGTTCGTCTGCAGGATGCACATCAGCCTGGATGCCACAAA
The DNA here is from genome assembly GCA_951813075.1 of Arenicellales bacterium. Classification (GTDB taxonomy): domain Bacteria; phylum Pseudomonadota; class Gammaproteobacteria; order Arenicellales; family JAJDZL01; genus JAJDZL01. Next base: position 1,689,490 of record OX638343.1, on the reverse strand, counting down.
TGATTCGCATGCTGTGGGGATCTGTGTTGACATTGTTAGTCGACAGCAACGGTAAGTCAATTTTGTCGTGATCATACAAGTCCCAGTACTTTTTACGCGCGACGTAGGGATCGTGCGGATGTGTGAAGGATGAAACCATGACAAACGGTCGCTGTTCAGGTTCGCGGGCATAATCAAACAATTTCCTGATCGCGTGAAATCCCACCTCATCGTCGTATTCAAGTTGATAGGTTATCTCCGCACTACCGGCTTCGTGAACACTACTCATGTTGTGATACCAGACATCGATTCGCTCTTCAGGTTTGAGCCAATTTGGTGTGAAGGAATAGTCTGCCGGATAAATATCCGTTGTCAGGCGCTGGGAAAATCCGTGTAATTGATCGGGACCGATAAAGTGCATTTTCCCCGAAAGACAGGATTGATATCCGATCTGTCGAAGGTAATGACAAAATGTGGGAATTGTTGAAGAAAACTCCGCAGCGTTGTCGTACGCCTGGATTTCAAACGGCAGTTGACCGGACATGAACGAGAATCTCGCCGGCGCACATAGAGGTGAGGGGGTGTAGGCGGTATTAAAAACACATCCTGATTCCGCAAGCTTGTCGATGTTCGGCGTTTTCACCAGCTCATGGCCATACGTACCGGTAAAGTGCGGCGCCAGCTGGTCCGCCATCAATATCAAAATATTTGGAGATGTCCGCATTAGGTTGTCACCGTGATATGAGGATGATCAGATTAAAAATTTGTTGCGGTATTTTAGTTGATAAATCCTAATCCTTAGGCTCTTTGTTGAGCCGATAACATCCACTGTGACTACGTTCGATCATACAGCCGCAAACAATGCCGCTCGATCATCCGCAATGTTCGCGGGACAGGTATTTTTCCGACTGCATTTCGTGCAGTCGACTGGCGGTACGTTCATATTCGCGTACCAGTCTGGTCCCCGTATAAAGTTTATCAATGGAAGCCTCGGCGGAAACAACCAGATGGACGCCGCGATCGTAGAACTCATCGACCAGTTCTATGAATCGACGAGCCTGATTCTCAAACTCCCAGGAAAGGAGGGGGATTTCCGTGATCAAGACGGTACGGTAGAGATTGGCAATTTCGATGTAATCCGCTTTGGAGCGCGGACCATCGCATATATCGGCAAATTCAAACCAGACTGCGTGTTCGGCATGCCCGACCGTTCGTATTTGTCGACCCAATATTTCCAAACCACCTGCCATTTTGCGTGCTCCACCGCTCAGTCTTTGGAAGTCAGCATCCAACGCTGCGTCAGTCTCGGTACCTAGCGTGTCGTAGTACAGCGTTTTTCCAGACAGTTCTTTGAGTCTGTAGTCAGTTCCATCTCCGATCCTTATCACATCCATTTTCGCGTTGATCAGTCGGATGGCGGGAACAAAGCGATCTCGTTGAATGCCTCCTCGATAGAGCTCATCGGGTCGCGTATTAGATGTTGTGACGATGACGACACCATTCTCAATCAGGGAACTGAGCAATCCCGAGAGAATGACTGCATCACCGATATCCAGAACAAAGAACTCATCCAGACAAAGCAGACGATGTTGTGTGGAATATTCCCTGCCGATCTTTGCCAGGGGATTTTGCATGTAGCGCATTTGTTTAATGGAGCCGTGAATTCCCTGCATGAATCGGTGGAAATGAATACGCTTTTTTGAAGAGACCGGTACTGCATCAAAAAAAAGATCCATCAGATAGGTCTTCCCTCGGCCTACGCCACCCCAGATATAGATTCCACGAGGTTGTATTGATTTCTTCCCAACCAATCGTTTAAAGAGCCCGCTACCGAATGTTCGTTCTTTTGCCGCGAGCTGATCGAACAGATGCTGGAATGGTACGAGTGCATCAATCTGCGCCGGATCAGCAGGCGCTCCGATACGTTGCATATCGCTGCGGTATTTTTGTAATAACAGGTGGTCAGCCATCAGTCAGCCATTTGCTGGTTTTTCGTGTCAATTCGGGTGACGCAAGAACGCTTATTCGCTGCGTAATAGCGTTTTCCGGAGCTTATCTCGCGCTCTGGCATTACGATATAATTGTATTCACTGCGCCATCATTGCTCGCGTCTGATGTCAAATTCCCAAGTCCCCGACCCAAAGCTTCTAATTGATCAAGTTCTGCAACTGTCGATTGAAGCAGGTAACGAGATTCTGCACCACTATCAAACGGATTTCAGTGTTGAGTATAAATCCAACAATTCACCTGTGACGATTGCTGATGAGAGTGCGAATGAAATTATCATTTCAGGTCTTGGGCGCCTGCAACCGTCTATTCCGATTATTTCGGAAGAGTCGCCGCTACCGAATTATTCCGAGCGCTCGGTCTGGTCATATTATTGGCTCGTTGATCCGCTGGATGGAACGAAATCGTTTATGCACCGGGAAGATGAGTTCACAGTAAATATTGCTTTAGTGGAAGGACAGTCGGCAATTTTGGGTGTGGTGCATAGTCCGGTAGAGGACCGCACCTACTGGGGTATTCGTGGTGACGGGGCATACTGCCGCAACGGCGAAGATGGCAAGGTACGAAAAATTCGGGTTCGAGAATTTTCGGGAAGCCGAGCGACAATCATCACCCCGCAGTTTCGAGGGTCCAGGCAATCGCGGAATTTCATTGAAAAGTTGAATAATGAGTCAATCGAATGTGATGTCGTTCGCTCGTCAAGTTCAATCAAATTCTGCCGGGTTGCTGAGGGTGCAGCCGACATTTTTCCAAGTTTCACCAATACCTCGGAATGGGATACTGCAGCAGCGCAATGTGTTTTGGAATGTGCGGGTGGAAAGGTTGTTGATCCTGCCGGAAATTCAGTGATTTACAACAAGCCCAATATTCTAAACCCCAATTTCCTGGCATCAGGTGGGGGCGATATTGATTGGAAGAGGTTTATTTGATTGATGGGTTTCTGTATTCATTGCTCCTGCTCGCGCGCGTTACCCACTTCCAACGCCTGACGCGGCGAAAAAGCAACCGGAAATTGACGTAAATATAACGGGCAAACCGATAGTCTGCGGATAGTACAATCAATCCCAGCGGAATCATCCAGAAGCCAATAATTGGCAGGAAACCGAGGAATCCCAGCAAGATAAGCGAAATTCCAATCAACTTACGCGGCAGAGGCGGGAATGAATGGAGTTTCGCGATGTACCGCCTGATGCGATTCTTGCGCACGTTACCAGGTACCTGTTTTCGAGATATTGTTTATGTTACGTTTCACAAAAATGCACTCACTAGGCAATGATTTCGTAATTATCGTTGGTGATGACATGCAAACCAGTTTGACACAGGCTGAAGCGAAGTCGATAGCCAACCGAAACTGGGGAGTTGGATGTGATCAAATTTTACTCGTGATTCCAAATTGTGCCGAAAAGAACATATTTGAGGTTCGAATTTACAACAATGACGGGTCCGAGTCCGCGCAATGCGGAAATGGTGCTCGCTGTGTTGCAAAATTTCTTCTTGATCGCGGGTTGGCTGATGGTGGGGACATTATATTGCGAACACATGCAGATGACATGCGGTGTAAGATCAAAGATGAATATACCGTAACAGTGTCGTTGGGCGTTCCTAATTTTGAACCGTCGGAAATTCCATTTGTGGCCGATACCGCTCAGAAAATCTACGAATTGGATGTCAACGGAGAGCCACTGATGGCATCTGTTCTGTCGATTGGTAATCCACATGCGGTAATTGTTGTTCCAGATGTGGAGTCGGCACCTGTGGATGAATTGGGTGGAACCATCGAAAATCATCCTAGATTCCCACAAAGAGCCAATGTTGGATTTATGCAAATTGATTCCTCGAACTCGATTCGTTTGCGGGTGCATGAACGCGGCGCCGGAGAGACATCCGCCTGTGGCAGTGGTGCGAGCGCTGCCGTCATTGCAGGGCGGCGACTTGGGTTGCTGGATAGCTCCGTGACAGTTAATTTAGAGGCTGGTCAATTGTTTGTTGAGTGGCATGGCGAGGATACTCCAGTTTTGCTCACCGGGCCAACAACATATGTGTTTGATGGTCGGTTGCTGTTGGACTGATCGACTTTGGAAACCCCGCATCGGTATGAAAAATGTCACCAACTGATCTGATCCATCTTTTCGTCAGTCACCTGGAGAAAGAACGAAGGCTGTCGCCACATACTGTCTCCAACTACAGCCGGGATTTGCAACGACTGAACCTGTATCGAACCGAACGAAACATTCAAAGTTGGACTAAGTTCACTGCGGTGCTCGCTCGCGGATTTGCGGGCGATTGCCATCGCAACGGACTATCCGGAAAGAGTATCGGCAGAATGCTCTCGAGCTCGCGTTCATTCTTTCGGTTCCTGATGCGAGAGAAACTTGTCACCTATAACCCATTCGACGGTGTATCAGCGCCAAAATCCCCGCGCAAGTTGCCCAAAGTCCTGACAGCCGAACAGGCGATTGGGCTGGTAGACCTCAAAGGCGACGATTTGATAACTGTTCGCGATCGGGCGATTTTTGAACTCTTTTATTCTTCTGGTATTCGACTGCAAGAACTTGTCGGAGCGAACGTGAACGACGTCAATTTAGTCGAGAAACTGATTCGGGTGCTTGGGAAAGGTTCCAAAGAAAGAATCGTTCCGATTGGGTCTTATGCTTCAAAATCACTTGAGGAGTGGCTGAAGAGGCGGCACGAATGGGCAGCAGCCGACGAGACTGCATTGTTTGTCACAGCGAGGGGACGACGTCCCGGCAGCAGAGCCATTCAAAAGAGATTTGATGTTCGTGGAGTGGAGCAGGGCATGCCCGTGAGAGTGCATCCTCATATGCTGCGACACTCATTCGCGACACATGTTCTTGAATCCAGCAGTGACATTCGAGCGATCCAGGAGTTTCTTGGGCACGCGAATTTATCGACGACTCAGATCTACACTCATCTGGACTTCGGGCACCTATCAAAAGAATATGACCGGGCTCATCCGCGAGCGAGGAAGAAACCGTCCAAATAAACGAAATTACACAGCATGTGTGATTTGACAACAATACGCTGAATGTCAATAATGACTTCAGTTACTACTCATGATGAGGGAGGACAAGACAGTGAAAAAATTTATAACTATATTAGCTTGCGCAGGTGCTTTGTTTTGTAACGCTGTATTGGCCGATGAAATGGCGAAAGCAACTGCCATGGCGCACTTTGTCAATACAGATGGAGACATGATCGGAGATGCCAAGCTATGGCAGGGCCCCCAAGGTGTAGTGATCCTGGTGCAATTGTCTGGGTTGGAACCAGGCAAGCACGCCATACACATCCATAGTGTTGGAACTTGCGAACCAGATTTCAAGGCATCAAAAGGCCATATCAACGTTGTCGGTGCTTCTCACGGGCTCTTGAATCCAGATGGACCTGACAATGGAGATTTACCGAATATCTATGTACATTCAGATGGAAGCGTGATGGCAGAAATGTACACGACGGCCGTTCATCTTAAGGGAATGATGGAAAATGCGTCCGATGCATCAGCCGATCTCATGGATGAAGATGGCTCAGCGCTCGTCGTTCACGCGATGGGTGATGATCATACAACTCAGCCGATTGGAGGCGCTGGTGGGCGGGTTGCCTGTGGTGTGATTACCGGAATGATGTAAAGTTTCTCAAAGAATCGCGTAACGACACAATCACAATAGAGCTTGTAGGCAAGCGAAAGAATCACTTGCCATTAATTTTATTTGCCGCCTGGACGTCTTTGTTCGCGGCGGCATTTCTTTATCGGCAACAGCCATATCAAAAGTTGGGTAAATATCGGAGAATTCATTTCACACCTGCGGTTTGAATTCAATCCATCCCGCTACACTCGGTTCGGGTATGGCAGAGCGTTGCAAATGCACAATTTGAGCGTAAAACACCTCACACAGTTTTATCATTAACGCTAATTTGAGTTAAAATTAGGCGTTTTAGTCAATTAATTGCGCATAGATCGCCATCTCTCACTAGACGCAAGGTGTCAGGCGATAGTTGCACAATCCTAATTGATGAATTCGTTTTTGTTACCGCTGTCAAGAGAGCGATTCTTGTTTGCACGTCATATTGATAGAATCGCTAGATCAGCGGTTATTTTGTGAAATAAATTCAAGGAGATATACATGGACGCAGCGGGCTGGATTCCGGTAAGTCTCGGAATTCTCGGGTTAGTATCTGCATGGATCGTGTACGGTTATGTCAAGCGCTTCCCTGAAGGCGAAGGCAAGGTTGTTGAAATATCGTCCGCAATTCACAAGGGCTCAATGGTCTTCATGCGCCGTGAATACACAATACTGATTGTATTTGTAGCAGTCGTTGCAATCTTTATCGCGATTTCTGATCTTGGTCTGAACTCGATGTACGCATTCTTGCTGGGTGCGTTTTGTTCTGGCAGTGCTGGATACATCGGGATGTACACCGCAACAAAAGCAAATGCCCGCACAACCACTGCTGCTCATACCCGAGGAGCTTCGGAGGCGTTGACTGTGGCTTTTTTCGGCGGTTCGATCATGGGTTTGACGATTGCTGCAATGGGGCTTTTCGGACTGGGATTGCTTTATCTGTATTTCGGTTCTGATCCCCATTCAGCACACGCGATTCATGGATTTGGCATGGGCGCCTCGTCTGTGGCTTTGTTTTCCCGTGTCGGTGGCGGTATTTTCACAAAAAGTGCCGACGTTGGTGCTGATCTGGTTGGAAAGATTGAAGCGGGAATACCAGAGGATGACCCTCGCAATCCAGGCGTAATCGCCGACAATGTCGGAGATAACGTTGGCGATGTTGCAGGTATGGGATCAGATATTTTCGAGTCATATTGCGGCTCGATGATCGCCAGCATTGCAATTGCGGCGACACTGAGCGAATCAGATCTGGGTGCGCAGAACAGTCTTATGTTTTTGCCGCTCGCGCTCTCTTCGGCAGGAATTCTGTGCTCACTGGCGGGCATCATTCTTGTGCGGATATTTACTTCGAAGTCTGCTGAGGTTGCGTTGCGGATTGGTACGATTGGCGCATCCGTCATCTTTATCGGCGCTGCAGCCTTTGTCGTGGGCTGGGTCGGCGTGGATATGTCGGTTTGGGGCGCTGTTCTTATCGGTGCTGTCGGAGGAATTGTAATCGGTATGGTAACCGACTACTATACCAGCGGCAGTCCGATTCGTAAGATTGCCAAGGGTGGTGAAACAGGTCCCGCAACTGTGATGATCACAGGTTTGTCTGTCGGTATGCAGTCGGTAGTCGTACCGTTACTTATGCTCTGCACCATCATTGTAGTGGCAAGTTATCTTGCCGGACTCTACGGTGTCGGTATTGCGGCTGTAGGAATGCTTGCGACAGTGGGTATGACCATGGCGATTGATGCCTATGGACCAGTGGCAGACAACGCTGGTGGAATTGCCGAAATGGCAGGTCTCGGCGAAGAAACCCGTGAAATCACTGATTCACTTGATGCGCTGGGTAATACCACAGCAGCAATTGGAAAGGGATTTGCGATTGGTGCTGCCGCGTTGGCTGCACTGGCGATTATCACAGCCTTTATTGAAACGGTTACACTCAATGATCCCGAATTTTCATTGCAGATCAATAATCCGATAGTTCTTGCCGGAATGTTCTTAGGTGGCATCTTCCCATTTCTTGTCAGCAGTATGACGATGACCGCAGTGGGTGACGCGGCGTTCGACATGATCAAGGAGATTCGTCGTCAGTTCAAGGAAATTCCCGGATTGCTCGAAGGTAAAGCTGAGCCTGATACCGAGCGTTGTGTAGATATCGCAACCAAGGCAGCATTGCGCAAAATGGTACCACCGGGTGTTCTCGCAGTAGCCGCCCCCGTTGTGGTTGGATTCTCACCACTTGGACCGGAAGCACTTGGCGGTATGCTGGGTGGTGCGCTGATCGGTTGCGTTTTGCTGGCATTAACAATGGCTAACGCGGGTGGCGCATGGGACAATGCCAAAAAATATGTCGAGAGTGGCAACCTTGGTGGCAAGGGTTCTGATGTTCACAAGGCTGTGGTTGTCGGGGATACAGTCGGTGATCCATTCAAGGACACTTCTGGACCGTCCATGAACATCCTGATCAACGTCATGGCGATCGTCAGTCTGGTGATTGCGCCATTACTCTGACAGTACGAATCCAAGTGGTTTGAGGAAACATCGCAGTACGTGTCAATACAATCAGTAACACCTGGATAAGGCATCGCGCGGGTCGTGGTAGCGTCTGGAGCTGGCGCAGGGCTCGAGCGCGAGGAACCCTCTTTATGTGTTCGTTAGACTAAAAGTTGTAAAGCGAGAGTCTCAAACCGGTAAAGGCAGGTTAAAGTCTAACCTTGGCTATCTACTACCCGGTGTGCTCGGTTACTCACTGGGTTTGATTGCGAAGACAGTTTCCGAGACAGGTTCCTGAAACAAGCTGTCTGCTGCTAGGATGCCATGTTCGCTCACGCTTCGCGTCAGCAATTATCATTCGAGCCGAATTGCGATTGTAGCAGCCACCGAAATTAATCCGTTACAAGCGTAGTTCCCGAGTTTTGTCTATTGTTATTGCCGCAATCATTCTTCTTTGCTGTTCCAGTCGGTGGGTAGCTTTGGAGCGATCAATTTATTCTGCAATCTGACATATTGCGGCAACCCATTCGAGTATGGCGGGTAGTTTTCCCCCTCGATCAGTGGGGACAGATAGTTTCGGGCAACATGAGTGATTCCAAATCCGTCCTCTGAAATGAAGTCGCGTGGCAACATTTTCTCCGCGTTTGCTACGTCTGTCAGATCCGCTTCAACAATATCCCATCTATAAGGCGCATCCGACAGTCTGCGAATTGCCGGCATCAAACCTGATTTTCCACTGGCTGCATATTCGACTGCCGTTTTGCCTAAGGCGTAGGCTTGGTCAACATCAGTTTTTGATGCGATGTGGCGCGCCGATCTCTGCAGGTAGTCAGCGATTGCATAGTGGTACTTGAAGCCCAGGTCGTCCTTGACTATTTGTGCTACAACCTGCGCGGCACCGCCCAGTTGGGCATGACCGAACGCATCCTTGGTGCCCTGTTCTGACAGAAACTTGCCGTTCTCGTAACGAGCACCTTCGGATACGACAATCGAAACGTATCCATAGGTTTGCACATAGTGCTCAACCTTGCGACTGAACTTTGCGCGGTCGAAAGGAATTTCCGGAAACAGAATGACAATCGGAATATTGGTTTCGCGATCGGAAGCAAGCCCTCCAGCGGCGGCAATCCAACCTGCATGCCGTCCCATGACTTCGATGATGAAGACTTTGGTTGAAGTGCTGGCCATGGCTGCGACATCGAAACTTGCTTCGCGGGTTGAAACGGCAATGTATTTGGCGACTGACCCGAATCCAGGACAGCAGTCGGTGATGGCGAGATCGTTGTCAACTGTTTTTGGTATGTGATTGACCGTGACATCCCCAATGCGATTTTCTAGCTGGCGCGCAAGTTTGAGACAGGTATCCGCCGAATCATTACCACCGTTGTAGAGAAAATGGCGGATGTTGTGTTGCTCAAACACTTCAACAACCCGATCGAATTCGCGTTGCTGCCTCTCCGGATCCTGAAGTTTATAACGACATGATCCGAATGCACCTGAAGGGGTGTGTTTTAGGGCAATCAGGTTTTCAGCAGGTTCTTCAGTTACATCGATCAGCGTTTCATTCAGAATACCCAGGATTCCATCTTTGGCGGCCAATACCCGTCCAATTGCGTCTGGATGTGTGTGCGCCGTCTCAATAACAGCTGCCGCAGAAACATTGATGACGGAAGTGACCCCACCGGATTGAGCATATAGAAGATTTCCGAAAATTGTCATCAGCAGATTACGTAGCCTAGCCCAAAATCAAATCAGATTAGCACCCGTGGTTTCGGTACTGACGCTTGGGGCTTCACGTATTTTATCGGCTTGATCTCTAAGTAGCGCAAGCATACAGTTGACGACGTCTTTGTAAATCTGCTGTCGGCTTCCGAACTGTTCACTTGGACTATGGAAATATCGTCCTTCAAACCTCTCATTATCCATTTTGATTACGATGAAGTTGCAACCCTGAGCCTGCCAGAATAGTGCCGGCCGTTCGACCAGCTCTTCCGCGTTGCTGTCCGATTGTACTTCGCAATCCGCGAGATGAACATCGACATCTTCTCTGTAGCGCTGTCTCAAAGTTTCTTCGACGGCACGGATTTCTGATTCTGAATAGTCAATCATGACATTTGTAGTTCTATAGTTCATGGAATCAGTTCCAGACTCGTTTAGGCGACCTGACTGGGAAGTCGTACTGTGTGCGACTAAGGAAAAAAGTCAACCTATGATGATAACGAGCCAAGTGAACTCAATAGAGAAATATACTCATTCAGCCGGAAATTGTCGAGATTAAGTACTGCAATTGAGACTTTCTCGTTGGAGCGATATGACTGACTGCTGCAAGCATTCCAGATGTCGAAACGGTGGAGGCTAAAGATGATTTAGTGGCGATGGCGCTGTTTTGAGCGTTGCGAGCGAGTGACGCGCGGGATGTTACTTCGGTATTCACTGTCAACGGTCCCGCTAACGGGTTGAGTTATAGCGACCAGTGGCCAGCAGATTAAGCACATCTAATTTCATTTTGAGCTTCGACGGTAAGACATGTGTTCGCCAGCGTCACCGTCAAGCTCAGCCCGACATGTAGTTGTACGCACTCAAGACCGCAGATGTAAATGTTCATACATCAGAAAGTTGTCAACGAGTCTTGAGTTATTGGGCTCCAGCACCGCTCTGCGGCGGTATAGCACTGTCACTTCAGCGTACCCGGCGGCTTGGAATCGGCGAATACACGGTGAATTCCCCGGATCGCGAGGTGAGGAGAAAATTAGCAGCATCGATTCGCGTTCCACAACAACACCTTGACTTTATCGAAATTGCAATCAAGGTGAGAATCTAACGATAAACTAGTATTTTTGACTGGTATCAAAAAATATTGCGAGTATTTTAGATACATGTCAAAAAATCATGTAGTATTGAAGTATGCGACGATATTTAGAATCCTATGTGATTGAGGACCTGAATCGAAAAATGGTTTTTGTCGGTGGTCCTCGACAAGTTGGAAAAACAACACTTTCACTCAATATTGCACCCGATGGGCATCGATACCTGAATTGGGATGACTTGGAAGATCGGGAATTTGTTCTGAGAGAAAAATTTCCTGTCGAATCATTCGTGATATTTGATGAGATTCATAAGTTTGGGAATTGGCGAAACTACATCAAGGGTTTTTATGACAAGAACTTTAATGAAAAGAAATTATTAGTTACTGGTAGTGCGAGGCTTGATTACTATCGTCATTCTGGTGACTCGTTGCAGGGTCGTTATCACTATTACCGTTTGCATCCGTTAACTGTGGACGAACTCGATGTTCGGTCACAAACTGATTTCGAATGCCTGTTGACATTGGGTGGATTTCCAGAACCATTTCTGTCCGGGTCACAAAAGCAGGCACGTCGTTGGATGCGTGAATTCCGAAGCAGAGTAGTGAATGAAGACATCAGAGATCTGGAATTGACGCAAAAGTTATCGTCCATGGAGTTGCTACTGTTGCAATTGCCTCAACTAGTCGGTAGTCCTTTATCGATCAATGCGCTTCGAGAGGATTTGAACTGTGCACACAAGACAGTCGCCAGCTGGCTGGAAATTTTTGAACGAATGTACTTGATTTATAGACTTTCCCCACTAGGATCCCCCAAGATTAGAGCTGTAAGAAAAGAGCAGAAGCACTATCACTACAACTGGGCAGAGGTGGAGGATCAAGAGGCACGATTCGAAAACCTGATCGCAAGTCACATTTTAAAGTGGGTTCACTTTATTCAGGACTGGGAGGGTCGCGATGTCGACATGGTTTATTTTCGGGATATTGACGGGCGGGAAGTAGATTTCATCATTACAGAGAACAAACAACCAATTTGTGCGATCGAATGTAAACTTCGCTTTAGAGGCGTCTCAAAGAATTTGAAGTACTTCAAGTCGAAATTTCCTGAGTGCGATGCGGTTCAAGTTCATCAATTTGATCCTCAGGAATTCACTACAAAAGATGGAATCCATGTAATTAGTTGGCGGAGACTGCTATTGGATTATGGGAATCAAATAACTCAATCCGACTCATTGAGGTTCACTTGATGTAATGCAAACTTCATTGCAATAAGCAGATTTATCGGCCGGTGCACTCCCTCTCAATAATTGAGGCTAACCTATTGATCACTTTTGTCGAATGTTCGTTTACAGAATTTGATAGAACGTCCGATTTGATCAAAATCACCCCCGAAAATGACATCAAGTAAGACGGTCTCTTCAAATCATTAGTATCGGCTACACCTGACTTCGGCGGTTCAGGCGCATTTTATGGTCTTTTCCGAGGTTGTTTTCAAGCCTTGATTCGAGCGCTGTTCGAGTAGGGTGCAATTGTGTGGCGGTGGCTTGGAAAAAGTAAAAACACTGTCTAGCCGGTCAAATCTTGGCGTAAGGAAAATTTCAGCAGTGTCGATTCACGCAAAAAATCAACGCCTTGATCCTATCGAAATCGCCACTACAGTCTCAATCTGAATTATGCATTTCGTGATCATTTTGCATTTACAATGAACAAGGATAAAAAAGGGTAATTTCGAATTTACGGAACTGCCGACTACTTGGAGGAATATAAGTCATGAGATTGGTTTTTCTAGGACCACCGGGCTCAGGTAAGGGCAGTCAAGCCAAGTTTGTGGTCGAGCGATACGGTGTTGCCCATATCTCGACCGGTGATTTACTTCGCAATGCGGTTAAAGCGGGTACCGAAATCGGTCGGAAAGCATCTGCAATAATGCAAAAAGGCAATCTGGTGCCGGATGAATTGGTGACGGAACTGATCGTGCAACACTTGGATGCGGCGGATATCTGGTCGAGATTTTTGTTGGATGGTTTCCCTCGCAGCATAAATCAGGCGGAGCAATTGGACGCGACGTTGGACAAAAGGATGTCACCTTTGACGATGGTGGTGCATCTTCATGTCGAGCACGATGCGCTGATCAAACGACTATCCGGGCGCAGAACCTGTACCAATTGCGGGAGAATCTATAATGTTTACTTTGAACCACCCGAGGTTGACGGGAAGTGCGACGATTGCGAAGAAAACGGCGAACTGATGCAACGCGATGACGATAACGAGAAATCGATTAAAAATCGTCTTACTGTTTACGATGAGAATACAAAACCGCTACTTGCCTACTACGAAAAATCGGGTCTGCTTCGAACAGTAGACGGTTCCGGCGATCTGGCGGGCATAGCTGAGCAGGTTGATCGAGTGATCCAGGAACATTAGGCGCGAACATTTGATAAGACTTTAAATTCTTGAACTTAGAAAACAAGCAAATGTCGGAAACGGGCTACCCCACGACTCGGATGCGTCGCTTGCGAAGTTGCGACTTCATTCGACGCATGGTAAGCGAATCCAACCTGACGCCAGCCGATTTTATTCAGCCAATATTTGTGTGCGAGGGGGAAAATTACCGCGAACCCATAGCGTCCATGCCTGGCATCGATCGATTGAGTATTGATCTACTGATCGAAAAAAGCCGGAAACTGCGTGATCTGGGTATACCTGCTATCGCGGTTTTTCCTGTAGTTTCGAAGTCGAAGAAAACCAAGTGGGCTGAAGAGTCCTACAATCCGGATGGTTTGGCTCAAAGGGCAATTTCTGCAGTGCGAGAGTCCGTTCCCGAAATTGGGGTGATGGCGGATGTCGCTCTTGACCCATTCACAATCGACGGTCACGATGGAATATCTAATGAGGATGGATATGTGGAAAATGATGTCACCATCGACGTCATCGTCAAACAGGCTTTGTCGCAGGCGCGCGCAGGTGTGCAGATCATCGCTCCATCCGAGATGATGGATGGTCGTGTTGGTGCTATCCGGCAGGCATTGGAAAGCGAGGGTTTCCACAACGTACTTATTCTCTCGTATGCTGTGAAATATGCTTCCGCGTTCTATGGTCCTTTTCGAGATGCGGTTGGTTCCGCATCTGAACTCGGCGGCCGAGACAAGCGAACTTATCAGATGGACCCGGCGAACAGCAACGAGGCGATAAGGGAAGTTGCACTGGATTTGGCTGAGGGAGCGGATATGGTTATTGTCAAACCCGGATTGCCCTATCTGGATGTCGTGCGTCGGGTTAAGTCTGAGTTCAACGTGCCCACATTTGCCTATCAGGTCAGCGGCGAGTACGCCATGCTGATGGCCGCAATTCAAAACGGTTGGCTGGATGAGCGAAAAGTCATTATAGAAACACTATCGGCGTTCAAGCGGGCTGGTGGAGACGGAGTACTCAGTTATTTCTCCGAACGTGCAGCTGAATGGATTGCGTGAGAAAACGGGATTTCATTACATACCAATCGTGACCGATTACTTCACCCCAACCGAGATCAAGCTGCACAAGCAATCGCGGATTCTTGAAGTCAGTTTCCATGATGGCAACACTTTCGAGTTGAGTTGCGAATACCTGCGGGTTTATTCGCCATCGGCTGAGGTACAGGGGCATGGACCGGGACAACAGGTTCTTCAGTATGGTAAGGAACGCGTCAATGTCTGGGCGATCGAACCGGTGGGAAACTACGCTGTTGTGCTGAAATTCGATGACGGTCACGATACCGGTATTTATTCTTGGGAACTTTTGTACGAACTGGGTGCGAACAAGGATAGATATTGGAAATCGTATCTGGATAGGTTGCAAAATGCCGGATATCAACGAAGAGAATCGACGTAGAACCGACGGAGTGTCAGACGACCGACGCAAAGCGACAACCCAGTTCGGATTCCGCCGGGTCATTGAATCTGAAAAGGACTCGCTCGTTCGCCAGGTCTTCAGTTCCGTATCCAACCGCTACGATCTGATGAACGACTTGATGTCGTTTGGCGCTCACAGAATGTGGAAACGCCTTGCGGTCGCATACGGTGGAATCCGAGCCAACAGCTCGGTACTTGACGTGGCCGGCGGCACCGGAGATATCAGCCTGGCAGTCGCAAAAAAACTGGGTTCAAAAGGTAGCATCGTGCTGACTGATATCAACGAATCAATGCTGAAACTCGGACAAGACCGAATGATCGATCACGGATTTGTTGGAAGACTTCAATGTGTGCAGACCGACGCAGAAAATCTCGCTTTTACAGACGATTGCTTCGATTGCGTCATCATTTCATTTGGTTTGAGGAATGTGACGCGCATTGACGAAGCATTGCGTTCCATGTATCGGGTAACTCGCACTGGTGGCCGGATGCTGATTCTGGAGTTTTCCAAACCGGTCATCCCGTTGCTTGAAAAATTATATGATCGGTATTCGTTTAGCGTGATCCCAAGACTTGGCGAGGCTGTCGCAGGGGACCGGGAAAGTTATCAGTATCTTGTCGAGTCGATTCGCAAGCATCCAGATCAGGATACACTTGCGAAAATGATGGTTGACGCCGGATTTGAACGCGTGGACTTCCATAATCTCACAGGTGGGATTGTCGCACTTCATATCGGTTGGAAAATCTGAAGTCATCCAAATGCTCAATCCATACGCAAACTTGATTGTCAACACATTTTCTGACAGGCTATTTGCCGCAATCAGTGAAGCAGCCGATTCAGACGAAGGTGTTCGAACTTTGTTGGAAGAACTGGAAAATCGGAAGGTTCTTTTCAAGTTCACCGACCTGAATCAGCGATTCGGTCTGCGAGTCAGGCACGCCGAAGTATTCGAATGCGATCTGGCGGATGAAGAGGCAGATATCGTCATACAAGGCACTTTGATTGCTGTGGTCAAGGCAGTGTTTTCCGAAGATCGCAATCTCGCCAGACTTGAAGGTGTGGAAATTAGTGGTGACATGAAACTGGCGCAACGCCTGTATCAGATATTCGACAGCGTGGAATTTGACTGGGAAGAAGTATTGGCTAGAAAAACCGGTGATGTCCCAGCGCGCCAAATCGGTAATCTCTTGCGTTGGGGCAATCGCAACCTGCGCGGCGCTGACTCCCCACTGGCAACCAAGATTCGAAATACATTAGTTGATAAGAAACAACTCTTACCGACCCGAGCTCGGGTAGAAAAATTCATGGATGATGTGGATACACTACAGGCTGATCTTGACCGTTTGGAGAAGCGAGCAGATCGACTTGATAAACGCTCTGAACAATGATAACGGTTGCACATCTTAGACGATTGCGGGAGATTATCCGAACCATCCGAAAGTATGGGTTGGACGAACCGTACACCGGGCATCTAAGTGTTCCGTTTCTTGCGAGTATCCTGAATTTCGTCGGTGGCAAGGCGGAATTTGATGATCAACAACCCTACGGCGTTCGATTACGTGAGGCATTACAGGAACTGGGACCGATATTTATCAAGTTCGGTCAGATCATGTCCACCCGTCCCGATTTGTTTCCGGAAGATGTGATTAGAGAACTGAACGTACTGCAGGATCAGGTATTGCCATTCAGCGGTGTGCAGGCGCGGCAGATAGTTGAAGAGTCTCTGAACTCCCCGATTGATTCGGTCTTCAGTTCATTTGATGAGATTCCGGTTGCTTCCGCCTCGGTAGCACAGGCGCACAATGCAGTTCTTCGAAATGATGAGCAAGTCGTTGTCAAAGTGCTGCGGCCGGGAATTCGAGATCAGATCAACCTTGATATCCAGGTCATGTATTTCCTGGCCCGCCTGTTCAATCTTTTTCGGCCGAACTCGGAAAATTATCGTCCGAGGGAATTGGTGGAATATTTTGAAAACGTCATGCTGAACAGCTTGGACCTGACGGTTGAGGCAGCGAATGCCAGTCGCTTTCGTAACCGTTTCGGGGACGATGATTTCATCTACGTCCCTCAAGTTTCTTGGAAGTACACACGATCTGATGTCATGGTGCTGGAGCGAGTTGAAGGTTTGTCTATTCGAGACGTTGACGAATTGCAGGAGGCCGGCGTCGATCTGCAACTCTTTTCAGAGAATTTGGTCAGAACCTTTTTTGTACAGGCGTTTCATGATCGATTTTTTCATGGCGATCTTCATCCGGGTAATCTATTCGTATCAGATCTCGGCCAGCTGCGTGTGGTGGATTTCGGGATCATGGGCATCCTGTCGGAAATTGATTGCAAATATCTCGTTGAGAACATTCTGGCCATCCTTCGACAGGATTATCAGCGAGTGGTGGACCTGCATATCCGTTCGGGTTGGGCACCGCCCGATATTTCAGCGCAGGAGTTTGAAATCTGTATCAGATCTGTTTGCGAACAGTACGTAAACCGGCCGGTCGGCGAAATTTCATCAGGTCGTCTGATGGGTCGTCTGTTTCGGGTATTTCGCGAGTTTGGGATCGTTGTCCAGCCGCAACTGCTGCTGTTTCAGAAAACCTATCTCAATCTTGAGGGATTGGTCAAGACATTGTGTCCCGAACTGGATATCGGAGAAACTGCGCGTCCGATTCTAGAGGACTGGGCACGCAAACAGGCGAGCATTTCAAGTCTGAGCGAGAAGATAAGGACCGAAACACCCTATCTGCTGTCAGTAGCCCCCGAGATACCGCGTCTGGCTCATACGGTGCTTTCGTATATTCGTCAAAGCCAGATGCAAGGGCAGGGCATGGGCTCAATTCACGGAACAGGCGGTATCAGCCGTGAACTTTTTTTTACGTTGCTTGGCAGCGCGTCGCTGATCGCGGTAGTGGTCGACTGGAGTGGCGACGGCTTCGGATTTCTGACCCTGCTTTTGGGAGTTGCTGCTGCCATCTGCCTGCGTATCGCCTGGCCGAATAGTCGCAAATAAATCTACGGATTGTAGGTACGCAGTCTCAGGGCATTAGCGATAACTGAAACAGAAGACAGACTCATTGCGGCTGCCGCAAATACCGGCGATAGGAGCCATCCGAACAAGGGGAAAAACACACCGGCAGCAACGGGAACGCCGACAACGTTATAGGCAAATGCAAAAAACAGGTTCTGTCTGATATTGGTCATTGTGTGCTGTGCCAGAGATCGTGCTTGAACGATACACCGCAGATCGCCATTGGGAATGGTGATACCGGCGCACTCCAATGACACATCTGCACCATCGCCCATTGCGATACCCACATCCGCCTGCACCAGTGCTGGTGCGTCGTTGATTCCGTCTCCGGCCATCGCAACGGCAGTACCATCACTCTGCAGCGCCCTAATCAGTTCGAGTTTGTCCTCGGGCAAGACTTCAGCATGTACAGTATCAATATTGCATTGTGCGGCAATCGCCTCAGCGGTAGCCCGGCTGTCTCCAGTCGCCATAATAACCTTGATGCCCTCGGACTGGAGTGCTTGCACTGCTGCCGCGCTGGTTGGTTTCACAGGGTCGGAAATTTCAAGCACGCCTGCACGGACACCATTGATTGAAAAATGGACAATCGTTCTTTCGCTCGCTGTATTTTCGTCTCCTGCGACTGAAGCAAGGTTTTTGACACCACGGGACTGAAGAAATCTGGAATTTCCAATCAGAACTTCCTGACCGCCGACAGTACCCTGTATCCCCATCCCGGGTGTTGCCTTGAAATCCGACACCGTATGGCGAACGACGTTTCTTTCCTCGGCGCCTTTGACGATCGCTTCTGATAGCGGATGCTCGCTTGATCGAGCGAGCGCAGCGACATACGACAACGTGTCCTGATCAAACCCTTCCAAAGTTCGAAATTCGTTCAGAATTGGTTTCCCGGAAGTAAGAGTCCCCGTTTTATCCACAACCAGTGTCCGAATTTTCGGGAGCGTTTCCAAGACTTCGGCTTCCTTTACAAGAATACCATTTTGTACCGCCTGTCCTACTGCAACCATCACCGACATTGGTGTCGCCAGACCGAGCGCACAAGGACATGCAATGATCAGTACTGAGACGAAAGTCACCAGGGCGAATGTGAATTGCGGTTCCGGCCCGAGTACACTCCAGACAACGAAGGAGATTGCAGCAATTGTGATGACAATTGGAACAAACCAGCCGGCTACGGTATCCACCAGTCTTTGGATGGGTGCCTGACTTCTTTGAGCTTTGCTGACCATTTGCACAATCTGTGACAACGTGCTGTCACTGCGGGATCGCTCTACCTTCATTACAAACGAACCCGTGCCGTTGAGTGTCCCTGCCCGAACCGGGTCGCCAGCAGTCTTCTCAACGGGAATCGATTCACCGGTGATCAATGATTCGTCGATACCCGAATTACCGCTATGTATGATGCCATCCAGCGGAATGCTGTCGCCCGGTCGGATCTGAAGAAGGTCGTCGACCATGATCACGTCAAGTTCGACTTCTTCAGTCTGTCCGTTCTCTTTCAGTCTGTTGGCCGTCGGCGGCATAAGACGCATCAGCGCTTTGATCGCGCCGGCGGTTTTTTCGCGTCCTTTCAATTCCATGATCTGGCCAAACAAGACGAGCACGATAATTGCGGATGAAACCTCGAAATACACGCCCAACTGAAAGGTCTCAACACCAACCAATGGTGAGAACACGGCGGGAAACAGCACAAACAAGACACTTGCAATGTATGCAACACCAGTTCCCAAAGCGATCAGCGTAAACATGTTCAGTGAACGATTGATTATTGATTTCCAGCCTCGGTTGAAAAAAGGTAGTCCGCAAAATAAAACTATCGGTGTCGATAGAATCAACTGAATCCAATGCGATGTCTGGATGGAGATGACGCTGTGAATTGGAATACCAACGTGAGGCCCCATGGCAATGATGAGTAAAGGTACGCCGAGCAGCAAACCCACCCAGAGTCTTGTCGTGAAATCCACGAGTTCCGGATTCGGACCCTCGTCGATCAATGGCATATCCATGGGGTCGAGTGACATCCCGCAAATCGGACAGTCACCTGCTCCGACCTGTACGACTTCAGGGTGCATGGGGCATGTGAATTTTGTACCGGGTGGCACATTCTTCTGATCGTAATCACTTCCGGAATCGGTACTGTGACAGTCGCGATTGAGATATTTGACGGGGTCAGACTTGAATTTCGTCAAACAACCGTTGCAGCAAAACCAGTAGGTTTGACCTTGGTGCTCAAATTTGTGGCTGCAAGTCTCCGGGTCGACGAACATCCCGCAGACTGGATCGCGTGGTTTATCAACGTTCACTGTTTAGCGGATCAACAAGACTGTAGTAACTGAACTCGATTGAATGATAACACAACCGAAATGAGGAGAAATTCAACCCTGCATCCAAAATTCTGATTTGAAAACCAAGGAATCTGGTGCATTTGAAAATCAAAAACATCCATTCTATCAACTGATTTAGCGAATTCCTGGAACTGATTTTCCAGCGTAATAACTTGACAAAAACATATAAACCTAGTAAATTAGTTGGTTATTATGTTTCTGAATGAATTCGATCGATGAAATTGACAACTAAAGGCCGCTATGCGGTCACAGCGATGATGGATCTGGCGTTGCACCAGTCTGATCGTCATAGGGTATCGCTGAAAAGTATAGCCGAACATCAGGAAATTTCAATTGCATATCTTGAACAGTTGTTCGCGCTGCTGAAAGCCAAGGGCCTTGTGCGCGGTGTGCGCGGACCTGGAGGCGGCTATCAGTTGACCAGACCAGCAAACGAGATTTCAATATATGAGATAATCAACGCAGTCGACGAGTCGGTTGATGTGACTCGATGTCATGGGCGGGAAGATTGCCAGGATGGAGAAATTTGCCTGACACACGAGTTATGGACTGATCTCAGTTCTCAGATTTCTCTGTTTCTTGACCAACTTAAACTCGGCGAAATCATTCAATCGCAACGGGTTCGCGAAGTCTCACAAAGACAATCAGCGCGATGCGCCTCGGCGCGGCATACCCAGCAAGTTGCCTTCAACTGAAATACGTAACAAATCACTAACGACGGATCGAACTGTGAACCAATCTACTGCAACCGATATCAGCGGTTTTGTAAATCGAGAGTACAAGGAAGGATTTGTAACCGACATCGAGTCGGAAACGTTTCCCCCGGGTCTTGACGAAGATGTCATCATTGCGCTGTCAGCCAAGAAAAATGAACCTGAATTCATGCGCGACTGGCGTTTGAAGGCGTATGCGCGTTGGAAGAAAATGACTGAGCCGGTTTGGGCTCATGTCAACTACACACCGATTGACTATCAATCAATCAGTTATTACTCCGCCCCCAAGTCCGATGCTGATCGACCCAAGAGTCTGGACGAGGTTGATCCAAAACTTCTGGAAACCTATGAAAAACTGGGAATTCCTCTTTCCGAGCAGAAAATGCTCGCTGGAGTCGCGGTAGATGCTGTATTCGACAGTGTCTCGGTCGCCACGACATTCAAGAAAACACTTGCCGATGCAGGAGTCATATTCTGCTCGTTTTCCGAAGCGGTTCAAGAACATCCGGAACTTGTACAGAAATATCTGGGATCGGTCGTGCCATCTGGCGACAACTACTTTGCCGCATTGAACTCAGCAGTTTTCAGTGATGGATCTTTCGTCTATGTTCCGAAAGGTGTGCGTTGTCCAATGGAGCTGTCGACGTATTTCCGCATCAACGCGATGAATACCGGACAGTTCGAGCGAACTCTGATCGTCGCAGAAGAAGGAAGTTACGTCAGCTACCTTGAGGGGTGCACAGCACCCATGCGGGATGAGAACCAGCTGCATGCCGCGGTTGTTGAACTTATCGCGTTCAAGGATGCGGAAATCAAATACTCCACAGTTCAGAACTGGTATCCGGGCGATGAGGAAGGACGCGGCGGTATCTACAATTTTGTTACCAAGCGTGGCGCCTGTCGAGGTGAGAATGCAAAAATATCGTGGACGCAGGTGGAGACGGGATCGGCTATCACGTGGAAATATCCCAGTGTGATGCTTGAAGCTGACAATTCAATAGGCGAGTTTTACTCAGTAGCTTTGACCAACAACTGCCAGCAGGCAGATACCGGGACTAAAATGGTTCATATCGGACAAAACACGTCAAGCACAATCATCTCCAAAGGTGTATCAGCCGGCCGCGGTCAAAATTCCTATCGAGGATTGGTCCGAATATTGAAAGGCGCGGAAAACGCCCGAAACTATTCGCAATGCGACTCGCTGCTGATGGGTGATCGGTGCGGGGCGCATACCTTTCCATATATTGAGGTCAAGAATCCAACCGCAAAAGTTGAACACGAGGCGACGACCTCACGAATCAGTGAGGATCAGATGTTCTACTGTCGCCAACGCGGACTGTCGGAAGAGGATTCGGTGTCCATGATAGTAAACGGATTCTGCAAGGAAGTATTCAAGGAACTTCCGATGGAATTCGCGGTCGAAGCGCAGAAACTGCTTGGCATCAGTCTCGAAGGCGCAGTCGGCTGACCGCCGACTGTGAATCAACCGAACAATCTTTAACCTATGCTTAAGGAAAAAGGAATCATGCTCTCAATTAATGATCTTTGCGTTCAGATTGAAGACAAGAAAATTCTTGACGGAATCAATCTTGATGTCGCTGCGGGCGAGGTGCACGCGGTGATGGGTCCCAACGGATCCGGAAAAAGCACTCTGGCTAATGTCATCACCGGCAAATTGGATAACTTGACACAGGGTCGTATCACATTCAACGGCATGGACCTGCTGGACCTCGACCCGGAAGAGCGCGCTCGCGAAGGGATATTTCTAGCATTTCAGCATCCGATCGAAATTCCGGGAGTCAACAACATATACCTGATCAAAGCGGCTGTGAATGCCTTGCGCAGACATCGGGGAGAGTCGGAACTGGACGCGATTGATTTTCTCGCGATTGTTCGCGAGAAGATGAAGTTGCTTCAAATCAACGAGTCGTTTTTGTATCGGTCTGTTAATGAAGGGTTTTCGGGCGGTGAAAAGAAGCGAAATGAAATACTCCAGATGATGATGCTGGAGCCGAAGTTGACGGTTTTGGACGAAACCGATTCCGGACTTGATATCGATGCACTGAAAATCGTATCGAGAGGTGTCAACTCGCTTGCTGATGCAGGTCGTTCGACTGTCATCATCACACACTTTCCCCGTATTCTCGAATATATCGTTCCAGACCATGTACATGTGCTGATCGGCGGGCGTATCGTACGTTCTGGTGGCAAAGACCTAGCTCACGAACTGGAAAAATATGGTTACACATGGGTGATCGAAGACACCCCGGCAGCAGTCGCATGAAAGTCAGTCCTCTTGCAAATTACTTGACTGAGCAGGGTAATCGTGTTGCTCATGCTTTACCCGGATCTTCGATAGATTCAGTTGCGCAGATCCGCAAGAATGCGCTTGCGCGTTTTGCGCTGACAGGGCTGCCTAGAATGACCGATGAGCAGTGGCGATATACCAATATCCGTTCTCTGGAAAAACATCAGTTTGAATTGTCTCAGAGTTCGGACTGCAAGCCGGATGGTGTAAATATCAGTGAGTGGCGATTACCCAAAGCCGACACCTACCTCGCTGTATTTTTAGATGGTTGGTTCTGTTCCGAACTCTCCAATCTCGAAAATTTGCCCGATACTGCCAATATTTGCAGTCTTGCTGAAATTCTCGAATTCCCAACGAATGCAAACACGCAATCATTTGAATTGGCGTTGCAGGAATTACGTTCGATGTCAGCAAACGCCGAGCATGGATTTACTGCACTCGGCGCGGGATTTGCCGCCGATGGTCTGGTCGTTCAGGTCGGCTCAGACGTAACGCTGGACAAGCCACTTGAAGTTTTATTTTTGAGCCAGCGAGATGCGGATACCAGATTCTGTAACGTTAATAATTTTGTTTACGCAGGCAAAGGCGCCAATTTCCAGTTGATCGAGCGATATCTGTCGTTGGGCGATACGAATCACTTGACTAATTCCTCATTCACGTTCAACTTGGAAGCAGATGCGCAGGTTGACCACTATAGGATCCAAAACGAAAGCGAGTGTGCATTCCATATCGGTTCGGCGAAAACCCGTCAGAAAGACAGCAGTCGATATCGGATATTCTCAATTTCACTCGGTGCTCTGCTGAATCGCCACGAAGTGATCCAATCGCTGGACGGGGAGAATTCTCACTGCGAACTGAAAGGTCTGTACATTGGCAGAGGCAACCAGCATATTGACAACTACACGACGATTGCACACGAATGCGCAGATGCCACTAGTGACGAGTTCTACAAAGGTGTTCTTGATGACCGCGCGCGTTCAGTGTTTCACGGCCGTATCAAAGTCGCACCAGGTGCGCAACATACTGATGCGCAACAACAGAACAGAAACCTTCTTCTATCGCGGAATGCTGAAGCCGATACCAAACCCCAACTGGAAATTTATGCTGATGATGTCAAATGCTCGCACGGTGCAACGATCGGACAGCTGGATGAGAACGCGGTATTTTATCTGCGCTCTCGCGGGTTGACAGAAGAACAGGCGCGGACAATGCTGACAGACGCTTTTGCGGCAGAAATTGTGAATGATATTGAACTTGAGCCGGTACTGACCGAGGTGTCCAACTTGGTGCAGAAAAAACTCAGTTCGGGCAATTCAATCAAGGAGGCGGCATGATGCAATCGGCGCTTACAATCGATCGGGAACGTATAGCAACTGCCGCAATTGATCCAACCGCAATTCGCGAGCAGTTTCCAATTCTGAGTGAGATCGTTTACGGAAAAAATCTAGTCTACCTCGATAATGCCGCCAGTTCGCAAAAACCTCTGGCTGTGACTCAAGCACTGGACAAATATTACGCGTCACAACATGCAAATGTTCATCGAGGTGTGCATGCGCTGAGCGATCGTGCGACAGAGGCATACGAAAACGCTCGCAAGCTGGCATGCCAGTTTGTAAACGCTGAGCATGTCAGGGAGATTATCTTTGTCAGAGGGACAACCGAAGGACTCAATTTGGTCGCAAGTTCATACGGACGTCATCGTCTAAAACCGGGCGACGAGATCCTTGTCAGCGAAATGGAACATCATTCGAACATTGTGCCATGGCAAATCATCGCCGAACAGACCGGTAGTCGCGTACGGATGATTCCAATGGACGACAGTGGCCAGATTATTCAGGAGGAATATCTTGAGTTACTTCA
Organism: Arenicellales bacterium; assembly: GCA_951813075.1. Lineage (GTDB taxonomy): Bacteria > Pseudomonadota > Gammaproteobacteria > Arenicellales > JAJDZL01 > JAJDZL01. The sequence goes on along the minus strand of OX638343.1, from coordinate 1,664,440 downwards.
CGAAAAAACTGCGATTGTCGCGATTACCTACGTCGCCAACTCCCTCGGAACTGTCAATCCGATCAAGCAGATGACACAACGTGCTCACGATGTCGGTGCGGTTGTGGTTGTCGATGCCGCTCAGGCGGCACCGCATCTTGAAATCGATGTCAGGGAACTAGAATGCGATTTTCTGACTTTGTCGGGACACAAGATGTACGGACCGACAGGAATCGGTATTCTTTATGGACGCGAGGAACTACTGGACGCCATGCCGCCGTATCAGGGTGGTGGCGAAATGATCAAGAGAGTGACGTTTTCAGGTTCGGAATATGCTGAAATACCACATAAATTTGAAGCTGGAACACCCAATATCGCAGACAGTGTAGGGTTTGGCGAAGCGGCAAAGTTCATGTGGAATATCGGATTTGATGCAATTGCCTCCCATGAGCACCAATTGCTTGAATACTGTCATGAGCGTGCGGAAGAATTCAGCGATATTCGGATATTTGGAATGGCACCGCAAAAGTCTGGCGTGTTTGCGTTTGAGATCGACGGTATTCATGCGCACGATATCGGAACCATTGTGGATCGCGAAGGTGTTGCGATTCGAGTGGGGCATCATTGTGCCATGCCCGTTATGCGGCACTTCAATGTAGCTGCGACTGCAAGAGCGTCATTTGCGGTCTACAATTCGATTGAAGACATTGACCGTCTCTTCGACGCGCTGGATAACGCAAGAGAGTTATTCAACGGATGATGGACGATCTCAAAGCGCTGTATCAGGAAGTGATCATTGATCACAGCCGGAGCCCTCGCAATTTCGGTTCTTTGGAATCAGCGAACTGCTCGGCAGCCGGTGTCAATCCGCTTTGCGGGGATGAACTCACGCTGCATTGCATACTCGATGCTGATGAGATCATCCAGGATATCCGATTCGTCGGTCGCGGCTGTGCGATCTCCCTTGCTTCAGCTTCAATCATGACCGAGATGTTACGCGGAAAAACGAAGACGGAGGCCGAAAAACTTTTCGACCAGTTTCATGCGCGGGTGACCGGTACCGCAGATGGCCCGTTGGTGGATATCGGGAAACTGGAAGTGCTTAGTGGCGTTCGTGAATTTCCGACTCGCGTCAAATGTGCGACGCTGGCATGGCATACAGCGCTCGCAGCAATCAACAAAACTGACGAACAGGTAACCACTGAGTAGCAGACAATGACAGGCGAATCCAATAGTCAGCCAGCTTGGTCCCGGAAAGTGGATTTTATCTCGGATTTTATGGGCAGTTCGAACTCCGACCGTACTGAATCGGAGCCAACAATGCCTGACAATGTTGAGCCTGTATCCGATGCTGTTTTTGAGCAACAGATTATTGACGCGCTGCGCGGCGTCTATGATCCCGAAATTCCAGTAAATATCTATGACCTTGGTCTGATTTATGAAGTTGATATCAGCGATGACAGAATGGTGAGTGTTCAAATGACGCTGACTACGCCCGGGTGTCCCGTTGCGCAGACTTTTCCCGCTACCGTCGAATGTGCCGTGAAGTGTGTCCCGGGTGTCACGGATGCGACTGTCGAATTGGTCTGGGATCCGCCATGGACCAAAGATCGTATGTCTGAGGATGCTTTGCTCAGTCTGGGACTGTTATAGTCTCATACCCTTCTGATTCCATTATGAAGGTCGTCCTGATCAGTCCTTACGAAATCGGACGACAACCATTTGCACTAGCCCAGCCTGCTGCCTGGCTGGAGCGCGACGGGTTTGACGTTGATTGCATTGACCTGTCCGTTGAACCCTTTCAGTTGGATTCCATCATTCAAGCCGATGTGGTTTCGGTTCATCTCGCGATGCACGCAGGTGCGCGTCTGGCAGCCGATCTGATTCCGCAGATAGTCCATCGAAAACCGAATTTGACAATCTGTGTTTACGGCTTGTATGCCCCGGTCAACGACGGCTACTTTCGTTCGCTTGGTTGTGAGTTTGTGTTTGGAGGAGAAGCTGAATCAGACATCCTGTCATTGTGCCGGGCAGTGAGAGACGGGAGTTCGCTGTCTGAATTGCGGGAAACCCGTATATCCATGGAGAAGCTGGCATTTACCCGTCCACTTCGTTCTTTGCTCCCGGAACTGAGTCGGTATTCACGCTTAACCTGTGCGGATGGCACAGAGAAAACAACAGGTTTTGTTGAAGCCAGTCGAGGTTGCAAACATCTGTGTCGCCACTGCCCTGTGGTACCAGTTTATTCGGGCGCGTTCAGAGTTGTCTCCACAGATGTAGTGCTCAGCGATATCCGACAGCAGATAGAGGCTGGTGCAGAGCACATTTCATTTGGCGATCCGGACTTTCTCAACGGACCGGGCCATGCCCGAAGAATCATTGATCGATTTCAGCAAGAGTTTCCGGGAATGACGTGGGATGCGACGATCAAGATTGAGCATCTGCTTCAACACGAGAATCTCATATCCAGATTCTCAGAACAGAATTGTCTGTTTATCACCAGTGCAGTAGAGTCTGTTGAAGACACCGTGTTGGACAAACTGGACAAGGGTCACACAGCGGAAGATTTTCGAAAGGCACTGCTTTTGTTGAGACGTCTTGCTATTTCCATGCAGCCAACATTTGTGCCCTTCACACCCTGGACTACTCTAGAGGGCTATTTGGAGTTATTACGTCAGATTGTCAAACTTGAGCTGATTGACGGTGTTGCACCGGTGCAATTAAGTATTCGCCTACTGTTACCAAGAGGTTCCAGTCTGGTCGACTCCGAAGATCGGGAAGAGTGGCTGGGATTATTTGACTCGAAGATGCTTGGCTATTCCTGGAGACATTCGAATTCACGCGTGGATACGCTTCAGTCATCTGTTCAGGAATGGGTGATCAGTGCTATGGATCAAAATCTAGACCGGATGGAAACTTTCGCCGGTGTCTGGGCAATCGCACATCAATACATTGAAGGCAAAGTTCCAGAATTGAAGCGCACATCTGGGACAAAGGTTCCGCAGATGTCAGAACCTTGGTACTGCTGTGCCGAACCGACAGAGAACCTCAGGAATCAAACGATGAAAACTATTGGTTCTGATTCTACGGACGAAATTCACGCGATTGCCTGAAGCCGATCAATAGCGACTGAACTTCAGCCGCTAAAATTATTGGATATTCGAAGTCCTTTGAGCAGATAGAGTGCCTGCATCAGCTGATAGTCGCGTTTTACGGCTGGATTGACTTGAGGTGGCGACTGCTGATCGTCAAGTTCATCAGGAGAATTGACGTTTTCGTTTTCAAGCGAGCCTCCCAAATTCGATTCTCGAAAAGTCATAGAATTGTCTTCATCGTCGGATTCTTCGACTTCACGCCATTCCACAGTTATATCCGGAACAATGCCAGATGCCTGGATTGATCGATCATTTGGCGTGTAGTATCGATCAGTTGTCAATTTCAGTGTCGTGTCGCTGTCGAGACGAACGATGGTTTGGACAGAACCTTTTCCGAAAGTATTCTCACCCATGATGATCGCGCGATTGTGGTCTTGAAGGGCGCCAGCTACAATTTCAGATGCCGATGCTGACCCTTCGTTGACCAACACAACCAGTGGCACACCCTCGATGATGTCACCCGGAGTGGAGCGGAACTCGCTCACTTGTGCGTTGTTTCGACTTCGTGTACTGACTATAAGCCCATTGTCTATAAAAATATCAGAAACACCGATCGCACTGTGTAATTCGCCGCCTGGATTATTTCGCAAATCCACAACCAGACCGTCGAAAGAATCCGAGTCGGAAATCAATTTCTTGATCTGTGTTCGCGCCAGTTCCGGAGTTGTCGTTTGAAACTGGGTGATACGAAGGTAACCAAACCCAGGTTCGAGTAAGTAACTATGGACACTTTTGACCCGAATTACCGCGCGTGTGAGTTTGAATTCCAAAGGACCTTCAACACCTTTGCGAACGACGATCAAAGTGATTTCTGTTCCCGGCTGGCCTCTCATTGAGTTGATAGCGTCAATCAGATTCATTCGCGTCGTCAGTTGGTCATCCAATTGGATTATCAGGTCTCCGGGTAAAATACCTGCTTTGAATGCCGGTGTATCGTCAATCGGGGAAATAACCCGAATGCCCCCATTGTCTTTAGTTACTTCTATACCCAGTCCGCCATATCTACCGGTTGTCTCGGCTTCTACTTCAGACATTCCTTTTGAGTCCAGTAGCGCAGAATGCGGGTCTAGACTTTCAACCATTCCCTGAATTGCGTTTCTCAGTAATTCTTCGTCTGTGACTTCTTCGACATAGTAGTTTTTGATTGTCTCGAATACCCGTGCGAATGTGTTAATTGTTTCGACAGGCAGATGTGATGCACCATGTCCTTCTGAATTTTGGGCTGTTGTGCTTAAAGGAAGCAGTGAAGATACCAGAACAGTCACCGCGAGCGAATTTAATAATTTTTTTCGAGTAGTCATAGCACTGTAACTTTGGTGTGCAAATCTGTTACATGGGCAAGAATCGGACTCGGCGTTGCGGCCAAGACGATTATCGGTGAACAGGGCATTTATCCTTTTGATAATAAGCCTATAGAATAGCAAATGCTGAATGGTTTGTCAGATTATTTGTTGTAAATTTTACTGAATTATTGTTGGATTAATTATTTATGAAATGAAATATTAAAAAATGAAATATCAAAATCAATGAATTCTAGAGACGACACCAGAGCAAAGGGTCGATCGGCAGACCATTGTGTCGGAGTTCAAAATAAAGCCCCGGTGTCGGAGTGCTGATATTTCCATCTGCTACCGAGATGACCTGCTGGGTGTCCACCCAATCCCCCACCTGAACCTTTGATTCTTTGTTGTGGGCGTAAAGACTCAAGAAATTGCCACCATGATCAACAATGACAAGAATGCCAAATCCTTCAAAGTAACTCGAATACACGACCTGACCGGTAAATATTGATCTGACGTCCTGCCCACTATTCGCCGACAGCAGCAAGCCTTGCCAGTAGGCTCCGCGAATTGATTTTTGCTGACCGAATCGTGCCTGGATCTTCGTATTCAGCGGCAACGATAGATTGCCTTTCATGCTGAGGAACGATTTGCCACTGTATGACGGGACGACTTTCCGCTCCTTGAGACGCTCGATCAATTCAAGCAGGCGCTCTTCTTCTGCCTTCATCCGCCTGATGTCTTCCTGACTCGATTGCAGGCGCTCATTAAACATTGCAACGCTGGTATTCATATCCAGTTTCAGATTGCGCAGTTCATCGAGCTGCGAGGAAAGGTCTGCTGACAACGCCTCCAGAGCCTGACGATTCAGTCGCAGACTGTCTTCAGTTTCTTCCAGTTCCCTTCCGATTGCCTGGAGTTGCGCCACTCGACGTGTCCGCGCGTGCGTCAGGTAGCGGAAATAGGCAACGGTTCTCGACAATCTGGAAGGGTTGTCTTCGCTCAACAGGATTTTTACGTAGTCCAGTCTTGAAATGGCGAATGAGGCGCGAATCAGATTCTTGAGGTCGGCGGAATGATTTTCCAGTTCAACAATCTGTTTCTTTTTCTTATCCTGCAATCTTTCTTGTTCTTGGTTTTGTTGAGCTATTTTCTGTCTTGTTTCAAAGCGTTTAGAATCGATGGAGGCGAGTCGTTTTTCCAACTTGGTGATATCTTTTTGAAAACTGTCTCGTTGTGCTTGATATTTGGTGGCTTCATTTTTCAGTTTCTTGATTTGAGAGCGTACCTCGGCAAGCTCTTGGCTATAATCTGACTCCTGATCGGACGATTGAACCGGAGATACTGTATTAAGTACGATTAAGAAGGTAACCGCAACCAGCGCGGTTGTCATTCTGAGGTTGGCGTACCACCACGACAGGTGGTTTTTCTGTCTGCGCAGTTTCCGAATCGACTGAACACCGTTCATTGGATTACTTTTCGAATACTGGATGATCAATGGAATACATTGAGTTTGTCAAAATTAATTGGCATTTGTTTTTGGCGCTCGTCGCCGTGATTGCACTGCTTGCCTTCGAACCGCTTCGCAAGCGCAGTATCGGTGTTGCATCGGTGCTTCCCCACGATCTTCCCCGCATCATGAAGAAGGAGAAGGTGATCATTGTAGACGTCTCGGATGCCAAGGAATTTGACACGGGGCGCATTCCTAAATCACGGAATATTCCGTTAAGTCGAATTGAAGCCGACATCAATACGCTGAACAAGTTCAAATCTCATCCGATCATAGTTGTTTGTCGAATTGGAAATCGAAGTGCGAAAGCCGCGAGCATGCTTCGAAAATACAATTTTTCAGATGTACGAACACTAAAAGGCGGTTTTTCTGCTTGGGTGAAAGAAAATCTTCCGGTCGAAAAGTGATATCCGGACGAACAAATCGCAATCTGCGGTTTACGCAAATTATATATTTGCCGAAATCTGAACTTTAAGCACAATCTTGTAGAATCATTTTGTATCCACCTGGAACCACTGCAGGCAAGTTATGATTGTCAACGTCGGAGAAATTCAATTAAACTACGAAATCTCAGGGAATCCGAATGGACCTGTTGTTGCGATGAGCCACTCGCTGGGATCAAGTGGCATCATGTGGAAAACACAGCTGCCTTTACTGGAGCCACTGTATCAGGTTATCAGAATTGATACCCGAGGACACGGCGGTTCATCGGCACCGGAAGCCGAATACTCAATGGATGAACTCGTAGCTGACGCTATTGGATTTCTCGACAGACTTGAAATTGAACGATTCCATTGGGTCGGTCTATCGATGGGCGGGATGATCGGGCAGGGCATTGGTATCCAACACCCGAGCCGTCTTCTGAGTCTGAGTTTGTGCGACACGATGTCAAGAGTGCCGGAAGAGTTGTTGCCGGTGTGGGTGAATCGAGTCGAGACCTGCGAAAGATTCGGAATGCAAGCCATGGTCGACTCAGCGATGGAGCGCTGGTTCACCGAGAACTACCGCAATCGCCCTCCGACACGAGAATTTGAGGAAGTCAAGCAGCAGGTTCTCAACACACCGCTTTCGGGCTACATCGGATGCTGTCATGCGATCATGAATTTCAATTTCCTTGATCAGCTTAAAGAAATCCAAACCCCGACGCACATAATTGTAGGCGATCAGGATTTAGCTACTCCGGTGAGCGAGTCACGCGCCATGCACGAGCGGATTCAAGGCTCGACTCTTGAAATCATTCCGGGTGCTGCGCATTTTTCCAATATCGAACAGTCTGAAGCATTTGATCACTCACTTTCCACATTTCTTGCACAGCACTGACCGCGATAGATGCTCGACATTGCGGGCAGCCAGCAATTCAGACCCCACAGTTTCCATAGAATCGGATAGTGAGGCACGATGAGAATCTCAAAGATTTCCATCTATCAGGTTGATCTTCCCATGAAAGAGGGAGCGTACAGTTGGTCGAATCAATCGTATTCTGCCTTCGACAGCACTGTCGTAATTGTTGAAACTGATGAAGGGATTTCAGGTACTGGTGAGACTTGCCCGTTGGGACCAGCATATCTGCCCGCTTATGCACAAGGAGCAAGGACAGGTATCGCGCAATTGGCTCCGGACCTCATTGGAGAAAATCCACTGGCTCTTGGCAACATCAACGATCGAATGGACTTGCTGCTAAAAGGACACCCTTACGCCAAATCCGCAGTTGATATGGCATGTTGGGATATTTTGGGCAAGGCTACCAGTCAACCGGTTTACCTCCTTTTGGGCGGCCTGCGTCAGGACAGGGTGAAATTGTTCAAGGTTATAAGTCGGCAAGAACCGGATGTGATGGCGGCGAAATTGTGCGATTACCAGCATCAGGGATTTACACAGTTTCAGATGAAAGTCGGAGAAGATGCAGATGTTGACATCGAGCGCATATTCAAGGTATCCGAGCAGTTGAACCGTGGCAATGTACTCAACGCAGATGCCAATACCGGTTGGCGACAGCACGATGCGATTCGTGTGGTTAGAGCGATTCGCGATGTTGACCTTTATCTGGAGCAGCCTTGCCTGACTTATGAGCAATGTCTCGCTGTAAGGAAGCACTGCGACCATCCCATGATTCTGGACGAGTGTATGGACAGTATGGAAATACTGATTCGAGGTTGGCAGGACAGTGCGATGGATGCCATCAATCTGAAGATCAACCGAGTAGGCGGTATGTGGAAAGCGTGCCAGTTCAGGGACATCTGTCTGAATCTCGGGATAATCATGACCGTAGAAGACTCCTGGGGCGGAGAGATTGCCACCGCAGCCATCGCACATCTGGCGCATACGGTCCCCAAAGAATTTCACTTTCAGTCATCGGCCTTTCACGAGTATACGCATTTGGAAATCGCGCAAGGTGCACCGCTGATGGAGGACGGTTTTATGAGGGCGTCAAACCGGCCAGGCCTTGGTGTAGAACCGAACTTGGACGTTCTGGGCGAACCGGTTTATGTAGTCGGGTGACGATAGTTCAATTAACTTCAGGGCTGTACGTTCGACAGTACATATCCGACTGATTCAGTAAAGACGTACACCCTCGATAAACCAGTTCATATTCAGTAACTGAGTATCGCTCAAAACTTCAGATTCCGGTACAACCAAATTTCCCTGAAAGTCGTGAATCGGTCCGGTAAACGGGTGGACTTTCCCGGACAAGACTTCATTTTCCAGATTCTGAACAAACTGCACGGTCTCTGAACTGATATGTTTTCGATTGTAGTGCGTCAGTTTCGTCGTCGGCCCAAATTCGCCGCCCCAGTTGCGAATTGACTTCCAAGAGCCATCAAGAACCGCACCAACACGATTGATGTAATACTGACTCCAATCATTGGCGATTGTAGCGAGATGGGCATTCGGAGCTATGTAAGTCATATCAGATGCTTTGCCGAATCCAAAAACCCGATTGTTCTCGGCAACGATCAATGCACGTTCAGCGTTGGTGTGCATGATCAATACGTCTGCACCTTGGGAAATCAGGAATTGCGCGGCGCGTGCCTCCAACTCTGGATTGGACCAAGAGTTTAAGAATAGCGTCAGCACTTCGCTGTCTGGGTTGACTCGACTCGCGCCGATTGCTGCCGAATTGACACCGCGCAATACTTCAGGTATGGGAATCGACCCAATGTATCCAATTTTTCCAGTGGATGACATTTTCGCTGCCAACACTCCGGCCGAGAATCGTCCTTCGTAGAATCGCGGAGAATATGTTGATACGTTGTGCGCGGTGAACTGTCCTGTGCAAATTTCGAACGCTACATCCGGATATTGTCTTGCGTAGTAGTGTACCAGGTCACTGTATCCATAGGCCCAGATAAAGATCATTCCATATCCATCTTCAAGCATAGTCCGCAATACAGCTTCAACAATCGCGTCGTCAGCATTGTTTTCAGCGTAAACAGAGGTATGGACTCGGTCGCCGAAATGTTCGACCAGCGCCAACCTTCCGAGATTGTGGCTATATGTCCAACCGTGTTTCCCGATGGTACTGTTAGAGATAAATCCGATTTTTAGTGGTTTTTCGGAGCCTTGGGATGCTGGAGACAATCCGAGAAATAGCGCCGCTGCCAATACGGCGAAGCACCCTCGCCGAAAAATTCCTGTTGCTGTGAACGACATTGTGCTCGGATATTTTTTAGCCGGTTTCACCTTTTTATGATCTACTACATGATAAAACGGAATGGCTAGCGTATGATCTCCAATAGTTGTTCCGCAGCTTCCCTGCCTGACAGATGCGCACCCGCGACTGACGCGAACATGGTTTGATGGCAAGCCTCACCTGCAAAGAAAATCCTGTCAGCGATCGATTCGCGCAACACATCTCGCCTTCGAAATGCGCCTGGCTGTGCCGAAGCGTAGGACCCCACGGTCAAGGGGTCTGTCGCCCAAGAGGAAGCTGACCCCTTTATAAACGTTTGATCGATTTCACTACCAAATATCGAGCGCAACCGATCAAGTGCGAAGTTAACCCGATCGGCTTTACTGTGACGGGATAACTCATCAGCAATCTGTCCCCCGACATCAAAGTAGGTCAGTGTGCTACCTGAAGCGTTGGCTGACGCACCGAATGTGGATTCTGGTTCATCCGTCAGATTCAATATATAGGTGTCCGGCTTCAGGCCGGCGATAGGAGTCGAAAATTCAAGCCAGATATGTTCGTAGCATCCCATGGAAATTGAATCAAAAGATTCCAGTTTTTCTGCAGGTAGTGCCGGATTGAATTTAATTGCATCAGACGCGAGTACACCGGTGGAGACTGTGACAATTACAGCCTTTGAAAGAATATTCCCCTTGCTAGTGGAAATTCGCAAATCGTTGCCCCTCCAGTCGATTGCCTCGACGATCGTGTCAAGTGAAACCGGCAGTTTGGAACCGTAGTGTGCAACTAAAGTACCGAAGCCCTCTTTGCAATACCAATCTATGGAATCCTTCATTGAGGCATAATCCAGAACTGACAAATTTTCGAGTTCTTTCCCCATAGTCCACGGTCCTAATATGAATTGGGCGATCGAAGACATCGGGTGATCAAAGTTTTCGGTCGCGTCAGCGATGGAGACATCACTTCCATTATCTGCAGATTCTTGAATGGCCTGATCCATCAATCCAAGTAATTCAGGTATCAGTTCAGACCCATTCTCGACAATCTGGCCGTGGTTGTACAAAGCAACATTCAGGTTGTCGGGATAGATGTCGAAACCGTTACGCTCACCGTAATTCTTGTAAAAATTATCGGAATCATAGTGCAGCCAATGAGCACCCATATCGCAAGGTGTGGAAAAAGTTGCCTGATCGGTCCAGACTCGTCCACCAATTCGGTTCGACGCCTCTAGGATCGCAATATCGTACCCTTTGCCCGCAAGCGTGTGGCCTGCTGATATACCAGCGGCCCCGGCACCCACGATTACGATGTCAGGATGGTCGGAAATACTGCTTGGGATATCTGGAGAGTTAGTGGTAAAACCCACGAATATGGGATCTCTTATGGTTTTGGAGATTGGCTTTGGGATTTGACTTCAGTGATGTACCTTTCAAGTGTAGCGTCATCCGCGAGATAAAAATGCCTGATCGGTGAAAGATCCGCGTCCAGGTGATATACCAGTGGAATACCAGTCGGAATATTTAGCGTCGTAATTTCATCGTCGGAGATGTTGTCCAGAAATTTCACCAACGCGCGCAAACTGTTTCCGTGCGCTACTATCAGAATTTTCTTTTCTGAAAGGATTTCGGTCGCGACGGAGTTTTTCCAGTAATTTACGACTCTCAGATAAGTGTCTGCCAATGACTCGGTCGCTGGAACGGCATCAAGATGCGCGTACTTAGGGTCACTTTGCAGTTCTCTCCATTCAGACTCTGTCAGTTCTGGCGGTCGAATGGCATACCCGCGCCGCCATTTATGTACTTGCTCCGGTCCATGAATTTGCGACATTTCAGCCTTGTTGAGCCCCTGCAACGCACCGTAGTGCCGCTCGTTGAGATCCCAGTCTTGTCGCACCGGAATGTCAGTTTGTTCAAGTTGTTGCAGAACTTCAGTCAGAGTATCAATTGAGCGTCGAAGGACCGAAGTCAGGGCCAGATCGAACCGGTAATTTTCCTGCTTCAATGCGATACCGGCATTGCGGGCTTCCTCCACGCCGCGCGGTGACAGACCAACGTCCACCCATCCTGTAAAGCGGTTCTCAAGATTCCACTGACTCTGGCCGTGGCGGAGCAATACCAACTCATGGGTCATGGCGGGGGTACTCCTTTATCAACTGTTCCACCATGCTGCGTAATGCTTTTCCTCTATGACTGATCTTGTTCTTTTCGTTTGTGCTCAATTCGGCCAGCGTACATTCCAGCTCTGGAATCCAGACGACGGGATCATAACCGAATCCATAGCTGCCTTGAGCTCGATGATGTACACGGCCATGGAGCGTACCATCTGCGATCAGTGGAGAAGCGTCATCGCAGTGGCGAACGTAGACCATCAGGCAGCGAAATCGGCAGTCGCGGGCACTTCCCTCAATTAGTTCCAACTTACCCAGAAGTTTGGCTATGTTACGTTCATCGTTTGCGCCGGGATCAGAATAGCGCGAAGAGATCACTCCGGGCTCGCCGCCGATCGCATCAACTACAAGTCCGGAATCATCAGCGATTGCAGGCAATCCTGACGCTGCTGAGGCATGCCGGGCTTTGATCAGTGCATTCTCGACGAATGTGGGTTTGTCCTCAACTGCTTCTCCAATACCAAATTCAGATTGAGAGATTACATGGATCTCTGTGTTGCGGAGCATCCGATTAATTTCGTCAATCTTTCCCGGATTGTTGCTTGCCAGTATGATTCGGGAGGGAACTGTCACTGCTGCAATGCCTTTATCTGAGCATCAATCAAACTGACCGTACCCGCCTTTGCAAGTTCGGACATAGCAATGAGCTGATCCTGAGAGAAGTCGTCTTTTTCCGCGGTACCTTGAACTTCGATGAAGCATGCGCTCTCATTCATTACAAAGTTCATATCAGTTTGCGCTATCGAATCTTCAGCATAGTTGAGATCCAGGCACAATTCGTCGTTGATAATGCCCACCGATACCGCGGCGACATGATTCCTAATGGGGTTGTCGAAAATTTCCCTTTTCTTAAGCAATACATTGACAGCATCGGCGAGAGCTACAAATCCGCCGGTTATCGATGCGCAGCGGGTTCCGCCGTCGGCCTGTAGAACATCGCAATCGATGACAATCGTTCGTTCACCGAGCATCTCAAGATCAATACACGAGCGCAGACTGCGTCCGATCAGACGCTGAATTTCCTGTGTACGGCCGCCTTGTCGGCCACGAGCCGCTTCACGAGAACTCCGCTCAATGGTTGATCCCGGTAACATGCTGTATTCACCTGTTACCCAGCCCCGGTTCTTGCCTCTCAAATGAAAGGGCACACGGTCGTCGATGCTGGCGGTGCACAATACGCGGGTTTCGCCAGTTTCCATAAATACCGAGCCAGCGGCATTCTTTGTGAAATTGCGCGTTATACGTACTGGCCGCAACTGGTTGTGTAGTCTGTCGCCGGTTCGTTTCATGGCTAGTCAAGTGAGTAATTTATCGGCATGTGATCAGCCGGTATGCAGCAGATATTTTATTCGTATTGACCGAATTCAGTGAGACTAAGTAAGACGACTTTCAGACATTCATACTGAGTGATTAGATTTCAAGATTCAAGGTCAATCTACTGAGATACTAGCAGCGATATATAACTACACTTGGCAGACGTGAGCGTCCAATTGTGTTGTCTGTGGTGAGACTTGGAGGAGCTAGGCAATTTATTCAGTGAATGTTGCAGCCGAATTCTGCTAGATCCGGTAACTTGTGAATTAGGACCGCGCTGGTGGATAGTCCAATCGCCGTTGAGCCGCCAATATTATTGTCTTTTCTGTTTCAGATACTATCGAATTCTTCATCCACCCTTTCACAGGCTTTAAATTTTGGAAGAACGCAATCGCGCACACAGTAAAATTTAACCAACAGAAGTTATACGTCACTGGTTGAATCACGCTGTCAAATCTTGTACCCATGTCATTTCAAACCATCACGCTCCACTTGGAGATCGTAGTCAACTGAATCCGTGTCTCTTCGAAATCTGCAATTATTTGTAGAGAACAATTAATCTAGATCATAGTGACTATCAAAAAATGCATGAAATTACTTCGCCTGATCAACTGATTTCGCTTGAAATTGACACTGCCACGAAAACAACTTTCGCTGCAGTTCAAAACCATGTCCCGATTCTTCGGCGAATTGAAGTGCACAACGGTTCTTCAGAATCACTTGAAAATCTGAACTTGACACTCGTAGCTCAACCTGCTTTCTGTCGATCAAAAAGTTGGGCGATTGACCGCATTTCTGCGAGTGAGAAGTGCAAAATGTCGGATCTCGCGGTGACGTTGGATTTCGGGGTGTTGGATCGCTTAAACGAATCGGAACGTGGTCAACTGACTTTTAAACTTTTACGCTCAGAAGATGTGCTAGCCGAGGAAATTATAGAGATTGAACTTCTGGCCCGTGACGAATGGGGTGGTTCTTCAGAGATGGCTCAGGTTCTTGCGGCATTTGTGTTACCCAACCATGCGCAAACGTCAAACATACTTAAACAAGCTTCTCGATTATTGGAAGCCAGCGGATACGACGGTTCACTGGATGGTTATCAGAGCGGTGACACAAAGCGGACATATTTGCTGGCGGGAGCAATTTGGTCAGCTGTTTCAGGGATGGGACTGACATATGCAGAACCACCGACGTCGTTTGAAGCGAGGGGGCAGAAGGTGAGGGATCCTGGAAAGATTGCCGAGTACGGTTTGGCGACCTGCCTTGATACTTCGCTTCTCTTGGCGGGGGCTCTTGAGCAAACTGGTTTGAATTCATCTGTAATTTTTACTGAGGGTCATGCATTTACCGGCGTTTGGCTGAGTAAAAGGAATTTTCCGAGTACAGTCGAAAATGATGTAACTGAAATTCGCAAAGCTACGGTGGCACGAGAATTTATTCCTTTCGAAACGACTCTGGTGACACGGCGACCAAATGTTGACTTCAACCACGCTGTTTCAGTTGCGAGACAGCAGTTGAGTGAAGAGCGAGAACCTGAATTTCTCTGGGCAATTGACATCGCACGCGCGAGATCTGCGGGAATTCGTCCACTCTCCAGTTACCATGATGTGGATCAAGAAATTGAGCAACCACAGGATAAGACTGTTTCCGTACCATTACCAGTAATTCCACCTGAATTGGAACAGCTTCCTTTTGAGACCACCGAAGAACTTCCACAGACTGCCGATGATAGGGTCCAGCGATGGCAGAAGAAACTGCTTGACCTTTCGTTGCGGAATCGTCTCCTGAATTTTTCTCAAACTAAGCAGACGCTGAGTTTAGTTTGCCCCGACGTTCCCGCTTTGGAGGATGCATTGGCCGATGGCAAACGATTCAAAATAGTTTCACTTACCGAAGAAAATCCCCTAGGAAACCGAGATAGGGATGCTTACCAGAAAGAAACTGGCAGCGACATCTACGCTGACTACGTAAAGGAGGCATTTCATAGAAAGGAAGTGTGTACGATAGCACCAGAAAAAGAAATGATAGGTCGATTAATTGTGCTTTATCGGAAAGCCCGCTCCGATTTAGCGGAAGGAGGCGCGAATACGTTATTTATGTCGGTTGGTTTTTTGAGGTGGAAGAGGCGCAACGAAACACGCACTTATCGAGCACCGTTGTTGCTAATGCCGATTAAGTTGAATCGTCGGTCGGCTCAATCAAGTTACTATCTGTCACATCACGAGGATGAAATTCGGTTCAACGAAACTCTACTTCAGTTATTGGAGCAGGATTTTGAGCTTCGAGTCCCGGAGTTGCGAGGAGACCTTCCAATGGATGAATCAGGTGTCGATATCGCTCGTGTTTTTGGAGTGATGCGCAATGCAGTGCGGAATGTTCCCCATTTTGAAGTAACAGAAGACATTGCAATCTCTACCTTTTCGTTCGCCAAGTATCTGATGTGGAAAGATTTAGTTGAACGAACTGACAGTCTACGCAATAATCGGCTAGTTCGGCACCTGATTGACAACCCAACTGAGCCGTTAGAAACACTTGGTGGTGACATACCAAAACCGTGCCACATCGACTACCATGTTTCACTAGTTGATCTGTTCACACCAATGCCTGCCGACAGTTCTCAGCTCTCAGCTGTTGTAGCCGCAGACAAAGGAAAAGATTTCGTTGTAATTGGGCCGCCTGGAACAGGCAAAAGTCAGACGATTGCTAACATGATGGCACATTGTTTAGCTAAAGGTAAAACGGTGCTTTTTGTGGCGGAGAAATCTGCAGCTCTGAACGTTGTGCATCGTCGACTGAAAGCTTGTGGGTTAGCAGACTCTTGCTTGGAACTGCATTCCAATAAGACTGAGCGCAAGTCGGTACTCAAGCAACTGGGACAGGCGTGGGATCGTCAAGCAGACGACACAAATCAGGAATGGCTTCGGCTCACGTCTGAACTAAGTGTCAAGCGAGATGAATTGAACAATTATGTTGTAGAGTTGCACAAGCACGGCAGTCATGGATTCAGCATTTTTGACGCGATTGGATTCGTCTCGGGTCAAGCTGCTGATTTTGATTTGTCATTTCCAACCCATGACACTCACGACCGCGAGAGTTATGAGAATTTAGAAGGTCTGGCCGAACGGGTGGGTTTGACATATTCAGTAATTTCAGAGCGTCCTGCTCTGGACTCGGTTGAGCACACAGAGTGGTCGTTTAGCTGGCGGTCCGATTTGATTCGGTGCACCGATAAATTAATTGAAGCGACAAGAATGTTTGCTGATTCGTGTCGCGCGTTGGAAGAGACTGTGGGCCTCGTGTCGGATCCTGATATGTCGGAGAGCCGTCAAGCGATGCTTTCTAGTTTAGCCAAATCTATCGAACAAACAGCAGAGGAAGACTATTTGATCGCTCTAGATGAACAATTTGAAGAGATTGCTTTAGGCTTGGATGGGTTTGAAAAGGAGGTTGAGAGCTACCTTAGCGAAAAGCACCGTCTCAGTGCTACTTATAAAGATGACGACATTCCACTTATTCCGGTAAAAGAGATGGACCTCGATTGGCGTCGAGCGAATGCTAAGGTTTGGCCGTTTTCTACACTCGGGCGACGTAGGGTGAGGAAGTTGTTGCAGAGTTATGCTGACAGCGGAAAGTCTAATCCTACAACCGAACTTGCACCGATCCTAGCCCTTCAAAAAATAATTTTAGATATCGACAACAATCCATTATCAAAACTTTCCAAATTTCAAGGTGCACAAAGCGATCTAAAAAACTTTCGTGCATATATCTCTCTCGCTCGAGATTTGCATACGTCATTTCGAGATGTCATGAGGGAATTGAGAACAGAGGGTGAGACACCGATTGCGTTGCATAATTTAGCTGCTAAGGGAGGTGAAAGCACCACGATTGCCCTAAGAGCTGCTGATTTTCAGGCAGCGGAATCTCACTACTCGAAAGCGTTGGCCACCTATTGCAATAAAGCAGGCGGTCAATTGGATGCGCAATCGCTAACAGACATTCTTTCAGCACTGAATGAATTGAAAACTGAGGTGGAGCACCTCCAGGACTGGGTCAAATGGGTGCGAATACGCAAGGTAGCAGAAGAGCGGGGGCTCAGTCCGCTTATTGAAGCCTTGCAGAACGGCGCAAGTTTTGACGCTAAATCCGCGTTTCGGGTTGCTTATTTCCGGTGGTGGTTGCCTCTTTCGCTGGATAACAGTTATATCCTCCGTAATTTTTCACATTGGGAGCACAATGGTCGAATTCATCAGTTCCGTGACTTGGTTGAAAATGTCCAACGACTCGCCTCAAGACAAGTTCGGCTCAAAGTGTCGCATGGGTTGCCTAGTAAGGAGGGGGTTGCTCGAAAATCTGAGCTAGGTATTCTAAGGCATCAGCTTGGATTGCAACGCCCAAGAATATCAATACGTCAACTTCTCGGCGAAATGTCGGAAACGTTTACGCGACTGACGCCTTGCGTGTTGATGTCACCTTTATCTGTTGCTCAATATCTGCCTCCTGATCAGGCATTATTCGACATCGTCATTTTTGACGAAGCCTCGCAGATTACTACATGGGACGCTATCGGCACTATCGCGCGGGCGCGTCAATCAATCATTGTAGGTGATCCAAAGCAACTGCCACCAACCAACTTTTTTGGTCGAACAGACGACTACGATGAAGAGGTAGCCCTTCACGAGACGGATCTTCCCAGTATCTTGGACGAAGTAACTGTGGCTGGTCTTCCCTTGCAGAAACTGAACTGGCACTACCGCAGTAGAGATGAATCGCTCATAACTTTTTCAAACTATCACTACTATTCCAATCAACTTATTACCTTTCCATCCCCAAGAACGCAATCTGGCGCGGTGCATTTTCACTTCGTAAAAGGTGTCTATGAGCGAGGGAAAAGTCGCACGAACGTAATTGAGGCGAGAGAAATTGTAAGACTGGCAGTTGAAAGAATGAATTCATGGCTAGTTGAGAACGAAACTGAACGTCCGACTCTCGGCGTCATTACGTTCAACTCACAGCAGCAGGAGTTGATTTTAGATCTCTTGGATGCAGAACGAAAAAATAACCCGACTTTAGAGTGGTTTTTTGAAGACGAGCGCGAAGAACCGACGATTGTGAAGAATCTTGAAAATATCCAGGGTGACGAACGCGACGTGATGCTTTTTTCGATCACCTTCGGACCAGACGCGACGGGGAAAATGTCAATGTCATTTGGTGCAATAAATAACGAAGGTGGAGAAAAACGTTTGAATGTAGCTGTTACAAGGGCTCGGGCAGAATTGCATGTATTCTCATCCATCACGGCAGACAAAATCGATACCAATCGAGCAAAAGGCTTGGGAGTCATGCACCTTAAGAACTTTTTACTCTACGCTGCAACGGGATCATCAGCACTTGCCGGTATGGATCATGGTTCTCTTGGGGACGCTGAAAATCCATTTGAAATATCGGTGGCTGATGGATTGAGCCACAAAGGATGGGAGGTTAGAACACAAATTGGCGTCTCGGGTTTTCGTATCGATCTTGCTGTAGTTCATCCTGACAAGGCGGGAGTATACATTGCGGGAATTGAATGCGATGGTGCTACCTATCATCGATCTGCAACAGCCCGCGACCGCGATCAGATTCGAGAATCTATTCTTCGCAACCTCGGCTGGGAGATCTTGCGAATTTGGTCTACCGACTGGTTCATGCGTGAACAAGAATCACTTAATCGCCTAGACAATCAGCTACGGGATTTGCTGGACCGCGATCGAAGGCAACAGATAATTGAGAATGAACAAAATAAAGAAAATGAACAAATTAAGGAAAGCCTTCTCGACTCGGATGAGACAGTCTCTCTTTCGCGAGAAGGAGAAGAAATGCATCGCCCATTGGCAGATGATTCGTTGCACGATTCAGACAACAGCAGTCGATACGGTAATGGTGAATTGGACGAACAGAATTTCGACCCAGACGTGTTTTTCGAGGACTCTTACGTGCCGACGCTGAAAGGGCTTGTTTCCGAGATTGTTACTTTGTATGGTCCACTTCGAGACAGCGAACTTTTTCGGAGAATTGCTCGAAAACATGGGTGGCAACGAGCCGGACGACGAATTCGCGAGCGAGTCCTGCTCTGTCTTGGGCCAAATCAATGCCACGAAGAAAATGGCAGCACCTTTATCTGGAAACCGGATAGCTATGTTTCGGTGTTACCATTCCGGTCTGATCTACGTCGGAGGATTCGAGACATTCCACAAGCCCAGATCTTTGGATTAATTCAAGACAATCCTGAGGTGCAAAATTCGAATGACATGGTTCGAGATCTAGCACGTCTTGTCGGACTAACACGACTTACTAAAGACACCCGTAAATATCTTGAAGAATGTATATTGGCGTATTGGGAGCTTGACGAGTAAATGCCTTCAAGCACTGAATCTAGTCTACAGCATATTTGACAACTAGATTATTCTGTAACTGTTATTAGGCTTTGTCATTCTTTTGGCTGATACAAGATATCGGACATAATTGATCGAACTTGTTTCAATAAAGTTTTGCAATCCTAAGTGATCTTTTTTCACTCAAGCTAGGTGTAGAGTGTCTTGCATTGTAAGTTGTCGAATAAAACCGCGACCTATTACATTCAAACAATAATTTCCATATCCTAGGTTGAGGACCGGCTTGGAAGTATCGGAGTCAGGGTAGTTTTCCACCGGCCACATCATTACTTTAAGAAACCCGCAATCATGGGATCCGCCAGAGTCAGTCTGGAGTTTGTAAAGTATCTGGCTCCAGTCTGTTTTCAAAGAAATTGTCAATTCTAGTCTGTAACTCGTACACCCACCAACTCGAAATTCCAATTCAGGACACCTTTTTGGACTGCATTCTTGAAGCTGATATTATCCCGAAAATCTCTGGCTTGCCGGGGTGGGACATTGATAGCGACAAAATCAACTTGTTCACCGATAATCGGACATTCATCGTTGACAGTTCCGCTACCATCAGGGCAGTCACGCAATGTTATCTTGATAAGAACGTCGGTAATCACCTTCTCTGAAGAATTCGACACACGCCCTGAATAATCCCAGCTTTCACCATAAGACTCCTGCGCATTCACGTCATCAAGCTGTACCGATTCTCTTTCAATTGGAAAATTAGAAGTTTCCGATTCATCGAGGTTCAGAAAGTAAAGCGTACCGACAATCGCTCCAATTGCACCTAGCAGGCTGAACCCTATTTTTGGAGAATAGTAACTTACTACGATCAACGCGGTGCAGACGATGGCCAGCGCAACCCATTGCATATTTCGAGTTCCTTTCTGTATAAATCGCTTTAATCGTACAATAAATGGTCGTTGTGCGTTCCACTAACTTGCGATACCAGCAACCAGAACGCGATCAACTTGCCTGCTTATATAGCCTATATATTTATTTTTGCCAAGAATTTTTTCTGTGAGCGATTTACCTGTCAGTTCCGTTGAGTCGGTACTTCCACCGCATTTCGATTCGCCTCGGGAACGCTACAACCACAACAAAATTCGCAAGAGACTGCAGCGGGAAGTTGGAAACGCGATCAGGGATTTCAGCATGATTTCGGACAATGACCGAATCATGGTATGTCTGTCCGGCGGCAAGGATTCCTACACCATGCTGGATATTCTTAAGAATCTTCAACAGCGGGCTCCGGTGCATTTCCATATTGAAGCGGTCAATCTGGACCAGAAGCAACCCGGATTTCCAGATGATGTGTTGCCGCAATATCTCGAGTCACTGAATGTTCCCTATCACATTATTGAAGCGGATACTTACAGTATCGTGCGTGACGTTATCGAAGAGGGCAAAACGATGTGTGGTCTGTGCTCGCGTCTTCGCAGAGGGATTCTCTACAATTTTGCCGAAAAGCACGGATTCAGCAAAATTGCGCTCGGTCATCATCGCGATGACATTGTTGAAACATTGTTTCTGAATATGTTCCATGGTGGCAAATTCAAGGCCATGCCTCCCAAACTACAAAGCGATGACGGGAGGAATATTGTGATCCGACCGATGGCTTACTGCAAAGAATCCGATATTGAGAAATATGCTCAAAAACGACAGTTTCCAATAATTCCCTGTAACCTGTGTGGGTCGCAGGAGAATTTGGAGCGGGTGAGAATCAAGAAAATGCTCAATCAGTGGCAGAAGGAATATCCGGGCCGGGTTGAGAATATTTTTCGAAGCCTGCAAAATGTTGCGCCTTCACAACTGGCTGATCGGAATCTGTTTGATTTTCAGTCATTCGAACGGAGAAAGTAAAGCAATAACATGAACCGTTTTGATCCGACAGTTGAGGCGACTGCAGAATCTGAGGATAACTACAGGAACTCACTCCTTGATTTCATTTTTCGTTCACCTTCACCGTACCATGCGTCAAGGTGTCTTGCCGACTTTCTTGAGAGCGCTGGATTCACACGTCTGGTAGAAGAGGAACAGTGGAGTCTCGAACCCGGAGGACGATATTACGTAACCAGAAATGACACTTCCCTAATCGCATTTCGGTGTGGACAGAACCCCGCTGATTCTGCAGGAATACGAGCCATTGGAGCGCATCTCGACAGTCCTTGTCTGAAACTTGCACCCAATCCAATTCTCCAGCGACATGGATACCACCAGCTGAACGTGGAAGTTTACGGTTCGCCCCTTTTGCGCACCTGGTTTGATCGAGATCTTTCCATCGCCGGTCGAATTTTTTTCGATAACGGGAAGCGTAGTGTCAGAAAATGTCTGATTCACAAGGCGGATCCGGTTGCTGTCATACCGAGCGTTGCTATTCATCTGGAGCGGGAAGCGAATACCCGTCAGGAAATCAATAGTCAGACTCATCTGAATCCTGTGATTTCCGGCGATATGGATTCATTGGAACAACTTCTTTTCACTGGGGATGACATCACGGATTCTGGATATAACGGCCAAACTTTGCTCGGACATGACCTGAGCCTGTATGATGTAAATCCTCCAGAATGTTTTGGTACCGGCAAAAAGCTGATTTCCAGTGCGAGAATTGACAATCTATTGAGTTGTCATGCGGGCGCCATTGCAATCGCTGAAGCGCAAACAGACAATTTCTGTATGTTGGTCTGTAGTGACCACGAAGAAGTCGGTAGCGTGTCTGATTCCGGAGCTGGTGGGCCTTTTCTCGCATCGGTACTTCGAAGGTCGGTCGGGCTTGATCCGTCAGTCATCCGTCGATCCTTGCTCATATCAGCCGATGGAGCGCACGGCATTCATCCGAATTACCCGCACAAGCATGATGATCGGCACGCTCCAATTATCGGCAATGGCTTGGTGATTAAAGTCAATGCCAACCAAAACTATGCTTCATCCGGCGAATCGGTTGCTTTCATACGAAAACAATGCGAAAACCTCAATCTCCCACATCAGATTTTTATATCGAGAAACGACATTCGTTGCGGATCGACGATCGGTCCGATCGTCGCATCGGAGATCGGGATCAGGACTGTGGATGTCGGTGTCGCTCAATTTGCAATGCATTCGATTCGAGAACTCGCCAGTATCGGCGACGCGATAGATTTCAAGAGGTTGCTGACAGCGGTTCTAGAATCCGAAAAAGTCGACCTGTCAGAATGGGTGGATACCTGACTGTCAACTCACTGCATTTTTACATCGAGTTGACGGGCAATGTTTTTCAGTTCAGTAAATCCATCCATGAGCCGAGGCGACGGTCGGCCAAGATGAGCTTCAGAAATCCGGAATACATTCCGATTTCGGACAAAGTTTGTTTCCTGCCATAGTGGATTTCGATAAACCACTCTTGGCCGATACTTGTCAAACTGCACACCGCACCAGGAGATCACAACAGCATCTGGATTGAGATCTCTGACTTCTTCATCGGTCAGTGGTGTGCTTTTTACATTTCGTTGCGCAAGTGGGTTGACAAGTCCAGCCGCATCCATAAGATATTGCACCCACGAAAACTTACCAGGTGCGATTACGGGCTTGGGCCACCACTGAACGATGAGGCTTGGTCCAGATTCCACAGCCGACTGTGATTGAATGGTCTGACGCATTTCGTTTACGACATGCTCTGCGCGGGCGGAAACGTCCAGCAAGTCCCCGATTGTTTGTATGTTCTGGTAAACATCCTCAAGATTCAGCGGTTCAGGTGCGATAAAAGGCAGTCCGGCAGCCTCAAGACCAGCAACGATTTCCTCGTGCCCCGGTACAGTTAACGATGCCAGTACCAGGTCCGGTTTGAGTGCGGTCACCGCGTCGATGTCAATATTCAGGTCGGGACCCACTCGAGGTAGCTTTGAGACAATCGCTTCCGGGTAATCCGAGTGGTTGTCGACACCGACAATTTGGTCGCCACATCCAAGGGAGCAAACGATTTCAGTGTTGGAGCAGGTTAGGGTGACGAGACGCAACATACTTCTTCAGAGATTTGGATTGGTGAGTCCTGGAGTGAATAATAGTGCAATCTTGAATCGGTACCAATAGAATTGTGGGCGCAAATCACTTTTGGTTTTCAAATCGCCTTGAACATAATTGTTTGGGTATTGTCACAGCAAAGCCACGCATGGCCATAAATTGAAGTCTTTCCTGTTGGTCATCAATCTACACATCCCCCAGCTCATTTGCGTCAAGGGTGGATTTGAGCGTTGTCTATCGCTGTAAAACCGCTCAATAATATTTGTAGCACACTATTTCACAAACTGGCATACATTTGACCGTAGTTGTTCAGATAGGTGCGGACAGACGTAGAAAATTGCATTTTTATTGCAGTGTACGCCATAATGGTGCATAGTTAAATTATTGTATGCGCAGGAGACTGGATAGTGGTTGAAGCAGCCGAATTGAAACGCGAGCGTGTAAATTTACGCCTCGATGCCAAGAGCAAACGTAAGCTGGAACGGGCGGCGACCTACGAGGAAACGACAGTCAGCCGATTCGTGCTGAGCAACGCCATTTCAGCGGCCGAACGAGTAATTGAAACGCACGAGAGGACAGTACTTCCGGCGACCGACTGGGATGCCTTCCACGAAGCCTTGCTCAACCCGCCCGCACCGAATTTAGCGTTAAGGCAGGCTGCGCGGCGCTATCTCAAACGCATCGGTGGATGAACTGTCGATCAGTGTCGAGCCTCTCGGGAGTCAGCACGATTGCGTAACCTTCTCCTGCGGAGAACCGGCACTTGACGACTATCTGCGACATCGAGCCTCTCAAGACGTACGGCGGCGTGTGGCACAGGTTTTCGTTGCTGCCGGAGACACGCCTGGAAAGATCGCTGGGTACTACACCCTGAGCGCGGTGAGTTTTGAAAAGGACAGGTTGCCAGATGAACTGGCAAAAAAGTTGCCACACTACCCGGTTCCGGCGGCTTTGATAGGACGGTTCGCTATCGACTGCAACTATCAAGGAATCGGGCTGGGTGAATTTCTGTTGCTCGACGCAATTCGCAGGATTATCCATGCGAGCTTGACGATTGCTGTGTATGCAATCGTTGTTGATGCCAAGAATGACAATGTCCAAGCATTCTATGAGCGCTATGGCTTCAAATCCTTCGCTTCCCAGCCGCGTCGCCTGTTCATGCCTGTCCAGACTTTTGTAAATCTTGGCTTGTAGTTTAGGGAAATGGATTCGTTTACGCTGGCCATGCTTTTGAAAGGGTTTCATCTATTTGAGTTGTCCGAACCAAGTATTTGGGATGAAATTGCAGGTATCCATTCAATCATTATCTGGGTTTAATATCACCCTGAGAAAGCGAATATTTGAACGGGTTCAGTGCTAGGCAGAAGTCCGGGAATTGTGTACGATAGTGCAGTTCGACTGCACGATTCGGGGTCTGGCTTGAAGACGGTTGAAACACACTGACTTGGCAAGCGGACCTGATGGACGATTGCATTGAGGGGAAATGTGAAGCGTAATCAAAAAAACACACAGCCGCCGTTGACCGTTCCGTCCATGAGCGACTTTGAGGTAGATGAGATTATCTCAATTCTTATGGGTGTCAATCCTAAATCCAGTCAGAAACCTCGAAAGCAAGAATCTTACAAGAAATCGGACTGATTCTTGACTTGTCAATCTAAATGGATACACACCCAATAATTCGCTATGAATAGTCATTA
Organism: Arenicellales bacterium; assembly: GCA_951813075.1. Lineage (GTDB taxonomy): Bacteria > Pseudomonadota > Gammaproteobacteria > Arenicellales > JAJDZL01 > JAJDZL01. The sequence continues at coordinate 1,639,310 of OX638343.1, read as the reverse complement.
CCGAGCGGTTGTCATTGGTGGGGGAGTCGTCGGTGCCAGTGTTCTTTATCATCTTGCCAAACAGGGTTGGGCTGACGTTGCTCTGATTGAGCGAAAGGAGCTCACTGTAGGTTCTACCTGGCATGCTGCGGGAGGGTTCCATCCGTTAAACAATGACCTGAATATATCGAGTCTTCAAACGTACACGATAAATCTGTACAAGGAAATCCAGCAGGAGAGCGGTCAGGATATTGGCGTTGTCAACAGTGGTGGCATCATGCTTGCAGCAAGTGCTGCAAGGTGGGAGTATTTGCAATACATGCGGACAATCTTTCAGACTATGGGAATGGAACCTGAACTGGTAACTCCTTCACAAATCGAGGACATGTTTCCACTGATCGATACGTCGGATCTCTATGGTGGTTTGTTTCATGAGTGCGAGGGACATTTGGACCCGCACAGTACTACTATGGCTTACGCCAAGGCAGCGCAGTTGTGCGGAGCGCAGATCATTCTACGAAATCAAGTTCTGGATCTGAACTATCGTCCGGAAGGCGCGTGGGATGTGATCACGGAAAACGGAGTTATTGTCGCAGAACACGTGGTGAATGCTGGCGGACTATGGGCACGGAAAGTCGGAAAGATGGCAGGTGTTGATCTTCCTGTCACACCGATGCAACACCACTATCTGGTGACGGAAGATATACCGGAAATCGTAGAGCGAGACGATCATCTTACTTCCATACTCGATCTCGATGGGTTTACCTATCTTCGCCAGGAGCGCAAGGGTTTGCTGATGGGTGTCTATGAGTTGAATCCGAAAATCTGGAATCTGGAAGGAGCGCCTTGGGACTATGGTATGGAGCTCATACCGGAGGAGATTGATCGTATCGCACCGCAACTGAGCAAGGGATTCGCTCGTTTCCCGGTTCTGGAGAAAGCTGGTATCAAGCGCTGGGTGAATGGCGCGTTTACATTCACTCCGGACGGTAATCCACTGGTTGGACCGGTACCGGGTCTGCGAAACTACTGGGTTGCCTGTGGTGTGATGGCCGGCTTCAGTCAAGGCGGTGGTGTGGGATTGTCGCTGGCACAATGGATGATAGAAGGAGAGCCGGAAGCAGATGTTTTCGGAATGGATATAGCGCGTTACGGAGATTTTGCCAGTGAGCCTGGCTACCTGGAAGATACTGCGCGACAGTTCTATGCCCGACGGTTCGTATTGACCTATCCGAATGAGGAACTTCCCGCCGGACGGCCGCTTGACAAGTCACCTGTTTATGATGATCTGGAAAGAGAAGGTGCACAGTTTGGCTGCCTTTGGGGCCTTGAGGTTCCTCTTTTCTTCGCTCCGAAACAACCGGATTTTCAGGAAACCCCCACACTGAGGAGGTCGAATGCATTCAAATTGATTGATCACGAAGTTGCTACCGTACGAAGTGCAGTCGGAATAGTCGACATTACCGGTTTTTCTCGTTATGAGGTCACTGGAGCTGGGAGCGAAAAGTGGTTGAATAATCTTCTGGCGTGCCGTTTGCCAAGTGTAGGCAGGATGCGGCTCGCACCGATGCTCGCGCCAAGCGGTCGTTTGATGGGCGATCTTACAGTTATGCGTCTTGGTGCTGATAGATTCTGGTTGATGGGTTCATATTATCTGCAGGCCTGGCATATGCGCTGGTTTCAGGACCATCTACCAAAATTCGGTGTCGAGGTGAGAAATTTGTGTTGCGAGATGAGCGGAGTTTCGATAGCCGGCCCTGATTCCAGAAATTTGCTTGAACAATTGTTGCAGACGAAGGTGTCGAACACTGATTTTCCTTTTCTACGGTGTGGCGAGTTTGAATTGGACGAAGCCAAAGCTGTCATTGGGCGTGTTTCGGTAACCGGGGAGCTTGGATATGAAATCAACGTGCCAGTCGAATTTCACAGACCACTTTATCGCAGACTGGCTGAGTTGGGTGCTGATCATGATCTGAAACCGTTCGGATTTCGCGCCATGACCAGTTTACGCTTTGAGAAAGGCTATGGTGCCTGGTCAAGGGAGTTCACCTGTGCTTATACGCCAGACATGGCAGGATTGGACCGATTCGTCGACTTGCGCAAGTCCGCGTTCATTGGACGAGATGCGGTATTGAAACAGCGCGAATCCGGGCCTGCCCAAAGATTGGTTCTGTTGGAAATCGACTCAATCGACGCTGACGTGACGCAATTCGAGCCCGTGTGGAAAGATGAACGCCGCGTTGGGTTCGTCACATCTGGTAGTTACGGCCATTGGGTGAACAAGAGCCTGGGAATGGCATATATTGACTGTGCTATACCCAATCAGGCAAACGAATGCTCAGTTGACGTAGTTGGAAAGAGGGTTGCAGCTAGGGTCTTGCAAGATGTGCCATATGATCCAGCGGGTACTGCGATGAGAAGTTGAAACAGGAAAGACAGTCACCATGAAGGATCTATTTGAGAAGAAGACACTGTCGTGGGCGATGTATGACTGGGCGAATTCTGCCTTTGCCACAACAGTCATTGCAGGTTTTTTCCCGATCTTTTTCAGGGAGTATTGGTCGGTTGACGTTGCAAGCGTCGAAACAACATTCAGGCTCGGTGCTGCTTCCTCGATTTCAAGTCTGATTATTGTCATACTCGCCCCCATTCTGGGTGCTATCGCCGACCGTGCGGGCGTAAAAAAGAAACTGTTGATGGTATTTGCGTTCGTAGGAGTTCTTTCCACTTTCAGCCTGTTCTTGGTGAGTTATGGATATTGGCAGGCTGCGATTGTGCTCTTCGTCGTTGGTTCACTCGGCTTTTCTGGTGCCAATGTGTTTTACGATGCGCTGCTGCTTGAGGTCGCTCCGGACAGTGACAGAATTCATGCTGTATCTGGTTTCGGATATGCATTGGGTTACCTTGGCGGCGGAGTTCTATTTGCCGTCAACGTATTCATGGTACTCAAGCCAGAAATCTTTGGCTTTGCGGATTCCGGTGAAGCTGTGCGCTACAGCTTTGTGAGCGTGGCAATCTGGTGGGCGGTTTTTTCCATACCGATAATTTTGTTTGTCAAAGAAACACCTCCTGCACGGCCGCAAAGCGCAGTGGAATCGGTTGTAGCCGGTCTACGACAACTGCGCGACACATTTCGGGATATTCAAGCCAAGCGCACAATACTGATTTTTCTGTTCGCCTACTGGTTTTACATTGATGGCGTTCATACTGTGTTCAGAATGTCCGTCGACTACGGACTGTCGATCGGACTGAACGCCAACGATCTTATTTCAGCGCTGCTGATGGTACAGTTTGTCGGATTTCCTGCAGCGATCATTTTCGGAAAATTGGGTCAGAAAATCGGTCCGCGCACCGGTATCTATATTGGCATACTAGTCTACGTAGTCGCGACAATCTGGGCGTACTTCATCCAAAGCGGTGTGGAATTTTTCATACTCGCAGCCATGATTGGACTCGTTCAGGGAGGAATACAGGCATTGAGCCGTTCACTTTACGGACAGATGATTCCAGTCGGGGAAGCTGGAGAATATTTCGGATTTTTCAGCATGGTGAGCAAGTCCGCTGCAGTAATCGGACCTTTTCTGGTTGGTTGGACCGCCGCGATGTTTGGGCCCAGAAATTCGATTCTTTCGGTAATCGTGCTCTTTGCCGTTGGCGCAATGCTGCTGTATTTCGTCAGAACTCCAGACAGAGCCTCCGGCTAGAAATTTAGCAGAATGCTAGACCAACCGGCCGAGTTGTGTCACTCACAATCCGGTTCTTCGTCGTCGGCCGCGGCAATATCTGGGTCGGTTAGCTGAATTACAGCAGTCTGCTCGCTACCTGCGCTAGCGAGTTCTGTAACTTCTTCGTTCGCGTGTGTCGTAGTGCCTGTGTTTTCGTCGGCAGTGGAAACGGAAATCATGAACGCGAAAGCAATCAGCGACAGAATAATTGAGTTGAATGTTCGAAATGACATCTGGTGTATTCGCCTCCAAACGAATATATTCCAATACAATGATACACCAAGTTTTTTTCAGAGCCGAAATGTTCTTGGAATCGTTTAGGCGTCATTTTTTGATATTCAAGGAAAAATAGAAAGAAATTGTCGAAAATAAGAAAATCCCGGCGCAGATCGCAAAATTCTGTTCGTCAGAGAGTTGAGCAACTGCCTAAACGACGAGTCAGCAATCGATTTCCACCAATCTGTGTGCTATCAGAGGATGAGATTGAGTTCATTCACGAATCCTCTCTGAAAGTACTGGAGCAGATTGGTGTGGAAGTGATGTCTGCGGAAGGTCGCGAGTTGCTTTTACGCGCGGGTGCGACACGAGGAAAAGCGGATGATGTGATCCTGATCGACAGGGGCATGGTCGAGGAGTGTTTGAAGACAACGCGCAACAGTTTCAAACTGCATGCCCGAAATTCAGACAATACGATTGAGTTTGGTACAGATCAAATCTGTTTTGCTCCGGTCGGAAGCGCACCTCACTCATCGGATATGGATCGTGGAAGGCGTTCCGGCAATCACAGTGATTACCGTGATTTCCTGCGCCTCGCCCAGCAGCTGAATATTATTCACCTGACCAGTGGTTATCCAGTCGAACCGATTGATATTCATCCTTCAATTCGCCATATTGAATGCCTGATCGACTTGGCTGTGTTGACGGACAAGGTATTTCATGCTTATTCACTCGGACGGCAAAGAAACCTGGATGCGCTCGAAATTATCAAGATTGCCCGCGGACTGGACGATGAGCAACTCAGTCGCGAGCCGAGCCTGCTTACCATAATCAATTCAAATTCGCCCTTGCGTCTGGACGCCAACATGGTGACAGGCATCATCGAGATGTCGCTTCGAAATCAGGTTGTCGTACTCACCCCATTCACATTGTCTGGTGCGATGGCTCCAGTGACGCTTGCTGGTGCCTTGACACAACAAAATGCCGAAGTTTTGTCGGGCTTGGTCATATCACAATTAACCAGTCCAGGTGCGCCTTTCGTATACGGGGCGTTTACTTCGAATGTCGACATGCGTTCTGGAGCTCCTGCATTCGGAACACCCGAGTACATGAAAGCGGCATTGGCAAGCGGTCAGTTGGCGAGACGTTACCGACTGCCATTTCGTTCGTCAAACACGAATGCCGCGAACAGTGTTGATGCACAGTCGGCTTACGAATCGGTATTCTCACTATGGGGTGCCATCAATGGTCACGCTCACTTTATCCTCCATGCAGCGGGATGGATGGAGGGTGGACTGACTGCTTCGTTTGAAAAATTTGTCATGGATGCTGACATGTTGCAGATGATCTCGGAGTACATGCTACCGATACCAATTAATGAAGAGGAAGTTGGTATTGATGCGATGTTTCAGGCGGGTCACGGTGGTCATTTTTTTGGGACTGATCATACGCAAAAGCGCTATCGCGACGCGTTCTACACTCCGATGATCTCGGACTGGAGAAACTTCGAAACGTGGAGTGAAGCAGGATCACCGCAAGCGATGGAACATGCGAACACGCTGTACAAGGCATTGCTGGCGGAATACGAAGAACCGCCGATTGATCCGGCAGTGCGTGAACAACTGGAAGACTATCGAGTGCGGAGAATTGAACAAGGCGGTGTGAAAACCGACTTCTAATGGGCTATAGCGTAATTTGACAGATCAATCGCCGACTATTCCCGCAATCCCTTGGCAAATTCGGTGCGAACGAGTTGTTTACCCATGTTTTCTGAATGCAGAAGTTTGAGAAAGGCAGCGGGCATGCTCTCTATGCCATCCATGAAGTCTGTCTTGAACTGAAGTTTGCCGTTGTTCGCCAGATCTGCAAGTTCTCTGCGAGCTGTATCGTAGTGAGAGAGGTGATCGAATACCAGAAACCCGCTTACTTGCGCACGGTTTACCAGTATTTGCCGGAGGAATCGCTCGCCGATGTCAGGGGCTTCGAATTTGTCCGCCAGACTGATTGTTCCGCAGATGATGACTCTCGCGCCTAAAGCGAGGTTCTGCATGGCAGCGTCATGAATCGGCCCTGCCGTATTGTCAAAGAATATATCGATACCATCGGGGCAGGCTTTCGCAATTTCTTTTGTCAGATCACTTGCTGAGCGATAGTTCACGCCGATGTCATATCCAAGATTGCGGCACCAGTCGAGTTTGGTATCGGTACTCGCAACTGCCACAGCCCGACACCCTGCGACTTTCGCCAGCTGGCCCGCAACCTGTCCAACAGCACCGGAGGCAGCAGAAATCAAAACAGTGTCGCCTTCAACGGGCTTACCAATGTTATTCAGAGCGCACCACGCGGTAATTCCGGGCATGCCAATATAACTGAGCCAGGCATGGGGCGGCCCAATGTTCGGATCGACACGGGTGACTGTTTCAGGGTCAAGAATCGAATATTCCTGCCAGCCAAAACCGAAGGTTTCGATGAGGTCGCCAGCGTTCCATTTTGGGTGTCTGGATTCGACGACTTCGGCAACTCCACCGCCGATCATTACGTCGCCAATTTCGACGCCTTTCGCATATCCGCGCTTGGCACTTATCCTACCGCGCATATAGGGGTCAACGGACAGATAGAGGGCGCGCGCAAGAATCTGGCGGTCACCCGGTGATTCTATTTCAGATTGTTCGAGACGCCAGTTGCTCTCGACCGGCATTCCATCAGGGTACGAAGCGAGTACCCACATTCGGTTGCAATATGTCAAAAAGTTATCATCTCCCGAGAATTTTGATCATTGAGAACAGGCCAGAATCTGTCCGACACTGTTGAATTTGCGGATTCATTATGACATATGAATCCAATAGTTACACAGTGTGCTGAGATGTTCGGACGATTGCAATAGGCCATTGATACTCATACTTGAAGACACATTGCATTAGAAAATTCTTGTCCAACAATTGCAACCGTATTGCTGACAAGCAGTTCTCGATTATCCGGAATTTGAGATCAAAGTATCGGTTATCCGTTAAAATTGGACGCGCTTGAGTTTTATTCAACCAGGAGTCATCGAAATGAACTATGTAATTTCTGATTTTGGTCGTGCTGATGCAGCAGTTCAGAACTCGCAATCGCGTTTTCCGGTCCGGCGTATCTATCTCGTCGGAAGAAACTATGCGGAACACGCACGAGAAATGGGACACGACCCGAATCGGGAAGAACCTTTCTTTTTCCAAAAACCCTCTGACGCGGTAATTCCTTCCGGCAGTGATTTTCCCTATCCTCCGAAATCAAACAATGTTCATCACGAAATCGAACTGGTAGTCGCTCTGAAGTCCGGTGGCAGTAATATCAATCCTGAACATGCGTTGGATCACGTATACGGTTATGCGGTCGGAATCGACATCACCCGACGCGACCTGCAACAGAATATGAAGAAGATGGGCCGGCCGTGGGAAGCCGGAAAATCTTTCGACCATTCAGCGCCAATGAGCGAAATCGTCCCGGCGACTGAATGTGGACATCCGCAATCCGGTGGTGTCTGGCTCAAAGTCAATGACGAACTGCGCCAGCAAGGAGACCTCAATCAACTGATCTGGTCAATCCCCGAAATCATCAACAAATTGTCGGAGATGTTTGAATTATCAGCCGGAGATCTGATTTTTACAGGAACTCCAGCTGGCGTCGGGCCGATTGCAAAAGGAGACAGATTACTCGGTGGTGTGGACGGTGTTGGCGACATTGAAATTACGGTTGTCTAGTCGGTTGCTCAAAGGCGTCAAGATAGCAGTTTCCGGCACAGAAAATCTAACGATTGCGCCAACAGTTGGAACGGATATTGCAAGATATAAATAATTTTCGATTCTATGTGGTATAAATCTCGTTCATGATAGGTCAGTTGAGTTTAACTGACCCTAATGTTTAGCTTGATAATTGCACTGTAGTTGCTCAAATGAAAATGAGACCTGCGGCGTAAATGAGGGGGGTATCCAACTAATGAAAATTCATGAATTAAAGAAAGCTTTTGAGCTCGGCAAAATCAGCAGAAGGGATTTCCTGCAACGCTCTGCAGCGTTAGGTGCAGTAGTTGCAGCGCCCGGAAGTTTGATTTCCGGGGTGGCGCGAGCCGAACCGAAGCGCGGTGGTGTACTTCGATTGGGAATGGGTGGTGGTTCCACTACAGATTCATTGGACCCAGGAACCCATCCGGATTCAATACCGATCAATCTGGAACATCAGCTTCGAAGTTATCTGATCGAGATAGCGCCGACTGGTGAACTGGTCGGAGAACTGGCGGAAAGCTGGGAAGTCAAAGCAGGTGCGGCAGAATGGATCGTCGAACTTCGCAAGGGAGTAGAGTTTCATAACGGCAAGACATTGACGTCCGCCGACGTGATTCATTCAATTCAACATCACATTCGTGCAGATTCAACTTCTGCGGTTGCTGGACAAATGGGACAGATTGCAGATATGGAAGCTGATGGCGATCATGTGGTGAAAATCACACTGAAAAATGGGAATGCTGATTTCGCATGGTTGCTGACCGATTACCATGTCTCTGTTTTCCCGACCGAAGGTTGGGAAACTGGTGTCGGTAGTGGTCCGTTTAAGTTGGTTTCCTACGAACCCGGTGTACGTGCGGAAGTCGAGCGTAATCCTAACTATTTCAAGGAAGGACTACCGTATTTTGATGGGGTGGAGATCACAGCGATCTCAGACGCTGCTGCGCGTGACAATGCGCTGAAGACCGGTCAGGTGGATGCGACGAATCGCGTTAGCCAGCGAACTGCCCATTTGCTTGATCTCGCACAAGGTGTCAGCGTTCAGAAGATTGTAGGAACCAAGCACTATACGGTGCCGATGCTGGCCAACGTACCGCCTTTTGACAACGTGAAAGTACGTCAGGCACTTCGACTTGCCGTCGATCGTGAAGCGTTACTGAAAACTATTCTTGGCGGACATGGTGAAGTCGGTAATGATCTCCCGATTGGTCTTAATCAGGAATTCTACAACACTGAACTTCCCCAGCGCGAGTATGATCCGGACCAGGCAGCATTCATGCTCAAGGAAGTCGGCATGGAAGGCCTTGCGGTCGAACTGTCAGCAGCTGATGCGGCCTTTGACGGAGCAGTTGATGCCGCTGTCCTGTATGCTGAGCATGCGAAAGCCGCTGGTATCAATATCAACGTGATTCGTGAGTCCAATGATGGTTACTGGTCCAATGTCTGGCAGCAGAAGCCCTGGAGCATGTGCTACTGGTCCGGACGTCCGACTCAAGATTGGATGTGGACAATTGCGTATGAATCAGGCGGCGCCTGGAACGACAACAACTGGGAAAACGCGAGTTTCCAACAATTGCTCAAAGACGCTCGGGTAGAGGTTGATCCAGCCAAGCGTAAGGACATGTATTGGGAAATGCAACGTCTGCACTGGGAAGAGGGAGCAGTGGTCGTACCACTGTTTGCCGCCGACCTGATGGGTGTATCGGACAAAATTGCGTTGCCCGAGGACATCGCAGTCAATTGGGAACTTGACGGACACAGATGTGCTGAACGTTGGAGTTTTGCGTAATACACGAAAAAGAAGCGTACTAGCCTTATAGAATCATTGCGGTAGAGCGAGTTTATGGGGCTCACGAGGCTTATCGCCAACCGCATAGCTTTCGGCTTGATTACACTCATTGTAATCACGCTTCTGATATCGCTTGCACTTGAGGCGTTGCCTGGCGATTTCGCCGAGCAGCGCCTTGGGCAATCAGCCACTCCCGAAACCATCGCTGCAATCAGGGCGCAGCTGGGTCTCAACGAGCCAATCCTTGTCCGGTATTGGCAATGGTTGAGTAACTTTCTCCAAGGCGACATGGGCATCTCGCTTTCAAATTCCCGCCCGGTCTCGGAACTGCTCGCTACGCGGCTGGGTAACACCCTGTTTCTTGCGGGTGCTTCGGCTATCGTCGCGGTTCCCTTGGCACTATTTTTAGGAATTCTTGCCGCTTTGTATAGAGAATCACTATTGGACAAATTGATCTCTACCTCAACACTGGCTGCGATTTCCTTGCCCGAGTTTTTCATTGGGTATATCTTGGTTGCTCTTTTTGCGGTTAACTGGCAGATATTCCCGGCGATATCCAGCATATCGGACAACATGACGTTGGGCGAGAAAATTTATGCATCTCTGCTGCCAATCGCGACACTTACATTTGTGATCGTTGCACATATGATGCGCATGACGAGAGCCGCAATCATCAACCTCATGCAAAGTCCATTCATCGAAATGGCGACATTGAAGGGGTTGAAACGCGGGCGGATCGTTGTGCATCACGCATTGCCGAATGCATTGTCACCAATCATCAATGTTATCGTGCTCAATCTGGCTTATCTGGTTGTTGGCGTGGTTGTGGTCGAGGTTGTGTTTATCTACCCTGGGTTGGGACTACTGATGGTGGATTCGGTCACTTCACGTGACCTACCGATCGTACAGGCTTGTATTTTGATTTTTGGTGCAACCTACATCTCGTTGAACATGTTGGCCGATATTCTATCTATCATCAGCAACCCAAGACTGCGACATCCTCGCTGAGGGGCGCGGCATGCGATTTTGGTTATCACTGAAGCGAGCTGGACTACCAGCCCATATCGGTATTATTGTCATTGTGCTTTTTGCCTTTGCCGCAGTGTTTGCGCCGTGGTTGGCACCTTATGGTGAAAGTGAGGTTGTAGATGCCGTGCCGTGGGCAACACCCGAGGAAAGCGGAACCCTGCTTGGCTTGGATCAGTTGGGACGTGACCTCTACTCGAGGGTTCTCTTTGGAGCCAGAAATACCATTGCGCTTGCTATGGGTATCACCATACTTGCATTTTTTATGGGCATGACGGCAGGCTTCTTTGCTGCTGTGGTCGGTCGCTGGGTGGATCTGCTGCTAAGCCGGTTAGTAGATATCATCATGGCTTTCCCGACGTTATTTTTCGCATTGATCGCATTATCGATATTCGGTACTTCCATTCCGGTGCTCGTATTCGTCATTGCTACTTTGGACTCAACCCGCGTCTACCGGATTGCACGCGCCTTGGCTATGGATACCAATGTAATGGAGTACGTTGAGGTTGCCCGTCTTCGTGGAGAGGGCCTGTGGTGGATCATGCGTCGCGAAATACTGCCGAATACACTCACACCATTGCTGGCAGAATTCGGCCTTCGTTTCTGTTTCGTATTTCTTTTCATCAGTTCGTTGAGTTTTCTCGGAATTGGTATCCAACCACCGGCAGCGGACTGGGGAGCCATGGTGCGCGAGAACGGTGTTGCAATCACTTACGGCATATTTACCCCGTTGGTACCTGCGGCGGCAATAGCAACTTTAACGATTGCAGTCAATCTGGTCGTCGATTGGTTTCTGAGAAAAACCGCTGGTCTGCGCGAAGAATACTAACTGTGTAATTCGCTGTGACTACCAGACTGAGTTATTCGAGTATGGGTGAGCCTATCCTGAAAATCAGAAATCTTCAGATCGAAGGATTTGCCGATGAGCAGTGGAAACCGATTGTAAACGGCATTGATATTGACCTGAACCGAGGGGAGGTGCTGGGTCTGATCGGCGAGTCAGGTGCTGGGAAATCCACGATTGGCATTGCTACCATGGGCTATTGCAGGCCAGGTTGCAGATTTGTCGGTGGTACGATTGAATTTGACGGCGTCCGAGTCGATGAACTGACTAGTGCTCAGATTCGGGAGGTTCGAGGCGTAGGCATATCCTACGTAGCGCAAAGTGCTGCGGCATCCTTCAATCCAGCTCACCGACTGATCGATCAATATGTCGAAACACCGGTGCAGCACGGTGTCCTCAAGTTTCAGCAGGCAGCAAAAAATGCCCGTGCGATGTATGCGACATTGGATCTTCCCGACCCGGACAACATCGGCAAACGGTTTCCCCACCAGGTTTCCGGCGGACAATTGCAACGGGCCATGGTAGCGATGGCAATGTCATGCGAACCTGACCTGATCATTTTTGATGAACCGACGACCGCTTTGGATGTGACGACGCAGATTGAAGTATTGGCAGCCATCAAGGATATCGTCCATAGATTCAATACTGCGGCAATTTATATTACGCATGATCTCGCAGTCGTGGTGCAACTAGCCGATCGTATCATGGTTCTACGTTACGGCGACCTTGTCGAGGAATCCAAAACACACGAAATACTGAACAACCCCAAAGAAGATTACACCAGAGATTTACTCGCCGTTAGAACATTCAGAAAAAATTCAGAGGATCTTGTGAGCGGGCCAGTGCCGCTAATTGATATCAATAATCTACACGCATCCTACGGTGGAGAAATAAAGGTTCTTGAGGACATTAATTTGTCGGTCGAGAAAGGCCGAACAGTGGCAATCGTAGGTGAATCTGGAAGCGGGAAGAGCACCCTTGCGAGAGCAATGACAGGTTTGCTGCCACCTTCCCAAGGAACAGTGAAATATTCTGGAATTGAACTACCGAAGTCATATAAGGAGCGTACAAAAGATCAACTGCGCCAAATGCAGATGATCTACCAGATGCCGGATGTTGCTTTGAACCCACGGCAGAAACTTCGCGAAGTGATTGGTCGTCCACTTGGATTTTATTTCGGAATTGACGGGGGAGAGCGAGACCGACGTGTAAAAGAGTTATTGGAGATGATTGAATTGCCAACCAACTACATTGATCGGTTCACTCCAGAGCTATCGGGTGGACAGAAGCAAAGGGTATGTATCGCAAGAGCACTTGCAGCACAGCCTGCCGTGATTATTTGTGATGAAGTGACGTCAGCACTCGATCAACTGGTCGCGGAAGAAATTCTGAAACTTCTGGACCGACTGCAGAAAGAGTTGGAGATGACGTATTTGTTCATTACGCATGACTTGGCAACAGTCAAAGCAATTGCGGACGAAATTGTGGTTATGCTTCGCGGAAGAATAGTAGAGTCAGGTCTCAAGGACGAGGTGCTAACCCCACCGCATCATGAATACACGGAACTGCTACTCAGTTCGGTTCCTGAAATGGATCCACATTGGCTTGATCGGCTGCTAGAGTCGCGAGCGACAGTAAATTAGTTCCGCTCTATTGCGCTAGACACGCTTCCCTCCCAAAAAGGCACAGCGCCATTACACCGAAAATATCGCAATACTGATCATAAGACGTTTTTACTGATGATCCTCACCATGGTTACGGTGTCGATCATCCTGTTTCTATCCTGGGGTTCTGGGTGTTTGTTTTCAAGCAATTTCAGAGCCATGCGACAAATCACTCGATGTAGCGTGGCTATTTTTCGCAATCAATGCGACAGGATCTGGCTCAAGAACAATTTGGTTCTTTTATTCCGAGGGTTATCGAAGAATTCATCGGGACTATTCTCTTCAATGATTTCCCCTTCATCCATGAAGATCACACGATTGGCGACGGTCTTTGCAAACCCCATTTCGTGAGTGACGACCAGCATGGTCATACCGCTTTTTGCGAGTTGGATCATGACATCGAGAACTTCCTTGATCATCTCCGGGTCGAGTGCCGAGGTCGGTTCGTCAAACAACATAATTTTCGGATTCATGCACAGGCTTCTCGCGATCGCCACCCGTTGTTGCTGTCCACCTGATAACTGACCGGGATATTTTAAGGCTTGCTCAGGAATTCTCACTCGTTCCAAATACCGCATTGCAATCTTGTCGGCTTCGTCTTTAGGTAACTTTCGAACCCAGATTGGCGCCAGAGTGCAGTTCTCCAGCACCGTAAGGTGAGGAAACAGGTTGAACTGTTGAAACACCATACCCACTTCGCGTCTTATTTCCGCAATATTCTTGATGTTGTCCGTAAGCAAAATTCCATCGACTGTAATGTCACCGCGTTGATGTTCCTCAAGACGATTGATACAGCGAATCAAAGTTGACTTGCCAGAACCGGAAGGCCCGCAAATGACGATTCTTTCTCCGCGCTCGACAGTCAGGTTGATGTCTTTAAGGACATGGAATTTACCGAACCACTTGTGCATGTTGGTAATTTCGATTGCGACTGAATGATCTCTGTCATCGCTTGGAACGACCGTTTTAGTCATGTTGCCGTTGTTCATCTGAGAATCCCCTATTGGTTCTTGTGACCAGTATCTAATTTACGTTCCAAATAAAGCGAGTAGCGCGACATGGCAAAACATGATATGAAAAAACCAAGCGCTATAAACATGTATAGTTCCGTGGACAAACCCTGCCATTTGGAGTCAGCCAGCGCTGCGCCACTGATTCCGAGAGGATCGAGAAGGCCGACAATTACCACAAGCGTTGTGTCCTTATACAGACCGATAAAGGTATTGACGATTCCAGGTATGGAAATTTTGAGCGCCTGTGGGAGGATGATCAGTCTCATGCAGTTCGCATACTTTAGTCCCAATGCGTCAGCTGCCTCAAATTGCCCACGCGGAATAGCAGCCAATCCACCTCTGACGACCTCGGCGATGTAGGCTGCGGCAAACAGTATCACCATGATGATAACCCGCAGCAATAGATCGAAATACGTTCCTGGGGGCATGAAGTAATTCAGCAGTGTTGATGCGACGAACAGCAATGTTATCAGAGGCACACCTCGGAAAAATTCAATGTAACAGACACTGAGCAAGCGCACAAGAGGCATGGACGACTGTCGGCCAAGAGATAGCGCGATTCCGAGTGGAAGCGATACTGCGATTCCGGTGACACCGATCAATACAGTCAGCAGGAATCCACCAAATTTAGAAGACTCTACACTCTCCAATCCGAGTCCGCCCCACAGCATGAAGAACGCAAAAATTGGATAGATCAGAGTAAACCAAAGCAAATACTTGCGTCCTCTGACCTGGTCATACAACAAAGGAATCAAAGCAACGAACAGCAATATGAATGTCAGATTCACCCGCCAGCGAAGATGCACCGGGTAAAACCCATACAAGAGCTGCTCGAATCTTGCAACGATGACTGACCAACACGCCCCTGCCGCGATTTCTCGGCATTCATTTCGATGATTGACATCACCGGAAAATACTGCATCAAGAACAGCCCAATTGGCAAGTGGTGGAACTATCTTGTAGAGAATATAAACCGAAATAACTGTGAGAAATACGTCGGTGGGACTCGACAACATGTTCTTTCGAATCCAGCCGGCGACACCGACATGCATTTTCGGAGGTGGCAGATCCTGGCGTATACCTGTGTTATGTGGATTTTTGTCCATTAGGTTAGCGTTCCACCAATGAAATTCGCTTGTTATACCAGTTCATAAATGCTGATATGGACAGGGAGATGCAAAGATACAGAGCCAGTACGATTGACATGCATTCCAGTGCTCGGCCGGTCTGATTTAGTGAAATACCACCGATTGTTGCAACAATATCCATGTAGCCGACAGCAATTGCGAGCGAGGAGTTCTTGGTAAGATTGAGATATTGGCTGATCATGGGAGGCACAATCACCCGAAGTGCTTGCGGTAAAATGACCATCCTCATAGCCAGACTAGGTTTCAGGCCCAATGCGTACGCTGCTTCTGTCTGTCCATGACTGACCGCTAGTATGCCTGATCTGACGATTTCAGCGATAAATGCACCGGTGTAGACGCCAAGTGCAATCAATAATGCAATAAATTCTGGACTCAGGACCAGTCCGCCTTTGAAATTGAAGCCCTTGAAAACAGGATATTCAAGCTGAGCCGGGAAGCCCAGGAGCCAGAACGCGAGCAGCGGAAGTGCAACAATCAGGCTGCAATTAACCCAATAAACCGGATATTGTTTCCCTGTCAATTCCTGTTTTCGTTTTGCTATCCGAGAGAAAAAGTATGCACCGGCAAGGGCGATCGCCAAAGCCGCAGCCACCCCCCAGAATGCAGGCTCCAACAAGGGCTTGGGTATGTAAATACCACGATTGGTGAGAAAAGCAAAATCGTAGACAGCCATTGCCTGTTTCGGATGCGGCATGTTGTGCACAATAAGACCATGCCACAACAGAATCCATAGAAGAATTGGTACGTTTCGGCTGAACTCGACAAATACGTACGCGATTCGGTTGACCAAAAAATTTGAGGACAGGCGGGAGACACCCGCAACAAACCCAATCAAGGTTGCGAGCATGATACCGAAGAAAGCCACCAACCCGGTATTGATTATGCCGACTACGGTAGCCCTAAGGTGGGTACTTCGGGAATCGTACTCGATCAGATGTTGATTGATATCGTAATTGGAGGGTGCGAACAGAAAACTGTAACTGGCTTCCCTGCCCAGAAGCTCAAGATTGTTAAGTGTGTTTCGAACAAAGAATCCGAATAGCGAGAGTACGACAACGATAACGAAGATCTGAATAATTATCTGGCGGGATTTTTTATCGGTCCAAATATTACTCATGGCGGACTTGACAGAATTCCCTTACCGGCGTTCTGTTGCGACGTTACGTGAAACGCAGACGGCGCGTACAGTCTGCACGCGCCGTCAAAACAGTTGAATTTTATCGATAAGGTGGAGCGTAGATCAATCCACCATCTGTCCACAGAGCGTTGACGCCTCTTTCGAGTCCGATGTCGGTATTCACGCCGAGATATGTCTCAAAAATTTCACCGTAGTTCCCTACAGCAGCAATTACGCTAACTACCCAGTCGTCGCTCAATCCGAGCATTGCTCCATATTCGTCTGTTGTACCAAACATTCTATTCAGTTCTGCATCTTTCTGCAGTTCAGCAGCCAGTGCACGCACGTTTTCTGAAGTAACACCTTTCTCTTCAGCGATGATCAGCACATTCAGTACCCATCGTACTATGTCGCCCCATTCGTCGTCACCATGACGGACTAGTGGTCCAAGTGGTTCTTTCGAAATAATTTCGGGCAGCACGACGTGAGCCTCAGGATCGTCAAGACTCGCGCGCGTGGCGGCGAGACCAGACCGGTCCGTTGTATACACATCACATCGACCGGCGAGATAGTTCTTTCGAGCTTCTGCATTGGTCTCAATCGGAACGGGTTCGTAACTCATTCCATTACTGCGGAAATAGTCCGCAAGATTCAGCTCTGTTGTGGTACCTGTCTGGATGCACACCGAAGCGCCTTCAAGCTCAGTTGCGCTCCCCACACCCAGGGATGCAGGAACAATAAAGCCTTGCCCGTCGTAGTAGTTCACGCCGACAAAAGTCAGTTTGAGATCAACGTCACGACTGTAAGTCCACGTAGTGTTTCTTGAAAGCATGTCGACTTCCCCAGCTTTCAGTGCCTCAAAACGAGTTTTTCCGGTCAGATTTGTATATTTGACCATAGAAGCATCGCCGAACACTGCAGCAGCCACTGCTTCGCAAATTGCAACGTCGAATCCTTTCCAGTTTCCCGCGTCATCTGTGAACGCAAAACCGGCCAAACCAGTATTGATACCGCATTGCAGATGTCCTTTGGCTCGAACGTCATCAAGTGTACCAGCATGACTGATTCCCGTAGTTGCAAGACCGACCAAAACCAGAGCAAATGACAAGTATTTGATTAATTTCATAAACTTTTCCTGTTAAAAATTAAAAAATTGAGTGATGGCGATTATAGTGCATAACAACTTTATGCACCTACGCCGTTGCACGATGATAGTGCATAACAACTTTAAGCACTTACGCCGTTGCAGTCCGAAACCAAAACTTTCTCACGCTAATTTCGGGCAGCAATATCTGTCTTTAGCGTGAGAAAGTCTTGGCCCAGTGGGCATCCGACAGGGTGTTATCTATAGATCGCTCGTTCCGTAATCTCGAAGATGTCAACATGCGATTTCCATTCAGGGGCATGTGGGATTCATTCCAAATGTGTTTATTGCCCTTTCCCATCGACCGACAGCGATTCAAGCATTTACTAAAGCTCACGATGTACTTATGGAAAAGTAAAATGGACTGACAAAAGCTGACATGGAGATGATTGCCGGTGCTTGGTCGGCAGAGAATACCGGCATTGACTGTGTTGTTGTTCCTGATGCATTACTGCGCATTAGCGCCAAGAACTCATAGGTCACCGATCAGCTTGCAGCGAATTATCTTATAGCCGAGATTACTCCCAGGCAGATGGTGATGCTTGAATTTACTGCAAGTTTGCAATGAAAAATGGAAAGTTGATGACGCAGACCTTCAGGCAGTCAGGGATGCCGGGTTTACAGATGAAGTAATTTGGGACATTACTGCAATCACAGCGAAATTCAGGATGAGCAGTCGATTGGTTGATGATACCGATCAATCAATTCTATGGCATGGAAAGAAATTTTTGACAAAGGAAATTCTGGCTGGCCTTGCTAGTTGCATTGAAAATGAATTTATTTGTGACAGGTAAAATTGTGAATTGAATAGTTCAGAATTGAATTAAGATTGACTTCTGGTAGGCAATTGGCTTAACCAATTTTGATATTCTAATTCCTGCGTCTTGGTCAATAGTATGCGTAAGGCTTGAAGTGGCGCCTCGTGATAATCAATTCTCAACGACAAAGGAGGGAGTGCTTGATTCACAATCAAAATAGAAGCGGACATTAATCCGCGACGATCTCCACCGACTTCAAATCCTGCCTCCAGTGTGTCGATTAGTCGATTCGCAATTTCTCCGGATGAATTCGTAAACCTGTTTTTCATCGTCGAAAGTACGCGATTACTCTTCAGAATATTGCCCGCCAATACCAAGTTAGTCTCAACAATGTGATCAACAACGGGTAAATTTTCGGAACCACTGAAAATGCCTCCCACCCCCTTGGTGTCCAGAGCGGCCAGTTGTCGGTAGTTTCTGCCTTCATCAGCTGCGACGACATTCACAACCGCATCAGCGGCATTAACACCATCAGCCATCTGACCAATTACATCTTCTCCCCACAAAGTGCTTGGTCTGGTTCCTTGAGATGCAGAAATCCCTGCGCACGAATCAGCTCGCAAGACCCAGCCACCCACACATAAGTTACCTGTCGCAGATGCACCTGCCAAGGTTTTCGTCGTTGGTTCAAAAGTGAGAATAGAAAATGTCATTGTCCGATACTTTGTCGTTGTGTAAAGTGATTTAAGTTTGATATTTATAATTTATTATGATAAATATTTATCATAATAAATATACTTGAGTCAATATTTACCCAATCAATGGAAAAAAATATTATGTTTAAGATTACGCAGGTAGTTCGTACCTTAATAGCGAAGTCTGTGTTGGTACTGTCATTGGGATTGTTTAGCATGGGCGTATTTGCACAAACTGCTGACAACGTGCTGGTTGTCGGACAGATTGCAGAACCTAAGTCTTTGGACCCAGCAACAGTTACTGCAGTCAATGATTTTCGAATTTTGATGAATCTCTATGACGGTCTGGTTCGTTATAAAGATGGCACTTTGGAAGTTGAACCGGCATTGGCCAATAGTTGGACGATTAGTGAAGACGGTAAGACTTATACGTTTGAGCTTCGTTCGGATGTTGCGTTCCATGATGGCACAATGGTTGACGCCGAGGCCGTCAAGTTCAACTTCGACCGAATGCTGGACGAGAATCATCCGTATCACGATACCGGGCCCTTTCCACTATCGTTTTTCTTTTCGGCTATAGAAAATGTTGAAGCCGTAGACGCAGATACCGTTCAGTTTACGCTTAACGCACCCTATGCCCCATTTTTATCGAACCTGGCCTATCCGACAGGTCTGATTGCTTCGCCTGCTGCCATTCAGGAAAGCGGCAAGGATTTCGGACGCAATCCTGTCGGTACAGGTGCATTCAAGTTTGAGTCTTGGAAGGCTAACGAAAGCGTTATCGTAACACGCAACGATAACTACTGGGATGGTACTGCAGGTACCGAAGCGGTGGTTTTTCGACCAATTACCGATGGAAATACGCGAGTTGCGGAAATGCTTTCAGGCGGAATTGACATGATGGTAGAAGTGCCACCGGTTTCCCTGTCGCAGTTTTCAGGGAGCGACTTCTCTATCGTCGAACAAGCAGGACCTCACGTCTGGTTCTTGATTCTGAATGCGAAAGAAGGTCCATTCTCCAACAAGTTGGTCAGACAGGCTGCAAATTATGCGATCAACAAGAAGGCAATCGTTGAGGATGTTCTAGAAGGTACTGCCGCTATTGCTGCAGGTCCGACTCCACCAGCATTTGCTTGGGCTTATAACGACGAATTGGAACCCTATCCATATGATCCGGAAAAAGCGAAAGCACTGTTGAAGGAAGCAGGCGTTTCTGATGCGAAACTGACTTTCTATGTCACTCAAGGCGGTTCTGGAATGCTAGATCCAGTTGCTATGGGAACTGCGATTCAAGCGGATCTTGCAGCGGTCGGATTCGATGTCGAAATTCAGACATATGAATGGAATACATTTCTGGGTGAAGTGAATCCCGGTTTGGAAGGCAAAGCAGATATGGCTGAGATGGCATGGATGACCAATGACCCGGATACTCTTCCGTATCTTGCGCTTCGAACCGATGCGTGGCCGGACAAGGGTGGATTTAATTCAGGTTACTACTCAAACCCGATGGTGGATGAACTGCTTGAAGCGGCTCGTTCTTCAGTTGACCAGGCAGAGCGTGCACGGCTCTATAGGGAAATGCAGGAAATTGTTCAAGATGATGCGCCTTGGGTATTCGTGGCGAATTGGAAACAAAATGCAGTGACCAGCAATAGAGTTAAAAACTTCTCGTTGCAGCCGTCTTTTCTGCTGCTGTTGAAAGACGTTTCAAAACAATAGAGCACAAAACCCTCTAGTCAAAACCATTAAACTACAGGACGATGTTTTATTCGTCCTGTAGTTTTATTCTATTATTGGGCGTTCATCTATGTTGCGATATATAGTAAGACGTCTTATCTCGATGATTCCAGTTTTCATTGGAATCACCGCCATCGTTTTTCTCATCATGTCGCTAATCCCAGGTGACCCAGCCACGGCGATATTGGGATCTTATGCGACACCTGAAAATGTTGCCAACCTGAATGCCAAACTCGGCCTGGATAAACCGCTGGTGCAGCGATATTTGATCTGGCTCGGCAATCTTGCACAAGGCGATTTTGGTCGTTCTTTCTCGTTGAACAGACCTGTTCTAGATGAAATTCTCGAACGTTTCAACGCCACTCTTGTACTGTCCGGCACCGCGTATTTGCTGTGTTCTTTTTTTGGAATTCTGGCAGGATTGATCTCAGCTGCCAGACAGTACGAAATCAGCGATAAGCTGATTACGTTTACCGTATTGATAGGAATTTCCGTACCGTCCTTTTTTCTCGGTATGATGCTGATCGTATTCTTTACTGTGCAATTGCGCTGGCTGCCTGCTTCGGGTATGTTTGCAATATATGGCGGCGGAGATTTTGTCGACCTTTTGCGTCATCTGATCATGCCAGCGTTTGCGCTTTCCTTTGTGGCTACCGGAGTGATTGCCCGTCTGTCTCGTTCCACCATGCTGGAAGTATTGCGGCTTGAATACATCAGGACAGCTCGAGCCAAAGGCGTTAAAGAGTTTCGAGTAATAACGCGTCATGCCTTTCGGTCGGCAATTGTCACAATTCTTCCCGTGTTGGGTTTGCAGGCTGGATTTGTACTATCCGGGTCGGTTTACATCGAAATCGTTTTTCAATGGCCAGGTATTGGAAGAATGTTGGTTGACGCAATTCTTACCAGAGATATTTTACTGGTGCAAGGCGGTGTTGTTTTTGTGGCGTTCTGTTATGTATTTTTCAATTTGGCGGTTGATGTTCTGCAACTTTGGCTCGATCCGAGAATTACCAGAAGATGATTGATTTTATAAGAAAAATCGTCAGAAACCGTCTCGCTGGTCTGGGTCTTATCGTGCTGTTCAGTATTTTTGTGCTGGCAATTCTGACTCCACTGCTGCCACTTGCTCCTCCGAATGAAATAGATACCCCAAATCGTTTTCTCTTACCGTTTAGCGATAATGCTTTATTGGGAACAGATCATCTGGGCCGGGATCTTCTTTCACGACTTCTGTGGGGAACTCAACTGAGTCTTGCAGTGGGGTTTGTAGCTGCGTTTATCGCTGGATTTTTTGGTTCTTTGCTAGGCATTGTAGCCGGCTATATGGGAGGTCGGACTGACTCCTTGATTATGCGTTCAGTTGACATCCTGATGGCATTTCCATACATTCTCCTCGCACTTGCAATTGTCGCTGCTTTGGGTCCGGGACTGCTGAACGCGCTCATCGCGGTCGCCGTTGTGAACATTCCTTTTTTTGCACGAAATGTTCGTGGTGTGGCAGTTACGCTCGCTCAAGCCGATTTTATTCAGTCGGCCCGATTGTCAGGTCGAAGCAATATCTCCATTCTGGTTTTTGAACTGCTGCCAAACGTTGCTTCGGTGATCATCATTGCGTTTTCAACCACAGTCGGTTGGATGATTCTGGAAACCGCGGGACTTTCATTTCTGGGACTGGGATCTCAACCTCCCCAAGCAGACCTGGGGTCGATGCTGGGAGAAGCCCGAGCCGCGCTGATCACCAATCCGCATACATCAATAATTCCAGGAATCATGATATTTCTCATTGTGATGGGAATAAATCTGCTGGGAGATGGCATTCGTGATGCATTGGACCCACGTTTGGCCAAAGGTCAACTTGAAAAACCTTCCCCGCTTACCCGAGTCAGCGACAGCCTGAGAAAGAGTCCACCGATTGCCGGTACTGCCAATAATGCTGTCATGGAAATCAATCACCTGTCGACAAACTTCGAAGTTGGTGAGGTGGTCAACAAAGCGGTTCGTGATGTCAGTTTTTCGATCAATTCTGGCGAGTGTCTCGGACTGGTAGGAGAAAGTGGGTCTGGCAAATCGGTGACCGCTCTTTCGTTGACGCGTCTGGTGGCTTCTCCACCGGGTGTCGTAGTATCCGGGTCCGTCCGGATTTCAGATCAGGAACTGATTAATTTGCCATATGAGAGTGTACGAGCCATACGCGGTCGGAGAGTTGCGTACATTTTTCAGGACCCGTTAACTAGTCTGCATCCACTGCATCGAATCGGTCAGCAATTGACAGAAGCCATGTCGACGCACAGTCGAGGTGCCAATTCAGTATTTATTGATCGAGCAAAACATCTGCTAGGTGAAGTTCGAATTCCAAATCCTGAACGGGTTATGGAAGCCTATCCACATCAACTCTCTGGCGGGATGAGACAGCGAATCGGGATTGCAATGGCATTGGCCAATGATCCCGATCTAATCATAGCGGATGAGCCGACTACAGCACTCGATGTGACTGTTCAGGCTCAAATACTGGCTATTCTGAATGATCTGAGACAACAGCGGGGATTATCCGTACTGTTTATTTCACATGATTTGAATGTGATGGCGCAGATTTGTGATCGAGTTGCGGTGATGTATGCTGGTGAGATTGTTGAGATGGGCAGGACATTAGATATTCTCGAACATCCGAAGCATCCGTATACTGTGGGATTGCTGGCTTGCAGTCCTCAAATTGGACAAGGTCGTCAAAACCTGCAGCCAATTGCAGGTATGCCGCTGGCTGGTCACGAATCGTTGAATGCCTGTGCATTTGCCAATCGGTGCAGCCGTGTTCAACCAGTCTGTCAAAAGCAGTTGGTGGAAATTGTCGATATGGACTCTCAATCGGTTCGTTGTTTGTTCCCCGTAGTGGAATCATGACCAAACAAATTCTAGAAGTCCGAAATATTTCCAAAGCATTTCCTATTAGCCGCGGATGGTTCGGATTTAACAAGCAACAACTGCGCGCTGTTCGCGCAATTTCCTTATCGGTTCATAAAGGCCAGACACTTGGCGTTATCGGCGAATCGGGTTGCGGGAAAACAACACTTGCACGAATGCTGGTTGGTCTGCAGTTACCTGATGCGGGTGAGATAATCATTAACGATCAGAATCTTCAGCGGCTCGACCCGGTTCAAAGAGGGCGTGCTATTCAATATGTCTTCCAGGACCCCATAAGTTCGCTGAATCCAAGAATGACTGTAGGCAGGTCGCTTGAAACGCCTTTACGCTGTCTTCACAATCTCACGTCTGCTCAAAGAAAGGCAGCAATTGCTGAAATCATTCATGCTGTCAAGTTACCAGTCGATTCCCTCGCACGCTATCCGCATGAGTTTTCTGGCGGACAGGCGCAACGCATCAGCATTGCGCGGGCCTTGTTGGCGCAGTCGCCTCTGATAGTTCTTGACGAACCGGTATCGGCGCTAGATGTGTCTGTACAAGCACAAATTATTGAGTTACTGACAGAAATAAAGCAAGAATTTGACTTAACCTATATATTCATTAGTCATGATCTCGCCGTAATCGAAGCTTTCTGTGATCAAGTTGCTGTGATGTACTTTGGTGAAATTGTCGAGTACGGTGATTGCAGTCAAGTATTGATGGAGCCCAGACATCCCTATACAAGGTTACTGGCATCCAGTGCCCCACAAATTGGCAAATCGCTAATTGCTGAATCAGGTATTGGACAATTACCAGACCCATTAGATCCACCTGAAGGCTGTAGTTTTGCGGCCAGATGCCCTTATTCGACCAACGAATGTATTCAATTACAAACTCCAAGACAAATGACAGGAAACTCGAACTATGTTATCTGCCACCACCCAATCGCAAACCAAGAGTAATTCAAAACGGCGTCAAAGCCGACCAATTCTTGTTGCTGAGGCGATTAAAGGATATGTTGTTGAGAATTGCATGAACCCCGGGGATAGATTGCCGGCGGAAGCCGAACTGATGAAACAGTTCAATAATTCAAGGGGCACAATCCGTGAAGCGATGCGAATTCTTGAAGCACAAGGTCTTGTCAAGACCCGGACTGGTCCAGGTGGTGGCTGCTTTGTTCATGAAGTTTCCGAAGAGCGCACTTCGGCGCTTTTATCAAATTATTTTTACTTCAGAAATTTAACAATTTCAGATATCTATCAATTACGTAAACAGCTAGAGCCTGAACTCGTCGCGAATTTAGCAGGAACATTGAATCAAACGCAGATTCAAGAACTTGAAGACATTACCACAGAGTATGAAACGCCTCCAAAAACTGCAGATGAAGACAGGAATCATCATCAATCGTCACTCAAATTTCATGCTCGACTGGCTGAATATTCCTCCAACAAGTTGTTGGGTTTTTTTGTGCGCTTCATGGCAAATTTGCTCGCTGAGGTGACAATTACAAGGCGATTGTATGAACCGCCGAACTTTGAGCTATGGCGAGAAGGAAGGGAACATCAGTTGAATCTCATCCATGCGTTAAAAGTTGGTGACCGGAATCAGTCCAGACAGATTATGCTGGACCATATGATTCTTGCTGAAAAACTGATGCAGTCACAGGAACAACAGCCGGTTAAGAAGTTCAGCCAGTTCTAGGTCCAGGAAGAACGCCGGTTTCAACCATCTGCTGCAGAATCCGCTCATACCCTACCTCTTCGTCGGATAGTGCCGTTCGTTAAATTACAGCGCACTGAAACCGGTCGGAACTTGAATTTCGAAGTCTCATCATTTCGTCCTATATTACAGGTAGACTGCCTAATTTTCTAGCAACCCCGGCAATTCGTGATCGTTAAAAGTATCATAATTGCACAACATTATCAATATGTTGTACGGCAAACACCAATATTTCAGGATCGACTGATTAGTACGACCTCTACTGGTGATCGGTTTGTGGAATTCGAGCGGTAAACCAAAGTTGCGGGCTGCATCAGTGAAAGACATAGATTGGGCTTGCCCAGGCGACGTGGCCGTCTTCCAGTGTAATCCTGACATAC
The DNA here is from genome assembly GCA_951813075.1 of Arenicellales bacterium. Taxonomy (GTDB): domain Bacteria; phylum Pseudomonadota; class Gammaproteobacteria; order Arenicellales; family JAJDZL01; genus JAJDZL01. The sequence goes on along the minus strand of OX638343.1, from coordinate 1,613,697 downwards.
AGTGCGTTATCCCGGTCGGTATGCAGCTTGATCTCGCGGTCGAGACAGACCTGATAATTAGGATTGATATCCGGTAGTCGGAATACACGAATTCGACGATCAATTCCGCCATTGGCGAAAATCAGTTCATCGCGTCCGATTTGTTCAATCGGAATAGATTCCCTGACGAGCTGTGTAACAATTTTGAGTTGTCCGCAGTGAGAATCTCGCAGGACTGCATCAAATCCACCGAAACCGCCGGTCGTCAAGGCTGTCCACTCCACACATGAAGGTGTGGTCTGTTCAAATTTCTTATCGAGATTGTAGCGGTTGATTGCAGTGAGAGATTCAAACTCATTCCCGATCAGTTCGGCGAAACCATCCCATACCGTTTCGCGCCCGCGCCCGCGATATTCGGAACCTTCCCACAAAACGCGTATCCTCTTGCCGAGTTCGTTTTCGGTGTAGGGTCGGAACACTTCAAGTGTTTCTGTTCCGTTTCGAATGTCGATTCGCTCGATAGGTGAGGGGGCATGAACATCAATCTTGAAATTCACATAATCGACGCTCGATCTGACGATGTCTCCCATCATCGCAGATTTGGTTCTGGAAATTCGGGTCCCTCCCATATCCGGGTTATCGGCATATAAATCCGACTTGCAATCGAAAATAGCCCGGGTATCCAGGATAATCCGGTTTCCGGTAGTACCGTAATGATGGCGTTTTCTCAGTGCATCCATAATTCCGGAACGCGTGAATTCGCTGGCAAGTATGCAGGTCAGGCCACCATAGGCTCCAAATTTGGTAGCGCCCGGATGTGATGCGCCGGGTCTGCCCTTGTGTCCGTCGGAGTTGGAGACAATTCCAACTCTGTATCCCTGTTCCAACGCGTCTTCGATCAGCCACTCAAAAGTCCCCCAGGCGGAATGAACTTCGACAGATCGCTCAATTCGGCGGTCATGCGCCATCTTGATGTCGGCGTAACGTCCTCCGATATGTGCGAATACCACACAATCCTCGTCCTTGAGAACCTCAAACAAGTCACTCGCGGAGTTCGCATCAGAATCGACATCGGACAGATCATCTACCAGTGCGTGCGATGACCGATGTATGGGTCGTCCTTCCTTCATGAGCAGTACGTTGCGGTCACCGCCAAGGCCGGTATTGCCGGACCATTCCCAACCTGGAAAGGTGATGAAGCGGTCATTTTCGGTAAATTCTGCCGACAGTTCGTTCAGGTGTTCCCAGAACGGCGTTGTAATCTGAAAGTCATTTCCCTGATGGACACAGATGTCGAGAAACGCCTGGTCTCGGGCAAATTCATAGAACTCTCTTGCCGAATTTGTGCCGATGGTCTCCTCTGATTGGCCATGAAGATCACCCCAGAATGGCAACAGTTTCGCGTTCTCCGCAATCTTACATGGATTGGAGCGACTGGCGACATTGCCGCTGCTGTCAATCAAATTGATCGTCAGGACACCGGTTTCGGGTACCTTGAGGTTCGGGACGATTTTTGAGAATTCGCCAGGTTTCAAATGGATTGGCTGTTCCAGTCCTTGAACATTCAAGTTTGCTCTCAGTCGGAAAACTTCATTACAGAGATTCGACGGATTGCCCCAGCGGTCAACGCCTTTGACGCATAACCGAAATGGTTGTCCCAGACATCTTGCCGATGGTACCACGGTCTGGTATTGCACGGGTGGCCCCGGAACAATGGCAATCACAGGTTGCTCGGGAAGCTCGACGTAGTCGTAAGTCGCAATGGCATCGACCAGGACGCGAAATTCAAATGTGCTTTCGCAAAATGTCTGCACTCGAATTCCGGGGCTGCCATGTCGTCGGTCTCCGAATCTGACTGTGATTCGATCACCTTCTCTGAGAAACCCACGGACAACTTTGATATACAGGGTTTTGTCCCACGGACGAATATTGCGTTTCGGGTCGTATTCGACGTGTAGAACCGCGCCGTTCGATGCTTCAACTGTTGTGAAGTTGGGTGCTTTCGGGTCATCGAACTGAGGCCGTCCCATATCGGATGCAAACCGATGGACCACTTTGATCGAACCGGTGTCGTCGATCCCGAAATAACCCGCCGTGTAGGTCAGTGTGATTTCCTGATAGGATCCGGCCTCGAAACAACCGTCAGGCGAGATCGTTGCACTGCCCATTCTTTCGGGTAGATAAGTTGAATGCGGCATGCGAAATTCCGCTACAGTGGCGGACGGTCAGATTTGACTGCGCTTTTCGATTGCTCCAGGTGCATGCTGGTCAGCACGGTAAGATGAGCGCACCATTGGGCCGGAAGCAACATGTGAGAACCCCATTTTCTGACCAGTAAGTTTGTATTCCTCAAACTCCTCAAGCGGAACATAGCGGGTGACAGGCAAATGAAACCTGCTCGGTTGAAGGTATTGACCAATTGTCAATATATCGATGGATTTGTCGCGCATGTCCCACATGACTTCCTCCACCTCTTCCTTGGTTTCGCCAATACCGACCATGAGGCCGGATTTTGTCTCGACCTCGGGATGCCGCTTGGAGACAAGTTCCAGCAATTCCAGGGAATGCCGGTAGTCGGCCCCCGGTCGCACTTTCTTATACAGACGAGGCACGGTTTCAATGTTGTGGCTGAATACGTCAGGAAGATGGCAAGCGAGACTTTCGAGCGCTTTGTCCATGCGAGCGCGAAAATCGGGAGTGAGAATTTCGATAGCAGTGTTCGGGCAAACGTCTCTTACTTCGCGTATGCAGTCTGCGAAGTGAGAGGCTCCGCCATCTGTTAAGTCATCGCGGTCCACCGAAGTGATAACAACATAGCGCAACCTCATCTGTCGCAATGTTTCTGCGAGATTCTTGGGTTCGTTCTTATCCGGTAGCAGAGGGCGTCCATGTGCGACATCACAAAAAGGGCATCTGCGGGTGCAGATATCGCCGAGAATCATGAAGGTTGCCGTCCCGTGTGCGAAACACTCACCGATATTTGGACACGACGCCTCCTCGCAGACTGTATTTAGTTTGTTCTCGCGTAGAATTTTCTTAAGTCGCAGAACTTCGGGGGAACCGGGAAATTTGGCGCGGATCCATGGTGGTTTTCTCAATCTGTCGCCGGACTTCTGCGGCTCGATTCGTACGCGCAGACGTTCGAGTTTCTGCTCACCTCGAAGTTTTATACCCGCTTCAACTGGTTGCGTATTCGGCATTGACGTGTAAGAGTAACGAATTTGCTGGATTAATCGCCCTGTCGGATCATCGCGACTTCCGACGCGGATTAAGAGTTCATTCTAGTTTCGACTATTGGAACATTTTATCAGTAGTGAGGCATTGGAATTGAACGACTGATTCAAGAGAATCGCGGTGCTTTCGGAGTGTGCAAAAAATGTAGATTTCCAGCTCATTTTTATTGAATCCTCTTGATTTCATCGACAATGGTATTACCTGTCTAATACAAGGGTCTGCGTATTTTGCTTGCATACTCTATTCAGCGTACAATGCATGTATTGAAAGCAAGTAGCATTCAACATTGATTGATGGGGCATAGTCGATGATTCCAAATGAACAGAATTACTCGGGAAACGCAATGGAAATTGCGAATTTGGCTCATTTGGCCCGGGAGAAACCTGGAACCAAGACCGACGTGGTTTCGAAGGACATTTTCTTCAAGGAAATTGCCGATCTTCTCGAACGAAAAAATGCCGTACTTGTCGCACACTATTATGTCGATGGTGACATTCAGGACCTCGCGGAGCAGACGGGTGGCTGTGTCGCGGATTCACTAGAGATGGCTCGTTTCGGATTTGACCACGAGGCATCAACCATCATCGTTGCTGGCGTTCGTTTCATGGCGGAAACCGCCAAGATACTAAGCCCGGAGAAAACAATTTTTGCAGTTGAAACAGATGCCAACTGCTCTTTGGATCTGGGCTGTCCGGCGGACGAGTTCTCGGAATTTTGTGATCAGCATCCGGATCGAACGGTTGTGGTATATGCGAACACCAGTGCACAAGTCAAAGCGCGGGCTGATTGGGTGGCCACTTCATCCATTGGACTGAAGCTTGTTCAGGATCTTCATTCGAAAGGGGAGAAAATTCTGTGGGCACCGGACAAATACCTCGGTGACTACATCCGGCGCGAAACCGGTGCCGACATGGTGATGTGGAACGGCGCCTGTATCGTACATGAGGAATTCAAGGCTATCGTACTCGATGGATTGATGAAACGATATCCGGAAGCCAAGGTATTGGTTCATCCCGAATCACCGGCCGGTGTGATCGCGCTGGCCGATGTCGTCGGCTCAACCAGTCAGATCATAAAAGCAGCAGTTACCATGCCGGAAGAAACATTCATTGTTGCGACAGAGGAAGGCATACTGCACAAGATGAGAAACCTCGCACCAGCCAAGAAATTCATAACTGCGCCGACAGCAGGTGAAGGTGCGACGTGTGAGAGTTGCGCGCATTGTCCGTGGATGAAAATGAACGATCTCGAAAAAATCCGGCAAGTTTTGCTGAACTTCTCTGGTGAGGTTTTACTGGACGAGGACATTCGAAAGCAAGCGGAAATATCAATTCGTCGTATGGTGGAGTTTGGCAGGCTGAACGCTGCTTGAGTGGTACCAACACCTATAACATGCCCAGATTTCTCGATCACTTTACAGGCCAACCCGACTCGCGCTCATTTGGTGTAATTCTTGCCAACCTGGGGACACCGGACTCTCCTGATACATCTTCTGTAAGACGCTTTCTGCGCCAATTCCTGTCTGATCCGCGGGTTGTTGAACTTCCAAAACCGCTCTGGTGGCTGATTCTCAACGGTGTGATTCTTGTAATAAGACCGTCGAAGAGTGCCGCGGCATACCGGGAAGTCTGGACCGAAGACGGTTCGCCGCTGATGGTCAATGCAAAAGCCCAGATCGAAGCACTGGAAAAAACACTGAGACAACAGGGCATAAATTGTGCACAGGTGCGCTGTGCAATGCGGTACGGGGAACCATCGCTGATGCAGGTGATGCAAGAATTCGGAGCGCTTGGAATCGACCGTATCGTTGTCATTCCAATGTATCCCCAGTATTCCGGTTCCACTACAGGGTCGGTTCTTGATGATGTCTACGCATGTACATCCCGATTAAGACGGGTGCCCTCGATCCGATTCATCAATGGCTATGCCGACCACGATCAATACATAGAGAGTCTGCGAAATTCTGTTAAAGAACACTGGGAAAGGAACGGACAGGCAGATTGTCTCGTAATGTCATTCCACGGCCTACCGCAGAGTTTCTGTGACAACGGCGATCCATATTATGATCAATGCCTGACAACCGCCCGGTTACTTGCCCAAAAACTTGCTCTCGAATCGGAACGGTGGACCGTTTGCTTTCAATCCCGAGTCGGGCGTCAAGAGTGGCTCAAACCCTATGTGGACGAAGTGATTTCCAAATTGCCCGATCAAGGGGTCGGAAGTATCGATATGCTGTGCCCTGGTTTTTCTGTTGATTGTCTGGAAACACTTGAAGAAGTCAACATCGGTTATCGGGAACTGTTCCTGAATGCCGGTGGCAATAGATTCGAATACATTCCCTGCCTCAATGATCAACCTGCGCATATGGAATTGCTAGTTCAGATTCTGAGGAGTTCAGCTACCGACTGGATCGGTCAGTGAGTAACAGGTTGTCGACGCTACAGCTTGAGAACGTCGGCTCATTGTCCCGTAATACAGTCGATAGGTGCATCGACCGGTTGCTGGAAGGTGCTGTAGTCGTAGTCCCATCCCAGCGTTTGAAACACCTGATTGAAGACGGTTACAACCGCGCCAAGCTCGATCAGGGAGAAACCACCTGGCCCACTGCAAAAGTCTATGTCTGGCACGTCTGGTTATCGCAACTGTGGGCTGATCTCAACCATCATTGTGGCAATGCTTCCGCGCAGCTATTGACGTCCGCCCAATCGATGCAGATTTGGGAAAGAGCAATTGCCGAGGACATCAAAAACGAATACCGGGACGAGTTCGAATATTTGCTGTGGCATATTACTGCGACAGCAAATCGAGCAAGGAGCGCGTATGGTTTGATGCGAGGATATGGGATTGAACATACTCAATTCGGCGATGGTATCAGTCAGGATGTGGCGCACTTTTTGCGTTGGCTGGAAACCTATCTCCGTCACCTTGATCGAACAAATCTGATTGATTTTGAATCACTACCGGATGTGCTGTGTCGGCGTGCACGCGAAATTGGCGATCTGAGACTGGAAAAGTTGGTATTTTCTGGATTTATCGTTTGGACGGTGCAGCATCAAAAGCTGTTGGATTCACTGTCCGAGATTGCTGAAGTTGAACGGCTGGAACATAAAAAAGGTGGTACACCCAGACGGCTTGATCAGATCGAATTTGAAAAGGTAGACGATGAGATAGACCTTTGTGCCCGCTGGGCGAGATCTGTCATTGAGGCCGACCCCAAAAATCATCGGGTCGGTATCGTTGCACCCAGATTGGACAGTTTGTACGGCAGAATCCTCCGGCGGTTTTCCGCGACACTGAATCCTGACAAGGTCATGGACCAGCGCGAATTGCAGAACCTGTCCTTTCATGTGACTCTGGGTACTGCGCTGATTGACACACCCTTGGTCGTCGATGCGCTTAATCTGCTTGAGTTGATGCAGTCTGAAGTGGACGTTTCCATATTATGTTCGGTGATTCAGTCCGACCGGGTTCGCGGCTGGGATATCGAGCGTTCCCAGCGTGCGAAATTGAAAAATCTGATTTTAATGAACGGTCACAATCAGTTGTCGCTTGAGCATGTCGAGAAGCTGATTGAATCAAATAATTTGCGCTGCGGTCAGTTGAGTGGGATTCTGGCACGAGCGAGGCAGATGCTTTCTGAGATGCCGAAATTTGCTGATTATGCCTATTGGGGTAGTTTTCTTATGGATTGGATGAAAAACTTCCAATCGGAGACTCGGGAAAATCGAGAGTTCGGTAACAGCGAGAAACAGGCGCACGAATCATTGTCTGCCGCGATTGAATCACTTGCGGAGTTGGGCTTCGTGTCGTCAAAGGTAGGTGTGGCGACTGCCGTCGCAAAATTACGCCGAACGCTTGCGGAAGTGAGCGTCCAGCCGCGGGCGGTACGGGTTCCGGTACAGATTGGGGATATGAACACCATTGCCGGACAGTCATTTACCCATCTGTGGATGCTGGCGATGAACAATGCTGACCTGCCAGGTTCACCTCGACCAAATCCTTTCATACCAGTCTCGCTGCAGAAACAGGTGGGTATTCCTGAAAGCTCGGCATCGTTGCTTGAAAAAAGTATTACTGAACGAATAGACCTGCTGTTATCGAGTGCCGTCGATGTCGTCCAAAGTTACGCGGTCATTGATGGCAATGCCTATCATCAACCGAGCAGCCATTTGCAGAATCTGAGAAAAATCGATTCGCTCGACCTGACTGAAATTGGTGAGTATCCGGATTATCGACAACGAATTTCCCAAGAGCGCCATGTCTGCCAAAGATTTGTCGATTGGAAAGCTTCAGAAGTTGACAATCCTGCGGATATACGCGGCGGCTCATCCTTGCTTAAAAATCAGTCGCTGTGTCCTTTTCGTGCATTTGCCCAACATCGACTATACGCTACCCAAGCCGAGTCAGCTGGTATCGGAATATCTGCAATTGAACGCGGCTTGCTAGCTCATCGGATGTTTGAAGGCATCTATAGCGAAATCACCTCAAGTGACCAGATTTGCGACGAAGAGAAATATCTTGAAGTTGCACGTAAATACGCAGAACAGGCGATGGCGGAGTTTATCTGCGAGAAGATCAAGTCCATCAATAATGATCTGGCTGAGGGCGAGGTTGAGCGCATGGTTGATCTGGCCAGGCAGTGGTTGATAAAAGAACGCGGGCGAGAAGAGTTCAACGTAGTTGGTACTGAGAAGGACGTCGAGGTTGGTTTTTCCGATTTGAAGGTGCGTTTGAAAATTGACCGGATAGATCAAGATCACAGAGGAGCGGTCATCATCGACTACAAAACCGGCCAGTGTTCGACGCGCGATATGGACGGAGTCCGCCCCAAAGATCCTCAACTGTTGATTTACCTGTGTGCGATGGAGCAACAGAATGTTCGAGTTGCTGAAGTTGCCTACGCAAGGATAAAAAGAGGTAGCGTGAGTTTTATGTCGAGAGATGTTTCGACAGAAGACATTGCGGAGTTGGAGACAAGAATCGAAGAAATCGCTGACGGTTTTCTTGATGGTAAAGCGGACGTCGACCCACTGCCCGATGCCTGTGATTATTGCCATTTGGAGCCAATATGCCGAAAAGATGATCGATCCGATCATGTTTTGGAGTCGGAGACAAATACAACATGAGCGATCGACAGGCAAGAGAAGAAGCACTTGACACAACGCAGTCGTTCATTGTCCAGGCACCCGCAGGTTCAGGCAAGACCACGTTGCTCACCAGCAGATTTGTCAGTCTGCTTGAATCAGTTGAACAACCAGAGGAGATTCTCGCAGTCACATTCACACGAAAGGCAACTGCGGAAATGCGTCAAAGAATATTGGACGTATTGAATCCGAACTCAGTCACAGAACTACCTCAGCAATCCGCGAATTTGGCGGCTGAGCGGGTGCGAAAACGATCTGAAGAACGCGGCTGGAATCTTCATCAACAACCGTCGAGACTGCAGATCATGACGTTCGACGCGCTGGCGACTGCATTGATTCGATGCATGCCCTGGTCTTCAAGATTCGGCTCGGTACCCGGTGTCGTCGAACAGACTGATAATGTCTACACCGCCGCGGCGGCCAATATTATTGAATCCGGGCAGGTTGCTGAGGTCGAATTGCGCGAGGCGATGCGACTGTTGCACAAACATCTGGACAACAATTCGGAAAGTCTGCAGAGGCTGATAGTTGCGATGCTTTCAAATCGGGACCAATGGCTGAGAATATTGTTCAATACCTCGTTTTCGGATGAAGACAGATCGGAAATGGAGGATGTCTGGAGACAATTCAACGGCTCCGAACTCGATGACCTGGCCGATCAGTTTCCGCCAGAAGCGCGCGAGACACTTGATCTGAATGGTAGAGATAATTTTACGGATGATGCGTTGGTGCACTGGCGGCTGGTGGCAGACGCTTTGTTGACGAAATCGGGCAGTTGGCGAAAACTGTATCCGAGTGCACAAGGCAGTGCGGTCAATTTAGACAAGGATAAATTTGGCCGGGTTATCGCACAGTGCAGCACAGTGCCGTTGTTGGACAAAAAACTGGCATCAATGGGTCGGTTGGCGCCAGACCCGGTTTTCGACGATGAGCAATGGAAAGTTCTGCGTGCGGCTTCGATCGTACTTAAGTACTCAGTCGCACAGCTGAAACTGGAATTCAGAAAGCGCGGGGAGGTTGACTTCATTGAGTTTGCACAGAGCGCGGTCGAGGCACTAGGCACACCGGACGATCCCACCGACCTGTCGTTGGTGCTCGACTATCGGTTCCGCCATATTCTGGTTGACGAGTTTCAGGACTCTTCGATCAACCAGAAACAGCTGCTTGAATCGCTGACTGCGGGTTGGCAGGACGGAGATGGCCGAACGTTATTTCTGGTTGGCGATCCGATGCAGTCGATCTATCGATTTCGCGAAGCAGAAGTGGGGATTTATCTTTCTGTGGTTGAACGCGGACTCGGGCACATTCACCCAAAGCCGCTTCACCTTGACGAAAACTTCCGGTCTGACAAAAATCTGGTCAATTGGTTCAACGACGTATTCAAGTTGGCTTTCCCCACAGAATCTGACGTGATAGGAAGTCGCGTAGCTTATTCCCCCTGCCAGTCGAACATTGCTAGTGGAAATCACAGTCCCGTACACATCTGGTTGCAGGATACGAAAAACGAATCGGGTGACAAACTCGAGCTGATGACCCGGAACTTGAGGGAAGCGCGCAAGGTTTACGATGACATCTGTGATTACCTGCAGCGAAATGACGGACTGGACGTTCAGCTTGCAGTGCTCGTTTCCAGTCGTAAACATGTACATCAACTGATTCCCTTGCTCGACGAAGGTGACATACGCTATTACGCAGCGGACATGTTTCCGCTGGCCGAACGACCGGTTGTGCGGGATATTCTCTCTATTACCCGAGCATTGCTGAATCCGACAGATCGTGTCTCCTGGCTAGCTTTACTGAGAGCGCCATGGTGTGGTCTCGCGCTTGATGACCTGCTCGTGATTGCAGGCCACAGACATGCCACGATCTGGGATCAGCTGAATCAACCAGAGGTGATTGACAAGTTAAGCGCCGATGGGCGTCTGCGAGTACTTCGTACACGTCAGGTATTGGCCCATGCTCTTTCAATTCGCGGACGTCTGGGCATTCGACAGTGGGTTGAAGATACGTGGACCCTGCTTGGAGGACCAGCATGTGTTAGCGGAAGCGACGATGAGAACGCACGTCTGTTTCTGGACTTTCTGGAAAACTTTGCAAAAGGAGCGGAAGTTGATGATCTTGAACAGTTCGAAGATCAGATGAAGCATTTATATGCTGTTCCCGATTGCTCACCGGACGAGTCAGCGGTGCATATCATGACCATTCATGGTGCCAAGGGGCTTGAATATGATGCTGTATTTATCCCATCAGTCGCGAAACAAACCGGATCTTCGCCATCGCCGCTGATCATCTGGTCTGAAATTCTGCTGAAAGATATTGGCAGTCGGCTATTGATCTCGGCGATTCCGGATACTGGGTCGGATACTGGTGATTCAATGTACCGATTCCTCAAGAATTGGAATAGAGGTAAAGATCTGATGGAACTGACGCGACTGGCTTATGTTGGATGCACCCGGGCGAAATCAGAGTTGCATATCTATGCCGAGATTGACCGGGAAAAAAAGACAAAACCCGGGGAAACCACATTGCTCGGCAGATTGTGGCCGGGTCTGGAAGATGGCTATTCGCAAGTTATCCACGAGTATGAGGCGCCAGCGTTGTCGGACAGCGAAACTGCGGTATCGAACACTCCGATCACTTCGCGTCTTCCTGCGGATTGGCGATTACCGCCACCGCCTCCATCACTGATCATACCCGATCAGGATTTCGAGACACCTGGCGATCGTGATTCAATCGATTTCGATTGGGCGGGTAGTGTCGCAGTGTGGACCGGAACAATCGTGCACCAGTGGCTGCATCGGATCGTAGAGAGTGGCTCTGAGAACTGGGATGCGGAACGGGTCAGAGAGGAACGACCGAAATGGGAGACGGCTTTGCGTGCGATGGGGCTCAGTTCAGACAGTGAAGAGTTTGATGAGGCGGTCAGGAGAATTGAAACTGCGTTGGTCAACGTGTTGAATGATCAGATTGGCCGATGGCTGCTTGACGGCAACCACGAGGTTGCAGAGGCCGAGTATCGACTGACCGGATACGTCAATGGCAATTTCAAGAATGTAATTCTTGATCGCACGTTCGTCGATGAAAATGGGATCAGATGGATTGTTGACTACAAGACCGGTACAACGGATGGCAATATTGATGATTTTCTTGACAACGAAGTTCAACGTTACCGTAATCAGCTGATGCAATACAAGATCATCATGTCTGGATGCGACAGCCGACCCATCCGGTTGGGATTGTACTTTCCTCTGTTTGCGCAGTGGCGGGAAGTCGAGTAGTAGCAGAAGAAAAACCCCTGAACGCCCGCATGGTTCCTTGTAAAATCTGTAGTTTGTGTAATCTGCAATATTTTCAATTTCTGAATTGACATGAACATCAGGTTCATCAAGTTATACGCACTGCCAATTCTCGTCTATCTATTCGGAATTACCAGTGTGTATGCGCAGTTTCTGCCAGCCGAAGTAGATGGTCAGAAGTTACCCACCTTGGCCAATGTCGTATCGCAAGTCGAGGACGGTATCGTGAATATCTCTATTTTGGGGTCGCAATCTATATATGCCAACGATTTTTCGATTCCGTTGGAGCAGTTTTTTGGAGAAGATTCTGTGCTCGGTGAGTTTTTCCGATCTGACGATTCTGCCCGGTACACGGCACGCCAGATCAACCATGGTTCAGGTGTCATACTGGATGCTGAATTGGGGTATGTGCTGACGAATCACCACATCTTAGCAAACGCCAACCAGATGAGGGTTACCCTGTCAGACGGCAGAACGGTCGGTGCTAGAACAGTCGGTACAGATCCGGATATGGACCTTGCACTGTTAAAAATTGACGCGGAAAATCTGACGGATGTCACACTCGGCGATTCCGACGAGTTGCGCGTAGGCGATTTTGTGCTGGCAATCGGCAACAACTACGGACTGTCAGCTACGGTAACTTCGGGAATTGTCAGTGCACTCGGTCGCAGTGGATTGTCAATGGATCAGTATCAGGATTTCATACAGACTGATGCTGCAATCAATCCTGGCAGTTCCGGCGGCGCGCTGGTCAACCTTAGAGGAGAGGTTATCGGTATCAATACAGCGATTCTGTCACCAGCTGGAGGTAATATCGGAATCGGATTTGCGATCCCGATCAACACCGCAGCGATTATCGCTGAACAGTTGAGAATTTACGGACGTGTCAAACGAGGCATTTTGGGTATCCACTTTCGGGAAATAACCGACGAAATCGCCAGAGAATTCGGACTTGAACAACGGGAAGGTGTCCTGATCAGCAAGGTTCTAGCCGATTCTGCGGCTGCCGAAGCCGGTTTGCGGGAAGGTGACATACTTACGCATATAAATGGCAGGCGAGTCACTGGAAGATCAAGTCTACGGACGAAAATTGCGCTGATCAGAGTCGGTGAAACCTTGAACGTCTTCTACTTGCGTGATGGGAAGAGATTGGAAGGATCGGGTACGATCCGGGATACGACTGTGCAGCTTGTCAAAGGGATTGACCTGATGAGTCGGCTTGAAGGAGCAGATTTTCAAGCTGATCAGAGAAAATTTGCGCACGGAACGGAGACTGTCATTGTCGTTTCTTCAGTGATCAAAGGAAGTGCGGCATGGCGTTCAGGTATCCGCGAGGGCGATATCGTAGTCAGAGTGAACCGGCAACCAGTCGATAGTATTAATTCGTTCAAGACATTATTCCAGAACAGTGATGGTACGCGTGTGCTGGAGATTATGCGCAACAACGAAAGCCGGTTCGTAGTTCTTGGATAAACCACAGCAGTTAGGTTCATGGACGCTGTTATAGCGCCATCCATTCTTGCGGCAGATTTCGCTCGTCTTGGTGAAGAGGTTGATGCGGTGCTATCTGCTGGCGCGGATTGGATTCACTTTGATGTGATGGACAATCAGTTCGTACCGAACTTGACTGTAGGCCCACTGGTTTGTAAAGCACTTCGCGACTATGGTATTACGGTCCCTCTGGATGTGCATCTGATGGTTCGCCCGGTCGATCGTCTGGTGGGTGAGTTTGCACAAGCTGGTGCGACATCAATAACGTTCCATCCCGAAGCTTCTGATCATGTTGATCGAACTCTGAACCTGATCAAGGAAAACGGCTGTCAGACTGGAGTCGCGCTGAGTCCTGCGACACCATTGTCGTGGTTGGATCATGTACTGGATGGAATTGATATGCTTTTGTTGATGTCGGTCAATCCAGGTTTCGGAGGCCAGCAATTCATTCCCTACGTCATGGACAAAATTGCGAAATCCAAGGATTTGTTGTCGCGTAATTCGAGGCAGATTCGTCTCGAAGTTGACGGTGGGATCACGACTGACAATATCGGTCAGGTGGCGAAGGCAGGCGCCGACACTTTTGTAGCTGGCTCTGCAATTTTCGGCTCGGATGACTATGCCGCTACGATCGATGCCATGAGACAGCGTATAAGCCAGCAAGTCTGAAATCCCGGACCGGGAAGAAATGATTGCACCGGCGAGGATACTGACTGTGGCCGAAGATTCGCGAGAAGTGATTCACCTTGTTTTAACGGTCTAACTCCAAGAACATTTTCTATTTATGCTCACGAAAGAACAATTTGAAGATCTTGTCCGACAGGGATTCACGCATGTACCGCTCGAAAAAGAGATTCTGGCGGATTTCGACACGCCGCTGAGTACCTACTACCAACTTGCGCGTGAACCGTACACCTACCTGTATGAGTCAGTACAGGGAGGGGAGAAATGGGGTCGTTATTCCATAATCGGGCTGCCAACAAAGGTTCGTCTTGAAGTTCATGCCAATACCTTTACCGTATTGGAATCGAATCAGATTGTTGACCAATGGGAAAGCAACGATCCCTTGGAGGATATCAAGGAATTTCATGATCAGTTCAAAACACCGCAAATTGAGGGTCTGCCCAAGTTTACCGGCGGATTAGTTGGGTTTTTCGGCTACGATACGGTTCGCTACATCGAGCCGACGCTGGCGGCAGGTCAGAAAGCCAGCGATATGGATGTTCCGGACATCTGTCTGATGGTATCCGATGAAGTGGTGGTATTTGACAATCTTTCCGGACGTCTGTTTATCGTAGTTTATGTCGATGTAAGGAATGGCGGCAACTGGAAATCCGGTATCGATAGACTGGATGCAATTACCAGAAAGTTGCGTTCCCCAATTGAGTCAAGGCCACCGCTGTTGCTCCAGCATGAGCCGAATGAATCCGAGTTCGAGTCAATGTTTGGACAGGAAGCCTATGAGAAAGCGGTTGAGAAGTCGCGGGAGTACATTCTCGCGGGTGACGTGTTTCAGGTTGTGATTTCGCAAAGGCTATCGGCGAAATTTACCGGCAATCCGATCGACCTCTACCGAGCTCTGCGAACACTCAATCCCTCGCCCTACATGTACTATCTGAATTTTGATTCGTATCATATTGTTGGAGCATCGCCAGAGATTCTGGTACGTTCTGAAGAAGGAAAAGTCACGGTTCGACCGTTGGCCGGTACGCGCCCAAGAGGTGTCGATGAGGAGGAAGATCAGAAGCTGATCAAAGATCTTCTAGCTGACGAAAAAGAATGTGCTGAACATGTGATGCTTGTGGATCTTGGCAGAAATGATGTGGGTCGTGTGTCGAAACTGGCGACTGTCAGAGTAAGCGATATCATGCAAATCGAACGCTACTCACACGTCATGCACATCGTTTCCAATGTCGAAGGGGAATTGGCTGAAGGAATGCACGCCATTGATGTTCTGCGGGCAACGTTACCGGCAGGTACTGTTTCCGGTGCGCCCAAGGTGCGGGCGATGGAAATAATTGACGAACTTGAACCGCATAAGCGCGGCATTTATTCAGGTGCCGTCGGATACATCAGCTGGGATGGAAATCTGGACACCGCCATCACCATCAGAACCGCCGTTTTAATAGGAGACCAGGTCCATGTACAGGCGGGTGCCGGTCTTGTTGCTGACTCCGTTCCCACAACAGAATGGCACGAAACCATGCACAAGGCCCGCGCTATTTTGCGCGCTGTGGCGATCGCTGAATTACCGGAGTAGTGAATTGATCAAGATCTGTAGACTAATTGTGGAATGGCCGTGGTTTGAACGGGGAATTATTGCGCTGATCATTTTCAACGCGATTGTTCTTGGTGTTGAAACCTATCCAGTGATCGCTGTTCCTTACGAATCGATACTGTTAGGAATCAATAAGATTGTGCTGATCGTCTTTGTTATCGAAGCCGTGTTGAAGATTACAGCATCAGCCCCGGTTTTCAAAAGATACTTCGGTAATGGTTGGAATCTTTTTGACTTTTGTGTCGTTGTGTTTTCATTGATTCCGCAGACCGGCGAGTTTGCGCTCATCGCACGTACGGTCAGACTGCTTCGAATTCTGCGTTTGGTGACTGCCTTTCCAGAACTGCGTTTGATCATCTCCACGCTGATCAAATCACTTCCTGGTTTGGGCAATGTGATTCTGTTGCTCTCGATTGTGTTCTACGTCTATGCAATCGCCGGCTATCACATGTTTCACGAGCACGATCCTTTCCACTGGAATTCCCTCGGAATCTCACTGATTACATTGTTCCGGATTCTGACGCTTGAGGATTGGACCGATGTAATGTACGCAGCGATGGAATTGTATCCATTTGCATGGTTGTTTTTCGTGAGTTTTGTGGTAGTCGCTGCCTTTATTGTGATCAATATGTTTATTGCGGTCGTGATCAATAATCTGCACAAGGAGCAACAGAAAATGGAAATATCTATCGGTGAAAATCTGCATGGAGAAATTCTATACGAGCTCGAGGAATCGCGACGAATGCTTGAGAAGGTGGAAAGAGCGTTGAATTCGCAGCTCGAACAAAAAAAGCCACCCCAACCATCTGATGAGTGACATTTGCGATAGCCAGTCACAGTTTTTTGTCACTGCATTTACCGTTCGGTACAGATGAAGGTATTGGGAATTGAAACCTCCTGCGACGATACCGGGGTCGCCATCTACGACTCCGAGCAGGGGTTACTGATCAATCGGTTTGCCTCACAGGTTGATATTCACAGCATATATGGTGGTGTCGTGCCGGAACTTGCGGCACGCGATCATATTCGCAAAGTAATGCCGCTGGTGGAGGATGCGTTGGTAGGATCTGGACTGGGGCGAAAGCAGCTTGATGCGATTGCTTACACTGCCGGTCCCGGGCTCGTAGGTGCACTCTTGGTTGGCGCAACAGTCGGTCGCAGTCTGGCGTTCGCATTGGGCGTTCCGGCCATTGGTGTCCACCATATGGAAGGGCATCTGCTGTCGCCGATGCTGGAGAATGAAGCACCGGAATTCCCTTTCCTTTCATTACTGGTATCCGGTGGACACACCATGCTGGTTGATGTTCATTCGGTCGGCGAGTACAAAATTCTCGGGCAGACACGGGATGATGCAGTCGGTGAGGCATTTGACAAATTTGCCAAAGTGCTTGGACTCCCTTATCCGGGTGGTCCAAGTATCGAGAAATCTGCGAAGCGAGGCGACAGTAAGCGGTTTAAGTTCCCAAGTCCGATGGCGGGACATCGGACACTGGAATTCAGTTTTTCAGGACTAAAAACCCACGCAATGCTGGAAGCTTCCAAGTACGAATTGGACGATCGGACACGGAACGACCTTGCTTATGCATTCCAGGAAGCTGCCGTGGAAGCCTTGGTTACCAAATGTGAGCAGGCGCTTGAGATTACGGGACATGCAAGCCTGGTTGTCGCTGGTGGGGTAGGCGCCAATCGATTTCTCAGAGAGCGTTTGCGTGCGCTTTGCGATTCACGCGAGGTCAAGGTCTATTTCCCGTCAATGGAGTTGTGCACCGACAATGGCGCGATGATAGCCTATGCAGGATACTTGCGCTTGCAATCGGGTCAGCACGAGGCCCTTGGTTATTCCGTCCAGCCTCGATGGTCGCTTGAAGATCTTCCTGCGGTCACGATCGACCTAGATTGATTTTGTTCTCTTGGCCGGCACGCAGCCGTTGTATGTTTGTCCTGTGTCGAACTACGACTAATACAAATACTACGGCAGAGGCGGCACAGATTAGTGGGTCACCGATATAGAACCAGACGATCACAGGTGCTGAAAGCATCGCGAGCATGGATGACAGCGAGGCGTAGCGACTGATCGCTGCGACAACGAGCCATACTCCGCCAACTCCAATGAGGACAGGGATACCGAGACCCAGATAAGCACCAATCGCTGTTGCAACTCCTTTTCCGCCTTTAAATCTAAAATACAACGGATAAAGATGTCCCAGGAAAGTTCCCAGTAAAGCAACGGCAACAGTAGCAGGGTCATGCAGAAATATTTGTGCCGCGACCACGGGGACGGTACCCTTTGCAATATCTCCAAACAGCGTCAGAGCCGCTGCACTCTTGCCGCTTAACCTCAGGACGTTGGTCGCTCCAGGATTTTTTGAACCAGATGTTCGCGGGTCAGGAAGTCTGAGAATTTTGGAAACGACTATTGCGCTGGAAATCGATCCGATTAAATACGCGAGCAAAAAGAATAGAATGACTTGCATCGATCAGTTTCGATTCAACAATTAATTAGTTGTTAACTGCGCAAAATCATAAAAACAGTGACGGAATAGTTCTTGTATCCGTCCAAGCAAGATTCGGCGCAAAATAAGTTTATACATCATTCAGAACGATCAAATACACCGCGCATGAAGTCCACGTCGAGTCGGTTTGAGCAATTGGTTCAATACCAGGTTTCGAGAGAGTCAACGAACTGCAACTGAAGCGTAAAAGAATGGGTGTAGATTGTACAATTCGATTAAAGAGCGACATTTTCGGGCTAATTGCTTTTACAACGAATGGGTGCAATGGCATCTGAGAATACTAGATTTATGGACATTGTCTTCATTGAAAGTTTGAAAATCCCCACAACAATCGGCGTTTGGGAGTGGGAACGCCGAATCAAGCAAAATCTGATTATAGATTTAGAATTGGGGACCGACATCCGAGCGGCTGCAGAAACTGATGATCTTGGGAAGGCAGTGAGTTACAAGGATGTGGCGATACGTGTAGTTGAATATGTTTCAAATTCTGAACACCGATTGATTGAAACAGTTGCACAGAAGATTTCAGACATCATTCTTTCGGAATTTCCAGTTAAATGGTGTCGGGTAAAAGTCAGCAAACCCCGCGCCGTCGAAAAAGCTCGAAACGTAGGAATTGTCATTGAACGCGGGGAACGGACCGAATAACTCGCAAACTTCGCGATAGAACAATGAAATGAAGAATCTGCACTATAAGTCGATTAATCCGGCTGGATTGCAACATCATGAATGCGCTGAAATACAAACCAGGTGCGGTAGCCGGAATGGCTGCCGAGTCAAAAAAAAGTGAAAATTCGCCGCCCTTGAGAGCTGATGAGATGCACGACATCGGCCAGACAGACCTGTCCGGCACGGGAGGTGTATCGCGCATTGGGGGCGCGGAAATTGTGTGGTAAATTCTTTATCAGCCTTGCACTGAATATGATGGATTTCACCCAATGGGTGAATCGAGTTGTATTTTAAAACCATTAAATCAGCAAGGCTTTCCTTGTTTCCCACTTCACTATGTCGGGATTAGGGAATGTACTGAACCAAGAGATCTAATTGCGTACTGGGGTATAAATGACGATCATACTTGCACCTAGGATCTGAAGCATGCCTAAAGTGTCACCGGCAACCTCGAAAAATGCAGAAGCTTTCTGTGAACTTTGCCAACGAATCTACAATTACTGGATAACACATTATCACTTGTCCGAGCGCCTGCCCGAACGCCTTCAGCAAGAACGGAACATCACAGAAGAGGAGTTCGCGCAAAGACCCTACGGCCAGTGCTTGCAACTCCTCACCGAAATCAGTCAGCCATACATTATTCTTGAAATTGCAAAACTACATGACCCGGCCCGTCAAGGTAGTAACGAGAACCTTTCCATCAACTTCTTCGTCAATCAGAAGGATTTTTGGTCCGAAAAAGAAGAATCATCCATCAATGACATCGTCTCTGAATTGGATAAATTCTATAAATTTATAGAAGAAGCTCGAAACAAGATACTGGCGCACAATGATCTCTCAGTCTACGAGAATAATCAACCTCTTGGCGGTTTCCCGCAAGGCGAGGATGAAAAATATTTTCGTGCTCTTGGTCGATTGTGTTCGATGATCTGGAACAGGTTCGACTTGAACCCGATGCTTCAATATGGCTATGGCTATCGAAGTTTCGACTTCATTAAATCCGGTATTCCGGAAGATTCTTCGGATTCGTCCTATTATGCTAGGAAACTAATCGATCTCATTTTAGGCGCAATTCCGGAGAATCACGACGATTTTGATCAAACCGAAACGACCCCATAGTTACGGCTGTACAGATAGGGTAAGCGCCTGACAGTTGTCACTCCCCCTAGGGCAGGCGGTTTTCTTCACATTTACCTTTTTCAGCGTCTCGGGTTTTGAAACGCATCGGACGAAGATGTCAGCTGGTGTTCTGCATTCCATGCAGCGGCCCTGATAGGGTCGCTCTGTATTATCTAATTCCGCGATTAATCAATGAAATGAAGAATCTGCATGATATGTTGATGAATCCGGCTGGATCGCAACCTCACGAATGTGCTGACATACACGCGGGGCGGTAGCCGCGATTGCTGCCGGACCCGGGAAAGTGACAGTCCGTCATCCGCGAAAGCTCGATGCGATGCATGACATCGGCCAGACAGACTAGTCGCGCACGGGAGGCGATCGAGTTTTGGTGGCGCGGAATTTGCGTGGAACATTCTTCATCAGTCTTGCTTTTTATGTGGTGGGTTTGAACCAATGGGTGAAACGAGTAGTTTAAAACCACTATGCCGGCACGGCTTTTTTTGTTTCCTACTTCTCTAAGTCGAAATTAGTGTAACTCTAGAATTCTATATCTCTGCGATCACGGCGCTACAATGATTCGACCCCCATCGACCGTCACAACCTGTCCGGTGGTGAATTTCGCATCGAATACCAGATACCTGACCGCATCAGAAATCTCATCGACTGTACCCAGTCGCCCGAGTGGCGTATTGTTCAGTATTGATTCTTCCGGCGGTGCGTTTTCAGGCCAAAGAATTGCGCCGGGTGCAACTGCGTTGACGCGAACGTCCGGTGCCATTTCAAGTGCGAAGGATTTGGTCAAGGACTCCAGACCCGCTTTGGAGGCACTGTAGAGCGCCAGAGATTTTTTCGATCGTTGGGCGTAGATGTCAGTAATGTTGACTACGCACCCTTTTGATTCTTTCAACGCGGGTGCAACAGCCAGAGTCAGATAGTACGGTGTTCCGATATGGACATCAAGGAGCGCCTGGTACTGTTCCGTCGTCAAAGCAGTATCGGATTCAGATTCAAGTATTGAGGCATTGTTGACCAGTACATCGAGTCGACCGAATTGTGTGATAACGCGATTGGCGAAACGCTCTATCTTCGTCAGATCGTTGAAGTCTGCGGAGAACGTTTTCGCAGAATCCGAGCGCTGTTCATTCAATTCATCCCGTAATAGTCTGGCATGTGATTCCGAATTGCGATAGTGGATTGCGACATTCATTCCATTGGAGTGCAGACGGCGAACGATCGCAGCGCCAATACGCCGACTGCCGCCCGTAACCAAAGCAACTTTTCTTTTTGATTTCATAAGACTATTGGCCTCTGCGAGCGCAATCAAATCAGCAGTTACCTTAAATCAGCTCGAAAATTTTTCGGTGTCAGAATCAGATCATTTTCAAGTGGTGGTCTTAAGATGAACGCCCGGGGAACCTTTGGCAGGTCGAATACTCGGAATATCCTGGAATGCTCAGGGTGTTCCTCCGAGAATTCCACTTCGTTTGCACTGATAAAGAACGGAGTTTGCTCACTGCCTATTGTCGTCTTAACCTCAAGAAACAATTCCTGTCCGGTTGAAGTGAACGAGCGAATGTCGTAGCCGGCGCCATCGCCATCTTCTCGGGAAACCCAACGGACTTTACTGGCAAGATCCTTACGTCCGTCATTTTTAAGTCTCGTCTGTTCCGAATGGAATACCCGTTGCTCTCCGAGCAAGCCAATTTCTCGTATTCGCGCATCTCTCGCTGCCGGGTCGAATTTTCGAACTAATCGAGTCACTTCTCTGCTAGAAGGTTTATTGGACGGGATCGGAATTTGCTGCAATATCTGAATCTCATCTGCTATATCAGTCGAAGAGGTTTTCTTCACACGATCTAACAATGAGGTGTCAATCCATGATTCCCACTTGAAATTATCCAGATATCGCTCGACTCCCGGAATCAATGCCTTTTGAATATTCTTTGCGGGTAGGTAACCGTCGATGCGAGGGCAACCGAGAATGTTCAGGACAGCACTGATATTTTGATATTTGTACTCGACCGAACCCTTCGATCGACCGGTCCGGGATTGCACTCTTCGGTTATGGTCGGATTTCCGAAAATTTTGCCCTCTCAGTTCCTTGTGCAACATATTGAAGTAATCTTCGACAATGATGTCTATTTCTTCGTTGCTCCAAGGTGTACCGGTCCGGTCAATAATTTTTTCGTTCATGCTGAATTGATAATCATCCCAGGCATCCGATCGCGTTGGGTAAGTATGAACTGATCACGAAAACTAAACGGAATAATTTCGCGCTGATACATCTGGCTAGTCAGCAGTGGATGAATTCAGCACATGCTCAAGCTCGGCATGAGAAAATTCGCTTGAAATGACAGCTTTGCCGATCTTCGTTAGTAGAATCAGTCGCATCTTGCCGGACTGCACTTTCTTGTCCAGCTTCATCAGCTCCAAGAAATCCTTGGATTTCATTCCCGTCGGCGGACGCGTCGGAAGACCGGTCTTTTCAATCAGCTGCTTGATCCGGTTCGACTCCGTTTGATCCAACAAATCAAGTTTGGCTGATAAATCCGCCGCAATTACCATCCCTGCCGCAACCGCTTCCCCATGCAGCCAGGTTTCGTAGCCGAGCCACGTTTCAATTGCGTGGCCAAATGTATGTCCAAAATTCAGAATCGCCCGCATTCCGGCTTCTCGTTCGTCTTCCTCTACGACTTCTGATTTGTTTTGACAAGACCGCTCAATGGCATGGGCGAGACTCTCCGGGTTGCGATCAAGCAGCGATCCAATTTCAGACTCCAGCCACGAGAAAAACGCCGCATCTCGAATTGCCCCATATTTGATAATTTCGGCCAGCCCGGCTTTCAATTCTCGATCTGGTAGAGAATTCAAAGTATTGGTATCAGCGATTACACACTGCGGCTGATAGAAGGCTCCGATCATATTCTTGCCGAGTTTGTGATTGACTCCGGTTTTGCCACCGACCGAGGAGTCAACCTGAGCTAACAGTGTAGTTGGAATCTGGATAAACGGCACGCCGCGCTGATAGCAGGCAGCCACAAATCCTGAGATATCTCCGACAACTCCACCGCCCAGCGCGACGACGGTTGTGTTCCTGTCACACGCAGTCCCAATCATATGATCAAAAATCAGACTGATGGTATCGAGGTTCTTGTGGATTTCGCCATCTGGAATCACGAACGTGTCCACATCCGCCACAGAACTGATTGCATCAACCACGGGCCGTGCATACAGCGGTTCAATCGTGGAGTTGGTGACAACGAGAACTTTCTTGTTGCGGATGTGAGGCTCAAAAAGTTTGGCATTTCCCAGCAGTTCGGTACCGATGTAGATGGGGTACGACCGACCCGGGAGATTTACGCTGATGGTCTTCACTGATGAAGCAGTCCGTACTCGATTTCGTTGACAATTTTGTTGATTGACCGACCATCCGTTCGAACGATTATGTCAGCTTCGGATCTGTAGAGTGGGTCTCGGGTTTGCGTCAGTTCGGCAAGTCCTGCAAGCGGGTGTTCGGGATTGAATTTCGGTCGCTGGTGACTGCGATATTTTATTCGCTCATACTGTTGGCTTGGTGTCGCATGAAGGTAGACTACAAATCCGTTTCGCATCATTGATCGGTTTTGCTCCGAGAGTATCGCACCACCACCCGTAGAAATGACCGTTCCATTCGTACAACAGAAACGGTCGAGCATTTCTGTTTCCCTTTCGCGAAATCCTGCTTCGCCTTCGATTCGAAAAATTTCGCTTATGGTCATTTCTGCATCCTTTTCGATTTCGTAGTCAAGGTCCACGAATCCCAGATTCAACTGGCGCGACAGCGCTTTACCTATCGTAGTTTTGCCGGAGCCCATAGGTCCTACGAGTACGATCATTGGGTCTGCCACCCGATAGCTTGATTTGATCTGAACCATGAATTTGTATGTGCAGATTTCCGAACGAAACTGGAATTCCGGGGTCAACTTAAAAATATATCGCATTCAACTTGACAGTCCAAAAGAATTGAAGTACTCGTTTAAGTTTTATACTCAATATAATTGCGTTAAAACGATTGACATTTCTCAGTAATCATCTTGAAATCCACCATCTTCATTCACTCCCTTCGAATTCTCTGCAGTCTGGTTGTTGCGGTTTTTGTATCACTTGTGATAGCTATTGTTGTGTTGTTACCAGAGTTGCCCGACATCAACACAATCCGAACGCTTGAGCTCAAAATTCCTCTTCGGATCTATTCGAATGATGGTCTGCTCATGGGCGAGTATGGCTCTGAGCGTCGGATCCCGCTGAAAATTGAAGATGCTCCGCCGGAGATGATCGCTGCCATTCTGGCTGCTGAAGATGATCGATACTTTGATCATGTGGGAATCGACTATAGAGGTATCTTACGCGCGATTTACGTGAACATCCAGTCCGATGGGAGGACACAAGGTGCCAGTACCATTACCATGCAGGTTGCGCGAAATTATTTTCTTACCCCTGAAAGAACATACATTCGCAAGGCAAAAGAAGCACTGCTGGCTCTGAAGTTGGAGCAACTACTTACGAAGGATGAGATTCTTGAGCTTTATTTGAACAAGATTTTTCTCGGACACCGTACCTACGGGTTCGCTGCCGCTGCCATGGCATATTACGGGAAACCGCTTGATGAACTTGACAATGCCCAGTACGCAATGTTGGCGGCGTTGCCCAAAGCGCCCTCAAGAGTCAATCCGATTACCGATCCCGAAGGTGCACTTGTTCGTCGCGACTATATTTTGCGGCGAATGAATCAACTTGGTTACATAAGCGAGTCGGACCTCGACACGGCAATTGCCAGTCCGCTGACCGCTGAGTTGCATCTTGCAGAAGTTCAGCTCAAAGCACCTTATGTAATCGAGGCGATACGACAACAGGTAGTCGACATGTTCGGGGAGTCTGCCTACGAAGAAGGATACCGCGTCTATGCAACCGTAATATCTCGTAACCAGAATGCCGCAGTACGCGCTCTGCGAAAGGGTTTGATCAACTATGACTTGCGACATGGATTCCGCGGTGCTGTGAAAAATTGGGACTCGGCAAACTTGGAGACCAATGAACAGAAACTCGACGCGCTTAAATTGATTCGCTCCAGTCAGGACATCATTCCCGCTCTGATTACTGAGGTTGAGGATGATCAGGTGACCGCATTCACCAAGTCAGCAGAGCAGATCGTCATACCATGGGAACAGATGAATTGGGCCAGACGCTACGAGACATCGCGCAAATTGGGACCAAAACCAAAAATACCAGCTGATGTAGTCCAACCTGGCGACATCGTGTTCGCACGCCAGACTGAAGAGGGGGAGTGGGCACTGTCACAAATCCCCAATGTTGACGGTGCTCTGATCTCAATGAGCCCCGAAGACGGTGCAATCAAGGCGATGGTCGGTGGTTTTGATTTCTATCGTGGAGAGTTCAATCGCGCCACACAAGCTGAACGTCAGATGGGGTCGAATATCAAACCGTTTGTCTATTCGGCTGCGCTGGAATATGGCTTTACACCGGCAAGTCTCGTCAGTGGCGCGCCGGTTGTCGTTGAAGACCAGTCCACACGCATCATCTGGCGCCCGGAGAACTACAGTGGAAAATTCTACGGACAAGTACGGCTTCGCAGAGCGCTCGGTCTGTCACTTAATCTTGTATCAGTTCGCTTGGTCAGAGGTATCGGGCCGGAATTTGCTATCAATCATATCAGCCGTTTCGGTTTTGATGAGGAGACACTCCCTCACGGGCTTTCGCTTGCATTGGGCGCGGCGGAAGCCACACCGTTGGATGTTGCCGCTGGCTATGCCATTTTTGCCAATGGTGGATATCAGGTTGATCCCTACCTGATCGATACAATCAAGGATAGGAACGGCAATGTTGTAATGCGAGGAAAGATATCTGAAGTTTGCGATACATGCCTGGTTGATGAGCTAGAAACGACCGAACAGGAACCTCTCGATGCACCTGGACTGGTTCGTCCCGCCGAGAGGGTAATCTCGTCTGCAAATGCCTACGTCATGCACGATATGTTGCGGGATGTGGTCCAGTCCGGAACAGCAAAGAAAGCCAAATCACTGAAACGTACCGACTTGGCAGGAAAGACAGGTACGACCAATGATTTTGAAGACGCGTGGTTTTCCGGATTCAATTCACAGTTGGTGACCACAGTCTGGGTTGGATTCGATAATCCATCTGATCTTGGTCGACATGAAGCCGGGTCGCGGGCAGCACTGCCGATCTGGATTGATTACATGGCGGAGGCACTTGAGGGAACTCCTGACACACAATTGGAACTACCGGATAATGTTGTGGCTATGCAAATTGATCCCGAAACCGGGGAAGCGGTTGCACCTGAAGAGCCAAACAGCCTGCGAGAGGTGTTCATTGTGGGTTCCGAACCGACACCACCAGTTGTAGTTGTTGCGGCAGAAGTGGAGTATGTGGGTCAGCAGCCTATAGTCAATGAGACTTCAGCTGATGATTTGTTCTGATTTCGGCCGGTAGAAAGTTACTGTATGGACAAACTTCCTAGCCGGCTTCGGCGTACGATTCGCTACGAAGCCGCACGAATCATGGCTGAAGATGGCATCCGCGATTTCCGAAAGGCGAAGCGAAAAGCCTGCGGACGCATCGGTGTTTCCACGAACCGTTCGGTTCCGACCAATCTCGAGATTGAAGACTCACTGGAAGAGCATCTTGCGATTTTCAACGGTGACGATTTGCGCAAACAGCATCAGTTGTACCTGCAGACTGCGTTCACGGTCATGCAGTGGTTCGAACACTGTTCGCCGCGCCTGGTCGGTGCCGCTCTTTCTGGTACGATCACTTCTGCGCGTCCGGTAGAACTGCAGGTGTTTCCTGATACATTTGAGGAAATCGGTGCCACCCTGGAAGATGGGGGTATTCGTTATCGAATGTTGGAGAAGCGGTTGCGATTCCAACGCGAGGGATTTCGCAATGTGTCAGGTTTCGAATTCCGGCTTGGCGGAATTGACATTGAAATCGTTGTATTCTTACCTGGCGATCCCTATCCACCATTGAGTCGAGTCAGCGGCAAGCTTGTCAAATGGGGCTCGATGAAGAAAGTCAGACGAATGCAGGAAGGATGAACCGCGTATGCCTTCGGTAATTCTGAAAATGTAACAATCAAGATTGAATCCGCGTTCGGCGCGTTGGCGTTTTGCGCTTTCGTTTTGTGGGTTTCATCGCAGCTTTTTTTGCGATCAGTTCCTGACAGGCAGCAAGCTCAAGCTTGGTCGGATCCATGTCTTTAGGGATGGTGGCGTTGATCTTTCCATCGGTAACATACGGTCCGTAACGACCATCAAGGATCTGCAGATGTGAGCCCTCGAATTGCCGGATGACTTTGCGCCGGCTGGATAAAGCGCTTGTTGCCCCCTCAAGCAGTTCAAGTGAGCGATTGAGCGAGATTGACATGGGATTCTCGGATTTTGGTATGCTGACATTTTTTCTTGAACCGTCTTTTGAAACGACAGAAAGATATGGCCCGAATTTTCCGTCTCGGGCAATAATTTCATTGCCTTCCTTTGTAGTTCCAACCGTTCTCGGTAACCGCGGTTGTGCCAGAAACGAAAGAGCATCCTCCAAGGTAATCGTATATGGATCGTGTTCTTTTGCCAGACTAACCCTATCAACCTGCCCGTCGGCCATCTTGATGGAAAAATAGGGCCCGAATCTGCCACTTGATACTTCGATTTCCCTACCGTCTTCGGTTGTACCCAGTTTTCTCGGCAAAGACGGTTTTCTAAGCTGCTCAAGCGCTACTTCCAAGGTCACTGTTCCAGGATCCACGCTCGGAGGAAGGGTGAAAAACCGTGGTTTGCCTCGCTTGTCATCCATCCGCCCCACCTGGATAAACGATCCGCCATTCTTAACACGAACCAACAATTCGCGGTTACTTTCAACGTCGGTGCCCAGTAAAATCTCGAAGCGTTTTGCCGACTGGTTTTCCTGAACATGTGAATGGAACTCTTGCCAGAATTGACCAAGCAGTTCTGTTCGCTTTGTCTCTCCGCGGGCAACTGAATCCAAACCGTCTTCCAAATTGCTTGTAAACTCGTAGTCCACATACTGATTGAAGTGTTGCATCAGGTAGTCTGTCACCACGCACCCGAGACTGCTGGCGACAAAATTCTGCTTGGACATCTCGACATAATTTCTCTCAAGCAGCTTGGCGATAATTGCCGGCCAGGTAGACGGGCGTCCGATGCCATACTCTTCCAATTGCTTGATCAGACTTGCTGTGTTGTAACGTGGCGGCGGTTGTGTGAAATGTTGTTGTGGAACAATGTTTTGGACACTTGCGAGGTCACCCTCTGACAGCGGAGGCAAATTTTTCTCTGCTTCAGTATTGTCAGGTTTAACCTCTTTTGAATAGATCTCAATCCATCCTGGAATCCGCAGAGTTGACCCGGAAGCTCGGAATTTATTTCGCTCGGTTCCAAGAACCACACCAATTTCGTCGTAAATCGCGTCGTTCATCTGGCAGGCAACAGATCGGTTCCAAATGAGTCGGTAGAGCCGAAGTTGATCTCTGTTAAGGGACGCGGCGACTCTTTCCGGTGTTAAAAATATGTTGGTAGGACGAATTGCTTCGTGTGCTTCCTGCGCATTTTTTGATTTTGTACGGTAAAGTCGGGGTTTGTCTGGTAACCGATCCTCGCCGATCTCTTTCGTGACAAAGTCGCGAATCTGACTCGTCGCTTGCCGGGACAGTGTCACAGAATCCGTTCGGGTGTATGTGATCAGACCAGTTTGTGTGCCGTTAACAGTCAGGCCCTCATACAGTCTCTGGGCGGTTGATGCGGTAACTCTCGCACTCATCCCAAGTTTGCGCGCCGCTTCCTGCACCAGCGTTGAAGTCGTAAATGGCGGTGATGGCCTGCGAGCTCGCGTTCTTTTTTCAATTTGAAGCACAACCATTTCCAGATCATCTCCAGTGCGCGGGAGATCTGAATTGATGGTTGCCAGTGCATCTTTTACAGCGCCATCATCGGGAATGTCGAACTTACCCAGTTTTTTACCATCAAGATGAGTAAGTTCCGCTTCAAACGTTCCGGCATCCGCTCCATCGGTGGATTTTGGCATGTGCAGTACGGCCTTGATCGTCCAGTATTCCTGTGGTCGGAACATCTGGATTTCTCTTTGTCGTTCAACGATGAGTCGCAGTGCCGGACTCTGCACCCGTCCAGCGGAAAGATGAGACGTACTCAGTTTTCGAATCAGCAATGGAGACAGATTGAAACCGACTAGGTAATCGAGTGCCTCACGCGATTGCTGGGCTTGGACAAGGTTGCGAGATACTTCACCCGGCTCAGCAATAGCACTGTTTATCGCTTCTGCGGTTACCTCATGGAAAACTACCCGATGAACCGGCTTACTTTTCAGTACACCGCGCTTTGTGAGAACATCCTGCACGTGTGCTGCAATTGCTTCACCTTCCCGATCGGGGTCGGTAGCCAGGTACAGGCGCTGTGCGTCCCGCATCGCCTTTACGATCATGCCGACATTCTTTGTCTTTTCAGGAATCAGTTCATACCTGAGTGCGAAATCGTTATCTACATCAACATGCTCAGAGTGGTAGATATGACCGCCGGTGGCAAGAATTTCATACTCTTGCGGTTCTAGCCCCGAACTGCGCTGTTTGGCATTTAAAAAGCGCGCGACGGTCTTCGACTTGGCGGGGGATTCAACTACTACAAGGTTTCGCATTTTCGAGTCGGGAATTTAACGGTTTTCGGATTGAACCTATATAAATCAGCGCGACTGCTACTGACAATTGCCGATTATGTATAAAATTTTATCGTTTGTCAGATATTTTGCGCCACGATGTGAATTTTTACGTGTGGGATGTGTTGTCTTCCGGCTAGTCGTTACAAGCAGTAGTCGTGATTCGCAGTTCAAATTCAATCTAAATTTGGCATAATTACAGGTGTATTCAACAATTTGCACCGCAATAAACTGGCCTCATTGCTTGGCCCGGCCAGTTCCAGACTAATATGACTGCACTTAAAATTCTCATATATCCCGATCCAAGACTTCGAAGGGTTGCGCAACCGGTCGTGGACTTTAACGACGAGATCCGACAGGATGTTCAGGATATGGCGCATACCATGTACGAAGCGCCAGGTATCGGGCTTGCGTCTATCCAGGTCGGAATTCCCCATAGTATTGTGGTAATCGACACTTCCGAAAACAAGAATGATCTGAAGGTTCTGATTAATCCGGAAATCATTGATCGGGAAGGCGAGCAGCTAATCGAGGAGGGTTGTCTGTCGTTTCCCGGCTACTTCACCGAGATCAAACGGAGCAAATGGATTCGTTTCCGCGCACAGAATCTGGATGGTGCGCACTATGAAATGGAGGCCGAAGATATTTTTGCCGTCTGCGTACAACACGAAATCGACCATCTCACTGGAAAATTATTCACCGACTATCTGTCCCGATTGAAGAATCAGCGGATCAGAAAGCAATTCGAGAAAGCGGCCAAGTTACGCCGACGGGAAAGTCCAGTTCGAGCCTGACTGACCGCAGGCAGTTAGCTGGGCCGAGATCAGGTTGAAGCATTGTTGCTGCCAGAGACCACAAATGACGTTACGAGTTATCTTTGCCGGCACGCCGACGTTCGCGATCCCGTGTATTGAGCGACTGGTCAAATCGGACATACATGTAGTCGCTGTGCTGACACAGCCCGACCGCAGGAAAGGACGCGGGCAAAAGCTGTCGGCACCTGCCGTCAAATCGTTCGCGCTGGATTGCTCGATACCGGTTATTCAGTCAGCTCGGTTGGACAGCGATACAGTTGACAATTTACTTTCTTATCGACCGGACCTGATTATCGTTGTTGCATTCGGATTGATCGTTCCGGAAAAACTGCTGTCTGCACCGCCGCTGGGCTGTGTGAACGTTCATGCATCGTTGCTGCCGCGCTGGCGCGGCGCGGCGCCTGTTGCCCGTGCGATTGAGGCCGGAGATGCTGAGACCGGTGTGACCATCATGCAGATGGACGCCGGTCTCGATACCGGCGGCATATTGTCGCAGACGAAAGTTGCGATCGCTGATGACGATACGACAGCGTCACTTGAAGATCGAGTTGCTCAAGCAGGAGCAGCCGAGTTGATGCGGGTGTTGCCGGCGATTGCGAAACGGAAACTACAGGCAATCCCACAGAACGAGAACTCAGCAACTTATGCCACAAAGATGAGCGTTGTCGACGGAATTATTTATTGGGATAATTCAGCCACCTCAATTGTTTGCAAGATTCGCGCATGCAACCCATGGCCCGTAGCGCACAGTTGGTTGCAGGGTAGAAGAATCCGAATCTGGGAGGCGCAGGTTTGCGAAAATGACTCACAAAACGATGCACCCGGCACGGTCGTCTCGTCCACCCGGAAGCAGATCGTGGTGTCAGCGAGGCAGGGCACTGTTGGCCTGAGTATCGTACAAAGAGATGGCAAGAACCGAATGCAGATCAGAGATTTTCTTGCGGGTAATCCGATCACTGAGGGGTCTAAATTCACTCAAAATGAAATGCCGGTATTCAATTGAAAGGGCAGCTGAAGAAAAATCCCCGACTCGCTGCCGCACTGGCGATTGAGCAAGTGGTACACCGCGGACAGCAGTTGAATCGGACACTTGACACCGCATTGTCGGGTCATGCGGCAGCCGACAAGCGACTGATCGCGGAAATCGTAAACGGCGTGACCCGATGGTATTGGTTACTGGACAGCTATGCGGACTCTCTCATGGCGCGACCATTGAGACGCAAGGATCGGGACGTGCATTGTCTGCTTCTCACTGGACTCTACCAGTTGGAATTTAACAGAGTACCGTCGCATGCCTGCGTCAATGAAACTGTTCGGGCGGTCAAGGATCTTGGCAAGTCTTGGGCCAGTTCGTTTCTAAATGCGGTCATGCGCGAGTTTCTGAGCAATCGGGATGAACACTGCGATCAGGCGCAGTTGGATGATTCTGTCAGATATTCACATCCTGTGTGGATGATTGACATGCTCAAGCAACAGTGGCCAGAGCACTGGAGTAAAATACTCCAAGCGAATAATTCCAAACCGGAAATGTATCTTCGTGTGAATACCAGCGAATGCAGTGTAGGAGAATATCTGGATATTCTTGCGAGTCACGATATCCCGGCAGTTATTGACAGTGAGTCTCCATTTGGAATTCGTCTGCAAAAGCGGGTTTATGTCGAGCAATTGCCAGGATTCGCGCAAGCGCTGGTTTCAGTTCAGAATTCAGCTTCTCAGTTGGTTGCTCCGCTCATGGACATCCAGCCTGGTCACCGCGTTCTTGATGCCTGTTCAGCACCAGGTGGAAAATTGTTGCATTTGCTAGAGCTCTATCCTCATCTCGAATCCATCACGGCAATCGATATTGATGAGGATCGATGTATGGAAATTGCAGACAATTTGCATCGGGCAGGTCGTAGTGCGACAGTCATTGCAGCAGATGCCACACATCCCGACAAATGGTGGGATGGCAAGCTGTTCGATCGTATTTTGATTGATGCACCGTGTTCCGCGACGGGCATCATCAGCAAGCATCCCGATATCAAACATCACCGCCGACCCGAGGACATCGAACATTTAGTGTCCGTGCAGTCTAATCTATTAGAGGCATTGTTACCGTTACTCAACCAGTACGGGAAACTGATCTATACAACGTGCTCGGTGCTGCGTGAAGAAAATCAGGGGCAAGTTTCGGAAGTTTTGAAACGGCATCCGGAATTTGTGGCGCAAATGCTACCGGAAAGTCTTGGATTGCACACTGGCAATGGATACCAACGTCTTCAGGGTGTGGATTCCGGAGATGGTTTCTTTTATGCTGTCTTGAGACATCGATAAAGCTGATGATAGGACTCGGATCGGAACGGATGTTGGCGCGTAAGAAAAAAACAAGCCTTGCGGTGATAGTACTTGCTGCACTGCTGTATGCTCCGACGACGTTTGGATTTTCGATCACGTTTTTCGACGCAACCCGCCAGGGCAGTGAATTCAGGATTACGATGGCAGCAGATCTTTCTCTGACAGAGAATGTGATTGAAGCCCTGCAGTCCAATATCGATATAGCGATCAGAGTGCAGGTTAAAATTTACCGAATCCGCGAAAATTTCTGGGACGATCTTGTTGTCGACACTAAAATCGATTACACCCTCAGCAATTCAAATATCTTCCGCGGTTATTCGGTGAGATCATCTGACAGAAAATTGGACAGGGTCTACGATAGTCTTTCTGCCGCCCTTGACGCGGTGGGTAGCGAGCGAACTTACAAGATTGTTGTTCCTGAAAAACAATCCGACGAGTCGGATGCTCGATACCGCGGCAAGTGCAGAATTTTTCTTGATCGATCAAAATTGCCGTCGTTGGTCAGTACAACGGTTTATTTCAATAATTCGTGGAAACGTAACAGCGGCTGGATCGAGTTTGAACTGTAATGAGTGAAATTCGTTCCAGAGTCGAGCAAATCGTGCCGCTTGTATTGACGTTCGCGGCAATGGCCACTGTGTTGCTTACCCTGGTGTTCTCGGCTGTCAGTACCTTTTCTCTCGAATACTTCGAGGACAATCTTGCCTTCATATATTTACTCAATGCTATCAGCATTGTGGTTCTCGGAACTTTCATTGCGATCTACATACGACGATTCTGGGTTCGGTTGAAAGCTCGTGTCGCCGGAACGCATCTCGCGATCAGGTTCCTTAGGACTTTCGCTGTTGTCGCACTGCTTTCATTGGGTGTGATCTATTGCTTTACCTACTTTTCGATTCGGGGTTTGATATCCGGTTGGGTTGAGAAGCAGGTCAAGGATACTGTGTCCGAAGCAAGTCAGCTCCAGAAGTCTTTCCTGGATGTATTCAAGGAGAGAATCGTGTTGGATTTGACTGAGTATGTGGAGCAACTCAAAACTACTGATAATGTTGATGACATACCAAGGATAGTTTTTGACGCTAGAATCTCAGGGGATTTCGAGGAGATTACCTATTTTTCTGACCCGGGCAGTCCAACAGGCATTCTCGCGTCCAGTGCAGAATCGCTTCGGGTTGAGTCGCTGGTGCCACTCAACCCATCCAACAAATTGATAGGAGGCATGCTGTCAGGGGAAGACAAGTTGAACAAAAAACCAACGATTGAAATTTTCAATCTCGCAGACGAGGGTCTGATGCTCAGACTACTTATTCCAGTGCGCCGAGTCGATTCGAGTTCATATCATTATCTGCAGGTCATTCAGAAACTCAGCAAGAGTTCGGAAAATCTGGCCGAGCAGATCAGTGCAGTTGAGGCACGATACAATCGACTTATTTTTCTCCGCAAGCCGATACAGATAAATTTCCTCTTGACGCTCACTTTAATAATGTTGGTGGTGCTTCTATTTTCCATTTGGATTGTGATGAAGGTGTCAAACCGATTGGTACAGCCAATTCAGGCATTGTCCGAGGGAACGCGGGAGGTCGCAGCGGGTAACTATGAGCGACTGTTGCCCGTTACGACTAAAGATGATTTGGGCGGACTGGTCGAGTCATTCAATAACATGACGAAGAAAATCAAAACTTCACAGGAAAAGATTGAGGAGCAACGTTCTTTTCTGGAGGTGGTTTTGCAGAATCTGTCTTCGGGTGTGATTTTTATCGATAACACAACATCAGCGAGTAGTATCAATTTGGCTGCGGCTTCGATATTGGATATCAGTGTCGAGCGGTTCAAGAATCGTTCACTTGAAGGAGCGATAAAAAGTTACCCGCAACTAGAACCGTTGCTGTCGCCAATCCAGAATGGCATTCTCGCTGACCAAAATGAATGGAACGGTAGCGTCGCGATCAATTCCGAGCAGGGAGCAAAAATTCTTACCTACAGCGCGACGCGAATCCAAGCTGAGAAGAAGGAGCTTGTGAGCTACGTCGTTGTGATTGAAGACATCACGGATCTTGTGCAGGCCCAACGGTTTGAGGCGTGGACGGAAGTGGCAAAGAAGTATTCGCATGAACTGCTCAATCCACTGCAACCGATTCGTTTGGCAGTTGACAGGATCAAGGTCAAGACTGACACAAATCTGTCTGACGATGTCAGTCGTACATTGGAACGGGCATTTAAAGCAATTGACCGACAGTTAGATGCGCTGATAAGAATTGCGAAGAGTATGAAAGAATATGCAAATCTACCCGAAGATTTCTACGTCGAACCATTTGATATCAACGAACTGATCAGTGATTCAATCATTTTCCACTTCGATGGCGACGACCGCGTACAGGTTGAAAAGGATTTTGCTCCCGATTTACCGCCTATCAAAGCCGACCCCAGTTTGATGTTGCAGGTGATGAATAATGTCCTGATCAACGCCAGAGATGCCGGTCGGGATTGCGAAAAACTGATCATCAGGATAGAAACGAAATTTATTGAACCGGACTCCATTAAATTGAAGTTTGTCGACAACGGACCAGGATTCAATCAGACAATGCTGGATAATGCTTTTGGACTGTTTGAATCGACGAAACCCGACAAAGGGTCGGGGCTGGGTTTAAGTATCGTCAAAAAGATCATTGACGAACATGGTGGTGAGATTGAAGTGGCAAATAACCCTGATGGCGGAGCCGAAATCACCATCATGCTGAAGTTGGGTCATTCCTACGTGAGTGGTTGAACCTTTTCAATGGTTATTTACCGTATAGTGCTCAATTATGATAGCAGGTAGAGCCCACATTCTGGTCGTCGATGACGAGCTCGACATTCGCGAGCTGGTCGCAGATATTCTCGAGGATTACGGCTACGCTGTAACGACTGTGCATGATGCGTTCGCAGCAAGTTCGGCTGTAAGATTAAACCGATTTGACGCAATCTTGCTTGATATCTGGCTGCCTGGGAAAGACGGGATAACGCTATTGAAAGAGTGGGGACAGCAAAGTGGTTTCGACACGCCTGTGGTTATGATGTCTGCACATGGTTCTGCCCAAGTAGCCGTCGAGTCTGTTCGGTTGGGAGCATACGACTATCTGGAAAAGCCCGTATCGGCTGGCCGGCTTGAGATCACGCTGCGTAATGCGGTCAAGTCCGGTAGTGTGAAATCTGACAAGAAAAAACCTGTTGCTAATGACAGGGTCGATCTGCATCTGGTCGGAACCAGCAAGCGCATGCAATCGTTGCGTCAGCAAATTGAGGTTGTAGCCTCTACTAATGCAAATGTTCTGGTTGTCGGACCGATCGGAAGTGGGAAACGTACCGTTGCACGAATGATTCACGATAAAAATTATGACGAAGAAGTCCCCTTTATTGAGCTTGACTGGCTGCAGATAGATGATGAGAACCCCGAAGTCTCCGACTTGATAGCAGAAGCGAAGAACGGGACGATATTGATTCCAGATATTCATACCTATGGAGGGCATCGTCAGAATATACTTCTGGGTGTCGTTAGTGCATTATCTGCGATGTCGGGGGAAAGCTCCGCTGCAGATGCACCGCGAATCATCGCAACAGTTTGCGATACCATCGACACTGCCGTCGAAAGTGGTCGATTCAGACCTGAGATTCTGAATCGAATTGCAGAAATAACGGTACACGTTCCGGCGTTGCGCGAATACACGGAGGATATCCCGGAGTTGGTCGGATATTTCACCGATTTTCTGAATCAGTCGGAAAATCTCCGCTACAAACAGTTTTCTACTGCGGCGCTGAACTGCATGCGCAACCACTCGTGGGGAGGAAATCTACCGGAATTGATCAGTGTCCTGCGGCAGGTTCTTGCGGGTGGTGGCAATGAAACTGTGTCGGACATTGATGTCAAGCCATTGTTGGTCGCGCGGGCCGTTCCACTACAACAAAATTTGTCTGATAGTGGTGATGAATTTTTCTACTCGTTACCATTAAGAGAAGCGAGAGCTCATTTTGAACGCGCCTACCTGCTGCGCAATCTGAAACGGTTCAATAGTTATTCGGACCTCGCGGAGATGACGGGGCTTCATCGGACAAGCCTGTTTCGGAAGTTGAGGGAACATGGAATTGAATTGGGCCCAGGACTCGGAAGCACCAAAAACAATCCGGACGGTTCCTCGTGAAAAAAATCGTGATATTTGGTGCGGGCGCCGTAGGTTCAAGCGTCGCAGAGACACTGTCCTACGAAGAAAATGATATTACCCTCATTGACCGGGACGAGGCAGTACTTGGTCAGAAACTTGAGAATCTCGATATCAAGATTATTCGCGGAACAGCAACGGATCCCAAGACGCTGGACGAAGCGGATATTGTTGACGCGGATATGGTGCTCGCAGTTACCGATAACGATGACACAAACATTCTAGTCTGTCAATTGGCTCACATGTTGGGGAGTCGTCCGACAGTCATAGCTCGGTTACGCAATCCGGAATTTCATAAACGCAAGGATGAGCTGTTTGGTTGCGAGGCTGACTCAAAGAAAATTCCAATCGATTCAATTTTCAGCCCGGAGCAGTTGGTGACCCGTCAGATCATGCGCCTGATCAGTCAGCCAGGCGCGCTTCAGATTGTCGAGTTTGCCGGCGGAAAAATTCAGCTGGTTGCGATTCGTGCCGATCAGGGCGGAAAACTTGTCGGTCATCGAATTGAGGAACTTCGCGAGCATTTGCCCATGATTGATTCCCGAGTGGCCGCGATCTATCGTCAAGACAGGCCCATAATTCCGAAAAGAGATACAGTCATACAGCCTAAGGATGAAGTATTTTTTGTTGCGGCACCCGAACACATAACCAACATAATGACAGAGTTACGCTCGGTTGAGGCATCCTTCGGAAAGCGAGTGATGCTCGTCGGCGCCGGTAATATAGGTACGCGGCTCGCACGCGAGATGGAGCAGGCACAATGGAAAGTCAAACTGATTGAGTACAACCACAAGCGAGCGATGGAAGTATCGCACGAGCTTGTCGAAAACATTACCGTAGTTTATGGGAATGCGACAGACAAGGATTTGATGCTCAGAGAAAACATTGAGTCGGCAGATGTTTTCTGTTCTGTTACCAACGACGATGAAGTCAACATTCTGTCTGCGATGATGGCGAAACAGCTTGGGGCAAAGCGAACGATGGCGCTGATCAACAATTCAGCATATGCCGGCTTGCTTGAAAATACTGGAATCGATAGTGTCATCTCGCCCAGTCTTCTTACGATCAGCGCACTCTTACAGGACATACGCAAAGGCGATATGGTTGCGGTCCATTCACTACGTCGCGGAGCTGCTGAAGCGATCGAGATTGTAGTACACGGTTCAGAATCGGACTCCAAGGTAGTCGGGCGTACTATCGGTGAACTCAAATTGCCGGAAGGAACAATGGTCGGCGCAATCTTGCGTAGGAATGAGGTACTGATCGCTCACAGCAATATCGTGATTGAGGATGAGGATCATGTGATTCTGTTTATCGTCGACAAAGGTGACAAGCAAAGGCAGATTGAACAAGTGCAGAAATTGTTCGAGCCTGGACCGCTGTGGTAAAACAAAATCCAATTCGACACTGATTGACCAGCACCAGAATTCATGCACTACGAGGCGGTACTAAAGGTTGTCGGCATTTTGTTTGCGATGTTTAGCATATCGCTGATTCCTCCACTTGCCATATCTTTCTACTACGGTGACGGTTCATTTGCTGCATTTCTCGTCTCATTCACGGTCATACTCGCCGCCGGCGTGGTCATCTGGTTTCCAGTTCGCAACAAACCCACGCAACTAGGACCGCGTGAGGGGTTTCTGACCGTCGCAGCATACTGGATTTCGCTGGCGGTCGCCGGTACGTTGCCATTTCTGCTTTCGGAAGACTTGCACATCGGGTTTACAGATGCGTTTTTCGAATCGATGTCCGGATTGACAACGACAGGCGCAACGGTGCTGACGGGGTTGGACAACCTTCCGAAATCAGTACTATATTATCGACAGCAGCTGCAATGGCTGGGTGGTATGGGCATCATCGTGTTAGCGGTTGCGATAATTCCGATGTTGGGTATAGGTGGTATGCAACTGTATCGAGCTGAAATGCCCGGTGCAATGAGGAACACCAAGCTGACCCCGAGAATCAAGGAAACGGCCAAGGCACTTTGGTACATCTATCTTGGTCTCACCGTGATTTGCGCACTAGCCTATTGGTTCGCGGGCATGACACCTTTCGACGCCATCGCGCACAGTTTCTCGACCATCGCTATTGGCGGATTTTCTACTCACGATGCGAGTTTTGCGTTTTTTGAGAATGACGCTATTTTATATGTCGCCATCGTGTTCATGATTCTATCGGGAATCAATTTCGCACTTCACTTTCGCGTTCTGAGTAGATCTTCATTTTTCCGAATATTACGCGCAGTTCGTGCGCGCATCGAAGACAGGCGTTCCAAGAGAGACCTGTTCCGCACTTCGACATTCGCTGATCAGTCAAGTTTTCGGCAGTATCTCAGAGATGCTGAACTTCGGACGTATCTGTGGTTGCTGTTGATCACGACCCTGACGGTCGTAGTAGTTCTGGTTTTGGCTTTCGACCGATACGAGAGTACATCAGTCACCATTAAACATGGGTTATTCCAAGCCGTATCAATTGCTACAACTTCTGGATTCACGACCACTGATTTTTCTTCGTGGCCACTTTTCTTACCAGCATTGTTGTTAGCCGCAAGCATCATCGGCGGCTGCACTGGATCAACAGCTGGGGGTGTCAAAGTCTTTCGTATTATTTTGTTATTCAAGCAGGGTCGACGAGAGATTCTTCAATTGATCCATCCAGATGCTGTTTTTCCCATTCGAATGAATCAGGCACCCGTACACGACCGCGTCATCAATGCGGTATGGGGCTTTTTCGTGCTATATGTGGTCAGTTTCGTGATTCTTGCACTGGTGCTGATGGCGACCGGACTCGACATGGTAACGGCTTATTCGACTGTGACCGCCTGTCTCAACAATCTGGGTCCCGCGTTGGGTGCAGCAGCTAAGAACTACGCGGAACTTTCGTCTGCATCCAAGTGGGTGCTGGCATTTACCATGTTGCTTGGTAGATTGGAACTTCTGACGTTGCTGATTCTGCTGACACCGAGATACTGGCGAGATTGATCAATTCTCAATAAATCGGTGGTTCACCCGCTGGGCGCGCCTTGAACCTCCGATGCAGCCAGAAATACTGTTCCGGTGCTTTTCGAATGAGTTTCTCGACTGTAGCATTCAATCGCTCAGCATCTTGAGTCTCATCGCCGACGAAGAAATCTTCCGGTAATAGTTCTGTGAGCAGTTCATAACCTCTGCCGCCGGGTTTGATGACTGAAAAGCACAAATAAACTCGTGGCGTCTTGTATTTTATGAATCTCGACAGTGAGGTGTACGTTGCTGCGGGTACACCGAAAAAAGGAACAAATACTGTATGTTTAGGATTTTTTGCATTTTGGTCTGGCAGGAAGAAGAAAGGAATTCCGTTTTTCATTGCATTGAAAAATGGGCGCATGCTACCTTTTGAAGAGCACATGGTGATTTGATGGCCACCCCGTTTTTTATATAACCAATTCAACCAGCCGAACGAACTCTGTTGATCGGTCAGTGCACAGTGATAACCCATATCGAAAATGGGATTCTTGGGCGGCTCATACATTGCAACTACTGGTGAGAGTTCGCCGATTGAGCGTAACGTCAGCATTGGTGTGACAAAGTGAGGGCAAAGCAGGATTAGTGGTTCGCCCGTGTCCAAATGGGTTTTCAGTGTTTCACGTCCATGCCACTCGACTTCCTTCTGGATTCGTCGTTGTCGGGCGAAAAGCGCGAACCCCCAACTGAGAACACCGCGTCCGGCATAGCGAAAAGCCTCGAGCGCTGTTCGATTGCGATTTTCCGCAGAGACTTCAGGGAAGCACAACTCGAGATTA
The DNA here is from genome assembly GCA_951813075.1 of Arenicellales bacterium. Taxonomy (GTDB): domain Bacteria; phylum Pseudomonadota; class Gammaproteobacteria; order Arenicellales; family JAJDZL01; genus JAJDZL01. The sequence continues at coordinate 1,573,095 of OX638343.1, read as the reverse complement.
CGTATGACGACCGACTTTCTATTTCGGTGCAACATAAACAGCGCGGTACCCAATGCTCCGCCGAGGTGCCAACGCAGTCTTTTCGGCAATTTGGCCGAACAGTACCAAAACAGCGAACCGAGGAAACCAAAAATTTTATGCTTCAATCGAAGTTCAGTATAGTGGCGGTACATTGTCAGGTCGGGTCTTGAACCATCGAAGGGTCCACATATATTGCTCGGGCGCGGCGTCGATGACATCTTCAAATGCTGAATTCATGAGTCGTGCATTGACCTGCTCGTTTTCGGTCGGGAAACCAGCCAGAGGCGGTTTTATCGTTATGTCGTATTGACCGGTAACAGGATCAAGATATGCATGTGTCGGCATAACCACAGCATCTGTCAACCGAACCATTCGGTCAAGCGTGGATAATGTAGCGGTTTGAACACCGAAGAACGGAACGAATACCGAATTCTTCGAACCCAGGTCTTCGTCCGGAATATAGTAGCAATTGACATTTCGTCGAAGGTTTCGCACCATACGTCCGATCCCACCTGCACGTTTGAAAAGCTTGAGGTTGAAACGTGTCCGCCCGGCGATTACTTGTTCGTTGAAAACCGGATTTCGCAAGTCTTTCATGATGGTGCAAAGCGGTATGTGCTGCGAGAGTATGACAGCCGCCATATCAACCGCAATTACGTGCGGTGTGATAAGAATCACCGGGTGTCCATCATTTTGTGCGCGCAGGCAATGATCCAGTCCGGTGAGATTCACCCATCGATTCAAACGTTCTTTGCTGGCGGACCAGATCATGCCCAAATCAACAATTGCCTGACCGAAGTGTCTGAAATGCTGTCGAGCGACGAGTCGCCGTTTTTCAACAGGCCAGTGCGGGAAACAGATCTCAAGGTTTTTTTGGACAATTTTGCGTCGCTTCCTGTTCATAGAAATCAACAGCCAGCCAGCGACTACACCCAGCATGAGGCTGATCCGTCTGGGCAGAAATCCGATCGCTTTGAGGATCAGAACCAGGACCCATGCAGATGACACTCGCAGCATTTGGATTCGGTTTTTCAATATGATCGACGTGATCGTCGATGAGTCAGACAGACCGAGTTTTGGCAGTCTCGTGTTTTTCCAGGTTGCCCTGATTGAAGAAAATTTCGAACTCACTTATTGGACCCTTATACCGAATCTTGCTGTTTTTCGGATACGTCGAGGAATTTGCGGTATTTTGGAACAATGCTCGCCAGGAATTTAAAATCCTGCCAACTGTCCACATCGTTCAAGCATGGAAGCAAGACATCGAAGCTGAATCCCAGTTTTGTTGAATTTGACAAGACTGACTGCAGAACTGTATTGGTACTCCATGTGATTTTATCAAGCATGCCCGGCACGCACTGTTGTGTCCCGATCAGGTAAAAACCACCGTCTGCGCTGGGTCCAATTACATTCGCTCCATTTGAAAGAGATTCAAACGCGTATCCAAGGATACTAGCAGTGACCGATGGAATATCACAGCCCATTATGGCGACAGCAGTCGAAGTTTCGAGTCCGTTGCAGATTGCGGACTGCATTTTTTGACCGAGATCACCCCGAGATTGGATGCCTACAACTGCATTATATCTGACTGCCAATTCGATCAGCTGCGTATGGTCGCTGTTGGGACTGATCAGCAATCTGACTGGTCCCGGCCAGCAGGTACTGGCCATTGAGAGCGTGTCCTCGATCATCTCAAATGCAATAGCAGCTGCAATTTCGGCCGTTGTGTGCGGCAAAAAGCGAGTCTTGACGTGTCCGGGTAGGGGAGCCTTGGTGAAAAGAACCAAGGTTGGTCGGTCCATCAGCGTGCCTGCCTGTACAGTCTGGCTAGTCGGGTAGGCGAGACACCCGCCCAGTAAAGCAGCCGCATCACCCACATCAGCGTGATGGTGCGAATGTGACCGTAGTTTTCCCATCGTCGGGCTGATGTTTCAACCCGTGTGCGAATTCTCACCATTGAACCGCGCGACTTTAATTTTCGCGACAAAGCGACATCTTCCATGATGGCGATCTGTGCATAGCCACCGACCTGTACGAATACGCTGTGATCTACAAAAATGGCTTGGTCACCGGTACAGATGCCGGTCAGTGCAGATCGCAGATTCATCATTCTGGCTACGAGCCGCATGAGTGCGGCGGAACTGCGAAATTGCACATCGAATCGTCCCCAGGGATGACTGTCGGTTACAGATTCCGAAATCATTCTTGCTGCATCAACGGGTACCGATGTATCAGCATGCAGAAACCACAAGATTCGGCCTGATGCGTGCGAGCTACCGAGATTCATTTGAGCGGCGCGCCCTGCAGTATCAGAACTGATCACGGTGATCGAAGGATGTAAGACATCAGACAATTCCTCCTGCAGTTGATGTTCACCTGCGTCCACAACGATTACTTCGAGTACGCCTTCCAGATTGACCAAGTGATTAATCTGTCGGAGAATTTCCGGTGGTTCGTTCCGTACGGGAACGATAACCGAAACGGTATCTTGTTGAACGAATTCGGTCGAATGCGACACAACAACGATGCGAGGTTTGTACGTTTAAAATTTTCTGCCTCGAGCGGCAGCGACTCGCAGGCGTAAGGCATTCAGTTTGATAAATCCTTCTGCATGCGACTGATCATATGCGCCGCTTTCGTCGTCAAAGGAAACAATTGTTTCATCATACATGGAATGAGCATCGGATTTTCTTCCTGTGACAATGACGTTACCTTTGTACAGCCGCAAGCGAACCTTGCCATTGACATGACGCTGGTTCTCATCGATTATTTTTTGAAGTGCAACTCTTTCGGGGCTCCACCACAAACCGTTGTACACCAGTTTCGCGTAGCGGGGCATCAGGTCATGCATCAGGTGGACGACTTCTCTATCCATCGTGATCGATTCCATTGCTCGATGGGCTTTGATCAGTATTGTTCCTCCGGGTGTTTCGTAGCAGCCCCTGGATTTCATGCCGATATAGCGGTTTTCGACAATGTCGATGCGGCCGATGCCATGTTGGGCTCCCAGATCATTCAGAGTCGACAGAATTGCCGCCGGCGAGCCCGAATTACCGTTTACGGCAACTGCGTCACCGGTCACAAATTCGATTTCGACATCCTGCGGTTCATCAGGCGCATCTTCAAGATTTTTCGTCCACTTCCACATTTTTGGGGATGGTTCCGCCCAAGGGTCTTCAAGTTCTCCGCCCTCATAGGAGATATGCAGAATATTCGCGTCGATCGAGTAATCCGCTTTTCCACTTGCGCGCCTGTCGACGGCGATCCCGTGTTGTTCAGCGTACTCAAGCAGATCCTCTCTGGACTGAAAATCCCATTCACGCCATGGTGAGACTATCTTGACGTCGGGCATCATCGCGTATGCTCCGAGTTCAAACCGGATTTGATCATTCCCCTTACCGGTTGCACCATGCGCGATCGCATCAGCTCCAGTTTGTTTTGCAATTGAAACAAGATGTGCAGCTATCAGCGGGCGTGCGATGGATGTGCCGAGAAGGTACTCACCCTCGTATAGCGCGTTGACGCGAAACATCGGGTAGACGTAGTCGCGGACGAACTCTTCGGTCAGGTTTTCAACGAAAATCTCCTTGCAACCGAGTTGTGCCGCTTTCTTTTCGATCGCGTCGAGATCTTCATTTTGACCAATATCGGCGGTAAACGGTACGACGTCATAGCCGCGAGCTGTCTGAAGCCAGCGTAGGATGACAGATGTATCCAATCCGCCAGAATAAGCGAGTACGATTTTCTTAGACATATTCGGTTAGCAATTTGAACAGACGTCGTGACGAGTTCAAGTCAGACACGGGAAACAAATTATGCCATAAAGGCGGTTCATATTTCGGGTGCGAGATCAGGTTACAACTGTCTTTAGCAATGTTGTATCGGGTGGTGTGGCGATTTGACATCACCGGCAGGCATCATTTGATCCGACCCGAGCGATGAGAAATATAAATCAGATCAAGGCTGAAAGTCTCTCCGAGCCTCAGAGATCGATAACCGGAAAGCGATTATCAGCACCAATACAACTATTACCAGGCGCCCGATTGTCTCATACAGGAACTCCCGTAATGTTGCAAGGCTCGACAACCCATGATGATCAGTTCAGGTTGCAGTCATATTTACTGCTTTCCGAATGAGGGACTTACATTTTCCCTCCAGCCCTGAGAAATTTGCACACAGATATTCGTTGCTCAATTGAAGTGGAGGAGCCCATCTCGTCATATATTTGAATCAGGACACAGATTGAAATTGTCTGACGCTGTGAACTATCATAAGGGGATTGAATTGAAGGCTTGAAACAGTCTTAGTTTTTATTGGAGAGCTCATAATGAAAAACCCGCTTGACTCTATAGCCGGTACGATCATTTCAGGATTGGTACTGACTGTGATTCTTTACTTGTTCGCCAGCGGATTCCTCTCCGCCGGTGCAATGTAAACAGTACAAATTTTGAAACTGAATGATCTGAATCGATAGGTAAAAAAATGGTTTTATTGGATTTATTAATTGAATTATTTAGAAATTTATTTAGAAATGATTTATTGATTGACCGGTGGTTGCATATTCTCGCTGGCGTAACTTGGGTGGGATTGCTTTATTACTTTAATTTTGTGCAGGTGCCGGGTCTGGCGGCTGCCAAAGCTGATGGTACCGCGCCCGGTATCACAAAACACATTGCCCCGAGAGCATTGCTGTGGTTTCGTTGGGCAGCAGTAGCGACCTGGCTGACAGGTGCTTACTATCTTGCCCGATCGGGCACTTTCATGGATGCTTTCATCCTTCAGGGATCGCATGCGTATCTTGGTATTGGTGCGTGGCTCGGAACGATCATGCTATTCAACGTTTGGGTGCTGATCTGGCCGAATCAGAAAAAAGTGCTGGGAATCGTCCAGGCATCTGATGAGGCGAAAGCAAAAGCCGCGCGAGTCGCATTGCTGGCGTCGCGAACAAACACGATGCTGTCCATACCCATGTTGTTTTTCATGGTTACTGGCTCGGTCGCACATTTTGGGATGTTTTGAACGATTCAATTCATCAGCGACTGAAATTCATCTAGCTCACAGACCGGCTTAAGTGCCGGTCTGTGTTTTTTATTCGGATCAGTCGAAAATCGACAGTCATGGCAAGGCATTTTCTAAATCTCAGCGACCTTCAAGCTCGAGAAATTCGATCGTTGATTGAACGGGCGATTGAACTCAAGTCGATGTGGCATCAGAATCTTGCATGTCCACAGATCATGCAGAATAAAACCGTTGCGTTGGTTTTTGAAAAGTCCTCGACCAGAACTCGAATTTCTTTTGAGACCGCGGCCTATCAACTGGGTGGAAATGCAATATTTCTTGCCCCCGGAGATACACAGATGAAACGCGGAGAGTCTGCGGCAGATACAGCGCGTGTCCTGTCTTCAATGGTTGATCTGATTGTCACCCGGACTGGAATACACGATACTGCTGAAACCTACGCGAAATTTTCCACTGTACCTGTCGTTAACGGGCTCAGTGATGCTTATCACCCATGTCAGCTTTTGGCCGATCTGCAGACGATTCAGGAAGTCAAGGGAGGTATGGATGGATGTTCCGTGGCTTGGGTCGGCGACGGGAACAACATGTGCGTCACTTGGGCGATTGCTGCATCTTTGTTGGACATTGAGTTACGTATTTCCACACCGCCAGGGTATGCTCCGAACCCCAGCCTGATCAAAGACTGCGACTTCAGCCGGATTCAGGTTTGTTCGAATCCAATTGAAGCGGTGCAGGGTGTAGATGTAGTTGTAACCGATACTTGGTTGAGCATGGGTCAGGAAGATGAAAAAACGGAGAAACTTGCCGCGTTTGAGTCAATGCAGGTTACATCTTCATTGATGGGAAACGCAGCTGAAGACGCAATTTTCCTACATTGTCTGCCAGCATATCGGGGCTTGGAGGTGCAGGCGGAGGTTATTGACGGACCACAAAGTGCAGTCTGGCTGGAAGCCGAGAATAGGCTGCATGCGCAAAAAGCGCTTATAGAGTTGCTGCTTGCAGCCTGAGCAGGTGATCTGCTCGCGGATTAGTCATATGAAATAATTTGCGAAGAATCGCTTAATGGTTGACGAAATCGAAAATATAGATTTTACTTTCTAACATAGAACGGCTGATTTTAATTGCGAGTGTATTATGCATAAGTACAAATTAGATCGGAAACGGGTCAATCTTTACGAATTCATGGACAGTTTGAAAATTTAGCGGATGCGATGGCTTAAATCGAGTTGCTCCGCTGGCCGGGCTTTAGACGGAAGTCTCGCACATGCGAGGTGGTTGTGAATTAATTGGGCACACGTGTGCCCTCGCTATTGGAAATTATGTGCATTCGGGGCAAATATGCATATTACAATGCGTGCAGAAAAAAAACGGTTTCCGCAATAATCGATTAGCCCATAAATATCTCGCCATGATCAAGACAACTGAAGATCCAGAGAAAACCACTCCCGCGTAGCACTATTCACATACTCAATGGTGATAAACACTGTAAAAGCTACTTTAAATATTAATCGAACGTTTCAGAGTTGATGGCAATTCTAGCAGGTTGTCAATTAACAGCGAAACAAGTGAGAAAAGTATCAATGCATTACAACGAAGTCGAATGCCCTGCCCGCTGCACAATGGCGGTTATGGTCATAAATCATCAAGATAGTGACATCTCACCTGTCGCACAGGACAATAGTGAATGCATAAATTGCACTTCAAGTCGGGTAGACAGGTGCGTCGGTTCCAGGGCCGCCAGCATGCTCCTTCGGCGAATGTGGTGGCAAAAAGTCTGGACCGGTGTGCCGATCACTCTCACTCTACAGGGAACATTGTTTTCTCGGTTTGTTCATGGTGTTCTTCGGAATATTCCAGGAGTTCATCATGGATGAAATTAATTCAAGCCGGTTGCAGAATCGGTTCAAGGCACTAAAAAGCAAAGTGAAGGAATTTGGTAAGGTCCAATAATTGTTGTTAATTTCAGTTTTGGGTTACAAAGCGATGACGGCAACTCTTATCATATCCCACATCGTCGGGGTGTTATGCATATCGGTACAATTATCAGGATTGCGAGCTGAAGTCTCGGAGTTGTAGAAAACCGCTACAACGAAAGATGATTTAGAGTTGTTACAATTTAAATTGTCGGCAATCCGGCCTGTTGCTCCTAACCAATTATGCTCAAAAAGAGAATGGAAAGTGTTGAGCGTTCCAATTTTTATACTGGTCAGACTCGTAAATCTTCCGCAGCTATTGAAAATTTTGAATACCTCATTTAAAACTGATCAATAATATGCATGTAAGTGCATATATAAGTGGTGTACCGCGATGTAACCGAGATTAATCTCTCAAAAATAGGAGCTGGTTTTAATTCGCGGCGGTCTTTGACCTAAGGAGTATGCAGATGTTTATGAAAATGGTGATTCTGGAGGGAGTGCAATTGTGGAAATAATCATACCGTTGGTCATACTGTTAGTGTTGTTACCACTATTTTTTCTTCCGGTAATCATAGCAATCAAGAAAAACCATCCACATAAAATACCGATCATTTTGGTCAGTATTCTTGGGGGATTGTTTTTCGGAGTGGGTTGGCTGATTGCCTTGGTTTGGTGTTTTATAGAACCAAGTAAAACTCAATCTACAACCAATGCCGCCGCTGAACTGGAAAAACTCTACGACCTAAAGGAAAAAGGGGGAATATCCGAAGAAGAATACAATTCAAGGAAGAAGCAGTTACTGGATGAGTCTTAACAAAAACACCCATGTGAGGTTGGAATATAAATCTGACACTACACATGGTCAGGTCGTAAAGTCGTAAAAGGAGGTGAATGCACTTCCTTCGCCCAATCTTGATTTGAGTCTTCTGCATCACTTGCGATAATTGCAACCTGCTAGATAAGTCCCTCGGCCCAATTAAACTGACGCGAGAAGGCCGACATGAGAGTAATATCCTAAATTCACAGATTTGTCAGTCACTTGCTGGACAGAAAAATGCTTTCCTCCAATAATTTTTCGGTTAGCTTTCATTGCGTCCTTGCTTGTATAAAAACAGGCTACTACTTCGTAGTTATGCATAAGTGCATATTTATTGACATCAGTTTTTATAAATCAGGCAGCAAGGCCTTTTAACGCCTCATAAATTTAGTCAACTTCTAGCTGTTGTTTTTCAGCACTCACAGTCCATTCCCTTTTACGCAACTAGTTTTTCGGTATGTAAGACACTTGCTTTCCATATCTTTGAAAAAAGAAACCCTTTGGGCGGGTGTGTTAAGTTCACGGATGTCATAGCGACTAGAATATTCTTCGACATAGCGGTTCAAGCGTTTCTCACTTATACAGTGATAAGTGCCATGACAACCACTTTTTAACAAAACCCAGTAAAATTCAATCCCGTTAGTACGGGCTTTCTTGGATATTAACGAACTGGGTCACACAGAATTTAACAGCCTTATAAGGCTGTCCTTTATACCCCCTGTGATCATCAATATTTACAACTGCATCATGGCGTGCATGCTTTCCTACAAAACTATGTAGGGTCTTGCTATCTGTTTCTTTACTTTGGATGTACTTACCTTGCTGGTAGAACAGTCTTTCGCACCAATAATTGAAGCCTTTCCTACAGGGCCGCGTCCAGATTCTAGTTTTTATAGCTTAGTGATTTTAGCGTTCTTTACCGCCCGTGTAGGTTTCAATCTAATTCTACGGGTCCTTCGATCTAATCCACTTCAAATTCAATGAAACCTTGGTATTAATCAATTTGTGACTATTAGATATGAGCACTAAAAATAGTCCACCCGCATTGCTCTTGCGATGCGGATGGAGAAAGAGGAAAGAAACAATTAGTAGGCCGGTTCGGCGTTGCTGATCTGCTCTCGCATTATCCGCATCGCTTTTTCTTCAATCTGGCGGATTCGCTCCGCACTCACCCCGTATTTGGAGGCGAGGTCCTGTAAAGTCTGTTTACTGTCGCTGAGCCATCTTTTGACGATAATGTCTCTGCTTCGCTCATCAAGCGAGCCAAGGGCTTGCTTGAGTTGCTCACTTCGCTGTGATTCATCGAAATTGCTTTCGTAGATGCTCTCAGGATTGTAGCGCATGTCGCCGATATAGGCAGACGGTGCGCTGAATGTCTCTTCGCTGTCCGATTCTTCGGGATCTCCGTCGAACGAAACGGCCGTTCCGTTCATTCGGATTTCCATTTCCCGGACCGTTTCAACGGGCACGTCCAGATCGCTCGAAAGTTTTTCTATTTCCGCTTCGCTCATTGCCTCCAGGCTTGCGCGATGTTTGCGGAGATTGAAGAAGAGCTTTCTGTGAGCCTTGGTTGTAGCAATACGAACGATTTTCCAGTTTTTCAGAATGAAATCGTAGATTTCTGCTTTGATCCAGTGCACCGCAAATGATACAAGTCGTACATTGCGGTCGGGCTCATACCGTTTGACCGCTTTCATGAGTCCGATGTTGCCTTCCTGAATCAGATCGCCAAGGGGTATGCCGTATCCTGCAAATCCCCGGGCGACTCGAACCACAAATCTCAGATGAGACAGCACCAGTTGTCGTGCTGAATCCAGATCGTTGTCTTCAATATATCGCGTGGCCAGTTCCCGCTCCTGTTCAGCAGTCAGGATTGGCTGGGCATTGACGGAAGCCAGATATGACGATAAATTGCCGCCCTGAAAATTAGTCGATACTGGGAAATTCTGTTGCATATTGGATACTGAATTCACTTTTTCCATTACTCCATTTTATACCACAAATTAGCACTCTTTGCAAGAGAGTGCTAACACAATTTCTTTGAACACTTCTTTTGCTTCTCCTTGATGTGGGGATACTTTGACAAAATTCAACAGGTATGTCAGTTTTTTGACGCGGCTAGCCTGAACAAGCAGATTTTGACGGTGATTCTTGACGCGATCCAGCTTATGACGCAAACAGACAGAGTGATCGTCAGCCACAGCTGCCATGTCAGTCCGGTGAGCCGAAAAGGGCTGGCATAAAGGTCCGCCAATTGAGCGACATACGGTTCCAGTGTCAGGCGAATTACTTCAATAATCGTAGCAGCAATTGCTACACCAAGCAGGCTCTGCATTACAGCGATATACACAAAAGGACGACGAATGAACGATTGTGTTCCACCGATCTGATCAATCACCATGATCTCATCCTGCCGGCTGGATATTGACAATCTGGTGGTATTGCAGATCAGCAGTACCGCTGCTGATATAAGCAGAACGGATACTATTGTAAAAACTATATTCACCAGTCCAATAATCGAATAAAACCTTCTGAGCCACTCAAAGTCGACTTCCACTGCGTCAACCAGTTCAAGTTCCCTCAGCGCGGTCGCCAGTTGCTGAAAATCGTTTGGACTGGAAATTGATTTCGGTGGCTGAACAATTAATACCGTGGGTAGCGGATTTTCGGGAACATACTCAATGATGGATTCGATTCCAGTAATCGCTTTGAATTCTTCCAACGCTTCATCGGCTGTAATGACACTTACCTGACTGACGTCGGGTAATTGCTGGATACTCGAGCGCAGTTCAGTGATTGAATCTGCTGAGGCGTTTCTTGACACGTAAAGTGTGATTTCCGGTGTACTCTTCACAAATTCGGTCGCTGATTTCAAATTGACTGACAGCGTGTACAACCCGAGCGGCAAAGACAGGACGATGCCGACCGACGCAACTGTGAACAAAGTGGCCAGACGCGCTCGCCACATTCTGCCGAGACAAGATACCAATGTTCGCAGGTGTAGAAACAAGAACCTGTTCATTTCGGTAGTGTTCCCTCAGCGGGGTAGCAGCATGCCATTTCGCAATTCGAACACAAGATAATCCTGCCCGACATAGTGATGTCGATCATGTGTCGCAACAATGATCGTGGTGTCGTATTGAACCAGTCGTTTGAATATACCCATGATTTCGTCGCCGAGTTCCTTGTCGAGGTTTCCAGTCGGCTCGTCTGCGATGATCAGTTGCGGACGACCGATAATCGCTCTGGCAATACCGACGCGTTGTTGTTCTCCGCCTGACAATTGAACTGGATAGGACTTTTCTTTGCCGAGCAGCCCTACCATTTCCAGCGCTGCAGAAATACGCCGTCGCGCCTTCTTCGTATCTGTATTCGTAACGGCGAGTGGCAAGCCTACATTCTGACTGACCGTGCGGTCAAAAAGCAGTTTGTGATCCTGGTGCACCACTCCGAGAGTTCTTCTGTAGTATGCGACTTGATTGCCGGACAGGGATGAGAGATTTCTGTCATTGACGAACACGTGGCCGTGTGTGGGTTTTTCTTGCAGCGTTATCAGCTTGATCAGTGTCGATTTTCCGGCACCTGAGTGTCCCGAAAGAAATACAAGCTGATTGGGTTGAAATGCAAAACTGATGCTTCGAAGAGCGGTTTGTCCACTCGGATATTGTTTGCTGACGTTGGAAAAACGAATCATCGCCTAAGTCTGTATCCGGGCCTATTCGGAACCGATCAGGCTGTTTGCGAAATCGCGGGCACCGAAGGATGCAATATCATCAATACCCTCACCCAGCCCGATAAACGGGATGGGCAATGAGAATTTCTGTGTCAGCGAGACAACGATACCTCCTTTCGCGGTGCCGTCCAGTTTGGAAACACAAATTCCGCTCAGAGTCGCATGCTGATGAAAATTTTCCACTTGAGAAATTGCATTTTGACCGGTTCCGGCATCAATTGTGATCAGAGTCTCGTGTGGCGCTGTTGGTTCGATTTTCGCGATAACCCGGCGAATTTTTCCAAGCTGACGCATCAGATCATCTCTGGTCTGCTGTCGCCCACCGGTGTCAGCCAGCAGAATTGAGCATTTTCTTCCGATTGCCGCGTGTACCGCGTCGTGTGCAACTGCAGCCGGATCGGCACCGGCGGATTGTGCGACAACCGGAACCGTCAGGCGTTCACCCCAAGTCTGCAACTGCTCGATTGCCGCGGGCCGGTAAGTGTCGCAGGCTGCCAACATCACAGAATGCCCCTGTTGCTTGTAGTAGTTGGCAATTTTTGCGCAGGTGGTTGTCTTGCCGACTCCATTGACCCCCACCATCATTATGACAACTGGCGGCGCATGCCGCTCGATTTCCAATTTCCGTTCGGCCGCGCGCAGTAGTTTTTCAATTTCCTTGCAGACGAGCGAGGCGACCTGCTCGCCCGACACTGCTGATCGCGTGATGGAAAACCTGACAGAACTAATGATCTTCTCGCTTGCATCAAAGCCGATGTCGCTTAGAATCAGCACATCCTGCAAATCGTCAAGTTCAATTTCACTGATTGGTTGCGAACTCGAAAAAAGTGACGCGATCTGGCCAGTCAATGACTTTCGAGTTTTGCTGAGCACCTCGAAAAATCTGATTTTTTTCTTTGAGTCGTCTGCCATAACTTATTCTTGTTTCGTTCGGTACGAGAATCACCAGGAATTTGGAAGCGGAGTGTCACGGTCGTTGGCGCTGTTTGTTACACCTGGTTCAGGAGAGTTTCCAGCACCGTCAATTCGGATCTTTGTAGTCAATCGCTGTGTACTCCGAGGTACGAGCGAGATTATATTATGTTGAATACTCGGCGTAGGAGGGCAGAGGCAAATTGCAAGGCAGGCTCAGAATCATTGGAGGGAAGTGGCGGCGCAGGGAGATTCGATTTGATTCCAGATCGGATGTGAGACCGACAACCGACTCGGCGCGCGAGACGTTATTCAACTGGTTACAGATGCGTATTGAAGGCGCACTTTGTCTTGATCTTTTTGCCGGGTCCGGCGCGCTCGGCTTTGAAGCGCTGTCGAGAGGCGCGGCACATGTAGTATTTGTGGATTCGGATAAAAATTGCATCCAGCAACTTAAGCGGACCGCTGCGGACCTCGATGCCGAGTCATTCAACATCAAATATATGGATGCTGCCAAATTCATCGAACAGACCGATCAACAATTTGACATTGTATTTGTTGACCCTCCGTTTCGCCGTGGCCTGGCAACTCGGACAGTCGGGTTACTAGCCTCTACACAGCGTCTGGCTTCAGACGCCTTGATTTACATCGAAACTGAAAATTCTGCTAATCTGGATGTAAATTTCGACGGTTTGATTGAGTATCGCCGTCTTCATGCTGGATCTCGGATCCATCAATTGCTCGAAGTTGATTCCGCAGCGGGATTCCAAACCGACTCAAACTGATTGATTTGACTACCCCCATGGCATCGTGTGCGATATTCAAATAATCGAGCATCTGAAAGTAAAGGCGATCATATTCGTAGCGGGTTTGGCGGACCCTTTGAGCGAACTTTAAAGTGGATTGTGGGCAATCCTGAATTCATGGACATGATTGTTGACCAAATCTATCTCGCAGTGGTGTTTTCCGCCACATTTCCTCATCACTGGTTTTGTCGTCTCGAATGCAGATGCTTTCGTAAGTTGTTGTCGCGCTTTGATCAGCTAGATATCAATAATTCTGCACAAATCCGCAATATCTGAAAAATTACAGTGGGGAAACAGATATTTGTCTGAATTCAATCGTTGCCTGTGATTTAATCCGCAATTGAGGTTAAATACGAGTATCAGGACATATTAGGACAAGATGGGTAATTCGCAGCGTGTAACACGCGCAATCTATCCCGGTAGTTTCGACCCTGTAACCAACGGGCATATTGATCTTATGGAGCGCGTCGTCGGTCTGTTTGACGAGTTGATCGTCGCGGTTGCCGACAGCAAAGATAAAAAGACTCTGTTCACTTTAGAGGAAAGAATCGAACTGATCAAGGTTACCACCGCCCACGTCGATAGTATCGAGGTGATCGGATTCAAAGGATTGCTGATCGATTTTGCCAAGCAAGTCAATTCCAGAATCGTGATTCGAGGTTTAAGGGCTGTGTCAGACTTTGAGTACGAGTTCCAGTTGTCGTGGATGAACCGTCAATTGGACCCGAACATCGAAACCCTATTTTTCGCACCCGCTGCAGATTACGCGTTTGTTGCCGCTTCCCTGGTGAAAGAGATTGCACAGCTTGGTGGAGACGTATCGCAGTTTGTGCATCCTGTGGTGAACAGCGCTCTTACCGAAAAACTGCCAATCGACAAGAGCTGATCAGCCAGGCGCGGGATAACCGCGATCGTCATTTCCAGGCAAATTTTGGCTGATCGAACTGTGCGACGCGAGTCTGTCTGTCAAACAGGATTACTTCTCTGAACTGGTACATGAACGCGGCGGTTGGTGCATATACCTCATGCCCCAGAGTTTCAATAGGTGCCGAGAGAATCGATCGACCTTCATCCTCTGAACTTTCGAGAACGGGTATCCTGGGAGACACCAAATCCGCAAGCGGAATTCTGAAAACCATCGCCACCTCGATAGGGTCAGGATTGACGGTCACATTTGGTCCCGCCCAGACTACCACCGGCGTGATGATGAATCCGGAACGCGTACGGTAGTCGTCCAAAACGCCGAGAACATCTTTTTCGGCGACCAGGATGCCTATTTCCTCGTGGAGTTCACGCAGTGCGGCTTCAACCGATGATTCGCCATCATCAAGCCGGCCACCCGGCAGGGCGTATTGCCCGCCATGACGGTTGAGATGCTTCGGTCTGCGGGTCAGCACGAACGCGGCTTCGTCGGAGGCTTCCACATTCACAATGGTGAATGCGACTGCCGCTCGGGAGAGTTTATCTTCATTGACTGCTCTAGTCTCAAAAACCGAAAGCCTGTTTCGGATCAGACTCTTCAGCGACTCACCGAGTGGGATACTCTGACCTGATGTCAATTGTGAATTTGAGAACATTGACTGCAGCCGATAATTTTCAGTGCGTGAAATCGAACGATACTAATATACTCTTTAATCCTTATTGGTTTTACCGGTGACTATTGGACAGAATCGTCGATGTATAGGAGAGAAAGCGAAGACTACTCAATTCGGGTTGAGCCGTATTATGCGCCGCAGGGTTCGGAGATCGAATTGTTTCTAAGTGCTCACCGCAATGGAATTCCGGTGCTTCTGAAGGGCCCGACCGGTTGTGGAAAAACCAGATTTATGGAATATATGGCGTGGAAGCTCAATCTTCCTTTGGTGACTGTAGCGTGCCACGATGATCTGACAGCATCCGATTTGGTAGGCCGATATCTGATCGTGGGTGGTGAGACGCAATGGGTTGACGGACCACTTGCGCGGGCGGTACGGGTCGGAGGAATCTGCTACCTGGATGAGATTGTTGAAGCGCGAAAGGATACGACTGTTGTCATTCACCCGCTGGCCGACAATCGGCGCGCATTACCGGTTGAGAAAACTGGTGAGTTGCTTCATGCACCGGATTCCTTCAATCTGACCATCTCCTACAACCCGGGCTATCAGAGTGTACTGAAAGATCTCAAGCAAAGTACCCGACAGCGATTTCTGTCGTTGGAGTTTGATTATCCAGAAAACGAACTGGAGCAATCGATCTTGATGCACGAGGCCAAGGTGGACCGGGAAATTGCCAGTACGCTCGTACGATTCGGCGTCATGACGCGTAACCTGAAAGGCAGCGGACTGGAGGAGGGGGCAAGCACACGTCTTCTTGTACATGCCGCCAAACTGATCGTGTTTGGAATTGCCCCTCTGGACGCATGTAATGCGTCAATCACTCAAACCCTGACCGATGACCCGGAAAATCTTACGGCGATACGGGAAATGGCCTCATCACTGTTCTGAGATCGCTTCCGCTTGGCCCGGATTACTGGAGTGACACGGGGATCTCCCACATGCGCAGGCAGTTGAGAGCCGTCCAGATTGAGGAGAAGCTGGACGAACTGCTTGGTGCCGTCCTTTCACCTAGTCGTACTGCCAGCGGACTCGCACGTAAGCTTTCCGGTCTGGAGAAGGAGCAGCAAGAGTTCGCTTTGCACTGGGCAGGCGTGATTTCCAGATCCAATTCTGAAATGGCTTATCAGTTCGTGGATCATGTCTGCGATGGGTTCCGCCTGATGGATATGGATGATGTGACAAAGTGGATCATCGAGGCCATGGATGTTTACGACCGCCAGGGACTGTATCCCGGCAGTGCTTCGCTGAGAGAAGTTGAAACCTATGCAGCCAAGCTGAGTCAGAAGCGACACTCCGTTCCTTTTGAGGATGTCGTGGGAATTCTGAACAAGTACGTGAAAGGTGTATCCGGCCGTGACTTGGACATCCAAAGTGACGCACAAGCCTGGACTGACACCGAAACGATCTACCTACCGACATCGTTCAAGTGGTTCGACTCGGAACAGCTCAACTTTCAACTATACAAAGCAACCGGGACATTTTTGCTGGCACAGACGCGTTATGGAACTTTCCGGGTGGACCCCAACACCGGTGTCCCCTTTGTCTGCGCGGCCATCGCGCAATATCGAGACCCGACCAGGGCTTTACGCATATTCGAGTCGGTTGAGCACATGAGACTGCTGAGCCTAATGCAGGCAGAGCTGCCCGGACTGGTACGCCAGATGGGCGAATTAAGTGCATCGGCAGACAGCAGCCTGGAAATCGACGGGCTATCAGAACTGCTTGAGCCGATCAGACGACCGGATTCGGATGTGATGGATTCAATCCGAATTTTAAATGAGCTTTACCACCGAAATATTAATGTGCCCGAATCTGCGTGCTATCAGGGAATTGTCGATCTGGAAAAGATACGACACGTAACACGAAAGCGCGTTGACAGGGAGAAAGAGAAATTTCGATCGGATCTGGCGATGCTTGCGGAGAGCCTTGCCGGACCCGATGAGAACAATGAGGGAGAGCAGGGTAAGGTAAACGTCACTTTTGCGGTCGATGAAGACGACGCAGGGGAATCTGAAATGATGTTGATGCTCGATGGACAACCAGTAGTATTACCCGAGGATATGGCTCAGACCGCCAATAGCATCATTCAGGATTTCGGTGAAATTCCGCAGGAGTATCTTGTTCCTGCGGGAGATGGTCAGTACAGAAAGGACTTACAAGCCGATGAAGAACCGCCTGAGGAAAAGAAAAATAAGACAGAGGGTATGTTTTATTACGACGAATGGGATTTTCGTCGTCGACACTATCGAAAAAATTGGTGTGAGTTGAGGGAACTGGACATCCATCCTTCCAACGAACAGGTTGTCGAGGCTATATTGAACAAGTACTCACACCTTGTGCGCGACATTCGAAAATCGTTTGAGGCGTTACGCGGTGACAACAAGATGCTTCGTCGGCAGACCAACGGTGACGACATTGACATTGATGCCATTGTCGAGAGTTATCCGGACATTCACGAAGGGAATGAAGTGACGGATCGGTTGTTTATCAAGTCGGGACGGCTTGAACGCAATCTGGCCGTTGTGTTCATGGTTGATTTGAGCGGTTCAACAAAAGGCTGGATCAACGATGCCGAACGCGAGAGCTTGGTGCTGCTCAGCGAAGCACTTCAGACGTTGGGCGATCGTTACGCGATATATGGGTTTTCCGGTATGACTCGCAAGCGTTGCGAACTTTATCGGATCAAGACATTTGAAGAATCGTACGACAGCACCGTCAAAGCCCGAATTGCCGGGATCAAACCGCAGGATTACACCCGCATGGGAGTGATCATCCGACACCTGACTCGAAAACTGATTGAAGTGGATGCCCGAACCCGGGTGCTGATTACGATCTCGGACGGCAAGCCAGACGATTACGACGGATACCGTGGTGAATACGGTATTGAGGACACGCGACAGGCACTTATGGAAGCGAAACATGCCGGAATTCATCCATATTGCATAACGATTGATTCGCAGGCGCATGACTATCTTCCACATATGTATGGACACGTCAATTACACCGTAGTCAGCGACGTTCGCGGGCTGCCGCTGAAAGTGTCTGACATATATCGAAAACTTACCACTTGAGCATTTGGTGAGTCTGACAGTCAATTACGTAAATATCTGATATAGAACGATACTTAATGTAATATCTGTTGGAGAACAATCAAATCCAATCTGGTTCAGACAGGTGTTTCGAATCAAAAAAGTTCCAAAAGAATCAAAAAAGTCGCTTAAAGATTCAATATAATTTTTTATGGATTTAAGTTGATTTCCGCTCAGGTTAACTTCGCAAAATCCAGTCAAAAAAATACAAAAATCCCGACATAATCAATGAAGAGAGCGAATTTTGTTGAATTCGCGTGAGGAATAATTTTTACCAGTATGGCCGTCGTACAAAATAACCTGCAACTCATACCAGAATCTCCAGAAAGCATTGACTTCCAAGACGCATCACTCGACACTTGGGATAGAAAATATCGCCTGAAATCAAAGACCGGCGAAGTCATCGACAAAACTATTGAGGATACCTATATACGGGTTGCGAGAGCGCTGGCTGAAGTTGAAGCGCGCCCGGTTCGTAAAAGATGGTTTGACGATTTTGTCTGGGCGCTTCAAAACGGTGCGATTCCAGCCGGTCGCATCGTCTCCAACGCAGGAGCTCAAGAACACAAACCTTCCACCAGTACTATCAATTGCACAGTTTCGAATACGATCTCCGATTCGATGAAAAGCATTCTGCATTCCGTATATGAAGCAGGACTCACTCTAAAATCCGGTTGCGGAATCGGTTACGAATTTTCCACTCTGAGACCCAAAGGCGCTTTTGTCAGCGGTGCTGGTGCGTATACCTCCGGTCCACTGTCCTTTATGGACATTTTTGATGCGATGTGCTTTACGGTTTCATCGGCTGGGGGGCGGCGCGGCGCGCAGATGGGTGTTTTTGATGTGTCGCATCCTGACATCATGGAATTCATCCGAGCCAAGTCAAAGGACGGGTGTCTTCGTCAGTTCAATCTGTCATGTTTGATCACCGATGATTTTGTTAACGCGGTGATGACGGACGACATGTGGAATCTTGTATTTCCTGCTTCGCAGCAGGAGTACGATAGTGGTGACTATCAGATCATCTGGAACCACTGGCCGACTGGCCCCGATACAGATTCTTACGTTGTGGATGAATTTGGCAGGGTTGCCATGCGTGTTTATTCAACCATTGAGGCACGGCGATTGTGGGATTCAATTATGGAACTCACATACGATTATGCCGAACCTGGCTTCATCCTGATCGACAGGGTCAATGAGATGAACAATAACTGGTTCTGTGAGGACATCAGAGCGACCAATCCTTGCGGTGAACAGCCTTTGCCCCCTTACGGTGCCTGTTTGCTCGGTTCAGTCAATCTGACTAAATTTGTCAGCAATCCATTTTCCGACGAGGTCAGTTTTGATTGGGAACGATACCGCGAAGTTGTTGCTATTTTTACCAGAATGCTGGACAACGTTGTGGAAATCCATGGTTTGCCACTGAACTCTCAGGCAAAGGAAATTTTGCGAAAACGCCGGCATGGTATGGGCTTTTTGGGACTTGGATCCACTCTGACCATGATGAAAATAAAATACGGGTCGCAGGAGTCATTGGAGTTTACCGAACAGGTGGCAAAGGAAATGGCGATTACCGGTTGGAAAACCGGTGTTCAATTGGCAACTGAAAAAGGGCCTGCGCCAATTTTTCAGGAAACCTTTACCGTTACTCCGAAAATGATGGCGATACGGCCGGAAATGGAAGCTGATGGAATTCGTGTCGGTCAGAAACTCAAAGGTTCGGTACTTCTGGCGAAATACAGTAGATACATGAAGAATCTGCCTGAGGAACTGACGGATGAGATTGCCGTTACCGGTGCGCGTTTCACACATCACAGTTCAATCGCACCAACCGGCACCATCAGCCTGTCCCTTGGAAACAATGTCAGTAACGGTATCGAACCGTCATTCGCTCACGAATACACGCGAAACGTGATTCGGGAAGGCAAGAAAACAAAAGAGAACGTCAAGGTGTATTCCTATGAGTTGCTCGCATATCGGGAACTGATCGACTCGGATGCGACCGCCGACGATTTTTCGTCTTTGCCGGACTACTTCGTAAAATCAGACGATGTTAAACCGAACGAGCACGTTGCAGTCCAAGCGGCTGCACAAAAGTGGGTGGATTCTTCCATATCCAAAACAGCGAACGTTCCGACTGATTATCCGTTTGAGGATTTCAAGGAAATTTATATGATTGCCTACGAGAGCGGCCTGAAAGGTTGCACGACATTTCGCTTCAATCCAGAAGCATTCCAGGGCGTTTTGGTCAGAGACAAGGATCTCGAAGAAACCAAGTATGAGTTTGAGCTCGAAGACGGCAGTACTGTTCAATTGAAAGGAAACGAAGAAGTCGAGTATGATGGTGAAGTGCATACTGCGGCAAACCTCTTTGATGCCTTGAAGGAAGGCTACTACGGAAAATTCTAAAGGTATACAGACGTGACCATAAAGATCAATAAACCTATCGTCAGTTATCGAGTGGCGGCTAAAACAGATTCACCCGATTCGCTGTTCACGTCTTCAGAAAAGGTCAGCTCACAGGATGGTGGTGATCTCATTAAAGATATTGCCGAGGAACCATCCAATATTATTGAAATGCATGAGCGCATTGAGCGTCCGGAGATGCTCAGAGGCAGCACTTACAAGATCAAGACACCTTACTCGGAACATGCACTGTATGTGACGATTAACGACATGATCGTAAACGCCGGAACGCCTTATGAGAGGAAACGTCCGTATGAAATTTTTCTGAACTCCAAGAATATGGATAATTTTCAGTGGACTGTTGCGCTCACGCGAATCATTTCTGCTGTGTTTCGTAAAGGCGGTGACAGTGCTTTCCTCGTTGAGGAGCTCCACGCGGTTTTTGACCCCCGAGGTGGATATTTCCAGAAGGGAGGGAAATACATACCGTCACTCGTCGCCGAGATTGGTTCCATCATCGAGACGCATATGAAACGGATCGGGATGATTCAGGATGAGCCACTGCCAGAGCACACTCGGAAAATACTTCAAGAGAAACGTCGGGAGTTCGAAGCCCGAACCAAGCAGTCGTCCAGCGGGACAGATGACGGCCTTCCGGAAGGCGCAGTCCTGTGCAACGTTTGCAGTACCCGTGCAATGGTGTATTTGGATGGTTGCATGACTTGCCTGAATTGCGGTGAGTCGAAGTGTTCTTGATTCAACACCATCAGCACTCCCGTTTCGCGCTTCCATAAATATTGTTGATATAAAATAGTTGGTTGATCTGTACATCAGGTTGCAGCCTGAGGCAGATCGCCGATTCTAATGCTATGGAAGTATTAACCTTAAGGCAACGGAAGTGTCAGAATTAGTTCGCCCCAGACATCCGGGTAGAGGCAGAGCCCAGCACCGTTTCGTACCCAAAGGTCGGCAGGTGTCTCCCAAGACTGTGTCGGAAGTCAAAAGCATCATTGGACACTTGCCCGTTCGTCGTGATTTGCTGATTGAATATCTGCATACCTTGCAAGACCACTATGGCAGTCTTCACTCCGACGATCTTGCAGCACTTGCGCAAGTCATGCGTTTGCCCCTTGCGGAAGTCTATGAGACGGCGACATTCTATGCTCATTTTACGATCATCGCAGAAGATGAGAATCCACCCCCGCCGATCACGGTGCGCGTATGTGACAGTCTGACCTGTGAGATGTTTGGCGCCCAACAATTGCTTGCTGATCTGCAGGAAGAAATGGGACCGCGAGTCAGGATTCTGAGAGCACCGTGCATGGGTCGATGTGCTGCGGCACCCACAGTGGAAGTAGGGCACAATCATATTGATCACGCGACCTTAAATTCGGTTGTCAGCGCGGTGGAATCTCGTGATATCAGTCCGACGATTCCGTCCTACCAGAATCTGGATGCCTACCGCTTCGAGGGTGGATACAGACTATTGCAGAATTGTTATTCCGGTAAGAGAACGCAAGAAGAACTGGTTGCGTTGCTTCAGGATTCACCGCTGCGTGGAATGGGTGGAGCTGGATTTCCGACGGGTTTGAAATGGAAGATTGTGCGCGATTACAAAGGTCCGCGACTAATGGCAGTGAATGCGGACGAAGGAGAGCCCGGTACTTTCAAGGATCGGTACTATCTTGAACGCGAGCCTCACCGATTTCTCGAAGGCGTACTGATTGCTGCGTGGGTGGTTGAGGCCGAAACCGTCTATATCTATCTGCGCGACGAATACCCGGCTGCCCGTGAAATTCTTTTGACCGAACTCGCGCTGGTCCAGGAAGCTGGGCTGTATGGCAATACGAAGGTTGAACTTCGTCGAGGAGCCGGTGCCTATATCTGCGGCGAGGAGTCCTCTATGATAGAATCCATAGAAGGCAAGCGGGGATTGCCCCGACACAGACCACCGTACGTTGCGGAAAAGGGCATCTTCGATCGACCGACGCTGGTGCAGAACGTTGAGACCCTGTATTGGATTAGGGACATTGTCGAGAAGGGATCAGATTGGTTTGCTTCGCACGGGCGTAACGGTGGGAAAGGTCTTCGAAGTTATTCGGTATCCGGTCGCGTCAATGAACCCGGGGTTAAAGTCGCCCCAGCTGGAATCACGGTGCGAGAATTGATTGACGAGTTCAGCGGAGGTATGTTGCCTGGCCACGAATTCAGCGCTTATCTGCCAGGTGGTGCGTCAGGTGGTATTTTGCCAGCGTCCATGGACAATCTGCCGCTTGATTTCGGACAATTGGAAAAATATGGTTGTTTTGTGGGGTCTCACGCTGTTGTCATACTAAGCGATCAGGACAGCACGAGACAAGCGGCGTTGAATCTTATGCGATTTTTCGAGGATGAGAGTTGCGGTCAGTGTACGCCTTGTCGTGTTGGCACCGAAAAAGCGGTCAAATTAATGGAAAGGAATCAGTGGGATGAAGCAGTGCTCACCGATATCGGTAACGCAATGATGGATGCTTCTATATGCGGGCTTGGTCAGGCCGCCGCCAATCCATTGTTCTCGGTGATCAAGTACTTTCAGGAAGAGAAGAAGTGCCATGCACAATGATGTAACGGTTACGTTCGAGTTGGATGGAAAGCAGGTCAGCGCCCATCCAGACGAGACGATCTGGCAGATCGCTTACCGCGAGCACAAGGAATTGCCGCATCTTTGTTTTTCTACCGAGCCTGGTTATCGGGCAGATGGGAACTGCCGTGCCTGCATGGTGGAAATTGAGGGTGAGCGGGTGTTGGCGGCTTCATGTATACGAAAACCTGCGCCGGGAATGAAGGTACATACGGGAAACGATCGGGCAGTTTTTGCGAGAAAGCTAGTTTTCGAAATGCTTGAGGCTGATCAACCGAAACGAGAAACGGCTCATGACCCCAACTCCCGATTTTGGCAATGGACAGATCAGGTCAAGCCAAAAACAAACCGCATTCCGTCGAGAAAGGCACCTGCTCCAGATCCAAGCCACGCCGCAATGCGGGTATTTCTGGATGCTTGCATTCACTGTAATTTATGTGTTCGCGCCTGCAGGGAAGTTCAAGTCAACGATGTGATCGGAATGGCGTATCGCGGCAGTGAGTCAAAAATTGTGTTCGATTTTGATGATCCGATGGGAAACAGTACCTGTGTGGCGTGTGGTGAATGCGTGCAGGCGTGCCCGACTGGAGCGTTGATCGAAGAGACCCTCGTAGAAGCCAACGGTGTGAACCGGAAACTTGTTGTCGATGAGGTTGAGAGTGTATGCCCGTACTGTGGTGTCGGATGTCAGATTACATATCAGATCAGCGACAACAAGATTGTAGCGGTCAATGGCCGCGATGGTCCCGCAAACAATAATAGACTTTGTGTAAAAGGACGATTTGGATTCGACTATGTCAACCATCCACACCGATTGACCAAACCGTTGATACGTCGCGATGATGTCGGTAAGAATGCTGAAATTGAAGTCGACCCATCCAATCCAACCACTCATTTCCGAGAAGTGGAATGGGATGAGGCACTTGACTACGCTGCCGCAGGTTTCAAGAAGATACGTGAGGAATCCGGATCACAGGGTCTGGCGGGATTCGGTTCCGCCAAGGGATCCAACGAGGAAGCTTATCTGGTTCAGAAACTGGTTCGTACTGGATTTGGTACCAACAATGTCGATCACTGCACGAGGCTGTGTCATGCCTCCAGTGTAGCGGCCTTGTTGGAAGGCATTGGTTCGGGTGCGGTTACAGCGCCGTTCACCTCGTGCAAAGACGCCGATGTAATTGTCGTGATCGGAGCCAATCCGACGGAAAACCACCCTGTTGCCGCAACATTTTTCAAGCAAGCGAAAAACAATGGCAAGGACCTGATCGTAATGGACCCGCGAGGTACTGCGCTTGGCCGTCATGCCACGCACATGCTGCAATTTAATCCTGGAACTGATGTCGCATTACTGAATGCTTTGCTTCATGTGATCATCAAGGAAGAAATTTACAATCGCGAATACGTCAGTCAATTTACGGAAGGGTTTGAAAACCTGCGACGGCATGTTGAGTTGTTTCCGCCGGAGGAGATGGCCAAAATCTGTGGTATCGATGCGGACAAACTCCGCCTGGTTGCTCGTCGATACGCGACTGCAGATCGCTCAATAATTTTTTGGGGTATGGGCATATCGCAACATACCCATGGCACTGACAATGCCAGATGCCTGATCGCGCTGGCGGCGATTACCGGGCAGGTTGGCCGGCCGGGCACCGGACTGCATCCGCTGCGAGGTCAGAATAACGTACAAGGAGCGTCAGATGCCGGATTGATTCCAATGGTATTTCCAGATTATCAGGCAGTGGATGCGGAAAATATCCGCTCGCGTTTTGAAGATGAATGGGGCACTTCGCTTGACCCCGAAAAAGGTTTGACTGTAGTGGAAATCATGGACGCCGTTCATGCCGGTCAGATTCGCGCAATGTACGTAATGGGTGAAAATCCCGCCATGTCGGATCCCGATGTTCAACATGCGAGAGAAGCACTGGCAAAACTTGACCACCTGGTTGTGCAAGATCTGTTTTTAACTGAAACTGCCTACCACGCCGATGTGGTTCTGCCTGCATCAGCATGGCCAGAAAAAAATGGTACGGTGACCAATACCAACCGTCAGGTGCAGATGGGACGCGCAGCGCTGAGCTTGCCGGGTGATACCAGGCAGGATTGGTGGATCATCCAGGAAATTGCGGTTCGATTGGGTCTTGACTGGAAATATTCGGGACCGGCCGACGTATACGCTGAAATGGCCAGTGTCATGCCGTCTCTCAACAACATTACTTGGCAGAGAGTTGATGCGGAAAGTTCAGTAACCTATCCATGTGACGCGCCTGATCGACCGGGGAATGAGATCGTATTTGGTGACGGATTTCCTACGGAGAGCCGACGAGCCAAACTGGTACCAGCCGGTATCGTACCACCGGCCGAAGAGCCGGATGAGGATTTCCCGATGATTCTGACGACCGGTCGGCAACTGGAGCACTGGCACACCGGCGCGATGACCCGAAGAGCCAGGGTGCTTGATGAGATCGAACCCGAAGCGGTGGCCAGTTTTTCACCGAATGAACTTCGGAAACTCGGCATTCAACCTGGTGAAATGGTCCGTATCGTGACGCGACGAGGGGATATCTCTCTGAGGACACGGCAAGACTTTTCTATCCCAGAAGGAATGGTATTTGTTCCTTTCTGCTACGCGGAAGCGGCAGCAAACATTCTGACGAACCCAGCTCTTGATCCGATGGGAAAAATTCCGGAGTTCAAGTACTGCGCGGCGAGAATCGAAAGATTGCCGATGATGTAGTTTGCTGATTGGACAGCAGTGTTCAGGTACCGAATGAATCTCCCTGTTTCAGTTCGGAACTGCCAGCAAACTGAACCGCAGTCATTTTTTCCGATCCGAACCGGACCCGCTTGACGAGTATTTCGCCGCTACTGGCGGCAACGCTGAACCCTGAATCCAGACAATCGGTGACCTGTCCGGATACAGAGTCAGAATTGGAATTTCTTTTCTCACAGTCATAAATCTGAACAGTCTGTCCGTTCAGCGTCGTCCACGCACCTGGCTGAGGGTTGGTACCGCGAATCAGGTTGTACACCTCATCGACGGGTTTGCTCCAATCAATTTCGGCATCACTTTTCCCACACCAACCTTCATAACTACCGGCATTCTGATCTTGAGCAATACGCGGTGCACTTCCTGACTTGACCATTTCCAGTGCTTTCAGCATGGCATCAACACCAAGAGGAAACAACTGATTGAAGTAGAGGCTGCCGAGTGTGTCATCAGGACCGATATCGACAGACTCCTGAAGCAAAATAGGTCCGGTATCCAGACCATCATCAGGCCAAAAGATACTCAATCCAGTTTTAGTCTTTCCCTGAATGATGGGCCAGTTGATGGAACTCGGACCTTTGTGGTCCGGAAGTAGAGATGGATGAAATTGAATGGAACCTAATCTGGGAACATTCAGTACTTCAGATGGTACGATAAGTGTGACGTAAGCCATCAGACACAAGTCAGCCTCAAGCACTCTCATCTGTTCGGCGACTTCATGCGTCTTGTAGGTCGTCGGTTGCAGGACAGCAATGCCTGCCTGCTCGGCGGCTTGTTTCAGTGGGTCAGGGCGAGAACCCTTGTCTGGGGCACAGTAAACCGCAACGACATTCTCATTTTGACTCAGCAAGCGTTCCAGAACTGCCTGTCCGAATGCTTGCTGACCATGTACGATCAATCTCATGGAGCTGTTTTTCTATATAGCACCGGCTTCACTCAGTTGCTCTATTTCACTCGCATCGTAACCCAACACCTCTGACAGAATCTCATGGGTATGCTCCCCGAGCAGGGGCGATCGAATTACTTCCGACGGTGAGGCGGAAAGTTTGATTGGATTACCGATGGTTCGATAGGGTCCTCGTTCGGGATGATCGACTTCAACGACGGTGCCAGTCTGCATCAGGGCATCCTCGTTGATGAGTTCCTCAATTGACAGAATTGGGCCGCAAGGCACATTGAGAGGATTGAGTGTCTCCATAACCTCGAATTTGGTTTTGGTTTTGGTCCATTCCTCAATCATTTCAAAGCACTTGTCGAGTTTCGGCAGACGAACCTGTGGTGTCGACCATTCCGGGTCGTCAATCAGTTCTTCACGTCCGATTACCCGCATCAGGTGTGCCCATCCCGGAGGCTGGATAATTACGTAAACATAATCGTTTGGGCCACCTGGTGCTGTCTTGACCGCCCAGCCGGGCTGGCCACCGCCTGACGAATTGCCACTACGTGGTACAGACGAGCCGAATTCACCGTTTGGATACTGTGGGTATTCAGTAAGCGGGCCGTGTGCAAGGCGTTGTTGGTCACGAAATTTCACTCTGCATAGATTCATCACTGCATCCTGCATGGCACATTCAACGCGCTGACCCACACCGGTAGTCTGACGATGGACCAGTGCCGCTAGAATGCCGACAGCAAGGTGCACACCTGTTCCACTGTCACCGATTTGTGCACCGGTTACTGTTGGCGAGCCTTCTTCAAATCCAGTCGTACTGGCCGAACCGCCTGTACACTGGGCGACATTTTCGTAGACTTTGCAGTCCTGATAGGGACCCTTGCCAAAACCCTTGACTGATGCATAAATCAGTCTCGGATTAATTTGCTGAATTTTCTCCCAAGAAAATCCCATTCGGTCCAATGCCCCGGGGGCGAAATTCTCGACAAGAACATCGCATGTACGAATCAGTCTCTCGAATACTTCTTTACCTTTTTCGTTTTTGGTGTTCAGAGTCATCGAACGTTTGTTGTGATTCAACATGGTGAAATAAAGGCTGTCTACATCTGGAATATCGCGCAGCTGTCCCCGCGTTGCATCTCCCGCACCAGCACGTTCTACCTTGAGAACATCTGCTCCAAACCATGCAAGTAGTTGGGTGCAGGTCGGACCGGACTGAACGTGCGTCATATCCAGAATGCGAATTCCTTCCAGAGCCTTACTCATTAATTGCCTCCTTGTTGTTGAATCATCCGACGGCTATTTATACATCGTCTGCGCTTTCGTTCCAGGAGCGTATTCGGAGGGGTCAACCCAAATGTTGATCACCGCAGATTTACCGGTAGCTGCAACACCTTCGCGCGCGCGTTGCAACGCTGGTGCAATTTCAGCCGGATCGTGCACTTCTTCTCCGTAGCCGCCCAGCATTTCGCCAAACTTTGAAAATGGCACATCGCCCAGCAGGTTTCCGATATCGCCTCGCTCTTTACCGTATTTCGCGATCTGGCCATAACGAATCTGATTCATTGCGCTGTTGTTTCCGATGACCGCAATATAGGGTGCGCCAAAACGATTGGCAGTTTCCATGTCAAATGCGGTCATGCCAAATGAGCCGTCGCCATAATAGCAAACTACCTCTTTATCCGGATGTGCAAGCTTAGAAGCCATCGAGAATGAAGTACCGACTCCAAGTGTTCCTAGTGGACCGGGGTCCATCCAGTGCCCGGGTGTCCTAGGTTGCACCGCTTGTGCGGAAATAGTGACAACGTCTCCGCCGTCTCCGATATAGATTGTATCTTCGGTAATAAATTTGTTGATTTCCCACGCTACCCGATATGGATGTATGGGTTTGTTGTCGGAAACGAATAGTTTCATGAGTTTTTCGCTTCGACTGATTTCCTCAACCTGTAGTTCGCTGAGCCAGGTTTTTCGATTAATGGTATTGCTGCCATTATTAGTACCGGCGGCTTCGACGACTGCTTTAAGGATCGTACCAGGATGCCCGGCAAGACCTAAAGATATATCACGATTCTTACCGACTGTTCTGTAGTCCATGTCAATCTGGACGACAGTCGCTTCAGCACTAAGTCGACGACCATAACCCATTCTGAAGTCGAACGGCGTTCCAACAATCAGGATCACATCCGCATTATCAAACGCCATTCTTCTGGTTCGACCAAAATGGTTCGGGTCACCCGGTGGCAAGGTTCCGCGGCCGGAACCGTTGAAATAAGCTGGTAAATTGAACGCCCGAATGAAGTTGATCACGTCATCGGTAGAATTTGACGTCCACACCTGCGTACCGAAAAGTGCGCAAGCTCGTTTTGCTTTTGTCAGCAATTGCGCCAGTTGTTCAATATCTTTCGGGTCTCCGAGTACGTTGGTGGAAGCACGGTAAGCATTGGCGAGCGGAATTCTCGCAGCTTCGAATTCAATTTCAGCATCAAGAATGTCACGCGGAATTTCCAGGTAGGAGGGACCCGGGGCGCCGTTATGACATTCCCTGCATGCCATCGAAACCATGTCGGCAATCCGTTCTGTACTGCGCACTCCTGCAGAGAATTTTGTGATTGGTGTCATCAGATCAACGTGTGGGAGATCTTGAAGTGATCCCATTTTATGTTGCGTCAGAGCACCTTGTCCGCCGATATGAAGGATTGGACTTTCTGCGCGAAACGCATTGGCTATTCCCGTAACAGCGTTAGTGCATCCAGGTCCTGCTGTGGTCACGACACAACCTGTTTTTCTGGTTTGACGGGCGTAACCATCGGCCGCATGAGCTGCGACTTGTTCATGACGCACATCAATGATGCGAATCCCCTCATCGATGCAACCGTCATAGATATCGATAATATGACCGCCGCACAAGGTGAAAATTGTGTCAATGCCTTCGTTACGCAGTGCCTTGGCAACCAGGTGACCGCCGGAAATTGTTGATTTACCGGTACTGGGGTTAACTTTTAAAGGGTTTTTAGGATCGATTACAACTGCTGGTTCCATGTTTCGTTACCTTTAGATAGTCGTTTTCATGGGTGCGACTGTTGTACAGTCTTCCCGTTAATATTGCAGATTGTATACAATATACCAGATTGTAGGGTAATTGAACACAATTAGCAAATTGGAGATGTTCGGTTGTTATAAATGATTTAATTTGATGGCGAAGAAGCAAGCGGAAAAAAACTCTCCCCAAAGTCCGCTGTCTAAGCGCGTTTTCGGTCGGATATGCGTAATTTCCACTCCAGTGTCGTGAAAAATCAGGATAAGCCGGACTCTGTGTGGTATACCGTTGTTGGAAACGGTGATTACAGCAATTCAATATGGCGTGTGAAGTTGAGGTGGAATCCTGGATTCCAGCCGAACTGATCCGAGTTACTGATCTGCGACGCTTTGAAGCTTGTCAGAAATTTTTTCAGAAAATTGCGAGGTGCATATGCACCTCGCTTCCATTTCAATCATCTGAATCCTTTAGGAGTCAGGATCAGAAATCGACCTGCAGCCAGACCCCTGTGCTGTCCGCGTAATCTCCGGTTATATTGTCTTCGATGTCAATATCGCTGTGCTCGAAGTGCACACTCGCACCGCCGCCAAGTTTGCGGGAAAGTCCAAGAACCCAGGGAGTAGACGAAAACGTCAAGGTTTGTGCATTTGGTGTTTGGTTGTCAGTTCGCTTGGAGTCAAGATCTCTCACCTGAAATAAGTAGCTGACACCCGTATCTCCAACATCTCCCTGGATACCCGCATATGTGGCAGAATGTTCTACTTTCTTCATGCATTGAAACGGACCAGTTAAGTCGATAGGTTGATTGTTCACATCAAGGCCACCGGAGCAAGTATTTGTGCTTCTATACCGACTGGCTCCGAGGTGGATCGCCATGCCACCGACTTCATATTGACCGACAATATAGGATGATGACGATTTCGCCGTTGTACCTTTTGGGACAATGAATGAAGCTTTGACCACATAATCTGGTGCAATTGCACCATCAAAGGTGATTTTATCGCCGTCTCCCTTCACATCTGCGTGCTGAATGTGTGCGGCCGCAATCGAACCGGTTTCCATCAGACCGCCTAGCGCGGCGCCGACTTGAATCGAATCAACGGACTTATTCGTGGTAGAGTCCATGATGGCATCTGCCTGCACGCTCAGATTACCGACCGTCACTGCATATGACACCGCATCACCGACCCGGGTAGTGGTATCCGACGCGCCATAGGCACCGGATTTGTCGACGATCGCACCGAACGAATTGTAAGACGCACTCCAGACCTGTCCGACCGTAATGGTTCCGAAACTACCGGAAAGGCCGACATAGGAAAGCCGTCCGCCCGGATCGCTGGCATCGGTGGAATCGATCTTTCTCTCGTAGCGATACACCGCTGTCAGGCCTTCGGACACCTCGCTCGAGCCCTTGATGCCCCAACGGGAATAGAAATCGCTCACGCCCGTTTGACCGGTGGTTCTGCTGTTCTCTGTTGGTGCCGACGATACACCGGCCCGAATCGAGCCGTACCATGACGCTTCCGCAAAGACAACAGTGGGTAGACTCAATAGTCCTGCGAGAAGCGAAACTGCAATTAACTTCTTCATAATTTACTCCTATAGTTACCCATACAAATTGAACACAACAATTCACTGATAAAAGCGAAGAGTAATTGCACTTCGCTGACTTTTGAATTATATGAAACCGTTAGAATTTTGGATCAGAAAACAATCTGCAGCCATAACACTGAACTGGAACTCTTGTTACCACTATTTCTTACCTAGTAAATTTAGCCAATGAAATTTTCTTTCCTCTTTCTCATCTGAAAAACAAAGTTGGCACTGGTATCGTCGACACTTCCGTTGACACCTACAAAGATTGTTGAATCCTTTTGCAAGGTTTGGCACTTACTAAGAACCGGATACGCATCTTCATTTCCGTAGTACCATGGTATGGATTCCCCGTGTGGTGGATTGTCGCCGGTGACAAGGGCGAGATCGGCTAAATCGGTATAAGAACTACCACCAACACCCGCTGGGCAGACATCGGTATACCTGATTTTGTGGTAGTCGACTCCGAGAAAGACCGTCATGGTATCAATTCCGTATTCACTGGCACTGAGGCTCAACGACGATCGCTTCTTAGTTTCATCCTTTGGATGTCTACTCCTTTCGCATCGCACTTATTTCCGCGAAGCCCGCTGCGTTAGCCTTCTGCATTTCAGAAGCTTCCTTTAATTGTTCGATTCTTTCAATATTTTTCTGGCATTGGTTAATCTGCGGGTCCTCTCATTGATAATACAGTGGAATGATGATGGTCAACCGAAGTTCTGAGCGTCGGAATAATACAGGTTTTGGCTGGTTAGAAATCTCGAACAATGCGGCCCTTTTGTGTTGATATTCAATCTCATCTCATATCAATGTACTCTCCATTCCTTGAACTTCACACGGAGAGGTCGGAGCACACAAACGATTCCCAAATTCGACATCTCAGCTCAACATCAAAGTTAACTGAAGTCGTCGTTTTCGTTTGTTCGAATTATTTCAACTAGTTTGTGCAATTCCTATAAAATCAATTGCTGAATTCAATTAAATAATCTAGTTGATCGAATTAGTAGTCAAAATAAATTACGGATTGAATTGAAAACACAAAGATAGGAGTAAATAAAACTATGAATTACGAAAAAGACGACATCATCGAAATGCGAGCGACGGGACAGATGTCCCGACGACAGTTCCACGCTTATATGGCGTCGTTGGGTGCTGTCGCAGTGACATTTCCTGTTTTTACAGGTGCTGCGCGTGCAGCAGCTGATGATCATCCTAACGTTTTTACCTGGGAAGGCTGGGACGCGGTTGAGCATCATCAGCAGTATCTTGATAAATACGGCGAATTGCCTAATTTTTCGATATTCGGAGATGAAGAGGAAGCATTTGCAAAGATGATGGCAGGTGCACAGTTTGATGTGACGCATCCTTGCTCCTACAAGGTCGAAATCTGGCGAGATGCAGGAATTCTGCAACCGATTGACACAAGCAGACTGAGTCACTGGGATGATGTGATCTCGACACTTAAAGATATACCGGGTATGGTTCACGAAGGCCAGCGTTATTTCGTACCTGCCGACTGGGGACAGACATCTGTTCTGTATCGTCCGGATCTAGTGGATCCAAGTTATCTGGAGGACGAAACCTGGGGCATCTTGTGGGATGAGCGGTATGCCGGTCGGCTCTCAATGTCCGACAGCTTGATCGACGGTGTTATGGTAGCGGCGATCTACAGTGGTGCTGCAAACCCGTTCGATATGACCGATGATGAAGTCGAAAAGACTCGCGAATTGCTGCGTCAGCAGTTGCCGCTGTTGCGTTATTACTGGACAAGTCCGACGGATATCGAAAATTCAATGGCAGCCGGAGAACTTGTCGCCACTAGTGCTTGGAATGACGCATTCACTTCATTGAAGAATGAAGGTTATGATGTCAGATATATGCAACCGAAAGAAGGCGCGATGACTTGGGTTTGTGGTTTCTGTCTGATGAGTGCAGCGGATCCGGAAAAACTTGAAAAATCCTATGACGTGATCGATGCATTCCTGTCGCCCGATTCCGGTCAGTTCGAGATACTGGAGGAAGGATATGGTCACGCCAACCAGAAAGCATTCGATCTCGTGAGCGAGGAAGAACTGGCTCAACGCGGACTTTCCAAAGATGCGGACGCGCTTCTCAATTCGGGCATTTTCCAGGTGCCGATCAAGAATGAAGCGGTTCTTCAGGCCATGTTTGAGGAGGTCAAGGCGGGTCTGTAACCACAAATCGGTTTCTGATCCTCAATAAAAATCAGTTGTGCAAATTCCGGAATTCGCGTTCTCTGTGAATTCCGGAATAGCACTGATCTGAGTGTATTGAATAATTCAGACCAAAGAATTATTACACTCAGCAAAATAACGTTGGTTTCACCCCAGCGCGCAGAATTCTAACTCCCGGCTTTACGAATGATTTCGGCAGATCGCACACTTGTCGACAAAATACGACTCCAATTTCGAAGAAGTGAGTCAATCAGAGGTTACACGCTTCTTTCTCCGACCCTGCTGATTGTACTTCTGGGGTTGCTGTTTCCCCTGATCATACTTTTTACGCTGAGTTTCTGGAAACAGGAATATGTAGATCTGATTCAAACCTTCACCTTGAAGAATTACGGGGATTTCTTTGAAAAGAAAATCTACTATCTGATCCTGTATCGCTCAATCCGAATTTCGGCGTTCGTCATGTTCGTGACAGTACTGCTGGCTTATCCATTGGCCTATTTCATCGCGTTTCATGTTCAAAAGAACAAGATGATCTGGATCATTCTTGTAACGATTCCATTCTGGACCAGCTATCTTCTCAGAGTGTTCTCCTGGAAAGTGATACTTGGCTACAACGGGGTGATCAATTCCAGTCTGTTATCTTTGGGACTCATCTCCGAACCTCTGGAGTTTCTGTTGTATAACCCGTTTGCTGTTGTCATAACGCTTGCACATGCATGGGCAGCGGTTGCAATTCTGCCAATTTATGTCTCATTGGAGAAAATTGACCGATCCCTGATCGAAGCTTCGCGCGATCTGGGAGAGTCCGCAGTGGCAACCTTTATTCGGGTGACACTTCCGCTGTCACTTCCGGGTGTGATCGCAGCCTGCCTGCTGGTGTTCATTCCGACTGTGGGTGATTATGTGACGCCTGCTCTCGTCGGTGGCACCAGGGGTATCATGATCGGAAATATCATTCAATCCATGTTTGGCAAAGCGCTGAACTGGCCACTTGGCGCGGCACTGTCCATTATTTCCATGCTTACGGTTACCGCGGCGGTGTGTCTGTTGCTCGGCGCGACACAATTGTTCAAAAAGAAGGTGAGTTAGGCTGTGAAATCACGACGAATCAACAGTTTCGCAGTCTATGCGGTCATTTATCTGATATTTCTTTATCTTCCAGTGGCCGTGTTGCCGCTATTCTCGTTCAATGATTCATCATATGTGAAGTTTCCACTGGTTGGCTTCACGCTCAAGTGGTATAGTCAGCTTGCTGATAGCCATGGGCTTCAGAATGCCCTTGTCAACAGTCTGAAAGTCGGGATTTCGGTAGCAATCATCAGCACCATACTTGGCATTTTCGCGGCAAAATCTGTAACTCGCTATCGTATGCGACGAAGCGGTCTCTTGGTGGGATTTATTATGGTTCCACTCGTAATCCCTGAAATCATTCTCGGTATCTCACTGTTGATGACTTTCAGTATTGGCGGAGTGAAATTATCATTGATCACTATCTCAATCGGCCATCTTATGCTTTGTGTTCCATTTTCAATGTTGGTGCTGATATCCAGAATGGAGGGATTCGACAAAAGCCTTGAGGAAGCCTCACTGGATTTAGGCGAAAATGCCTGGTGGACATTCTGGAGAGTAACATTTCCTATCATATTACCCGGTGTGGTTGCAAGTTTGTTGCTTACCTTTACAATTTCGTTTGATGAGTTTGTGCTTGCTTTCTTTTTGTCCGGTACCGACGCAACACTGCCGGTTCATATTTGGAGCCAGCTCAGATTTCCAGATAAACTTCCGTCAGTACTGGCACTCGGTGCCATTATTGTCGTTTTGTCGACCATCGTCATATTATTTGCCGAGTTAATTCGACGCGGTGGAGTCCAACTGAACAAGCAATCAAAAGTGTAGATTGATGTCAGAAGTAATCATTTCAATCAAGAATGTCGTCAAGGATTTTGGTAGTGTCCGTGCAGTGAACAACGCCAACTTTGATGTTGTGAAAGGCGAATTCTTTTCGCTGCTGGGACCATCTGGTTGTGGTAAGACGACACTGTTGCGGATATTGGCAGGATTTGAGGTGCCCACAACAGGGACGATCGAAATTGACGGGCAGGACGTGACATTGAATCCGCCCAATCATCGTCCGGTGAACATGGTATTTCAGAACTATGCGATATTTCCGCACCTGAATGTCGCCTCAAATATCGCTTTTGGCATGCGTAAATCGGAATTGTCGAAAGTAGATCTGCAAGAAAAAATCGATCAAATGCTTGAGCTCATCAAGTTGCCTGGATATGGTGATCGCAAAGCCGATGAGTTGTCTGGTGGACAGAGACAACGCGTTGCACTGGCCAGAGCCCTGATCAAGCAACCTAAGGTTCTTCTGCTGGATGAACCACTGGGCGCTTTGGACAAGAAACTCAGAGAACAGATGCAGATTGAGCTGCGTCAGCTACAACAGCATGTCGGAATTACTTTCGTATTTGTCACGCACGACCAAGAAGAAGCACTGACTCTGTCTGACAGGATTGCAGTAATGAGTCAGGGTGATGTAATGGAAATTTCATCGCCTGCAGACTTGTACGAAAATCCACAATCTCGGTTTGTGGCAGATTTTATTGGCACGATGAATTTCTTTCGATGTACGTTGAAAGATTTCTCTGACGGTGTCGCGGTGGGAGAATCCAAAGAACTGGGCTCAGTGCGAATCCAGTGCAGCGAGCCGGTTTGCGCGGTCAATCAGGATTTCACACTCGCAATCCGACCGGAAAAGCTTGCACTTGAATTTGATTCAGTCGAAGATTCAGTCAATTCTGTCAAAGGTACAATGGGTCCGTCTGCGTACCTAGGTGATCGAAGCCATTTCTATATTTATCTCCAAGGTCGGGAAGATCCGGTATCGGTAGCACTTCAGAACCTATCAGGATCATTGGAACATGTACGCGATACCGATCGGGAAGTCTGTCTGACATGGTCCGATGATAACTGTGTGATGCTTGCTGACTACGAATGATTTCAGAGCAACGACCTACGGTCTACATTGATGGTCAGGCCGGTACCACTGCCCTCAAGATATATGAAATTTTGGCAGATCGGGACGATATCGAAATTCTTACACTCCCGGATGCCAAGAGAAAAGATCCGACTTTCCGAAGAAATGCGATCAATCGGTCGAATCTGAGCATCCTGTGCTTGCCGGACGACGCGGCAATGCAGGCGGTGCAGTGGGCGGACACCACCAACACAAAAATAATTGACGCAAGCACCGCACATCGTGTCGATGAAGGGTGGGTATATGGGTTGCCAGAAATTTCCGGCGAAACCAGACAGACAATCAGAAACTCAAATCGAGTTGCCAATCCCGGGTGCTACCCGACATCAGTAATTTTGCTGATGCGACCCTTGATTGATCACGAGATCCTGCAATCAGACTGTCCAATCGTTGTCCACGCATTGTCCGGCTACACGGGTGGAGGTCGCAAAATGATCGAGCGCTGGGAGTCACTGACGTTTGATATGCATTCCATGCGATATTCCGCTCCTTACGCGCTTGAGCGCGTACACAAGCATGTTCCAGAAATGATGAAGTACTCAGGGCTGGAAGTGGAGCCGCAGTTTCTGCCACGGGTCGGTCCATTTGCGCAAGGCATGCGAGTCGAAATCCCTCTACATAAATCTTGGCTGAATGTCGCGGGTGGCAGTGCTGAAATGATCTGGGAAACGCTGGAGAAGAATTACCGCGATGAACGGTTTGTCAATTTGAAACCGCTCTACACTGATCCAGTCGACGAGTTTGAATTCGATCCCACTGCCTGCAATGACACCAATCGAATTGATCTTTCAGTCAGTGCTCACCCTTCCGGTCATGTTCTACTGGTCGGAATTCTCGACAATCTGGGAAAGGGCGCCAGCGGTGCTGCTGTGCAGGCGATGAATCTGATGCTTGGATTGGAAGAAGACACAGGACTGACGGTCTCCTGATCAGGCTGCCTGGTGATTTTCCCACGCCAGTTTCAACGCCGAACCGAAATCCTTGTCATCGAACTTATTCGCGCGCTCGCTGATTCCAACAACAATTTCCCTTACCACTGAAGGTCCCCTGTAAATTAGCGAAGAATAAATCTGAATCAACGAAGCACCTGCCTGAAGTTTGTTCCACGCATCTTCAGCACTGAAAATACCTCCTACTCCAATGATCGGAATGTTGTGATCCGAGGCTTCGGCGAAATTTCGTATGACCTGCGTCGATCTATCTCTCAAGGGTTTGCCACTCAGGCCACCGGATTCCTTGTAGACTGGATGGGTGCAAGCGTCGGGTCGGCTGACCGTCGTGTTGGTGGCGATGATTGCGCTGATGTTTTTTTGTTGTGCAATGTCTGCTATCGACACAATACTATTTTCGTCCAAGTCCGGCGAGACTTTCAGTGCGATCGGAACGATCTGACCGGTTGCCGCAGCAAGATCATCTCCTTTTCGCATGATTGCATCAAGCAATTGATCCAAATTGGCTGCACTCTGCAATTCTCGGAGGTGAGGCGAGTTTGGTGAGGATACATTGATCGCGATATAGTCGGCATACTCGTATATTTCTTCAAGACAAAGCAAATAGTCTCGTATAGCAAGATCGTTGGGGGTCGCGGTGTTTTTCCCGATATTGATTCCGATCACGGCAGATTCAAGAGTGGATTGGATTGTTTGTAGATTGCGTCTGAAAACTTTCAACCCTGAGCTATTGAAGCCAAGCCGATTGATTATGGCCAGATCGTCCGATACCCGAAACAGACGTTTTCGAGGATTGCCCGGTTGCGGCTCAGGTGTGACTGTTCCGAGTTCAACAAATCCGAATCCGATGCCGGAAAGTGATTTGTACGCGACTGCATTCTTGTCAAATCCAGCAGCGAGTCCGACAGGATTCCTGAATCTCTTACCAAACACATTGACTGGCAGGTTCGGGACTTTAGTTTCAAGAATTCGATGTTCCAGCGCGCTCAGCACTCGACTTCGAGAAACAGTGCTCAGCATCCGTAGCGTTTGTTCGTGAGCGGTCTCTGCATCAAGCCGCATTAAAATCGGTCGAATGCTGTCGTAACCGATCATCTAGAACTTTTCTTGTCGTGTGAGTTGTCGCCACATACCAGGCTTTAGTGAACCCAATCGAACTTGTCCAATGCGTACCCGTTTCAGTCCCTTCACGTCAAGTCCGACCAAAGCACACATCCTTCTGATCTGCCGTTTTCTTCCCTCAGTCAGAATGATCCGCATGTAGTTCACATCCAGTAGCTCGACATTTGCATGTTTGAGCTTGACGTCATCGAGCGTGAGTCCGTGGGTAAGTCTCTGAATCTGCTTATCCGTCACACTCTTGTCTACTCTGACTAAATATTCCTTTTCAACGTTTGAATCTGGAGCAATCAGTTGCTGAGCGATTCTACCGTCTTGGGTAAATACAAGCAGTCCACTGGAGTCGATATCCAAACGACCGGCAGGTGCAAGATTTTTGATCGGCCATTTGACTCTCGTATTTTCTGAAAGTTCAGGGCCGATATGCTGTCGGGATTTTGTGATCAGGGAAAGTGCTGGTTTGTAACCCTTCTCAGGTTGCCCCGACACATAGCCGACGGGTTTATTCACCAATATCGTAATGAGATTTTTCTGAAATTTTTGAAGCTCAGGATGAAGTGTTATCTTACTGCTATTCGAGATAGTTGTGCCTAACTTATGAACAACTTCTCCGTCGACCTGAAGCCAGCCCCTGCGGATAAAATTCTCGGCTTCTCGTCGCGAGCAAATTCCATTTTGTGACAAGTATTTTGAAAGTCTCATATCAGACTCGGAATTCATGTCGACGATTCAGTGAAATAAGTAACAAGTGTTGTCGTCCTGAATCCGACCCACCCTGATTCGGGAAAGACTGGGTAAATTGTCCTTGAAAGGGAAAGAGTACATTGCTGGTTCAAAAGTATACTGAATTATAAATATCTGAATTTCCGACTCGATAAATTCACCTGTTTTTGATCGTGTTTGTAAAGAGCGCGTGTAATATATGCACAAAACATCATTCACTACGATTTGGAGAAATGCCATTGAAATGGAACAGACTTAAAATTGCCGTCATCAGTGCACTTTGCTTGTGCAGTGTGAGCGCAAACGCGCAGATACTTCCCGAACCTTCTGGATGGATCCGCTCGGGAAATTGTTGGTTTGCTGAGCAGGGGTTTCTGTACTGTGGTGAGCGTCATCCCTACCATGAAATTGGTTCTGAAACTTTTGTGTCCTTCGTATGTTTCAAGCACTACCAGGCTGTGCTTCTCGGTCATCCGGAGTCACCGTTAGTATCAGATATAAGAACGATCGAATCAGATTTTGGCGTTCGCGAATATATAGACATCTGGATTGCGGCTGACGCAAAGGAGTCATTCATGTCCAGCAATGTAGATGCTACCAATGCCGGTTACGTCAATCTTCTGAAAGGACTCGCCAACCCTGATTCCAAAAAACTTGCATTTACACTGGAACCAGGGAACGTTGAAGGCTTGATTGAGCTGACAGGGCAAGAGTATCATGTGGTCAACGCATACATCGACGTGTGTTCTCAGATCGCAAATTAGAAATTGCAAGTTTGCAGCGATGACTGCCCGAGCATTTCTCCTCATCGGCCTGGCTTTTGGTTTCTCCTTTGCTTTTGGAAACACAGGAGCTGACAGCAGCGACCACATCGGACCCGATTCAATCCAGTCGGAAAATTGTCTGATTGTCACACCTGAACGTTCGATTGTTTGCCGAGGCAGACACAACCAGCCGGAGGGCGTCAGCACACCGACTCTAACGATCAACTGCAACCCTGGAATATTTATAGTCATTACACATAACCAAATTGTTGACGATTCTTCGATCAGAATGGTGACCTTGGAAGCACCTGACGTACATTTCACACTGCAATGGCTTGCGCCGTCCGATATCCAGTCAGCAGGATTGTTTTTCTATCAAGGGTGGGGTGATTCGGATTACGAATCAACTATCAGATTTGTCGGCTCGATGTTGCAGCCCGAAACGACCGAGGTTGGATTTTCTATCAACGATGGTACCGTAACCGGGAAATTCGCACTGACTAGTTCTGATCGCCATCTATTAAGACAAATCGCATCGTCGTGCAACTGACAGCGTTTGGTTCAGAATTAGTCTGATGTGTCTGTTTTGGCCAGGACTTCGGCGATGCCTGTGTAGTCGGCGGGAGTCAGTACCAAAAGTTTGCGTTTTTCGTCTTCTGGCAGGTCGAGTTCATTGATGAACAATTCAATTTCACCGCGAGTGACAGTCACTCCCCGAGTCAATTCCTTTAATTTTTCATAAGGCAGTTCACCACCGTGCTTTCGCAGCACCGTCTGAACGGCTTCGCTCAACACTTCCCAGCTATGGTCAAGATCTTCTGAAATTTTTTCCTGATTCACAATGAGTTTCCCCAATCCAACACCAATGGACTGGTAGGCGATCAGGCTATGACCAATTGGCACACCAAGATTTCTCAATACCGTTGAATCGCTCAGATCTCTTTGCCATCGACTAACCGGGAGTTTGTCTGCAAAGTGATTGAAGATCGCATTGGCAATACCAAGATTTCCTTCCGCATTCTCAAAATCAATCGGATTGACCTTATGCGGCATTGCTGAAGAACCAACTTCAGAGGCGATGGACTTCTGCGAAAAGTATCCGATTGAGATATAGCCCCAAATGTCACGGCACAGGTCAAGCAGAATCGTATTGATGCGATGCAGGCAGTGACTGTATTCGGCGATGTAGTCGTGCGCTTCGGTCTGAGTAGTGACCGGGTTGTAGGTCAGGCCCAAGGACTCGACAAAGTCCTTGGCAACCGTCGGCCAATCGATTTCAGGACAAGCTATATGCAAAGAATTGAAATTTCCGACGGCACCGCTCAATTTACCATTGATTGATATGGATTCGAATGAAGTTTTCTGACCACGAAGTCGTTGAGCAAATACACGTAGTTCCTTCCCGACTGTCGTTGGTGATGCTGGCTGTCCGTGCGTTCGGGCCAGCATCGGTATGTCCGCGAGTTCTGTTGCCATATCCGACAATCTTAAAATCAAGTCTTCGATTGCTGGAATCAGTACCTGATCCCGCGCATGTTTCAGCATCAGCCCGAAGCAGTTGTCATTGATGTCGTACGATGTGCAGCCAAAGTGAATGAACTCCAGTGAACCTGCAAGTCCAGGTACTTCTTTCAGGCTGTCTTTCATGTAGTACTCAAGAGCCTTGACGTCGTGATTGGTCTTTCGCTCGATTTGCTTGACTTTGTTGCCATCCTCTGCCGAAAACTGCTGCACCATCGTTCGAAGATGGTCTATTGTCGGCGGTGTGAACTGATCAAGTTCGACCAGTTGCTTGAGGCCGGCAAGTGCGATCAACCATTCAACTTCAACATGCAGTCGATAACGAATCAGACCGAATTCGCTGAAAATCTGACGAAGCGGCTCAACCTTGCTGGTATAGCGACCGTCTAGTGGAGACAGTGCACAGATGGCTCGATTGTCGGTTGTGTCGGTCAATTTATTGATCCGAGACTTTGATTTGAACGAGTTAGGCGATCGTTGCCATCAGATAGTGGTCGATCAGCATCACTGTGAATAAAGCGGCAAGATACTGTATCGAGTACTTGAACACCCGACGCGAAAGTTGATCGGTGTATCGGATATAGAGCCGCACAGTCAGCACTAAGAAGATCGTGTTCAACACAATTGCAGCGGAAAGATAGACATATCCGAACATGCCTGTTGCGAATGGCATGATTGTCACTGCTGCCAGAAGAACGGTATACAACAATACGTGTAGTCTTGTCAGTTTTTCACCATGTGTGACCGGCAACATCGGGATTTCAGCATTCTGGTAGTCTTGTGCGCGATACAGTGCGAGTGCCCAAAAATGCGGGGGTGTCCAGCAGAAAATAATTAGAAACAGAAGAACAGCATCCGAGCTCAGCGTGCCTGTTACTGCCGTCCAACCGAGTACAGGTGGCATAGCGCCTGCCGCACCACCAATGACAATGTTTTGCGGTGTGGCATATTTGAGAAATATGGTGTAAATCACCGCATATCCGATAAGAGACGCAACAGTCAGCACAGCGGTCAACGTGTTGACACCAACGACCAGAATCAGAATTGACATGACTGCCAGCAAACAGGCAAATATCATTGCGGACCGGGTGTCGATTGTTCCCGATGGCAACGGACGATTGCGCGTCCGCTTCATCAGCAAATCCTTGTCTTCGTCGAGGACATGATTGACGGCTGCGCCAGACGCTGCGGCGAGTCCGATTCCGATTGTCGCCAATAAAATAACTGTCATGCCCGGCAGAGTCGGCGATGCGAGAAACATACCCGCAATAGCTGTGAACATGATCAGCCCGACTACTCGCGGCTTGGTAATTCGGTAATATTCCGCCACCAGTTCCCGTGCTGAAAGTGAACGGGAATGGGTGGTAACTTCAGACGTCATCGTTCAGTAACAACCTGTCAGTTAAAGGCGTTGGATTTATATTTTGAAAGGCTAGAAGTTCTATACATCCGCTTGGTAGCCTGGACTTGCCAATTCGGCCAAATGATGAAGTTGATGGAATTGTTTCAGGACTCTTTATGCGGACGAAAAGCCAGAAGAAAGTATATCACAAGCAAGGCGGCACACAGCGCAAACCACTGGAATGCGTAAGCTTTATGTCGAAAAATCCATTCGTCACTTGGTGGCTTCCATTGACGTTCAAATCCACCCGGAATTGAGGGGTCGAGCTGGATAACGAATTTCTGCACAGGGTAGGGAGCGGCGTCTTCGAATCGCTGAAGATCCAATACCTGCCAGAAAGGCGATGAATTTTCGTCAAGAGGGCCGTCGTCTTCAAGAGTGAACGTGTATTCCGGAGGGATGACAGCCACTCCGGCAATATCCGCGATTCCAGTCAAAGGATCTGTAACTGGCAGGATGCTACGATCTGCCGGAGCAAGAATCCAACCCCGGTTCACCAATACTGCAGATGTTCCGCCTTTGAGCATAAGTGGTGTGATGACATGGAACCCGGCACGCCGGTTGGAAACCTGATTGTCCAAGAAAAATTCTCGGCTCTGGTCCCAGGTACCGCTGGTACGCACCTGACGGTACTCGATTTCGCCCGCTGCCTCCAGCGTCGCGCCGATGGTTATCGGCGGTGAGTGAATTCGTGTCGTATAAAGTGCAAGAGTTTCCGTTCTGTGTTCTGCCCGGTCCGTCTGCCACAGCCCCAGTCCGACCAGAACTGGTGCCAGTATTAGTGTGCACAAAGTTGGTACTGGTCGCGGACGAAACGTGACTTTCATTATTCATGCACCGAATTCTCAGTGAACGTGACTGATAAAATAATGATCAGATTCATCAAGGATAGAGGAATTCCATGCCCAATGCCAAACTCATCATTGCCATACTGCTTGTGCTCATGCTATGGAGCCTTGGATCAGCATTCTGGTATATGCTCAAAGATCGCGGATCAGGCACGCGAACAGTCAAGGCATTGACTGCAAGAATCGCCATCTGGGCTATTCTCTTGTTGACGATTATTCTGGGAATGTATTTTGGCTGGATTACGCCAAGCAATACGATTCCTATGCCACAGTAAAGCGGTTTCAGTCAGGGATTACGATCGAATGTCCGTCTATACGACATAGACGAATATAAACAGGCCCACCCAGACCGTATCAACGAAATGCCAGTACCAAGCCGCCGCTTCGAATCCGAAGTGGTGGTCAGGTTTGAAGTGGCCCATCAGACAGCGTATCGCGATGACAGCTAATATGATTGCACCGATGGTGACATGAAAGCCATGGAATCCGGTCAACATAAAGAATGTCGCGCCGTAGACACCGGTTCCCAGTGTCAGACCAAGTTCGGTGTAAGCATGGATGTATTCAATTGCTTGCAGATACAGAAAGAGAAATCCTAAAATCACTGTAATCACCATCCAGACAAACAATGCTGTTCTTTGATTTTTCTTGAGTGCCCAATGTGCGAACGTGACTGTGACGCTTGATGACAACAAAATAATTGTGTTCCAGACGGGAATCCCCCAGGCACCAATGGTTGAGAACTGACCCGGCCCAGCTACCGTATCCGCTGGAAGAAGTTCTGCGCCCATCGGTCCTGCTGTTGGCCAGCCACCGTCAAATCCCATCCATAAAATATCCGTCTCGGCAAGCCACGGAATGGCGAGATTTCTCAGATAAAACAGTGCACCAAAGAATCCACCGAAGAACATGACCTCGGAAAATATGAACCACAGCATTCCCATTCGGAATGAAATATCAACATGCGCGTTGTACTGTCCGGCTTCACTTTCCTTGACTACCACACCGAACCAACCGAACATCATGAATGCGATAATCAGCCCGCCTATGAGCATGACCCACGGTGCGACGTTGACATCGTTTACGAGCATGACGAATCCGCCAGCTAGTGTGAA
This sequence comes from Arenicellales bacterium, assembly GCA_951813075.1. Taxonomy (GTDB): domain Bacteria; phylum Pseudomonadota; class Gammaproteobacteria; order Arenicellales; family JAJDZL01; genus JAJDZL01. The sequence continues at coordinate 1,528,195 of OX638343.1, read as the reverse complement.
AAGACCGACTGATGCGACCAGAGGCCATGGGCTGGGATCTGGTAGATAATAATCGCCGTTAGAGCTCATCGGTTATCCTCTTTTTGAATCTGAATACGTTTGAACAATGGTAATTCGGTCAGCCAGGCGATCAGCCGGAATTCTTGACCTCAAAGAAACTGTATGACAACGTTACGGTGCGGGTATCCATCTGCAGCTCTGGATCAATATAGAACCGCATTGGCATCAGTTTTTCCTCTCCCGCAGCCAAGCTCTGGTTGTTAAAGCAAAAGCAATCAATCTTGACTACATACCGAGCCGCCTGCATTGGTGTCACGCTTGGAATTGCCTGCCCGATCAAATCGCGTCCGGAAGTGTTCTTGACCAGATAGCTCACCTCGTGTATTTCACCGGGTCGGACTTTGGTTTTATTGATCTCCGGCTTGATTTTCCATGGCAGCCCATTGGTGGTATTTCCTGTGAACTCCACCCACACATTCCGGTTCAAGTCAATATTCAGATCCGGGTCAACGCTCTGTACGACCGCAATGGTCGGCTTTCCGCCAATGCCTGTAATCTCACAGAAAAGATCATACAGCGGCACCAGCGCGTAGCCAAAACCAAACATTACGAACACGGTTGCAGTCAGCGCGAGCGCAATTCGGCGATTGGAGAAACGGGTATTACTGCTCGTTTCGTTCATGTCACGAATGCGAAGATTGAATGACCATGATCGCCACGAAAAACGCGATTGCAACCACGCCCAATAGCGTGGCCAGTTTCGCGTTTTTTGACATCTTTTTTGACACTTGTTCCAAGGATACGTCCTACCTGACCGTTGGCGGTGTTGAGAACGTATGGTAAGGGGGTGGTGAGGCGACTGTCCATTCAAGTCCTTCGGCGCCTTCCCAAACCTGGTCTGTAGCTTTTTCTGCTCTACCTCTGACGCATTGGATAATGACGTATACCATGATCAGTTGTGAAAGTCCCAATCCGAACGCGCCTAAAGATGAAATCAGATTGAATTCTGAAAATTGTACCGAGTAATCCGGAATCCTTCTGGGCATGCCCGCAAGTCCGAGAAAGTGTTGCGGGAAGAAGGTAATGTTGAAGAAAATCGTTGTCAACCAAAAATGTGTTTTGCCTAACTTTTCGGAATACATGCGCCCGGTCCACTTCGGCAACCAGTAATAGGTTGCAGCCATCATTGCCATGATGGATCCGGAAAAAAGCACGTAGTGGAAGTGTGCGACCACGAAATAGGTATCGTGATATTGGAAATCTGCCGGCACGATTGCGAGCATCAGTCCGGATAGTCCGCCGATGGTGAATAGGAACACAACCGCGATTGCGAACAGCATCGGCGTCTCAAAAGAAATTGAACCGCGCCACATTGTTGCCACCCAGTTGAACACCTTGACCCCCGTAGGCACGGCGATCAGCATCGTCGCATACATGAAAAACAACTCGCCTGCCAGAGGCATGCCGACTGTGAACATGTGGTGTGCCCATACAATGAACGATAGAAAAGCAATTCCGGCGGTTGCGAAAACCATCGAATCGTAGCCGAAAAGTGGTTTGCGGGAAAATGTCGGTATGATTTGCGAGACGATACCAAAAGCCGGAAGAATCAAGATATAGACTTCGGGATGCCCGAAAAACCAGAATATGTGCTGAAACAGAACTGGGTCGCCACCGCCTGCAGGATCAAAGAAGGCAGTGCCGAAATGGCGGTCGGTCAGCAGCATCGTAACTGCACCGGCCAGCACCGGCATGGCAGCGATCAACAAGAATGCGGTGATCAGCCAGGTCCAGACAAACAGCGGGAGTTTCATCATATGCATGCCAGGTGCACGCATGTTCATTATTGTCACGATGATATTGATCGCCCCGAGTACCGAGGAAATTCCCATCATGTGAATTGCCAGAATGGTCATATCGACACCCGCACCGCCCTGTATTGACAAAGGCGCATACAGCGTCCAGCCTGATGCGGGGCCGCCACCTGCTGTGAACAGACTGCCCAGGAGCAACGTAAAGGCAAATGGCAGAATCCAGAAACTCCAGTTATTCATCCGCGGAAGCGCCATATCGGGTGCGCCGATCATCATTGGAATCTGCCAGTTGGCAAATCCCACAAATCCTGGCATGATCGCGCCGAATATCATGATCAGCGCATGCATGGTCGTCAAGGAATTGAACAGTTCCGGATTGACCAACTGCAAACCGGGTTGGAACAATTCAGCGCGTATGGCAAGTGCCATCACTCCACCGACGAAAAACATCATCAGCGAGAATATCAGATACATGGTTCCGATATCCTTGTGGTTGGTGGTGGTCAGCCAACGCATGACGCCGGAAGGACGATGATCGTGGTGATCGTGAGTTTCGGTATGTGCAACTGACATAGTTTGGTTACCTGAAAATTCTAAAAGACAATAGTCTGTTTACTGATTCGTTGATCTAGCGCAAGGCTTTGATTTCGGATGGTTGGACAAGGTCACCCATACTGTTGCCAAGCGCATTGCGTTCGTAGGTGATGACAGCCGCGATATCCGCATCGCTGAGCTGATCCTTGAACGCAACCATTGTGGTATTCGGTCGACCGTTCATGACGACGTTGATATGTTCCTCAATGGGACCGGTGGTAACAGCGCCACCGGTCAGTGGTGGAAATGTCGGGGGCACGCCCTGTCCCTGATCTCCGTGACAGGCAATGCACTGAAAATAAACTTCCTGGCCATGTACCATCAGTTCATCCATGGTCCAGGTACGGTCGGCTTCTCCTGCCGAGGCGACTTTCATGGCCTGTTGATCCACCACCCATGCGTCGAAATCTTCGGCTGCCATCACGTTTGCGACGATTGGCATGAATCCATGATCTTTTCCGCATAGCTCCGCACACTGTCCGCGATAGTCACCTGGTTCGTCGATATTCGCCCAGAATTCGTTGATATAAAATGGAATAGCGTCCTTCTTGACACCAAATTTCGGAATCCACCAGGCGTGAATCACATCGTTGGAAGTGAGTAGAAAACGAATTTTTCGATTGGCAGGCAATACCACTGGCTTGTCGACTTCAAGCAGGTAGTGCTCGCCTTTGGGCTCGCGGTTCTCAATCTGTGCGCGAGGTGTGGATAGATTGCTGAAGAAACTGATGTCATGTTCGAGATACTCGTACTGCCATTTCCATTGATAGCCGGTAATTTTGACGGTCAGGTCGGAGTCCGTCGTGTCTTCCATGAAAAGCAGTGTCGCGGTTGAGGGGATTGCCATTCCAACCAGAATCAGGAAAGGAATGACGGTCCAGACTACCTCCAGTTTCGAGTTGTGACTGAATTGATGCGCCTTATGTCCTCGGCTTTTGCGATGCGCATAAAGCGAATAGAACATGACACCGAATACGACTATGAAGATTACCAGACAGACCAACATGATTGCGTTATGCAGGTCCAGGATTCGACCGGCAATGGATGTAGATGGCGGCGGGAGGTTAAGCCCCCATTCCGAATAGGCACTGAAAGGTAAAAACGCGACTGCGGTCACTGCGAATCGCAACAGGTTTCGGAGTCTGAAAAATACTCTTGACATCAACTGTCTCCCTCATGGGCTTTGGTTTGCAGTGTTTTATATATCATTCACAATCAAATTTATCAAAAGTTGGTAACGATGTAGTTTCATCCTGTTGGTCGGAACCTCTTCGAGATCAAGAATTCCGTCCCGAGGAGGCGCGAGTATTACGGGCTATTCCTAAACGCGCGCGGCGAATCGAACCTTTTCGGGTCAATCGCCAGACAAATCATTTCACTGCATGGCTTGTTTGTCGGTTTGTAGCTGACCGTGATATATCCAGTTGAATTCCAGCACATCAAAATCAACCGCGCGTGCTTCCAAGGTTAGTTTGTCAACAGCATGCATAAGGAACTCCTTTCCTTTACTGGCAAGATTGTCCATGTGCCGAATACGGTGGGTATTATACCTATGAGATGAAAAGTCTACGACATAATTGCAGGGGACTCCCATTCTGAAGCCCGTGATTTGACGCTATCATCTCAGACGATGGTTCAAACTGCTGTTCACACCTTGAATGCAGGAATTGCGAGGCCAGAAAGACTTTCGATCAGCGCTCGGATACCATCGAGAATGGAAGAAATCCGTTGTGCAAATACCTTCTGTATGTGCACAATTATGAAACACGAATGCTGTACGACAAGTTCCGTTAAAGAAGTTGCAGTCGGATTCACACGCACTGCGCTCTTACAATGCTGTCAATTGTTTTTGCGGGTGTGATAATTTGCAAGCGACGCCGATGGGTACTTGTTTTCAGGATGATCGCATGTTACTCATTGGTGCTGTCTTTACCGGACTGTTGACATTCCACCCAGACCGATTGATCAGTGGGTTATTCTTCGGGACCCGAAGGTTTCCAATTGTTATCAACTTCTGTTCCGGCCAGACTACCTGGTGACTTCCGTCGCATCAAGCGCGGCAGAAAAATCTCAGACCAGTGGATGGTGAGTTTCGGTGACGTTTTCATGAAGATCACAGATTTGCTGCCATGTACGCTCAGGCACTGCGACCCATCCATTACTTATCTGTTTATGGCTGCGCTCTCGTTCACCCGGGATTTCCACTCGCTCAAATCCAGGGGCGGGCGGACAGTTTCGCAACTCTTCCAGCACTTCTTCAGCAGCTTTTTCGACTTGTGAGCAGGACCGCAGATTCGTTGTGTCAAACGTTATCACCAGCCAGTTACACTCTGTCCTGGTCGGTCCAAGCAGTGCTTCTGCAACTAATTCACCGATCAATGCCAGGCTATAACCCTTGTGCCCTCCTGCCGGAAGAATAGCGCCACCGTTAAAGTAATCCTCCGGATCATTGGTCGGGTTGCCGTCTCGATCAATCAGACAATCATCGGGCAGACGTGCACCGGCCGAACGCGCTGCATAGATCCAGCCTCCGGCGATTTTTGAGGTGGCGAAGTCTACAACCACGGGTCCCAGTTCCCCACCGGGCATTCCGATGCACCAGGGGTTTGTCGGCAGGATCGCTCGTGATCCACCGTGGGGTGCGACCTGCTTCCAGTTTTTGTGATTTCCCCCACCGAAACATAAGGTGAGAAACCCCTTTTCTGCCGCCGCTTCTGCAAAGGCGCCGAGTCGCCCGGTATGACCGGTATTCAGCACTGAAATCGACGAAATTCCGGACTCTTCCGAGCGGATCATTCCGCGCTCATAGGCCATCTGCATTGCTGGAATCCCGATTCCACCATCACCATCAACAAATTCATTGCGGCTATCGGATATATCCAACCACGGTTGTGCGCGCGGGTTCAAATAGCCCGTCTGCATCTGCTCCGCATACTGAAGTGTGCGCATCACCCCGTGACTTTCCATTCCGCATAGACTGGTATCGACAAGATGCTCCGCAACAATCGTTGCGGTGTTCTCATCACAACCGATGTTTTGGAAAATCTCTGTAATTACGGACTTTGCCTGATCGGATGATATGTTGATTCTTTTTCCATCAAATTCGAGTTTGGACGATGGTTCTTTCATAATTTGACACACTGCTGGAAGAGGTTGGTTGATAGAGTTGCATCGAAATCAAATTGATGTGGTAATGTTAATCTGATCTGTTAGCGAGATTGGCCGACAAAATCTTGCAGATAATATTCCATTTTCCTGGCAACTATCCTGTCTTTGAGGTGTTCGGCTCGATTGGATGTCAGAAAGTCAATTGACATCGTTTTCGAGTCCACTCGGGAAACGGGTTAGGCTGGTCAGGGTTGGTGGACAGCCAAATTGACTTGGTTTGTATATAGCGAAGCATACTTTTCCATCCGTTTTTACGACCCTAACCTGACTGCCTGAAGTTACCGACCGACGATAGGGTGGTGGCATTGAAATAGCAGTTGATGCAGACTGTGCCAGCATCGATTCGGTCTGCAATACACATGGCTCTAGTTTCGCCTCGTTACCAGAATTCTGCGGCAATATCAGTGCCGTCGCACCAAATGGCTAGCATTTAAGGTAATTGTGCATGTCCGGGCGTTCGGCAGGAAGCAGACTTTCTTCGAAATTGTCACACATTCCGGCATAGAAACAGAAATTGTCAACGAAGAATAAATATTTCGTGATCCAGTTTTTTTAGTCTGAAACAGCTGACGAACGAGTCGAGTCGGAATTGTTCGTGTTTTTGCCGCAACTGATCATCATTTCCCTCTTTCATTGATTTGTTGATCGCGGATTGACGTTCACCGGAAATTTTCAGGGAAAACGCGAAGTTCTCCACATTTAGGACCCGTCGCAAGTTGTTTGCCGGCAAGAACTATGTACGCAAGAGAATCATACGAAGACGAAACGAAATCTCAAATCATATTTTCGAATATCAGCTGTACTGGTTCATCATCAGGACATTCATAAATTCAATAAAGACCGGTGTCTGGCGACAATCAGAATTTTGCGCCAACGTAGATGCCTAAATGAGTAAAATAAACTAACCAAAGAAACAAAAAACTATCCAATAGTAAGTTATCTGTGAATCTAAATTATTAATAGCAGCGAGGCCAATTCAAATACAGCGCTTCATCAAAGGGAGGGAAAATGAACAAACATCCAAATTCCGCAGTGCTTGTCTCATTCTTCTGGATGGTATCAGGTGGTGTCGTTGCTTGGTGTAACGAAGTTGAATAAGTCGTCGTGTTGACCCCTTAACTTACAGAGATTTGAATATATGTACAAACTATTCTACGCTCCAAAAAGTGCGTCCATGGGTGTGAGGGCTATACTGGAGGAGATTGGCGCACCGTATGAATTAATTCACACGTCAGTTGAAATGGATAAACCCCGTCCACGTGAGCAACTGGCAATTAATCCCAACGGATGGGTGCCGGTTCTGCTATGGGAAGGTGGTGCAATGTACGAATGCGCAGCGATCGCTGTGTTTTTGTGCGATCGGCATCCCGAATCGCGTTTAGCACCGAATGTTGATGATTCGGATCGGGCGCTCTTTTTGCAGACGCTCGTCTATTTCTCCAATTCCGTTCAGAATGCATTTCAACTGACATATTACCCGGACCGTTTTGTCGACACACCGGCGGATGAGCCGAGTGCGCAGCAACGCGGTATTCGGCGGCTAAGAGAGACTTGGCATGTGATCGACGATCAAATTGGCGAGAACCAATGGGTGCTCGGCGATCGTTTCAGCGTTGTTGACATTTATCTGTTCATGCTGACTACCTGGTTGCGATCGGCCAAGGGACATCCATCAATTGCTGAATTTTCCAATGTCAAGCGAATCGCGGACGTCGTTTTGCAGCGTCCCAGCGTGCAGCTAGTTTACGAAACGTGGATCGCGAATCCAGAATATTGATGCTTGGTATGAGTTTGATTACATCCGAACAGTCGAAGTTGCTGGGAATTGAGTGCAGATAATGGCAACACTTTGCCAAATAGACATTCAGTTCGGAACTGATATTACGCTCGCGGCGACATGTCTCAGAGTATCTCAAGGAGCAAACCAACATTTGCAGGGTTCAAAGCAAATGCGGTGTCCACGCACAACCTACAACAGAAATCCTACAATTTTCAATGAAAGGGAAGTACACAATGCGATATAGCTCCATTCAGACTATCAGGCGCGATGAGTTGTCCCGCGCGGCTTTCGAGGCGGTAATTCGCTATGGATTGCGCAGAACTACATTGGACAAGGTCGGTGAAATCGCCGGAGTTTCGAAAGGCGTTGTGCTCCATCACTTCAAGGACAAGGGTACGTTGCTGGAAGCGGTGTTTCGCAGGTCTAATTCTTTACTGAGTGAATCGTTCATTGAATTGTGCAAATACGCAGAAACACCTTACGAAAGGCTTTGGGCGATTATTGTCGCCAACTTTTTTGAAACTATATTCAATCAGCGTGTTTGTCAGGCATGGATATCGCTTATTTCTGAGGTTCCGCATAGTAAGCAATGTCAGAGAATCAAGATCGCCTGTAACCAACGCATTTACAGTAACCTGAAACATGAGCTGAAACATTTTCTGGATTTGGAGGATGCCGAGTCAACTTCGCGTCAACTGGGCGTGTTGATCGACGGTATCTGGGTGCGTGCTGGTATGCTGGTCGAGCCAATCGAAAGCAAAGTGGCTATTTCCGAAATGGAATATGCGATCTCCAGATTTTTGCCCAATGACGAGATCAGTGCTTCTAAACATAAAATTGCCAGATCAAAGATGGAAGGTATCGCAACAATTGCGCTTGGTTCCAAGGCGTTCAAGGAAAAGTCAGTGTCCGTACTCCAGCAGTGATCGATCAAGAGTATGAGGCAATCACATCAACAACCGTAGCTGTACGAAATTATTGGTGTCAGATTTGCTCTTGTTTCCCCGGATATGCTCGAATGTCGGTACCTCATCGACAACAAGGTCAGACCCTAGGTAAAATTGCCTGACGTCATACCAGTAACTGCACACTCTTCATGCCTGCAAAAGCGAATTGGCGCGACCGCTGCGCTGCGCCTGAATTCAGGAAACTGTGTGAAAGGAGAAATCATCGCAAAGCAAAAATCTGTAGAATCAACGCTTCAAAATAAGACTTACTATTGGTCAATAATTTTACAATTAGTCAGTATATACAGATGCAATGGTATGTATTTTGGTAAATGCTCCGCATTACATTGCCACAGCGAAGGAAAATCACTCAATGAACGCGCGGTTTCGGAATGAAGTTTGACTATATCGTCGTCGGCGCGGGCTCAGCAGGGTGCGTGCTGGCCGAACGGCTGAGTTCTGATGTTCGAACTAACGTATTGTTAATCGAAGCAGGCACCGACAACAACGCGCTGTCGTTGAAAATTCCAGCGGCTGTTCTGTCCATCCTCAACAGTACAAAGCACAATTGGGTCTATCTGGGAGAGAACCGGAGCCCGAGTTAAATAGTCGTCAGCTAAATCATGACCGGGGTAAGGCGCTGGGCGGTTCTTCGTCGATCAACGGTACGGTGTTTATACGCGAACACGCAATGGACTTTGATGGCTGGTAACAAGCTGGTTGCGAGGGTTGAGGGTACGCAAACGTATTGCCTGTAAGCACCCCTTTGATTTTATTGGGAAGGCCGATGACAGACCGGGGAGTAAGCGACACCCGCACCGGTCTGTTTCCGCTGGGGTATCGACACTGGCACGCAGGCAAGATGAGAGAATTGGCAAACTACCCCGCTCCATGACTGGCAGAATCCAGAATTCCAATCCTGTTTGTAAGATAGGCGGGCTAGCAGCGGGAAGGAGTTTTCAATTATTGTCAAAGAGTGAATTCGAAATTTCTTGTTGATTAACAACTCAGAGAGAAGACAGTACACTTGCGACTGTTTGACCGAACCGAGCTGGATTCGGTACAACTTTGATACCACATTCCTGAAAAACTTCCACTTTCTCCGCAGCACTTTCGCCAAACGCTGAAATAACAGCTCCTGCATGCCCCATACGCCGACCTTTCGGTGCTGTAAGACCAGCAATATAGCCAACTACTGGAGTACTCATATTCTCCTTATAGAAAAGTGCCGCATTGGATTCCTGGGGACCTCCGATTTCGCCAATCAACACAACAATCTTCGTTTCCGGGTCTTCTTCGAAACGCGCCAGGTGATCTCTGAAGGAACTTCCGTTAATGGGGTCGCCACCAATACCCACACTCGTTGACACGCCGATTCCCATCGATTTCAACTGTGAAGCTGCTTCATAACCCAATGTACCAGAACGTCCGATGATTCCCACTTCTCCTTTCATATAGATGTGTGGGGGCATAATTCCCAACATTGATTTTCCAGGACTGATTGTGCCAGCACAATTCGGTCCGGTCAGCACCATTTTGTTCTCTGCCTTGTAGCGACGCATGTAGCGCTTAACCCGAATCATGTCTTGCGCAGGTATTCCGTCGGTGATGCAAACACAGTATTTGATGCCGGCGTCGGCAGCCTCCATGATTCCGTCCGCGGCAAACGGCGGGGGAACAAAGGAAATGCTGGCGGTCGCTCCGGTTTCTTCAACCGCTTCTTTCACAGTATCAAATACAGGTCTGTTCAAACATTTGGTCCCCCCTTTACCAGGAGTGACCCCTCCTACGATCTTGGTTCCGTACTCAATCATTTCCATTGAGTGAAATGTTCCAGTCTGTCCCGTGAACCCCTGCACAATGGCAGTCGTGTTTTCGTCAATCAGAATTGCCACAATCAGTATCTTTAGTGTTTTGTCTGTTTCTGCCAAGAGGTAACTGCCATTTCAGCGGCTTCCTCGAGAGTATCTGCCATGATGATTGGATATCCACTGTCTTTCAGTATTCGCTTACCCAATTCGACATTGGTTCCTGCGAGTCGCACCACGAGTGGAATTTTCAGATCAATGTTGCTGACAGCTTGGACAATCCCCTCAGCAACCCAGTCGCATCGGTTAATGCCGGCAAAAATGTTGACAACAATGGCTTCTACATTTTCATCGGAGAGGATGAGATTGAATGCTTTCGCTACGCGCTCCGGAGATGCGCCGCCGCCTATATCAAGGAAGTTTGCGGGTTCCCCGCCCGCCTGCTTGATGATGTCCATCGTTGCCATTGCCAACCCAGCTCCATTGATGATGCAGCCAATATTTCCATCAAGCCCAACATAACTCAATCCCCGGTCAGCTGCTCTCATTTCGCGAAGATCTTCCTGTGACTTGTCGCGCAGTTCTGAAATGTTTGGTCGACGAAAAAGTGCGTTATCATCAAAACTCATCTTCGCATCCAGCGCCACCAATCCACCACCTTGAATGACAGCTAAAGGATTAATTTCGACCATTGTTGCGTCCAGATTAATTATTGCCTGATAGCAACCCAAAAGAATGTTCACCATCTGGCTGACCAGTGGCTTGCTGATCTTTAGTCTGAAAGCAATCTCCCGTGCTTGGAACGGTTGCATTCCAACTGCGGGCTCAACCGTTGTACGGATAACTGAATCAGGATCAGATGCGGAAATTTCCTCAATTTCCATACCACCTTGAGCCGAAGCCACTACAACGATCTGCTCCTGTTGTCTATCGAGAACGAATCCGATGTAGTATTCATTGGCAATTTCGAACGCTTCTTCGACGTATAGCCGGTGGATAAGTTTCCCCTGGCTGCCTGTCTGATGAGTGACCATTCTTTTGCCTAACAGACTATCCGCCGCAGTCCAAATTTCCTCGTTACTATTACAGAAAATTATTCCGCCTGCTTTACCGCGTGCCCCAGAATGAATTTGTGCTTTGACGAGCCATTGTTCACCACCCATTTCATTGGCTCGATATACCGCTTGTTCCGGGCTGTATGCAACACCGCCTCGCGGAATCGAAATACCAAAATCTGACAGTATTTCCTTGGCTTGATACTCGTGAATATCCATTTCGTTAAAATTTTCCGCGGTTTAATTCTGCAAGCGTTCTCAAATTGAATTAGTAAGTTGAAGATTATCGTCAGACGTTGTTTACTGTCAACGCGTGATTGATCAATAACAACAAATCGATGAAAGGCTTCGCTGTTGGAACAAAGTCAATTTCCGGTACCGTTGTCACTTAAACGTTACTAATTTTGTGTATCGATCAATTCTGCTAGTGTGACAATATTTCGAGCCATTCTCTCTGACGCAGCATCGATCATTTTGCCATCCAACTGTGCAGCACCTTTTCCGGCTTTGGCAGCTTCATCCAATGCTTCCAGTACACGGCGTGCTCGTAAAACTTCGGCCTCTTGAGGCGACATAATTTCATTAGCAAGATCAATTTGACTGGGATGAATTGCCCATTTGCCTTCGAATCCTAACGCGGCGACGCGTTTGGCGGCGGCTCGATAACCATCGGGATCTCCAAAATCTCCAAATGGGCCGTCAATTGCCCGAAGACCGTAAGCTCGGCATGCTGTAACCACGTTGACCAACGCAGCATGCCATTGATCGCCAATGGCACCGTCGCACTGATAATCGGGATTCAGTCCGCCAATGTTGACCGTTCTCGCTCGCATGCTAGCCGCATAGTCCGCAACCCCAAAATGCAGAGCTTCCAGTCGTTTGCTGGACCGGGCAATTGCCATGACGTTGGCACCTCCCAACGCAGTTTCGATCAGGCACTCGATGCCTATTGTCTTGCTTAGACCTTTCGCAGTTTCAATTTGAGACAACAAGCAATCAACCATGTAGACATCGGAAGGATGACCTACTTTTGGAATCAGCAATGTGTGCAGGTTTTCACCGGCACTTTCAACTATGTCAACCACATCGCGATACATGTAATGTGTATCCAGACCATTGATTCTGACCGAGAGTGTTTTGTTCCCCCAGTCAATATCATTCAATGCTTCAATAATGTTCTTGCGAGCAGATTCTTTATCGTCCGGTATGACTGCATCTTCGCAGTCAAGAAAAACATAATCGGCGTTGGATTTAGCTGCTTTTTCAAACAGTCCCGGACTTGATCCCGGTACAGCCAACTCACTGCGCTGCAATCGGACTCGTGCTTGTGTAAATTGCGTAAAACTCACTTTTAGTTTCACCGTTTCTAATAGAGATCTGAGTTGCTAAAGATGACTCGCGTAGATCATGGATTCTTCACTGGACGAAGAGGAAGTCAGTCAGCGAATTTTACATCCAATTTCTCAAGTTTGTTATGAAATTATTAGAGAGATTGACGCTGCACGCACCGCTGTTTTTGAATGCAGTCGTTATGTCGGATATCTGATGTCTGTGTAGGCGCAGCATTAGAGCGAAACACGCGCACACGGTTCTCAGTCAGAAATCTTATGGTTTCTGATTGTGAGGAACTTACTTGCAACAGATCAGTCGACGATGTGATATACCGGCGCCTTCTCCATGATCCACCCACCTGATTCCGGATCCTGTCGGGACAGGGTTAACGCGTGCCAAGTTTTGTAATCCAACTTCATGTAGTCGCCGCGCGAGTAATGTCCTGGCCAACAGACTTGCCTGTGTCGCCATGAGAACGCCGCCTATGTCTGAAAAACTGTTGAAACATGGCTTATGAAAAGTGAAAATCAGGTAATATTTTGGTTCGTACGCCAGCAAGTGCGCCCTTGTTGCTGATGTAACTTGACGCCTTCGTAGCATAGGTTGGGAAGCGATTTGAGCCAATTACGAATAATCAAATAGATGACCTATTTATAGGTTGATAGGGCTTAAGAATTGTTCATAGCAGGCAAATTGACAAAAAACGATGGACGGAATCCCAGCTTGTCAACCAGGAATGCCGTCCCTGTCCGGCTGACAACGACGGAGCGATCATCCCTGGACCGGGCTATGAACTTACGCTCTATCATCTTTCCGGCAATTGCCGCACCGACCGCGCCTGCAACATGTGGAAGTCTCTCCGTCCAATCCACGCATCGTGGGCAGAGCTGACGCCTTTTTGATCGAACCTCGTCCAGATCAACGCCGATTTTCCGGTATATCGGATGCTCATCCGTTGGAAGATGGAAGCTGTTCTGGCACATGGTCAATGCCCCCATGTCCACCAAAATCCGCGAAAATTCCACCCCCAGTTCACCTGCCAGGTGGTCATAGCAGAGTCGGGCTTTTTTCAACTCCTGTTTCACGCTCCGTCGGGGATTACGGTCGCCATTCGCCGCGACGCCCGATGCAATCTGTTCGATAAGGGAAGCCACTTCTTCACTGCTCAACTCGTAGTAGTGGAAACGCCCGCACTTTCGCATGTACAGCAAATCCACCCTCACCAGTTCGTTGAGGTGACTGGTTGCAGTCTGGTTGGTCACACCAGCATGCCAGGCAAGTTCGCTCGCCGACAAGGCCTTGCCTCCCATCAGCGCCTGGAGCATTGCCACACGACTCTTGTGGCCAATGGCCCGTCCGAATTCCGCAATACTCATCTCATTCCTCCTGTCCAATCATTGTGGGTCAGTAACACGTGCATACGAAAATTCCCCGTATCCAATTTTCCATCACTTGACTGTCCGATTTCGGTCATCTAAATTTCGCTTTCAGCCCATGATTTTAACTGCCTAGCGGGTTGTCCATGAATCATACTTCCGTCTTCCAGGCGTCAGTACCGTTTTGGATTGTCACCATTACTTTCTGGTCCGGAAAGATATCCCCATATCTCGATGACAGATATCGTCGGTTCCTCGTGTACGTGAAATATGTGATTCACCGGATCATCCGTTCCAAGAATTCCTTGTCATGCGGAATCACAAGGACGATCTTCGCGGACAGAACTTCGCGCACGACGTCCTTCGCTCCGCCGTGGGCAATGGCCAGGGAGTTCCAAGAATCCATCAGATAATCGCATTCGTGTCTGTTCCATATTGTTCATCGTTCGAATAATAAGGGCCCCACATCGCCATGAGCATTGTTGCACTCCGCAGATTAGACATGCTAGGAATGCATTGTTCGATCGAAATTGTTTCAATCTCCATCGAAATACCTCTATTGTCTATCCTCCTGCAAGGTCCGATAGTCCGTTTCTTCCTCACTCTTTTCGGAATTTGCAATGTAGATCACCGCAGATGTGAGAATCACCAACCCACCGAGCAGCACAACAATTGTCATCCGTTCGTCAAACAGCAACCAGGCCCAAATCGGCGCCAGCGGAATCTCGGTCAGGCCAACCAGTGCCGCGACCAATGCAGACACACGTTTCACGCCAAGCATGTACACACCAAAACCCATACTCACGCTGACAACCCCGTAGAGCAAAAGCCAAAAGTAGTCGACAGGGATAGTGTTTCCGAAAGTCGCAAAGGGAGCGGTAACAATTGCCGCCATGAAGGCGGAAAGATACGTTGTTTTTTTAATGTTGGCATTCGGGAAGAACTTCGTGGCGACAGTCAGGGCAGCCATGAAAAATGTCATTCCGAAAGCCAGCCCGATACCCAGGAAATCCGACGGTAGACTATTCCCGGACGCCATCACGGCCACACCTGCAGCTGATAGAACACAGCATCCTAGCGATACAGCATCCGCCCGTGCTCCGAGAAAGACCAGCGAGATGATGAAGGTCACGAGCGGCATGGTGCCGTAGACGAAGACTACGTTGGCGATGGTCGTGTGGAAGAACGCGGAGATGAAGCAGATCATTCCTGCCGCGGAGAGACTCGCGATGACCGCCTCGCCCCGGGAAAACGTGAATGCTGCACGGATATCTTTGGACCTTTGCGCTGCCATTGCGATCCCGAGCACGCAAAGGCCGCCGGATAACGACCGCCAGAACAGTGTCGTTGGGATGTCGGTGGTGACGACGCGGGTAAACAACCCGGCCGTGCTCCATGAAATCGCAGCTAAAAGCACGAACAGCACGCCCGCTCCGTTGGTTTTTGACATTCTTAAATATTTCATCAAGAGGGTGGCAGTCAACTGTGGATAGTCATCTGGAATTGTATTGCGCAACCCATTCAATCAAACCAGAGTTGTTTCGCCATCCATCGAAACAACTCCTGGCCCGGATTCGATTGCATTTATGGCGAGCATTTCATACCAGTTCACTAGGCTGGCCGGAATCCTGCGGAATTCAGTCCGAAAAGGAGCATGAAAATCCAGATCTGAACTGCGGTTGCTGTCTATGTGCTGGTGGCGATCATCCGAAAACGCTCTTTACGGGTCAATTCACTGTATTTGTCGAAGCTAGCATCGGAAAGAGTGGTCTGGCGCGTAAATAGATGATATGGAAACCTCTCATCCTCGCAGATAGATTATTGAATAGAAATTAACCAACGAGAGGTGAGAGGTTCTCATGCAGACTATTTGCGTTAACACAACCATTGGGTTGGATTTGGCGAAGAACGTGTTTTATCACACCGAGTTGAACCGTAATTTGCGGGTGGTTCGTCAGGCCAGGCTGAGACGAGGTCAGGTTCGTAGGCATTTTTCCCGCCTGGAGTCATCGAAGGTTCGCTGTGTGGCGATGGAGGCGTGCGTCAGCGCCCATTTCTGGGGTCGCAAGTTTCAGGAGCTGGGGTTGGCGGTGAAGCTGCTGCCGCCGAGGTGGGTGAAGGCCTATGTTGTGAACAACAAGACCGATGCCAACGATTCGGTGGCGATTACCGAGGCTTCGCAGCGACCGAGATTGCATGCGGTGCCGGTCAAGTCGGTTGCGCAGCAGGATCTGACGATACTGTTGGTAGTACGTATAAAAATTCTGAAGACGACCTAACCGAATCGAAGCACGAAGTTGTTGAGTTAGTGGTTCGTACGCTAGTAAGTTAGCTCTTTAGTGTTGAATCAGCTTGATACCTTAGTGTCATAGGTAGCGAATTGGTTTGGGTAAATTGCGAATAATCAAATACACCAAATCTCCCCGACTCCAGCAGTTTTTTCCAGCGATCGTATCGAGTGCCATCACGCGCTGTCGCGCAAGAATCTCGCGTTAACTGACCTTACTCATCGTTATTTTCCTTAACTTCCCAATGGCCTTTCTTGGTCGGCCCGACGTGCCGAATACGGCCTGACTTCCTCAGATTGCCTAGGTGGTATTTGACGCCATCAGGAGAAATTCCAATGCGCTCTGCGAGTGCTTTGTGTGTGAAATTTGGGTGCTTTCGTAGCGAAGCAAGAATTGTTTCTTGGGTAGTTTCTTGGGTAGTTTCTTGGGTAGTACGCCCTAGTTTCTCGCGAGTCTGATCGCCAGTTACAACGCCACCGAGATAAGTTTTAGAGAAAAGAAACTCGACCTGAAATTCACCCGAGTCTATCTTGAAGATTGGATCAGGCGTGCCTTTCTCTTGGCAGACTTCAAAGATGTGTTTGATCCCACGCCCCCAAGATTCAATTTCACCAGATCGAAAAAAAGCATTCGCAATATCTGGGTTAAATGGTCGAGAAGGGTGTTGCCCCAGAAGTTTTGCCAGAGACCAATCTTTAGGCAGTTCTCCTGGATTCCAAATATACAATCGATCAGCGTAGACTCGAATTTGAATCTGTGCCGCAATCGCATAATCGCGGTGGACCACGGCATTCAACACGGCTTCCCGAAGTACGCTTTCTGGCACAGGGTAGGTCTCGAAACGTTGAAGCCCTTCGTAGCTGACAATCGCTTTCAGATACTAGGTGAGCAACAGATCCATTGTTTTATTGAGCTGCGTGAATAGGTTGCCGCATACCTCGTCATGATAGCGAAGATTGGACTTCCCCTCGAAGTAACCAATTTTAATAGCCGCACCGGTGAAGTAGCGTTCAGGGTCAGGGTGAAAAAGAAGGATAGCGGCACGTTTAAGGTATTCGTTTTCCATTAAACGTAATTTTTCGATCAGACTTAGATCACTCTCAGAGAGCACACTCGCATCGAGACGCTTGGTATGTACTGCCTGCTCGCGGAATCTGGTTAGAGTAGCCGTATCCAAATCGTTAATTCCGACACTTGGAACTGGCACGGTATCCCAACACTTGCCAGTCTTTCCCAAAAGGAAGTGATCAAGGGCGGCACCCTTAAGAACCTGTTTCGTACTGCCACTTCGATAGTGATATTCGCCTTTATAGCTGATTGGTACCGGATATGGTTCGACAGTGATTCGTAAATACTGTTTGCCATCCTCTTCCAGGAGGTTTGTATCTGCTACGATTCCCAGCAAATCACGCATCTTATTTGGCAATTCTTCCATAAGCTGCGAGGCATTCTCGAGACCCACCAGTTGCCCTTTGTCATTTCGGCCAACTTCCAGCGCACCACCTTGTGCATTGGCGAATCCGCAAAGCCACTTCAGATACTTGTCATGCCAAGAAACTTTGAACTCGGTGCACTGATCTTCATTCATGGACTATTCTCCACTCAATGATGCTTGTCTTTGTAAGTTCAAGTTCTAGCGACACTTTGCCTAGAACCGACAAGTCATGTATAGCAGTTGTGATGAGAGCGTTTCGCTGATGGTTGCCAGCCTTCAAAGTAATCTTTGAATTTCGCCTTGCCTATTCGACATAGTGCGTATGTGCCTCCAAGACTTGTTGGTCGAGGATTTCGTTCATACAGCTACACCCCCGGTCTGGAATTCTAACCTTTCGGCGGGAAAGGATCTTTGCCGTGGGAGTCGCGCTCGCGTATCCGGCCGTCTCGGCCATGGATGAAAAGTTCAGATCGTTGATTGCGGGCGATGTCGCGACCGGCGTCGATTGCATCTTGTTGGGTTCGGTGAACGGACGATGCTCGCTGACTACCGGCACCACGGACGGCCCACCCGTCCTTGTGCGGGACTATGTGCTGATTACGCTTAGTCACATAAAACCTCTTGGATCTACTTTGTTACTGCCAACCTCGCCCGGATCGATCAGAAATTAATGGCTCTTAAAATTTTATTTGTAATACCAGAATTATAATTTTTGGTAGAGAAGAATTGAGACCGGATTTCTGCACGGAAATTCTCTTGTCATTTTGCGGACGTTATGTTGCTCGCAAAAGGAACATGGTCAATTCGAACCGCGATTGAGAGCCGAATGATCAGATAGCGATCGAAAAATTCCAAGCTGGCAAGAATCGATCATTAGAAGAAATCGAACATTGGCTTGGAATCATCACACCAGACCGGAACGGAAATTATCTTTGTGCAGCCAGGTACTCAATAAAATAGCAGGGTGCTAGCCCGCATATCTCACCAACAGGATTGTAATCGGTAATTTTGCACTGATTCGGAGCTGAAGTGAAGTTTATCTGACGGTTGCATTCTGCCACTGAAAAAATTGCACGCATGTTGCAGGAAAGTACGTCATTCTGACCCTCACCGGTCACGGAGTGGGTGGGTTTGGCAGTGTTTCACAGAATCAAGAGGTGTGCGATCCCCCGGTCTGGATCTGACCGGGTGCGAGGATGGCTGATCAGCCGATGGATGTGCGTTGCGAGCCGTTCAAGCCGGCGGTGAACGACATGGCAATGTACGAAGCTGCTGCAGTGCAACCTCAAAGTCGTGCTGCCACGGATACGACTCCGACATCGACAGCCACACCCGGCGAGTGGTGACCTGGATGCGCGTCGCAATCTTCAAAAACCGCACCCGCAAAGTCGAGCACTGCGCCTTCTCATGTCGGCTGCCCCGAAGCGCCAGTCGTCGAAACGCATGCAGCAACACATAGGCGAACGAGGAAAAATAAAGACGCAACTGATTGGCACGCATCAAAGACGTGCTGGTACGGTCGGCAAACAGACACAGCTGCTGTTCCTTGATTCTGTTTTCCGCATCGCCCCGGGCACAGTACAACTGCTCGTAGAGGTGCTGGATGCTGCCCGTCATGGTGCGCGGCAGATTGGTCACCACAAAGCGCGGATTGTCGCCCTTGGGCAACACCTCGGCTTTGGCGATCACCTGCCGGGCACAGGACCACGAACGGCGGGTGCGGTAGTGAAACTGGACAAATCGGCGCGCCGGCTGCCCGCTGTACCGGCAGCGACGCCTGGATTTCGCCAAAGGCTTGCTGATGCGCCGTTGCAGGCGGCGATTCCTGGCCAGGCCGAAAAGATAATAAACCCCGTTTTGCTCACACCACCGCATCAGGTGCTGGCGACAAAACCCCGAATCGGCACGCAACACTATACGGGTGTCCGGCCAGGTCTGGCGAATCTGCGCCACAATGCGCGCCAACTCCTCATCGGCGCCGGCACAGGCATCGATCCGCGACGGCCGCAGCCGGGCACACAGCAGGTGCCCGTCACAGAAGATATACAACGGCAGGTAGCAGTACCCGTCATAGTAGCCGTGATAAAAAATCCCCTCCTGATGACCATGCGCCAGATCATCGGTGGCGTCCAGGTCCAGCCAGATCTGCTCGGGCGCTTCGTCATGGGATTCCAGGAATATCTCCACCAGCAAATGGTCCATGGCGGCCTCATCACCGACGATTTTCTTGTAGCGGTGACCGGCCGCCTGCCCCGGCACCCCCAGTTCCAGTCGGTTCAAGGTACTTGACCCGGCCAGGGGGACACCGACATCGTGCCGGCGCTTTCGCTGACTGCCCAGCACATCCGGTTTGTCGCATAACAGCGCCAGCACACTGTCAAAGCGCAACTGGTCATGATCGTTGAGGTCCTCATAGCCCAGCGCAATTCCGTAAATACGTTGCGCCAGCAACTCCCAGGTGCGGTGTTCGCAACGCCGGGGGTTGCGGTAATCGGTGAAACACTGCGTCAGGCGCTCAAACAGATTGAGTGTTTGTTCGACTTCGCGCAAGACGATGGCGCCGCCGTCGGAACTCATGCGACCGCCGTCGAAACGGGCGGTGACCTGACGGTTGAAAAAGCGGGCAAATTCAAGTTTCGATGAGGTACAATGTGCGGACATGGGCTTCCTGTTGATTTGTGGTTTAATTGGTTGATATTGTTATATTTTACCACAAAAGGAAGCCCATTTCTTCACTATTGGTGACATATGCGGGCTAGCCTGCATGATCAACCGGAAATCGTAAATTAAATTAACTCCAGGTTATGCCTGGACGATCTAAATGGTCGTCTTGGGTAATTAGTTTTACCGGAACCAATCCATATTCCCGTGCCCAACGCTATTAATGGCAAGACATTTTCTGTAATTGATATACTTGATCATTCCCGACAAACACGAGCCAAGCATGTGGCGGAAATTCTTGATGCATGCTACATACACGTATATTGAGCGAAATTACAAGATTAAAGATATACGGACAGAAAAATTACGGTCTCGGAGAATTCCAGACCAAATGGCAGTGATGCTAACGAGAGAATAATAGCGTGAGAATTCTGCGATCTACTCTGATTGATCCAAACGGTTAAACCCGCATGCGATCAGAAAATATCGACCGGCCTCATTAAAGATAGAGTATGCATTCAGGGATTGATGATCTAAGACCAAAGCGGGAGAAAATTCCTAGGCAAGTTACTCGGCACATTCTTTGGATTGTATTCCACTGGTTTGAATTTAGTTCTCGAGACTGAGAGCCATGGGTCAAATTTCATTCCGGAATGAGTCGAGCGTAGTCGCTCTGAAAATCGCCATGTGCAGTTACGCTTTTGGCGATCTAATAATTACTAAAATGAATGCATGGAATCAGTGGCTTGTAAAGGCTGTAACCAGTACCTGTACCGCAGTCCTAAGGAACTGCAGTCGACACTTGATTGAAGAGCGGGGATTAGCAATTCTCAGGCTTCTTGGACGACTGCCAGTCAGTCCGGGAAAACCTAAGACTTCAGCTGGCAGGATACCGCCGGATGACGATTTTGTCGGATGTGCAAGCAGCACGTCGACAGAAACAACGCTTGAAACGATCCAACTCAAGACAAGTATGCGAGGCAGCTCGTTGAATCATGTTTATTCTCGTAAGGGAATGACTGAGCTGGGCAAGCATGTTTGTCAGGATATTTTCAAGTCAATACCGGAGAAATCCGGGCATAAATGAAATAGGAGAATGTGATGAGTAAGAAATTTGGATCAATTGTATTCGCTGCAGCGATTGCCATCTGTGCGACACCAGCGCTTGCAAGTGAGTCTGTAAAAATCGGTGTACCATCTTGGACTGGTGCCCAAGCGATTGCGCACCTTCTAGCGTCTGTCGTCGAGATGCGTATTGGCGGTGAAGCTGAATTGGTACCAGGCAATAATGCGACGATCTTTCAGGCGATGGATCAGGGCAAGGGTGATATTGACGTACACCCGGATGTCTGGCTTCCGAACCAAGAAAGTTTTACCAAGAAATACGTGGACGGCGCCGGTACAGTCACCTTGTCGAGCAATCCGTATGAGGGTAACCAGGGTTTCTGCGTATCCCAGGATTTTGGGAATAAACTCAACATTACTGATATTGCAGATCTGGGTCGACCGGACGTAGCGGTAGAAATGGATAGTGATGGCAATGGACGCGGTGAGATGTGGATTGGCGCTCCAGGTTGGGCTTCAGCCAATGTAAATGAAGTCAAGGTCCGTGACTACGGTCTGATGGATTTCATTGAGCCGGTTCGCGCCGAGGAAAGCGTCAAAACTGCGCGAGTCAAGGACTCGATTGCTAAAGGCGAGGGATATGCATTCTATTGCTACAAACCTCATGCAATCTGGTTCATGTTTGATGTCAAGATGTTGACCGAGCCAACCTATGATCCAGAAAAGTACATCATGGTTCAGCCATCCGATTCCCCAGATTGGTATGAAAAATCAATGGTGGCATCAAAAGATGCTCTGAAGAATGTTCAGATCGCCTGGTCAAATTCCTTGGCTGACCGATCTCCTGCGATTGTCGAGTTTTTCGAGCGATTCGCGTTGACCACGGATGATGTCAGTAATTTTGCCTTTGAAATATCTGGAAACGGTCGAGAAGCTGGAGAAGTCGCAAGAGAATGGGTGATCAACAACCCCGATCGCGTTGACGCTTGGCTTGGACTTTGATTCGTAAATTCCAAGTATGAAAATGATGGCGCCGAGAGCAAAGTTTTCGGTGCCATCACGTTAGACACTAAACGAACTTAATGCAGGAATCGTTATGACAATCACTTCCCCAGATACGACTGACGATGTAGTCATCGAAATCTCCAATGTTTGGAAAATTTTTGGAACGAATGCACTTGAGGCGATGAAGTCCATTCGGGAGGAGGGTCTCACAAAATCGGAAGTGCTTGCGCAATTCAATGCAGTAGTTGGTGTCGCGGATGCCAGCCTTAGCATCAATCGAGGCGAAATCTTTTGTGTCATGGGGTTGTCCGGTAGCGGCAAATCTACGTTGGTCAGACATTTCAACCGCTTGCTGGAACCCACAGCGGGAAAAATTGTCATTGATGGCACGGATGTTTTAGCTCTGGAGAACACGCAACTGCAACAATTTCGCAATCGCAATATTGGAATGGTATTTCAGAATTTTGCCCTTTTGCCGCATCGGTCGGTTCTGGACAATGTAGCAATGCCATTGGAAATCCGACGAGTCAGCAAGAATGAACGAATGCGTCATGCAGCGGCGATCTTGGACATTGTCGAACTAGGCGCATGGGGCAGCAAGTTTGCCCACGAGCTGTCCGGAGGGATGCAGCAACGGGTTGGCCTCGCCCGGGCTTTGGCCGCCAATCCCGATGTTCTGTTGATGGATGAACCGTTCAGCGCACTTGACCCGCTGATCCGGCGACAGTTGCAGGATGAGTTTCTTCGGCTTTCAGACATGATGAAAAAAACAACAGTTTTCATCACACACGATCTGGATGAAGCCGTGCGAATTGGAAATCGCATCGCGATCATGCGCGACGGCATGATCGTTCAGATCGGTACTGCTGAAGATATCGTGATGAACCCTGCTGACGACTACGTAGCCGATTTCGTAGCTGGTATCTCCCGCCTTAAAGTGGTTCGAGCCCATGTGGTTATGAAACCGCTGGATCAGTATTTGGCCACCAACGAACCCCTGCCTGCAGATGTACCGAGAGTCAATGAAAGTGAGACGCTCAGCACTCTGATTGAGTTGTCCATCAATAACGACTCACCGATTGTAGTTGAAAACGAAAACACCGATGTCGGTGTGATCACAAAGAAAGATATTTTACGTACTGTGATAGAAGGAGCCGAAGTGTCATGACAGAAACAGTGGAAAACCAGCTTGACGCTATTGATAGAGAAGCTGCGGAAGAGTACGCCGCACAACGTCGGGAAAACATCCGATCATTCGTACACACCAACCCAGACTATTACATTAGCCAATTTGACAAGATCGGCGCCAGTTCTCGATTTACACCAACGTTCAATGCTACTGCCGGGTTACTTGGACCCGTCTGGTTCGGTGCTCGGGGCTTGTGGATGTGGGCAATTCCCTTGCTGATTATTGAGACCCTGGGTTATGTGCAGGTGGCGCGTGGATTGTTCGGAGATCTCGCGGCAAGTGCTCGAGACCGAATCGCCTCAATTGAGGGGACTTTGGAATTACGCCGTCAACAGTTGGCTGCCGCAATTGAAGCGCAGTCTGACAAAGTCGATGTGTATAGACGTACGGTTAAATCCTTGGAGGATTCGATTGGCGGAATCAGGTTGGAAGCTCAGGAAATTGCAGATCAGGGTATCTGGATCGCATTAACGGGGTTGATCATCCTGCTTGTCGTAAAAGCCGCACAATCTGCAGTTGCCAATTCAGCGCTGGAATCTCGATTTTCTGACTGGGTATCTGACCGCAGTATTCGCTCCGGTATGCCGGGGCGGCAGATATTCTTCAGCGCAATTTTCATGATTCTGATCGTCGCCGCGGCAATGTACCACTACTGTTTTCCTGGACAGTTTGAAACGCTCACACAGTTTCCGACAGATCCTGATATCCGTCTTACCAGCATTGCGTTGGTGGAGGGTTTCTTTACCTTCTGTGTAACAAACGGTGAGTTAATATTTGATTTCATCACTTATGGCATTCGCCTGATTCTCGACGCACTGGAGCTTCTGTTCGTGAATACCCCGTGGATCGTGATTGCCAGTTTTATCATTTTGCTGACATGGCTTACCGCAGGCATACGGACTGCCGTGTGGTCAGGTGCTTTTTTAGCGTACATGGGGCTTTTGGGATTTTGGGTCAAGGCCATGACGACATTGGCACTGTTGGGAACCGCAGCCTGTCTTTCCATTGCGATCGGTATTCCGCTGGGCATGTATTGCGCTCGCAGGCCTCGATTTTACAAATTCATTCAACCAATTATGGATTTCATGCAAACCATGCCTGCGTTTGTTTTCATGATTCCTGTGATCGCGTTTTTCGGAACTGGAAAACCAGCGGCCGTGGTCACCACAATGATCTTCGGCGGAACGCCGGTAGTACGCCTCACTGTGCTGGGTCTTCGCGGTGTCCCTGAGAGCGTCCGGGAAGCGGCAATTTCATTCGGTGCCAGTAAATGGTACCTTTTCACGAGAGTCGACCTGCCATTGGCGAGCCCGTCAATCCGAGCTGGGATCAATCAGACGATTATGTTATCTCTTGCTATGGTTGTCGTTGCGTCGCTGATCGGTGCGAAAGGCTTGGGGGAAGACGTACTGGAAGCACTGCAATATGCAAATGTAGGACAGGGAATCTTAGCTGGATTTTCAATCCTGTTCTGTGCAATGATTCTTGATCGCCTGGTTCAAGGCGCACGCAAATAATTGATTATGCTGGAATTTGTCGCTTTACGATCACCGACTTTATACGACGATCAATCTACTGCATAGCGCGTTCGGCAAATCCTAGCCATTCAACAGCTGATTTGTGACAAACGCGAATTCCTCAGCGGTTTCCCTGAGCGATTCGTGTCGTGCGGATTTTCCACCATGCCCTGAGTGCATTTCGGTCTTGAGTAACAGCGGATTGCTGTCTGTCTTGCACGAGCGAATTTTCGCCGCCCACTTTGCAGGCTCCCAATATCCCACACGAGGATCGTTTAGTCCCGCAGTGATAAAAAGCGCGGGGAATCTGTCCGATTGGACGTTATCGTACGGAGAGTATGATTTGATATAGTCGTACAACTCCTTCAAGTTTGGATTGCCCCATTCCTCGCGCTCGATGATCGACAATGGCAGCGAGTCATCGAGTATTGTTGTCAGAATGTCAACAAAAGGTACATGCGCCAGCGCGACTTTACACTGATTCGGACATTCATTGATGTAGTTGCCGACGACCAGACCGCCCGCACTGCCCCCTGAAATAGCGAGTTTTTCTGCACTGGTCATGTTATTCGTGATCAGGAATTTGGCGCAAGCACGGAAATCGTGAAACGTATTTTTCTTTTGCAACAATTTACCTGCGTGATACCAGGGTTTACCGAGTTCACCACCACCTCGGACGTGTGCGACCGCAAATATGATTCCGCGATCAAGCAGACTCAGCCGGGCTGACGAGAAGTAAAGTGGATAGCTGATTCCGTAGGCACCGTAGGCGTAGAGCAGAAGTGGTGCAGGGCGGGATCGAACAACGTCTTTACGGTAAACAATATAGAGTGGAACATCGGTGCCATCGTGTGACTTGACCTTATATTGTTCGGTCGCGTAGTCAGATGGCTCGAATCTGCCACCGACAGGTTTTGTCTTGACCAGGGTGCACAGACCGGAATTCATGTCACAGTCATATTGCGATAGCGGCATGTCAAGCGAGTTTCCGTTCAGACGACAATGAGAAGTACTGAATTCCCGGTTTTCTCCGATGTGAAGTTCCTGGGTCTGTGGTGGTTTGTTTATCCTATGAATTTCAGTTGACTCACCTGCGATGTAAAAAACACCCGGCAAACCGTCGCGTCGCTCCGCTACAGCTATGAAGTTCTCAAATACCTGGAAGTGGGTCAGCGTCGCGTCATGCGCATGCTCGACAACGGTTTGCCAATTTGACTTGTTCGGAGCTTTGATCGAGGTCTTCATTAAATGGAAGTTCACTGCATTTTCGTTGGTCAGCACAAAAAGGTCGTCGTCGCGGTCTTCGACCCAATATTCGACATTCTGTGTCCGAGGGAACACAAGTTGCGCAGTGGCCGCCGGGTCCCAAGCGTCCAGCAGGTGAACTTCTGTTGTGACTGCGCTATGAAGTGTCACGTGCAGGTATCTCCTGCTGCTGGATTTTGATAACCACATGTAGAATGCCTCATCAGGCTCCTCAAACAGCAGTTGATCACTGTCCGGATTGTCTCCCATGCGATGCCTGTACAGTCTATAGGGTCGATTGGCTTTATTGAGGGTCGTATAGTAGACATACTCTCCGGTATTGTCCCACTTGAGATTGCCGGAGGTGTCCAGAAGTACATCTGGCAGTGGCTGCCGGTTCGCCAAGTTCAGAAAGCTGATTGTGTATCTTTCATTTCCACTGATGTCTGTCGCGTATCCAGCAATCTGATGGTCCGGGCTCATAGTCAATGCGCGAAGGCGAAAATATCGAAGGCCCTGCGCCAGCTCATTTTCGTCTACCACCAGTTGCTCTGTGTTTGGCTGACCGGGGTATCTTCTGTAATGTGAGATGTAGTTCTCGTCGCGGGATTCCCGGTGGTAGTACTCAAAAGGTCCGTCTCGTACCGGCGCCGACATATCTGATTCGACGATCCGGCTTTTCATTTCCTCGTATATCTGTTCACCCAGTTCTTTAGTTTTCGCAAGGAGATGCTCGGCATATTGATTTTCCGCCTGCAGGTACTTGATTACGTCAGGATTGTCTCGATTACCCAGCCAATAGTAGGGATCTTCCCGACTGTCGCCATGATGCTCGAGTATTTGAGATGATCGCGTCGCGATCGGTGGCGGTATGTTATCTTCCACTAATGTCCGCCAGTGGTGCCAGTATCGGATTCGTATACGCGTTCACTCAGCAGAATCGAAATCCAACGGGTGTCGTCACTGCTTTCCGCGACCAACCTGACAACCATTGTCAGTGGCACTGAAAGAAACATTCCAACAGGTCCGAGAATATATCCCCAGAACACCAATGACAGAAAGACGATCAACGGTGACAACCCCAGATGGCGGCCGGCGATTCGTGGTTCGACGATGGTTCCGATAACGAAATTGATGACAAGATAACCAAGTGCAACCCATACTGCCGTCAGAACGTCGGCTTGCAATAGTGCGATCATGACTGCAGGAATCGCTGCGATCACTGATCCGATATTGGGAACGAAGTTCAGAAAGAACGCCAGTAATGCCCACAATACAGCAAAGTCGACTCCAAGTACTATCAGCAGGATCCATACCAGCAGTGCTGTCGTCAGGCTGGTTATCGTTTTGATAATGAGATAGCGCTGGAGACTACTTTTGAAGTTGGACAGACGTTCAATTGAATCCACCGGGCGGGACATTATGGCTTTAAGCTTTTCGGGTAGTGTCGACACTTCAAACAGCATGAAGACGACAACAATAAATATTAGAAAGGCGTTCGCAATCAGACCGCCAATTTCGTTGACCAACTTTCCGACGCCCGTTGCTACGGCAGCTGGATTTATGACACTTGCGATATCTGCAAAATTCAGTGAGATCTCAAATTGCGCCGCCAACGCACTGACTTTGGTGAAAAGCCCGTCAAGGCGCTGTTCGTAGACCGGCATTTGATTTTGAAATTCGGCCAGCGATGCTCCGACAAGTGTGACCATAAGAACTCCCGCTCCAAGGATGAATCCGATTACCACCAGCATTGCCAGAAAAGTCGGAAGGCCCTTGTCTTTGAGCCATAAAAGCGGAGGTGCGCTGATTGTCGCAATAAACAGGGATAGCAGTATCGGCACAATCAATGGGCTTGCAACTTTCATACCTGCTACGACAATGACGAACGCCGCCAGAATCAACATGGTGTTGCGTGTAGTACTCGAACTTGAAGCGTTCAATTTGGTCAATATCTCCTTTGCGAATAATCTGCAATCAATACGTGCAGTTCGTATTATTGTAATATGCTATACAGTCGCCATTGAATTCACCGGGCAGTTACAGGAATATAAGCGGGAAATGACAGCAGCTACAAGTTCAATTGAAATGATCACAGATCTGGTGGGGTTTGATACCACCAGCCGGAATTCTAATCTTGAACTGATCGAGTTTGTCAAAGGCTATCTGGAACAGTTTGGAATTGCATCAGAGCTCGTATTCGACGACGAACGCAGAAAGGCAAATCTTTTCGCCACGATAGGCGCCACCGACCGCGGTGGCGTTGCTCTTTCAGGTCACACCGATGTTGTTCCGGTTGACGGTCAGAAATGGGACACCGACCCGTATGAGATCAATCGCACGGATGATCGGTTATTCGGGCGGGGTACCTGTGACATGAAGAGTTTCATCGCCGTGTGTCTCGCCAAGGTACCGCAGATTGTCGAGAAAAATCTGGAAACACCGATTCATTTCGCGTTTTCATATGATGAGGAAATCGGTTGTGTTGGCGTTCGAACCCTGTTACGCGAACTGGAACAGCGTCCGAACAAACCGCGTCTTTGTGTGATCGGTGAACCAACCGGGATGCGGGTGGTACGAGCGCATAAAGGTAAGATTTCGCGCCGATGCACGATTCATGGACTTGAAGCGCACTCGGGGTTGGCGCATATCGGTGTGAATGCCGTTGAAGCGGTCGCTGAAATCATCGCGTTCCTGAAAGGATTTGCGCGCATGTTTCGTGATGAGGGTCCCTTCGACTATGAATTTGATCCGCCTTACACCACGGTTCATACCGGCACTGTCAAAGGTGGCACTGCATTGAATATTGTGCCGAAATTATGCACGTTCGAGACGGAAATTCGTCATCTGCCCAACGATGATCCTGATTTGATTTGGAATCAGCTTCACGAATTCATTGACAACGAGATCCTGCCTGAAATGCAAGCGGTTTATCCTGAAGCAAGCATTGTTTGGGAGGAAATATCGATCATCCCAGCATTATCAACCAGCGACAAGAAATTAATTCAGATGACACAGGAACTGTCGAATACGACTGGTACAGGATGTGTGAGTTTCGGTACGGAAGGTGGACTGTTCGAGGACATCGGTATCCCGTCGGTCGTGTGTGGGCCGGGGTATATTGATCAGGCACACAAACCCAATGAGTACATTGACATCAGCCAGATTCAAAAATGTGAGCAGTTTGTTGACAATTTGCTTGATCGACTGAACTAAAGGATACTTCGATGACGAGTCTGGTCATTACTGAGCAGGAAGGGCATGTAGTACATTTCAGGATCAATCGACCTGAGTCCAGAAATGCGATCAGTCGGGAATTGATGAAACAGTTGTCAGATGCGTTTCGCGAAGCAGATTCCGATTCCGAAGTTAGGGTTGTGGTGTTAAGTGGAGTTGGTGATCATTTTGGCGCAGGTTATGATCTGACTGTCGACTGGCGCAACCTGTACGGTGAGAATAACCCCCTCGGAGTACGGCGCATGCTTTCTGAATGCGTTGAATTTGAAATGAACCCATGGCGCTGCTCGAAGCCAGTCATTGCGATGATCCGAGGATTTTGTCTCGCCGGCAGTTGCGAACTGTCGATGATGTGCTGTATCAGTTATGCTTCAGAAACTGCGAGATTCGGTGAACCAGAAATCCGATTCTCTGCGGTTCCTCCTGCGATCGTGATGCCGTGGGTTACCGGATTGCGGCATGCGCGCGAATTACTTTATTCAGGTGACATCATTGATGCGAATGAGGCACTCCGGATAGGGTTGGTCAATCGCGTATTTTCGGAGGAAGACCTCGAAAACGAAACCATGCGTTATGCACATAGGGTGGCTGCAGTCGATCCGGAGGCGGTACAAATGATGAAAGCGTGCATGAACTTTACAGCGCAAAGTGCGGGATTCGATCAGTGTCTGCAATTCGGCGTGGAAAATGGAGCGTTAGTCGAAGCGTCGGAAACCGATAGCTACAGACGATTCATTGAAGTCGCCCAGCGTGAAGGCCTCCGAGCTGCCATCCGTTGGCGAGATAAACAATTTCAATAATTCCCATCTGGCTGCAACGCAAGATTTCAAAGCGCGGGTTGGGGAAATGGCCGATTCGTTTGCCTTCGCCACACTTTTGCACCGCGAAACCACCATCAGGTGAGATTGATGGTGGGAAATTAACCGGATCCGACCGATTGAACACGTGTTTTTTCGTTGAAAATGGGCGTATTCAAATTTTTCTCTTCAGTTAACTATACCGGAACATCTCCCGAATAAAATACAATAGCCTCCTGCTAAGTTCACCAGGGCCCGTAGCTCAGCCGGTCAGAGCAGTGGACTCATAATCCATTGGTCGAAGGTTCGAATCCTTCCGGGCCCACCAAATTGAAGTTGCATAATGAAAACGACTGCCCAAACCCTCATCACCATCGCCGCCGAGCCCAAGCGCTTTGGCGCCCGCATCGGCGGAACCACGGTATTGCATACTTGGAATTCGGCACTGGATTTTCATCCGCACGTGCACGCAATCGTGCCCAATGGCGGCTTCGATGTCAATACCGGTCAATGAAAATCCGGCAGCAGTACCTTTCTTGCTCCGATCAAGGTGCTGGGACGGTTTTTCACAAACCGCCTGGTCAATAAACTCGCGAAAACCTACCGCAGCGGTGATCTGGTGTTCCCCGGTGCCATCGCTCACCTGAAACACCCTGAAGCGTTCGAAGTGTTTCTCAACCAGATTCGGGAAACCGAATGCGACGTCTATGCAAAAACGCCATTCGCCGGCCCCAGGAACCTGCTCAAGTATCTGTCCCGATACACCCACCGGGTCCCAATCGGCAACAGCCGCAACGTCAGCTTCAATGGCAAAACCGTCGCCTTTCGTTACCGAAAACCCGTGCGCAACGCACATCAAACACTTGACTATGGCATCATCAACCTGTCTGTCAGTGAATTCATCCGTCGCTTCCTGATGCATACACTTCCGAGCAGATTGCACCGAGTGCGCCATTTTGGAATCCTCTCAAATTCTAATGCAAAAAAGACCTTTGCAAAGGTTCAGGCGCAAACCCGCTGGCGCCCCGATCAAAGACTCGAGTCAGAACCGAAAGATGATGCAAGCAGACATCCGAAGTGCCCAGCATGCAAGCAGCCTATGCGGGTGCTGGTAATACGACTCTCGCCTGCTGAGATCCTGGAGATGTTCTCAGATGCCCGGGCACCGCCGTTGGAATGGGCAGCATAACTCAATGAACAACTCCAGTTAAATGTCTCGGCTAGATGGATGCCGCAAGGCACGGTTGCACGCGCCTGTGCTCTGGATTTTTCCCAAAAATCAGGTACCTTGCTACAGCGGCTGACCCGACTATCATCCCAGCGTATCTCTGCAGATACAGTTTTCACGCTGGGGCAAATCTAAAAGTATCTAATCAGTCTGTCGTCAGCCTGAATATCGGCTACACTTTTTCCATAGAGTCCGCAACGGG
Source organism: Arenicellales bacterium (assembly GCA_951813075.1). GTDB lineage: Bacteria > Pseudomonadota > Gammaproteobacteria > Arenicellales > JAJDZL01 > JAJDZL01. Next base: position 1,496,452 of record OX638343.1, on the reverse strand, counting down.
TTTGCGGCATCGTTCAATGGGTTTAGCAACGCCGCTTCGGGCATTACTAACCAATAAATTTAATGGTCAGCATACCAATGCGCAAGCCGAAGCACGAACGAAAACGAGTCAGTCTTTACAGCACACATTGTGAGTTGACGACAGTCTTCCTAGTCGAGTCGGTCAACTCTACCCATTGCACGGGTTGATTTCAATAGACAGTTGAGGCAAAGTTTGACAACAGTCCTTCCGTGCCTACCATGCTCAGAGAAACCTCACAACTTCGCTATTTCCTTGGGTAGCCCCAGTTTGTAAAAAATGAATATAACGTATATCGATATACGTTATAGTGTTTGCATGATCCGAAGTTTTCGCTGCAAGGACACTGAGCGGCTCGCTAAGTGTATTCAGGTCAAGCGTTTTATTCACATCGAGCGAGTTGCTCAGCGCAAACTCGCATTGTTGGATGCTGCTGCGTCGCTTGATTTTTTGCGTGTACCGCCAGCAAATCGGCTCGAATCCCTGCGAGGCGACCGCAAAGGGTTTTTCAGCATTCGGATTAATAATCAATGGAGGATTTGTTTTCGCTTTGTTGACGGAGACGCCTTCGATGTGGAAATAGTTGATTACCATAAATGACATATTAGAGGAAGCGACGTGAACAAGCTACAACCTGTCCATCCTGGCGAGATTCTGAAATGCGACTTCATGGAACCATATGGCTTATCGGCCACAGCATTGGCCAAATCAATTGGAGTAAGTGCCGCCCGTATCAATGACATTGTTCGTGGTCGTCGAGGAATCACCGCGAGTACCGCTTTGCGGTTAGCTCAATATTTCAATACAGACGAGCGAAGCTGGATTAACCTTCAAACTCTCTACGAGCTTGAGGTGGCAAGGCAAAAGGAAATCGATGAAATAAGTGCTATCCACCCTCTTGAAGTGGCCTGAGTGAAATTGTCGCTTGAATCCGTCATATCGTCATGCGACTCGCGGTCACTTTGTAATCTGAGTATTGATTAATCGTTGTAGCAATTCAATTCGAAAGGGAATTCCCGAACCATTATCTGAAAATTTCTTGCCAGGCAATGGTTCGGTAATTGCTAACGCATTTATCGACGAATGTGCGACGTAATAAGGCTTGCCGGAATCAGGGTATTTTGCTTTGAGCGTAATTGGACCCAGCAACTTGCGAAGTGCAATAGCGGATTCGCCGGTGTTTCTTTCCAGGAGTTCGCTAAATTGCGAGAGCTTGGACTTGATCCAATCGGATGAGGGTGCTTTGAAAGCTTTGTCTTGTGCCTGACTTAAACCGTCGAGTTCAGTTTTCAACATGTCCACTTTGGTTTCACTTTCAAGCAGTGCTTCATTGAGTGTTCGACTCGCATTGCCTTCACCGATGAAGTTGATGTAATTTACAAGGCGTTTTTCCTCTTCGCGCAGTTCCGATTCTTTACGCCGAATCAATTCTGGGATATCGGAGTGGACGACAAATTACCAGTTCGAAGCCAAGATGAATTCGACTATCTCAAGCGAGAGTGCCGAGATTTATGGAGTTTGAGAAACGGTGAACTTATGGAGAATGAGATAGGAATGCTTAGCCGTCCTTTAACAAATGTGGAGAATTGGTTGATTTGGGTATTCGCACGACATTTGAACACTATTTCGCAGGCTATGTCGAGCTCAACATCGCCTGCGAAACTCTGTTCACTAATCTGCGAATACCCAGTGTATGGTACAGGCAGAAGAATTACCTTGTGACAGGCAATGAAAAGTTTAATGCCCACTATTCTAAAAAGTAAGCAAGGATATTGAAGAGATATGTATTCGGATTCCGTTACTTACGGAGAAGGTATGGCTCAGAACTTCAGATTAGTCCATTCGAGTCGGATGTCCAACTTTCTAAGAAGCTGGAAAGTGTCTTTGTACGTTACGTTGAATTGAACGCACACATCGGGAAGTAGAATTCGGTTTCTGGAAGTTGGACGCGATTGCTCGTTGGTGATGACTACTGCATCCCGGGCTGCAGCATACGCGACGAGCCACCCGTCAGCCTCAGTAGCAAATTTTGCCTTAGCACTGTCATAATATTGAGGATTACGATAGACCCAGAGCATGACATCTTCATAGGCGGCGAACACATCATCTGCGTTAGTTTCCAAGAAAAATTCGGTTGGAAGGTTGTTCTTCACCCATTGAACCAAATCTTCGGATTCTCTTCCGGCGAGTAATTCACCCTTCACCCTGTCTATACTACGAATAGTCCCGGTACTACCGTGGTAAATCAAACTGGTCCAAAATCCCGGGCAGATGTCGAAAGCATAATATCAGTTCTTTGCGGTAATGAAGACGTCCGCGTCAATGAGATAGCATGGTGCGTTCACTACAGGTCGAATCCCAGACGCGAAGCATATTCTTGGAAGGTACCACCTCTTAAGCCTGTCAAGTCGTACGCTTCGCGAAAGCTCAGTCGGCCCTCTAAGGCGGCGCGAATTACGTTGGTGGCAAACATCTGACCGACACGTACATTCTGATTGTTATAAAAGTCGCCACCACCCTCCGAGCTTCCAGCCATTTGATGACGCTCTTCGCTGATGTATTCTCGATAGAATGCAAAGAAAGATTCACGGTCCACCAGGCTGAGGTCCATTGCTCGGCGGCCGACGACGATTGGGCTTACTTTGAATCGCCGCGCAAGCTTATTGAAGGGCTGCTGCTCACGCTTGACACTGCCCCATTGGGCCTTCAACTCCCGAGCAGGCAATAGAAATTCCGCAGCAGTTTTGTCACAGAATGTCTCCACCTCCACACCTTCAGGAGAGATATTTTTGAATCCGGACAGTCCCTCGCCTACCTTTCCCAGCCAAATGTGGGCCAACTCGTGGGCCATGGTGAACATCTGCGCCGACTTGGCATCTGCACCGTTAACAAATACGAGTGGTGTGTAATCGTCACACAGGGAGAATCCGCGAAATTCGTTAACGTTCAATTTTCGGCGCGTGTTGTTTCCAACTACTCCGTTGATCACTACCATCACGCCGATTCGCTCAATAGCCTCGCGCATTTCACGAACCGCATCTATCCATGAATTCCTCTTAGCAGCCCATTCACTACTGATGCCTACGGCCCGCCTCATCTCTTGCCCAACCGCTTGGGGGTCATCCGAGAGTCGGGCACTTCCAACGAAGTCCAGCGGTTCGGCTTCACATTCGATACGGTCCTCACGCAACCAAGCCAGACGGCGTTGCATGGCGTAGATGGTGTCGAGAAGATTCGGGCTGGGACTGCTGATTTCGCCTCTAATCGTCCGAAAATCTGGTATGGGAATTCGTTCTTCTGGAGGCTCGGGTAGGAACAGGTAACCAAATGGAACGTGAGTAGCCTTGGCAAAGGCTTCAAGCTGCTTTAGGGTTGGCTTTTCCTCGCCAAGTTCCCAAGCTGGCAACTTGGGAAAGCGAGGCTCCAATTTATGCATATCCAATCCGGCGCGCTCAAGCGCCCATCGAAGCATTCCAGGGCGAACTGATACGCGGTTCATGTTCCTATCCCTAGAGATTGCGTGACAACCATGCGTCCAGCTCCGTGTCAGTCATGACACCCCTGTCAAGATTTGCCGTAGTGATCAAAATGGCGGAATCCGATGCGGAAATCTATATTCATGCGTTCAGTCTGATTGCGACGACAGGATCACGAAACAACTTTCTGAATATCTTCGCTTTCGGAAAAGACAACAATAGGTACGATTTTACACCTTTATAGGATGCGGCAGTGGCAATACATTTCGCAATATCCGTAGCATCAGCCCTGCATCCTATTGAAGGGTCAGTGTTCCGCTACAACTGAACATTGATTCCAATTCAAAGCTGAACAATTGCTACAAGCTGTTGCGGATGCTAGCACACGAAGTGGCGGTGATGTGAACACACCGTTGATGTTCAGTTCGCCTATTAATTCTACAGTGTTCAGATAATTCAACCGCCTTTCCGCTTACTTATTGAATTCCCAAATATAGGCAATTTTGTTATTGTGATTCAACTTCTCAAATAGAAAATAACCGGAAACCTGGCTCGCTCAACCTGTATCGTCAGATTTCAGATGTTTTGAATGTCGCAGTTGATGACCTAGTCTACAGGGGAGAAACACCACGCTCTTAAAATTAAGGGTGTTGTTAATATGCACTCGACTATGAAATGTATTGGTGCGTTTGCGAGAATTTGATTGTAAAATTTCTTAAAGCGAATCTGACGACGAAGCGATCGTCACAAAAAATCAATTCAAAAGGGAATTCTCGAAAGGGTTCGGGAACATTCCAAACGAGCCCACCAAAGTCAATTGCAAATAAATTAAATTTGAAAAGTGATTATGATATCGACAGCATATCAAAAAGCTGCTAATAGATTAATACCTTTGGAAACTAACGTACTATTTATCGCAGAATCGCCACCTGCTGCAGTTGATCGATATTTTTACTTTGAGAATGTGCAAAAACAATATTCGTTGTAGGTTGGACTAATGAAAGCTCTCTATGAGGGTGAATTTGGAGAATCGTCAAGGGAACGTTTAAGAAAAAAGAAATGGTTAACGAAATTCAAAGACGATGGCTATCGACTAATTGACGCCATAATAGAACCCGTACGTCCATTTATAAAATCACGAGAGCGAGAAAACTTAAATTTTGAACGAAAAGAACACATAATCGAGGAAATTTTGCAGATTTCACCGTGTCGAATTGTATTGATTAAAGCAACAGTTTTTGATGCGCTATATGATTCCTTGCACAAAGCTGGTTTGCCCGTCGTTAACGAGAAATTGCCCTTTTCAGGTTCGGGACGGTAAAAAGAATTTGAAAAAATTTAAAAGGTTGATTTCTGATGGAACGATAACGTTAACAAAATGACTTTTTCAATCTATGAAAGAATTTTTACTTGCACTTGGGAGAGATATTGAGCAAATTCCTAATACGCCATTTATTTCAATCTAATCGGCAATTTGATAGTTGAACCAGCGAACGTCAGTCAGACGGGACTCGGCGCGTAATGTCGACGACAGTTTGGAATAGTGATCATCTTTCCCAAATGGAGTAGGCAAGCAGATGAACAGAGAGACGTCAAACTACGTTGAGTTCCTGCCAGAAATCCTATCTCGATCTTGGTCGTTAGATACGAAATTTGGCGTTGATCCAATCGCTTTGTTCATTGGTCAAGGAACAAGTGCGCTAGAAGTGGCGGTCGCACAAGCGAATTGTGTTCCGAAGCGGTCCGTACAGTTGGAAGTTTGGAAAACTCGTAAAGCTGGGCGTGCAGCACCCCTACTATTGGTCGTTCTGTACCCGAGCAAGGCTTCAATTGTAGGTGCGACTGGCGAAAACCCCCCTGTTTATGTTGACATGGACGCAGGACAGGTTGAACGACTATGTCGTGAAGTCCTCATTCAACCTGACCGACATTCAGCGCTTCATTTTCTTTCGCAAGCCTTGCCCACCTTGGAAACAGCACTACCTGGATTAACAAACGAAGGTTTACTTGCCATTCACGAATTGGAGCAAGGCGTTCCAAAACGCTCAGACTGGAACGCCGCTAGACATAAATCACAATCAGTATCAAACAAGCGTGATGACGATATGTTGAGCGCTCTGGGTTTCAAGGTTGAGCCTCTGGATAATCTGACTAGTCTTTTGCGTAGTGGAGAAAGGAGCGTTGCACTGGCAGTTATGTTGCGTGAGAGCGAAATTGCGGAATCTGGAACTGCTCGATTCAACAATCTATCACCGATCAGCTATGCTCTCAAAAAGGCAGACGACGAAAACCTGAATTGGGTAATTCTGACACACGGCAACCGAATTCGTCTGTACTCTACTACGGTTGATTCAGGCGTAGGCCGTCGCGGTCGTACTGAAACATACGTTGAATGTCAGCCTTCATTATTATCGGACGAACACTTGGCATATCTCTGGCTGATCTATTCGGCAGAAGCGTTGACGCCGAAAGGTAGTTTGTATCAAATTCTGGGTGAGTCCCAACGCTTCTCGGGAAATCTAGCTGTACGTTTACGTGAACGCATATATAACCATGTCGTGCCAGTACTTGCGCAAGGTATCGCTGCTGCGCGCGGTATTGATCAAACGAGCTCCGCCGATATCAGTCTCACATATGAAATGGCACTGATGGTACTGTTCCGTTTGTTGTTTATTACGTATGCGGAAGACCGAGATCTTCTTCCATATCGATTCAACGATGCTTACCGAACCCGTTCGCTCAAAAAGAAAGCGCAAGAACTGGCAAATTTCATTGTAAATAATATGCCAATTTCTGCAGGAAATTCTCATTGGCAGGAAACCTCAGTGCTATGGCAAGCAGTTGCTGAAGGCAATCCTGAATGGGGGGTGCCGGCCTATGATGGTGGTTTGTTTTCGAATGACGCAGCAGTTTCGAAAGCGGGTGCAGAATTGGCGGCATTAACATTGCCGAACGAGTGTTTTGAGACAGTGCTTCGTTATCTCATCGTAATTGATACTCCGGAAGGTGTACCAGGACCGGTCGATTTTCGCTCACTAGGTGTCCGTGAATTTGGCACAATCTATGAAGGTCTCTTGGAATCGGAACTTGCAATTGCGACAAGCAATTTGATCATTGAAAAGCAAATGAACAAGGGACAGACAGAGTTTGTCTATGTGCCAGCGAAAAAGGGAGAAACACCTGACGTATTAGTCGGAGAAGTATATTTGCACAACCGTTCGGGTGCTCGTAAGTCCTCCGGGAGTTACTACACTAAACAATTTGCAGTTGAACATCTTTTGAACGGATCACTTGAGCCAGCGTTAACGGATCATTTTGCCCGCCTTGCCAGAATGGATGACACAGATACAATTGATGCATTCTTTGATTTCCGAGTGGCTGATATTTCTATGGGGTCAGGCCACTTCCTGATTGGTGCAATTGATCGAATTGAGAAGCGCATGGCGGATTATCTTGCCGATAGACGCCTGCCGGGTGTTCATCGTGAACTTCAGAAACTTCGTACTATTGCCATAAACGAGTGTGGAGGACTCGGTGACAGTATCACGATAGAAGACAGTCAACTGTTGCGGCGCATGATTGCTCGACGTTGCATTTATGGCGTTGATCTTAATGGCCTTGCAGTCCAACTCGCACGCCTAGCTGTATGGATTCACACCTTTGTTCCCGGGTTGCCACTCTCGTTTTTGGATCACAATTTAGTGCATGGCAATGCGCTTGTTGGAGTTGGCACCCTCGACGAGATAAGGGAGAAATTTGAATCACTCTCATCGCCAATGTTGCCAGTTGACGCACAGAACCTGCTGGGCAAGGCGGCAGAGCCGCTGAGACGTCTCGCAAATATTAACGACGCATCTTTGCAGGACATTGCGCTTGCCCGTACGGCACTATTGGACGTACACGAGGCGAGTCGTAGCACAGAATCACTTTGCAATCTGATTTCAGCTCAAACGGTTTCTAAAAGTCCAACGGTGACTAAATTTCAGTTCGAAAATTGGAAAGAATTGGAAGATAACGCACATCAATCGGAAGCTGCTCAACATGCACGGCGAGACCTAGCTGAGTTTCATGTCCTTCATTTTCCTGTCGCATTTCCAGAAGTTTTCCTTCGTAAACACCAAGGATTTGACGTTATTCTGGGTAATCCGCCATGGCAAGAGGCAACCATTGAGGAAGACGCCTTTTGGGCGCACCATTTTCCAGGATTTCGCTCACTTCCGCAACTCAAACAAGAAGCGGAGAAAGTGCGGTTGAGAGAAGAGCATCCTGATTTAGTCTCTCTCTATGAGGATCAACTGCGAGAAAACGAAAAAATACGTAAGCTACTGGTGGAAGGTGCTTTTCCTGGTATGGGGACAGGAGACCCGGACCTATACAAGGCATTTTGCTGGCGTTTCTGGAACTTAACTGCAAAAGATGGAGGGCGAATCGGTGTGGTATTGCCGCGTAGTGCACTTGCCGCCAAAGGTTCTGAGGAATTCCGAAAAGAGGTTTACAAAAATGCTGCAGAGATAGATGTAACGATGTTGCTGAATAATCAGAACTGGGTGTTCTCTGAGGTGCATCCACAATATTCAATTGGTCTTATATGTGTAAAACACGGTATTCCAGAAAATGAATCCATCACGTTGCGAGGGCCTTATTCAGCAGAAGCAAAGTACTTTGAAGGTATCGCGAACGATAACGCCGCTTTTCGCAGTGCTGATGTACTCAACTGGAACGACAGCGCCTCATTGCCATTGCTCCCTGCAGAAGAATCGATAAGTGTATTTGCGCAAATGCAAAAAGCACCTAGACTTGACTTGAAGGAGGATAATAATTGGCGTGCGCGTCCGAACAGGGAACTTGACGCTACCAATGACAAACCCTTACTGGATCTCACGAGCACGGAATGCCCCGATGGCTTTTGGCCAGTTTACAAAGGCGAGTCCTTCAATCTCTGGACTCCTGATACCGGCACTTATTACGCTTGGGCCGACCCGGGAATTGTTTGTCGTAGGTTGCAGCAAAAGCGATTACGCGGTGTAAAAAACAATCGCAGTGCTCATTCAGAATTCCCACTCCATCATATACAAGATCCTAAAACTCTGCCATGCTTAGCTCCAAGAGTAGCATTTCGGGATGTAACTAATCGCACAAATCAGCGAACAGTTATCGCTTCCCTCGCGCCGCCTAAGGTGTTTATTGCTAATCAGGCGCCGTATTTGCTTTGGTCACGCGGCGACGAGAAAGACCAAGCGTACTTACTTGGTATATTATCTTCAATACCTCTCGATTGGTACGCTAGACGGTTTGTAGAGACACATGTTAATTTCTTTTTATTTAACCCTTTTCCAATTCCACGCCCCATCCGCGAAAATGTAATCTGGCAACGCGTTGTACAATTAGCTGGTCGTCTCGCATGTCCTGATAATCGTTTTTCCACTTGGGCGAGTGCAGTTGGAGTCGAGTATGGGCCTCTTGAAACAGATGAGAAAGAGGATATGGTGCACGAACTGGACGCGGTAGTTGCTCAACTTTTTGGGCTCAGCGAATGGCAACTCGTTCATGTTTTTGAAACCTTTCATAAAGGCTGGGACTATCACACGCGGCTGGATTGCGTGTTGCGACACTTCGACACTTGGAATGGGCGACAGTAGATAAATAATATGAATCGCCCCATATTTATCGATAATCGAGACGATAACACACTTGCGCGAGCACTGAGTAAAACGCTTGGGTTACTCGAACCGCAGGCAGGAGAGCCATCAAGCAGACTTGATCAAGTACGAATCGCCACCGCATATTTCAGCCCGACAGGTTTCGGACATATCGCCGATCACCTGCAAAATGTTAAAGACGTGCGTCTTATGTTGGGAGCAGATTTGGCAAATGACAGCAATAAATTTTGCAAGCGTCTCGACGAAACAGCCCATGCTTATGAGCACCGGCGCATTAGTGCTGGTTTAAGCAGTCAAACTAGGGGACTTGAGAGGGAACGCGATCATCTGCCGTTCAATCGTACTAATGGCGCTGCTTTAACACAACTGGTTGCTGCACTGCGCGCTGGAAACTTGGAGGTGCGACGATATGAAAAAGCTTTTCTCCATGCCAAAGCGTATGTTTTCTCCACTCTGGGTGATCCCAATGGGAAATCGCAAGGAATTTTTGTCGGTTCATCGAATCTGACTGGTGCTGGACTGACACGGAACTTGGAACTGAATCTCGGTCATTTTGACAATGTTCTTACCGAAGAAGCGAAGCGGTGGTTTGACGATCTTTGGGAGGAAAGTGAGCAGTACGATTTGGCGAGAATCTTTGAAGTTATTTTCGAACCATTATCGCCTTGGATTGTTTTTGTTCGAGTATTGTGGCAGTTGTACGGCAACGAAGTCGAGGAGGATGCCAAGGCAGATGAAAATCTACCGTTAACGAGTTTTCAAAAACACGGTGTTGCTCGAGCATTGCGTTTAATTCGCGAGACTGGCGGCGTAATTGTTGCGGATGAAGTAGGGCTTGGCAAAACTTTCATTGCTGGTGAAATTCTCCAGATATATCGTGAACGTCGACAACGCGCGTTGCTAATATGCCCGGCTTCTCTTCGAGATAGCACATGGAAACAATTTCTATCCCGTTATCAGCTTTTCATTGAATGCTTATCCTTTGAACAATTGGCGAATGACGAGCAGTTAAGAGACAACCAGCGACCAAATGCTGACCAACGGCATTTGCAACGTCTGCTTGATGAATATCAGCTAGTTATCGTCGATGAAGCGCACAACTATCGAAACCCGGATGCACTGACTCGTGCCGCCGCATTACGAAGCCTTCTCTTTGGGAAAAGACGTGATCTTCTTCTGCTGACCGCGACGCCTGTAAACAATTCCCTTTGGGATCTCTACCATCTATTGCGGTTCTTCCTCCGACAGGATGCACATTTCGCCAATCGAGGCATTCTCTCAATACGGGAAAAATTTAAAGAAGCCATGCTTGAAGACCCATCCGACTTAAACCCTGATCATCTTTTTCCAATCATTGACGCCACAACAGTGAAACGGACTCGCCAATTTGTAAAAAAGCATTACGTTGGAGACAGTATTCCTGGTCCTGACGGACACCCACAACCGATAGTATTTCCAAAACCTGAGGCTATAAGCCTTAGGTATGAATTCGAAGGACGACTGTCAGCTCTTTTTGATCGGTTAGAAGAGGCACTCAATTCCGAGGGAGATAATGCGATAAAGTTTGCTCGCTATACACCAAAGATTTACCTCTATAAAGTGGAGGAAGTAGACGAAGGCGCACATAATCGCGCGATGATAGGACTTCTACGATCAAGTCTTTTGAAGCGGTTTGAGTCTTCGACCTTTGCATTTTGGAAAACAATCCGGAAAATGGTTACGGAGAGTAAATTGTTTCTTGAAGCTCTGGACTCCGGCTATGTTGTAAGCACAGCGTTTATGAGAGAAGTCTCCGCCGACGACGAAACAGTGTTTGAGGATTTGTTGGCAGGATCAGAACATAGAACCGAGACATCACTATACGATGTTGACCGGTTACGAATAGTCGTAGAACATGATCGTGAAATCCTTACAGATCTCGCTAATGAAGCACAATTGATTTCTCCAAGTGAAGATAACAAGTTGAGAACGCTTGCAGATGCTCTGGTTGAAATTGCACAACAAGCCACCACTGAGGCTATTGATGCAGTGGATGAAGCGCAGAAACGCAAAGTACTGGTGTTCTCTTACTTTGAGGATACCGTGGAATGGATACGTGATTTTCTTGAGCATGAAATTACAATCAATTCAGGACTCGCACCTTACCGCAACCGCATAATCGCTGTAAGCGGCTCAGGAGACCTCGCTGAAGTATCGCGTCTTAGAGTATTACAAGGGTTTGCCCCAGTTTCAATGGAAGCCCCGGTTGGTCAAGACGTCGACCTCTACGACCTGGTAATCGCGACTGATGTGTTGGCTGAAGGTGTTAACCTCCAGCAATGTCGTCATATCATCAACTTCGATATGCCTTGGAATCCAATGCGGTTAGTGCAAAGACATGGCCGCATTGACCGAATTGGCAGCCCTCATGATCGGGTGTTTATGCGTACAATTTTCCCAGTTGATCGCCTCGATGATTTGCTGAATTTGGAACAGCGGATTCTTGGCAAATTGGCCCAAGCTGCTGCAAGTATCGGTGTTGAAGCCCCAATTGAAGGCGCTGCACGTGGTGCACAGGTGTTCACCGAATCGCGCGAAGAGATCGAAAAGTTGCTCAACGAAGATGCATCTCTATATGAACGTGGAGGAACAGCTGGTGCAGCGCAGACAGGTGAAGAGTATCGACAGACATTGAGAAAGGCACTAAAGGAAAATGAAAAGTTAATTCCGAAACTACCTTGGAAAATTGGAACAGGCATGGTCAAGGGCACACGCTGTGGAATATTCTTCTGCGCGGTGGTGGGTTCGGAAACACATCTGGAACGTACATACGTGCGATTTATTCCATCTGATGATGATTGGCAACCAATTGACGATGCTAGTGAAATTGAGCGTGAACTTGGCACTTGCTTACGTTTTATAGAATGTGAGGAGCACTCAGAGATTTGGTACCCAGATATGTTGAGTAGTAGTGTCTATGATTTTTGGGAAGTTGCACAGGATGACATCTGGCAATCATGGATGCATGAAACAGACCCTGCAAATCTACAACCGCAGGTACGACCTCTCAATCACCGCGTAGCAGAATTTATTCGTAATAAAATGTTGTTTGAAACGGCGTCTGATCGCATACGCAGAGCACTTGAAATTTTAGAGTCACCCTGGCCACGACGCGAAGAAATTATGTTGCGTGGGTGGTTCGAATCCAACGAATTCCAAGGAGCAGAACTTGCGGACTATTTGATCGAAAAGATAATTGAGACCGGCATTGAATCAACTACTCCACCACCACCGCTTCCGCCAATCGACAAAGAGGATGTAGAACTTTTCTGCTGGATAGGCATTGAATCGCAATAATCAGTTTAAATTGTGTTGGACTGTTGAAATTAGTCCAAGAGATAATAAATGCTCGCAGTCGTAACAAAATTCCATAGTACCAAAGAAAGCGAAATTTCACATTGTCATGTGAACACTGTCTTTAAAATTGATTGACCTGTACCTGACACTATGAACAGTACCGATGGTAACATCTCTACCAGAGACTATTAGAAAATTTCAGTCAACTAATTTTCAATGAGAAAAATAAATGCGTGAAATTACCGTTAAGCAATCCACATTTGAACGCCTTCAAGTCCACGCAAAACCACTTGTGGATACCACGGATTCAGTCATCAACCGCGCTTTAGACGCGCTAGAACTTCAAGACAGTGATAGCGAGGAGGAGGAATGTGAAGTCGTGACGCACCGAGTTGACCCGCAAGTCCTGCCGAACCTGACGCATACGACGATATTAGAAGCGTCGCTCTCACAGCAATCTGTCAAAAAGCCGAATTGGAGTAAGTTTTTTGATAATTTATTGATCACTGCGATGGGGCAAGTTAATGATTTCTCTAAAATCAGGAAAATTTGTTCGATCAATATGGTGGAAGGTCGTAGGCGTGACGCTGGTTATCACTACGTCGCTGAGATTGACATTTCAGTTCAAGGAATGAACGCGAATAATACTTGTAGAGCCATTGTGGATATTGCCCAAGACTTAAATATTGGACTTAAAATCATTTTCATGTGGCGTTGCAAAGAGGGGGCATTATATCCAGGTGAAAAGGGAAAATTGTGCTTGCCAGGTTAAACGACGATGAGTCGATGCATGCAACATCTGCCAGCTAAATTTGTAAGTGCAAGCATAAGAAGCACGAAATAGTTCAATTTGCGAAAAATAACGGAATTCGCAATTGAAATTTGAGCCGAGGAAATTGTTAGCGAAGAGGAAAAAAAAAGCTAGAACGTATTCCGGCAGACACAGAACAAAGAGTAACGAACGCAATACGCCGAAAGTTAAAATATATTAATGCTATCTTGCAGTCCAAATGTCAGTTAAGCCTTAAATTACATTCAAAAACTATCAACACCCCGCACTTGATGCAGTTTTTTATAGTCATTTCTGCCAAGCTACAGGGACTTGAATGCGTTGATTGCCTGTATCGATGTCATCAATTTCACGGTTACTCTCCATAAATTTTTCGGGCACGATATTAGCTGACTTTGGGTCGGCCTGAAGCTGGCAATACGACCCAAGTCCAGCACACAATCTAAAATGCTCAACTAGGGTGGTGGACGAACGTTATGACGCTTCGGGTCGATGTTGTGCAACAATACGTACAGCACCTTGATCTCGTCAACCGACAGTTGCGGTTTATGCTTCGCCGCGCGCTGCAAGTCGAACACCCGCCATGTAGTGATCGCATCAAACGCCATGCGTTTTATCAAATTCGCATCGCTGTCGAACTGACGCTTTTCAATCTTGTAGCCGCTTTTCAGTAACCGGGAATACTCCTCAATACCCCGCGTACCTTATACCAGGCGTCGATGCGAAGTGCACTGCCCTCTCGACTCCTCATTCGCTGCTTAACAGCAGCCAGTTCAGCGGCTACGCCGGCAGGGGAAATGCCTCAATGATCGATGCCGCAGTCAGTGCCAGCGTGTCTTTACCTTTACCAGGCGCTTTGACTGCAACCGGCGGCACATGCAACGAAAACTTCGCTATAGGTAACGGTTTAAGGTACACCGCCCTTGTCGGTTGCCTCCAGGTAGATGGTGGCAAACCACATGGTCAGCAGCACCTTGCTGCCTTCAAACATAGTTGCGGCGGTGACCCAAATCTGACGTTTGTAGCGTTGGTGTTCGAACAGTGCACGACGCTCGATACGGTACGCCCGGCGGTGTCCGCATTTCGGACAGCTGAGGCTGTCAAAGCCCCAGCGGACCTGTTCGAGAAGCGCGGTACAGGCTTGATTGGTGGGGTATTTCCGGATTCATTAAAGATAACTGATTGCTTTCTGTTTTATATTTGTTTTTCTTGCTTAATATCAATGGCTTATGTCGGATACTACAAAATAATCAGTGTCGCTGTCCTGACTTAGTGCAGAGGCATAGATCGGATTTTGCTTTACGAGCGCGCCGAAGCGACCGCTGTAAATATTCATAACGATCTGTTCACTCATTTGGCGAGGCAACACCAAATATTGCAGTAAGATTTCGACAATTTCCGATTTGCTGGATTCAGTAATTCATCTATCCGAAATTAAACCAACTTTCTTCAATCAGGAAAGCGGCAGCATATCCAACCAATTAATCGATTTCTCTTAGCGCTGTCGTGCTTCTCGTTTTGCCAGCCGTTCACGATATATAGCTTCCCGGTTCAACCAGAACCTGGCTGTAGAACCGAGTACGCGCTCAAGTCTCGAAGTAGCATCTTCGGTCAGTCGTGCATTGCCTTTGATTAACCAATTTAGGTGCTTGGTCGAAAATCCGAGCCGTTTAGCAAGTGATTCCAGTCGCGTTCTTAGATTAAATCGAATATAAATCACCCGGCGAAGATTTCCAGACAAATTGAAAATTTTGTTTCTGATAAATCATGATAATCTTCTATAAAACAAACGTTTACGCGGTAACAACTACCCAATCAACGCTACCATCGCTTTTTCTTGGAATTGCGTCGTGATTAGGTTTGACTATCAGGCGTGTACCACTTGCTAGCGAAATTGAAAACCGTCCCTCACAATCTCTCTGCAGAGGATGCGGCTTGCCTGAAATAACGTTAGTTACATTGGTTTTGAGTAGTTGCTTAATTGTTCGATAATTGTGAATGCAATGGATGCAGCACGTGAACTCGCAGAGCGCTTTGCTGCTAACCCACCACAACAGTTACGAAAGGCCGAGCGCATACTTTGTTAAAGTACCAGTTTAGATCTAGTAGAAATTCTGGAAATGTCCACAGTCTGCCAAGGTGCTTGTAATCAGACACGTGATCATGCGAAAGCCGTTTCAGCGCTCCTAGAAAAACTTACAAGTTGTTTCACCAGTCAGTAAATTTATTTGAACTACATGAATTTCATAAATCCGCCTTCCAGAGACGATTTCTGACTAATAACCTCAATAGTTCAACAAACTCAGGAAGTATAGAAACTGTTATTTGTAGCGGAAAGCGCGATCTGAAACCGAAATCGGATTCTTTGACGGATCTTTTGCGTTAGCGAACTCATATCCATCAGCTTTGTGGACTGGACCAAATTCTAGTCCATTCTCACGAGCGTGTTTACAAAACGCTTGAACATCTTCGACATCAAATAATAATTTCACACACGCTTGTCCTTCCTTTCTTCCTTTTCCAGCAGGATGGAGCAACAACTTGACAGAATGCTTGGGATGAACCAGCTCGATTATTCGATCATTTTCATCATGTTTTACAGCATATCCAAAATGGCATTGGTAGAAGTCGACCATCGCTTCAATGCGTTTGGTATAGAGAATAATTTGTGTAATTGCTTGTGACATTGAATTCATTTGTTATAGAAATGGTAATGTTTTGCTATCAAAATGCGCGGGACACGGGAAGCCCGAATTGAAGGTAAGACAGAGAGGCAATAGTTCGTTAATCAAGCCCTAGTTTTGCAGGTAATTATCTCTTATGGTGACTTTCCAGCAGCAAGATTTTTACTAAGGTTCGATCACAGCTATTTTGATTGGAATTTCACAAAAAGTTCGCACCGATATGATCGCGCTTGTCTTGCTCAGCACGTCAGGTTTTAGAATACTGTGAATAAGAAAATCATCAATTGTTTCGTTTCAGTGAATACAATAATCGCAACGATAATAGAGACTTACCAGCACAGCAAGTTAACAGTGAAATCAATATTCATATAAATCAATGGAACTCAAACACAATCACGGTGAGATCGCAACAGATGGCCTGATTGACAGAAACTAGGAGATATTAGGAGGGATCCCTGTGTTTGCCGGAACCAGAGTTCCGGTTCAAATTTTATGGGATCATTTGGAGTCGGGTATTCGGCCAGACGAATTCTTAGATGATCACCCTACACTATCTCGAGAACAGGCTGTCTCCGAACTGGAAAGTGCTTTGGAAATTCTTTTAGACAATACGCGTGAAAGCATTGCTTGATGGATTTGTTCCAAGACAACATGGGCGGTTCTTTTCCGACGACTTCGGAGTTTATACTGTTCAGGATATGGGTGGGTCAAGTAGAGCAAACGGCGAATTGATACAACTAGCCAGAAGTCATAGTTTCAAAGCGCTGGTTACTGTAGACCAAGGCTTTGAAAATCAGCAAAACCTCATGTCCTGTAGATCTGATCTGGTCTCCAGGTTTGTACTGAATGTCAAATTAGTTATGGTTCGGATACGTTGCGACCGTACCCACCAATTTCATTGCAATTTACGAGATTTTAACGAAAGTCAATTGGACGATGAAATGCAACGACAGCCGAGCGTGTCCCAAAACCCGAATCTGGCAGGCATAGATGCCGCTTTAACCGAAGTTGTAGCAGGGGAAATGCAACCAAGGCAGTACGCGCTTGCAACGAATCCCTATATTCAAAACGTAATAGGCGATTTCAACCAACTAAAGTCGGAGATCAGGGCCTGCGATAGCGGCGTCCAGTTCGCGCGGTCAGCGCAGTTGACAGTCCTATTCGACGCAATTTTCACGTGGCAATGATTAGACACTGTGCAGATAACGAATTCGACCGCATACTTGCCATAATCAACGAGGCCGCACAGGTCTATAAGGGCATAATTCCGAACGATCGGTGGAAGGACCCCTACATGTCCGCTGAGGAACTGGCGGAAGAAATCAGCGCTGGAGTCACCTTCGACGGTTACGAAATCCCCCCGGTCGGGTTAGTCGGTGTGATGGGTGTCCAATTTGTCGAGGACGTAGCATTGATTCGCCATGCCTATGTTGTACCTGATTACCAACGATTAAAGATTGGATCGGCGCTGCTCACTGCGCAGTGTGCGCGCTTGGATCGTCCTGTCCTGGTCGGCACTTGGGCGGGAGCCAAGTGGGCGATTGCTTTTTACCAGCGGCATGGGTTCAAATTGGTACCGATGTCGGAAAAATCAACACTGCTAAGAAGGTACTGGACCATTTCGGAACGGCAGATTGAGACTTCGGTGGTGCTTGCAGATGCACAATGGCATCTCTCGCCATGAGCGATCTCACTCGGAATCAAAGTGCGAATCATGCGCAAGAGGTTTCGGCTATAACGATTGCGAGCTATAACCGCATGGCGGTTGCTTACAGTAACGGCACAGCAAATCATGACGTCAGCCAGAACATCACCGCCTTACTCGAGGCGATCAATGTCGATGGCCCCAACGTCATTCTCGATCTAGGCTGCGGACCCGGTCGGGATTTGTGTCGGTTCAAGGCACTCGGCCACGAAGTAGTAGGTCTGGATGGCTCGAGTGAGTTTGTCAGGATCGCCCGCACCAAAACGGATTGTGAGGTGCTGCATCAAGATTTTCTCAAGCTTGATTTGCCATTCGCTCGCTTCGACGGGATTTTCGCCAACGCTTCGCTGTTTCATGTGCCGATCAGTCAACTCGCCCAAGTCCTTGGCAACCTCGCTGCGACCCTCAAGTCGGATGGTGTCCTGTTGTGCTCGAACCCGCGAGGCAACAATGAGGAAGGGTGGGTCGATGGACGATACGGATGTTTCCATAATCTAGAAACTTGGCGCACCTACGTTGCCGACGCAGGTTTTCGGGAACTGTTCCACTACTATCGCCCAACAGGGCGGCCGCGAGCGGAACAGCGATGGCTCGTCACGGTTTGGCGCAGGATTTCAGATTTCAGCACGAATAGCGTCCCGTCTCACCGATGTCTGTCGTAGCTTGTTCGGACCCGAATCTCAAATGAATCCCCGGCGCCATTGATGATGGTTCCGCGTTTGCCGAAGCAACATAATTCGGGGTTGGAAAAAT
Organism: Arenicellales bacterium; assembly: GCA_951813075.1. Classification (GTDB taxonomy): domain Bacteria; phylum Pseudomonadota; class Gammaproteobacteria; order Arenicellales; family JAJDZL01; genus JAJDZL01. The sequence continues at coordinate 1,478,030 of OX638343.1, read as the reverse complement.
CATGCCGAATGCTAAACGGACCGAAGTAGGTGTTGCAAACAACAGAACTGCCGTGTTTTCTTTCACGACAGTCGAATTCCGAATCGAAAGTTGAAGATTGCGCAGGTTCGAATACATTCCTTCTGGGCCCACCAAGTCTTGCTATTTTTAGTTTTTACTTAGATCTACCACGTTTGATGCTTCTGTATGTTGGTTCCGGTAATTGGAGTTGGCAATCGATTCCTCTGTAATGAATTTTCTCGAATATGGCGGTGAAAGTCCGCGTATTGGTTCAGGTGAAGAGATGGATGTCTTCTACCAACAGTAATTAGTCCGACATGTTTATTGAGTTGTTTTTTTACAATGCGCATAGCCTCTGAAATATGGCTATCGGTCGTGACTACAACTGCGGAATCGACTTCGTTCATCCAGGCGTCGTTCAGCATGTGTTCAGCGAGGTTCACATCTGACCCTTTTTCTTCAGTATGAATTATTTCGATAGTTTTGGGGCCATTGCCAGAAAATCTCAATGGTGCTCGTTTAGTGGTTGTTTGAAAGCGTCCCAAAATCATCTCAACTTCGTGGCAATTTGACTCTATGGCTTGCAGATAGACATCTTGGCGCTGTGGTATGGACTGATCATTGGGACGTGATTGAACTCGCACTGGGAAGTATTTGAATTTCAGGATATCGTGGTCAGGTGGTAGGAGATCATGAAATAAGCCCGAAAGATCAAGCCATTTGTACGGGGTGTCTTTCAACGACCCGTAAATTAGATTGAATCCGTCAATGTTGAAATTTGCGCGAATATTTGTTCTTTTTTGGAAAAAAGCAGAGTCCTCACAAGGAGACCCCGCACCCTGCGCTCGAAACCTCAGGCTTTCGAAAAGTTGGCATGTTCGGGATTCGCAATGTCAATGCTATACCCGAACATTTCCGCATCGGTGAATTAGTGCTCGGTGGTGGAAGCAAAGGGTGTCTCGTCAAGAAAGCGCTTAAGAACATTGGTTGTAATGCGAGCTATGTCGTTGTTGTAGTTCGCGTGAGAAAGGCTGCCAGACCAGGCGATGGAGCCAGTGGAGAATACAGCACCACCGCTAGGTGTTTCGAAAAATACCATCTCAGCCCGGATAATTTCTGCCTCTGTTCCCCCTAGACCCGGCGCCGGATCATTCATGTCTTCAGGCGTCATCAGGTAAAGATCTGAATGGCGCTCGGAGGAAGCGAGTACAAGCGTATGCGGTGGTGTGCCCAGCGCATGGTTAGTGGCGTCCAGTTCAAGGCCAGCGGCCCCACCACCAGCCAAACCGTAATCGCCGATGACCGGTTCTTCGACTCCCTCAAAAACAAAGGCCGCACGCGGGTCGCGACTGGCTTCTCGCATAACGTAAGGTGACGAGTAGTCAAATCCCTGTGAAACCATACCGATTCCAACCAATTCATTGGGCGGTCGACCATTGCGTCGCCAAAGCCCCGTATACTCGCCTGTAAAACTGGAGTAGAACTCCCCCGGTAGAGGAGCAAACGCGCGAATGCCATCTTCAGATTTTCGACATTCGATGACACCTGGCAGCGTCGGATGATAGGACACCCGCCAGTAAAATCCATTGCCTCCAAGGTACATAAGGCGCCCGCCTCCATCCATATATGCCTGAAGGCTATCCAGCATCCTGGCAGAATAATACTCCGGATGTGTCCCAGTGATCACTGCTCTGTAGCCCTCAAGCACTTCGGAGCCTTCGGTTTCAATATCTTCGTCTGCAATAACATCAAACGGTTGGTCCAGTTGCTCAAGCCAGTCAAGAATGTGTGTATCAGCGTTAAACTGCCACAGATTTGAACCCGCACCTCCAAGGTGGCCGATTTGTTTTGGTTGCATATTGACAATCGGTCTCAGGCGCGATGAGTAAAACACACCACTCCCGTCATTGTGCAAATCATAAAAGCAGAGACCGATTTCGGGATGCGTTTGCATAAATAGGTCGATTGGATTCATCTGAATTAGGCGTCCGGTAACAATTTCCGTCTCCGGTACATCAATTCCTATTCGATTATTCGCATAAGCCATGTAACTGGCAGTTGGCAGGATAAATGCTACTGGTGCGGTCTTTGTGCCATGGGGAGGGCGAACCGCAAAGGGTATGTAGTATTCCTCGCTTCCGCTCTGCAGGTGAATGGCATATACCCCACTGGAAATGTTGTCTGGCAGTCTGACTTCAAAATCTGATTTCCAAGCGCAGTCGTAGAGGTCGTCATCGTGGAAATGGATTGCGGCGTAATGTTCTGGCTTTTTGTGCCAGCAATGTTCGCTTCCGTCCCACTTATGACCACATACCCCTCGCGTTGGAAGATTGACCAAATAGCCATGTAGTTGGTTGCCTGATTTATCGGTGATTTGCTCAGTTGACATCCCGACGGAGAAGTCCCAGGCAGCAACAAGATCTTCGCATTCTGTACCCACAAGACTTTCCATTTCTTCTGTTCTTAAGGAACGTGAAAAGATTTTCGGGGCTTCAATGCGGCCATTGAAGTGATCTATCGCGGGCTGGTTATTCGCTGACCGGGCAGCGATCATTATCGGAGCCTCAATATCGGTACAGATCATGTTGGTAGAAACATTGCGGGACACTTTGAACGCGACATTCACATTTGGGTAGGGGTTCAGTAGTTTCTGAACAACGGTGAGAGTGCCATTTTCTACATCGTAGCTGCCACTAATTAAGTACCATCTTTCTGAAATTAGCCTTTTTCCTGTGGAAATCCTCTTGCTCTTCCCTTTCTTTTTAGTGATTTGAAATGCAGCAGCGCCCTCAGAGTCGAGATAAAGTCTAAATCCCGCGCCCAATTCCGGGTCTTCTCGACTCAAAATGACTTGTGAACCTCGGCCCGGTAAGGTTGGCCAAATGAGTGCTTGCAAACCCAATGAAGATTGCGTATTGAACGCTGGCGCGTCGTCAATTACCGCATAGGAGCCTGAATTTATGGGCTGATATCGACCAACAAAAGGACCGCCAAGATTCAGCGCAACGGCTTCCTCACGATATCCCGGACCTGACGGATTGATATCGCCCTGAATGACTCTGATGAGGTTCGCATCAAATTGTTCCAATCCTTCACAACTGACCATTACCTGAATGCATTCCCCTGGAGCAGCGCTGATGCGATCGGCGTATCCAAGTATCCGAGTCATGTTACAGTGCCTGTTCGAGATCCTGCCCGGTGTGTGTTTTCCACCGGAGTTTAAATACCTCCCACTCCGCTTCGAAAAGACTCGTGAACTCCAGGCTATCTATGATTTCAACTGGTTGACCCCGATCAGCGGGTAGACGCCCGAGACCCCAGCGTTTAAAAGGCTCTTTCACAACAAGGACATATTTTCCGGACTTGGGACCACCTCGCAGGAGGTTTAATACTCTTTGTAACCCAGGACCTGGTATGCCGAGCGGGTCAGCTCGGAATTCCGCAGCGTGCTTGAGATCGTCATTGGTGATTCGATATCTGGACATGGATTAAACCCGCTAGCTACCAATAACTTTATCGATGGTAATTTGAAGCTTGTCGAAAAGTTCGTCGATCTGACATCGGGTAATGATGAAAGGTGGGGCGACGACAATTGCCTGTCCGATCGGTCGGCATATCAGTCCATTTTCCAATGCCACGTTTGCAATTTGTTCTGCGACTGGCTGCTCGGGTGGGAATGGTGTCTTGCACCCTTTGTCAACTACCAATTCCAGCGCCCCCATCAATCCAATGCCGCGGGCCTCGCCGATGTGTGGATGTGATAGGAAACTTGCAAGTCGTTCCTGGAAATAAGGGGAAACTGCGATGATATTGTCGAATACACCTTTATTCAGAATGATATCAATCGCTTTCAGCGCGATCGAACAACCTACCGGGTGGCCGGCCGTCGTATAGCCGTGTGGGAACTCCTCGTATTGTTCGGCTGCTTCATTGAGTTTCTCGGCAATAGATTGAGATACCATGATTGCACCCATCGGAAAGTATCCCGCTGTAATACATTTTGAAGCGACCAGGATGTCTGGTACTATATTGTAAGTCTGGCAGCCCCAGACTCGTCCGGTACGCCCGAACCCGCAAATGACTTCGTCGGCAATCAGAGGTATGTCGTATTTTTTAAGGACCGGTTGGATGGCCTCAAAGTAACCCTCTGACGGAGGGATCACACCGCCGGCGCCCATAACAGGTTCGGCGAAAAATCCGGCGATGGTGTCAGGTCCTTCCGCCTCGATCTGCGCCTCCAGGTTACGGGCGTATCGAACAGAAAATTCCAGCTCGCTCTCCCCTTCGTTTGCGTATCGCCAGTAGTGCGGACAATCTGCAAAAAGGAAGCCGTCAAGTGGTAAACCGAAAGCGTTAATGTAATCCTTGCCGGTCATGCTCGCCGTAATTCCCGTAACGCCGTGATAAGCGTTTTTGCGAGACAAAATTTTGCGACGGTGAGGTTTGCCCAGACCATGGTTAATCATCCATAGCATCTTCACTACGGTATCGTTGGCTTCGGATCCCGAATTGGTAAAAAACACCTTGTCCATTGGCACTGGTGCGATTTCGAGCAGCTTTTCGGACAGAGCTACAGCGGGCTCACTTATGCGCCCGAAAAATGCGTGATAGGCCGGCAACTTTTGATATTGCTCGCATGCAGCACCCACCAGTTCCGGGTGGTCAAATCCGACCACCATGTTCCAGAGTCCAGAGTTTCCTTCAAGGTAACGCTTACCATGTGAATCTTCGACATAAACTCCTTCACCGCGCGACATCACGACGGGGCCACTTTGTTGGAGGGTACCAAGATGAGTAAAACCATGTAATACAGACTGGAGATCGCGTGTTTCCCAGGATTCAGGGCAATGTAAGCCATCGGATGTCATATACGTCTCACTATGTGAAATATTTAAGTAGTCTATTCGGATCAATTGCGCGACATACCAAGCCGGGTGGGCGTAGTGTCGTCATTTCTTCGGCCGCTAACATCGCGTTGATTACAGCCTCTTCGATCGCTTCGGTCGCTGCCATGTAAATTTGGTCGAACGATTCATCATTGATTAAATCCATTCTCAATCTTGAACCCGCCATTTGAGGGAGGGGAACGCGATTGGCAGTACTGAAAGCGAGAAAAATATCGCCCGAATTGTTGCCCCCAGGTGTCCCTCCTCGCCCAATTCCGATAGCGGCGCGTTTAGCTAGACGTTGCAATTGATGTGGTGCCATCGGCAAGTCAGTGCCGAGAATGACAATAATCGAGCCGTGTTCACGATTCATTAATCGGTTTTCCGGAATCGTACTGCCAACCGGTTGACCCAATACGGTTAACCAGGGTCGCAAACCGTGGTTCGCCTGAACCAACGATCCGAGAACAAACTCTTCACCATCGATTTTCAGGCATCTTGAGGAGGTCCCCGTCCCTCCTTTGAACTCGTAGCAAATCATTCCGGTTCCACCGCCAACATTTCCTTCAGCAATGGGTCCGGACGTTGTTGAGTTCAAAGCCAGGAGTGCGTCTTCTTCAGTTATGTGTTGTCCGTTGATGTCGTTCAGAACGCCATCATAGGTTTCAGCCACGACGGGCATAGCCCACAGATGCTCGGATTGCCAGGCATCTGCATAGTTCTGAATAGTCCATTTGACGGCCGCATGGTGGACCATGCCGACGCTATGGGAATTGGTAATACAAATCGGTCCTACAAAGTAGCCACCGTCCCGAATCCAGTGAGTGCCGGTCATCTCACCGTTTCCGTTAAGCGCATACATCCCAGCCCAGACCGGTTGCGGGTCTGGTTCGCGCCCGAGCGGCAAGATTGCGGTAACACCGCTTCGTACCGGGCCCTTTCCTTGCACGAGCGATCCTTCTCCTTCGATTCTTGTGCGATAACCAACTTCTACTCCCGGGATATCGGTTATTGCGTTGTGTTCGCCCGTTCTGCCAGGGAAAGGCAGCCCAAGTTCGCGTCCACGTAGCTTATTCATTTAATTAGGACCTCTTACGAAAGTAAAGGCCTAGCGAGGCAATTACGAAGGAGAAAGCCAGCATTAGCGTGGCAATTGCGTTGATTTCGGGTTTGACGCCACGCCTCAACATACCGTAGATAAAAACGGGCAACGTTGTCGAGTCCACGCCTGCAATGAAATAAGTGATCACAAGGTCGTCCATTGAGATGATGAATGCAAGCAACGCTCCGCCAACAATGCCGGGCAGAATCTGCGGTAGCGTGACTCGTCTGAATGTGGTCCAGGGTTTGGCGCCCAAGTCTGCAGAGGCTTGTTCCAAAGTGTCATCCATTCCTGCCAAGCGGGCACTGACTACGACAAAAACATAGGATATGAGGAACGTGCAGTGCCCAATCATGATCGACATAAGCCCGAGTTTTATGCTGAAGTTTACGAAAAACACTAACAATGCAATTCCAAGCACGATGTCTGGCATTACCATCGGCATGTAGAGCAGGCCCTGATAAAAAGGCTTTAACCGGAAATGGTGTCGGTAAACAGCCAGGGCAGTGGTAGTTCCGACAATTGTCGCGAATGTCGTAGTACTTGCGGCAACCAGCAGGCTATTCTTTAAGGCTGAGACCAGTTGATCAGTCGATTCGACATACAGTGTTTGCTCGGTAAGTTTTGTTGGAAAGCCAAAAATTGAAAAGTACCAGTCCAAGGTAAAATCTTTCCACACCATCATATTGACTGGGTGGCTGTTGAAAGAATAGACAACGACGATAATTATCGGTGCATAAACAAAGAAAAGAAAAAGCAACCCGTGCACACTCAACAGGCGTTTCAACCATGGATGCTTCATTTGACGATCTCCGAGCGACCGATTCGCCTTAGAAAGAAGATGATCAACAGAAGCATTACCAGCATGATCATTACGGAGAGAGCCGATCCGAACGGCCAATTCCTTGCTGACAAAAATTGTTGTTCGACCAGATTTCCGATCATCAGAACTTTTGCCCCTCCTAGCAGGTCCGGGACAATGAAGTTTCCAAGGCTCGGAATAAAGACAAGTACTGCCCCGGCCGCTATTCCGGGAAGCGTCATCGGCAGAATTACTCTTAAGAAGGTTTGATATGGGCTGGCGCCCAAATCAGATGAAGCCTCAACGAGTGAGTGATCAAGTTTCTCAATGCTGGCGTACAGAGGCAAAAACATGAAAGGTAACAAAATATACGCCATGCCGATCAAAACAGCAGTTTCCGTATAAATTATGTCAATCGGTTCGGAAATTAATCCCAGGCCAAGAAGAGTGGAGTTCAGAAATCCACTCGGGCGCAGAATCAGCACCCAGCAAAATAGGCGCACGACCAGGCTAACAAAAAAAGGAAGGGTAATGAGGAAGACGACAATTGTCCTCCATCGCGTTGTTAGTCCGCTGACCCAAAGTGCAGCCGGATAGCAGATCAGCAGCGTGATGGCGACGTTGGTAAGTGCAAGCCGCACAGAGCGAAAGAATATTTCAGCATAGACTGGATCGAATTTCTCCCATTCTGCATCAGCCCAGCCGAGAATTCGACCGTAATTCAAGTGATAGAAGTTCCATTCGACACCCCCGTAAAGCCCGGGCTCCAGGAAACTGAAAACAATCATCACAGCCAATGGCCCCATGAAGAATATTCCAAGGAAAAGCGTCCCCGGTATCAACAATGCAGCTAACCTACGACTTTCCCGTTTACCTATCATTCTAATTAGGTTTCTATGATTACATGAGGTGCGCTTCTGCGGTAAGCAAGACGTACTGGCTCACCTGGCTTAACCCGACTAAACGCTTGATCACCTGATTCTGTTGGCGCTGCAGAGATGGAGGTGCCGTTCGCCAGTTGGCATACATATCGACGAGTTGCGCCTTGAAAGACTGATTGTTCCAAAACAGCATCCAATATAACCATCGAGTCATCTGGATTCTCTGGCGCAATATTCAGTTGTTCCGGTCGAATGATTAGTGTTGCTTTGTCTCCGACTTTTGGCCCGACACCAACAGCAATACTCAAACCGTCTTTAGTCACCAGTATCGGGTTTTCGATGGTATTCTGAATTTCTCCAGAAAATAGTGTGCCATCACCGATAAATTCGGCCACGAAGCGAGTAGCAGGTTGATGGTAGTGGGCTTCGGGCGGCCCAATTTGCTCTATCTGGCCCTGGTTTAAAACTATCACCTGGTCTGACATTGTCAGGGCTTCTTCCTGGTCATGTGTAACGAACAGAAAACATATCCCCAAGTCATGCTGCAAGCTTTTCAACTCAAGCTGCATGGATTGACGTAAATTGCGATCAAGTGCCGAAAGTGGTTCGTCAAGCAGCAGGAGCTTTGGTTGATTGATGATGGCTCTCGCCAAGGCAACACGTTGTTGTTGACCGCCGGACAGTTGCGCTGGTTTACGAAGATCGAACCCGGCGAGACCCACTCGCTCAAGCGCTTCTCCGACTCTTCGGTCACGCTCTTTTCGTGGTACGCCCGCCACCTCCAGCCCGTAGCCTATATTGCCACTAACGGACAAATGCGGGAAAAGTGCATAATTCTGGAACACGGTGTTAACCGGTCGCCGATAAGGAGGCACTCCTGTTACCAGCTCACCTCCAATACGTACCTCTCCTGAGTCTAATTCTTCAAACCCGCTGATTGCTCTAAGGAGAGTGGTTTTTCCGCAGCCGGAAGGCCCCAGCAGAGTCACAAACTGACTCTGCTGGATTTCTAGTGAAATACCGTCAAGCGCTGTAATTGCACCTCCTTCGGGTGCAAGGAATCGTTTTACAGCATCCTTAACCTCGGCGATGTAATCCAACGCCTCTTCAATCACTGTGCGGTACGAACCTTGGTCCAGACTTGATTGTACTTGCGCAGATCATTGCCTAAATCTTCAAAAATTTGCAGTTTTGCAATTACTTCCGGCGGTGGGTTAGTGTTGGGGTTGGACTTCAGCTCTTGGGGCAGCAAGTCTCGTGCTGGCACATTGGCAGTGCCATTGACTTGTTGCAAAGTGTTGAGCGCAGCACTTTCTGGTTGCATGTAAAACTCAAAGAAGCGTACAGCGCTGTCCTTGTTGGGAGCGTCTTTGAGAACACAGATGTCCTCCTGATACATGGTTGCACCTTCTTCAGGAATTACAAAGCCCAGTTTATCCGGTTCTTCCAGCGTGTACAGGGTGGCTCCGACATACCAGTGAGCAGCTGCGATATCGCCTGACTGGACCAGCGATACAATGTCGTAAGAAAAGGCAGAAATTTTATCCGTGCGTTCTAGCAACCACGCTTGAGCTTCCTCAAGTGCAGCACTGTCACCGGTGTTTACCGAGTGGCCATTTTTAATAAGGGCGACACCGATGGTCTCCCGCAGATCATCCAGCATTGTGATTTTTTTGCCTTTGTCGGGAAGTGCAAAGAAATCATCCCAGGTTTTAATTTCGCCTGCTTCAGCCTTGTTGTAGAAAATTCCAACCGCGCCCCAGGCATAAGGAAGACAATAAGAACTTTCCGGATCAACCTTTGAGCGCATATTGGCTGGGTCGATGTTCTCAAATCCTGGCAATGTATTGACCTTGGCATCGTGTAGCAAATCCAATTTCTGCATAATGTCCCGCATGTGAACTGACGGGAATACTATGTCGTATCCGGTCGCACCCGACTGAATCTTTGCCAGCATTTCCTCGTTTGTTCCGTAGGTGTCAAGAGATACTTCAATTCCGGTTTCTTCGGTAAAGCGGGTCAGTACTTCTGGGTTAATGTAATCGCCCCAGTTATAGACATTGAGCTGGCCCTGGGCATTAGCAGATTGAGCAATAACCATTGCGCCTACAAACGCTATGGAAAATTTTGCTATTGTTAAAAATTTACATGCAAATCTAGTGGGTAACTTACGCATTTCTTACTTTCCTCTCCGTGTAATTTTGGGGATTCAAATTCGCCGTAGAACCGTACAAATATTGGCAACAATTCAGCATTGCCTTTGCATTAATGTAATATATTTGTCTTAATTAAGTTATGTAATTATTCTACCACAATCGCTCAAAATCTATCATGAGAGATATTTTTTCCTTATCAACACCATATATTTTTCCGAAATTTGAGGAAAAACTCAAAGCCGCATTACCAGACCTTCCCAAGTTGGAAGCCCAAGTGGTGCAGTACATGACACTGAATATTGGTGAATTGAGTTTCGAGACTGGTGTTTCAATTGCCGAAAAGGTTGGTGTCAGTGAAGTTACGGTAAGTCGTTTATTGCGTCGTTTGGGATTTCAGGGAATGCGCGGACTGAAAAAAGAGCTTCTTAACGAGTTATACAACCGGGAACCCATTCAAAAGAGTAAAGTGGAAATCGGGGAAGTATCTGAGGGTATGACTCGGAATATGGACCTTGAATACAAGGCACTCGGAGAAGTTTACCAGCAAAGCGCGTGTCCAATGTGGGATCAACTTGTGCAGTTAATTGTAGAAGCGGAGAATGTTTATGTGACGGGGTTTCAATCTGTTCGAGGCATGGCAGAAGATTGTGCGCGACGCTTGGGAATGACACGCGATAACGTGCGGTTTCTGGCTGCGCATGACAGTATGCTGACAGAGTGGCTTAATTGGGGTGATGACAAACCGGAGGCACCAACTCAATGCCTGATTCTTATTGATGTGGTTCCCTATGCGCGGGAGGCGTCATTCCTCTCGAAGCTTTGTAGCGAGAATGATCATTCGTTGATCGTATTTACTGATGAGATGTGCCACTGGGCCAAGAATTACACCGACATGGTCATTTACGCGAGCACTCGAACCGGACTCATTCTCGAATCTACGGTTGCCATCACCGCTGCGTTGAATCTTATGGTCAATTCCGTTGCCGACCAATATTCAACCACCCTCACCGAACGTCTGGAGAAGTGGAGAACCTATACTCGAGAACTTAAACTATTTTGACACTTTGTACTCAAGTATCGGGTGCGCCGAGCTGACGGCGAGTACTGGCTGGTCACTCATTTCAGAAAAATGCACTCGCTCCGAAAACAGGAAGCGATAAATGATTTATAGGGTCAAAGACTACCATTGATCGTACTAGACCAGTTAGAATTGCTACGATGACGAATATAACGATAACGACCAGACCATTGGCAATGCAGAGTTAAAGTTGACGCGCGAGAATTGCGTGTGGAACTGATTATTTCAACTGCTGTTCGGTACTTATTTTTATCTGAATATTCAATATCTTAAGTCGGCAGACTACTTACGAACTTAATTTTTTTGGGGATCTTATACGACGCGAGCTTACTACGAAGTTCAGTGTTCAATTCGTTAGAGGTTCGGTTCAGGTCATCAGCTATCACATAGGCAGTCACCGCTTGACCCCATTTCGGGTCGTCCTCCTCACTAACTTTTGCTCCAGTAATTCCGGGTAACGAGGTGATCGCTGCCTCAATTTCAGCGGGATAAACGTGGTACGAGCCAGTGTTGATTATCCTGTCCAGGCGACCTTGAACGAATAAAAATCCGTCATCATTGGTGGTAACGAGGTAGCCCAGTCCGCACCAACCATCCCGGTCTGCGTACTCCCTGATAACGGATCGGCCTCGGACACGAAACTCTCCATTCGGTGAACCGGTGACTTCGCGGATATTAGTTTCGATTTCTGGAATCGGTTTTCCGCAACTTCGTGCGAGTTCCACATCACTTTCGGCGATTGCGGTGTGGTCATCAGCGCTCAGCACGGTTAAAGGCCATCCCCCTTCTAATACTTCGTAGAGCTGAATCAGAACGGCACCAAGTCGCTTGATGGATGGTACCATTTCCTCTAGCGTGAAGGGAGCTCCGCCATACAAATTGCGGCGAACTAGTAGCGTGATTTCATCTTCAAGAGCCTCAACTAGACGTGTAATCATCCCTGGGACAAAGAACGAAGTGCCTCCGTTGAATCGCTGAACCGCTTCGATGAAGTCCGTCGCTATGAACTTTGGCGGAATCACTTGCCTTAGACCAGCTACTAGAAAGGGAAAACTCGTGACAATACCTGTTGCGTGCATGAGCTTTTGGGCGGTGATCGCGACGTCATCTTTGGCAAGAAGAGGGCCATACCATCCTGTTCGGTATATTCCGAGGTTTATATCGATCTGTGCGTGCCAATTAGAATTGGAGATAGGCTCGGCGAGCAATTGCCCGTCGACAACCACACGTGGATTCAACAGGTGGGGTTTGTCAGGATTCACGTGAAACTCATCAACGATTAAGGATCCAGAAAGAGGTTCCTCTTCATCGTCAACCATGGACTCCAACAGTCCTGCGTGAGCAAAATCGGTGATCAGCACATGTGCCTTAGCAGCTGCCATAACAATTCCTACTTCTTCCGGCGGTACAGATGGATCCACTGCGACCCGAGAACCACCGATACGTTCAACTGCTGAATGCGCTTCAAAGGTTGAGGGTGAATTCCACATCCACAACCCGACGCGCTACTCAGCAGCGCCAACCGCAACAAGTGCGCTAGCTACTTTTTCAATTCGATCTAATAGCTCCAAACCGGTACGAGATTTACTGTCGAGAGTCTGAAGTAGGGTACTGCCACCAAAATCAGTTAGAGATTTCTTGGTCGCTTTTCCAGCAACTATCATTCGCCACCTGTAACTATTGTTCGGCGGACAGTTGGTCACGCAAGGCTGCTCTTTGAACCTTCGCGTTACCAAGTACTGTGGGCAGCTCATCTACGAACACGATCCTCGAAAGTTGTTCGTGGTTCGCAAGATCGTGGTTTGCTTCAGTGATAATCTCCGCATTTAGATCGTCGGACGGTTCGACTCCTTGTTTCAGAAGCACGGCTACTACGACTTCTTGCGCTCCCTCCTTGCCCAGTCCTACGACGCCGCAATTTGCTACCGATCGGTTCCGCATAATGCCAGTTTCTACGAGATGAGGATAGACGACACCACCTTCGGTTTTGATTCGGTTTCCAGACCGGTCTGCATAATATAGAAAACCATCCGCGTCGATATAACCAACATCGTACGGGCGGAACCAGTCATTCGGAAAAAACGCATCGCTTGTTTTTCTGGAAGCCCCCAGTATGCCCCGTCGACATGGCGCTATGTTTTGCAATTTCTCCTACCTCCCCAGGTGGCAGGCGATTTCCGGAATCGTCAGTGAGGATAATCTTCGATGACTGAGAAAGGTCGGTCACGACTGGGTGGTGGTCGACCGGCAGCATCCCTGCGTTCCACAGGGAGGCCCGAATGCGGAAACTTTAAGTGCCGATAGGTATCCGATTCGCATCTGGCGCATGCCCGGTGCGGGCGACGATGAGCTGCGTCTTTGTGTGCACAGTGCCGCGCACGAACGGACAGAACAGAGCATGCACACACGCGCCCGTCTGTCATTGGATGCGGATCTTGAGTATCTGAACGATGGGTTGCGCATCCTGCGTCGTCTGAAACGATATCCGAAGGTGTTGGAGAAGGTCGGTCGGCTGCGACAGCAGCACCGGCGCGTCAGTGCGCAGCATGACATTGAGGTCATTGCCGACGCCAACGGCAAGAATACCATCGAGGTGAGGTGGAAGTTCAATGAACGCCGGGCGTATCGCGATGCCACCGCTGGAATGTATCTGCTTCGAACCTCGCGTTGCCAGTGGGATGAAGTGCGCCTCACCTGGCTATGCTGGACCCTGAGTGATGTCTAGGCGACATTCCGCACCATGAAATCGGAACTGGGTCAGCGGCCGTTCTATCATCGGACACTGCCTCGGATCAGGGCGCATCTGTTCATTTCGGTACTCGCCTACCAGGCAGTACATTACCTGCGCCTGACGATGCGCTCAAATGGCGAGCGACACAGCTGGCCGACGATTCGCCGACGGTTGGTGAATATCAATCGCATCACCACGGAACTGACTGATGCCGATTGTGACCGCATACAGGTACGTCAGAATACACACCCCGATGCGCTGCAGCGAAAGCTGTTGTCTGCGATGTGAGTGACGCTGCAGGTCGACCAGCAGATCGGTTGCTGGTCAGATGGAGTGGAAGTCACAAAGGAAGTGTTCTGACGACAATTGGCGAATTTTCAAGTTTCTGATTTGGAAAGGAATATTTTTTCTATTCTTCAAAAAATGATAAAGATGGGTTAACCTTCCCATTTCCAATGGATTCAACCTCAACGATTTTCCCCTTATTGTAGTGATACGACAGATAACGCCAGTGAAGTGCATCGGATAGTGCTCTGGGTCTCATGATGCCGAAACATTCGCCATTGGCTCTGACGCTCGGATAGTGAACCCCATAACTTCCAGCAGATCTCAGTGAATAACCGAGTCGTTGTGCGGCCCCATAGTCATCTTGATGAAATAGCGCGTGGTCGACCAGATGACGTAAATCGTGCAAGTTTATTGGCCCCAAATGAGCACGAATGATACGCATTTGCAAGGTAATTTTATTGATTTTCGACTCCCTGAGAAATCTTTCCTGATGGTAGGACGACTCCGCGATCGCCACTGCTTGATCACAAGAGCAATAAAACATGCCAAAATCCCGATTGAATCGACCACCACGTCCATCCACTGGAGGATGAGTAAAGGCTGCCATGATCCAGGAAGCACCGTCGCCGTAAACTCGGTCTTCTGGCGCTACTAGGCGAATGTCACCGACCTGATCACGCAACCGGGGATTGGTCAATGACTCAACAGCATAAAGCACTTCCCAGTCTTTTGGACCGGATACTTGCTCGAAAAGGTTGATCTGTGGATAGCGAGACGGAATTATGCGTAATACGTGCTCGTCTACACTACTGACAGGCAGCTTGTCGATTTTGATCACGAGCCGCCGCGCTGTGCATCCAGGAATTGTCTAACCACTGCTAAGTCTGCTACCTGTCCAGCCAGCAATCGATCCATTGGAGTGGTGCCGTTGAACAGCGGGTTGTCATTAGGTATGGACAGCCACTGATCAGCAATACCCGGGTCGGGCAACAGTATTTGCAAAGACTTGTAGATTCCGAGAATGTAACTCGATCGCTCAAGCAAATCTCTGGTTAGATTCGCTTTTTCCGGCTGATTTTTCCAGTTGTACAGAGTCTTCTCGTTGCTGAGACCCAGTAAGGTCATTTGCTGAGTACCGGTAAGGTGCCACCGACTGAAAATATCGAATATTGCAGGCAGCAATGAACCCGAAACAGCGGAACCGCGTTGTAATAATTGTTCAGCTTGAATTGGCATGGTTATCGCTTCACTCTTATAATGGTATACTGTAATGATACAGTATACCATTATAGTATAGTTAAGCAATGGAAACGAGATTGTGAGAAATTTTCGTTAGGCGAAATATTATCTATGGATACCTGTTCCATTAACTACAAGCGATTGTTGAGATCTAAACCGGAAGATTGTTGCGAAGGATTTACTTTCGTTATGCACTGTTCATGGAAGTGAGAGATTCAAATTGCTTGAAATACTGTGCGCCTATATCCATAAGTTTCGTAAAGATGGAGAAAGACGATGGCAGAGTCAGTGATCAAATGTACCCGAAAACTTTGGGTGAGACTTCTGTATTTTCCGGCACCAGGGTTCCTGTTCAAACTTTGTGCAATCATTTGGAGGCGGGTATTCGGCTAGATGAATTTTGGATGATTACCCCAAACATGAACTTACCGCTTAGAACATTGAGTCACTGAGTTGCGGGGTTGCCCCCTCTGCATTTGCCCTTGACAAATGGTAGGAGGTCCCCCTTGTCGAAGCCTGTTGTAAACGCCTGAAACGCCGTCACGCCTTTGGGATGCAGCTGACTGCGTTAGCGGGTGAATTCAAGGTTTTCAGAGTTTGGCGACGTGTTGCCAGATCGGGAATCACCGCCACCTGATCGTTGGTTTTCGCTATTTGCCCTATCATCGGTGCATGACCTCTTTGATTTTGTTGCATTTGATCGGTGAAGTACGCCGCTTTTTTAAGGTATTATTATGCGCGGCGGATGGAATACCATTCCTCTCCTGAAACGCAAAAAAAAGAAGCAATCTGTCACACGCCGGTTTGAAACCTTTACCCAATGCCATCCTTTGTCGTTAAATATGTTCAGGTAGTGGACTATCTGTCCACGCGTTTCGGGCGTATTGCGATGTATCTGATCTTTCTCATGATCGGTACACTGCTGCTGGATGCTGTCACCCGCAATATGCTGAATATTCCCTTGTTCTGGTGCGTGGAGTTGGCCCAGTTTACCCTGGCTGCCTACTACATCATGGGTGGCCCTTATTCCATGCAGCTTGAAACCCATGTTCGTATGGACTTGCTATATGATCGTCTTTCGGAACGGAACAAGGCGCGTATGGACAGTTTCACTGTCATTTTTCTGATGGTCTACCTGATTGTGTTGTTGATCGGCTCCATATCCAGCACGGTCTATTCGATCGAAACCAACCAAAGACTGTTTTCAATGTGGAACCCGTCAGTGGTACCGATAAAACTCATCATGGTGTTCGGGATATTTCTCATGTTGCTGCAGGCTTTGTCCACCTTCTTCAAGGATCTGGCCAAGGCGAGGGGGTTGGAACTGGCATGAGTTACGAAGCCATCGCCATCATCATGTTTGGTTCCATGCTCCTGATGCTACTGACTGGGCAGCGGGTGTTTGCGGCCATTGGCGTTGTTTCTACGGTTGCCGCATTGCTGCTGTGGGGTGAGGGTGGGGTGGAACTGCCGTTCACCGCAGCGTTCAAGTTGTTCAAATGGTATCCGCTGCTGACGTTGCCACTTTTTATCTACATGGGATACATCCTGTCCGAATCGGGAATTGCCAACGATCTTTATCGAATGTTCCATGTTTGGTTCGGTGGTCTCAAAGGGGGACTTGCCGTGGGAACAATCGGGCTGATGGTGGTGATTTCAGCCATGAATGGACTCAGTGTGGCAGGCATGGCGATTGGTGCCACGATCGCTTTGCCGGAAATGCTGCGAAGGGGTTATGACAAGATTATGATTACCGGTGTGGTACAAGCCGGAAGTTCCCTCGGGATTCTTGTGCCACCCAGCGTTGTGCTGGTTCTCTACGGCATGATTGCACGCGAATCGGTCAGTCAATTGTGGCTGGCAGGTGCATTGCCTGGCCTGATGATGGCCGGCCTTTTCATCATCTATATCGTGATTCGATGTCGCATACAGACTCATCTGGGTCCGACAGTCAGCAAGGAGGAACGCGATTTGCCGATGAGTGAAAAGTTGCGGCTGCTGCGGGCAGGAATCATTCCGTTTCTCATCTTCTTTTTCATGACGGGGCTTTTTGTCATGGGTGTTACCAGCCTAGTTGAAAGCTCTGCTGTCGGCGCCACCGCAGCCACACTGGCCGCATTGGTCAAGCGCCGTCTCAACCGCAAGGTGATGGAGGAAACGGTTCGCAAGACTTTGGGAGTTTCCTGCATGTTCATGTGGATTATTCTGGCAGCGTTGTGCTTTGGGGCCGTATTCGACGGAATTGGCGCCGCCCGGGCTATTGAGAGTCTTTTTGTCACCAATTGGAATCTCTCGCCTTGGGAAGTGCTGATCATGATGCAGCTCTCGTATCTTTTTATGGGCATGTTCCTGGACGATACTGCCATGCTTGTGATCGTGGCCCCGCTTTATGTGCCTTTGGTGAAAATTCTGGGCTTTGATCCCATATGGTATGGAGTGCTGTATACCATTACTTGCCAGATTGCCTATATGACGCCGCCATTCGGTTACAATCTGTTCCTGATGCGTGCGATGGCACCCCCTGAAATCACTCTGGTAGACATTTATCGATCAATCTTTCCATTTGTGCTGGTAATGGTTGTAGCGTTGATTCTGGTGATGGCCTTTCCCCAGATTGCGCTGTGGCTGCCAGCCCAGGTGTATGCTAATTAATTCCACCAGGCCTTATGGCTTATTTCATACGATAAAAATCAGGAGAAAAAATGACTGAGAAAATCAAACTCAATCAACCAGCAAGCGAAGACCGTCGGAATTTCGTAAAAAATCTCGGTGCGGGAACCGCTGGTATTCTGGCTGCAGGAACGGCACCCTATGCGTTCTCTCAAACCAATCCGATCAAGTGGCGCCTGCAGTCCTATTCTGGGGCTCCACTTGGTGCACACGTGGTGTTGCCGCAGATTGAGGCATTCAACAAGATTGCCCACGGCCAGATGGAGATCGAGCTTTATTACGCTGATCAACTGGTTCCCACCGATGAACTGTTTCGAGCCATGCAATCCGGAGCGCTGGATGCGGTTCAAAGTGACGATGCCACCATGTCTTCTCCGGTCGACATCAGTGTTTTCGGTGGATATTTTCCATTCTCCACCCGTTACAGTCTGGACCTGCCAGTTCTTTTCAAGTATTACGGGCTAGACGAAATCTGGGCTGAAGCCTACGGTGAGGTGGAAGGAGTTGAATGGATCAGCGCCGGTGCATGGGACCCGCTGCATATCTTTACCAGGGAACCGATCCGCTCTCTTGCCGACATGAAAGGCAAGCGGGTATTCGGTGTGCCGACTGCTGGCAGGTTTCTGTCTCGCTATGGACTGGTTCCGGTGACCTTGCCCTGGGATGACATCGAGGTCGCGATCGGTACCGGCGAACTGGACGGAGTTGCCTGGTGCGGTTTCACGGAAGCGTACGAAGTGGGCTGGGCGGATGTCTGCAGTTATGCATTGCTCAACAACGTCACCGGTGCTTGGTGTGGATCGTATTTTGCCAATACAAAGAGCTGGAATGCACTGACACCGCAACTGCAGGAACTCTTTCGAATGTCCTGTAACGACTCGCATTATTACCGCCAGGTCTGGTACTGGGGAGGCGAGGCCCAACTCAGGGTAGAAGGCGAAAAAATGGAACTCACCACTATCCCCGCAGAGGAATGGGATCAGGTTGTCCTAGACTCCAAGGAATTCTGGGAAGATCTGGCTTCAATCAGCCCTCGCACCCGCAAAGTAGTGGATGCGTTCAGTCAATACTCCCAGGTGATGGAAAAGGTGGGTGTCCCCTACCGTTACAGCTGATGATTGCCTGAGCAGTCCGTACTGCTCCAATGAGATCAATTGACCCCGGGAATAATGGCCCGGGGTCAATTGGTATGGCGAAAAGTAAGTAAACTCATTCGATTTGCCATCAGAAATTTTTGCTCTTTTCTCTTAACTTCCCACAAATTAAAGTTCAAGTGCTTGATTTAATTAACGCCAATTTTCAATGAGGCACTACATCGCCTTTCCCGGACGAAGCATCCGGAAACCCCTCAGCGACTCTTCCAGCCCTGTCTAGCGCGATGTCGCCGGCTTTCGCTGCCTGTCCGTCGTACTGACTGCAAACGGTAGCTCATTCCAGCTCAACCCGACACTTCGGTAGATCCGCCGGGCGTCCGAACTTGCTCGGGATGGCATGCCATACTGGTCGTGACCGGGACCTTCCACCAGAATCGACACCTGCAACGCATTCAACTCGCGATGAATCACATCCGCACTCATCTCATGACCCAGCATCCGCAACCGATAACGCACATGCTGCACACAGCAAAACGCCATATAGCAAATGGCAATGTGCGCCCGTACCCGCTTCGGCTTCCAATGGTAGATCGGCCGTATCCTCAAATCCTGCCTGTTGGTGCGAAAACACGTCTCGATCTCCCACAAACGCCGATAACGCCGCAACAGCTCGCGCGGATCGGCTGGGTGGTGTTGACCAAAGACGTAAACTACGATCCACAGCTGTTGTGATGATCTGACCACACCCATGCGTGGAGCGATGGTAAACAAAGATACAGTTGTTGAGTTCAGATGAAGCCTGTAAGCGCCAGAGCAGCTGAACAAACAATCGAAGACAGTCAATCGATAAACCGACAAGAGTAAACCAGAAACCTTCCGAGGGATTGCATAGGTAAGAAAACAGATTGATGACAAAACAGGAGATGCTGGCACAGGAAGAACCTGGGAGCGACAAAGGTTGAAAGAAACCGGTTGATTGATAAGGATCCTGTGCGCGAATTTCATCAAGGCTAGAGGAGAAAATACAATTCCTCAATTCAAAAGCCGATTATATGATCGCAACCTAACTATGTCGTCAATGTGTAATCAAGCCTTGCATAACGGGGAGACCAGATTTTTCGTTTTACAGTGTGTCTGCATGATTCCGTATACAGGCTAGTTCATGGTATTATTATTTTAATAAAACAACAAGATGTGCAGGTAATCGCAACTTTGATTGAATCGTTCTGCGAGCCAAGTCAGTATCGCTGGCCTGTGGGTGGGGCGGAAATTCGGGATTTCCACCCGAAAACGATCAGAATCCCTGTTTTCGGGAGATATTGTGGGGTAAGCGAAAAATCAGGCCGTCAAAATAGTGGGCAGTACCAACAGGGTTACAAGATCGAATATGCTTCCCAATTGCGCAATAAGGTCGGCGTTTCACCGCTTAGAGCGGCAGGATAAACTTTAGATATTAGCTAGCGTTGGGCGAATCTTGAATTGGCATACAGATGACGATCCAGCTATCAGACATTGATATTCGGCAACTGAAAATATTTCGTGCTGTGGTGGAAAGCAATGGATTTACCAACGCCGAGGTCATTCTGAACATCAGTCAATCCACGATCAGCCACCAGATGAGAAATTTGGAAGCCCGTTTGGGAATCAATTTGTGTGAGCGAGGCCGCGCGGGTTTCAGGTTGACCGAAAAAGGCAGGTTGGTGTACGAGGAAACATTGCAGTTGTTCAAGGCTCACGAAAGGTTTCAATACGCCACGGGTGAACTGAAAGGCAAATTGAGCGGCTACCTGAATATCGTACTGATTGACAGTGTGGTAACAGATCCAGAATGCCCGATTGTCTCAGCATTGAACAAATTCAACAATCGCGACCATAACGTTACAATTTCTCTTGAGACTGCGTTGCCGGGAGATATTGAGCGCTTGCTTCTGGATGCTGACACAGACTTAGCGATCGGAACATTCGAGAGAAAACTCCCCGGATTGAAGTATAGAAATATCTATTTGGAAACCAACAATCTGATGTGCGGTTGCGGTCACCCTATTGCACAGTTGAACGATTCGGCTCAAATTAAACTCGCCATCAAGAAGTCTCGCAAGGTAACGCGAGGATACCTGAATAACGAAGATATCAGCATGCTGGATCATGATCCGGAGATTGCTATTGGTGTTGCCCAATCTCTAGAGGCTCAGGCAATACTTATCTTGAGTGGTAGCCATATAGGGTTTCTGCCAATTCACTACACACTCGAATGGGTAAATCAAAAACGGATGCAGGCAATTATTCCCGATGAGATTACCTATAAATCTCCATTCTACGTCGTGACCCGTAATTCGCCTAGAAAATCCAGGATTATCGACGCATTCATGGCCGATCTCGATTCCGCTATTGCCGAACGGCCAGGGCAAAAATCGTTTTAACCTTGTGCCGACCGCAGGGCTATCACCTATCGGGAGCCTTGCCGGAATAATCTGGCTGCAGTACTCTGACCACTGCCCCCGGAATCAAGCCAATATCTAACGTGTTCCATCAAAAGGCTTGTTTTCGTGTTCACGATATCCAATCGTCAATTTTGCCATGTAAGCATAGAATATCGGATATGTATTAGCGTGAACTGATTTGCTACCATGTTAAACGAGTTCAAAAAATCGCTTGAACACAGTCGGTTAGAATTGTGGAAAATACATTGTCAACTGAACCCGTAGCCAAAGGCTCAACTGGTGCCGATAAGAAGAAAAGGAAACCAGTCCTTAATTTGCTGTCACCGGTCAGTCCACGACAGGCCATCATACTCGGGATTATCGGTGGTATTGTATTTTTCCTGATTTGGGAATTCGGCCACTTTATGACTCCGGAGGAAAGCAAGCGATTTCTTCCATCTCCCCAGCACGTTCTATCCACACTGTATACACTTCTGACCGAAAAGGGTTTTCTGTCGGATATTGGAATCAGTCTATTCCGGATCATCGGTAGTTTTACGGCAGTTTGCCTTGTTGCTGTTCCCCTTGGTATTTTCATGGGATGTTTCGACAACATGCGTGCGCTAATCAATCCCGTTGTCTCCGGCGCCCGCTATCTCCCGGCTGCTTCATTCATCCCCTTATTGCTTGTTTGGTTCGGGCCGACCGATACACAGAAGATGGCGCTTCTTTTTCTGGGAGTAATATTTTTTCTGGTCGCCTTGATTCTAGACAACACCAGGGCTGTGCAGAAAGAACTGATCGAAGCTGCATTAACAATGGGAGCGTCCAGGAAACAAATTGTTTTTGGTGTAGTTGCCCGTGCGGCAACCCCTGCTATTTTGGATTCCATGCGTAACATGATTGCAGTGGGCTGGACCTACCTGGTGATTGCCGAAATCGTTGCAGCGCAGGACGGGATAGGTGCGGTAATGATGAGGGCAGGCCGATTTTTAAAGGCAGACGTGATCATGGCCGGCATATTGACAATCGGCTTACTGGGTGTGATGACAGACATTGCGTTTCGTTTGATTGCACACTATGCCGTTCCCTGGAATCGAAAACGGTCCAACTAGCTGAGAAATCACATGAACGCCGGCACTCAAACCCATTCCCATTCATCCCGGAGCGCCGTAATACGTTCGGTTGATGCGGCCCGGCGGTATCTGGGTGGAAAGTTCACCGCTGTGGAGAATGTTTCCTTAGATTTTATGAAAGGTCAGGTGACCGCGCTCGTGGGCCCATCTGGCTGCGGGAAGACCACTGTGCTGCGGCTTATCTCGGGACTTGAGGAGCCAACGGAGGGTCAAATACTTGCCGGAGGCAAACCCATCGAAGGACCAGGGCCGGACAGAGGAATGATCTTTCAGGCCTACACTTCCTTTCCGTGGCTTACTGCGCTGGGTAATGTCGAATATGGAATGAACATCCTGAAAGTTCCAAAAGCCGAGGCGCGAGAGCGAGCAATGCAGTGGCTTGAGACCTTTCATCTCGGTGATTTTGCTGACGCTTATCCTGCTGAGTTGTCGGGGGGCATGAAACAGCGCGTCGCTATTGCCAGAACTCTCGCCCAGAACCCTGCGGTTTTATTGATGGACGAACCCTTTGGGGCGTTGGATGCGCAAGTTCGGTGGGAAATGCAGGAAATGATGATTGAGATACTGTCCAGAGAGGACAAGACGGTGATTCTAGTCACCCACGACATACAGGAAGCAATCTATCTCGCAGATAGAATCGTATTTTTTACCAGCAATCCCGGTCGGGTTAAGCACGACATTGTTCTTGAGTTTAAGAATGGACACAGATTCGCTCGCAAGGAAGAGATGCTCAAACAGCGCGACTATGCCGAAATCGAGGCACAGTTGTTTGTCTGGATGAGAGAGGAAATTCAGAAGACTGGATAAAGAACGTCGATTCGTATGAAGATGAAAAATTAACTATTAAAAATATGAGGTGCAAAAAGTGAGAAATATGAAAGCGATTTTCCGGCTGGCAGGCTGCGCCGGAGCTGCATTAATGATGTTATTGATGTCCCAAGTTGCAAATGCAAGGGAGAACGTCGTTGTATCGATCATATCGGTATCGGTCTACGGCGCCTGGTATATCGTTAATGAAAAGGGGTTTGCAGACAACATCAATGTCGATGTGCAGATTATTGAAGACCTCACCGCGCGCAATGCGGGATTAAGCAGTGGCGACATCCAGTGCATTATGACGACCATGGACTCGACTGTGGTAACCGCGGCTGCCGGTGTACCGATTAGACATGTTGCTGTGCCATTGATGTCATACGGGCTTGATCAAATGATTGCGGTAGCGGATCTGAAGTCGGACGCGGATTTGAAGGGCCGGTCCTATGCGGCTGATTATGGGTTTCTTAACCACATGTGGATGTTGCTGACCTTGAAACGCGCCGGGCTGGCTTATGACGACGCGACACACAAGATCATGCTGCCCCAGGATGCTGCGGCCGCCTTCGTCAGTGGTAATCTTGACGTGGATGTGAATTTCGTGCCGTTCACCGAACAGTCGCTGCAGCTTGAAGGCGCCCACGTTCTCAAGACAAGTTTGACAGACAAAACCTGGGAACGCGGCTTGATATCTGATTCGATTGCTTGCGCCAATAAATTCTTAGACGAATCTCCAGAAGTTGCCCAGGAATTGATTCGTGCATGGTTTCAGGCAGTCGACTGGTGGAAACAAAACCCAGAGGAAGGCAATGCGATTGTCGCTAAAGGGCTTGATTGGCCGGAAGCCGACGTCCAACTGACTCAGGCGGGCGCATTGATGCTCAACTTGAACCAGAACCTTGGCGCCTTGGGAATAGGAGACGGGCAGCCAGTTTGCAATGATCTTCCCGAAGGTGTGCCTCAGCCGCCTGAAGAAGACAGTGGTTGGGGTGCTCTTGTCGGGAGCGACAGCGATTGTGAGGCCGGGTATCTGAGTGCAACTTGGGATTTGTTCAATGAAGTCTACAGGGATGCCAATGTGATCGATAGCACGATTTCTTTTGAAGACGGCGTTGACAACACATTCATCGAAGCACTGTACGCGGCTGGCGCTCACGAGGAGATGAATTCCAATCTCTGGATTGGGCGTCTCGAATTCTGAGAATCAGGATTACCGGGTGGGTCGGAAGACCGTCGAGTACCGATCTTGATTCGTCTCGACACCCCAGTGACTTTCGACCCGGTCCCGGTGAACAATACTGAGAATGACAAAATCAATTTGATGGTAAACAAAGGCAATGCAATCACATTTCGAATACTTGAGGCCGAGTTCAACTAAAGAAGCGGTACAGATGAAGATCGAATTCGGTCAGCGGGCAAAGTATTGGGCCGGCGGGACAGATATGACGCTTCGCTGGCGCCGTGAGATCGACAGATTTTCGCACTGCATCGATATCACGTATCTGACAGGGCTTGATAATATTGAAGTTGAGGAAGATTGCATACGAATCGGGGCGCTGGTTTCCCTGTCAGCACTGGAACGGGCAGACCAAAGGCATCATCTGCTCAAGACGCTGAGCGATGTCACCAAGCTGATGTGTACGCCACAGACTCGAACGTTGGCTACAGTGGGAGGTAATTTGAGCAACGCGTCTCCGGCCGCGGATTTAACTCCACCGTTCATTGCCATGGATGCCTTGGCAGAAATTACGACCGAGGATGGCATTCGAACCGTTCCAATGGATCAGTTTTTTGAAGGCGTCAACAGGACTGTCGTCGGGGATGATCTGTTGAGCGCGATTGAAATCCCGTTGCCTGAAAGTCAGCATAAAGTTGTCAAATATCATCGGATTGATCGAACCATTGTAGATATTGCGCTGGTTAATGCGTCAACATCACTATCGGCAGATCGCTCGAGAACAATCACGCGGGCTGGGGTGGCGTTAGGCGCAGTCGCGCCGATTGTCATTAGATCCCCTGCCGCAGAACGATTTTTAGAAGGCAAGTCTATTGATTCGGTATCGGAAAGCGAGCTCGAGAAAGTTGGAGAAATCGCCTCGGAAGACGCGAAACCGATTTCGGACGTGCGCGCGAGCGCGGACTACAGGCGAGCCATGATCAAAGTCATGACTGCGAGGTGCATTAAGGATTGCATTGACGAATTGGGAGGTACGATTTCATGAGAATAAGACTGAATGTCAATGGCAATGCAATTGAATTGGAAAGCGCTACAGACCGTACTCTTGCAGACGTGTTACGCGAGGAACTGGGGCTGATCGGAGTCCGCGTTTCATGTTCTGAAGGGGAGTGCGGGTCTTGTACCATTTTAGTCGATGGGCAGCCCATGACATCGTGCATGATGCTGGTGAACCAGGGAGAGGGCAAGGAAATCCTGACTATAGAAGGATTGGGAACTCCGGAAGACTTACACCCCATCCAGCAGGCGTTTATAGAAGAGCAGGGTTTTCAATGCGCGTTTTGCACCCCTGGATTTATTTTGAGCGCCAAGGCGTTCCTGGAAGAAAACCCGAATCCGACCGAAGATGAAGTTGCATTCGCAATGAGTGGAAACATATGTCGTTGTGGTGCGTATCCATATATTGTTCGGTCGGTACTGAACGCTGCGGAGAAGCTTCAGGCCGGGTCATCAAATTAACGAAAAATTATTGAGGATGAGATGTACAAGGAATTTGAATTTAAGTCGAACGACTTAGCCAAAGCAGTACCGGGTGTGTATGGAGACGTGCAGGATCAGGTTAACGGTATGAAGGTAGTCGGTCACGGATTTCCTGTAAAGGATGCTGTAGAAAAAGTAACCGGTTCCTTGAAATATGCGGTCGATATGACTGTACAGAATATGGTGCATGGGAAGATACTGCGCTGTCCCCATGCGCATGCCCGGATCACAAAGATCGATACATCCAAAGCTGAAGCACTTGCCGGCGTAATCGGCGTTTTGACACATCACGATGTTCCACAAAACGATTGGGAAGCGGCCTGGTTCAACTATCGCGGCAAGGTCTTGGATGGAGTCGGGCGATTTGTCGGTGACGATCTTGCCGCGGTTGCCGCTGTGAGTGAGGAAGTCGCCCAAAGGGCGATCGAACTTATTGACGTGGAATACGAGATTCTTGCCGCAGTCTTCGATTTTGAAGAAGCAAGAAGTCCGGATGCGCCTCAAATACGTGTCGAGGGCAACGAAAGAGACCCTTATATCGTCGAATGGGGCGATACGAGCGAGGGTATGGCATTAGCTGACCATACGGTAGAGTGTGATATTTTTTACCACAGTCAACAGTATGCCTCCATTGGCCGCAACGCGGCTATCGCAGAGTGGATGGGAGATAAAGTTACACTTTGGACTTCTTCACAAACGCCGACAGAAACCCGGGACGGAATACACGAGGCGCTCGGAATTCCGTTGAGCAAGATTCGCGTTATGGCACTTCCCGCAGGGAGTTCATTTGGGCAGTGGTGGAGTAACAACTTCATGATGATCGCCGTCCTGTTGGCAAAGAAGGTTCGGCGACCGGTGAAGATCGAACTTGATAACGAAGAATGTATGAGTGCCGTAAAACGCCGCCATCTTGAAAAAACCCGCGGCCTGATGGGCTGTACCGCAGATGGCCAGCTAACAGTGGCGAAAATCGATCATCTGATCGACAACGGCGGATACGGCTTCAAAGACGATGTTGGGTTCTTTTGCGTGGATATGTGGGGCAAGGCTTTACATGGCCACTACGCGATTCACGGCATCAATACAAATCTGCTTACTGCAGGTTGTATGCGCGGAGTTGGTGATTGCACACTGGGTGCCAGTGTCGAGCGCATGTGTAACCAACTTGCTGAAAAAGTTGACATGGATCCGGTCGAATTTCGGATCAAGAATCAGATCAAGCCCGGAGACGAACTGAGAATGCAGCACTCCAGGGATAATATGCATCATGATAGCGTGGAAGAATATCTCGCCGCCATACCCGAGGAATATCGCGATGAATGGCCGAAGCCGTTTCATCTTTTAAGCGGGTCAACGGAGGAGATATTGAGACGTGGCGCCAAATCATTTCGGTGGGCCGAGCGATGGAACGGGTGGGGGAAACCATCCAGTGTCGACGGGCCCAGACATCGGGCGGTAGGAGTAGGCACCGGGGCCCACGTTTGCGGTGTCGAGTTCGAAGGCAATGCGTCTGCTATGGTAAGGTTGAATCCCGACGGAAGTCTGAAAGTGCATTGCAGCGTGGGCAGACAAGGCCAAGGTAGTGAAACGACTCAAGCCCAGGTAGCTGCAGAAGAGATGGGATTGTCGTTATCGATGGTTGAAGTCGAGACTGGCGATACGGATTCCTGCCCTTGGAGTCACGGTTCTTTGGCGAGCAATACAATGTTCAGAGTCGGCTGGGCGACGCGCGAAGCGACTCGGGACGCAAAGCGGCAGTTGCTTGAGATTGCGGCTAGAGATATGTTCGACAATTCGGATCCCGCCGACTTGGCTATAACGGATGGTCAAGTCCACATTAAAGGGTCGATGTCTGACTCGGTTTCTATATCTGAAGTCCTGAATATGATTCGGTCCGATACTCTGGGGCAAACTTCTTCCATCACGGGCAGGCCTGCAGTTCCCATGCCTCCGTCAACGACGTTTGCGAGGCACTTTGGCGCTCAGTTCGTCGAGGTGGAAGTCGATGTCGATACCGGGAAAATTGTATTGCTTGATTATCTGGCATGCCAGGACAGTGGTACGGTGATCAATCCTCAGGTTTTAAAGAACCAGGTGATCGGCGGGGCGATTTGCGGCGCAGGGTTTGCCATCTACGAGCACTTGGTATTCGACAAGGAAACCGGTGCGATAAAGAATGCAAACCTACTCGACTACAAACTGCTAAGAGCGGCAGACTTTCCGCATAAGGCGGAAGTGCTGTTCGGTGATTCCTACGATCCGGTTGGTCCGTTCGGTGCTCGCGGGGCTGGCGAAGCGCCAATAGCCGCTTCAATCTCAGCGATATCACAGGCGGTTTACAACGCGATAGGTGTTTGGGTGGATTTGCCCATGACGCCGGAACGTTTGATCCGAGCGCTTGGAAAAGTATAGTCGCCGTGCACATGCCAACAGTTGGATTTCAGCACAAGCGTGCTTGAAATGATTGAGAACACTGTACCGTGGCCAGATGGCAAACGTTGTGCCGTCGCCTTTACATTCGACATGGATGCCGACAGCCTGATTCATCTTGAGCATCCGCAGACCGGCTATCGGCGGGTGTCGGCCATATCGATGTTGCGATATGGTCCGGAAGTGGCCGTAAAAAGAATCCTGCAATCTTACAGGGAATTTGACATTCAGCAGACATTTTTTGTGCCCGCATGGTGCATAGAGCAGTACACGGAGACGGTAACGGCGATGGTGGACGGAGGACACGAGGTCGCTCATCATGGCTATATTCACGAAAATCCGAATACGCTTTCTCCAGATAAGGAACTGTACTGGTTGAGACGAGGAATCGATATCATCAACAACGTTACGGGGCAGCGTCCTCGCGGATGGCGGGCTCCGCTTTACAACTTCTCTGATGCGTCAATTGATTTTCTCATTGACGAAGGATTTAGCTACGACGCTTCGCTGATGGGTGACGATATTCCCTATTTGCTTTCCACGGACAAGGGTAGGGTACTGGAATTACCGTCTTACTGGGGAATGGATGATTGGCCCCAGTTTGTCCACTCCATCGACTTGGGCTACATGATGCCTTTGCAGTCTCCAAGTCGCGGTATGGATGTGTTTAAGGAAGAATTTGATGCAATGTATAAGTACGGCGGCTTATGGGTCACTGTTTGGCATCCCTTTGCTTCAGGGAGACTTGCGAGATGGGAGAAAGTTGTCGAACTCATTGACTACATGAAGGGAAAGGGCGATGTGTGGTTTGCGCGAATGGAAGATATTGCGGCACACGTCTACCAATGCATCGAAGACGGAAGATATGTCCCGAGAGTCGATAAATTACCTTACTACATGGGACCGGTTAAATTCTGATTTTCGCAATTTGCTATTCGAATTTTGGAACACGGGTCCTATGCAGATGGTAATCGGCAGTTTCCACCAACTGGATGAATGAAATTTGCTTGCCCCCAAATTTGAACATAACGTCTTTTTCAATTTTAATTTGACTCCGACTATGAGCCCATCATTCGTGCAGTTCTGTTCTGTCTCATTCGGGTTGGATTCAAGCCGCGCATTGCGATTGGGCAAAGCAACGCTGTTAAACCGAGAATCGAAAAGACAGGCGAACTGATTCAGGTTTCAATATACTCAATACACGATCTCAGCAGGTGTTGAGCAAGTCAGGCACACGAGTCGTTCCGCTTCAACATACCACTTGAGCTTCGTGTCGATTTTGGTTGCCAAAGATACGGCGGGAGTATGTTCTCGGAAAAGGCAATCTTAATCCTTGAGAAAAGAGTTTCTGCAATCAGGCGGCGATATCAGACTTGGCGGGTAGTACTTTCTGAATAGATTTCCAGTGTTTCCAGAACGAAAAACTTGCGGATTTCTTAACATTCTGGTCTAAAAGTACAAAATTACAACCTACCAACAATATTCGCGCAGGACTATCATGAATCTAGTTACAGTCAAGCCGAAATTCCAGGTCACCATTCCGGCAAAGTTGCGCAAAGGCATTAATCTTCAAGAGGTTGACATCATGGAGGCAATCCGCGTCGACAACGGGATTCTGCTTAGAGTCAAACAGGTTGTGGACCGGAACGTCATTGCTGACAGAATTGCTTCGACGTTTGCGGAGGTGCATGTACCACCCGAGGATATAGGGCGCTCCGAGGATGAGGTTATGCAAGACACGATTGCGGAAATTTCCACGTCGCGTCGTGAGCGCCGCAACCATGGAACATGAAGGTAGTATTGGACTGCAATGTCTTAATTTCAGCGGGTCAAACCGACGGTACCTGCCGCGAAGTCATCGACAGAGTTGAACAACGCCATCAAATCATACTGTCCACTCCGATTCTGTCTGAATATAAATCTGTGGCTGGACGTCCCAGACTGAGCCCATATTCCAGCATCTTGAAATCATTAATTCGGGAAATCGACCAATTGGCCGTTATTGTCGAGCCAGCCAAATTCGAGTTTGGTATACGCGACTCTGACGATGAGGTTTATTTGGCAACAGCAACGGTTGGCGATGCTGTCCTGATTTCTGGCAATATACGGGACTATACGGAACCGCGATACGGGTCGGTTGAAGTTTGGTCGTTGCGAGAATTTCTTAATCAGACATCGTGATTGACTGGTGTCGGTCCCGTTCGTTCCGCTTCCTTTCAGTATTTCACAGTGACAGTTTTGATTTTCAGAATATCGTGTTGAAGCTGAAGAATTTCTATAAACAAGCCAGAAAAATCAAGCCGCTTGTATTGGGTCCGTCTGAGCGATCGGCAATAGAGGTTGAATCCATCTACGCAAACGTATATTCGCAAAATCTGACTGCGAAAGAAAAAACAGGGGCTTCCTTAGGAAGCTCCGCACCCTGCGCTCGAAAGCCACAGGGGGTGTAGTGAAACAAAGAAGATCGCATTTTGATTTGGTGTTTTCAAGTTGAGCTAATATTTTAGTTCTGAAAATTTGTTTCATTTGCCATTGGTGTCGGTAACAGTTCCATGTGGAAGTCAAATTTAGTTAAGGTTGGGAGACATTGCGACCGCGCCCACCGATTTCTTTACAATTTACGAGATTGTAACGAAAGTCAATTGGACGATGAAATGCAACGACAGCCGAGCGCGTCCCAACACCCGCATCTGGCAGGCATAGATACCGCGTCAACCGAAGTTGTAGCAAGGGAAATACAAGCAAGCCCGTACAAGCTTGCAACGAATCCCTATATTCAAAACGTAATAGGCGACTTCAACCAACCAAAGTCGGAGATCAGAGCTTGCGATAGCGGCATCCAGTTCGCGCGGTCAGCGCAATTGGCAGTCCTATTCGGCGCAAATTTAACGTGGCAATGATCAGACACTGTGCAGATAACGAATTCGACCGCATACTTGCCATCATCAACGAGGCCGCTCAGGTCTATAAGGGCATAATTCCAAACGATCGGTGGAATGACCCCTACATGTCCGCTGAGGAACTGGCGGACGAAATCATCGCTGGAGTCACCTTTAACGGTTACGAAATCCCCCGGGTCGGGTTAGTCGGTGTGATGGGTGTCCAACTTGTCGAGGACATAGCATTGATTCGCCATGCCTATGTGGTACCTGAATATCAACGATCAAGGATTGGATCGGCGCTGCTCACTGCGCAGTGTGCGCGCTTGGATCGTCCTGTCCTGGTCGGCACTTGGGCGGCAGCCAAGTGGGCGATTGCTTTTTACCAGCGCCATGGGTTCAAATTGGTATCGATGTCGGAAAAATCAACACTGCTAAGAAGGTACTGGACCATTTCGGAACGGCAGATAGAGACTTCGGTGGTGCTTGCAGATGCACAATGGCATCTCTCGCCATGAGCGATCTCACTCGGAATCAAAGTGCGAAACATGCGCAAGAGGTTTCGGCTATAACGATTGCGAACTATAACCGCATGGCGGTTGCTTACAGTAATGGTACAGCAAATCATGACGTCAGCCAGAACATCACCGCCTTACTCGAGGCGATCAATGTCGATGGCCCCAATGTCATTCTCGATCTAGGCTGCGGACCCGGTCGGGATTTGTGTCGGTTCAAGGCACTCGGCCACGAAGTAGTAGGTCTGGATGGCTCGAGCGAGTTTGTCAGGATCGCCCGCACCAAAACGGATTGTGAGGTGCTGCATCAAGATTTTCTCAAGCTTGATTTGCCATTCGCTCGCTTCGACGGGATTTTCGCAAACGCTTCGCTGTTTCATGTACCGATCAGTCAACTCGCCCAAGTGCTCGACAACCTCGCTGCGACCCTCAAGTCCGGTGGTGTCCTGTTGTGCTCGAACCCGCGAGGCAACAGTGAGGAAGGGTGGGTCGATGGACGATACGGATGTTTCCATGATCTAGAAACCTGGCGCACCTATGTTACCGACGCAGGTTTTCGGGAACTGTACCACTACTATCGCCCAACAGGGCGGCCGCGAGCGGAACAGCGATGGCTCGTCACGGTTTGGCGCAGGACTTCAGATATCAGCACGAATAGCGTCCCGTCTCACCGATGTCTGCCGTAGCTTTTCCGAACCCAAACCTCAAATGAGTCCCCGGCACCATTGATGATGGCTCCGCCTTCCTCGAAGCAACATAATTCGGGGTTGGAAAAATCATGTCGTATGCTAAAAAGACTGAAGTAGGTAGTGCAAACAATAGTACTGCCGTGTTGTCTTTCACGACAGTCGAATTGCGAATCGAAAATTGAAGATCGCACAGGTTTGAATACATTCTTTCCGGGCCACCATTTTCGATAGTGCAGGAAATTTGAATTTGCTTACTGATTAAATTTAGCAATAAGCTTTCATGCGACTGGTGCTAGCCGCTTCACTTTAATACGATCTGCATTGTTTTACGATTGAGCCATTTCATAAGTGGCTTGGAGCCTATACCAAGTTTCTGCACCGCCTCCAAACGCTGTATGAAGACGTATTGCCATCTGGGGCGAGATGCCAGCGCGACAATTCACGATATTTGAAAGTTGTTTGCGGCTGACCCCTAGTTGTCGCGCTGCATCTGAAATATTGAGCCCCAATGGCTCCAGGCAGTCGTATCGGACAGAAAGACCAGGGTGAGGCGGGGTTTTCATAGACATTTCACTTTTCTCCTAATGGTAATCAATCAAATCAACATCATGAGCATATTGACCTTCAAATCGAAATCCAGTACGCCAATTCTTTGACACCTTTACAGCCCAATGATTCTCGAGGTCACCCTTTAGAGGATGAAGTTTGAAGCCGGGCAGATTCATATCTTGAGCTTGTGACACTTCGTCAAGGCGCGCAAGAATTCGTCTAATCTTGTCTTAGTGAATCGTAGGAATTCGCCTGTGTCCATCATTTTCGAAATATCTTTTGAGAGCTCTGTGGCGAAATCTAATTTTCATGGAGTCATCGTAACCTGATACTACACAGGTTACAAATTGAAATTGCATACAACGACCAGACGAGTGGAGGTCGAAACGTTTTGTGACTGGCCTACATTTTAACCATTGGAAACAATTACTTCATATTGATTTATCGTTGAAAGTCACAATGGAATTGATGACTCGTCAAGGTTTGAATACACTCCTTCCGAGCCCACCAGTCAAGTCGGTTCTGAATTCATCGAAATCGGATCGCAAGTTGGACAAAATGCGACCGATGGCATAACCTATTCGTTCGTCGATTGAACAGACGGCATTACCGCCGTTAACCCACTAGATAGCTGCATGCCTACCAGAAAAACTTCTTGCCGACTTCTTTACTCTGATTTGCAGTCAATCTCATTCCCTGTTGCGCAACGCGGAATGTAATACAATAACTGAATGATAAAAAGTTTTAAGCATAAAGGGCTTGAACGTTTTTTTATCACTGGGAACCGGTCAGGTATCCAAGCGGCGCACGCGAACCGGATTCGTGATCGATTAGCGTTCTTACATGCTGCAAAAACTATCGAAGACATGGACAAACCAGGTTATCGCTTGCACAAGTTGACGGGTGACCGAAGTGAACAATGGTCGATAGCTGTATCCCATAACTGGCGCATCGTGTTCACGTTTGATCATGGTGATGCCTATTTTGTTAATTATGAAGACTATCACTGATGAATTATCAACAACATGACCCTCCTCATCCTGGGGAGTTGATTCAACGCACCTATATTGAACCATTCGAGGGGATCACCTCGAACGGAATAGCAGATCGGCTTGGAGTGGCTCGCAGTACGTTTAACCGACTATTGAACGGCAAGTCCGGCATTTCGCCGGAAATGGCGGTTCGCCTTTCCGAAGTACTTGGCAGTTCAGCCGAAAGCTGGCTGGCGCTACAAGAAAGTTTCGACTTGTATAAGGTGCGACAGACGGTAGACACGAGTGCGTTGAAGCGAATTGAATTCGATCAGGTAGCCTAATCCAACAGTAAAGACGCGACGAGTATGAGTCTTGCAGTTGTTAAGTTGCTCATTCAATGGTACTACTTCTAAATCACAAGATAGCCAAGGCTCGCGAACATTCCAACCGAGCTTGCAACTGCTGATGGAAATAGCCCTTTGGTTGTCGGATTATTCAGTCCGGGGAATCCAATTGATCTTGGTAGACAGTCCGACTCAAGTATCAGAATTCAGAGTAGATTCAAACAACTATGAACTATGTTTTTTTCGATGATTTTGTGCAAATTCGAGTGATATGCTAGAGTACCTATTCCCGATCTATGTCTTTCAAGACATTGATCGAGAAATCGTGTTCCTTAATCTGCGAAAATTTAGACTAAATTTGCTTCGTTGTATTCCTATAAATCAAGTAGCAACATAACTACATACGTCTTCGAGAATTTAGCCATGAGCATTACTACATTTACCAGCCGTGAATTTAATAGGGATGTATCTCGTGCAAAAAAGGCATCGAACTTGGGGCCAGTTTTCATTACCAACCGGAATAAACCAAAGCACGTATTGCTTAGTATCGGCGAGTACCAAAGGTTGAAAGGTGAACGGTCCAACCTTGTAGACGCATTATCGATGCAAGGTTTGGCTGAATTTGAATTCGAACCGCCGCGCACGCGCATTGATAGTATTCAAACAATTATTTGTTAATGCTCTTGCTTGACACCAACGTTGTCTCCGAGTTGTGCAATGTTGGAGATGGTAGAGTTGATGTTAACGTAGTGGCATGGATGTCCGACTAGGTTGGGACAAGTTTCTACATATCTGTGTTGACTCTTAAGGAGTTGGAGATAGGTATACTGCGTATCGAACGACGCGATGTAGAGCACGGAATCAGGTTACGACAATGGATAGAGCGGCACGTATTACCCGAAATTATCGAACGCACATTACCGATCGATACCGCTGTCGCACTCAAATGTGCTCGGTTACATGTACCGGGTCCACGGGCTGAACGTGTAGCGCTGATTGCAGCGACAGCTATCGTGCATGGCATGACAGTAGTCACCGGAAATGCAATCGATTTTGTAACAACGGGTGTAGAGGTTATCAATCCTTGGACCGTAGCGTGATCGAAATTTCGTGGCGAACTCTTCGAAAAATTTTGATCAATGACCCTGAGATAAACTTCGTGCCGCAAAGCGAAAATTTCGTGCAGCGAAGATCGATAGTCTCGATGTAACAACACCAAAAGCGGCAATTATGACTACGATATTCGGTTTAATGTGATTTGAAAATGCAGTTTTGCCATGGTTTGAAGACATTCGTTCTGGGTCCACTAGTCCATTGTGCTGTATTGCATGAACAAATTTGAAATTTGAGGTGTAATGAAGTTCATTTATGTTGATGAAAGCGGCTCTCCCGCTGACGGCGATGTCTTTGTCATGTTGGGCTAATGGTGGACACCTGCAAGCTTCGAAAGAAAACTGCCGAATTTGATAAGATGCTTGAGAATTTTCTCTCCAAGCATCTAGGTACAAGTACCGAACTCAAGACAAGCAAGTTCATCAATGGCAAGGGCGGATGGAATAGATTCGATTCGACTGAGCGAAAAGAATTATTGAAGGAGATCTGCAAACTCGCCGTCTCGAACGGTGGAAAGCTCTTCGGTATAGGATTGTCTTGCGAAGCCTTTAAAGAAGCACTCGCTGCAGAATACAACCCTCCGTTCGGTGATCGCGGTTGGATTGGAGGGGCATGTTCACCTGCGCTCTGGCTCAGAAAAAGATGCAAAGGGTTAAAAATAGTAAGGGGCTCACCGTTTTCATCATGGATGATAATAAGATGGATATGCCGCTGCTTTCCGATGGCCTGTATCAAGCCGACGCATGGTATGATGGTTTGTATCAGGTTCGCGGATTAAAAAAGCAGGGAAAACAAACATGGACTTCACGCAAGAAGTCGAATCGGTTCGACTAAATCATTAACACGCCTTTTGCGATCAAGTCGCATCATTCTTCACTAGTGCAGGTGGCCGATGCACTCTGTTATGTCTACCGCCGCTTCCTTGAGCTATCGACGAACAATGAGGCTTGGGATGGAGAACGAGCATACTATCAAAGTCTTGTCGATATTTTGGAACCGCAGAGGGAGCGACTTGGATAATCACCCGACACTTCCTGTTTAAAGTTCTACCGAGCCGCAAAGCATCCGAATTGGGAACTGTGAGTTTAGGTTCTTTCAATACTGCAATGTTATATCCGTTGAAGATCCGGAAATAAGTTTGTTATCAGCACTGCGTTTTGCGTCGCTACTTTGAATCCAAGACTGCTACCACGTGGTCATCGTTGTGAAACAAGAAAGGAGTTGTTGGCTGTTACTCAACCGGTAACTTCTGCAACAGCTGTGCTTTCAAATATTGCGAAAAATCCGTTTTGATCGTCTGTCTCTATTCTGGTTCGTAATCGAATTTGTCACTTGTCGGAAACTAATCGAGAACGAATTTGAAACCTAAGTTTGTGCCATGTTCCAGTTCGAATTTTTCCCTACCGGGTTCACCAAAATTATTCAAGTCGAAATTATTTTGAATTTTCCGATTCACTCTCGTCCTAAAGGAAAGATAACAATTCGTGCGTCATTAATGCGAGACGTTTTGTAGCTAGATTCTTCTTTTATGCCACAAAGTTCTGAGCGATAATTTAAAGAATAGTTCAGTAGCTTTAAAAGGTTTTTATTCAATGGCAGATAAATCAATGGAACAAAATCAATCCGACATGAACCGCAATGATGATGAAATGATTGTCTTTTATAAACATCATGGATTTATCGGAGAATGGTCCAATGTGATTGAAAGTACATATGATCTCCTAGGGATTCTCAAATACTGTTCATCTGAGGAAATGAATTACACGCAAGAGGCTAAAAGTAGAATTCGGGAGCTCCACGACTGGATCGAATCCGCAGCAAGTAGTGAAGGAGTGCTAACCACGGCATCAAATTTCCCCTAAATGAAGTTAGACGAGCCTTCGTCAAAGCGAGTAATGTCGACTATCGCCATTCGGTAGCTCCTTTTAGACTGAAACCATTTTTCTTCACTAGATTCGGCAGTGGGCTATTTTCGAATTTCTTTCGTCCTATCGTAAAACGCGCAGATGCGACTCGTTGCAATTGGTTTGAATTTCTATTCACTGTATTTACACAAAGTTCGCGCAAACAGGTCGAGTATGTTGATCAAATTGACAACGAAATGAATGACACCCAGAAAATCGAAAAGGTAAAACGACTCCGGACTGCTTACAGGAAGTGCAAAGTCACGTTAGAGTCACAGCTATTAGTTCAAGAACTTGATCCTGGTACTATTATTGCAAGCAATTGGGGAATAATCACCGCTGCATATAGTGGGTTAGAGCAATCAATCAAATATCTGATTGCTGAAGAGAAACCTTGCACAATCGAAGAATTGATCAATCATCGAGAGTATCGAACGCATAATCTCGCCTCGCTGTTTTCTCATCTCAAGGACAAAAAACAATCTCTCATTAGAAATTATTACTCGCAATTTCAATCACTTCATTCATATATCGAAATCGAAAAACTAGATGATTTTCTTCGGGAAGTTTCTGGACCAGAGGGCAAGGGTTACGAACGTTGGCGGTATAGTTTGATTGCAGATGAGGAGCGATTACCGCGCAACAGTACCGAAGCTATGGTAGCAATTTGGGGTATTTGCGTGGAAATTTCGTTTTCGCAATTACTTGATAAAAAGATGCAAATGTTTGAAGAAGAATTGGTGAAGGAGCTTTATGATGATGGATTTCTACAGTCCGTATCTAAGATTGAACATGCGGTGCCCGAAGGAAAATCGTTTCCAGATTTAGAACAAGAAGCGAATGATCGGTTGTTCCGAAATGATCATAAGCTAAATGTATTTGCCAAAATTTTCCAGCACTTTGGTTGTTGCAAATCACACGGATTGTCTAACTTATCTGATGAATTGTCTAAGGCTGTAGATCTCTGGTTGGAAGAATATACAAACATTGAGGAAACAAAAGGGATGTCATCACTATGCTCGTTTATCAGAAGAGCCAGCGGCAGCACACCATACGGCGAAAGTATTCGATGGGACACGGGATCCGATCGGTTTATAAATGTTGATTGGTCATTGGACTTGGTCAGTAACGAAGTACTTCCCAATCGCGCTATCACAAGAATGGATACTAGTGGATTCTGCTATTTGCAGAAATTGAAAAGTTGTTCGAATGAATGTGGGTACAAAGTTAGAGAGAATCGCTCCGATAAGATTCCATTAGATTCCAACACTGCTGTTTATTTCCGAACTCTGGAAGTCTGCGAGCCAAATACGATGGACTCCGTGATCACAGTTTGGCAGAAGTCTAGAAGATCAAATGAATTTACATTCGTCGTAGAGCAGCCAAAAAATAATGTATTGCCGCCAGTACAAAATTGGATTTCTTCATTGGGCGGTTGAAATAGAAGTGGAGGAATTTCTGTCGCACTATGCGGGTCAAAGCATCCACGCGTGGATCAATAGTAATTCTCGTCGCGGTATCCCTCGAGCATTGGATTCAGACGGGTGTCGTTGCAGATACAAAAAGCTCGCTTGAACACCGGCGAACTGGTGTTTTAATCAGGTACCCTAATCTTCGAATTCCTTAAGCCCATTTTTCTCTACAAATTACGAAAGTTTACGCCAAAAGTGTGGCTTCCAATTATGGTCTCTAACACATTCGTTCACATCCTTTGCGTGGACAAATCTTTGGAATTTGAGCAGTATCGGAAATTTTGAAAAGTCGATCTAACGCTGGTGCGCGTGAGGGGTTGCAATGTACGATCACCAATCGCACAGATTCGAATTCAGAAACCGATTGAGTTATTCTGATCCCTGTACAATTCTGGAAGGTAAAGACAAGGGTGTTGGGTTAGTTTTTCTTTCGAACGCCTGCAAGAAACGTACGAATAATCACGAAAAATGTCAGACCCATCAACAGCAGTGCTACAGGTCGACGAAAGAACAAGTAGGGGTCGAACTGCGAAATAATTACCACTTGTTGCAGTGCTCGTTCCCACTCAGGTACAAGTATGAACCCGATAAGAAACGCCACGTAAGAGAAGTCAAATTTACGCATGAAGTAGCCAACTACCCCGAACACCAACATTACGATTACATCAAACATCGACGACTGTCCGAGATAGGCACCCATGATGCAGGTAAAGATAACCACTGGATAAAGTACCACGGATGGAATCTGCACGGCCTTGCAAAACAGTTTCAAGCCAAATCTACCGATAAAGAGGAGGAAAAAACTCGCAATCACCAAACTTCCGAATACTCCGTACATCAATCGCGAATTTTCCTCGAATAGGAGAGGACCGGGCATCATGCCGTGAATCATGAATGCTCCCATTAGCATGGCGACGGCTAGGTTGCCAGGGATGCCCAGTACAAACAGCGGGATTAAGCTGGCGCCTACCACCGCACTGTTTGCGGCTTCGGATGAGGCGATTCCTTCCAGACGTCCCTTGCCAAATTCCTCCGGTTTTTTGGATCTTTTGAGTGCCTGATCGTACGAAAGGAAAGAGGCGACTGGTGCTCCCAGTCCCGGCATGGCTCCAACACCAATTCCAATAGCACTGGCACGTAGCAATGTTTTAGTACTTCCGAAGAATTCCTTTTTTGATACAAATTTATCCTCCGGTTTATCAGAAAAACTGCGCGCTGCTTCTTCGGCCCCTGCATGCAATTTGAGTCGCTCTAGCTGAATCAGGATTTCCGAAAACGCCAGAAGTCCAATGGCAACGGGGATCAATGACAGCCCACTTTCCAGTCGATAAATGTCGAAAGTCAGCCGAGGCAAGGCGGTTACCGGTTCAGTGCCGATCATGCCGACCAGGAGTCCGCCCGCCGCGGCCACAAGGCCGCGTGAAATCGATTTGGTTCCGATTCCGGCAATCACAGTCAAAGCGAGAGAGATTAGCGCAAACATTTCCGGTGGCCCCATGTACAGAGCAACCGTAGCGAGCGGGGCAGCGATCAACACCAGTACAGTTGTGGAGATGAAATCCCCGGACACTGAGCTGTAAAGCGCCATTCTAAGTGCCTTTTCCCCCTTACCTTGCTCTGTAAGGGGATAACCGTCCCAAGTTGTTGCCGCTGCCTCGGGTGTTCCCGGTGTCCTTAAAAGTACGGCAGAGATTGCGCCGCCAAAAAAAGCTCCTTTATTAAGTCCTACCAAGAATCCTATAGCCGCAAGGGGAGACATATAGTACGTCAAAGGAATGAACAGGGCGATCGCCATCGGACCGTTAATTCCTGGAATTGCACCGACGGCGACACCAGTGGCAACCCCTACGAACACGAACACGAGACTCACAGGGGACAGCGAGTCCATCAGTCCGGCAAAAATCATTTCCATGGTTTGACCTTAAGCATCCACTAGTATCCGGGAATCGGAACACCAAAACCGTATCGCATGGCTACATACATGAGTGCGACGGCAACCACTGACAGAATCACGATTTTTACCGGATTGCGAGCGCCTACTAGGTATTGCAACAGCAGCAGGAAGCCCAGCGCTGAAGCGATATAACCGATGGTGTTGATGCCGACCACGAACAGTGCAGCAGACATCATGAACTTGGCCAAGTGGACGATATCCACGCGACCTACTTGAGTGAAACCGGAACCACTCCCGTCTTCCGGGTACGTGGATTCTTCTTCACTCAAGGTGGTACCGCGTCTGCTCGCCACCACTGACCGTACAATTGCGAGGATGGCCATGACAAGCATCACGGAAACCGCAACATTAGGAACCAACGCCGGCGAAGCACCATAGCCGGGATAAGCCGGGGTATACACCGGAATTGCCCATATAAGAAGTAACACGCTGGCCAGTGCAATGAGCACATAAGCCAGCATGTCACGTTGAACCCTTTTCAAGGTTCCATCCTGCGGACTTGATCAATATAGTTCTGTTACATCTGCCTTACTGGCTCATGGCTTGCTCCCCAAACAGGTCATACAAGTCCTTGAGCGATTTCTCGGCATGATCTTTTCCCCAAGTGACAGGAAGCATCAGTAGTTTTTCGGTGATGAACGAATTCGTATCAGCGTCATTCGCGAGGTTGTCGGCCGCAGCGAGAATTCGCGCTGCAACATCATCCGGCAGATCCTTAGGCGCCACTAATCCGACAATCATCTCAACAGCTTCATCATAGCCTTGTTCCTTGAGAGTGGGCACATCTGGAAGTGGAGGCAGACGTTCATTGAGAGCAGATGCAAGTAGCTTTAGTCTTCCTGCCCTGACATGCTCGTAAAGGATTGCACCGACATAACCGATATCAGCATGGCCACCTGTTACCGCTTTGATGACGGAAGGACCTCCTTTGCTGGGAATCAGTGAGATGTTGACTCCTTCTGCTTTTGCAATTCGCTGAATTGCATCCCGGTCATCTGCACCATGGAACATGCACACCAATGCCTTGTCGTTTGCCTTGGCCCATTCGAACGCTTCTTTCAGCGTGTTCCATGGACGGTCTGGCAGCGAAATGAATCCACTTGAATTCAGTGCGACAAGCGACAGGTAGTCAAAATCATCAAAACTGTATTTGACCGGCGAATGATGAGGCTGATAGGTATAGGCTGTAACCGCGGCAACACCCAATGTGTATCCATCCGATTTCGATTTGCTGAGTTCGGTTGCCATCACGCTTCCGTGAGAGCCACCGGTGACGTTTCTCACGTTCACCGGTTGTCCAAGGTCCTTGCTGAGTCTTTCCGCGAGACCTCTGGCGAGACGGTC
The DNA here is from genome assembly GCA_951813075.1 of Arenicellales bacterium. Taxonomy (GTDB): domain Bacteria; phylum Pseudomonadota; class Gammaproteobacteria; order Arenicellales; family JAJDZL01; genus JAJDZL01. The sequence goes on along the minus strand of OX638343.1, from coordinate 1,435,851 downwards.
AATCTGCGCCCCCGGTTGAACCATGGTCATTAACGTAATCGGCCTTTCCGGGTACTCTCCCATAGCAACCGGGATAACCAGAAACGCGGCCAGAACGACCCCGATGATTTTGAGAATTGATTTATGCATTTGCTACTCCTATAGTTCTAGTAGTTAGAATTCAGTTCAGAATCAATCTAAGCCTGCTTGACCACGTTGTGAACGTGAATTGCAATAATCAAGGCAAATTTATGTATCGATTTTTATGAATCTGAACTTTGGAAGTTTATACCGTATGGTGAATAAAATCACAATTTTCATCTACCCAATTAGAAACCGAGTTCCACCACTCATGCAACATCGTTCGGATAAATGTATCTTCCATTTCCGACTGACGAATGCACTAGGCTTGATTTAAGCGCTCCGAGCTTCGTTGTTGTGGGAAAATATATTTCTTCAGTCATTCAAGATTTTGGAGGTGCTAATGCAACTTGATTGGCCCAGCGAAAATGTCATAAATCCCGAACTGTCTCGGAATCGCTGGTTTCATCCGTCCAGTAATTTTTGTCTGGATTTTCACGGGGATCCGGGGGCTTCGGAATTGCGGATTTTTTCCGATGGTAATCACCACATGGCTCTCGAAGAGTCGCTGGAATCTTTCCGCTCGAGCAACCGGCTTTCCTCTGTGTTCTACTGTACGACGCCTCCAAAGGTGTATTTGGATTGGATGCAATCGCGCACGATCGAAATTGGTAATCTTTGTCTGAGTGTAACTCCGGACATCGTAATCGGTCCAGATGACATTATGGAGAAACTGACTGCAGAGAACAAAGTATGTCGCACAGCGGTTTTCGCACAAAGCCGTGGTAACAGTTTTCTGGTTCGTAAGAATAACCCGAAATGTGTTCGCGAAGTGAGCGACCTGCTGCGCGAGAATGTACGGCTTTTTATTTCCAATCCCCTGACGGAAGGCGCTAGCCACACGGTATATCGTCAAACCCTGGAAGGATGCGCTGCTATGGACGGACTTGAGAGTAATGCAATCGGAGATTTACTGGAGTGTAGCGACAAGGTACTCTTTGGTAGTTTAATTCACCACCGGGAAGCACCGCAGGCAGTCGCCGATGGAAGTGCGGACGTTGCCATAGTCTATGATCACCTTGCACTTCGATATACCCGAATTTTTCGCGAAATTTTCGATCGAATCCCTCTACCCATAGGTGAGCACAATATCACCACGCGTTATGCGGTCGGCCTGGTTGATGAAACCTTTCAATTAGCCTGCAATGCATTTGAATTTTTTCTAAGTGATGAAACTAAATCCATTTATCGAAATCATGGATTGCAGGTGGCCTGACAGTATCCGATTTACGTAAGCGTAACGATAGTTTACTGTGGTCGAATATGCTGTAAGCGTATAAATTGTCATCTGTACGTCTGTGTATTGACAGAGGGTGTTGTGTCATTGTTGCGGGCTGTGAATCTGCAATCCGAGAAAAATCTGATTCCATCTCGGATTGAGTACAATGCGAACCACGATTAGTGAATTGTTGCCGATATTTAAGATGTTCCAGGAGACAAACGATGCAAGATGAACAAGTTAAGTCGCAAGGCTGGTCTCAGTTTGAAACCGACGAGGCAGAGATCAGGGATAAGCTTGGCGACTATTTCGCGCCGATAGGTCTTTATGACAAAACCAGAAACATGCCGTTCCTTGGCGGTGTGACCTGTAATGTTGAAAAACTTATTGCTGGCGAGTGGACGGAAATCGTACTCGATTATGAGGTTGGCGCGTCCGGAATCGCCGATGGCGCCTGGATCAAGGCGACGTTCAAATTCTATTCCGACTGGGCGCTGTTTCAGACAACCGATCCTACGGCAGCCAATTACGTTTCAGCTGAATATCAGGCAGGTCCGCTTTGTGAGGGACAGAGTCCCGCCACGGTACAGTCACTAAAAGTTCGATTTGATCAGAAAGGCCACGAACGTCCATACCAGAAAGCCGTGATTGTCGATACCGTGGACGGCTTTTTGAAGCCGGGAGACCACATCATAATTCGACTTGGTGACCGGCGCGGTGGCGGACCTGGTACCCGAGTCCAGACATTTGTTGAAAAAGGATTTCGGTTCCGTTGCTATATAGACCCACTCGGCACATCTCGTTTTTGCCCAATTCCTGGTGATGTAGTCATCGATATAGTTCCCGGGAGACCTGCTCAACTCGTGATGGCTGGATCACGCATGTTGCGACCAGGCCAACCGGTTGTCCTGGGTGTGCGCGCCGAAGACGTATGGGGTAATACCTGCTTCGACGAACGCGAAGAAGTTATAGTCACTGCAAGCTTGGGCGGTGAACGTGTATACGAAAAAAAGGTTGCGCTCGCCGGTGAAGGGTGGGCGTTCGCCGAGATTGCGGATCTCCCGACCGACACCGTCGGCGAACTCGCGATAACCGCTTCAATGATCGGTGAACCTCAGGTCAACAATGCTGAATTTTACGTCACAATCGACGAGGCGTGTCCTTGCCCGCGCGTGTTCTTCGGTGATCTCCATGTCCATTCGGACAACACGGTCGGCACGAACGATACGGTCTACAATCTCACCTATGGGCGCGACATTGCCCGTTTGGATTATCTCGGTTATACCGCGAACGATTTTCAGATCACCAAGGCGAATTGGAATGACGATGTGAAGCTGATTCACAGCCTAACCGAAGACGGCAAATTCGTATGTTATCCCGGGACCGAATGGTGCGGTAATTCCTGCGCCGGAGGTGATCACAATGTGGTTTTTTTGCACGGCAAGACGCCGGAGTTTCCTTTCGATGCCAAGGGCAACATCGCGCGTTCCTTTGAGTGGAACGAAGATATGGATGTCGACACGATTCAACCTGGAGCTTGGCCACTGGAGGAGCTATGGGGAACCTATATCCACGATCCGGAAGGCCATCTCATGATGCCGCATGTCGGCGGGCGACGTTGCATCATGGATTGGCATCACCCTGTTATGGACCGGTTGGTTGAGATTACCTCGGCCTGGGGTCAGTTCCCGTGGCTTTATCAGGAAGTAGCGGCGCGCGGCTATAAACTCGGCGCAGCGGCCAATGGCGACGAGCATCGCGGGCGTTGTGGTGGTGGAGTGCCCGGTACAGCTGTATTCGGTACCAAGGGGGGTGTTACAGGGCTGATCTGCGATAAGCTGGAGAGCGAAGCGGTGGGTAAGGCTTTGAGAGCGCGCCGAACCTGGGCAACAACAGGTGAGCGAATCGTCGCACTAAGTTGGTGTGGTGGTCAAATGATGGGAGATGAGTTCGCGCATCAGGGCCCTGCAAAACTAGAATATCGTATGCTCGGTGACGCTGGTTGGGATGAAATCGCTTTGTTTGACCACACCGGCCTGATTCAGAGACGAAACCTACAGAAAGAAGCTGGTTATTCGAATCGAAGAATTCGAGTCCGTGTTGGCGGAGCGCGCATTCGCGACCGTTATCGCTGGGCGGACTGGCGCGGTACGATCGAAATCCGCAACGGAGTGATAAATTCTTTCAATGCATATGGGTTCGAACACATTGAAGAGAATGCGTGGCGGGCCGGCCCGACAAAAATTGGTTTCCGAACCGACACCTATGGGGACACGGATACTTTTGAGATTGACATATCCAATCTCGCACGCGCCAGCATTCGAGTTTCCGGGACCATTGATGGTTATGTCAAGGTTGGCAATCCACTCGATGGTAATCCCTTTGTACATTGTCCGGAGTTCGATTTCGAAGTTTCTGGCGCTGAACTCCTGGAAAAAGGCGGTGTGCGCATGGAACTCGGTGGTACGGAAATGTTCATCGCGATTGAACGAATCGCCGACGCGGCAATGCCTCGGGACGTAAGCGGGAGTTTCGAGATTGATGCCAGTAACGGTCCACACGGGTTTCGCCCAGTTTATCTTCAGAGCCAACAAATCGACGGTGCAAAGGCTTGGACATCGGCCATGTACATCGAATTCCAGTAGGTAATTCGAGCTCGTTAGACGCTCGTTGAATCCCAACGGGATTCACTCGCAATACTGGTTTCGGGTAATGCACTTTCTGATGAGATTGACTGGTGTGCGACATGTGGTTGCGATTTATTGAGAATAACTGTCCGTGTGGCTAATCGAACTGTCCGCAGAAAAAAAATGAAATTCCTGACGAATTTAGTGTTGGCTTAGCTGAGCTTGCTAAAAGTTCATTTTGGAGTGGTTGAGATTCTATCTGAACGCTACAAAGGATAAAGGATTGACAATAAAGAGCACGGAGTTTACATAGAGGCAACAATTGCCGAAATTCTGGATTCAGATTTGGGATTAACTTCGAAGTTATCCGGCCATATTATCCGGTCAGTGTGGCTCACTAGCGGCAAAGAGCTGTTGCCTTACTAAAATTATTTCAGATTGTTAGTGGGCTTCGGTTCGATTCAGGGACGATATAGCGGTGTGCATGAATTTAAACTGAATTTCACGCAGTAAGGCAGGGAACAATACGGCTATGATATTACCCAGCTCCTACGATCTAGATACTCAAGAAACATAACTAATCTGGGTGAGATCTTCATTGAAACAAATCTTTTTGCTCGTTTGAATCAATATTTGAATTGACAGGCAGAGGTGAAGATCACATGACGCCTTGTCTAGGTTGAGCATTAGCCAGTTGCAATGGCTATAGCGGTAAGCAATTTTACCGGGATATTGTGTTATGCCATTGCATCGACTACTTGAACATTTCCAAATTTTGCGTAGGAAAGAATAGCATTGTCTGCGGTCATGAGGGGCGCGTTATAGTAGCGGGCTGTTGCGATAATGAAACGGTCGGCAGGGTCGGCATGAAAATCTCCTGGGAGACGTACGCTATCGATTGCAATCGCGGGTTCGATTGGTGCCAGGTAAATTCCAGGAAGAGCTAACGAATTTTCGAGCCAGACTTGCACGTCCTGTCCTAGTTGGAGCCGACCTTTTTCGACCAGCATCGTGATTTCCCAAGGTGTAATTGCAGAAACCGCAACGTGATTTGATTGCGCCGTTTCTTCTATCCTAGCCCGCGCCTTTCTACCAAGATGAACATCATCGGATACAGCCCAAATCAAAGCATGCGTGTCAAGAACAATCACTGGGATGCGGTCCAGTCGGATGAATCGGCAACCGGTTGAAACGGTTCACTGTAGGCTAGTACCGAATCCCGCATCGCGCCAACGATTGACGGTTTTTCATTCGTCTGCGGCAGAGGTGACAAGATAGCTACTGGTTGACCATGTTTTGTGATTGTCATAGGTTCACGGTCCTTGCCCATTTGCCCAATCACCCGGAGGCATTTGGCTTTGAATTCCGTTGCAGTAATCGTTTTCACAGCTGTCTCTGTATTGAATTTCATGTACATAATAATTGTACATTATACCAGTGGAGTATCAACTTAATCTTGGAATTGCGCGTTGATTTTGACCGATTCTTCGCTATTTCGATTCTAAACGGTTCCGAGAAGTAAGGGTTGACAAAGTAGAGTCCAAATCGTTTCAGAAAGGAAAGTGTTTCTTCGACCTCGACATCCCGTCAACACCTCGGTAGGGAAGGATTCTTCGTTCTCGATTCTAGCCTGATCGTAAAGATCTTCATCGCTTATTATGATTTCAGAATACGCTTCGGCCAACTGATTGAATTTCTGCTATGGAATAACGGCAAATGCTGGATTTCCACGTTCGTCGAGAATGATTTGTGGGTTAGTCATTTCGTTCTCGTATTATTTATAGATATCCCCTCCCGCGCTAATTCGCAAAATCGAATCTGTTTTTGTTGAAACCAAGACAATCCAAACGAAGTTGGTGTCGTTGATTACATCGGGAGCAGTGAGATGAACAACGGAATTTAAATGCGCTGAGAACCCAAAACGTGTAATTGGATTTTCGACTAGGTCATGCCTCAAGAATCTGTGTCCTGAATCTCAATCATTACGATCACGATCTACTCTAGTCGAAATTTTGCGAGTAGCTAAACAATATAAAATGTACAGAGCGTTACATTGAAGTCGACAACATCGCCCGTTCAACAAGTCACAACGCGGTAACACCTGGATCAATAATTGTGATGATTGCCTCCGCCCCTCAAGTTTGGTTTGCTCATTAATCCAACCGGCAAGTTAGACTATGCGATCGAATGCCTCAAACCATCAATTCAAGTCTTGACTGAACCTCGTAAGTCTCTACCATGACGGTACGCCTCGCAGTATCCGATCAACCTTCGCGTGTTTTGGCAGGTGGTCTCATGATACTTGGTGGCATGTTCGTCATCGGATTCGTCGACAACTTGATCCGTATCATCGAAGAAGATTCCGGATTGTGGCAATTTCATGTTTTTCGCTCTGCCATTTGCGGCTTGATCATCGCAGTTTACTGCATGATCAGAAGACAGAGTTTGAGACCCAAAAGATATTGGGCTGTTGCATTACGGGGCTTTTTTATTGCATGGGCAATATTGTTCTACTTTGGCGCTTTGTCACTGATGCCAATTGCCGAAGCGGGCTCGACACTGTTCAGTTCCCCGATATTCGTGCTCGTGTTTTCGGTAATTCTGTTTCGAATGAAAATCGGAGTTTGGCGTATTTTAGCCGTCACCATCGGTTTTACTGGCGTACTATTGGTATTGAAACCGAGCCCGGACAATTTCGGAATCTTGACTCTGCTCCCGATGTTGGCTGGAATTTTCTACGCTCTAGGACAACTCGCGACACGCCATCTGTGTTCGGAAGAGAATACGACTGTCGTCATGATGGGCTTCTTTCTCATGATTGGATTCTTCAGTCTGTTGATGCTGGTAATACTGCACTTCGCTGAACTACCACGCGAGTTGGTCAACACAGCACCGTTTTTTCTACGAGGTTGGGAGGTTCCGACAGATCGAGTTCTGTTTTGGATTTTGGTTCAGGCACTTGGGTCGATTGTTGGCGTAATGGGGTTGATCAGAGGGTATCAGATTGCGGAACCAACCTATGTCGGAATTTTCGAGTATAGCTTTCTCATATTTGCCGGATTCTGGGGATGGTTGCTGTGGGGTGAGATTCCGGATTCAGTGGCATTTGTTGGCATAGCGGCAATCACAACAGCTGGGGTTGTCATCGCCTTGCGTTCGCGCCAGCAGTGAATCAGTTAGATTGCACACTATTGGACACTTCTCGCGTATATGTCTTCATATTCGACTTTCGGAAATGTCTTACTTTCTGCGTCTTCTCCAATTAAAATTTCTCACGGATGAAAATCAATACCCGAATGTTGCAACAAGCGTAACTGCGAGATTCATCGGCGTATTCCAGATAGTCCGCATTATGATCTTCTTTGAAGCCAATAAGGGATATCGGATCGCTTGAGTGCAATGGCAGATCTGTTCAAATTCAACAAGATTCAACAATTGGAAGAGCAAAATGAAAACAGTCACGAACTTTCCGCGTAAAACCACTGTCATTGAAGGTGAATTTATTCCTCTATCGGACGGCGTTAAACTAGCCAGTAAAATATGGTTGCCGGAAGACGCACATGACGACCCAGTTCCTGCCATCATCGAATATCTTCCGTATCGATATCAGGAAGGAACCGCAGACCGGGATGCCTTGACTCACCCTTATTTTGCAGGACATGGTTACGCTTCAGTAAGAGTGGATATGCGTGGCACCGGAAATTCAACTGGCGTTCTTCTCGGTGAATATCTGAAGCAGGAGCAGGACGATGCACTTGAGGTAATTGATTGGGTAACAGCCCAAGCCTGGTGTTCCGGAACAGTTGGGATCATTGGAATTTCGTGGGGTGGATTCAACGGACTTCAGATTGCCGCGCGACAGCCGGAAGCCTTGAAAGCGATTGTGACAATCTGTTCAACCGATGATCGCTACGCCGACGATATCCACTTCATGGGAGGTGCCATGTTGTTGGACAACATAGCATGGTCGACCTATATGTTTTCCATCAACACAACGCCGCCTGATCCTCTTCTCCACGGTGACGCGTGGCGTGACATCTGGCATGATCGACTCAAAGGCAGCGGTTTGTGGCTGACGAATTGGTTGGAGCATCAACAACGCGACGAATTCTATCAGCATGGATCTGTGTGTGAGAACTACGACGACATCAATTGTGCGGTTTATGCAGTTGGAGGTTGGGCTGACGGATACTCGAATTCAATTTTTAGGTTACTGTCGAACCTGCAAGCGCCCAGCAAGGGACTGATTGGCCCGTGGGCGCACAAATATCCTCACTTTGCAGGTCCGGGGCCTGCAATTGGATTTCTACAGGAATGTCTGCGCTGGTGGGATCAGTGGCTCAAGGGAGAAGAGACCGGGATAATGGACGAACCGCAACTACGTTGCTGGATGCAGGACTCTGTCCACCCACAAACCCATTACGATAACCGTCCTGGACGTTGGGTTGCCGAAGATCAATGGTCTTCGGAAATTATTGACGGGAGGTTGTACTACCTTACCCGGAATGGATTGTCTGAGCAACCCGGGGGAGAGCATGTGATGCGTATGTCATCGCCCGAAACTGTTGGTCGGGCCAGTGGTTTGTGGTGTCCACACGGCGTCGACCCGGACTTGGCCGGCGATCAAAGGGTGGAAGCTGGAGGCAGTGTGAATTTTGATTCAGACGAACTATCTGAGGAACACGAGATTCTTGGTGCTCCGGTTGTAGAACTAAAGTTCAACTCGGATCAACGCAATGCCTTGGTTGCAGTGTGCTTGAACGAAGTGCTATCCGATGGAGCGGTAACGCGTATCACCTACGGCATACTGAACCTGACACATCGAAATAGCCATCTGAATCCTGAACACCTGATCCCAGAAGAAGACTGCAGTGTCTCAATTCAGTTGAATGAAATCGGGCATAAGTTTGCCGTCGGGAGCAAAATCCGATTGTCGCTCACAACCGCCTACTGGCCAACAGTCTGGCCGTCACCGATCAAGACTCAACTTTCGTTACTTTTAACTGGCTGCACGCTTAGTTTGCCGATTCGACCGCCTAAAGAATCCGATGGCGAATTGGCTGCATTCGCTGGTCCCGAATCTGCCCCCGCTCTGAACAAGACCGTTCAATCTGAACCAAATAGTGAGTTTACGGTGACAGAAAATGTTGAAACCGGTGAGCTGACTCGGCGAAACTGGTTCGACGAGGGAGTCATTGTCTACGATGATTATCAGGGATGGACAGTCGCCTCAACGCATGAAGAGGTTTTCTCGATTCTTCCGGACGATCCATGCTCCGCAATGTGCGACATTACCTGGACCGAAAGGTATTCCCGTGGTGATTGGGAAGTGTCATCCCGTACCAACACCGTAGTGACGTCTACTCCGACCCACTTCCACCTGAAAGCTAAACTGGAAGCGTGGGAAGGATCTGAACTAGCGCACGAACAAACTTGGGTCCAGAAGGTCAAACGTAAATTCGTCTGATCGAAACCAATTACCTGATTGGAGTTCTAGCGCTACAGGAGTCGTACGCCAGGTCGCAGCCTGGGAAATTTATCCGCCGTCAGAACACACGGACTGAATCCTGGTGCTGCAACCAGTAGAATTTCGTCAGCAATTGGCTCAAAATCCGCCCTGAAGTGCACCACGCTCTTCAGTACCAGCAGGTCCAACTTAGTGAGGTCGATACCAAGGTGCGTCAAAGTCGCTCGATCAACCGGCTGAATACGTTCAGTGGTTGCAACAATTCTGATTTCAGAATCATGGCTGATCAGGTCAATGGCGGCCGTAAGCCCGATGTTCGCGGTCAGACCAGCCATCATTTCGCCAGTGAATCTGAATTGACCATTGCTCAGCGCGGCGACTCGGAACGTTCCCTCAAATCCGGGATGGTCAGGTCCGCTCAACTTTGCACCCAACCTGCAACTGAATTCACCACCGATACCGACTTGATGAGCGATAGCGACTGCATCTTTATCGCAGAACGCCGCTAGCGCGGTATTTCGAACACCCGCCTTCACCAGCACTTCAAGCAGTTCCGTGGTTTCTGTTGTTGAACCAGCGCCTGCGACATCCTGAACATCCGCCAGAATAATCGGCTTGCTTCCACCGATCTTTTTCAGAGCTTCAGTCACTGCATCCTGTGAGGAATAAAGAGGACTGCTCAACGATGATTCTCTAGAAATTAAAGCTTCGTCAAGCTTGTCTGCGATCTGATTCGACTGTTTCTCAGAATAGTGGTAGGCGATAATTCCTGGTCCATTCTGTTCGATGTCCGATGCCGGAAACCCAAGTGCAATGTCCGCAGAACCGCTATTCAGCGAACTGTCATCAGGCAACATCGCGTACAACGACTGACACGGCTCCATGGTTGTGCATTGGGTATGCAAAGGTATCAGCAGAGGTGGTTTTCTGAAAGACACAGTCGGACGTCTTCCGACTGTAATCATCTCATGTAGAAGTTCACTGGCACGATAGCCTGTTTGCGCCATATCCAGATGAGGGTAGGTTCGAAAAATTGTAATGACGTCCGCTAGCTGCGTCATTTCCGGAGTGATATTTGCGTGCAGGTCAAGACTGACAGCAACCGGAATTTCGCGGCCGAACCGGTCCCTCAATCGCCGAAGAAATTCCCCATCCCCATCTTCATAGGTTTCGGTTACCATCGCACCATGCAGATCAAGATAGATGCCGTCAATCGGTTGCACCGCCGCAATACCGTCAAGAATCTTTGCACAAACTCCGTCAAACGCGTTGTCTTGAATCAGACCCGCAGGTTCGGCACTGGCCCACAAAACCGGCATGGCTTCGATATGTTTGGCTCGCGCAAATTTAAGGAAACCGCCGATCGGAATGTTCGCTTCCAGAAATACATCCCAAATCGCCGCACCTTCAGTCAACCCCGGCCATCCATCCTCTCTTACAAAATCCGCATAGGTTGTTGGAATCGGGGAAAAGCGATTGGTTTCGTGCTGAAATCCTGCAGCCGCAATTTTCATTCTGATTGTCTCCTAGATTGATGTGCCTGGTTAGTGTCAGTCGGAAAATCCCTATTTTCGCATGAGAAAGTCAGTTGCAAAGACAGAATTGGGTTGAATAATCGGCTCGACCAGGACGAGTCAGCGGGCGGGGAGTGAATTTTGAGTGAAATGATCGGTATGACAGGAAAATCACGGTTTTCACCGATGGCGAAGGCTCTACCCAGCTGATCATCCATGCAGATGGTTGATGCTGGACCAATCAAATTAAAATCACTGCCAACCAAGAATATCAAAACAGTGTGCCTGAATAGGGCGGGCGAGTAAAATGGACGTTTATTGATTTCGATAAAGCACTGTTTTTTTGAAGCTGGAGAATCTACGGATTGCGTACGAAACTGCCTATTTCCTGTTGTTGTATGTTTTGGATTGAACACACCACATCCGTATGTCTCAGTTGATTAGGTTGGTACTTGCGAGTTGCGGTTGCCTGAAGTTCGTTAGGTAAGCCAGAGGTCAGTCATAATCAATTTTTACAAGCGTTGCCATTTGGCGGAACATTCAAGGACTGATGCTGATTCGGGTAGTTCGGAGATTGCATTTCGTGAGTTTGCGACAAATACCGCCGTGCTGGTTATTCTTGTTGTTCTATTGGCCAGCCATGCGTCAGCGGACTCGCAAAGAGCGGCCGAGAAGTTCCATGAAAAGGCATGTGCAGAGTATCCTTCCAGCAATTCGCCTTGGCACATTGCAAACCTGTACGATTGTGCTACGCGCGCTCTTTATATTCCGTATCAGCTTTGGACTGGAGCGCTCTGGGACGGTCGGAATGATGGTCCATGCATGCACCAGGTAAGGTCCAATTTCACGGTCAACAACTCTAGCCGAACATCGATCCGAGGTCCGAAATCTTGGCTGAATCCCAAGACAGGAGAAGAGGAAGAGGTCTGGGTCCGCGCCAAGCAGAACGGTTCAAAAGTCCAGTACTTCACCTGCCACGATAAGGGAATCGGTCGGGTCTACGACAATCGAAACAATAGATCGTGGGAGACCGGTCGCTGCAAGTTTCCAGCCGGTTTCGGATGGGCACTCGGTGAGCGTCGCCAGTGCGCGTCAACCGCGATCGAGATCACCAAAATAAAGTTAAACAAGACTGGCCATTTGAGGTACTTGGATTTCAAATGGTGGTATCGCTCGTCATCGGGTTGGAAGTTGGACCATATTTACCGTTACAACCCCGAATACGGGATGCGAAATGCTTGGAAGCAATAACTTTCGGAAGCAATTTTGAACGAAAATCGAAAGTATTATTCGTTAGTTACTGTTGGAGTATTTTCATCTGCATACTGTCCGAATTTCGATTTCCAGATTAACGTCTTCGGAAGATATCCGAATAAACGTATTGCCAATTCTGGCAATTCGCTATCCTTTCTCATAACTTCAATACAACCGGCCCCGTCATGATTGGAGTAATTATGCTCAACACGAGATTTCCAAGGCTCTTGGGAGATATCGGTAATCCCGATACGTTCGACGGTCACGTAATTTATGAAACAGTCGAGCTTGCGACCGTACCGGAAGTTGTATCAACCGCGCCTTTAGACTGTGCGCTAAAGGCAGAATTCAGACGAGCCGCAAGGAAACTTGAAAAAAGGGGAGCGACCGTTATCGGAACGAGTTGCGGTTTTCTGATTTCAATGCAGGATGATCTTCAGTCAGAGGTGGAAATTCCGGTCTTGACGTCAGCGATCGTCTTGATACCGGAAATTCGCCAGCGGTTTGGTCCGAACGCGATAGTTGGTGTCCTCACATTCGACGCCAACGTACTGGCTGAGCCATGCTATCGCAACTATCTGGATAGCAATTGTGTACTGGGCGGGTTGCCAAGAAACGGCGAGTTGTACGAATGCATCAGAGGTGACTTGCGGACACTTGATTCGGATCGTGCAGCTGCCGAGGTAACTCGCTGTGCCTCCCGATTGGTTGAATTTGCCGCTTCCGTCGACCTTTTTCTGATCGAATGTACAAATATATCTCCGTATAAGGAATCCTTGCGCGAGACATTTGATCGCCCTGTGATCGATTTGGTCGATGCAATTCAGGAAATTCCACCCGCGTTCGACCGCGCGGGCTGGTCAGTTTGACATGGCGTTTGGCAAATAGGTCGCAATTTCCGGAAACACCAGCAAAATTCCGACCGCGACAATCATCAGCATGAACATCGGCGCAGCCGCGCGCGCGATAAATGCCATATCTTTACCTGTCATGTCTTGCAGAACAAACAGGTTGAATCCGACAGGTGGTGTGATCTGCGCCATCTCAACTGCAATCATCAAGAATATTCCGAACCAGATCATGTCGAATCCAGCACTTCGCGCAAGCGGTTCGATGACTGCCATGGTCAGAACGACTGAAGAAATACCGTCCAGAAAGCAGCCCAGCACGATATAGAACACCAGCAGGGCGAATATCAGCATCCAGGGCGATAGTGCCAGTTCAGCGATCCATTCAGCCAGGCTACGCGGTAATCCGGTAAACCCCATCGTGAGCGAGAGGAAAGTCGATCCTGCCAGAATAAATGCGATCATTGCGCTCATGCGTGTCGCACCGAGCAATGAGGCAATGAATGTCTCCCGGTTCAGCGAACCCTGCAGCGCAGATAGGATAAGTGCGCCGATAACCCCCAACACTGCAGCTTCGGTTGCAGTGGCAACGCCTGTATAAATTGAACTCATCACCCCGACAATCAGCAATACAACAGGAATCAATTGCAGTACGTCTTTGAACTGACCGATCTTGAGAGCGGATTGACCGGTTTCGCGATGCTTGGTAATCACGCCCCAGACCGTCACATAACCCATAAACAGCAAAGCCAGCATGATGCCAGGCAGAATACCGGCAATGAAGAGTTTTGCGATTGACTCGTTGACCGTCACGCCATATATGATCAGGGTGATTGATGGCGGTATCAGCAGTCCTAGTGTACCTGCTCCTGCCAAAGTTCCGATAATCATCCGGTCGGGATATTTTCGAGCCTTGAGTTCAGGGATCGACATTTTCCCGACAGTGGCGACGGTCGCTGCCGAAGAGCCTGAGATTGCGGCAAAAACCGTGCATCCGGCAATATTTACATGCAGCAGACCTCCAGGGAGTTTCCACAGCAATGGCGATAGGCCTTTGAATAGATTTTCCGACAATTTTGTCCGAAAAAGAATTTCACCCATCCAGATAAAAAGTGGCAGTGCGGTGAGCGTCCAGCTTGAGGCGCCGCCCCAGATTGTGGTTACCATTGCATCGCCGACCGGTCGGTCGGTAAATAGCAGCATGCCCACGGTCGCGACGCCGATCAGACTTATCGCTATCCAAATGCCGGATCCCAGCAGAAAGAACAGCACAAACAGAAATACAACGATCAGAGTGAACTGTTCCATGACCTACACCTTCAGTCTTAATCGCTCAACCAGAAACTTGACGAAATTGTGAAGGATGCATATTGCCAAAATGATGGAACCAACCATCACGAAAGCCTGAGGCTTCCAGAGGAGAATTGCGTCCGCACCTTCGCTGTACTCTTCAAATTTCCAGGAAAGATAAACTAGTTTGACGAGGTAAAAAGCGAGATACACCGTTGTGACGGAAGCAACCGCCAGACACCAGAACTCAGCGTACCAGCGTTTTGATGTGCTCAGGTGGGAAATGATCAGTTCGACTCTGATATGGCCTTTGTTTTGGAAAGTGTAGGCGAGCGCGAGAAAACTGCTCGCGGCCATCGCGTAACCGGAGTATTCCGTCAGGCCAGGAATGTACATGGACAACATTCTTGTCGCTATGTTTGCCGCTACCAGCAAACCGATCGCGATCAGGCACATTGCAGCAAGATAACCGCTGACGCGGTATAGCCGCGCCAACGTGCTGTCCAGCCTGACGAAAAACTTTATCATCGGTAGCCGGGGTTTAGATCCCGGAACCGGTCAGTTACATGGAGTTATACGATTCGACGACGGATTTGCCTTCGTCACCGGCTTTTTCCAACCAATCGTTTGTCATGGTCTCACCGATGGTCTTGAAGTCAACTACCAGCTGGTCGCTGGGAGGTGATATTTGCATTCCATTTGCTGCCAGCTGCTCTTTGTACCAGTTTGCCAGTTCTTCCGCTTTAGCCCATCCGGACTGTTCGGCCATGGCAGCTGCACCGATCACGATTCCCTGGGTGGATGCATCAAGCGTGCTCCACGCTTCCAGGTTGACGATCACCATGTTCTTGGGCAACCAAGCCTGGACATCGTACCAGTATTTGACATGCTCCCACAGTTTTCGGTCATATCCTGTAGAACCGGAGGAAATCATGCTTTCCGCCACACCGGTAGCGAAGGCTTGAGAAATTTCGGCCGCTTCGATCTTGGTCGGAACCGCACCCATCAGCTCAGCCAATTTTGATGTTGCCGCATTGTAGGCTCGGAACTTGACGCCTTTCATATCAGCAGCACTGTTGACAGGATTGGCGTTATACAGTCCCTGTGGTGGCCAGGGTACGGCGTACAGCAACTTCAATCCTTTGCTTTCCAGTACTTGTTCCATGACGGGTCTTGAAGCCTGGTACAGTTTCCAAGCGGCGTCAAAACTAGTCGCCAGGAATGGCAGTGCATCGACTTCAAAGATCGGGTGTTCATTACCGAGTGCAGAAATCAGTCGTTCCCCGATAGGGGTCTGACCGGTCCGGACGGCACGAAAGATCTCACCACCCTTGTAAAGCGACCCGCTGGGGTGCGTCACCACTTCCAACTCGCCGCCCGTTGCCTGCGTGATCGCTGCAGCGAAATTAGCTGCATTCATCGAATGGTAGTTGGTAGCCGAATATGCCAGCGGCATATCCCATTTTTCCGCAGCAGCGTACGACCCTGCTAATGCAAACACTGCCGCGATGACTCCGCATGATAGTCTCTTCAATATATTCACTCTTGTCATTACAGAATACCTCCAGAATTTTTATATGAAAACAATTCAGATTTTGAATTGAAAACCTGCCTTGTATGTTAAACCGCGTTCAAAATTCATTTCACATTATTTCGAGATATCGAGTCAGCCAACTTTGATGTCCAAGGATGAAGTCAAGGCTCAGTTCATTCTGTGTATACGTCCACATCCTCGCCGGAAATGATCCGGTGGTGCAGTTGCATGTCAATATTTCCGCCGCTGATTAAAGCGACGGTCGGACCTTTTGGCGTGAATTTACGTGCAATCAATGCTGATATCCCGACCGCACCGGCACCTTCTATGATTTGCTTGTCTTCCCAGTAAGCGTGACGGATCGCTTGAGAGATTTCCTTTTCACTGACGAGTATCAGCTTGTCTACCAGTGTGCGTACTGCGTCGAATGTAAAACTGTTGTCGAGTCCAATCCCTCCACCCAGTGCATCGGCAAGTGAAGGTAGTTCTTCAACTTCGATGGGTTTGCCAACCTGCACACTCTCGTACATTGCCGCGCCATGTTCCATGCTGACTCCGATCACTTGTATTTTCGGATTAATCGCTTTCACAGCGATAGCGATGCCGGCGATCAACCCACCTCCGGAAACCGGGACCAAGACAGACTGCAGATTGTCGATTTGTTCCAAGAGTTCAAGGCCTATGGTGCCCTGACCAGATATAACGTCCGGATGGTCAAACGGAGAAAGGTATGTAAATCCTTCCGACGCTACCATTTCGTCGACTGCGATCTGAGCTTCATCTTGGGAATTGCCAATGATCTGCACCTCTGCACCAAGTGCCTTGATGGCATTGATCTTGTTTTGCGGTACCAATGAGGACATGCATACGATGCAGCGCACGCGGGCAAGTGCTGACGCATACGCGAGTCCGCGCCCGTGATTACCGGAAGATACACAGATAACACCATTCTTACGTTGGCTATCATTGAGCTTTTTGACAGCATGAGCCGCGCCGCGTATTTTGAAACTGCTGATCAGCTGTTGATTTTCCAGTTTCAGGTAAACCGGACTACCTGTGTGATTTGTCAAAGAGGCTGACGGAATCAACCGCGTAAACTGACAGTCATCGGGAATGATTTCGCGAGCTGCCTTGATATCAGATAAATTGATTGACATGACGCTGGATCCGAATTGTTCTATTACAGTAGCAAAACTGATCAAGAAATCTGATTTTGCTTTATCTCTGTAAGTTACCGATTCCGAAAAATCCTATTGTACAAGTCTTATTCGGTTGCCTCAGTGTTCCAATTCGCAACATTAGGTGACGTTAGCAAACATTCAGTTCAGGGTTGCTCTTCTCAACAAGATTGAATTTGCTAATGGGTGCATGCCAGAATTTTGACAAGTTTCACCGATTGGCAGTCCTGACGTACCAGTAATCGTCGAAACGATGACTCAGGATACAAATTCGCAAAGCGGCTAATTTGTTCGCACCATCGACGCTCCAATGCAGACATGCACCCACAGCGCACAAAACGCTTTATGTGCATTTGGATCGGGTATAACATGTTGACCAACTGGTAAGTGTGAACCCACTGTAATGCACGAGTGGCCACAGAGTCACTGAGGGAAACGCCGGATAATTGCTGACTAGATCATTAATCGGGAACTTGTGTTCATTCTCGTCAATGTAACCCCTGTAAGTCATCGGATTGGTGGTTGACTCTGCCTCCAACACTGCGGACACTAGTATTTTCAATCAAGCCCTAAAAGGAGGATATCAAATAAAAGCGACTACGAAAAATGCGTTTTTCACAACTCTGGTGTTATGTCTTCTTCTAACCATTGGCAGTCCATCAGTCGCCGCCGAGGATATTATCCCCGATTTTTCCGAGATAAGTCTAAATGGTCAACGCATCACTGGACATGAGGTCAAAAAATTATTTGGGAATATGGATAGGATAAACTTCTCCGTCGCCAAACCGGTACCGAAAGAGAAGTTCTGGGCATTTGTCTGCGACAAGCTCGCCAATGGTGAAACTCCGGACCATGTTAGTTTCTACTGGCATGGGGACAATGGGCCGAACAAGTGGGTGGACAGAGAAAAATGGCAAATTGTCAAACATGCCAAGGCAATCCGCTCCGACACCTGCTGGGTTACTCCCTACCGGCCCCACAGTAGGAGCAACAAGACGTGGCGTTCTTACAAAGAGATGCGTTACCATCTGGCGGTGGTGGACTACTTTATAGAAAACTTCGGGGTAGGACAGTTTGATGTTTACGGACATTCCGGCGGCGGCACTGTCGCTACCATGGTTTTGCAGGAAAGGCGGCAGCATGTCAGGTTTGCCGGTATCTCCTCCTCGCCTTTGGCTATAAAGAAGGAGTGGCCTAGAGTAAATAATTGGTGGGTCTATGATCCCTATCACCATATCAGGAAGCTATCGTCCTCAGGCCCGGAGATTCAGCCAGTGTGTTTACTTATAGTCCGGGACCCTAGAGACAAGGCAATGTCCGATAAAGCGGTACTACCTTACCTTGATAGAGTCAGGAAACTTGGCCTCAGCGATGACCAAGTCAGGTTCGTGGAGGTGCGGGCGACAGACCAAAGGCGCCATCGCACCCGCAAGAACTTGGGTTGGGAGATGAAGAAACTGAAGAAGAAGGGCGATTTTTGTCTTTGAGCGCCAGTCAATACTCCTCTTCCGATCGGATTGTGATCGGAAAAGGTGTGGCACAGTTCCGACCTTGGTCGTCCATTGATGGGGCAATTGGAGCGAGTCGGGAATATCCCGCGGGTAAGTTCCCGCTATCTAACAACAACCAGGACAGGATTCGATGAGTAATATCTCTACCGGTATTGCGCGGTGATGGCAATGAAAGTAGGTAGTGTTTTAATTTTCTCCAAATGTTACGGAGTAATTTCCACGCTTTCGGTCGCAACCGCCGCTTGAATTGTGCCGGATTAATCCCGGACACAACTTAAACTGCCCTGGGACATGTGAATATCAGCCGATTGCACAGTCAAAAAAGTTTTATCGCGGATTTCGGGGCCAACCGCAAAATTCGTGTAAGTCGAATTGGTCTATAATTAATCGGTTTACAAAAAGACCGCGACCAATTGATGGTGCGGTTGATAATTTGACGGGCGTGACCATATATTTGATTGTAGCCGTACTTGTCGGAATCGTAATTAATAACCGGCTTTGGCGTATCCCTGATCTAGAGAGAATCAATCTGTGAATCAATTCGTCTATCTGATTCGGAGTTCAAATGGAACATAGCAGAGAACCAGAACTAAAAAACCTCATTATCAAAGGAAAGCGACAGGGATTTCTCACTTACGAAGAAATCAATGACCATCTTCCTGATAGGTTGAGCGATGTGGAGCATGTTGAATCCATTGTCAATATGCTCAACGAGATGGAAGTTGAGGTGCTTGATGCACCACCTGATCCAGACAGCCTGATCCTTAATGCTGAAGAAAGCATGGATGAGGAAAATGTCGCTGAAGAAGCGGAAGAGGTGTTGAAGAGCGAGTTCGGAAGCACGACCGACCCGGTTCGGATGTATATGAGGGAGATGGGCGCGATTGACCTGTTGACGCGAGACAAGGAAATTGAGCTGGCCAAGCGCATTCAATCGGGACTGCATCAGGCTAAGGAGGCATTGTCTACGTGTCCGCTGGTTTTCAGAAGACTGATCTACATGTTTGATCGAATCGAAGGCGAGTCGATGCGGATTACGGAACTCTTTTCGGGATTTGTCTCCGAAATCAAAAGGCCGGTGGTTTCCAACGATGACGAGGAGGAAGAGGGAATCGGAGTCAACAACCTGCTGGAAATGAAAGAGCGGGCGAGGAAAGTTCGTACCCATTACAAGAATTTGAACATTGCTATTGCGAATGAACCCGACGGCATTCTAAGCGAAAAAGCCGATAGGTATCGTAGTTATCTAGCCAAACACTTTTTGGATTTCAAATTTGTGCGAAAGCAGCTTGATGACATGTTTCAGGTTGTGCACGATACCGACAAACAGCTTAAGGAAAAAAGCAAGATGCTTGAACAGATCTGTATCGGCAAGGTGCGAATTCCTCGACAGCAAGTTATGGAAGTGCTTCAGACCCGGATTACACATCGAAATTTATTTTCACTGCTTAAAGCATTATGCGATGAATCACAGGAAGAAAAACTGGAGAGCTATCGAGAGGAAATCTCAGAGATTCGCAATCGTTTGAAAAAATTCGAGATGCGTCTGGGAATACCGATAGAGGAATTCAAGGAAATTCGCCGAAACGTTTCGATTGGTGAGACGCGCGCCAATCGGGCCAAGAAAGAAATGATTGAGGCGAATCTGCGATTAGTGGTGTCGATTGCGAAGAAATACAACAATCGAGGACTTGGTTTTCAGGACCTGATCCAAGAGGGAAACATCGGCTTGATGAAGGCGGTCGACAAGTTTGAGCACGAGCGCGGTTTCAAATTCTCGACCTATGCGACCTGGTGGATTCGCCAGGCGATCACCCGTGCTTGCGCGGACCAGTCGCGAACCATTCGGGTTCCGGTTCACATGACACAGACTCTGAGTACGCTGACTCGAATCCAACGAGAAATCAGACAGGAGGAGGGTCGCGAGGCAACTGTCGAGGAACTGGCGCTGAGAATGGAAGTGAGCGAGGACAAGGTACGAAAAGTACTTAAGATTCCCAAGGAACCGCTATCCATGGAATCTCCGACCGGAGAAGATGAAGATTCGCATGTTGGTGACTTTATCGAAGACAAATCAGTACGCGCACCTCTGGAAGTGGCAACTGAAGCCGGATTACGTGCGGCAACAGATGCCGCGTTGAATTCGCTGTCTGACCGCGAGGCGAAAGTTCTACGGATGCGTTTTGGAATTGGGATGCCGACCGACCACACACTGGAAGAAGTGGGTCAGCAGTTTGATGTGACCAGAGAAAGGATTCGTCAGATTGAGGCGAAAGCAATCCGTAAACTGCGCCATCCGTCCAGGTCCGAGAATCTCAAACCGTTCATTGACTCCTGATTTCGTTCGCTGAATACTGATTGACACTGTTGTCTTGAAGCGGCAGTGTCTTGCTCAATCTGCACCGCGCTATGATCGAGTGGATTGCTTGGAGGCTTTTCGGAGCTACACTCTCAATTCACATTGATCTGAACATCATGAACGCCATCGTAGCTGTTGGAACTTGGAGTTCATCGATAATCGCTGCGAAAAAATATCATTCATCGATCAGAATTCGACCCTCGAATCCTTGATTTAAAAATTCCAGAAAAAGCAAGGATTGATCTATTGAACTTTACTTTGTTGTTTCAGCCAGTTCCGGTTCAGATTTAGTTGATAATTTGCTTGGCACGTCTTTGTGAATAGTAGGAGGCGACCACAAATCACCGAGATTGAAACTGATCGCCTCAAAGGGCGGCAATGAAACAGACGCGCCCTCAAATAGCGTGTCAATCAACACCCACTTCGCGCCGCGTAGCTCATATGCTTCCAGCGAGTGCGCGATGGGGTCTTGAAACCAAAGATAGCTGACACCCTTCCGGGCATAGATCGCCCGCTTACCACCCAGATCAAGCATTCGGGTGAATAGCGTACCGTCGACAACTTCTGCAACCTTATGCGGCGGCGCATCAAGCACGTCCTGATAGGTCGCTCGAGATGAAGTCGTCTCGTCTTCAACTGCGGGCAAATTTTTCATTTTGTCGTTTGATTTCAAAAGCTCTTCGATTCAATTCTAATTCATCGGTACTCAGTGAAACAACGGAACTATACCTAGCAATTTCCTTGTATTTGGTTTAGCTATCAGCAGGTTTAAGTGTGTGAGTTCAAAAGGCTTTCTGGTTGAGTTGATTGGCCAATTCAGTCCACAGAACTATCCTTGCTCGCCTTTTCGGCTCTTCTTGCCCGTAGACTCGGCAGGACGATAAGAATTACAGCAATCGCGAGCAACGCAAGCGTCATTGGTCTTTCTATGATGAACGCAGGACCGTCGTATAGTTGCATGGAACGCGCAAAATTATCCTCAAGCATTGATCCTAGAATAAACCCAATCAAAACAGGCGCCAGCGGATATCCGGCCATTCGCAAGGCTGTTGCAATGACTCCCATACCGGTCAGAATTATAAGCTCGGTGGCATTGTTCTGACCGATGTAGGCTCCCATGAGGGTGAAAAACAATATGAACGGGATCAGGTAATTGCGAGGAACACTAAGAACTTTGGCGATGTACGGTATGAGCGGCAGGTTCAGAATCAACAGTACCACATTGCCAAGATACATCGAAATAATCACAGCCCAAAAGATCGATGGATTATCAATCATCAATCGGGGACCGGGCGCGACATTCAGCGCAATCAAGGCACCCAGCAGAATTGCAGTCGTTCCAGAACCCGGAATTCCCAAAGTGAGCAGAGGCACGAACGAGCCGGTAACCGCAGCATTGTTGGCGCACTCCGGTGCTGCGAGTCCCTTGAGCGAGCCTTTGCCGAACTCTTTCTGTTCCTCTTTACTAGCAATGTTTCGTTCAACTGCGTAGCCCAAAAACGACGATATGGTGGCGCCGGCGCCTGGCAATACACCAATCAAAAACCCCTGAATCGATTGTCGGCCAATGACAGGTGCGATTAATCTGGCTTCTCGCTTCGTTAATCTCAACCCCTTAATCTCCCCGGAGCTATCCCCCTTTTTTTGCGATCGCTTCGGGTCTAGAACTAGAAATATTGCTTCCGGCAAAGCAAACATTGCCATGGCAAGCGTAATAAATCCAAAACCAGTTTGAAAGTCTTGGATTCCCATCGTAAAACGCGGCAAATTGAAAAGAACGCCTTCGCCAACAGTCGCCATAATCAGTCCGAGCAAAGTCATCATCAGTGCTTTTGCAATTTGCCCGGAACCGGCAAAAGCCGCAATCGCAGATAATCCAACCACCATGAGGGCAAAATATTCAGCCGAGTGGAACAGTAGCGCAACGGTGACCAAAGCGGGTGCGAATATCATCAGCAGTATCGCCCCGAATGTGCCGCCTGCAAAGGATGCAATCGCGGCAACAGTCAGCGCTTTTCCCGCTTTCCCCTGACTCGCAAGCGGAAATCCGTCAAAACTGGTAGCGACGGTCGCTGAAACACCCGGAGCATTGATCAGAATCGATGAAGTTGAACCACCGAAAATTGCTCCGTAGTAGACGCCAGCCAGCAAAATCAGTGCGGCGGACGGGTCTCCGATTGTGATCGCGATTGGAATCATAATCGCAATAATTGACATCGGGCCAAGACCGGGAAGCATACCAATGAATGTACCAATCAGGCATCCACCTATCACCATCAGGATATTGATTGGCGAAAATGCAGCGCTTAACCCGAGTAATATGCCTTCTATCATGGCTTGAATTTCTCAGAGGAGCATGCTCGGCAAAGGTCTCATGTATACGCCCAGTACTCCGTCCACAAGATACCAAACTATCGCACTTGCCAGAATTGCGATAGAAAACATCAGAATCCACTTTCTTTCGCCCAGAATGGCCGCGGCAGTCACAATAAATAGTGTCGTCGAAATCAAGAATCCGACGGGTCGCAAAATCAGGGCATAAGCGACCATGAGCGCCAACAACAAGATAGCTTGTCCTAATTTGTATTCGGTAAGTCTGCGATAGTCGATTTCCACCTTTGCGGTGCTGCGAGATTTTTCGAATCCCAGAACAATCCACAGACTCACTAGTATTCCAAGCACGCTTAAAACTTTGGGGAATGTGCTTGGCCAGATCGGATTACGCTGCATGATCGGTGCCAATCCGTGATCCATGGTAAAAAATGCGGTGTATCCGTAAATCGCACACACCACCAGAAATACTAATGCAATGTAGCGGTCGAATCCCATGTTCACTTACCGCAAAAAATAATCACGCCCGCATCGGGCGGGCGTGATTACGGTAATTACCAACTCACAGAAATCCCAGTTTTCGCATCAGGTCGCCAATAACTCTTTCCTGATTCTCCAGAAACATTCGAAAATCGTCTCCAGAGTTATGGACGTTCACCCAGCCATTGCGGGCGCGAACTTCTTCCCATTCCTGCGTTTCGTACATTTTTGCCAGTACTTCCTGGTACATTGCCGTTGTTTCTTCAGGCAATCCAGGAGCCCCAAAAAATCCCCGCCAATTAACGAACATCGTATCAATACCCTGTTCTTTCATGGTAGGCGCGTCTTCAAAAGCCGCGACGCGTGCATCCGAAGTTACACCTAAAATTTTGACTTCACCTGCATTCGCAAGTGCGACGGCTTCCGAAAATCCGGTGCTGAGTGCCGCGATCTCGCCTGACAGCAATGCGGCCATTGCTTTTCCGCCAGCATCATAGGCCACGTACTTTACGTTGATCGAATCCACTCCAGCAGCTTCGAAAACCATTGCGGCAACGAGGTGGTCCATTCCACCCTGCACAGACCCACCGCCGATCGCGGTGCCTCGCGGGTCGGAGTTGTAGGCTGAGATCAGATCATCCATAGAATTCAAAGGGCTGTCTTTTGCCACAACTATCGCGGCGTAGTCGCCAATCGTTCCGGCGATCAGTGCGAGGTCACGGAAATTATGCGGAAAAACACCTGTCAATGAACGAATGACAATCGGAGTTGAATTGACCATCATCGTTCCGTGATTGCTGTCGGCATTTTCAATCAGGAAACCGATTGCTTTACCTCCACCACCACCTGACATATTTTCATAACTTGATTTCCCGACCAAACCGGACTTCGTCAGCGCTTCACCGGTACCACGCGCAGTGCCATCCCAACCGCCGCCAGCGCCGCCAGGAATCAGGAAATGAATGCTGTCGACCATTTGTCCTGTTGAAGAAAAACTGACAGCCATAGACAATATTGCACCGGAAATTGCAAAAATCCAGGGTGATCTATTTCGAGATTTTTTCATATTAACCCCTCGTTGATTTAAATTTAATCGAAATGTGCATTTTAATTGAATAATCGTGGGCATTCGAAAAAAACACAAGAATTCGGAATTCTAACCTAATTGTTTCTGAAGCCGCTGAAATGAATAAAAAATGTTGATTGCCTGTGAGGCTTTCAGTCAATGCACAAATTGTCCAGAAAATAAAAATTAAGTTATAGACTCTAGTCACAATTGCTTAGAATTTAATCACAATTAAACAATATCAAATGATTAAAGTATATTGGCACGTCAATTTATTCAACGTCTATGACACACTTGAGTCGAGGTGATTGAATTGAGATTGGTTTGTCGATTTCAGTTGTGATTTGAGAAAATCAGAGTCATTGAAAAGTCTTTCATTCAATGAGATATCTGAGATGGAAAAGCGACACCTGTCTGAGCGTGAAATGCAGCACAAAGCGTTGGGGGAATTCGATGATCTGGAGCGTCTTGCGACGTTGGTGGACTGGGATGCGTTCATCTTACAGCTGGAGAAGAATTTCGGCTGTCTTATTGCAGCCGTAACATCGTTACGATCGCATTGCAGGTATTTGCGCACCGTCTTGCGGTCTATCCCGAGCCTACGCCCGATCTCACTGATCGGAAGCCCTTCGGATCTCAGTTCATGAATCATCAGATATTCCCTCTGTGTTATCATCGTTACGCCCCATGTGGATCTGTGGAAAAATCCAAACTATAGGGTAATTTTTCGGTTTTGCCTTTCTGCCCGTTAACGGGCAGAAAGGCAAACCTTCAGTCATCTCAGATGGGGGAATTCAAACGTAACTTTTGGGGAGTTTTCAAAGTAACTAACAATCGGAATGACCGAGGCCATGGGCTGTGACGGCTGGGAACTGTTGAAATTCGGCTTCAGAGAGCGGATTTTCGAAAAAGGCAGTCGAAAATCGGGATGTTTTTCAAATTCAACATCTGGTACTCAGCCACTCTCAAAATACAGGTCAAATAAAGGTGCCCAAAATGTTGTATTCAAGCTCCCCAAACACCTCTAGCAGTTGAGTTACTAGGTGGTGTAGTTCAGTGGCGTTATGAAGACACAGGCTAGAGTCGTCATTATCGGCGGTGGAATAGGCGGTGTATCAACGTTGTACCATTTGGCCGAAGAGGGTTGGACTGATGCAATACTCGTCGAGCGCGATGAACTGACATCCGGGTCGACTTGGCACGCAGCAGCCCAAGTAACTCAGTTTGGCGCCAATCAAACCATGGTTGCCTTGAAGCGTCACTCAATCGACTTGTACCGCGAACTGGCCAACGATCCTGAATACCCCATCAATTACCACATCACGGGTGGCATGCGTCTAGCGCATACATCGTCCCAAGTCGATACTTATAAACACTATATCGGTATGGCGGCAGGGGTTGGCGTAGAAACCGAGTTCATTGATGCCAAAGAAGCGGGACGAAGACATCCTTTAATGCAAACGGATGGCCTTTTGGGTGCTTGGTGGGATCCATTGGACGGCGACATTGATCCTGCTCAACTTGTGTTTTCACTGGCGAGACGCGCACGAAATGCGGGGTGTGAGATCTATCGTTTCAACCCCGTGGAGAACATCACTCGTAAACCTAGCGGAGAGTTCATTGTTCATACCAGGAACGGTGACATTAACTGTGAGATTGTTGTCAACGCTTCTGGATACCGAGTAAATGAAGTGGGTTCTATGCTTGGCGTGACTCATCCGGTTGTTTCTATGGAGCACATGTACTTTCTGACAGAGCCGATTGAAGATATTGCTCAGCTTGATTTTCGCGTACCGATCATACGAGACCCGCGTGACAACTTTTATAGCCGCCAGGAAAAAACCGGATTATTGGTTGGGGTTTATGAACAGGGTTGTCAACTGTTCGGAATAGATGGTATTGACCCCGGATTTACAAAATCACTTTGTCCATCGGATCTCGACCGTTGTCTGGACAACATGGAACGTATATTCAAGCGTTTGCCCTGTCTGACGGATACAGGAATTCACACCGTAATCAATGGTCCGATTACCTATAGTGCGGATGGTGCGCCATTGGTTGGTGCTGTGCCTGGATTGCAAAACACGTTTGCTTGTCTCGGTCTGCGGGCTGGAATTGGAGAGGGAGGAGGACTTGGCAAAGTTTTGGCACAGATCATTGTTTATGGGGAATGTGAATGGGATGCCTGGTATCTGGACCCGCGTCGCTTGACTGGTTGGGCGACAGTTGACGCAACGTGCCAGAAGGCTGTAGAAGAGTACCAACGGGAATTCGATTACGATTTACCTCATGAGCATAGATCTGCTGCCCGATTGGCGCGCTTAACGCCACTCTATGCCGAACTGGACAAGCAGCATTGTCATTGGGGCGTAGTCAATGGTTGGGAGCGAGCGTTATTTTTCAAACCGTCACCCGAATTCGAGGATCAACACTCATACCGCTTCACACCGACTCGGGACGTCATTGCGCGGGAGGTAAGAGAAATCGTGAATTCAGTCGGGCTGATGGAAGTATCAGGATTTAATCGATATGAAATTCGGGGATCAGGAGCCGGTGAGTTTTTGGATCGCATGACATGCAGCGCCATCCCCAAGCAGAATGGCAAAGTGAATCTATGTTATCTTCTGACAGAGAAAGGCCATTTACTTTCGGAGGCGACTATTGCACGACTGGGAGAAGAACACTTTTGGTATGGCTCTGCAGCATCAGCTGAATGGCACGATCGGGACTGGTTGTGTCAGCACATGCCAGATTCGGTGTCATTGAACGAAATGACAACCAGTCACACGACACTGGTGCTGGCTGGTCCACAATCAAGGAATCTTTTGCAATCATTGGCACCTCGCAACGACTGGTCAAACGAAGCGTTTTCAACCATGCGAGCAAAACGTATGAATATTGAAAATGTTGAAGTTCTGACAATGCGAGTCAGTTTCTCAGGCGAACTGGCTTATGAATTACATGTCGCTAACAAGCATCTCGTATTCATTTATGGCTTGCTTAAAGAGGCCGGAACAAAGTTTGGCCTGGTTCAGTTCGGATTGTATGCAACTGAATCCATGCGCTTGGAGAAAGGGTATTTACACTGGAAAGCCGATTTAATCTACGAGCGCAATCCATTAGAAGCAGGTTTGGAACTGTTTACAAAAATGGAAAAACCCGCATTTATTGGAAAGGATGCCTTGCAGAAAGAATCACAACGCGGATACAGACAACGTCTTGTAGTAATGGCAGTTAGTTGCGATCATGCACCGGCTCATGCAGGTGATTCTGTTTATTTGTGTGGACAACATGTTGGTACAGTTACTTCTGGCGGTTATGGACACAGGGTGCAAAAAAATATTGCGTACGCCTATGTCGATGCCGGGGCGTTGACAGATGACACCTCGAAATTTGAGGTGAGTATCCTGGGAGAATGTCATTCCGCTACATTGACTGCTCGGTGTATGTTTGATCCTCAAAATTTGCGGGCAAGGGTCTGATGGTTAGTCGTCACAATAGACGTAATGGTCAATCTAGTAGAGACGCAATGCGCAAATTGCGTGCCCAACCTCCTACCACCAATCCGTGTCCCGTAGGAATACCGGGTGGATTTTACCAACCGCTTAGCGAGAGTGAAATACGATCAATCTATGACTCTGCGATCAAAGTTCTGGAAGAAATCGGCTTGGGAAACACGTCCCAAGCGCTTACCGACAAAGCTTTGTTGGCTGGAGCACAACTCAGTGATACCGCGAGGCTTTGTTTCCCACGAAGTATGGTTGAGGACATTGTTGCCGACGCCTGTCAATCATTTACTTTTTACGGTCGGGATCCAAAACATGACATCGAAGTGGGAGGTGACCGGGTTTACTTTGGTACTGGTGGCGCGGCCGTTCAAACGATGGATCTCGACAGCGGTGATTATCGTCCGTCTACGCTACAAGATCTTTATGACTTTACCCGTCTAGCCGACGAGTTGAAAAATATTGCGTGGTTTACGCGCTGCTGTGTCGCCACAGACGTACCGAGTCAATTTGATCTTGATGTGAATACCGCATATGCATTAGCAAGAGGAACAAAAAAACCAGTTGGAACTAGTTTCTTTGTTAGTGATCATGTTGATCCAGTGGTTAGAATGTTTGACCTCGTGCTTGGAGGCGAGGGCAGTTTTCGCAAAAGACCATTCTGTAAGGTCCATATCAGCCCGGTTGTATCACCGCTGCGCTATGGAGAAGATGCAGTGCTTGTAGCGCTGGCCGCGATTCGGAACAGAATGCCGCTCAACTGCATCATCGCAGCACAATCTGGAGCAACCGCACCTGCGGCTCCAGCCGGGATGCTGGTTTCAACATTGGCGGAAACTCTAGCTGCGTTGATTATGGTCAACGTCTTTGAACGCGGTTACCCGATGATTTTTTCCAATTGGCCTTTTGTGATCGATTTGCGTACTGGTTCATTCGCTGGCAGCGGCGGAGAGATTTCTGTCTTGAACGCTGCGGCTGCCCAGATCACAAACTGGTTGGGACTTCCTTCCGGGGTGGCTAGCTGCATGGCGGATGCAAAGGCCGTAGATGCTCAAATGGGCTTCGAGAAAGCGTTATCCGCAACGGCTGTTGGATTAGCTGGCGGAAATTTAATTTACGAATCCTCCGGAATGATGGCTAGTCTGCTAGGTGTGTCGTTTGAAGCATTCGTAGTCGACGATGAAATGCTTTCATATGTGTACCGACTGCTACGAGGGATTGAAGTTTGCGAAGAGACGATAGGATTTGAGGCGATTCGCGAGTCTGTTATTGGAGAAGGTCATTTTCTGGGTGGTCAACACACATTGGCAGCCATGGAGCGAGACTACTACTATCCCAAGCTCTCGAATCGTCAAGACCCTGACTCATGGATGGAAGACGGTAAACCGACAATCTATGAAAAAGCCAATGCGCGTGCAAGACAGATTTTGGCAGGTCACCACCCAAATTACATTGAACCGAAAGTTGATGCAGAACTACGGAGACATTTCAATATATTGTTACCTTAATCCTTCCAGCTGCGCAGCAGTTTTCACAGTTGGATGATAACTTTCCTGTAATGGAACCACCGTCACCTGAAGTTGTACGCAACAGCCGACGGTCTATAAGGGGATTGTAGACTCTAGTCAGAGGCGTTTTCGACAGTTCCAAACCATTGAGGTCACGCACGAAAACTATGGCCGAAAATTTTCTTTAGATCTACTGCAATCCCCGCGTAACCCGGCTTAACTTCTATTGAGTTGTACAATATTTGCCAGAAAGAGCCGCTGATTACTCTTGTGTTCTTTTTTTGACACCAAAGAATTTGCTCATCTACCACGCGGCGGACTTCGTCAATAACTTTCGCTGCATCATCGTCGCTAACCCGCATATCTCACCAACAGGATTGTAATCGGTAATTTTGCACTGATTCGGAGCTGAAGTGAAGTTTATCTGACGGTTGCATTCTGCCACTGAAAAAATTGCACGCATGTTGCAGGAAAGTACGTCATTCTGACCCTCACCGGTCACGGAGTGGGTGGGTTTGGCAGTGTTTCACAGAATCAAGAGGTGTGCGATCCCCCGGTCTGGATCTGACCGGGTGCGAGGATGGCTGATCAGCCGATGGATGTGCGTTGCGAGCCGTTCAAGCCGGCGGTGAACGACATGGCAATGTACGAAGCTGCTGCAGTGCAACCTCAAAGTCGTGCTGCCACGGATACGACTCCGACATCGACAGCCACACCCGGCGAGTGGTGACCTGGATGCGCGTCGCAATCTTCAAAAACCGCACCCGCAAAGTCGAGCACTGCGCCTTCTCATGTCGGCTGCCCCGAAGCGCCAGTCGTCGAAACGCATGCAGCAACACATAGGCGAACGAGGAAAAATAAAGACGCAACTGATTGGCACGCATCAAAGACGTGCTGGTACGGTCGGCAAACAGACACAGCTGCTGTTCCTTGATTCTGTTTTCCGCATCGCCCCGGGCACAGTACAACTGCTCGTAGAGGTGCTGGATGCTGCCCGTCATGGTGCGCGGCAGATTGGTCACCACAAAGCGCGGATTGTCGCCCTTGGGCAACACCTCGGCTTTGGCGATCACCTGCCGGGCACAGGACCACGAACGGCGGGTGCGGTAGTGAAACTGGACAAATCGGCGCGCCGGCTGCCCGCTGTACCGGCAGCGACGCCTGGATTTCGCCAAAGGCTTGCTGATGCGCCGTTGCAGGCGGCGATTCCTGGCCAGGCCGAAAAGATAATAAACCCCGTTTTGCTCACACCACCGCATCAGGTGCTGGCGACAAAACCCCGAATCGGCACGCAACACTATACGGGTGTCCGGCCAGGTCTGGCGAATCTGCGCCACAATGCGCGCCAACTCCTCATCGGCGCCGGCACAGGCATCGATCCGCGACGGCCGCAGCCGGGCACACAGCAGGTGCCCGTCACAGAAGATATACAACGGCAGGTAGCAGTACCCGTCATAGTAGCCGTGATAAAAAATCCCCTCCTGATGACCATGCGCCAGATCATCGGTGGCGTCCAGGTCCAGCCAGATCTGCTCGGGCGCTTCGTCATGGGATTCCAGGAATATCTCCACCAGCAAATGGTCCATGGCGGCCTCATCACCGACGATTTTCTTGTAGCGGTGACCGGCCGCCTGCCCCGGCACCCCCAGTTCCAGTCGGTTCAAGGTACTTGACCCGGCCAGGGGGACACCGACATCGTGCCGGCGCTTTCGCTGACTGCCCAGCACATCCGGTTTGTCGCATAACAGCGCCAGCACACTGTCAAAGCGCAACTGGTCATGATCGTTGAGGTCCTCATAGCCCAGCGCAATTCCGTAAATACGTTGCGCCAGCAACTCCCAGGTGCGGTGTTCGCAACGCCGGGGGTTGCGGTAATCGGTGAAACACTGCGTCAGGCGCTCAAACAGATTGAGTGTTTGTTCGACTTCGCGCAAGACGATGGCGCCGCCGTCGGAACTCATGCGACCGCCGTCGAAACGGGCGGTGACCTGACGGTTGAAAAAGCGGGCAAATTCAAGTTTCGATGAGGTACAATGTGCGGACATGGGCTTCCTGTTGATTTGTGGTTTAATTGGTTGATATTGTTATATTTTACCACAAAAGGAAGCCCATTTCTTCACTATTGGTGACATATGCGGGCTAAGGTCTTTCAGCGAAAAGAAATGATAATCCCCCGATGATATTTCGAATTGTGAAAGCAGCGTAGTCGATACGAAGACTCCGGGAAGTTTGCCTACGAGAATGCACCACAAATCGTCAATGTCTCTGATTTCCCCGCTGATCTGCGCTGCAAACCGTTCATTTGGGGAAAACAATGAAACTCTCGGCCCAAACATTGCACCCAAGTCTTCCAAACGGCGCTGGACACGTCTGGTGAATTGAAAATGCTCTGGCACGTAGTCTTCAAACAGATAATAGACGAACAAATTAGCATCTGGTTCAGGGTTTCCTAGATATGTTTGGGTGACCCACATTACAGGCTCCTTAGGATGTCATAAAAGTCAAATATTCTAAATTTGACGCTACTCAAAGTGTTGCCACCTCTTTATTTTGAGGTCGAAGCTACACAAATCTTTTCAGAATAACGTTAATAGATCATCGGCAATTAAGGCTCAACGAAAATCCTCTAGTCACAATTTCTTATACTTTAATCACAATTAAATAATATCAAATGATTAAGGTATATGAATTCACATAGCGGACCTGGTAAAAGCGACTGGGAAGGAATCAGCCTGATTGACTTGTTCAATATGTATCCGGATGATAAAGCTGCCTGCCTGTGGTTTGAGGAACAAATCTGGCCAGACGGAGCGCAGTGTCCACATTGCAAGTCGAATTATGTTCCATCAAGCATCAAAGAACGAATCAATGACCTACCGCTGCCGTGACTTCTCCAATCGTCTTATGTTCAGAGTCAAGAAATGCACCGTCATGGAAAGCTCGAATGTCAGTTATCAGAATTGGGCAATCGCAATCTATCTGATTACGACAAACCTGGATGGCGTGAGCAGTATGGAATTTCACCGGGATCTGAAGACTTCACAGAAAACAGCTTAGCACTTGGTTCACTGATTGAGGAAGTCGTTTGAGAGTGATACCCATTGTTTGAAAATCGGTAAGAAATAGATGAGACCTAAATTGGCGGAAAGTGAATGAATATGCCTGAACACAAGCGTAAAGAACTCGGACGAGGTGGCGTCGTCTATACGGTTAAGGCAAGGGTGAGCTGGTACGCGAGGTGATAATTCCAACTCATGTGACCAAAGAACTCGAACTAAGATGTCTGCCTGAACCGGTTACTCTTCGAAAATGGGGCATCAATAATCAGCAACATTACGAATTCACAGTCGGACAAAGATTTACCCACATCTTTACCAGAACAGTGTCAAGAGCCTTGGATGGTCTACGGGTGCCCACGGCCGACGCCATGGGTATGTGCAAGTGTGGATGGATGAGCTTCCTACCGATAAGTTTACCCGACAAGAATGAATGCTAATTATCAGCTAGGAACTTGGACACTTTCGGCCGGATATTGTTAAGGCCTATTTTCGATGAGTGTCGGCCTACGCTATGCAATAAGCTGGACGAACAATTCGTCATCCGGCTTATTGCATAGTATTTCGGAGGCGGTTGCTGTTGGATTTCAAGTTTTAGTGAAAACGAGATCAGAAATTAATCAATCACCATTGGTGGCACTAAATTTATGAAGAATCTGTTCCAATTCGTTAACCAAATCTACATAATTAGAGTTTTGGGCGAGTTCAAGCGCTGTTTCAAAATCTAATTTTGCCTCGACATGAAAACCTAAAATCACTTTAGCGAGTGCGCGGATTTTGTGAGCATAGGGATCCTCTGGATTCAGTTTGATCGCTCTATCGTAGTCGACGATGGCGTCTTCATGTCGCCCCAACTCAGCTTTGGCATTCCCACGGTTCGCGTAGGCCAAGGCCAAATCTGGATTCAGTTTGATCGCTCTACCGAAGTCGACGATGGCATCTTCATATCGCCCCAACTCAGCTTTGGCATTCCCACGGTTCGCGTAGGCCAAGGCCAAATCTGGATTCAGTTTGATCGCTCTACCGAAGTCGACGATGGCATCTTCATATTGCCCCAAATCAGCTTTGGCACTCCCACGGTTCGCGTAGGCCAAGGCCGAATCTGGATTCAGTTTGATCGCTCTACCGAAGTCGACGAGGGCGTCTTCATATCGCCCCAAATCAGCTTTGGCACTCCCACGGTTCAAGTAAACTTCGGTCATATCTGTATTCAGTCCGATCGCTCTATCGTAGTCGACGATGGCGTCTTCATGTCGTCCCAACTCAGCTTTGGCACTCCCACGGTTCGAGTAGGCTTCGGCATCTTCTGTATTCAGTCCGATCGCTCTATCGTAGTCGACGATGGCGTCTTCATGTCGCCCCAACTCAGCTTTGGTACTCCCACGGTTCGAGTAGGCTTCGGCATCTTCTGGATTCAGTCCGATCGCTCTATCGTAGTCGACGATGGCGTCTTCATGTCGTCCCAACTCAGCTTTGGCACTCCCACGGTTCGCGTAGGCTAAGGCCAAATCTGGATTCAGTTCGATCGCTCTACCGAAGTCGACGAGGGCGTCTTCAGCTTGCCCCAACTTGAATTTGGCACTTCCACGGTTCGCGTAGGCTTCGGCATCTTCTGGATTCAATCCGATTGCTCTATCGTAGTCGACGAGGGCGTCTTTAGTTTGCCCCAACTTGAATTTGGCACTTCCACGGTTCGCGTAGGCTACGGCCATATCTGGATTCAGTCCGATCGCTTTATCGTAGTCGACGATGGCGCCTTCAGTTTGCCCCAACTTGAATTTAACAACTGCTCGATTGTAGTAAGCCTCAAAGAAGTTTGGATTCAATTGAATCGCACGCCCATAATATTCAATTGATTTCTCCCTTTCGTTGTCGGGACTCAAATAAGCGACCGAAAAGTAAGCGTGTGCAGCTGACGCATCGTCGCTTACTTCCATAATTTGGGCAATTGCATGCCATATCTTTCTTGCATCTTCTCGCTTATCTTGCTGTTGCAAAATTACGGCACAGTAAATTGCTTTGTCTATTGGCGTCGCAGACGGATCATTTTGGATAGTTTGCAATTTCTGAGTTGTTTCCTTTGGATTTTTCTCCGTACTCT
Source organism: Arenicellales bacterium (assembly GCA_951813075.1). Taxonomy (GTDB): domain Bacteria; phylum Pseudomonadota; class Gammaproteobacteria; order Arenicellales; family JAJDZL01; genus JAJDZL01. The sequence goes on along the minus strand of OX638343.1, from coordinate 1,400,882 downwards.
GGGCGTTCATATCTTTAACGATTTCGTTGGCTTCATGTCTTAACTCCTGAATCTCCTCAAGATGGCGCTGAGCAGTGTCTGCAGCTTCAGCAGCGTTCTCGGCACTAATATTAGCGTCTTTATAAATATCTTGGAATTTTCTGAATCCCACAAAGCCAGCGATTGGAATTAACACACCAAAAATTGCAAGAATTATGGCGATTAAATTCAGCCATCGGTCGATGTATGAAGCCTGCTCATCCAGCAATTCGCTCCGAATTACGTTGAACCGGGTTTGAATTTCAACGTCTGAATTCGTAGCGGAATTGTGTAAAGTATGAATATTTGCACTCTCGGAGTAGTCTGAGTTCGTGTTATTCTCAGCACTCGACTGTTGCAGATTGCTAACGGATTTTTCAGCAGCCGGGGATGTGACTTCATTGGCGCTTTCGCTTGCTTGCAGGAATGCGGTCATTGGAACAAGTGCTACCATTGCGACAACAGCAAGCCTGATTTTGATTCTAGATTCTATCAAGTGAATAAACTTTGTTATTTGAGACAATTTCGATCACTGTATACGATTGTCATTATAGAGACCTGTTCGTTGGGCCTTAAATCCGATGACCTGTGCCGCCGCAATCCAGCCCGACAGTGTCAATTATCCCAGAATTCGACGGTTTTCTTTTCGATTTGAGCATATTCAACTCGCAATGTCTGCACGATTCGTTCAGATTTTGTGTCGGACCGAATTTCACCCGCGCCGAAAGTGACGCCGCTGCGACTTCGAGGTGATTCAAAGACTAGGCCCCGTGCAGGGGTCAGCTCAGGCCGCCAGCGACAGCACCCGTGACTTGACCTGTTCGGGCTGGTTGCATTGAACGGCGAAATCCATCGCCGCCAGCATCACCGTCATCGAGATGGTGATCTTTAGTGCCATTGACTTTCTGCCGCGCAGATAATGGCTGTGCAGCATGAATCCATCGGCCACTCTGGAATTGATTCGCTCCATCGCACTTCTTTGGCGGTAAAGAAGCGCCCACTTCAGACTCAAAGGCGACAGTGACGGGCGCTGGCGAAGATTATCCACTTTGGTGCGCACTACCTGGACCTGGCGTCGGCTCTGACCCGGCCCAGACGATAGCACTCGGCCCGGCCCTGACAGTCAAACTCGAAGGCCGCCACCGGACACACCCACTTCAAGGTGCCTCTTTGTTGCTCATGACCCTGATAATGCATCAGCCGAATACGGCCGATTTCAGGACAGCGGCAATAAAGATCACCGCACTCGGTACGCAGCATCGTGTCGTACACATTCGAATGCAACGGCCGCGTCGGCGCCTTGAGCTGGTCCGCATCAAGATGGTCCTCCTGCCACAGATTGCGGGTGTCAATCAGCGCCAGAATGTCCCTGTCATGCAGTTTCCTGCGAATCCCGTCGTTGTCCAGACCGCGGTCGGCCACAAAGGTCTCGCACCGACCGCCCAGGTCCGAATCAACGAACGTATCCAGCGGTGCCTCACAGTGCGTGTTCTCAATATCACAGGTCGGTACCACATTGAAGTCAATCGGCAACTCCAGGTTCACATCACCGAGCACGTTCAGCGAGTAGCCGGACCATGGGTCGACGTAGTTTTTTCGATATTTCCTATTCCGGCAGCTGAACAGGTTCAAATACACTCGTAGGAATCGAAAATATTCTGAAGTAGAAACTTTTTCTTCTTGCTAGTGATTGATCGACTGCACTTATGGATGGTTGCATTCCAAGTGTTCATGGAATAGACGACCTAAATCAACAACCGAATTGAAAATCAGGTGGCCAGGGACAGAATCGAACTGCCGACTCGGGGATTTTCAGTCCCCAGCTCTACCGACTGAGCTACCTGGCCAGAATCAGAGACAAAAGGCAATTTCCGGCTGGAAATACTGTTATGGGTTGCCCTTTGATTTACCGCAAAAACGCAGTGCTAAGAATTGCATCTGAACAATGAAATGAACCCGCAAAATTATAGATTGAAGTCGGGGGAATGGCAATAGTGCTACATCAGTAGTCGAAGAATTCCACTTGAATTACGAAGGCGGAACATAACCAGCAGGTTTATCAAAATCGCCACCGAAAAGATACTTCTCCATCTGTTCCATAAGATATTTTCGGTGATCAGGTTTACCCATACTGAGTCGTTTTTCATTGATCAGCATGGTTTGATGTTCCAACCACAACTGCCACGCTTTCTGCGAAATTTGGGTTTGAATCTTTTCACCCAGTTCGCCTGGAAGGGGAGGCATTGCCATTGCTGGCAGTTCCTCGCCAAGAAGCAGGCACTTTACTGTTTCGGGCATAACAATTGAAAGGGTTGATGGTGTTTGGATCTATTGTACCAATACGAATTCAACGAAAAGGATAATAAATTTTCTCACATGGACAGATAGCTGTCTTGCGTTAGTTCGTTCTCAATAATTGTGAGCAAATTTGGCACTGGAGCAGGAACCCCGACTGTTCTGTTGCTGAAACAACAGACAATGCAAGCCGAGTTCTTCAATTGAATCCGGCTTCAATCCCATCAGTTAAAACAATACGGGTAGCACGGAATTCGAAAGCATCCCTCACCGCTATTTGACAGATAATTTTTTTAGTTGAAGTGAATGACTAACTATTTCTAATATTATTGACAAATATGCAATAATATTTTACTTATCGTACATATAGATGTAAGAATGGTTTGTAATTACAATATTTATTCGTTATTATATTCCTATATTGATTACTTCAAATCGGACTGATGCAATGAATCGATGGTCTCAACATCTTGACGACGTGAACGAAACATATTTTGACCACATGGGTAATGCTTTGTCGTTCGCCGGGCACATGCTGACTGGCGCGATCGCCTGCGCAATTCACGCTTTTGCGCCGGGCCTCTTCGTATCAACCGGTAGTAGCCGGATTGCATATTTGCATGAACGGATGGTCGTTATGCGAGGGAAAAAAAGTGGAAAATCCGCGGATTCCTCGAAATTTGAAACTGGTACCAATCCCCTCAGTACAGTCGTTTCGCAAAGCACGGAGTAGTGATCGTCGGGTAAAAAACCCAGTGCCATTAAAATAGTATGCCAGTCGCTGCGCTGAGTTGGCTGCGGTCTGAGCGTCACCTCAACGATCCTCGTCAATAGGCATGCATTAGCCTGTTTCGGGGATCACAACCGAAAGGGTTGTAAGTGCTAAACGTTGTCGTACCAATACGAACTCAACGAACAGGGGACAATTCCACTCATGTGCGCATATGACTACTTTGCATCGGCTCATTCTCCATGCTTGTCAGCAAAGTGCGCACCGGAGCGGGAATCCCCATCGCCCTGGCTTCTGATATGGCAAACAATGCCGTGTCGATTTCTTTCATTGATTTTGGATCGAATTCCACAAGTTTCGCAGGGTGCGGCGTGATGACCAGCCGAAAGTGTGTAAAGTCATGATTAATGCTGCTCCATGGGGAATAAGCTTTGATTTGCACTTTCAATTGAGAGTGGCACCAAGATTCGATATCTTCAGTCGTGCCCGAGAATTCGGGAAAACTCCATAAATTACCCCAGATTCCTTCGGGCGGGCGCCGTTGTAACAAAACACGGTTGGCATCATCCGTAATAATCAGCATGGTTACATGTCGGATGTCACGATCTCTTGAAATTTTGCGTCTCGGTAACTGATCAGTTAGATTGTTGTGATGCGCACAGCAAAGGCGAATTAACGGGCAGATCGTACACTTCGGGTTCCTTGGAGTACAGACAGTCGCTCCCAAGTCCATAATCAGCTGGGTATATCTTTGAACGCGATGCTCCGGTGTGTGCTCTTCGGCGATTTCCCACAAGCGACGGGTACGCGCGGATTCGGAATCGTCATCCACACAGTGATAGCGTGCGTACACACGTTTAGCGTTGCCATCCAGGATCGGTGTCCTCAATCCGTACGCAAGTGCGCAAATTGCACCGGCAGTTGATTTACCGATACCGGGCAGTGCAAGTACGTCCTGAAAATTACTTGGAAACTTACCGTGATGCTGATCTCTGACAATCTTTGCGGCCGCATGAAGATTTCGGGCTCTTGTGTAGTATCCCAGTCCAGCCCAGAATCTCATTACATTGTCTGTTGAGGCGTCTGCCAGCGAGACTACGTCAGGAAACTCGTCAATGAACCTCTCGAAATAGCCGACAACCGTCTTTGCCTGTGTCTGTTGTAACATGATTTCGGAAATCCAAATACGATATGGGTCGGTACTGAATGCCCAGGGCAATCCCCGACCGGGCAACTTGCAGTCCCAACCAAGTAACAATTGGTTAAAATGACGAGATTCGGTTTTTGCCTGACTGAATTTATTCATAAATTTTCGACTTCTCTGCGACCAACATGCCCGATCATTTACACCAATGAAAGTTGTTACCTTCAATGCCAACGGAATCCGCTCGGCGGCAAGAAAAGGCTTCTACGAATGGATGTCCGCTAGTGCGCCGGATGTTGTTTGCATCCAGGAGCTTAAAGCCCAGCGGGATCAGTTGACAGACGAATTGTTTCATCCGCAGGGTTATCAAGGGTACTTTCATTTCGCTGAGAAAAAAGGATACAGCGGTACAGCAATTTATACTAGAGAAATGCCTTCCGACGTCTCAATCGGTCTCGGTTGGGATGATTTCGATTCAGAAGGACGATGTGTACGGGCGGACTTCGAGGAATTGACGATCATATCGATCTACATGCCGTCAGGAACCAGTTCGGATGAGCGTCAAAAGTTCAAAGAAGTCATTTTGGATCGTATTCAACCGTTATTGCTCCAATTTCAAACCGACGGCAGGGACTACATCATATGTGGTGACATCAATATTGCCCATAAACCAGTTGACCTGCGAAATTGGAAAGGCAACCGAAAAAACTCTGGATTTCTGCCGCAGGAGAGATCATGGATGGATTGGCTTTTCGGTTCGGCAGGATTCGTAGATGCTTTCCGGTTAATTGATTCGCGGCCTGGTCAGTACACTTGGTGGTCCAATCGCGGTGACGCTTACGCCAAGAACGTTGGATGGCGTTTGGACTATCACATCGTATCCAACCGTTTGAAGGCGGCAGTGGATTCAGTGGATGTCTACAGGGAAGTAAAATTTTCCGACCACGCGCCGGTGATCGCGGACTTTGATTTCAGTCGTCTTGAATAGAAGGCCTGCTGCCAATAGAATCTCGTTGAATTATTCCGGCAACTTGAGCCTATTGCGCAAGATTCTACCTGGCCGATCAATTTCTGCAGAAAGGCTCAACATCAGTTACAGTTAGTCGCTATCGCTATCTACTAAGCCTTAGATGTAGCACCTGACTCATCAGCAGCGACCATTCTTTCGACGACAAGAATAATGCCGATCACCGGCAAACCGATCAGTGCCGTGATGACAAAGAAAGTCTCATAGCCGAGACCATCAACAATCGTACCGGAATATCCTGCAACAAGTTTCGGGAGCAGCAGCATTATTGATGTGAAAATCGCATATTGCATTGCTGTAAATCGTACGTTAGTCAGGCTGGAAAGATAGGATACAAACGCCGCTGATGCAATACCCGCACTCAAACTGTCGACCACAACGACGAATAGAAGCATTAACTCGACAGGATTGTGCGCCAGAAGCATGAACATCAGATTGGATGCCGGTGCCAGGACCGCACCCAGCAGTAATGTTCTGAGAACGCCATACCGCAGAGCCAGGACACCACCAAGCAACCCGCCCGCAAGAGATGACATCAATCCCCAGAATTTCGAATAGTTCGCAATCTGGGTTTTTGTGAATCCCATATCAAGATAAAACACATTGGAGATGATTCCCAGAACAATATCTGAAATGCGATACGTCCCGACAAGAACCAGAATGATCAGCGCGAGCCGCCCGTATCGAACGAAAAAATCTGTAACAGGTGCAACATAGGTTTCCTGGACATGCGAGAAATTAACCACGCGCATGCGAATCAATACCCAGGCGGCTGCCGCCGCCAGAGCGACGCTGAATACCATCCGAATTGATTCGAGTATCAGTCGTGCTGTTGTGGCATTGACGAAGCTCCAATTTTCAACAACAATCGCCTTCGCTGACTTGACCAAGTCGCCGGTAGTCAGAAACCCGATGACAAATGCAGCAACCGCCAGCGTAAACACGGCGAAGAATCGCAAGTACTCCGAAGTTCCGGAGAATGAAGTTGAGGATTCGTCAGTTTTGGGTTCGGGGTTGACCAACGTTGTAATCACCCCGACTATCATGAAACACGCCATGATCTGGTAAACAGTTGACCAGGCTCGAAAACTGTAGTCTCCACCACCAATAACATCTGCTATCCACAGCGCCCCGGCACCCGCGACTATCATGCCGACCCGGTAACCGACGATATACGTCGCGGCCAGCATTGCCTGAAGGTCGGGAGGTGCTGATTCGATTCGATAAGCATCAATCACAATATCTTGGGTAGCTGATGAAAACCCGATACAGACTGCCCCGATGACAGTCAATGCGAGCAGATCTGATTGTGGGTCGAAAAATGATGTCCACATCAAGCTTCCGAATACCGCGATTTGTGAAATAAGCAGCCATGCGCGCCGACGTCCCAGTCTACGCGTCAGGTACGGTAGCGGCATGCGATCGACTATGGGTGCCCAGACAAACTTGAAGGAATATCCGAGTGCCGCCCAACTCAGGAATGTCAGAGTCGCGCGCTCGATCCCTGCTTCTCGAAGCCAGACCGACAAGGTGCCGAATACAAGCAGCAGAGGCAGACCAGCAGAAAATCCGAGAAACAGCATACATACCGAACGCGGATGAGTGAGCCCTTTGACAGACTCAAACCAGTTGTGTTTTGTAAGAAGTGAAGAAGAAGTGGAACCAGGAGAATTTGTTGCGCTGTTGGATTCGGTCATATTTTCGCTTGACCTTTAGAAAACAATATTTCTTTATGAGCGCAATATTTGATACCCGAGCGCTTGAATGGATCCGACGCCGATCCAGCTTATCAATTCAAGCCCCAAAAGTATCAAAATCGGGGTGAAATCCAATCCACCAAAGGATGGAAGAAATCGTCTCGCGATAGCCATCAGCGGTTCGGTAGCGGTGTAGATCAATCTTTCTATGTTCAGCATTCCTATCGGTACCCAACTCATGACGACACGGATCAAGATTGCGATGATCATAATGTTGATGGTCCGCTCCAAAACGATTGCAATCGTCAGAACCGAAGTTGCAGGAATATCAATTCCAATCCCATTTGAGTGTATCCACAACAGGCGTTCGGCGCCTGAAACCAGCAAAGCGAGAACGATGGGTGACAACGCATCTGATCCTTGCAATCTTGGTACAAAAATTCGTAGGAACTTTATCGGGAGTGCAGTAACGCGATGAATAAACTGCGATATCGGATTATGAAAGTCGGCATCCAGATATTGCATCAGCGCGCGCATAATCGCAATGAATGCGTAGATGAGTAAAATCGGGTAAATTAATTGTAGTGATAACGGAATTTGCATTTAATTACGAAGTCAGTCAGAGTATTTTGACATTTCAACCGCACGGTTCTTGGCGGCTGCAATTGCTTGAATAAACGTGTCTTTGACGCCTGCCGATTCCAACACGTTCAGCGCGGCTTCTGTCGTACCACCAGGTGAGGTTACCTGCTTTCTGAGTGTGGCGGGTGAATCGGTGCTTTGCTGAGCCAGCAGAGCGGAGCCCACCGCGGTCTCGGTCGCCAGAAGTTTTGCGACTTCGGTATCAAGTCCGAGTTTTTCGGCTCCTGCCTGTACCGCTTCAATAAGGTAGAAAAAATAAGCCGGACCACTGCCGGAAACCGCGGTCACGTCGTCAAGTTTGCTCTCCTCGTCCACCCATACGGTTTTCCCAACCGCGGAAAGAATCGATTCGGTGTGCTGTTGTTGATCCGCAGACACGCGTTCGTTCGCATACAATGCGGATATACCTTTCTGGATCAGTGCCGGTGTATTGGGCATGACGCGTATGATAGCGTAACCTCCACCGGACCATGCATCGATGCTGTCCGTGGTAATGCCGGCAGCAATCGAAATCAGTAGCGGATGATGTTGTCGCAACGATTGTTGAGCATCCTGAAGTACTTGTTTCATAACTTGCGGTTTTACCGCCAGAATCACACTTGCGGAATTTTCGATAACCTTGTTGTTGTCCGCGGTAACACTAACTTTGAAGTGATCGGATACGTACTGACGTGCTTGAAGTATCGGGTCAGAGACTATGATTGATGATTGGTCAAACTGATTGGATAGCAGACCACCGACAAGGCTGCGAGCCATATTGCCGCCGCCTATGAACCCGATGGTTTTCGACAGTTCAGATTTCTGGGATAGGTTTGACACGGAATGATTAGGCAAATCACGTCAGGGAGCCTATATTTTATCCGCACTCAGAGAGGCAACTTGCAGAAATTTGTTGTCTAATACTTGCCGGAATTCTTGATCTACATTTTCTGACCAGTCCATATATGACCACTCAATCACAATGAACCCCGCAAATGTCCGCGTCAAATCTGCTCTGGCAGAAAAGAGTATTCCGTGCGAGATCACTTATCTCGAACATGACACACGAACTTCTGCACAGGCTGCTGAGACTTTGGGGTGTTCGACTTCACAAATCGCAAAATCACTGATATTCGCGACCGCAGACGGTGAGGCAGTACTTGCTGTGACAAGCGGCGGTAATCGTGTGCGCACCGACTTGCTGGCAGCTGTTATCGGAAAATCTATCGGTAAAGCCAATGCCGATTTTGTTCGTCAGAAAACAGGTTTTGTTATCGGCGGTGTAGCGCCAGTCGGCATTGCCGGTCCAATTCAGACTGTTTTCGATCAGGACCTCTTTGCACACGAAGTGGTGTGGGCTGCTGCTGGTACACCCAACACTCTGTTTCCCATATCAATCAGTGATTTGTATACGCTGGCCGGTGATAGAATTTACGATTTCACAGAGCCGCTAGCCTAACCCGTAACCAGCTTCCCGCTGATGAAAGTGTGCGTGACCTTGCCGCGCATTTCCATTCCGACAAAAGGTGTATTACGTCCGCCGCTGAGCATATTTTCCGGATCTACCGTCCAGCTCAGATCAGGATCAAATATGCAGATATCAGCGATTGACCGCGCTGCCAGGGAGCCAGCTTTAATGCCCAGTGCTCTGGCGGGATTGCACGTCAGGCAAGCGATTGCCTCTGTAACATCAAGCACTTCTTCCTCAACCAACTTCAGGGTAAGCGGTAGCAGGGTTTCCAATCCCGATATGCCTGCTGTCGTCTGAACAAATGGTGCCAGTTTGTCGTCGATTCGACAGGGTCGGTGATCGGAGCAGATAACAGAGATTGTTCCTTCCTTCAAACCTTTTCTCAATCCGCTACGATCGTTTTCGCTTCGCAGCGGCGGCTGAACGTGGCACATTGTATTGAAGCCGTCTACGTCGAACTCCGTGAGTAATAGATTGTGAATGGCTACATCGGCACTGACATTCAGTCCTCTCTGTTTCGATTCCGCGATCATGTCAACTGATCTGGCGCAGGAAAGCTGACTGAAATGTGCTCGAACACCTGTTGTGTCAACCAAAGCAAGATCTCTTGCGATCGCGACGGTTTCAGCGGCCTCGGGGACCGCAGGCAATCCCAGGCGTGTGCTTATTTCACCTTCATGTACACGACCATTGCCAGTCAACCAAGGATCAAATGAATGAATGAAAACAGTTATGTCAAACGTCGATGCATACTGCATTGCACGGCGCATCAGCAAGGTGTTGCGAACCGCTGAGCGTGCATTGCTGACTCCGACGCAACCGGCCGCTTTAAGAGCGGCCATCTCTGTCAGGGTTTCACCCTCAAGTCCTTTGGTTAGTGCACCCAGGGGCAGGATATTGGGACCGATCTGCTGTTCGGTATTCGTGCGAATCATATGTGCCATTGCGGGCGTATCGACTACCGGCTGGGTGTCGGGCTGGATACAGGCAGTCGTGATTCCACCGGAAATAGCGGCGTTGGATTCAGTTAGCATTGTCGATGACTGACTTGAACCCCGTTCGCCCATTTTTGCGTTGATATCGATCAAACCGGGGCAGACAATCAGTCCTGACGCATCAATTTCCTGATCAATCGAAACCTTGGAAACCTCGGATAAATCAACAATTCGGCGACCTTTTACGAAGATGTCACCAACCGTGTCAGTTCCGTTAGCGGGATCAATCACCCGACCATTTCGTATGGCGGTTACTTTCATGATGCTGGTTTTGGTTGCTTACTGTATCCGCCCATGATTTTTGCAATTACAGCCATCCTTACAGCAATACCGTTGGAGACTTGGGAGAGAATGACCGAGCGTTGGCCATCCGCAACCGACGACGCGATTTCGAGGCCGCGATTGATCGGACCGGGATGCATGACCATAGCATCCGGCTTTGCATTTTTGAGTTTTTCCTCAGTCAATCCGTAACACTGATAGTATTCCCGTGGGCTTGGAATCAGTTGACCTTCCATGCGTTCCATTTGTAGTCGCAACATCACGACTACATCAACGTCTTTGAGTCCCTTCGCCATGTCCGTATATATTTTCACGCCCAATTTTTCCACGCCGGTCGGAATGAGGGTTTTAGGCGCGACGACTCGTACCTCACGGGCTCCCAGTACATTCAGTGCCGTGATTTCCGAGCGAGCAACCCTGGAATGGAGAATGTCGCCGACGATCGCGACGGTAAGATTTTCGAAGGAGTGCCTGTGCTGGCGGATGGTCAGCATGTCCAGCAGAGCCTGGGTAGGGTGCGAATAACGACCGTCACCTCCGTTGATGATATGAACATGAGGAGGGACGTGTCTGGCAATCAGATCGGCTGCACCGCTATTTTTATGTCGGACGATAAATGTATCGGTGTGCATCGCCTGCAGGGTCTTTACTGTGTCCAGTATCGTTTCCCCTTTTACCGTTGACATGCTGTCGGACTGCAGATTTATAACATCGGCAGATAATCTTTTCGCGGCAATTTCGAATGTGGTTCTGGTTCGGGTACTTGGCTCGAAGAAAAGATTGACGACTGTCTTTCCTCGGAGGAGGGGAACCTTCTTGATGTTGCGCGTCGGAAAGTCAATGTAAGATTCCGCTAGCGCGAGAATTTCTTCTATGAGTTTGCGGGGCAGGGCTTGAATGGAAATAAAATGCTTCAGTCGTCCATCGGTGTCAATTTGTACGTCCTGAGGCATTAGGTAGGAATTCAGTGATAATTCAAGTCGGAATAAGTGAGTTGGCCCGATGGCGATATTTTAACGAACTGATCGTTTCTGAGTGACATTCTATGACCCACGACATCCGCACTTAAAGGCAGTTCCCGGTTTCCTCTGTCCAGTAGAACCGCCAGTGTGACCGACGCAGGTCGTCCCCATGCAAACAGTTCATTCAGTGCTGCACGCACTGTTCGACCTGTGTGCAGTATATCGTCAACCAAAATGACATGTCGGTCGTCAATCGGTTCCGGTAAATAAGACTCATGCACTTTTGGATTCATGTCGATCTGACTGAAATCATCCCGGTAAAACGAAATATCGAGCGCTCCCATTGATTCCTCAATCTGAAGTTTCCGATGCAGATGCTCGGCTATCCATACTCCGCCGGTTTGGATAGCCACAATCAGTGGTTGGTTATCCAGCAAAGCTTTCAACGACTCAGCCATTGATCCAAGGAGATCTTCGACAGGTAGTTGATCGAGGCGGTCCTCTTTCATTTCCTATGGCTTCGCGTACGCGTCCGATCTAAATTGTATGTAGCCATGAACTTCTCGCTACAAAGGTGCTTGAGTCCACCACCAAGAGGAATTTGTTTTGGTTGGCTAGATTATACGAATTAGCCTAGCAGTTGTGCGACCAGCGATTTGCAAAAGGCGTCGAGGTCATGACAAACGATTCAATTTGCCTGTGGACGACAGAAATGTTTCCAGAATGATTTCTGCTGCGATCATATTCCTAAGGTCAGATTTCTTTTTGTTGCTGACGCGCCTTTCCAAGGCACTAATTCGATTTGAAGATTCTTCGGAACTAAGTCTCTCGTTGGTTTCAAACACGGGGCACGTGTAGAGCTGTTCAAGCAATTTCACGAATTCCCTTATTTCTTTTACCAGACTCGTACTATTTTTCGATTCAGTGAACGGCACTCCCACAACGAAGCAGTCGGGCTTCCACGCGTCGACCAGGTTATTTATCTTATCCATGTCTGGTGTTCCGTCGCGAACGATCACGACATCAATTCCTTGGGCGGTTCCAACTTGACGATTGCCCGCGGCGACACCGATTCTCTGTGTGCCGTAATCAAAAGCCAACACGGAATCCAATTTTTCCAATGTGGTTTCAGTCGAATCCAAGGTGCTTGAATCAGATAACTGTTTGTTAGCTGATCTGGTCATTCAATTGCCATCAACGTAGGAATCGGACGACGATCCGGACAATCAAATTTTATTATTTTGGGGTCAGGCGTGACCAGCCACAGTTGACAATGACTCAATATCAATTCCGACCAGCGATGCTGCTTTGTGCCAGCGTTCGTGAATAGGGGTATCGAAGAGAATAGAACTGTCAGCCGGTGTCGTAAGCCACAGATTCTCCTGCATTTCAGATTCAAGCTGATCGCTTTCCCAACCTGAAAATCCGAGTAGAGGAATGCACCACGATGGTCCGCGTTTTTCTGATATCGCCTCAAGAACGTCTTTTGACATGGTCAATCCCAGTTCAGAACCGACTGCGATTGTTGCCGCCCAGCTGTTACTGGAATCGTGCAAAACGAGTCCTCTCTCAACCTGAACAGGTCCTCCAAAATAGACCGGTGTTTCTTTTTCTGGAACGTCATCGACTTCCAAGTCAAGTTCAGTCAGTATGTCCTTCAAGCAAAGGTCTGTCAGCTTGTTGACGACTATTCCCAGTGCGCCGTCTTCGTTATGCTGGCAAACAAGAACAACACTGCGATCGAAAATCGAATCCGTCAGGGATGGCATTGCGATGAGAAATTGATTTGTCAACCAAGCCATGCGAAAGGAGGGAGATCAAAGAGATTTGACATAGGTTTGCATTATACAGGACGAATTCAGCAGCAATCTTTTATGAGAGGCTCATATTTCTGCGGAATCTACCCGACAATCGTTCAATTGCATCCGAATTGTCGGATTGTTTGTAGTCCATTCAAAAACTAATTCAGCCCTGAATTTGTTGTGAATGCGCCTATGACATTCGTTGTCTATCCACTTGCAATGGTATACTTGACAGATGTGATTAAAGTCGCATGTCTTTATTGGAACATTCTATTGGGAGGGCAAGTGATTGCCCTGCAATCTTTCCGCAACCACCTTCCAGCAAATCGATTCGCAGTGACTTGACCCCAGTCATTGATTGACAATGAAAATATTAATTTACTCAGATTTACATCTGGAGTTTTCAAACTACGATGTCCCTTGCTCCGGGTACGATGTCGTCGTACTGGCAGGTGATATTCACCTGGGCGCTCAAGGTGTCGCATGGGCCAAAGCCAAATTCACGGATGTGCCGGTAATTTACCTGTGTGGTAACCATGAATACTATCACGGTGAGGTTGGCGCAGTTCATCAGGCAATCATTGAGGAGGCTGAAGGTTCCAACATCTACTTCTGCGACAATCGAACAGTCGACATCGACGGCGTGAGATTTTTATGTGCGACGTTGTGGACCGATTTACGAAGTGGTGGCGATGAGTTGAAATTGAAGAATCTGGCGAGGTATATGATGAATGACTATCGTTTGATCAAATTCGGAGATCGGGTGCTCAGCCCCGACGACACGCAAAACTTTCACTTCGAATCGCGTCGCTATCTTGAGTCAGAACTCAATGCCCCGTCTCGCGCAGATATGAAGACTGTTGTTGTCACTCATCATGCGCCGTCATTGACGTCACTGCGATACGAAAGAGTCGAGCCGGAATTCTCACCCTTCTATGCATCGTCGATGGATGATTTGATCGAGCATAGTGGCGCCAGTTTGTGGATTCACGGGCATACTCACGAATCTGCTGACTACAAGATTGGTGCAACGCGTATTGTTTCCAATCCGCGCGGTTATGCAAGAATACAAAACGAGCATGGCAACCCAAATTTCAAGGCAGAATGTATAATCAGCGTCCAATGATTCTCCCATCGACGCTTGATAAATTTATCCATCGGGATGAGCGTCTGTAAACCCTTTTAATTTATTGGTGAACTGGGCAGCAGGCTGAATGCTGTGGACCTCGCGATAACTCCAACACGTCTGGAAAAATCCAACGCAATTCGCGCGTTGGCGATGGACGCCGTTCAGGCTGCAAAATCCGGGCATCCTGGGATGCCGATGGGAATGGCGGACATCGCCGAAGTGCTATGGTGCGATTTACTCAAACATAATCCAACAAATCCAAAGTGGTGCGACCGCGACCGATTTGTACTGTCGAATGGGCATGGTTCGATGCTGATCTATGCCTTGCTCCATCTGACCGGATACGATCTGCCATTGGATGAGATCAGAAGCTTTCGACAGTTGCATTCAAAAACACCCGGCCATCCGGAATACGGACTGACACCGGGAGTCGAAACCACGACTGGCCCTTTGGCACAGGGGTTTGCCAACGCTGTTGGTTTTGCGATGGCAGAGAAAGTGCTGGCGGCACAGTTCAACCGACCAAATCATCAGATTGTCGATCACTACACCTATGCTTTTGTCGGAGACGGCTGCCTGATGGAGGGACTTTCTCATGAGGTGGCTTCGTTTGCCGGCACTCACAAACTTGGTAAACTGATTGTGATTTATGACGATAACAACGTCTCCATCGATGGGGAAGTTTCTGGTTGGTTTACTGACAATACTGCCGGTCGGTTCCGTGCTTATGGCTGGCATGTGATTGACGATGTTGATGGTCATAACCCGATGCAGGTGAAAGACGCCATTGTCACTGCACTCCAGCAGACTGATCAGCCAAGTATGATTTGCTGCAAGACGCTCATCGGTTGGGGAGCGCCGAACAAACAAGCAACGGCAGCAGCGCACGGTGCACCGCTCGGAGACGATGAAGTCGCACTCACCCGGAAGAAGCTCGGTTGGGAGTATCCCGCTTTTGAGGTTCCCGACTCAATTTATGACGCTTTCGATTGCACTACTCGTGGTGCTCAGCTTGAATCTCAATGGAATGAACGATTCGCTTCGTATAAAGAGGCATACCCGGAACTTGCAACCGAGTTTATGCGTCGGGTCAATGGTGAATTGCCCAATGAGTGGGAATCCGAGAGTACGAAAGCAATTAACGCGGTTGGTGATTCAGCCGTCGCCACACGGCAGTCTTCAAAAATTGCACTGGAGTCATTCGGTCCCATGCTGCCGGAAATCATCGGGGGGTCGGCCGACCTGACAGGGTCTAATCTCACGCTATGGAGTGGTTCCACCGTGAATGACAACTCCAACCCACAAGGCAACTATATTTATTTTGGTGTCCGGGAGTTCGGCATGACCGCGATCGTCAACGGACTTGCACTGCACGGAGGGTTCATTCCCTACGGGGCGACATTTCTCATGTTTTCCGAATATGCCAGAAACGCAATTCGGATGGCCGCATTGATGCGCGTGCAATCCATTATGGTGCTGACGCATGATTCGATCGGACTTGGCGAGGATGGACCGACGCACCAGGCGGTCGAACAGGCCGCAACTCTGCGATTGATGCCGAATCTGTCGGTTTGGCGTCCCTGTGATTCACAGGAGACATTGTTTGCCTGGAAGGCCGCGATCGAAAGAAGGGACGGCCCGACATGCCTGTTGTTATCCCGCCAGGGGGTACCGCAACAGTCGCGCATTCAGGCACAGATCGATCAGATCGCCAACGGCGGGTATGTTCTGGTTGACTGTGAAGGGGTTCCAGAAGCTTTGATTATTGCGACCGGGACCGAAGTGTCACTGGCAGTAGAGGCGGCTCGATCGCTATCACAGGCTGGCAAGCGAATTCGTGTTGTGTCGATCCCCTGCACCGATGTATTTGAAGCACAAAGCGAGCAATACAAAGATGCGGTCATCCCACCGAATGTTTCCGCTCGTGTCGTTGTCGAAGCCGGAGTTACCGCCATCTGGTCGAAATACGCAGGACCTCACGGGCGCGTGTTGGGTGTGGATCAGTTCGGCGAATCCGCACCTGCCAAAGACGTATATCAACTGTTTAACCTGACAACCGATGCAGTAGAGCAGACGGTTCTGCAACTACTCAACTGAGAATTCGCGTTGAACAGATTTCCATCCATTCAGAAATTTAGGTAAATCAAACCATGTCAGTAAAAGTTGCCATCAATGGATTTGGCCGAATCGGTCGCAACATCATGAGAGCACTTTATGAATCACCAAAGCACTCCGATCTGAATGTCGTCGCGATCAATGATCTGGCTGACACACAGACCAACGCGCACTTGCTCCAATACGATACCGTTCATGGAAAATTTGCGGGAACGGTTGAAACTGCGCAAGACGGATTTACGGTTGACGGTAACCTCATTCGGACATTCTCCGAAAGAGTACCTGCAAATCTTCCATGGGGTGAGCTGGGTGTCGATATCGTTCTGGAATGTACGGGATTTTTCGCGAGCAAGGACAAAGCGTCGGGACATCTTGATGCGGGGGCTTCCAAAGTACTGCTTTCTGCACCGGGAAAAGGTGTCGATGCAACGATAGTCTATGGTGTGAATCACGATATCCTGGATGCTTCACACACGGTCGTCTCCAACGCCTCGTGCACCACCAACTGTCTTGCACCGATTGCCAAGGTTCTGAATGACGCATTTGGAATCCGCTCTGGATTGATGACGACAGTCCACGCTTATACAAATGATCAGGTGCTGACTGATGTCTTTCACACCGACCTGAGGCGTGCCCGTTCCGCGACGCAATCCATGATTCCGACAAGCACCGGCGCGGCGGCCGCGATCGGTCTGGTTCTGCCGGAACTGGACGGCAAATTGGATGGTTTTGCCGTACGTGTACCGACAGTGAATGTTTCGTTGGTCGATCTGACTGTGGAAACTGAGTCGGACGTCAGTGTTGAGTCAATTCACGAGTCGGTCAGATCAGCAGCCCAAGGCTCACTTGAAGGAATACTTGCATTTAACGACAAGCCATTGGTTTCAGTAGATTTCAATCATTCATCAGTGTCATCTGTTTTTGAGGCATCGACTACCCGAGTAGTGGGCGAACGGGCAGCCAAGGTGTGTTGCTGGTACGATAACGAATGGGCATTCTCGAATCGAATGCTGGATACGACAGCAGCATTCATGAACGCTTCCTGACGCCGGATATGTTAAAGCTCCAGCAGGTTGACATCCGCGACAAACGGGTGCTGATTCGCTCAGACCTGAACGTATCAATGCAGGATGGCGATATTGTTGGCATGGAGAGAATTCACGCCTCGATGGATACCGTCAGATATGCGCTGGACCAGAACGCTTCAGTTCTGATTGTGTCGCATTTCGGTCGTCCTGAGGAGGGTGTGTTCGACCCTCGTTACTCTCTTGAGCCTGTGGTCCGTTCACTTTCTGAGCTGCTCGGACGTGATGTGACGTTCGTCAAGGATTGGATTGATCGTGTATCCGTACAACCCGGGCAGGTCGCACTTTGTGAGAACGTCAGATTCCTCAGCGGTGAAATAGCCTGTGATCAATCACTGAGCCGACGAATTGCAGATCTTTGTGATGTTTTCGTGTTCGATGCGTTCGGTGTCGCACATCGTAACCAGGCGTCGCTGACCGGGGTAGTTGAATATGTCGACACCGCCTGTGCCGGACTGCTCGTTCAACATGAAGTCGACTCGCTTGACCGAGCACTTCACGAACCGGTGTTGCCGTTTGTATCGATCGTAGGCGGCGCGAAAATTGAAGGCAAACTGCAGACTTTGGAACGACTTTCGGGAATGTCCCAGCACTTGATTGTTGGAGGTGGTATTGCCAATACCTTTCTGGCGGCCAGGGGTTTTAATGTTGGCAAGTCACTATATGAACCACAATTGTTGGGGGTTGCAGAAAAAATTCTTACCGAAGCCGAGAAAACGGGTTGTGATATGCCTTTACCACAAGATGTGGTTGTAGCACCATCTCTTGCGCAAAATGTTGAGAGTCGAGAGAAACAGATTGAAGATGTTTCAGCAGACGACATGATTTTGGATGTCGGCACCAGGACACAAGAACAATATCGGTCGATTATTGACAGGTGCGGAACGATTGTGTGGAATGGTCCGGTAGGCGCATTTGAGGTTGCCCCTTTCGATTCGGGTACACGTTGTATTGCCGAAGCCGTGATAGCGAGCGAGGCATATTCCGTTGCCGGCGGCGGCGACACGCTGGCGGCACTGGAAAAATTTGAAATGATGGATCAGATTTCGTATGTCTCAACAGGAGGAGGGGCGTTCCTCGAGTATGTGCAGGGTGGCGATTTACCTGCAATCCGGGCTTTGGAGAGTCACGCCGACAAGTACACGGATACGCATGTGGCAGCTTGATAGGAAATGGAATTAAGGCAGACAAAAATTGTGGCGACGCTGGGTCCAGCGACTGATTCGGACCATGAAATGCAAAGAATCATCGAGAAGGGATTGAACGTCGTTCGGGTTAACCTTTCACATGGGAAGCACGACGATCACCGAAAGCGCATTGCATTGGTGCGAAAACATGCTGCTTTACTGAACAAGCCAGTCGGCATACTTGCCGATCTGCAGGGTCCAAAAATCCGAATCTCTCGATTCAAGGACGGAAAAATCAACCTGCAGGAAGGCAAAGAATTCAAACTCGATGTCGATATGGACGAGAGTGCCGGTACCAAAAAGCGCGTCGGCGTAACGTACAAGAATCTTCCGCGCGATGCCAAACTCGGAGATATTCTTGTTGTCGATGACGGTAATATCGTACTGAAGGTTACCGAAGTTCTCGACCCGGTAATCACTACCGAAGTGTTGGTGGGCGGTGAATTGTCCGATTCAAAGGGAATCAATCGTCAAGGTGGAGGGTTGACGGCCGAGTCGCTCACACCCAAGGATCATCAAGACATTCGTTTCGCTGGCGAGATCGATGTCGACTATATGGCGGTATCATTCGTACGAAACGCAGTCGACGTGAATATTGCTCGCGAACTGCTTCTGGCCACCGGCTGCGAGGGCGGCATTGTTTCGAAGATCGAGCGTGTTGAGGCAGTCGAGAATTTCGATGAGATTGTTGAGGCCTCGGATGGCGTGATGATCGCACGAGGAGATCTTGCGGTTGAAATCGGCGATGCCCAACTACCGGGAGTGCAGAAACGTCTGATCAAAGCCGCCCGAAATCGCAACCGATTCGTGATCACTGCGACGCAGATGATGACTTCAATGGTCACAAGTACCACACCGACTCGCGCTGAAGTACTTGATGTCGCCAACGCTGTACTTGATGGGACCGATTCCATCATGCTTTCTCAGGAGTCCGCGATCGGCAAACATCCGGCTAAAGTCGTGGCAGCGGTCAATCGGATATGTCGGGGTTCGGAGTCGACTGATCGGACGATGGATCGCGTGGAACGCGCAGATGATCAGTTTTCGGGTACCGAAGAGGCGGTTGGGATGGCAGCCATGTATACAGCGCGACACTACGATATTACCGCGATACTCTCTTTAACCGAATCAGGATCAACTGCCAAATGGCTATCACAATCGTTATCGGGAATTCCTATCTATGCTCTGACTTCGCACGCCTCTACCCAGCGGCGGGTTACGATGTTCAGAGGTGTTCATCCGGTGGATTTCGAGATGAATGAGGATTCCGACATCGCTATTGAACATCAGGCGGTGAGTGAATTTCTAGATCGGGGAATCATCAAAAAAGGTGATATCCTGATCGTCACGCGTGGCGAAGTCACTGGCATCAAGGGTGGAACCAATACAATGAAAATAATCACGGTCTAAACTAATTTCAATAGCGCATTTACGCATGTAAGGAATGGAGAAAATACGATATGCAACTGGATAAACTTGAAGCGACGGCTCGCGAAATGGTCGCCTCTGGACGAGGCATCCTTGCTATGGATGAAAGTACCGGAACGTGCACTTCCAGATTTGAGAAACTCGGAGTTGTGTCAACCGAGCAGAACCGTCTGAGCTATCGCCAAATGCTGGTCACGGCTCCGGGAATTTCGGACTACATCAGCGGAGCGATTTTATTCGACGAGACAATTCGTCAGAAGGTGAATGGCGAAATACCTTTCGCATCATATCTGGATCGAATTGGAATCGTTCCGGGTATCAAGGTAGACAAGGGAGCCAAAGTTTTGGCCGGACACCCTGAAGAGAAAGTTACCGAAGGTTTGGACGGGCTGCGGGAGCGCCTTGAAGAATATGTCACGCTTGGTGCCAGATTTGCCAAGTGGCGGGCGGTTATTACAATTGGTGACGGGATTCCGACAGATGCCTGCATCATGGCCAACGCACATGCGCTTGCGCGCTATGTGGCGCTGTGTCAGGAAGCAGGTGTAGTACCGATCGTCGAGCCGGAAGTGTTGATGGACGGAACTCATGACATCGCAACCTGTCGGGCAATAACCGAAAAGACTTTGAGCGTTGTTTATGAGCAGCTTGACCAGCAAGGCGTTGCGCTAGGCGGAACAGTGCTCAAACCAAATATGGTTCTTTCAGGAAAGGAGTGTCTGGAACAGGCTGATGTCGACGAAGTTGCTGAGCAGACTGTTGATTGTCTTCGGGCAACAGTGCCTTCGGAGGTGGGTGGTATCGCATTTCTTTCGGGTGGTCAGACAGACGAGCAGGCGACTTTGCACCTTAACCGAATGAATCAACTTGAAGTTGATCTTCCATGGCGCCTGACATTTTCTTATGGGCGGGCTCTGCAACAGGCGCCGATGAAGGCATGGAGTGGTGATAACAGCAAACAGGCGGAAGTACACGGCGAGGTATTGAAGCGAGCGATGGTCAATGCATTCGCTTCCAAGGGCGAATATACTAGCGAATTGGGTAGTTTTACTGTCTGAAAAGGCGAGTTTGCTATGACAATCACAGTTCGATTTTTTGCAAGCCTGGCTGACCGGGTTGGTCGACGCGAGGAATTGATTTCAAACGAAGGTATCCATACAGCGAGAGACGCATGGATGCATTGTGTAAGCGACATACCGATCCCCGGCAATGCGTTGGTTGCGATAAATCAGGAGTATTCGGATTTTGATGCCACGATCAAGGAAGGTGATGAAGTCGCGTTTTTTCCGCCAGTCACTGGAGGGTAGTAATGCGAATCGAGGTACTTGAATCCGCATTCGATCCTTGGCGGGAGGTATTCAAACAGGAGTCGTCACTGTCTCCTGGATCATTCGGTGCGACGGCAGTATTTGTTGGAACCATGCGTGACATGAACGAAGGCGACACGGTTACTCAAATGACACTCGAGCATTATGCTGGAATGACTGAGGGGCATCTTTCTCAATTGGCACAGCAGGTTCAGGCTGACCATGAAATTCTGGATATCGTGATTTTGCACCGTGTCGGCACTATAACACCGGGTGACCCGATTGTGTTGGTGGGGGTGTGGTCTGAGCATCGCGCAGAAGCATTTGAGGCCTGTGAAAAGATTGTTGAATATCTGAAGTCACAAGCGCCGTTCTGGAAGAAAGAACGACTATCTGATGGTGCGGACCGCTGGGTCGAGCACAATACCGCAGGCCCCAGACAAGTCCTGAACTAGAAAGGAAATCTTACTATGGATGAGAATACTCAGATTGAAATAGAAGCGGCGGCATTTCGTCGTCTTGTTGAACATTTTCGCACTCACACTGAGGTGCAGAATATCGACCTTATGAATCTTGCGAACTTTTGCCGTAACTGCCTCTCCAAGTGGTATCGATCAGCAGCCGAAGATCGCGGACACGAACTCAGTTATGAAGAGGCTCGTGAAATCGTCTATGGAATGCCGTACTCAGAATGGAAAGACAAGTATCAGATGGAGGCGACCGCTGAGCAAAAGGCAGCGTACAACGCCCGGCACGAATCAAACCACTGAAGCCCGGTTTCATTTCTATCATTTGAGCACCTGATAATCGGTATCGATTGAGAGGAAATCGAATTCTTTTGACGTCGAATCGATTCGATGCTCTGATGGGCGAGCCAGGTGAATGGTCGCACCGGTTCAAATCATGCCGCAATTTAATCAAACTGCTCAAATTTATCGACATGAATTGCGCGAAGTAACCTTGAAGATCGACTCTATATCAGAGTGCTGCTAGAACAGCGCGGGTTCTGGAGTACTCTTACTCGAGAAAGTTTATAGCCGGGTACTGGTCGCTGTCCAGCGGTTGCCCGTCCTTCAGGTGTGGGTTGACAATGATCTTGTTAACTTCCCTATCAGAATGGTAAGTCATGCCATCTCCAGTAAATCGGACAGCGTAACCTCTGCGCATGACGGCCGAGCTATTTGCTTTTGCACCGTGCACTGTCATTCCATCGAACACAATCACATCACCTGGGTCCATCTCCCAGCACAGAATTCTGTGTTTGTTACGTTCTGCTTCAAAATCAGGCAGTGGTTCGAATGCTGATTCAGTACCTTCGTAAAATGCAGCCTGACGGCCGTCTTTTTTCACAGTGAACGGTTGATACCATTTTTTCCATAAGTGTGAACCAGCGACAAATTCAAGCGGCCCGGAATTGAATCTGATCACGTCAAGTGCCAGCCAGAGCGTGATGGCGCGGCCGTTTCGTACCGGCCAGTAAGGCAGGTCGTTGTGCCAAGGGGTTGCCGGATCGCCAGCAGTTTTGGCAAAAATTTGATCGTAGAGCAGGTTGATCTTGGATGACCCCATAAACGCAGCAGCAATCGCTGGTGCCGAAGAATTAAGACAAAATTCACGGCAGACGTCATCATTTTCCCATACCCTTTGGCGATGAAAATAATTATCCGATTGACTGAGAGATCGGTCCGCAGAAACGCGAAGATCAGAAATCCAAGGCTCGCCAAATACGGATTTCAACAATATTGCGCCGTCCTCATGGTAAGCACGCAACACCTCGGGCTGAACCGTGAACGGATCTGTAATCGAATTATCTTGGACGAGAAGTTCTGTCAACATAAACAGTAATATTTTTGATTTATCAATCCTGTAGACCTATCTACGGTAATGCGCGGTACTGATGCACTAGATAAATTGGCTGATCGTCTATTGATCAGTAAAGAAGTATACTGCGCGATGAAGACGATTTTGAGTCGGTTGGATTACCTAAAAACATGCTTTACGAAGTGAACACGGAGCATCCGTATAACCTAGGCGCATATTTCGACTCGATCAATAAAACCAGCAAAGAACCGGAAATCTGGCTGAACCGCGGGATGATCTGGCTTTATGGGTTTGATCTGGAAATGTCCTTTCGATGCTTCAAACGAGTCGCTGAACTTAACTCGAATTACGCTCTAGCTTACTGGGGAATGGCTTATACCTCAGGTACTTACTACAACAAACCTTGGGCTCGAATGCAAAAAGACGAACTGGTCGAAAAATTAAATCAATCCTATCACTATTCACGCGAAGCAAAACAGAAAATTGCGTTTGCTTCGGACTGGCAGGCGATGATGATCAATGCATTACAGGCACGTTATCAATCGCCCACTCCGGTTGACTTCGCACACTATCAGCGCTGGAACGACGACTACGCCGATGAGATGCGTCTCGTCTACGAGGCCTACCCGGAGCATGACGACGTATCAGCACTTTTTGCGGAAGCACTCATGACGCGCACACCATGGGAACTTTGGAATTTGAGAACTGGTCAGCCATCCGACGGTGCATCGACTTTAGAGGCGATTGAAGTATTGGAAAAAGGCATCGATCGAATCGAAAAAGCGAAAAAAATACCGCATCCGGGCATCTTGCATATGTACATACATGTGATGGAAATGTCTTCCGTTCCGGAAAAAGCGCTTAGAGCCAGTGACCAGCTTCGAGAACTTGTCCCGGATTCAGGCCATTTGTGTCACATGCCTTCCCATATTGACGTACGATGCGGTCACTACTACGAGGCTGTTCTTGCAAACGACAGAGCGGTTTCTGCCGATCAGAAATATGTCAAGAATGAAGGCGTAATTAACTTTAATGCACTGTCGCGTATCCATAATCTGCATCTGAAAGTTTACGCCGCGATGTTTCTCGGACAATATTCTGAAGCTTTGGATGCCGCCGAAAAGATAATTGAAACTGCTCCGGAGGAGTTACTTAGAATCGAAAACCCCGCCATGGCTGACTGGGCGGAAGGCTATATCGCGGTGAAGGCACATGTTTACATTCGATTTGGACGCTGGCAGGAAATTATTGATCAACCACTTCCCGAAGATTCAACACTTTACTCAATGACAACTGCGACATGGCGCTACGCGAAGGGCATTACTCACGCTGTGCGTGGTGAAATTCAGCAGGCGGAGTCTGAACGGCAGAAGTTTCGCGAAGCGGTCGAGCGAGTACCTGAAACTCGGTATTTGTTCAACAATACTTGCAAGGATGTTTTAAAAATTGCCGAGCAGATGCTAAATGGCGAACTCGAATATCGACAGGCGAATTATGACGTCGCTTTTAAGTGCCTGCGCAGGGCCGTCTATCTGGATGACAATCTGAAATACGATGAACCCTGGGGCTGGATGCAACCTGCTCGCCATGCGCTGGGTGCTCTGCTGCTCGAGCAGGGACATTGCGAAGAAGCCCGACAAGTCTATATGGACGATCTGGGTCTGTCTGATGCGCTGGTTAGCACCTCGCAGCACATCGAAAATCCGTGGAGTCTGCATGGACTGGTCGAGTGTCTTGAACGACAGGGTAAAAACAAACAGGCCCGGTTGTTTCGCTCCAGGTTAAACCTCGCAAAGGCAAGAGCAGATGTAACAATCGATGCATCCTGTGCCTGCAGACTTCAAAATCTCTGTTGAGGTGGATAGATGGACCTGATCTGTTCCGACACGTTCAGCGCGCTGACGGGGCTGCCAACGTAGTACTGCCAAGACGCGCGAGTCTCAGCGGCAGGTCCTTTCATGAGTGCGATTACGAATTTGTCTATCGGTTCAATCGTCTTCATTTGGAAAGCCAACTCCTAATTGGCTGCTTGCCGCCGACAATCACCCGCTTGTCGATTTGTAGGACAATGCGACTGAAACATGAACAGAGGCATTTCCCACAATCGCTTGAGATGTTCCAGAAGCGTTTCACTGACAGCGGACGCTATCAGGGTGCAGGATTCTTGTCGTAAATTGTTGTAGTACCGAAACGAATTTTTATCCGAACTTTGCTTTTAAACCGACAAACAAATTGCCGGTGAACTTGGCAACTCCTTAAAGTCACTTCAGTCGTCATTCAATGTTACTGACTGCATGAATACAAATCCAGTACGGCTTTTTCGACAGCTTCTGCGGTTAAGTTGAAGTGCCTGAAAACGTCTTCTGGTGGCGCTGATTCACCAAATCTGTCGACACCGAGCGTTATTCCTGAGGGACCTGCATACTTATGCCACAGCGCAGAAACTCCAGCTTCAATAATAACTCGACGATTCATATGAGGGGGAATCACCGAATTCTGATACTCCTGATTTTGCGACTCAAACACATCCACTGACGGTAAGGAGACGACTCGACAGTGAATGTTCTTTTCTGCAAGCGACTTCATTGCATTGATTGCCAATTGCACTTCGGATCCAGTTGCGATGATTATTGCATCCATGCCTTCATCGCTTTCCGCAATCACATACCCTCCTTTTTCAATTGAAGGCAGGCGGTCACATGCTATTTCATTCGCAGGTACGGTTTGACGCGTTAGCAACAGACATGTCGGCCCATCTTTACGCTCAATTGCAGCTTTCCACGCAACAGCAGTTTCAGTTGCATCGCACGGACGCCAAACCGACATATTCGGAATCAAACGCAATGTCGCCGCTTGTTCTACAGCTTGATGTGTAGGACCATCCTCACCCAGACCAATTGAATCATGGGTGTAAACAAATATTGAACGTATACCCATTATTGCCGCCATGCGAACTGCATTGCGTGCATATTCAGAAAATACTAAAAAGGTAGCTCCGTAGGGAATGAATCCGCCGTGCAATGACAAACCGTTAACTATGCTCGTCATTCCGAATTCTCGAACCCCGAAGTAGATGTAGTTTCCATCCGGATTGTCGCGGTCAAGAGGTTTTGATTTGCTCCAAAACACCAAATTTGAGTTTGTCAGATCGGCTGATCCACCGATCAACTCTGGAAGTCTTGGTCCATAGAATTCGAGTACCATCTGCGAAGACTCTCTAGTCGCTGCATTTATATTGCTGCGACTGACTGATCTTATGAATTCATCTGTAGTTTGTTTCCAACTGTCTGGTAATTCCCCACCGATGCGACGTTTGAATTCGCCAGCAAGTTTCGGATACTTCTGGCAATAGAAATCTAACTTCTCGTTCCATCTTTCATGTGCCATTGCACCTTTAGATACACAACTGAATGAATCGTAGACGGACTGGGGGATGACAAATGGTGGATGTTTCCAGTCTAGGGCTTCTCGAACAAAAGAAACTTCAACTTCCCCAAGTGGGGATCCATGTACTTGTGCAGTACCCTGTTTGTTCGGAGAACCATAGCCAATTACTGTATTGCAACAAATTAGAGAAGGTCGCCCGTCCTGCTTTTGTGCGGTTCTAATTGCCGACCTGATTTGATCGGGGTTATGTCCATCGACATTTTCCACCACATGCCAGCCGTAAGCACGAAATCGAGCGGGAGTGTTATCCAAAAACCATCCGCTTATTTCACCATCAAGTGAAATCTTATTCTCGTCGTAAATGGCAATCAATTTACCGAGTTGATGGTAAGCTGCGAAAGAAGCCGCTTCATGCGAGAGTCCTTCCATCAAGCATCCATCGCCAAGGAACACGTATGTATGATGGTTCACAATCGTGCAATCATCGCGGTTGAATTGAGTTGCAAGTCTTTTTTCCGCAAGCGCCATTCCCACAGCGCTTGAAAAGCCTTGTGCGAGCGGACCTGTTGTCACTTCCACACCAGGTGTGATTCCAAATTCCGGATGACCGGGGGTTTTGGAACCGAGCTTTCTGAAAGATTTGATTTCATCCAGAGGCAGGTCGTAACCGGTTAAATGTAACAATGCATAGATCAGCATCGACCCATGCCCGTTCGACAGGACAAATCGATCACGATCTGGCCAGTTTGGATCTTTTGGATCGTGGTTTAGGAATTCTCGCCACAAAATCTCTGCAATGTCAGCCATTCCCATGGGCATTCCAGGATGACCGGAGTTGGCAAGTTGAACCGCGTCCACGGCTAATGCGCGTATTGAACTCGTGCGTTCAAGACGCGCTGTTTCATCGATTTTGATAGTCTCATTCATTGACTTGCCGTAATTCCGCCATCAACATATAAAATTTGACCGGTCACAAATCCTGAAGCATCCGAACAGAAGAACAGAACTGGTCCAATTACATCGCTGGGAGAGGCGATTCTTCCTAGTGGAATTCTTGCGACCAGTTCGTCATGGATTTCTGGATTGTCCATCACATTTCGAATCATCTCGGTATAAACAAAAGTCGGCGCAACACCATTTACGGTGATTTGCTCTGATGCCAGTTCAAGCGAGTGCTGTTTGATTAGCATCATCAATCCTCCTTTGCTACTGCAATATGCAGAATATCCGCGGTTCCTTAACCCGAGTTGCGAGCGAACTGAAGCCAAATGAACTTGCCGTCCACCTCTACCAGCGGCAATTTGGTGACGTGCCGTTGCCTGCGCCAAAAACATTGCAGCTTTCAGGTTGGCCCGGTAGACTTCATCGTAAACATCCTCCGTCACGTCTAGCAAAGACTGCTCCCTGTGGATTCCAATACAATTGATCAGAATATCGATTCGCCCAAATCGATCAGCAATCTCATCAACAGCATAATTAATTGATTCTACACTGTTAGCGTCCATCAAAACGCTATCGACCTTCAACTGTCTTGTGACTAAGTTGGCTGCAAAAGTTGCAGCCTTTTCCCTATGGCGTCCAGCAATGATTACAGTCGCTCCGGCTGATGCAACTGCTGATGCGATAGCGCTTCCGAGACCGCCATACCCTCCCGGTATAAAAACAGTTTTTCCGTTTAAACCGAAGAGTTCAGAAACCTCGGTTAAATTTTCTGTATTACGCGATTTCATCGTATATTTTCGGTAGTCTCAATCCATGTGCAGCCCGCCGTTGATATCGACGATCTCTCCAGTAATGAATCCCGCTTGTGATGACGCCAAATACGCTATTAGATGTGCAACTTCATCAGGTTCGCAAAATCGACCGACTGGGATTTGATCAACAATGTTTTGACGTTGCTCATTAGTAAGCTGCTCGGTGACCATTGGAGTTTTGACATAGGCGGGAGCCACTGCATTGACTGTAATTCCGTCCCGGGCCACCTCTCGTGCAAGCGAAAATGTCAATGCCCCTAGAGCGCCTTTGGAAGTCGAATATGCGGTCCCCGCCGTCAGTCCGCCGGTTTTCATAGCGAGCGAGCACACATTTACGATTCTTCCCCATCTGCGCTTTCGCATCGCGGGAAGTAAAAAACGCGTCAGAAAAAATGCACCGTCCAGATTGATTGCCATGATTTGCTTCCAGTCTTCGAGCAAAACATTTTCGGTTTTTGCGTTGGATAGAATACCGGCATTGTTTACCAGCGTATCGACTTCTCCGTATTGTTCAGAAATTTCCTTGCATGCACGTTCTACAGCCGCGAAGTCGCTTATGTCGAGCACGAACGGGACCGCGCATTCACCTATTGCTGATGCGTCTTCCCTCAATTTGTCGCGATTGATGTCGATCATGATTACGCGATGGCCATCAGCGGCGAATCTACGTGCAACTGCAAGTCCGATCGCACCCGCAGCACCGGTTAATACTGAGAGTCGGGTCCTGCTAGTCATTTGATCTGGTGCTGTCTGGAGCCAGTTTTCCAAGATACGCTCGAAATTCATGCATTTGAAGCATCGAATCGAAATTCGGAAATTCATAGATTTTACCGTTCATGACAAACAGGAATTTTTCACAAATTTCTCGCATCAATTCAACGTGATAGAGTTCATTTGGGTGTAGACAAACGAAAATCAGCTTGTCTTGTGCTCTCAACTTGCGGAAAAAATCAAGCATGAATCCGATATAGCCATCTTGAATATTGAATTGTGGCTCATCAAACAGATGAATAATTGGGGCTTTTCGTGAGGCAGGTGATAGCAGGAAAGAAGGCTTGGTTCTGCGGAATCTTCGTACTTGGTATGATTGGTGATAATGCATTGCGAGTTGGTCTCGCTCGGAGTATTTCACGTTATGAATGTTTTTGCCCAATATCATTACCGAACCCGAACTAGGTTGATTTGAACCGGTAATTAATTCAAAAATCGTGGTTTTCCCAGACCCATTCGGCCCCATGACACCGATAACATTGGATTCCCGAATTGTGAAGTTGGCTTCGAGTCGGAATGTCTCGCTTGGGTTGAACAGTCCGCGTTTATAAATCTTCACAATGTTGCGAACTTCCAGTATTGCCTCTGTCATGAAATCAATTCACCATCAGTCAGTGTATAGTCGCTCGTCCTTCAGCAGATCCGAAGCCGAGGCTTGGTGTACGATTTTTCCTCGGTGCAGCAGATAACCGCGATCGCAGATCTCAAGCGCCGTCGATGTATTCTGTTCCACAATCAGTGCTGAAATTCCGACTTCCCTAAGGCGTGAAATGACCATCATCACATCCTGCACGATTTTGGGAGCAAGTCCTTGAGTCGGCTCATCAAACAATACCAATCCAGGTGCACCGAGCAACGCTCGACTAATCGCTACCATCTGCATTTCACCGCCGGACAGATTTTCGCATTCCCGCTCCATCAAATACTCAATAGCAGAAAAGATTTCAAAAATCTCACCAAGAGACCATGATCGATATTTGGTTGATTTGCGTGCGATCGACAAGTTGCGAGCCACAGTCAGAGTGGGGAAAATTCGGCGATCATCTGGCACCCAGCCGATTCCCATTCTCGCAATCTCATGAGTCATTTTGGCAGTAATGTCGATTCCATCGAACTGAATTTTTCCTGTTCGAGGCGGCGTCAACCCCAAAATTGAGCGTAGCAAAGTCGTTCTCCCTGACCCGTTTTGGCCCAGCAAGGCAACAGTTTCACCCTCTGCCACGTTCATCGAGACATCAAACAACACTTGAGTATCACCATAGAACGTATCGATATTGTTAATTTCGAGGATCACGCTCCTTCTCCAAGCATTGATTGCTTTACCCATTTATTGTCGCGAAGTGTGTCAGGTGTTCCATACGCAATTACTTGACCCCAATGTATGACCGATATTGAGTCTGCGAGTTCGAAAAGAAAATTCATGTCGTGCTCGATCATTACAATGGTGTATTTCTGTTTTAGGCGATGTATGAGGTCAAGCAGTTGGGTCGTTGCCTTTGCGCCCAAGCCTGAAGTCGGTTCATCAAGAAACAGCAAGCTTGGTTCAGCCGCTAAGGCGACGCCAATTTCGAGACTGCGGCGGTCGCCGTAAGCCAAATCGGACGTCCGATGGTATTCTTTTCCTGACAATCCCACCAGGGAGAGAATTTTCTCTGCTTTGGCGGCGACTTCACTCTCTCGTGCTAGCAAATGCATGAAATCAAAACCATGTTCCCGCACTTCTTTCAGTGCAATCAAAATATTTTCCAGCACTGTGAATTCATTGAAAAGATTCATGGTCTGAAACGATCGAGAAATTCCTTTCCGTGCGATTTCGTGTGGTGCTAATCCGGTAATATCCTCTCCTTGAAATTCGATCCGTCCCCGGTCGGGTTTATATTTGCCAGTCAGAACATTGAAACAAGTTGTTTTGCCAGCGCCATTAGGTCCCATGATGCCACTCAAGCAGTCAGATTTGAACTGGAGATTGATGTTCTCGAGCACTACGTGATCGCCGAATCGTTTATGAACTTCGCTCGCTTTAAATATTGGTGCCAAAGGTCACCTCTTCTTCGTCGATAGAAATTGCAGCAGGGTTTGGTATCCCGAAACTGTTGAAGTTCTGGACTTGCGCCATTCCTGCCAGGCTCCGGCTACTCCTTCCGGCTTGAATAACACTGTAAGAACGAAAACCAGCCCAAACCATAGCAGCCAGGCTTCCGTGATGATTCCAAGAACATCACGTGCCAGAAAATAGATTGTTACCCCAATTACCGGTCCCCAAAAACTTACGAATCCACCTCCAATCAAGGTCATCATGACAATAATTCCAGAAGCATGAAGTGCCATCACGTCAGGGTAGGCGCCTTGCTGTGCCATCGAAAACAAGACCCCAGCCAAACCTGCAATTGCCGCGGATAGCGTAAATGCCACCCATTTGAACAACCAAACGTTGTATCCAATAAAGCGAGCTCTTTCTTCGTTCTGTCGAATGGCCTGCAACACTTTTCCGAATTTCGAGTGGACCAGTCTCCACAGCAGCAAAACGATGCAAACAAAAACAATGAATACGAAATAGAACAACTCTGTATTCGAATCCAAATCGAAAGCGAATATGCCGAAATCTGCTGCTGCACGGGGAATATTCAGCAACCCGTCCTCACCACCAGTGACCGAATGCCACTTGATTGCGATGAACCAGAAAATCTGTCCGAATGCAATCGTCATCAACGCAAAATAAATTCCTCGTCGATGAGAAACAAAACAAGCCACAGCAGCACCTGCAATGAACGATGCGAAAATCGCGAAAACAATTGCTAACCACAAATTTTCGAAAAACCACAGCTGGAAAAGTCCGAAGGCATATGCTCCGATTCCGAAAAATGCACCATGTCCAAAACTCGGCAAACCGGAATAACCAAGCAATAAATTGAAGCCGAGTCCATAAATCATCCAAATTACAATTTCGACACCCAGATATCGGTACAAACCGATTTGCTCAATCCAAAGCGGAAGCGTAACCAGAATTACAAATATCAGCAACATCTCTTTTGTAATCCAGTCTTGAGCTGCGATCTTGCGAACAATCATTCGTCAGTTCTCCAGAATGCTTTTTTTGCCGAATAACCCTCTGGTACGAAATGTAACAACTATGATTAGAAGTAAATACATTGAGAGCAATGACCAATCTGAAGCATACGCTCCTGTGATGCCGACGGAAAGACCTACCAATATTCCTCCAATAACTGCGCCCCAAAAACTGCCGATGCCACCTACCACAATAATCAGAAATGCCGGGATCACAGCGTCAATACCAACATGCGGCCTTAATCCCCAAATCGGTGTCATTACAATTCCAGCAAACCCGGCCAATCCCGCTCCAAACCCAAACACAAGCAATCGAAGCTTGGTTAAATTAATTCCAAGTGCCCGTACCATCTCGCTGTCGTGGGCACCGGCTTTGATAATTGCCCCATACGGTGATCTTTCCAGAAACAACCAGACCAGAAAAATTGTGATGATCGACAAGACCACCGCATACAGTTTGTATTTAGAATAGATTAAGCCAGCGAACAGCATGGCACCGGTCATGAATTCGGGAACCTGCAAATAGCGTTCGGTGGGACCCCAGGTGAGTCGGATCGATTCTTCAATGACAAGTGCGGCGCCGAACGTCAGCAGCAGCCCATATTCCGCTTTTTTACCGTAGGTTCGCCGCATGCACAACTCAAGTCCCATTCCAACGACTGCCACCAGCAAGGGAGCTAGAATTAATGCCAATCCGTAGCGATATATCAACGGCAATGCGGTGTACGAGTCTTCAGCAGCTGTGAACCAGGAAAGACTCGGATCAATGATAGTCAATGCAAAATAGGCACCGAGCGCGAACAAAGAACCATGCGCTAAATTGATCAGTTCCATAACACCGACTATTAGCATGAATCCCAGTGCGATCAGAGCAAATAGCAATCCGAGACTCAATCCGTTAAGAAGATGAGGAAAAATGTGTGAAACAGTCATACGAACCTCAAGCTAATTCGATGCTGCATAATAAAACGACTGCCGCCACGCACCAAATTCGCAGCGGCAGACTGAAAGATTGAAACTACATTTCGTATGTGGGGGTATCTGCAAGAGATTCTAAACTACATGTCATGTCCGCGCCATTATCTCGAACATCTTCGGGGCTTGACTGGCTGAGAACGGTAAACATATCGTCTGGAACTTGTGCAGTTTGATTTGCAGTGGCCAGATAAATAGTCTGCTGCATCTGATGAGTATTGGGATTCATATATGCATCATGATGCTGCATTCTGTCTCTCGCTGACACCTTGAGGTTTTCCAGTTCCATAATAACCTTTCCGTTATTTGTGGTACCAGCCCGTTCAACCGCACCAAGCAACTCGCGAGTGGCCATATAGCCGTTATAGAAAACGTTTCCAGGAACGCGCATACGAGTGTCTGGATACATAGCCTGATAGCGTTCTACAAACTCTGCGACTCCGGGGAGGTCCAATTTCCAATACCAGGTCGTACCAAACACGCCGAAAAGGTTGTCCAGCGGCAGACCGTAAACATCGGGCCAATCCTGCTGGTTGTTGATCCATGCCATGTTTTGTCCGAGTCCCAGTTGAGAGACTTGCTGACGCATCGCCTTTTGATCATCGCCGCCGACTGCAGCAGCAACGACTTGCGGAGAAGCCTGCTGTACCTTGAGCAACATGGCCGAGAAGTCTCGAGTTCCTTGCGGGACGAGAATTTCGTCAACAATATCCCCTCCAAACATCTCCACCAAGCTACGGGTGGCTGCAGAAGTGTTGTGACCCCAGACATAATCGTTGGTCATCAACAACCATTTCTTGCCATATGTATCGATCGCATTTTTTACTGCAGCTTGAGCGAAGTTGGTGCCATTTCCGTCCCACACGAACTTTACTCGATGACAGTTCTTGCCAGATTCTGTCGGCGAGCTTGAGTTGGTGTTGAGATACACAGTGCCATATTTCTGCGCGACTTGCGAAATTGCATTGGCAACACCTGAGCTGACTGCGCCGATCAAAAACGCACATTCGTGGCGAGTAATGAGACGTTCAGCTACGCGACTGCCGGTTGCTGGAGTGGTTTCCGTATCGAAATGTATGGTTTCCACACGCCTCCCAAGCACTCCGCCTTTTGCATTGAATTCGGCAACTGCCATCATCATTCCCCGACGGTCTGACGCACCAGAGTTCGCGTACTGACCGGACGCATCGGAGGTCAGACCGATCAGAATTGGTTTATCCGAAGCCGCGGCATACACTCGGTTGTAGACCCAGGGGCCCATGAATCCGGACGCAATGCCTGCTGACACAACCCCCGCTCCTTTCAACAAAGTTCGTCGCTTTGAATTTACAATTGAGTTGGATTTACCAGATTTATTGTCCATCGATTTTCTCCTTTTTGATACTAGGTTCAATTCTTAAAATTTATCCAATGTGATTAGTAGGCAGTGCTGTAGGTCAAGCGCTGTTTCCGGATTCTTGATTCAAGATTTGCACTCCGTTGAGCTTTTCTTGGACGTGTAGCAAGTCTCCTACCAGTCCGTCAGCGTAACCGAGGTTAAGACCTTGAATTAGTGCATGCTGTACTGCTCTTCCCAAATTTCCCGAAAGAGGGATGGAATCCATCATTCGGTTGTAATAGCGAAGGTCTTTGGCTGCGTTTGCCATACTGAAGTTGAGCCCGGAACAATCTCCTGATTCTATGGCTTTTGGCGCGATCAGCTGAAATATTCCGCTGTTGGCTCCACCTGAAGCCACTACATCGGAAAAATTCTTCAAATCGACTCCGGTAGCTGCGCAAGCGCAAAAGGCTTCGGAAATAATTGCGGCATAACCCATGGTAATGAAGTTGTAGATGAGTTTGGTTTTGTGGCCTGAACCTACAGGTCCCATATGGAATATGTTTTCGCAAAATTCTTGCAACAAAGGTTCAACGCGCGCAAAATCGTCGTTTGATGCACCAACCATCGTGTTAAGACGACCGGCTTGTGCATCGGCCGGCGTACGTGCGAGAGGAGCATCAACTAAAGATGCCCCCAGTTTTTCCAGCGAACTCGCGATTCGTTCGCTCGAACCAGGTTCGCTCGTTGAACAGTCAATGACAATCTTGCCTTCGCGAATGCCTTCCAACAACCCATCCTTGGGATAAAGAATGCTTTCAACCTCAGGGCTTCCGGTTACGCAAAGAATGATCAGGTCACAGTGCTCCGCCAAGTCACGGTAAGTGTTAAACTCTCTCGCCCCGCGCTTGACCAAATCGTCTAGATTGGTCCGCTTGTTATGGCCAACGACGGATAATGAATAACCGGCAGAAAGAATATTTCTTGCTATTCCACTACCCATAAGTCCCAGACCGGCAAAACCAACTGCTACTGTCATCTGCACTCCCATCAAATTGAATAATTATTTCTTATACACAGTATAAAATGAATATTTCATTATTTCTAAATTTTAGAATAAAAATTCTGTATTTGTCAATACTTCCTTTTAAATTGAATGAAAATGATCGAACTTCACGTTCAGACGCGAAGAATCTGAGAAAATTTTGACTATTCGTCGTTGTGGGATGATGATGAATTTCCAATTTGATCAGAATTGATGTTTTCAACTTTGACAGCGCAAACTTGCGGAAAATGAACTCGCTTAACTTGCACTACAATTAACAGTCTGACAAGGCGAA
This sequence comes from Arenicellales bacterium, assembly GCA_951813075.1. Lineage (GTDB taxonomy): Bacteria > Pseudomonadota > Gammaproteobacteria > Arenicellales > JAJDZL01 > JAJDZL01. The sequence goes on along the minus strand of OX638343.1, from coordinate 1,365,155 downwards.
TGAGAAATGGGGTTTGACAGCGATTGGGTTTCAGCTGCGACAACACTGAGCAGCAATCTTGAACTTTGACGAATAAATTTTTTGATTTGCCATATATCGAAGTCACTTCCTGATAGGTAATGACCGGAATAGAATCCAACTTGGATCAAATGTAAATGAGCGCTGCATGATGGACAACGAAGCACCACTCGACTTCGATCGATTGCGTGAACTTATTCAACACCAGTTTGAGGAATTAAGTCCGCATTTAAAAAAAGTTGCGCAGTACTCCCTTGAAGATCCAAATCGCTTTGCTTTGTACACTGTCGCAGAAATAGCGCAACAAATTGGTGTGCAGCCATCCACGCTGATTCGGCTGGCCAAAGTATTCGGGTATTCGGGTTTCTCCGAGATGCAACGAGTCTTCAGATTGCGCTTGATTGAAGGGGTTCCAACGTTTCGTGATCAAATTTACGATCACCGTCAGAAAATGGAAGAAATAGCGGAAACGGATTCCGCTGCTATTCTTAAAGAATTCGCTGATGCATCGATACTGGCACTGCAGCACTTGAAAGATGATATTGATGGAGACAAGTTGCAGGAGGCGATTCGTATGATGGACAGCACAGGCGATATTTATGTCATCGGACAGCGACGCGCTTTTCCAATCGCAGCTTATCTCGCTTATGGATTGGCCAGACTCGAGTACCGTTGCCACTTGCTTGATTCGGTCGGCGGCATGCTTACTCAACAGATTGCCACATTGAACGCGAAAGATCTGTTGATTGCCGTTAGTTTTGCTGAATATGCGCAACCGGTTGTCGATGCAGTCTCCGACGCATACATCCGCAACGTCCCGGTGCTCGCAATTACCGACTTGATGACTAGTCCTCTTGCTCGAAATTCGAGTCTTTGTTTTATAGTCCGTGATGCGAAAGTACACCGATTTCGTCCTTTGTCCGGTGCAATAGTTCTTGCGCAGTCACTGATCATTGCACTGGGTTATTACCGGGATGTAAGATTTCAAAAAGCGCTGTCTGAGTCTGAAAAACCTGACTCTGCAGGTGAGTAACTGTCATCCTGCCCGGTCCCCGTTAGTATTCGGCAAATATTCTGCATCAAACACCGCTCTGGAAGTGCCGACCGTTGCTCCTGGTTTGTCGACCACATTCTCAAGCATGGTGAATTTATGCCGCTTCGCATACCCCGTCCACCGGATAAGACGACCCTCACAGCAGTTGATTCGTATCGTTCAATTCGGGTGAGGTCATGACGGACAAATGCAGCCAATCCGGAGTTTTCCAATGATGCCAGATCCCCAACATTTCCAGTACCATCCTGTTAGATGGTGGCATCCATAGCTGTGGTGTGCAAGGTGATCAGATTTACAAATTCAGATGACCGTACCGTGGCCAACGCATTTCCAGCATAGATCGGACCAACGAAAGTATCGTCGCTGAAAATTTCACTAGTGTCAGAAATCTGCTGGACATCCAGCATTACGGCTAATTGGGGTATCAGGTAACTTCCGAATTTCGATGCTGGAGCAAAGACGTACGAAAAATTCTAGTTTCTTATAGCGTCGACAAATCGGGTTGATCCGACAATTATTGTCTAGCGAGAAAATCGACCGTCTGTTCTTTGTCACCGAATGTCAAGGTGGATTGTTCAGGTTTTGATTGAGCAATAACTGAACCGCGACGCAGCACAAAAAGCCGCGTTGCACGCAATCGAATCGCTTCTACGGGATCTCGAGCTTGAAGGACTAACAGGTCCGCATTGCAGCCGGGTTCAATTCCATAGTTTTCTAAGTGAAGAGTTTCAGCGGCGGTTTTGGTAATACCGTCAAAAATGGTATTCATTTCGTCTACACCCGTCATCTGACCGACATGAACAGCCATATGCGCTACTTCCAGCATGTCATGACTGCCGAGTCCATACCAAGGGTCCATGACGCAATCATGCCCAAGCGCAACTGGAATCTCCATCTGAACCATTTCCTTGACACGTGTCATCCCACGTCGTTTGGGGTAGGTGTCGTGACGGCCTTGAATGACGATATTGATCAACGGATTGGCAACTGCGGCTACTTCAGCTTCCTTCATCAACGGAAGTAGCTTGCTCACGTAGTAGTTGTTCATCGAATGCATTGATGTCAGATGCGAGCCTGTAACTCGCCCGTGCATACCCAGTCGTTGAGTTTCCTGTGCGAGTGTCTCAATGTGGCGAGAATTCGGATCATCGGTTTCGTCGCAATGTAAGTCTACCAACAGTCCGCGTTCTGCTGCGATTTCACAAAGTGCCTTTACGGAGGCTGCACCATCAGCCATTGTTCGCTCAAAGTGAGGAATACCACCGACCACATCCACTCCTTTATCAAGTGCGCGCACAAGATTTTGAGGTGAATTGGCATATCGGTAGAACCCGTTTTGAGGGAAAGCTACAAATTGCAAATCAATCCAAGGCGCCATTTCTTCTCGAAGATCAAGAAGTGCATCAACCGCGAGAAGTGAGTCATTGGTAACGTCAATGTGGCTACGAATCGCAAGACAACCCCGGGCAATAGACCAGTGACAAAGCTCACGGGCTCTATTTTTGATGTCGTCCGCGGTTAGTGTCGGCGCCAAATCACCCCAGATTTCGATGCCTTCAAGTAGCGTACCGCTGTGGTTGACGCGAGGTCGTCCAGCGGCCAGGGTAGAGTCAAGATGAAAATGAGGATCGACGAAGGGTGGTGAGACTAACCAGTTATCCAACTCGAGAGTTTCGTTCGCAACCGCTTCGATCCCGAATGCGACATCAATAATGCGGCCGTCGTCAATTGCAATGTCGATTCCGTGTCGGCCGTCAGATAAATTGGCATTTCTTAGTAGTAGGTCGATCATGAATTTTCCTCCATTCGGATTTAAATTCTATCACCGCGTCGAAACGGTTTGAGTAACGCCTTGGGATAGGCGGTGCGTCTCGACATCACCACCATGGCGGCTATGGTGAGTAAATACGGCAGTGCCAGGAAAAACTGGTAGGGTATGACCGCTCCTCCAACTTGTTGCGCACGAACTTGAAGCGCGTCCAATCCCGCGAATAGCAATGCGGCGATGAGTGCTTTACCAGGTCGCCACGATGCAAATATCACTAGTGCAATACATATCCACCCTCGACCGTTAATCATTCCAAAGTAAAAAGCGTCGAATGCCGACAGGGTAAGAAAAGCACCTCCTATCGCCATCATTGCGGAGCCAGCAACCACTGCTGCGGTTCGCACCATCAATACATCAATGCCTTGCGCCTCAACTGCCACTGGATTTTCGCCTGCCATGCGAATGGCGAGACCCATAGGTGTTCGATAGAGCAAGTACCACACGACAGGAACCAGCAATAGAGCAAGATACGTCAGCGGTGTTTGGCTAAATAATACTGGGCCTACAAATGGAATCTCATGTAAAAGTGGAACTTCATAAATTTGAAAAGGAACAATCTTAGGCGGTGTCGTTACTTCCGGTAACATCATTCGAAAAATGTATGAGCTGAGTGCGACAGCAAGCAGAGTAATTCCGATTCCTGTCACATGCTGGGAAACACCGAGGTAAACCGTAAAGCTCGCGTGCAAAAGACCGAATATGCCACCAACAAACGCAGCAAAAAGAACCGCTGTCCACAGATCTCCTCCTTGAAAAACCCACATCCAACCCGCCATCGCACCAATCGTCATAATGCCTTCAATACCGAGATTCAGTACGCCAGCTCGCTCACAAAGCAATTCGCCCAAGGTTCCGAAGATTAGCGGGCTGACGATTCGCAAAGTCGCAGCCCAGAACCCTAGGGTCGTTAAGATTTCGAAAATATCTGCCATTTCAATCCGGCTCTGAATTCATGATTCGTTCACGACCACCTGACTCGAAATCTTACAAGCATGACGCTGAGTAGTACGAGCAACAACGAAACTGCGGTTACCACATCCGCGATGTAACTTGAAACATCACTCGATCGGCTCATCGAATCAGCGCCTATAAAAATCGCCGATAGAAAGATAGCCGAAGCGATTACACCGAGTGGATGAAGTTGGGCAAGCATCGCTACAGCGATTCCGGCATATCCAAATCCGGGGGATAGATCCAATGTCAGGTAACCTTTCAGCCCAGCTACTTCAGATACGCCCGCCATACCAGCTAATCCACCACTGATGAGTGCAGTCCTGATTACAGTGCTGTTGATCGAAATTCCAGCAAAGGATGCTCCTTCCGCATTGAATCCGACGGCTCGAATTTCGTAACCCCACACTGTCAGTTTCATCAAAAACCACACTGCGATAGCAGCGACTATGGCGACTACAAACCCCAGATGGAGACGAGTCCGCTCCAAAAGCTTCGGCAGTTCTCCTTGTTCGATAATCGGTGCTGCTTGCGGCCAACCCAAAGACATCGGGTCTTTCCATGGTCCTTCAATCAAATAGCTCACAAGCAATATCACTACGAAGTTGAGAAGTAGGGTAGTAACGACTTCGTCAACGTTCAGACGCGTTTTAAGCACTACCGGTACATAAAGTAACGCGCCACCGGCAACTGCACCGGCCAGAAACAGTATGGGAATCATCAACACTGGTGGGAGTGAGAATAGACCCGTACCAATCCAGGTTACCGCCAGGGCACCAAAGTAGAACTGTCCTTCTGCACCTATGTTCCAGAACTTTGCACGAAATGCCACAGCAGCTGCGAGACCGGTGAAAATCAGCGGAGTTGCCCTCGATAGGGTTTCAGAAATTGCGAACTTTGACCCTAGAGCGCCTTCGACAAGCAACAAATACGATTGAAATACCGGCTCACCAGCCCACAGGATCAGCGCCGAGCACAGCACCAGAGTGACAATGATGGCCACAATCGGTGCGATTCCAGCGAGCCAGATTGGAACTCGCTCTCGCGGTTCGAGTCTAATCACACTGCTTCCTGTCCACTCATCATCAGTCCTATTTGACGAATGTCATGGGACGCTTCGGCTGGTATCTCGCGCAACTGCCCTCGAAATATTACTGCGATCCGATCGGCAAGAGATAGAAGTTCGTCAAGATCTTCTGAGATCAGTAGTATCCCGGCACCATGCTTTCGCGCTTCCAATAACTGACCGTGTACATAGGCTATTGCACCTTCGTCCAAGCCTCTCGATGGTTGACTGGCGATGATTAACCGAGGTTGTCGGGACAATCCTCGAGCCAATATCAGTTTTTGCAGATTGCCACCGGAAAGCAAGCGGGTTTCAGCTTGTGGACCAGGACATCGGATGTCGTAACGTTCAATAGTTGACGCAGCGTGATCACAACCCGCGGATTTATCGAGTAGAAAAGCACCGCGTATGAATGGTGGCTGTCGCAAGTCTTCGCTCACCAGATTCTCCCAAACCGCCATCTCACCAATGATTCCCTTCGCGTGGCGATCTTCCGGTATTCGACCAACCCCTGCTTTAACGACGGTACGGCAATCAAATCGAGTCAATTTCTTTCCCATAAGTTCGATGCTTCCAGACGAGGGAGCGCGGATACCACAAATCAAATCTGCGAGCGAATTCTGTCCGTTGCCAGCAACCCCAGCAACCCCACAAATTTCGTGCGCATGAATACTCAAATTAACGTTTTTGAGGTCTTCGCTGCTACTTGCCCCGGAAGTCGAGACGTTTTCCAATTTCAGGACGGCTGCTCCAGCTTTCAGGCTCTGTGTTTTCGGTCTGGTTACTTTTCGACCGACCATCATTTCTGCGAGTTGATCTCGGTCAGCATCTTTGGCATCTACAACACCGATCAATTTTCCACGCCGCAGTAAAGCAATTCGATCACTGATTCGAAGAATTTCATTGAGTTTATGGGAAATTATGATTGCAGACATTCCTTTTTTGACCAAGCTACGCAGAGTAGCGAAAAGGTTTTCTGTTTCCTGTGGCGTCAATACAGCAGTCGGCTCATCAAGAATTAAAATTTGCGCGTCTGCATAAAGCGCCTTTAGGATTTCGACTCGTTGTCGTTGACCAACGGTAAGGTCACCGACTAGTGTGTCGGGCTGAACGTCAAGTCCGAACTGTTCGGATAAAGCACGCAATTTGCGCCGACCAGCCGATAGTTTTTGTCGGATTGAAAAAAGAGGTTCGCGCCCGAGAATGATGTTCTCCAGCACGGTTAGATTCTCAGCGAGCGTAAAGTGCTGGTGAACCATTCCGATACCAGCTTTAATCGCTGCCTCTGAAGATCCTGGTGGCAGTGACTGTCCGCGTACTTCTACGCTCCCTTCATCGGCCACATAGTGGCCGAATATGATGTTCATCAATGTTGTCTTGCCAGCACCGTTTTCTCCGAGTACGGCAAGTATCTCCCCAACAGCCAACGACAGGCTGATGCCATCGTTGGCTGTCAGATTTCCGAATCGTTTGGTAATTCCGTCAAGCTTGAGGATTTCTTCCAAAGTTGCCGAATTATCCTCAGTAGGTAGATTTTGGTTCATCGTCGATAATTTCAACGACGTAGTTGCCAGCTAGAATATCCGTTGCAATCTGCTCGACTTTAGCTTTTGCGTCAGCTGGGATTCGATCCTCAAATTCATAATAGGGCGCAAGACTGGCACCGCCTTTTTGCATCATTGTCCATTCCTTGTAATCGACCGCACCAAATCTACCATCTTTGACTTCTTGAATCGCGTTGCTGATCGCAGCATCCATATGCCACAATGCAGAGGTAACAACGACATCCGTACCGTTTTCTTCCTTGTTCATGTCATTGACATTACCGAATGCGATGATACCGCTTTCGCGTGCTGCATCTACCACGCCTGCACGTTCAGCATAAAGAACGTCTACACCAGCTTCGACCTGCGCAAAAGCAGCTTCTTTTGCTTTCGGTGGATCGTACCATGACCCGATAAAAGTCACCTTGAACTCAACTTCAGGATTGACTGATCGAGCACCATTCATAAAAGCATGAAACAAACGGTTCACCTCACCGATTGGATAACCTCCAACCATTCCGATCCGGTTAGAACTGGTCATTGATCCAGCGAGTATTCCCATCAAGTAGCAAGGCTCATGAATATAGTTGTCGAACACTGCAAAATTTGAACCATGCGGTCCAAACGAGTCGCCCATCAGAAATGCGACATCTGGATAATCATCGGCGACTTCTCTGGCCTCCCGGCTGATCCCAAATGCCTCGCCGACGATCAGTGCGACACCGCTTTCAGCATATTCCCTTAACACTCGGATGTAGTCCGTATTCGACACTTTTTCCGAATAGACGTATTCAATGTCACCGCGGTCTTCTGCATTGCTAAGTGCCTCATGCAACCGCGCGTCCCACTTTTGCTGAATAGGCTGAGTGTAAATGCCCGCGACTTTGATCTTGTCAGCGACCGCTTCGACGATGCCGAATACAGTACATGCGATCGTCGCCAATGAAACTATCAATAACTTGGTTGACTTGTACACGTTGATACCCTCCGTTGTACATAATTGCTAGATGAATTGCCTTAAGAATGTTTATTACCCACTCTGTCAACAATATTCAAAATCAACAACGGATTCACACGTGACAGAGAAATTCCGTTGTAAGTGAAACTTTTATCGTGATAGCGCCTCTTCAGGAATTGGTTGACTTCGATACTTCCGATTGATCCGCATTTTCGGAATAATTGAGCCAATAAATTTGCTTTCATTTCTTTTCAATTCCCGCATTCGTCATTTAATCAGATTTATTTGGTACCGTAGAGTCGGTCACCAGCGTCCCCGATCCCAGGAATGATATACCCATGATCATTAAGTCTTTCGTCTATGGCTGCCGTATATACATGTACGTCTGGGTGGGCGGTAGTGAATGCCTCAACGCCTTCTGGACAAGAGAGTAAACAAACCATTTTGATTTTGCTAGCGTTGGCATCTTTCATTCTGTCAACGGCTGCTATTGCTGTATTTGCGGTCGCCAGCATCGGATCTGCAACAATTACGGGTCGATCACTCAAATCACTGGGTACTTTGAAATAGTATTCCACGGCGACCAATGTGTCAGGATCCCGATACAGTCCAACGTGACCGACACGTGCTGAGGGAATCAAATCGAGAAGTCCATCTACCAGTCCGTTTCCGGCACGCAGTATTGAGATCAGGGCAAGTTTTTTACCGGCTAAAAATGGTGCTTGCATCTCTGCCAGCGGCGTTTCAATAGTGTTTAATTCAAGCTCCAAATCTCTTGTCACTTCATAGCCGAGCAGTAAAGATACTTCGCGCAACAGCAACCGGAATGTAAATGTATCGGTCTCCTTATTTCGAAGGAGAGAAAGTTTATGTTGCACCAAGGGGTGATCGATTACTGTGACGTTTTCCAACGGTCTTTCCTCCAATCAACAATCAAAACACAGTTCCGTCCGAAACCAGACGCAATGGAGGTCCCCCACCACTGCGAAAACTTTTAGCAAGTCTTCGTCCAGCAGCCCATGTTCCTCCTTCCAGCATCGCCGCGAGCGATAGGGTTGTTTTTTTCAGTGCCAACTTATCGCAGACAAGTGGAACCAATCTGTCTAATAGAGCAACCGTTAGTGCGCGCCATTCAACAATGATTTCAGATTCCGGGGGATGTTCGATATCGAGGACTTGTGGATCGCGTGGTACAAGTACATCTCCGTCAATAAAAAGTCCGCCGTTACGGTATTCGGCAAGTCCGGTTAGAGCGTCCAATTCTTGTACGTGGATGCCGCCATCTGCAAACGGTTCGAGGAGCGAATAGGTGAGCCACTGTGAGAGCTTGTGAAATGGAACAAGTCGATCGGTTTCATCTTCCCGGCGAACTGCACTGTGTCTCCAGACATCACCTAGATTGGTGCTGCTCAACTGGATACGCCCTGGCCAGATCGGTGCAATGGTATCCAATATCACATACAGAACATCTGCTGCAACAGGAGCGCTATCGCGGTTTAGAAAATAATCGTACATGCAACCAAGTCGAGGAGGGTCCCCGAAAATATCCTTTCTGGCTTTGAGCAATTGGCCGAGGGAATGAAGTAGTTGTGTTCGGCCTTCAATTCCTTCGATCGTGTTGGTGTCGTCAACTTGAAAATGTTTAGCCAGTTGAATTATGTCAAAGTTGAGCAAGCCGTCCGCATCAGTACGAAGAGGCTGATCAGAGTCGGATGAAAAACCACCACTTGCAAATGCGTGGAAGCTTGCAACAGCGATTCCTTCTGAACGACAAAACACGAGGTCAGTTTCCGAGTCATGGTAACACCAAGTATCTCCTGCTCCGGCGTCGAGAAGCACGCTTGGTATGACTAGATCTAACGCGACGCGAGCTCGTTCTTCGGTGGGAATCTCGGACGCCAGTTGCTTCCAACGATCGATACCGCCGACTTCGAAGTGACGCCAGCGGCTGTGAATCGGGATATCACATCCGGGATATCGTTGCCTGGTCACGTCCGCAACTATACCGGCGACGTCATCCAGCTTATCTGTGTGAACGTAAAAATGTGGAAGCGCTCCGCGTTCTCCCATCGCAAGAATTTCATTGCAACGGTTACGAATCTCTTGCGGATTACGAAGTATGGATGCAACCGCTTGAGAGTCAGAATTAATAGTCATGCAATTCTCGTCCTTTTGGTGCAATGAGCTCTTCTTCAGTAACTGGCTGATTAGTGAAGTAACCAGCCGCTTTTTTTGCGTCGATTTCTACACTCGCGTCTTCCGGTACCAGTTCATCGGGAATCGCGACACGTTGACTGATGTTAATTCCTTGACCCACGATGGCGTCGTACTTCATGTTACTCATCGAAACAAACCGATCGATTCGCTCAATTCCGAGCCAATGTAATACATCAGGCATGAGATCTTGAAAACGCATGTCCTGAACGCCCGCTATGCATTCAGTGCGTTCGAAATATGTCTCTGCTCGGTCACCACCAGGCTGTCTTTTGCGTGCGTTGTAAACTAAGAACTTGGTGACTTCGCCCAGAGCACGTCCCTCTTTGCGGTTGTAGACAACAATTCCGCAACCGCCTTTTTGAGCAGTTTCTACACATACCTCTACGCCGTGTGCCAAATAAGGTCTGCAAGTACATATATCGGAACCAAACACATCTGATCCATTGCACTCGTCATGCACGCGACAAGCCACTTCGCGGTCAGGGTTGTCAATAGCGGAGAGATCGCCAAAGATATAAACGGTAATACCGCCAATCGGAGGCAGAAAAATCTTCAAGTCGTTGCGTGTAACAAGCTCAGTGAACATTCCGCCTGAATGTTCGAAGAGCGAACGTCTCAGTTCGCTTTCGCTTACCAGAAACCTTTGTGCGATACCCGGAAGGTACCAGACGGGCTCGATTGCGACTTTGGTAACGCGGACTTCTTCATTTTCGGTCAGAACGGTTCCATCAATTTTCATTCTGCCAGTATTAATCGCACCGCTAAACTCCGGCATATTCAGTCGTGCCTTTGTAACTGCAATTGTTGGTCTGATATCCCAGCCTTCACTTAATCTCTCTGTCCACACTTCGCTGACCAAATGGCCGTAAGGATCAAGCGAAACAATTTTTTCCGCAGACGCCCACTGAACATTAGGTCCGATTATCTCGGTAGGCGCAGTATCGGTTAAATCTGGGACATGAACAGGATCAAGTGTTCCCGCAGCAATAGCCAGAGCTCGGTATACAGAATAGGAACCGGAGTGTGCCCCGATCGCGTTTCTTTGTGGCGTGAGGGTACCAACGACTGGTCCTCGTTCAAGAGGAGATGCGGCACCCCAGTGGAGGAAAGCTACGTCGTTGCGATTCTCAGGGTGTGATGTGAGCCTGATGTGTTTTGAGTTCACAATTTGAATCGACTACTAAAACTTACATTGTAGCGACTTTTTTTGGAATTCAAAATTTTTTTAGACTGGCGCTAGATTCACAGATATTGGACTTTCGCTATCAAGTGCGTGAACATTTTGGGTAAGCCAACAACATCAATTACAGCGATTGGCGATGTTTGCTGGAACTAAGAGGATCTAGCCGGTTTGCGGGCGATAATGAAACTCTTGGTATTGGAAGCTGGAACGCATTCATCATCGAGCGCAACAATCTTTAATTTGTCGAACATGTTCTTCAAGTCGCTCGGCTTGAGTACGTAGTCAGGGTTGAAGCGTGGGTTGACGTTGAGAAAATTCTGATTGAATGTTTTCATCATCAATACGCCACCTGGCTTAAGTGCCGCCTGAAGATCGTCAGCCAGTTCAAAGTTGAGGTAATTGAAACATACGATTGCATCGGTTGATTCAGCTGGCAAGCGAGTTTCATTCAAGTCGGCTGCAACGGCATGTATCTGGACATCAGATTCCTGTGCGAATTTTTGACAGAGACGAAGCGCTTCCCGACTGCAGTCCAATGCCACTGTAAAGCAACCGAGTTTGGCTAGATAGATTGCGTTGCGCCCGGTTCCGCACGCAAGGTCGATGACAGTGTGCGTCGCGTCGAATAGATTGCTGTACTCGACGAGCAACGGGTCCGGCGTCAATTCGTTCCCGTGCTCTCGTCGCAGATACTTCTGGTCCCATTTGGCAATATCAGACATGAGTCATCGAACCATGTCATAAAAGCGCCTCGAACGGTTCCACGGTAACCGTTGTCCCGGCGTCCAAGTCGCCCGACGCCAAAGGCAGAACGATGTAGCAGTTGGCGCGGCTCATGGAAGTCAGAACACCAGAGCTTTGATTGCCGGTAGACTCTACCACTGGTTCTCCACTTGAATCAAAACTGAGGATTCCTCGTTGAAATTCGAGTCTACCGGGTCGTTTGCGGATTGGTTTGGCAATTCTGGCATTCAATCGAATCGGGATCGATGGTTTTTCGCCCTTGAGTCGATTCAGAGCGGGCCGAACGAACTTGTCGAATGTGACCATGACCGAAACTGGATTTCCGGGTAGACCAAAGAACCAGGTTTGGTCAATCTTGCCAAACGCCAAAGGTCGTCCTGGTTTCATGGCGACTTTCCAAAGCGTAAGTTCTCCCAGTTTCTCGAGTGCCTGTTTGACGAAATCAGCGTCACCCACCGATGCACCGGCTGATGTGACAACCACATCTGCCTTTGATGCGCCCACTCTCAATGCGGCGATTGTCTGCTCCAGGTCGTCGCGAACGACACCAAGATCAACCGGTTCAACCCCGGCACTTTGAAGCATTCCATACAGTGTGTAGCGATTACTGTCGTAGACATCACCCGGATTCAATTTCTCGCCGACCGCGCGTAACTCATCACCGGTGGAGAAAAATGCGACCCTGGGTTTTCGGTGCACCAATACCTCTGCGCGACCGACCGATGCAAGTAACCCCAGTTCAGCTGTCCCGATTGTCCGCCCTTTACTCAATGCGATTTCACCTGCGGTGATATCCTCACCGGATTGCCGGATATGCTGCCCCAGCCGATGGCTATTGGTTGTTGTCACCACATCTTCACTGATACTGCAGTCTTCCTGCATCACAACCGTGTCCAGTCCATCCGGCACGACACCACCAGTAAATATTCGGATGCAACAACCTTTATCGATTTCGCCTGTGAACGGACTGCCGGCGGCCGACGTCCCGACCAGGCGCAATCTGGATTCGGCGTTCTTTTCTGCCAGGTCGGAATATCTACAGGCGTAACCGTCCATCGCCGAGTTCCGGTCGGTCGGTACGTTCTGATCTGCGTAGATGTCTTCGGCGACGACACGGTGAATAGCATCCCGAATCGCCAATCGTTCTGTTTCAGCGACTGGTGTGATTCTGTGAAGTATTGATGACAGTGCTTCCTCATAAGGCGTTGAAGCAACATCAAAATCCGCCATGCAGCTGTCATTCAAATGAGATTCAGTCATCTTTGCGTTTCCAATGTCCCGAACGCCCGCCGGATTTTTCGACCAGTTGAACAGACTCGATAACCATTCCGCGATCGGTTGCTTTACACATGTCGTACACGGTCAGCAGTGCCACCTGAACAGCCGTCATCGCCTCCATTTCCACCCCGGTCCGATCGTGGGTTTCGGTGGTTGCTCGGCAGTGGACGCTGGAGGTTTCAGTATTGCATTCGAGATCGACAGTGACATGGGTCAGGGATAGCGGATGACACAGCGGCACAAGTTCCGATGTCCTTTTTGTCGCCATGATACCCGCCAGACGAGCTACCCCTAGCACGTCGCCCTTTTTGTTGGAACTGGACATGATTTGTTCAAGAGTGGATAATGACATGCGGATTTGCCCTTCTGCGACAGCTCGACGGGGTGTGGGTTGCTTTTCGCCCACATCAACCATATGCGCATCCCCTTGTTCGTTGAAATGTGTCAGCTTTGACATCGTTGTCAGAATGCAGTATCTCGGGAGTGATCGATTATTAATTACATAATAAACTGATACGATGGACGATTCCATTTTATTGCGCTACAACCGTCAGATCATGATGACCGAATTCGGTATCGAGGGTCAGCAGAGAATCATCGATGCCAATGTTTTAGTTGTCGGTCTGGGCGGTTTGGGATCTGCTGTTACGATGTATCTCGCAGGCAGCGGAATCGGTCATCTCGTATTAAATGATTTCGACCAGGTCGATCTCTCAAACCTTCAGCGGCAGATTGTGCATACAAGTCAATCTGTTGGCATCTCGAAAGTTGAGTCAGCGACGCAAACGCTCACCGCGCTGAACCCGGAAATCAAGATTACAGGAATTGACCGAAAGATGTCAGATAAAGCACTGTATGATCAGGTGGCCTTGGCTGATGTTGTCGTTGACGCAACTGACAATTTTGATATTCGATTCGCGTTGAACGAAGCCAGCGTAGCGACCCGGACACCTTTGGTTTCAGGGGCGGCGATTCGCATGGATGGTCAGTTTGCTGTCTATCGACCTGATCTTGAGGACAGCCCTTGCTTTCGGTGTTTGTATGCTCCTGAAGATGAACCTGTCGAGCGTTGCAGCGAAACCGGAGTTCTGGGTTCAGTTTGTGGCACCATCGGTGCGTTGCAGGCGACTGAGGTTTTAAAGATTATTGCAGGTGTTGGCACCAGTGCGCATGGCAAATTATTTCTGTACGATGCCAGCCGGTTGGAATGGCAGGAAGTCAGAATACAAAAGGACAAACAATGTCCCGTTTGTTGTTCTCTGATATCAACTGCCAAGGTCTTTGGGTGAACCGATAGAGGTAAATCAGAGCGTCAATTATTAAGAATGATGCGGATTTTCTGACCAGTACTGAATTTCAGAGGCAAGAGCGCAACGCCGATTCAAGTAAGGAGCATCAGCTGGTGGGGATTGCCAGCCGACGACGTCACCCAAGGTTTTTTTTTGCACGAGATAAAAAGCACCATGCCGGGGGAGTGGAGCAGTGGGCAAGACTTCAGTGGTTGGAATCAAGCAACGAAACCGCAAGAAATCAAGTCTTTTGACGTGGCGGACATTCTGGCCATCTCACCCCTTCAGATTGGAATTCAGTTTCGGACTACAGGTTAAATCTTTTGCGCATGAACAACTGGACTGATTTTCGTTCCTTGCGCGCCAAATTGGATCCGATGTCGCCTGATCTGCGCAAATCCTTTTTGATTGCTTTCCAGGATGCGCTTACACTTTCAGGAGTAAGTTCCAGATCAGCATAAATGCAGCTATCACATACCACATGCTCCAAGAACACTTTCTTTCCTAATTCGTAAGTTCCCTTTGAAACCAAGAGCACCGGCTGATGACCATTGCCGCCATTGCCACCGCTTTGGCCTTTTCCTCCACCATCGCCGGAAGCAAACGCAACTGCACTGACGAATAAACTGCAAAATACAACAATGGCGGTAGTTCGAGTGGTCTGTTTGGTTGAGCAAGTCATGGATTACCTCAGGATAGCAAAGCTTTTTGTATTGAACCCTACCTTTATTTTAGCGATAAATTGATATTAATTCTGTCGCACCGGTACCCGTCACAAATTGAAAATTGCACGCGATACAGTCTTGTCAGACAGAGTATCGGCTAAATTTCCGCATACGATCACATGCAATTCAAAGTTTTATAGAACGAAAATGCACATAACCTGTCTGTACAATCATTGGCATGGACAAACATTCAGGACCAACGAAAAAGAATTTTGTTTCATCCATATTCGTCGGCGCGGTACTCGCAATTGCTTACGCTATCCAAGGAATTTTGTCCAGAGACTCTGCAGGTTTCGATCTATTCACCTTCCTGGTCGGTTTCATCTTCACTGCGACAGTTGTCCTGCTTTACTGGTACTGGCTGACCGCAAATCAATTTGATCTGAATTTCAAAACGGTCTTTTTCTGGGCTGTTGTGTTCCGATTGATCGGTATATGGGGAGAGCCTGTTTTAGAAGACGACTACTATCGATACCTGCTCGACGCCTGCCTTTTTGTCACTTACGGGTCGCCTTATGGTATTGCTCCGGAATCTTTGTTTTTAGCCAACGATCTCACTGCAGAATGCAATGCATTGCTGACAGGAGTCAACAATCCCCATCTTGCGACGATTTACGCACCGGTCTTGCAGTACCTATTCGTACTGTCTCACATCATCTCACCGGTCAATCTTGATCTCCTGCAATTCATCGTCGTTCTGTTTGATCTTGCCATCATATGTATGCTGGGGAAACTGGCACCCGCCCGAATCGTGTTGCTTTACGCGTGGTGTCCGCTGGTGATCAAGGAGTTTGCCTTCACCGCGCATCCTGATGTCATTGGCGTTAGTTTACTGCTAGCTGCACTGCTCGCTCGGAAAACCGGCCGCTCAGCTCTGGGTTGCATATTGATCGCAGTTGCCTGCTGCTCGAAAATCTTTGCGCTTGCCGCGTTGCCATTTTTTCTTTTCAGACAGCGCTTTCGCTATTGGATTCTGATTGCTGCAACTGTATTGATGATGTATCTGCCATTCATACTCAATCAACAGCATACGGATCTCGCAATTCTCGAATATTTCGCGAGAAACTGGCTGTTCAATGCGCCGCTATTTTCTTTGCTGGCTTATTTGCTAACCGATCCAATAGCTCGATACGCGAGCGCTTTGTTGTTTGTATTGTGGTACATTTATTACTTTGTTCAATACCAGAAATCGCATTTTTCAGCCGACTTACCCCGTATGGACTGGATATTCGGCTTGATGCTGATACTCTCCCCGGTGCTGAACGCGTGGTATTTGGTTTGGGTGCTACCCTTTGCAGTAATCTGGCCAAGTATTTGGGCCTGGACGGCCTCAGTCGTTATCGTGCTTTCCTATGTCATCGGTCTGCATTTGCCTCAATCAAATTTGTCCGATTATCAGGTCTCACAATACGCACAAATATTCCAGATCCTATGCATCGCCATCGCCGTTTTCGTTGACTATCGGTCTGGGCGTTTTAGAATCACGGAATCCAAATAGTCCGATCGGATAAATCGAATGAAGCCAAAGACCAGTCCGCATTCATGGCAAACGGATTGACAGTGGACTGCGATAGGGGGCGATTTCCACCTGACCGAGAGGAATATTGAAAGCGCACGGTTTGGGCAGATCAGTTGGCTGAACAACAACGGGAGAATCTTTTGTCCATGGGATCGGAACTAGAATCTGCAATGGGTGACAACTTGGAAATCAAATTGAATGCTGTTAAATATGCGGGTAACGACAATCGAGCGAATTGTCGGCACATCACGGACAAGGCAAATAAGCTGTGGTCGAACGCATCGGGGCTGAATTGAGATAGAGTACATCCGTGTTGTCAGAACCTCGTTCGGTGAGAAAACGAAATGAACCAAGGGTGATTGACGATTCACGACAACCTGAATATCCAGTAGAAGATTTTGCAACCTGCCCTTAAAGACCCTCCCAAAGTACCGGAAATTTTTGATTTGCCCACCCTTTTTCGATACTGTACAGGCACTTGCAAAATGATCTGGCCTGATATTGCCGCTTTGAGTTGCATCTCTGTAGTCCATCCAAAATCTTCATCCTGCATCTGCAAGGCCAGCAAAGCGGGGCGTGAAATACACCGCATAGGACCCAAATCTTCGAATTTGTAATCGTGTAGTAACTTAATGGTTAAACAAGCCAGTTGAGTACCCCACTTCTGGTGGGTAAATCGACCACGAGGAAACGATGAATCATCCTGTCGGCAACCAATTGCGAGGTCGCAATTTCCCGAAACAACAGGTCTGATCAGTTTGTCTAGATCTTCTGGATAATCGCTGTAGCTGCCATTGATAAAGGCGAAAATATCGGTATTTCCCGCTGCCTCTATCCCCGTCAGGCATGCTCTTCCATATCCTCTTTTCGGTTCACTGACAACCCGGGCGCCTGCTTTTTCAGAAAGCTCCCTCGTCGCGTCTTGAGAATCGTTGTCAACAACGATGATCTGGTCAACGTAGATCGGAATTTCATTGATAACCTTTGAAATCGATGCCTGTTCATTTAATGCTGGAATGATCACCGAAATATGCCGCTGATCGATCATGACGTCACTCGTTGAGAGCCCAGTCGTATTCATAGTCATCGATATCATCAAATCCGCTTAACTGTTTCTCCAGTGTATTTGACGCATAGTCAAGCAAATGTTCAATGACATCCTCTTCGCTGTCACCGAAGTCTTCTTCATACCAATCATAAATGCTGGAAACAATCAATTCTCCATCTTCAATTCTTGCCCCTCTGGGATGGTTGATGTACTGTACAGCCGAGTGCTCAAGAAGGTCTTCAAGGTTATTCGAGGTAAATGCTGTCGACTGCAGGTTCGGGCAACCAATTGACGCGCAATTGACCACGTAGTGAATTCTGTTGTCCTGAAAAACCGGACGCAGAATCTCGTGTTCGATGTCGTCAAGACTAAGATCAACACCTTCAACTGTCGCCAGATTTTCTTTCCATGGACCCCTTGTCAGCAGTCCATAAGAAATATCTTGGATGCTTTCGACTGGATAGTGTTCAAGAATCACCCAAATCGTCAACGCGTTGTAGAGATTGATCCAGTATGCAAACTGTTCATCGGGATTGAGATCGGTGACCTGAACAGACTCTAGCATCTGCAGGTAATCGTCGAGAATCTCCAAATCTTCCTCACTCACGTCACCGTAGCGAAAGTAATTCAATCCTTCACGCTCGTCTATGTAGCTCGATAACAAGCGACTCCACATCGTATGGTCGACGATCTTCAATCTTGAATCAGATGCTTTTTCATGAAAAATTGTCAAATCTCCCGAAAATACAGGGATATTGAGAGAAAATAAGAAAAAGAAAACGCTGATTTTGATTGCTTTCATGATCTACTAACTATCCACGCCTGACTCTGGGGTTCGCCGGGCAGTTTCGGATTGTTCCTCTGATATTCTCGCAGGTGTTGATCGCCTGTGTTGAGGTGATGACTTTTTTCATTGCTTTCCAAAGTATATTCGTGCTTGGCATCTGCTGCCGTCTGCAGGTTCTGAAGCCAGTGCGCTGATTGATCGCCGCCACTGACCGGCCGCATCACATCGTACGGCAACTTCGAGCGTTGTGTAACAGCCCTCTTTAAGTATATAAGAATCAAAACTCGCACCCGGTGACGCCTTTCCCTGTCATCAGCTAGCGCCGCCGAACTTGACTTAACAAGGTGAACTGGGGTACAACACAAAACAGAATTGAACACCGTCGAAGTACGTGCGAATCGCTGCCATCTGGGTGTCATTTTCGCAAAATGAATGAACCAGTTTCAGTGGTATCAGCGTTCATATTCATTGGAATAACCAATATTGCGAATCCCTAGCCTGATGCAACAGATTGAACATCAAATTATTGCTCGTGGTAAGTGTGTCAGATTGATCGCCTACTGGTGCAAGACCGTAATGCTGATGGAAGTTGGCAACATGAGCTACAAGTAGTAGCTGATGGCGATTTATCTGCTTGTGATTTCGCCAAGGGGCGAGACGCGAACCGGTTGAGAAAATTAAGGTGCAAGAATCTTCCAAACAAACGAAGATTACGAACCGAATCAACATTGATTAACTGATTCTTTATAAATCAAATATTTATGGCTGAGACACCTTCAAACATGTTGGAACTGGGAACTCGTGCACCGGATTTCACACTACCGAACACCAACCCGAATTTCCCCTCTGGAAATACGTCGTTGACTGATTTTGAGCAATCACGCGGGGTCGTGATTGCGTTCATTTGTAATCATTGTCCTTATGTAATCCACATAAAGGAAGCCATTTCAGATTACGCACGCGAATACGCGGGTAAAGGTATTTCAGTGATCGCAATCAGCGCGAATGACGTCGTTTCACATCCCCAGGACGGGCCGGATAAAATGGCTTCGGATGCCGTCAGGCATGGCTATATTTTCCCTTATCTCTATGATGAGACTCAGGCGGTCGCAAAAGTATATGACGCTGCCTGCACGCCAGACATTTATCTGTTTGATTCAGATCTAAAACTGGTTTATCGAGGACAGTTCGACAGTAGTCGCCCCGGCAATCAAATTCCGGTTACAGGTGAAGACTTGAGAAACGCCTCCGAAGCGCTGTTAGCGGGTGCTGCGATTTCATTGGATCAAATTCCGAGTGTTGGTTGCAACATTAAATGGAGAAACTCTGGTTCGTGATCGTGTATTGACTGAATCACGATTGCCGCACTGTTGACAGGTGCAGCGAATCAAATCGAGCAGGCACTAGGTAGGTGCGATGGAGAAGGAGCTGATAGCAGATTCAATTTTCCTGATTTATGTAGGCGCAGCGCTATTGGGAACTGTTGCGCTCTATACGCGGCAAGTCCTGCCGGTCGTATACATAATTCTGGGTGCGATTATCGGTCCAGGCGGTCTTAAATTGATCCCAGAACTCACGCAGGTGGAGAACCTCGCGAGCATCGGAATCATTTTCCTTTTGTTTCTGCTTGGCATTGATCTTTATCCACAGAAGCTGCTGAAGATATTCCAGTCTGTCTCGACTGTCACCCTGATCTCTTCGGTCGCATTTTTCTCTGTTGGATTTATCGTTGCTCTCCTATTCGGGTTTTCTGCGATCGAAGCAGTGATCACCGGTATCGCGACGGGATTTTCCAGTACCATCATGGGTATCAAACTCTTGCCGACGACCGCGCTTCATCACCGGCATATCGGTGAACTGGTGATCGGAATTCTCCTTTTACAGGATCTGTTGGCAATTTTTGCACTGGTGATCATTCAAGGACTCGGGCACACCGGCGAAATTGGTTTCAGGAGTTTTCTACCGGTTTTTACCTTGCCGATTTTTGTAGCCATTGCTTTTCTGATGGAGTACTTTGTGATTCGCAAATTGCTCAGCAAATTCGAGCAGATTCGAGAATATCTCTTCTTGGTTATCATCGGCTGGTGTCTGGGTTTGGGAGAACTGGCAGCGGTTGTTTTTGGATTGTCGCACGAAATTGGCGCTTTCGTAGCAGGTGTGGCAGTCGCGGCATCCCCTATAGCGCGGTATATCGCAGAACGTCTGCAGGCTCTTCGTGACTTTTTCATGGTTCTGTTTTTTGTTGCAATGGGTGCGCATTTCAACGGTGTTGCATTTGCTGAAGTCTTTGTCCCGTCACTCGTTTTAGCCGCGTTGGTACTCGCAATCAAGCCAACGGTCTACAGATTTCTTCTTGGTTCGTTTGGTGAGGAGAGTGAAACAGGCTGGGAGACTGGTTTCCGGCTAGGTCAGCTCAGTGAGTTTTCCATACTCGTTGTATTCGTGGCTATCACATCAGGCATCATTGGCGATAGTGCTGCTAATTTCCTGATCATCGCAACTGTACTCACGTTTATCGGATCATCGTATCTGGTTGTGTTTCGCTACCCGAGTCCAGTTGCAACTTCTGAGCGATTGCGTCGCGATTAAATGACTGTCATGGTTGGAACCAAATCAGATCGGGAAAGCTACGGACCAATCGTTATTGCGGGTTGTGGATATACCGGAACCCGAATAGCGGCAAAATTCGCAACTGGTAAAAGACGTGTAGTTGCCATCACGGCAAGCTCACGAGTTCCGATTCAAAACATCGATTCTGTGCAAGTCGACTTCGACACACTGCAGCCACCGGTTGTGTTGACAGGGGATGAGGCGTCTGTCATATATCTGGTTCCACCTCCATCAGACGGAACCAAAGATACTCGGATTCGGAACTTTCTGAACAACATCTTGGGTGACGTTCCCAAAAAATTCGTTTTGATCAGCACGACGGGTGTTTACGGAGATTTTCAGGGAGCTTGGGTTGATGAAGACTCTCCGGTCAATCCACGGACAGACCGTGCCAAGCGTCGGCTTGACAGTGAGTTGTTCGCGGCAGACTGGGCCAGAAAAAATGCAGTCAGTCTGGTGACACTGCGAGTCGGTGCGATTTATGGCCCGGACAGAGTACCACTCGACAGACTCCGCCAAGGTATCACCTTGCCGCCTGCCAGTAGCAGCGGATTTCTCAACCGCATTCATGTTGATGACTTGACCGCTATCTGTATCGCCGCAGCGAATTCGAATGCAGAGGGGATATTCAACGTGTCCGACGGACAGCCCTTGAAAATGGTCGAATACATGAACCTGGTTGCAGAGATCTTCGGGTTACCCAAGGTTATCGAATCATCCCAGCTGGCCGATCTGAAGTCTCACAGTAGCGCATTGGTCCGATATCTGAGCGAGTCACGTAAAATCGATAACAATCGGATGCTACGGGAATTATCCATCGAATTACGATTTCCAAGCGCGAGACAGGGACTTGAGGCAACTTTTCGTGAGATGGCAGATCGAAATTAGGCGAGACAGAATCGATTGCATGACTCAAAGTGTCGATAGCCAGCAAGGAGTTCCTGAACTCATGACAAAATTTTCAACTGGATTGGAGTAAATGATGAAGTATCTGCACACTATGTTGCGTATATCGGATATCGATAGATCGCTTAAGTTTTTCGTTGATGATTTAGGACTCAAAGAGATACGACGCAGCGAAAACGAGGTCGGCAGATTTACGTTGATATTTCTGGCAGCCGAGGGCGATGAGGATGCGCAGATTGAACTCACTTACAACTGGGACTCGGAACAATATTCCGGTGGGCGCAATTTCGGCCACCTTGCGTACGAAGTCGACGACATCTATCAGATTTGCCACAGACTAATGGAAGGTGGTGTTACGATCAACCGTCCGCCGCGCGATGGTCGAATGGCGTTTGTCAGGTCGCCCGACAGCATATCAGTGGAGCTTTTACAGAAAGGAGCGGCACTTCCACCACAGGAGCCCTGGTTGTCGATGGAAAACTCCGGTCAATGGTGAGTTGCTAGATATTCATTGTGAATCCGTTCTGTCGCCACGCCTCATAGACTACGATTGCGACCGCGTTTGACAGGTTAAGGCTCCGGTTATCAGGCAACATGGGCAACTTCAGTCGGTGTTCGGGATTTTCACTGCATCTGATGGATTTTGGCAGCCCTGACACCTCTGAACCGAATATGAGATTGTCATTCGGCGTGTAGTCAACGCTGGTGTAGAATTTTGAATGAAATTTCGAGAAAGTGAAATTACGACCGTTACCACATTTGTCCACGAAATCCGAATACGTGCTGTGAACCCGAACGTCAGCCCATTCCCGATAATCCAAACCGGCGCGACGCAGTTTCGAATCTTCCAGTTCGAACCCTAGTGGTTCGATCAGGTGGAGACGGCAGCCGGAATTCGCGCAAAGTCGGATGATGTTTCCGGTATTGGGCGGTATTTGAGGCGAAACTAGTACGACGTTGAACAAAATTTCCAGTAGAATTGTTAAGATTGAAAGTTTGCTTGGGAAACGGAATCATATTATGTTTATTGGAAGGGTATTTTTCCAGACACTGATTGTCGCGAGCATGGCCGTGACAGCGATGTTGGGTGCGACTAATGTAGCAGCCGACTCCAAAATAAAGCATGTCTTCGAGCTTTTTACATCACAAGGCTGTTATTCGTGCCCGCCTGCCGAAAAATTGCTTGGCGAAATCATAGAGCAGAATGATGAAATTCTCGGTCTCGAATTCCATGTCGACTACTGGGATAATCTGGTATATGGATCAGCTGGGAAATGGCGAGATCCATTTTCTTCGAGCGCCTACAGCAAGCGCCAGAGAGACTACAACCGGCTAAGACTGAATGGTCGTATTGGTGTATACACTCCTCAGATTATCGTTAATGGCAAATATGCTTTTGTCGGTAGCAAGGCGAGCACGGCATACAAGCGAATCAAACAAAAGTCGGATCTTGTACTCGACATGGAAGCTGTGGTATCTGATTCTGGCGACCTGACAATCCGCGTGAAAAGTAATCATGAATCAGATGGCGATGTCTGGGTTCTGGTCTACGATATGAAACACGTTACCGATGTGCCATCGGGTGAGAATATGGGGAAGACTCTTGAAAACTTCAACGTGGTGCGTGATTTGAAATCAGTCGGAAAATGGCGGGGTATGCCGCTTGAATACGAAACCGACATCGGGGTATTGAACGATAATCAGAACTGCGCAGTGATCGTTCAGCAATATGACAGTGCCCGGCAGATTGTGTCCGGCCCGATCATCGGCGCCGCGGTTTGCCAGAAACTTGGTTAAATCTGACTTTTTCTATTTATAACCAGTTCAGCGCGCATAGTCTCTTGATTGGCTGGAGTCGAGGGCATTCCCGAAACCGACCGCGAAATTGTCTGCTTAACCAACCCGAGTAGTTCCCGCATATGCAGGTTCGTCTTTAAATTGGCTTCAGTACAACCAAAGCGACGATAGCGAGCAGTAGAACGACAGGTGCTTCGTTGAACCAGCGGTAAAAAACATGCGATTTTTCATTGCGGTCTTTTTTGAAA
Organism: Arenicellales bacterium; assembly: GCA_951813075.1. Lineage (GTDB taxonomy): Bacteria > Pseudomonadota > Gammaproteobacteria > Arenicellales > JAJDZL01 > JAJDZL01. Next base: position 1,341,385 of record OX638343.1, on the reverse strand, counting down.
TCCAACAGGTATTTCCAGCACCAGATATGGTAGACGACCAGCACGATCACCAACACCAATTTGTAGACCAGCCAAGTGCCTGCAAATCCATAGTGCAACCAAAGCATCAATCCGGTCGCAAGAGCGAGTACAGCACTGGGAGTTGAGATTCCAAAGTAGAGTTTTCTCTCCATGATCTTGAACCGTTCGAGGCTGATTTCATCATCTGCCTGAGCGTGATAGACGAAAAGACGGGGCAGATAAAACAGACCTGCGAACCAGGTCACAACGAATACGATATGGAAAGTTTTTGTCCAGAGCATCTTTGATTTGAACCAGTCGGGCGTGTAATTATCCGTGCCAATTGGGATGAATAGCCATCAATTCAATCAACGGAATTGTAATACGTCCAGTCAGACCGCAAAGGAGAACATTCGACTGAACATGGACAAATTGAAATATTGGACGCAATAATCGACGATATCCAAGCAACCAATAAACCCGAATCACCTGCAAATTTGAGATGAACCGATTTCTCAATGTCAGTTGTACAAACATTGCCAATTTTGTTAGTCCAATTTTAGGACAGAGGTGAACTTTAAAATATGCTTTAATACATGTTGGTTCGGGTTGGATTGCACCCGGAATAACACTACTTGGGCGGGGGAAGAATCGTATATTTTGCCGAAAGAAGATCAAATTGAAATGAATGGCACTGTCTTGGAGACACTGCCGAACACAACGTTTCGGGTGAAATTGGACAACGATCACATCATCACAGCCCATATTTCGGGGAAGATGCGCAAGAATTACATTCGAATTTTGCGCGGAGACCGTGTTGTCGTGCAACTCACGCCATATGATTTGACCAAGGGGCGAATCGTCTATCGGGAACGTTAACATCGCCACGCTCTAGAACAGTGAGTTTTTCAGTTATTCAACTTCCCTGGTGGGGTTATGTATTGGTCGCTTTGGTGCTGACGCATATTACCATCGTCTCTGTCACTGTCTTTCTGCATCGTTGTCAGGCGCATCTAGCACTTAAGCTCCATCCATTTCTCAGTCATTTCTTTCGCTTTTGGCTTTGGCTTACGACGGGAATTGTTACCAAGGAATGGGTAGCGGTTCACCGCAAACACCACGCTACAGTTGAATCCGAGGACGATCCACACAGTCCTCAGCAAACCGGAATCAATTCTGTTTTATGGGGTGGATTCTTTCTGTATCGTCGTGCAGTCCGTTTGCCGGGAATTCTGGAAACTTATGGCAAAGGTACTCCCAACGATTGGCTTGAAACACACGTCTATGGCAAGCATCACTACAGTGGACTCGTCATTCTCTTTGCACTTTATGTCGTTTTATTCGGTATCGTTGCGGGTGCTGCGATCTGGGTCATTCAGATGCTGTGGATTCCATTCTGGGCTGCGGGTGTGATCAACGGAGTTGGTCATTTTGCCGGTTATCGCAACTTCGATTTACCGGATGCCAGTCGGAACATTGTTCCATGGGGCATCATAATTGGTGGCGAGGAGCTTCACAACAACCATCACGCGTATGCGTCGTCTGCTCAGTTTTCGGCAAGAAAGTGGGAGATTGATATTGGCTGGTGGTATGTGCGCCTTTTCAGTTTGTTGCGTTTACTGAATATCAATCGCAAAATTCCGGTTCTGGAATATCGAAGCGAAAAGAGACAATGCGATTTTGAAACAGCCAGGGCTTTTGCAACAAATCGATTCCAGGTCATGTCAAATTACGCACGCGAAGTGGTATTGGATGTGCTGAAGGACGAGTCTCGACATGCTACCGGGGAGTCGAAAAAAATGATCAAGAATGCCAGGCGATTGCTATCAGCTGAAGAACACCAGTTGAGCGAGAAGCACCGCCAGCAGTTGCGTCAATTCCTCGCATCAAATAAAAAGTTGCATCAGGTTTATGTTATGAAGGAAAAACTTCGAGGCATCGCCATGAAGTCTTCGACTTCCTATGAAAATTTACGTCATTCGCTGGACGAGTGGTGCCAGCTTGCGGAACAGTCTGGAATAGATGCGCTGATGCGTTTTTCAATGCGACTCAAGAGCAGTGTCTGTGTGTGATCAGTCTGCTGGGCTGAACGCGCAACTGGCGTGACCCGTTGAGGGTTGGGATGAAGATCGCTGATATGACCTCAACCGGCGAGATCAAATTCAACTATTTCATCTTGCTTTCTTTATAGATGACGTGCTTACCAGCGACAGGGTCGTACTTTTTCAGTTCAAGTTTATCTGGCGCGTTGGTATTGTTTTTGGAAGTCGTATAGAAGTGCCCTGTTCCTGCGGACGAAACAAGTCTGATGTTCGCACGTTTTTGTTTTCTCTCTTGTTTGCCTTCACTCATGATCGATAGATCTCCGAACTCAATTTATACCTTAACGCCGTTCGAGCGCAGCTCGGCAAGCACCGCATCGATTCCATTCTTGTCGATAGTACGCATGGCTTTCTGGGTCAGCCGAAGTTTAACCCAGCGGTTTTCACTCTCCACCCAAATTCTACGATAATGGAGATTCGGACAGAATTTACGTTTCGTCTTGTTCTTTGCGTTGGAAACGTTGTTTCCGCTGGTTGTTTTCTTTCCAGTAAGCTGACAGACTCTTGGCATCGCGTTTGCGCTACGGTTGATTGAGATTTGGACGATAAAGCGCCACATTCTATACTATTGAGTCAACAAATTCAAAGCGAACATTGCGTTTCATGCGAGAATAATTCACTTGGAGAAATACCTTGGGACTTGAAAACCGAAAAATCCTGCTGGGCGTGACCGGTGGCATAGCTGCGTACCGAGCGGCGGAAGTCGTTCGCCGCCTGTGCGAGAACGGTGCTGAGGTCCGAGTCGTCATGACGCGAAATGCGCAACAGTTCATTACTGCATTGACGATGCAAGCAGTCAGTGGGAATCAGGTCAGAACTGATCTGTTTGATGAAGCTGCGGAAGCCGGTATGAGTCATATCGAACTAGCCCGCTGGGCCGATATGATTTTGGTTGCACCGGCAAGTGCGAGTTTTCTGGCAAAACTTGCTCACGGAGTCGCTGACGATTTGCTATCTACGTTGTGTCTGGCAACACAGGCGCAGGTTGCTGTTGCGCCGGCGATGAACCAGTTGATGTGGAAAAATGCGGCGACCCGGGTCAATGTGGGTGTTCTAAGAGATCGCGAGATTCAGATTTTAGGCCCAGCTACCGGCGATCAAGCATGCGGGGAGTTCGGGCCGGGGCGTATGCTGCTGCCCGACGAGATAACAAGCTTGGTGGAGTCCCATTTCTCCAGCGATTTTCTGGAAGGTGCCAAAGTTGTTGTAACCGCAGGTTCCACCTGGGAAGCAATTGATCCGGTACGCGGGATCACCAACCATAGTTCCGGGAAAATGGGATATGCGATTGCGCAGGCTGTAGTGAAGGCAGGCGCGGAGGTGACTCTGATATCCGGGCCAGCCAAGGAACCTTCTCCGACAAATGTCGATCGATTGATACGCGTTACGAGTGCGAGAGAGATGCTGCAGGCTGTTCTCGAACACATTGATGGTGCTGAGATATTCATTTCTGTAGCGGCAGTGGCCGATTATCGACCGGCGACGGCATCGTCTCAGAAGCTCAAAAAGCGAAATGACGACACCATACACTTGGAACTCGTCAAGAATCCGGACATTCTGGCGCAGGTCAAGAAACGCAATCCGGGAATATATGCGGTTGGATTCGCTGCTGAAACAGGCAATCTGGTTGCCGAGGGCAAACGAAAATTGCTGGCCAAAGGTGTCGATCTGATTGCTGCCAATGATGTTGGCGGTGAGGACGGGGCATTGGGCTCCGATACAAACACTCTCGAATTGATTGATCGTAGCGGAGTCGTCACGCTCGGTCCGGCTTTGAAGAAAGTGATTGCTAAGCAATTGATTGAACAGATATCTATCCGGATTCATGCAGAGAGTAAACTACAAAATACTCGATGACCGGATTGGGAATTCAATACCACTGCCTGAATATTCAACCGAAGGCGCAGCAGGATTGGATCTGAGGGCGTGTATTGACGCATCTTTGGTCATTGCACCATCTGCCTGTGAGTTGATTCCATCCGGGATTGCGATCGACATTCGTGATTCCGGCGTCGCGGCTGTGATTCTGCCAAGATCAGGGCTTGGACATAAGCATGGTATTGTTCTGGGCAACTTGGTGGGTCTGATTGATTCAGACTATCAGGGACAGGTGTTCATCTCCTGCTGGAACAGGGGGTCTGATGAGTTTACCGTCCAGCCGGGCGACAGGATTGCGCAGATGATTTTTGTACCGGTAATTCGTCCGCAACTGGTTGAGGTCGGCGAGTTCGATCCTAGTACCAGAGCCGAGGGCGGATTTGGACATACCGGCGTGAAGTGAAGCGGTGCCATGGTAAAAATCGAAATCTACACGAACCCACTATGTGGTTATTGTCATGCTGCAAAACAACTGCTGAATTCCAAAGGGCTTGAATACAGCGAGTACGATGTGATGTTTGATCCCGACCGAAAAGCAGAAATGTTAGAACGAAGCAACGGCAGGTGGACTGTTCCGCAAATATTCATCGATTCAGTCGGTATCGGGGGATTTGACGATTTATACGACCTTCAATCAAAAAATAAACTTGATGAGTTACTTGATCTCGGAGTTTGAGACATTAGCAGGAGTCAGATTGTCATGAATTTATCAAGCAACGAATTTCGAGACTTGCAACAGAAAGTTGTTACGCTGATCGGAATGTCGGGTGTCGGCAAAACGAATTTGGCGCGCAAGCTGCCGTCAACGTCATGGTTTCATTTCTCTGCGGACTACCGGATAGGAACACGTTATCTGCTTGAGCCGATACTGGACAATATCAAGGAAAAAGCCATGGAAATCGATTTTCTGCGTGATCTTTTACGCAGTGATTCGATATTCATCGGCAGCGCCATGACGTTTGACAATCTGGAACTGTTATCCAAATATGTTGGCAAGTTGGGAAATCGAAGTTTGGGCGGGCTTGCACTGGCCGAGTTCAAGAAACGCCAGAAACTGCACTGTGAAGCAGAGGTGCAGACGATGTTGGATGTCGGCGAGTTTATCGGCAAAGCCAAGTCAATCTACGGGTATGATCATTTTATCAATGACTCGAGTGGCAGCATATGCGAGTTGAACGACAGGCGGGTGTTCGAGCATCTTGCGGAGCATACCCTGATCATCTATCTGGCGAGCAACAACGAACTTGAGGACGCTATTATCGATCGACAGACCAAACATCCAAAGCCGCTTTTTTACGATTCTGAATTTCTCGACAACAAATTGCGGACGTACATGGAAACAAACGGATATGTAAGTGAGCAACAGATTGATCCAGATGAGTTTGTGCAGTGGATTTTTCCTGCTCTGATCGAATATCGACGGCCCAAGTATGAGGAGATTGCAGCCAGATATGGCTACACCATTTCCGCCGATACCATTGAGCAAGTTCGAGATGAACAGGATTTCGTTGATCTTGTTTGCGAGACATTGGATTCAGGTGACTGACGATCTAAGAGCATTTTCCTGATGCCACTTTTACGTAACAGAGAAATGGACTCCTGGGACAGACTCCAGGCGGAAGGATTTGAAATTGTTCCCCCGCAGCAAGTGGACAATTTGAATTTTCCCGAAGTTCATATTGGATTTCTCAATATGATGCCCGATCGTGCATTTCGCGCGACTGAGCGGCAGTTTTTGAGATTGCTTGCAACAGGTGCTGATAAATGCCTGATTCATATTCATCCTTTTGCAGTGTCAGGGCAGAACCGAAACACAGAAGCGCGGCGTTACATCGACCGATTTTACGACTCTTTCCCGGATGTCCAGTCTGTCGGTTTGGACGGTCTGGTATTGACAGGAGCGAACCCTGGTGAGTCAGACATAAGAGCCGAGGATTTCTGGCCCGAATTTGAGGAAGTGATTTTCTGGGCTGACGAAAGCGTACCGACGGTTATGTGTTCCTGTCTGGCATCCCACGCTGTGATCGATCTTTTTCACGGGATTCATAGGATCCGATGCGCACCAGATAAAAGGTGGGGTGTTTATTCGCATCATATCGTGAAATCTGACCATCCTCTGGTCGCAGGTATGGCGAGTAGTTTTGATACGCCGCGCTCCCATGTTTTTGAAATGACAGCTACGCAACTGGCGAGCGCTGGTATCGAGGTTCTGGCATTCAGTCAGGATGCCAATTTTGATATCGCAGTAAGTTCGGACGGATTCAAGTGGATTTTCCTGCAGGGGCATCCAGAATATGATGCAGTCAGCTTGTTAAAGGAATTCCACCGGGAAGTAGCGCGCTTTACCAACGGCGAACGTCCGGATTACCCGCAATATCCGCTCAACTATTTAAATGACGAAGCCAAGCAAAGGCTTGGCCGTTATAGGTCCGATCTACTTGAAGCACTTGACAACTCAGTCGAATTGCCACGGTTTCCAGAGTCTGAGATTTTGCCCTCAATTGCGAACACTTGGCGAGATAACGGGAAGATTCTTTACCGAAATTGGATTCGTTTGATCATTCGTAATGTAATGGCGAACAAGAACCATCACTCTTTCAGGGAATCAGCCTGAAATCAGTTCAGGATCCGGTTGCGCGCCGGATCCAGAAACGGTTGCAGTGATGCTATTGCCGGGTGACACTGGCACGCAATCTCTATTTCCCAGTTTCCGTTAGCGACAAGTTCCTCGGTAACCCCACCCGGGTGATGGACATAGCCCAAGGCCACGGACGTGCCCAGATTGAAACTATAAGCGCCTGACGAGACATATCCGACAATGTTGTCATTGAGTCTGATAATTTCTTCACCAAATAGGACAGGTTCCGGGTTTTCCAATTTAAATGAAACCAGACGCTTGTCGAGGTGTTCTTGACTCGCTTGTCGCAGCAGTGCATCGCGTCCAGTGAAGTTTACTTTCTTTTCCAGCGCGACGGTGTAGCCCAATCCGGCCTCAAAAGGGGTGTCATCGGGAGTGAGATCGAGATCAAACTCCCGATACGACTGTTCACACCTTAAATGTTCCAGTGCGTGATACCCTGCCGGTCGTAATCCTTCAGACTGCCCGGCACGTATGACTTCATCAAATATGTGCTGCGCAAAATCTGTCTCGATAAACAGCTCCCAACCCAGTTCACCGATAAATGTCAGTCGATTGGCGATAGCATAGGCATAACCAAGCTCGATTCTTTGTGATGTTGAGAAAGCAAAAGCCTCATCGCTAAGATCTGCTGATGTGACTTTCGCTAGAATCGCCCTGGAAGCAGGGCCTTGCAGTGATAGCACGGTGTAATTCGAGGTCACATCGGTCACGATCACATCTTCATGATCACCCATATTTCTATTGATCCAATTTTTGTCTCTCGGGTGAGTTGTTGCTGAAGTTACAAGCAGAAACTGGTTGTCGTCCAGACGATTGACAGTGACATCCACTTCGATGCCGCCCCGGTTGTTAAGCATATGCGTGTATACAATTTTGCCGTGAGGAACATCGACATCCGCAGCACATAATCTTTGGAGAAACCCGCAAGCGTTGATTCCTTGGACCAGAAATTTTCCGAACGAACTTTGATCGATTAAAATGCCTTGATTTCTCGCGGTCGCGCATTCCACAGCGGTGTACTCGAACCAGTTAGGACGGGTGTGCGAATAGACATCTTTGGTACTCTGATTCCGCTCCGCAAACCACATTGGCCTTTCCCACCCCAGCGCTTCACCGAAATTTGCATTCAGTGCCGCCCATCTGTCGTGCAGAACACTCCTGCGGATATTGCGCGATGATGATTTCTGCCTGTGTGGCCAATTCATCTTATAGTGCAGGCCGACCACCTCCGCACTGCGTTCCCTCAAGTAACGTAAATTTGCCTGAAACGGGTGATATCGGGCGATATCGATTTCACCCAGATCTATCGGCGGTCTTCCGTTTGCGATCCATTCAGCCAGAATCCTGCCGGCTGCCGGATTCAGTTCAATTCCTTCGGAGTTGTATCCAGCGGAAATGAAAAAGTTTGAAAGATTCGGTGCTTCACCCAATGCAAACAACAGATCCGGGGTGAAACTTTCAGGTCCGTTGAGAAATCTGGCAATACCCGCGTTACTCAGGTCCGGCAAGAGTTCGCTCGCGTGCTTGAATGCAATTTCAAACTGATTGAAGTCTTCCGGCAGTTCGATGAAAGGAACGTCATCCGGTATATTCTCGAATCGAATGGGTTTACCGGTGGGTTCAAACGCACCGACAAGCCACTTTCCGGCGTCCTCTTTGACATAGTTGCATCCGTCCGTGTCTCTCAGGACCGGAAGATCTGGCACCGCCGCTGCGAGCGGTTCGGTGACGATGTAACTATGCTCGCAAGCATGTAGTGGAACCCTTACATCAAGCTGGGCTGCCAGCTCACGCGTCCACAAACCGCAAGCCAGTACCAGTGTCTCACACCGAGTGACTCCGGCACTGGTATTGATCTCGAATTCTCCCGAACGAAGTCTTCCCAATGTTCCGACCTTGCACTGTTCAATGATCCGTGCGCCGCGCTGGCGCGCTCCCGCAGCGAGTGCCATGGTTGTGTCCACGGGATTGGTCTGTCCGTCTCCGGGAATGAAAATTGCCCCAACAAATCTGCTGGTATCTACAGCAGGGTAAATTACTTTGGCTTCAGCCGGACTGATAATATGCGCCTCGATATCAAACGATTTAGCGATCGACGCGACTTTCTTGGTTTCGTACAGACGATTATGGGTTCGACAGATTCCCAGTGTACCGTTTTGCTTGAATCCGGGAGAATGGCCTGTTTCAGATTCGAGTTTCGAATAAAGTTCGACATTGTATTTTGCCAGTTCGGTAAGCGCATGCGATGAACGCAATTGCATGATCAGGCCAGCAGCGTGCCACGTGGTACCTGAAGTCAACTGGTGGCGCTCGATAACAACAACGTCAGTCAGTCCGAGTTGCGTCAGGTGATAGGCAACGCTTATGCCGGCGATTCCGCCACCGCATATGACAATTTGTGAGTGAGTGGGAAGGTTCAAGCGATTCAGTCGCGGCCTCGTTGCATCCTGCGTTCTGACATCTTAAGGCTATCACGCGATGACAAACTGTTGTTGCCTTGCAGATAGTCACTGATTCGGGTGAGAACGCAATGCAGGTAAAACCGTCGCACCTGCACCATCCCTCGCAGGTCATTGCGTCTCATCGCTGCAAGCATTTCGGAAGTTTCCAATTCCTGATCGGTTACGATCTGATCCCAGTCGAGATTTGGCAGCATGGTCAACCAGATTCTGGCTGACCGGTAGTACAAATTATCGGAAATTTCTTGCAGAGGTTTGCTACCGATCAACGACATCAACACTTCATGGAGGTCGTTGCAGAGTAGCGCGTAACCCATACTGTCTCGCCGTCCATGCAGATTTTTTGCGCGTTCAAGCATGGATTCCATCGCTAGTATGTGTTCCTCGGTGATTTCAATTGGCGAAAGTTCTGCCGAAAGTTCCGTCAATGACATTCTAAGGTCGTACACCTCTTTCATTGTTTTAAGATCAACATCGGTGACGACGGTTCCGACGCCGGTGCGAATCTGTACCAGCCCTTCGAAATGAAGCCTCTGCAGAACACTTCGAATTGGTGTGCGACTCACGTTGAATTCACCCGCAAGCTCAGTTTCACCGATTACAGAATTCGGTGGATAGATCAGTAACGAGATGCGCTCGCGAATTGTTTTGTAGATCCGGTTACGTCGGTCTTTGGACGTCTCGCGCCGCACCTGGGGTTCAGCCGCTGAATCGTATGTTCCGTCGATCTTTTTGATATTGCTCATCAATGCGAAATTACAAGATTAATGTCCGAAGATTCTGATTATCGAACTAGAGTATTGTCGGTTAAATTCTGTCCGTTGACACGTGAAATTATATAAAGTACCATTTGTATACAACTTAAAATAGTTGCGAATGCTCTAAAGTGTCAGTTGCGGAATCGATACCAATATGTCGGCTTACCAACTGTTGATCAGGAGTAACAAGCATAAAAATTTAATGGCAGAGAGGAAAATATGATGAAGACTAATCTAACCCGCCGTGAACTGCTCAAAGCTGCAGCAGCGAGTGGTGTTGCAACTGCAACCATGTCGTTTCCTTTTGTGAACGCATTGGGTTCATCGCCGTTGTCGGTGGTTGACTGGGGTCCTCCGTGGATTGACAATACCAAGAAGATTGCGGCAAACTGGGGCAAGAGTGACATCAACTGGACTTTGCACTCCGGTGGTGCGGCATCCATTCTTCCAAAAATTAAAGCGGCATGGCCGAATCCACCTTATGACCTGGTGGACAATTGGAGTCCGGTATTTCTGTCCATGATCCGCGAAGGCTGGGCGGAAACGGTGACGCTGGATGATTGCCCGAATCTTGCAGACGTTCCGGAGAGCCTTATCTCGAAGGATGCGGACGGCAACTGGAAGAACATTCCTCGTGGCACGAGTGGTGTTTTCTTCACCTACGCGCCGGATAACTGCCCGATCGAAATCAATCATATCGACGATCTGCTTAGTCCGGAATTGAATGGGCAGATTTTGTGGCCAAACCCGACCTTGAATACCAACCTCCAGGTTGTCGCACTCGCTAAAGCGCGAGGAGGCGACGAATTCAATATGGATCCTGGATGGGAATTTCTCGTTGAACTTGCCAAGTCTGGAAATATTGGTCGTGTCTCAGCGAATACCTCTGACGTGATTACTTCATTGGAGACTGGCGAGACTTGTGTTACTTTCGTCGATCAGGGAACACTCAGTGGCGTCAAGGGAACCAAGTTGAAGCACCTGACAAAAACGGACGAGTCGCTCAAGACAATGCTGTTCGTCAGCGGATGGGTGGTGTTGAGCAGTTCGACGAACAAGGAGCTTGCATTCGATTTGGCCAACTATACGATCAACAAGGAAAACAGCGAACTGTACTATCAGGAAGTCGGCGAGGTTCCTGTCAACGGCACTGCCGAACATGGTATCGAGCACCTGCGGTTCTCGGGAGAGGAAGCCGAGAAATATTCGGTGATTCCAGACTGGGATCATTTGGGTAAAGAGTTGGATGGCTGGAACAAGCGTTTTGAAACCGACGTTGTCCCGCTGCTATAAGTCGTTACAAGTCTGTATCATTTGAAGTCTATGGGGTGCTGGCTCGCTGACTCGCGGCTTGCACTCCATGAACTTTTTCCATTTTCGGTACTGAGGTGAGGCGTGTGTCACTTGCCAGACAGATGCAAGCCGCTTGAGCTGTCCAGATCAGTTGCGCGCGCGTCCGCAATTCATCTCTGATTTCACAGAGGGACGATGAAGAATTATCGTGGTGCAGTGTTGTTAATGGTGCCGGGTATCGGTATCGTACTTGCATTTTTAGTCCTGCCGCTCGCCAATGTTGTAGAGGAAAGTTTTCGCCTCTTCGAACCCGGCCGTATCGGAGCAGCCAAAGACGCACCTTACACGCTATTCAACTATGCCGAGTTGTTGAATACGAATTATCTGTACTATTTCGTTGAAACCGCTCGAATCGGTCTGATCGCTTCCATAACCGGACTCATACTCGGATTTCCAATTGCCTACTTCATCACACGGCGATTGCGTGCGATCTGGCGGAAGATAGCGATTGGCTTTTTGGTTGGTATCATGTTTATCAGTACGCTGATCAGAGTGTATGCCCTTCAGCTCACTTTCGGTCCGACGGGAATTGCGAAAATCCTCTCAGGCCTACTCGGTGTGTCAATGAACGGTCGTTTCTATACCGAGTTGATCGTTATATTCGGACTGCTTCACTATCTGGTTCCCATCGCGGCAATCACCTTGCTCGGAACAATCCAGAACATCAACCCACGACTCAGTGAAGCCGCTCAGGCGCTTGGCGCGTCCCGATGGATGGCGCATCTTTCCATTACCGTTCCTTTATGCATTCCGGGATTGCTATCGGCGTTTCTGATTTCGTTCACGCTGTGTCTTTCCGCGTTCGTGGTACCGATGATTCTTGGCAAAGGAAAAATATTGTTTGTCTCTAATCTGATCTACGCGAGGTTCAGTGAGATCTCCAATTACCCCAGTGGTTCTGCAATTTCCATCATCATGCTTGTACTGTCACTTGCAATCATATACGGGGTGACCTACGTCGTCAGCAAACGCTTGGTCAAGTATTGAAAATGAATGCGTTAAACCGTCAAATTGACAATCTTGGGCTGTGGCTTGTGTGGCTGATCATCGCGGTGACATTGGTATTTCTGATCGCGCCGATTGTTGTCTCCATCCTGATGTCGTTCGATGCGCGTAGTTATCTGGGGCGATTTCCACCGACTGAATTCTCGTTTCACTGGTATGAGAGATTCTTCTCGGATACTTACTACCTGAACGGGTTGAAAACGAGTCTGATCATCGCAGTCATTGCGGCTGCGGTATCGACTTTTGCAGGGGTGAGTGCTGCCATTGTTCTTGATCGTTATGACTTTCCCGGAAAGCAAGCGATAGAAACGGTGTTTCTTTCTCCTTTGGTGATTCCAGCAGTGGTCGTCGGTTTCGCGCTGCTTTTGTTTTTCGCATTGATCGGTGTGTTTCAGGGATACCCGCGTCTACTCGCCGGACATATAATCATCACATTTCCCTATACGGTGCGAACGACACTTGCCGGGCTGACAGGCATCCGCAGAAATCTTACCGAAGCCGCAATGACATTGGGCGCCAATGAATGGCAGGCTTTCTGGGATGTCACATTTCCACTTGCGCGCACGGGCATGATCGCTGGTGCGGTATTTGCCTTTGCATTCTCCATGGATGATGTTGCGGTGAGCCTGTTTCTCACATCTCCCGATACATATACGCTGCCTGTCGCGATGGTGAGTATGATGCGCACGAATTTCGACCTCACAATCGCTGCAGCATCGGTTATTCTGATGTTGTTTACAATCGTATTGATTGTGGTATTGGATTGGATAATTGGACTTGAGCGCGTGATCGGTGGCGGGGTCTATAGGTCATAGTAGTAGTTCGATGGCAGTTGTTGAACTGAAAAATGTTACCAAGCGATTTGGTGGATTCACGGCGGTGGAGGATGTCACTTTCAGTCTGGGAAAGGGCGATATTCTGTCGCTTTTGGGCCCTTCGGGATGCGGCAAGACGACTACTCTTCGCATGATTGCCGGCTTTGAGAATCCGAGTGAGGGTGATGTTTTGATCTCGGGCGAGAGTATGCTGGGCAAACGGCCCTACGAACGAAACGTGGGGCTACTGTTTCAGGATTACGCACTTTTCCCGCATATGACCGTTCAACAGAACATCGCCTATGGCTTGAAAAGGCGAAAATTTGATCGTGGCGCACTTGATGACCGGGTGGGCGAAATGCTTGGACTTGTCAAACTCGAAGGATTGGCTGACCGTCGTCCAAGCCAATTGTCTGGCGGACAACAACAGCGTGTCGCGCTTGCTCGTGCACTCGCCACAAGTCCGGAAGTTGTGCTGCTTGACGAGCCACTTTCGGCTCTTGATGCCAAATTACGTCAGGAACTCCGGATCGAGTTGAAACAGATTTTGTCCGCAGTTGATGCGACCACCATCATCGTAACCCACGATCAGGAAGAAGCGATGAGTCTCGGTGATTCATTGATTGTCATGAACGAAGGAAGAATCGTTCAGGAAGGTTCACCCACAGACATATACAAGAATCCGACTTCTCGTTTCGTTGCGGAATTCATAGGTCGTTCAAACTGGTTTTCGGGGAAGTTGGGGAAAGATGGCGATGATGATCTGGTTGAATTTTCCATCAGCAAGGACATTTCCTTTCTGATACACCGACCGGACCACGACGCAGGTGCTTACGATGTTTGTATCAGACCGGAGCGTATCCGTACCGAGGATCGGCAAGATTTGCAGCAAATTTCTGAATACTGTAACCACTTGCAAGGCGTGGTTCGGGATGTGGCACATCTTGGAGCTGACATCCATACACTGGTTGAACTTGCTAACGGTGAAATGCTAACCATCTGTCAGCCATATACCGGTCAGTCGCTCAGACAGCACGGTGAGCGCGTCGGACTGGCGTTTCGTCCATCGGACTGTATAGTGATTTCATCCACTACCTGATACTTTTCCAAAAGGCATTGTCATGAATACTCTCTTGAACCACGAATCGAGCGGGCTATTGGATTTCGAGCCGGTGCGTGCACGTTACGAGTTCGATCTTGGTCCTGGAAAATTTCGAATTGGCCTGCTTGCACTATCAAACGATCTGGCGACTGAACGTGATTTTCTCAATATGGGTGCCAGCGATGACATCGCGATATTTGTCGCAAGGGTACCCAATGACGATTTATGCTCGGTTGAGACGCTCAAAGCGATGGAGCCTGAGCTGACCAAAGCTGCTGCAACTCTCATACCTGGCTCGCGACTCGATGCGGCCGCGTACAGTTGCACATCCGGAACTGTCGTGATGGGATATGACACAGTAGCGCGCTGTATTCACGAAGTCAGACCGGGGCTTCCTGTCATTACACCGATCACAGCAGCGGTGTCGGCACTGCAAGAGTTCGAGGCACAGAGAATCGCAGTTCTGACACCGTACATTGATGAGGTGAACACGACAATTGCGAATTTTCTGATCGATGCAGGCTTTGAATTATCAGCATTTACCAGTTTTCGATTGTCAAGCAACGAAGATATGGCAAGACTTACGCCACAATCGATATTTGACGGGGCGCTGGAAGCCGACCGGGACGATGCCGATGCCTTGTTCATTTCCTGTACCGCAATTCGTGCGGTTGATGTGGTTGAACAGATAGAACAGAAGCTTGGCAAGCCGGTTGTAACCGCCAATCAGGCATTGTTTTGGCATTCGTTGTGTGCGGTTGGTTACGAAGAGTCGATTGCAGGATTTGGCAGACTTATGCGAAGGCTTCCCCACAGATTTCAGGAAAGCGTAGCAGCTTAAGTTAAGATCATCAAGAATGAGACTCGAACAGATTTACTCGGTCCCTCCTACCGTAATCAGCCAGGACCAGCGGGAGTCATACTATGAACTCGGGTATCTGATTCTTCCTGATTCAATCGGAGAGGAATGGCTGAACCCACTGCGCAGTGCAGTTGATGATCTTATTGAACTTACCCGAAGCATGACCGAGTCAACCCGAAGAGTGGACCTGGAACCTGATCACGCTTCTGAGAATCCCCGTGTTCGCCGTATTGCCTATCTTGATGAGTATGATCCAATATTCTGGCAGCTGAGTTCGGAATCGGTTATCGCGGACATTGCCGCGGATCTCTTGGGGCCGAATCTCAGATTTCGGGAGTTGATGATTAATTTCAAGTGGGCTGACGGTGGCGCGGCTGTCCAATGGCATCAGGATATTGCGTTCTACCCGCATACACATGCTGGCACGCTGCAATTTCTGTTGATGATGGATGGTGCAACCCAGGATCAGGGACCTTTACAATTAATTTCAGGCAGTCACAAAGGCGAGATATTTGCACATTATGACAATCAGGGGAATTGGACCGGGGCAATTTCTGCGGAAGACCTGAAAAGAGCGGACATGGATAATATTGTTACGGCAACCGGTCCACCCGGAATTCTTTCGGTTCATCACAGTCGTACCATCCACGGTTCATCGACCAACAAAAGTAGTGCAGGAAGGCCGGCGTTTGTTTTGACATACAGCGCGGCTGACGCGGTTCCGTATACTGCACCTGCCTATCCGAGCGTGCACTATCGTGAACTCATTCGCGGCGTGGACCCGGGAGTTGCTCATCACGAGGATATGATTGTACCGATGCCACCGGATTGGTCCGATAGTTACACCTCAATTTTTGAGCATCAAGAACACACGGAATTGAGCTATGCCGAGTCTTAAAATTGTCACTGAGTCCGAGTTACGTCAAGTCGTCCGACTTGATTTGGACGCTGTTGAGTGCGTGCAATCTGCGTTTATCGCGCTTGCCGAAGGGACAGTCGTCATGCCACCGATATTGTCGATGGCAATTGAAGAGTCAAATGGCGAAGTGGATGTCAAGACCGCATATATGCCCGGACTGGATAGCTTTGCGATCAAAATGTCTCCTGGATTTTTCGACAATCCGAAGCTCGGCCTGCCGAGCACCACAGGATTGATGGTACTGTTTTCTGTACGAACAGGTTTGGTTGAAGCTGTTCTGCTCGATAACGGCTATCTGACCGATGTCCGAACAGCGGCAGCTGGTGCGGTTGCAGCGCGCTATCTCTCGCGGGAAGATTCGGCAAGTGCCTGTATTGTCGGTGCAGGTCAGCAAGCCAAATTGCAGCTTGAAGCACTGTGTCTTGTGCGGCCAATTCGCGAGGCGACAATGTGGGGCCGGGATCTCAAAAAAGTGACTTCGGTGGCTGAAGAACTTACAACACGACTCGGAATTGCCGTCCGTGCGGTTTCTGATCTTGAAAGTTCAGTCTGTTCGGCGGACATTATTGTGACGACGACACCCTCGTCTTCACCACTGGTGATGGGAGAGTGGTTGCAAAAGGGCCAGCATATCACTTCGATGGGCGCTGATCAGGAGCATAAGAATGAACTGGATCCCGAGTGTTTCTCGGTTGCCGATCTTTATGTCCCCGATCGACGTTCGCAAACAGAAAATCTTGGTGAATTGCACCATGCGATTGTTGCCGGTACGGCAGATGCTGCAAATGTATACCCGGAACTCGGTGAAATTGTATCTGGCAAAATATTGGGACGCTCGTTTGCCGAAGCCATTACTATTTGCGATTTAACCGGAACAGGCGTGCAGGATACTGCGATAGCAACATATGCCAACGGACGCGCGGAAGAGGCCAGTGTCGGAATTACGATCGAGACCTAGGTGTGGAAAAGTGACAGATTTCGCAAAGATTTTTAGCCCGCAGGAGTACTCGAGACGCCTGCGTGATGTCAAGCAGCGAATGACGCATGCAGGCTTTGACATTATTATCTGTCAAGACCCCGCGAACATGTACTGGCTGACCGGATTTGATGGTTGGTCATTTTATGTTCCGCAATGTGTTTTGGTACATCTTGATGAGGACGCGCCATTATGGTTCGGACGCGCCCAAGATGCTAAAGCTGCCGAAGTGACAACCGATCTCCCCAAACAGAATATCGTCCCATATTCGGAGATACTGGTTCAGAATCCAGATGGTCATCCCTATGATGAGCTTGCGCAACTCGTTCAGGCAAAGGGTTGGAGCGGTGCACGAATTGGTGTCGAAATGGATGCACATTACTACACCGCCCGTTGCCATCAGACACTGTGCGGATATTTTTCGGAAAATCAGGTCGTCAACAATCAGGATCTCGTGAATTGGGCCAGATTGGTCAAGTCCGACACAGAAGTTGAGATAATGCGGACAGCAGGCAGAATCAGCACCAGTGTCATGAACGCAGCAATTGCAAAAATTGCTTCTGGAGTCCCGGAAAATGAGGTAATCGCAGAAGTCTATCGTGCTCAGATTGCCGGAGTTGATGGATTCGGTGGCAACTATTCGTCATTTTGCCCGCTTATCCAGGTTGGTGATAAAACCAGTACACCGCATCTGACGTGGACCGACGCATCTTTACCGGATTCAGCGCTGGCTATGCTGGAACTCGCGGGCGTTCGTTACCGCTATAACGTACCGTTGACACGGACAGTTCACATCGGAAGAGCACCTGAGAAGGCTAGGAATCTTGCTAACATCATTGTTGAGGGTGTTGATGTGGGGCTTGATCTTGCCCGTCCCGGAAATACTTGTGAAGAAGTCGAAGCGGGTTGGCAGAATGTCCTGAACCGGAATGGTTTGGTCAAGGAAAGTCGAGTGGGCTATTCGATCGGAGTCGGCTATCCTCCAGACTGGGGTGAGAGAACCTGCAGTCTTCGCACCGGAGACAAGACAGAGTTGCAGGAGGGGATGTGTTTTCATTTCCAATCGGGTGTGTGGCTGGACGATTTTGGTTGTGCAGTGTCAGAGCCATTTGTTGTCACCGAGAATGGTGGAGAAAGACTTTGTGACGCTGAGCGTGGATTGATTGAAATCGATTGACAGGAAAATAAACATGGAACCGAATCCAATTTCACCGACAATTCCATTTGACGAGGATGGAAAACATCATGGTTTTCTGAACTTGCCTTACAGTCGGAACGATTCGGCGTGGGGTGCGCTGATGATACCTGTGTGTGTCATCCGCAATGGAGCCGGTCCAACCGCGCTGCTAACTGGCGCCAATCACGGCGATGAATATGAAGGACCGATTGCCTTGCAGAACCTGGCACTTGATCTCGACCCTCGCGACATCAGTGGCCGGGTGATCATTGTGCCGACGTTCAACTATCCCGCGTTCCGAGCCGGGTGGAGAAACTCGCCGATTGATGATGGAAATATGAATCGAGTGTTTCCTGGCGACCCCAGGGGTACAGTGACCGAAAAAATTGCTGATTATTTCAGTCGAACCCTGATTCCCGAGGCGGATTTGGTGCTTGATGTTCATTCGGGCGGGAAGACTCTGGAATTTCTTCCTTTTGCCTGCGCTCATGTGCTTGAAGACAAGCAACAGCAAGAGGCCTGCGTCGCGGCGATGCGAGCATTCAACGCACCGTACTCGATGATCCTGCTTGAGATCAGCAATGTCGGTATGTATGACACTGAAGTGGAGGATCAAGGAAAAGTTTTCGTTTCCACTGAACTCGGTGGTGGTGGAACGGCAACCGCGCGAACTGTAGCTATCGCCAACAAGGGAATTCGTAACCTTCTGATTCATTGCGGAATTCTCGATGCAGAGCCGGTAGTCGAGTCTACTGTAAGTCTCGATATGCCGGATGGCGATTGTTTTGTCATCAGTGAGCATGACGGGCTGCTGGAGCCCGCAGTTGATCTCGGAGATGAAGTGAGTGAAGGGGATGTGGTGGCTAGAATCTGGCCACTGGACAGAACTGGAGAGCGCCCGATCGAATACCATGCCCGTCGCGGTGGTATGCTGTCAGGTCGTCATTTCCCCGGGTTGGTGAAACCCGGCGACTGTATGGGTGTAGTCGCAGAGGTGAGAGAATAGTGTGATGTCTGAAAGAAAATTCGGCTTGCAACAAGCGAGATTCTATAACTTGCCGAATAGATTGCATGCTTCTGCAGAGGATTAGGTATTGTGGTGAAAATTTTACGCGCATGTTATTGAAATAACTGAGAATACTGTCAACGATTCAACCATCTACGAATTTTCTTGAGTGGGGTACGAAATACGCGTAGAGAAGACTTGCGCCGAAGCCCTGGTACACCAGCGCTGGCGCAACGGATATATCTGTCCAAAGTGAGTTGGCCACCGTGTCTACTGGCAAGATACTGTTTTTTTGGTCAATACGCAAGTTGTTTGCCGCATATTAAATGCTTCGCTAATTTTGGCAGGCGATGGAAGAGCGCGATTAAGCCTACGACCTGATGGTCTGATAAAATTTGACGCTACTGAAATAGGCAGTCGGCAAATCTGGCAAGCATCGACGGGAATCAAAAGCCGAAAAGCCGGTACTGTTCGCAGTCGAGTGGTGAGACCGAGGCGTGGAATTCATGGCCGCACAGTCGGCCAAGCGCGTCAGTTTTGAGGCTGTGTGTGGCATAGCACTACGCTTTGCTCCGGACGCAATGATCCACCCAATGTATTCACATCAAAGGCCACCTATTTTGAGATGTCTCACCAAAATAGTTGATCAATGTTTCCTTTTGATTCGCATCGTGACCGGTGACTTGAATTGATTCATTGGTGGCACTTTCCACGGTGTGTCGTACGGATAAGTGTGTCGTACAAATATCTGCTAAAATTCCTCGACAAGTTCGTGTTCCTATTCAACCGCCGATATTAGGAATAAGAACTTCCAATGAGACTGATTCAAGTAACCATAGCCCACATAGAAATTCGACTCTAAACTTAATCATGTGCGGAGGCAATTAATGAAATTCAAGAAGAATGTTGGGAGAAGAGGATGAAAAAACTGATTGCTTTATTGATTGTTGCTTTAAGTTTCGGTGGTTGCCTCGCTCAGAGAGTAAATATGGAAATTTCTTCATTCTCTGATTTGCCTTCTCCTGTGAAAGGTTCAATACACGTATTGGCAATTCCGGCGGAAAAAAATGACTCTCTCGAATGGAAAACTTATCGTTCCAAATTCGAATTTGGATTCGAAAGAGCAGGATTTACAATAGCACCAATCCAATCGGCGAACTACATCGCATTTGTTTCATATGGAATCGACGATGGACAAATTGTGCAAGGCACTATTAGCCTACCTATATGGGGATCTACCGGTGGTGGAACGACAACATTTACCGGTAATGTCTCCACATATGGAGGAATTGGTAGTTTTAGTGGAACGAGTTATACAATGCCAACATACGGTATAGTTGGCACTCAGCTAGTACCTGTAAGTCGAGAAATTTTCACACGTACTATTGCGGTAGATGTGGTTCAATGGGACAACCAAAATCAAGAACTCGGAAACAAAGTTTATGAGAGTAATTTGCGTAGCGTAGGAACGTGTGGATTGATGGTTGAAGTTATGGATGAGTTGATTCAAGGATTCTTCCAAAAATTTCCTCATAGTTCAGGACAAACGAATGTGTCTGCAAATATTGACTGTTAACGTCGATACAATTTATGTTGATGTCGATTTCATGCAACAAACCGAAAATTCAAGCCGAAGTTTCGAAGCATATTAGTCGTTTAACTATACTTGTGTAAGTCGCCACAAATTACGTCCATTAGAGCTCTAAACTGAATCATGGGTAGGGACATGATTGATTATTTCAGTGAATGTGACGTGCTTCGAATCGTCTGACTATCAGCCGGGAGTTTGTAGGTTCAGATGTTAATAATTTCGACTATCGCGAAACCCAGATCCTTTGAGATGGTCACCTAACGCGAAACCCGAAGAATTGCGTCTACATGACCTCTCTCAATTTCCTGCTTACGCCGCCGCACAAATTCATTCAGATTCTCAACAATCCCTTGATCAATTGGTGGTGGGGTATATTCCTTTAGGAGTGATTTCCAGACTTTATTCGCCCGTTGGGAGGCAACTACAGCCCCATCATCCTGCCATGTTTCAAAATTACGCCAGTCCGACAGCAGTGGTGTATAGAAAATGTCCTCATATCGTTCCATTGTGTGTGCTGAACCGAAAAAATGGCCTCCGGGCGGAACATCGGCAATTGCGTCAACCGCCAAGGTTTCCCGGTTGACAGTGATCGGTTCGAGCGACAGCGCCATCATCTGCAGAATTTCTGCATCAATGATCAATTTCTCAAACGATGCAACCAGGCCTCCTTCGAGCCATCCTCCGCCATGCAATAGTAAATTTGTATGGGCCATCACGGCCGCCCAGATTGACATGCAGGTTTCGTAGGTCGCCTGTTCGTCAGGAGCGTTGGAAGCATTCGGCCCACTGGAACGAAAGGGAACTGAATATCGACGTGCCAATTGCGCACTCGCCAATGTCGTTCTAACGTATTCCGGTGTACCGAAAGCAGGGGAACCGGTCTTCATATCCACATTGCTTGAAAAGCTTCCGTAAATGAGTGGTGATCTGGGACGAACCGCCTGGATTAGCACCATACAAGCCAGTGCTTCGGCATTTTGCTGCACCAGCGCACCAGCCATCGTCGTTGGTGCCATCGCGCCAAGAAGTGTGAAAGGTGTGACCAGCACCGGCTGTCCCCAATAGGCAAATTCAATCATCGCGTCCGACATCGCCTCATCGACCTGACGGGGAGAATTGATGTTGATGTTGCCAGTCGTCACGGGTTTCTCGGTTAACTGTTCCCGCGTCATGCCATGAACTATAGTCAGCATTTCCAGTGCGTCGCGTGCCCTGTAGGCACCGATCATATTGGCCATCCACAATCGATCGTGGTGTGTTATCGCGGCCAGATACTTGTCGAGGTGTCGTGACTCGGCCGGCAGTTCCAGCGGCTCGAAAGGGCTGGCGCCGCCTGAGTGAAATATCTCTAGTTGATGTACCAGTTTGAAAAAATCCTTCAGATCCGTCAAAGTTCCAGCTCGACGTCCGCGATCCAAGTCTGAAACAAACGATGGTCCGCCAACGGTTGCGAAGTTGATGTTGGGTCCGCCGAATTCCACACTCCGCTCAGAATTGCGCGCATTGACCTGGAATCTTGAAGGTATGGTTTTGATGGTATTGGTAACGAGCGCCGGATCAAACCGAACCATCTGTTCAGCGTGATCAACTTCCGCACCGATGGATTGGAATATATTTCGGGCTCTTGAACTGAAGAACTTCACTCCAGCGTCGCGCAGAACGTCCAGTGATGCCAGATGGATTGCCTCAATCTGATCGGCGGAAAGAATATCCAGAGGAGGGTAGGGATTGACGATCCTGCGCCATCCGAGTCTTGAGATCGTGTCTGGATTGCGTTGCGCTCGTTTTCGGGATTTGCGCCGCATCAACTTGCTTCCAGCATCATCGAATCAGTTCGAATACCCAATCGGCTAGGATTTTGGAAACGTTGAGTTCAATATTCCCTGAAACAATACCGAATCGATATTTCCACCAGACGCAATGACAGCAACTCGCATTCCGGACATGCGGTTCTTTTCTTTGATTAGTGCCGCCAGCGCTACCGCGCCGGCTCCTTCAATGACGTGATGGGTATCAGTAAAGTAACTGCGAATCGCATCTGCGATCTGCACCTCGGACACCATTACTACTCTGGATGCGTACTCAAGAATTAGTTCCAATGCTTGCTTATCAGGAACTCTAACTGCGACACCGTCGGCGAAGGTGTCCGCTGAATCGGTTACAACGGGATTTCCTTGCTTAAAAGATAGCGCGTAGGACGGCGCGTTCTCTGCGACCACACCGATAATTTCACAATTCAGTCCCAACGCTTCGCGGGCCGCGATCACTGCACAGATTTCAGACCCGAGACCGATTGGCACATAAACCGCATCCAAGTCTCGAACTGCTCTGAATAGTTCAAGTGCGTATGATGCAACACCTGTTACCAATTTCACGTGGAACGAAGGAACGAAGTGCAGGTTCAATTCAGCAGCGCGCAGGTGCGCGTATTCATGTGCTTCATTGAAATCAGCGCCGTACTCGATGAGTTCAGCGCCGAATGAGCACATTGCCCGATTTTTAGACTGGCTGTTCCCATGCGGTGCAACAACCGTGGCTTTTTTCCCAAATAAACCGGCGGCATAGGCAATTGACTGACCGTGATTACCTCGTGTTGCGGAAATCACATGATCATCTGGTGTACTGTTTAGGTAGTTGATTCCGCCGCGAATCTTGAACGAACCAATCGGTGTGGTATTTTCATGCTTGACCCAGACATCCGTTCCGCTGCGTTCACAAAGTAGCGGCCAGCGATATTGCGGAGTCGGCAGCATGTGATCGTAAATCAGCGATGCTGCGGCATCCATGTCTGCAAGTGAAGGCAGGTGCATGGCTTTCAGTTCGATTGAGCTGATGGATGGAAAAGAGGTATGGGGTGGACGATGGGACTCGAACCCACGACGACTGGAACCACAATCCAGGGCTCTACCAACTGAGCTACGCCCACCATGATTCGGAACCGATAATTTTAACGTTTGACAACTATGATTCTCTCATAATTTTGCCACAGTAGTCACAAGTTGGCACGCCTGACAGGACTCGAACCTGTAACCTACGGCTTAGCTTACCACTACAGTTTTCACTGCCCGGAAAGTCGGACGTGGACGTCGAAAAATACCGGTTTGTGGTCTGGACTATATCTTCACCATCTCAGGCGGGGCACGTATAGTCTCTACGGATCCTATCCTATTAAATTGTGACAGTTTCCTCGGTATTGCCATCGCCATTACGCGTTAAGGTTCCACCGATACAGTGCCCTCCACTTTACAGGTTCATTTTCCTGCAAAGGCTCC
Source organism: Arenicellales bacterium (assembly GCA_951813075.1). Taxonomy (GTDB): domain Bacteria; phylum Pseudomonadota; class Gammaproteobacteria; order Arenicellales; family JAJDZL01; genus JAJDZL01. Next base: position 1,317,469 of record OX638343.1, on the reverse strand, counting down.
TGTCGAAGGCCGTTGCTCTATCCGATTGAGCTACAGGCGCTCAATTTACACTGGTCGGGGTAGAGGGATTTGAACCCCCGACCCCCTGCTCCCAAAGCAGGTGCGCTAGCCAGACTGCGCCATACCCCGCTAAAAGCACTAAAACTCAGAGAATCAATACAATTCACCGAGTCGCGACAATGCCGGAAATTATACTGTCTGATCAGTTCTGATGTGATTTCTTTGCCGGTTCAAATGCCGGTGGAATCAACACTCGACATCCTTGACGGCACACATGCGATTGATGAGGACGCATGCCAGATCCGCAATGGCCTACCTCAATTGGGATGGAACTGCCGAAAAATCGCCTTGCGACCGCGGCCAAACGCTCACTATCGGTGACCGGATTGATCGGACAGGGCTGAATTTGTCGCGGTTGACCCCCACAGAAAGTATCTAACTGAGCGAATGAATTCGCTTTGTACGGTAACCGATTCGGCTAACACCAGATGTTTGGAAAGACAATTTGAGGAAGAAATTCTCATTTTAGTGACACTTTTCGATGATTTTGTCAGTCAAATTTCATAGCGGTTATTTTGCTGGAATTAGAACACTTCTCGCCCTTCGACAATATTCAAAATTTCCGCACACCCATAAGTAGCAGCTCGTCGTCCGTTTCCAGTATTAAAAAGCTTCAGGATGCCATGGTCGCACAGTGTGCCCAGAAGTCTCCAAGCAGACCTCTCCGGGATATTTGCACTGTTAGCGAAATGTGAGCTACTAAAGATTGGATACTGAAATATCCAATCCAGAGCGTGAATTGCATATCTGGACCGCGTCGCATCTGATACTCGGAACTTCATGCTGTCGTATAGGTCAAAGATCGCCTGAGCCTTTCGAATATTATCCTCCGCTTGCACACGAACAGCTTCTAAAAAGAACTTGCACCAACCAGTCCAATCGTCATCTCGTGATACGCCTAGCAAGCGTTCGTAATAAGATTGTCGATTATTCTCAAGATAGGCGCTGATATAGAATCTAGGGGCTCTGATCAGACCTTGCTGCCAAAGAACAAGAGGAATCAACATGCGTCCCAAGCGACCATTACCGTCGAGAAATGGGTGCAGGGCTTCAAACTCTGCGTGCAAGATCGCTAATTGAACTAATCTGTCTGCTGTTTCTTTGTGAATATATCTTTCCCAAGAACTCATAGCGTCTGGTAATTGTTCGGTACTGATCGGCACAAATTTCGCCTGATCAATTGCGCATCCCGGAGGTCCTATCCAGTTTGCAATTCGTCGAAGTTTACCTGGAGATCTGCTTTCGCCGCGAACACCAGACAACAATAACTCGTGAGCTTCATAGACAACCCGTAGACAAAGAGGTAACTCTTGCATCATATGCTCTGCGTGTCGCAACGCGGCTCGGTAATTTAATATTTCTTCAATATCATCATTTTGTCTGGGAGATTCCGGCATCTGCCCAGCCTCGAATCCCAGCACATCACCGATAGTTGCTTGCGTGCCTTCAATGCGAGAAGAAAGTACGGCTTCTTGTGTGGTTAAAGGTGACAGTAGAACATTTGGGTTCGGTACTGCTGCTAACATTCCATCGTAGCGCGCAATCATCGCCGACGCTGGTCCGATTAATGGAATCAATTCTGACCAGTCAAGGCGATCATCAGGTGGAAATCCACCTTCATGGTAGTGAACTGCTGTCATCGGCCTACTCCGAGTATGAGTTCTTTGCATATCTCATAATCGCGTCAATCTCGAAAATACACAATTCGTGGATTTGGGATTTTTTCATAGAGCAATGTCTTCGTAAACTATATGGAGCCAATTTCATCTTGCCATTGCGAGCACTAAGTTATCTTATTGATTATATCGGGGTGAATTCATTCTCTCCAATAACGTAAGCATTAAATTTTCACGTCTGATACCAAACTATTCTTTCTGATTCTGATACTCTTTAGCCAAGTCCGGGGGTATCAGGACAACGGACTCATATCCATTGACGTTGCTGAAACATTGTCAGTAACGGAACCGTCAGTCGATCACTGAGCAGTTGCGTCGACTGTGTCTCAATCCCAGACTGACGGGTACTGCAGGACCAAGACCGATACCTAAGGCGTCCTGTGACGTCTTGCCGCTTTGTACGGTAACCGATTCGGCCAACACCAGATGATTGGAAAGACAATTTGAGGAAGAAAATCTCATTTGAGTGACACTTTCCGATGATTTTGTCAGTCAATTTGAATTTGAGTGCCAAAGTGTCAGTCAAATTTCATATCGGTTATTTTGCTGGAATTAGAACACTTTTCGTCCTTCGACAATTTTCAATAATTCTGCACATCAATACGTAGCAGATCGTCGTCCGTTTTAGGTACCAACAAGCTCTAGGATGTCATTGTTGCACACACTGCAGCAGGGCTGCGCGCGTTCTGAGATCGGCTGGCTGACTCAAGAGAGCGGAACTGCCGAAAATTCGCCCTTGCGACCGCGGCCAAACGCTCACTATCGGTGACCGGATTGATCGGACAGGGCTGAACTTTGTCGCGGTTGATCCCCGAGAACGTATCAATCTGAGCGAATGAATTCGCTTTATTCGGTAGCCGACTTCGTCAACACCAGATGCCTGGAAAGACAATTTGAGGAATAAAATCTCATTTGAGTGACACTTTCCGACGATTTTGTCAGTCAACTTGAGTTTGAGTGCCAAAGTGTCAGTCAAATTTCATATCAGGTATTTTGCTGGAATTAGAACAATTTTCGTCCTTCGACAATATTCAAAATTCCCGCACATCCAGACGTAGCAGCTCGTCGTCCGTTTTCGGTACTAATAAGTTCCAGGATGCCATTGTCTCACAACCTGCAGCAGGTTTGCGCGCGTCCTGAGATCGGCTGACTGCCTCAAGGGAGCGGAATTCCCGAATTTCACCTCGCTATCTCGGTCATGCGGTCACAATCGGCGACCGGATTGATCAGACAGGGCTGAAATTTACTCTTGGCTGAAGCCGTGCACGTGTCAAGCCAGAGAATTATTTCGCCTTGACCGAATTCAAACGACGGGGGACTATGGCGTGATGATGATCGACGATTCGTCTCCGATCGAGTCCGTAAGCAAGGCGTTGACTCGTCTGACATAGTCCGAGGGTTTTTCCAGCATTGCTCCTTCACTTAGCGCAGCCTGATCGAACAACACATGCGCCCAATCATCCAGATCGTTCTCCTTTTCGACCAAATTCTTGATCAGAGGATGCTCGGGGTTGATCTCCAATATAGGTGACATGTCAAAAGCATTTTGGCCGGTTGCTTTCAGGATACGAGTCAGATTGCGACTCGGCGCAAATTCATTGGCGACTAAACAAGCAGGTGAGTCGGTGAGCCTGGTCGTGGTTCGCACGTCCGATGCGCGCTCGCCCAAAGCCGACTTCAACTTTTCGACCAACGATTCCACCTTGGGACTGGTTGTTTCTTCTTCACTTTCCTTTTCTTCGTCGAGCCAATCCAGCGACAGGTCGCCTTTGGCGATTGATTTCAGAGGCTTTTCGGCAAATTCTGTAAGGTGCATCACGACCCATTCGTCAATTGGGTCTCCCAATAGCAGTACTTCGATGTCATGCTTTCGGAATATCTCCAGATGCGGTGACCCTTCAGCGGACGCATGGCTATCTGCGGTGATGTAGTAAATCGCATCTTGATTCTCCTTCATACGATCAACGTATTCTTGGAGAGAGGCGGTCTGATCCGACCCCTCAGTCTGGGTTGTTGAGAACCGAAGTAATTCCGCGATTCTCTTCCTGTTGTCCGCATCTTCAGTTACACCTTCCTTGAAGACCTTTCCGAACTGTTCCCAGAATTGCTGATATTTTTCGGAATCCTTTCCGGCAAGCCTTTTGAGTTCGTTAAGTAACCTCTTGACGACACCGGACTGTATACGTTCGATCTGCTTGTTTTTCTGCAGAAATTCACGAGACACGTTTAATGGCAGATCATCAGAATCGATGATCCCGCGCACAAACCGCAAATAAGCCGGTAGAAGGTTCTCCGTGTCATCCATGATATAGACCCGCCGCACGTACAATTTCACACCTCGCCGCCGGTCGACATCCCAAAGATCATATGGCGCATGGGCTGGGATGAAAAGTAAAGCGGAGTATTCGAGCCGTCCCTCGACTCGATTATGCAGTCTCAGCAGAGGCGTTTCGGAGTCGTATGACAGTGTTTTGTAGAAATTGTCATATTCCTCATCCGATATATCCTTTCTGGCACGCGTCCAAAGAGCGGATCCTGAATTCGCGAGTTCCCATTCCTCCTCTTTCTTTGCGGTCGGTGCCTTACGGAGGCGAATCGGTAAAGATACGTGGTCAGAGTATTTCTTGATAATCCCCCTGATTTTGTCAACATCGAGGAATTCCTTGGCATCCTTGCGAAGAGTGAGTATGACTTCGGTTCCGTGATGCTCGATTGATTCTGCTTCAATGGAATAACCGCTGACCCCGTCAGATTTCCAGTACACGCCGTTTTCTTTGGGTTGTCCGGCTTTTCGGGTATGGATCTCAACATTCTCAGCGATCATGAACGCGGAATAGAATCCGACACCGAATTGGCCGATAAGATTGCTGTCGTCGGTTTGATCACCTGACAGCGCTTCCATGAATTTCTTGGTTCCCGAACGCGCGATGGTGCCGATATTTTCGACTACTTCGTCGTTGGTCATACCGACTCCATTGTCTCGGATTTTGATGGTTTTATGTCGTTTGCTGACTTCGACTTCAATCGAGTAGTCCTGCTCTTGCTCGCGAAGGTTTGAATCGGTGAGAGATTCGAAATTATGGCGACCACATGCGTCGGAGGCATTTGAGATCAACTCTCGTAGAAACACCTCGCGTTCTGAGTACAGCGAATGGATAACCAGGTTCAGCAGTTGCTGAACCTCTGCCTGAAAATAAATCTTGTCGTTAACTTGATCTTCAGTCATCTGAAAGAACTCCAATACCTACAGTGATATTTCTACATAGATCGGGTTAAATCTGGATAATTCAAGCATCTGATGAAGTCAAATGCTATAAATTTGTTGCTTTAGGGTTGTGAAGCAAAATCGACGGGTATTTTATCAATAGATCAGGAACAGTGATGATTCAATACGATATCTCCGATCAATTCTTGTACGTGTCCGACCGATGAAAGGATCTGTTCGTACTGTCGTATTTCCGATCGCGGGGCTCGGTACCCGGTTTTTACCGGCAACCAAAGCGATCACAAAGGAAATGCTGCCTGTCGTGGACCGTCCGCTGATTGAGTATGCTGTTCAAGAGGCGCGAAGCGCAGGGGTCGAGCGATTCGTTTTTGTTGTTTCAACGCAGAACGATTTAGTCACCAAGCACTTTTCTGCGCAACCGGATTTAGAGAAAGTCCTTGAACAGAATGGGAAATTCAATGAATTGAAGTCCCTACAGGCCAGCACGCTGGATCCAGAAAGTATTCTCTATGTGATTCAGGACAAACCGCTGGGTTTGGGTCATGCTGTGCTATGTGCTCGGGACGTGATCGATGAAGAATTCTTTGCTGTCCTTTTGCCGGACGATCTGGTTTTGTGGGACAAACCTTGCCTGCAGCAGATGGTTGAATTACACAATAAAATCGAAAGTTCTATTTTGGCAGTTGAACAGATAGACAACGAAAATATCAGTAGCTACGGTGTCATCAACCCCAATGAGTCCTCTGGAAACGTCTACAAAGTTGACGGTGTCGTGGAAAAACCAAAATTTGAGGATGCTCCGTCCAACCTCGCCGCAATTGGGCGGTACGTATTATCCAAGCAGATTTTCTCACATCTCGCTAAACTGAATGCTGGTTACGGAGGTGAGATCCAGTTGACTGATGCTATCAATTCAATCGCTTCCCAACAGCCCGTTCATGCGCTGAAGTTCAAGGGTACGCGATATGACTGTGGAAGCAAGGCGGGTTACATTGCTGCGAATATCGCATACGCGCGACAAGACCCAACTCTTATGGCGAAAGTAGAAGATATATTGGAGTCGGATTGACTCGGCATCCCAACTGAGATCATGTCTAGTTCTGTATTATGAAGAATCTGATTGGCGAACCGCTGTTGCGCGTCGAGGACCAGCGCCTGCTGACTGGTTCTGGTTGCTTTACAGACGACCTTGAATTTGACGGACAGCTCCACGCGGTATTTGTTCGAACGCCCCACGCACATGCGCGTATCAAATTGGTCGATATGAGTACGGCGGCCAAAATGCCAGGTGTTCGAGCCGTCGCAAACGGCGAAACCCTCGCAAAATCGGGACTTCAACCGATCAATCCGCTGACCCGGAGTCCAGATTTTCCGATTTTGAACAAGGATGGCAGCGAACTGCCGGATGTCAGGAGATGGCCTCTTGCGAGAAACAAAGTACGGTTTGTCGGCGAAGCTGTTGCCGTAGTGGTCGCGGAAACTTTGATCCAGGCGCAGGAGGCTGCCGAACTGATTGTTATCGATTATGAGCCACTACCGGCGATAACTGACATTGCGGACGCTTTGGCTGATGATGCGTCGTTAGTATGGGATGAACTCGACAGCAACCTTTGTACTGATCATGAAAACGGTGATGGTGCAAAGGTGAACGAGGCTTTTGGTTGTGCCGCAGATATCATAACCGTTGAAGTGGATTTTCCGAGACATACACCAGTCTACATGGAACCGCGCACGGTCATCGGTCAATTCGATAAGAGTCGCAATCGATTCGAAATTTACTGCGGTAGTCAGTCACCACACTGGCATCGGAGCGGCATTGCGGAAATGCTTAATGTATCGGAGAAAGAGGTTCGAGTCGTATCGCTGGACACGGGAGGAGGATTCGGTGCGCGCACATCACCTTATCCTGAATTTGCTGTTGTTGGCTGGCTTGCGAAATTGATCGGCTGCCCGGTGAGATGGGTACCCGACCGCTCGGAGTGTTTCAGTACCGACGTCCAGTCGCGCGACCACAAAATGAAGGTGAGTCTTGCGGTGGATGCGATTGGCGATATGACTGCCATTCGGATTTCAAGTGTCTGGCGTGTTGGTGCATACATCCAGCCGCGCTCTATGTGGCTGTATGCGAATTACATGAATCTGATGGCTTGTGGGGTATACCGGATCCCGGCAGCGCACTACCAGTTAAGGGCTGTTTTTTCCAATACAGCATCGATTGGTGCTTTTCGAGGTGTCGCTCGCGCGGAAGTTTCGTATGCGATCGAACGCGTTGTTGATGAGGCTGCCAGAAGGCTGTCTATCAATCGTCTGAGTTTCAGGCGCAATAATCTAATCAAGACCGAAGACATGCCATGGACGACCGTAACGGGTGCTGTTTATTCAGCGAGTGATTTTGCCGGTAATTTCCGAGAACTGTTGGCGTGTATCGACCAGAACGAATACCTTCAAAGATACGAATCCTCTAGAGTCGCCGGGAAATATCGGGGTATTGGATTTTCTGTTTTTGTCGACAGCGTTGGCGGGTCACCAAATGAATTCGCCGAAATTCAGGTTGACGGAGAAATCGTGAGTGCCTATCTCGGAACAAAATCAATTGGAACCGGTCACGAAACAGCATTTGCGCAGGTTCTATCCAGTCAGTTGCAAATCCCTGTTGAACGGGTGCGTATTGTCGATGGTGATACCGACATTGTGAAAGCAGGATCGGGAACCCATGCATCGCGCTCACTCAGGCTCGGCGGAACCGCTATGTTTTACGCTACAGAGAAGATGTTGGAAAAAGGGCGCGAGTACGCCGCCGAGCATTTGGAAGTATCGCAACAGGATGTAGAGTATGCGGCAGGGCGTTTCCTTGTATCAGGAACGGACCGCCGTGTCGGATTGTTTGAGATTGCGAATAAAGTAGTTGCTGGTGGTGAACTGTTGTCCGGTTTACACGAACACTTTGCACAAGTTGGGATGTTTGCCAGTGGGTGCCATGCTTGTGAGGTGGAAGTCGATCCGGAAACTGGAAAGGTAACAATTGAGCGTTACATCGCGGTAAGTGATCCTGGGACAATAGTCAATCCTATGCTTGCGGAAGGGCAGGTACACGGTGGCATCGTGCAGGGTATCGGACATGCGGTTTCGGAAAGAGTGGTTTATGAATTTGATACGGGGCAGTTGCTGACTGGCAGTTTCATGGACTATGCGATACTGCGTGCCGATGATATGCCTGAGTTCGAGACATTTTGGAATCCTGTAAAAACCGATGAGAATCCATTGGGTGTGAAAGGTGTCGGCGAAATTGGAACAATGGGTGCACCAGCAGCTGTCATGAACGCGATTACAGACGCCTTGAAACCGCTTGGGATCACGGATATTCAAATGCCGGTGACATCAGAATATGTGTGGCGCCAGATTCGGAGCGTAAACGCACTAGTCTCCTTAAAATAGTGGAATCACGCGAATTGACAGGCACTATCAGTGCTCGTAGTCGGCTGTTTTAGTTCATATGTCTTTGTTTATAAGATATTGATTCAATAGAGATATTTTAAAAATATGCACTACAGAGTATCACGGAGAGGCTAGCAATTGCTTTGGCGATAATAGAACTTGGGTTGATCGCTCTAAAATCATTCCGAAATCGATAAAATTCTAATAGTCCTATTTGAAGTAGTATTGTATTGTTGCTTCAGTCAGTAACTTCATAGCTATATCCTTTCCAACTTTCCAAGTCTCTTTTACGGCCGTATCAAGATTCTCAGCAAGCCAGGCATTTGCCCGCACACCAAATGGCTCTTCTCTGCTTTGCGGTTCTTCTTCCAAAATTATCTTTGCCAGCTCCGATGCATCAACGTCTGATATACCGCCTTCTACGAGTGCCTTCTCATAAGCACTAATATCCCCTTTGCAAATGTTTAAAACAGATACCGACTGAGTCCCCGTTCCACTGTTGGATATTACAGTGTAATTGTCGGTGTAGATTGTTTGATGGGTAATTCGGGTTGTGGTCTTGGCGGTTTCTGTTGGAAGCGTAATTGAAGGCGTTTCAATAGTAATTTCTTCAGCTGTGGGAATCTTCTTTTCGAGCTCTATTGTCAGATCAAGTACTCGTTTTCGAACTGAGAACTGCAGTGCCACAACCTCGGAGATAGAGAGGAGACAAGTAATGCTATTGCATGCCATTGCTTCGTAGACTTTTCCCTGAAGAAGAAGTATGAGGTCGGATACTTCGATTTGTAGTGCACCGCTTTCAGCATTTTTACCGGATCGGACGAGGTCGTCAATTTCAGCGATTCCTTCCCTCATCTCATACGTAACCCATCGCTCTCCAGCATATTTTTTGATTAAGGCAGGTGGGATGGGTACGTTGTCAAGACTACCCCTATTTGGATTTGTAAACATCCCTGTGTAAGACACGCGCTTCTTACGATAGTTAGGTACAGGAATTCCCTCGGGATAGCCATCCAGCTCATACTTAATCCACTCTTCCAAAAGGTCGCTGCCAAGGCGTGAAGCTAGGAAGCGCAGTTTCAAAAGAACTCTACCAACATCAATATCCGCTTCCTGCATCACAGAAGCTTGAATCTCACGAAGCAGGCTCATTGAATTTGTCTCCGAAATATTATTTTCATTTGTTCTGAATTTCCCGACTATTTTCACTGCATACCTTTGTCATTAGGTCATGCGTGCTAGATTATGATACTAGCTGCCCAAACCTCCCGAGCTCTTCTTCGTATACATCGGAGTTTGGTTGAGAAGTTTCTATAGTAATCAGAACAGACGCGTCTAATTAAGCGGTGCTCATCTGTCAGCGAGAAACCGTTCGAGTGCCCCAAGAGCAGGTTCGCCGAGTGTCATGCGCGTGTCTGGATCTTTTGCCGTTATCCATATCCCTTGGTTTTCTAGTTCAATCAATCGCTCTTGCAGCGACATGGTTGAAGAAATGCTGTCCGTATATTGAACTGAATAAACTGGCTCTTGATCGAGTGTCGATCGCAGAATCTGTCGTGCTTCCTCTTCCATTGACTGACCGTTTGCTGCCGCTCGAATTCTAAGTTTCATTATTACCGCATCTTCGAGCTTTCGAATTGTAATACTAGCCACTTTCCACACCCCCCAGAAAATGATTGCATTGCAATCACATACAAATAATTCTAAATTTATTGTCGAGGATTTCAACAACAAAATTTTAAATGATTAAGGACTACCCAAGGTAATGGGGAGTTGTGAGAATGCTCTGAACATGTTGGGCTCGGCAGGATTCGAATTGTGGTAAACATTAACCTCTAGGCCGAACTCAGATTTGCAACAAATGTTAAACAGTCATGATTAGCAATAGACTACACAATTCGCAGCTATAGTGACTGCCAAGGGCTGATTGATTCGAGTTCAAGATATTCGAAATCCGAATTTTTCTTGTTGCAAGGGCAAGACCCTTTACTTTGACAGTTCCTGCAATTAGGGTATTTCCAAGGTCCAAATTTCGTCCCACTAAATGCCGCTGCGCCCGCATAATTGCTGCTTCAGTCGCCGCCGAATTTCCCACTGGTGAAATTCGATCACCATGTCGCGAAACTAGATCGGTGATCGTCGATTACCTAGCGGAAGAAATTCAGGTCTAAATTTTAATTCGTGCGAGACGATGGTGGGCAACTATGACTCGTCATGCTCAATAAAAAAAGCAATGATCCGCGAATTCGGTGTGTCCCTTGTCAACTCGATAGCTCATTCGTGTTCGCGAGAACACCTTTCATTCGGTTTCGCCTGTTTCAGATGGAATCTCTCGTTCTGAGTACCTATCGAAATGGAAGTTCAGATTAACTCCTCGTGGTATGTTGTCAACCAGCCATTTTCCCATGGGCTTGCGTGAATGATTTTGCGCGTACCATTGCCTTGCAGGTACAACAAAAAAGGGGCGTCTCTTACCGATTTGTTGAGGCCCTTCTTCTTCGGCACGGCGCAATATTTCGCAAAGATGAGTCTTGGCTTGGGAAACCGTTCAAACACATTGGGTATTGTTATTTGGGGTTTTCATCGAATTTTCCCAATGAACTAGGATGTAGTCCTTTATAGACCACAATGGAATATTTTCTCAAAATGTTGAAGATTTGGAATAATTGTACACTTGTCAACTTAACGACATAATTCTCCAAAATCATGTCAATATTATCTTGATGCCAAGACCAGTATTCAAATAGACTCAGCTCGCCAGAAGTAGCGGAAGAGTATAAGACTTGAGGAGGTAACCCGTAAAATTTAGGGCTGGAAAATTGCCGTAGCCTACAGGAAGTTCAACGGATTTGAAATTAACTCGCTTGGGCTTTAAGACTTCAACCTCCTGTACTTATGCATTACTTCACATAGTTGTTGGTGATCGATCGCTCGACAAATTTTGCCCGGAGGCACGATGGTTGTCATGGATTCTGCGGCAACGAGGGCGTTGATTACGGCTTCTTCGGTGGCTTCGACGGCACCGAGATAGATAGGGTCTATGAATACTCCGTTGAGATTTTCAAAGTTTTGATGTACTGGCGAAAGTTCCGGAAGTTTCTGCTTGTTCGCAACGCTGAATGCGAGAAAGATATCCCCCGAACTGTCCCCACCAGGAGTTCCATTACTGGCGATACCCAATGTTGCCCGACGTGCTAAATTGCGAAGATACAACGGCGAGAGTGGCGCATCAGTTCCCAGAATTACGATGACGGATCCGGTTTCTCGCTCCAACAAAAGGTCCTCTCTCAATTCCTTGCCTACGGGCACACCCAACACTGTGAGCCAGTCACGAATTCCATGATTGGCTTGGACATGTGCAGCAACAGTGTAGCTGGTACCGTTGACTTCAACAATTCGGGAAGAAGTGCCGACGCCGCCTTTGAATTCGTAGCAAACCATACCGGTTCCACCGCCGACATTACCTTCCTCCGGTTCCTCAGATTTCGCATTGTCCAATGCCTCAAATACATGTTCTTCTCGGACATGTTGTCCATTGATGTCATTCAATACACCGTCGTAGGTTTCTGCCACTACCGGCATCGCCCATACGTATTTTCCATTGAAATTATCCGAATATCTTTTGATCATCCACTTGGTTGCGGCGTGATGCACCATACCGACAGAGTGGGTATTTGTGATGCAGATGGGACCGAAGAAATAACCGCCATCATTTATCCAATGTGTGCCGGTCATCTCACCGTTCCCATTCAAACTAAAGTGTCCGGCCCAAACCGGACGGGGAACCGGGTCGAATCCGAATGGCAAGATTGCCGTTACACCAGTTCGGACTGGTTTGCGACCTGTATTCGGAACATCATGAATCAGTGTGCTGTGACCTACGAGCACACCATCAATATCCGTCAAGCTGTTGTATGTTCCGGTTGTACCCGAGAAATCCAGACCGAGGTCCCTTGCACGTGGTTTCTTCATTTCGAACGTGTTATGACGAGCCGAATTCTGGCCGATTGCTGAAGTGTATGAATAGACTAAAGGTTGCTAAGTTTAAGGGTTTAACTGCCATTGATTTAATATTATATTTTTTAATTGTATTCAACCTGCAATTCGCGCAATTACCGCCAGTTTTAATCCGCACGCTAATTTAAACAACAATCAGATTATTTTAGTTGGATAGTCATGGACTGGTACATGCGCGTTCACTCTCGCTTGTTTGAGCTCCTAAAGTTGCACATTCGAGGATTTCACTATGGGCGCGAGAGCATTGGACACAAGTAATTAATTATTTTTATATTGGAGCCCTGTGAATTATTGGAAATTCCGGATGCAAATTGAAGTCAATTCAAATACGCTGACAGTCGTTAATTAAAATAGTTTGTTCCAACGTCTCGTACAATAGGCAACGACAGAAAGTCATCGACTACAGTCAAATCAACATAATCTGATAAGTGACATATAGATGGAGATTGCAAAAAAATGAAACTGGCGCGTTACGGTAAACACGGAGAAGAGAAACCGGCAATTCTGGATTCGGCTGGAATACTTCGTGATTTATCTGGTCATATAGAGGATATCGGACCAGAAGCATTGTCGCCCGACAACCTGAGCAAATTGACTGACCTGAATACATGTGATTTACCGATTGTGCCGGATTCAGAGAGACTCGGACCGCCTGTCAACAACATTGGCAAACTGGTGTGTATCGGGCTCAACTATCGACTGCACGCTCAGGAAGCTGGTCTTGCAATTCCCGAAGAACCAATTATCTTTATGAAGGCGACAACTTCGCTTTGTGGTCCGAATGATGATGTGATGCTCCCGAGAGACAGCGTCAAGTCAGACTGGGAAGTTGAACTAACTGCCGTAATCGGAACCCGTGCCAGTTATGTCGAGGAAGATGACGCTCTCGACTACGTTGCCGGTTATTGCATTGCAAACGATGTATCCGAGCGGGCATTCCAGATCGAAGGCACAGGACAATGGGTTAAAGGGAAGAGCGCTGATACCTTTTGTCCAGTAGGTCCATATCTTGTGACCAGTGATGAGATACCGGACCCCCAAAAACTTGGGTTATGGCTGGAAGTTGATGGAAAACGATACCAAAATGGATCAACCGACGACATGATTTTCAACGTGAAGCATCTGGTCAGTTACGTAAGCCGGTATATGACGTTGATGCCCGGAGATTTACTGCTCACGGGAACTCCATCTGGAGTTGGATTTGGCCTCAAACCTCCGGTGTTTTTGAGAGCCGGGAATACCATGAGACTTGGTGTCGAAGGTCTGGGTGAGCAAGTACAGAACGTTGTAGCATTTGAACAAAAGGCAATAGGCTACCAGTTTTAAATTCTGAAGGCATGTCAAAGCCCATTTTGGCTGTATCTTCTAAAGTTGCTGTGAGTCGACTTGGTTGTCGGATTCTTGAATCATCAAACATAGTTAGTCATCCCTGAAAAATTTATTTTTTGTCGATTTTCGAAATCTATGGAAGTCAATTTAAGGCGAATCAACGGAAGTGAAAACGGTTTTATGCTGCGTTCTACGCGGTACCAAGGAACTTGGCGCTCGCAAATGCCTGTTTTTGGCGAATTATCCGGCGAATAATCAAGCAGCAAAATATTTGGACACATCTGTCCCTCAAACGTTTCAGGATCACTCACATATTGTGTCCGGCACAGCTCGGTAGCACATTCATACTGCCGTCCTCAGTGCCCTTGAGATGATTGCGTCCCAGCCAGCCATCGTGTTTCAGATGGCCAATGATCCGCTTAATCGTCTGGCGGCGTTACACATAGTCCGTTCAAGAGCCGATCAACTTGTCTATGAAATCTGTAGCACGGTTTAACGAGGAGCTACTCGAAGACACAGTTAGGAGACGAATATCGAAGTTCAACCAAACTACACAACTTTACTTTTGACGGAACACCATTTGTTGCCTATGCTCCGTGTTTCAGGTCATTTTAATTAGCCCGATTGTCGTAAGTGCTCGTTGCAAATCGCCATCGTGATTGGCTGCGCGTCTAAGATCATCCAGGTTGAACCGCTTTTCGAATGCAGCGGCCGACATAGGTTTGGTGTACTCCTCCCAATGTTGCCGAAGGTTAGGGAGAGCACGGTCTGAACTCACATACTGAGTTGCGCAGCCGTTACACAGACGCAGAAGAAGCCCCTCAAGATTTGGACGTAAGTATATAAGTTGCAATTTTTCTCGTCCTTTCGCCATCTCAGGGTCGCGCCCATATTTGCGATCTTCGGGAACCCTGTCAAAATCCAGCAAGACCAGTGCCGCTTCGGGTGTAACGCGAGAATTGGACTGCCTATTGAGTTGATTAACTGCGTTATCTACAATCGACCGGCTATCCCCACCGCCACTCACATACACATCAAGGTGAATGTGGAGTTTCTCTTGTTCGCTCAGTTTTTTCCACCACGCAATGAGAGACGCTTCGCTCCTACCTTCAACGCAAACAAAAAAGCGAGTTCGTTTCGGGATTCGAGAACTCAAATTGGCTGTTTACCCGAAAGTGGGAATACCGCCAAGAACACCGCTGAGATATTGCTTCTGCAAGTCGGTACCACGCCGCAGTCCCGCAACCTCACGCAAACCAAAGACATGGGTGACACCATGATTGTGCTTTTCGACGACGAATATCTCCTCTTTTTCGAGAAAGTCGAATGCGGAAACATTGTGCAGCGAACAAATCAATTGTGCATTATGGGGATTCGTATCTTGATAGCGAAACCAATTTAGAAGTTCGGTTACAAGATCAGTGTGCAATTCGCTATCGAGCGCGTCCATGATAGCCAATGTTCCGGTTGCTAGAGCTAAGTTCAGATTGGGAAATGCGTTTACAATTCGTCGCGTACCTGCAGATTCGTTCGTGAAGGCTACCGGAACAGAGAGCCCGTCATGCTGAAAGCTCAAGTGCCAATGGCCATTGGGAGATTGAATCACATCCATTTTCTCGATTCCGAGGTCAAATCGCCTCAACTCGCGTGATATGCTGTCCTTTACATCTGAATTGTCGCGGTAGTATTGGGTAATAATGTCCTCGTTAGGTTTTATCGGATCAATAGCTGTGACGTTCATCTGAACATTTTTGAGGTCCGCGACAATATCAGAAAATATATCGATGCCCATCCTGTCCAAAGTTGAGAATATTGATGCATTATCAGGGATGTGAGAAAGCCGGTCGTCACGCGACCTCAACGGCAAATCCTTAGCCACGTAAGCAGCTTGTTCACCTCGGCGTGCAACAAGGCGGCGAGGGCGACCTTTCGGAAAGTCTAGAAGCATCTCGCTCTCGACCCGGCTCGGGCAGTAGTCACTTTCCCCATCACGTGCGAGCTCCAGGATGTATCGAAATCGTCGACGTTGCGAATTGCTGTTGGTGCTAAACCAAGCAGCGTCAAAATCTACCTCAACCCTAGTAGGACTCTTAAGTGTTCCCTCTGCGAGAAAGGCTGGAAAACCAGGAATTTGCCCATCTGTGTATCCGAATGATTGCGACGCAAAACTGATGGTATCCGCGAGGGCTCGCAGTAATGCTGTCTTTCCCGCTCCATTGGGTCCAACAAGGACAACAACAGTGGGTATACGGAATCCTGCCTGTGGAATCGTGGAGCGAAAGTAGGGTTTTTCTGGTGTCGTCCGTGGTACCCGAAAGTCCAATGTAACTTTTTCTCGTATTGATTGGTAGTTGGATACGCTAAATTTGTGTAACATATCGAATTTATAACAAAAAATTGTTCAAATTGACGTTTATTATACCAATTTATGATAATTATTCAGTTCATATATTAATGAGTAGTCTAGTTGAATTAATTAATTGAGGAGAGTTATCGTTAAAAGTTGAATGTCTCCCGCGACATGTGCCAAGTCAAAGATTGTCCGGCAAAGTGGCAAGTAATTTCGGCGACGAACTCTTTCTGTAGAAGAAGTGCTCGGCTCGTCAGTTCACGATCTTAAAGGAAATCGTACTCGCTTTGATCTGTTGCGCCAGCAAGAGTATGCCTTTTGCTGCACTTGAGACCGACAGATTCGAATTTTGGCGAGATAAATGTCTACTATTTTGTAGATTGGGAACGTGGACAAATACACAGTTGCAATCGGCTTTCACTACGGCTAAATGATGGCACGCTCGGTAGTAGTAGTGATTACACAGAAATCCTCCAGCATCCTCCGAGACTTTCGTCGGTATACCCGCTTCATTGAGCGCGTCAGCGTACTCGTTCAGTGGCAGTACCGTCACATACTGGTCAGGTCCGTCTTTGAGGATGCGCTGGTTTTTCCTTACAACACTTTGATTGTCAAAGGTTTCTGAACAATCGAGATTTCGCGCGACTCGTTCCAGCTGTAATTTGTCGGTAGATTCGGAAACTCCGATCATGATTAGCACATCCGGGTTCGTCGTGCGAATGGTCTTAAAAATTTCTTCCGATGCTGTCTCGTAGATAACTGGGAAAATCCGGGTTCGCAGACTAAATCCTTCTTTCTCGCCCAGAATGTTTGGCAATTCGCGAATAATAAGTTCAGAAGAGTTCGTTTCGACCGCATGGAAAGGACCGAAACCGGTTACTAATAAATTCGTCAACACATTTACTGTCTCAATCAAGACCTACGATTCGGCAATAACACACTCACATCGTAAGTTTAACCGGATACCCTTGGGAGGGGTAGCGGCGATTGTACAGATTGTGCTTGCGGTATCTTCAATCAGCGGTTGCAGGATTGAATGATTGATACGTAGGAACGGACAGTGGATGCGAAGCCATCAAGCAAAGATTCGACTGTTAACGCATGGCCGATGGACACTTCCAATACATCAGGAATGGTTAGAAATCTTGCGAGATTCTTCTGATTGAGATCGTGACCCGCGTTGACACCAAGTCCTGCATTCTGCGCGGCAATGGCGGTTTGTCGATATTGTTCCAAAACATCGGCGTTGTCCTTACTATCGAATGATCTGGCATATTCTTCGGTGTAGAGCTCAATTCTGTCAGCGCCGGTTTCTGAAGCGGAATCAATCATTCCCAAGTCGGGATCAAGAAAAATACTCGTACGGATGCCGTGATCTTTGAGTTCCGATATGATCGGGCGTAAAAAGTGAATTTCCACCTTTGTATTCCAGCCGTGGTCGGAAGTGATCTGATCAGGCGCATCGGGAACAAGTGTGCACTGGTCAGGTTTGGCTGATTTGACCACCTCGAGAAAGTCTGTAGTAGGATAGCCTTCAATATTGAATTCAATTTCGGGATACTGACTGCAGAACTCGGTCAGATCCGTCACATCCGCATAAGTTGCGTGACGCTGGTCGGGGCGAGGATGAATTGTTAAACCATGCGTGCCGTTGGCGACGCATAGTTCCGCGAAATCCAGCACTCTCGGAAAATTCATACCGCGTGCGTTTCTAAGCAGCGCAATTTTATTCAGATTGATACTGAGTTTGGTCATTTTGCCACGTTTCCACTTTACGGTTCACTTCAAATACATCAGCCGTCGTAGGTGATCCGCCCACAGTCGCGATGCCATGATCGAACCAGATGTCGTTTTTTGGAAGGGGTTGGGTCATCTACGAATTCGCTACGGTAGTGCGCGATATCAATGTTGTTGATGTACTGCAACTGCCCTCGTTCGATAGGTAGCTCAAACCACAGGGACGACTCTTCGGATACTTCTTTGAGTGCGTGAACCGCATCTGACGTCTCACTGTCCATCTCGCAGCCTGCCACGTCATAGCCTTTCTTGATCAGACTTGGATTTGCCCGAGTCCGGAGTCGGTTGTTTTCAAATCGGAAAACCGGTGCACGCACAACAATCGGTTCACCCTGAGCATGTTCCGCCTGCCGGTCCCAAAGGACAGGTTGGTAAAGGCGCTTGAGCTGCGCCGGATATTTGCTCAGCATTTGATTGTGAATCGAATACAGGCTGCAGAACCGACTAAGCCCACCCTTGAGCGAGGGCCTGATGCACATTAGTCCGACATAGTGGGGAAGCGCGATGCCAAAGGCATTGTCATTGTGGAAGAGTAGCTCAACCTTTGTGTACGAGCCGCGTACGCCGTAACCGTACTCGGCACCAGTATCACGGACGTGATAAATCATGGTACCATCCCATTTTTGGGCAACATTACGTCCGATCTTCTGACCGATAATCCAGAATATGTCGATGGCTTGTTCAATCGAAACCTCATCCAGTGGAATTCTATCGACAACTGCGACTCCGGGAGGAATATCCAATCTTGTTCGAATTTCTGTCATCAATTCCAGGGTTTTGGGAATTTCGAACTGTTCGGGATGTCTCAGTAGCGTTGGGAGCGGATTCGCATCGATCACCTCAGCTACTTTTAGAATTTCATCCTTAACTTCGTCGCTGACAGGAATGATGCAACTTTGAGGATCTATCTGACTCCTGGTCCAGGCAAAACCGTTATCCACCCGCCACTCAAGCCGCTCTGTGCTCTCTTCGTGCGAAAGATCAAGAACTTCCATAAATCGATTTCTGTCGCATTAAGTCATTAACATACAGGCAATTCGCCATAATCCGGTTGCGAAAACCCTTCAGAAATCCGTTAAAATCTAACCGACCTCCTTGGTCAGCAATTTTACTTTTATCATTTTGGGCTTGCCCAACATTTTGCTTGATTCTGCTAAAATCGGCACAAAATAGAACACCATTCCAGGATACGAAATGAACTATCTATTAGGTATTGTCGCTATTGTATGTTGCTTCATACTTTCGACTTTCAACGTCTTTCTAGACAATCCAATCAACAATGTGGCTCTTTGGGGTATTGTTGTTTCTGTCATCTATATGTTGCTCTCATCGTTTAGTCGGAAGAACACTGAATGAGACCACGAAGCCGGATGCTGAGCCATATCGAAAGAGATATTGCGGTGTCTGCCGATTCGCCTCTGCTGGTCAAGCAATCATTCCTGTGAGAACTTGAATTCCAATGACAACCAGCGATATTGACTTTTCTGAAAGAACAGTAATTGTTGCTGGAGGAACAAGTGGTATCAATCTTGGCGTTGCGAGAAATTTCGCTGACGCTGGCGCGAACGTCGGTGTGATCGGGCGATCACATGAAAAAATCGATAGTGCGGTCAGATTTCTGAAGGAAGCGGGTGTTTCTGCGCATGGATTCAGCGCTGATGTCAGAGATTATGCCAAAGTGACGGAAGCTTTCGAGATGTTCAATGCGAAATTTGGGGAATTCGATGTTCTAGTATCCGGTGCTGCCGGAAATTTTCCAGCTCGCGCAATGGACATGTCTTCAAATGGATTTGCCGCGGTGATGAATATTGATCTTCTCGGGAGTTACCATGTACTCCGCGCCGCTTATCCCTACCTTAGAAAACCGGGTGGATCAGTGATCAACATATCCGCCCCTCAGTCATTTATTCCGATGATTCTCCAGTCTCATGTTTGCGCTGCTAAAGCCGGTGTCGACATGCTGACTAGAACCTTGGCAATGGAATGGGGTAGTGAAGGTATTCGCGTCAATTCCATTGTTCCAGGTCCAATCCAGGATACGGAAGGCATGAAAAGACTGGCTCCTACACCACAGCATATCGATGAAGTAACCGAGTCTGTTCCGCTCAAGCGACTCGGAAACACTGACGATATCGGCAAGGCTGCCATGTTTCTGTCATCGCCAATGGCCGACTACATCACAGGCGCTGTCATACCGGTTGATGGTGGCTGGTCACTGTCCGGTGTAACAGGACTGATGGAGAAGTTGGACAGCTGATCGCATTGAGAAATTCGGTTCACCATCCGAACTCGTAATAGGTTGCAATGGCTGGTTGTCGTGTCTAGCGCGCCTGGGAATTGAACTCTGTCTGATGCCGAATCCGAAGCTGTTTCTTTTCAACCTTACCCATTGCGTTTCTCGGTAGATCGTCGACAAATTCAATTTTTTTCGGAATCTTGAAAGATGAGAGTTTTTCCTTTATCGTCGAGATAATGTCGTCGGATGTGACGGTAGCGTTCTTCTCTTTGACCACGGTCGCAAATACTGCCTCACCCAAATCGGGATGGGGCACCGCGAAAACCGCTGAGTCCGCGACGCCTGTAATCTGGTTCAGTAGATCTTCCACCTCCTTGGGATAGATATTTAGACCCGCAGAAATAATCAGATCACTTTCCCTGCCGACAATCGATAGATATCCATTTTCGTCAATCGTACCGAGATCACCGGTGATGAAATATCCATCACTCCGAAAAGCTTTTTCAGTCGCGGTCGGATTACGCCAATAACCGCTGAATACATTAGGACCTTTAATTTCCAGCATACCAATCTCACCGTGATCAAGTCGCTCGCCTGATTCGTCGCAAATTCGCAACTTGATATCAGGAAACGCCAGACCTACCGTCCCGATCAATCGGTCTCCCCGAAACGGATTGGATGTGATCATCTGACCTTCAGACATCCCGTATCGTTCCATGATGCGGTGACCGGTACGCCGTTCAAATTCGTAGGCTGTCTCCGGCAGTAGCGGCGCTGACCCGGAAAGAAAGATACGAATGTCTTGGCACACTTCCGTTGTCAGTCTGTTATCTGATAGCAGGCGCGTATAAACGGTCGGCACCGCCATCAAAACCGAGGTGTGGGGAAGCAGATTTATAGTTTCGCTGACAGAAAACCTGTTTTGAAACAATATCTTTGATCCTCCCATAATCGGACAGTGAAGTGCTGGACATAGTCCATGGACATGAAAGAGAGGCAGCACGTGCAAAAGTACGTCATTTGCTTCCCACTCCCAGAACTCCATGATAGCCAGGATGTTGGAGGACAGATTATGGTGCGTGATCATCGCACCTTTCGGCTTACCGGTTGTGCCGGAAGTGTAAATCAACAAGGCTGTATCGTCAGGTGAGCGTTCTGCGACCGCAAACTCATCATGCTGGCTCGATACTTGATCCCAAAAAGATCCGTTGCCGTTCTCATCAAGTGTTTCAACATGTTCTATATCGAATCGACTGGCGAGTTGTCGAACTTCATAGGCCATACTGGGGCGGCACACAACGAGAGATGGTTGTGCATCCTCAAAGAAGTGTTCGAGTTCATGGAGCGTGTAAGCCGTATTCAGAGGGTGAAATACCAGTCCGGATCTCAGGCAAGCGAGATATAAAATAACGACTTGTGGCGACTTCTCGACTTGTACTGTTACACGATCACCGGGTTTCAGGCCAAATGTTGCCAGTCGGTTGGCAACTTGAGCGGACATCCGATCTGCTTCGCCGTAGGTGATTGATGTTCGATCTCCAAACTCAAGAAAGACGCGATTGGCAGATGTTTGAATCTGTTCGTGGAGCAGGGAGAAAAAGTTGCCCATAATGGTGTTAAGATATTGATTGTTGGTGAATTTGTTGACATGCCAACCGGTCAATCAATGTAGGATAACATTGCGGTGGCATAATGAAGGATTTCATTGTATTGAAAAAATCTTGACTTTCAACCGGTAATGAAAGCACAGTGGATATTCATAATTTAAAATTCTGGCGGATTGCTGTTCTTGTTTTGAACAGGTAACAGGACTGATGATAGGAAGTTATATTGCAGAATGGATTGAGCTGGCGCTTCGTTGGGCACATCTGACGGTTGGAATTGCCTGGATTGGCGCGTCATTTTATTTCAACTGGCTTGAGAATCGTCTTGAGCGCGGTCGTGACGAAGCGGCTGGAATCGAAGGCGATTTATGGGCGATTCATGGTGGTGGTTTTTATCACCTCCAGAAATATGCGGTAGCACCTCAGCAACTGCCGCCCCAGTTGCATTGGTTCAAGTGGGAAGCATACTTCACTTTGTTTACCGGCCTCGCGTTGCTCGTGTTGATCTTTTATCTGGACGCTAGAGTATTCCTTCTGGATGCATCGTTGAATGATCTGTCACCGCTGCAAGGAGCAGTGATCGGGGTGCTGACCTTGGTGGGATCATGGATTGTCTACGACGGCATGTGTCGATCATTTCTTCGAGATCGTCAGCAACTGCTTGCCACATTGATTTTCGCGTGGTTTGCAGTTCTCGCGTTTGTTCTTTGTCATTTGTTCAGTGGACGAGGCGCGTACATTCATGTAGGAGCAGCCATTGGAACCATCATGGTACTGAATGTCATGGCTGTGATCATACCGTCTCAAAAATCATTGGTTGATGCCATGAAATCCGACGCGGAACGCGACGCGGAACTTGGGCGAGCGGCGCTGACACGATCGAGACACAACAACTACCTCACGCTGCCTGTACTGTTCATCATGATTGCGAGCCACTATCCGTCCACCTTCGGCAGTCCCTGGAATTGGCTTATACTCATCGCTCTGGGAGTCGTCGGAATTTTAATTCGACACTTCTTCAATATTCGGCATCTTGCCGGTTCGAAATGGTGGTTGCCTGCTGTCGCATCAGCGTTGTTCGTCGTGATTGTGGTTCTTACGATTCCAAAATCAATGCTGAACCTGTATGATTTAAAATCTGTGACCATGGAAAGCGTACGCGGAATCATTCATGAGCGTTGCACAGTCTGTCACTCTGCCACACCGGTGCAACCCGGATTTACCGTCGCGCCGGGAGGTGTCGTACTGGATTCGGACAGTCAGATAGAAACAATGGCGGCACGTATTTTTTCTACAGCTGTCGCATCCCGCTCCATGCCGATCGGCAACGTTTCAAAAATATCCGAGGAGGAGCGTCAGATAATTGCGGCGTGGTACGCGCAGCTAAGCCAAACAGGGCAGGGACAACCAAGTCAGTAGTTAGGATTTAAGCCAAATGGGAAAATTGACGACACACGTATTGGATCTCGTGCGCGGAAAGCCTGGAAAGGGAATTCGCATTGATCTTTATCGCCTGGACGGTGACAAAAGGGAACATCTGGCATCCCGTGTTACAAACGACGACGGACGGGTGGACTCACCATTGCTGGAAGATGACGCGCTGACTGTGGGAACTTATGAAAGTGTATTTCAGGCGGGGGAGTATCTGCGCTTGAAAGAACCCGACTATCAGGATCGGGAATTTTTGGATGAGGTTGTGATCCGTTTCTGTGTTGCGGATGCGAATCAGCACTATCACGTCCCGTTGCTGCTGTCCAACTACGGATATTCAACCTATCGGGGCAGTTGATGCAGTCTGGTAACGCCATTCGATTTTTACTTGGGGATCAACCCCAGACGCTGTCGAACCCACCACCGACAATGACGGTACTCGAATACCTTCGTAAGACTGAACATATGACCGGTACCAAGGAAGGTTGCGCAGAAGGCGACTGTGGTGCCTGTACCGTTGTACTGGGTAACGCAGAAAACGGCAAAATGCGATACCGGGCGGTCAATTCATGCATCATGTTTGTACCTTTCCTGCATGGACAGCAGTTGATCACCGTCGAACATCTGAAAAATCCCGATGGAGAGTTGCACGCAGTGCAGCAGGCAATGGTCGAAGAGCATGGGTCACAGTGTGGTTTCTGCACACCTGGTTTCATCATGTCGATGTTTGCGATGTATCACAATCAATGTCCGACTGACAGACAATCAATTGACAACGCGCTTGCGGGTAATCTATGCCGGTGCACCGGGTACGCACCAATCGTCCGGGCTTGTCGCAAGGCCTTGAAGTCGACGACCAAGGATCAATTTGATCGTAAAGAGAATAAGACTGTCCGCAGTATTTCGGCGCTTGATGCACGCACGACTGTCGAAATAAACTCAAACGGGCAGAAATACTACGCACCCAGAACTACCAGTGATCTCGCGCGAATTCTTGAATCTCATCCCGAAAGTCGAATTGTGGCTGGTGCAACAGATGTGGGCCTGTGGGTAACTAAGCAGAGACATTACCTCGAGACTGTTATCTATACCGGCGCAGTTGAGTCTCTAACTGCAATCGACATTGACGACGGGTACATACGAATCGGTGCAGCGGTCACGATATCTGACGCGATGGCAGTACTTGCCGAACACTATGACAGTCTTGATGAACTGTTCATTCGCTATGGGTCAGATCAGATTCGTAATCTGGCTACTTTGGGTGGCAACGTCGCCAACGGTTCACCTATAGGCGACAGTTTGCCGGCTTTGGTGGCGTTGGATGCGAGATTGCTCATCAACTCAGCACAACAAACCCGAACTGTTGCTGCAGAAGATTTTTTCATTGATTATGGTAAGCAGGATCTTGCACCTGGTGAATTTCTTGAACGGATTGACGTACCGTTACCACAGGAAAGACAGGAGTTTCGAATTTTCAAAATTTCAAAACGCTTCCATCAGGATATTTCTGCAGTCTGTGGTGCATTTTCGGTGACGATACATGGAAACAGAGTGCAGACAGCCAGGGTCTGTTACGGGGGTATGGCAACGACACCGCTGAGAGCCAGGAACTGCGAGAAAGCGTTGATTGGAAATAGTTTGACTGCGGAGGATGTCAAACAAGCCCGAGAGGCACTTGATATGGATTTTACGCCAATTACCGATTTCAGAGGAAGTTCCAGTTATCGATCGGCTGTAGCAGCAGGATTGCTGGAGCGATTTGCTGACGAGCTGCGAAGCGGCGAAAAGATTGGTGTACGGCAGGTACAGCATGCTTGATTTCGTTCCCGACAAGGAATTGACGAGAACTGTCCGGCATCCGCTACCGCACGATAGTGCGGTTCGCCATGTAACAGGCGAAGCCTACTATGTTGATGATATTCCGGAGCCGCGGGATCTGCTTCACGTTTGGCCAGCGTTGAGCCCACATGCCTGTGCGCGCATTATTTCCACCGACCTTCGAGCTGTTTCACAATCGCCCGGTGTAGTAGGGGTATTTGATGCGAAATCGATTCCGGGAGTTAACGACTGCAGTCCGACGATCGGAGATGACCCTGTCTTTGCGCAATTGCGGGTAGATTTTGCAGGCCAAGTTCTGTTTGCAGTTGCAGCCGAGTCCGAACAACAGGCGCGAGATGCATGCCGGCAGGCGCACATCGAATACGAACTCGAACAACCTATATTGACCATCGACGATGCGCTCAACCGGGAAAGCTATGTGCTTCCTTCCTCCACAATCCGAAAAGGCGATCCGGAAAAAGTGATTGAAAATGCTGCCAATCGAATCACAGGACAATTCGAATGTGGAGGTCAGGATCATTTCTATCTAGAGGGTCAGGCAGCAATGGCGATTCCTCGAGAGGGAGGCGATTTTCTAATTCATTCATCGACACAACATCCTTCTGAAGTCCAGGAATTGGTGGCAAAAGTCCTGGACAAACCGTTGAACGCTGTTCAAGTCGAGGTTCGTCGAATGGGCGGCGGGTTCGGTGGCAAGGAAACCCAAGCTGCGCAATGGGCTTGTATTGCGGCGATTGTAGCCAATTCGACCGGCCGACCGGCGAAACTCAGACTCGACCGTGATATCGATATGCTGGCAACCGGCAAGCGCCACGATTTCACATTTGAATATGACGTGGGATTTGATGATTCGGGACGCATTCAGGGTCTCAAAGTTGATATGGCATCAAGGTGCGGTTATTCAGCTGATCTTTCGAGGCCTATCAACGACCGAACACTGTTGCATCTGGACAACGCCTATTACCTGGACCATGTTACCGCGACAACGCGTCTTTGCCGTACCAATACGGTTTCGAACACGGCATTCAGGGGTTTTGGCGCGCCGCAGGGAATGCTATGCATCGAACGGATCATTGACGAGATTGCCTGCCATCTGAAGAAGGACCCGTTACAGATACGCCGATTGAATTATTACGGAAAGCAAACCCGCAATATCACACCGTACGGAATGCGGATGACCGGATTCGATATTCGATCGTTGACAACCGAGCTGGTTGAAAGTTCTGATTATCGTGCGCGCCGAAGCGCCATACGCGAGACAAATAGGGATAGCCCGAGATTTCGTCGTGGAATTGCGCTGTCACCAGTCAAATTTGGAATTTCCTTTACCACGACGCATTTCAATCAGGCATTTGCCCTGGTTCACGTGTATACCGATGGAAGCATCCATCTGAACCACGGCGGGACCGAAATGGGGCAGGGGCTGTTCATCAAAGTTGCTCAGGTCGTCGCCGAGGAATTCAGTGTTCCACTCAATACAGTGAAAATCACCGAGACCAATACTTCAAGGGTACCGAATACTTCAGCGACAGCGGCTTCATCCGGTTCGGATATCAATGGCAAGGCTGCACAGGACGCGGCTCGGAAAATCAAGAAACGCCTTTGCGAAGTTGCCGCGAAGAAGTGGAATACCAGAGCTGATGCAGTAAAGTTCATGCGCGGTCTGGTGGTGGCGGGACGCAACTCGGCATCATTTGCGGAAATTGTTCAATTGGCACAAGTGTCTCGGGTGCCGCTTTCGGCGACCGGACATTACCGGACACCAAAAATCAGCTGGGACCGTTCGAAAATGCAGGGACGTCCATTCTTTTATTTCGGAACGGGTGCGGCGGTCAGTGAAGTTGCAGTTGACCGACTGACAGGTGAATATCGACTGAGTCGGGTCGACATACTGCACGATGTGGGAAAGTCATTGAATCCGGCTGTGGATCTGGGGCAGATTGAAGGTGGATTTGTGCAAGGTGCCGGCTGGCTGACCAGTGAGGAGTTATGGTGGGATGACAAGGGTAGTCTTCGAACTCATGCACCATCGACCTACAAAATTCCGACGATTGGGGATGTTCCTGAGGAGTTTAATGTTCAAATCTGGGAGCGCGGGCGAAACCAAGAGAATACAATCTATCGCTCGAAAGCTGTGGGTGAACCTCCGCTAATGCTTGCGATTTCAGTTTACAGCGCGATCTGCGATGCGATTTCAAGTCTGTCAGATTATCAGGATTGGCCGAAACTGGACGCACCTGCGACACCGGAACGAGTGCTGATGGCAATGAATAATATCTATAAAGGTGGGAATTCAAAGTGAGTTGGACGCGCCAATTCACCTCGCTCGCTCAGAGTGGTGAACAATTTGTGACGATCACCGTGATCGAAGTGATCGGATCTGCCCCGCGCGAAGTCGGCGCACGAATGTTGGTGACCGAATCGGATGAGTATGAGAGCATTGGTGGCGGCAATCTTGAGTACACTGCGATCCGTCGAGCGCGGAAAATTCTACAAATTAATACCGATTCCCATCGAGAAACTGAATTGTTCGGCTTGGGAATTGAGATGCGTCAGTGTTGCGGCGGTGCAGTACGTCTGCTATTTGAAATTCTTTCAGCGGAAGATTTGACGAACTGTGCTCATGAGTTCAGAGGCCAAAACAATCGGACGACCAAATTTCTTCTGAGTCCGCTCGAAGGTGAACATTCGCCTATCGTTCTGAATAACAAGTCGGACTGGGGAAAAGTGCCCGAATTGTTTCGCCGCGCGACAAATAATCTCCTTCGTACTGCGGTACCGAACGCGTGTCTGGTGAGCGATAGTGTTTCTGAGTGGTTTATCACCCGATTGGATGAGTTGCCGACCAAAGTTGTGCTCTTTGGCGCCGGGCATGTCGGCAAAGCACTGGTCAGCTTGCTCGGCGATCTGCCGTTTCGGATCGACTGGGTGGATCAACGTGCCGACATCTTTCCGGAAAATGTCCCGGACAATGTCGCCGTGATTGAGCAGGTTAGCCTGAAGGAAATATTGATGAGCCAGGAGCCTGGAACTTTCTACGCCGTTATGACTCACAGTCACGGACTTGATTACGAAATCTGCCTTGGAATTCTCAAACAGCGAGATTTTGGATGGCTGGGCCTGATCGGATCAGAAACCAAACGAAGAAGATTTGAGAAGCGATTTGTCGCCGATGGCATCGATCCATTTACGCTCAAGAGACTGGAATGTCCCATCGGCATTGGAACCATAAAGGGCAAGCATCCGGCTGTCATCGCGATGTCGACTGCGGCAAAATTGCTTGAGGTGCGTCAGCGCGTTCTGGATGTGGAGTTGTCTGACCGGACTGGCATCCCTCGAAAATTGGATTCAACCGGATCCTGAATCCGTTCCCGTACGCACGCGAGATCCAAATGAGTTTATAGCCATGCCCGCGAGCAATTCACTGTTGTCAATGCGCGGCATAACCAAAGCTTTCCCTGGTGTGGTCGCAAACGACTCGATTGATTTTGAAATCGCCGAGGGCAACATTCACGCATTGCTCGGTGAGAATGGTGCCGGCAAGAGCACCTTGGTTAAGATTATCTACGGATACTACTCAGCTGACGCAGGTACTATCTATTGGCAAGGTGAACCGGCGAAAATCTCGAGTCCGGCACACGCGCGACAGATGGGGATTGGCATGGTTTTTCAGCATTTTTCACTCTTTGAGGCGATGACAGTTCGCGAGAATATTGAACTGGCTGTCACGTCAAGAAAAAAAGGGGTGGAACTTTCCGATGAGATCCGTTCCGTTTCCGATGCTTACGGTCTGGAATTAGACCCCGATCGCGATGTGTTCTCATTGTCGGTCGGTGAACGTCAACGCGTTGAGATTGTGCGTTGCCTGCTTCAGTCTCCCAAACTTCTGATTATGGATGAGCCGACATCGGTTCTGACTCCGCAGGAAGCAGACAAATTGTTTACGGTTCTGAGAAGACTGGCCGACCAGGGTTGTGCAGTTCTGTATATCAGCCATAAGCTTGAAGAAATCCGCGTACTCTGTCACCACGCCACCATTCTTCGTCAGGGCAAGGTCGTCACGCAATGCGATCCAACGCAGGTTGACACCAAGGAACTCGCTGAATTGATGATCGGTAGATCGTTGAAGCCGCCTACCGCGAAAGCGAAAAAAACCGGTCAAGTTGTGTTTTCAGTGCGAAACCTTTGCCGTGCGGCAGAAAGTGAGCGCAATATTTCGCTGAAAGACATCAGTTTTGACGTTCGCACAGGTGAGGTTTTCGGTATCGCGGGCGTCGCGGGCAATGGACAGACAGAACTTTTGGGAATGCTGTCCGGTGAGGTGTTGGCTGATCAGGATTCAGCAGTGAGTATTGACAATGTGGATTGCGGCCGAGCGGGCGTGCAGGCAAGACGGGACTTGGGTCTGGCGAGCGTTCCAGAGGAACGGCTGGGACATGGTGTCGTTGGCAACATGTCGCTGACCGAGAATGTATTTTTAAGCGGCCACGAAAAGTATGGATTGAGTAAAAATCTGTTGATGCATTTCTCCAACGCACGCAGCTATTCACAAAAAATCTGCGATGAGTTCGACGTCAGACATTCGGGTATTCACGTTGACGCAAGCAGTCTGTCAGGTGGTAATCTACAAAAATTCCTGATGGGCCGCGAAATCCTTCAGTATCCTGCGGTCATGATTGCGTCACAACCCACCTGGGGGATCGATGCAGGTTCACAGGCTGCCATTCATCAATCCCTACTTGATCTCGCTGAAAATGGTGCCGCGGTTATTGTGATTTCACAAGACTTGGATGAACTGATGGCATTGTGTGATCGAATTTCGGTGATGTTTGCAGGTCAATTGTCCGAATCCTATTCGGTTTCCAGCCTTACAGCACAGTCAATTGGTTTACTTATGGGTGGGGCTCAGGTCGAACTCAATCAGGATGTGGGGAATGCCAATTAGACTGGTAGCCAGACAGACACATTCTCGGTTGATGACATGGCTGACACCGATCATAGCTTTGGTTTTGAGCCTGATTGCCGGTTGTGTCGTCTTTTCACTTCTTGGTTACCCGCCATTGAAGAGTCTTTACACTTTCTTTCTGGCACCAATCAGTGATTTGTACGGTGTCAGCGAACTGTTTATAAAAGCGGCTCCGCTGGCAATGATCGCGGTCGGATTATCGATGGGATTCAGAGCCAATGTCTGGAATATCGGTGCAGAAGGACAGCTGACCATCGGAGCAATCGTGGGAAGTGCATTACCTGTCTATTTTCCGGAATCAGACAATGCGCTGATGCTGCCGGCGATGCTTGTTCTTGGTGTTCTGGGAGGCATGGCTTGGGCATCCATACCTGCTTTCCTGAAAACAAAAATGAATACAAATGAAATTCTGACGAGCCTGTTATTGGTCTACGTTGCTGTACTGGTTTTGAGCACACTGGTGCACGGACCGTGGCGTGACCCGGGCGGTTACAATTTCCCAGAATCTGTAGTTTTTCAGGATGCGGCCGTGATTCCCGGCATACTTAGTGGAACACGATTGCATGGTGGAACAATCATCGCGCTATTGGTAGTGCTATCGGTGTGGCTACTGTTTTCGAGAACGGTCGCTGGATTTCAGGTCAGGGTTGCGGGTCTCGCGCCCAATGCTGCGCGCTACACAGGAATTCATTTCAACCGGGTGATTTGGTATGTCTTGCTCGGTGCCGGTGGTCTGGCTGGTTTGGCTGGAATAATCGAAGTGGCTGGGCCGATCGGTCAGCTGCAACCG
Source organism: Arenicellales bacterium (assembly GCA_951813075.1). Classification (GTDB taxonomy): domain Bacteria; phylum Pseudomonadota; class Gammaproteobacteria; order Arenicellales; family JAJDZL01; genus JAJDZL01. The sequence goes on along the minus strand of OX638343.1, from coordinate 1,286,713 downwards.
ATCATTTCACCGGGTTATGGTTTTTCCGCCATAATCGTCGCCTTTCTCGGTCGGCTGCATCCAATAGGAATTCTGTTCGCCAGTCTGGTATTGGCGCTTTCTTACCTTGGTGGGGAATTTGTTCAGATCAAGATGGGGTTGCCACTTGGAATTGCCGGAGTGTTTCAGGGAATGCTGCTTTTCTTCTTGCTGGCGAGTGATTTGCTTATCAACTACCGGGTCGAATGGCGCACTTCGCGCAAATTTGATCGGGCGAGGACTGACTGATGGAAGCGATCACTACCGTTGAACTGATCATGCTGACTGTTGTCAGTGCGGCGACACCGCTATTGCTTGCGGCAACTGGGGAACTGGTGGCGGAGAAGTCCGGCGTACTCAATCTCGGTGTCGAAGGTATGATGCTGATCGGTGCGGTCTGTGCTTTTGTCGGTGCCCTGACATCAGGCAGCTGGATGCTTGGAATAATCGCTGGTGCTGTCGGAGGTGTCCTGATGTCAATGTTGTTCGGGTTGCTTACCCTGATATTTCTGGCCAATCAGGTTGCATCGGGCCTGGCTCTTACATTGTTTGGAATCGGCTTGAGTTCACTGATTGGAATTCCCTTCATCGGCCTGCCGATTGAGAAGTTACCGACTCTCAGTCTGCCGTTTCTAAGTGATATACCCCTTTTGGGACCCTTGTTGTTCTCACAGGATGTGCTGATTTATCTATCTGTGATAATGGCATTTGCCGTGCACTGGTTTCTGAATCATACGAAACCGGGTCTGGTGCTTCGTGCCGTGGGTGAATCGCACGACGCAGCGCATTCAATCGGATATGCGGTCGTCAAGATCCGCTTTCTGGCTGTCATGTTTGGTGGAGCAATGGCAGGGCTCGGCGGAGCGTTTCTTTCATTGTCTTACACGCCCATGTGGGTTGAGCATATGACAGCCGGGCGCGGTTGGATTGCTCTTGCTATTGTCGTATTTGCGACGTGGAAACCGGGCCGTGTCATCATTGGTGCCTACCTTTTCGGTTCGGTGACCATTCTGCAATTGCATCTGCAGGGTATTGGAGTTCAGATTCCCGCCCAGATCCTATCAATGCTACCGTATCTGGTGACCATATTGGTTTTGGTGCTCATTTCCCGCCATTCGACTCGCGTCAAGTTGAACGCCCCAGCCTGCATCGGCCAAATATTTCATCCCAATACCTGAAATCGCAGAGAACCGGGTTGCTTTCAGGTTCGACTGCTGAGTCAGTTGGCGGGTTTCGACAACGATGTCAGACCAGCATTGCTGCCAAAAGAGTCGCAATACCCAGAAACGAGAAAAATCCTGCGATATCCGTGACAGTCGTCAGAACTATTGAGGATGCGACCGCCGGATCCTGTCCTATTCGCATCAGTCCCATGGGAATCAAGGCACCGGCAAGTCCAGCCAGTACCATGCTGATGATCATCGACGATACGATCACCAAAACCAGTCCGAAGGTTCCACTCCAGAGATAGACACCGATTCCGCACACGATTGCAATGCAAATTCCATTCCAGAATCCGACGTTACCTTCCTTGATGGCCAATTTAAGCCAGTCTCGCAGATTCACTTCGCGTAAAGAAAGGCCGCGCATAGTGACAGCCAGTGCTTGTGCACCGGCATTACCCGACTGTCCGGCGACAACCGGTAGCAGTACAGCCAGCGCGGTGAATTTTGCAATTGTCCCTTCAAATAATCCCACCACAGACGCAGCCAGAAAAGCGGTCAGCAAATTGATCTGAAGCCAAGGCATTCGCTTCCGAACCGCGAACCCGATACTGGAATTGGCAGTTTCGTCTTTACTTGCACCGACCATGGTCTGAATGTCAAGTGACACACTTTCCTTGAGGGTATCCATCAGTGTGGCATATCGGATGACGCCTACAATACGTCCGTCATCGTCGATCACAGTAAGTTCTTCCAGTCGAAACTCTTCCATTTTTTCGATGATCTCTTCCCGAGTGGTCATTGGCTTCACAACTGCTTCAATGCCTTTCGCAATACTGTCCAATCTGGTTAACGGTTCGGCCAGAGCGAAATCCTTGATATCAACAAGCGATCTGAACATGCGATGATCATCGACAATCCGCAGTTCGTTCACCGGAGTTCGCAGTCCTGCATTGCGGAGAATATGTTTTGCCTCTTGCACTGTCGTTTCACCGCGAAATGTCAGCACGCGTGAATCCATAAGACCGCCGGCACTGTCGTGTGGATAGTCGATCAATTCGCTTATTCTGTTTGCTGTTGGTTCATCAACCTTGGAAAGAACAGATTCTTTTGTCCGCGGGTCTGCCAACGCGAGAATGGACGATGCTCGTCCTGGGTCGATGCCAGAAAGAACCTCACTGGCGATTTCAACTGGGAGGTGATGAAGAATTTGTGCACCATTATGAGGATTGAGCATCTCCCAAACTGCTGATGCTGTTGCAACCGGAATTCGCTGCAAGATTTCCGCAGCCGCTTCGTCAGTGATGGTCTCTAGTCTGTACGCTGCGCTGCTGGGCGCTTCCTTGAAAAATTTCTCCGTCAGAGCTGCCAGCGCTGTTTCCACATTTTGATTCGCGTTCATTTCAGTAAGTCCTCCGATGAGATTGACTCCTTGTTTTGGTAATTGCTGGCTAATGTCATGGAAACAAGATTTGCCAGACCAACATAGTAGGACTCGGTGAATCCAAGAAATTCGACATTACCAACATTCTTACGTTCGCTTTCCTCTTGGCTGTTGAGTGCTGTTATCAGATCGATGAAACGAATAGCGCCGATCAGCTTGTTTTGTCGATCGACAACTGGCAGCACCTCACTGCTGCCCCATCGGCTATCGTGGATCGCCCGTTTCAGTCTGGATGATGCGGATATTGCACCAACACCTTCTTGGATCAGCGTCGTGATCAAAGTGTATTCGTCGGGATACTGCAGAAGGTCTACCACGGAAACAGCACCTTGGATGGTCTGATCGCTGTTGACTGTAAATGCAATGTTGTATTTTTGGCTCTGCGACTCAATTCGATTGCGCGCATCAGCTACCGTGGTATTCACCGGTAGCGGTTTAATATCCGGGTCCATCCATGCGCCGACAAGTTGTTGCGAGTAATTCATCGTCATTGCAATGAGCAGAGACTTGGGTTTCGGTAGTTGGCGAATCAACTCATCGCGTCGCTCCTTGTCGATACATCTCAGCATTGAAGCCGCACTATTGGGGGGCAGTCTGGAAAGATAACTGATTGCTGTTGATGGGTCGAGGGCGCGAATTCCGACCGATGCGCGGTAGGGCAGCATTGCGGTCAATGCGGTGAGTGCGGTAGCATCCGGTAATTCCTCAAGGAGACTCCCCATGATGTCAGCGGGCAGTTCTTCGATTGCTCTCGCTGCATCCTGACTCTGGGACTCAATGAAATACTTTACAAACTGCATGCGTTCAGACATTGTTGCTCTCCCGCTTGACCAAGATGCTTGGCTGCTCGGACAGAATGCGAGCTGGAATTGTCACACGGCCTTGCTCACCGTCCAGTACGATTGAGACAGAAGTGATTTCCAAAACCGTTCCCTCATATTCACCAACTCGGATCAGTTCACCAACCCGATAGTCGGGATTCAGATAGCGTATACCGATCAGATTGCTGACTAAAGTTCTGGCACCAAGACTGAATGCGATTGACAGCCCGCCGACCAGGGCACCGATTCCAACCGACATCACAATAACAATGACGGTGATATCGATCCCGATCTGGTTGACACCGATTAGAACCAGCATCAGAAGAACCAGAATTTGTGCCCCCCGGGCAATTATCGTGCGTTGCGAGTCGCTTATGCCGACACTTGCCGTGAGAACAGCCTGATAGATCAAGTTGCTGAAAATGACGCCAGCGCCGACGATCAACACACCTGAAAGGATGTTTGGCAGATAGTCAACTAATTTATTGAGCCAGCCAGCAAACATATTCATTCCCAACAGACTGGCTGCCGACGTTACGAAAATCAGAAATGTAAACCAGTAAAGAATGCTTCCAATGAAATTTGCAGACGATACGCTAAGTGTTGAACTGGAGTCGGCTCCAAGAAATTTGACCTTCCCCGAAAATCGATCTAAACCTTTAACCAGTCTGACCACAATAGTTCTTACTATTCGGGAGACTAACCATCCCAGAAGAAGCAGGAAAATGGCGCCGACCAGATTGGGCAGGTAATCAATGAATCTTTCGAACCAGTCGATAGCGGCAGTCAGAAGAGGCGTAGTCCAATCGTAAAGCTTATCCATAATAACTCCTTTCTTAAAGCGCAGGTTCTGACCTCAACTACGAATCAATACCGCAAATAAAGCAATTCAATTCGAAGGGCGACAGAAATTCAGCATTTTGATATTCAGCGAAATCCACTACATTCTGTTTGATTGTATCAAATCGCCCCACGAAGATAATTTGAGCGACCAGCATTAGCCGAAAGTGGCATGAGCGCTTGGATTGACTGAAAGTGAAGAAATGCCGCGGTGGTAAAATTTAACTCGTGTCGACAATCAGTTGGGAAGCGAGATTCAGACGTCCAGCAAAGTTGCAGGAGTCCGAATTGCGAGCCCGATGTCAAAGTTCAGGTGGTGCGGATGAATTCCGATGTCATGGGTCTTGATGGGACTTTAACCAAGTAACTACGAATTCTTTTTGTAAAGTCGGCTGACGTGACCACGATCTCGAAAATTCCATCGTCTATATTCGGAGTCGGGTAGGGTGCGGTAATCGTCCGGCACAGATCAAGCCAAAAATGTTGTTCTCGTAGGTGAATCAAATCTCATCCAAAAAATATTCTATAGAAACGCAAGATATCAATCGGGACAGACTTCAATTCAACCGCAGCTGGTTGCGTGTTTGGGCAATGACTTCCGACCCGCAAGTCGTTCAACACATCTTGCTGGACAACTCTCAGAATTATCGAAAGTCGCTCATGACACGATTGTTGCTTGAACCGCCACTTGGCAAACATGCTCTGTTCACCAGTGAAGGCGAAAGGTGGCGTCTTCAGCGCCGTCTTGCTGCGCCGGCGTTTTCTGTAAAGAATGTCGAGGGGTTTGCCCCGCTGATGATTGCCGAAGCGGATCGTTTATTGAAAAAGTGGGATCGAATTTCGCAAAAGAACCGAACGATCAATGTCCTGTCCGAAATGTCCGATGTGACACTGAGAATCATCATGAGAGCGATGTTTTCCAGAGAAAATGATGAAAGATTCCACACCGAAATCGCGGATGTGGTTCGCAAGTTTGCCCGGGTACGAATTAGGATGATGGATATTCTTGGCATGCCGACCTGGGTTCCCCGAATTTCAAACCTTCGTTTGCGTTCGTCCAGAAAACTACTTGATGATGCGGCCGGGGAAATAATTTTCGAGCGACGTCAAAGCGGTGAGCAAAAACGAGACTTGCTTGGGTTGCTGATGTCAGCGGTCGACGAAACGACTTGCAGCACTCTGACAGTCTCCCAATTGAAGGATGAGGTTCGGTCGTATTTCATCGCTGGCTTTGAAACGACCGCTACCGCGCTGACCTGGGTGTTTTATGCGCTGCACGTTCATCCGGAAGTTGAAGCCAAATTGCACCGGGAAATTGACACAGTGTTGAATGGTCGGATGCCTGAACTGTCAGACTTGGAAAATCTACCGTACTGCTTGCAGGTGGTCCAGGAAACCATGCGATTTTATCCAGTCGTTCCCATCATCTCCCGTCAAGCGATTTCGCGAGATGAGATTAATGGGACAAAGATTCCTGAAAACTCAGTGGTGGAAATCGATATTCAGCAAATTCACCGCGCTCCGGATTTATGGGATCAACCTGAAGCCTTTCTTCCGCAACGCTTTGCGCCGGATAACAACACGGGTCGACACAGATTTGCCTATCTGCCATTTGGTGGCGGGCCGAGAATTTGCATCGGGGCGAAATTTTCTTTGCAGGAGGCCCATTTGATTCTGGTTTCCGTCGCCCAGCGCTGGCGACTTCGAGCGCCGGATGATTATGTAGCTCAGCCCGTCGGCCGAATTGTCCTGCAACCGCGCGACGGGCTACCGGTAAAGCTGGAATACCGATAGCGGACAGGAAGCTTTAGTATCTAAAGGGTCGTCTGATCCACCCTCGGATCGTCGATGATCTCCTCTTTCTGCCTGTAAACCGTAAATCCCACTTTCTGGTAGGTGACGATGGCATAAGGCGAATCAAAATTGCAGGTATGGACCCACACACGGTCAGGACTTTCCGACCACGCCGTCTGCACGGCCGATTTAAGAAAGTAGGTTCCAAGTCCCCGCCCCGTGTATTCCGAAATCAGTCCAAAGTAAGCGATTTCCACTTGTTTATCGACTCTGAAATCCAGCTCACAATATCCGGCGGGTGTTCCTTTAAGGTAGAGCACATAAAGTCGGACCTTCGGGTGGCGGATAATTTTCTCCAGTTCCTTGTCGCTGATCTGATTTCGTTCATACCAAAGCCAGTCTTTCCCGACCGCGTTATATAGATACCGATAAAAATCTGCATTTGGTTCGTATGCGCGAATGATCGATATGTTCTCAGCGCGTGGAGAAGTATGGGGGTAGATCGGTGGTTTTTTCATCTCCAAATAAGTTATAACCATTCGCAGTTTTCCAGGTGCAAGCGTGTCAGGTGTATCGCTACTCCTGATCTGCCTGTAGTCTCCGAATAACGAGACGGAACTATTTGGCGGGTCGGTTTGCTTGGTCATGACATCGAAGATTCGCTAGTACCATGGATATTTTATATTCGAGTTGCCGATTGTATCGGCTTGATGACAAGTCTGGCGCTTGATCGCGTCAATCAAGAGTCTGAATTTTGGAATAGGATATGGACATTTCAGGAAGCCGGGTGTTGCCCGTAGAACGCGCCAAGGTGTGGCAGTCTTTATACGACGTAGACCTGATTCGAGAGTCACTACCCGGATGTGAATCACTTCAGTGGGTCTCCGACAATGAGCTTGAGGGTGTCATCAATCTCAAATTTGGTGCGATCAAAGCCAAATTTAATACCCGGATGACGATTTCCGACGCAGTCGAGCAAGAAGGCTATCGGATTGAGGGTTCGGCCAAAGCGGGTATTCTTGGATTTGCCAGTTCGCAGGCCGACATCAGGCTTGAGGACGTCGAGCAGGGGTGTGAGATTTTCTATGATGCCCAAGTCAAGACAGGCGGGAAATTTGCCCAGATCGGATCCAGATTGATGGGTAGTATGTCGAGTAAACTAGTCGACGAGTTTTTTGACGCATTTGTTGCCGGTATGAGTGAGTGAAATCAAGCTCGGAATCGCGGTATCCCGTACATCTGCGGTACTCGACAATCACGCATCAAACGAGTATATTGAAATTCAGCGGAAAGTATCCTGATTCGCATCGTTGGTCAGCCTGCAAATTTCCGAAGTGGGTTGTCGACCGAATCCGGACATGTGAAATATTTACGAAGTGCCGATCAGACAAAATCTGGATATATCACAACAATAATACATTCGATATTCGATGATCAGCCAATAAGCGAGAGGAGAAATTCTATGAGTGTAACTGTATCAATGATTGTCAATGGCAAGAGCGTATCAGCTGAGGTTGATCCGCGGACATTGCTGGTAGACTTTCTGCGGGTTGATCAACGATTGACCGGGACGCATGTCGGTTGCGACACCAGTCAGTGTGGCGCCTGTGTTGTACATGTCAATGGCAAATCTGTCAAAAGCTGTACCATGCTGGCAGCGCAGGCTGACGGTGCGGAAGTCGCGACCATCGAGAGTCTGGCAATTGACGGACAACTTCATCCGATGCAGGAGGCGTTTCGCCAAAATCACGGTCTGCAGTGTGGATTCTGCACACCAGGCATGATTATGAGCGCACTTGATCTGGTGAATGTGAACTCGAACCCCTCAGAACGGGAGATTCGGGAATGGCTGGAGGGCAATCTTTGTCGTTGCACCGGTTATCACAACATTGTCAAATCCATTCAGGCCGGTGCTGAGGCCATGAGCGAGGTGTAGAGATGAGTGACACTGGAATTGGCGCCTCTGTACGCCGAAAAGAAGACCTGCGTTTCGTTCAGGGGGCAGGCAAGTATACAGACGACATGAACCTGGTTGATCAGGTTCACGCATACATCCTGCGCTCTCCTCATGCGCACGCGGCGGTTCGGTCAATCGATACATCCGCGGCAAGAGCAGGCGAGGGTGTGGTTGCTGTTTTCACATCGGAGGATATGGCCGAAGTTGGAGGCATTCCCTGCGGATGGCAGGTCCACAGCAAGGATGGTTCTGCAATGGCGGAACCGAAACATCCAGTGCTGGCGGAGGGCAAGGTTCGTCATGTAGGTGATCCGGTTGCTGTCGTGCTGGCAGAGTCTCGCACTCAGGCGAGAGATGCGGCTGAGAGCATCTTTGTCGATTATGATGTGCTTGATGCAGTGGTTGACATGCAGGCTGCGGTAACCGATGGAGCGACGAGCGTTCACGATGATGTCGGAACAAATGTCTGTTATGACTGGGGATTGGGTGACAAGGATGCAGTTGACGAAGCATTTTCCAATGCTCACCATGTGTCTAGACTGGATCTGGTAAACAATCGCTTGATCCCGAATGCGATCGAACCAAGATGTGCAATCGGTGATTATGATCAGGCGACTGGTCAGTTCACCTTGCATACCACGAGTCAGAACCCACATGTGATCCGTTTGCTGATGGGTGCTTTCGTACTGGGGCTCCCGGAACACAAGTTGCGGATTCATGCTCCTGATGTCGGTGGTGGATTTGGATCGAAGATTTTCCATTACGCGGAGGAAATTATTGTTACTTGGGCGGCTGGTCAGATAAACCGCCCGGTTAAGTGGACAGCAGATCGAAGCGAATCGTTTCAATCCGATGCGCATGGACGGGATCATGTCACGACAGTAGAGTTGGCGATGGACGCAGATGGAAAATTTCTTGCACTGCGTGCAAGTACGCTTGCAAATATGGGTGCCTATCTATCTACGTTTGCACCTTGCGTACCGACATATCTCCACGGCACATTGCTTGCTGGTCAGTATTCGACTCCAGTCATCTACTGCGAGGTGAAAGCGGTTTTTACCAATACGGTACCGGTTGACGCCTATCGCGGTGCCGGGCGTCCGGAAGCGACTTATCTGCTGGAGCGAATTGTTCAGGTTGCTGCTGATGATATGGGTATGGACGCTACGGATATCAGGCGGCGTAACTTTATTCAACCAAGTGAGTTTCCGTATCAGACGCCGGTGGCGCTCATCTATGACACAGGCAACTATGAAGCCAGTCTGGACAAAGCACTTGAGAACTCTGACTATGCCGGATTTGGCAACCGTAAGGCGGCGTCAAAGGAAGCCGGTAAATTGCGCGGTATTGGAATTTCGTCCTATATCGAGGCTTGTGGAATTGCGCCGTCCAATGTTGTAGGTTCGCTGGGTGCCCGGGCCGGGCTCTATGAAGCCGCAACAGTTCGAGTCAACCCGACAGGTTCGGTCAGTGTGATGACGGGTTCTCACTCACACGGGCAGGGCCATGAGACAACTTTTGCACAGGTTGTATCGGAGAAACTCGGGATAGATTTCGATAGTATCGACATCGTCCACGGAGATACTGACAGGGTTCCATTTGGCATGGGAACTTATGGTTCGCGATCAATCGCTGTCGGGGGAACTGCCATAGTCAACGCAATCGACAAAGTTGTTGCGAAAGGCAAGAAAATTGCTGCACATCTGCTGGAGACTTCCGAATCGGACATCGAGTTTGAGAACGGTCAGTTCGTTGTACCTGGAACCGACAAGGCCAAGGCATTCGGCGAAATTGCCTTGGCAGCGTATGTTCCCCATCACTATCCGCTTGAGGAACTTGAACCTGGATTGGAGGAAACAGCATTCTATGATCCGAAGAACTTCACGTTTCCGGCGGGTACTTATGTTTGCGAGGTTGAAGTTGACCCGGATACCGGAACGGTGGAAATTGCAAGTTTCCACGCAACCGATGACTTCGGCGTGGTGATCAATCCGATGATCGTCGAGGGACAAGTGCATGGAGGACTGGTACAGGGTATCGGTCAGGCATTGCTGGAAGGCTGCAACTATGACGATACCGGTCAATTGCTGTCAGGTTCATACATGGACTACACCATGCCGCGTGCGACGGATGTGCCATCTTTTAGTGTGGACACGACAGTAACCGAGTGCACGCACAATCCATTGGGCGTGAAAGGCTGTGGTGAAGCTGGTGCAATCGGTGCGCCGCCAGCGGTCATCAACGCCGTTTTGAACGCACTGTCGGAAGTCGGTGTAACCAATCTTGACATGCCTGCAACCCCGCATAGGGTCTGGCAGGCGATTCGCGATGCGCAGGCATCCTAAAAGGAGGTTTGATCATGTATTCATTTGATTACAAGCGTCCGTCGAGTCTAGATGAAGCGACGCAAATGCTGAGAAATTCCGACGACGGGCATGTGCTCGCCGGCGGTCATACACTATTGCCGACGCTGAAACAACGTCTTGCGTCTGCCAGCGATCTTGTCGATCTTGCCGGGATCGAGGAGCTCAAGGGAATTTCGTCGGCAGATGGTGTCGTGACAATTGGTGCGATGACAACCCACTCGGAGGTCGCCGCTTCATCGGAAGTGCAAAATGCGATTCCAGCGCTGGCTGATCTGGCTGGCGGGATCGGTGATCCACAGGTTCGCAACAAGGGAACTATCGGCGGGTCTATCTCCAACAACGATCCAGCTGCTGACTATCCGGCAGCGTTGGTCGGGTTGAATGCGACCGTGAACACGACAAGTCGCTCCATCTCAGCCGATAACTTCTTTACTGGAATGTTTGAGACTGCGCTGGGTGATGGTGAGATTGTTACTTCGGTATCGTTTCCGGTTCCCCACTCAGCTGCATATTGCAAGTTTCCGAACCCAGCGTCGCGCTATGCGATCGTCGGTGTGTTTGTCGCACGGGGATCGGACGGTGTCAGAGTGGCTGTAACGGGGGCTGGTGCAAGTGTTTTCAGAGCCCGTGAAATAGAGGCGGTACTGAATCAGGGTTTCTCTGCTTCAAGTGTGGCGGATATTCAGGTTTCGGACGAGGGTTTGAACGAGGATATTCATGCCAGTGCGGAGTATCGTGCCCATTTGATCACGGTGATGACAAAACGCGCGGTGGACAAGGCGAACGGCTGATTTGAACTATCAGAAAACGGGCGCTTGGTCATCTTCAGATCAAGCGCCCGAATTGCATAAACGTTTGCCGTCTATCACTTTCATTCCACAATGAAAATTCCTGCTGATATCCCCTCTACCGTCGAACTGCTCTCAACCAGCAGCTACATTGCTGAACGGAGTTTGGCGACGTCTGTATTCCTTTCGCTCAACCTGAAGCGCCCGCTGTTACTTGAGGGAGAGGCAGGTGTGGGTAAAACCGAGGTTGCCAAGGTGCTTGCCGATGCAATGAACCGCCCTTTGATCCGATTGCAGTGCTACGAAGGATTGGATGTATCGTCTGCTGTATACGAATGGGATTATTCGAGACAGATGATCGAAATTCGGCTGGCAGAAGCTCAGGGTGTTCACGACCGTGACGAAATTGCAAGGGATATCTTTTCGGAAAAATTTTTAATTGAGCGTCCGCTCCTTCAAGCGCTCAACAGCCGCGATGGCATAGCTCCGGTACTGCTGATTGACGAGATTGATCGAGCCGATGAACCATTCGAGGCGTATCTTCTTGAACTGCTTTCAGAGTTTCAGGTGACTATACCGGAAATTGGAACTGTTAAAGCAGATGAACCGCCAGTCGTTATCATCACGTCGAACCGCACCCGCGAAATCCATGATGCGCTTAAGAGGCGATGCTTCTATCATTGGGTTGACTATCCCGATTCCGAGCGGGAACTGGCAATTCTGGCCGTCAAAGCGCCGCAGGCAGGTTCCGAACTTGCTCATCAGATCGTGGGGTTTGTGCAAAAATTGCGCGATGAGGATTTGTACAAAGTTCCGGGTGTTGCTGAAACAATCGACTGGGCACACGCTTTGGTTCAGATTGATGTGATTGACTTGAAACCTGCCGTAGTCGACGATACGCTTGGGGTGCTGTTGAAGTATCAGGAAGATGTCGAGAAGATTCGCGGACACCAGGCGACTCGCTTATTGGAGACGGTTCATTTCGCGGCTGGCGCTTAGGGTGGAACCATGAAAGACACCCGGACGGATGTCGGCAACGGACAATTTGTCGCCAATCTGGTGCATTTCGGGCGAATACTGCGCTCATCCGGTCTGCCGGTTGGTACCGGAAGAATTCTGGATGCAGTTCGGGCAGTTCGACTTGTCGGAGTCGCGAATCGAGAAGATTTCTATTGGGCACTCCATGCAGTTTTTGTGAACCATCCGCGTCAGCGACATATATTCGATCAGGCGTTCCATGTATTCTGGAAGAACCCGCGGGTATTCGAACGCTCTATCTCCTCATTGCTTCCTGAAGTCCGGGTTCCGCAAAATGATAAATCGTCAAAAGAACTCGCCCGGAGACTGACGGAGAGTCTGTATCCGGGTACAGTGTCCGAGGATATGATTTCAGAAAGCGAGGAAGATTTTGAATTTCGGGCATCACTGACATTCTCGGATCGGGAAAGATTGCAGGCTGCCGATTTTGATTCGATGTCGAGAAGTGAGATGGTTGAGGCAAAAAAAGCCATTGCCAAGATGCGCGTGGCATTTGACCGGATTCCTACCAGGCGCTACTTTGTTGATGCATCCGGAAAGAAACTGGATATGCGCAGAACTCTCAAGAGCAGTATGCGAGGTGCCGCAGATACGATCACATTGATCAAGAGCAAACGCAAACAAAGGCAGATTCCGGTAGTACTGTTATGTGACATTTCGGGCTCAATGAGTGAATATTCGAGAATGATTCTGCACTTCGCACATGTGTTGACACTGAGTCGCAGAGAAGTCGCCTGTTTCGTATTTGGTACGCGCCTGACCAACGTCACGCGTCAATTGCGAATTCGGGATATTGACTGTGCGATGGACGAAATTGCCGATTCCGTTGTCGACTGGTACGGTGGAACAAAAATCGGTGAGTGCCTCAAAGATTTCAACTGCAACTGGATTCGGCGGTTGCCCCTTCACTCCGCTGTGGTACTGCTCGTAACCGATGGGTTGGATCGTTCGGAGAGCGGTGATCTTGAATCACAAATTGGCCTGCTTCATCGCTCGTGCAGAAAACTGATCTGGCTGAACCCTTTATTGCGCTACGATGAGTTTGAGCCGAAAGTTAGCGGAATCCGAAAGATGCTACCGCATGTCGACGCTTTCCTACCCGTACATAACCTTGACAGTCTCAGTGACCTGGCCGAGGTTTTGGGATCTGAATCCAGGAGCGCCAATAACCAACTGAAGCAGAATCGGTCATATTGGCGCCAAAAGTTGTTTGAGAAGGATACTCTACATTCCGCTGAGGCAATCGCATGAATGAAGATCAGAAGATTTCAAACGAACTTTCAATTGCCGCACAGTGGTTGAAGGATAATCACAATGTGGCGATCGCTACTGTGATCTCAACTTGGGGGTCATCGCCGCGCCCGGTAGGGAGTCAACTTGTTGTCAACGATCAGCGCTTATTTGAAGGTTCGGTATCAGGAGGCTGTGTCGAGACCGCGGTGATTGAAGAGGCGATGGATGTCATGAATTCAGGCGAACCAAGAATTCTGGAGTACGGTGTCAGTAATGATCAGGCATGGGAGGTGGGTCTCGCTTGTGGTGGTCAGATTCAGGTGTACGTCGAACCGTTGACAGTGGGATGATCGTTTGCTGTTGTGAAAACGTCGGTTCTTCACAAGTTGATTGATGCCAATGCAGACAAGCGGGCTGTTGCATTGGTTACGAATCTTGATGACAACACTCAGGTTCTTATTTATCGCCAAGCTCTGACTGATCGAAATCAGTTGGAGTTGGCAGTGACCGATGCGTTTCGGCGAGATCGCAGTCAGGTTGTCGAAATTGACGGCCGCCGTCAATTCATTCAGGTCTACAACTCCCCATTGAGATTGATGATCGTGGGCGCAGTTCACATCGCCAGACCACTGATCGAAATGGGTCAGTCTTGTGGTTACGACGTCACATTAATCGATCCGCGACAGGCATTCGCCTCGACAACAAGATTTCCCGCGGTGAATCTGTGTAATGAGTGGCCGGATAAGGCACTGAAGAATCTTGGGCTTGACGCAAGAACCGCGGTTGTGACGCTGACACACGATCCGAAACTCGATGAGCCGGCATTAATTGCAGCGCTCGAATCAGACGTATTCTATATCGGCGCGCTTGGCAGCAGAAGAACCCATCGTGAACGATGTGACAGACTAGTCGAGGCGGGAATCACAGTTGATCAGATCAATCGGATTCACGCGCCGATAGGCTTGGATATAGGCGCGCAGTCGCCAGCAGAAATTGCGGTCTCAGTTATTGCCGAATTGACACAGACGTTGCGACAGGGAAGCCTGCAATGATATTTGGTCGAATTCCTGTAAAAGAGTGCGACGGTGCAATTCTCGCTCATTCGATCATGGTGTTGAACCAAAAGTGGAAGAAGGGACGGCAGTTGTCTTCACACGATGTCAGTGTGCTGGTTCATGAAGGGTATGAGAGCGTCTATGCGGCGAAACTTGAGGACAATGATGTCGGAGAGGACGCGGCTGCCGAAGCGGTCGCACGCGTGCTGGCCGGTTATGCAGTGGAAATCAGAAAAGCAATTACCGGTCGCTGTAATCTTTATGCCAAAGACCGGGGACTATTGAGACTACGTACTGAACGAGTTGACGCGCTCAATGCGGTCGATGAGGCGGTTACGGTAGCGACACTTGACGCTTATAGCAAGGTTTATTCTGGTCAGTTGCTGGCGTCTGTCAAAGTCATGCCATTCGCCGTCAGTCGCAATTTGGTTGACCAATGCGTATCTGTACTAGCGAGTGGCATGCCAGCTGTCGGAGTCAGTCCATTTCAGCCATTATCTTTAGGATTAATCCAGACCCGTACAGATTGGTTCAATCAGAAACTTCTTCAAAAAGGCGCCCAAATGCTTCGTGAAAGAGCCGAAATCGTAGGCTCGAGTATTGAAATCGAGAAGATTTGCGATCATCACGAGGATCGGCTTGCTGACATGATTCAGGAGTTGCTGACCAATAATCTGGATTTGATACTCGTATTGGGCGCGACGGCAATTCAGGACCGTGGGGATGTTATTCCGACTGCGATTGTAAACTCGGGGGGAAAGATAGAGCACTTCGGTATGCCGGTAGATCCCGGAAATCTCCTGTTGTTGGCAAAGTCAGGCCGAACGCGTATCCTCGGTCTACCCGGATGTGTGCGATCACCGAAGCGAAATGGATTTGATTTTGTATTTGAAAGACTGGCTGCCGGTCTCGACGTGGATGCTGAGGAAATCAAGCAGATGGGGGTTGGTGGTATTCTCACCGAACCTTCACGTCGCCCCGAGCGACGCACCGCTATAACGACAAAGAGCAAGGACACCGAACAGAAAATTGCCGCAATTGTTCTCGCAGCAGGTCAATCACGACGAATGGGAAGGGAGAACAAATTGTTTCTTCCGTTAGAGGATCGGTCAGTAATTCAACAGGTAGTCGCCAATCTGGAAGGTTCCAGAGTCTCCCAAATAATTGTTGTAACCGGACACGAACAGGAAATGGTTCGCAAAGAGTTGGATCAAGCCTCAGTCACTTTCGTCAACAATCCTGAATATTCGAAGGGGCTTAGTACGTCGCTCAGGACAGCCCTTGCGGTGTTGCCGAAAGAAATTACCGGTGTATTAGTGTGTCTTGGAGACATGCCGTTTGTCCGCAGTCAACATATTGACGCGCTGGTTGAATCATTCAACTTGGTCGCTGAGCGCCAGATTTGCGTACCAACATTTGATGGAAAACGCGGTAATCCGGTTCTATGGGATCGTCGTTATATTCAGGAAATGATGGAAGTTCGAGGCGATGTCGGGGCGAAACACATCATTGGTGATTACGAAGAATTTGTGACTGAGATTGAGCTTGACGATCCCGGTGTAGTGACAGACATCGATACGCCAGAAGCTTATTCGAAATTCGTTGCCAACGATCACGAACATCCAACTGATTCTGCGATCGCACCAGTGCTTGAGAAGGAACCCAAGTAGGCAGATATGGAACAGGAATTGTATTGGCGGTTGGGCGTGTTCATCACGATACTGGCGGTTATCGCGTTATGGGAGACCTTTCAGCCTAGACGCCCATGGCGCCTGTCGCGGATGACAAGATGGACCAACCACATTCTGTTGTCGGCGTTCAATACGATGGTTGTACGAATCATTATTCCGCTGACTGCAGCGGCCTATGCACTGACTCTGGAACTTGAAGGAATCGGGCTGTTGAACTGGTTGGGGTTGCCAGTTTGGATCTCGATCGTTGTCGCAGTTCTAATACTTGATCTCGCAATCTATGTGCAGCATGTATGGTTTCACAAGTTGGAATTTTTCTGGAGATTCCACCGCATGCATCACACTGACCTTGATTTCGATGTCACGACTGGAGTCCGTTTTCATCCCATAGAAATCGTAATCTCCATGCTGATTAAATTTGCGGTCATATCGTTACTTGGCCCACCCGCGATTGCAGTGATAGTTTTTGAGATCCTGCTCAATGCCACATCCATGTTCAACCATGG
Source organism: Arenicellales bacterium (assembly GCA_951813075.1). Lineage (GTDB taxonomy): Bacteria > Pseudomonadota > Gammaproteobacteria > Arenicellales > JAJDZL01 > JAJDZL01. The sequence continues at coordinate 1,269,999 of OX638343.1, read as the reverse complement.
AAATGTCAGAATTCCCGTTCCGGTTGATCGTATTTTGAGATTATTTTTGGTGACGCCCGACATGCATCGTGTCCATCACTCTGAGATCCGAAACGAAACCGACAGTAATTTCGGTTTCAATTTACCATGGTGGGATCGAATATTCGGGACCTATCGCGATCAGCCACAGGAGGGTCATCTCGGCATGTCAATAGGTCTGTCAATTTTCCGTAGCGACCAGGAACTCCGACTTGATCGATTGATCAGTCAACCGTTTCGAAAACCGCAGCCTGAACAGTAGCTAAGCTGCAACTCTCGACGCTCTGACGGTTTTCAGTCCATCTTCGATCGACTGGTGTAATCTGTCAACGGTCATTTCAATGTGTACTTCGTCAACAATATACGGTGGTGCGAGTAGCACATGATCTCCGCTTGTACCGTCGATTGTGCCGCCTCCCGGGTAGCAGAGCAATCCATTTTCCAGGCATGTATTTTTCAATATTGAATGGAATAACAGGTTCGGATTTAGGGGTTCCTTGGTTCGAAGGTTGGCGACAAACTCTACCCCGACAAACAGGCCGCGACCTCGAATGTCTCCCACATTAGGGTGATAGCCGAGACGCTCATGCAACAGCTCGACTAATAGTTTCCCTTGAGTTCTGACATTTTCGAGCAGATTTTCACGTTCGATTGTTTTGACTACGGCGAGTGCTGCCGCACAGGCTGTCGCATGACCCATATAGGTGAAACCGTTAGCCAGCGCTCCTGAACCTTGTTGAATCGCATCAAACACTTCAGTGCTACACAGGGTGGCAGCAATCGGTTGATAGCCTGCACCCAGTCCTTTTGCCAGTGTGACAATATCGGGCACTACGTCGTCCTGCTCACAACTGAAAAATGTTCCGGTTCGTCCTGCTCCACACATCACTTCGTCCAGAATCAGCAGAACGCCATATCTGTCACAGATGTGGCGAATACGATTCAGATAACCTTCGACCGGTGGTTGTACTCCAGCAGTTGCACCGCCTACGGTTTCGGCAATGAAGCCGATGACTGAATCCGGTCCAAGTTCAAGGATTTTCTCTTCCAATTCATTGGCGATTCTTATCCCGTAGTCGTGCTCTGATTCATTGGTGCTCTTATCGCGATAGGGATAGCATGGTGATACGGCATACGAACGCATCAGTAACGGTTGATAGGGTTTCTTTCTCGCTTCATTGTGGCCAACGGACAGAACACCCAATGTATTTCCATGGAAACTCTGACGGCGAGATATGAAGTGTTTGCGCTTCGTTTGTCCTTTTTCGACGAAATACTGACGCGCCAGTTTCAAGGCTGACTCGACGGATTCCGACCCACCAGACAGGAACATGGCGTGATTGACGTTGCCAGGTGCCAGTGACGCCAGTTTTTCGGCCAGTTCTTCCATCACGTCAGATGTAAAGAATCCCGAGTGAATATAGGGGATTTTATTGATCTGGTTATGAATTGCTTCAATGGGAGCAGGGTGACTGTGTCCCAGGCAACAGACCGCTGCCCCACCTGAAGCATCCAGATAGGATTTATTCTGGTCATCGAAAACTAATACTCCCTCTCCATGCGACACAGTTGGCAAGGAATTGGAAAAATTTCTGTGAATTGCATTAGACACGTCATACTCCACATGGAAATGTATTGAAATCAATCACTTGAACTAGCACGTCAAGCAAGAATGGGGAATTTGAATTTGGATACAGCGATAGGACGGCGTGGATCGAGAATTCGTTCCGTCCGAAAAAGTCAACCAAGGCGTGTTGGTTACGTTCAGATTCTTAATCCAAATGAAACATTGGCCACTGGGAATATTTTAAACATTTGCGCGCTGTAATTGGTCGAATTTGTCAACAATTCAGGCATTATCAAAGCATATGGAATGCGGCATAAGATTGGTTCTTGTCGGGTCCGACAGTTTGTCCGACTCACAGCAATCCGCCCAGTAACTTCGAACTGACAACACTTGCATCAGGTTGTTTCGATTAGTGTATAAATTCTCCCTTGAAGTTACTCCAACTGGTTCTGAAAACATACCGCACTTTTTTGTGGATCAGTAACTCTGTAAATTGTGCAAGAGTCAAAAAAAATCAAATGAGTGAACTGGAACTACTATTTCTGTCAAACGATGACGTCGAATCGCTGGGAATTAGCTTGACCGAGGTGATGGATGCCATTGAGACCGGGTTGATCGCGCATGGGCAACACAAGGTGATCATGCCTTCGAAGAGCCATCTTGTTCTGGACTTCCCAAATAAACTGTTTAACGTACTGAAGGGATATGTGGAACCGGTCAACGCCGCTGGTGTGAAGGTCATCGGAGACTTTCATGACAACTATCAGCGTAACCTGCCGTCAGAGTTCGCTCTGGTAACCCTTTACGACCCTGAAACTGGTATACCATTCGCAATCGTTGACGGAACCTTGAACACTTGGATGCGGACAGGAGCGGTAACTGCGCTGGGTGCGAAGTATCTTGCTGATAAGAATTCACGAGTGCTTGGACATATCGGTGCCCGTGGTACGTCGTGGTACAACGTGCGTATGCTCGATCAGATTTTCGATTTCGAGGAAATCCGCGTCACTAGCCGAAGACCTGAATCGAGAGAGCGATTTGCGGATGTGCTGTCTTCAGAACTAGGCAAAAAAATCAGGGTGATGGATAACACAGAGGATACAGTTAATGATGCGGATATCATCATCGACGCATCACGGTTGCTTGAACATCAGATTCTGGTGGCTGACAAGGATGTGAAGCCGGGTGCGCATCTGCAGGCCTACGGCGCTGTGTTATCGGTCGAGAGAACGCTGCCGTTTTCAGTAGATAAATTTGTGGTCGATGATTGGAGTCAGTGCAAGATTTCTCCCTATGGTCAGTTTGCTGATCTTGTTCAAAAAGGGGAGTTGCGCGATGAGCATGTGTATGCAGATGTTGGAGAGATTGCGGCCGGTCAGAAGTCAGGTCGAGAATCTGATACTGAACGCAGTCTATTCTGGCATAAGGGGTTTGCGGTCAGCGATATCATGCTAGGTATGCTGGCCGTGGAGAAGGCCAGGGAACGTGGTATTGGCACAAAGCTCACATATTTCTCCCGTCCCCGCGACATGTAGAATAGCTGGACCGATGACTGCCGATTCCGTAGTTCGAAAGAAATCCAATCTGGTTTGGATTGATCTTGAGATGACGGGGCTTTCCCCGCAGAATGACAGAATTATCGAAATTGCGTCTATCGTCACTGACATTCATCTCGACGTCGTTGCGGAAGGTCCGCAGCTGGTTATTCACCAGAGTGATGAGCGACTGAACGGCATGGATGATTGGAATAGGAAAACACATGGCGAAAGTGGTCTGATCGATCTTGTTCGAGAGTCGACGATAGACGAGCAGGAAGCGGAACGGCAAACCCTCGTATTTCTGCGACGATATGCGACCAAAAATCGTTCGCCTTTGTGCGGGAACGCAATTTGCCAGGATCGGCGATTTCTCGACCGCTACATGCCACTGGTTTCGGCATATCTCCACTACCGCCACTTGGACGTCAGTACGATCAAGGAGCTTGCCAGGCGATGGCGCCCAGAATTAGTGCAAATACAGACCAAGCGAAATAGACATCGCGCAATGGACGATATTAAGGAATCTATTGAAGAACTGCGTAGGTACCGGGATCAATTCTTTCTGACGAATCCCATTGAGTCCGACTAACTGGTTGCTCTACAGGAGCGATTTGGTAGATCGTGGAACTTGCCAATGTAATGTAGTTTTGGGCTATGACTTCCGACGTCAAATTGACGAGTTTTGAAAAGGAAATGCTGGATGGCCGGCATGGATACCCTCGTCAATGGGCGATGGAGCAGCAGTTAAAGGTAGCGCAATTTTTTGGTGCTGAGGATTTTGTACGGGTAACTCAGGCACACATCATGTGCGATACTGAATCGCTGGGTGAAGCCGGAATATTGCATGTCGAGAAACTCGCGGGAAGCAGGGAGGAACACCGAAACGTGGTGATTCCTGCTATCACGGACCCTAGGGGAATCGAGTTCAATCACTACAGGAGATTTGGTCAGTCTGAAGAGTTTGCGACACGTGAGCAACGCGTCATTGATGCGTTACAGACAATGGGTGTACTAATGACCGACACCTGCATCAACTACCAGACTGTAGCCCCACCGGTTTTTGGAGAGCACCTTGCATTCGGTGATACCGGGTCGGTTATCTATGCGAACAGCGTGTTCGGAGCACGCAGCAATTTTGAAGGCGGACCAGCAGCACTATCTGCTGCATTGACAGGATGTGTTCCGCGTTATGGATACCATCTGGAACAATACCGACAAGCTACACATCACTACAGGATAGATGTCCGCCCCAGAACGCTTTCCGATTGGGGCGCTTTGGGTGCTGTGATCGGACAGAAGGTCGGGTCTTACTGGAATACGCCGTGGATTTCAGGAATAGATGGCAGCCCAACTTCCGATGAACTGAAGCATTTCGGAGCTGCAATGGCGAGCTATGGGTCGGTTCCACTATTTCACATTGAAGGTGTCACGCCGGAAGCTTTGAATTCCGATAAGCTCGCAAACCAAATCAAAGAATCGCCGGTCAACATTACTCGCTCAGACATTGAGCAGATGTACGCGAAAGTTGACCGATCAGTAAAAGTTGATGTTGTCGTGTTTGCAGCACCGCAGGTTTCATTGTTCGAAGTGCAGGATATAGTCAAAATACTCAACGGTCGTCTGGTGAATGGCTCGACTGAACTCCTCATCGCGACCTCGCCGGAGATCAAGACCGCTTGTGACCGATTTGGTCTGACTGCACAACTGGAGCAATGCGGTGCAACTGTGCTGAGTGGTGTGTGTTTTTATCAAATGTATGCAAGGGAACTTGGGCAGTTGAATGATTGGAAGACGCTTGTCAGTAATTCTGCGAAGTTGGTAAACATTATTGCGGGTTATGGCTACGAGCCCAAGCTGGCAACGATGCAGCAGTGTATCGACGCGGCAGTCGACGGTGTGCTGTAACAATGGGTGAGCCAATTTTTAAATGCGCGGCGGGAATGGGTGAGCCTGTAACAGGAGTGGCATTGTCTGCAGATGACGATTTCAGTGCTAGATACGATTTGGATCGAATTCGAGGTGTTTTCTCACGTCCTGCGCACAAGCTTTACGGACAAAGCTACGTCGGAAAGATTCTGGTGCTGAACACTGCAAAAGGCGGAGTTGCGACCGCTTGGATGCTTTTAGACATGGTTTCTCGTGGCTTGGCACCTGCGGCATTAATTTTAAACAGCGCAAATCCGATCATGGTACAGGGTGCTGCGTTCGCGTCGCTTCCTCTGATGCATGAATTTGAAGTGGATATTCCATCTCAAATCGCTACCGGCGATTTGGTTAAGGTAGACCCTATATCAAGACACCTGATCAAGACGGTTTGCTGATAGTTGAATCTCTTGTGATTGGCAATAGTAACCCGGCGCAAACTATCGGAGTTCAAAGCGGTAGTCGTCTGATATAATTATTTATCACTAATCAGTTAGTGTGCCATGTCTGCATATCTTCGTCTTGCAGATCAATCAGCAGACCTATTCACAGACCAGAAAAATCAGCGGCGGTACGAGTGAATTCCGCCGTTTGTGTTGTATATACGAATGCTTGAAGTGCGGGCCGTTAGCTCAGTTGGTAGAGCACCTGACTTTTAATCAGGGTGTCGCAGGTTCGAGACCTGCACGGCCCACCAAACCAGAGTGAAATCCATTGTCCGTGTTTCGTATACCTTAGCAATAATTTGTGAAGTCCAGAAGAGTCAATTGAAAATGTTTGGAACTTGAATATTTCACATAAACAGATGTTGTGCCTTTCAACTAAGACATCACCACGCCAACTTATTCACAATAAAAATATGTAACTGCCTCATTAATTTACCGCCAGGACTGAATTTTTACATTCCGATCCAGTAAATTCTGGGTTATGAGCGGTGACCCGCGAAATTTCAGTCATGCGATTGAGGCGCACGAGGTGATGGTTCGTCTTGCACGGACCAGCGAACATGCAAAGTGGAAGATGTAACTCAATTGGAAGTTTCGAATCCGGATAAACTGGCGTTAATTACACAGACAACCTTGTCGGATGACGATTCACATAATATAATCAAGCATTAACAGCACGCTTCGCCAATATTGCTGGAGCCGAATTGAGAGACATCTGTTATGCGACGCAAAATCGTCAAACTGCAGTCAGGTTGCTTGTCTCGCAGGCTGACATCATTCTGGCTGGGGAATTATCAATAGTTCTAATTCCAATTTTCTCTGGGAGGTTGGCGCTGATACCGGTACTCCAAGTATTCTTGTCCACGTTTCAGCGCAATTTAATCCGGCTTCACTTCGCAACTTCAAAATAGTTGGGATTCCAGCAGGCGCCTCTGCGCCTGAATAACTGGTGCAGGAGTTGATTGAATGAATAAAGGAATTGACTGAAGTTGAGGTCACTACTATGGAAGGTATTGCTGAAAATGTCCGGTTTAGCGTGCCTATATCTTAACGTGATAACTTGCCGACAAATCAAGCTCAGCAATAGATATAGTCGCATTAACGCAGTTAATTTCGCTGAATCTGGGTGCGGGACTTCATCTCGTGGAGCTCATAATCTCAAATTAAAACATACGTCCACAGCCCTTTCCGATATATATTTAAGTCTATTCTTTCGATGTTTGTGAAAAACTTAGCTAGCAGAAAAATCGCTTGACCATAGCAATTTTCTATATGAACATTAACGGTAACAATGCATGACCGAATTGGATAATTCAGAATTAGTTGTTCCAACTGCTTATCAACCACGTTTCGACGAAGCGTGTGAAATTGACCGAGATACAACGGTTAATTTCATTAAGCATTCGCATATTACCGATCCGGTTTGCGACGCAATAGTCGAAGAACTCGAAGAACGTGGCCTCGGAAGAAAATCTGCAAGAATCTTTTCCCATGTTCTCGATTCAGATTCAGATCACAAAGAGGATGTTGAACACAATGTACCTCCAAATCTTAGAGAATTTATCGAATCCGTGAAAGTCGAACCTGACTGGGTTTCATATCCTGATCTATTGCCGGGCTACAGAATGTTCCATAGGAACTCACAATTCCTGTTGGCTGCTACGCTCACAGCTTCTCTGATAGAAGGATTCTCAACCAATATGAGTAAGGTCTTTTTCTTAACTGGACGTTGGCGTGATCAAGGAGTACGTAGGTTAAATCAGAATATTCGCTTTACTATTTCATTGTTCCTGCCTGGTAGTTTGCAACCGTATGCGGAAGGCTGGCAACTCGCACTTCGAACAAGATTAATTCACTCGAAAATCAGACATCTAATTGATAACTCGGACGAATGGGATTATGACGCTTGGGGTGCCCCAATTCACGCGACACACCTGACGATCGCAACCATCGCATTTTCATTGAGAACATATCAGCACGCTAAGAAAATTGGTGCTGTATACACACAAGAAGAAGAAGAAAGTTATATTCAGTTGTGGCGTTACGCTGGATACTTGCTTGGCATTCCTGAAACTGTTCTATTTAAAAACTCGAGCGAGGCAAAACATTTCTTTAATTTGGCGGCAATCTTGGAACCGCCTCCCGACTGGGAATCAATCGCTTCCGCTAATGCAGTGATCCACTCAACACCAATGATTTTTGGAATAACGGATAGGAAAGCGAGATTGGAACACGTAGAATTCATATACCGAATTTCCAGAGCGTTACTTGGCGATGAAGTTGCCGACTTGTTGCGTTATCCGAAGTATTCGACAAGAGGATTGTTATTGCGTGCAAGGTTTCAAAACGGCCTTGTTCGTCTAATTCAAAATTTCAATCCAAACTATGATCCAAAATCTAAATTTGTTGAATTCTTGGATATTTTGCCAATTCTATCGGTTTATGACGAAGGCATTCTCTATAAAATGCCTGACCATCTCTATTCCGAGGAAACTTCCAATTGGTAAGTGCTCACAGCACCATTCAGCGGAAATATCATCGATTGCAACCCCTTTATTCCGAAGGGGAATACCAAGGAATTTGTCAAATCCTGTAGAGTTCGGATAAGAGCACTATGAATCAAAAAGTATTGGCTCGCTACGCTGAGCTTGTCACGTACAATCCATGGCGTGTAATTGTCTTTACTGTACTTTTCGCATTGGTAATGGGTGCTGGTGCACAATTTATTACCGTTACCGATGACTACCGCGTGATGTTTGGTGAGAACAATCCGCAGGTAGCTGATTTTGATAAGCTTGAACAAACCTTCTCCTCTTTTAGTTCGGTTTTGATTGCGGCAGCACCGGATGACCAACAAATTTTCACGAGTGAAAACTTATCAGCGATTGAAGAGCTTACTCTAGCGGCTTGGCAACTACCGTACTCGAATCGAGTTGACTCAGTTACTAACTATTCCTATAGCGAAGGCATTGATGATGATCTGATAGTCGAGCCACTGGTCGAAGATGCTGTCGATTTTGATGAAAAAGAATTAGCGAGAGTTAAAGAAATCGCTCTCAATGAGCCGGAGATCGTCGATCGTCTGATCTCTAGTGATGGAAGTGTAGCAGGAATAGCTATTACATTCACTCTTCCAGAGGTTCGAGATCAAGCCATCATTGAAATCACCGAGTCGCTGAGTGAGATTTTGGACCAAGCGCGTTCCGACCATCCAAATATCGCCTTCTACAAGTCCGGAGATATCATCCTCAACCACACATTGTCGGTCGCAACCGAAGATGATTTCTTAGTGCTCGCTCCTTTTGCGTTCGCCGTGGTTGTCATTGCGTCGCTGTTGATTCTGCGCTCCATACTCGGAACGCTTGCGATTATTGTCATAATTTTTGCCACATCCGCGGCCACCATGGGCTTTGCGGGCTGGATTAGAACAGTTTTCGATCCACTCAATTCCGTCGTACCTATCATCGTGATGGCGATGTCGGTTGCGCACTCGGTCCATATCGTTTCTACATCCTTAAATAACATGCGCCGAGAATTGCCCAAACTTGAAGCAATTCAAACATCACTCAGAAACAATTGCTATCCAATGTCGTTTACGACAATTACAACGGTTATTGGATTTTTGAGTTTGAATGCGTCGGATTCACCTCCTTTTCACACACTCGGTAACTTCGCTGCGCTCGGAGTAATTTTTGGCTTTATTTTTGCAACAACTCTATTGCCAGCACTACTGTGTGTACTTCCGATTCGTGCATCGAAATTACGTATTAAGAGAGGTTTGACATTTGATCAAATTGGAGCCTTTATCATCGCATATCGCAATCGACTAGCCTTGGTAATTGCACCAATCATTATCGTACTCATGTTTGGAATTCCACTTAATATTCTTTCCGATGCCTGGGCTCATTTCTTTGACGAACGTTACGAGTTCAGACGAGATACAGATTTCATCACGCAGAATCTTACCGGTATCGATATGCTGGAAATTACACTAGACTCCGGTATCGAAAATGGAGTAACCGAACCGGAATATTTACGGAACATCGAGTCTTATGCTGAATGGTTACGAAAGCAGCCGGAAGTTGAACATGTGGAAGTATTTTCAGACATCATGAAACGTCTGAATAAAAATCTTCACGGGAATGATCCCGGATACTATCGAATTCCAGAAGAACGTGATTTAGCATCGCAATATCTGCTTCTATACGAATTATCTTTGCCGTTCGGTCGCGATCTAAATCATCGAGTGGATGTCGCAAAAGCCTCGACACGAATGACGGTCATTATTGGCAATCCATCGTCAAAAGTTCATCGAGAACTCGCCGATAAGGCTGAAGATTGGGCTTCAGCAAATATTCCAAATGTGGATGTCACCGTTTCGGGCATCACTATGATTTTCGCCCATTTGTCTAAGCGAAACATCGAAAGCATGCTGAGCGGAACGATTATCGCAATGGCTGTAATCTCACTTTTATTGATTATTGTCTTCAAGAGCATTAAATTCGGTTTAATCAGCCTGATTCCGAATTTTCTGCCACCAGCCATGGCGTTTGGGCTTTGGGGACATGTATCAGGGGTGATCGGAATTTCATCATCTGTTGCGACGATTGTTGCATTCGGAATAATAGTGGACGATACCATTCACATTATCAGTCGGTACCTAAGGGCACGTCAGGAATCCAAATCCCCGGAAGAATCAATGCAGTATGTATTCAGCTCCGTTGGTAAAGCGTTGTTCACAACAACGGTCGTGCTGACTTTGGGGTTCTTGGTATTTGTAGTGTCTGGATATGTGGGCAGTTGGGTACTTGGGCTTTTGATCGCATTTACGTTAGTATTCGCTTTAATTGCTGACTTTCTGTTACTGCCAGTGCTATTGTTGGCGATCGATCGAAGAAAGTGATGACAAGATTCAACTGCACCAAATTAGTCTGACTGTGGATTCACGATAGCTCGGGGGAAATGGGCAAGCGCGGAATGCGTCGCATACATCAAAACCCATATCGCATTTGATGACACTCTATCGACTGAATTGTGATCAGTCATCCCAACTACGACCACTTCGCTGAGCCGACCAATGTGCCAAACTACAGTATGAATGGGCTCGCGATTCCGGTCGCTTTACTGAATCGATCGTGATATTAGTTTCTCGAGCAATGGTTTCAATTCTCTGGTTAAGTATTTGACGGCAGCTATTTCGTAGTACTGATTAATCTCTGCAAGTAATACACACTCTTGTCAATGCCTGAGATGATCCCAAGTAAGGTGTGTTCTTGAATAGAAGTTGTGAATTCGGTCGAGATTGGATCAAACGATCCAGCAGGATCCTCTGTAATCCCAACGCAAGAATTTTGAATGTGAGAAATGCACTACGCGTACACAACTCGTTGACATCAAGTTTGATTTGCAATCATTTCAGTCGAATAGTTATCTCTACAAATGCTCCGGAATCGGAATTGACTTGAATGTGCGAAGCGCTGCGAATCGGAAAAAGAGGTGCCACTGAGCCGCACAAAATAGTCAAGTTCGAGCAGGTTGACAATTCCTCTGTTTCAAGTTTATTTGACAACCAAATCAGCGAGTCAGAGATGGTTCGCCGAATTATTGCTCCATTGACGCGGGCGACGTCAACATCATTTATCTTGATTGCCACTTCATTAGGTAACTGTTCAGGTATTTCCAATTTATCGCTTTGTACGAAACCTGCATGAATTGCGTTTTGTGAAATCATACTTGCTGCAGTCAGAGGTTTTTCGTCCGGATAGTGATGGAGTTCGATTACCGGAAAAACCGATTCGATGAAATCACATAGATAAAACTTTCGATCTTTTAGTTCGGCAATGGAATAACGAAGCTTCACAGCTAATTCGCCTTCTATTGCCAACCCATCAAAGCGACTCATTGGGAGAGTTACGCCTGAGTCGAAGCGTTCAGACGCATACAACCTTCCAAAAATCGGCTGATAGATTCCCAGACTGTTTTGGATGGTTTCTGAAATACAGCCTACCTTGTATCCGATCTGCTTGTCGCCACGTTGCTTGCGAATCGAATTGACTATATCTTGAATGTCGTAAGCACCTTCAACGAGCAGGTCAGTGTTTTGCAATTGACGATGCGATAGTGCTTGCTTGAATTTGTTGAACTTGGTTTCCCCAAGTCGAAAATACTCGATCGTCATAGTGGAGTCAGCGTTTAAAAGTGATAGTCAGATATTGCCGCAGGTTGATAGTAACATCAGCCAGAATTCCTCATTTGAACAATCGAGTTCGGACGGATCAAGCGAATAAATTTAATTAATATTATCAATAAAATAAGCGTCGGTGAATTTCCCGTTTCAGGGCACTTTTAGTTTTATTGTTCGTTAAATCACTTCGATTTCTTGATTTGGCAGCCGAACAAGCTACTGAATTACCAGCTCTCTTTCAGGTAGGTCATATTTCGAAAACGCCATGCCCACGCACCCTGAATAGTGCGGGAGTCGACCGAGACAGCAAGTTTCGAAAAGTCCATTGAATTCGATATGTACCACTATTTCGTGACTTTATCGAAAATCAGGCTATATCAGGTTTATTGCTATTTGAACCTCAAATGTCGCTAGCTGATGAATAGGTCGTGACTCGCGAACCTAATGCATATCGTAGGTATCAACTTGGCAGTTCCCGCAATTCCCTCCACTGGTTCAACAATTCAAAGGTGTCGTTTGATATCCGCTTCGATTCCGCGATGCTAAGTGGTGTGTGACCTTCAATATTTTCAACGCCCACTTCGGCACCGCGTTGGACGAGGAGGTTGATAACAACATTCTTCCCGCGTCTGCCGCAGCACGATCCGTAGGGGATCATTGAACCATGCGTATCTTGGGCATCGTCCGCCGTCGCAAGATGCAGCGGCGTATTGCTCGCTGAATCTTTGGAATCGACTTGGGCTCCGCGTTTCAGCAGGAGGTCCGCGGTTTCCAGAGAATTAAACCACGCCGCCAAATGTAACGGTGTCGCGCCGGAAAAATTACGCGCATTGACTCGAGCACCGTAGTCAAGAAAAACTTCTGCGAGTTCATTCATATCTGTTGAAGCTGCTAGATGAAGTGGTGTATTTCCAGCATCGTCCTGTATCCCGATCGTGGCGCCTCGTTCAAGTATTGAGCGTGCAGCTCTGACTGGATTCTGCAATTTCATGCCGAACCGCGAAAACTGCCCGCCAAGGAATATGGCAACCCGGCTGTCGGCTTCATACATAGCAAGCCAGTGGAGCATTGTCCGGGATTCCCTATCCTTTCCGTCGACATCAAAGCCATTACGCAACAGTGCGTGCAGGGCTCTCTCAGAACCTGCGCATAGTGCACAGTGTACCGGGTTAAGATCGGGGTACGCCGCTGAATCAAATATTGCACCGTGCTCAAACAGAAGCTTCATGATTTCGACCGAATCGAGACTGGCGGCTATATGTAGCGAGGTCAGTTCTCGTACACCCCAAAAATTAGCGTCGTCGAACCCGATTCCGAATCTCTTCATTCGCTCTCGGAAAGTTCTCGTAGGTTTTTCAAATCTTCCAAAAACGTTTGAAGCGACGACTTGAGCTTCCGCTCCATTGCCCAGTAGATGTTCGACAGCTACGATATTTTTATCAATTACTGCCCAGTGCAGATGGGTGAAACCGAATTTGTCCTTTCTCTTTGAATTCGGTTTTGCACCTAATTTTTCGCCGAATGCAATAAGTTGATCGTCCACGTCGGTTACTACCTGGCAGGTCTGGCTCTATCAATTGAAATTAGCGTACCCAGAAAGCATATCAAATTTATGCATGAAAAGCATTGTGCGGGAATTGACGTGCTGTTATGTCTAAAGTAGCAAGTTGGCTTGGTTCGCTAAAAATGGTCCCTCTTGAACCTCTGAGATTCGGTTCTGTTATAGATCTGAATCTCGTGTTCCCAGGCAGTCACCTCTGATTCAAGATAGAAGTTCTCCGCGTCCGAGTAAAGCTCGGTACGCGTGAGTGTTTTTATCTGCCAGGCATCTCCCCGCCCGAATTCCCACTCCCATTCGTATTCTGCATGTGCCGATAGAGGATCATTGGATTTTATCGTGTACGTCTGCCAGCATCTCGAACCCATTTCTACCGCGTTGTCGCCAAATCTGACTTTACCGTTATCGGCATAAATCTTGAGTTGAGACTCATGGGTTTCAGGGTTTTCCACCAATTTGCGCTCTTGCTCAAACTCTCGAAGTTGTGTAGTGGGTAATTCGTCACGAACAACCGAATCTTCAAAACTGGTCAACCTCTTTTCACGCGCACCAATTTGCCGCAACGGAAGATTCAAGTGGCTGCTGCCTGCCAATATGACGACAGTAGCTGGTTGTGGTGTGGGCCACGCCATAGGCCAATAACTTGTAGAAATAGCGACACGTAGCTTGTGTCCGACAGGAACGACATAACCGGTATGATTTAGATTTATTCTTACGGTGTAACGCTCACCGCGAATCAAGTCTTGCGGTTCGTTCTTTGCGTCTCTATAGCAAAGATTCAGCAATCCGCGAGTGATGAGTGTACTTGCGCCGTCCGGCCAGACGTCACACAGACGAACCGCCAACAATGCTCCGGGTTTATCGCAAGTCAATTCGACGACGAGTTCTGGATTTCCCAGAATTTCTAAGGGTTGCCCAAGTTCGTCAGTATCAAAACAGAGGGAGCCCTTATCTTCAACTTGCTGGTCGCCGGGTAATTCATCAGCGACTCCGAAGGCGAACCACGGCATATATTCGCCTGATTCCAATCCGACCGTTTGCGGCGAGTTGATTTCAAATTCAGCTACCTCTGAGGGTGTGGTCGAAATTCTTCCATTTCCGAGAAAAAATCGCTCGCACTTCACGAAAGGGGAAGGCCATTCGGGCTCGCTTACCCATCTTCCTGGTCGAAAGTCATAAAACTTCTTCGGGCGAACGCTGTATTGCAAATAGACCTGATACGGATCTTCTTGCGTGATGCCAGTGTCCTCGCCTTTGAGCCAATGATCGAACCACCGCTTGGCGTCTTGCAGAAATCCTACTTGTGGCCCTGGAATCCCTAAGTGTGGATACCGATGACACCACGCGCCTTGCAATCCGCGCACCTCGCATTGCAAGTTCTGTAAAAGACGGCTAACAGTGTTCGGCCAGCAATCTGCGTGTCCGCTGACAGCGTAAATCGGAACTTTTACCGCTGAATAATCAATTCCCACCGAACCACGCAACCAGTAACTGTCCTCACGCTGGTGTTCCAGCCAACGAATGAGATAGTGCGGTGCTGTGCGGATGCGCTTGAGCCATAAGTCCCGCCATTGATCACCAACCAATGCCGGATCCGGTGGTCGAGTGTTGTAACCGAACATGATCGCAGCCCAACCAATTGTTTGACCAATCATGCATCCCATATAGTATCCAGCGTCGTCGTAATACCGATGTTCGGTTGCTCCGACAGCGATAACGGTCTTCAAAGCTTCGGGATTGCGGCTGGCCAGCTGCAATCCTGTCACGCCGCCCCAAGAAATTCCGATCGTACCAACGTTTCCATCACACCAAGGTTGTTTTGCAAGCCAATCAATAACTTCCAGACCATCATTGATCTCGACCTCGGAATATTCGTCATACAACACTCCATCTGAACTTCCAGTTCCTCGCATATCAACACGCACACTTACATAACCTTGCTCGGCAAACCACGCGATTGTTGTGGAGTCCCTGAGTGCCGTAAAGTCATCCTTGCGATAGGGGATGTATTCGAGTATTGCGGGCAGCGCTCTCAATTCATCTTGATCTGGCTTCCAGATTCGCGCGCCGAGTCGGGCTCCGTCTGACATTGGAATCCAGGTATCTTGAACATTTATATTCATGCTTGATTTTTGCCCAATCGGAAAATTCGGATCATCGTTCACCTGGGAAAATGGCAACTCAACGCCTGGCTGTTACTTAAAACCTTGAATGGTGGCGGAGTATTCGTGCAGATATCTTTTACGAAGGGACATCTTGTATGAAACTCACATCCTTGTGGACGATTGAGCGGGCTGGGGATTTCGCCTTTCAATTCAATTCTCTCGGCTTGCATGTCTGGGTCAGGACTCGGGCTTGCTGAAAGTAAGGCCAGAGTGTATGGATGGCGCGGTTTGGAAAATATTTCTGCCGTGTCGCCTTGTTCCACGATTCTTCCCAGGTACATAATCGCGATTTTGTCGGACGTATGCCGTACGACATTGAGGTTATGTGTAATGACCAGCATGCTGATTTTCAGTTCGTCCTGTAATTGGTTCAGCAAGTTGAGAATCTCTCCCTGCACAGAAACGTCCAAACCTGCGGTGGGCTCATCTGCCACGATCAGTTGCGGATTCAATGCCAGTGCGCGGGCGACCCCGACCCGGCGCGCTTGCCCGCCACTTAACTGATGCGGATACCGGTTCCCGAACTCTTCTGAGAGGCCAACGAGGTTCAGAAGCTCGTTGCTCAGTCTACGTTGATCGATGTTCGGCACATTGTGTATCTTTACGGGTTCCGTGATTAACGAGCGTACATTCATTCTGGGACTTAGCGACCCGATCGCGTTTTGCCACATGTAGCCGATATTGCGCCGATATTTCCTGAGTTCGCGAGATTGCATCGTCGCTACTTCCCGTCCTTCGAACTGAATGGAACCCTCTGCAATCCGTTCGAGTCCGGTTATCGCCAGTGCTAGAGTCGATTTACCAGCACCACTTTCTCCGACCAAAGCCAATGTTTCCCCTTTTTGCAGGGAAAAACTGGCATCGCGAACCGCATCGATACTCGCGGCAGTTGATTTGTCCAACCAAGAGCGTAAGCCAGATTTGACGCGAAACTGAACGCGCACGTTTTCGACTCGCAGTGTAGTCGTCATGCTGTCAACTGATGGCATTTGGCCGAATGAGTCGAAGTTATTTCGTGTTTTCGCGGTACATGCATCTCGCAGATTGGCAAGGCGGATTGGCAGCGACTTCGAAATATACAGCCATCGGATAAATTGACGAGGTTCGGGATTTCACCCGGAATAACCGGCAACATTCTGGTTTTGGTCTGTATGCCGGCGGGGTCGCATTCAAGCAATTTTCTTGTATAGGGGTGAGCCGGGTTATGGAATACGTCTCTAACCGTACCGTGCTCGACGACTTCTCCGGCATACATGACGACAACAGAGTCGCACAACTCTGCAATCACACCCAGATGATGTGAAATGAACAGAACCGAGCAGCCGACTTTGGATTGAATATCCTTCAGTAGATGAATAATCTGTACTTCCAATGTTGCGTCGAGAGCCGTAGTAGGTTCGTCGGCGATCAGTAGTGAAGGTTGCGCCTGCAAAGCCATAGCGATCGATATTCGCTGTAGCATTCCGCCCGAATACTCGTGTGGAAACTGCGAAATTCGCGTACGCGGATCGGCAATCCCGACGCTTTCCAGCAAGGCAAGCGACTTATTGAGTTTTTCGCTTCTTGAATTTTGGTCGCGATACTGTATATGCATCATCTGCTGTTGAATGGATAACACGGGATTGAGACTGGTCATCGGATCCTGAAACACTACGCTGATCTTGGTTCCACGCATTGCTCGTATTTCTTCATCATTGAGATCAAGTAGATTCGAGCCTTCAAATTCAACCGTTCCATCTCGGATGATTGCATTTTGCGGGAGCAGTCGGATGATCGAAGAGATCAATGTCGACTTTCCGCAACCACTTTCACCAACAACCCCCACAATCGCTCCTTTTTCTACGTCGATATTGACTTGGCGCAGGGCTTGCAACCGGCCGGCTTCGATTTGATAGTCGACTGACAGGTTTCGGATGGTGAGAACGGAGTCTTTCAAAAGTTCTTTCTCAATTTGGGATCGATGTAGTCTCTCAGCGATTCGCCAAGATAGGTAAATCCGAGAGTAATCAGAATCAACGGAATGCTGCCGGCGATGATTGGCCAAGGTGTTACGCGTATCAGCCCAAAACCATCGTTTAGAATGCTCCCCCAAGACGGGGTCGGAGGTTTTACCCCCATTCCAAGGAAACTCAAACCCGCTTCCAGTGCGATGACGGTGGGAATATCCATTGATGCCAGGATCATCAACGGTCCGACGATGTTTGGTAGTACGTGCCTCCCGAGAATTCGGGTTGTTTTCGCCCCCATCACCAATTCTGCTTTGATGAATTCGTTGGATTTGATGGAAAGCGTCTGGGTTCGTACGACGCGACCGTAGACGGGTATCGTCGTTACGATGATGACGGCAATGACAGTTTGAAGTGAAGGGCCGACAAGAGCCACGGTTGCCAAGGCGAACATCACGGTTGGGAACGAGCGGACCGTATCAAAAATCAGCAAAATAATCTTGTCCAACCAACGCGGACCAAATCCCGCCAACATACCTAACACGATGCCGCCAAACAGTGCTATACCAATTGCGACCAGTGCCACTCCCAGTGCTATCTGCCCACCGTACAGCACTCGGGAAAAAAGATCGCGCCCCAACTGGTCGGTACCCAGCAGATGACTTCCTGACGGTGGCTGTAATCGATCCGGAATGTTCAGAGCGATTGGGTCGTAGGGAGCAAGAATTCCAGCCAGCAGGGCACTAATGACAATAATAGTGACCAGTGCCAATCCGAACAGGCCTGTCGGCTCTTTGGTTACCCGGCGAAGTGCGTCAATCATAAATTTGACCGGGTTCGCGGGTCCAGCCAGGCATTGACCAGATCAGACATGGTGGTGCTGGCGACAAACAGAATTGTGCTGACCAGCACTGATCCCATCACGACTGGATAATTTCGGGTGATTACCGAATCGTAGATCAATTTTCCGATTCCCGGACGAGAGAAGACAATCTCGGTAAGCAGCGCAGCCGACAACAGATACCCCATTCCGACACCGATAACGGAAACCGTCGGTAAAATTGCCAGTTTCAACGCGTAGTGGTAGATGACTCTTCTTTCTGACAGGCCGAAAGCGCGGGCTGTTCGAATATGACTTTCTTCCATTACTTCCAGCATTGATGCACGCACCAATCGCGCCAGATAACCCACCCACGCCAATCCGATCGAGAACACCGGTAGTACGAGATGCATTGCCTGATCCAGCCAATCTCCTCGATCACCAGCCCCAACTGAAGGAAACCACTGGAGTGCGACGGCGAAAATCAACAATGCATAGAGTGCTACAACAAAAGCCGGTGTCGTGATGAATGAAACGGAAATTACGCCGCTGATGCGATCGAATAAGGTGTTTCGATGCAGCGCAGAGTAGCAACCTAGTGGAATACCGATCAATCCGGCGAAAATGATTGCGCAAAAGATCAACCACAAGGTGTACGGCAATTGTCCGATGACGATTTCAACAACGGGGCGATTGGTGATTACGTCCATACCCAAATCGCCACGCAGCAGGTTCGTGAAAAAGCGCATGATTTGCACCGGAAACGGCAGATCCAATCCAAGCCGCGCTGACATCGCTGCGATCAATTCGGGCGTGGCTCTTGGCCCCAAAACGATTCGTGCGGGGTCGCCAGGAATCAAATGTATCATACAGAAAAGCAACGCCACAGCCAGCAGGACGATGATGATTCCCAAGCCAACGCGCTTCAAAATGTAGGGTAGCAAAGAGACCTCGCTGAGTTTCCAGTGGTAGATCAGCTCGATAAACTGACGTGAACAAGGAACATTTATACAACGTAACGAATATTGAACACAATCCAATAAGGATGTCGGACGGTGTCCATCTTTCCGCGCGTATCTGGCTTCCAAGTCATGTCGGAATTAATTCTGTAGCAGCAATTCTTGAGTACATTCCTTATCGGAAACGAGACATGGTTCGAGTTCGAGACGAGCGCAACCATGTCTATTTCGCGCAGCAAGGGTATGCATCGGTTCGTGTCGACATGCGCGGTTCGGGTGACTCTGGAGGTCACATGGAGGACATGTATGGCATACGCGAACTATCTGATGCCAAGGAAGTGATTGAATGGATCGCGGCACAGCATTGGTGTAACGGGCAAGTCGGTATGATGGGCACCTCTTGGGGCGGCACCAGCAGTCTGCAGACTGCGATTGAAAAACCGGCTGCGTTGAAAGCCATCATTGCTGTGTGTGCAACTGACAATCGGTTTGAAGACGATATTCATTACATGGGTGGGTGTGTACTGACCGATACTGTGGAATGGGCGGCAACTCTGCCCGCTATTCTGGCAAGCCCGCCTGATCCGGAAAATCTCGGCGAAAAGTGGAGAGAAATATGGATGCAACGCCTGGAAAAAGCCCAATTTCCGGGCGAAAACTGGCTTAGCCATCAAATATTCGATGACTATTGGCAAAATGGCTCAGTGAGCCAGACAGGCAAGCGGTATGAATGCCCTGTATTACTGGTTGGCGGGTGGCGAGATCGCTATAGCAATACCGTGATTAATTGTCTCAATCAAGATCCCTCAAACTGCTGGGGAATCATCGGACCCTGGGGGCATCACTATCCGGACCAGGCCAGCCCCGGTCCTGGAATTTCGTTCCAGAAAGTTGCTACAAGGTGGTGGAACCATTGGCTGAATGGGGTTGAGAACGGTGTTCCAAAAGATCCGAAACTGACTGTTTGGGTCAGCAGCTATGATGAACCTCAAGACAGAGTTGAGAAGTCTTCCGGCTTCTGGACGGTGCAGCAAGATTGGCCGTGTCCAGAGAGCAAGACGCAATCTTACTATTTTGTCGATCGGTCATTGCGATCTGACCCTGCCGATAGCAATTTGGCGGAAATTATTCCAGTAGATCTGACGGTGGGTATGGCTGCGGGGGATACCGGTTATTTTGGGCGAGCTGGAGGGCTTCCTCTGGATCAGCAGGTTGACGATGAACGATCACTTGTTTTTGAAACAAACACGATTGCAGAACCGATTGTCTTGTTGGGTTCCGCGCAGCTTGAGCTATCAATTGCAAGAGATCAGCGAAACGCCCAGATTTCCGTGAGAATTTGTGACGTGGCGCCAGATAACAAAGTAGCTCAGGTCAGTCTTGCGATTCGGAACCTTGCATTAGGTGATGATTTGAAAACTCCATTTGAATATAGCGAAAACGATGTTTCCAAGTACATGATCAATTTTCCGAACAAAGCTTATCGATTTGAGGTGGGTCATCGTTTGAGAATTTCGATATCTGGTTCATACTGGCCGCTGGTCTGGCCGTCACCGGGACTATCGCGATTGAAGTTGTATCCTGACCGATGCTCGCTATTCATTCCAATTTTTCCTTCGGTGCCCGCGACAGATCGAAATATGTCGGAAGCAGAGTCACTGGACTCTTTGATCGACAATCACATTGTCGTGGCGGACCCCGAACTTGAAAGGCGAATTGAGATCGATCCAACAGGTCAAACTCGTTCGGACGTCTGGAAACAACCGAAGAAAGTCATGCGGTTTCCGAACATCGGTCTGGATTTTGGTTTTGAATCCGATGCGTGTCATACGATCAGACTAGACAGTATCACAAGTGCGCGGAGTAAATTCGTTCATCGCTTGCATTTTTCTCAGGATAGCAGGATTGTTGAGGTCATAGGTACGGCCGAGTTATCTTCAAATGAAGAGCTTTTTCGATTGAGCGGTTCTCTTGACGTCAAGGAAAACGAATCACTGATCTTTTCTAGGAAATGGAATTCGGATATTCCCCGAAAGTATGGCTAGTTAGTGCGTTGAGTTTGGTAAGGGCATAGTAGTTGTCATACCTACCAAATTTAGATGTACAAGAAAGGCTCAAGTCGCGAAAAATGCATCTGGACATAGCCTTTCGTACGAGTCTTTGGAATGTGATATTAAAAAGAATGCGGGAGAATCCAATTTACTTACCTATGGTTAGTTGCGTGCCAGATAATGAGGAATATTTGTTTATCGAAGTTTTTCAATCGATTTGATAAGTGTGTCGATGAAGAATAAGAAAAGATTCGAAGAAATCGCATGAAAATTGACGACCTCAATATTCTTGTCCATTTGGCTGCAGGGACAACTCTTGAGTTCAAGGAGAAATTTTCACGATCAATTGCACGAGAAATCGTCGCGCTCGCCAATACAATTGGTGGAAAGATTCTTTTGGGTGTGAGTGACGATGGTAAAGTGCTCGGTGTGCGAGACTCCAACACTCTACGTGGACAAATTCAAGATATAGCCCGCAACTGTGATCCCCCCGTAAAGATACGAGAGGAGGTTGTTGATAGAGTTTTTGTTATCCATGTAAGAGAAAGCGAATCCAAGCCAGTGCAATGTAGCGACGGTTTTTTCTGGCGTCAAGGTGCTGTGACACAGAAACTAAGTCGCGATGAGATCCGTGATTTTTTTCGTTTTGAAGGGTCAATCCGATTTGATTTCACCCCTTGTTCCCGGTTTAAATACCCACAGGACTTTGACCAGGAGAAGTTTGATACTTGGTTTGGTTATTCTGGGATAACGGGTCAACCGCAGGTTGAGGATGTGCTTGTCAACATCGATGTTGCTGAACGAGTGGGGAGCGGATTGCTTTTCCGCAACGCGGGTGTACTCTTCTTTGCGAAGAATGTTCGCCGTTTCTTTCCACAGGCTTACATTACCTGTCTATTGGCAAAAGGTACCGACAAAGCAGACATCTTGGATCGCAAGAATTTTGATGGTGGAGTCGTAGCTGATATTGAGAGTGCCCTTCATTTCATTGAACGAAATACTCGTACAGCTTACCGCATCAAAGGTTTGATACGCGAGAACATACCTGAATTCCCCACGGGAGCCCTGCGAGAAGCGATTACGAATTCCGTCATGCATCGAGATTGGTTTTGGAGGGTGCGAATATCTTCGTTGAGATTTACACCGACCGCATCGAGGTCGTTAGCCCGGGCGGCTTGCCCCGGGGCTTGGCGCTCAGCGACCTTGGTAGCAAGAGTGTTCGCCGCAACGCTTTAATTGCTGACCTGCTTCACCGTATTTCCTTTATTGAGAAGGCTGGCACCGGAATACGGCGTATTCGGAACGAGGTACGTGCACAGGGTTGCCCCGAACCTGAATTTGATGTCAACGGCTTCTTCACCGTGACTTTCCGGCCGAACCCTATGGTTCGGGAAGAGGTAGAAAGACTTTCAGGAGAGCAGGTTACCCCGAAAGAAACCCCGAAAGAAACCCCGAAAGATTTCCTTGAGAAACCGAAGCGAGTAACCAAAGAAGTCCAGCTGCTGCAAGCAATTTCAAGCGAAATGACTAGAAAAGATCTTCAAAGTGCGCTCGGGTTAAAAAATACCGATCACTTTCGCAAGACATATCTGTTGCCCGCGATTCAAGCCGGTCTGATTGAAATGACATTCCCAGACAACCCACGTCACAGGAACCAGCGCTATCGTCTGACGAAAAAGGGCAAAGAAGTCCTGAAGAATAACCGCGAAATCTAACAGGTAGAACGGTTGGGGACCAATCTGATCCCACGAAATCAAACTGGTACAAATTTACCGGATTTTGCCGGATAAACTGTCAATGTCCTTGAACAATCAGCATCCATTTTGATTGTTTCAATGCATATGCGCTCGCGACTAAATCGAAATCGATGTCCCAGAGATTGCGCAGGTAGCAAATTCCTAATTATAGTAGTCGTTTTTGACGGCAATTCCGGCTACTAATTGACAAAGTTTACGAATAAGTCGATTACATTGCCATATTTCACTGATATAGGGTTGAGAGTTTCAATAACTCGCCTCAAAAATAGTTTGGTCATTTGCAACTAGAGTGAAATTTGACTCCGAATACTACAAATCGAAAAACTCGAAAATCAGACCAGAGATTGAATCGATGAAGTATCCGGCCGATTCATTCGAGAGTTCGGTATTTTGAGGGAACAAATCATTTTTGTGGTTTAATTTGTGATACATTCCATAACGAAATAATCAAATTCTTGAAATTTGGAGACTTGAAAATGAAAAAAAACCATTGTCATACCTCGCTTAGCAGGAGGGATTTTCTTAAAACTACGGGGGCTTTGAGCGTTGCTGCGGCTACTGGCAGCATGAGTCAGATTGTCTACGCTCAGGATAAGACAATTCTCAGAGTTCGTGCTTACTCTGACATGAGGAGTCTGGATCCAGCTCATTCCGTCGGTGTTGTGGATGAAGAAATCCATAGCAGCATTTATAGCAAGCTGATCCAATACAAGCCTGGACGCGAATGGGGGTGGCAACTGGACGCTGCCGAATCGATCAGTCAGCTAGATGATACACGCATTGCTTTCAAGCTGAAGCCAGGCGTTATGTTCACCAACGGTTACGGCGAGATGACTGCGGAGGATGTAAAGTATTCATATGAGCGTATTCTTGATCCGGAAGTCGCGTCTACAAACACACCAGACTGGGGCACATTGAAGGAAGTGACCGTGGAAGGCAAGTATGAAGGGACGATCGTTTTCGATGAACCCTATCCTCCCGCTTGGACGATTGCGATGCCGTATATCGTTGGAAACATTGTTAGCAAGAAAGCCTGGGAGGAAGCAGGCGGTAAAGTGGAAACGACAACCCCGTGCGGATCAGGGCCTTATAGTCATCACGAATGGCAACCCAAGCAGAAGACGATACTTGTTCGCAATCCACAATGGCATGGCGGCAGTGCGCCTTTCGACGAAATTCATATTCTTCCAATTGACGATGAGAACTCTGCTCAAATTGCTTTTGAAGCTGGTGATCTCGACTATACCAGGATAGCACTCAGTTCAGTTGCGAGTCTGAAGGAATCTCCACCGGAAAACTCTACAGTAGAGGAGTATCCTTCGCTCTACTACGTGTGGGTTGGTATGAATGTCGAAAATGAAGCCATGTCAAACGAGTACCTGCGAAAAGCCGTTCAGCATTGTATCGACGTACCCTCCATTCTTGAAGCTTCGTATTTCGGTGCAGCCGATGCGGCAACTGGCATCATTGCCCCGGGATTATTGGGACATCGTCCACAAGCCATGGTGCCTCCGCAGGCAAACATTGGAAAGGCGAAGGAATTGCTTGCAATGGCTGGTATGGAAGGGGGTGCGAATGTGACTTTGGATATTCTGAACAAAGCTGCTAATGTCACCACGGCTCAGGTCATTCAGGCTACTTGCGCCGAAGCGGGCATTAATGTTGATGTCAATCTTCATGAATCTGGTGCTTTTTGGTCACTTGGTGATCAGAGTGCCGGTGAACAGTATAAAAATATTCAGTTGATTCTGAATCGGTATTCAATGGGACCAGACCCATCTTATGCAACCGCGTGGTTTGTGACGAGCCAGAAGGGAATTTGGAACTGGGAACGATTCAGCAACGAGGAGTTTGACAGTCTTGAATCCATGGCTAAAGCGGAAACTGATACAGGGAAGCGAGGTGAAATGTATCAAAGATTGCAAGATTTGATGGAGGAAAGCGGAGCGTATCGTTTCATCACGCACGAAGCGACACCCGTAATCTATCGAAATTCCGTAACGCCGGCATTTCGACCGGACGGTCTCCCGCTGCTTCGCTATTTCACTCAAGCGTAAGTCTTTCCTCTATCGATTCAATAAGTTTGAATTGCGCGTATGAAGGAAGTTTGGTGAGAAGCAATTCTCACCAAACTTCATCTCATTGACACACGAGACGGACCGCAAGGATTTCAATGGTGGAATGGTAGCGGGCATAGAGGGTACGCTCCAATTTGTTGAGCGTAATACCTCTGCCGCTTACCGAATTGAGGGACTCGGACGGGGGAAAATTCCAGAGCATCCCTCCAACGCGTTGCGAGAGGCAATTACGAATGCTGTCATGCATCGCGATTGGTTTATTGAAGGGGCTAATGTTTTGGTCGAGATTTACAGCGACTGCGTTGAGGTGATCAGTCCGGGCGAACCACCTCACAGTATGTCACCCTCAGACCTTGGCAGCAAGAGCGTTTGAAGCAATACTTTAATTGCTGACTTGCTTCACAGAATTTCCTTTTTTGAGAGGACAGGTACGGGTATTCTCCGTATCCGTAACGAGACTCAGGCATCAGGTTGCACTGAGCCGGATTTCGAAGTAAACAGTTTTTTAACTACCACGTTCTGGCCCAGCTCCGAAACACGCGAAATCGCCGATTGAAATTCGGCGAAGTAGGTCGCCACGGAAGTAACCATGGAAGTAACCATGGAAGTAACCATGGAAGAAACCACGGAAGAAACCACGGATGTAAGCTCCAAAAACCAACATGAGTAACCAAAGAAATTCCGATGTTGTTGGCGATTTCGGGCAAAAAACCAGACAGTAACTTCAAAACGCCGGAAGAATTACTTCTCGCCCACAATTCGGGTAGGCTTGACCGAAATGACATTTCCAGACAAACCGCGTAGCAGGAACCAACGCTATAGTCTGACATCAGAGGGACGCGAACTATAAAAATTAAGAGAGGTAAACAATTACAAGGATGAAGATTCACCTGAAACGATTGAGTTTCGCGAGTGAACGGGACAATGCCCATCGTCTTTACACAATTCCCACTGCAGAAACCCGAACGTAAATTGCCCCTACTTGCATGAGAGCATCGACTAAATATCTCCGCAATATGCTTTCAAGTGATTACCGCAGATAGCTCGATTCCAAACGCACATTTGACGTGAGTCGATATTACAAAGAGGAATGACTGAACACCTTTGAACTTGATTATTCAATGCCCGACAATTAACATATATGAAAGAAAAAATCGGTATCGCATATTTTGAGTGCGACGAAACAAGACACGAATTCGCACCAGAAAATCGGTTTGGAGGATACGATTATGATGACCGAAAAACAGGGCAACTATCGTCGCCTGTACAGAAGTCGAATCGCTGGTTGGTACAACGGTCCAGTCCATGTTTTCATTATTTACACGATCGGACTGACAGCAATCTGGCTGTACGTCCAACACCTTGAAAACGTGCAATGGTGGGAGTGGGCAACAATCCCGGTGTTTCTTGTAGCATGCAATATTTTTGAATGGTATCTGCATCTCAAGGTCATGCATCGACCACAGAAGTTTTCAGGTTTGAAGGCGATCTATAAGCGCCACACGCTTCAGCATCATCAATTTTTCACAGATAGTGAGATGCGTTTTAGAGATCAGAAAGACTGGCGCGTGACGTTCTTCCCTCCGTACGCACTTGTCATCTTCATTCTTATCTCCATTCCGGGAGCGTTCGTATTAAATATGATCGCCACCACCAATATCGCGTGGCTGTTCATGTGTACAACCACCGGCATCTACATCACGTACGAATTCATGCATTTCTGTTGCCATGTGGATGAGAACTGGTTCGTGCGAAATATGCCATTGGTCAATACCATCAGACGCCATCACACTGCGCACCATAATGCCAGGTTGATGATGGAAGTAAATATGAACCTAACATTCCCGATTGCAGATTGGATGTTCGGAACCTCTGATCTTGACCGAGGACTACTTGGACACTTGTTTAATGGCTACAGTGATAAGTACCTTAAAAAGAACCTGAAGGGACAGCCCAAACGACCGGATGTAGCGGCCTCCACACCATTGGGCTCTGAAGCCTGATTCACTGTGCCGGTCCACATTAAACTTATGGTATCCGGCCTGACTTTGGCTGCAGGAATAGGCTACTACTTTTTCGAAAAAGCGATTGGTGACCCGCAGCTGGCATATGTCGGCGGCGGGTTGTCTATTTTCATGGTTGTCGCGATGTGGGTGTTTCCCGAAACCGGAAACAAAAAATAAATCCTCTACATCTGAGTTTGGTGCCACGAAGTGCCCGACGATCAAGTAAAACGAACTATCAGCGAGATTCGGGATTCCAAGCATACCGGCGAGAAAATGGTGTACATG
This sequence comes from Arenicellales bacterium, assembly GCA_951813075.1. Lineage (GTDB taxonomy): Bacteria > Pseudomonadota > Gammaproteobacteria > Arenicellales > JAJDZL01 > JAJDZL01. The sequence continues at coordinate 1,242,698 of OX638343.1, read as the reverse complement.
TCGGTTCCGGATTACACTTCCGCGCAGTGGGCTGAGATGGCAGGTGTGGATGTCGCTGTGGTAGGCGATAGTCTGGCGATGATTGCACATGGCCATCCCAATACCATTCCAGCAACCATGGATATGATGATCATGCACTCCATGGCTGTTCGTAGAGGCGCACCGAATACTTTCGTTTTGGGTTGCATGCCATACCAAAGTTACAACACGCTTGACCGAGCGTTACTGAATGCCACTCGGTTTATGCAGGAAGCGGGTTGTGATGCTGTCAAGCCACAAGGTGGCAAGAGCCAGGCACATATTCTCAAAGCACTCGTTGATGCAGGAATTCCAACCGCTTCACACATCGGTTTGACCCCTCATACGGTTGCCATGTTCGGTGGATTTCGCATTCAGGGAAGAACTGCGGAAAGTGCCATGAAGATACTTGAAGATGCATTTGCCATACAGGACGCAGGATGTTTTATGCTGGAATTTGAGGCAGTTCCCGCGAAAATTGCTGAGATCATATCAAATCAACTTGAAATCCCAACGATCGGCATTGGTGCTGGTGCTGGTACAGATGGACAGATTCTCCTGTGCTATGACCTTTTGGGGGTATTTACAGATTTCAAACCAAAGTTCACAAAGCGATTTGCTGCGTTGACAGAGGTTGCGGTGACGGGTATCCGACAGTATGTCAAAGAAGTCAAGGAAGGGGCATTTCCGGATGAAGACCACAGCTATGCGACCCCACAGGAAGAATACGAAAAATTTCTCTCAATGGTAGAGAATCGCAAACAGGTGTAGATCGTTGTAAATTGATAAGTTAGGGTGATCGAATCGAAACTTATGGACACCAGCGGGAAAAATCAGGTTTATCGGGGCGACCGTACGATTGATGGAATAATGGTTACGGTCGATGGAGAACCTCTGGATGAACGTTATGATATTCACCAGTTCACTGCGCTTGGATTTGAGTGGACTTATCTGGGTGATTCGCCACAACAATTGGCTCTGGCAATGCTTGCCCATCACTTGGGAGACGATCAAAAGGCGTTGGAACTTTCCGGGTCGTTCATGAGAGAGGTTATTGCTAATTTAGATAATGAATGGGAAATGACCAGCTCTGACATCGACGCCGCATTGGGATCGATCGCAATGTGAATAACACCAATCAAAACTGCGAACGTAGGTTTACATGGTGTAATAATCGAGGAGATTGAGGGTAAATAATTCAATCTGCTCTTGAACCCAAATATCCGATCGGGAGATACCTATATTGAAAGCAGCAGTGTTTCGCAATCCGCACCAGCCACTTACCATTGAACAGGTCGATATCTCCAATCCGAAGTCTCGAGAAGTGTTGATCCGCACTGCGGCTGTTGGAATTTGTCATTCAGATTTGCACTACATTGACGGTTACTACGCCACCCCTGTACCGACTGTACTCGGACATGAGGCGGCTGGCATCGTGGAAAAAGTTGGATCAGAGGTGGACTATGTCCAACCCGGTGACCACGTAATTACCTGTCTCTCGGTTTTCTGCGGTTATTGTGAGTTTTGTATAACTGGTCGTCCGTTCAGTTGCGTAAACCCGAAAACTGCTCGACCAGACAATGAGCCTCCTCGATTGTCGCAAAACGGTGAAATAATTCACCAGTTTTACGATCTGTCTTCGTTTGCTGAGCAAATGCTGATACACGAACATGCCTTGGTAAAAGTCCGAAAAGATATGCCACTCGATCGAGCCGCGCTTATCGGGTGTGCGGTGACCACCGGAGTTGGCGCAGTAGTCAACACAGCGGACATCGAAATCGGCGCGACTGTTGCTGTAATTGGTTGCGGTGGGGTCGGACTCAGTGCAATCAATGGTGCTGCGATTGCCGGTGCGGGGCGAATTATTGCTATTGATATCGTAGACTCGAAACTTGAGACCGCCCGGCAATTCGGTGCGACAGATACCATAAACAGTACTGTTCTTGATCCGGTCGAGACGGTGAGGGAGTTGACATCGGGTGGGGTGGAATACTCGTTTGAAGCATTGGGCACGAAAAGAACCAGCGAGCAGGCATTTGAAATGTTGCGTCAGTCTGGAGTTGCGACAATTGTCGGAATGGTTCCAGAGGGACAGATGATCGAGATCGAAGCTGCTGAGTTGACCAACGACAAGCGGTTGCAGGGATCGAATATGGGATCGAATCGCTTTCGAGTTGACATGCCGCGATACGTAGATTTTTACCTGCGTGGACAATTGAAATTGGACGATATGATTTCAAAACGTATTGCGCTAGAGAACATCAACGAAGCATTTAAAGATATGAAGCAGGGTGAACTCGTTCGTTCCGTGATCGTATTCGACCCGGAATGATCGAAATGAAAGTGTTTTTCCGTATTGCTTAAAAAAACCGGGGTTAGCAGGTCTGATTTTTCGGGTTACGCGCAAATCAGTGGTTATGACTCGGTTGTTTGAAAGTATATCTTTTGGCATTTTTTGAGGTGACGAAAGACAACGAATTTTGAGACACTATAATGTTGCTGGTCCCGAGTTATTTTCCAGTCTCCCATCCAAGTTGACAACCATTTCAGTAGTGGGAAACGCTGTATTAGTTTTCTGAGTGCAATCGTCCGGTCATAATTTCTCAGAATGGAAATCAGAGCATTCCTGAATGCCTTCAGTTTTCCTAGAGCAAAGAAATCCGGGGGACAGATTATGAGCTGAGATTACATGTTCAATATATTTATATGTTCATTAATAATGAACATAGTATAATTATGAACATAACTGAATTCAGGTTCTATGTGTAAATAGCGTAACCCATGAACAATCCAGCGACAGAACAAACCATACTGGATGCTGCCATTGGAGCAATCCACCGCGAGGCGGGTCTAAGCATAGATGTTGTAACTATTGACGTTCAAAAGGATGCTAAGCGCATCATCGATGCAATTGTCCAGATACACGATTACGGTGCGAGACTAACGGTAAAAATCAAAAAATGGGCAACACAAGTAAATGTTGGAGTCATCATCAACCAGATCAAAAATCTTGCTGAACCGGACCAGAGCCTGCTTGTTGCGGACTATATCAACCCGAAGTTGGGTGAGCGATTGAAAGCGGCTGATATTCAGTTTCTCGACACCGCGGGCAATGCGTACATTAATCAGCAACCGGTTTACATCTATATAAAGGGTAACAAGCCCCAGCAGGCTTTTCCTGCGAAACAACGGGTAAAAACCGGCAGAGCCTTTCAGCCCACTGGAATGAAAGTGGTTTTCGCATTTCTCAGGGAGGAGGAGCTTGTCAATGCGCCATATCGGGAAATAGCCGATCAGGCAGCGGTGGCTTTGGGAGCAGTAGGCTGGGTGATCGGTGATCTGATCGCTCATGGTTTTCTGCTCGAGGGGTTCAATAAAAACCAGCGAAAACTGGCAAAGTTTGATCTTTTGCTGGACCAATGGGTAGAAGCTTATCCCCACAAGCTCAAGAGAAAATACGAAATTGGTACGTTCACAACCGGCAATTCTGATTGGTGGAAAACCATCTATCCTGAGAAATTTGATGCGGAGTGGGGAGGAGAGATTGCAGCGGTCAAATACACCAACTACCTTAACCCCAAACGCGGTTTGATCTACATTGACAAAACCAACATGGCGGATTTGCTTCAGAATGCCCGACTAATTAAAGTGGAACCTCATATGAGACAAGATACACTAATTGACTTGGTTGAGCCATTTTGGAAAAAGGCGAATAATCAGGAGAAAACAAAACATGCGGGTTTGGTACATCCCATCATTGCCTATGCCGACCTGATAGAGACAGGCGATACTCGTAATTTGGATGCAGCAAACAAGCTTCGTGAAAAATACCTACGTTGAAATTGCTGGTAAGCTTCCTGAAGGGTTAGTTCCGCTGACTTCAGCGAACACTATCATCTTTGTCTCGCCATTCGGCGTCGTGATCGTCGATGGCTGAGATTTGCACAATTGCACAAGCATATTCGCCGTTAAAGTGTGTATGAAAGCCACTTCATGAGACCAGTTTCGAAAATGTGCTGATGTATCACCTGACACTGGCTCCGACCGCGAAACTTTCGACAGAATCAGGTGGAATGCATAAACCTTCTCGCTAATACGAATAACATTCGACGACGGGTGATTCTGGAACTATACGCAACGGATTCGAAACCGCATTGATGTCTATTACGATCATTCGAGATCAATGGGTTGATGTAGTGCAATTTTGCGTTGTGTTAAACTGGCGAATTCCCAATTCGTCAACATCGCACGTCAGCCGACGGCGATCAACAACAATCCCAACGGATTCCGTTCTTGCGGTAGAGTCGTTTCCTCAAGAATAGCGCGCACTTCTGCTTCGGTACTGCGACCGTGAAAGGCCGCTCGCACCCGAATAGCGCGATGCACGTAATCTAGCAGGTTGCGCACGGTTAGTGTGACCATACTCAGTACCCCATTACTCATTCGATGCTATCGTTATCGCTATATATAAAAATTTTGCAAGCACCTACCAACCAATTTCGACCATTTCAAATTCCTGTTGTCACTTGTGGTTTCCTATTTAAGCAATTGGAAGCAACAGCCCGCGTCGCTGGCAAATCCTTCATACACTCGTGGAACTTCCGTTCAAAATCCACTTTTAATTAAAGTCCTGAAATTACAATACCTGCGCCTGTTTGTATCTTCGGCGGCTATACTCAGCTAGTCAAGACTGAATCAGTTGGGGTGAATAATTTCAACCAACATAATTGTTTTAGACTTTAAGAAACCGCCTGACTGCAATCTGAAAACGAAATAGATTTGAAATCTATAGATTTATAAGATTAAATGGCTGCAAACTCGGCGGTAAGGTTGCTCGCACTCCAATTGGGAGGCAGCATACGCTTTGGGTTTTGGTGAAAATTAGATAAAGAACTTGAGTGCGCGAAAAGGAATTGCAGTGCAAACGCAAGCGGTGGCATGGCGGCTGTCTTCGCGTCGCTCCGAGACCAAGAGCGAATACGATGTGCGGCAATGACGCGAGATAATTCATATTGCCCTAGATGTATTTCGATTGATCTCGAGGTAGGTAGAGCTGACAGTCGTATACAAGCTATAGGGGCAATTCGCGCAGATACCGACAGGCGATACTTACATACCGGACGGGTAACGAAAAGAACATTAGCTGCCCTTGACAGATTAGCGGATGGTGCCGATTTTGTCTTGGGTCACAACGTTATAGAATTTGACCTTCCCCATCTTGAATCTGCAAAACCTGATTTACGGCTGCTACAGCTGCCTGTTATCGACACATTACGCCTTAGTCCGCTGGCGTTCCCGCAAAATCCTTACCATCGTCTAATCAAACACTATAAAGACGCTGGACTTCTGCGAGCACAGCTAAATAACCCGGAACTTGACGCTAGATTGACGCTGGAGGTATTTCAAGCCCAGCGAAAGAAAATAAAAAAAACCAAAACCGAATCGTCCAATTTATTAGCTGCCTGGCACTGGTTGACGACACCCAATTTTGAGAGCATCGATAGCGCACTTGATGAATTCTTTGCGGATTTGCGTCAATCTCCGCGCCCTTCCAATGAAGATGCCCTTATTGCTATCCGAGATCGTCTCGAAGGCGAAACATGCGCGACTGAAGCAAGAAAAATCACATCGCGCTCACGCGAATTTGGATGGTCACTTGCTTATGCGTTGGCGTGGCTTTCGGTTGCCGGAGGCGATTCCGTCATGTCTCCGTGGGTACGTCATCACTTTCCCGAAGCAGGACAATTGGTTCGAGGTCTGAGAGATAAAGCTTGCTCAGATCCTGTTTGTAGCTGGTGTCGCGAGCGGCATGACGCGAAAAAAGAACTCAAACGCTGGTTTAATTTCGAGGATTTTCGCGCAGAGCCACACCACATTGACGGACGTCCAATGCAACAAGCCATTGTCGAAGAAGCAATGGCAGGAAATCATGTGCTCGGAATCCTGCCGACTGGCACTGGAAAATCTCTCTGCTATCAGATTCCCGCACTTTCCCGGTACAGCAAGACAGGAGCGCTAACGGTTGTAATCTCGCCACTCGTAGCGCTTATGGCCGATCAGGTCGTGGGACTGGAAAATCACGGAATTAGCAGTTGCGCAGCGATCAACGGACTGCTGTCCATGCCTGAACGAAGCGATGCACTCGACAAGGTGCGGTTGGGAGATACAGGTATTTTGCTGATAGCTCCGGAGCAACTTCGTTCCTATTCCGTGCGACGGGTTCTCGACCAACGCGAGATTGGCGCATGGATTTTGGATGAAGCACATTGCCTCTCTCGATGGGGTCACGACTTTCGCCCGGACTATCTCTACATCGGGCGGTACATTGGTGAGAAAGCAGGTACAGAACAGGTACCGCCAGTTTTGTGTCTTACTGCGACAGCCAACCCGAATGTAGTTGACGAAATCGTCCGGCATTTTGAAGATAAGCTCAATATTAAACTGAAAGTTTTCAATGGTGGTAGCGAACGTACAAATCTTGTTTACGAAACTGTTCAGACTACGGAAGCGGAAAAATTCAACCTTATTCATGAATTGCTTGAATTCAATCTGCCACGCGGTCAGCCTGGAGGGGCAATCGTGTACTGCGCGACTCGTCGTCTAACCGAGGAAGTCGCTGAGTATCTTCGGCACAAAAATGTCGCCGCGGATCACTTTCACGCCGGCTTGCAGCCGGAAATAAAAAAAGATGTGCAGCGAAGATTCATCAAAGGCGATTTGCGGGCGATAGCAGCGACGAATGCTTTCGGTATGGGAATCGACAAGTCGGATGTGCGGTTGGTGATCCATGCTGACATTCCGGGATCTTTGGAAAACTACTTCCAAGAAGCAGGACGCGCCGGACGTGACGGGGAAATCGCAAGATGTGTACTTCTCTATGACTCAAAAGACGTTGAGCGTCAGTTCGGAATGTCGGCGAGATCGCGGCTTAGTCGTGTCGAGATCGCCGCAGTTCTGAGAGCGTTGCGAAATTTGAACCGGAAAAAACGTTTGAAGGGTGAAGTGATTGCGACCGCAGGCGAAATACTCGTTGAAGATGAGGATCAGGCATTTGAGCGAGATTCGGCAACAGACGATAATCGAGTACGGACTGCCATTACTTGGCTTGAGGAGTCTGAGTTGCTGACCCGGGAAGAAAATGTCGTCAATGTATTCCCCTCATCCCTTCGAGTAAAAACGATTGAAGAGGCCAAGAAACGACTTGATCGTGCCAATCTCAACAAGACCAATCGCGATCAACTGTTGCTGATTGCAGAGGAATTGATCAATGCGGATGCCGACGAGGGTATTACTACCGATGAACTGATAGCGGTGACTGGTCTAAGTGCTGAAGGTATCCGAAACGCGCTGTATACGCTTGAGCAAGTCGGGATTGCGAGTAACGATACAGTGCTGACCGCTTACGTACATGCCGGAGTAGTGCGTTCTTCAAAAAAGCGTTTGCAGGAAGCGAATGAATTGGAAAGTGAACTGATCGCCCACATGCGCGAAACAGCACCCGATATGGTGGTCGGTGATTCATCGATATTTCATTTGCGAGCAGCGTCCCAGGAGCTTAGAAATAGAGGTTTGGTCGACCCGCTGCCAGCCAGAATACTGCGAATCCTCCGTAGCATCGCCGACGACAGTCGGGGCGAAGACGATGGTGCGTCAGGTAGCATTTCACTACGCAGCCGCGATGCGGAAACTGTGAACGTGACTTTGCGTCGCGAATGGGAAAAGCTAGATCAAATCGCAAAAAAGAGACGGGAGGCGGCTGGATGCCTGCTAGCACATTTGCTGGAGCAGTTGCCGTCAGGAAGCCGAGGCATTGGTTTGCTTGCAGAGACCACAATCGGTGATTTACTGCGAGTAATCAAATCGGATACTACTTTGATGCAAAATGTGAGGCGGCCGGAGAAACTTCTAGATCGGGCGTTACTGTGGCTTCACGAACAAGAGGTAATTATTCTAAATAAAGGTCTGGTGGTTTTTCGGCCTGCCATGCTGATCCGCCTGGAACAAAAGGAAAGACGTGGATTTTCCAATGTAGACTATAGACCGCTTGCTGATTATTACAAAGGAAAAGTATTTCAAATCCATGTCATGGTGGAATTTGCAAAACAAGGGCTAAAGAATTTAGCCAATGCAAACCGCTTGGCGCGGGAATACTTCGAAATGAAGTCGGACGATTTTTTCGCCCGCTGGTTTTCAGATCGAGACAACGAGATCGGTCGCGAAACAACACCAGAATCATGGCGCTCTATTGTCGAGAATCTGAAAAATCCCACCCAGCAGAAGATCGTAGCAGACCCCCGAGAGCAGACCAACGTACTTGTGCTCGCAGGTCCCGGGTCCGGAAAAACGCGCGTTCTTGTCCATCGTATCGCGTATCTGGTTCGGGCGAGAAGAGAAAATCCTCGGGGTATTCTGGCCTTGGTATACAACCGGCATGCGGCTGTCGAAATTCGTCGCAGGCTTCGGGAGCTTATAGGTGAAGAATCGAGCGGTGTGACCATACTCACCTGCCATGCGCTTGCAATGCGTCTTGTTGGTGTAACTTTTGACAACAAAGAAAGGGTTGCTGATGACAACCAGTTCCAAGAGGTGCTCCGTGATGCGGTCAAACTGCTCCGCGGCAAAGAACTACCGACCAAGGAAGAAGCAGATGAACAACGAGAGCGCTTGCTAGCGGGATTTCGCTGGATTCTGGTCGATGAGTATCAGGATATAGGTTCGGACGAATATAAACTGATATCTGCGGTGGCCGGCCGGACACTTGATGAGGACTCGCGCAAGCTCACATTGTTCGCTGTTGGCGACGATGATCAAAATATTTACGCCTTCAAAGGCGCATCGGTAGAATTCATTCGACGCTTCGAGTCTGACTATGGTCCCAATTCTGTTTACCTGACGGACAATTACCGTTCCACGTTCCATATTATTGAAGCTGCCAATACCGTAATCGCGTCGGCAAGAAAAAGAATGAAAGCTGGCAACCCAATTAAAATTAACCGCGCGCGCAAAGAGGACGCTCATGGTGGTGAGTGGCAGCAGCTTGACCCGGTAGCAAGGGGTCGAGTGCAAATTATTCCCGTTGGGAACAACCGGATCAGTCAGGCACAGACCGTAGTTTCGGAACTACAGCGACTCACAAAGCTAGATTCTGAAAACTGGTCGAGATGCGCAGTTATTTCCAGACAATGGTCGTGCTTGCATCAAGTTCGCGCAGTATGTGAGACTCGCAAAATCCCCGTGCAAATGGGCGACGAACAAATTCCTAGGTTTTATTGGCTTCGGGAAACGCAGCAATTTTTAAAATGGGTGCGCGGACAAAAATCATCAATCCTTACCGCTGAAATGATGCGAGAATGGATAGGGGAACAGTCATCGAATCGATGGTATCAATTGATTCAACAAAGCATAGACGAATTTGATATTGAAACGTGTGGAGCTGAAATGCCAGTTACACAATTTATTGAATGGTTTGCGGAGTGGGGTCACGAGATCCGCCGTCGTCAGCGCGGTTTGCTTTTGCTGACTGCGCATCGGGCAAAAGGGCTTGAGTTCGACCACGTAGCTGTGTTGGACGGAAATTGGAGGCATGTCGGAAACAATGAGGATGCGGATGCGTCGCGCCGTTTGTATTACGTTGCAATGACGCGCGCTAAGAAGAACTTGATTCTCGCCAAATTCGATAGGTCTCATCCGTTTCTACGCGAGTTGGATGAGAGTCCTTCCGTTTTGCTTAGAAGTCGGATTGATCTTCCTGACGCAAGTGTCGCGTTTAATAAACGATATATTCAGCCAGACCTCAGTGAAGTGGATCTAGGATTCGCCGGACGCTTCATTTCCCGACATCGCGTTCACAGGGCAATCTCTGGTCTATCGCCGGGCGATCCATTAAAGGTGCGAATCGACGAGAATAAAGGCAGTTGGGAATTGTTGAATCAAAAAGAAATTGTCGTGGGACGCCTCGCAAAGAAATTTGAGCCGCCAAAGGGAATGCGTTGCAAATCCGCGGAGGTTTATGCCATTGTTAAACGGAATAGCGCGTTGTCGGATTTGAAATATCGTGACTTGATAAAATCCGATTTGTGGGAAGTAGTCGTGCCGCGGTTTGTGTTCGAATCCGCAAGTAAATCAAAGTAGTAAGAATTCATATAGTAGTACTTGATTTGTGCTTTGGCCTTGTCGCACTGAGGTTGAGGTCAAGGGGTGTATTGTCTTCACAGTCGAATTGTAGGTATTTCAACAAATTCCATGGTGCGTTACGTTCGAGGTTAATCTTTGCTTGTCTTGAACGGACGTAATTCATCTGTCGAACGACTACGCGAGCGAAGCAAGAATTAATTATCTTCGAAGTCCAAGTCGACCGATTTTGTGTCCCGCGAGATATTTCTCTCCGGTATTGTTCTACCAACCTGACGTGCTTAAAAAATTAGGACTATGGGTATCCGTACAATTGTGATTAGAAGATTATTTGACCTGTCCAACATTCTGCGAATTTTAGGAATAATGTTCTGAAATTAAATGATCAGAAATATTCTTGAAGCGTTAGTACAAATATGGAAGATAATTTATAATATACAAATAGACGCTAGGTAAATATCAATATAGACGCTTGATCAGTATAAATATAGACGTTCGTCTATTATCAGATCAGACGATCTCACTTTTTTTTTGTAATTCACTTGAATTGTCTCCGTAATGAGCGAGTCGAAAATTCCTGACAACAATAGTCTGTATCCCCGTTTAATCACACCGATCATTCACGATGTGCTTTCGGATACGCCCGTTTTATGCCTGCTCGGTCCAAGACAAAGCGGCAAAACGACACTCGTAAAAAGTTTGTTTCCATCTCGCCCATACGTTAGCATGGACGACCCCTTTGACTTTGAGTCTGCCTCGGATTATTCGGTGGGCTTTTTAGACGGGTACCCGGATCAACTAACAATTGATGAAGTTCAAATAGTTCCTGCACTCATTCCCGCAATCAAAGTTTCGGTCGACCGAGATCGTCGTCCTGGACGATTTCTATTGACTGGATCAGCCAATTTACTTTCAATCCCAAGTATTACCGAATCTTTGACAGGAAGAATGGAGATCATTGAACTTCAACCACTCAGTGAAGCAGAAAAATTTCGCGGAAATGGAAATTTCTTGCTCGATTTGATTCAAGGTAACCTTGCGCAGAACGTTAGAAACATACGAGCTGCGAATAAAGAATATTCTATCGAGAACCGCGTAATGTCCGGTGGATATACCGAACCACTGAAGCGGACTGAGCAACGTGCGAGAGATTGGAGAAGACAGTATCTGAGAAATACTGTTGAGCGAGATGTACCAGAAATTTTTGATATAAGAAAATCTGAATTGTTGTTTCGATTGTTGGAATTGCTCGCGTTCCGGACTGGACAACTATTGAGCGTTACTGATCTGGCTAGCAGACTCGGCGCTCATCGGATCACAGTGGAACGTTATCTCACTTATCTTGAGCGAGTTTATATCATACGCAGACTTCCAGCTTGGGATTCCAACTATACCAAACGTCTCGTTAAGGCACCCAAAGTTCACTTTGTCGACAGTGGTCTTGCTGCAACACTGATGGGTCTGCCTGTCCAAGATTGGCAAAAAAACCGAAATTATTTTGATCACTTATTAGAATCTTTTGTGGTTCAGCAGATATTTACTCAAATTAGATGGACCAATTCCGATCTACGCATCTGGCATTATCGAGATAAGGATAAAGTCGAAGTTGATCTGGTTGTTACACTAGGAGCAAAAACTTGGGGAATTGAAGTGAAATCCTCTTCAATGGTAAGATCGAGCGATACGTCAGGTTTGCTGAGACTCGCTACCAGATGTGGGGATGATTTTCAGAAAGGCATCGTACTGTACAACGGCGACAAGATTTTGCCATTTGCCTCGGGGCGAGTACTGGCGGTACCATTATCTGAACTCTGGACTCGATAAGTTGCTTCACCGAATATACACCACAAGTAACGCACCTTTCGGTAACTAGGAATTGCGTCTTGGATTCGCATCAAGCCAGACAAGATGGACTTTTCTGCCGCGATATCCGACATTGTCAATTATCTCCTTCAAGTACGCAAAACTCTTTGTTAACGGCGTGGACATGGGTGGTGGTTGTCATGAATAGTAAAGTATCACAGGCATGTAAACGCATTCCATGGACCTGCGTCAAATGCGGACGTACCACAACGGGAATACTTACACCATTATCGTGACATTATTTTTGAAGGTTGGTAGCTACCAAAATATATTACGACAGCAAAGCGCCTTGCAATTTAGAACTGGTAGTTGTCAAATGCTTTGACTTTTCGTACATCTAGTACAAATAATTCTGACTATTCGTAACCGACTATTTCAAGATATTTGGAACCAGCAATGCGTTTGGTTCCTTCCATACCCTCAACATTGACTACACCTTCCCAGTAGCGAAAAATGTTGTCAAGTTCCTCAACATCAATCATCGGTTCAATCTCCGAGGACAGGTTCTTGTCCGGAATTTTGACGTCCATGCTATTTGATAACTGGCATCCGTACCTGGGCTCGTCCTAACCCTCGCCGTATTGAACTCGACATCTTCTTTTATCAGCCGATCCACACTGCCAATTTCGTCAACCAACGTTCCCTCACTGGTTTCAAAACCCTTTCCATTTTTAGTTCGCAACTGACAGTAATTCAGTTCTCTCCCATCGTCCAACCGTAACAAACCCCAATCCCAGCCAACCAATTGGTCGTCCAGCACAGATGTAGACCATTCGTGCTACATCCAACTTAGACCGTTTGCCGCTTCGACCTCATCGCCGATAGAGATTTCTTTCTGTGTTTCCATACGCGTGAGCGAGAAATAGTGCGATGCGTTTCCGGAATGATGACCCTTTTGGCTGAATCCACTATCTCCCTGATAGAAAAAAAGTTTGATGGATCATTTTTATGATGTCTATTCTCACTGCTGTCGGGCTTGGGAAGTCACATCAAAATTTAGAATTGAATTGTCCTGATTAGAAATACATTTGGTACACAAACAGCTATAATGTACATCTAGATGAACACATTATAGGAGTTGATTTGTAAAGAAAAATTGTGATGAATAGCATGAAAGGAAAAAATAGTACTGTTGCGGCAAAGAACAGGAATTATTCGATCGCTGAAGCGCGGCGAAATTTCCCGTCCTTGGTTCGGAGTGTAGAGAGCGGTAAAGTAGTGGAACTCACTCGCCGGGGCGAACTGGTGGCGGTGCTGGTGGGCTACCGCGAATTTGAACGGTTGATCATTGCGAGGCGGAGTTTCGACGAAGCCTATAGGGAATTCACGAAAGTCGTCGGACTTGCCGAGTTAGGGCTTGATCCTGACGAAGTTTTTGGCGGTTTGCGCGATGAAACAGCCGGCCGCGAAGTTCGGCTGTAGTTGGTGAAATACCTACTCGACACCAACATCGTGTCGGAACCCCTACGTCCGCAGCCAAATTCCGAGGTCATTCGGCGCCTGCGAGAACATGAAGGGGAGATCACGATTCCGTCACCGGTATGGCACGAGTTACGGTTCGGTTGTTTGAGGCTCGCGCCGTCGCGTCGCCGCGAGGCGATTGAGCGCTACATCGAAGACGTGGTGCTGACGACCTTTCCGGTTCTGGACTACGACTGGAAGGCAGCGGACTGGCATGCCCAAGAGCGCGCACGGCTGTCCAGGGCGGGCAAGACACCACCCTTCGTCGACGGTCAGATTGCTGCAATTGCTCATACCGTAGGACTAATTCTTGTTACGTCGAACACCGCGGACTTCCAGACTTTCTATGGTCTGACGATCGAAAGTTGGATGTGAGAATTCGATAACAGGCCTTACGTGGCAAAAGCTAGGTTGGAGCTGAAGCATACGGATTAACAGTAGATATATCCAGAACCAAAATAGAATACCGTCTGGGCGCTTGATCGAAGAGGTGCTGTCGGAGATTAGGAAGCCTGCCCATTACTTTAATTGTTGCAACATGATCAATCTAGTTCGGAAGCCGATAGTCACAGAAGTGGAAAATCTTCACCGCTACTTTTGAGGAGAAATAGACTGTTGGTAACCCCATTGTCTACATAAGCCGTTGAAGACCGACAATCAGCCGCGTAGGCTTGCCCGGACAGCACTCGAAGGTGTAAACCAACACACCGAATCACTTGTAGAATACCGACCAGTCGATCATCGCGGCGTCACTGCAAGGCTTGTGGTAGGTTGATAGAATTTTTCCAGCCGATTGCGGAATAGGTCTGTATTGGGATTGGAATCTGATTCTACAGGACTCATTTTCTCATTCTACAAGGTATATTCGGATCGAACGTTAGCGAGAATTGTCAACCGAATGTCCGATACATTCCGCCACAATAATTCAATCCCGACTGCATTTTGCATGCGTCCTCGTCAAAGGAGTATTTGCCACAAGCGGAAATCTTGCAGTGCCATCGTGACACCACTTTCAAGGCTCAGTGGTACGAATAGTTTTCGAAAGTAACTCACAATAGCAAAGTGTCATGCAATATTGAACGGGTGATTCTCGAAGGCTTTGGTTTTCGTACTACCGGTAAACTTGATAACGACTATTCGTAACCGACCAGTTCAAGATGTCCAGAACCGACAATGCGTTTGGTGCCTTCCATACCCACAACATTAACTGCACCTTCCCAGTAGCGAAAAATGTTGTCATGTTCCTGAGCGTCGATCATCGGTTCGATCTCCAATGAAAGGTTCTTGTGCGGAATTTGAAACGTCCAGGCTACCGGATAGCTGATATTCGTACTTGGGTTTGTCCAGATTCTCGTCGAATTGAACTCGACATCTTCCTTGATCAACCGTTCCGTACCACCATTTTCGTCAACCAAAGTTCCTTCGCTGGTTTCAAATGCCTTTCCATCTTCAGTTCGCAATTGATAGTACATGAGTTCTCTCCCGTCGTCGAACTGTAACGAAACCCAGTCCCAACCAACCAGTTGGTCATCCAGTGCCGATGTAGACCATTCGTGATCCATCCAGCTCAGACCGTTCACAGCCTCAATTGTCCCCCTTACGGAAATATTCCCCTTTGTCTCCATCCGCGTGAGCGAATAATAGTGCGATGCGTTTCCCGGCGAATTTCCCTTTTGGCTGAATCCTCGATCTCCCTGATAGACAACGGGTTTAATACTCTTTAGGTCCAGATCAATCGCAAAACCGTCTCCCTCTGCTCTTATGTTCAACGCCATACAACCCGTACAGTCATTAATCAGTCTACCTGTTGCTGACCAGTGATCGACATGCGCTGAAAATGGTGATGCGACGACTTGAGCCAACCCTGCCGCGCCCCTGGCGAATATCTCATCAGAATAGAATTTGTTATTTGCGGCATCAGTAAGTGCCATGTGCGCCATGTATATGTGGTTTGACTCCCAGTCTGAGTGAGTTTTTATTTTTGACTCTCCGTTGGCTTGGCGAAAAATCGTAAACTGGTAACCATAATGCTCGCCGTTCGATGTAAAGACATTTCCGGTGAAGTACCACCACTCCGATCGGAATTCCAAATGCGCTCCGTGATCATTCGGAAAATTGAATTCGCGTGGTCCTCTGACCAAGGCAAAAGTCTGATTGTCCAACTGCAGGATATCTTCGGAAATTGACAGGTTACTGGACTCGAGTTCCGGCGGGTCTGGGCTGTAAAAATTCCACAAAGCTGCAGTTACTAGAAGCACACAAATCACAGCGAAAATTGCAGGACGAATCGATGCCACTTTTCAATCCATCCCCTGTAGAGCCATAGCCGGAACCTTCCGGACCTTTCGCCATGTCACAATTGCTCCGGCAATCAATGCCGCAACGACAGAGAGTGTGACGGCTCCAATCAAAATCAGCGGGTCTAATTGCATTTTCATCGTCCAACCGAATGAACGTTGCTCAATTACCCAGATCAGGAGCCAGGCCATCAAAATTCCTGCAGGAAGGGAAAAAATACCTGCGAGAAGTCCCATGACACCAGTTTCGAAACTGGCGATAGACCAGTTCTGCCGCACGGTGAATCCAATTGTTCTCAGTACGACGAGTTCCCTTTCTCGCTCTATCTGCAGTGTCGCCAATGCGGATAAGACAGCAACAAAAGCAACAATAATTGCCAGGGTTCGCAACACGTAGGTAATCGCGAACGTCTGATCGAAAATTTGCATTGAAGCGTCGTGAAGTTCCTGATTTCGCCAGACTCGGGCGCGCGGTGTCAGAACACGCTGTTCAATGGTATCCGCGATTGTTTGCAGGTCTGTTTCGGGCTTTGCGAATATTGCAGCGGACGAAATGGTGCGATCATTGAAATGCCTGATATAAGTGTCGCGATGGATTGCGACAATGCCCTGGTCTGAACTGTAGTCAAAAAAAACGCCAATGATTGGAAACTGCACAGATTTTCTTCCGATGAACAGATCGACCGTATCCCCGATTTGGATACTATTGCGATAAGCGTATGGTTCGCTGACAATAGCAGCGCCTGCATTGAACTCACGCCAAAGGTCAACGTCAGCTTTTTTCTTGAATTGAAATCCGTTGAACGCATTCTCCCCATAGTCGACTGCGAATACCGTCGTTGTTCCTGAAGCATCCGGTATCTCAGCCCACTTTGCCAGACCAAATGATGCTATGCCTTCAAGATTTTCAAGTAGCTCTACGTCCACCGACGCCAAGCCGGAGTCCGACTGTGATGGTGTGGTGATATAGATGTCGCCTCTGAGGCGGCTTATCAACCACTCATCAACCGTCTGACGAAAGCTGCTGACCATGATGTCAACTCCGACCGTCGCTGATAGAGCGAGACACAAAACTGCAATCGTTGTAGATGTCTGTCCGGGCCGCGACGAAAACGCTCTGATCGCCAATACACCCTGTACTCCGAAAATTCGCTTGACAATGGGACGCAGCAATCGCTTCAATCCTTCAGTCATCAGCGGAATAAGCTGCAGATAACCAATAACGACAAGGAAGATTCCAAAAAACCCAAGGACAATGCTGTGTTGATTCCCCAAAAGGACCAATGTACCCAAGACGGCAAGGCTGCATCCGATTACGAATAACTTGGATCCGGAGTCGGTCGACTGGGTTTCTACTTGTGAACGTCCAATTGCGATTGAAGGTGCTGTAGATGATATTTTCCTTATAGCTGGAAGCGCCAACAGTATCGTTGCTCCGATACCCAGCATGATTGCTTTGACAATAGTGACGAACGACAACACAGTAATGTCCGCGAAGATCGGAAAATAGAGGGTGGCGATGGATTGCTCCACAAGCTCTAGCAGGAATGTCGACAGTTGAATTCCAACAAGAATTCCGATTATTGTTGCGATCGCACCGATGATCAGCACTTCGAGCAATGCGCAGAGCACAATATCCCGTTGCAACGCGCCTAGAGCTCGAATCATTCCGATATGTCGCTGTCGCCGCGTTATCGTGAAAGATGTTGTGTTGTAGATCAGAAACATCGCGACCATAAATGCAAGCAAACCCAGAGCAGTTAGGTTTATTTGAAATGCTCTCGTCAGAGCGGCTTGCGAATCGCTCTGTCCGATTTGGCTTTCGATGTAAACACCGTCAGGCAGGAATGCTTCTATTGAATTGATCTGAACTGAATCATCGAATAAGGCATGAATGACTGATAGGTAACCCTGCTTGCCAAGTACAGATTGCGCAGTAGCGATATCGGTAAGTAGAACAAATCGAAGCGATTGTGCCTGCAAAGGATTTGCAGGTTCCAGCAAACCGATCAATGTGAGTTTGAAATCTCCATCAGCAGAAGAGACCGGAATCTCTTGTCCGACAGACCAACCAAGCGAATTTGCAGTATCTCTTGTAGCTAGTACCGTAAATGGATTGCTGAGCAAGGTAGCGGCGCTCTCAATGCTGACTTCACGCCACGCATAGTTTGAGCTGGCGCTAATTTCCGCCAACAGATCAACACCGTACAGTCGAAGTTGTGTCGTATTCGATCTATCCGATTCGATCAAACCCTCAACAACAGGTGTGACATCGAGTCCAAGATCGACTCGCAGGTGTCGATACAGTTCATCCGTTATTCGTCCGGTGAATCTGTGAGTGGTCGAGCCGGAAATCGTTTCATTGGCTGCAAGAAAACTCCTCTTTGCACTTTCATTGGCGATGTCAACCGCGACAACAGTGGCAATACCCAGAGCAACTCCAACAATGGATAGTATAGTCAGCGTTGGACGGCGAAGAATCTCACGAAACCAGGATAGAAAAATTATTTTCATGATTCCGATTCGGGAGAGTCGAAAGACCCGTATCGGAGAGGCCAGATTTCATCGGCGTGACTTGCAATCTCCCTGCTATGAGTGACCAGAATTAACGTTCTTTGCTGAACTACATCCCGCAATACTTCGAGAACTTGAGAAGCGGTGTCATAGTCCAAATTGCCGGTAGGTTCGTCGGCAAGCAGTAATTTGGGTTCATGTACCACGGCTCTGGCGATTGCGACTCGTTGCTGTTCCCCGCCCGACAGCACCTCCGGATAGTCGTTTCTGCGATCTTTCAGTCCAACCAGTTCCAGAATGTTTGTCACTCGTTCTTGCTGGTTGTCTATGCCTACGAGATCCAGAGGCAAACGCACATTCTCCTGAACGGTAAGGGAAGGAATAAGGTTGAAAAACTGAAATATGATCCCCATCGTATTTCTACGGAGCAGTGTTCTTTCGTTTTCGCTGATTTTATTGATGGCGGATTCATTGATTTGAACTGACCCGCTATCCGGCAGGTCAATCCCCGCAATAAGATTCAAAAGGGTTGATTTACCCGAGCCACTTCGGCCGATTACCGCGTGAAAACCGCCTCGTTTGAAGTGGGCATTGATGTTTGAGAGTACAGGTCTGCAGTTGTCACCTTCCAGAAAAGATTTGGAGACGTTTTTGATGACGACAATCGGTGAGTTTTCAGTGGCTTCAGTCAATGGCAGAGCGGGATATGAAGATGTTTGGCGATCGGAAAATCTGAGTCTTTGGATCAATTACTGGAAAATTACCAGTCAGGAACATTTCTGTTACAGTGAAAGTATGATACTTCCATATGACTCACCTTGGCGACGGCCGATTAAATGAAGGAATGAATCTTATCCCAGGGATAACCTGATCACAGTACTTTGGTAAACCACCCGTTATCGTTAGGCATATAATTCGCTTTCACGAATAGTCGTTCTTTATGCATGATCCGACATTCCGGTCGGCACTGTACGAGTCACAAAATACCCGTCGTAAGTCACTAGTTTTATAGCGAATACTGAATTTCTCTAAAATATTTGTTTGCCATATAAATTTCGGCCGATCTGCATTCAAGCCGTCATTTGCAGCCCCGTCGTCTTAAACAACTAGAAAGCATATACAGATGATCTCAAAGACGCTGTCCAAGGTTTTTGGTAGTCGCAACGAAAGACTACTCAAGCAGTTTTCCAAAACTGTCAAGGAAATCAATAAACTCGAACCGACCATGCAGGCAATGTCGGATGAAGAACTTGCAGCGCATACACCAAAACTGAAAGAGCTTGTTGAAAGCGGCCAACCGATTGACGATATCCTGCCTACAGCCTTTGCTGTGGTGCGCGAAGTATCCAAGCGGACACTGGACATGCGACACTTCGATGTACAGCTGGTCGGTGGCATGGTACTGCATCTTGGCAAAATCGCCGAGATGCGCACAGGCGAGGGCAAGACGCTCGTAGCGACGCTGCCGGTTTATCTCAACGCACTCGCTGGTCATTCAGTTCATATCGTAACCGTCAACGACTATCTGGCGCGTCGGGACGCGCAGTGGATGGGTGCGATCTATTCATTTCTCGGAATTTCGGTTGGTGTAATTGGCCCCAACATGACCGCAGAAGACAAGCAGGCTGCTTATGCTTGTGACGTCGTCTATGGCACAAACAATGAGCTGGGTTTCGACTACCTGCGTGACAACATGGCTTTCCTGGCCAGCCATCGTGTTCAGGGAAAGCTCACATACGCCATCGTTGACGAGGTTGATTCGATTCTGATTGATGAGGCCAGAACACCACTGATCATTTCCGGTGCTGCTGAAGACAGCACCGCGCTCTACGCGCATATGAACAGGATCGTTCCAAAATTAAATCAACAGATGGAAGAAGATGGCCCCGGCGACTTTCATGTGGATGAGAAGTCCCGGCAGGTTTATCTGACCGACGAGGGACACGAACATGCCGAAAAGCTGCTTGTTTCGGCAGGATTGCTGAAGGAAGGCAGCACGCTGTATGACTTCTCAAACGTGGGGTTGGTACATCATCTGCACGCGGCATTGCGGGCGAATCGGTTATTCCAGAAGGATGTTGATTACATTGTGCACGAGGGCCAGATTGTAATCGTCGATGAATTCACAGGAAGAATGCAGCCTGGGCGTCGATGGTCGGACGGGCTACATCAGGCTGTCGAGGCCAAAGAAGGGGTGACGGTGCAACGCGAAAATCAGACGCTTGCGTCGATCACTTTCCAAAACTATTTCCGTCTCTACGACCGGCTTGCTGGTATGACCGGTACGGCTGATACGGAAGCGGAGGAATTTCAGCAGATTTATGGACTGGAAGTAGTGGTGATTCCGACACATATGGAGATGGTGCGAGACGATAATCCGGATCTGGTGTATCGCACTGCCCGGGAAAAATACGCCGCAATTGTTGAGGGTATCCAGACTTGTCGTGATAGCGGTCAGCCGGTTCTGGTTGGGAGCGCTTCCATCGAGACTTCGGAGTATCTGTCAGGGTTGCTCAGCAAAAGCAAAGTTCCTCATGAAGTGCTCAACGCCAAGCAACATGAGAGAGAGGCACGCATCATTGCACAGGCGGGGCGTCCCGGCGCGGTGACAATTGCCACCAATATGGCGGGTCGTGGTACCGATATTGTTCTCGGTGGTAATCTGGAAATGGAACTCGCCGATGCACATTCCAACGGCAGTAATCTTGAGTCGATCAAACAGGATTGGCAAAGTCGCCACGATGCGGTTGTCAACTCAGGCGGTCTGCATGTGCTGAGCACCGAAAGACATGAATCCAGAAGGGTTGACAACCAGCTCAGAGGACGATCTGGACGTCAGGGTGATCCAGGATCAAGCAGGTTCTACCTCTGTTTGGAAGACAATCTTCTTCGAATTTTTGCCTCCGACAAAGTTGCGGGCCTGATGGGTAAATTGGGTATGGAAGATGGCGAGGCGATCGAGCACAGCTGGGTGAGCAAGGCCATCGAAAATGCACAACGTAAAGTCGAAGGCAGAAATTTTGACATCCGCAAGCAACTGCTGGAATTTGACGATGTCGCCAATGAGCAGCGCAAGGTGGTATACGATCAGCGAAATGCTCTGATGGATTCAGAAGACATTCGCGATGCGATTGACCTGATACAAGGTGAATTCGTGCAATACGTCATAGATTCCTGTATTCCTCAGGAAACCGCCGATGAATTTTGGGAAATCGATCGACTGACCCGAGAAATTGACAATGCATTCGACCTTAAACTGCCAATCGCAGAGTGGCTGGAAGACGACCCCAACCTGACCCAGGACAGTTTGTTGACGCGGGTCAATGAAGCTGTCCACGAGCGATATCAACAACGAATTGAGGAAATCGGCGAACAAGAGATGAAAGCTGTCGAAAAAGCGGTGATGCTCATGGTGCTCGATAGTGCATGGAAAGATCATCTGGCCAACATGGATTTCCTTCGTCAGGGAATTCATTTGCGTGGTTACGCCCAGAAGAATCCCAAGCAGGAATACAAGCGCGAAGCTTTTGAAATGTTCTCTGACATGCTTCAGAATGTGCGTCACGAAGTCGTGCGTATGCTGTCACGTGTTCGAATCGCAGCATCCGATACAGCTGAAACGATCGGCACTCGCAAGGCGCCTCCCCCTCAAAAGATGCAATACTTTCACCCGGAATCCGAATCGTATGCAGGTGGTGGCGCATCAGCCGCCTCGGAATCTGGTGCCGCGACGGCGACAAGAAAACCTGTTGTCAAGCAGGTTATCAGGGAAGGGCGCAAAGTGGGACGGAACGAACCCTGTCCTTGCGGTTCTGGAAAGAAATATAAGATTTGTTGTGGAAAGGCTGCCTGAGCAATGAGCGTAGGTCTGGCGCAGCCCAGAAACATACAACCTGTAGCAGGAATTCGAGTCGGTGCAGTTGACGCTGGGATTCGAAAATCTTCAGGCGAGGATCTTGCCATATTCGAGATTTCCAGCGATTCCACCATCGCTGGCGTATTCACCACCAATAAAGCGCGTGCAGCACCAGTTGAAGTAGCACTCGACCACCTACATCAGAAAAATGCGGGCCAGCGGGGAAAAGTACGCGCCATGGTGGTCAACAGTGGAAATGCCAATGCCGGCTTGGGTCAGGCCGGAATAGACGACTGCCGTCAAATCTGTCAAAAAGTCGCCGACGAACTTGGTATTGCCATTGAGTCAGTCATTCCATTTTCCACCGGGGTAATCGGCGAAAGGTTACCTGTACAGAATTTCGAGCAGTCTGTCGGTGCATGCTCACAGACATTGAAAGAAGACAATTGGCTGGCTGCTGCCCGGGCGATTATGACGACCGATACCATTCCGAAAGCAGCCTCTCGCGTGATCAATGTGGGAAAGTCGGATCAAGTTACAATTACCGGAATCGCCAAAGGCTCAGGCATGATCCAACCGAATATGGCGACCATGCTGGCGTTTATTGCGACTGATGCAGAAATCCCGATTGATTGCCTTGAAAGTGAACTGAAGTCAGCCGTTCAGGATAGCTTCAATCGAATCACGGTGGACGGAGACACTTCGACCAATGATTCCTGTATGCTGATCGCAACTGGTACATCGGGTGTGCGGATTTCATCGGACACTTCGGATAAATTAAACGATGGTTTTCGAAGCGCACTTGGCGAAGTTGCGACAGAACTGGCGCAGGCGATCGTCAGGGATGGCGAAGGCGCAACCAAGTTTGTTACGATTGAAGTTGCAGGCGCTGCGAGCCGAGCGGATGGTGTGAAAGTAGCGATGACCGTCGCCAACTCGTCTCTGGTAAAAACCGCGTTACATGCCGGCGACCCAAACTGGGGAAGAATTTATGCGGCAATCGGCCGCTCCGGTGCCGAGCATCTCAACATGTCTGCCGTTCGTATCTGTATTGGCGAAGTCGAAGTTGTAAAGGAAGGGAAGGTCAGTTCTGAATATTGCGAAGACAAAGCGTTTGAAATGATGAAAAACGACGAAATTCCGATATTTATCGATCTTGGACTCAGCAGCGACAAGTACAATGCTGCGATCGTATGGACGTGCGACTTGAGTGCCGAATATGTCAGGATCAATGCAGAATATCGAACCTGAACGGATCCCGGTTGCGGTCGGGCTTGTCTTTGATTCTGAAAACAAAATTCTGATCGGACAGAGAACAAAGCCAGATGCCTACGAGGGGAAATGGGAGTTCCCGGGTGGAAAGATCGAACCATTTGAATCTGCCGATGAGGCATTGTGCAGGGAGTTGTGGGAAGAGATTGGAATTTCTGTCAATCAAACCAATCATTTCATGACATTTGATTACGACTATCCGGACCGAAAGGTTTTGTTATATTTTCGACTGGTCAATTGCTATGAAGGAAGTCCAATTGCACGCGAGCAACAAAAACTGCGATGGGTGCAGTTATCTCGGCTGGGAGAATTTGATATGCTGGAAGCTAGTTTCTCCGTAATCGAAGCATTGGTGAAAAGATACGGGTAAGGATATGTTGAAGGTTTTTTCAAAGAATCAATATTCCGGGTTGTCTCTGGCGAGAAATGCGCTTTCAAGGCATAGGAAATGGCCGCGTGTGTGGCGCGATCCGGAACCTAAAAATTCCTACGATGTAGTCATCATTGGTGCAGGCGGACACGGATTGGCGACTGCATACTATCTGGCTGAATTACACGGAGTCAAGAATATCGCTGTCTTGGAAAAAGGCTGGCTGGGCGGTGGGAACACAGGGCGCAATACCACCATCGTGCGGTCAAACTACCTGTTGGATGGCAATGCCAAATTCTATGAGCATTCACTCAAATTGTGGGAAAGCCTCTCGCAACAGCTCAATTACAACGTCATGTTCAGCCAGCGCGGAGTTTTGAATCTGGCGCATAGTGATCCAGAGATGGAATCATTTTCGATTCGCGGCAATGCCATGAGATTCAACGGAATTGATGCCGAACTTCTATTGGCTGATCAAGTCAGACGCAGTGTGCCATATCTTGATTGCTCACAGAATACCCGATATCCGATTTTTGGAGGTTTGCTTCAAAAACGTGGCGGCACTGCGCGTCACGATGCCGTTGCTTGGGGATTTGCCCGATGTGCTGACGCGCATGGTGTCGATATCATCCAGAATTGTGAAGTTACGGGATTCAAGATGACCGGCAATAAAGTTACTGCGGTTGAGACTAGCCGCGGCGAGATTCAGACCGGTAAAGTTGGATTGGCTGTGGCCGGCAATTCAGGTCGTCTGGCCGCGATGGCGGGATTGAAGCTGCCCATCGAATCGCATGTTCTGCAGGCTGTGGTGACTGAACCTCTGAAACCGATTCTCGATACAGTCGTAACCTCGGGTGCGTCGCATGTCTACATCAGCCAGACCGATAAGGGAGAAGTGCTCTTTGGTGGCGATCTGGATTTTTACAATTCCTACGCACAGCGCGGCAATTTGCCCAGAGTTGAGTATGTCGTGCAGTCGGTGCTGACGCTGTTCCCGTGTTTGAGTCGAGTCCGAATGATGAGAACCTGGGGTGGCGTGATGGATATGTCAATGGATGGCAGCCCGATCATCGGCAAGACGCCGATTGATGGGTTATATCTGAATTCGGGTTGGTGTTACGGCGGATTCAAGGCGACACCCGGTTCTGGCTGGTGTTTTGCTCATACCATCGCACATGATCAACCACATATGCTGAACGAACCGTTTTCTCTTGAGCGGTTTTCTTCCGGTGCTCTCCTTGATGAGAAAGGCAGCGGCGCTTTTCCCAACGCCCACTAGTTTCGGGGATTTTTTTTCATGCTATTGATTCCATGTCCTCATTGTGGTGAGCGAGCGCAGACTGAGTTCACCTACCGTGGAGATGCGACGGTTGAGCGTCCGCATGCTGAGGACTCTGCAGAGAAGTGGTATGACTACGTCTACACCCGGGACAACCCGCGTGGTGAGCACACCGAATGGTGGCACCATACTTCGGGTTGCAGAAGATGGTTCAAGGTTCGTCGGAATACTTGGACGCATGAAATACTTGGCAGTGAATCGGCGAATTCTGACAATAACAGGGAGTAGCAGGACCAAGCTATGAATTCTCATCGCCATCCGGTCGGTGGAACTATTAATCGTGGACACTCGATTACCTTCAGGTTTGACGGCAGAACCTACTCGGCATACGAAGGGGATACGCTGGCGTCTGCCTTGCTGGCAAACGGAGTCAGGATTGTAGGCCGCAGTTTCAAGTACCATCGGCCGCGCGGTATTTTCGGAATGGGGGTTGAAGAGCCAAGTTCCATGGTTCAGTTGCGCAGCGGACCGCGATCAGAACCGAACGTTCGTGCGACAGAAGTCGAGGTTTTCGATGGTTTGGAAGCATTCTCGCAACACTGCTGGCCTTCGGTGAATCTGGATTTCGGTGCAGTGATCAATTTCGCCTCGCCAATATTCCCGTCTGGTTTTTATTACAAGACTTTCATGTGGCCTGCGTCGAAGTGGATGTTTTACGAACGTTTCATCCGAAAGGCTGCCGGTTTGGGTAAGTCTGCGATCGAGCGCGATCCGGATAGCTATTCAAAGTTCTATCAGTTCTGCGATGTTCTGGTCGTCGGTGCCGGACCTGCCGGTCTATCTGCAGCACTGAGTGCAGCGCGGGCCGGTGCGACGGTGGTTCTGGTTGACGAGAATGGGCAGACTGGCGGCAGACTCAATTTTGACGACGCGGCGGTTGATGGCAAACCGGCGCAGGAGTGGGTTTACCAATCGACAGAAAAATTGAAGTTGATGCCGAACGTCGAGGTTCTCTGCAGGACAACCGCATTTGGTTTTTACGACCAGAATCTAGTTGGTGCGCTGGAAAGAATTGCCGATCATCAGCGGGAGCCCGACGGGCGCGAGGACAGGCAAAAACTGCGAATGATCCGTGCCAAACAGGTCGTGCTGGCGACCGGCGCGATCGAACGATCGATTCCATTCAGCGGCAATGACAAACCAGGCGTGATGCTGGCATCAGCGGTACGCGGCTACGCAAATCGCTTTGCCGTACGTTGCGGTAAGAAAGCTGTAGTATTTACCAACAACGACAGTGCATATGCCACTGTATCGGCACTCAAGAGCGTCGGTGTGACAGTTGCAGCTGTAATCGACTGCCGCTTGGCTTCCCCCGGGGAGAGCGCCCTCAAGCATATTGGTAATACACCGCTTAAACAGGGTTTTGCGATTTCCAGGGTGAGAGGACTGCGTCGAGTGAAATCAGTGGAGGTGAGCCGGTTTCAGGACAACGGCGAGGTCATTGGGTCGGCAGAGACTTTGACGTGCGACCTTGTGTGCGTATCCGGGGGCTGGACACCGACAGTTCACCTATTTTCTCACGCTCAAGGCAAGCTCAATTTTGATGAAGAAATCGGTGCATTTGTACCGCGGGAGCAACTCGGTTCGGTTCAAGTTGCAGGAAGTGCGAATGGGTCAATGTCTCTCGGTGCATGCTTGCGGCAAGGCTATGATGCCGGTTCCGTTAGTAGCATGAAAGCCGGGCACAAGTCTGAACAGAAGGCCAAGGTTCCACAGGTTGATGACAGTCCTGAGACGCCGATGCAACTACTTTGGCAGGTGCCTAAAGTCCGCCGCGGTGGCGCCAAGCGTTTTGTTGACATTCAAAATGATGTGACAGTCGAAGATATTGAACTGGCTTTTTCTGAGGGCTATGTCTCGGTCGAACATCTCAAGCGTTACACCACATTGGGCATGGGTACCGACCAGGGTAGAACAAGTAATATCAATGGACTTGCGAACCTCGCCCGCCTGAGAGAAACAGATATTCCGTCGGTCGGTCACACCACGTTTCGCCCCCCATACACACCCGTTAGTATGGGTGCGTTGGCAGGCGGCGACTTCGGGACCCATCTAAGTCCAGTCCGGCGTACACCATTACACGACTGGCACCAAAGTAATCGCGCAGAAATGCAAAATTCCGGTATTTGGAAGCGTCCCTTCTTCTATGTCAAAACCGGGGAGCAGGTCCGAGATGCCATTATTCGGGAGACTCGCCAGGTTCGTGAGAAGGTTGGGATCGTAGATGTCTCGACGCTCGGAAAAATTGAGGTTCAGGGTCGTGATGCCGCAGAGTTCTTGGAACGTGTCTATATCAATCGCTGGAAATCGTTGCCAGTTGGTCGATGCCGATATGGCTTGATGCTGCGCGAGGACGGGTTTGTATTTGACGATGGAACGACGACACGGGTTGCAGAAAACGAGTACTACATGACGACGACCACAGCCAATGCCGGCCCGGTGCTGGAACATCTGGAATTCTATGCCCAGACGATCTGGCCCGAATTGCATGTTCATCTGACATCGATTTCAGACCAGTGGGCGGGTATGGCCCTCGCTGGTCCGGATAGCCGCAATGTTTTGGGTGCGTTGATCGGCGAGTCTGAAGCAGCTAACGAGAATCTGCCGTACATGGGGTATCTGGCAGCTCGGATTGAGGGAGTGGCGGTACGGATTTTTCGTGTCAGTTTTTCCGGTGAGCTGGGTTACGAGATTCATATTCCGTCGAAGTTCGCACAGCAAGTCTGGCAGGCAGTGCTTGAAGCTGGACAAGAGTGGGACATCGCACCCTATGGAATGGAAGCGATGACAGTCATGCGGATTGAGAAAGGTCATGTCGTTGCGGCTGAGCTTGATGGCCGCACAACAGCGGCAGATCTCGGATTCGAGCGCATGATGAAAAAAGACGTGGATTTTGTTGGCAAGCGCCTGGCTGAACGCGATGCGCTGGTATCTGCCGGTCGAAAACAACTGGTTGGAGTTGTATCGCTCAGCGGGAGACCGATACCCAAGGGAGCTCAGATCGTCGCCGAGCAAGATGCTCGACCACCTGCGACAACCAAGGGACACGTGACTTCCTCCTGCTACAGCCCACTGATGGATAAAGAGATCGGACTGGCCTTGATTGCGGACGGTCGTCAGATTTATGGCAAGGAACTTTACGCGGCATCACCATTGACTGGTCGAACCGTTCCGGTCGAGATCGCACATCATATATTTGTTGATCCGAAAGGAGAGCGAACCCGTGGTTGAAGGCAGATCGATACCCAGTGTCGCTCTTCAAGAGCGGTTTGTTGAAACGCTGTTCCAGATTCATGGGCTCGAATCTGAAGCCGCGGGTGACATTTTGAAGACATTTGGAATAGAGAGTCTTCCACACGATGGACGTTCATGTCTCGGAGACGATGCGGTAATGATGTGGAATGGCCCCGGAGAATGGATGTTCGAATCTGAATCCCGTCCGGTTGAAGAGACACTCAATTCACTGCGCGAGTTGTTTGTTTCTACTGATGCAACTGTGACAGATCTTTCTTCGGCCCGAACAATTGTCCGGGTACTAGGTTCATCGCGTCGAGATTTTCTCAAGAAGGGATGTCCGGCTGATATTGATGCTATGAAAGAAGGCGACGTTATAACCAGTCTGATCGGGCACTTTACAGCAACAATACATTGTCGTTCAGATTGTTTTGATGTTTATGTTCTGCAGAGTTTCGGAACGGATTTCTGGCATTGGTGCAGACAGAATATTCGCGAGTTCAATATCTGAAATGAGGCCATTGCGTCTTCGTTTGGTGGTGCATAGTGGCAGGTAAAAATATCAAAGCGATTACTTTTGACCTGTGGGACACGGTAATTGACGATGACTCCGACGAACCGAAACGAGCTGCACTCGGGTTGCGTTCAAAGCGTGACGAACGTCATTACGTTGTGTGGAACGTACTGAATAAGAATGATCCAATTTCGTTGCAAGTCGTCAGCAGAGTGTATGAGGAAGTCAATGACGAATACAATCGGGTGTGGCATGATGAATACGTGACCTGGACTGTCAATGAGCGAATTAGTTACATATTGAACGAACTGGGTCGCACGCTATCGCAACGGGAATTTGTTGATACGGTAGCGACGTTGGAAGACATGGAAATTGAGATTCCGCCGAACCCGGTCGATGGGGTGGGTGCAGCTCTTGAGGAAATTTCAAAAGAATATCCGTTGGCTGTGGTGTCTGATACGATCATATCGCCGGGCAGAAATTTGCGCAGATGGCTTGATATGCACGGGTTACTCCAGCATTTCAGCGGGTTTGCGTTTTCGGACGAGGTTGGAAAATCCAAACCCGATCCCGCAATATTTCATTCCGCAGCAACTCAACTTGGTGTTGATTTGAAGGAGATGGTGCATATCGGTGATCGGGAACATAACGATGTCAAGGGAGCCCATGCATTGGGGATGAAAGCGATTTTATTCACTGCGACACGCGACACTGATGCGCAAGATACGACAGCTGACGCGGTGTGCCGCAGTTATTCGGAGTTGCCCGGCATTCTTCAGATGTTGGATACTTAGTGAATTAATATTGGATAGGGAATGATTAAAGAGAATCTCAAGTTTCTGGTCGTCGAAGGTTACGGGAAATCATCTCGTGATGAGTTGGCTGTCGGCGGTATGTCGCTGGCAAGTGATCTATACCGGGAAATGTTGCTGTCAATCGCACCGAATGCGATTGTTGATGTTGTCACACCGGCAGATACCGATGCGAGAGTACCGTTTGGCGTTGAACTCAATTCTTACGATGGTGCGGCAATGACTGGATCGAACTTGTCTGTGACGGATTCCGACAATCCCGCTGTTCGTTCTCAGATTGAGTTGCAGCGTGAATTTTTCAGGCAAGGCGTACCGAGTTTTGGAAGTTGCTGGGCATTGCAGGTAGGCACGGTTGCTGCTGGTGGAAAGGTTGATATCAATCCCAAAGGACGCGAAATGGGATTTGGGCGGAAAATTCGCTTGACTGATGACGGATTGGACCATCCGATGTATAGAGGGAAAAACAAAGTATTTGATGTTTTCGCCAGCCACGAGGACGAAGTATCTGTACCCCCTCCCAATTCAAAGGTATTGGCTGCAAATTCCGTATCTGAAGTACAGGCATTGGAGATTTCGCACGACAACGGAATCATGTGGTCAATTCAGTACCACCCCGAATACAACACAAAAGAAATGGCTGCATTGATACGATGTCGGGAGGAGCGATTGATTCGGATGGGATTTTTCGCGGATGCCTCGGAGATCAAGGAGTATACGAATAGACTGGATGCGTTGTATGAAGATCCCAATCGCAAGGATGCAGCATGGAATCTCGGAATCGATGAGGATATTCTTGATGATGAGGTTCGTCGTTTGGAAGCTCGTAACTGGATAAAATTTCTCGTACTGCCGAGCACATCAAGCAAATAAAACGACAGCCGCATTTCGTTCGAGGTGGATTGACATCTGTTCGATCATTGAAAAATCATAACGAATCGTGAAACTCGCTTCGGAACACCCCCGCGCTATTCTCAAAACGTTTTTGTATTCGATTTGGGTTCCGATTTCCGTTGTCGTGCTCTACCTGATCCGTTTCGGATTAATGAGTTTTCAATCGGAGGCTCCTACGCTTCTCCTTCCTAGAGATGCCTCATCGTATCTGACTTTATTGGTTTCGTGGCCGTGCGGGATGTTGCTTACATATGCGTTTCAAAAACTGTTCCTTCAGAGTCGGAAGGCTGCATTTTTTTCAGTTGTGATTTTTGCTCCCCTGTGTGCTTTGGCTGCGACCATCGGTGGATTGCTGGGACCTGCCGGAGTAGCACTCTCCACACTAATCGTATCATTGCCGGTTTGGTTGATTTATTTTATTGTCAAGGGTATTTCGCAATGGTCACAACGATAAACGACTCGTGTTCTGACCGAACTCAGGGAATTGCATTACCTGATTTGCTCAATTGCAGCAATTTGTGCAAGCCGAACCTGTATTCGCAAGTTGTCGGAGGAATAGATTTTCGATAGAGCATGAGCATCTACATTACTTATTTGGTCACGAAACAAATTTAACGAGCTGATTGCCGACTCAACTTCAGTGGCTGTAATTGATCGGGTTTTCAATACAGTCGAGCAAGTACTCAGGAATCGTTCGAACTGTGCGCGATTGCGCAGACCATCCAGCCCTCGAATCATGTCTACAATTTCTTCTGTAGAGAGTTCTTTGATTCGACCAACTTGATCAGCGTAGCGGACGATTTGAACTGAGAGTGTTTTAAATTTGACCTGCACTTTCAGTCGTTCACAGAAAACACGGACAGTATCAAGAGCTTCAGACTCACTTGAGTCGTTGTCCGCGAAATTACCACTACTTTTCTGTTTTCCAATCAGATAGGTGATAACCGCAAAACGATGAGCAACATCATTTGAAATTCTCGCCGCATGGTCTAAAGCCTCGAACACATGTGATGCCGATGCTGAATCTGTGTTGTCGTACAGCTCTTGCAACTCCGGAAAAAGCCGTTCAAGTGCACCACAGACATGCAGGACATTGAAGAATACGGAAGGATTGTTTTCCCCGAGTGCTGTTTGGACTTCCTGCCAGACTCTTTCCGCCGCGAGGTCTGACAGTTCTCCTGAATCTGAGATTGCTCGCATCAGTTCTAGTGTCGGACGGTCGACAATAAACCCTTTTGAAAATAAACGGGCAGCAAATCGTGCAACTCTCAATACGCGCAGCGGATCTTCGACAAAGTGTTCGGAGACATGTCGGAGCAGACCATTTTCCAAGTCGGATTTCCCACCATATGGGTCAATCAAAGTACCATCACTTGCGATCGCCATCGAATTCACCGTAAGGTCTCTTCGATACAGGTCTTGTTCAAGCGTAACGTCAGACGATGTATCGACCACGAACCCCTTGTAGCCGCGACCGGATTTTCGTTCGGTTCGGGCGAGCGCATATTCTTCATGTGATTTTGGATGCAGGAATACCGGAAAATCCAATCCGACTTTCTTAAACCCCAGCGACAACATAATTTCTGGCGTCGCACCGACTACCACCCAATCGCGGTCGGAATTCTCAGAAATTCCGAGCAACTGGTCGCGCACAGCACCTCCTACAAGATAGCAATCGAGTTCTTCAATTGTAGAGACCGACCTCGACGAGGGCATAGCAATATCTGCTGTTTAAGTAGTCAGCGCCCGGCCTGGGTTCTGTAGGTATCCAGTCGTTCGGTTTGTGGTTCAAGCCAGAAAGCCGCGGTATCCTCAAATCGTCTGGATTGTGCACCGTAAGGCTCAGGTTGTTCCATCTGGATGACATTGGGTACTTGAAGAGAAAGAATGTTGTCAGGTGTCAGTAGTTTCCCCGGTGCGAACTGTGCGAATGTTGCGACTAATCTTGTCAGGGAATCATTCAGACGGATCAGTCGGTGACGTCCGCCCGACAGTTCATCAATTGAACGGATCAGTTCGTAAAACGTAAACACTTCCGGACCGGCGACATCAAAGGAACTGCACGAACTGTGTTGCTGATTCACTGCGTGCAGGATACAGTTGACCAGATCACCGACGTAGACTGGCTGCATTTTAGCGTCTGGAGAGATGACAAAAAATATGACTTTGGAAAGTTTCAGCAATTTGGCGAACAACCGGGTGAACGAATCGTCTGGTCCGAAGACTATGGACGGGCGAATGATGTCATAATGCAGCCCCTGATGCTTCCTATCAGACAAAGCGCGTTCTCCGTGGCCCTTGCTTTGAAGATATCGACTTGGCGCATTGACATCAGCGCCAAGTGCGCTGATATGGATAAGCCTGCGGATGTTTTTCTCAACACCAATCTCGGCGATGCTGCCGGGCAGCTGTGTATGGATTGCCTCGAAAGATTGTCGTCGTGATTCGTGCAGAATACCGACGAGATTGATCACCGTATCGTTTTCTCGCACTACAGAACGAATTGTTTCGGAATCCAGCTGTTCGACTTCGATGAGTTTTACCGTTGGCATAACAAGAAGATCTCGATGTCGATGAGGCCGACGTGTAACGACCGAGATATTCCAATCCTGTTTGGCGAGTTCATGCGTCAGGTTGCGGCCAACGAAACCAGCACCTCCAAATATTACGGCGTTTTTCGGATGGTATATGGACATATCGTAGATTTGGAAATAATAGAAAACGTTACATCAATTCACAACGTATCGATCAACATATGCTTTGAGCGGCGAAACATATTGCCTCAATTCGCTGGTGTTAGATACAAAATCAATTAAATCATAAACTGTTGCAACCGAATAAACATCGATATTGTACCTGCGACCGACATTGGCCACTGCAGACTGATCGGAGTCAGCCGAGCGTTCCATTCGATCCAGGGATATCACCACGGCTGTCGGAGTTGCCCCTTGGTCACGAATGATCTCGACCGCCCGATCAATCGACACTCCAGATGTAATCACGTCTTCAACGATGATCACTTGGCCTGCCAAAGGCGCCCCAACCGTCCAGCCGGTGTCGCCATGATCTTTGGCTTCTTTTCGGTTGAATGCGAATTGAACCGAAATCCCGTGCTGGCGATGAAGTTCCATGGCAGTGGCGGCGGCCAGTGGAATTCCCTTGTACGCGTGGCCGTAGATCATGAATTCGCTACTGACTCTCTGTGTGATCACCTGTGCATAGAAGCAGCTTAGTGAAGAAAGAGTTTCCCCACTCGAAAAAAGTCCGGTGTTGAGAAAATACGGACTTACACGTCCTGAATTCAGAACGAATTCGCCGAACTGCAAGGCGCCATGTTCGTACGCTACCGAAAGAAAGTCCAGATGCAGTTTATCGGTGGTGGTCATTCAGATTTCCAAGCCGTAGATTAATTGATGTTTAGTTAACAGTAGAGATTTTATTTGAAATCGTACAAGGAATTTGCGTTCAACATGCAAATTTGGAGGCTGGGGAATTGCAGGTTGGGCAGATGCCGGATTTTGAAAATGGAACAGTGTGACCCAACGAAATTTGTGTTTGACTTTGGATGGCAAATTTTTCATTCGGCTAATGCTCGGTATTCAAAAAATTCAATACAAGGTTCTCATGATACGATTTGCGTTGGATTTTGCGCAATTTCGGTACAAGATGATTGAGCGAGAAACACACCTGGCAAATATAAACAGCTTGCTCAGACAGTTAGCTGTTGTCATACTGATCGGAGCTCGACAAAGTCAACAAGACTGCACTTGCTTGAGCGCGAGTGCAACAATGGAGTGAAAAAAGGACGCACTTTGGTCCTTGAATCTTCCTCGATTTGACTAAATATCCCGATCTGAAGCTCACCTTGTTGCCGCTTAACGGGGTAGTTTTTCCAGGCGAAAATCACAGATAACGGGAAGTATTTCCGATACCTTGGGTATTGGTTGATCTCAGGTAAGGTTCGGCGAGTTTTCTCATTGCGGAAAACGTTGCACCATCTTTGTTGAAACAAAGCATTGAATCACCGGACGGACGGTTGGCTACTTACGAGTTGCCGGGATTCTCCATGTCAGAGGTAGAGCGCAATAAGTTCGATGCTCTTTGGATACGTGGCGAATTTCCGTTATCAGCAGCCGCGGAAAGCGACGAAGAAAGTTGTCGCTGGAGAGTTCAATTCATATTCAAATGCTGCATGCAACATTTGAATATGTGTTCGATTACCTATCCGTTAGTGTCAAAAATAATAAAGAATGCCTAATCACCCGATGCTTTCTCGCTTTGCGAGGACTTTATTCTTCTCGAGGACGGAAATCGCTGTTTTCGGGTTTCCATAGTTCACGACCCAGAAGCCACAGAGTGTCGTGGTAGGGATGGGCGTTGGTTTTCACTGAAACCAGCCGCACTTTCAGGCCGAGTTTTTCAGCCTTTTTAGTGTAGGGCAGTACACCCCCTTTTTTGACTATTTTGTCTCGCAGATCGTAGACGATCAACACTGGAACCTCGGGTGAGAGCTTTCTGATATGATTAATCGGATCATACTGTCTGGAGTACCGGC
This sequence comes from Arenicellales bacterium, assembly GCA_951813075.1. Taxonomy (GTDB): domain Bacteria; phylum Pseudomonadota; class Gammaproteobacteria; order Arenicellales; family JAJDZL01; genus JAJDZL01. Next base: position 1,207,571 of record OX638343.1, on the reverse strand, counting down.
TCGGAATGCCGCCTTCGTGGCGTGAATAATGAATGCGAACTGCCAGCTTTGGTGACGCCAAACCAACTGTTGCGACTAATTCCGGTCTCTCCTGTGCCACCGCGATGGCAACAAGGCCACCGCCACTATGACCGAAGAGGTTAAATTTCTTCACACCGAAGGTTCGGCTGAGGTATTCCACCAGCGCTATCTGGAGCCGGATTTCAGATACCTGCCTCCAGTTATACTTGCTGAAGCCGTGCGGTCTGACAACGGCCACCCTCGGTCCACCCTTTTGCATGACGCCTCGGGCTTGTGAATTCGCAATCCTTGAGGACCTGATTTTCCCACTAGCGTCATCCCCATGCCAGTAAATACTGACAATGGAATGCTTTTCTTGCAGAATTTCTTCCGACATAAAAGCCCGGAATTCCCCACCAGGAACTGAAACTGCGGTGGAGAACACCACCTTTCGGATCTTGCCTCCCTGACCATTGAGGACCTCGTGACCGGTGATGGCTTGGCCGTCAAGGTCCAGTCGCTTGGATGCACCTGCCGCGGTCGAAATTAGGGCTAAAGACAGTATCGTCGTCACTACGGCGGCGATTGTGTATCTTGCAACTCGCATTTCCAACATTTCTCCGGTTCTTTTATGCATAGATCAGTAACGTCAATTACAGTTGAAAACGCCCAGTTTACAGCAATTCAGATGTCAATCCACAACAGCAATGCTGGTTGTTCCGGTATTTGGATTCAGGCAAGTTATGCACACTGTATAATCGCCATTTTACGGTTATTGACTCGACATGCTGCTGATTATCGACAACTACGATTCGTTTACCTACAATCTCGTGCAATATCTGGGAGAGTTGGGTCACCAATCAAGCGTTTTCCGTAATGATCAGATCGATAAGGAGGGAATTGAAAGGGAAGCTCCGGATGCGATTGTAATATCACCGGGACCCTGTACGCCGAACGAGGCAGGAATTTCTGTTGAAACTGTATCCGATTTTGCGGGTAAGATTCCCATTCTCGGAGTCTGTCTTGGACATCAGAGCATCTGTCACGCATTTGGTGCAGAAATTGTACGGGCGCAACGGGTTATGCACGGTAAGATTTCGCAGATTTATCATAAGGGTGAAGGACTCTTCGAGGGTTTGGAAAATCCGTTCATGGCGACACGTTATCATTCGTTGATTGCACAAAGCGAAAGCCTGCCCGATTGCTTGGAGACAACGGCATGGACTGATGACGGCATTGTCATGGGTGTGCATCACCGAGAGTTCGATGTTCACGGTGTGCAATTTCACCCTGAGTCATTTCTGACAACATGTGGCCGCGACATACTGACTAATTTTCTTACCCAATCCGGTGTTTGATTAACAACAAGACAGTGAACAATGAATATCCAGCAAGCATTAAAAAAGATTACTGAAAGACAAGATCTGACCGAAGATGAGATGCAGGATGTCATGCGTCAGATCATGACCGGTCAGACAACAGATTCGATGATTTGCGCTTTCTTGATTGGAATGCACATGAAAGGCGAGACGATTGAAGAAGTAACCGCCGCCGCCACTGTCATGCGTGAACTGGTCTCCGGCGTGGAGATCACCGCACCAAATCTGATTGATGTAGTCGGAACGGGTGGTGACGGCTCATCATCATTCAATGTCTCAACGGCATCGGCGTTCGTCGCTGCGACTGCGGGTGCTCATGTTGCCAAGCACGGTGCTCGAGCGGCTTCGGGAAATTGCGGTAGTGCTGATCTATTGGAATATGCTGGTGCCCGAACCGATCTTGACGCCACTCAGATAGTGGAATGTGTTGAGCAAACCGGTTTTGGATTCATGCTTGCGCCCTCACACCATACGGCAATGCGACACGCAATTGGGGCGCGGCGGGAACTCGGTGTGCGCACGATTTTCAATATTCTGGGTCCCATGACGAATCCGGCGCATGTGTCTCGCGAAATGATGGGAGTGTTCAGTGTGGACTTGGTCGAGCCTTTGGCACATGTACTGGGCAAACTTGGTTCAGAACATGTCATGGTTGTGAGTTCTGAAGACGGTCTGGATGAGATCAGTTGCAATGCGCCAACGAGGGTGGCTGAATTGAAGGACGGGGAAGTCAAAACCTACATTATTGATCCTTCTGTATTCGGAATTGCTTCTCACGATCGGCAGGAAATTACTGTTTCGAGTCCGGAAGAGAGCCTGACGCTGATCAATTCGGTTTTTTCCGGCGAGCAATCCGCGGCAGCAGATATGGTGACGCTGAATTCCGGTGCGGCGATTTACGTTTCAGGTTTGACCGATAGTCTTGCAGATGGCGTTTCGCGCGCACGAGAAGTCGTGATGTCCGGACAAGTTCGCGACCGTTTTGAGTCATTTGTGAAACTTACCAACAGTTTCTGATATGTCTCAGCCGCCAGATGTTCTGCGGGCCATCATCCGGGACAAACTGAGTGAAATCGAATCCGCAAAACTATCGGTTCCATTATCCGAGCTTGCAAGTCAGCTTGACGATGTAGAGCCACCGAGAGGGTTTGAAGCAAGCCTACGCGAGTGGCTGCATAAAAATAAATCCGCTGTGATTGCGGAATGCAAGAAGGCTTCCCCGAGTAAAGGTGTTATCCGCGAGAACTACGATGTTCAAATCGTAGCAAGAAGTTATGAGCAAGGTGGTGCCGCGTGCATTTCTGTTCTGACTGACCAGAAATACTTTCAAGGAGCTTTGAGTGACCTGACTGAAGCCAGATCAGTCTGCAACCTGCCAGCACTTCGGAAAGATTTTATCGTTGACGACTATCAACTTTATGAGTCAAGAGTTGCCGGAGCCGACTGTATCCTGCTGATTGTCGCCGTGCTTGATCAACAGCAGATTGTTGATCTTGGTGACAGCGCAAGAAAGCTGGGTCTGGATGTACTGATTGAGGTGCATTCGTACGAAGAACTCGAGATCGCACTGGAATATCCGCACGGAATGATCGGAATCAATAACCGAGATTTACGCAACTTTGAAACAAATCTCGAAACTTCATTGAGTCTTTGTCGCAGTGTACCGGAAAATCGAGTTGTAATATCAGAAAGCGGAATTCACACGCGCGAAGATGTCAGATTGCTATCGGAAGCGGGTATCAACGCGTATCTGGTGGGTGAATCTTTGATGAAGGTTTCTGACCCAGGCGCTCGATTGAACGAAATATTTCATCAATAACAGGAGATCAGTAATGAAGGGTGAAGTCAGGCTTGTCGATGGTGTCAGATTCCAGGTGACTTCCGGTAGTGGACACAGTACCTTCACCGATGGTCCCCCGGAAGAGGGCGGCAAAAACCTGGGAATGCGGCCGATGGAGATGGTACTGCTTGGCATGGGCGGGTGTACCGCATTTGACATTGTTCAGATTTTACGCAAGCGAAGACATAAACTGCAGTTGGTTGAAATTGAAATGGAGGCAGAGCGCGCGGACGAGGTTCCCAAAGTGTTTACTGCAATCCACCTGAAGTATCGCGTGCGAGGCGAGGGTATCAAACGACGCGAGGTGCAGCGTGCGATTGAATTATCCCTTGAAAAGTACTGCTCCGCGACACGCATGCTGGCCGCCACGGCTGAGGTGACGTACGAATTCGAACTGCTTGACGCGTCAAACACAGATTGATCACTTTCCTTGCGCTCATTGCAGCATCCGACGCAGTGATTGAAGCCGTTCCGGAGTACCGATGTCAAACCAGCTACCACCGTGGTATTGTCCTGCGAGTCTGCCGCGCAAAGCAGATTGTTTAAAAATTTGGTAGAGCGGAAAAACAGATTCCTTCGTATCATCAAACACGAATTTCCGCAGTACCGCGATTCCACTGTAAGTCAGGGTATCCACACCACATCCGGGCTCCAGTAGTTTTAGCTGGCCGTCGACCAACCTGAAATCCCCATTTGGATGATGTTGCGGGTTGTCTACCAGGATCAGACAACCGTCCTGATCTTCATGGTATCGGATGGCACTTAGCGAAAAGTCAGTCCAGATATCTGCGTTAATGATAAGAAACGGATCAGTCCGAATTTTCGGCAACGCCTTGAGAATTCCACCACCGGTTTCCAGTGGTGTATCGCCTTCGTGAGAATAGGTGATATCGATACCGTATGCCTCTCCGTATCCGAGCACCTTTACGAACATTTCGGACAGGTAGGAGGTATTGATTACTACGCTGGAGATTCCGGCTTGAGCGAGGTTGAGCAGGTGATACTCGATCAGCCGACGTGGGCCAACCTCAAGTAATGCCTTGGGAGTGCAGTTCGTCAGCGGTCGCATCCGAACACCGAGTCCAGCACTCAGAATCATTGCATCCATTGGCTATGACTTCTGCAATTTCAAGATCAGATTATGCAAGGAATTGAGTTCCTTGTACTTTGCGCTGACTGATTCCAGATAGTTCATCACGGTTGGAATATCGTCAAGAAACTTTCGCTTGCCGTCCCGGTAATTCAACCGGGAAAATATACCGGCAACCTTGATGTGTCGCTGAATACTCATCCAGTCGAACCACTCCATGAACTGCTCCGGTTCGAATTCGACTGACACACCGGAATGTTCGGCTTTATTCAGATAAAGGTGAATCCATTGTTGTATCTTGTCAGATGGCCAGACAATGTAGCAATCTCGTAGCAAGGACATAAGGTCATAGGTGATCGGGCCTGTAACTGCATCTTGAAAGTCGATGATACCTGGATTTTGATTTTCTACAAACATCAGGTTGCGCGAATGATAGTCAAGATGCACCCAGACCTTCGGTTGTTCCAATGCTTTCTTAGTGAGAATGTTAAAGGTGTACTCAAGCACATCTGAAATCTCATGTGTTAGTGGTACCTGCTTGTATTCTGGAAGATACCAGTCTCTGAAAAGATTCATCTCCTGGTTGAGCAGTTGCGAGTCGTACGGCGGCAAAAAGTCAGGCTCTGAAGCTGTCGCCAACTGCAACTGAATCAATGAATCGATTGCATCGGTGTACAGTGCATCGGCATTGGATTGGTTTAAAATATCGAAATAGGTGGTACTTCCAAAATCAAAAATCAATGCAAATCCTTTCTGTTTGTTCCACTCATAAATTTCCGGCACGTTGATTCCAAATTGTAGAAATTTTCTCGCTATATTGACAAATATTTCAATCTGCATATATTCAACCGGAGCATCCATTGCGATATAGGAACGAGTACTATGGACAATACGGAAGTATCGACGAAAGCTGGCATCCTCGGATGCAAATTGAATTGAACTTATGTCTCCTTCCAGAACGTCTGAAAGCCAAGCGATGAGTTCGATGATTCTATCGTCGCCGTTGGCGAAGATTTTCAGGCTATCGTTCACAGCCATTGAGATAGATTCGGATGAAGAGAATGCAGATTTTGTAATGCGTGCAGTTTCGAGGTGTATTCGGTGCTGATTTCATGAAACGGGTCATTCCATGTCTCATTATATTGGTATTGGGAGTATCCGGAACAGTCGAGTCGGATGAGGCGCCTACACCGCAGCCTCAGCAATGTTTCGCGGTCCTCCGTGCCGATCACAATGGAGATCTGCGCGTACTATCTGAAACAGAACTGGAATATATAGCGGATACAGCCACGTTGAACGACGAATTTCTGGATCTCACCGGCAACGTTGTGGTACGCGACCATAAACGGACAATTGAATCGGAGCAAATCCTGTATGATCGCAATACTGAATTGATCAGCGCCAATGAGCATGCCACTGTTTATGAGTCTGGCTGGAAAATATCGGGTGACGGATTTGAAATCGATAAAACCCGCGATGCCATCACTGGTGGCAATGTAAATTTTATGCTGTACTCGGTTGATGCAATCGACACCGGTGATAAGACAATTGCAGCGAGAGGACAGGCGGGCAATCTGAATTTTGAAGGTGGGGTTTGGAAACTTGACGGAGTCTCGCTGACACATTGCCCTGAACTCATCGACGATGTTCAAATCAAAGCGAATCATGTCGAAATTGACCTTGACACCAGACAGGGCAGGGCGAAAGGTGCGATTCTGATGATTTTTGGGAAGCCGGTGTTTTATTCACCTTTTGTTGGTTTTGCCGTGGGTGGAGAGCGATTGAGTGGTTACCTGTTGCCTGCTGTAGGTTACGAAAGCGGGCACGGTACAATCATCAAGGTACCGTATTATTTCAATCTGGCACCGAATTATGACGCGACAGTAAGTACGAATATTCTTTCCAGACGAGGCGTTCAGCTGGAAGGGGAGTTTCGCCATTTGGGCGTACATTCGGACACGATATTGCGCGGTGAATTCCTGCACAGAGATAACCGTTATCCAGGCAAGGAGAAGCGTTATGCTGCACAACTTAAGTCCAATTGGTTCAATGGCAGCAACTTATATTCAAATATGAATACCCGATGGGTTTCAGATAAAACCTTTACAAGAGATTTCTCTTCATTATTCGGTAACGACGACAAATACCTCAAGCAGAGCGTAGAAGCGGGCGTATTCGGAGACCGATTCAAAGCATCGTTCGGAGCGGATCGGTATATTATCGCTAAACCAAATGTTAACGTAGACGAGCGAACACACGATAGGGTTCCGTGGGTGACCTACGATCACTTGGTTCCTTTGGGTGATATGTTCAACTTGGATTTAGGATTGTACGTCGATAGATTTCACCACAAATCCAAACTGTCTGCTACCCGATATCGAACCGACACCGCGATCGAGTATTTGATTGACCAAGATTTCGGACAGTTGGGCTTTCGAGCTGGTGGTGAAAGAATCGATTATCGTAAAAGATCCAATGTCGCAGACGAAGACGACCGTCGTTACACGATTTCCTCCAAATATTTCGAAGCTGATGGTAAGTTGTATTTCGACCGAAAGTTTCAAACAGACGAAGGTGAGCGGGTATGGACGATAGAACCACGTATGAAATTCGTTTCCTCACCTAGAAATACGCAGGAAAATCTTCCAGTTTTTGATACTACTATTCGGACAATTGATGTTTACGATGATCTATTTCAGTCCAAACCGTATATTGGAGGCGACAGAGTGCGGGACGTGGAACAGTTGAGCGCAGGTGTATCATTCAAAGTCGGCGGCCGTCCTGGTTACCAGAATATCAGAGAATTTGGAATTGGGCGTATCTTTTATTCAAGCAATCAGAAGCCTGGAGTGATTGCGTCGGATCATGAAACCGATCCGGACAAGGACAAATCGGATATCTTTGTGGGAGCGAATATCATTGAACCGCAATGGAAGCTCGACTACGGAATGCTATACGATGACGACACTGAAAAAGTCAGTCAGACGACTTTGAGACTTACCGGAATGATTTTTGAAGATGTCAGTTTGAGTGCGGTGTATCGCCACCAGAGAGACGACGACGAGCAGGTCGGAGCATTATTTGATGTACCGCTGAAAAATGGATTGCGATCGAGATTTCTATTGATCGAATCTGTGAGAGATCATAAGTTGAAGAAGGCAGAATGGCAGTTGAATTACCATTCCTGCTGCCTCAGCATCGGATTCAGGGTGACTCGGGAACTGGTAGACGATTTGAGACTCGATAACTCGTTCAAAATGCTCATCAGTATTGATAACTTCGCTATCAATTGATGACGGTAGATAAAGCAAACCGGTAGATGGGATGGTGATCAGGGGTATGCTGGGTATTGTTGTACATGAAATTGCAGGAGGTGTTCGTTGATAGCACGAAAAAAACTGGCTTGGTTGAAACCCTTGGCAGCAATTATTGCCTTGTTACTGTCGTTCGTAGTTTCTCCAGTTTGGGCTCAATCCGATTCGCTCGACCGAATCGTGGTTACAGTCAATGGTAAGCCGATTACGGAAACGGATGTAGAAAGGCGGATCAGGTTGATGAAATTTGACGCGAGGCAAGCAAGTGGAACAGAATTAGCAGACGATGTGGCCCGGGTTCAAGCTATTGAGACTGAAATTTCACAATTGCTTAAGCGTCAACAAGCAGATTATTCCAATATTACTGTTTCAGACACAGAAGTTGACTCCCGATTGGAAGAATTAAGCGGTCAAAATAATATATCCGTACAAAACTTTCTGGCACATTTTGAAAGTCAGGGTTTGACTGAAGATGACATCAAAGCCAGTTTAGAAGAAGGTCTGCTTGATGAGAGGTTGACACAGCGGGTTCTCATTCGAAGGGTTCAGGTCAGGGAAAACGAAATCGATCGTTACCTGAAAGCCAATCAATCTGAATTTGAAGGTAGCGAACAGTACAACCTGTCTGTAATCGTTATTCCAGATAGCAATCAAATGAGTTTCGCCGCCAGGGGAAACTTTCGCAAGCTTGCCAATGAGATCACCTTTGCAATTCAGTCGGGAAGGAATTTCCGGCAGATAGCAGAAGCCGCCGTTCAGGTGCAAGGGGTTGAATCAGGAGATCTTGGCTGGATAGAGGTCGATAATATTGCCCCCGAAATTCTGGCGGAGATTTCCAATATCGGGGTGGGTGATACCGTTGGACCTGTAAAAACAGGTGACAGGCTCGTGTTCGCGTTTGTGAACGACCATATCGAGGCAGGTCTCGTGAATCTGCCGCAGATCAGGGAGTATCATCTAGCGAGAATTGTACTGCACGCGAGTAACGAAGCCGGATCAGCAGTGATCGCTGAGCAACTTGAAGATTTACGCCGGACAATTATTGACGGTGCCGACTTCGGCTCAATGGCGAAATTGTATTCGAATGACAGTACGACTCGACTGGCTGGCGGTGACATGGGATGGGTATCTGAAGACAATTTACCATTTGAATACTTCCAGCCACTGCGCTCGATGAAATCCGGCGACATCTCGTCGGTGCAGATATTAGGTAACAGTGTTTATATCCTTCAGTTGCGAGGTGCAAGAATAGGCTCAATCGAAGTCAGCAAAAGAAGTGTTGTACGAGAAAAGCTGCGCGCTCTGAAGTTGCGCAGTGAAGCGAATAAATGGGTTGATCAGCTAAGAGCGGCAGCCACAATCAAGTATCGAAATACCTACGGAAGCTGATTTTCTTATTGGCTGTTTATGCCTGCGGTCAACTTCCGGTACTGACAAGCCATCGCTTGCCACTCCGTCGACTTCCGGCAACGCGCAAGGCGAATTGTCATAATGATATTTGTCAACTGTCAAGTCACCAAGTGCGGATGTGCATGGATTATCTGTGATCTGGAACAGTCGGGTCTATTCGTCCCCGTAATTTGACAGTCATGAAGAACTAAATATAGTATTGTATGGGTTCTTATTGAACCAACGTCCTGGTTCAGTAATCAAATTCGAGAATAAATTGGAGGTGCATCTTATGGCTATACAAACATCTCGACGTAATTTTCTAAAATCAACCAGTGCTTTTGCAGCGGCATACGCGTTCGGTACCATGCCGAGTCTGGCGCGGGCAGCCAGAGAAAAGGAATTGAACATCTATTGTTGGGAGGGATACAACTCCGACGATGTTCTAGACCCGTTTCGACGGGAATTTGATGCAACAGTTCGGGCAGAAGGACTGACTTCTGATCCGGATGCCGTGAACAAGCTCAGAGCAGGCGAAACCAAAGTCTGGGATCTGATCAACGTCAACAATCCTTGGGCGCGGGAATTGATGTGGCCTGAGGGGTTGATTCTCGACTTGCCGCGAGAACGCTTCGAACCATTTTTTGAGAAGATGATGCCGGCGTTTCATCCACCCTATCCGTGGGCGATGGACAAGACTGGTGAGCATCTGCTTGGTGTTACCCAGCGGTTCGGCCCTTTCAATTTTGTGGTGAATACGAATAAGATTTCGAGAGCGATGGCTGAGGATCAGGGATTCAAACTGTTTTTCGACCCTGCAATGAAGGATCGCTACGGTGTGCTGACCTATGACAACTGGAACATCTACCATATGTGCGTTGCTGCCGATGTCCATCCGTTCAAGCAACACACACCCGAAGAGATTGCGGCATTCAGCGACGCAGCCAAACAAGTGTTCAATGGAGCGAAGATTCTGACTGATGACCTGGTTGCGATGAATCTCGCATTGATCAATGGCGAGATTGACGCCTACTTTACTGGAGGAACCTACACGGCTTCGCCGGCACGCTATGATGGTCACAATAATGTACGCGGTATCACTCCGAATTCGGGCCCGATGGACGGAAAAGGAGGAATCGTCTGGATTGAGCTGACATCGGTGGTGAACAACCCGCAGGTATCTCCACTTGCTGAGGAATTTCTGGCGTATATCCAACGCCCTGATGTCAGCAAGAATGTGGCGTTCGCGGAAGGCACCTACAATCCGGTCACTCAGATGGGTGATGAGGCAGTGCTCGGTGCATTCGATTCAGAAGAGCTGGATGCCATCCAGTGGGATTCGCTGGAAGAGGAGATGGCGCGGTCGCAAGATTACGACATCAACCCGGACTATGCGGAAATGTATGACCATTACTCCGCGGCCAAGCGCGAGCGGGAAAGTTGACGACAGTCTTACCGACTCGCTTCGATTCACTTTCGGTAAATTTTCTGGAGTTTATCTCAGATGAATGGGAGTCCATCTGTTTTTCTCGCGTTGCGCGAGATAACAAAACAGTTTGGTGACTTTTCAGCTCTGGATGACGTAAATCTCCAAATATCAGAAGGAGAGTTTTTTACTCTGGTTGGCCCTTCCGGAAGTGGCAAGACAACTCTGATTCGCATACTGGTGGGGATGGAAAGCCCCACCAGTGGCGAAATACATCTAAAAGGCAACACCATCAACGATCTGCCGGCGAATAAGCGGCCGACATGCATGGTTTTTCAGAATCTTGCGTTGTTTCCACATAAGACGGTAGGACAGAATGTTGAATTCGCTATGAAAATAGCAGGTGTCGATTCTCAGACGCGACAGAAAAGAGCATTGGAGTTGTTGGAACTACTTCGGCTTCCTCTAGACTTCTATGACAAAAACATCAATCAGTGTTCGGGTGGTGAACGGCAAAGAATTGCTCTCGCCCGGGCATTGGCCTTCGACCCGGAAATACTATTTTTCGATGAGCCGCTTTCGGCTTTGGACTTCCGACTGCGAAAAACGCTGGAAAAGGAACTCAAAGATATCCACCGGGAGACTGGCAAGACATTTGTCTATATCACCCATTCCCTTGAGGAGGCGATGGTGATGAGTGATCGAATTGGAATTCTCAACGAAGGGAAGTTGATTCAGATTGGCAGCCCTGATGACATTTACAATCGCCCCAAGAACAAATTTGTAGCTCAGTTTATGGGGGAGGTCAATACAATCGCGGTTGATCGAATTGGACAATCACGGGTACGGGACTCCAAAACTGGTGGCGAGTTTGATCTGGATTCTCAAGCCCAGGAAATCGATTCTGGATTTCTGATCATTCGTCCCGAGGTGATGAAAATCGGACGATCAGCGCAATTCATGCCGAACCGAATCGAGGGAGTTTTGTTCAACGATTACGCGCTCGGTTCCCGCATTCAATATCAAGTGCGAAGCGCGGATGGTGAAAATCACTGGTTGATCGAGCGATTGCAGGACGATCCTTTTTCCGGTAACGCCGGTGATTCGGTTGTCATAGGCTGGCGACCAGAAGATTCGATTCTCGTCGATCAATAGCGATATCCGAATTCAGAAATGAAAATCGTTGCTAGGTGGATACGGCAGCCTGGATTTCTGACCGCACTTCCTGTCGGAATCTTTCTTCTCATCGGATTCGCCGGGCCGTTGGTGCTTGTGTTGCTCTACAGCTTCATGCCGCCGAAAACTTTCACTCTGGGTCAGGTACCGACAATCGAGAACTATATTTCGGTTGTCACGCAGAGTTACTATATTTCGTTCGGCTGGTCTTTGGCTTTAGCCGTTGTGACCGTGTTTCTGCTCATCTTGATCACCTATCCAGTTGCATATGGCATGGCAAAAATTTTTGGTAAGTGGGCGACACTGATTACTATTCTGATTGCTTTACCACTACTCATTTCGGAAAACATTCGACTGTTCGGATGGGTTCTGCTGTTATTAAAAAATGGAATCATAGATGGGAGCCTGCAATATCTATTCGGATTGTCGTTATCCGGTATGTTATATACAGTTCCCGCGATCGTACTAGGAATGGTTTACGTTTACCTCCCATTCATGTTATTCCCACTCGTCATTGGAATATCGATGGTGCCGGAATCTTTGAAAGAAGCCGCTCGTGATCTTGGTGCGTCTCGCTTTCAGATTTTTCGCGAAGTTGAGTTACCGCTATCGATGCCGGGAATCCTGATAGGCAGTCTGCTGGTATTTATTCTTACTTTGGGGTCTTTAGCGGAGTCAAAGATCTTGGGCGGGCAGGCTATTGTGATGATTGCAGACGACATTGAATCCGCATTTACGTTTGCACAAAACTGGCCGAAAGGTTCGGTGCTCTCAGTTATCTTGATCACTATCTCGCTGATCATCATTTATTTCCTGTTCCGCAAGATTGATCTCGATCGAGTGGTTGGGCGTCGTTAGAATATGCAGTCCAGTCGTCAGGGAAAAGTCGTTCGTGCACTGATAGTCGTTTGGACTGGTGCCATTCTGATTTTTCTTTATCTTCCGATGCTGTCGGTTGTCATGGCATCGTTTACGAAACAGCGCTATTTTCAGTTTCCGGTCAAAATGTGGGATACGCGATGGTATGAAAAAGCATTTGAATCGTTGTCGGTTCGCGATCTATTCTGGACTTCTTTCAGCATTGCGACACTGGTCACTGTGATTTCTGTCGTCATGGCGTTTTTTGGCGCACTTGCCTTTGCGCGTTACGACTGGAAAGGGAGAAAACTCTATCAACGCCTGATACTCCTTCCAATCTTTTTCCCTCAAGCTGTACTTGGGCTTGCGTTATTGCTATGGTTTTCGTCACTAGGCGTCACGACAAGCTGGCATACAGCAGTATTTTCGCACTTGATCTGGATTTTGCCCATAGTCACACTGATCATGTCGATTCAGGTCTACAGTTTCGATCCAGTTTGGGAGGAGGCGGCGTATGATTTGGGTGCGTCTCGGTTGCAGGTTCTTCGGGAGATCACTTTGCCGATTTTGTCACCAGGCATAGTGTCCGGTGCGATATTCGCATTCCTGCTTTCTTGGGGTAATTTTCCACTCTCCTTGTTCACCACAGGTGCCGATCAGACGATCCCCGAATGGCTATACTCTAAAATGGTTTCTGGTTACACACCGATGGTTCCGACACTGGGTTCACTGACAATAGGTGGTGCTGCCGGAATCGTGATACTGTCCTTTGTGATACTGAATTTCTACCGGAAATTGCGCGGCAGGCGTTAGATCAGTAGACTCCAGGGTTTTCCTCGTGCGTTCGATATCTCTTTGAGATTTTGAGTTTTTCCTGTACCAAATTTTAGGGACTGATTAACAATATTAACCCATCTTTATCGTGCGCTGTGGAAAGGTGTTTTTCTCTGGCAGATGTGAAACCTGCCCAACAACTGTCGCTTCGGTTGGTAGCAGTCAGAGCGGATCATGGAGGTAACGACATGGTTTGAAGCACTCTGGATAGAAGGGTCGTCAAGGACGAATTAGCGAACTTGCGGGCCGGAATGTGAGTGAATGCTGAGCAAGCCTCGAACCGGGCACTTTGAAAAAGGCGATGAAGCGCTTGGGTGCATCGGGGCCTGTGACGGTGGTGATGGACGCCGGAATCGTCAGTGAGGATAATCTTCGGTGGCTGAGAAAGGCCGGTCACGACTGGGTGGTGGTCGACCGGCAGCATCCATGCGTTCCGCAAGGTGAGCCGGATGCGGAAACTTCAAGTGTCGACAGGTATCAGATTCGCATCTGGTGCATGCCCGGTGCGGGCGACGATGAGCTGCGTCTTTGTGTGCACAGTGCCGCACGCGAACGGACAGAAAAGAGCATGCACACACGCGCCCGTCTGTCATTGGATGCGGACCTGAAGTATCTGGACGATGGGTTGCGCATCTCGCGTCGTCTGAAACGTTATCCGAAGGTATTGAAGAAAGTCGGTCGGCTGCGACAGCAGCACCGGCGCGTCAGTGCGCAGTATAACATTGAAGTCATTGCCGACGCCGGCGGCAGGAATACCATTGAGGTGAGGTGGAAGTTCAATGAACGTCGGGCGCATCGCGATGCCACCGCTGGAATGTATTTGCTTCGAATCTTGCTTTGCCAGTGGGATGAAGTGCGCATCAGTTTATTTCGGTACTTATCTACCAGGCGGTACACTACCTGCGCCTGACGATGCGCTCAAATGGCGAGCGACACAGCTGGCAGACGATTCACCGACGGTTGGCGAACATCAATCGCATCACCACGGAACTGACCGATGCCGACGGAGATCGCATACAGGTGCGTCAGAATATGCACCCCGATGCTCAGCAGCGAAAGCTATTGTCTGCGATGGGAGTGACGCTGCAGGTCGACCAGCAGATCGGTCGCTGGTCAGATGAAGTGGAAATCACAAAAGTAGTGACCTAACGACAATTGCGAATTTTTCAAGTTTCTGATTTGGAAAGGTAATATTTTCTATTCTTCAAAATATGATAAAGATGGGTTAACCCTCAGAAAATTTTTCAGTTACTTCCCTCTTTACCAAGCAAAATGACAATGTGTCAAATTAGTGGAAGAGGAAATTCTCGGTGATGCTACAAACGTACAAAAATTGCAGGCAGTGATTGATTGACTGAAAGTCTATCCTGAAGGTTTGAACGGTTTGGCAAGCGAAGCGGGAAAGTGCAACTTTAGAATTTCTCGGTTTCGAGAAATAATGACAAGAACCACAATCGTTGCCAAATAAGGAATAGCTGATAACACCTCTGTTGGCAGGGCAAAACCCAATGCTTGCCCATGCAATTGAAAAATCGTCATGGCACCAAATAACCAGGCTCCCAAAATAATTCGTGTTGGTCGCCAAGTTGCGAAAACGACCAATGCAAGTGCGATCCATCCCTTCCCAGCCGTCATATTTTCGACCCAAAGGGGAGTGTAAGCGATCGATAAATATGCTCCGCCAAGGCCAGCCATTGCACCACCAAACATCGTTGTCATATAGCGGATTCGAATGACGGAAAAACCAATCGCATGAGAGGATTCAGGCGATTCCCCGACAGTCCTCACCACCAAACCTGCCTTCGTTCGGTAGAGAAACCAACATATGCATGCAAACATCAGATAAGACAAATACACCAATGGGTCATATTGAAAAAATAAAGGCCCGATAATCGGAATTTCGGAGATTACCGGTATCGAAATTGATGATAACCCATCGATTGGGGCACCACCAAATCCGCGCCCGATGTAAGCCGAAATTCCAGATCCAAGAATGGCTAGAGCCAAACCTGCTGCATATTGATTCGTTGCGAATGTGAGAGCAAGCACTGCGAAAATCAAAGAAGCGACGGAACCGGCTAACGTTGCGGTGAGAATCGCGACTGGCATGGAGAATCCGGCAAAGTGCATCCAGACTGCAACCGCCGCTCCAACCAGCATCATTCCTTCGATCCCGAGATTCAATACACCTGACTTTTCTACAACAAGTTCACCTAGTGCCGCAAATATCAAAGGGGTTGCAGCAATGATCGTTCCGGTAAATATGGCAATGAAAAGGTCCACGGTACTATCCTTTGACGAATCGAATACGATAGAAAATCAGAAAATCCGCAGCCAGCAAGAAAAACAACAATGCACCCTGAAAAATTCGTGTAACCGACGACGACATGCCAAGACTGATCTGAACTGCGTCACCTCCGATGTACAGTAAAGATATGAATAAGCCTCCAAGCAGTATACCGACTGCATGCAATCTACCGATAAACGCAACGATGATGGCCGTAAATCCGTAGCCGGGCGAAATATGTGGCGACAGCTGTCCGAGAGGTCCGGCAACCTCAGCCATGCCTGCAATCCCTGCCATCGCCCCTCCAGCCATCAACCCGAGCCAGATTGACGTTGATTCTCTGTAACCGGCATAACGAGCCGCTGTAGGTGCTGCTCCACCGACCGAAATTCTGTACGAGAGAAAACTGTATTTTGTGAAGAACCACGTAACGCCGACTGCAAAAATCGTTATGTAGACGGAATTGTTGACCCGATATGGACCACTCAGTGGGTCAAACATTGCTGCCGGCGGAAGAAGTGCAGTCTGAGGATAGTTAAAACCAAACGGGTCACGCCACGGGCCATGGACTAAATATGAGAGCAATAAAGTTGCTACATAAGTGAGCATTAGCGTCACCAGGATTTCATTGGTATTGCACTTGTGCTTGAGAAAGGCAGGAATCGCCGCCCACGCCATTCCCCCTAGCATACCAGCCAATATCATGAGTGGAAGCAGGAATACACTTTCCTTGTCAGGGTAGAATAAACCGATACTCGTTGCTGCAACAGCCCCGAGAATCAACTGACCTTCAGCACCAATATTCCATATGTTTGCTCTGAATCCTATTGCTAGTCCCAGCGCAATCAGAATCAGAGGCGACGCTTTTAGAAGCCACTCGGATATGCCGTTCAAACTACTCAAGGGCATCACAAAAAAAGCGTGCAACGTGGATACTGGATTATGACCAAGTGCATCGAAAAACAAGAAACTGAAAACGACAGTCAGCACGGTTGCTGCCGCTGGTGCGGCTACCGTTATGGCAATTGACGGTGTTGTTCTGCGTTCAATCAGAGGACGCATGAACAGATGTCCTCGTGTTATCAGACCCGACAGCAGTTGCTCCAGCCATTAGTATTCCAATTTCTTCCAAACTGGTTTCGTTACACTGAAAAGACTGAGACAGACGACCTTGGTAAAGTACCAACAATCGATCACAGATTTCAAACAATTCGTCTAATTCTTCCGATATTACAAGAACTGCTGTTCCAGAATTGCAAAGGTTGACCAGTGTTTGTCGGACGAACGCCGCTGCACCGACATCCAATCCCCAGGTCGGTTGTGCGACCAGCAAGAATTTTGGGTTCTGTTCGATTTCTCGACCGACGATATATTTTTGAAGGTTTCCTCCGGACAAACTTGACGCAACACTTTCTAATCCATTGGCCTTGACTCCAAATTTTTTGATCACTTTCTCAGTAAATCGATTTGCACGGTTCATCTTCAACAGTCCGTTTTCCACCATATTCAGCCTGTAAGCAGTCAATACTGCATTCTCATTCAAACGATGTGATGGAACCGCACCGCGTCCAAGTCGTTCAACAGGTATGAAAGCCAACCCCAAATCTCGGCGTTTTCCTGCATCCAGGTGAGCGATCGGTTGTTCGAACAATTGAATTGACTCAGCGTCATTCAATGTTGTTTCACCGCTGATGAGTCGTTCAAGTTCAGCTTGTCCATTACCTGACACACCTGCAATTCCGACAATTTCTCCACGGCGTACACTGAGTGAGATATCGTTGAGGGAAGCACCAAATTGATCCTCGGAACTAGTCGTAACATTTCGAATAACTAATGCATGTTCATCGCTAATTTTCGAGGCTTTCTTCACGGTTTGAGGGAGGTCAGTACCAACCATGAGTTGTGCGATTTCAGCTGTAGATGTCTTTTTTGGGGAAATAGTACCAGTTACACGCCCATCCCGCAATACGGTTGCTGTATCACACAGTTCTTTGACTTCATACAACTTATGACTGATATAGAGTATGCTGCAACCTTCTGCCGCTAGCAGCCTTAAAGTCTCAAACAATCTGGATACCGCTTGCGGAGTAAGGACCGATGTGGGTTCATCCAGTATTAGAACTTTTGGATTTTGTAACAAACAGCGCACTATTTCCACTCTCTGTCTTTCCCCGACTGACAGATGGTGTACTAAACTTCGGGGATTGACAGGTAATCCATAGCGCTCAGAAACTTCGGAGACCTGTTGGGAAAGTTTTACAATGTCGTATTTGCCTCCGAAGGAGATCGCAATATTCTCGGCAACTGTTACCGATTCAAATAATGCGAAATGCTGATGTACCATTTCAATTCCGAGTTTACGTGAAAGTGTCGGTTTGTGAACCCCTATTGGCTGGCCATTACAGAAAATTTCTCCTTCGTCTGCGCGCACAATCCCATAGATGATTTTCATCAAAGTGCTTTTTCCAGCACCGTTTTCACCGAGTATGGCGTGTACCTCCCCCGGCATCACCTGAAGGGATATCCCATCATTGGCTTGTACGCTAGGATAGCGTTTGGAAATGTTTTGCAGTTCGAGTCGAGGTGTCATGTTTGAAGATTTTCAATCATGTTGACTAGGATTGCAAATAAATTGGCCGCCGTACACGACGGCGGCCAATTAGGTTTATTGTCGTCAAGTAGAAATTATCCCATATTTCCGATAATTCCCTTCACAAACCAATTGAACCCTCGAATTTCAGGGTCAGGCATCACTGAATCTGCGGCCACTCGCACATTTCCATCTTGGTCCTGAATTTCACCAGCATACGGATGAATTCCCCCTGAGCTGATTGAAGCCTGAAGTTCCTGTAATGAGGCTTGAACATCTGTCGGTATGGCTTCATTGTAGGGTGACATTTTAACAACACCTTCTGCAAGTCCCTGCCATCTCACGTCTGACTTCCAGGTTCCAGCAGCGACATCACGAGCAGCTTGCACATAGATACTACTCCAATCCAATGTAAATGCGGTAAGGTGTGTTTCAGGTGCAAATTGTGACATATCACTCGCATAGCCTATCGACCAAGCACCTTTTTCACCCGCTACCTGAACACCGGTTGCCGTATCGGTCATTGAACAGATTACATCACAACCTTGTGAAACCAATGTATTGGTTGCTTCTTTTTCTTTTCCGGGATCGAACCAGGAATTCAGAAAAATCACATTGCACGTGGTATCGGGATTAACACTCTGGGCACCGAGCAGGAGAGCATTGGCTGGTCCCACGATATCAGGAATGGGAAAGCCTCCGATGAATCCAATTTTTGCAGATTTGGACATATGAGCGGCAGCCACACCTGCGACGTAAGTCCCTTCATAGTACTTGGCTTCAAATGTCCCCAGATTATCAAAATGCACGATCCCGGAGCAATGTTCAAAGGCATTGCCAGGAAATCTTGGTGCCACTTTCTGCATCGGTGTTCCGTGCGAGAAACTTGTCCCAAAAATCAGTTGATGACCGGAACTTGCCATTTCACTAAAAATGCGTTCTGCATCTTGGGGAAGAAACGTATTCTCTACTGCCGTAATTGAAACCTTGTCTCCGAGATCACTCTTGATTGCATCAATTCCAAGCGAATGCTGTTTTGTCCAGCCAATTTCAGATATTGGAGATACGTAAACAACTCCCACCTTCAACGGATCGTTCGCTGCAAAAGCTTTAGTCATCAAGCCACTGCCCAGCGTAACTCCGAAAGCACCACTAGTGGCTAGAAATTTTCGTCGTGTAATTGGTCGATTCATGTCTGTTCTCCTAAAAAATTGATTGAATTGAAATGTTGTTGGTGTTTCCTCAAAATGTGACACTATTACACTAGACAGCGTCTAATTCTGAATATACAAATTTCAGTTGATTCTGCCATTGCTTGAGGTCGATAGCGCATCGCGTTCAATGTTTTCATGTTTATGAACTTCGTGATTTACGAAGTTCGACAACGCTTCTTCAAGCGGTAAATCCGGGTAAACCGTTTCGTCCATGATGTATCCTCGTAAAACATTTCGATAGTGTGTGTCGATCAGAATCATTAGTTCTTCGACTTGATTTTTTTCCAGTAAATCCACTATCTTGGCATGCTCTTCCATCAAGTGAGAATAGTCGAATACACTGCAGCATAGCGAACCCAATGTAGTCACCCGTCGAGCAATTTGTTCATGGACATCCTGCATAACTTTATTGCGGCACAACCGAACAAATTTGGAATGGAACTCTCGACCTAATTGATCTGCGTAATCATTGTTGTTTTCTCGTACAGCCTTTTTTTGGTATTCGATGTGCTGACGCAAGTCATTTAAACCTTCTACCATTCCGAATCTGCGAGACAAGAGTTGTGCAACTCCCTGTTCGAGCAAGGTCAGGGTGTCATAAATTTCAATGCATTCCTGAAGGCTAGGCTTTGCAACAAATGCTCCGCGATTGCGTTCGATTACGACGAGTCCACCTTCACAGATTCTAATTAACGCTTGGCGCACTACGGCTCGACTTACGAGAAAAATCTCCGACAGTTCTCGTTCCCCCAGTTTTGTACCGGGTTTTAGACGTCCGGATAAAATTGCGCTTGTAATCGAATTGGCGATATGGATGGATCGGCTACTCATTTAGACCTTGGTTGTTCAAGCAAAGCAAAGGCAATGACCAATGTGACGAAACTGAAGAAACGCTACTCGAGTTGACAAATTATCGCTTTGTCATTATGAAGGTTAGTATTCACGATAAATCTGTGGCGATTGTAATTCAATTTATGTTATTTTATTACGCAATCATGCTAATTTAAATTAACAAAACATTCACTATTGGATACCATAGTCACTAAAATTGACGTACCTTTCGATTGGGTTACTGAGAAATTGAAGCGAATCAGAAATTGTTGAAGCCATGACGCAAGTGGATTCCACCTTGATATCTGACTGGCATGTTGTTGCCGATATAGAAACTCTCAAAGATGACACTATTACGACAACATATCTGTTTGGCGAACGCATTCAGATCGAACGTAATCATCTGAAGTCAATTTCTGTCACCACCGATTCGGGTCGAGAGGTGATTTCACGACAAAAGTATGGATTCGTTTGGGTGTGCCTGGGCGAACCTGGCAGACCGATCATCGAAATTCCGGAAGCGGAAGAAAACGATCGTCACGTCATAACCGGAGGGTCTATGGGTGTTCACGTATCGGGATTGCGAGTGGTGGAGAACTTTCTTGACATGGGGCATTTTCCTTTTGTTCATGATGGTTATCTCGGCGTTGAAACAAACTCTGAAACTTTTCCTTACCAAGTCGATATCACAGCAGATGACGAAATTGTCGCAACTGACTGTAAATTCTTTCAGCCTGTTGCGTCACCGAACGCTGAAGGTGGCATCATGGCTGATTACGAATATCAGGTTCTTCGTCCTTACACCGCGGTTTTGTACAAAACCAATCCGTTGCAGCCGCACCGCAAGGATTACATTGCCATTTTTGTACAACCTGCAGGCGAAGAGCATTGCATTGTGCATCCTTTTCTATGTTATTTGAAAGACGGAATTGACCGCTGCACTGTACGATGGTTCATGCAATTGATCTTTGGACAAGACAAGCCCATACTTGAGAATCAACTACCGAAGTGCCTACCCTTAGATCCGAGGGCTGAAACCTGTATCGCATCTGATGCAACCTCCGTGTTTTATCGTCGCTGGTTACGTGAGCACAATATTACCTACGGAGCAATTCCAATTGATTCCGCTTCTAATTTCAGCGAATCGAAATCAGGTGACATAATCCGATGAAAACGAAATGTTGTTCGGATCCGGCTGTACTCAATCTTTGGTATGCAATTGCTGCTATAGATGAACTGGAGTCAGATCATTCATACCACACCACATTATTGGAAGAAAATCTTAAGTTTAAAGTCGATGGAAATGGAAATCCAAGTGTTCGGGTCGTGAATTCGATTCCGCCAGGGAAGACTATCGGTTTGAAACAGGGTGAAGAAGAAGCTGAACTACCCGCAACAGTTGCTTATGGCTATATTTGGACTAGTCTGGGGGAACCTGAAAATGAATTATTTTCGATTCCCGAATATGAAGAATCTGACCGACGAAATATGAATGCGGCAACGGTTGGTGTACATACTTCAGCACCTAGAGCAATCGAAAACTTTCTCGACATGGGGCACTTTCCGTTTGTACATTCGAACATTTTGGGAGCTGAACCTCACACTGAGGTCAGAGAGTACGAAGTGGAGGTGCTGCAAAATGAAAATGAGATTGTTGCGACCAAGTGCGTTTTTTATCAACCGAAGGCTGCGACTACTTCCAGCGAAGGTGCTGATGTCGAATATTTGTATCGCGTGCCGCATCCATTTTGTTCGATTCTATACAAGTCCAGTCCAGTAGATGAATCTCGCATGGATGTCATTGCGCTATTCGTTCAACCAGTCAGTGAAGAGAAAGTACGAGCGCACATGCTGTTGAGTATCTTGGATACTGACAACGATAACTCCGTAATAGGACAGTTTCAACAGATGATATTTGGACAAGATAAACCGATACTGGAAAATCAAGTTCCCAAGAAACTTCCGCTTGGATCACGGGCAGAAACTTCTATTCGCGCAGATAAGTCAGCGATTACCTATCGTAGGTGGCTGAGTGCGATGGGTGTTAAATATGGTGTCTTATCCGCTACTTCCTGAATCGAAATTTTATGCTGATTACCACCAGTGCTTCGTTGTTGAAAGGAAACTCTATACAGTTACAAGAACGATCTGACCCGAGAAAATTGCCACAATATCAACCACTAATAAAACTCAACTACATAATGAACACTTCAACCCGACTTAACCGATTGAATTTATTCGATATATAAACTGAACATCAGTGAGTGAATTCATAAAGATGACAATCGAATCAATTTGGTTTCCCATCGCAGCAAGTGATGATCTGCCATATAGGCATGTGTATCACGCACAGTTGCTGGGTACCGAAATGGCGGTTTGGCGCGCAGATGATGGATTCGTCAATATTTGGGAAAATCGCTGCCTGCACCGTGGCGTTCGATTGTCGATTGGCATCAATGAAGGTGTCGAATTGAAGTGTCAATATCACGGCTGGCGATATGCTAACCGCACTGCAGGGTGTACTTATATACCTGCTCATCCCGCCAATTCACCCGCTCGTACGATTCAAAATCGTGTCTATCCAGCGATAGAACGTTACGGGTTGGTTTGGTCCGGAATTGAGCCGGAAGGAGAAGGTCCAAATTTTGAATTTCTCAGTAATCGGCATTGTCTCGTCTTACGCGCGGTTTCGATTAATTCTCCGACCAACATGGTGATTGAGGAGTTACGAAAGTATCAATTTCACCCCAGCTCCCAACTTGATGCAAAACATGTTGAATATGAAGTAGTTGAGTGGTCCACAAATACCTTAATTGTTCAAGCTCAAAGTCAGAATTTCAGCACAACAGCATTATTGATTGCCCAACCGGTGGACTCATACAAAACTGTAGTACGAGGCGTAATTGAATGGGACGATGGTCTCGAAGATATTCCAGTGTTGCGTCATCACGCTCAGTTAATCAACCAAATTCGTAATCGTGTTGAAAGTCGAGCCGCAAGTATTCCAGTAGCGGAGTTGACACCACTCAACATGATAAAGCCCTCACAAGAATTTCCATCGAGCCCCAAGCAGCCAGAATCAGGAAGATTTGCATCGTACCAGGTAACGATTGCCCGCAAGTGGCAAACAGCGGAAGGAGTTTCGGCGTTTGATCTGGAACCGATTAAGGGAGTGCTACCCACTTTTCAGCCTGGAGCACACATCGATGTTCACATGCCCAATGGTCTAATTCGTCAGTATTCCTTGACCAACGGACCCGGGCAAACTCAACACTATACGATTGGTATAAAACGAGAATCCAACTCTTCTGGTGGATCGCATTACATGGTTGATTCTCTCCACGAGGGATGTAAGCTTGATATCTCAGAACCAAGAAATAATTTTCCTTTACGCCGAGATGCATTGGAGACAATATTAATAGCGGGTGGAATCGGTATTACACCTTTGCTATCCATGGCGCGATTACTGGATCATGCGAATCTACCCTACAAATTACACTATTTTGCACAGTCGGAGAAACATGTCACTTTCGGTGAGGTTTTGTCAAAACTCGGCAGTTCTGTTGTACTTCATCTGGGTCTAGGTGATAGCCAAACCAAGGAATCACTGCATGATATCTTGTCAATCCACCAAAAACGAATGCATGTCTATGTATGCGGACCTGCACCAATGTTGGAAGCAGCTCGAGTAACGGCTCTGAAAATCGGTTGGCCTGATGAAGCAGTGCATTTTGAGTATTTCAAGAATCCTAACGCCATTGATGACAGCTCCGAGTTTGAAATTGCGCTTGCACGTTCGTGCCTTACACTGAAAGTTCCATCGGGTAAAACGATTGTAGAAATTCTTCGACACAATAATGTGGCCATATCAACATCTTGCGAACAAGGTGCGTGCGGTACCTGCATAATTGATGTGCTAGAAGGCGAACCCGACCACCAAGATGTGTATTTGAGAGAATTTGAGAAAGCGGGTCACAAGAAAATTATTTCCTGTGTTTCAAGGGCAAAGTCGAAACGACTTGTGCTTGATATTTAAGCATAGATCAGACTAATGAAACTGTACAACTATGAACTTTCTGCCAATTGCTACAAAGTGCGATTACTAATGTCCTTAATTGGAATTGAGTGGGAAAATATTACAGTCGATTATTATCCGGGACGAGAACATAAATCAGAGTGGTTTTTGAAATTGAACCCTCTTGGTCAATTGCCATTGATCGAGGATGACGGTTTCATTTTACGAGACTCGCATGCAATACTCGTGTTTCTTGCAACAAAATTCGATGACACTGGAAAATGGTATCCCACACAAAATGCTGAAGTATTGGGCGAAATTGCACAATGGCTAGGATTTGCAGACTCGCTAAACTCAACAGCAGGGTCTGCGCGTTTGCACGATGGATTATTTATCGAGTGTGATATTGACTCTTGCAGGTCAGGTGCACATCGTCTTATGAGAATTTTGGATGAGCATTTGTGGTTTCAGGAAAAGCAGAACAATATGTGGATATGCAGTCACAGTAATCCGACAATTGCAGACATCGCGTGTTTCCCTTCGATCATGCTGTCGGAAGAAGGCGGAATTTCTAGAATTGACTACCCTGCAATTCGAAGATGGTGTGATCGGGTGAGAAGAATTCCGAATTTCATTGTCATACCGGGAATCTTTGCGGCAGGTCCTGATATTAACTGTGAAAACACTGGAAGTTGAATAAAACCGGGAACAAACACTCCGATCCTCGCTAACGCAGTGAGTCGTCATACAAATTCGAACTGCATCCAGTCAGTCGTAGTCTTGTCGAGACATTCGGCTTAAGTTACCACCGTTATCGTGTAGACCAAACTACTTTCCCGGAGTAATTTTCCACTCTCCCTGTTTACGACAGGTGCGATCAGACGGTTCCGGAATGGCTTTACTCGAAGATGGATTCTGGTTACGCACCGATTGTTCCGCCCCTAGGTTCGTTGACAGCAGTTGGGGTTGCCGGAATCGTGATACTGTCCTTTGTGATACTGAATTTTTACCGCGAATTGTGCGGAAGGAGTTAAGCCAGTAGATACGGAATTTTCCCGCAGGGGACCGACATTCTTTGACAATTCCGGAGTTTTTTCCTGAACAGGAAGCGGTTCGACTGCATGGAACAATCAACCGCTGATTCCTTGACAAACGACTTGAGGCGACTACCGCTCAAGCAGTCATCTGATTGCACGATCAGAAGGATAAAATGTTCATTATCTTCGTTCAGTGTATGAAGAAATCTGGAATTGAATCGGGCAGATATGATACACAAGTCGTCAATGACAGAACCCTCTATGGTGCCGATCGATTTCGGTTCATAGAACCACGGTAATTCCATTTATCGCAACTCTCGATTCGATCGGATTTACTGCCTTGAATTCAACAACTGCTTCCCGACTTGCCCGTAATCTCCGCAATGAATATATCGGCAAAGTCACGCATTTTGACTTCACCGACACCATTGATTTGAGCAAATTCACCGCGCGTTGCCGGACGATGTTGCGCCATCATCTCGAGTGAGCGATCGGGGAAAATTACATATGCAGGTACCCCACGTACCTTAGCTAGCTTTAGTCGCAACGCTTTGAGTCTGTCCAACAGTAATCTGTCGTCAGAACTCAAGTGGCTCGACAGCGGAACTTTATTCACTTCTTGAACCTTTTTGCCACGCGATGTTTCTACTGGCCTTCGATATTCAAAGGTGGAATTGCCCCTTAGCAGATCCATTCCAGATTGCGTAATTCGCAGGCCACCGTATGCAGCAATATCCTGAATAACAATCCCGGAGCTGACAAGCTGGCGAATCAATGCTCGCCACTCCTGGCTCGTTATCTCCTCGCCAACTCCAAAGGTCGGAAGTCGGTGGTGGCCAGCATCTGAAACTTTTTTGTTCATATTACCTCTAAGCACATCAACGATATGCACAGCGCCGTAGCGTTGTCCTGTGCGATAAATGGCTGATAATGCCATACGTGCGTACTCTGTTCCATCGGCAAGTTCGACGGGATCAAGGCATATATCGCAATTACCACACGGGTCAATCATTTCTCCGAAATACGCCAGTAAAGCTCGTCGTCGGCATGTTGGAGACTCGCAATAGCCAATCAATGCATTCAGTCTTTGATGCTCTCGACGCTGTCGGTCTTCACCTGCATCTTCCTGGTCAATGAAAACACGACGCATACGGACATCCTCGAGTCCAAACAGCATGTGCGCTTCCGCAGGCTGGCCGTCACGACCGGCACGACCAAGTTCCTGATAGTAGGCCTCGATAGACCCAGGCATATCGGCGTGCAATACAAATCGGATATCGGATTTGTCAATCCCCATACCGAAAGCGATGGTGGCTACCATGACAACCCCGGGTTCAGTCATAAAAATGTTCTGATTTGTGTCACGCTCTTCCTTATTCATACCGGCGTGATACGTGAGAGTACGGATTCCCCAACTTTCAAGAAGCTTTGCTATTGCCTCGGTTTTCTTTCGAGAAAGGCAATAGACAATGCCACTGGTTCCATTGTGTGGGGTCAGGAAGTCCAGTAATTGTCGACTATTACCGACTTTGGCGGCGACCGACAGTTTGATGTTGGGTCGATCGAATCCTTGCACATGAACCGCGGCGTTGCCGGCGAACATGAGTTCCAAAATTTCCTTACGAGTCACCTCGTCCGCGGTCGCCGTGGTCGCAAGGATTGGGGTTTTCGGAAAATTTTCACGTAACTTCGCAAGGCTAGCATACTCCGGGCGGAAGGCGGGGCCCCACTGAGAGATGCAATGCGCCTCATCGACAGCGATCAGCGTCAGCTGTTGTTGTTTGAGAGTATCGAGCATCGATTCTGTCATCAGTTTCTCAGGCGAAAGATAGAGCAGCTTCAACGATCCGGCTTTCAAACGCTTCCAAACTGTGTAGTTAGCTGATTGATCACTCGATGAGTTGATCGTATCGGCACAAACCCCGAATAGTTTGAGTGCGCTTACTTGGTCACGCATCAGAGCAATCAGTGGTGAGATCACGACTGTGAGTCCCTCATTCATCAGTGCCGGAATCTGATAGCAAAGAGACTTTCCGTAACCAGTCGGCATCACAGCGAGTACACTACGGCCAGAAATCAATGTGTCAATCACAACTTCCTGGTTCGGCCTGAAAGACTCGTATCCAAAGATCTCACGCAGAATTTCATGCTTGCTTTTGGGACGACGATACGAATTTGTATCTTCCGCTGATCGGTCAGTGTCGTTCAGGTATTCCGACATAAAGTGCTCTCGATATTGCTTGGTATTCGGAAAGAACAGAAAAGTCTTGTTCGATAAGAATATACAGGTAAACCAAAGACTACGGATAGGTGAAAGGAAACAATGCTTTTGAGCTTTTTACCCTTTCACCTCAGAAATGGCAAACCAGGGTGATCCAACGCTCGTTCTTTCCACAATTCTGTCAGGTCATTTGATCGGTCTGATCCATCCACCTTCGTCAAGGACATTGATTAACCAAAAAGGCGGTTGGCTATGTTGGAACGCGAACCGATTTTTATTCTGAACATTGCGGTACAAGTTGAATTGCTCATTTGCACGACTGGATTGTGATAAAAATATGCTGGTTAGCGAATAGGAGGACATTGTCAGAATTTGAGGTTACTCCAAACTCGGAATTGCAACGTCGACTTCCTTATCATTCACTAACTCAACTTCCCTTTTTCACTCTGAAATCCAGACTATTTGGCAAACATCAGTTTCAATCGATCATTATGTGTTGCGTCGGACAAATCATACAAAGTCAAAGTATCAAATCTAATTAATTTGATTGCGTTTAACCACCATCAGAGTCTTTCCAACTCTACTGGTTACACGCTCATACCGCTTTTGATTTGCTAAGCGAATGGAATTAAATTTGAACTGTGGATTAATCTGTCTCGAGTCAATAATGGTACGTTGTGCACGATGCTAGTGGCAGAAATTAATTCGTCTGCTGGATCTCCGCGAAAATCAAGCCTAGTTGATGTGCACGCAATATCAAATGTGATGGGCCATGTCTGTATTCGATTCAATTGACGAATTACAGGACGGCTGTGAAGATCAATTTCTACACGACCTAGTTGTTCCAGTTTTGCCAATTCCCACAAAACAATTGCAGAAATTGACCACGGATTGCTTTCCAATAATTGTTTCTCCCTCGATTCAAGCTCGCCAACAAAGGCATAAATAAGAATATGCGTGTCAAGATTTATCATTTGCATTCCATTGTGAATCGGTTGAATAAAGACTACCATGAATCTTGATTTCGTGCTTCAGACAGCCTATCAGTTCCGCATTCTGACGACTGTACGGGACAATTTTTGCGATTGGTTTACCATGCTTGGAAACTACTAGGCCCTCTTCATCAAGCTGATCCAAAAGTGCTAGACACTGTTCCTTGAATTTAGTAATCGCAATCGTTTTCATAAGAATTCCTCCATGCAATTATGGTTATATTTTACGACTAGTCATTTATTATAACCATTTATAATTAATTCACTATGGACTACCGAAAAGACATGGATGGATACTTGGATTGCGTAGCCGCTTTTAGATACATGGTTGAAAAAATTGCAAGTTCACCAGTCCAACTACAAAATCGATTATCGACTGATGGTGTCGATATTATCCCGAGTCTATCTCAATCTGGAATCAATGATCCAAGTTTTGGCCACGAAATTCACGCGGGGAATAGCCAGTCCATCGACGAAATGCCCGACTGAACGCGCTTAGCTCAGAGTAGCCGAGAAGATAGGCGATTTCAGATAACGAGAGGTTTCGCTGCTTGAAATATATCTCGGCCAGATTTTTTCGGGTTTCTTCGACAAGTTCGGTATAGGAAAGTCCCTCCCAAGCGAGGTTGCGCTGGATGGCACTGGGACTCATGTAAATGCTTTCAGCCACAGACTCCAAGGAAGGATAGCCGTCGGCTAGCTTGATCCGAATAATGTTGCGAATTCGGTCTGTGAGACTTTGCGAAAAAGGAGTTTCAGTGTGTAGGGATTCAAGGCAGACACGAGTCAAAGACATCAACTTGAGGTCGCAGTTCGGCATTCGTCTTTCGAGAATCTCCGGCGAAAAAACGATCGCGTTAACCCGCTGACTGAAAAAGACCGGTGCATTGAAAGCATTTTCATGCTCGCGGGAATTTTCTGGTTTTGGATGCTCAAAATACACCTCTTCGGGTTGCCAGTCACTTCCTGTGCATTCCCGGAACACGTTCAGAAACATTCCGAGTGAGAGCTCAGCATCCTGTCTGCGCTGCAGTATTTGTGGATCGCGAACCTGATATTCAAGCTGTTTCAAATTCTTCCTGGTTGTAGCGAGTCGCAACATTGAGCACTGCTGGTGAAACCTGAACAGGTCGATCAGATTGTCAAGTGCGCTGCCCAAGTTGGGCGAAGAGATCGCGGCATATCCCCAAAGACCGAGATCACTAGGCTGAAATTGATTTCCGAACCACAGACCAAAATTGTCGTTTTGTGTATTAGTCGAGGCACATTCAAACAAATTGCAGAATGATTTCAGATACATACCGATTGTCGGATTGCCGATACACTGCAGATCCACCCCAGCTTCGCCGAAAATTCGATCAACATCACCGCCATGACGGTTGATGAATCCGTCAACGCCGGTAGCTGCCGGTGCCAATACGTGCGGTAATGGCTCAGCGTCGTTATCTATTTGTTGCAACACTCCAGTCTTCTGAAAATGTTGCATTGATGTAAGGCTCACGACCGATCAGGGTCCGACTGATTTGAGAACTAACCACATAGTTTTATGCATTATTGGTTCAAATTACAAGAAATATTTATCGATGAAGAGTTTCAATTCGATCGAATACCAACCTTTTCGGACTGTTCCTGAACTAATAAACGCTACCAAAGGTTGGATATATCAAAAGTTGATGCGAAGATGATCCGACGTATTGAATGCGCGTGAATTTTTCTTGTGTTGCTGGTTATGCTGTATAGTAAATATAGTTACGGATTTCACACTTCTGGAGATTGTCTTAATGTCGATTTTGCATTCCAAGCAGACCGAGGCGCTCATCAAAAGAATGACGAACGATGAAGTTGGCGCGGCAACCAGTGACATACCCTATTTTTCCGATTTCATCAACCACTATTACTATGGTGTCCCCTATGAGGATCTGTGTAACAGAGATCTCTTTGATCTGAAAGGTGCAGCTCTCGCACATATAAATCTCGGAAAGAAACGTACAGGGGATCAACCCAATATTCGAATCTACATTCCGGATGTGGAGCGCGATGGATGGCGATCGGAATACGCCGTTCTAGAAGTGGTTACGATAGACCGGCCATTTTTAGTGGATTCGATATCGAATGTTCTGAGTCAGATGGGATTGCGAAAGCACTTGTCGGTTCATCCTGTATTTTTCGCCAAACGCGACAAAAACGGAGTACTTCAAAACATCTCTTCACCGCTCGCAGCGAGTGATCTGAAGGGGGTATTCGAATCGTATCTGCATTTTGAATTTGACAAGCCTGCCGATGCGAAAGAGATTGAGAAACTCCGTTCTTTACTGACGAAAACGTTCGAAAGTATCGAGTTGGCTGTTGAGCACTGGTCGACTATGCGTGAACGTGCCACAGCCACGGCCGAAAACATCCGAAATATTGAAAAGCAGCAGGAAAATTCAAATTTGCAAGACTATGCAGAATTCAGTGAATGGCTGAATAGTGGCAATTTCACTTTTCTTGGATATTGTGAGTTGTTGTCAGGTGCAGATGGCAAAGTCAAGTTCGATAGAAAATCGGTTTTGGGATGGTTGTGTTCAATTGAAAATATAGAGCAAGTTTTCCCGATCGATGAATTGGCATCCAATATTCGTGAACCATCTTTGATGATTACCAAAGCAGATGTAAATTCTCCAATTCACCGCGCAAGCTATATGGACCTGATCGCGTTTCCAAATTTCTCTGAAGACGGCGAATGTAAGGGGATAAGAATATTCGTCGGATTATTCGGTTCCACCGTGTACAACGGCAGTGCTGAACTGATCCCGGTTCTGCGGGACAAGATGAAGTACGTATTACGGCGAAGCAGATTCTCTTCGACTACGCATAGCCTCCGGGTTTTGACCAACATCATGGAGAACTATCCGAGAGACATGATGTTTCAGGTCTCAAAGGAAGAACTGTTTGAAGATGTTGCGGATACACTCGAGTTGCAGGAACATCAGCGAGTGAAGGTATTGCTTCGTCGTGAGCAGTATGGCCGATTCTATTCGGCTATCGTCTACACACCCCATGAGTTGTTCAACCGTGCTTTGAGAGTCAAGATCAACGACATCCTGATGGAATCTCTCAATGGTATTTCCTCGGAGTTCCTTTCGACATTTTCTGGATCGGTTCTGGCCAGGATCACTTACACGATACATGTCGAAATGCATTCAGTTCCGAAACGGGCACTAGCTGAGATTCAGCAGTTGGCGGAAGACGCTGCTATCACCTGGAATGATTCGCTTTATCAGGCAGCAATCAAACGCTTCGGTGAGAATACGGGACTTCGGTACTACAAACAGTACGAAGAATCATTCAGTGCGAGTTATCAGGAAGACCATTCACCCTGGGTGGCAGCAGCAGATCTGGCGAAATTTGCTGGTTTGAGTAATAAGAGCGATATGGCCGTGTCGTTCTACCAGCCTTTGAACGAACCGGACAAGAATAGGATTCGCTTGAGAATCTACAGTTACCGAACGCAGATCTCTCCGTCTGACAGTCTACCCGTACTGGAGAACATGGGATTGCGAGTGATCGAGGAGAAACCCTACGAAATCAAACTGGCTGATGGGCGCTATTTGTGGCTCCATGACTACACCTTGGTTGAAGCAAATGGAAAGGAACTCGTAGCGGATGAGTATCGGGAGAGCTTCGAGGATGCGTTCAAGAGCATCTGGCGCGGACAAGCTGAAAACGATAGCTTCAACCAACTTGTTCTGGCGGCAAATCTGAATTGGTGGCAGGTGGTGGTTCTTCGCGCTTACAGTAAATACCTGAAGCAGATAGGCAGTGCTTTCAGTGAATCATACATTACGGAAACTCTGATTCGACATGTCGATATGACATCGGATTTAGTCGAGTATTTCGAGTTGTTGTTTGCTCCCGATATTGCAGCAACGGAGGAGCAGAAAACAGAACTGCGCGATCGGCTATATGCGCATTTGGATAAAGTTGTCAGTCTTGATGAGGATGTAATTCTCAGGGGATATCTGAATGTGATTGCCAGTACCCTTCGCACAAATCACTACTGTACAGATGACTCGGGCAAGCGCTTGGGGTATCTCTCGTTCAAAATTGATTGTGCAAGAATCGATAAGATGCCGGACCCACGACCAATGTTCGAGATTTTTGTCTACTCACCACATATCGAGGCTGTACATCTTCGAGGTGGCAAGGTAGCAAGAGGTGGGCTGAGATGGTCGGACAGACGCGAGGACTTCAGAACCGAAGTATTGGGACTGGTCAAGGCACAGATGGTGAAGAATGCAGTGATTGTACCAGTCGGGTCGAAAGGAGGTTTTGTGATCAAACAACAGCCACCCCCCGATATGACTATGCAGGATCATGCGATCGAATGTTACAGGAATTTCATCCGAGGAATGTTGGATATCACCGACAATATCGTCGCCGGAGAAATTGTACCGCCTGCCAATGTCAGACGCTACGATGACGATGATCCTTATTTGGTGGTCGCGGCAGACAAAGGCACAGCAACTTTTTCTGATGTTGCCAACGCATTGTCACAGGAATATGGATTCTGGTTGGGAGATGCTTTCGCATCCGGCGGCTCGGTCGGTTACGACCACAAGGGCATGGGTATCACAGCCCGTGGTGGATGGGAGTCCGTAAAACGTCACTTCCGCGAATTGGGTACGAATATACAGACAACGGATTTCACTGTAATTGGTATTGGGGACATGGGCGGCGATGTGTTCGGTAACGGCATGTTATTGTCAGAGCACATCAGATTGGTTGGTGCATTCAATCACATTGAGATTTTTCTTGATCCGAACCCTGATGCCGCGATCAGTTTCAAGGAACGTAAACGTTTGTTTGAGACGCCAGGATTGACTTGGAAAGACTACAACAAGGATCTGATTTCCAAGGGCGGCGCAGTTTATGATCGAACTGCGAAAGCGATTGACCTTAGCCCTCAGGCGCAGCAGGTATTGCGCATAAAACGAAAACAACTTACACCCAACGAACTGCTCAATGCAATGCTGAAGGCACCGGTTGATCTGCTTTGGAACGGTGGAATCGGGACCTACGTCAAGGCGACTACCGAAACCCACGCGGATACTGAAAATCGCTCGAACGATGCCATTCGCGTCAACGGTAACGAGTTGGGATGCAAGGTTGTGGGTGAAGGTGGAAATTTGGGCATGACTCAGCTCGGGCGGGTTGAATTTTGCCTGAGCGGTGGACGTTGCTTTACTGATTTTATCGATAATTCAGGCGGCGTGGATTGCTCTGATCACGAGGTCAACATCAAAATCTTGCTCAATCAGGTCGTCGGCAACGGTGACATGACTGACAAGCAGCGCGAAAAGATTTTGAGGGACATGACGGATGAGGTCGCAGAACTCGTTCTTACCGACAACTACCAGCAGAGTCAAGCACTCAGTTCGATCAATGCTGAGTCGAACCGCTTGATCAGAGAGCATTGGCAGTATATCCGAGAACTGGAATCTTCCGATGATTTGGATCCTGCTCTGGAATTTCTACCCGACCGGGACGAGATCAGGCGCAGGCAGAGCGAAGGCTTGGGGCTTACCTATCCGGAACTTTCCATAGTACTTGACTACTCGAAAATGACGCTGTATCAGCATCTGCTGGATTCGGACATGCCGGAGGACCCCTACTTGATTCAGGAGTTGTACGCGTATTTCCCGCATCGGCTGTCCGAGAAGTTCAGTAGCGAAATGCATGATCATCGTCTCAAACGTGAAATTATTGCGACATCGGTTACCAATAATCTCGTGAACCGAGTCGGACCGACATTCGTGTTCAGGATGAGACAGTTTACGAACGCCGGATATGACGATGTAGCTAGAGCCTTCTGTGTTGCGCGGGAAGTGTTTGACATGAGAGACATCTGGCAGACGATTGAGGATCTTGACAACAAGGTACCTGCTCATACACAAATTACCATGCTCTCGTATGCCAGCGGTCTTCTGGAACGCTCCGCACTATGGTTGTTGCGTCATCGCGGACATCCGTTGAATATTGAAGAGTCGGTCAAATATTTCAAATCTGACATCGCGAAACTGACCAAGAGTCTGTCGAAGTCGTTGACGAAGCAGTACGTTGCTGTGATGAATAAGCAGATAAAGGACTTGACTTCCAATAAGGTACCGAAGGCGATCGCATGCCGGGTCGTCGAATTGATTACGCTTTCGACCGCGTTTGATATCGTTGAAATTATTAAGGCATCCAAGAAGTCAGCTGCATTTGTCGCCGCAGTTTACTTTGATATCGGCGCTCGGCTCGAACTGATTTGGATTCGGCAGAAAATCGCCCAGCTTCCAGTGGAAAATCGATGGCACAATCTTGCCAAGTCAAGGCTTGCTGATGACGTTCATTCCCATCAATTTGCGATTGTCAGTGATGTGGTGCAAAGCGCTCAGAAAAGCGATCCCAAGGTTGCGGTTTCTGAATGGATGAATGTGAACAACAATGGATGCCGTATGTTGGCAAGCATAATCGCGGATATGAAATCGATCAGCAAAGTTGATTTTGCAACCTTGTCTGTCGCAATCAGCGAGGTGCATCTGCTAGGTCGAAGTTCCGACTAGCGAGTTTCCAGGGCCAGTCAGCCGTAAGATTCCCAACAGCACTTTAATTTTTGTAGTGATCCGACGGCGTATCATGTCAAGAATTTAGCATCCAGAGAGTGCGTTTCACGCCGAAAAGTCAATTATTTGATTTGTACTGTCAAGCCTATCGCATTTGACGCAGAATAGAATTTTCCCTACAACGCGAAATAGTGCGTGGAATAAATGGGAAATTCTTGATGGCAGTTCATTCAACACCAACACCGATTTTTCAAGCCAACCGGGTGGTTGACCGTGCCCGATGGGCCGGAAATGTCTATGCAGACTACCGGCGAGATGAAGTGATGCGAATCGTCAAAGCGGCTGCCGATGTGGGAGCCGCCACTGCCCGTGAATATGCCGACTGGGCAGTCGCAGAAACTGGTTTCGGCAACGCCGACCACAAGGAAATCAAGAATCGAATGTGTAGCGAAGGAATCTACGAATACTATAAGGATTCCGATTTCATAACCCATCGAATTGACTTCGAAAGAAATATTGTTGAAATTCCCCGACCGGCGGGTGTCATATTCGCTCTGACACCTTCCACCAACCCGGTTTGTTCGGTTTTCTTCAAGGTGATTCTGGCATTGATGACAAGAAATTCTATTGTTATCAGCCCACACCCTGCGGCTCGGGAGTGCTGCACGGACGCGGCACTCAAATTAGCGCAGATAATTGAAAGGGAAGGTGCACCAGACGGTTTGGTACAAGTTATCGAGAATCCGACGCTCGAAGTCATTCAATCAATTATGAGTTCGGAAAATATCGACGTCATTCTTGCCACAGGTGGT
Organism: Arenicellales bacterium; assembly: GCA_951813075.1. GTDB lineage: Bacteria > Pseudomonadota > Gammaproteobacteria > Arenicellales > JAJDZL01 > JAJDZL01. The sequence goes on along the minus strand of OX638343.1, from coordinate 1,171,679 downwards.
ACGCCGATGGTGCGAGCGGCATACAGTTCCGGAAACCCTGCGTTGGGTGTCGGTCCCGGGAACTGTCCCGTCTACGTTGATGATTCAGCAGACGTGGCGCATGCTGCAAAATGCATCGCTGATAGCAAGGCGTTCGACAACAGCGTTCTTTGTACTAACGAGTCGGCAGTTATCGCCGATCACACAATCAGTGATGCATTGACAATCGCTTTGCAGAAAAATGGCTGCTACATCTGTAACGACGACGAACGTGACCGATTGGCTGAGGTGCTATTTCCCGAAGCGTCATTTGACATTTCAGTAATCGGCCAGTCCGCTGAATCGATTGCGGAGCGTGCTCGAATTCGAGTGCCTGCCAATACACGAGTGCTCGTGACGCCGTTGGAACGTATCGGTGACGATTATGTGCTCAGTCGGGAGAAACTTTGCCCGGTGCTCGGATATTACGTTGTTTCCGGTCAGGATGCCGCAATGAACGCTTGCGGTGCGATGATTCGTCGAATGGGTAGTGGACATTCGGCTGCGATTCACAGTAACAACCCTCAGATGATTTTGCGATTTGGTGCGGAACTGAATGTTCTCAGGACACCGGTTAACGCACCTTGCAGCACCGGAGCGTCAGGATTCGATACCAATCTCGCGCCAACCATGACAGTTGGAACCGGATTTTTTGGAAGAAGTTCGGTCGCAGACAATGTTGGTCCCGAACACCTGGTCCAGTGGTCGAAAGTCGCATTCAACAAGGAACAGGTAGTCAACATAGACGAATTTGCCGACTTGCGGTTGCGATCGACATTCCCTCGACGAGCGTCGGACAGCCCAATTGACTATTCGTTCGCTGATGGATTCTCACCATCAGATTCCTCATTGAACACATTTGCTGATAGCTTGGTTGCTGAAACTGACCTGCGCGCGGCGATTCACAAGATTATTCTTGAAGAGATACGCTCTCTTCAATTGGTACAGGAGTCTCGTCACTGATGGCTGATCTTCGGTCTTACATCTTCATTGATCAGCTTCAGCCCAAGACCATGTGTTATCTGGGCAGTTGGATTCGTGGGTACTTGCCGAAATCGGATATGGCTGCAATGGTCATTGAGGTAGTTCCGGGTCTTCATATTGAAGGGATCACAGACATCGCGTTGAAGTGTGTCGATGTCAAACCCGGAATATTGATCGTCGAACGCCAGTTCGGATATCTTGAGTTTCATTCCGACTCGACTGCCGATGTGGTTGCCGGGGGTGAGGCGGTGCTGGAGACGCTCAACGCGACAGCAGCTGATGCCATGCCACCTGAGATATTGGCTTCGACGATCATCAAGCGCGTGGACGACTATCATGCGTTTCTGATCAATCGAAACAAGCTGGGAACCATGGTCTTGCCTGGCGAGTCACTTTTTGTACTTGAGATGAAACCGGCCTCATATGCCATTGTCGCAACGAATGAGGCTGAGAAGGCGTCAGATGTAAAAGTTGTCGACTATCGTATGATCGGTGCGACCGGCCGAGTATATCTGAGTGGGCCGGAGAGTGATGTACGAGCCGCTGCGCGAGCCGCTGAAGAAGCTTTGGAAGCAAGGATGTAAATGACAATGGCCGCAATCAATTTTTCTGAAGAGCAAATTCGTCAAGCCGTGAGGAAAGCTTTACTTGAGGCACTACCAGCAGGTGGTCGTGAGCGCGAAAAAAGAAAAGTTGTGACAAATTGTGCATTGATGACGCAGATATTGGAGTCAATCGGAAACAATTGCAAGACGGCGATCAAAGTGAATGTCGAAAACAACCGTTTACTTGGTGAATTTATACGAGACCTGGTCAAATGTGTGGCCGATAAGAACGTCGAGGCGATGATTCTATCAAACAGATTGAAGTTTGAATTGAATCGACCGAATCGTGAACAATCATCTTCACCCACGCCAGCCGCACGAGTGCCTGAGCGCCACAGCAGTTCCGCCAGTCGCGAATTGGCTGACGGGCGGCTTCAGACTGGTGTTCTGACGGAATCGAAGGTTCTCGCGCTGGCAAAGACCAACAAACGGGTTGTGATCGGTAACAAGGTTGTCCTGACGCCGCTGGCCAAAGATCGGGCACGGACTGTCGGACTTGAAATTGTGAGGCAATAGAAATGAAAGTAGGAACGGTAATCGGAAAAATCTGGACAACTCGCCGATTGAATGAGTTGCCGAACGGGGCGTTGCTGGAAGTTGATCTTGACGACAACAGTGGTACACCCGAGAGAGTTCTGGCCTATGATCCGCTCGGTGCGGGTGCCGGCGAGCAGGTGCTTGTCACTCAAGGCTCCGTCGCAAAAGGGTGGTTCAAGTCCGGGGATGCGGTAATTGATGCGCTGGTGATCGGAATAGTTGACGAGAAGCCAGACAACAGTAAATAGTTTAATTTTCAATATCTTAAGGAGACAATCATGTCAAACGCAATTGGATTTATCGAAACCCGCGGCTATGTTGCGGCATTCACTGCGGCCGATGCTATGGTGAAAGCGGCAAACGTAGATGTTGTGACTCGGGAACAGGTTGGTGCCGGATTGGTTTCGGTGCTGGTCAGGGGCGATGTCGGCGCTGTCAAGGCGGCAACGGAAGCTGGTTCCGAAGCAGCGGGATCAGTCGGTGAAGTGATATCTGTACACGTGATTCCAAGACCTCACGCGGAAGTTGTGAAGAAGTTTGATGTCGAAGTTGGCAAGTAACCGAATTCTGCGACCAACGCAGACCGGTTACTTGGATGGTAATTCGACCAAAGTCTGGAACCCGCTCTGATCGGTGAGGAGCGCAGTCATGGCTGACCTTCGCGTGTACTTGCAGATCGAGGACCTTCAGACGCAGTTCGCCGCTTATATGGCGACTGCGCTCAGGGCAAGAGGCTATGTGCCGTTGCAGGGGATGCATTCTCTGATCATTGAGATATCACCGGCATTGGCCATTCATCGAGTAATCGATATTGCCTTGAAATCGGTATCAAGAGTAGAACCTGGAATTCTGTACGTCGAGCGTCAATTCGGGATTCTTGAGCTGCACAGCACCGACCGGGATGAGTTGGATAGGGCAGGTGAGGCAATTCTGAACGGTTTTGGACTGAGAGCCGAGGATCGCCTGAAGCCGCGGGTGCTCTATTCTGAACTCGTCACAGAGATTGGCGACCAGCATTCGGTAATCATCAATCGTCAGCGGGATGCATCAATGATTCTTCCTGGACAGTCATTGTTGCTCCTGGAGACTGCACCAGCACTTTTCGCTGCTGCAGTTGCGAATGAAGCGGAGAAGGCGGTGCCCGTAAATGTTCTTGTTGACTGTCAGATGTTCGGCGTGTCGGGAAGAGTGTTCATTGCGGGCGAGCCGCAGAATACGAAAAAGGCACTGGATTTTGTCCTTGAGGAAATTGAAGGTATTCCAGGACGCGAGCACTGATACTCCAACCATAATTCGGTTCGCAACCACCTGGAATCAATGCTTCATTCGATTCAAGAACCTCTTGATCGAAATTTCGTTCTTTCCGCAGCACTACCAACGCCATCGAATTCCAAAAATTTTTGATTGCATCCGGTATGCCAATTAGTTTATTTCAAGATCAAGTGCTGTCTTTGCCATTTCCTAGCAGGTAATCATTCTCGATGTGAATTCAATTGAAATATGTAGCTGTAATTGCGGTTGTTCCAAACCCCCCAGAAAATTCTCCAACTTCGAATCCAATGCTCAACTAAAATTGCATCAAGATTAGCTTAAGAATTCGTTGTATCCAATAGAAACTTAAAATGTCGGCAACATCCGTTGAGTGGCAATGATCAGACTCATTGCGATGTCGCAACCACTCGCCAATTTCATTATTTCAACACGTTAGACTCGTGCAGATTGTTCTCGATTGGTTCAAGCGCCAGCTAAATAACCCCCAGATCATTATTCTCGCAGTTTTCCTGATTGTAGGATTCTCGTTGATCATATACGCTGGAGAATGGATGGCTCCAGTGTTTGCCAGTGCCGTAATCGCATACATACTTGAAGGTGGTGTCAAGCTGTGCGAAAAGATAAAAATTCCGCGTCTGACTGCAGTTTTACTACTGTTATGTCTGTTCCTTGTCCTAATAGTCGCTTTGCTGTTCGGCATACTGCCACTGGTCATTCAACAGGCGTTGCAATTGGTTGCGCAGGTACCGACTTGGGTAGCCGTGGCGAGAGATGCGTTGCTTCAATTGCCCGATGACTACCCCGGAATTATCTCGGTCAATCAGATTGAGGTGTTCTTCCAGGCCACAACCGAATTCGTGACTCAATATGGGCAACAGATCGTCGTCACTTGGTCGGCTTCCTCTGTTATTGGCGTGATCACCATCATAATTTATCTGATACTCGTGCCCATCCTGGTTTTCTTCTTTCTCAAGGACAAGGAAAAACTGACTCAATGGTTCGCCAATTTCTATCCAGAGAAGGATCATGGACTGACTCAGACTGTATGGGAAAACCTCGACCGGCAGATGTCGAATTACATACGCGGCAAGTTTTGGGAGATCTTGATCGTAGGTGGGGTCACTTTCATTGTTTTCACCCTGTTCGGACTACAGTTCGCCGCACTGCTGAGTGTCGTCGTTGGGCTGTCAGTTCTGATTCCATTCATTGGTGCGGCAGTGGTTACAATCCCGGTAGTGGTCGTTGCCGCTGTTCAGTGGGGTATGTCACCGGAGTTTGCGTATTTGGTTATCGCTTATCTGGTTATCCAGTTTTTGGACGGCTACATATTGGTCCCGTTGCTTTTCTCCGAAGTGGTCGATCTCCATCCAGTGGCTATTGTTGTTGCAGTTCTTGTGTTTGGTGGAATTTGGGGAGTCTGGGGTGTGTTTTTCGCCATTCCGCTGGCGACGCTTGTTCAGGCTATATTAAAATCGTGGCCCAGTGCCAGCGAACCGCTCGAGGAATGATCGCAACGCTGCCAAACTGACTTTATGATTCCCAAATCAACACCTAAAGGTCGGGGTGCGGTTTCAAACCGGACTGGTAGATTTGAGAGTTGGGACCACGAAGAGTTTCAAGACGGCTGGTATCACGAGGAATTACCAGTGTTGAAAACCACGATCGAAGTCGACAATGCCCGATCCGTTATTGCGCGAAATCAGTCCCCTGATTTACCTTTTGACCGATCCATCAACATGTACCGCGGGTGTGAACACGGATGTACTTACTGCTATGCGAGGCCCAGTCATACATATCTTGGCTACTCAGCAGGGTTGGATTTTGAAACGAAATTGTTCGCTAAATATGATGTTGCCGAGAAACTGACAAAAGAAATTACCGCTCGCTCATACCAATGTCAGGAAATCGCGCTTGGATCGAATACAGACCCGTACCAACCCATTGAGAAAAATCTCCGGTTGACTCGACAGATTCTCGAAGTGCTTCTGGAATATCGTCATCCGGTGCAGATTACGACAAAATCAGCTTCGATCGTGCGAGACATGGATGTACTTGCGCAGTTGGCACAGTTTAATCTGGTTAACGTGAATATCTCGATAACCTCACTAGATGCAAGCCTTAGCCGGAGACTCGAACCGCGTGCGAGTGCGCCTCACAGTCGTTTAAAAGCGGTTTCTCAACTTTATCAGCATCAAATTCCGATTACAATATTCGTTGCTCCGGTCATACCTGGACTGAACGATCACGAGATCGAGGCAATTCTTGAATCAAGTGCACAGGCCGGTGCACGTCGTGCCGAGTGGACGATGATTCGCTTGCCACTTGAAGTGGCTGACTTGTTTCGGGAATGGTTGATGGAATATTATCCGCATCGTGAAACTCGCGTAATGAGTCTGATACGGCAAGTTCGGGGAGGCAGGAAAAACAGATCTGACTTTTTTGAGAGGATGCGCGGTACTGGACCGATAGCTGAAATGATTCAGAAACGATTCATGATTGCAATTAGGAAATTCGGTTTGGATTTGCCTCCGGTCGAACTGGAAGTTGCACGGTTTCGCAAATCTGCTGCCGGCGCAGTCCAGATGTCTCTGTTCGATTAAAAGGTGGCACCTCACAGTTAACTTGCCCATCCAATTTATTTACTTTGTTTGAAATTTGAATAGTTCTGATGGATACCAAAAGACATACTTCTCCGCTTGCACTGGATTCGAACCAACCAAAGACTAACGAAGCTTCTTCCGAGCCGGTAGCGCTTGATCGCGCTTTGGTCAAAAAATTGCTTGAGTATTCGGGCAATCCGCGAATTGAAATCCGACTGTGGGACGGTGAAAAGATATCGATCTCGAATCAGGATCCGATCGCGACCATGAGAGTTAATTCTCGTATTGCTTACAGCCGATTGATGATTCAAAGAGAACTTGCATTCGGCGATGGTTACAGCGATGGCCAGATTGAGGTAGAGGGGGATTTAATTAAATTTCTCTGTGAGGTTTACCGTGCAAAGAGGCAGGCTCAGGGTTCAAGAAGCTTGCTTAGACTGTATGAATTCTTGACGAAGAAGAAACCTAGAAAGAATACGCTAGCCGGTTCGAAGTCAAACATCCATCACCACTATGACCTGGGAAATGAGTTTTATTCCCTATGGCTTGATCGCGAGGCCATGCAGTACACTTGCGCTTACTATCCTATTGAATCCATGACGCTGGAGCAGGCACAGATCGCAAAAATGGAGCATGTTTGTCGTAAATTGATGCTTGAACCAGGTCAAACTGTGGTCGAGGCGGGTTGCGGTTGGGGCGGACTCGCAAGGTATATGGCAAAGACTTATGGTGTCAAAGTGAAGTCCTATAATATTTCACACGAGCAGATCGTCTACGCTACCGAACGCGCCCGACTGGACGGGATTGATGACCGAGTGGAATATATCGAGGACGATTATCGCAACATCAAAGGTTCATATGACGTGTTTGTTTCAGTCGGAATGCTGGAGCATGTGGGTAGACGAAATTACCGGGAACTCGGTGCCGTTGTTGATCGTTGTCTGGCGAAAAATGGGCGTGCACTGGTTCATTCGATTGGCAGAAATACACCGGAGCTGATGAGTGCGTGGATTGAGAAACGCATTTTTCCTGGTGCTTACCCTCCGACTATCCGCGAAATGATGGATATTGTCGAGCCCTATAATTTTTCGGTGCTTGATATCGAAAATCTGCGATTGCACTATGCGAAAACATTAAGACATTGGCTGGAAAGATTCGACAGCCACGAACAAACGATTTCCAAAATGTTCGATGACAGGTTTGTTCGTGCCTGGCGGCTTTATCTTAGCGGATCAATTGCATCGTTTCTCGTCGGAGCACTACAGCTGTTTCAGGTTACATTCGCACGCGAATCAGACAACAGTATCGCAATGACTCGCGAAAACCTATACCCGTATGTGAAAAATTGACCGTCTTGTCGACAAACTCAAATGAGAATGTTGAATTCGATGATCTGGTTCGGAAAATTCGCGATTTCGTGGATGAAAGAGACTGGGAGCAGTTTCACTCTCCGAAAAATCTATCAATGGCATTGGTGGTGGAGGCTTCAGAACTGGTTGAGATTTTCCAATGGTTGTCCGAAGAGCAGAGCCTGAATCTCGACCCTGATCAAAAGCAGCGCGTCGAGGAAGAAGCCGCCGATGTGATGAACTACCTGATTCGAATTTGCGACCGACTGGATATTGATTTGCTGAAGGCGACGGATAGGAAAATTCAGATTAATGCCAAAAAATATCCTGCCGAACAGGCTCGAGGCAGTGCCCTGAAATACTCAGAATTCAAGTCTTGATCAGAGTCTATATAGCCGAAAATCTCGCCGACGCGCATCTCGTCTGCAATCGTATTCGAGAAAACGGTATCGCGGCACATGTGTTTAATGAATTCTCCAATGGCGCAGTCGGAGAACTGCCATTTACTCACACATGGCCGGAAGTCTGGGTGGAGAAAGACCAGGACGAAGACAATGCACTGGCAGTTGTAAATGAGTGTCAGCTAGCACAAGGCGTGGACAGTGAATCCGCATGCCCGGAGTGCGGTCAGTTGAATCCAGTCAATTTTGAAATCTGCTGGAGTTGTTCTACACAGCTTGTAGCGGATTGACGCGATGGACGGCATTGCTTTGGCCGTCAACTGAAGTCCCACTACCGAATTGAAAAAGAAAAAACGTCGTTCCAAAGGTCTGATCAGAAGTCTGCTGGTCAGATTTTTAGCGTGGACGATTTCTCTTGCTGTAATCGGTGTCGTCGCTGGGTTCTTCTGGATTGATCATCAGATTCGAGAGCGGTTTGACCGCCAGCTCTGGGACATTCCGGTTCACATCTACAGTCGTTCCACCGAAATTTATCCGGGCTTTCCGATTTCTGCTGATCAACTTCAACGGCGATTGCAGGGTCTGGGCTACAGAAAAGTTCCGCGCCCGAATTTACCGGGTGAATTCAACAAAAACCGTGACACAATTGATCTGGTTTCCAGAAAATTCCAATTTTGGGACGGACCCCGAAGATCAGTATCTGCGCGTATACAGATAAACCAAGGCAAGATTGCTCAGATTACAGATCGTAAAACCGGTTCTGGGATTTCGCTGATAAGGCTCAAGCCGGTTTTGATTGGAAGTCTGTCGCAATTGCAGCATGAAGACCGATCTTTACAGAATTTGGAAGATATACCGAAGTTGTTGCTCGCGACATTGGTCGCAGTTGAGGATAGAAATTTCACCCAGCACCACGGTATTGATTTTCTGGCGATCCTGCGCGCAGCGTGGGCAAATCTGACAGCGGGAAGAATCGTACAAGGCGGTAGCACCCTGACGCAGCAACTGATCAAGAACATCTACGGGAGGGATGAGCGAACTTATCAACGTAAATTGCTTGAAATCGCAATGGCACTGGTAATCGAAATCAGACTTGAGAAACATCAGATTCTGGAAGCGTACTGCAACGAGGTATTTCTGGGGCAGGACAGCAAACGTGCAATTCATGGATTCGGACTTGGAAGTCAATTTCTGTTCGGACGACCGCTTTCTGAACTGAACGCGGCGGAAATAGCACAGCTTGTCGGTATGATCAAGGCACCTAGCTCCTACAATCCTATCCGCAACCCGAAACGAGCGCAGAAACGCCGTGATGTAGTTCTAAACATCATGAGCAAGGATGGATTGATTTCGCAGGATACCTTCAATAAGTATGTCAATGCACCGCTTGACCTGGCGATCTCAAAAAAGCGAATTAGGAGGGAATTCACATCGTTTTCGGATGTTGTGCTTCGGCAATTGTCCGACAAGATTTCAGCAGAAGGTCTGACAGAAGGCGATTTTTCAGTGTTTACAACAATGGACATTGAAGTGCAGCGCGCGGCGGAAAATTCACTTGCAACCGAGTTAACAGCAATTGAGAAGCGACATGGGATTCCGGCTGGCACACTTGAAGGAGCGATTTTAGTGGTTCGTCCGGATGACGGTGAAATTCTGGCGGTTGTCGGTGGCAGAACGGCATATGCTGGAACGTTCAACCGAGCGCTTGACGCATATCGACCAATCGGCTCACTGATCAAACCATTTGTCTATCTCAGCGCGTTCATGGAAGATTCCAAGTGGACGCTGGGTAGTCTGGTTGCCGACAAGAAATTTTCTTATAAGACCGAAGATGGAAAATTCTGGTCGCCACAAAACTTCGACAAAGAATTCTTGGGAAACATTACTATTCTCGAGGCGTTGGCAAAATCTCGAAACGTACCAGCTGCGCGAGTTGGCACCGAAATCGGAGTCGACTCAGTCGCCAGGAAATTACGTCGGTTAGGGGTACCGGTCAAGGGTCCAATTTATCCGTCGATGTTGCTTGGGTCGGTGGAACTTTCGCCGATGCAGGTGGCGCAGTTGTATCAGGCGTTAGCCAATTTTGGTTACCTGACGGGACTTCGGGTAATTTCCGCGATTGCCGATAATTCAGGGGAAAACTTAGTTCAAACCAGACTCCGTGCTCAATCAGTGGTACCTGCCGAGCTTGCGTACCTTGCGCTTTTCGCCATGCAGGAAACGGTATCCAATGGTACAGGCAGGCGGCTTTTGGACACTTTTCCGGCCTCTCTGACTCTGGCTGGCAAAACCGGCACCACTGACGATTATCGAGATAGTTGGTTCGTTGGAATTTCGGGTAATATGCTGGGGATAGTCTGGGTTGGCCGCGACGACAATCGTCCAACTGGGCTTACCGGGTCGAAAGGTGCGCTGGCTGTCTGGTCATCAATGATGAGAAAGCTGAATTTGCAACCGCTGGAACTCGGAGCGAGTCATTCAATTGAATTTGTCGAAATCGATCCCAAAACAGGATTTAAGGCAGGAGTCGGTTGTAACGATGGGCGAAGGATTCCATTTGTGAAAGGAACAGCCCCGAAGCGCGTTACAAATTGCGACCGCTCGGACCTGTGATGTTGCCAGCGTTATGATTGAGTTTGTCGATATCTTGTCAGTTCAGTCTTGTGAGACCGCATGGTTTTCCATAGATCAGCGTTCATCCGCATCAATACTGATAAAATAATTGTCCATCATGACTGATGAATATACCCCCGCGCAGGTAGAAACTGCCGCTCAGCAGTTTTGGGCTGACAATCGGAGTTTTGAAGTAACAGAAGATCCCAACCGGGAGAAATTCTATTGCCTTAGTATGTTTCCGTACCCATCCGGTGCATTGCACATGGGGCATGTGCGGAACTACTCAATCGGCGATGCGATGAGCCGATACCAAAGGATGCTTGGTAAGAATGTTCTCCAACCCATGGGCTGGGACGCATTCGGACTTCCTGCGGAAAATGCTGCAATCGCCAAAGGCGTGCCCGCTGCCAAATGGACTGACGAAAATATCGCCGATATGAAACGTCAGTTGAAGCGACTTGGTTTCGCTTATGACTGGTCGCGTGAACTTGCAACCTGCAAACCCGATTATTACCGATGGGAGCAGTGGTTCTTTACACGGTTGATTGAAAAGAACCTTGCCTATCGCAAGTTGGCGGTTGTCAATTGGGACCCGGTGGAGCAAACCGTACTCGCCAACGAACAGGTTGACAGTACCGGGCGAGGATGGCGGTCCGGGGCTTTGGTCGAAAAAAGGGAGATACCGCAATGGTTCATTCGAATCACTGCTTATGCCGATGAACTGCTTGATGAACTGGACAAGATGACGGGCTGGCCGGAATCGGTCAAGACGATGCAAAGAAATTGGATCGGCCGCTCCGAAGGTGTCGAGTTCGATATCGAGGTTGAGGATGGGCATCCACCGATGCGTGTGTTTACCACTCGACCTGATACCATCATGGGCATTACATACACTGCGATTGCGCCGGAATATCCGTTGGCTCAACACTACGCGAATGCAGACCCGGAAATTGCGGAATTCATCGAATCATGTAAAAAGTTCAACACGTCCGAAGCTTCCATAGAGACTATGGAAAAAATCGGCCTGCGTCTGCCAATCAGTGCGATTCATCCAGTCAGTGGGGAGAGAATCCCGATTTTCATCGCTAACTTCGTACTAATTACCTATGGAACAGGTGCCATCATGGCAGTGCCAGGGCATGATCAACGGGATTGGGAGTTTGCCCTTAAATACGATCTGGAGATTCGTAAAGTGGTGCGACCGGCCGGTGGTGATGTAGATCTTGATGAAGGTGCCTATGTGGACAAAGTCGGTACTGAATCGTGTAATTCCGGACAATTTGATGGTCTCGACTTTGAATCATGCTTTGATGCGACCGCTGACTATCTTACGCAGCATGCCAACGGTGACCGCAAGATCAATTATCGTTTGCGCGATTGGGGTGTTTCCAGACAGCGATACTGGGGATGTCCTGTTCCGGTGATTTACGATGCGGACGGTAATCCTCGCCCGGTGCCGGATGAGGATCTTCCAGTCGTTTTGCCGGAGAATGTCGAGTTCAAGGGTGTGCAATCACCTATCAGAGATGATCCGGCGTTTTTGGATGCTGAAGTACCGGGAACGAATCTACCGGGCAGGCGCGAGACCGATACGTTCGATACTTTTGTCGAATCTTCTTGGTATTTTGCCAGATTCTGTTGTCCGGGAGCAGAGTCCAAGGTCGATCACCGCGCAAATTACTGGCTACCGGTTGATCATTACATCGGTGGCATCGAACATGCGGTGTTGCACCTTCTCTACGCACGGATGTATCACAAGATGATGCGCGATTTGGGTTTGATCGATTCCGACGAACCATTTACCAATCTGCTGACGCAGGGCATGGTTCTGAAAGATGGGTCGAAGATGTCGAAGTCAGTAGGCAATGTGGTTGACCCACAACAGATGATCGATAGATTCGGTGCTGACAGCGTGCGACTTTTTGTTTTATTCGCTTCGCCTCCCCATCAGACTCTGGAATGGAATGACGAGGCATTGGGAGGTGCTTATCGTTTCCTGAATCGTCTCTGGACGCTCGTCAGCAGATTTCAGGAACACATCAAGAAAATCTGCAAACCGGATGGCCGCGGCAGTCTGGACAATTTCGATTGGGCATTCGAAATCGAAGAAGACGCGGTCAGAGAGTTGAGGTTGCGAACCCATCAGTTGCTGCAACGGATCAGTCAAGATTTCAATCGGCATCAATACAACACTGCGATCGCCGCGTGTATGGAAATTGTGAATTCCGTTTCGACATTCGACGCGAACAACGAGGTAACCGAATCAACCGAGCGGTTGCGTGCGGTAGCGGAAGCGATTTTTATATTGCTGCGCGTGCTGGCACCGATCGCCCCGCACATATGTCATGAATTATGGATTCGACTTGGTTTCTCCGAGCCGTTGATCGACGCACCGTGGCCGCTAGTAGACAGTTCAGCTTTGGTGCAGTCAGTTATGACTATGCCGGTACAGGTAAATGGTCGGCTACGCGGTCAGATCGAAATCAATGTCAACGCTTCTGATGAGCAGATCTCGACGATCGCGCTCGAGAATGCGGGCGTTCAAAGGCATGTCGCTGGAAAGCCAGTCCGTAAGGTAATCATCATCCCCGAGAGGATGGTCAATGTAATCATATGAGGTTCAGTTTGAAGCCTGTTTTTAAGTTTGCGGTTTCAGCAATTGCAGCATTGATGTTGTCAGGTTGTGGATTTCATTTGCGCGGTTCGGACGGTGCACCGCCAACAACTTCAGTCAATTATGAGTTTTCAATAACCATTCGGACTTCTGTTCCCGAGTTTCGAGTGAATCTGGCTGAAAGCTTGGCCAGGCGCGAATTCAACCTTGTCGAGCATGGTGGTGACTACCACGTCGAGATATTCGACGAACAATACAACGATTACGATTTTGATCTCGTAGACGATTCGTTGGACTTGGATATCAGAGCCTTGAATTACTCGATCAAGTTCCAATTAACAAAAAATGGTCAGGATGAATTGGTTGCGTCTCAGACGATCGCCATATCAACCGATTATTCAAGAATTGGTGTGCGAGAGACCGTGCGCGACGCCGCAACCAGGGCCGCCCTGCAGCGATCGCGTAAGCGGGTAGCGAATCTATTGGCGGATCGTCTGGTGGCGTTGACGCAAGGGACATAGAGATCTCAACCGGAGTCGGCATGCTATTGGATAGAATCGCACTCGTTCAACGACTCAAGGAAAAAGTTGAACCCCGATATTTTGTTTATGGCAGAGAGCCTTTTTTAGTCGAGCGATGTTGTAGTGTCATTCGAGAGTATGCGAAAGAGCAGGGTTACTCGGAACGAATCGTGATGAGTGCGAATGAGGATTTCAACTGGCAGATGCTGAATGACTACCTGACTGAACAATCTCTGTTTGCCTCAAGAAAACTCATCGAGTTAAGACTGCCTGCCAGTGGGCGTCCAGGTCAGCAAGGCGCGGCAGCACTGACAGCCTGCCTGCAGAATCAGGATTCCGATAATACGGTGCTTGTTATCGGTGGGGCAATGGACGCTGCTGCACGCAATTCGAAATGGTTCAAGTCATTCCACGAAGATGCCGTCGCGGTGGATAATCCGGAATTGAACTTCAGACAGTTTCAGGAGTGGATAAAGGGATTTTTCGACCGTAACAAAATCACTTACGAGAGCGACACAATCAGCCGATTCGCGTACTATTTCGAAGGCAATATGCTAGCTGCCGCGAATGAGATGCAGAAACTCAAAATGGGTTATGACGGAAGTCGTCTGACGCTTGATAGACTTGAACGGATGGTTGTCGATCAGGCAAGGTTTAACGTATTTGCGCTGATTGACTGTTGTCTGGCAGGTGATTCCGCACGAGCCGTTCGTCTGCTGCATATATTGAAAACTGAAGGGACAGAACCTGTGGTAGTACTGCTGACAATGGCACGGGAAGCCAGAATTGTCTACAGGGTTGCTGTTGCATCCGACGAGCGGTTACCTCTGGCACCGATATTCAAAGAGTTGCGAATTTGGAGATCCCGTGAGAAGCTGATTACGAACGCGGCTAGAAGACTTGGAGTTGAAGGTGGTTCCAAGTTTTTGCGTCAGTTGGCGCGAGCCGACCGCATTCTTAAGGGACGGGATGACCCACCCATAGGAGGTAGTATCTGGTACGAATTCGAGCGAATCATTCTCGAAATTTGTCGATCGAAGACGAAACCGGCTCCGACAGCGAGATTTGCGAATGTCCGTTGATGACAGTTCAACATTGACTAGACTTGATTGTTGCGTACAATAAAATCATATGCATTTGATCAGCGATCGTAACATCATTGGAATTTAGACTTTAAGAAACTTCAGTCAGAATACAGACACGGTCCGATTCGGCTATATTTCGGATAACATAAAATTAATTCCCCCTTTGAACAAATTTCGATACCTGTTGAACACCGACCAGAAGACTTTACATTGAACACACAGGTACAACAGGGATTTGATGTCGGTGCCCATGTAGCTAAATTGGCATCGGCAGCGCGATCGGCGTCCCATGCGCTCGCTCGCTCATCGACCGATCAACGCAATCAAGCGCTACTGACGGCCGCCAACTCTATCGAATCCGACACGGTCGCGATAAAGAAAGCCAATCAAATTGATCTTCAGCTCAGTCGCGGAAAAAATCTAGACGATGCCATGCTGGATCGTTTGGAACTGACTGATTCCAGAATCGCACTGATGGTCGAGGCGCTGAGGCAAACAGCGGAATTGCCGGATCCAGTCGGCGAAATCTCAGGAATTGTTCAGCGTCCGTCGGGTATTCGAGTAGGGCGAATGCGCGTTCCGCTTGGTGTGATTGGCATCATCTACGAATCGCGTCCAAACGTGACAGCAGACGCGGGCGGACTGTGTCTGAAATCGGGTAATGCCGTCGTTCTCCGGGGAGGATCCGAAGCATTCAATTCAAACCGGGCGATCGTCGCCTGTCTGCAGTCCGGTATTGAGTCAGTCGGACTCAGTTCCGATGTGGTTCAGTACATCGATACCACTGACAGAAGTGCAATTGACGAAATGGTGGTATTGGAAAAACTGATCGACGTGATTGTCCCACGCGGTGGCAAGGGATTGATTGAGAGAATTGCGTCGCATTCCAAAATCCCCGTGATCAAACACCTCCACGGCGTATGTCACGTCTATGTTGACGATACGGCAGACATGGAAAAGGCAATACCGATCGTGATCAACGCAAAAACTAATCGATATGGTGTCTGCAATGCTATTGAAACACTTCTAGTTGCTGAAAGTGTGTCAGATGATGTGTTGTCGCGGGTAGTTCCGATGCTGATCGAAAAGGGTGTTGAACTTCGGGGTTGTGAGACAAGTCGTCGCATGTTTCCGGAAATGCTGGCAGCAAAGGAAAGTGATTGGTACGAGGAGTATCTCGCACCGATACTGTCGGTTCGGGTTGTTAGCGGTCTGGATCAGGCGATCGAGCACATCCGGAAATATGGTTCGGAACACACCGACTCAATCGTGACCGAGAGCATCAATCGCGCACAGCGGTTTCTTCGAGAGGTAGATTCGAGTTCGGTCATGGTCAACGCTTCAACACGATTCGCTGACGGTTTTGAATATGGACTTGGTGCGGAGATCGGTATCAGTACCAACAAACTTCACGCTCGCGGACCGGTAGGACTCGAAGGACTCACGATGCAGAAATTTGTCGTATATGGAGACGGCACAATCAGAGAATAGATTTTGACCTTTGACCACAACTTCAGCTACCTGTGTAATCAGGCTGTCGTCCGAATCGGAACAGATGACGAAGTGTCGCGCAAATGAAACCGATCGGAGTATTCGGTGGTACCTTTGATCCGATTCATTTTGGTCATATCAAACCAGTGCTCGATGTCCGAGACTTTACCGGAATTTCAGAAGTCCGATACATTCCAAATGCTCGCCCCGGGCATCGAAGTCAGCCTCAGATCAGCGCCATACATCGATGGAACATGACGGTGCTGGCACTCGACTGCTATACCGAATTGATTGCCGATAACCGGGAGATCAAACGGGCTGGTAAGTCTTATATGGTTACGACTCTGCGCTCGTTACGAAGTGAATTCGCATTGTCTCCACTTTGCTTGATTCTGGGAATCGATGCATTCTTGCAGATTAAGCGGTGGTACTGGTGGGCGGATGTTCTGAAACTTGCGAATATCGTAGTAATGAGTCGCCCGGGTACAAAATTCCCCTATCTACTTCCGGACTGGTGGTTTCGAGCACTAGAAGTAAACCCTCGGAAACTATACGAAAGAATGTCCGGGTCCATATTTCATGTCACCGTCGATCAGGTTGATATTTCGGCGAGTGATTTGAGAAACAGGATATCCAGGGGAGACGATTGTTCGGGGGTGTTGCCCGAGACCGTCTATGAATACATAAAACAACACAATCTCTACAACGATTTGAGAGGTACATCATAGTTGAATTCCAACCACATACTTGAGGCGATCATGGAAGCGATAGGGAACGCAAAGGGACTGAATATCAGTGTACTTGACGTTCAAGAACTGACCGACATATCCGATCACATGGTGATCGTTACAGGTTCATCTACTCGCCATGTCAAGTCGATCATGAATACTGTCGTCGATGAGCTACGTGAATGCGGATACAAACCAATTGGCGTCGAAGGTGAACAGTACGCACAGTGGATTCTTTTGGATTACGGCGATGTGCTGGTGCACGTCATGACTGCCGAGACTCGCGAGTTCTACAATCTGGAACGTTTATGGAAACACACACTCAAAACCCCTTATGGTGAGAAACTCGGGACACTTTCAGAATGACTTTCTAGAACGCTCAGACTGTTTACACGAATGAGTACGCAACGGTGAGTTGCGCACTATATCTGGCATCAAGTTCGCCCCAGCGACGCCGGATATTGAAAGCGCTTGGGTTTGAGTTTTCAATCATCTATCCGCAAATCGACGAGTCTGCGATCAAA
This sequence comes from Arenicellales bacterium, assembly GCA_951813075.1. Classification (GTDB taxonomy): domain Bacteria; phylum Pseudomonadota; class Gammaproteobacteria; order Arenicellales; family JAJDZL01; genus JAJDZL01. The sequence goes on along the minus strand of OX638343.1, from coordinate 1,154,334 downwards.
TGCGAGACAGCTCGTGAGTATGTATCCCGACTTGCAATTCAAAAAGCGCGCAAGGGATCGTCCTTGCTTGGCGAAAATACGAACGATGTCGTCGTAATTGGAGCAGACACCTGTGTTTCAGTCGATAATTGCATTTTGGGGAAACCCCGACACAGGGAAGAGGCACTGAGCATGCTTCAAAAGCTTTCTGGTCGTGTGCATGAAGTTCATTCGGCGGTTGCGGTGAGGCGCGGTACTGAGGAGTATTCACTGTGTGATACGACCAAGGTATATTTCATGCAATTGACACAGCTGCAGTTGACGCAATACTTGCAAGACGATGAGTACCAGAATCGGGCTGGTGCTTATGCGATTCAGGGTCAAGCTGCGAAGTTTGTTTGTCGACTGGAAGGTTCCTACAGCAGCGTCATTGGATTACCCGTGACACTGACCATGCAACTTCTGGCGAATGTCGGTTTAGCGGTATCCGATATGGGAATTGCGAAAAGAAATCTGGAGAAGGAATTCCCCAAGACGATTTTGTGGGATGGGCAATATTGCGTCTGATTGAGCGTACAATACTGGTGATTCAGAACTAAAAGGAAAGACTTACGCGTGCATGAATAGTTTTCAAACCCTTCCTGCCCGTTATCTTCACAGAACATTCGTGATTCTGCTGAGAATTGTCGCGCTCGCGAGCAGTTTCGTTTTGTTGATGGTTTTGTGCACGGCGTTTGCTGTCGCCAATATCGACACATTCACACCTTGGTTTTTATCGGAAGCTGCCAGCCGTTCTGACGGTAGGTTTTCCTTTGATCATGTAGATTTGACGTTTAGAGATTCGTCGCCAGCGCTGGAGATTCGTGGCTTGTCCGTCGGTCATCAACTGGTTAATGGGCCACTTACGCTGAAGGCCGAATCAGTTCAAGTACGATTGGCCAGTCCGATACTGACCAGCAGTGGCGTGCAAATTGATCACATTGGCATTGCCAAGCCGGAATTAGATGTTACCTTCTTGATCGGGAGTGATCGAGACAAAGAAAAATCACGTGGTGAGAAAGCACTGTCGTTCGATGCTTTGAGATTACTCGCACTGCAATCCAATATAGGAACGATTGATGTCAGTGACGGGGCTTTCAGCGTCTTGCTGGACTCGCCAGAAGTTGACGTGAATGCGCTGGGTGAATTCACGTTCGAGACCAGACACACAGACCAAGGCGTCTCGATTATTGGGACGGTGGACTCTAGATTGCACAATCAATCGAATATCTCGTACAGACTTGACTTGTTGGAATCGACAGATGATACGACGGGGTCGAGATTCCAAATTGATGTTCAGTCACTTGATGCAGCGTGGCTGGCTGCTGTTTGGGCAGCATCAGGCGTTGGCAATAAAAATATCAATCCGGCTACTCTGACCGCAGTGATGGATGCCAATGTAAATGGAGAATTGGTCAATAATGTCTTGGAGTCGGTTAGTTGGAACTTTGAATTGCGAGATTCGGAACTGGACGGCAATATTCCGGAATCGACAGAAACCATCGTCAAAATCGAGGGAGGTTGGGTCGCCGAAAAACCCGGTCACAGGATCGATACCGAGTTTGAACTTGTCGATCTGGATGTAAGGGTGGTGTTGGAGAAATATTCGACTCTTTTCCCACCGAAATTTTACAGACATATGTCGGAGCGACTAAATTCCTTGTGGGTGAGACGAGCAACGGGAAAATTTGATGGGGATCCCTTGAACGCAATTTTGCATAAAGATCTCGATCGGTTGAGCATTGATGGCAGCTTTCAGAACGTTAACTTTTTATATGGAAAAAAATGGCCTGCGCTTACGGACGGTAGTGGAACATTCAAAGTTCGCGGTAAAAGGTTGGAAATTACCGGGTCGCATGGTGTGATATATGGTGAGGAAATCGGCAGCTTGACCGGGTATGTCGACGACTTCACGCTACCTGATCCTATTTTGCATGTGTCGGCTGGCATGGCTGTTCCGATGCCAGTGGTTTTTGATCTTTTTGGTCCAGATGGAATCGTGTTGCCGGGCAAGACAAAGGGAATTACGGAAGGCTCTGGAGCTGGAAGCGTTTCACTTTCTGTGGCTGTTCCATTAAGAAGAGGCAAGGAGTATTTGATTGATGGTGTAGCCATACCGGGAGACATTTCTGTTGTTACCGAATATAGCCCCGAAGTTTCGCAAATTCGAGGTCAGGTAGAATTCGATCGAACTGGGATCACTTCAGGAGAGTTGAAAGCCGAAGCGCTTGGAGGAAACTTCGAGACTCGATTCACCGGATCGGGCACGACGGGCAACTATGTTGTCGAAGGTGTTGCCAAAGGGATTTCAGACGCGGCTGAAATTAGACCGATTATCGGCGCTGTTCTTGGGTCCGAACTGTCGGGATCGTTCGAATGGCAGGCCGATTTCAGGTTTGAGCCGAACGAAAACACCATTGCTTTCTCATCTTCGTTGGCTGGTCTGGATTCTTCACTGCCATTTCCTATGAGTAAAATTCCCGGTTTAAGCGTACCTCTGTTTGTCGACATAAAAACAACCAATGGAACCAAGCGTGAATTCGATTTCGATTTGGCTTCGATTCTTAGTGGAACATTAAATGCCACACTAGTCAACCGAACCTGGAACATCCACTCTGGTTCCTTGACTATCGGTGATGTCGATAGTATTGACACACAAGGACCTGGTGTACATGTGGCCTTGTCATTACCCGAGTTGAACTTTGACCAGTGGTCGAACCTTATCGCGGATAATGAGTCCCAGTCCAAACTGCAGATTGAGAATCTCCAAGCTGTCACCGCGCAGGTGGATTCGGTAATTTTGGCTCGTGATCGTCGACTCAACAAAGTCGACGTCACGGCGCAAAAGAAGGAGAGGAATTGGAAATTTCAAATTAATTCCGTTGAGGTGGTCGGGAACGCGGAGTTCAGGAACACCGACTTCCTGCAGGAAGGTGAGTATCCTCATTTGATAATCGAACTGTCGAAGTGCCATATCCCGGAAGCGCAGAGTGAACCGTTGAATCGATCGGTTGACCCACGTAACGTGCCGAACTTAGATTTTTCCTGTTCTGACATGCGTTACGGACAGTACGACCTCGGAGAAAGTAACATTCAAGCGATTGCAACCAATGACAGCTGGCAGATAAAGTCGGCAAATTTTCAGACACCTTCACTGACTATCTCTGCGTCTGGGGACTGGAATTACGATCAGTCGTCGCAAATCGACTTCAGATTCAATTCAGCGGACTTCGGGGCAGCTATGGAACAACTAGGTTATCCGGGCAGGTTCGATAGCGGAATTATCAATCTATCGGGTCATTTGTTCTGGAACGATGCACTTACCAAGTGGAACCCAAGTTTGACTTCAGGCGAAATCGGATTTGTTGCCAAGGACGGAACTTTGATCAATGCGACGAACAATCCGTCAACGACAGTAGTCGGGGTGTTGAACTATGACACCTTGCTTAAGAAAATCTCGGTTGATGTTACTGATGTTTTGAAAGGTGGCATCGCATACTACAATCTCGCGGGAAAGATCACGGTTGTCAATGGAATTATCTTGGTTGATGGAGTCCAATTGAACAGCCCTTCAGTCGAGATTATCCTCCAGGGATCAACAGACTGGATCAGAAAGCAACACAATTTAGTCGCCGGAGCGGAATCGAATGTCGGAAAATCGTTGACAACAATTGCGACGCTCATCAATCCTATTCAGGGTTTGTATACCTACCTTGCTAAAGAGGTACTCGAGGAATTGGATATCGAACTATTTGCGCTTAACTATCAAATCAAGGGGTCATGGGATGAACCGGAGATTGAAGTGGTAAAAACCAATTTATTGGCACCAGCCAACTAGGTTATTTTCTCGTTTATGAAAAAATTCAAAAATTTGTTTCTGTCAGTGGCGTTGTTCGCGGCGCCAATTGCGTATGCTCAAGATGAATTTGAGGTATTGATACCAAGATATGAGTGGCCCGGTGAGGTTTCGGCTGATGTGGTGCTTCAGATTCCGCAAATCCGAAGAGCTGTGTCCAGACTTCTCAAATCCGAGCATGCCGAGTTGATCGTTCGTTATCCCGGCGGTGATGCAGGTAATCAATGGGCGCTTGATCTGCGCGCAATGCTGATCAGTTTGGGAATAGAATCGAGGTACATCGTGCTTGAGCCAGGTTCGGGAATAGACGAAACCATGGTTTTGCTGGTTACGCCGAAAAGAGGACAGTGATGCCGCGTGTTGCAGCAATTCAGATGAATTCAGGTGACGATGTCGCGCAGAATCTCAAACTGACTGAAGAACTTGTCATGGAGGCAAGAAAGCAGTCTGCTGTAATTGCAATCTTGCCGGAATGCTTCGCGCTCATGGCAAAAAATCACCAGCAGAGATTGTCCAGTGCTGAGTCCTGGTCGGGTGGTGGGACAATCTGGACATTTCTATCAGACTTGGCGAAGCGGCAGAAGATCTGGATCTTGGCCGCTGGTATTTTCGCCCGGTGCGAAAATCCCAGCAAAGTGCGCAATACCTCCTGGATTTTCGACAATCAGGGTGAATTCATTACCCGATATGACAAAATCAACCTGTTTGATGTTGTTTTATCGGATGGGGAGCGTTATTCGGAGTCCAGCTATACAATACCTGGCAGTGAGATTGTCGCACACGATACACCGGCAGGTATAGCCGGCCTCACTGTTTGCTACGATCTGAGATTCCCCGCAATTTATGAAGCGCTGACTCTGAGGGGTGCGATCTGGTTTGCAATACCTTCAGCTTTTGCATATACGACCGGTCGCAAACACTGGGAGGTGTTGTTGCGAGCCCGGGCTATCGAAAATCGTGCTTATGTGGTCGCTCCGGCACAATGGGGCAAACACCCCGGTGGTCGAAGAACCTACGGTCACACGATGATCATAGACCCGTGGGGTGAGGTTGCGGCGAAAAAAGCCCTGGACAATGCCGTCATCACCGCCGACATCGATACCAAACGAGTGAGAAAGATTCGACAAATGTTTACCGGTGCGGAGAATAGTCAGCGCCACAAACTGTTCAGCCGGATTGAACCCGGCTGACTGGAACTACCGGTAGTATGATTAACTGGATGAATGCTGGGTAATGGTCGGCGCGAGTTGCTATAATTTTCGAGTGGTTCATTTGCGTTTTAAGGCTAGGCTCCACGCGTCTGATGTGGTTGTTTTCCCTTGAAATTTCCCCGCTCGGATCAAATTCGATTTAGTTGAATCATTATTCCGAATTGATAGTCTGTAGAAATTGTTGAACATGGAAAAATACATTGAACAAGCCCGCAGCGCCCTGCTGAACCCTGTCGAAGTCGGCGATCGAGAACTCGATACGCTACTCGGCAAAATGACTGGCAGGCACATCGATCACGCTGATCTTTACTTCCAGTACACGCGTCACGAAAGCTGGGTACTTGAAGAGGGTATTGTGAAGTCTGGCAGTTACAACGTCGATAAGGGAGTTGGGCTTAGGGCGGTCAGCGGCGATAAGTCCGGGTTTGCATTTTCAGACGATCTCAGGTTCCCAACCCTTACCCAGGCAGCCGAATCCGTTCGTGGAATCGCGCATGGTATCGGTACAGGACGTATTGCTGTCGCAGATCGCCGGTCAGTCAAGGCGCCGATCCTTTACAAACCTCATGATCCGCTTGCCAGTTTTTCCGATTTGGAAAAGGTGTCATTGCTTGAGCGTGTCGAGCAAGAAGCAAGAAGGACAGACCCGCGAGTCAAACAGGTGATCGTCAATCTGGCCGGATCACATGAGATTGTGATGGTCGTGCGAGCCGACGGACAAGTCTGTGCGGATGTTCGTCCGCTGATACGTTTGACAGTCAATGTTGTGGCGGAAAGCAACGGGCGTCGGGAACAAGGCACTTTCAGTGGGGGGTCGCGCGAGACTTACGATTTTCTGACGAACGATGATGTGGCCATCGATTATGCCCGCGAGGCGGTCAGACAAGCATTGGTGAATCTGGATTCGGTCAATGCACCAGCGGGAACGATGGACGTGGTTCTCGGACCAGGCTGGCCGGGGATCATTCTGCACGAAGCGGTTGGACATGGTCTGGAGGGAGATTTCAATCGAAAGGGTACGTCCGCCTATTCAGATCGGATTGGAGAAAGGGTCGCATCCGAACTTTGCACTATTGTAGATGATGGAACGATTACCAATCGCAGGGGATCACTGACCATTGATGATGAGGGTACGCCGTCGAAGAATACTGTACTGATCGAAAACGGGGTTTTGAAGGGTTACATGCAAGACTTGACCAATGCAAGGTTGATGAATCAGACACCGACAGGTAATGGTCGTCGAGAATCGTTCAGACATCAACCCATGCCTAGGATGACAAATACTTACATGTTGCCAGGACAATCGACTCACGACGAAATCATCAGTTCGGTTGACAAAGGTCTCTACGCAGTCAGTTTTTCCGGGGGGCAGGTGGATATTACGTCAGGTGAGTTTGTATTTTCGGCGACCGAGGCCTATATGATTGAAAAAGGAAAGGTTACGCGTCCGGTTAAAGGTGTGACCCTAATCGGTAATGGACCGGATGTTCTGAACCGGATAACGATGGTCGGAAACAATCTGGAACTCGATTCCGGCATCGGTACTTGTGGAAAAAACGGACAGAGTGTGCCAGTGGGCGTTGGACAGCCAACGATAAGAATAGATTCACTGACGGTCGGTGGCGTTGAGGTATAGGTAACGGAGATGTCTGGTAACGGTCTGGTATCTTTAGAAAATAGTGGCGACGTCTCCAAGTACGTCACTCAAGCCCTTGATTATGCGTCGAAGTTTGGTGTCGATGGCGCCTGTGCTCATGTTGGACGCGGTAAAGGGTACGAATTGACGGTGCGTATGGGCGAACTGGAGACCATAGAACACCACAATGGAGGAAATCTGCGCGTTACGGTTTTCATGGGACACAAGAAAGGTAGTTCCACGACGTCAGATCTCAGCGAAGAGGCAATCGCAGAAGCCGTTCGGGCGGCGAAGTCAATCGCCGGGTTTACTTCAGAAGATCCATGCAATGGTCTGGCGCCGAAAGATCGTTTGGCTCGCGAGTTTTCAGATCTTGATCTTTGCCATCCAGCGGACATAGGCCGAGGGAAGGCGCTGGAAATTGCACAAGAATGTGAATCCGCAGCACTATCCAGTGACGCCAGAATCATCAATTCTGAAGGAGCGACTGTCGAAACTCTGGAAACGACGACAGCGTTCGGTAATAGCGACGGATTTCTTCATGAGGGAAAAACCACATCGTACGTCGTAAGCTGCTGTGTAGTCGGCAAGTCTGAATCGGGGATGCAGCAGGACTACTGGTATAGCACAGGTTGCGATCCAAATCAGTTGGACAGCCCACAGTCAATCGGCTTGATGACAGCAAAACGAACATTGCGCAAGCTTGATTCCAGGCGAATCAATACTTGCGATGTTCCGGTTCTGTTTGAAGCTCCGATCGCCTCCAGTCTGCTGCGCTGCCTGATTGGTGGAATCAGCGGTAGCGCACTGTACCGTAAAGCTAGTTTTCTGCTCGACAGCATCGGTGAGCAGATTTTTCCGGAAGGAACAAGAATTCACGAGCAGCCGCATCTCAAGCGAACACTGGGGAGTGCGTACGCGGATGCTGAAGGTGTTGCCACTGTTGCGAGAGACATAATTTCGGATGGCGTGCTTCAGGGCTATGTGCTTGACACCTATTCCGCGAGAAAGTTAGGCATGGAAACCACAGCCAATGCCGGAGGAGTGCGCAATCTTACGATTGATTGCAGCGAGCGAGATTTTGCGGGAATGCTGAAGCTGATGGATACTGGTCTTTTGGTGACCGATCTTATGGGATTCGGTGTGAATACTGTTACTGGGAATTACTCTCAGGGTGCCCGCGGGTTTTGGGTAGAAAATGGCGAGATGCAATATCCAGTTGAGGAATTGACTATCGCTGGAAACCTTCGTGATATGTTTCGCTCGATCGTTGAAGTCGGAAACGATGTGGATTTGCGTCGCAATATCAGAACCGGTTCCATTTTAATCAGTAACATGGCGGTTTCCGGCGAGTGATGCAAACTCGCGGAAGATAGAGTCAACCAAACTATGTAGAAACATTCTGTCATGCCAACATACGAATATGTCTGCGGAGTTTGTAGTCACGAACTCGAAATTTTACAGAGAATCAAGGAACCCCGATTAACCAGGTGCCCTGCATGTAACGAAGATGCGTTGCGTAGAAAATTGTCTGCAGCAGCATTTCATCTCAAAGGAACGGGCTGGTACGAGACAGATTTCAAGAACAAGAAATCTGGTGACGACAAGTCGAAAAAGCCCGAATCGGAAGACTCCAAATCTGCTGAGAGTGGTGGGTCTGATAAAAAAGACTCAAGCAAGAAATCTTCTGAAACCAGCAAGACTTCCAAATCCACCGAAACCACGACCTGACAAGGTGCGAAATTGAGCGAATCGATGCGCACGCATCATTGTGCATCAATGACTGAGTCCGAAATTGGCGAGCGTGTCCGTCTGTGCGGATGGGTAAACAGTCGGCGTGATCATGGTGGCGTAATTTTTATCGATCTTCGCGATTCCAGTGGAATCATGCAAATCGTAGTCAATCCTGAGCAGGGAGAGTACTTTGCGGTGGCTGAGTCTGTCAGAAATGAGTACGTATTGCAGATTAAGGGGGTGGTGCGAGAGCGTCCGGCGGGTACCGAAAATCTTGGTATCTCAACCGGTACGATTGAAGTTGTATGCGATACCTTGCAGGTGCTCAATAAGGCAGTCAACCTGCCTTTCCAGCTTGAGGAAGGCGACGTCAATGAAGCTCTCAGACTTCAATATCGTTATCTGGATTTACGACGTGAAAGAATGCAGCGCAATATCCGATTGCGCCACGTACTGATTCAGACGATACGATCTTATCTCAACGATTGCTCATTTACCGAAATCGAAACACCGATACTGACGCGCTCGACGCCTGAAGGTGCTCGTGATTATTTAGTTCCCAGCCGCGTTCACACCGGATCGTTTTATGCCCTTCCGCAATCACCACAGATGTTCAAGCAAATGCTGGTAATTGCTGGTTTTGAACGTTACTACCAAATTGCGCGATGCTTTCGCGACGAGGACCTCAGGGCTGATCGCCAGCTTGAATTTACTCAGTTGGACATTGAAATGGCATTTATCACGGAGCAAGACATCATGCAGTTGATGGAGAAATTGTTCCGGAAAGTGTTCAAGAGCACGATCGATACCGATTTGCCTGAAAAATTTCCAGTGATGTCGTATTCGGAAGCGATGCTTCGATTTGGAACAGACCGACCTGATCTTCGAATTTCCTTGGAAATTACCGATCTGACCGATACTATGAAAAGTGAGGAATTCCAGGTCTTCAGACGGGCGGCAAATTTGAATGATGGAAGGGTAGCAGCATTACGTGTACCTTCTGGAAGTTCTTTATCGCGACAGCAGATTGATGACTATACCAAGTACGTTGCCGACTGGGGAGCGAAGGGTTTGGCGTATATCAAGGTAAATGACGTTTCAAGTGGACGGGATGGATTGCAGTCGCCAATACTCAAGTTTCTATCTGATCAGACTGTCAATCGAATCATCGAGGAGACATCCAGTGAGAGTGGCGATATGATCTTTTTTGGAGCAGATCATGCATCAATTGTCAATCCATCGTTGGCTGCACTCCGAGTCAAGATAGCCGGAGACTTGAATCAGATCGAATCTGGCTGGCGACCTTTGTGGGTTGTAGATTTTCCGCTTGTTGAATTCGACGAGACTGATAAGAGATGGTACTCTGTGCACCACCCATTTACCGCACCAAAGCAAAGCCATGTCTCGGACATTAACGAATCCCCGGAATCGGTTCTTTCAAGAGCCTACGATCTCGTTCTCAACGGAGTTGAGGTTGGTGGGGGTTCAATCAGAAATCACAGCATGGAAACTCAGAATAAGATTTTCAGCTTACTCGGGCTTTCTGCCGAAGAAATTGATGCCAAGTTTGGTTTTCTTCTGAATGCATTGAGATGTGGTGCGCCACCGCATGGTGGAATCGCTTTTGGCATCGATCGGATTGCAGCACTACTATCGGGCGAGGATTCTATTCGGGAAGTAATCGCATTTCCGAAAACCCAGAGAGCTTATTGTCCGCTAACCAGCGCTCCGAATGAGATTTCCACCGATCAGCTAGACGAACTTGAACTCAGGTTAAAACCCACAGCAGCAATTATGAATCAGGCAGCTATCCCTGATAGTTGATTGCACATCAAGTGTGAATGAAATCCGATTCGGAAAGGAAACTTCGTCGACCCGAATCGGTATTGGTTGTGGTTTACACGTCCGACGACAAGACACTACTTCTGAAAAGATCGCCACCTCATAGTTTTTGGCAGTCGGTCACGGGCAGTATGATGTGGGAGGGTGAGTCCAAGATACAGACAGCGATTCGGGAGTTGCGGGAAGAGACCGGCGTTGTGGCAATACCCAGCGAGTTACGAGACTGGAACCGAACTTTCAAATTCACTATACCTCCAATATATCGACAACGTTATGAAGTCGGTGTGCAGCTTAACCGGGAACACTTGTTTTCGATTCTGCTTCCGGAAATAAAACCAATTGTGCTGCAGCAAAACGAGCATATCGAATATCGTTGGATTGGCCTTAGGGACGCCTTGGATATGGTTTGGTCCTGGTCAAACCGTGAAGCGTTGGAAATGGTAATGTCAGCTAAAAATCGGGATGAGGAATAGCATCTAAAGTATTGAATCCTGACCATTGATTCAACTAGAATCAGTTCTCGGGTCAGTGTAAGACCGAATACTGAAAAATTGAGAACTTTTAATGAATACACCACTGCCAATTGAGAGCGTTTTGGCCGCAGTCGGATCGTTTCTACCGACGGAAATGTCGGCAGACATCAAGAAAAATGTGATGGGGTCGGTTCGATCCGCTCTGGAAAATATGGATTTTGTAACCCGGTCGGAAATAGAGGTTCAGGAAACTGTCCTGAGACGCGCCCGCGAGCGAATCAAGAAACTTGAGACTCGGATTGAAGAACTTGAGGCGGAAGTAAAAAAGTGATTGTTTCGCGCTGGGCTGATTACGTTTGAAATTCACGCTGTCTAAGGCTTGTGTTGCGAATTGGAACGCGACCTTCCGATTACGGAACCGGTCGCAAGCAACATCTGGCTAATTCATCTTCTCCACGGAAGTTTTCGAAGACAAAAGGAAATTGTGATGGGAGAGTCTGCTCGATTGCAGCTGATCGAGGAATTTGTGACACAATTTCTAGTGTTTGAGGCGTAAGTGCCATTTGGCACTTACGCCTCATTCATTCTCTATCAAATTGTTCGAATTCTACGCTGCGTCCAACAGTAATTACTGCACAAGTTCAACTAGATAGTCGACGGCGGCTTGGACTTCTTCGTCGCTTAACATCGAGACTCCGCCTTTCGGTGGCATGATACCTCGTTGCCCCTGAAAACCGTTGATCGCACCGTCATATAGCACAGCAATACCTTTTTCGATTCGCGGACCCCAGTTCTGCGCGTCTCCAGGTTTAGGCGCTCCGGTTAGACCGACATCGTGACAGACATAACAATATTTACTATAGACGGCTTGCCCGGGATGCCCCGTCGAAGTCTCACTTTCACCGGATTGCGATGACGTGGCTTGAACTTGAGCGTTTGTAGAATTTGCCATTGCAACGGTTGTTCCCTCATCTGCAATTTCACCGACATTAAGATCACCGACCGGTTGGGTTCTCTGCGCGATGATACGTTGCGTATATTCTTCAGTCTGGGCCCGAAGTTTATCGTCGATTGAGCCCCCAATCACAACGCCAAGTGCGATCAGGATCAAGGCCAGTACGATTAAGGCGATGATCATTATCGAAAACGATTTTACGAACTGGGAATCAGTCATCATTGCGGGAATTCACCTCTTGCTTCTTTCTTTCAAACGGGAAATTGTCGACTCAGTCAATTGACGATTAGTTGTTGAGTAAAACTATTCATGTCGTCGCGTGATTGCGTGCATTATAGTAAAGTAGGATGTTTGAATTAAATTGATAAAAACAGAGCGAACAAGTGAGAGCCTTCGGAAATCTTCGCAAGAATTCTCCGCTACGGTGAAATTGGAATGTTGGGCGACCTTGTAAATCGGAATGTATAATTTTTAGACCTTTCACACTAATGCTAACGAACAACGGAATCTTATTTTGGATACTTTGATTGGCATCCCTGTGCTGGTTGGTTTTTTTCTGACCGCAGTCATTTTAGGAATAACAATAAGTCGGACAAATTTCTGTACGATGGGTGCAGTATCCGACTGGGTGAATTTGAATGACCGGGGAAGAATGGGAGCCTGGATGTTGGCGATTGCATTTGCCATGGTCGTAGTCTCGCTGCTTGAGGCGGCTTCATTGTTCGAGCTAAATCAGCAAAGACCGCCATATCGATCTCCCACATTTGCTTGGCTTCGCTATCTTGTTGGCGGATTGATGTTCGGAATCGGTATGACATTGGCAGGCGGATGTGTCAGCAGAAATCTCGTCAGACTCGGTGGTGGTAACATCAAATCTCTGATTACGTTGCTTTTTGCGGCGGTTTTTGCTTACTTTATGACGAAAACCGTATTCTTTGAGATTGCATTCTATAGCTGGATGCATCCACTTTCCTTCGATCTTTCTTCAATCGGAATTCCTGCTCAGGACGTCGGTTCGATCGTATCAACTTTGATTCCAGCCCTTGAAAAGTCTGTCGTACACGTGTTAATGGCACTAGTTGCCGCAGTTGCGGTAATTGTTTTCATAGTAAAGAGCAATGGTGTTCGAGGAAACTTGCTGAATATCAGTGCCGGGATCATTATCGGTGGGTCCGTTGCCGTTGGTTGGTATCTTACGTCCGGTCCACTTGGGTTGGAATGGGCTGAAGCGGCGGAGTGGGCTGACAATCCGCCTGTGGGAGTCGGAATGCAGTCATTTACTTTTGTTAATCCGCTAGGGGAGTACATCAGTTTGGTCCTGGAGCCCGACAATCTTTCGGTACTACTCACCGTCGGTATGCTGGCGGCGGCGGGGCTTGTCATTGGTTCGCTTGCGCATTCGCTGGTCAGCAAGCAGTTTCACACTTCGTGGTTTGCATCATTTGGAGATTTTGCTGCGAACGCCATTGGCGGAGTGCTGATGGGGATTGGCGGTGTTTTGGCACTTGGTTGCACGATTGGCCAGGGTATTAGTGGCATTTCGACCTTGGCACTGGGATCGTTCATCACTGTGGCCGCGATTATCTACAGTTGTACCGCGACCTTGAAATATCAATACTACAGTCTAGTTTATGACGACGCGAGTATTTCCGATGTGCTTATAACTACTTTGGTAGACATTAGATTATTACCGAACTCAAAACGTCGACTCGACCCAATTTGAACAATGGAGAGATAGAGTATGTCTGAAATTTCATCTTGGTTGCCAGCCGACCGACTATATGACAAGTCGTCGTATCTTTGGGTGAAGGACGATTTGGAAAGTGGGAATTTACTGGTTGGTATTGGGCAACCGACTATCGAGTCTCTGGGAGAGTTGTCCTATCTTACAATTTCGAGTCCGGGAACTGTTGTCAAACGCGGTGAATCGATCGGCTCGATGGAGGCTGCGAAGATGACCGGTGAAATTGTCAGTCCGATCAGCGGGACTATCATTAGTCGAAATGAGCACGTGCTGGAAGATCCGCGCACTGCCAGTGAAGACCCTTACCGCAACGGTTGGTTGTATTCCATCGCTCCAGTATCCTGGGGCGAAGAGAAGTCCCATTTACTCGATTCCACCAGCTTCTTTGATGTACTTCCCGAAGATCTGCGTGATGCTGCGTCGGTTTGATTTTTAGCGGTGAATGCCCGATTACTGATTGACTACTCAGCTGACGATCAATTTGGATTGTCGGTTGATGACGCACTGACTCGCAGCAGTTCAGATGCGGCATCGGTTACACTGAGGCTTTACACCTATCAGTCCTGCGTACTCGTTGGCCGGTTCCAGCATGTCCATGACGAAGTTAATCTCGATAGATGCGCAGAACTTGGTGTGCCCGTCAATCGTCGTCCGACGGGTGGAGGCTCGATCATCATGGGGCCGGACCAATTAGGCATTGCGTTGGTGATTCCACCGGATAGCGAACTCGCTGGGCAAAAATCAACATCACTGATGAAAAGTTGTGCGAAGGGTATTGTGAGAGCGTTACGTGCTTTTGATCTTGATGCTAAATTCCGAGGTAAGAACGACATGGTCGTTTCAGGTAGGAAAATCGCCGGGCTGGGCCTTTATCAGGCGCAGGGAGGCGGAATTCTGTTTCACGCGTCGTTATTGCTTGATCTTGATATTAATTTTATGTTGACAGTTCTCAAAACGGCATTCGAAAATACATCCGACAGGGGATTGAGTGCTGTTTCACAACGTATTGCGACGCTACGTAGCGAAGTCGGTGTGGACTTGTCTGTATCCGACCTGATGAAAGCGGTAAAGCTCGGATACGAAAAGGAATTTTCTATGCATCTACTCAGGGGACACTTAAGTCCCCAAGAGCAATCACTGGCAAATCAGCTGAATGCAAGTCAGTATTGCAGTAAACAGTGGATTTACCAGAGCGGATCTCGAATCAGAGATCAGGTGGGGCACTATAAACTTCGGACAGATGGCGGCACACTGGATGTCAGAGCGATAGTAGCCAAAAGAACCCTGAAATCTGTATTTCTTAACGGAAACTTCATTGCTTCGGACAATGCAATTTCTGATCTTGAAAACAGTCTAAGGTGGCATATCACTGATGCTGACGCGTTGAACAGGACCATCGAGAGATCACATCTAAAGAACAGACAATTTTGGGATCGAATTTCAGCGACAGAAATAACGGATGCGGTGTTGGGAGCGATCGGTCAAACTGAAATCGACTCTGTCGAATTCGCGCCTAATTCGTGTTTTGCCCGCAGTGGAGCGATACAGTGAGCCAAGCGGTAGCTTTCATTGACGAACGTATTTCCGAGAATTACGAGGAATCGGTGAATCTGCAACTTCGAAAGCGTAACTTCGGAGATCAGATCGTATTTCATGCACCTGGTCTCAAAAAATATCGAACGACCGAATACGATTGTCACGATGCATCTGAGTTTGTGGCCGTTAGTGTCACCGGCGAAGCCTGCTCCTTGAACTGCGAGCACTGCAAAACTGGGGTATTGAAAGGTATGCACGACCTGCCATCTAAGAATCAGTCGCTGTACGAACTTTGTTTGAAGCTGCATGATCAAGGCGCACGCGGCGTTCTGATCTCTGGTGGCAGTGATCGAAAGGGGCGGGTACCGCTTAAAAAACATATCCCGGATATGGTTCGAATTCGTCACCAACTGGGCATGACCATTCGCGTTCATCCCGGATTGCCGGACGAGGAGACATGTTCCAGATTGGTTGACGCTGATATCGACGGTGCGATGATCGATGTGATCGGACACGAAAAAACCATTCGCGAAGTCTATCATCTCGACACAGATGTTGGAGAATATGATGCTGTACTGGAGCGGCTTCAACGTTACGGTATACCGTGTGTTCCACACATCGTCATGGGTTTGCATTTCGGGCAGATGTTTGGCGAGGCGTATGCACTCGAGATGATCAGTCGATATGAATTCAAACTTCTGGTTCTGGTTGTTCTGATGCCGCTATCAGGCACACCGATGGCTACAGTTCAACCGCCATCAGTTAAAGAAATTTCGGAATTTTTTGATCAGGCTAGAAGCCGACTGCCAGATCGGCAAATTATGTTGGGCTGTGCACGCCCACTTGGAAAGGTTAAAGTACTAATTGACCGGGCAGCCATCAATTCTGGGTTGAATGGAATCGCATACCCTGCGGAGGGAATTGTTGAATATGCTCGACATTGCGGATTGACGCCGAAATTCATCAATGCCTGCTGCGGTGTCACTTGGTGAACCAAACAAACTAAGGAGAAACGAATCAGGATCCATGGCGACAACAGGAATACCGACAAAACTGCAAGATCAGCACTTTCAAATCAGTCCTGATTATGTTCGAATCAGCGTTGCAGCTGCTATTGAGCTCGGGTTGGCACCTGGCAGAATCAATGGTTGCAGCTGCAATTGCATTAATCTGTTACAGAATTATCCACAGGGATGTGCAGCCAATTGCTCATACTGTGGACTGGCTCGGGAACGTCCCGGCCTCGCCGAAGACAACAGTTTCATTCGAGTCGATTGGCCGCTTTATGCAACTGATCTTGTTGCCGAGAAGATCGCTGAGAAAGAGTCGCAAGACACGGTGGGCAGAGTATGTATTGCGCAGGTCCAAGACCATCGAGCTACCGAGGACCTGATCGATATGGCTTGCAGAGTACACAGGGCGTCACCAATGGTTCCAATATCGGCACTGGTAACAGCAACACTTCTCTGCGAGGATGATCTTTACAGAATCAAGGATTCTGGTGTAGATATTATTGGTGTGGGATTGGACGCGGTGACTGAAGATCTGTTTTTGCGAACCCGGGGAAGAATTGCAAAAGGTCCTCATAGATGGGATCAACACTGGGAAATTGTGCGCGCTGCCCGTCGAATCTATGGCCCCATGAAGGTCAACTGTCATCTTATTGTCGGGCTCGGTGAGACCGATGAGGAGATGTTCGATATGATCTATCAGTTGAAAAAGGAGCAGATCGCTGGATATCTCTTTTCTTTTAACCCTGAACCAGGGACTGAAATGCAGGATGTACCGAGAGCACCATTGACAAGGTGGCGTCGAATACAATTTGTCAAGAACTTGATTGAGGAGCACGATCTGAAACAAGAGGCTCTTCGGTTTAACGCGGCCGGAGATTTAATCAGAATCGATAATTCACAGGATGCAGCGCGTCTGGCGCTCGAAAGTGGAACCGCTTTTATGACCAACGGATGTCCGGACCGTCAGGGGGTGATGGCCTGCAATCGTCCCTATGGCTCGTACCGACCTGGTGAAGACTTTCGTGACTATCCTTTCTTACCAGACCAGAGTGAATTGGAAAGAATCAAGACGCAGACACGACTGGAGGACATCGGGGTATCGTAGCTCACAGATTGTCGAAGGCTGAAAACTATTGATCAAATTGAATTTGGAAGCAGATTGTGAGCAATAAACAGAATCCGCGCCGATTGATCTCTTCCGGTTCAATGTTTGAAGAGAAAGTCGGATACTCTCGGGCTGTATGTTCTGACCCTTGGGTTTTTGTTGCCGGCACCACTGGTTTCAATTATGACACGATGCAAATATCCGAAGATGTGGTTGAGCAATGCCGTCAGACATTGGAAAATATAAGAAAAGTGTTGGTGGAGGCGCATAGTAGTTTTGAAGATGTGGTGCGTGTAACCTACATTTTCCCAGACTACCAAGACTTCCAACTGTGTTGGCCTGTGCTACGGGAGTATTTCGGCGACATCCGCCCAGCATCTACCATGTACAGCGCGAGACTTGCAGATCCCAGAATGAAAGTAGAAATCGAAGTGACTGCACTGAAACAATGAGTGCGTGTAATCTATCGATACTCGATAAATTCCTATGAACTTTCTTCCGCCAGGATACGCTGGACCAGATATTCCACGATTTCAAGGACTCGTAGATCCGACCCCGCCATAGCCGGTGATGTTCTGTATTTATGTCCTACGACTAAAGTGGGAACAGAACTAACTCCATATTTATTTGCTAACGCTTCAGCTTGCGCTACCTTGGATTTGGTCGCGAAAGAATGAAGAGCCTGAATCAATTTTGCTGCATCTACTCCTTCCTGTTCGCTCGCCCACTGTCCAAATGAATCGGCATTGTTGATCCTTCTTCGCTTGACATGAATTTCATCATAGAATTTCTGCATCAATGGATCTTTCAGCTTTAGCAGGTCCATCGCATAATACGCATGGGCGTGGAACACCCAGCTGTCAACCATTGCGGCTGGAACATTGGAAAAATTGACTTCTTTTGGAATGTTCCATTGAAGTAGAACTGGTTCGAATCGGAAACAGGAAGGGCAGCCGAACCAGAAAAATTCCATGACATCGACTCGTCCATCAGATCTGATTTTCGCGTCGGCGGCTATAGTTACAAAATCTTCTCCCTCTATGTAGTTCTGAGCTTGCAATGGCGTTGCGATGATCAACATCACAAGCCCATAGAGGGCGATGCTCGGGAGAATTTTACGAATTCGTTGGTGTTTCATGACTATTGTTTCCTGATTTTAAAAATGCAAAGTTCGTACTTCAAAGGTTAGAACTGCCTGTTATTAAGTTGCTATAGAAATCTTCGCTTGTGTACCGACACTACATCACAAATTTGTAGGCAAACAGTTCAAAAATTTTCTGAAATTGCTTGCATGATTCAATTAAGAAACGATTAATTATTGTCCAAGGCAGCAACTAGTCGTTTCTGAAGATTATCGAATCCGCCATTACTCATGATTAAGACTGAATCACCCTTTCGTACTTCTTGTACCAGGTTGTCAAGTAACGTATTGACCGAGTTGTGAACAACAAAATTTTTTGCAGATTCACTGATCTCCCAATTTACATTTGGTGGGCGATACATAAATACTTTATCGGCAAGTTCAAATGCTTCAAAAAGTTTTTCACCGTGAATGCCTATGCGCATCGAATTTGATCGGGGTTCAAATACTGCGATCAATCGCTTCGGCGAAGTTGAGTTTGAAATGGCATCAATACTTGCGCGAATTGCCGTGGGGTGATGAGCAAAATCATCGAATATCTGAACCCCGTCGAAGTTGCCGAGAAATTCCAGTCGACGCTTGACCGGTTTAAATTTCTTGAGCGCATCGATTGCGACGTTCACACCGACTCCGACTCCGCAGACAGTGGCGATCGCTGCTAAAGCGTTCGCAGCGTTATGTCTGCCCGGAACATTCCAGCTCAGTTCAACGGTTCCGTGCAGTCTCGAATGAATCATCAGATTTCGGTAGTCATCTGTCTGTGAATCTGCGTACCAGTCCGCATCTCGATTACCGGAAATGCTGAATTGAACCACAGGCGATACAGCACTATCGGCAACAGTATGCTGCAGGTAGTCTTCATCAAGATTTGCAATAAGGCTGCCTGAGGATGGCAGCAATTGAATGAAGTTTTGGAACTGTTGCCCGATGTCTTCAATCGAGTTGAAGATATCTGCGTGGTCAAATTCGAGATTCAGGAGAACCGCGTGGTTAGGGCGGTAGTGATTGAATTTTGAACGTTTGTCAAAGTATGCGGTGTCGTACTCGTCTCCTTCAACGACAAACCAATCGCCTTCGCCAATTTTTGCGGCTGCATCAAGATTACGGGACACACCACCGATCAGATAACCTGGATTGAATCCAGCATATTCCAACATCCATGCAACCATGCTAGTTGTTGTTGTCTTGCCATGAGTACCGGCAATGACAATGATCTTCTTGTTGCGGAGTATGTTTTCGTAAAGCCATTGTGGACCTGAAATGTATTCGATACCGAGGTTCAGCATTCTGTCAACTTCAGGGTTCGACCGACTGATAGTGTTACCGACCACCACAATATCTGGGCGATCTTTCAGGTTGTCGGGATGATAACCTGTAGCGACTTCAATATTCTGCTTTGACAATAGTTCGCTCATCGGGGGATAAGCATTCAGGTCCGATCCGGACACCCTGTAGCCTAACTCTCGAGCAAGGAGCGCAAGATTACCCATGAAGGTTCCGCAAATACCTATGATGTGCAGATGTGTCATCGCGTTCCAACCTGAGGTGCTTCAATTCCGAAGATAGAAATGATTATGATCGAAGTGAGTAATGCGATTCCGCAACTTATGGCGAACGCTTTAATTCCTGATACTTCCAATGAATCTTTGAAGATTAGTACGGAAACCGCAAGGGTCCAGAGTCCAAAAGAAAAGACTGTCATTGCGACCCATAAAGGCCCATCAGGGCTGGTCCTTACATTTGACCACACAAATGCGATTGGAAAATGCGATAACGCGCGAATCAAGCAAGCTGTTCCAAATAGAGCCGTGATTGTCTGTTTCCACCGCCCGGCTCGCCCCGAGAGGCGAAGGATCACCCAGACAGTCGCTGCAAATATGGCAATTTGTACGGCTGCGACTCTGAATATTTCGTAGTGTTGTCCAAGTGTACCCAATAAAGAAGTCGCTAGCAGAAGAGCGATGGCATAGAAAACAACAAGGCCGTACGATGCAGGAAGATTCTGCGGCTTCTCGGAAAATACAAGCATTTTCGAGATAATGAGAATGGAATTATTCAACGATGACATCGTCAAACCGTTTCGGAATGTCCATGAACATGTATGTGGAACACAGTAGGTGCGTCAACGAAACCAGGAATCTAGATAGGTTACGCTGAATCCTGGAAATTGATTCTGTCATTTCATCGCGACAGTAACCGTCAATTATATGCGATGAACACCAAGAAGAACTTTCCAGACCTCAGAAAAGTTGATCGTCAACTCGTTTCTGATACTGTTTAATACGCTAACAGAATAATTGACATCAGACAGCAAGTAATCCTATTGGCCATGGAATTAATCGAAAAACCTATCGAAGACAGTCGGATTCTTCAGCAGTTATGTGAGAGAGTCGCTTCTGAATCCGAGATTGCCGTTGATACGGAATTCACGAGAGTCAGGACGTACAGACCACATCTGGAATTGGTGCAACTGGCGACCAAGAATATTGCGTTCTGCATTGATGTGCCTCGCTGTCTCGATATATCGGCACTTGTGAAACTGTTAAGTTCTACTTCCAAAGCTATCGTGATGCATTCAGCATCGCAGGATCTCGAAGTGTTTCGTGACATAAACGCGATTCCATATCGAATATTCGATACGCAGATTGCTGCCTCGTTGTGCGGTTACGAAAATGTTTCCTACAAGGATGTTGTTCGCGAATCAATCGGAATCGAATTGAGTAAGGACATGACCAGATCAAATTGGACGAACCGCCCTCTGTCTCAAAAACAGATTCAGTACGCACTGGATGACGTTCGTTTTCTGATCCCTGTAGGGCAAATTTTGAATTCAAAGTTAGACAAGTTGTCGCGCACTCCCTGGTTGGAAGAAGAGTGCGGACGATTGCTGATGAGTTATCGCAAAGAGGTGACAGATTTTGATATCTATCGATCATTCCATCGAGCCGCGGAACTAACCATTGCTGACCAGTGTCGAGTACGCGATTTGTTGCTATGGAGAGAAGATCGAGCTCGAAAATTAGATTTGCCGAAACAATGGGTTATTTCAGATGCGAATATTTTGAATGTAGTTCGTCTACGACCGAAGAGTGAGGTTCAGGCATCCAAAGTCATCGGTTTGAAAAAACGGAAATCATCAAAATGGTTGAAAGAGATATTGAAGATTTTGCATTCGTTGCCTGATCCTGAATCGGAACCGATATGGAATTCCCAAACTGGTCTTACGCATGACGAGAAGAATTTATTCAGAGTGATCATGCAGATTGCACAAAATTTGGCAGACGAGCACCGTCTGCCATCAAGTCTAATCTGCACAAGCAAAGAGGCTCGGGCTATAGTTCGCGGCAAGCGGAACGGTCGGGCATTCAAAGGATGGCGTAAAGAAATTTTTGCCAACGCAATTGTAGATCTGCTACCACGTCAGGAAAATGCGTGAGGGGAGAATATTAGTCAGGCAACAGCAACAGGCAACTCAGATATGATCTTGCGCCATTTTTGAGGTCCAACGCTGTGAACAGAATTTCCTTCACTGTCGACAGCGACAGTAACTGGCATGTCGATCACATCAAATTCATAAATTGCTTCCATACCGAGATCTTCGAAAGCAATTACACGGGCAGAACGGATAGCTTTTGAAACCAGGAATGCCGCGCCACCTACCGCAATCAGATAGACTGCACTGTGGCGTTTTATCGCCCGTATTCCTTCAGGACCGCGTTCTGCCTTGCCAATCATTCCCAGCAATCCGGTTTCCTTGATCACGCGGTCGGTGTACATATCCATGCGAGTGGCGGTAGTCGGGCCAGCAGGACCAACAGCTTCATCACCTACAGCGTCGACAGGTCCAACGTAGTAGATGAATCGATTTTCAAGATCCACGCCTTCCGGTAACTTCTCTCCGCGGTCAAAAATTTCGACCATTCGTTTGTGCGCCGCATCCCTACCGGTTAGGATTTTTCCAGAAATGAGTAAAGATTCGCCAATCTTCCACTTGCGGGTCTCATCTTTGCTCAATGTGTCGAGATTAACTCTACGGGAATTCGAATGATCCTGTACTATCTCGGGCCAAATATCCATGGGTGGCTGACTGTATTGTGCGGGACCGGTACCATCCAGAGTGAAATGAACATGCCGGGTGGCTGCGCAATTCGGAATGATGCTGACCGGTAGTGAAGCCGCATGGGTCGGGAACTCCTTGACTTTCACATCAAGAACGGTGGTGACGCCGCCAAGCCCCTGAGCACCAATGCCGAGTTTATTGATCTCCTCGTATAGTCTCAAGCGCAGTTGCTCTGTTGGCGTTTTCGCTCCGCGTTGCATGACTTCCTGAATGTCGATGGGATCCATCAGTGATTCTTTCGCCAAAACCACGGATTTCTCTGGAGAGCCACCAATTCCGACTCCGAGGATACCTGGCGGACACCAGCCAGCTCCAAGTTCGGGCATGGTTTTCAAAATCCAGTCGACAAGATTCTGACCGGGATTCAATATTGTAAGTTTTGCTTTGTTTTCGGAGCCACCACCCTTGGCTGCTAGAGTGATATCGACCTTGTCACCTTCTACCATCTCGGTGTGGACGACAGCGGGTGTGTTGTCCCGGGTATTTTTACGCGCGCCCCAAGGAGGGCTGACAACGGAAGCTCGTAAAGGATTTTCGGGATTGAGATAAGCGCGACGCACGCCCTCGTCGATCATATCCTGTAACGAGCGATTTGTACTCCAGCGAACACCCATGCCGATTTTTGCGAATACTACCACAATGCCGGTATCCTGACAGATTGGCCTGTGTCCTTCAGCAGCCATTTTCGAGTTGATCAGGATTTGGGCAATGGCATCCTTTGCTGCCGGCGACTGTTCACGCTCATACGCCCCGACCATCGCCTCAATGAAATCCTGAGAGTGGTAATAGGAGATGAACTGCAGACCGTCAGCGACGCTCTGAATCAGGTGGTCCGGTGAGATCGTGCTCATAGCAATATCAGAATACTGAGTGGATTCATATCACAGTATCAGGAACTTTTCGACAGTTCCTCGCGAATTCGATTGAATCGTTTGTTGAGTGATTCGTGCGCCTGCTCCGGAACAGCGCCAGTCAACCAGTAGTTGACCAATAGGTCTCGAGTTTCGATTTCAGGGTCAGCGGTTGCGCTATGATCGACCATTGCGGATTTCAATCGCGCAATGTTAGTTTGCATACGATCTTGAGCGAACTCAGGTGGTGAGTCGATTTTTGAGAGAATTTCAAGTTTCAAACAAATGTCCTGTTTGTCCTGGAGGTTTTGTTGCCATTGATTGGAACTGCTGGTGTCGCTGTCATCAAACATGGCACAGGCTGATTCAAACCGATTTCGAATCGCCTCTTCAAACTCGCCACACTGGTCCTCGATACTAGCCCACCGGCTGCGATACGAGTGCACGTCCGCCTTATTTGTCCCTCGGACCGCATGCAATTCGATTTCATCACACAATTTCGCTTTGGATTCCAACACTGCAAGTGCCGCTTCAATTTCAATCTTGTTTAGTTTACGTATGGTTTGTCGAAATTTTGCAACCTCGCGTTTGAATTCATTATCCAACGAACTGCGCGACTTTCCGCCGGTTGCGCTTGCTCCAGCCCATTTATCTTGAATAGTTGACAGCTCTGAAGCATGACTCTTGATCTGATCAATCGGAAGTTTGTTAATTCTGCGAATTTCGCCGAGTAGCGCCTTTTTTGTTTGCGTTGATTCCCGCTGTTTTCCCTCGAATGATTTTCGAATTTCGGTCCGCCGCTGAAATTGTCGGTCACATGCGATGTGAAATTTATCCCAAAGCTCTTTTTCCTTTTTCTTCTTGTCCCGAACATTGACAGTTTTCCAGTCCTGCTGGAGTTGCTTTACTTTTTCCGTAGCAACCTTGACAGGTTCCGAATCGAGTGATTCAGCTATTTCGATTAGTTGAAGTCGGAACGAGACGCCTCTTTGTCTTTCACGTTCAAGATGTGAATCAAATTTTCCAATGATTTCGTCCAGTTTCGCATTGGTTAAGTTCCAGTCTTTCTTATTCAGCGGAACAGCATTTTTCCACTGTTTTCGCGCACTGCGTATAGTTGCGGTAACCGCTGACCAATCGGGCTGGCTCCAGTCTGTCTCTTCAAAGAATTCATCAAGCTGTCGGCAAATCTGCTTTCGTAATTTCTTGTTGGCTTTGCGTTGTTTTTTCTGCTGCTTGAAGTAAGCCTTGCAGGGTTTGAACGCTTCTTCATAAGCGTTGGAAAATCTCTCCCGCATTGCGCGGTTTGGAAAATCACCGGCTTTAATCCAACTATTCCATGTTTCCCGCAAATCCTTGAGTTGGCTGTACAGTTGCAGGGGGTTGCCCTCGTAGTCAGCGAGTTTTTCCAACTTGGTGATGAAGTCCAGTCGCGACTGCTGTATGCCCCAGTGTCGCCAATCTTTCAGTTCTCGTACTTGTGCGTGAATGCTGTTGATTCGTTTATTAATTTTATTGAGTCTTTTTGAATCGTAATTCAAGTTGGCCAAACGCTTTATTTTTGCCTGAGCTTTCTCGTATAGCGAAATACATTCCCTTAGTTGCCCGTCTTCCAGTGCCATTTTCAGAGCTTCGTATAACTTTTCGGTTTGAACTACGAGATCTTCTGCGTCAGTTGTGTTAGGTTTATCCTCTTTTTCTGTATTTATCTCTGATTGAACGATTATTTGCACTTCTGCATCTGAAGATTCTTCAGATTTGTCTGGCGAATCTGATTGCACGGAATCCGGCTCGCCATCGATTTGTTTTTCAGAAGCATCCGATGAAGTGTCAACTGCTGCGTCGATAACGGACGACGATAGAGTGTCTTGAGCGGTATTGTCCAAGGAAGCGTTATGATCTTCTAAATGAACATTGTCAATTGGAGAATTGTCTTCCGATGATGAGGCCGAGATTAGACCACTAACGGTCGTGCCCGATTCGATCGCGAGTTCTTCCGGAAAATCGGAATTATTCGTGGTTGTTGGCTTGGTATTCATCGCAATAGAATTGATTGAATAAGCGACTTCAACGGCAACCCGATACTGGTTGAAATCTAGAGTTTTAGTATGCGAAGTGTGAGAGTGCTGACTCTTCAATTTTCTTTATAGTGAAAATTTCGTTGCACTGCAAAATTATTTTTCGATTTTATCCAATTGCCTCGTCTCATCCACCCTGAAACCGAACTTCAACCCGGCGTCAGTTCTGGTTGAATTTGGTTTCGTTACCTTGTGTTTCGATTCTAATTTTTTGAGGGGTCGCTTGCAATTCCTCGATGTACGGTCGATTTGCCAAATCGCTCGTTGATGGAATCGACAACCGAGTCCACTTGGCTTTGCTGATTCAGCTCAGTACGGTTGAAAAGCGAATTATTGTGTTCATGCTCGGAAACGAGGGACTGCAGATGAACACCAATTAGACGAACTCTAAATTTCGTGCCGCCGATTGCGTTATGAAGCAGGTTTTGCGCAGACTTCCAAATTGGCTGCGTGATGTTGGTTGATTCTGCGTGGGTCTTTTCACGGGTGATTGTGCGGAAGTTAGCGAATCTCAATTTGATTCCCACAGTGCGGGTAAACATGCCCTTGCGCCGGAGGCGAGCGGCGACATCCTCAGTCAAATGCATCAGTGAGGATTCCAATGTTCTAAAGTCCTGGATATCGGTAACGAAGGTTGTTTCTCTTGAAATGGACTTAGCTTCAATTTCAGGTATGACTTTTCTGTCATCTACCCCGTTAGCGAGCCGGAGTAGTTGTTGCGCCCGATGTCCAAGCGTTTTTTCGAGAACTTTTTCGTCAGTCAATCGAAAATCCGCAATGGTATGGATTCCGATTTTGGTAAGTTTTTTCGATGCAACATTGCCGACCCCCCAAAGACGGGTTACCGGCAATGTGTCAAGAAATTCCTGATATGGCTCAGGTATCTGAACAAATCCGTCAGGTTTTTCGAGATCGCTTGCAATCTTCGCTAAAAATTTGTTTGACGCAATTCCAATTGAGGCGGTCAACCCCAGTTCCGCAAGAATATCATTCTTGATCCGCTTTCCAATATTGGCAGAACCGCCAAACAGTCTAGTGCTGTCTGTTACTTCCAAGAACGCCTCATCCAAAGATAGGGGTTCGACCAGTGGCGTATAGCGAAGTAAAATTTCATGTATTTGGTCGGAAATTTCTCTGTAATAGTTCATTCGCATCGGAATGAATATGACATCCGGACAAAGTCGAGTGGCCCGACTCGAGGGCATAGCACTGTGTATGCCGAATTTTCTTGCTTCATAACTGGCTGCTGCTACAACGCCTCGCTGTTGCGCTGTGCCGCCAACGACAACCGGTTTTCCCATCAGATCAGGCTGATCGCGCTGTTCGACGGACGCATAGAAAGCATCCATGTCAACATGGATGATCATCATGCTTGAGTCATTGATTACCGGTTATTGGTTGCCCCGCAGCAGATTTCGTTGCTTGCCGTCACCAGACCAGCGAAATGACGATGACGCTTCAAGTTATTCAATCGGGGTTTCAGTGGAATTTCCCCATTCGGACCATGAACCAGCGTAGCCGCGGATTCGATCGTAACCCAAGGATTTCAACATGGCGTAACTGTGCGATGACCGGTGGTGGGTCTGGCAGTAGGTGATGATTTCCTTGTCTGGTGTGATACCTTGCTGGTGCAACATCTGCAGAAGCTCATCGGCGGACTTGAAGCGATTGTTTCGAGTCGTATCAATGGTATCAAGCCAATTGATGTTTCGGGCTCCTGGGATGTGTCCGCCCCGCATCGCCCTGACGTCGAAACCTTCGTACTCCATTTGTGATCTGGCATCAAGCAAACCAATATTCGAATTTTCGAGATTGGAGAGGATGTAGCTCTTGTCGGCCTGTGCCTTGCCATTTACACGAACCGGGTAATTGCTCCGGTCGATACTCGGTGGTGGTGAGGATTCCACCGGGTATCCCTCATTTCTCCAGGCTGTAAAACCGCCATTGAGCAAAGAGGTGCGTGGATGCGCCAACACGTCCAAGGTCCAAAGCAGTCGCGAAGCTCGTCCGTTACCTTCCGAATCGTAGGCGACGACATGCTTGTCGCGTGTCAATCCTATTCGGGAAAATACATCCTGCAAGTTCTCAACAGGTGGCAGTGTACCGCTGGTAGGAACTGCACCGGATACGATGTCCAGATAATCAACATGCACGGAACCCGGAATTCTTTCCTTCTCGTAGGCGTCGGTGTCACCGATATCAATTACGAGCAGGTCAGTCTGACCGAGAATTCCTTCAAGTTCAGAAGGTTCCAGCAGAAACGGTAAATCTGATGTCATTGCAATATTTTCCCTTAATTTGTGAAAAACCGAAAAAAAGATTTTAATTAATCAAAATATTTTTGTCAATTTGGAATGGAATGTCTTTTAATATAGTTTCAATCAAAAATTTGTCAAGTGCACAGATTTAGAAAAATCGGGTAAATTATGATTGAATCTATTACATTGCCATTAGCTGGAACGCTTTGAACTGAATCGGTTTGAAATATGAAGCGATTGCGTCGTCTGGTAGATTGAAGCAAATTTGTAGCGAAAAAATTCAACCGGTTATTTATTGACAATTTTTGTTCAAAAGTTTGTATACAACTTTGTTATCTGTTGAAATAATAGGAAGTTTCAGACTGAACAATTTTTTACCACTCTCATAGTTCATTGAGCTTCACATTGACACTTCGTACAGGTTCTTTTCATCTGCAGTCAGCATGTCGTAAATGATCGTTAACAAATCAGTGGAAACCGAAATTAAATTCCTGCTTATGAGCATTGAGATCGGTCGCCAGGATGTATTTGAATTGGTGAATTCGTGCATCCGATATTGCCGACCGAATGATTTATGTGTATATCTTTTTGAATTTAGAGAGAAAAACGTTAATTCGTAATGATTGAGGCATTGGTACAAGAATTCAACACGCAGAAGCGATGGCATCTGGCGGATAACAATATTGGCCGTGATGTAATCACGGAGGTGATTGAAAAATATGGATTGGACTTGGTCGACGCAAGCGACGTTCCTATTGATGTGATCGCATTACTAGCGGAGGCTGAAGCCGACTGGGAAATGGCTGTTATTGCGGTGCTAAGGGGTGTGCGCTCAATTGCGGAACCAAATATGGAGCGCATTGGGAAACGATTTAGCTTCTCCATCCGACGGTTGTATGAGAGCGCATCTCAGTTGGATAGTATTTCACTGGCTGTCGAGAGCGGTAACATAAAGTCCAGGTCATCACGCAAAATCGACTTGAGCAGAATTCTGGTCGCCATGATCGATGACCCTCGAGTGGTTGTGATACATCTTGCTGAACTCTTGGTAAGGATGAGAGATGCCAAGAATTTGTCGGAGGTCGAGAAAACCGCGATGGCGCAACAGATGCTGTCGGTCTATACGCCATTGGCAAACAAACTCGGAATCTGGAGGTTGAAGTGGGAATTGGAGGATCTTTCTTTCAAATACCTGAATCGCCCGGAATTTGACCGCATTGCACGACAGGTTGATGAGCGTCGGACCGAGCGAGAAAAATATATTGTCAGGTTTGTTGCTGAGTTACAAACACTGATGGATCGTTCAAACATCAAAGCGACAGTGAATGGACGGGCCAAACATCTGTACGGAATTTGGAACAAACTACAGAATAAAGGGCTGAATCTCGAACGCTTGTTTGATGTGCGTGCAGTTCGAATTCTCGTAAACGACGTCGCTTCATGCTACTTGGCTCTGGGTGCGGTGCACGCGTCATGGGCGGCAGTCGAAGGTGAATTTGATGACTATATTGCTGTGCCAAAACCAAACGGATATCGTTCCTTGCATACTGCGGTAAATGGTCCGGCTTCAAAGACTGTGGAAGTGCAGATACGAACAGTTGAAATGCACAACGACTGTGAATTTGGTGTCGCCGCGCACTGGAAGTACAAAGAAAACGCCAAACTCAGTGAATACCAGGATCGAAAAGTCAGATTGCTACGACAGATTCTCGATTGGAAAGAGGAAATATTCGGTTCAAAGGACGACGACTCCATGCCAGTCGACAATTCTGCAGAAACCGTCTTCGCTTTTACTCCACTAGGCAATGTCATCGAGTTACCCTTGGGATCGACTCCGATCGATTTTGCCTATGCCGTTCATACGGAAGTCGGACATCGTTGTCGGGGAGCGATGGTTAACGGGCGAATCGTACCGCTGACCTATGTGTTGCGAAACGGTGACTGGGTCGAGATACGTACTATTAAATCGGGTGGTCCGAGCCGCGACTGGCTGAATTCAAATGAAGGTTATACAGTCACGTCCAGAGCGCAAGGCCGAATTCGCCGGTGGTTCAAACATGAAGAATATGGCCGATATCAGACGCAGGGTAAATTGTTGCTTGAGAAAGAGTTCAACCGCCATGGGCTAACCAAAGTCAACCTCGAAAAACTTGCAGGCGACAACGGATTCAGACATAGCCAGGATTTGCTGACGGCAATTGGAATGAAGGAACTGAAGCCTGCTCATGCTGTTACCAGCCTGATTACCAAGCTATCCGAAGAGATTGAACCCGTTACAGTGGCCCCCAAACACCCGCGCAAATCGGAATCAATGACGTTACCGTTGTCAGTTTTAGGTGTGGGGGAACTTCTGACACGTTATGCCTCATGCTGTGATCCCTTGCCAGGTGATGACGTGATAGGCTATGTGACTGTCTCTCGAGGCATTACGATTCATCGACCAGATTGTGGAAACATAAAACGAATGCTTGAAAATCATCCGGAGCGACTGGTTGCCGTAAACTGGGAATTTGATAAATTCTCAAAGCGTCCAGTCGATATTGAAATGATTGCTGAAGGGCGCCCTGAACTGTTGCAGGACATAACCACTGCGATTACACAACTCGGATTGGAATTGCTTAGTGTGAATGCAGTTCGGATCAAGAATCAGGAACTCGGCAAGATTTACCTGAGCGTGGAAGTCGAAAGTGCTGAAGACCTGAAAAAGACATTGGCTCGGCTTCGCCGGATCGATAGGGTTCTGAAAGTTAATCGGCTACGCGGTTGACAACAACAGGAAAGGCTTTCACGCAACTTTAAATTCAAATTTGCGTTGAGCCACAATCTTTCTTGAAGACGGAGCGAATGTCCTTTCCTCAAAGGTAACCATTCCATTACGGTCGACGAGAATGACGGATGAGCTTCGGGTACCGTAGTCGTTCAGGCGAATGAATATGGGCATCTGTGCAGGATTGATTGTCTGATCAAGGTTTGAAATAATTTCTTCAGAATTATTCGGGCCGGATGCGTTGCAGTCCAGGAGGATCTCAAAAATCTGATCTGCCTCAAGCTGATCTTCAGATTGGGCGATTTCCAACAGTTTCCGCTTACCCTCTTCCACTCTCGGCCAGGGTGTGTTCAATAAATGGTTGCTCAACCCATGCACTCCTTTGGTGATATCCACAATTTGGCCGTCTCTGTTTGTCTGATATCGCAAATGAGAGAAATTGCCGAAAATTAATCCATAGCCGTTGTAGTTTTTTTGTGTTTGATGAAGCTGGCGGGAATATTCATCCAAATTCCCATTGGTAACGAGGAAATTACTAACCAGTTCTCCCCGACTTTGGAGTTTGCGGTTGTGAGAATCGGGTTCATAGTGATTGGTAATTGCAGCGAATCGTCCTGTAAGGCTCAAGCCCAACCAGGTTCCGCCGGCTTGTTTGTCTCGACCCGCGATAATCTCCGGCAGGTCTGGCCAATAGTCAGCAACAATGGTCGGTCGGTTGTAGTATTCGTCCCGATTGGCCGCGACTATGAAGGGATACTGTTTGTTCTTCCTGAGAGCGAAAATGATGACACACATTGCACTAAATAGCCTGTCAGTACGGATTTCGATTTTTGATCGTGATTTCGTTTATTTGCATAGTCTGTTCTCTGATCGAAACAAGATTGAAAGGGTATCGATTCGAAACTTGAACAAATTGTTCCTTAGCCGATTTTCAGGAATTCTATTTCAATGGCAGGTATTATTGTTGGACGCGATGTGTTGATATAACCACATCAATTTTATTTTAGACGATAACTGAGTTACCTTTTACTCGGGTGGTGTCATTGAATCAGTTCGC
Organism: Arenicellales bacterium; assembly: GCA_951813075.1. Classification (GTDB taxonomy): domain Bacteria; phylum Pseudomonadota; class Gammaproteobacteria; order Arenicellales; family JAJDZL01; genus JAJDZL01. The sequence goes on along the minus strand of OX638343.1, from coordinate 1,122,939 downwards.
TGCCAGGATGTGGTTTCCGATCGTGCTGCTTGGGGTGATCGGTTTCGCCGCCTACTTCCTCAACTGGAATCTGCTTCTCTCGTTGGATTTTTCCGTTGTTTGGGAGTATCGGATGGTACTGCTGAAAGGCTTGATGCTGACTTTGGCATTGACTGCATGTGCAGCGGTACTGGGTCTTTTCGCCGGTACGGTTCTCGCCATAGCAAGTCAGTCTGGATTTGCCCCTCTTCGTTGGATAGTAACCGCGTTTGTCGAGATCTGGCGCAACACACCGCTCCTTGTTCAGCTGATTTGGATTCATTTTGCGCTGCCACTTGTTACAGGCATCAACACGACGGCGCTGGAAAGCGGCGTAATCGGAATCACCTTGCAGGCTAGTGCCTATTTCACGGAAATAGTTCGCGCCGGAATTGAATCGGTACCGAAAGGCCAGTGGGAAGCAGCATACTCTCTGGCTCTACCAGCGAGAATTCGTTGGACACGTGTAATACTTCCGCCTGCGCTTCGTACGATGATTCCACCCCTGGTCAATCTGACGATCAGTTTCTTCAAGGGTACAGCAATTCTGTCAATACTGCACGTGAGCGAATTGATGACTGTGACGAACAGGATAAGCAACGTCACTTTCAAACCTGTTGAACTTTTCAGTTCGATCGCAGTAATTTATTTTGTTGTCGGATATTTGATGAGCAAGGGAACCTTGCGTGTCGAATATTACCTGCAAAAAAGGGAACGCTGATGAGATTTGAATGGGACCAGTTGATCCGCTACGGTCCGGAATTGCTGCAAGCGTTCGGCGTTACGATCGTAATTTCCGCCATTTCGTTGATCATCGGGATTGTGCTGGGTATGATCGCATGTCTTGGAAAATTAAGCGGACAGGGTGGTGCGTATCGTCTCTCTATTGCGTTTATTGATTTCTTCAGAACAATTCCCGAAGTGGTATTGATATTCTGGGTATATTCCTGTTTACCATTGTTGCTGTCTGTGCGAATTTCAAGCGAAGCTTGTGGGGTGATTGCACTTTCTCTTTTTAGCGGTGCATACCTTGCCGAAATATTTCGTGCTGGTGTACTCGCCGTACCTCGTGGCCAGGTCGATGCGGCGCACGCACTGGCGATTCCGCGATTACATATCTGGCGCAAAATTATCATTCCACCAGCGATTCGCCGGATGATGCCGGCTTTCGTGAATTTTTTGACCGAACTACTGAAGGCAACCAGTCTACTGTCGGCCATTGCGGTAGCAGAAATGGCGTATGTCGCCAGCATACTCGGTGCAAAAACACTCAGTTACTTTGAGTTTCTTTCGGCTATTGCGGTTCTTTATTTCATTTTAATCTTCCCCTTCAGCGTGTGGGCTCGAAGGTCAGAAAAGAAATTATTGCAGCGAACTGGTCACTGAATCGGATGTGAATTCTTATGAGTGCCGGTCAAGCAGCTGAAAACCCCTTCATCCATTGTCGTGGTGTTTCCAAATACTTCGGAAACTTCAAGGCACTGGACGAGATATCAATTGACATCGAAGCGGGAGAAATAGTATGTATTGTCGGGCCTTCGGGCGGCGGCAAGTCAACTTTGTTACGAGTACTGAATGCGCTTGAGCCAATCGACAGTGGCGAGATTCAGATCGATCAGATCAAGTTGCCCGGTAGCAGAAAGGATGTTGAGGATATTCGTCGCGAAGTCGGAATGGTGTTTCAACAGTTCAACCTGTTCGAGCACATGTCGATTCGGGAAAACGTCACATTTGCGCCACGGATGTCACGAAAAATGTCCACCGAGAATGCCAATGAACTGGCAGAAAATCTTTTGCGGAGGGTAGGGATCGCAGAGCAGATCGCGAAGTATCCGAATCATCTGTCAGGTGGCCAGCAGCAGCGAGTGGCGATTGCTCGTGCTCTGGCGATGCAGCCAAAAGCGATGCTATTTGATGAGCCGACATCCGCGCTGGACCCGGAGATGGTTGCTGAGGTGCTGGATGTAATACGCGAACTTGCAGAATCAGGGATGACAATGCTCATCGTTACTCACGAGATGGGATTCGCGAAGGAAGTTTCGGATCGAATGCTGTACATGTCAGGTGGACGGATTATCGTAGATTCAGAGACTCAGGAATTCTTTCAGAGTGTCGACAACTCCGATCTCAATCAGTTCCTGTCGAAAATACTATAGACTCGAGAATTTGGGCGGGTCAGGAAAATTTTTTGTCACGCAAATTCGGGCCAGCAGTTCCGGTATGAGATCATCATGGTAGTCAACGCCTTGTTATTTACATTGGAAAAGCGGTCGGCCAGGATCGGTCTTGGACCGGGAGAATCTCAGACGGGCGCTGGTGCCAGTTGTCGAACATTGCGTAGTTGTTAAGAAAATCCATTGCCACGAACAACCGATGGTGTCTGGAAGACACCTCGCGTGACTTGTGCCAGATCTCGCACAGCTGATCGCAGGTGGCATGGAAAGCAAGGGCGATCAGATTCAGCGCAAGCAGCACACTGGACAATCCATGCTGACCTGCCCGCAGTCCGTAAAGATAATCATGCAGTATCGGATGCGAGGAGGGCATTGCGGTGAAGATGAAATCACAGCCGTCCAGTGCGGTCGGCAGCCGGTCATCGGTCTGCCGGAAAGATTTGAGTCCCTGAGCGTCCTCAAGTTGCTGCAGTGCGAAGTCGAACGCCGGATCAAGCGCCTAAAGACGGCTGCGGATGTGATTGTTTGTGGGAAAACGCATCATGCCGAACAGTGTGCGGCAGGCGCCGGTGTCGTGTCGTTCGTGTAACTTTCGCTGATGGGCGGGAAACGACGACTGCATGAGGCATGCCCCGGCTGCGGCCGTGCCGATGTCGTCAAATCGGAACCGGGTGTTACCGATTTTTCCCGGACCAGGCGTTGTCCGGAACTGACTGTGCAGGTTGTCAATCCCAGTTTTGACCATGATGGCCATGGTCTGAAGTCATGTCATTTTGGAAACTGTTGTGCAGCTGTCAAATCAATCATTGACGTGCAACGTGTCATTCGGGCTTGATCAGGAGAAAATTCCGAATTCGGAACTGCTGCCGATTCACCCTTGATGTTGCATATCTGCAACACCTATGCCGTGCAGGCAATGTTTTGACCGTAATTTTCACGAATTCGTGAAGTCTGGCGTAGCATTACGGTTAAAATTAGTGACTAATTGTCAAATATGACAATTATTTTCAGCGATTGGCTTCAGGAGAAAATCATGAAGAAAGTGTTAACCGTATCGCTTCTGGGCGTACTATTGAGTATGCCCTCGGTCGTCTTTGCACAAACGTCATGGTACGGTTCGATCCGAACTGGAATTGAGTCAAATGATCTTAATAATACTGGCGTGGTGGATTTCGATTCCCACTGGGGCATTCAGGGCTCGAGCGAGGTGTCCGAGGGCCTGACGGCGGTATTCCGATACGAGCGACGTATCAACTCCTCCGATGCCAGTGAGCCGTTGTTCGGACGGCTTTCCTATGTCGGTCTTTCCGGTGGTTTCGGCACCGTCACGATCGGACAGGTCTGGGGCGCCCCCTACAACCACTTTGGCGGGATCGTCGACCAGGCGCTCTACCGCAACTATGGATTATGGAGAACTATAAGTGAGCCGTTCTCAAATGCAGTGTCGTATGCGGTTTCTGTCGGCAATGTCAGTCTGCAGGCGGACGCCATCATGGACCAATCCGAAGATAAGACGGTAGACGCATTCAACTTCGGTGCGACACTCGGAGGTCTGATGGAAACCGGTTCAGTCGCAATTGCGCACCGGAAACATCCGGATGTAGGGACAACGGATGTAGGAATAACTTCTGTGTCTTCGAATTACATCGCAGGTAATTTCGGAATTGGTGACATGACAGTGTTTCTCGGTTATAGCCGGTCAGACAGTGATTGTACAATTAATACCTGTACAACGAGGAATACGAAGACCACCTACGCCGGAGTGCACGGTGGAGTCGGGGACACAGGGGTCAATTATGTGTTCACGATGAGAAACGAGAAAATTAGCATAACCTACGATAATTCTATCATCTCTTCCAGCGAGCTAACTCCATGGACTTTTGGGCTGTCCAAAAGTCTGGGTGGCGGTGCCTCGGTGAAATTCGAACATCATGACCCGGATTCGGGGATTGTTTCGGCTTCTAATACAGCGGTATGGTTGCAGGTTGACTTCTGACCTGATCAGATTCTGGTAATTCTGAGGAAGCGAGGTGCGTTTGCACCTCGCTTTATTACGTGGTGCGCCAGCGATGGCGCACAGCGCCATAACTGGCGCTATTCCGGCACACGTGGTGGTGGCCGGATGACTTGGCGGTGCAAGTCCGCTACCGGCCCGATAAGGGGATCGGTCAGCTGAACGGCAGGGTGACCCATGGTATCGCCGGGGAGCGACATCCAACGGCTGCTGCTGTCGCTGTCGGCCTGTCTTGGACATGCTGATCTGAGCGGCACCCAGGTCTATCTGTCCATGTCGCCCGAACTTCTGCAGAAAGCATCAGCAATCTACAACCAATACATCAACGGATGTCAACATGTCTGGTGCGCACAGAATCTCGCCGTGGCTGAGACGGTTTTTCACCGATTACATCACCACGGAACGAAACCTTTCGATCAACACCAGAAGAGGCTATCGTGATATCTTCATCATACTTGTGCCCTACATGAAGACCCAAACCCGCAAGTCCCCGGAGCATCTGTCAATCCCAGACCTGAGCGTCAGGCATCTGCATTCGTTTCTCAATCATATCGAGACCGAACACGGCTGTTCGGTGCAGACTCGCAATATACGTCTTTCCGGTGGTTTCGGCACCGTCACGGTCGGAAAAGTCTAGGACGTCGCCTACAACCATTTTGCGGAGTCGTCGACCAATCGCTCCAATACGGATCACGGGAGAGACAGGTGATCGAGACCCAAACGCGGTGTCCTATTCGGTTTCTGTCGGCAATGTCAGTCTGCAGGCGAATGCCATCATGGACTAATCTACGGTTAAGACCAGAGACGCATTCAACTTCGGTGCGATACTCAGTGGTCTAATGGAAACCGGCTCAATCGCAATCGCGTATCGGAATCATTCGGATACAGTTTCAAATTTTAATCTTGATGACGACACTGCAATGACTGAAATGACTTCGAGTTTCGTCGCAGGTAATTACGGTATTGGCGACATGACAGTGTTTCTCGGTTATAGCCGGGATTCGATGGAAGATACTGGTTGACGGCACACGCAGCAACTGATAAAGAAGAAAGCTGTTATGTAGAGTCGGAGACGAAGACCACTTTCGCCGGAGTGCACGGTGGAGTCGGGGATACTGGAATCAATTTTGTGTTTACGATGAGAAGTATGAAAACGCAAGGCTTCGGTGCTGGATATAGCAGTTTATTCGAAGTTGCCGGGCCGAGCTTCTTGCAATCCAAGTCAACTCCATGGACTCTCGGACTGTCCAGAAGCTGGGTGGCGGTGCCACAGTGAATTTCGAACATGGTGAGCCAGATAGCGACAAAGATTACCAGTACCGCGATATGGTTTTTGGTTGACTTCTGACCTGATCAAATTTTGGTAATTTTGAAATAAACGAGGTGTGTCTTGCTCCGTAATGAATGGATACGAGCTATGTGATTATTCCAGTTCATTCAGAGTGGAGGTGAACCGATGGGACGAAGATCGAGATTGATGGCGGACGAGCGTATGGAGGTGTTGTTGCAGTTATTGCGACGGGGGATACGGGTGTGCGAATTGTCCACCGAGCGGGAGTCAGTGAGCAGACGTTGTATCGATGACGAGATGAGCCGACATCCGCGCTGGACCCGGAGATGGTTGCTGAGGTGCTGGATGTAATACGCGAACTTGCAGAACCAGGGGTGACAATGCTCATCGTTACTCACGAGATGGGTTTCGCGAAGGAAGTTTCGGGTCGAATGCTCTACATGTCAGGTCGACGGATCATGGTAGACGCAGAGACTGCGAATCCTTTCAGAGTGTTGACAACTCCGGTCTTGGTCAGGTTCTGTTAAAAACACTATAAATTCGAGATTTCGGTCGGATTAGGAAATTTTTATAAGGCAAATTCGGGCGGGATGAATGGGCTGATTCATATGATAGAATAGTCAACGCATAATAAAACTAGATCGAATTCACTGGCGTAAAAAACCACACAAATATGTGGTTTGCACCTACAAAAGATTTGAATCTTCAAATCGGACAGCGTGAAATTGATATTAAAGATCAAAGGGGGTAGTTATGAAACGATTGATAATTGCATTGATGTCGAGTGTCGGATTAGTTTGTCTCGGCGTTGGGTCTGCCTATTCTGCAGACGATCGTATCCAAGTAATCAAGGATCGCGGGGAATTGATGGTTTGCCATGCGGAAGCTTTGCCGTGGGGTGCCAAGGACCCCAAAACCGGCGATTGGGTTGGGACCGACATTGAAGCCGCCAGGCATTTGGCCGGCATAATGGGTGTCGAATACAAGGCTGTGGACTCCCAGTGGGGAACTTTGATTCCCAGTCTGGAGACCAATAAGTGCGACATCGTCATGTCGCCCATGTTTCGTACTGCCGAACGAGCAATGCGTGTTCTGTTCTCAAATCCATCCGGATATGAGACGCAGGGAACAGCTGTTCATATGGATTCCGATGCTCAATCCCATGCAGACCTCGACAAGGAAGGCATGGTAATTGCAGTTGGTTCGGGAACCGCGGATGAGGCGTTCGCTCTGCGATTTTTTAAGAAAGCCGAAGTCAAAGCCTTGGTCAGTGACAAGTTGTCAACATATTTTCTCGAGGTTGCCACCAAGCGCGCCGATGCGGTACTTACGGACAGCTCATCATTGAGAAACTTCATAAAACAGAATCCAGGTATGAACCTTCGGATCATTGATGACGCTCCGCTGAATTCGCAAGGCTATGCCTACGCCGTACTGCCCGGTGAATATCACTTTGTCAACTTCATCAATGTATGGTTGGAGACAATTGAGCAGCAGGGCCTCAAGGATAAGTGGTATGAGATGATCACGCAGGAGTAATCTTATTGAATGCATCTGGATTGATGTTCAATTGAATTTAATCGAGATAGGAGAAAATCTGAATGCTGGACGTTGGAAGCAGGCAAAGACAAGTCGAATCGATCGCTGGTGGTGTTATGTCGCTCAACCGCAAGATCGATCCTATGCGGATGTTTGTGCGTGCAAGTGGCGCATATCTATGGGACCACACCAACCGAAGATATATTGATTATCACGCTGCCTTCGCACCTTATCTGCTCGGACACGGCGACCCGGATATCGATAAGGCGGTAATGGAGGCAATACAGCGCGGCGATTCGCTGATTGGAGCAGGCATGACTCCGTGGGAGGTGCAGATTGCCGATTTGCTTGCAGATTCTATTCCCTATCTTGATCAAGTTCAGTTAACCAGCAGCGGCACGGAAGCGGTGGCCAGTGCGATTCGTATTGCACGGTCATTTACCGGCCGCGACCACATACTATTTATGCAAGGTGGCTACAACGGATGGATGGATAGTGTCGCTTTCAATCTGATGGACCCGATAGAAGCGCTCTGGAAACACGAGCCCGGGACGGAGCATGAATTAAGACCAATTTCCGCGGGCATGGGTTCGAATGCAGGCCAGTATTCACATGTTGTTGAATTCAATGATATCGAGGCAGTGGAAAATGTTCTGAAATCGCAGGATGTCGCGGCAGTGGTCTTGGAGCCGATTCTGCAAAATATCGGAATTGTCAAACCACAGCCTGGTTATTTGGAAGCTGTGCGCAAATTGTGCGACGCATATGGTGCATTGTTGATATTTGACGAGGTCAAGACAGGATTTCGTCACGCACTAGGTGGTTACCAGTCGATTTGCGAGGTTTGTCCTGATCTGAGCGTGTTTGGTAAAGCGGTTGCAAATGGATACCCCATGGGCGTAGTGGGCGGTAAATCACGCATCATGTCTTTCGTGGCTCATCCTGACCCAACCCGAAGAGTTTTAGTCGCAGGAACTTACAACGCGCATCCGTTTGTGGTCGCAGCAGCCATCGCTTCCATAAAGAAACTGCGAGACCGCGCAGATGAGATTTATGGACATCTTGAGCGACTCGGCGCATTGATGGAAGAAGGTCTCAACGATATATTTTCAGAGAGGGACTATGCGACTACCGTCGTACGGCAGGGGTCCGCATTCGTGGTTTATTTTATGGACCACGCACCGGTCTCATGGAAAGATATAGCGCTGAACCATAATTCGAAATTTGACGCTCGTTACAGAAAAATGCTCATTGTCAACGGCGTTTTTCATTTTCCTGTCGAAACCAAACAGGGCAGTATTTCATTTGCTCACACGCAAGCAGACATCGAAAAAACTTTGGAGATTACCAAGAATGTGTTAAGACGCATGCCTTAAACCATCAAAGAAGATAGTTTGATTCAGCCCATTATTCAGCGGCTTCCACATACATGATTTCCCCTTCAAATCCTGTTTTCCAAACCTGCAGGCAATTTTCGGCAAATGCTTCGAGTTCATCGATGTCAGCCGCTGTCGCGAAGATGTTACCGGTATTACCACCGCTGGGACCGTAAAGATTATTTCCACGGTCATAAAACAGCGCAATGTCCACTATTCGATGAGAACTGCCGGGCGTCCATACGTTGGGGGGTAGAAGTCCATCCGGATGAAATATGTACATTAGATCACCGGGCGCCGGAAACATACAGAGCCATTCTTTTGGTGGGTCTTTGCCGAAGATTTCCTCGACCGGTAGCAGAGTGTAAATTTCGTGATTGGCATACTTGGCATGCCACATGTCGCCTTCGAAAGGTAGCGCATCGCAGATCACCTGGCAGGTGTGGGGCGAGTTGTCCCAGCGCAGTTTCAGTTTCACACTGGCACCGTTTCGGCGCATGCCGACTCGTACGTATTTCAATTTGTCGCTCATGGAAATCGCCAGAAATTTTTTTACTGATTATTCGAGGTTTCGGATACCGCTTAATCCCCAACCGACATTCCTTCCGGTACTTCGCACGGAACGGTGCCCATGACTGACGGTATCGATATCTCCAGCAACTCCATATCATCCGAAGTCGCCGTCTCGTTGTGTCGCATACCACCTGGAATGTACAATGAGTCACCTTCCGAGAGGCGAATTTTCTCACCGGTTTCGAATTCCATGTCGATCCATCCACCGAGAATATACAGAAACTGGGACTCACACTCATGGTAGTGCCATCCAGTTGGTTCTGTCATACCTTTGATTGCTGCCATTGTCTGCGCGTGCATTCTTCCCACGCTACCTTCCTTTGTGCGGAGATCGCGATAGGTGAAAAATTCTCGACGACCGGGAATGCGAGTTGCGCTGTTCCGTGTCACATGAATTAATTTCTGATTTTTATTTCCGGCGGTCATATCAGTACCCTGAATAACGACTGCTCGCAAGTATAACCTGTTTGGAATGTCTATTGAATTTTTGTGTTGGTACTTTCCAATTAGTCAATTCTGAGATTGACGCGTGATTCCAGGACTTGGGAAAGTGGTCTGTTATCCTATTGATATTAAGATACAAATCAAAAGATTAGAATATAACTATTCAGATTTCCAAATAATGACGCGACTCCAAGCATTCTAACGATGGGTAAACTTGAGAATCTGAAAATCGCCATCGGCGGTATCTGGCACGAGACCAACACGTTTTCCAGTGTCAAGACAACCTACGAAGATTTTGTTCACTATCAGTTGGTACGGGATGAACAATTAGTTCGTCGTTATCGAGATACGAATACAGAACTTGGCGGAATTATTTCTGAATTGTCCGAACCTGGAATCTCGATATTTCCAACTTTATATGCGGCAGCGGTTCCATCCGGAATAATTGAACAGTCGGTTGCGATGCGTTTGTGTAATGAACTGGTTCATCGAATCAAGACAGCTGAGCCGGTAGATGGGGTTATCTTGGCACTGCATGGTGCAGCGGTTGCTGAAGGTATGGATGATTTCGAAGCTGGCATTTTGGAGTGCGTCAGGCAGGCAGTCGGCGCCAGTATCCCTATCGTTGCAACGTTCGACTACCATGCCAACGTCAGCGCACGTATGGTACATGACGCATCCGTCTTGATCGGCTATGACACCTTTCCACATACCGATATGGCGCAGCGCGGCAGGGAAGCTGCGAGAATCATGATGAATATCATCGAAAAGGGTACGGTACCACATTGCGCATTCAGGAAAATTCCTCTATTGACGTTGCCACTTGATCAGCAGACAGACAGTGAACCAATGCGAACCATCATGTCTGAACTGAATGAAATTGAATCAAACCCTGAAATAACATGTGGTTCGGTCGCGATGGGTTTCCCTTACTGTGATGTATCCTATCTTGGGGCTTCGGTAATTGTTTATGGAAATTCGATCGAATCGACAAACTCGGCAGCCGACATTCTCGCGCGCAAGATTTGGGATTCCAGAGAGTGCTTCTCGTCACAGACTGTTACGGTTGAACAGGGTGTTCAGAGAGCGGAGAATTCAAGTGTCCGACCCGTTGTAATTATCGAATCCGCAGACAACGTCGGTGGAGGTGCCGCTGGAGATGCGACCGGAGTATTGGAAGCGCTGCTAAACTCGTCAAATTCCCGTTCTGTCGTGGTAGTTGCCGACCCGGAAGCAGTTGGGGCAGCAGAAACAGCAGGTGTCGGAAATCGTTTCGTCGCCTCTATTGGTGGTAAGACCGACAATCAGCATGGACCTACCTTGAAAATTGAAGTCTTCGTAAGAACTATATCTGATGGCCAGTACGTGCACAAGGGATCATACATGACAGGATGTGTGACTCAGATGGGACGGACCGCGGTGGTTGAGGCGGGCAATGTTCAGATTGTACTGACATCTTTGCGTACCATGCCATTTGACGCGGAGCAACTGCGATGCGTCGGTATTGAGCCGACACAACAGGATATTATTGTAGTCAAGTCGGCGATCGCCTGGAAAGCGGCATATGGCGAAATCGCTCAGGAAGTGATCTCGGTGGACTCGCCTGGTGCATGTCCTGCCCGAGCTGGACGATTGTCTTACCGCGCGATGAATCGTCCGCTATTTCCGCTGGACTCTGCAGTGACCTATACCCTGTTATAACTATAAGGAGCCAAAATGAGTGTTCCCCGAGAAGAGGTGTTTTCGGAGCAGGAATTTGAGCAACGTCGCCAGAAAGTGCGCAATCAGATGGCGGTGCAGGGCATAGACACGCTATTGCTGCATTCTGCCCCCAACATTCTGTACCTTAGCGGACATCATACGCTGAATTTGTGGGATTATCAGTGTCTTGTAATGCCGATTGGCGGGTCACCGTTCATGGTGCTGTGGCAGTTTGAACGAGGTCGATTCGAAGCAACTGCAGTAGCCACCGACCTCGATCTCTATAGTACTCACGCAGACCCAATCGAGGCGACTGTTCAGGCAATACGCAAACGCGGATTGCATACAGGTGTAATCGGAATCGAAACTCAGACTCGCTATCTCGTTCCCAAAATGCATGATGCGCTCAAGGACTCCTTGGGCGCTGACAACGTTGTGGATGGCTCGGGTATTGTCGACATGGTTCGCAACATCAAATCTGAAGCGGAACTTGAAATCATGCGAGCTGCTGCAGTAATTACCGATAGGGCAATAACAGCGGGGTTTGCCGAAATTCGTACCGGCGTGACGGATTCTCAGATTGCCGCGCAGGTAGCGGGCGAGCTCATCCGAGCCGACAGCCTCGGTTTTTCTGTCTATCCGATAGTTTCCGCGGGATATCGGGCTGGCATGCCGCACAACAGCAACAACGGTCATAAAATTTCACGGGGTGAAACGATATTCATTGAATGTTCACCGAGTCTTAACTGGTATCACGCACCGCTGATGCGAACCGCTGTTCTTGGGGATGTTCCGAGCGAAGTTGCGGAATTCGAGGCGTTGGAGCAGGAAATAGTCGCCGCTATGCTCGACGCGGTGCGACCTGGGGTACTGGCATCTGAAGTCGCTTCAGTCGCGCAAGCCAGGATAGCCCCTATTCGAGACAGAATTCTGTTCCACGAAGTATACGGATATCCCGTTGGTATTGGATTTCCGCCGACATGGGGAGAGGAATCCGGCTTCGCCATTGTCGTGAACAATCACCGTCCTCTTAAAGCGGCGATGGTATTCCACATCCCGATGACTCTTCGCGTCAACGGTAAGATGGGAGTCGGACTGAGTCAAACTTTTGTCGTAACCGACGATGGAGCCGAAGTGTTGAGTTCTTTGCCGGTCGAACTGGTCAGAATAGAGGAATAAAATTGAAATTCGAACGATCACAGCAGCTATTTGAATATGGTGCCCGCTATCTGTCAGGGGGCGTCAGTAGCAATTTTCGATATGGCGGTTATGGCGAGAGCCCGGTTCCGCTGTATTACACCAAAGGAGAGGGTTCGAGAATTACGGATGCTGACGGCAATGTGTATATCGACTACGCGTTGGGGAATGGACCGATCATACTCGGTCATGCACCGAAATCTGTTCTGGATCAAGTCGTTTCCACATTGTCGATGGGCCAGTTATTCGCCGGTCAGACGGAACTGGAAGCAAATCTGGCGAAGAAGATTTGCGATCTTGTGCCCTGTGCCGAGCGAATTCGTTTTGCCTCGAGCGGAACTGAAACGATTCAGGCAGCTGTCAGACTTGCGCGGGCATACACGGGTCGTGCAAAGATCATGAAATTTGAAGGACACTACCACGGTTGGACTGACAATATTTTTGTCAGCGTTAATCCACCGCTCGATCAAGTCGGTGAAGAGTCAAACCCGATCAGTGTTTCGCAGACACCGGGGCAGTCCAGTCGAGCACTTGAAGATGTGGTTACACTGCCATGGAATAATCTCGACTTGTTTGCGGAGGTTATGCGAAATCGAGGTCATGAGATCGCAGCTGTCGTGATGGAACCGATCAATTGCAATACAGGTGCCATGTTACCGTTACCCGGTTACTTGGAAGGAGTGCGACAAATCACGTCCGATTGTGGTACTGTGCTGATCTTTGATGAAGTAATTACCGGGTTCCGTGTCGGACTTGCGGGTGCACAGGGATTGTTTGGTGTCACACCGGATATGGCCATATTTGCCAAGGCATTGGCGGCGGGCTTCCCGCTCGCGGTACTGGCGGGCAAGAAGTCGATTATGGACCTGCTACATACCGCATCAGTCATGCACGGGGGCACCTATAATGCCAATGTCGTCGCAGTAGCGGCTGGATTAGCGACCATCGGTGAGTTGGAGGCAAATCAAGGTAGGGCTTACCAACATATGACTTCGCTTGGTGAGCACCTGATGGAGGGGTTGCGGATGATCGCATCTGACTTTAGACAGACGATGACGATTCAGGGCTTGGGAACCGTCTTTCACCCGCTGTTCGCCGCGACTGGCACCATCAGGAATTACCGCGAATTTGCAGGCATAGACCATGCTAGAAAAAATCGATTCTATGCCAGACTTCAGTCTGCCGGCACCCGGGTTACAGCGCGTGGAACATGGTTTCTGTCGACCGCTCATAGTAATGACGATGTTGAACAGACTTTGGAGCATGCGCGACATGCCATGAGGATTTTCTCAAATGAGTAAGCGAACTTCGAGACTTGGATTCGTGTGGCCTGGTGGCGGTGCCGAACAAGATTTTTATGGTTTTCTGGAACATGCCGCTGATCATGTCAGACTCTACGTCAGTTGCACGCGCGTCGGTGGCACCGGAGACAACGACCATGATATCAAGGCACTAGAGCGGACAGCTCGGCTGGACTGGCTGGTAGAAGCGGCTCGGCGGTTGGAGACACTAAATATGGATTGTGTGTATTGGCCTTGTACCAGCGGTAGCTTTGTTATGGGAAGCCACCATGCCAAGCAGCAGGTTGAAGTTTTAAAGACAACACTGGGCATACCTGCAGGGAGTACCTCGCTGGCATTCATTGAGGCTTTGCAGCGATGCGGATTTAGAAAAGTCAGCGTTCTTTCGACCTATCCTGAGTCGGCTTCACGAACTTTCGTCTCTTTTCTCAACGAATATGGGATCGAGGTGCTTTCAATGAAGTGGCTGGGCGCTCCGGCAGGTTGGGACGCGGCATTGTTTACACCTGAATTCATTATCGATAACATTCCCGAAGCGATGCACACCGGCGCAGAGGTTCTGCTGATACCGGACACTGCAATGCCTTCGCTGTTCGCTATTGAACGATTTGAGAATGCGGCAGGACTTCCTGTCTTCACTGCAAATGGCGTGACAATGTGGAACGCCATTGAACTGATCGACGGCGAATGTGTGATTAACGGATTCGGTGCTCTTTTCGCCGGTCAGTTGTGTTAGCCGTTCATTGTCCGGAAAACGGACGTTCTCACTGTCCATCTTGAATCAACACTAGGATTTGTCTCGTGGCGAAAACTGCGCGGAATTCAAAGCGATCGTCCAGTTGGCGAAAAATGCAAGATTCGGACGGATTTGTACGCGAAGCGGTTCGTTTGGGTGTCAGGTCCCGTTCGTATTTCAAGATTCAGGAGATAGATCTCAGATTCAATCTGTTCAGTTTGAATCAGACGGTACTTGACTTGGGAGCATCACCCGGAGGGTGGTGCCAGTATGCCGTCTCGCGCATCGGTTCGGGTGGAAAGGTGTACGCGGTAGATGTCCTTGAATTGAAACCTTTGGAACAAGTTCACTTCATTCGATCCAATATCACTGAACAGCAATCTCGCAAGAATCTCTTGCCAGCGATTGGAAGTCAGAAAATTGATCTGATACTTTCTGATATGGCACCAAATCTGACTGGTATTTCAAGCGTGGATTCAAAGAACTTTTCTGAGCTCTACGAAGCGATATTCGACGTGTGCGATCTCGTACTTGCGAAAGGAGGGGCGCTGGTGTTTAAATTTTTTCAGGACCAGGACTCCGTCAAGCTGAAACGGGAGTGCGAGTCAAGATTTGCAACCTGTGCTGTTTTCAAGCCCAAGGCTTCGCGTTCCCGGAGCCAGGAATCCTATATGATTGCGAATCGATACTCGTTATAAGGATTAGCATGCAGACAAAGTTGCTGTATTTCCGATTTCCTTTTAGAGAGTGAAGTTCAAGGCATTTGGGAGTGTATATTTGGCGTTTTTGACACAACACAATTACACCACTTGGAATAGCTTGCCGGGTGACGAGTCAAACCGAATCCTAGCGAATCAAATGGAAGACATATAAAGTGAAATTTCAGCTGGCAATCAACATGGAACGGATGGACAACAGCATCGACATGCCGTCTGTCATCCGACATACACTCGAAATGGTGCAGATTGCGGACCGCGGTGGCTTCAAAATTGTGTGGGCCGCAGAGCATCACGCATTGGAAATGACCATTGCTCCGAATCCCTTTCAGATTTTGACATGGTGGGCTGCCCATACCAACGATATTCGTCTTGGCAGTGCAGTCGCGGTCGCGGCATACTGGCATCCAATCAATCTCGCAAGCGAAGCGGCTTTGGTTGACCTTATCAGCAACGGTCGTTTGGAGTTCGGTATAGGTTCAGGCGCCTATCAGCGAGAGTTCGATCGCATGCATCCTGGTCTTAAACAATCTGATGCGTACCGATATGTCCACGAAATGCTACCGGTACTGAAGAAATTGTGGCAGGGCGATTACGAACACAATGGTGAATTCTGGTCATTTCCGTCATCAACTTCAGTTCCCAAGCCGGTCCAGACTCCTCACCCGCCCATATGGGTGGCCGCCAGAGCGCCAATCACATTCGACTATGCGGTGGACAATGGTTGCAACATCATATCGTGGCCGATTACCCGGCCATTTTCCGAGGTGGAACTTTACAAGACACGATTGGTTGAGTCTATGGCGAAATCCAACGCAGAGCATCGTCCTGTATTTGCCATGATGCGGCACACTTCGGTATACAGCAGTTCCGGGCATCGCGACGCTGCAATAGCCGCAATCCAAAAAAGCATGGGTATGTTTCAGAATCTTTTTTTGAATCTTGGCGATGTCAAAAATGGATTTCCAAAGCAGATACCGCTGGATGAGCTCTCGGGAAAAGAGCAGTACGAACCGTTCATGCTTGAGCAAAATCTGATGCTTGGAAATCCCGAAGAAATTATCCGTAAACTTAAAACGTATGAGGCCTTGGGCGTGGACGATTTTGTATATCTGACAAGTATGGGATTGGAGCACGATCTTCAGAAACGGTCGCTTGAACTGTTCTGCAATGAGGTGATTCCTGAGTTCATCTGAACTGAGTGGGAAAGAAATAATGCCTGAATCAACAAACGGAACGGCCTACGATCTGGCTGGAATACCAAGCAATCCTGCGGTTGTTCTGGTCCACGGACTGGGTATGAATCGTCAAATGTGGCGGGACTACGTACCAGCGCTGTCTCGTCGCTATCGCGTCTTGACATATGATCTACACGGCCATGGCGATAGTCGCCGCGCGCCGTCGGAAATTTCACTCAGTCTGTTTTCCAAGCAACTGAATGATCTGCTGCATGAACTTCAAATCAGCAGATGTGTAGTGATCGGTTTCTCTCTTGGTGGTATGATCAACAGACGCTTTGCGATGGATTTCCCACACTGCGTCAGTGCATTGGTGATACTGAATTCTCCACATGTTCGGGGCCCTGATGAACAACAAGTCATCGAAAAGCGTATAAAAACCACAGCTGAGAGAGGAGCGAAAGGGACATTGGAAGAATCGATTGCTCGTTGGTTCACGCCCGATTTTAGGTCGAGGATGCCGGCTGTGATCAGTGAAGTCAGGGTTTGGGTTTGTAACAATGATCCGGTAAGTTATTTTCAATCAAGAGAAGTCTTGGCCAAAGGCATTACCGAATTAATTCGACCACAACCCCCACTGGCATTACCGACGCTGGTGATCACATGCCAAAATGATTCTGGCAGTACGCCACAAATGTCGTATGCAATTGCCTCCGAGATAACCAATTCGCGAGTTGAGATCATACCAGAACTGCAACATCTTGGACTATTGGAAGACCCGGCAGCATTCCTCACGCCGATAGAAGACTTTCTCGCCAACAGCCTGAACTAACGTGGCGACGGTGGAACAAATCATTTACACCGTGGAGAACAATCTGTGGCACGATTGACTGGAGGGCAGGCTGCGATTGAATGTCTTCGTGCTGAATCTGTCGAATATGTTTTCGGATTGATTGGTTCGGCTGCGATGGAATTGTTCGATGCATTGTACGACGCATCGGAAATCGATTACATCGGCGTACACGATGAAAGAACAGGCGTTCATATAGCGGACGGATATGCCCGAGCCTCTGGTAAGCCGGGTGTGATCGTAGCCGGGCAGAACGGACCAGGTGCCACCAATCTGGTGACTGGCCTGGCGCAAGCCAAGGCCGCGTACTCCCCTGTGATTTCGATTGCCGGTGCATTGTCAAGCGAGCACATTCATCGAGACGCATTTCAGGAAGTCGACCAGCAGTCTCTATTCGCTCCCATCACAAAAAAAACGTGGACGGTCACTCAAACATCCCGGGTAGCAGAATTGATGCGCGAGGCATTTCGTGTGTCGATGACGCCGCGACGGGGGCCAGTACATCTCAACATTCCTCGAGATATTCTTGCGAAGTCTGCTGACTTCGATTGCTTTCAATTGCCTGAACAGTATCGTTCGGAGAGTGCGGCTGCCGCTGGTGCTGAGCAGATCGCGCAAGCTGCGAAAATTCTCGCTGAAGCGGCAAAACCGGTTATTGTGGCAGGAGGTGGAATCAAAAACTCCGGTGACTGCGAACCTACCTTGGTGTTGGCGGAATTGTTGAATGCTCCGATTGTGACTTCTCCGGGACACGGCGACGCAGTACCGTTTGGTCATCGCTTGAACATTGGTCAGATGGGTCCCCGAGGTAATCCGGTTGCCTCCAGACTGGTGCGGGAAGCGGACGTGATTTTGGCACTGGGTACAAGGCTAGGATTCAATTCGACATTCTATTCCTATGACAATATTAATCAACAGGCGAGAATTATCCAGATAGAACAGGAAGCCTCGGCAATCGGACGATATTTCCCTATATCACTCGGTATCTGGGCAGATGCGAGCACCACAGCGACACAGTTGACTGAATGCCTGAAAAAATTGAAACTGCTGAGACTGGCAGATAACTGGACAGAACTATCGAAGACCGAAAGGCTAGCGTATCTTGAAAAACGGGATGCTGATGCCGCACTGGATGTGAATCCGATCCAGGCAAACGCGTTGTTCAAGGTACTGCGCGACACGTTACCGGAAGATACCGCGTTTACGCTGGATGCGGGAACGCTCTGTCTTCAAGCTACTGACGCGATGAACTACCGGATGCCTCGTTCCTTGTTCACACCTTTAGATTTCGGCCTAGTCGGATTTTCATTTGCTTGTGGTCTCGGAGTCAAACTAGCGATGCCGGATCGTACCGTCGTCAGTCTGATGGGTGATGGGGGATTCGGTATGACGTTATCAGAACTGAGTACGGCGGTTGACTACAGCATCAATACAATTACCATTGTTATGAATAATCGGTGTTGGGGCGCCGAAAAAGCCTACCAGCGTGATTTTTTTGATGAGCGCTATATCGGTACCGATGTGAGCAGCCCGCCTTTTGATAAAATAGCGGAACTCTATGGCGCGGTAGGCTTGCGGGTCGATAGGGTTGAGGAAATCGGCGACGCTGTTCACAGTGCGATCGGTCGTGATCGTCCAGTCGTAATTGATGTTTCAGTCGACCCGGAAGCGCTGTACAGCTTTCGTCGTGACTCGTTTCAACACCGCGTCAATAAACAGAATTCCGTAAGTTCTTAAAACAACATTCATTGACAAGGTTTGAAATTTGCTAAAATTGGAAGTCCAAACTGGAAAATAGTCGATTCGAGGCTTGTAAACTCACGGTGTTGTCCCCACTACCTTGTCGACAGGGTTGAAATAATCACGATACTAGCGAAAGCAAGAGAAAAGATTTGGGTAATTTAACGAAAAATCTAATTTTATGGGTTGTCATCGCGATGGTGTTGATGGCGATTTTCAAAAATTTCACACCGTCTGAGGAGACATCTCGCAAAGAGTTGGAATATTCGACATTCCTCACAGATGTCAAGAACGGTCGGGTGAGCAAAGTTGTAATTGATGGTCGGACGATCAGCGGTACGTTCTCTAATGGTGCACCTTTTGTGACATACTCGCCGAATGACCCCAAACTCGTCGATGATCTGGTTTCGGCTGGTGTGACGATAGTCGCTCAAAAGGAGGAATCCCCGTCCTTGCTGATGCAATTGTTTATCAGCTGGTTCCCATTACTGTTACTTATCGGATTGTGGATTTTCTTCATGCGCCAAATGCAAGGCGGTGGCGGCAGAGGTGCGCTCAGTTTCGGCAAGAGTCGGGCACGCATGCTGACCGAGGATAAGAACCGTGTCACATTTGAGGATGTCGCAGGTGTCGAGGAGGCCAAGGAAGAAGTTGGCGAACTTGTGGAATTCTTGAGTTCACCTGCCAAGTTTACCAATCTCGGCGGACGTATCCCCCGAGGTGTTCTGATGACTGGGAATCCGGGAACGGGTAAGACGTTGCTGGCGAAGGCGATTGCGGGAGAGGCGAAGGTACCTTTCTTTTCGATATCCGGATCGGATTTTGTTGAGATGTTTGTCGGAGTCGGTGCGTCGCGTGTGCGCGATATGTTCGAACAGGGCAAGAAGAATGCACCTTGCATCATTTTCATTGATGAGATTGATGCCGTTGGTCGACAGCGTGGGGCTGGACTGGGTGGCGGTCACGATGAGCGTGAACAAACCCTGAATCAGCTACTGGTCGAGATGGATGGTTTCGAAGGCAGCGATGGCGTTATCGTAATAGCGGCAACCAACCGACCTGATGTGCTCGACCCGGCACTGCTAAGGCCCGGTCGCTTTGACCGGCAGGTACATGTACCACTCCCCGATATTCGCGGACGCGAGCAGATATTGAATGTGCACATGAAAAAGGTGCGCGTCGGTAAAGATGTCGTTTCAAGTATTATCGCTAGAGGAACTCCGGGCTTTTCGGGCGCCGATCTTGCAAATCTTGTCAATGAGGCTGCATTGTTTGCAGCTAGAGCTAATCTGAAAACTGTAACAATGGAACAGTTTGAAATGGCGAAAGACAAGGTGTTGATGGGAGCCGAACGACGTTCAATCGTAATGCCGGAGGAGGAGCGCTGGAACACCGCATATCACGAATCAGGGCATACAGTCGTTGCCAAGGTACTCGAACATACCGACCCCGTTCACAAGGTTACGATCATACCGCGGGGTAGAGCGCTCGGTGTCACCATGCAATTGCCGGAAGAAGATCGATACAGCCACAATCGAGAGTATCTGCTTGCGAGAATTGCCGTACTGATGGGCGGCCGGATCGCCGAGGAAATCTTCATGGATCAGATGACCACAGGTGCCTCCAATGACTTTGAACAGGCAACTGACCTGGCTCAGAAAATGGTGTCTCGTTGGGGTATGAGCGATTCGTTGGGAACACGAGTTTATGGCGATAATCAATCTGAGGTATTCCTCGGGCGTGATGTCTCCACACATCAGAATCTCAGCGATGCGATCGCTGAACGGGTTGATCAGGAAGTCACCCGCATCATCGACGAGGAATATAAGCGAGCCCGATCTATCATTGAGGCTAACAAGGACAAGATCGAGGTAATGGCGAATGCTCTGATGGAGTGGGAAACCTTGGAATCTGATCAGATTGATGACATCATGGCCGGGAACGCTCCCCAGCCACCGACATCTGAAGCGGATGATTCCTCTTCATCAACCGACGACGGTACTAACGGCAAACGAAGGAAGCCAGTAGTCAAACCTCAAATGGATCGCCCCGCAAGCGGAGAAGCTTCGTAAGTTTCTATTTCTCTCAACCCATGACAATTGACGAGCCTCAATTGTTAACCTGACACTGTGACTCTAACCGGAGTGATCAATGAGACTCTTTGGTACTGATGGTGTTCGCGGCAAGTTCGGTAGTGAACCCATCACACCCCAGACGGTATTGAAGCTTGGATGGGCGCTTGGCTCCGTATTACAGGAGCAGACCGACGACCGTTGTGAAGTCATCGTTGGTAAGGATACCCGCGTATCTGGTTACGTACTCGAATCAGCACTTACAAGCGGTTTGCTGTCCGCGGGTGTTGATATTGCGTTGTTGGGTCCGGTATCCACACCTGCAGTCTCTTATTTCAGCCGAGTGACCCGAGCAACCGCCGGTGTTGTCATCAGCGCATCACACAATCCTGTACAAGACAATGGAATGAAGGTTTTCCTGTCCAACGGATTGAAAATTCCTGCCTCGATCGAACGAAAAATTGAGGCTAGAATGAACAGTCCGATTCGAGTGGTTGACGCCCATAAACTTGGCAAAGCTCGTCGAATTGACGATCCTGTCGACCAATATGTCCACTACCTATCCGCCAACGCTCCTAGCCGACTGGATGGAGTACGAATCGTTATAGACTGTGCAAATGGAGCAAGTTACAAGATTGGTCCTATGTTGTTGTCCCAACTCGGCGCAGATGTCGTATCTGTAGCGGACACACCGAGTGGATTCAATATCAATCTAGATTGTGGCTCCACCAGTCCCGGGAACATTCGGAAACTTACACTGGAGCATCATGCCGATATTGGTATTGCACTGGACGGTGATGGTGATCGGGTTGTCATGGTTGATGCGGCGGGTAACCTGATCAACGGTGATCAGATATTATTCATTATTGCAATTGCAAGGAAGCGAAAGGGACTGTTACGCGGTGGCGTAGTTGGAACCCATCTCAGTAACATGGGTCTGAGAGATACTCTGCAAGCAAATGAAATTCCGTTTGAGTGTGTGGACGTTGGAGATCGATTCATTTCGCAGCGTTTGGGAGAGCTGAAATGGAATTTGGGTGGTGAGGAATGTGGTCACATACTAAACGGTGAAGCAGGAATCCCTGGGGATGGATTGATTGCGGCTCTGGAAGTGCTTGCGGAAGTGGTCAATTCGGGCAAGACACTGAAAGAACTCGCACAGGAACTGAAACTCGTCCCAAAAGTGACCAGAAATGTTTATCTGAGAAACCAGAGTTCCCCCATCAAAGGGATTGAAGCCAGTGTTTGGCCCAAGACATTTGAGGCAGTTGATGTAGCCAGGAACGAACTCAGCACGCAAGGTCGGATTTTGTTGCGCGCGTCGGGAACCGAACCGGCTATTCGAATTCTGGTCGAAGGCTATGACATTGATCAAATCAGTCAGATAGCGGATCAATTATCGGATGTCGTCGATCAAGAATCCAAGTTTGCAGCCGCCACGACAGCGTAGTCAAATCATCACGACATTGCGGATTCCGATTCCCCGGCGGGTCGATTCGATCGCATCGTTGATGTTTTCAAGTGAAAATCTCCCTGTAACCAGTGCATCCAGTTCCAAGTCACCCGAATCATACAATCCGATCAGCTTGGGAATGTCAGATTCGAGATCCGGGTTACCCATCTTGCAACCGAGAATCGACTGATTTGCGTCGATGAATTCGACCGACTCCATGGAAAACTCAGCACCGTCTGGCGGCATGCCAACCAGTACGAGCGTACCGCCTCGTCGCAGGAAACGAAAAACACCGGCCGTCGCTTCTGGCTGGCCAGTTGAGACAAACACATAGTCCGCACCACGATTGTCGGTGAGTTCCCGGATAGAGTCTGCCGGGTCAGAGTCAGTGGAATTGACGGTATCGGTCGCTCCGAATAATTTGGCAGTGGTGAGACGATCCGAATTTATGTCAATCGCTGTGATGGAAGACGCGGATGCAATGCGAGCGGCTTGAATGCAGTTGATACCGACACCCCCTGCACCAATCACTACGACATGAGAATCCGGTTCGACTGCCGCAATGTTTACCACCGCGCCAAATCCAGTAATGACCCCGCACGCCAGTAGCGAAGCGCTGGCATAGTCCATTTCATTCGGAATTGCAACGACCTGTGACTGATGAACGATCGCATATTCTGCAAAACAGCCGGTTCTGAGTCCTCTGTGAACATCCATTCCATTGCTTGCCTGCAAACGTCGCGGTTCATCCGTCTGAAATTGGTGTTCGCAGAGGTTGTGTTGGTGGTGTTCGCAGAAAAAACAATTGCCACAATGACGTACCAGGGAAACAATCACCTTGTCTCCTGGCTTCACTTTGGTCACCCCATCGCCACATGAATCGACTATACCTGATGCCTCATGACCATAGACAGTCGGTAGCCTGCCTCCCCAGGCTCCATCCATATACATAATGTCACTGTGGCAGATCGCACATGCAGTTACCTTGATTTTTACTTCATTCTCCCTGGGATCGTCGATGACGATCTCATCAATTACCAGTGGTTTTCCGAAACCGTAGCTAACCGCTGCTTTCATCCAATTGGCCATGGGTCAAATCTTTTGATTAGTGAATAGAATCAATCTTAGTGCTGGCTCAAGAAATCTCTGAGTGCTGCAAAATAAGCATCCGGTTCCTCATAGAATGGAACGTGTGAGCTATTGGGGAGAACCACCACTTCAGAATTTGGCAAAGCGTTGTCCATTCGGATGGCGCAAGCGGGACCTATTTCATCGTGAGTCCCTGTAATGATCAGCGTTGGCATTGCCAGCTTGGGCATGTCTGGAATCCTATTCCAGTCTTTAAGATTTCCAATGTAGAGAAATTCGTTCGGCCCCTGCATGGTACCGTACGGTCCCATATTCCAGTCCGTAACCGAAGCGAGAAGAGAATCTGGCCACTCTTTCAATCGACAAACATGTCTGTAGTTTAGGATGGTGATCGCTGCCTGATATTCTGGATGGTCGAAGTTCCCCAAAGATTCATGGTGAAGCATCATCGCAACGGTCTCGCTTCCTAGTGCATTGCGCATCCGATTCAGTTCGGTTGTCAGGTGCGGCAGATCACCGCAGGTATTCGCGAGGATCAGAGAGCGGACTTCCCGAGGATAGGTCAGAGCATATTCAATACTCAGCCAACCGCCCCACGACTGGCCAAGCAAATGCACATTTTTCAGCCCCAGGGCTTCTCGTACTGTCTCTACCTCTTCTACATATCGACTGATATCCCACAGTGCGGGGTCATCAGGCCGATCTGAGTTACCGCAGCCCAACTGGTCGAATGCTACGATTCGATAACCTTCGTCTGCGAGTGGAATATGCGGATCCCGGAGATAGTCGCAAGGAAGCCCAGGCCCTCCATTCAGCAGGAAGAGAACGTGATCTCCCTCTCCGTAACTGTATGTTACAACCTTGAATCCGTCGACGGTGACTTGCCGGGTTTCGTCCGGAGTTCTGCGTTGATTCATGATCGTTTCCTTCCACTTGTCATCAGTTTGATCGTCATAGCATTATAGTTTCGGGCATATCACTTTCTGACGATTGTAGGTGGAGCGATGAGTGGATGCCGTGAACTGCGCGACCACAATGAACGTTCACCGATTCGGCATGTCGGACCATGTGCGAAGATTCAGGCGGACTGATCCAGCTGAATAGAACTAAAGATCAAGAACTAGCTCTGGCGTAAGTGATCTTGAACAGCAAATCAGCACAAATTCCTCGTGATCTTCGTCGTCAAGAATCTCGTCTCTATGGTCGGGTTCGCCGTCCAAAAAACGGGTCAGGCAGGTACCGCAGAATCCATCTTCACATGAAGTGTCAATGTCAAAGCCGTTCTCTCTTAGAACATCGACGATAGTTTTGTACGAAGGAACCGAGTAAACCGCATCGGTACTCGAGATTCTGATCTGAAATTCGTCATCCTCACCGATATGTTCGGTTTTGGTTGACGTGATTCCTTCGGTTGAGAAAAGTTCATAGTGAACTGTGCCGTTTGGCCAGTGACTGCAAGCATCTGCAATTGCGTTCATCATGCCCACAGGCCCGCAGTAATAAAGATGTGTACCTTCTGAATAATCACGAAGAGTCGCTTTCAGGTCCAATCCGTTTTTCGGATTACCACCATCAAAATGCAGATGAAGGCCGCCTTGTTTGACCAATCCTGTAACTTCGTCTAAAAATGCGGTCTCTTTGGGAGATCTTGTGCAGTAATGAAAGACATAGTCCGCTTCAGATTGTTCCAAAGTGTGTGCCATGGCTAATATTGGTGCGACACCGATTCCGCCTGCAATCAACAAATGTCTTTGGGCGTTCGGATTCAACTTGAACAAATGCTTGGGCTCGGAGATTTCCAAAGCATCGCCCACCTTTACATTGTTATGAATAAATTGCGAACCTCCTGTCCCGGGATGTTCCAGCAACACTCCAATCAAATAGGATTGTCGTTCCCAAGTGGGTCCGCAAAGCGAATACTGACGAATGAGTCCATTGTCCAAGTGCAAGTCGATATGTGCTCCAGCTGCAAATTCAGGTAACTCGCTGCCTTTCGGATCCACTAGTACATAACTGAGTATGTCTTCGGTTTCAGATTTGATCGAATCGACCTGAACCTTAAACTTTTTTAGTGCTGACATAGAGGAAATTCAGATTTTCAAATGATGGAGAAAAAGAGAGATCCGTTATGCACATGCTTCCATCAACTCAATTGCATCTTCTTCTGCATCAATTCCTAGTGCATCATTGAATCGATTGAAAAATCCACAAAGAGCGATACGCAAAGTCAATTCAACGATTTGCGCCTCACTGAAGTGCTCGCGAAGTCCGGCATACATCGAATCTGTCACTCTATTGGCGTGACGCGTTACGGTTACTGAATAATCTCGGACAAGACGTTCAACTTCATCAAGACCGGGGCATTCAGGCTCCAGAATACGTACCGCGGTTTCCTCTGAAAAACCTTCACTCATTAGTTTTGGAGTGTGATGAACCACGCAGTAATCGCATTCATTTAATTTAGAAACAACAACCAATGCTATTTCAAGGTACCGTTTTGGTAACAAAGTTTCGTCAGCGAATTCAAGTAACATGCCCATGATGTGTTTGAGAGCGGGAGGACGATGCGCAAAGACTCTGACCTGGTTGAGAAACGGGCCGTAGTCATCAACAAATTTGGAATAGATTGGTTTTAAATCATCCGCGACTTCATCTATTTCAATATTTCGTACTCTTGCCATAGCTGCACCACGTTGGCTAGTGAAATCCATCAAGATTATGAAATCCGTCAAGATTATTCGTCAGCACTCAGCACATTCGCCGGAAAATTTAGTTGTCTAAATCTGAATGTAAAAACTGATAATTCGGAGGATTATACAGTGCCTATATAATAAACAGTGATAGGTGCCACAGATAAAAAATCGCCCGGGAGAAAAGTTGTTCAGGCACTTGTTACCAGTGCCGTTAATGGGCGAGTGGAAAAAACCATCCAGCGAAATTTCAATGGGGTTGGGTACGGGAAATACTGCCATGCACGCGGTTTCAATAGGCCCGCGATCTGCAAGCAGTGATCAAACATTGTGCAATTTCAGCGAACGATAACGTTGTAACTGACTACAAGGCTATTGACCGCCATAATTGAAGCATCTGATCGAGAATGAAGGCGTGATGAATGGGAGCTTCCGGATGATGTTATTGTTCCGATAGTAAACGTTTTGTGGGAATATTTTATTGATACGTCCAAAATCCGCAGCGAGCATATCACTTACGGAGATACCTATGAAGTCAAATACCTGTGCGCACTTCAGTCGCTGTAAGAATATCTGTCATAATTCAATATTAGGTTTCGGCGCGGTAAACCACCGTGTCGGTACCACTTTGCTGGAAGTTCAAAGTAAATTATGCGCTGCTTCTTGAAAATTCTGCTTGCTGTTCCATAGTCGCGACTTTATTTGATTGAATGGATTGAATCTAGCGAATGTCTTCTTTCTCCACCAGCCGCGCTTACTCTGAAAATGGAGTCGAACTTGCTCTTTCTGGAATCAGAGTTTTAGAATTCTGTCAAATTGCAGCCGGTCCTTTTTGTGGAATGCTGTTGGGCGATATGGGAGCTGATGTCGTCAAGATCGAACCACCATCCGGTGATGCGATGCGGCAGTGGCCGCCAATCACAGACGGATTCAGTGAAAATTTCTCATCGCTAAATCGCAATAAACGCTCGATAGCGTTGAATCTGAAAACAAAAGAGCACTTGGATATCGCTTTACAACTCGTTGCTCAGGCGGATGTTTTATTGGAGAATAATAGACCTGGTGTGATGGATCGACTTGGGCTCGGATACACGTCAATTGCCGATTTGAACCCCGCTTTGATTTACTGTTCCATCTCAGCATTTGGTCAAACCGGTCCGCGATCACAGGAAGGTGCGTTTGATGTAACCATGCAGGGTATATCTGGCATCATGAGCGTCACCGGGGAAGAGGGGGAGCCGCCGGTCAAGTGCGGAGTTCCGCTAAGTGATTTTGCAACTGGTCTTTATGCTGCATTCCATATCTCTTCGGCCTTATTCGAACGGCGCTCTACCGGAAAGGGGGTTCATATTGATGCTTCAATGCTGGGTTGCAGTCTCGGTATCGCGCCACTGCAGGTGAGTGAGTATTTTGGAACCGGAAACAACCCTAAGCGGTTGGGTTCTCGACATCCCCGAAATGCGCCATATCAGGCATTTAAAGCTTCAGACGGCTACTTTGTGATAGCCGCAGGTAATCAAAAACTCTATGAAATAGTCTGTAGTGTCATAGGCCGTCCTGACTTGGTCGATGATTCACGATTCACGACTACCGCTGAAAGAGCAACAAATCAAGCCGCTCTGACGGAAATTCTCGAGGAGCAATTTTCATCCGACTCCGCTGATACATGGTACAAGCGCTTCAAGGATGCGGGTGTGCCGTCTGCGCCAATCAACAACTATGGTGAGGTGCTGCGGGACTCTCAGGTATTGGATCAGGGATGGGTTCAACCTTTGGAACTTCCCAATGCAGGATCAACCCAGACATTTGCTCATCCGGTGATGATTTCAGGTCGAAATTTACCGATTCGAAGACGTCCGCCACTGCTCAACGAGCACTACGATGAAATTCTTAACGAGATCAGTTTCGATACGGTTACTGACTCGTAGATCGGCAATTGGTGGGTGGCAGGAAAACCAGTCACATTTCATAGACTATATCTTTAGAGAATGGAAATGACGGGCTTTGGTAACCAGGAATGTCACTAACCGACTCCGATCTGCATGTACTGGCTGCCAGAATCAAAGGCTGGGGTCAGGAACTCGGTTTTCAACAGGTGGGTATAACAGACACCGATCTGTTTCAAGCTGAGAATCATCTTAATAACTGGCTGAATCAAGGAATGCATGGAGAACTGCATTACATGGTTCGGCACGGATCAAGACGAACCAGGCCGGGAGAGTTGATCAGTGGAACGATTCGAATCATCTCGGTTCGCATGGATTATTTCCCACCGCGATCCAAGGCGATTCGCGAAGTTCTGGATGATTCGGTAATGGCATTTGTCTCCCGATACGCGACAGGGCGTGATTATCACAAATTGATTCGTAAACGGCTCGAAAAGCTAGCTCGTCAAATTCAGAATGAAATCGGGCAGTTCAGCTATCGGGCGTTCGCTGACAGTGCGCCGGTTATGGAAAAACCGATTGCGCAAAAAGCTGGACTTGGCTGGATCGGCAAGCATTCAAATCTTCTCAATCGACGTGCCGGATCGTGGTTTTTTCTGGGAGAGCTGTACACCGATTTACCACTTCCCGTGGATTCTCCCGAACTCGATCACTGCGGTTCGTGTACTTCGTGCATATCCGCGTGTCCGACCGATGCGATCGTTGAGCCATATGTCGTTGATGCCCGACGGTGTATTTCCTATCTGACTATAGAATTCAAAGGATCGATACCGCTTGAGCTCAGACCTCTTGTCGGCAATAGAATATTTGGATGTGATGACTGTCAGATGGTGTGCCCTTGGAATCGATTTTCTAGCGATTCAGATGAACCCGGATTTCAAGTACGGAATCAACTCGACTCTACATCGCTGTGCGCGGTATTCAATTGGACAGAACAGGAGTTCTTGAACAAAACGGAGGGATCTGCTATACGCCGCGCAGGCTACCAAATGTGGCTCAGAAATGTTGCCGTCGCACTTGGGAATGCCAAGTCAACACCGGAAGTCATAAATTCACTGCGAAAAAGAAAAAACCACTCTTCATCAATAGTACGGGAGCATGTAAACTGGGCGCTTGAGAGGCATGCAGCATAGGTCTGTTGATTTGGATTCAACCTCGGATAATGAATATATTTGCGCTAATGCAATAGTAGTGGAATAATAGGAATTGGACGCTGTACAAGCAGTTCGGGAATGAAGTTGTCTGCGGGCGGATGACGAATGATTGAGGAGTTACATTTAAGAATGTAAATAAACGAACGATAGAATCTGAAAAATTTTGGGATAGACGACATGAAAAAAATATTTATTACGATTGCAGTCAGCATTTTTCTGATTGCACCCAATGCGTATTCGGCAACGGTAAAACTGGGATTTGTTACGACACTCAGTACTCCGGCCGCCGTGATAGGGAACGATATGAGAGACGCTGTGGAACTGGCGCTAGATCACATCGACAACAAGATGGGTTCGACTGACGTCGAAATCGTCTATGGCGATGATGAGTTTAATCCTCAGAAAGGAAAGCAGGCGACAGAACGACTGGTGACTCAAGAAAAGGTGGATATTGTTTTTGGCTATATCTGGTCTCACGTATTACTTGCTTCAGCAACCACCGTACTGGATGCTGGCAAGATCTTGATCAGTGCCAATGCAGGGCCTTCACAACTTGCAGGCAAGGGATGTCATGAGAACTTTTTCAATATCTCATGGCAGAATGACCAGACTCCCATGGCGATGGGCGAAGTATTAAATCAGCGTGGCGTGAATTCCGTGTACGTTGTCGCGCCGCTATACGCCGCGGGTAAAAATATGGTGGCTGGTGTTGAGCGAACATACAAGGGTGAGATTGTCGGCATTGACATGACAAAGTGGCCAGATCAAATTGACTGGTCATCTGAGCTTTCGAAAATTAAGGCTGCAAATCCAGATGCCGTATTTATCTTCTATCCGGGCAGGCATGGTCCAGCGTTCATTTCGCAGTATGAACAGTCGGGTCTTGCTGGGAAGGTTGACCTTTATTCCGTATTTACAATTGACTCAATTAGCTTGCCGAGATTTCAGTCGGCCGGTATGAACGGTGTCTTGGGGACTACGATGACACAATTCTGGGCACCTGATCTAGACAATGCCGCCAACAAGAAGTTTGTCGATGGTTTCAAAGCAAAGTATGGCAAGTATCCAAGTTTTTACGCTGCTCAAAGCTATGACGCGGTCATGTATATCAAAAGTGCGGTCGAAGCGGTTGGAGGTGACATGAGTAACGTAGATGGTTTGAGAGCCGCGCTGGAAAAGGCAGACTACGACTCTGTCAGAGGCGAATTTTCGATTGGTTCCAATCATTTCCCGATCCAGAATTTCTATAGCCGTGAAGTGGTTGAAGACGAAAACGGTGTATGGACAACTTCAGTGCGCGAAGAAGTGCTGACCATGCATCAGGACGTTTACGCAAGCGAATGTAATATGTAAGTTTCTTCGAGGTGTGCTCATCCGGGGATTTTGGAACTGCTAAAATCGTTGGTGTGCGTACATCTGCACAAGCTAGGTAACTACAACTGCAAGGCTTGAATTTCAAGCCTTGCAGTTTCTGTAAGGTCTGAAGGACTTTGATCTTAATCGGGAAATCACAGACCGAAAATCATCACTAATCGCAGTTATTCAGGTAAATTAAGTTGGAGTGGGCACTGCTAATTGAACAATTCCTGAATGGTGTGCAGTTCGGTGTTCTGCTGTTTCTACTCGCCGCAGGTTTAACCTTGACCTTTGGTATCATGGACCTCGTCAATCTTGCGCATGGGTCCATGTATATGCTGGGTGCGTTCTTCGGAGCGACTATTTTTCTCTGGACAGGATCTTTTATTCTCGCGCTTGTTCTCGCTGTTCCGATTGTTGCTGGGATCGGAATAATCACCGAAGTCACGACTCTGAGAACATTGTATCAACGCCATCATTTGGATCAGGTGCTGGCAACTTTCGGATTAATTCTATTTTTCAATGAACTCGTTCAGATCGTCTGGCCACTTGAAGGACTGACAGTCCCAGTTCCCGAGTATCTTTCCTCGACTGTACCGTTGCCATTTGGGATCGAGTATTCACTCTATCGACTGATGATTATCGGTACAGGAATCCTGCTTGCGATCGGTATGTGGTTGCTTGTGACCAGAACCCGCCTCGGTATGCTGATCCGAGCGGGTGCTTCGGATCGGGAAATGGTTTACGCGCTCGGGACCAACATACGTCTTTTGTTTACTTTAGTCTTTGGACTGGGAACCGCACTCAGTGCTTTGGCTGGAGTTCTTATGGCTCCAATCTTGGGTGCCAACTCAGGTATGGGCGAACAGATCATTATCGTCGCATTTGTAGTGATTGTGATCGGAGGCATTGGCTCAATTCGTGGTAGTTTCATCGCGGCACTGATTACAGGATTGATCGATTCGCTGGGACGCTCATTTTTAGATGTCATCCTGGCACTTTTCATTCCGATCAATGCGGCGGAAGCGGCTGCGCCAGCGATATCATCCATGCTGATTTACATATTCATGGCCGGTATTCTGTTCTTCAAGCCGACAGGTCTCTTCGGTAAACAACCAAACTGACGCTGTTGAACGATGATTGATTGGAAACCTTTATTCACTCGGCGAGGTGTGGTGGGCACCTTGGTCGTCGGGACATGCATGTTAGTGCCGATCATTGCAACGTTGATTGACGAACCCTACTATATGAATCTGTTTGCCCGTTTGATGATATGGGCGATAGCAGCCATCAGTCTGAATCTGATTCTTGGCTATGGGGGGCTGATCAGTTTTGGTCATGCGCTGTACTTGGGAATCGGCGCATATGCGGTCGGAATTTGTTCGTACTACGATATCAATAACATCTTTATTCAAGTTCCGATTGCGCTGGGCGTAGCGACAATCATTTCATTTGTGTTTGGAGGAATCGCCTTGCGCACGCGCGGCGTGTATTTCATCATGATCACCATGGCGCTTACGCAAATGATCTACTATCTGTCAATCAGTATCGAAGAGTATGGCAGTGACGACGGATTGATCATTTACGTGAGAAGCGAATTCGGAACCAATATCATAAATCTTGACAATCCATTTCATCGCTACTACCTCATCTTTCTGGTGATGGTTGGCTGTCTGTATCTGACCTATCGTTTAATTCATTCGAGATTTGGATATGTAATACGCGGTGCCAAATCCAACGAGTTGCGAATGGAAGTGATCGGGCACTCGACATTCCGATATAGACTGGTGTGCTTTATGATTGCCGGTGTGATGTGCACACTCGCCGGTGTGCTGAGCGCCAACGTTGAGAAATTTGTCAGTCCGGACGTGATGCACTGGACTCGCTCTGGAGAGTTGATATTCATGGTTGTATTGGGCGGAATGGCGAGTATCTTGGGTCCGCTCACAGGTGCGATGGTGTTCTGGCTGATTTCTGAGATTCTCGCTCGATTTACAGAGCACTGGCACATCATTTTTGGCCCATTTTTGATTCTTGTAGTTTTGTTGTCGCCACGCGGAATTGATGGAATGCTTGGTAAGCGAGGTTCAGGAAGTGGCTGAAAATCTACTTATTACCCGCAGTCTAAGCAAGCAATTTGGTGGGGTCAAAGCAGCCGATAGTATTGATATTGAAATAATTTCGGGGGAACTTCACGCCCTTATCGGTCCAAACGGTGCCGGTAAGACGACATTGATTTCACTCATAACAGGGATCCTAGAATGTGATTCAGGCGAGATCGAGTTCGATGGCAGAAAGATCAATGATATCAGTGCCCCGTCGCGATCGCTGATGGGACTCGCTCGTTCATTTCAGGTGACGTCAATTCTAAAGGATTTCACATGTCAGGAAAATGTGGCTGTTGCAATTCAGGCGCATCATGGGCACAGTTTCCGGTTCTGGAAACGAGTGTCTTCTGAAGCTGACATTCAAGATAAGGCTGTTGATGTGCTTCAATCCGTCGGATTGCAAAATCATTTAGATACGATCGCGGGAAATCTCGCTTATGGGGAACAACGTCACCTGGAAATTGCGATTGCTTTGGCGACGACGCCCAAATTGCTGGTACTCGATGAGCCCTTGGCGGGCATGGGTAGATCCGATTCTGCAAGAATTCTCGAATTTTTAAAGAGTCTGAAACGCAAGTACACTATTTTGTTGATAGAGCACGACATGGATGCCGTGTTTGCTCTTGCGGACCGAATTTCAGTAATGGTTTATGGTCGCCTGATAAAAAGTGACACGCCGGATAACGTGCGTAAAGATGAATTTGTCCAGATGGCTTATCTTGGACATGATGACTAGCAATGCTTTCTGTTCAAGGAATTAACTCCTACTACGGTTTGACTCAGGTGCTCTTTGAAATGAGCATTGAAGTCAAAGCGGGCGAGATAGTGACATTGCTAGGCAGAAATGGGATGGGCAAGACTACAACGATACGTTCGATAATGGGATTGAATGAAACTCGCAATGGTGTCATATTTTTCCAGAATCAGGAGATTACAAACTGGCCCGCATTTAGAATAGCTCAAGCCGGATTGGCACTCGCACCCGAGGGCAGACGAATCTTTCCGAACTTGAATGTAATCGAGAATTTGATTGCGACTGCAAACAACAAAAACGAACTCACTGATCCGTGGACCGTCGACAAGATATTCGCATTGTTCCCCGCATTGGAGGCGCGAGCAGGGATCGCCGGTAATCGGATCTCTGGTGGCGAGCAGCAGATGTTGTCAATCGGCAGGGCATTGATGACCAATCCCCATTTACTGCTGCTGGATGAAGCGACTGAAGGTCTTTCTCCATTGTTACGGAAGCAGATTTGGAGTAGTATCGTAAAACTCAAAGACAATCGGCAGTCCATACTTCTGATCGACAAAAATCTCGAATCGCTGTTGAGAATCGGTGACCGACACTACGTTATTGAGAAAGGTCACGTTGTATGGGAGGGCGATTCCGCGCAATTGGCTTCTGACGAGGAACTTCAACTGCGATATATTGGACTTGGATAGGCCTAACGATCACATAGGCCTACGGGGGATGGCGGGTTATTGGATAATGCCGTCTCGTTTCATTTTATTTAGGCGACGTTGCGCGGAAAACGCGGAGCGACTGGCGGGAAATTTGTCGAGTACCTCATTCAGATACAGTTGCGCTTCCTCGTAATTTTCTAGCTCATAGTAGATATAGCCAATCTTCAGCAGGGCTTCGTGTGCTCGCTGATAGTCGGGATATTGTCTGGCAACGTACTGATAAAGCTTTATCGCCTGTTCGAATTCTTTAGTGATGTAATTCGATTCAGCAATCCAGTACCAGGCGTCGTCGACAAGATCGCTGGAGGGGTAACTTTCAATAAATTCCTGAAATTTAGTTTTCGCTTCGTCAAAATTTCCGGTTTTCAGCGTGCGGAAAGCACCATCATACGCGTCCCGCATTGCTTGAAGATCAATTTCCGTAAACGCCGGTTGGTTAGCGATTTCAATAGACACAGATGGTGCAGACTCTTCTTGTGACTCTGCGGTTGTTTCGGGTTGTGCTGCGGTGTCTGATTCTGGCGATTCAGCACTGGAGGTTGTATCAGTTTGCCGGGTTTGGTTTGTGGGACGAGATTGCTGACGTTCAAATTTACGCAGTCTCAGATCAAGGTCGTCATACAACTGTTTCTGACGCTCACGGGCTTTTTCCAATTCAAACTCCAGAATATCCACGCGGTCTCTCAGTCCACCGATTTCCTGATTGAGTTGCTGAACCTGCGCAACTAATTGTACTGACGGAGAGTCTGTCGACTGGCTTGTCGGGGCATCACTCACGGTGATGTTTGTCGTTGGAGTTGTCGATGACGTCTCAACTGGTTCACATCCGGAAGCAAGAAATGCCAGTGTAAACACGGCAAACGTTTTCTTGGCCCAATTTGTCTGCAGATTGCTCATAGACTAGTTTGTAACAATCCAAAAATGCTCGAAGAAATCAATTATATAAGGGTTTTGTCGAAATTCATTGCAGGTATTTTTATGAAACTTTAACAAATTTCCGATCAAATCCCTTCTTAAAGCCTTACTTGCCGGATGTAGTGCCGGACATCACTACAGACCGGGCGGCCAAATTGGCCAGTTAATTTCTATCGACTAGTAGTCGAATTCGACACGCCGATTCAGACTCCATGCTGATTCATCCGAACCGATGACCGCGGGAAGTTCTTCGCCGTAAGAAATCGCAGAAATTCTGGAAACATCGACTCCAAATTCCTGAAAGAAACTACTGACTGCAACGGCACGTTGGTCACCTAGTGCGAGATTGTACTCCCGTGTTCCGCGTTCGTCTGCATGTCCGAAAATCTCCAAATTCGCGTCCGGATTGTCAAGCAATACTTCAGCATGTGCGCGAATAATAGTCTGAGCCTCGTCACTGACTATGGATTCATCGTAACCAAAGTAAACGGTTCGTTGACTTAACGGGTCAACAGCCTGAGTGTCGCCTGTACCGGTAGTGTCTTCACCATCAATGCCGAATTGGACGGCATCGCCAGTTCCAGAAACACCGCTGACTTCATCGCCTGACACGCCTTCAGAAGATTCAGGAGAGTCCACGGTGGTAATATCGACCGATTCCAGATCTTTTGCACAACCCGCGAGCAAAACCAATGAAAAAATTGTGATTCCGATGATAAATAGATTTCGTATCATTTTTGAATTAACTCCAAATTAGCCATGCGTACTGTTTTAACTATCCCAACTCCAAGCAACTTGATTCACCGCTCCTTCTAAAGTTTCCACCCGTGACTGTATCCTACCATCTGGCGAAAGAATCTTTATATGTCTGTCTCGTCCCTCAACGACATACATCAACATTTCTCCATTCGGAGAATAAACTGCTGAATCGTCAATCGAGGTGGAAGAGACAACTGAGATGGATTTACTTTCGATATCAAAAATTCCGACTTGATTACCTGTGCCCTGATCGGTGATTAGAATCAGTTGTTTGCCCGTCGGCGAATAACTCGCTCGAGAATTGGATTTTCCGTAGATTGTCAATCGTTCAATTTGCTGGTTTTCTTTTGCCCGAACTTTGTATATCTGCGCACCTTTTCCGCGGTTTGAGGTAAAGACAATGTAATCAGCATCCGGCGACCATGCCGGTTCCGTATCGATCTGACGATCTGTTGTCAATTGGATTATCTCTCTGGTGGCAAGGGTAAGGATGAAAATGTCGGAATTGCCATCACGGGAATTTGCGAACGCCAGTCTAGTTCCATCAGGCGACCAGCTTGGTGACCGATTTTGCCCTTTGAATTCAGCTACGATTTGTCTATTGCCGCTTGAAACTTCCTGAACCCATATTTTGGATTGATCCCGACCTAATATCGAATAGGTTATCTTTTCTGAATCTGGGGACCAACTGGGGGAGAGAATTGGACTATCGGTTTTGAGAATAACGGTCGCGTTCTTTCCATCGTAGTCCGCAACCACGAGTCTATGTTCTGTCTTATTTTCTGAGGTGACCGATGCGACTGTATATGCGATTCTTGTATGAAACGAGCTCTTGGTTCCGGTTATCCTTTCGTACACCTCATTGGCGATTTGGTGCATTACCTTCCTGTCACTGCTGGTGGTAGCGATAAATTGGCTACCAAAAATTTGTTTTTCATTGAAGACATTGAATAGTCGGGTTTCAATTCGGAAATTACTTTCGTCGACTCGTTCTATCGACCCGATAACCAGATAGTCCACGCTGATCAATTTCCAGTCAGCAAAATCCACATCCTCAACTTTTGTAGGAGATTGTAAGAATTTATCAACGTTCAATACGTCAAAGCGTCCGGTTCTTGAAAGATCGCTGCGGATGACTTCGTCAAGTTCCAATTCCTGATCTATATCATCAGAAATCCCAAACGGAACGATAGCGATGGGAATTCCGCGCTTGACGCCTTGGTCGATTTCAATCGTAACTACAGCGTGCACGTGAGCACCTGCCAGCAACAGAATGATCATTAACAGAATTTTACTTGCAGCGTTAGGCATAACTAACTTGATGGGTTGGAAAACGAAAATTGGAACTCTTGTATGTAATTATAGAATTCTGGGTCGGGCGGAATGGGGAGAGGTGATGCCTTTAGAATCGCGATTGTAACTGAACGGTCGAACTCATCTGAACCGCTTGAATTGGTCACTGTCGCAGATTTCACTTCACCGGATACATCAATTTTCACCAGCACCGTCGTCTTGAATGATTCTGAAACATCCAGTACCGTCCATTCATTTTTCACCTTATTCCGAATCGCTGGGATATATTCACTGAATTCTGATATGGCTTTTTTACGTTGCTGTTCAGCGATACGTTGTTGTCGGACTTCTTCTTCCTTTTTTCTTTCAACTTCTTGAGCTTTGGCTAACTCGGCAAGTCTAGCCTGTTCGGCCTTTCGTTTTTTTTCCTGCGCTTCGCGTTCCTGTTGCTTTTTCTTTTCGATAGCGGCTAATCTCTCTTTTTCTTTCCTTTCCTTTTCCAATTTGGCAGCGGCTAATCTCTCTTTTTCTTTCCTTTCCTTTTCCAATTTGGCAGCGGCTAATCTTTCTTTTTCTTTCCTTTCCTTTTCCAATTTGGCGGCAGCTAACCTCTCCTTTTCTTTCTTTTCCAATTCAGCGGCTGCTAATCTTCTTTCCTCTTCTTTTCGCTGCTGTTCACGACGTAATTCTTCAACTTGCAGTCGTTCTCGTTTCGCTATTTCCAACTGCTCTAGTTCCTGTTTCAGTCTGATTTTCTCTTTCTGAAGATTTTCCAGTTCTTCAGTCGCCTTTGCCCGTTCTTGCTTTTCCAGTTCTAATTTTTCGATTTCAGTTTGAATAAGCGATTGTTCTTTTTCGATAGCAGCCAAATCTTCCTGTTGCCGTTTTTTCACATCCTCCAGTGCTCGCAATTCATCTTCCTGCGCTAAACGTGCTTGTTCGGCCTCACGTATACGCTTTTCCTCGGCTTCGCGACGCGCTTCAATTAATGCAAGTTGTTGCTCCGCTTCCTGTTGTTCCTTGCGAGTCTGTTCAAGTTGCTTATTCTGTTCAAGAATCCTGAGACGCTCCTGCTCCTCTCTTTGTCGAATCAGCTCAAGTTCAGCGTTGATTGCTTCTTCTGTGACCGCCCGGGCCTGTATCGGTTGAACCGAGCTGGAAGTGGCGCTTGAATCCAAAACATTTTCAAAAATTATGTTGACGCCTACTGCCAAAGCAATAGCGGCATGAACGCCTACTGCCAGAAATGCCGACTTGATTCCGAATGACTTGTGTGTTCGATCAGGCACTTTATTCAATTTCTTTGCGGATTCTTGGTCACCAACCCCACATCGTCTACACCGGCAGTCTGCAGTGCTACCATCGCCTGCACAACAGCATCAAAATTAACATTGGCATCACCGCGCACCAGGAAAGTAGTGTCGGAATTTGACCTTCGCACAGCAGCTGCCTTCACACTCAACTCTTTCAGAGTTACAGAATTTTCGTTATCTTGATTGACATAGTATTCACCGTCGATATTGACGTGAACAACGAACGGAATACTATCTTCCGATTCAATCGGCTTGGCTGTTGCTTGGGGAAGTTCAACCTTCACACCTTCCGTGAGCAGCGGGGCAGTGACCATGAAAATGACCAGCAGAACAAGCATCACATCAATGTACGGAACAACATTGATTTCGTTCATCTGCTTGTATCTGTTTTGCCGCTGCTTTGGACTCATGGTTTTACTTATTTGATTGCATATTGTCGATTGACGATACTCAAGAATTCGTCAGTAAACGTTTCATATCGAGAAAGTAGTCGATCTGCCTCGTGTGAAAAACGATTGTAAGCGATTACAGCAGGAATCGCGGCGAATAGCCCCATTGCGGTCGCTATCAGCGCCTCGGCGATACCCGGTGCAACTGCCGCTATCGTCGTCGTTTGCATAGTTCCAAGCGCACGGAAGGAATTCATGATTCCCCAAACCGTACCGAAAAGGCCAATATAGGGACTGGTTGACCCTACAGTTGCCAGAAACGAGAGATTGGAATTGACCTTGTCTTCAGCCCTGTTCAAGGCAACGCGCATCGTACGTTGAACGCCATCGACGATTTCGGATCGATCGATATTGCTTCGGGTGAGGAGTCGGCTCAATTCCCGGTAACCTTCCATAAAAACTTCGGCAATCGAACCAGAGTCTTTGTTGCGTTCGTCCCATTCATAGTAGAGCGAACTCAGATCACCAACTGACCAGAAATTCCCCTCAAAATCGTCAGCGGCCTGTGTCCAATACTTCAGCGTGAACCATTTGTAGAAGATCATCGACCATGATATCAACGATGCAAGCACTAATACTGCCATTACGATCTGTACCAGCAAACTTGCGTTCGTGATCAGATCGATGAAAGAAAGCGTGGTTCCGGTCGGTAGCAGTTCAATTGAATTTTCCATTAATTTTTTAACCTATGCACCAGATCTTTGGGAATCCTACAGGCGCTGAAGCGCACAGAATCTATGCAAGCAATTCGAAATTTCCCAAAAACGAGTGTTTGTTGATCATTTACAACTTTCTGCAGGATGTCCATGCTCGCGCCACGAATTTTGTTGGGCGTAACAGATACTTCCAAGATGCTTCCCAATTGGGCGGGTTTAACGAAATCCAAGGTCACCGAACGGACTGCAAAAATGACTCCCCATCGATCCGTCGGCTGTTGAGGCAGACAACCAAGACTTGCAAGCCACTCGGTTCTGGCTCTTTCCATGAACTTGAGGTAGTTTGCGTGATAAACAACCCCGGCAGCGTCCGTATCCTCGTAATAGACGCGGAATTTCGAAATAAAATCTGCGCAAGACATTCAACTAAGGCATTCCCACCCAGATACTACTCATTCTATTATAGATTTTCTATACATCTACAGTAATGATTCCTGTTGTCCAGAAACTCCGATATGAATTCTGGCTTTTGGTGTGGCGGTTCTTCCGCGTGAGGTACGCTGAATGAATCCTTGTTGAAGTAAATAAGGTTCGATAGTGTCTTCAATTGTGCTGCGTTCTTCGCTGATCGCGGCGGAAAGTGTTTCCACACCGGTTGGACCGCCCTGAAAATTTTCAATCAATATCTTGAGGTATTTTCGATCAAGCACATC
The DNA here is from genome assembly GCA_951813075.1 of Arenicellales bacterium. Classification (GTDB taxonomy): domain Bacteria; phylum Pseudomonadota; class Gammaproteobacteria; order Arenicellales; family JAJDZL01; genus JAJDZL01. Next base: position 1,082,661 of record OX638343.1, on the reverse strand, counting down.
CAATCCTGAATTATCCACTTCCAGCATATCCAGGGCTTCATTCGCAGTCACTCGATCAATTAATCCACTTCCTTCGACTTCGGCGAAATCCCGTACTCTCCTTAAAAGCCTGTTAGCGATTCTGGGGGTTCCACGGGATCGTTCCGCAATTGAGGCAATGCCATCCTGGTCTGCCTCGATTTGCAGGATTTGCGCTGAGCGTTCAATTACTTTTGAAATGTCGTCCATCCCATAGTAGTCAAGTCGATGGACGATTCCAAAGCGGTCGCGCAAAGGCGACGTCAGCAAACCCGTTCTAGTCGTCGCACCGACCAAAGTAAAAGGTTGCAGTTTTAATTGGATAGATTTCGCGGCCGGTCCCTGGCCAATCATGATGTCTATCGAATAATCTTCCATTGCAGGGTAGAGCACCTCTTCTACAACGGGGGTCAGTCGATGTATCTCATCCACGAACAAAACCGATCCTTTCTGCAGACGAGTCAACAGCGCGGCAACATCCCCTTTATGTTCCAGCGCGGGTCCTGAAGTTTGAACGACGTCGACTTCCAATTCGTTTGCAATGATGTAGGCCAGTGTTGTTTTTCCCAACCCGGGCGGACCGAAAATCAGCACGTGATCGAGCGCTTCAGATCGTTTCACCGTTGCTTTAATGAATATAGACAGTTGTCGTTTAGTCTTTTTCTGTCCAATAAATTCATCAAGTCTTCGTGGACGAAGACTGCGGTCAAATTCTTTTTCGACAGCATCCATCTCAACTGGTGTAACTGTACGAATGACGTCGTTCATCATGCAACCGTACTGAGTGATGCCAGCGCCTCGAGGATCAACTGTTCAGTTGTATTCGCATCCGTTGACTCGCGTGCTGAAAGTATGGCTTGCCTTGCTTCTCTTCTTGAATAGCCAAGTTCAACAAGTGCTTCTGTTGCTTCCTGGACTGTATTTCCGACTGTCATTTCATCGTCATCAACCAAACTTTCAATGGGGAACTGTTTGACTTTATCGCGCAGTTCGATCAGCAATTTCTCAGCTGTTTTCACACCAATTCCTGAAACCTTTTCGAGTGATCTGGTATCGTTCAGCTGAACGCAGTTCACCAGTTCCGCGACCTTCAACTCGCTGAGTATTGCCAGGCCGATCCGCGGTCCCACATTACTTATAGTGATGAGCGTTCGGAACATGTCTCGATCCGTGATCTGACTGAATCCGAACAATGCCTGTGTGTCCTCGCGGACATGCAGATGTGTATAGATTTCCGCGCGCTCACCTTCCGGTGGCAGATTCTGAAATTCGGACATCGGCATGTTCACTTCGTAACCGACTCCATTGACATTCAACAGGATACAAGGAGGATTGATTTGCCGAATCAATCCTGATAAGTAACCAATCACAGCACCATTCCTTCCATCAATGATTTGTCGCAGTCGCCCGGCGAACTACTTTTGCCTCAGGTTCAAAGGGTACATGTTGATAGTGAGCCAAAGCACCGGCCAGAGCGTCTGCCTCATCTTCGCCAAGCTCCCTATCCAGCGCCAATAGCATCCTCACCATGTACTGGACCTGCTCCTTGGTTGCTGCCCCATTACCAGTAACGGTTTTTTTGATTTCACGGGGTGTGTACTCGTATAGTTTGATCATCTTTGCCGCACATGCAGAAATCGCACTTCCACGCGCGTGTCCCAATTTGAGGGCTGATCTCGGATTGACAGAAACGAAGACTTGTTCCACAACCGCAATGTCCGGGTTATGGAGGTTGATCACATCGGAAATTCCGTGGTAGATTTCACCCAATCGCTCGGGTAGAGAACCCGAAACTGTTCTGATGCAACCGCTAGCTACGTATTTGATGTTGCCTATAGAGGATTCAATTACACCGAAGCCCGTTGCTCTTGAACCTGGATCTATTCCTAAAATTTTCATAAATTCTATTGGGCGAAAAATTCGGCGTTGGTATAGACATCCTGTACATCGTCAAGATCTTCAATAGCATTGATCAGTGTGAGCACTCGCTCCATCAATTCCTCGCCAATTTCTTGCGAAACCGAGGCACGTTGCTCGATGCTCGCCTCTTCGTACGTTATTTCGGCATCATCAAGAGCTTTTACAACATCGACAAAACTTTCGACCGGAGTCGCCACCATGATCGATCCATCGTCCAGGATATCAATATCGTCGGCACCAGCAGATACTGCCACATCCATGATCTGTTCCTCGTCGCTACCACTTAGGAACTGAATCAAGCCAACGCGGTTGAATAGGTAGGATACCGAACCTTCCGTTCCCAGATTCCCACCATGTTTGGTCAGTGCGTGGCGAAGTTCGCTGACTGTACGATTGCGATTATCTGTCGAGCATTCGATCAGCATTGCCACGCCGCCAGGCCCGTAGCCCTCATATATGACATCCTGGTATCCGTCGCCACCTGATTCACCAGATCCTCGCTGAACTGCGCGGTTAATGACATCGCGACCCATATTTGCAGCCAGTGCCTTGTCGATTGCCGAGCGCAGTCGAGGGTTGCTGTCCGGGTCGGGATTACCTGTTCGAGTGGCAACTGTAATCTCTCTGATGAGTTTCGAGAATAGTTTCCCGCGACGACTGTCCTGGGCGGCTTTACGAAACCGGATATTTGCCCATTTGCTATGTCCGGCCATTAGAATTTCGCATTGAATTTATCTTAGTTATTTTACCATCTTCTACCAAGTTGAATTCTGCAAAATCAATGGTTAAACTGTATTTGACGGTAACATCAGCAACGTGATTGAGGTGGCAATCCAGTCCCTAGGGTGAGAGTTTCAACGGTGATACTCTTGATACCAGTCAACGAATTTTTCTATTCCTGCTTCAAGGGATACAGAAGGCGAATATCCGAGGATATTTCTGGTCAATTCGATGTCAGCAAATGTTTCCGGCATTTCTCCCCGAGGTCCGGCTTCGTAAATCCTTTCTGCCTTTACACCGAGATTTTGCTCTAGTAGGGATACCATTTTCTCCAAGGCTTCGGTGTTGCCGGCACCAAGGTTAAAGGCTCGAATAGGCGTGGATTGCAAATTATGGGCTGGCGGGTTGTCCAATGCCGCCACTGTTCCGGAAACAATGTCGTCGATGTAGGTGAAGTCACGACGCATGTTCCCGAAATTGAACAGTCTGATAGGCGTGGAATTCATCATTGCATTGGTAAAATGGTAGTATGACATGTCGGGCCGACCCCATGGTCCGTATACGGTGAAGTATCGAAGGGCCGACTGCGGCAGGTCGAAGTTGTCGGCATATACATGACTGATCAATTCGTCAGCAGCTTTGGTGGCGGCATAGATAGAAACTGGACGATCTACGCGGTTATCGACCGAAAACGGCAATTTATCGTTTTGGGAGTAAACACTGCTTGAACTCGCAAAAACCAGGTGTTCGAAATTATCGTTTCGGCGACACAGTTGAAGGATATTCGCATGCCCGACAACGTTGCTGTTGATCACTTGCAAAGGGAACTGCTGGGAGTAACGAACGCCAGCATTGGCGGCCAGGTGGATGACTTTGGGAAACGGTCCCTGAATCTGGAATACATTCTCAAGATGTTCAAAGTTGCTGATGTCAGCCTTTTCGAATTTGAAATTCTCAAATTCTTGGAGTTGTGACAACCGGGCATTCTTCAGTCTGACGTCATAGTAGTCGTTGACATTGTCCAGACCAATCACTTCGTCGCCACGTTTCAGTAGTGCCATGGATGTCGAAAATCCAATAAAGCCTGCGGCTCCGGTTACAAGAATTTTCATATTTCAGTGAATATAGGTTCAAGCGGAACAAAAGAAAAACGACTGCCGGGCAGGTAACCAAAACGAATTTCCGAATTGTTTGGGGATAAAAAATTTAAATTCGCAAATCGCCAGTCAGGCATTATTTGCCGGTCATTTGTCAACCAAAATTCGGAGTAATGACTCACAGGATACACGATACTTAGTGGGGCATGGATACCTGAAGCTTGAATCCTGCCTGTCGCAGGTACATTTTTTCTCGACTCAAATCAGCTTTGGTCAGTGGATGTTGATTCAGCCAGTCAATCGGGAATACCAACAGGAATTTTTTCTTTTTCGCCGAGCATCGCACCGACAAGTCAGCGCGGTTGGTTCGAGGTCGATGAAGTAGTACAGCCAGCCTCAGGATGACACATAGTCTTTTCAATATTCGTATTCGCAAATGCGTTGTTGTTGCTGAGAACTGCACAGGAAAATCACGGCGATGACTGCCAACGAGTATGGCAAGTGCCGACTGTTCGGGTTTGGAGAAACCGGCCATATCTGAAAATTGCAGAAGGTATGCCCCATGTTGGTGATATTTGGCGTGTGCTATCGACAATCCGATTTCGTGCAGTGTTGCCGCCCAACCCAGCAAACTTCTCGCTTCAGACGTGTTTGCGAACCAATCGCCCTCCACTTGATCGTACATATCGAGCGCAAGTTCGCGGACTCGCTTTGCATGCACATCGTCAATTGACCAATGAAGTGCGAGCGACATCACGGTTCGTTGTCGGGCATCATCGTTTCGCAGGCGTCCGAGCAGGTCGTACATCACGCCTTCACGTAGGGCAAAATCTGAAATTTGCATCAGTTCGATTTCCAGCCATTCAAACAGCGCGCAGAGTATGGCCAAACCTCCTGGTAGAACTTCACAACGAGTCGGCTCAAAACCGAGATTTACCAGCTCGGAAGTATGTTTCAAGCGGAGAATTTCCTGCCGAAGTCTGTGCAGCGACTCGATGTCGATGGTACCGTCGCTCCATTGCAAGTAGCGTAGCGCTTCGCTCACAGCTTTAATGGTGCCGGAGCAACCCAGCACTTTGTCCCATCCGTGGTCACGGAATTGTCGATGAATCGCTCTGATTTCAAGTTGAGCGTCAAGTTCGGCCCGAAGCATTCCTTTCTCGCTGATTCGATTATCAGGAAATCTAGCGACGGAAAGGCTCACACAGCCGATGTACAGACTGTCCGCAAGATGAGGATCATACCCGGTCCCGACAATTACTTCAGTGCTTCCACCGCCGATATCAATTACCAAGCGATTACTTTTGCTTTCAGACAATCCATAGCAGACCGACTCGTAGATCAGTCTAGCTTCTTCTCGGCCTGTGATTACATCAATTGAATGTCCCAGTGCTTTCTCGGCCTTCGGTAGAAAATCGACAATATTACGTGCTTTACGAAATGTATTCGTCCCAACTGCGCGAATGTTGGATGATGGGATGTCCCGAAGCCTTTGGCCGAATTGTCCAAGACAGTTCAAGGCGCGAGTTTGAGCATCAGCGGTCAAATTCGAGTTTTCGTCCAAACCTCCACCCAGACGAACAATTTCCTTGATTCGGTCCACTACGATGAGTCTTTCATTTTCCAATCGCGCGATAACGAGATGAAAACTATTTGAGCCAAGGTCAACCGCCGCGACAGACTGTGGTTCGGTCGCGCTGAGGCTGGAAATTGTAGCTTCGCTCACGCGGCAGCCAGCTTGCGCAAGGATGCGGGGCTCATGAACCAGCGCAGGGTTCCAAAAGAGTTGGCAGGGTTGCCTTCGAATGAGATCATGCAGGCGCCGGCTTTTCCAAATTTCACGCTTTGTGTGTGACTACGGGTGAACTGTTGCATCAGCCAGCTCATATCGGGTTCGTGTCCGACCAGTACCATGGTTCCTGTTTCATTATTGAGCCAGTACTGAAGCGTATGGAAACTACACCCCGGCGTCAGAAGATCCGAAATTTCTAGTTCAGGACGTTCACTCTGTGGAATCGCCTCCAAGAACAGTTCTGCAGTTTGCTTGGCTCGCAGATATGGACTGGATACCACTCGCTGCACATTCTCATCAAGGAGTTTGTACAACCCGAAGGCCGATTGTTTCATTTTATTGATTCCATCCTGAGTCAGCGGGCGCTGGGAATCTGGTGCGCCGTTGCTGCTCATATGAAAAACATAACGATCTTCCGCAATTGCATGTCGAAGTAGTACTAACCGCATAATTATTCCAGTTATTTGATCACGAAAATGTGGTGATTGGGAGGTTGCAAGCCGACAATTATATATCGACGGAATTGACCGTATTTCAGTACTGAGTGTTCGGAAAATTCAGATTCTGATCTGGCAGTGAATGGTATGCCGAACAAAACCTTCCTAGCGATAGAAAGGATGCGCAGAAATGAAAATTGCGGCGATTATGGGTGGGAAAAATTAATCGACGCTCAGCGAAAGTAACTCCAAGTGTCAAAAATTTCTTCTTTTATATCAATAAGTTACAGAGTAAGTACAACTTAGGGCCAATAAATTGTACTAATTTTCGACCCCCAAATGCCGTTTTTTCAGGTTTTTCTTGCCTGGATTTTCAATCCCGTCAAGACATAAAATCATCAAGAATCAACTACCGTTCTGCTCAATGATCTTTGATTGAAAATTACACTAAACGAATGGGAACTGCATGTCAAGTAAAACCCAGTAACAATAATTATAACAATTGAATTTTCAAACAATTGAATTATTAAGTGCGATCAGTTTTCTAATTCCCGGTTAGGACAGCCACTTTTCTGCAATAATCGAAAATCATGATTTTGCCTGCAGTCGGAACCCGGAAAACAGTACTTCAGCCTGAGTCGTGCGGCTTGTTTGCCCGCCTCGAATAGCGAGCTCATCGAACAGATGAGAAACGCGGCGTAGCGATTTTCCCAAAATCGGAATTTGATCATGAAGATACCAAAGGACTTTTGGAATGGCGGGGGTTTTCGCTATGCGTCAAGCAATGAATCCTGTTTTCGCTCACCGGAATTCAGCGCTGCATCAGCTTGGAAATCTCGTCCGATTTGACACAGAATGACAATTTTGTTGCAACCGAGTCGCCGCTCATCGCCTCTCGACCCCTTATTCCACACAAATTCCGTACATCGGTCACAGGTCTTCCCATGATCCATGCAACAATACCGCACGTATACTGTGCCAACTGAGATATGACAATTGCCTTTTGACAACAAACTTACACTGGTTGACAGAAAGGGGCGCAAATATCTCACCGCCGCTGAACGTCAGTCCTTTATCCAGGCCGCTCGTACGGCCGATCATCCAGAGGTGCAGACTCTAGCCCTCATGCTCACCTATACAGGCTGCCGGATTTCCGAGGCACTCGCAGTCAGAATGTGCGATGTGGATCTGTACCGCTCGCTGGTCAATATCCAATCCCTGAAACGACGCACGGAAGTCTGGCGAGAGGTACCCATCCCGAGTGAATTTGCAAGAGAGCTGGAATTGACTCATCAGTTGCGCAGACAGCAGGCAGCCACACGCACTCGAATCACCCGGTTGTGGAAGTTTTCACGTTCCACTGCATATCGAAAAATCACCGGTCTGATGGAAGTGGCGAACGTGAAGGGCACTCAAGCCAGCCCCAAGGGTCTTCGCCATGGGTTTGGCATAGCCGCGGTCGAGGCAGGTGTGCCGTTGCCAACCATCGCAGCGGTGCTGGGGCATTCCAGCATAACAACAACCGCGATCTATACAACTGCGATCGGCAAGGAGGCGAGGGACCTGCTACAAAAAATGTGGTAGTGAATCCGAATGCTCATCTTTACAACAACGCGTAACGCCCGAGATTGCTTGCCAGGTACTCTGTCGCAGTGCGCGCGGCACCTGGCAAGAATCTCGGATTCAGGCGTTGCTCAGACGCCTCAGACGTTCAGATTTCTGTGCTGCTCAGTGTGTCCACCAGTACCTTCATCCGCGACACCTCCGGATGGATATACTTCATGGTGGTACGCACGTTTGTGTGCCCAAGCAACTGCTGCAACTCTTTGTATTTGCCTTCTGCGGCAAGTTCTGTCGCCATGGTATGGCGCAGCCGATGTGCTGAAATCTCGACTCCGGTCGCGCTGCCTACCCTTTTGAAAAAGTTTGAGACTGTCATCGGTTGAAGTCTTCCTTTACACTTGTACCGCGGGTTGAACAAACCGATGTCAAAGACAAATCGATCTTCGGCATTTTGACTGTCGCCTATCAATTCGAGCGTACACGCTTTCACATACATCAGGTCATTGACCACTGGATCCGGCAACGGAATTTGCCAGGACCGATTGGTTTTACTGTATTCTGCCCTCAGTTCAATGATCTCAAGATCAAAATCTATATCGCGCCACATCAGACCACAAACTTGCGTGCGCCGCATTCCCGTATAGAACAGTACCCGTACAAGCAAAGACCAAAACCAGTTCGGCTTGAACGGACAATCCACACACTCCAAATATTTGACGACTTTCCTGATGTTGTCCAATGACACAGTTTTCGGTCTCTCATGAGGGACTTGAGCATAGGGTATGAAGTAGTCTTCCGGATCTTTGATATATCCTTTTACTACCGCATATTTCACGAGGATTCCAATATGCCTCAAATAACTGTTCCAGGTGCTGGGGCTCGTACCTCTTTTCTTCAGTTTTTCGCGCCACGCCACGAGACTCTCTCCAGTCACTTGACTGATTTTGGAGATTTTCATCTCTTTTTCGTAAAGTTGTGCGATAAACTCGCAATTGATTCGGCTCTGTTTTGCCAAATATCGCTCGTGGCCATAATCTTTGGCTACCTTTGATACTGTCTTCATAGTTGCATTCTCTCTCAAAATTAAGAAATAGAATCGGTGAAACGACTATTTTGTACCAATTTTGAATTTTTGCGAACTTTGCAGTCCAGTTGACGTGGCAACCTGAATGCTCTGATTGATATTACCCCAGCCATGAACCAGCGAACTGACAGCACTTGAGCTGACTGAACTCACGAGCAGGAACCACGCGATAGGTAGCGAAAGATAGGAAAACAATGTGATCAAGCCCAGCACAACATCCTCCGGCGTCCCACTTCCACCAAACTCAACCGCGGATGCGTCCGGATACATTGTGTCAATTAATTTCTCATCAAGAAACGCGGCTACTCCCCATAGAGCTGACAAGAATTTTAGTGAGAAGAGAATTACCGTTGTCCTTGCGATGATTGAGGGATTGGTTATCGAGTATGGAACAACGAGTGGAATCGAGATGTAGACCAGCATCAGCATCAGAGCCTGTGCCATCGGTAGCCCGATTACCACGAGTTCCATGATCACATGAAAGATAGCCGATGCCACGAGCGCACCGAGTACCCCCAAGATCTGTTGCAGCCCGTCGATGCTGAAAATTTCAATCGAGAACCAGTCAAAGGTTCTGCCATTGTCCGCGCGGTCGACCATCACTCTCGGTGCGCTGTTGATGACGCGACGTAGAAAGCGGTCCTCATGGTCAGTAATCTTGCGCTGTCCATACAGAGGATCCGTGTCGTCATATCGACTGCTGATTCTGTCGAGATGCCCCTGCATCCACGGTGCCAATCTATGAAGTTCCGCAATTAATTTAGACCGAAGGCCCAGGTCTGGGTGTGACCACCAGGAATCGCAGTAAGGTTTACCGGGTTGGAAATTGTGAGCGGAGCCGACAGAAGCCCAGCTGGGTTTGAAAGTGGTTGAGCTGTAGCTTGTTCCGCAGACCTGTACGTTTGTACACTGCTTATAGAACCCAGGCGTGCTCAGAAATAAATGCGATCCCAGCCAGTCGACCGACTCCTGCAGATTTACAGGTTGCGGCGGATTGTCACTGTTTTGATATTTGGCCAAGGCCGGTTCGTAGCAATCTGCGCGAAAATCTCGCAATTCCCGAATCAAGGATTCGCTCTGAATACTTACTCTGGATATACGCATCAGCATGGGTCGCATCGATCCAGGGTCACCCAGAAGTGTTACCGCATTGGACGCCGCGTTGGTCAGAATTGAGGATGCCTGATAGACCAGCCACCAAAGGATTGGAATCCTGATTTCTCCTACGCTATAGGTCGAACGCATATATGGGGCTTCCGGGTCACCAGCCGTCACCGTTTTTTGCTGCTGTCTGTCTTGGTACTCTATCTCACTCGGATCAATAGGTACCGCGGGTAAAAAACAGAAGATCATTATTACAATAGCGATGTAGATGTCATGCTCCATTCGTCGTAAAGAGACAGGTGCCGCGCTTTTCGACTCTTGACTTTTCATGGGTTCAGACCAATTTCGATAAATCGCGATTGCGAATGGCACATATATTAGCCCGGAGGCTGCCAATATGTATGCGATGCTGTTTCCGATCCGCCAGCCTATCAAAGTTGTTGCCAATTCGAAATAGGAATGCACACTCATGGCCGACGCGGCGATTATTGCAGTAGCATTTCTCGAGTGGTTGTTGCAGATAGCCCGGGTGTCGTGAAGGTGCGATGCGCTGCGAGTACGCTGAGAATCGTGTCAGACACCAATCGTTTTCTGATATGCATCTCGAATGTCAATCTTTCGATTTCCCGTTCGAGAATTTCGATTTGCTTGTGGATGGTCTCGGACACGGTACCGGAACTTTGAATATTGGGTTCCATTAGGCCACTGAGCAGTAATCTACGGGCCAAAAACGCTCTTTCGATGACACGCGCCAATGCAATTTCGCTCGCCAGGCGAGTAATGAGGAAATCCCGATCCGGAAGATCTCGGAGTGCCGCAATCAATTCCGGCGATAATGAAATACGATTGCTTCGCAGAATTTCCATTTCAGCGTTTGTCGGTGCCGTTCCCGAATATACGACTTCCGCCAATTTAACTTGAACGAGATCGGTTTCTTTGTTGACCTTGGGAAGAAGGCCAGTTCCGGAAACTGTGGAAGAACTCTCACCGGACTGCATCCGGTAGTCTCCAAGAACGTCGGTAATCCATCGGCTTGCTGAACCAGGTGTCTGCCATAGTTGCTGAAGATACGACTGACCGTCCAGCGAGCCCTGGTTTGACGCGCCCTTGCAACCGGGATTTTGTTTCAACAGAAGACACCAGCCAGCTTCGCTAGTGTCGGTCAAAAGCCATATGGGATCAGAACCCTTGCACCCTGATTTTTTCCCTGCGATCCAGTCAATGCATCCATCTGCTTTATCCGCATGACGTTTTGCGACTGTAGCACTTGAACCGAGTGTAGCCTGCTCCCGCCATGCCTGAACTCTGGAGATTTTCATCAGATCGTGAAATGGATCATTCCCTTGCGCGAGTTGCTCCATCGACTCCTCACAGGATTTCACCGAAATATCCCACTTTTTCTCGGCCCGAACCACATAGTGTTGAAGAAGCTGACACATTCCCGGCTTGGCACGGCAAAAAATGTATCCGGGTAAAGCGCTTGTAACGGTTTGCGGAATCGCACCCAGAGATGTCAGTGTGTCATTCAGTTGATTCGATAGCATGTCTTGGATATCAATTGAAGGGCTAAAGCTACCGCAAACTCCACTTGTCAAATTTGATTTGGTACGCAGCCAGTTGAGACTGGATTCAACAGAAGCCGGAGTGCTTATCGCTTTTGTTCCACCCAGCGAGTAGTAGAGTGGAGAATTTGTGATTGAATCCTCACCTCTGGCAAGGTCAATACCAATTACGAATAGACTGAGCGAAAATACTCCGACCAATTGCCGAATGTGGTGATTTTGTGTCAGGGATTTCAAGGTTGTGAATAGAGCATCTTGTCGAATTTCCCGCAAATTCTAAACGAAGACTTGAAATTGCGATATTGATAAAGCTTATTGCGATTCGCGGATATTTTGAATTACCCACTGAATACTCGAATGGGCTTGAAATATTGGTCCGATCATTGACTATTCGAAAAAACAGAAAAAGAGAGTGAAGGAAGGGAATTGTCCCGGTAGGGGCGGGCATCTCAGATCAGCGAATCTAACTTGTGATGACGTTGACACCGACAGTATATGGAACAGCATGGTCAACTATATAATCCCCTCGATTCCATTACTATAATGGCATGAAAATTCGGATTTAACATGAGTTTCAAATCATCCCAATGAGTTACGAAAGTACCACGACGGCACTTGCAAAAGAATTGATTCAAAGACCTTCGATTACTCCCGAAGATGCCGGCTGTCAAATTATCTTGGCCAAATTATTGGATACCTTGGGTTATCGAGTCGAACATGTGGACGTTGGTTCAGTATCCAATCTCTGGGCGAGAAAAGGTGACGAGTACCCGAATTTGGTATTTGTCGGACATACCGATGTTGTTCCTGTTGGAAATGAGTCGGAGTGGATTTATCCGCCATTTTCTGCGACGGAAATCGATGGAGTGCTTTATGGTCGCGGTGCAGCAGACATGAAAGGTAGTATTGCTGCGATGGTGACGGCCTGCCAAAGATTTCATTCCCGCTACGAATCGTTTTCGGGATCGATGTCATTATTGATTACAAGTGATGAAGAGGGTATTGCAGTAGACGGAACCCGCCGCGTTCTGGAGAAACTGGAAGCGAGAACCGAGACGATAGACTATTGTCTTGTAGGAGAACCCACATCGGTATCTGTACTAGGAGATACGATCAAAATCGGTCGTCGCGGTTCGCTTTGCTGCGAACTTGTTGTCAAGGGTAAGCAAGGGCACGTTGCTTACCCGCATCTCGCCGATAATCCTATTCACCGAGCCGGCAAACTGATCGCTGAACTTGCTGAAATGAGTTGGCATGACGGAGGTCTGAACTTTCCGGATACTACTTTGCAGATCTCTAATATCAACGCAGGAGTTGGTGCTGGAAATGTGATTCCAGGTCGATTGAATTTGTCAATGAATTTTCGATATTCTCCAGCTACTGAAGTAGCCACCCTGATCAATGATGTGGAATCACTTTGTAGGAGCCTGGATTTGGACTATGAGGTAAACTGGAATCATTCAGCCGATCCTTACTATACAAGCGAAACGCACTTTGCCAATCTAGTCGTCGATGCCGTGAGCCGGGTGTTGAATCGAAAACCAAAACTATCTACCGACGGAGGCACATCTGACGGTCGATTTGTTGCTGGTACTGGTGCCCAGGTTATTGAGTTGGGACCATTGAATTCGACAATCCACAAAGTCAACGAGTGTGTAAAAACGTCTGATCTGGATTTGCTTTCACAAGTCTACGAGCAAATCATGGAGATGGTGCTCATTGGAAAATCGACATGGGATTGAGTGAATCGAACCAGGCGACTATTGTTGATCTAGGACATAAGTCGTACACGCCAAATTACAAACCTCGCGATATCGTATTTCATTCTGGACGTGGCAGCTATCTGCGAGACTTGGATGGAAACGAATACCTTGATCTAGGGTCGGGAATTGGTGTCAACTGTTTGGGTCATCGTCATCCGGACATTGTAGAGGCTTTGAATGAACAGGCATCGCGACTTTGGCATACTAGTAACATTTATTTCTCCGAACCACCCGTTCGTTTGGCCGCCGAAATAATCGACAAGACATTCGCGGAAAAAATATTCTTCTGTAATTCCGGCGCGGAGGCTAATGAGGCGGCAATAAAGGTAGCACGCAAGTTCGCACACGAGAATTACGCTCCGATCAAGCGAGTCATCGTAACGTTCGAAGGGTCATTTCACGGTCGAACAATCGGATCAGTCGCGGCGACCGCTCAGCCAAAATATCATGAAGGATTCGGTCCATTACCTGGCGGGTTTCGATATTGTCCTTTCAATGATCTGAATAGTTTCAAGGAAGCGTTGAAAGAAGATGTTTGCGCTGTTCTGCTTGAACCGATTCAGGGTGAAGGAGGTATACGCCCGTTTTCCGAGGAATTTCTGATTGAAGTCCGAAAACTGTGCGATGAGAATGAGTCATTACTGATTTTCGATGAAATTCAGTGTGGTATGGGACGAACGGGGAAGCTCTTTGCCTATGAGTGGGCGCAAGATGTCGAACCTGATATTGTTACAATTGCCAAGGCACTTGGAGGCGGGCTTCCGATTGGGGCGACATTGCTCAGTGGCAAGCTCCAAAACACGTTGAGTCTTGGAAGTCATGGATCGACTTTCGGTGGTAATCCGGTGTGTTGTGCGGTAGCGAATGTCGTATTCAAAAAACTAAGCAGTACCGAATTTCTGTCGAATATCTGCGCAAAAGGCGAATATCTGCGAGCCCAGTTGACCGAATTGAATGAGCGCATGGGTTTTTTTGAGGAAATTCGCGGTAAGGGATTGATGATTGGTATGCAAATTCACAAAAAATATGGAGATATAGCCGCTCAAGTCATGCATAGTTGCTTGCTGGAAGGTCTTTTAGTCCTCCAATCAGGGTCTAATGTCATCCGGCTGTTACCCGCATTGACAATTAGTGAAGATGAAATTCGCAGTGGCATAGAATTAATCGGTAAAGCACTAAAGAAGCACGTATGAGCTACATCGGTTCGGCCGAAAGTCCCCAGTCACTTGAATTCGCCAACTCTCAATATCACAGAACTGCGATTAAACTAGCCTGGCAGCTGGAAAAATTCGGTGGTCAGTTCATCCCCGAAATGACCGGGATGTATCTTGTCATATGCTGGAGAGAGGTTTTAGCAATTTACAGAGAAGTTATGCGACGTGCAAGAGAATTAGCACGTCAATAAAACTTTCTACATTTGACTAGCCCGAGGTTTGGATTGCGTCAAGTGCACGACAATCTTCAGATTGCCACCCGATTGAGATTTCTTGCCCATACTCCAAATTTACATGGCCGTGTGAATTTGGAATCTTGACAATGAAATCACTTTGACCGCAAAGACTGACGCGAGTGCGCACATGATCACCTAGGTAAATCACTTCCTGAACTTTGGCTGGGACGACATTTGCACAAGTTCCAGGTTCCGGTTGGACCACGACCCGCTCAGGTCTTAGAGAGAGGGTAGTACGCGAATTTTCACTTTCAATATTGACAACCTTTGCCTTGACTGTATTTCCGTCTGAAACCTCAACATCGCACAAGCCGTTGGAAATTTGCTTGACAGTTCCGAATAAAACATTATTTTCTCCGATGAACTGCGCGACAAACGCATTTTCCGGTTCTTCATAAAGATCATCAGGCCGAGCCAATTGCTGAATAATTCCATCATTGAAAACGGCAATTCGATTCGACATGGTCAAAGCTTCACCTTGATCGTGAGTGACGTATATGACCGTGACATCCAAACTTTCGTGAATATGTTTAATTTCGTATTGCATCTGCTCACGAAGTTGCTTATCAAGTGCGCCTAGCGGTTCGTCCATCAACACCAACTTCGGTTCAAACACTAGTGCCCGCGCCACTGCAACTCTTTGCTGTTGTCCACCGGAAAGTTGCCCTGGCAGTCTCGCTCCGAACTCACCCAACTGAACCATATTCAGTGCTTTGTTAACCCGATCTTCTATTTCTGATGCGGATATTTTTCTGACGCGGAGTGGAAAGGATAGATTCTCACTCACCGTCATATGTGGGAAGAGGGCGTAATTCTGGAATACCATCCCGATATCACGTTTATGAGGAGAGACGTTATTAATCGGATTTCCATCGAGAATGATCTCACCATGTGTTGCGGTTTCAAACCCGGCAAGCATCATTAGGCATGTTGTTTTTCCAGATCCAGAAGGGCCTAATAACGTAACAAACTCCCCTTGGGCTACAGTAAGATTCAAGTTTTTTACAACTAGTGTTTCGCCATCATAGCTCTTTTGCACATCAACAAATTGGACATATGATTCTTTGTTGGTCATAGAACGCACCTATGTGGTCAAACTCCTCATCCGAGTTAGTATAGAGTATTGATCATTAATTTTATACCGAGAAAAACTTGAAGATGTCATGTGAACCTTCCCAGAGCATGGTGATAGCGACAATAAATATGATAATAATCCCTACATATGCTAGCCAGCGATGCTTTTGGAGTAAATTGGCGATATATGTCGCCGCGACGAGCATGAGTACGACCGAGAGTACAAGGCCGAAAATTAGTATCGTCAGATGGTCGCGGGCAATTCCGGCGACGGCCAGAACGTTATCCAGTGACATGGAAACATCAGCCGCGAGAATCTGAAATAGTGCTTGCTTAAAGCTGAGTGATTGGACTTGCTCACCAGAGTTTGTAGAAGAGTCTGTTTCGTTGTGACGATTCATATCGACATACAGACGCCAGGAAACCCATAGCAGAAGTAAGCCACCGATCACTAACAATCCAGGAATCTTCAGTAATTGAACGGTGATCGTGGCGAAGAAGACTCGCAATACTACGGCTAGACCTACTCCGACAGCTATCACTCTTGTTCGTTGCTCTTTCGGCAATCCCGCTGCAACCAGACCAACAGCAATCGCGTTGTCTCCAGCGAACAAAATATCCACTAGTACAACTTGTAAAAAAACACTTAATTCAGACATTTGATGATGTCAATACTCGCTCGGTGTGTGCATGACGTAGATGGAAGTGCATTAGTATATTTGATTGTTCGAGGTAACAGTGGGGCGATTCAGCTAGAAACTTCGGCTGATTTGCTGTCGATTTGGCGTTGAATATGTTACTTCCAGATAGTGAAAAATTCGACCGCTTACGAGAATCACGAATTTCATTTTGCAAGTGGCTAGATTCAAATATATGCGATTCAATTTGATAAGCGTTGATATTGTCGGAAAGTTATGTATACACTAAATTAGGCAGGTTTATATAAAAGCGCTTCCAAATGACATATAAAACACTAGGCAGGTAACTACCGCAATGTGGACTTTCACAGTTTTATATCTTGCAAATGTACCTTCTTGATTGAGTTGCTGAACAAGGGTTTGTTGGTGTACGCTGGCCGGACGGAGTACACTTCCCGCATACGAGTTGATCGATGTCAGAAGGGAGTCAAAACACAATTCTATGCCGTTTCGGCGCAGGAATAGACTGTGCGACAAACGGTTCAGTGTCAAGGTGAAAATCATTACGGAATCATCCGAACTCGGTTATCGAATTTGGGCGATTGCTGCCTACCTTGTAGGAACTAGTCCGAAAAGTGAATCCAGCATGAAACCGAATTGGGATTTGAGCATTACACAGAAAACTGTATGGCACTTGGCACATTGTCTTCGAAATTCAATTGAAGATAACGATCAAAATCTAAATGGGGTTGTAGATGCTGACAATTATGTTAAAGAAGGTTCTGTTGCATGACAGGGTCTGGCACAAATGGATGACGCCTATCTGGGTGGTGAGCGAGGTGACGGCAAGCGCGGACGGTGGTAAGATACCCTTTGTGGCCGCCGTGCAGACCAATGATGAAGGTTATTTGCAACGCATCAAGTTCTCCGTGGTCGACGGTTTTCGCAAACGGGTCATTGCCCGATGGGCGGAGCAGCATCTGGCCGCCGACACTCATGTAGTCTCGGACAGCCTGAATTGTTTCGATGCCGTCAGAGAAGCCGGATATGCGCATGAGGCGATCATCAGCGGTGGCGGTCGTACCGCATTGTAAAAATCGGAATTTTACTGGGTCAATACGGTGCTGGGCAATTTCAAGACAGCCCTGCGCAGCAGTTACCCGGCAGAATTCGAATATCGATTCAATCGCCGAAACAGCTGGCCGGTCCTGATTTTAAGATTCGCCTATGTCGCCTTGAGAACGCCGCCCATGTCTAAAAAACTCTTGAAACACAGCTTATGAAGGGCGGCAATTAGGAAAAATTTTTGAATTCGCTACTGAATCAACTCAAATTGATTTCTGGTTATTACTGAGTGAGTCCTGTCAAATCCTATAGTCGGTAGGCATTTTGGAATAATAATGGGGCTTATAAACTTGGGTTGATGACTGTAAATTTGTTCTAGAATTCATCAATAAACGAATTTATTTGCGTCGGTAGGTTAGGATCGCCTTTGCGACTTCTTCAGGCGCAGCGTCCCCGTAGTCTGCCTTGTTGTAAATCTTTCGACTAGATTTGCGAGATATTTTCTGATCTGTTTCAGATTTTTCGTTCGGTAGTAGGGGACGCTCCACAAAATTGTGCGTTGATTTCTTTTTCGATCCAGCCATCTTTCGTACTATCCAAAATCAAGTTCACCGGGGGTTGCCTGTGTAGCTTCATGCCATATATCGTCTTGTATTTTTACATCTTGACGTATGACAACTGGCGGTAAATTCGGCCTTTCGCTATTCAAAATATTTTCAACACTGAATCCTTGGATGACTGGATAAGCACCTGTCAAATCCGAATAAGTTGCCTTCTTTCGATTGTTTTCGACAGTAATCATATATTCATCAAAGCAGACCATAATTCCTGCGAAGGCACCAAATTCGTCGACGAAATGAGTTAACGCTCTAACATTGTTGGGTGTTACTCCTCACCTTTGACTTGAACGATTGCATGATGCTTTTCCAATTTTTCTTCAAGCTCCGTGAACAGTGCAAAATTAATGTCTCCGTCCACTCCGCTATCTCTACCTCTATCGCCCGGATTGTGGTACATACCCTGAGCACCTATCGCACCACAACCCCATTTTTCAAATTCGAAGGGGTTTTTCTTTGCGAGCTTTCGAGCCATACCTAAATCGCGTAGCGTGCCGCGAGTTTCTATGTCTTTCGGATTCAAAATCGGTAAATTGTTAAGTATGCGTTCTTTTATTAACCCGACCGAAAACGTTGAAATGTCAATTCCAATCCAATTTCTGTTTAGCTTCTCTGCGGCGTGAATCGTAGTTCCACACCCGCAAAAGGGGTCTAGAACCAAAGCTCATTCATTTGAAGAGGCTTCAATAATTCGTTCCAACAGAGAAATCGGTTTTTGAGTTGGATAATCTAAACGTTGTTTGTTGTGAGGGCCGCCAAAATTCTTTAGGTCCGACTACCAGTCCTTTAATGGTGGTCTGCCGCCCTTAAACTCAGTTGGCTTTAAGTCATTGAGAATATTCCCTTCTGAGAGAGCTCTCTGGTACTGTTCCCAATCAAATACAGTTACCATTTTCTTTGAATTGTTCGCGTTGTAACCTCGTTTAGCGGCACTCTCGAACGTACGTTTAGACCCCTGTGCCATTTCACCTTGAAGTAAGTTAAATTGAAATTTTTCCGACTTCGTATATAAGAAAATTACATCATGATTCTTTTGAAACCCTTTAATTTTGGGAAATATCCGTTTAACTACCCAAGTTTAATTATATGACTTCTTACTTCCGGTGATCCGATTATCTGAACATCGAACTTCAGGGAGGGGATTATCCTGCTCTCCGCATTGTGAATTCTGAAAGACAATTGCCATCCGTTATCAAAAATGACCTCAGCAGTAGTTTTGCTCCTTCCCTTTAATCCCGCCCGGGCAATCTGACCTGAAAGTTTTGTTCTTGTTCCCCAGTCAAGCGTGCCTGCAAAGTTGTAGGATTTAATAGACACCTCTCCGTTTTCCTTTACCACCTTGTAAAAGTCATGCTTGCCCAGCAAGTAACGCAAAAGACTTTCGGATATTGTCTCTGGGTCTCTTGTGTGCAATGCTTTAAGCTCATCAATAAAGGCGTTCAAAAGCGGAACATAGAAACGGTCATGCTTGCTTTCAAGGTCTCTCCACAGTCCGCCTCTGCGTCTCTCAAGCTCGTCAAACACCGGTTCTGTATCCCGCCAGTAAACCGTTGAACACGGAACATCCAGCCACTCCTTGCCGAAATCTATACTAGGAGAGAGTCGGGAATGCTTTACGGCGCTATGTCTGTTCTTTGCGGATATTCCAATCTCTTTTCCGTCTTTATTTTCGATAACAACATCTCTTACATCTCCTTCTTTTCCTAAACTAGAAGATTGGAGGTGGACTCCGGTAGTTTCCTCAAACCGCTCATCGTGAGCGATTAAGAATGTTAGAGCCTCATCTGCGGCCCTTATACATTTACGTTGCTCCGCTCTTGGCTGATTGAGAAATGCCCTATGCAAAGAGTCAAACCTGTCTGCAGGCGTTATTCTCACATCAAACACAACGGCGACCTGATTCGCTATTGCATACTCAAAAGCATTGCCCGATTCTGTTTGGCTTTTCATTCGGGGAGTTCTGGGCTAATAATCAAAAGTTCCTCTGATTTCTTGCCATTAGACATTCCATACGCCCATTTAGGTTCAAGTATTCGGGCATGTTTGTAAAGTTCTCTGATTTTCGGGCAATCATTATAAGAAAGCACCCATTTGTCTCGATTCCACAATATAGACGCTAGTTCTTCATGATTAAAACCTTTGTGAGCGTCCCCCCTTGCTCCATAAAGGTTGTCGCTTGAAATCAGATAGGGCGGGTCAAGGTAGGCCATCATATTAGGATTTTCTCTCAAGGCAACCTTATAATCAACTTTTCTCATTTTAAGACCTGCGGAGCGAAAGTTCCTAAGCCTGTCTATTGCCGACTGGGTAAAGCGGGGATGCCCAGGGGACATTCCCCCTGAAAGAGTAGTGCCAGAATAGGAAGAGCGATTAAGCACAAAAAACACCGCCGCCCGCTCAAGTTTATCCGACAAATTCATATAGCGTTTTTGAAGGCTGTAAAACTTGGTTCGGGAGAGAGGGAGGTATTTTTGAACCCTCTCTGAAAGTTCTTGTGAGTCTCTGATTGTCTCTTGCCAGAAGTCCACAAGTGGGGAAAAAATATCAGAACCAAGTACCGCAACCCCTTTACCCATCAAATTGAGTTCTACCGATCCGCCGCCGAAAAAAGGAGAGCAAACTTTTTCTGTCCCTTCGGGTATCAGTGGAAGGATAACGGACACCGCCCGGGTTTTACCCCCCGGATATCGCAAGGGCGACCGAGTAGTCAACTTAGGTTGTGGTTCAAAAAGACTGCTGGCGATTTCGCTTAGTGAGCCTTTTATCGGAGGGATTATCTTTTCAGTGCGTGGTGACATCTGTAAGTTCCCTGTAAGTCAGTTTCTTGCCCTTCATCCCGTTGGCAACTGCTTAAATCTGCTCAATAGTCGGTTTCTGACTTGCATTATGCCGAGTAGCAAACTCATCGGCGTATCTCTGCAAGTGCTTCTCGGAAAGACGGTGATAAGTTCCGATGTAACCCCTTTTGAGCATAGACTAGAACGACTCCATCCCCGTTTGTATGTATCTGACCGTCAACATACTTACCGAGACTGTGTTTCACCTTCTTTTGATCATATTCAACGGCAATAAGATTATAACCCTTGTGCTCATCCGTGTAAACGGTGTTTCCTGCCTCCACGTGGCTTCCTATGAAGCCTCAAAGGGTCTTGCCTGTTGTATCCGTTGCTACCTTCACCCTAACCTTTTTACTCTCCCTTTCCTTCACACCCAAAACGGCAAATTTGCCTTTAGTTCCCCGTCCATCGTGCCTTTTCTTGTCTGCGTGTTTGTTTTTCTCAAGCCCGCCGATGTAAGTTTCGTCCGCTTCTACGGGATTTGTGAAAAACCCGTTCCCCTGCTCCATTGCCGACCGTATCTTATGAGCCAAAAGCCAAGCCGTGTCTTGTTTAATACCGAGGACGCTTGCCAGTTTGCGACTTGAGATTCCCTTGAGGGATTTTGAAAGGAAATACATTGCCATAAGCCATTTGTGAAGCGGAACATGAGACCTCCACATAATTGAGCCGTTCCTGATACTGAAGTCCTTGCGACAATCCTTACAGCGATAGGGTAAGGGTTTTCTGTTTGCTCTCTCTACCGTCCTCATGCTTCCGCAGTGCGGGCAATATCTACCAGACTTTCCCCACCTCTCATCCTCAAAGAATTTCTCGGCGGCTTCATTGTCGGGAAACATCTGTAAGAACTGGTAAAGACTGATTTTTTCTCTCTTCGGTTTTGACATTTTTCTGTAACACCATACAATTTCATTTCTGTAACTTTTGTTCCCAAATATTGCATCCAAGATTAGTCTCAAGAAATAATTGGCAGTGGGGTCGCAATGGAGATATAGACTCCCTGTATCTTTGAGTACTCGTTTCATCGGAATCAATCGCACTGCCATGTTGATCAAATAGGCAGGAGTACTTATGTTTTATGTTGCTGCCCCCGAAATTTCTAGTGAGGTCTTGAGACAACCTGACGATGCTGGCCAAAGACTTAGTTGAAGGACCCGACTCAAGACGTTCCAAATGTTCCTCCTCTTTCTCACTCCATATCCAAGTATCTTTGAACGCTTCAACTGGTTTCAGATGCTTGA
This sequence comes from Arenicellales bacterium, assembly GCA_951813075.1. Taxonomy (GTDB): domain Bacteria; phylum Pseudomonadota; class Gammaproteobacteria; order Arenicellales; family JAJDZL01; genus JAJDZL01. Next base: position 1,060,679 of record OX638343.1, on the reverse strand, counting down.
ATTTCCCTTTGAAAGGTAAGTTGTAATCGCTCTTAGAATTGAACGGAGGATCAAGATATATCAAATCTACACTCCCGGCCGGCAATGCAACTTCGTCATTCAAAACATTCAGACAATCATCAGCATATAAGACTCTATTCATAATCTTCTCCATCAATTGATTCGCCCATCTATACCCGACATGAGTTCTTTTCTCAGAAGTCGCTTTCCGACCATCCCGATTACAAGCGATTTCATCTGGTCAATAGTATCCAATTCACGGATATTTTGCCGACCTGAAAATTCGTAGATTTACCTATGTAAATGTTTCTTGTTGATTTTATGAAATTTCCCCTTATGCGCGCGTTTCAGTATCGATCAAAATGACTCGAATCCGTTAATGTGTGCCATCTCTTGAACATGCTCGCCAACCGAATGCCTTACAAATTCGTGTTCAAATCCTTCCAGATTTTGATACGACTTGAAATCATCCGTATAGACTTTTGAACATTCTTCTACATTTTCGTGAATGAAATTATGGAGAGTCGTTTTCTTTGTATTGTCGATGACTTTCACTTTCACCTTCTTCCTCTTTCGCTCTTTAAAGCCAACCACATTCGACTTGCCTGTTCCACCCCTTCCCGCATGAAGTTTTCTAGATTCGTGTTTGTTCTTTTCTTATCCACCTATAAATGTTTCATCCACTTCAACAGTTCCTGACAGCATCGTATCTTTACCTCTTACTGTGAAAGCTTCACGAATTCTTTGTTGCATAAACCAAGCAGAGTTTTGACTGATATCAAGGTCGCGATGCAGTTTCATGCTTGTAACACCTTTGAGGGAAGTTAGATCTAGAAAAATCGCATACACCCATTTCAGCAACGGGATAGGAGAACCCGACATAACTGTCCCTGTTTGGATACTGAAATACCTGCGACAGTTCCGACACCGATAAGGTATCTTCGCATGTGAACATTCATGCATGCTTTTACTATTACATTTGGGACAGAATCTTCCCTTCGACCAGATGATGCTCGCCAGCCAAAGTCTTGCAGATTCTTCATCGGGGAATTTTTCAGCCAGTTCAATTAGAGATATTCCGTCTCTTTCAGACTCTCCACGTACCTTATTTGTCATCTTTTTCATACCTTCTATGCGAATTTTCTACAATAGAAAGTAGATTCTAGAAAAACAAATTGTTAACCCAAGTTTATAAATCTCATAGCAATATATTGAATCGACTAATAAATGAACATTGAGGAAGTAGAGACTTAGATTATTAACTTTGATGTATTTTCGTGTTTTACGAAAAGTGATTGTTGGTCGCAATAGTTGAGAATATTCCAAAGGCAATTCGCAATTTGATGTGCAAGAAAAGGCGGAACGGCGTTGCCTACCTGTACATACTGCTCCGTACGATTACCTTTAAACAGATAGTTGTCAGGAAATGTTTGAAGGCGGGCAGCTTCTCTCACGGTAATGCTGCGACACTGGCTTGGATCAGGGTGAATGAAATAGTGTCCGTCCTTTGCGATATGGCTCGTAATGGTCTTCGCAGGATGATTCGCGAGTTGAACCCGGAATCGGTCCGCGAACTTTTTCGTATTCCAACTTTTGTGGTTTGCCGCTAGGAAATGCGGGAAGTCGTCGGTTTTGGGGGAGCAGTTAAAAGTTCTCGCGAAAGAGGCTGCAAAAAGATAGCGTTTCAAGTCCGAAGACATATGTCCTCGCGATTCGTGGTTTGGTAGTTGAGATAAATTGACGTCGTAGAGCCAGTTACGAAGATCTTGAGGACAATTTTCAGAAAGCGGTGGATTTCCACCTGCCGAACGATCAAGAAATCCTCCATCAGCGGAACATCTCGCTAATTCTATTGCCGCAAGGAATTTATCTTGCTCATGTCGCTTCAAACTTAGCACGTATTGTCCAATATCGTCGCAAGCGAGTGATACCGCTTCCCCCCAAGCCATAGAACTATCCGACCGGCTAAGCCCACTTCGTAATTTGGGTATCGTGCCTATTACGCTTTCAACGGATATTCTGTTTTTAATTTTTATAAGTTTGGGAAAGTAGTTTGCTGGCAATCTCTGTGCGATATCGGACCTAATTCCGACAATGAACACTCGGTGTCGAGCTTGCGGAATTCCAAATTCTTCGGTACGAACAATAAATTCTTTGGGTTTATTCGATAAATTATCGAACAAAATTCCGTCCATGGACGGTGAAAGAGCGCATAACTGGTAACTATCCCGTCCACATGCGCTTTGTACACCGTTCATGATGTTTTGAAATATTCCTTGCCGATCGACAGATGAGGAAATAATCCCCTTGACATTCTCCATCAACGTAATAACTGGTTTTAACTTTGAGACAATTTTTAAAAAATTTTGATAGTGATAAATCCGAGGGTCTTTGGCAGGGTCGTAATGTTCCATTCCAGCAGTGCGCGCTCTTCCCGCAAGGGAATACGCTTGACAAGGGGGACCGCCCATCAATACCACGCGCTCACCATACTTTGCCTTAATTTCTTCGATACATTTTTGAAGGGTGAACTTCCATGTCGAAGTACCAATTTCCAACATCTTTGTTTCCTTTTTCGCGGTTTGCCATTGGTTTGGGTACAATTTCTCCCAATCCGGCTCGGGAGTAGAGTGGTTCAGTAAGTCGTAATATTCGGTTGGGAATTCACCATTGAATTGCCGAAGAAACGCTCGGAGAATAAGTGTATCGTAAGCATATTTTTCTTTTTCGACGGATAAAACGATTTTATATCGACGGCTATATATTGGGCTATTACAAGGAGAAAATCCCTCTGCAAGACCGCCTGGACCGGAGAAAAGATCAATCACAGGTACCGGATTATTCATTAAATTTGGTTGGGCTTGGAGGAATAGATAGGGAATAAATCACCCTATAAACTAATTGTGCAGCAATTCCAACTTTAGATGAATGGAGTATAAATTCCAATCCCAAATACGTTTGTCGAAGCTTAGACTACGGCTTTCTGTACTTGACATTCAATTATTACGAAACGAAATTGAGCCCGGACGTGCACCGTAGCTGTGTATCCGGTATATCAATTCATTGAGTATCTGTTCACGTAACCGGAATTTCGGGAAATCTATGTTGCGAGCGTGTGGTGGTAACGAAACCTGATAGGTTGCATTAATATGAAATTTGAATGTTACATTCTCTACCCAGAAAGGTGGACTGCACCAAAGAGACTCAGGAGGTTTAGCGTTCCTCCGTACGAGTTCGGAATGCAAATATAAACCGAGATTGAATGGCAAGGTCCCCGGTCGATTCTGAGCATAGTCACATGCAGGTTGAGTTTGCACCAACACCCAACTGGTTTTATCTTTGTTTTCTTCGAAATTTTTACAGAAAAACGATTTTTCCGCTATGTCATTTTGAGTAAGCCCAAATGTGCTTTTGAATTTACTTTCGGAAAATCTCTTCGGCAACGGAACTACAGCACCGCGTTTTTGCCAGTTTGTCGGTTTTTCATACTTGAGCACTTCAAGATGTACCAAACTATTGAGTTTGGCAACAATGTCGCAATCTAACGTTCCTGTAATGTTATGCTGACAAAGTGCTTTTTGCCATAGGCCAACATTACTGTCTTGAGACCCCATGTAAGCCACCCGATCAGCCAAAATAGGCAAAAGTGCTTCGTTCACTGCAGCAAAGATATCATCGGGAAAATTTTTCGCCCCAACAGCCGCGGCAGCTAATTTGTTGAGTAGTTTGCTCAATTCTTTCGGTTCAAAGTTTGCCAATTCTGACAAAGATGACACGGTCTCCGCGACAGAATTTTGCGCAGCGCGCTCCCAATCAAGAAGTGCTGCAACTTGGGGTTGTGCCTCTATAATTTTCCGAATCTCGAAAATCAGTGAATTTGGATCACTTATGTTCCTGTTGGTAGAGTCTAGATGTTCCGCTTTACTTAAAGCTATAACAGCAAATGGTTTTGCTACATTCATTAAATTTCTCGTTAAGTAATTCTGAAATTCTTGCTCTTGCTCCGGATGTTCCGTCCAAAGAATAATAAGGTAAGGCCCCGAAGGTTTAATTTGGTTTTCAATAAGTCCACCAATTGCAGCAAAGTCGCTAATAAAATTACTTATAGGTCCGCCTACGATATGTAAATCGGTAAAAATAATTCTTACGTATGGGCAATTTGATTCAGTAACCAATTGACCGGGATAAAGGATCGGTAGGCAGGCATAGCCGAACTTGTTGAGACCTCGAGTGAGCCCTTCAAGATGTTTAATCTCGTCATCTATTACAACAATTCTCGGCGTAGGTAGCACTTCAATTCATTCCTGTGAAGATAAGAACCGATACCGCTCCATCAAATTCTTCGGGAATTTCTACCTCTACTGGTTGTGGAAACACGAGATCTCCTTCGTTTAACTCCATTACCATATTGGTGTAAAACAAACCTAATCCCATACCTTCGGGTTTACGCGTGAAAAATGGTCGAATTAGATTTTCGGGATCATCTCCTCGATATCCGATTCCATTATCAGCAACAATGATCGCCGGTCCTCCATGAAAATCAGGCAATATATCAATGTACAATTTTTTTTCTGGCGTAGCATTCTGATCGTGTTGATTTGGCCATCTAATGCTCAACCAGTACAGGGAATTATCAATTAAATTGTTTAGTGCGCCGAGAACTAGATTGAAGGCAAAATTGGATTGGAAATCCAAGTCGTCTCGTTCAAGCGGAGGACAAACAAATCTAATAGAGTGATGTCGGAATCGCAGAAGATTCATTTGGTGTGCAGCGCGGATGAGTTTTTTTCCGCTATTCCCCTGCCTACTGTTCCGTCTGAGTAGAGATGCGAATCCATCTAGAAGATGAACCAGATCACGTGCTTGAATGACGGCTGTTTCGGTATCTACACCTTGAATGATTGCACGATGAAGTGATCGAACTCCGCGCTCAACTTCATGGAAAATTATTGCAAGATTGAGTCCCGAAATACCAGCTGCAAGCAGAGTTTCTTGCCTATCTCGGTAGTGTTCTTCAATACGGACAATGTACTGTTCAAATTTATCCCTAATTCCTTGTTGATCAAGTGCTTTCCGTAATTCTTGAATTGGTTTCGCGATTCCCATACCCACCGAAGATTCGTCTGGTTTCATTAGTTTTCGAATTCGGGTTTTGTCAATTTGGCGTTCGGTTTCTAGAGTTGCGAGAACTCCCAATACAATTCGACGGAACTCCGTGTACACATCGTTTTCAACAAAGCCCTCTCGATTGGTTTTTTCATTAAGCCCTTTCGACTCATCCAAAGAGAGGTGGATTTCACCCAAGATGATATTGTTGCTTATCCGAAGCGTTGGTAGATTTACTCGGCGGAGGTCGAGTCCCAACCAGTCGTCACCGCGTTCGCCGTAGTTGTACACTCGAATACCATCCCTGTAGACCCGGATTCCTCCCGATTCATTCAGATAGCTTTCAACAATTGAAATATTTGGCACATACTGTCGAATTTCACGATCTCGGTCATAGACATAGAACTTTCCCCTAACAGGTCCAATTTCTGCGAAATTGGATTGGTCGGCGACAGTCTTAGTTCTATTGGTTTTCTCGATTAAAACTGGAATTTTCAAAATATCGTTTGATTTCTCCAATTTTCGACCCTCGATGTTGAGTCCTGGTTGCTTGCAGAACTCGTAACTCCAATCGAACCCATCGCTGTCAGCGTTAAATGTAAATTTCCACATTGCGCGATTGAGAATTTCGGATACATCTGGTAAGTCCTCAATCCAGCTTTCGTAACCAGGTACTATTAACTTGGTATGAAAGTCACTTGGTTCTTCAAACGGCGAACAGATTGAAGTCATCTGGTTGTAAAGTCGCCGCACTTCCCCTCGCGACCAACCAGTGCGTAAATTCCGAATTGTGATTTGAGTCCCTGTTTTGTCTTCGGAATATAGCTTTGGTTTACGGACGTTTATTACAACATTTGCTTGATCGAGATAGGATTCTGCAATTAATTCCCTCCAGTCGATGTCTACGACGCATTCATCAGAACCTTGTGCTCTAGTTATTAGTTCGATGCAGTTGCCCAGTTTATGGACCGCAAATCTACCTAATCCCTTTTCGCCTAGCGGAAGGCGACCGTATCTAGCTGTCCTCCGACCTTCATTTCGCTGTGCCTTACGATGGTCGTCTCCAGGCACCAGCCACACTGATTCGAGAACATCAAGTGTCATGCCTTCACCGTCGTCAGTGATAGTTATCGTAGATTCATCATAAGAATTGATATGAATGTTTACGAATACATTAGTAGCATCAGCGTCGTATGCGTTCTTGACTAACTCAAAAATAGCCAGCCGATGGTTTCCAATCAATTCGTCGCCAAGTAGTTGTAGTAGCCTTGCCCGCGGTCGAAACGGCTGAGTAATTTGGTGAGAATTTCCACTATCTAGAGGCGTATTCTTAGCAATATTTTTTCTATCAGACTGTTCCATTTCCATGACGATGCTATTCGTTTTGTCCAAGTTTCCCAATTTAATCAAGGTGGACTGTAATCTGCAAGAAACTATGAACAACAATAAATATTTCTGGAACGTCCACAATTAAAACTCCATTTGATCTCGATGTGCGAATTGAGCATAGTCTAGTATGATTCACACTACCACTCGGAAATTCCTCATAGGCATAATAATAAGTTCAAAATTCAGCATTACACCAAAATTTGTCAAACCAACTTAGTTAGATTCCTGCTATTTTCGCAATTGGCGCCATGTTAACATACCTCACTAGAATTCGGTTTTATTTGGGAATCAATAATCTAAGAATAAAAGGCGAAATTTCGTAAAATCAATTCAGATTCGGAAATTATTACGTTTTGAGGTAGTGCTCAAGTGTATGGACGCTTTATTTCACAAATACAACATAAAACCGATCTTGTCTGAATGGAATAAATATTGGTGTAGGTTCAAATTCTGAATTCCACTTTAACTATTGTACCGTCTTGCTTAGTCGGCAACATTCTCTAAATGAATATAGGTTTTTTTGTAGAAAACCAACTATCAACTATCGAACTATGCAGCATGGTACGATACGCTAGACTAAATTCGGTCACGCCATCGATGCCGCATTCGTCAAAAAGATTTGTTTATATCCAAGAGGTGACGCGGGTCGAAATGCTTGTAGATTTTGGAAATTAAATTAAAATTGAGCCACTCCATTCGGTTAGTAGCAGCCGTCTTAATATAGTTGAAAAATTATCGAAAAAAATGTGGAGAATAAATTCTGAGGTTGTAACGGGAAACTACTACACAGCCCATTTTTGTCAAATAGGCACTACGCAACCGCCAGAGTTGAAGTCAGCCCCGAGAAATATAGCAATTATTGCTCGATATGCGGTGAAAAAACGATTGCTAAGTGCCATTGTTGTTCCGCGAACATCCGAGGAGGTTACGGAGCGCCAGGCGTTGTGGCTGTTGAGTTTGTTCGGACTCTGCCAGAATTCTGCCATGATCGTGGCAAGCCGTATTTTTGGGTCGAAACGAGACTGAAAATAGCTCAATCCTTGGCATAAGGGCAAGACAACTTAACAGAAATCGAAATTCAGGTATTAAAACAGTCGATTCCGCATCTAGCTGTGGATAGCCCTCGGACATAATAAGCGGTTGTCCGATATAAGAAATTAGTAGGTAAGATTGGCGAAGCTTCAACTGCCGTAATTAAAAATTTACTTACACAATAACAACAGAAGCAGTCAAGAAGATTCTTGAATATTAATTTCTCCGAACTTTCTGGTCGAATGCCAGCCAACATATCATCCTAATACCAAATTAATCAAATGGATATATGAAAAATGTGGTTTTTCACTGCCGAGTGTGATTTGAAATAATCGCTCCGAAAAGATACGAATTCTTTGTTTCCAGGTTCGTCAAGTAAATGATGAAACTCTTGCTTCTCCGAGTTTTGTTGTGTTATTGCATAGTGGAGCGCGTCACAGTTTTGAGCCTGTTAAGCGGAGGCCTGATCGTTTAACTGCATCATCTCAATTCTTTCTTTGAATTTACCCCTTCAATTACTTTGCCCAACTACTAACATACGCGCAATTAGCATCAAACGAAATGCCACCGGCTCCCGATTTTCGAGTTAATGTTCAATGCCACACCAGCCTGGTCTCGGTCTAAATCCGTCGCTCAGTCAAATAGCCACAGCAAAACACCAGACCTAAACCGCTTTGCGTCTTAGCTTTCGCATGCTGCAACGCAAAATCCTCTGTTGCGTTTATACCGCAATTGATGTCAGTTTTCTGAGACAATACCTAGAAAACTCTCAATTTACCCCCTCGTCGTAGTGTTAGTAACTGAATCCATCAATTAATACTACAAAGTACGCTGTTTTCACCGTAGTCTACTGAGTGAACTACGGTGGGTAGAGTGTGCCACTTAACAACATGTATTGATCTTGAAAGCTCTTGACTTCCCACAAATTCAAGTCGAATAGCGCGATTTTCTAACACAGTCGCATCGGTTGATTTTTTTATTGTGACTGCAAGTCGTTGTTTATTTGACTTATTCGTGTATCCCATTCGGTTGCGCCGAGTTTCTCTTCAGCGTTGACTTCTCAAACAGGGCAATGTAGCGCCTCATAACTGAATCTATCAATTAATACTACAAAGTACGCTGTTTTCACCGTAGTCTATTGAATGAACTACGGTGGGTAGAGTGTGCCTATCAACAACATGTATTGATTTTGAAAGCTCTAGCAAATTTTGTGGCGTAAATTTGTACAAATGGCGGAAATTGGTTGCTCAATTTACACACTGATAGAAGTCTAAGTTTCCGAACCTTAATCAAACGATTGATGGACTTTGGTTACAACTGGAAAATGTAACCGACGACGTGGCTGTTGAGAATTATGCCCCGATCACTATCCATAAGAACTTATAAAAAAGGATGCGGAGTAATGCCATCGACTAGCAAGCGAGAATTTGGATTTTAACAGATTTCGAGATGAATCATACCAGATGCTGAACGAACATTTCGCCTGTAGGTCTAAGTTACCTCTTGTTTGTAAAAAATATTTTTCATAATCGTCCCGGCGAAATGTTTTTGTTGAGTTAGGATTATGAATCGATAAATGCCTTCGACTTGATTATTCTGCAACTATGCTTTAATCAGACCAAAGATGTATGATTTCTGCAGAAAATCAAAATGGCTGTAATTTACTAGGTGATCGTTTGATGTTTTACGCTCCTTTAACTTACTAACATTGGAAGCGAATCTACTCGATGCGTAACGATACGCTCTTCTTCAGTAGATTCATGAAATCACAAAAGACTGTTTCAAGTGGATTTATAAGGTTGAATCCTTTCAGCTCAAGAAACTCAACACACATGCGAGTCTTCCTGATGCGTAGACGTTTAATTCCTCCGTCATTCAGTCTTTCTGAATCGTCAAATATCGCGATATCGAGCCGTACGACGTTAGTTTTGCTAATGGAATTTTAATCGCAACGTGAGAGAATTTTTTTAGTTTCGCCGTAATCCGATTGAACGGTTTAGAGATAGTAGGTGCTCAAAGATGTTTAATGACCAGTATCGATCAACAAAACCCTACAACTAAATTCGGCAACAAGTTAATCTAAACTTGCACAAGCGTTGAATTTTTCACTCTCCCTGAAAAACCGAATATCTTGTTACATACATAATTACACGTCGAATTCCGGCATTCTATAACCGTTTGGCATCATCTCCAAACTCTTGAGAGTTAAAACTTCTTATTGGTTGTTCAAAACAAATTTCTCGTTATCCAATGAAAAATAGGGAAAAATTGGTTTTCGCAGTCAATTGCACGATGAAAGTTATCCGACGCAATGAGCTTGCAACTCAAACTAAACTGGTTCGTTCAGAGGAGAGTTCTGTTGTTCTATGTGAGGTCAGGAATCACAGACGAGATTCATAAAATCAGGTACAATACCCCGCACTCAGCAGTAGTTGTTTGTGCGGTCCGCGGAGTTTGGGCCGTAGCGAATTGGTGCGAGCGAGATCAGATCGATTTTGCACCGAATCGCCGAATTAGAGTCATGTTCTATCTACAGGATTCTAAAAAGTTCATCGCGTAGATTTGATGATCAGCTTGCCGGCGCGAATAATTTAAGGGCTAAAGCGGTACTTCGTGCTCACCTTTCGATTCCCTTTCAAGCGCCAAACGAGGAATTTGTAATGGACGGTAAAGGGTTTAAAACGAAAGCAGTCAGGGCGGGTCAGTGCAGAACCGAAGAGAACGAGCATAACGACCCAATTTTTGCGACATCAAGTTTCGTATTCCGTGACTCGGCTGAAGCTGCCAGACGTTTCGCCGAAACAGAATCAGGCAACATCTACTCCAGATTCACCAATCCAACTACTCGAGCATTCGAGAACCGATTATCGATTCTGGAAAACGCCAAATTTTGCAGCGGTACCGCGTCTGGGATGGCCGCTATTCTCGCTGTGTGCATGACCACTTTGAAAGCGGGCGACCACATTCTTGCGGGTCGTGGCTTGTTTGGTTCAACAACCAATCTATTTTGCAATATTCTTAGCAGATTCGATATTGAAACCACATTCATCTCTCCGACCGACGTCGATGATTGGCGAGGGAAATTGCGTGGCAATACCAAATTGATATTCGTCGAATCGCCTTCAAATCCACTTTGTGAGATAGTTAATATAGCCGAATTAGCAAATGTCGCACACGAAAAGGGCGATTGCATTCTGGTAGTCGACAATGCCATATGCACCCCGGCACTGCAGCAACCACTGGAACTGGGTGCGGATGTCGTTGTGCATTCCGCCACCAAATTCCTCGATGGACAGGGCAGGGGCGTTGGAGGCGCAGTAGTAACCAGCGATCCAGATATTGCAGACAGTATTGTTGGTTTTTTGCGTACCGCGGGACCGTGTATGAGCCCGTTCAACGCGTGGATTTTCCTCAAGGGATTGGAAACGCTTGCGATTAGAATGTCCGAGTCTTGTACCAATGCATCGAAAATTGCACACTGGCTGAATGACCAGCCGAAAGTAACGCGGGTGCACTATCCTGGTCTCGCCAATCATCCGGGTCATGAACTTGCCAAAAAGCAACAAAATGACTTTGGAGCGATCCTCTCGTTTGAACTTGCCGGTGGCCAACATGCTGCGTGGAAACTCATTGATTCCTTGCAGGTTTTCTCTATTACGGCAAATCTAGGTGATGCGAAAAGCACGGTGAGCCACTCAGCATCAACTACGCATGCACGCATCAAACCTGAGGACCGAGAACGAGCTGGTATTACCGATGGCTTGATTCGATTGTCAATTGGACTCGAGGATACAGATGATCTTATCGCGGACTTGCGAGCAAATCTCAGCTAGTCAGAATTGTCACGTTCGCCATTCAGTTTGGTTTCGTCATGACGCAAACCGAATATCCAACGACCCGTCGTAATGTCTTCAAGATAGTGGAAAGGTCTATGATGCATTCCTCTGAATCCAGGACCTGGCATCAGAATGACATCGCCAGGTAAATTTGCAATCTCCATTGAATCGCGTTTTGCCCTGTCTTTGCTGATATAGAATCGACCGTGCCCTGAGAGCACGAACAAACAAATCATATGCCGATAATCTGTTCGGTCCCGATGCGGTGTGATCCCGATGTATCCGGGCTCGTATTTTTGTATGATCCAGTCATTGAATACGACTTCGGCATCAAAAAATCCACACCCTGAGATACTATCGTTGAACAGTGTCTGAAAATCACGCAAAAGTTCGCCAAAAGCATCGCCCATATGTAGTTGATTTTGTAGATACATCTCTTGTTTCACTTCATTCTCGCCGCTTCCCATTGAATTGTTGATGTAGCGCAGCGGGTAGCTCTGTGCTTCTTCCAGAAGTTCCTGTCGGAAGTCATCGGTCAGAATGGGTACCGAAACCGCGCGAATGTGATGGAGCATTTGGATCGCGCCTTTCATATGTTGTGCGGAAATGTGAAAAGATGGTATGCTCATTCAATGAGTTTGCCGGTAGATTGCGTGATCAGCCAGCGGCAATGGCTGAAATAATATATTGATGATATATAGATTTTACTTTGTTGAATAACATACAGTAGAATTTATAAAATTTCAGAAATAACTACAAAATAAATTCAATCAAATAGATTGAGTTTGACAGTCATGAGTGCGAGAGGAGAGATAGCGATTTATGAGTACTAAGAATGACTTGGGCTCACGCCTTGCGGCGATAAAAGGCGCAGAAGTTATAAAAAGCTTCTGTTATACCTGTCCTTGGCAATGTCCCACCGAAGTGTTTGTTCGAGACGGAAAAATTGTCTATCACAAAGGTAATCCTGAATCACCGAACAACATCGGTTCAAGATGTGCCAAGGGTATGGCCAGCTGGTATGTGACCCGAGATCCCGATCGTCTGAAGTATCCGATGCTTCGGACCAACCCGAAGGGAGAGCCTGGACAATTCCAGCGAATCTCCTGGGATGAAGCTTATTCCTATATAGCAAACAAGCTTCGTTCAATCGCTGACCGATATGGTCCGGAAGCGGTTGCCTTAACCTGCCATCATGACCCCAACACCCAGTTTTATCGACACTTGCTGGGCGAATTGTACGGATCACCTAATATGTATGCGCATACATCAGGATGTGAGCAGGACCGCAGATCAGCTTGTCTGACATTGTTTGGGCACGTTTTTCCTATGCACGACTTTGTCAATTCGAAGTATGTCATGCTCTGGGGCATGAATAACCTGGGTGCCAATCAGGGGCTGTGGGAGAGCCGAGCTTTGATTGAGGCGAAGAAAAATGGGTGCAAACTGGTGGTGGTTGATCCAAATTTCACCGAAACCGCTGAAAAAGCCGATGAGTGGGTGCCCGTCAATCCAGGAACAGATGGTGCGCTGGCGCTGGCGATGTGTCACAGCATTATCAGCAACCGGCTCTATGACCAAGATTTCACCAGCAACTACTGCAATGGATTCGATGGATTTCGCGATCACCTGCAAAGCAAGGGTTATACGGCGGAATGGGCGGAACCTATCTGTGGAATCAGCAAGCAGACCATCGAACGTTTGGCGAGAGAGTTTGCGACGACCAAACCGGCGATGTCTGCGATCTTCAAGGGTTCGGGATACTATACAAATGGAGCGGACGCTGGACGGGCATGTTATGCCTTGAACGCCATATGTGGTGAAGTCGACAAGCCTGGAAATCTTCATCTTAAGGATTGGGCACCCCTGGGGTTGCCTGTTGTGATACCAGATGAAGCCAAGACCGCGCCTTCCAAAGGACCACTGCATGCGGAAATGGGATATCCGCTGGCTCCTGATCTTCCTAATTCCAAATTGCCCGACGCGGTCATTAATGGCGACCCGTATCCGGTGAAAGGCTTGTTTGTTCACGCGACCAATCCGGTAATGAGCGATCCAAACCGCGATCGAGTTATCGAGATGTTCAGAAATCTCGAACTCGCAGTTGCGTGTGAGTTGTATATGAGTGAAACTGCACTGGAATGTGATATTGTCTTACCCGAAACCTCATTTTATGAGCAGGCCGAAATTCGTCAGGGTATGTGGTTGGGCCCGCAAGTCGTCTTGTGTCAGCCGGTGGTCTCACCCGTCGGAGAATCTCAGGCGCCATACGACATTGTCAAAGGCATTGCCGAAAAGATGGGTTGGGGAGAATATTTTCCATATGAAACCTGGGAAGACTGGGGTGAAGTGATGATGGAGACTGTACCGATGTCTCTGGATGAATTGAAAAGCAAAGGGTTCTGGGCAGGAGAAATTCGTTACAACCGGGTTCCGGAAGGGCTTCCAACCCCGTCTGGCAAAATTGAGATTCATTCGAGTGCTTACGAGGACGCCGGGTTCAATGGATATCCCGAATACACGGAACGCACAGTGATTCCGGATGAGGAGTTTCCGTTGCAGCTAACCCATTCAAAATTGAGTATGCATTGCAACATCGTCACTCAGAACAATCCGTATCTGATGGAAGTGTGTGGAGAAAATTGGGTGGAGATCAACAGCAAGGATGCAGCGCTTTATGGGATTCAGGACGACACCTTGGTGATACTTGAGTCACCGAAAGACAAAATTGAAATCAAAGCCAAAGTTGTTGAAGGTCTCGTGCCAGGCTGTGTCAGTGTTCGTCATGGGCACGGGTTTGGGCATTGGGCTATGGGGTCGACCGCAAAAGGTCATGGAGCCCATTCAAACAATCTGATGGACACTCATACGAATCCGATAACCGGAGCGAATTGCTACAACGAGTGCAAGGTTCGCATTCGAGCGGCGTAAACCGGGAGGATATAAAAATGCAACATGGATTTTATTTTGATCACAGCAGATGTGTGAAGTGTCACGCTTGTGAAATAGCGTGCAAGTCCTGGAACGAAATTGATGTCGGCCCGCGTTGGCGCGAAGTTGTCAAAATCGAATCAGGGGTATTTCCCGACGTCACCGCGATCAACGTTTCGATGGCATGTATGCACTGCGGTGATGCCCCGTGCCAGACCGCATGTCCGGTCGGCGCTATTTCGAAAAGTGCTGAAAATGGCATCGTGGCAGTGGATCAGAATACCTGTATCGGATGCGGGTTCTGTACCTTTGCCTGTCCCTTCAATGCACCACAATTGAGTGCGACCGCGGGTAAAATGGAAAAGTGCAATTTCTGTCAGACACCGGGTAAAGAGAGACCGCTGGATATGCCACGCGCCTGTGAGGAAATCTGTCCGACGGGTGCGATATCTTCCGGACCGATGACTGAACTGGCAACCAAAAATCGTGCAACCGCGGCAAAGCGACTGGCAGCGCAGGGATTTCCAGGAATCGTGACAGATGCTGCCGCAAGATTCGGACCAGGTGCCTGAGCATTGCGAGTCCAGGCATAAAGACGAAACTCAGGAGGTGAGATTCCATGGCTGAGATTATCGGTAAGGCAATCCCCCCGCAAAGGAAACGGGTAATTGATGCTTTGCATCTGCGTGAACCTGATTTGGTTCCAGTAGGGTTGTGGGGCACTATCGAGGGCTATCAGAACCTGCGCAAGGGTATTGGAATGGACTACAAGGCCGATCCGAAAGACTACAGGACTGGCTCAACCACATGGACGACTGACGTTAGTTTTGAACTCGATTTGGCGTATGATTTGGAAGTGGATTTCATGCGAATTGCGATTGGAACGCCAGGTGGATCACCGGGGTTTCGAGAAATTGCTTTCGATGAGATTCCTTTCGATATGGGAATTCCACCACCGGATGTGGATATCAATGTGGATGAATGGGGTGTCATTCGTAAATGGACCCCGCACGAGCAGGGTGGTTATTACGAAATGATCGGATATCCACTCTTTAATGCAACCAGTGCACCGCTTGAAGAGGGGTTGAGAATTCTTGACGAGTTTCCATGGCCGGACCCATGGGATGACTCTTGTTTTGAGGATGCGCCAATACCTGGTATGACATTGCGGGAATATTGCAAATTCATTCATGAGGAGACGCCTTTCGCGCTGATGGGCCAAGGCGGCCGCGGCGGAATCTTTGAACAGGCGAAATACATGGTTGGCTATGCCAAAATATTTTCGGATTTCATCGAATCTCCGAAATTTCTGGAAGCCATGCTGACACGCCTGACCGATATAGAAATTGATTTCAACAAGGCGATTATCGATGAGTGTGGCGAGTACCTTGACTGGATGCGGATGAGTCCTGAAGATCTGGCCAGCGAGAAGACCGCTTTTCTTTCACTTCGAATGTTTGACCGTCAGGTCAAGCCGCACTATATTCGAGCGTTTAGAGAAATCAAGGAATACTATCTGAAGAAAAATCCATTGGGGAAGATTCAGTTTCACAGCTGTGGAGCGATTCCGGAACCATTCATGCGCGGACTGATCGAGTCGGGTGTCGATGGTTATGACAGTCTGCCACCGAAAGTCGCGCGTCACTCCAATCCGGCGGCCAAGAAGAGACAGCTCGGTAAGGAAATGTTCTTCTATGGTGGGATTGATGTGCAGGAAACTCTGCCTTGGGGGAGCGTTGAAGATGTTCGCAACGAAGTGCGACAGAGAATTTGGGAGATGGGTCACGGCGGTGGTTTTCTTCTTAGTTCGTCACACCGTCTGGAACACGATGTTCCGACACAGAACGTGCTCGCCATGATCGACGAAGCCCGCAACTATGGTGTATATCCATTGCCGACCGACCCTCCACCCGGAGCCGACACCGGTGAGGGTTATGAACCTTGGTCTGGAGCACGCAAGCGTAGGCGGCGTCCTGATCGCAAAGCCGCATAAGTGCATTTTTGTTAATTCGTAGACTATTGATATGGCACTGTTTATCGAGACCGAAAAAGAATGGGATCTTGAAGATCTTCAATACGATTATGAGGATTCATTGGAAACCGACCGTTGGTCGGACGCGCCGCTGGAAATAAAGGAACTGTTCCATGAAATTGAGTGGAACATTATCGACGGAGAGCATGAAGATACGTCTGACTTGATTCATCCGGCGTTGGATTCCGATATTTCGCCGAGAACTCTGGTTGCCGGTCCAATGGCAACTGGTATTGCCGAGGTTGGGCGTCGATTCAAGATGGATGAATATTTTCTTCCGGAAGTGATGATGTCGGCTAAATGCATGCACGCTGCGCTCGGAATTCTCAAGCCGCTGATAATTGCCGAGAAATCGGAAGAAATCGGAACTGTCGTGGTTGGCACCGTGCAGGGTGACCTGCATGATATCGGCAAGAAGATTGTTGCGATGATGCTTGAGGCAGCAGGATTTACAGTAATTGACCTCGGCGTCACAGTCCCGCCGGAGGACTTCATCGCGGCAATACGCGAACACAACCCTCAAATAGTTGGATTTTCCGCGCTTCTCACAACAACGATGAACATGCAATGGGAAACCATCAAGCAGATCTCAAGCGAAGGGCTTCGCTCTGATGTGAAGGTGTTTGTTGGTGGTGCACCTATCAGTCAGGCTTGGTGCGATAAGATTGGCGCGGATGCCTACGGTGTTGATGCGCTGGTGGCCGTCGAAAAAGCCAAAGCCTGTGTTCAGGAATATCAGGATATCAAAGGTGGAGATCCTGCTTTGCACACAGCGATGCTTGCAATGGACGCCCAGCGAACCGCGGAACAGGTAGCCAAAGCGGCAGCCGCAGGCTGATTCGACTTGCTATCAAGTTACCATCCGTACCGAGTCCAGCTTATGGATTTGATTTGATAGATGGACAAAATCGCTCTTGAACTCCGGCGCCGAAGAAGGCGCATGTTTTTGCCACTGGTTGTAGGAATAGCAATTTTCACACTGAAATTGTCCGGTCAGTTCGGAGCTGGGTCTGGCTATGGCTTGTTGCTCGTGTCGGTATGCTTGATCGCCGCTGGAGCGGTCGCGACAGCATTGCTCATCTTCACCAGTAAATTTTCCACAGAATCTCTGACCGG
Organism: Arenicellales bacterium; assembly: GCA_951813075.1. Lineage (GTDB taxonomy): Bacteria > Pseudomonadota > Gammaproteobacteria > Arenicellales > JAJDZL01 > JAJDZL01. The sequence goes on along the minus strand of OX638343.1, from coordinate 1,043,237 downwards.
AGCACTCAGGTGGTTGTTCTGGGCAGGTGGATGGCTATATGTAATTTCAGTGTTTGATCTTTCCGGTTATTTCATTGCGGAAGGGTTGGCTGGCAACATCGAACTAAGGTGGATGCTGTTCGGACCTCTCGCATTGGCGACGTTGGCTCTTTTTGATATCGGAATGTATCACATACTCGTTCAGAAGAATCGCCCGAGCTGGAACCGTTATCGTCAACACATTACCAGAGAACGGTCGGAACCGGAACTTGCGCGAAAAACGTTTGTCATGGATGTGATCCTGCACACGAGTCTGCTTTCGGTCAGCGGATTTCGCTGGTTCAGACACACACTGATTTATTGGGGATTCGCATTGCTGTTCGGGGTTGAGATTATTGCCGTCTTCGTTCGTGAGGGTATACCCGCGTTTGGTTTGACCGATATTTGGGAAATTCCAGGACACCCGGTTCGATTGGCGTTTGACTTTGCCTTTGATTTCTTTGGATTTATGGTACTGGCGGGCTGTGTCCTCTCATTAATTTGGCGCGTCAAAGCCGGCGGAACACAAGAGCAGAAGTTTGCTGATACGCCATCGGTTGTTTTCCTTTTCTTTGTGATATTGAGTGGGTTCGTTGTCGAGGCAGCTCGGTTCGCGACTGATGGCATCTCCGACGGCAGTGGTTATTCATTTGTTGGATTTGCACTGATGACAATGATGGGTGACAATGCACCATTGCTGGTTGGTGTCTATACACCGATTTGGTATTTTCATGTTTTTGGATCGTTGGCTTTCATTATCTATGTACCGGCATTCAGAATGATACACTCGTGTGCGACTCCAATTGGAAGGATGATCACTTCGCAGAAAAGGATTCTTTCAAGCAAGCGAATGCACTCGATCGGAGGGTTGGCAATGCGCACCGGAACCAAGTTAAAATCGGAAGTTGAGATGGATTGACAAATGAGTAAGATCATTGCAATTTACGGAAAGACATGCTGTCTAAAATCGGATGTTGCTCGGGCAGTTTCACGTCTGACAGGCTATAAGCTTGCAAGTCGAGGCGAAGCTGTAACGACTCAGGCACTCATGAAGAAAGTATCGAGTGGCAACGAAGTTGATCTGACTTTTCACAATCAGCTTGATGAGGATACGCGGTCGATGTTGTCTTGGCCCGATCCTGTGCTGATATTGGAAAGCCGATTTATTGATGCTGTTCTCAATAAACATGAAGACATTTTTTATGTCCATGTGACATCAAGTGATGAAGTAAGACATGAACGATGGGCGCATCGCAGGGAAGAAGGTGGTGGTCGGACGCGTCAAATCGGTGATGGCGTCGCACAGCGCGACAGCGATGATGAAAAATTACGCATGCAACTATATCCGGACGCGGCGGAAATTAAGCCACATATGAGCATTGACACGACCGAAGGAGATGCTTACGGCTATGCGATCCAGATATGGTCAGAGTTCACAGGGGAGGATCTGCACCATCTGGCGGTTTCTGGAGATCAGGTGATGGACAAGAAGCAGACGAAAGGTCTCAAACCTGGTCCTGCTGCTGGTACAGTTGCGATTTATAACGCGTTGAGAAATCCCTTCGGAGGTTACATTACAGATGACGAGAGCGGACGGAAGGTTTTCATTCACAAAAGCGCTGTTGCGTCGGCAGGCCTTGATGAGCTCCATAAGGGTCAACGAGTTGTCTACCAAATTGTTGAGGATGGATTCGGCGGGTTCAGGGCTGCTGACGTCCAAAATGAGTAGAGTTAAACTTCTGTGCCAGCGTTAAGAGACGTACTGCCACATCTGGATGAAGACGAATCATACCGCAATTCCGGCGCGTATACTCACAGAGATGCCAGAGTCCTGAAGATCAAACTTGCGACAGGGGCGCCATGTTCTTCCCACGATGAATTGTTTGCACCTTGGCCGGGCGACGACATGGATGTTGAGAAATGGTACATATTGGATAATGGAGTGGCAGTCGGTGTGAAACTGAACAGCGACGGAGTGTACGAATTTCCGCTTTTTGACCTGGGTCGGTAGGATGACTGAAATGGATTTACCCGTCTGCCCGCAAAAATCGCCCTATGTCGTCAACGTTGAATGCGGCATTCTATATGCATGGTGTAGTTGCGGTTTAAGTGACTCCCAACCGTGGTGTGACGGTAATCATCGGGGTACGAATTTCAAGCCGATCAAATTCGTTGCGCCTATTTCAGGCGAGTTTTATATGTGTGGATGCAAGCAATCGGATAATGCACCTTATTGTTTCGGAAACTGTATGGGGCACGCACCTTCGAAAAGTTCAATATCCGACGTCTGAAATTCAATGTATTATCGAGTAGTTGTGCGTCACAATTTGGTTGAAGAGATTCGCCATCAGCAATCACTTTCAGAAACACAGAGTCTGTTAAAAACAAATCTTGAGGCGGGAACTTTGTTATCCCAGACCTTCCGACAGACAGGTTGCATAGATGGAGAGTATTGTTTCGATGACTCGGAGCGGGCAAAATTATTCGCTTCGGTATGCATGGATTTCATTGCGAAGTTAATCGAGAGCAGATCTACCCGCATTGAGCGTCTCAACCACAACGAGGAATACGTCGCTGACAATATAAAAAGACATCAGTGATTGTAGAAATTTGAATATGGAAAGAGCTTTCTGGAAATCAATCTTGACGGCAACGCTATTGTCAATTTTCAGTCCTTTAGCAAGCGCGGACCTGCAGCCTGATTATGAACGCGAGGAGAGATTGGCGCAAGAGGCTATCGCTGGTCTATTCGATGGTGAAGTAGTCTATCTGAACGATGGGAAAAGAGATTTTCTATCTTTCCTGTCTGAACCGGACAATTCAGAATTTGATGGAGCGATACTCCTGCTTCATGGCAGAGGCTTTCATCCGGATTGGCCGCAGGTGACAGGCCCGCTTCGCGAAGGGCTTGGCGAATTGGGAATGACTACATTGTCGATCCAGATGCCGGTTCTCGCAAAAGATGCCAAATACTATGAATATCTTGAGATCTTGGATGAATCGTTCCCCCGTATAGAAGCCGGAATCAATTTCCTTCGAAACAACGACTACCAGTGGATAGCAGTTGTTGCACATAGCTGTTCGGTGCATATGACTATGGGGTGGATAAAAAAGAAAGGTGATACGCCTTTTGACGCTTATGTCGGCATTGGCATGAGCGCTACGGATTACGGACAGCCGATGCTCGAGGATTTTCCGTTGTCTTCAATATCCGTACCGGTTTTGGACATTTTTGGTGACGATGACTACCCGGCGGTGATCAAAGCAGCTGAAAGTCGAAATGCAGCAATTCTGGCAGCGGGAAACTCCAAATCACGACAAATCCAGCTGTCTGGTCCCGATCACTTTTTCGAAGATTATGAAGATTTGCTGATTGACGCGGTTGGCGAATGGATTTTGGCGGCGAGCGCGCCTGAATGATTAATCTTGAGTCTGAAGTTCGTCAATATCAAGGTGTCTTATATCGTCACCCTTGACATAAAAGATAACGTGCTCGCATATGTTGCACAGCCGATCACCGACTCTTTCGAGAGAACGAATTGCCCATAGAATATCAATCGCGTCGGGTACTGAATCCGACTCTGCCATCATCCAATTCTTGACTCTTTTGAGGGTTGCTTCAAATTTCTTGTCAACTTTCTTGTCTTTCCTGATCAGAGCGAGTGCTCCAGCGTCATCTTCCTGCTCGAACACGCGCAATGTCTGCACAAGCAATTTATGCACTCGCGTAGCTAGTTGTTCAATATCGTCATTACTCGGAGGATCTCCTCCGGCGGAAATGACTCTGTTACCCATTTTAAATACCCGATGGACTTCGTCTGCCATACGTTCCATATCATTCACTGTCTTGATGATCATGATGATGAATCGAAGATCGCTTGCAATCGGTTGTCGTCGAGCGAGAATTTCCACGCATTCCCTGTCAATCTCGACCTCAAGATTGTTGATGATAGTCTCAGTCTCTGTCACTTCACGTGCCAGTAACTGGTCGCCATGAATCAGCGACTGAATTGCGCGTCTCAACTGTTTCTCGATCAGATGACCCATCTCGAGAGTATTTTCGCTCAGCCGTAATAGTTCGACATCGTACTTCGCTGAGTAGTGACCTGATATCATTTTTCTGAATAAAGTGGTTTACGTCAAATTCGCCGGGTTAGCTGACCTTGAATCGACTAGCGTAGGTAACCCACCCTTGGAACCTGCGAAGATTATCTAGATCACGGATGCAACTAGTGTTTGCGCTGTATGTTGAACAGCTATAAATTTATTGTACATTATCCGATACTTAGGTCGTACAAGTTTGTATGAAGATCGCGTGTAGATGATATTTGGTATCGGTGAATCAGCAGATTCCTATCCTGACAGAAGTATTGAGCTTGGATGATCCCTAAGGTGCCATAACCTCTGAAAACTGTTGTGCAATATGCAACTACAGTCTTTCCATAGAGCTTTCCTGCAGAACAAATAACGGTTTGAAGTAGAGAATATTAAGCGAACTGTGATGGATAAAGGGGAATCAAGCCAACAAGGAATTTAAATTTGACAAATACGAATTAATAGGTAAATTAACGAGCGAAACTGTTATAGTTTCTGAACCCTTTTTTGATGACCTAACAGGTCGACATTTTCTTCTTTAGGAGATAGAAATGGTCCATTTGGCATCAATTCTCAGGGGTTTCCTGACTGTTCTAGCTGTTATGCTAGTGTCCTTTCCGATTGCCACTCAGGCTGACGAAAGAGACTACATCAGTATCGTTGGATCATCGACGGTTTATCCATTTGCAACGGTAGTTGCCGAGCGATTTGGAACCGGTACACAGTATCCAACTCCCATTATTGAATCGACAGGATCCGGCGGTGGTCTGAAACTGTTCTGTGCGGGTATCGGCGTCAAGCATCCCGATATCACCAATGCTTCCAGGCGGATTAAGCAATCCGAAGTAGATCATTGTGCAAAGAACGGTATTACAGGTATTGTCGAAATCAAATTCGGTTATGACGGTATCGTCATTGCGAATTCGATCGAATCCGGACGATTCAGTTTGACGCGAAGAGATGTATTTCTTGCGCTTGCAAAAGACGTTCCTTCGCCTGATGGATCCGAGACACTTGTCCCGAACCCGTACAACACCTGGAAGGAAGTCAATTCCGAACTGCCAGATGTTGCGATACGCGTTCTCGGACCACCGCCAACTTCAGGTACTCGCGATGCATTCGCTGAACTTGCTCTTGAAGGTGGCTGTAAGACATTCAAGTGGATCAAGGCGATCAAAAAAACTGACAAGAAACACTACAAGTCGATTTGTCACGGGATTCGTGAAGATGGCGCTTGGGTGGAAGCTGGCGAAAATGACAATCTGATCGTTCAGAAATTGAACGCGGATAAGGATTCGCTTGGCGTTTTCGGATTCAGTTTCCTTGATCAGAATTCGGATCAGGTTCAAGGCTCTCTCGTTGATGGCGTTGCACCCGAGTTCGAGAATATCGCAGATGGCTCCTATGTCATTTCTCGCCCCCTTTACTTCTACGTTAAATCCGTACATATTGACCTAATTCCTGGAATCAGGGAATATGTAGCAGAATTTACCAGTGATCGTGCTTGGGGAGATGACGGTTATTTGGTGGACAAGGGAATGATTCCGATGCCACAAGCCGAACGTTCTGAGTTTAAAACGGCCGCGATGAATCTGCGGACCGTCAAGCTCGCTTCTAATTGATTAGATAAATCTTTTGTTGAGTTCAACCAGTGTTCATCTGAATGATGGTTGAATAAGTTACTGATGCATCGTGCTGGTAAGCGCGAACCATACGGTTGCGAGTGCCAGTCGATGCGTCATTCTCTGTTATGCTTCGGACAGATTTCCAAATAGAATCGTAAAGCGTTGTTCCAACAATAACGATTGAAATGTGAACGAGTCGAGTTTTGTATTGCGTAACACAACGACGATAACCATATGAACGCTTGGACATTGACAATCATTCTGCTCGTAATGTCTTCGCTTTTTTATGCGGTTGCGAAAAAACGCTCGTTGCGAATTGCCGAGGATATTGGAGGAATAAGATATTTACATTCCGCACCGAGGTATTACGGCGTTGTTGCAGCTGCATTGTTCGCTGTTCCAGCACTGTCGGTACTTGGACTGTGGGTGAGTGTGGACGAAAACATCATTGTGCGTATGGTGTTATCCGAGTTCTTCGCAGACATGCAATCGGCTGACCAGGCCGAAAAGGATTGGCTTGTCAGTCAGATACAAATTTACGCTCACACGGGTCAGCTCTTGGCGACAGAGAATGCACAGGTCTTAAAGGCTGCGGCAGATCGTTATCAACATTTAGTAGATCAAAGCGAAACCTTGCGTAATGCATCAATACTGGTGTTAGGTGCGGTTATCAGTTTTGTATTTGTTCTTTTCATTTCCGCCAAAATTCGCGCTCGCGTGATTGCTGAGTCGATCATTAAATTGTTTCTTCTTGCCAGTTCGCTGATTGCTATCTTTACAACGATTGGAATCGTTTTGTCGGTGCTATTTGAGGCGATCTTATTTTTTCAGAAAATTCCCGTACGTGACTTTCTCTTTGGACTTGAGTGGAGTCCTCAGATTGCGATTCGCGAGGATCAGGTCGGATCCTCAGGTTTGTTCGGAAGCGTACCATTGTTTACAGGCACGCTTCTTGTTGCTGGGGTGGCGATGAGTGTCGCAGTTCCGGTCGGACTACTTTCTGCGATCTATTTGGCCGAATACGCCTCGACCAAAGTTCGTTCATTCGCAAAACCAGCGTTGGAGATTCTTGCTGGTGTTCCGACCGTGGTGTACGGCTTTTTTGCGATACTTGTAGTCGCACCACTGCTACGAGATTTCGGACTTGTGCTGGGATTGGACATCGCGCGCGAAAGTGCTCTGGCGGCAGGCGTTGTCATGGGCATCATGATCATTCCATTTGTATCGTCTCTTACTGACGATGTGATCACCGCTTTACCGCAGTCGATTCGGGAGGCATCTCTGGCTTGCGGTGCAACGAAGTCGGAGACCATAAAGAAGGTTGTGTTACCAGCTGCGTTACCAGGAATTGTTGGATCTCTTCTGCTCGCGGTTTCCAGAGCGATTGGAGAAACGATGATTGTATTGATGGCTGCAGGTCTGGCAGCCAGACTGACTGCTAATCCTCTGGAATCGGTCACAACAGTGACGGTGCAGATCGTTACGCTTTTAGTTGGAGATCAGGAGTTTGACAGCGCCAAAACTTTGGCGGCATTTGCGCTAGGTCTGACATTGTTTGTCGCAACGTTACTGTTGAATGTCACGGCGCTGTATATCGTTCGAAAATATAGTGAGCAGTATGAGTAGCGTGCAGATTCAGCAATCAAAGGCAGTGTGGGAGAGCCCACAATTCAAAAAGCGCCTGAAAAAACGAAACGCTGCGGAATTGCGTTTCAAATACTATGGACTTGGCGCGGTGATACTGGGATTGATTTTTGTTTTATCACTATTTGTCAGCATCGCGGTCAATGGCTTCAGCTCGTTTTGGCAGACTCAGGCCCAAATAGATATCTATTTTGACCCCGATACTTTGAATGCAGACGATCTAGCGGGTGCGAATTATGGCAAGCTAGTCAAACAAGCGATGTACAAACAGTTTCCAGATGTAACCAAGCGTAATGAGAAACGGGAACTTTCAAGAATTATTAGTATTGGAGCTAGTTTTATCCTGCAACGCATGGTTATAAATGACCCTTCACTGATTGGCACAACACAGACATTGTGGTTTCCGGTGGATGATGAATTCGATATGTTATACAAGCACGACATCGGAAGGAACGTCGAAAGCGGCGCCCCGTCGAGATTGTCGATTAATCAGATCATATGGTTTGACCAGATGGTTGATCGTGGCTCTATCGAAAGCCGCTTCAATAAAACATTTTTCACTGCGGGTGATTCGAGGGAACCGGAACTCGCAGGCTTGCGGGGTGCATTGACAGGGTCTTTTCTGATGATTTTGGTTACCTTGCTGATTTCTTTTCCGGTCGGTGCAGCCGGTGCGTGTTATCTGGAAGAGTTTGCACCTCGTAATAAGTTGACTGACCTTATCGAAATCAACATCAACAATCTTGCGGCTGTGCCTTCGGTCGTTTTTGGGCTGCTGGGTTTAGCGGTATTTATCAACTTCTTCGGGTTGCCGAGATCGGTACCGCTTGTGGGTGGACTGGTTCTGAGCCTTATGACAATCCCGACCATCATCATAGCCGGTCGGGCAGCATTGAGGGCGATTCCACCGTCCATACGTGAGGGTGCACTTGCTTTAGGAGCTTCGAAAACCCAAACGGTGATGCAAGAAGTCGTACCGCTTGCGATGCCAGGATTTCTTACGGGTACAATAATTGGACTAGCGCAGGCACTGGGCGAAACCGCTCCGTTGTTAATGATCGGAATGGTTGCATTTATCGTAGATATTCCAAGCGGTCCGTTGGACCCATCGACCGCTCTGCCGGTACAAATCTTTCTATGGGCTGACAGCCCCGAGCGAGCGTTTTTGGAAAAAACTTCGGGGGTAATATTGATTTTGCTCAGCTTATTGATCACAATGAATGTTGTAGCTGTTTATTTACGACGTAAGTTTGAAAGGCGATGGTAGGTTTGAAGCTTTGGCGGCGAAACAGCTGGGGTTTATAACATGCAGACAGAGACAAACGTAACGGTAGAAAAGGAAAGAATTGTCATTCACACTGACACTTCGAAATTTGACGCGCGCAAATCTGAGGTAAATCAGAACGTTTTCATCGAAAACCGCATGACGGCTGATAATATCGATGTGTATTACTCGGATAATCATGCAATCAAGAACGTAAGTCTGGAAATTCGGGCGAATGAAGTATTGGCGATTATCGGACCTTCGGGATGCGGTAAATCTACATTCTTGCGATGCCTGAATCGAATCAATGACATTATTGACAGCTGCCGAATCACCGGTAGTATCAAACTTGACGGTAAGGAAATCTACAGTAGCGACTTTGATGTCGTTGAGTTACGAGCACGAGTGGGTATGGTTTTTCAAAAACCCAATCCATTTCCAAAATCGATATACGACAACGTGGCATACGGTCCGCGACTCCACAGCTTGGTGAGTAGTCGAGCCGAGACCGATGAAATTGTTTATTCGTGTCTTGAGAGAGTAGGATTACTATCGGAAGTCAGTGACAGAATTCAAAATTCAGGAACCGAATTGTCTGGTGGGCAGCAGCAACGCTTATGTATTGCAAGAGCAATAGCTGTGCAGCCGGACGTCATACTAATGGATGAGCCTTGCTCTGCACTAGACCCGATTGCAACTGCCAAGATTGAGGATTTGATTGATGAACTGAGGTCACAATATTCGATTGTTATTGTGACTCACTCCATGCAGCAAGCTGCTCGGGTTTCACAGAGAACCGCTTATTTCAATCTGGGCGAACTGATCGAGCTCGGCGATACGAGCCAAGTATTTACCAATCCCAATCACCAACTTACCGAAGATTACATTACTGGAAAGTTTGGTTGATTGAAGTGGAACGGGACGACTCACAACAGGCTGACGTCGATTCATTCACTTAACTTCTCAAATAGCCTCTGAGCGGCCTACGCCAGAATTCCACCGTTGGCATCTCTCGTAAGATAAATTTGAAGGAATAAACTGTAATACCGATTTGGAAGGTATTCTGATCAGGGTAAATGACGATTAATGAAAGCGTAATTGGCGCGTAGTCTAATTCAATCGAACCGGTGTCGGTTGCTGTCTATGGTGAGGTCGAGGAATTTCTTTATGGGGCTTTTATCGGTGGGTACCGTCTGATAATTCAGTTCCGCTGCTGGGTGATACAATCGATGATTAAGTAGCAGTGCCTTTCCTGTAGTAACCGGATCAATCAGACATTCGATTCTGAAATTATTCGATCTCTTTCTTTGTCAGCTTTGTCACTTTGCGAATTTCATCTGAGTTAATCATGGTCGCAAGCACTACTGTTGTTATCTTGGCGTTGAATTGGGATGAGAATGGAAGTTTCAATTGATAATTTCCTATAAGTACTTTGATATACAATGAATTTCAATCGAATCGTGTAAATACCGAAGATGCCAGAACAAGTCTCTGATGCCCCGTACGCTTTGGAAGTTGATAATATCCACAAGAGTTTCGGGAGTGTGGAAGTACTAAAGGGAATTTCCCTTGCCGCCGATGATCACGATGTAATTTCCATTCTCGGAAGCAGCGGATCAGGAAAAAGTACATTTCTACGCTGTATCAATCTGCTTGAAACACCCACTTCTGGTTCCGTCAGAGTAAAGGGGGAATTGATCGAGATGAAACAGTTGCGTAACGGTCAGATTGTTCCAAGCGATCGAAAGCAGGTTGACCGAATTCGCTCGCGTCTCGCCATGGTTTTTCAACAGTTCAACTTGTGGTCTCACATGACAGTCATGGAAAATGTCTGTGAAGCACCAGTGCATGTATTGAAAATTCCCAAAAAAGAAGTGCAGGAACACGCTGAATCTGTACTCCACAGAGTTGGTTTGTTTGATCGCAAGGATTACTATCCGGCTCACCTTTCTGGCGGGCAGCAACAAAGAGCGGCAATCGCCAGGGCACTCGCGATGAATCCTGATTTGATGCTGTTTGATGAGCCTACTTCCGCGCTGGACCCGGAATTGGTTGGAGAAGTATTGCGCGTAATGCGTGGGTTGGCTGAAGACGGGACAACGATGTTGGTTGTCACTCATGAAATGGGCTTTGCTAGGGAGGTATCCAATCGAGTGATGTTTCTGCACCAGGGCAGGGTTGAAGAGGATGGAGTGCCAGCCGAAGTATTCAATAATCCGAAATCGGAGCGATTCAAGGATTTTCTTTCGGGCAATTTGAAATAAATATTTTCTTTCGTATTAGAGATCAGGAGAGTTTGACTATGAGAAAAGCAGTAGCAATGTTCGCCGCATTGGCAATTTTGATGGTAGGTGCGGTCGCTGTGGCTAAAGACTGGAGCAAGATCAGAATCGGTGTTGAGGGTGCCTATCCTCCTTTCAGTGCTGTGACAACAAGCGGTGATTTGATCGGATTTGACATCGATATCGCCAATGCATTGTGTGAAGAGATGGGTGCCGAATGCACACTCGTGCAGCAGGATTGGGATGGTATTATTCCCGCGCTGCTTGCGCGCAAGTACGATGCGATTATTGCATCAATGTCGATTACAGAAGAAAGAAAAAAGAAAGTCGCTTTCACGGATAAATACTACAGTACACCTGCAAAATTCGCCCAGCGTAAAGGAGCAGGTATTGAAATCAGCAAAGAAGGATTGGCAGGAAAAACAGTTGGTGTTCAGCGCGCGACCATTCACGACAATTTTGTTACAGGTGAGTTCGGGGACTCAGTAGACATCAAACGGTATGGAACTCAGGATGAAGCCTATCTAGATGCGAATTCCGGAAGGGTGGACCTGTTACTTGCAGATTCTGTCGCCATGGCAGAAGGGTTCCTCAATACTGAACATGGTCAGGATTGGGAATTTGTGGGCCCGGGATTTTCGGATCCGCAATATTTCGGTGATGGAGCCGGAATTGCAATTCGAAAAGGCGACGAAGATCTGGTGGAGGCATTCAACAAGGCAATTGCAGTTATCAGAGCCAATGGGAAATATGCAGAAATCAATGCAATGTACTTTGAGTTTGATGTTTACGGCGAGTAGGCTCAGAACCGTCATTCTTCTTGCAGACTGTTGGATCGACGCCTGACAGTCTGCAAGTCAAATATTTCTTGAAGCAAAACCATAGTGCATGAATTTCTAACCGATTTGCTCAGCGGCGTTCTTGGCGGGTACCTTTACCCGTTCATTCTGGAAGGTATGCTGCTAACTATCCAGCTCGCTGTATTTTCTCTTTTTATTGCACTCGCGCTAGGCCTTCTCGGCGCAACAGCAAAATTATCATCCAACAGAATTGCACGACTTGTCGCCGGTACATACACCACGCTCATCCGTGGTGTACCGGATATCGTTTTGATGTTCATAATCTTTTTTGGCGGGCAGTTGCTTGTCAACGTCATTGGTGACAAACTTGGCCTTGACTACATTGAGATCAGTGAGTTTACAGCTGGTGTCACAACGATCGGCTTTATTTTCGGAGCGTACATGGCCGAAACATTTCGAGGTGCGATACTAGCAGTTCCGCGCGGCGAGATAGAAGCCGGTTATGCCTATGGAATGACATCGTTTCAGGTGTTCCGCAGAATTACATTTCCCGCGTGTGTCAGACATGCCATACCTGGATTTGGTAATAACTGGCTGGTTTTGGCTAAGACGACCGCTCTGGTATCAGTAATCGGATTGGAGGACATGGTTTTCCGTGCTACACAAGCAGGAGGGTCATTGAGGCAACCGTTTACGTTTCTTTTTGTCGTCGCGATTTTGTATTTGGTGATTACTGCGGTGTCTGATGGTGGATTACGTTGGATGGAAAAACGTTATAGCGCAGGTGTGCGAAGAGCGTGAGAAATTATGGATATTGAAGCAATTGTGACTAATCTACCGCTCTACTTTGAAGGGCTTGTCACCACGGTGCAACTGGTTATCCTATCTCTAGCTCTAGGTTTAGTGTTGGCGGTGCCAGTCGGCTTATTAGCGAGCAGTAGAAGTCTAGCAGTGAATTTCCTGCCGAAGGTTTACATTTACTTTTTTCGGGGAACACCTTTAATTGTGCAGATGTACATTATCTATTTCGGAGCCGGACAGTTCGAACCTTTGCGCGAAAGTTTATTTTGGCCAATTTTCAAGGAGGCATACAGTTGCGCATTAATTGCGTTCGCACTCAACACCGCAGCTTATACATCCGAAATTCTACGAGGCGCAATTATCGCCACACCCTTTGGGGAAATTGAAGCCGCTCGTGCAAGTGGAATGTCAAAATGGTTGGTAATGCGGCGAGTCGTGCTACCGAGTTCGTTCCGTAGAGCGCTCCCAGCGTATGCAAATGAAGTCATTTTCATGCTTCACGGTAGTGCGCTTGCCGGCGTGATTACGATAATTGATCTGTTCGGAGCAGCGAGAATCGTCAATTCAAGACATTTCGTGCCATTTGAATCTTTCATCACCGCGGGTGTGTTCTATCTGATACTCACCTTTGCCATCATCTGGGTATTCAAGCGAGTTGAATTTCGATGGCATGCTCATTTGCGACAGAGAAGTTCCTGAGAATTGCTGTATGAGGTGACTTTACATCACGCAATTCAGACACGACAACATGCTTCGAATTTTGACCTTGGTCTGATTCATCCCATTGCCACCCCCGAGCCCTTGATACAGACTATTGTCTCTCAGGCTTGAGCGCGGGTTGTGGAGGGCTTCATGTCATGGTTCGGTGTTCAGTCCGGCGTTAAAAACACGTACCCGAATATTTCGGATACACATTCTGCACTACTCACTCGGCGGGTGAGCCATGTTAATCCGTGGAAGAATTCAATGAATGAGTCAAGATGCACAAATTTGCAGTTGATTCCATATTCCAAATTTTCTCTTTTCTCTCCAATTTACCGGATGTGTTGTCCCAGATGATGTTATTGCGAATTGTTACTATGATGCACTGAGTGAATTGACCAGCCAATTCCGGATCTATGTGTGAATCGATGATCGTAATAGTAAGCTGGGTCGGCCAAGACTTTGCTAAGTGCTATAGACCAATCCGTTGCAGCAATGGAAGGAATGCTGGAATAGTAGTAAGCGATTTGTAATTTGTTGGCAGAACTGAACTCGACGTAGTCAATCTCACCACAGCACAATAGGTGATGGTATTCGTCACGGCTATCATCGACGATATTTCAATTCAGCGATATGGACTCCTGCCTCTTCAGGAATTTCACCGGTAGTAAACCGAGGGATGCGATGAATATCCGGAATTCCAAAACAACATTGAAATCGTAGATCTCAATTTCAGCAAATGTAGCGGTAAAAAAATCCGTCAGTAACTTTTAATTGATCTGACTAGCGTGCAAGCTGCATTATTAGAAGCCGCCCACCATGCATCTGGAATCGAAATCTGGGATAAAAAGTCAATGTTGAAATGAAGGGCAACAATACCAAACGCGATTTGAAAAGCGCGTTCATCAGAAATATTGGGATATTCCTGAACGATCTCGTCCTTCACGAATTCAATATAGCCATTCGTCCAATCGAGTGTCTTCGAGTTCAATTCAGGGTATGAATAGGCTGCCGAGACTAGTGCCTGCATCATCATCCCTGCATCGTCATCTGCAGCATGCTCCTGATCAAATAAAATATCGATGAGCGCGCCTACGCGTCGTTCATCAGGAAGCGTTTCTTTCAGAAATTCAAGGTCTTTTTCGATTTGTATATCAACGTAGTCGATCAATGCTTCAATCATTTGTATTCGATTACCAAGATAATGACGTAGAATCGGTCGTTTAACATTTGCCTCGAAAGCAATTTTCTCCTGTGTGGCCCCTTCAAAACCAAAACGTATGATGCACTTTGCGTAAGCGGTCAGAATTTCTTCGGATCGAATTATTTTCATACTAGGCCTTGGCATCTGTGTTTCTCCTGACTGATGGAATTCAATCAATGGTACTTCATAATTGGTGCCATATATGAAATAGTATGCAGAGAAATTGCTACCGAAAGCCAAAGTGGCGACGGCATCGAAAGATTGACCACATTGAAGGCGACTGTGCCGACTTGAAAAAAAATCTATCTGGAATTTGCCTTCTCTGGTTCCTGGCGGTACAAGTCACTGTGAATTGTGCTCAATGTAGAATAATTCCAGGAACTGAAGCCATTGGTTTTGGAGTCGCCGTTCACCTCCAATGACTTCGCTGACAAGCGGACTGGCAAAGGGAACGCAATTTCGACGAAGTGCGCCTGTCAAAAGGAGAAGTTTGAAATGCTGATAGGGACTCAGGCTTTTTCAAGCAAGAAGATGTAAACCCCGTTATCCTGACTGGATTTGAGTAACTGATGTCCTGTTTGTCGACATAATGCTTCGAAGTCCATCACCGAGCCTGGATCGGTCGAGTGAACTTCCAAGGTCTGCCCGATATCCATCTGGGCGATTGCTTTCTTTGCCTTGAGAATCGGCAACGGGCAGTTTAATCCTTTAGTATCAAGTACCTGATCTGGCATTTATAGTACCTCCTTGCGAACCAGTTTTAAGGATATAGGCTTGTAGGCAGCTGATCACGAGTCACATCCATCAAACCCGTCAGCTTGCATTTTCGCTTCGTAGGCTCCGGTGATCTGTCGCCCCTCTGTCAGTTGGGGTTTGATTGAGTCCCAGCCCTCGACACGGATTTTCATCAGCCATCCGTCCCCGTAAGGGGCAGAGTTGGCAAGCCCGGGAGTGGCGCTGATTACATCGTTTACTTCGACAACTTCACCACCGCTGAGCAGTTTTGCCGGGCCGACCCATTTGCCGGATTCCACAGTTGCGCAACTTCGACCGGGTTGTACCTTGCGACCCGCGCGCTTGGGTGTGATAGCAACAATTTGACCTGCCATTGCAGACGCAACCGCGGTCATTCCTACGGTGATCGTATCGTCGTCATTTTCGCGATACCAAATGTTGTTATCTACATCATAGAGAAGTTCATCCGGAAACTCGCAACCGCGTACTGTAGTCATGAATCAATTACCTCGATGTAATATTACTCTTTTGAGTTCTGAGCGGTTTGGAAGAACAGCAAAATTCACCAAGTTGCTGAACTTCTAATTTGCCGCGTACAAAATAGAGCAGATGCAACGCAACCATTGCCATCATAGTGACTTGGGCAGTATCGTTCTTTATACGATATAGGTTAACCTGATACGCCAATTCCCGACAAGTTTCCCTACACGCAAGAAACGAAGGATCGTTTATAGCACCTTGTCTATGTAATGCAAGCAACCTAAAGCCTTCGTGCTGATTGATTGTTGGTTCAAGTTCGTGACTTTGAAGCCAGTTTTCCAAAATCTGCTCACCAAGTGTCAGTAGACACATAGCCGGGTCCGAAACAGAATGTGGGTCGTCGCGCACCGACTGTATGCTACTTTCGATTTCAGAAAATTCAATCATGCCAATCCTTGCTGACGCAGAAGATCAAGTGAATCAGAAATATTTTCTTGAATTCCCAATTTACGTGGTGACAGACCAAGAGCCAGACCAAGCAGTTGAGTGAAATATAGCATTACCGGTTTGGTAGTGATGTTCAGAGTTTCCTCGGCACGGATCTGATGCATCTCGAGCCCGGTATGACAGGTCGGACATTCTGTCGCGATCACATCAGCGCCACAGGTCTCTGCTGCTTGTAGAATATTCAAAACCAGACGCGTTGAAGTGTCACAGTCTGACAAAGTGTGAGCGCCGCCGCAACATGCTGTTTTGAGTGGAAAATCAATGATCTGCGCACCGGCTGCTCGTAGTAAGTCGTCCATGAAATGTGGGTTGGATGTTGATTCGCTGTTCTCACCCTGATCTTTTTCCGGGAAAATATGACGCGGTCGAGTGTACATGCAACCGTAGTAATTTGCGATCTTCAAGCCTTTTAGCGAATTCTTCACCTGTCGGGCCAGGTTCGATTCTCCGATAGCATGTTTAATCCAGTCAAGCGCGTGGATTGTCTCAATATCTCCCGCCTTGTATTCTGGAACTTTAGATTTTTTGGAGAGTTTCTCAAGTGCAGTTCTGGTTGGTTCGCGATGTGCGATGTCGTGCTCGGCTTTTTTAAGATTGTGATAACAGCCGTTGCAAGGCGCCATCACTACGTCGAACCCCATTTTGTGCTTGGCGATCGACATATTGCGAACTGACAAAAAGTTCTGAATCTCCGGATCTATGTTTTTGACTTCCATCGCGCCGCAGCAGTTCCAATTCTCAATCTCGACGAGGTCCAAGCCAAGTTTTTTCCCAACCTGCTTGGTCGATCGGTTATACGCATGTCCAGAACCTTCCAAGGCACAGCCGGGATAATAGGCGACCCTTTGCAGATCTTTTCTCAGATTTTCATTCTTGTCCATGCTTACCTTCTTGTTGATCAGTTCGATTAATCACTGAATTTCTCTCCTCAACGCGCTCGTCCAGATACTCGCTGATGGCATCAGATGAAGCCTTCCAATTTCTGGTTTTGGGGCGAAGCAGAGTAGCGATGCCCATTTTTATCATTAGCACGAAAGGCAATCCGCGGATCATACCTTTTACCATACGAATCAACCAATTCTGAAACAGCGGTTGGGAGGTACGGTTGAAGTAGTTTCGTATTACGCGTCCTTCCTCTATCTTGCCAGTTTTCAGAACCTGCGAATAGAATTCCTCGTCGAAATGCATCGAATTCGATTTTGGGGTATGTCCTTTGTACTCCAGCCAATGACTCAATGCTTTCATGACGCCTTCCGGTTCAACATCGCGCGGACAGACATGAGTGCATTTGTGGCACGATACACACTGCCAGATAATATCCTTGTCTCTGATGAGTTCCTGCTCCATACCCAAGCGAACAAGATAGATCCAAAAGCGCGGATTGAAGTCGGGATTGATTGCGTTAACCGTGCATGAGTTTGTACACGCACCACATTGCCAGCAACGATGGATCAATGATCCTCCCGGAAAAGCGGAAACTTCGTCTTCAAGATTCTCGTTGTAGTCATTGACGACACGAGATTCTATGAAAGTACTCCATGGTCCCGATACATCAATACCGTCGATATCAAGACTTTCCTGCTCGCGAAGATTTTCGGGACGAATCAGAGATTTTTCATGAATAGGCATTTGATCTATTGTAGAAATTTAGTGTGTTGATGCGTCAATCAATTCCGAAAGTCGATGCCGGGTTCCGTCCGCCAGAACCATATGTGTCAAGCCATTGCCTGTCAGTGCCGCATCGAGCCCTAACATCCTCATTACATAGTCGAACGGGGTGCCTGATTGACTGAATTCGGTTTTCAGGAAACTGCCTCCCTGCGAACCGATGTACTGACTGTAAATCCAAGCAAACAGAATGTCGATAATGAACTGGTGATTCGCATATACACCTGAATTTTCCAGAAAGTCATGCAACTCCCGTCGTAATTCCAAGTGTGTTCGAATTCCATTGGGGATATCGAGATTGGAAATCTGCATCTCAGCAAACCAGATTTCCCTCAGAACACCAGAGTTTGACTCGCTGTCCCAGATCCATCGGGTCATAAGCGGGAAGTTTTCAGGATTCCGGTAATGCAGAATTTCTGCTGCCAGATCATGAATCCAGCGGTTACTTGTGCCGAACGCGAGTTGTTCTTTGAGTGTCAGAATTCGCCTGTCGGTACTTTCCAAAGTAATTCCGTCCAGTAACGCTGTTATCGCACTGCGCAAATATTCGAATCCTTTGGCTTTCAGTAATGGTTGAACGCGTCTTCGTACGGTGGGCATGAAAGCACACGCATCAAAAAATTCCGTATCAGTCATCAAGTTTCCGTCGCCAGAGAATGTTCTCTGAAACAACAGAGATTTTCCGCGGACACCTTCAACAACCATCTCGATACCACCGAGCTTTTCGCTGCATTCAATCATTGAATCGAACGCGTTGTGTAAGATCGCGCCATCCAAGTGCAACACAGGTGTGTTTGTCATCATATTCGATTCAGGTTGTTTTCCCGCAGATTATCGGTATGATTTTTCAAATTGCCAAGTCAGAAGAGCCGCGGTCGAAACTTCAATTTTTGACATAGCTTCATGCAGCACGGTTTTGAACACCCAACGCAGCCATTGCCGCTGCCTGCCCCTGTGCAATGGAGTCATCGATGGTTTCCGGGCCGATTGCGGCACCTGCAACAAAAATACCAGATTTGGATGTGCCCGCAATCGAATCATAAGCAGGCTGTCTTTGGATGTGCCCGTGAGGTTCGAGTTCGACACCAAAGGTCTCTGCAATATTGGGGTTGTCGACATTAGGGTCCATCCCGATTGCATGCACTACCAAATCAAAAGGAATGGAAATCGGGCGTTTCACCAAGGTATCTTCTCCTTTGAGTAAAATTCTGTTTCCATCAAAGGTGACTTCAGCAATCCGTGCCTTGATGTATTTGACTTTGAACTCCTCCTGACTGCGCCAGTAGAACTGGCCTTCATAGAGTCCAAATGTTCGAATATCCATGTAGTAAATATAGACACTGCAGTCCGGAAGTTCCTCGCGAATTTCCATAGCCAGATTTGCTGAAACTGTGCAACAGATTTTTGAGCACCATTCCCGGCCGATCTGGCGGTCGCGAGAACCCACGCACAACAGGATAGCGACTCGATCAGGTTTGCGATTATCGGACGGGCAGCGAACGCCGTTACCGGAAGATATCATTTGTTCCACTTGGGTTGTCGTAACAACATCCGGGTGCGAACCAAACCCCCATTCAGGTTTGTTGACCGAGTCAAAATGGGTAAATCCGGTGGCAAGCACGACTGAGGATGCTGCAATTTCCGTCCCGTCAGAAAGATGTGCTGTGAACTGCCCGATATTACCGTCAAGTTGGGTTACTGTCGTAGATGTTCTGATATCGACCTGCTCTTTGCTTTCAACAGCCGCAACCATTCTTCCGATGGCATCCTTCGCCCATTCGCCTGATGGGACAAGGCGCGCGTATCCCGAAAGTATGGGTGCACCGCCGAGGACTGATTCTTTATCGATCAGAGTGACAGAGAGTCCGACCTCAGCCAAGGATCGTGCGGCAGATAAGCCCGCAGGCCCGCCGCCGACAATCAGAATCCTGTCGCTCACGCGTGTGCCTCGAAACCAGGACCGGAAGTAATAGCTCGTCGGGGATCGTACAGCGTTTCGAAATTGCCAGCTTCTACATCTACGAGATAGTTCTCAAATTGAGTTTTAGCCAACTCCCAATCAATACCAAGTTTTTCCAGCAAAGGCTCGAATGCTGAAGCATGCCAATGCAATTGGGCGATTTTGTAAGGATGAGCGCCGCAGAGCACGGCCGCCAGTTGGCAGTCCGCCAAAATTGGCATTTCGTAGTGTTTGCCAACTGCTTTGCCGATCCACTGATTCTTGTCTAGAGTCGTGATGCACCCTGTATCGTGCCCCACCATCACGTCAGCCCGGGCTTCTTCAACGGCAACTTTTATTTTCCGGTCGATTGCGAATGAACGAGTAAATTCCCGCTCCGAAATGATGTGA
Organism: Arenicellales bacterium; assembly: GCA_951813075.1. Classification (GTDB taxonomy): domain Bacteria; phylum Pseudomonadota; class Gammaproteobacteria; order Arenicellales; family JAJDZL01; genus JAJDZL01. The sequence continues at coordinate 1,023,062 of OX638343.1, read as the reverse complement.
CGGAAACCGAAACCGCAACAGTCGTACCAGGTTGAATAATCGATGACATTTGCCCCCATCGCTTGTACCAGCCCTGTAGAAACCGCTACGCGATTTCCATCAAGTACGTCATCATCGTAGATGACATCTTCCGGAACCATCTTGTATACGTGACATGCCGGGTGGATTACCGCACGAATTTCGGAGGCGTCAATGATCTGTCTCTCGCTAATCTGATGCCGCATCACATGCAACCACTCCGAATAGTGCACGATCTCTTCCGGGATCAGGATCTTGCCATCGACCAATCGTCCGATTTTGGCAAGAATCTTCTTGACCTGTTCGCGCAGTTCAGCGGATTGAAGCAAAAACTGCCTCATTTCCTTGTAGTTCCCGAACGATGTCCCGCAGTGCACCAAGGGAAAGTAATGTGCATTGTCCAGCCCTTCCGCACGAGATGCGACATACGCCTGATGGAAGTTTCTCAAGAATACAGCAGCCAAGGAAACGACGTTTCCGATTCCCGACCCATGGTAGTTCCAGGCGGTACAAGATGTCTGGTCGGTTTCATCCAGGTAGGTTGTTCCAAGCTCGTTCATGAGCCATAGCAACGATGTGGGATAGCCGGGGATATTGCCGCATTGTCCGCATGATTTGTGATGCCAGAGCCGATCGGTTGGAATTTTCTTATCCCAACCGTAGAGTGTCTTTGTCATCACTGGCTTGTGTCCATCATTCACCCGATGTACCACGATTTCTCCATCTTTTTCCAGCTGCCACATGATGTCACGGACATCTTCAACCTGTTTGCGGGATGTGAGCAAGGCGCGTTTGTCGATTTTGGCTTCCACCCATTGTGTGGCCGCTTGCGCTTGCTGCTGATCGAGATTCGAATCCTTCCACTCCGCTCCATGTCCGGTGAATCTCTGTTCAGAGTTTTGATTTCCAAATGGAACTGTCACGCTCATTTCCGATCTCCTCTATTCTGTATTCAATGCTGTCAAATTAGTCGTCATCCTGTTCATCCAGCCAGTCCTCGTACTCCTCGCGCTTTTCGTCCATGATATCGATGATGACATCAAACAGATTTTCGTCGATGGTTTCCAGTTGGTCTAAAACGCCAGATTCTTCCCAGATGGTATATAGTTCGATTGATGTTTTCAAATTGACTACCCATGCGGTATCAGTGGTGTGCATGGTCGGCATTGGAACTGCCTTACGCAATACCTGCAGAGGTGCGTCAATCTTGCTGATGTTGGGACCCCAGTCAGCGAAGTGATCAGGTGTGATCATGTTCGGTGCGAGTTGGTTACCGGTCGTGATGAGTTTTAGCATGACTCGGGAAAACGGTCGAAGAACGTCTTTGGCCGACTGCATTCCATGCTTGATGGAAACCTCACGCAAAATACTGACCAAGCCACCCGGAGAGTTACCAAACGGACAGCGAGCCGCACAGGTATAGCATTGTGCGCATGCCCAGATCTTTTCCTGCATGGCATCATAGATGCCTTCAAGATTTTCGGTCCAGAGCAACTGGACGATTTCTCTCGGAGAATAGTCGAAATAGTGAGCAGATGGACAGGTCGCGGTACAGATACCGCAATTGAGACAGCCGTGCAGTTCGTGGTCGTAGAGCGGATGCTCGCAGATGTCACCAAAGATATCTTCAAGTTTTTCGCGGCTGACTTCGTGCTCAGTCAGCGGGTCACCGATTGTAATTGCAGTAGCGGACATTTCAACCGTAATCAGTAACTGAGGACTTTGGTTTCTTCTTCTTCCATCACGCGCTCAATTACATAGGCTCCGCCCACGATTCCCTCACACTCGGGAATGAGATCGTCAACAGTCATGTCAAAGAGGTCCAGATTCGGTGAGCAGCAGAAAAACTTGACCCCGGCATCGTGCGCATCCTTGATGAAATCGTATACCGATTTGTCTGAGCCTGGTTTGACGTAAAGTGATTCTGCAATTCCTTTTTTCATAAGTTTGCCGGCGGTTGCCGTACAGATTACCTCAACTTCATACTCCATTGCGGCTGCAACCGTGGCCTGAAAGATAGGCGCACCCATTTCTTCGCCGTTGGAGGGGTCTGAGTTGACCATCATGATTACTAATTTTTCTGCCATCTGTTTCGAATTCTGACTTAGTCGGTGATAATGTCGGTCCTGTATATTCTAGTATATTAGATAATTCTAATATATTAAATATCTGCTATATTCCTTGCAATATTTACGAACTTGTACCTGGATTCGCTAAAGTCGACACTCGCAACATTGGTGTACCAAATATACACTGATTCTCCTGCATATCTTTATTCCGAATGTCTCGAAAATAGTCGATCTTTGTAAGAGTTGATTGGCTCAAGCAATTCGATTTTACGTGCCAAACTGTTAACGCATCCAACCTGTCAGTTGAATTACACCTGTCATTATGCTGACGAGTGTTTCCTCGATTTCAGATTGCCGTTTTCTAATATCTTCCAGCACCTCAGGATTGTCGACATCGAACGCTGGCATTTGGACGATGGAATCTTCGATCATCGCACTTTTCAATCCTGGATGACCGATAAACCCGAGACAATTGTCGAAAAGCTCAAACAGCGCGGGGTTGCCATCGGCTGTTACTGACAGTACGCGAGCGTCATCAGGAATGACAGGGTAGTCTCGCATATATGTGATGACCGGGTATTCATCCGGGAGGTGGCCGTTGAGGGCGTCTTGATCCACTTTCTGGGCTGTGTCAATGCCAAGAGACAATTCGCGCGGTTCGACTGTGCTTCCGCAGGCAAGCATCAATAGTTGGGTACCGGTTCCGAACGCAAGAATAGGTAGTTGTTCTGATAGACTATTCTCGATGATTTTTACACGTTGGTCCAATAACGGTAATATGGGGGAACTGACGGTGCCAAATGGCGCTGCACCTAGAATAACCAAACCGTCCTTGGGTTGACTCATCGCGTTGACCCAGTTTTTGTCGTGAGCAGGTCGTACGTATCGAAATCGGATGTTACGCCCCTCCAGGTGGTCCTCAACCAAACCAAGATGCTCTGCGTCAGTGTTCTGGAGTACCGAGATTGTTTTCATGGATTCGGACGATTCGGCAGATTTGTGGGAGATGTACCAAGTGTTGAAAAATTATGTGTAGACCCTCAACGCTGAATTCGTCCCTAATTTTACGAATTGCTTACGCATTTTGATGGACTAATTCAGAAATACCTGAAATTCTCGGAGTACTATGCGCAATATTTACTGGGAAATACATGGGCAAACGCCTGAATTTTTTCGTTGTTCCCGGTAATTTATAGAGCGAAAAAGATCGAAATTGATACAAGTATCAAATGGTATTCCACTGGGTTTGATTTGATCGAGAGCAAAAGTCTTCTCCTGATTCAACTCACCAGACAATTCTTTGTTGTTGATATTATTGTAGAAAATTATCAGCCGAACTAATGCGTAACTGATTCAAAACCGATGCAACCTCGTTTTCTTGATAAAATGTAAGAGTTGCTAATTTTAAGTGTTTTGAAATTGTAGGTTCGACTACGAGCCAAGTCGTCGATTTCAGTATTCGATGGTAATAGAAGTCAAAGCCAGGGTATCGCTGCGAGGAAATCAATCATGATCAATGTTCGACTCTCGATTACTAATACTTTTGTTGCCATTTCACTAGCTAGTCTGATCATGATTGGTGCTGGTGTGATGGTGCCATTAACGGTAAGCGCACAGACACCAGAGGAAGTCGGATTACAGATTGCCAAAGACAGCAGGGAGCGGGATCAGGGTTTCGGTAACTTCAGCGCGCAGCAAAAGATGATTTTGCGCAACAAGCACGGACAGGAAAGTCTGCGTCAACTTCGGGTCAAAGTGCTCGAGGATGAAAGCGATGGCAACAAAACCCTCTTTGTTTTCGATGAACCGAGAGATGTCAAAGGAACCGCTTTTCTTATTCATTCATTTAAGGAAAAAGCGGATAACCAGTGGATTTATCTGCCGGCCCTGAAACGCGTAAAACGCATAAGCTCTTCAAATAGGTCTGGTTCATTTATGGGCAGTGAATTTGCCTACGAGGACATGACTCCCCAGGAAGTTGAAAAATATACCTATAAATATATGGGTGAGCAGCCTTGTGGCGAGTGGACTTGCACCATCGTTGAGCAAGTGCCTACCGATAAGAAGTCAGGTTATCGCCGACAGTTGTTTTGGCGTGACAAGGAGGAGCTGCGTATCGTCAAAGTGGAATTCTTCGACCGTAAGAATGTTCATTTCAAGACTTTGGATTTGGATGACTTCCAACAATACCTCGATCAATATTGGAGAGCGGGCACCATGGACATGGTGAACCATGTGACCGGCAAAAGCACTACATTGACTTGGTCAGACTACCAATTTAGAACTGAATTGAATGAACGAGACTTTACCAAGACCGGATTGAAAAGAGTGCGTTGATGTCAACCCGCATCGTCGCCGGCGTTTACTCGCTTGTTGCTGCGACTTCGTTTTTTTTAATTTCTGCTTCAGGTGCAGTAGCGGATTCCGAAGTATTTGTTGAGTATTCGGGACGAATTGGCGTAGAAAGCCAGCTTTTCTGGCAACGTGGCAGCTCAAACCAGCGCCGTCAGCCGCACGGAGTGATTCTCGAACCGGAAATCTACGTTGAAACTGAGTCAGGTTCTAGTTTCAGTGTCAAGCCGTTTTACCGCTCCGACAGCGCAGATACTCATCGACAACATGGAGATTTGCGCGAGGCATATTTTCTGACCTATGGCGAAACCGATAGCGGCGAGTGGGAGATACGTCTGGGAATCGATCAAATTTTCTGGGGCGTGGCCGAATCGACCAATATTGTTAACATCATCAACCAGTCTGATATCGTTGAAGATCCCTTTGACAAAGTAAAACTGGGTCAGCCGATGGCTCACCTAACCTTGTCAGCAGACTGGGGAATTACCGAGTTTTTTTTACTGCCATACCACCGAAAACGTACTTTCCCGGGTGTGAATGGAAGATTCAGAGGGCCATTGGTTGTCGACAGGAGTAACGTTAAGTATGAGCACAAAGATAAAAAGCGTCATTTGGATTTCGCGGCTCGATACAGTCATAGCATAGGTTCGGTTGATTTCGGTGTGACTGGATTCACGGGAACGAGTCGAGCACCCTCTTTAATACCAAACGATTGCAGCGAAACACCACAACCCACCGCTTTGAACCAGTACTACAGTCAGATGCGCCAGATTGGTTTGGACATTCAAGTGACATTGGAATCGGCACTTTTGAAGTTTGAAGGAATCCGACGAAAAGGCGCGCGTAACTTCAACGTAAACCCCTGTAACGCAGTCGAAGAGGATTACAGCGCTTATATAGTCGGTGGGGAATATTCTTTCTACTCGGTTTTCGAATCTGATTCGGACATCATCGCGCTGGGTGAATGGATTTATGATTCAAGAGGAAAACGGTCCACCGAAACATTGAACCGGGATATCTTTTTGGGTTTGCGCTGGGCGTTGAATGATACTCAGGACACGGAATTCGTGTTTGGTTACGTTGAAGATTTGCAGTACGACTCGGCATTTATGACAGCCGAGTTCAAGCGTCGCATTTCTGACAGTATGTCATTGGAAGCGGAGGTCTTCTCAGTCGAAAAGGCAGACGAAAACGATATAAATTTTAGTGCAATCAAAAAAGACAGCAATTTTAGAATCAGATTGAATTACAACTTTTGATTGGTTGGATCTTCATTTGAGTGCTCCAAATCGCGTAATTTGATAGTCGTGTTTACGCTAGGTGAAGCCGATTCAGCGAGGTGCTGCTAACAAATTACTGATCCGGGCGTGCTTGAAACGGACTCCCGTTGCCACGCTCCACCCATCGCCGAACCGCTCCAATTCTCCCGGTAAATAACTTCGGCAAAAAGTCTATTGTTCTGAGCGAGTCGTCGTTGTCAGTCAGTTGCCGCGACTCGGTCAGTTCTGGCGAACGATTTGTAGACTAAGTTGTATAGTTCTCGACCAAGGCACTGGAAACGCAACCGAGCAAGACGGTGTTCGTGTGTGCAAAAAAATCTTTTCTGCCAAACTGGAATTTATTCGTCGAAATCTATTCGGTGAGGAACATAACGGTTGCCAAAGAAATTACGCATCACTTGCGGGTTTTCCGCAAAGTTTCTTTGTCCGAATCAATACTCACCCCGATAAAACGGTGCAAATCGTATGGAGGAATTGGGTAAACCTCGCCGTTAACGGATCGAGTTCAATCTGTCCGACAAAGATGTAACTGACGAGTCGGTCGGTAAATACCAGATCGATATTGCGCGTTTGCTATCAGGGTTCGACGTAAAGTTTCGGAACCTCTATTCCATTGGTAGTTTCCGACGAAGCTATCGCGAACTAATCTTTACTGATTCCAAACTAGCTTATTCTTGGCAGATTGAAGTGGACGTTCTCCTCTGTCCCATCCATGGTGGAGACTTCTGTGTCTTCATATTCTGCGATTCTAGCTATAACTTCCTGCACCAACTCTTCTGGTGTCGAAGCACCGGCAGTGATTCCGATAACATTCTTGTCAGTCAGCCAATCCATATTCAAGTCATCGGCGTACTGAACCAGGTACGCGGGCACGCCATTTGCTCGACTGACCTCGCAGAGTCGATTCGAATTTGAGCTATTGCTGGCTCCGACTACAAGTACGAGATCAACCTTTTTGGCCATTTTACGGACAGCATTTTGACGATTTTGAGTGGCATAGCAAATATCGTCGATATCAGGTCCGACAATTTTTGGAAATTTTTGCTTGAGTGCCTTGACAACATCATCGGTGTCATCGACTGACAGTGTAGTTTGAGTAATGAAGGCGACCCGGTCCGGATTGCTTACCTCAAGGTCATTTACATCAGCAGTATCGCTGATCAGATGGACTTTACCTGGAATTTGGCCAATTGTCCCTTGGACTTCAGGGTGATCGGCGTGTCCGACCATGATGATCTCGTAGCCTTTGGCAGCATATCGCTGACCTTGGCTGTGCACCTTGGTGACTAAAGGACAAGTTGCGTCAACTGTTACAAGATTACGAGCCTTTGCATCCTGCTTGACTTGTTTTGAAACACCATGCGCGCTGAAAACTGTCAAAGATCCATTAGGGATTTGCTCTACTTCCTCGACAAACGCTACACCCTTGTTTTTGAGATTGTCGACGACTCTTTTGTTGTGGACGATTTCGTGGCGAACGTAGACGGGGGACTTGTTCTTTTCGAGTAAGGTTTCCACGACAGCGATTGCACGCTCAACGCCCGCACAAAAGCCGCGTGGTTGCGCCAAGATTATCTGCATTACACCTACCCCCAAAAGTCAACTTACCGAATTAATTGAATTTTACCTGAACACGGCACATTGAATCAACTAAGTTCCCAAATTGGCTACGGTTTCAAATCAACTGCTGGTAACTTAATTTCAAGAATTTCAAGGAGTAGGGCGCCCCTACGCTCCACTAAACTCACGTCAAGAACGGTTGAATTGCCGCGATGCTCAGCTTGCCGCTTGCCGAACTGATCCGATTTGGGGTAATGGGCGCGTAAGCAGATAAAAGAATGCTTTTAACGCAATGTTGGAACGTACGATTGAATTCAATACAGCGATGGTTATTCGCACGCTTGTTTTAGAGAGTTTGATATCCTGACCTCGAGAGAATGAATCACTGAAATATACTCTACGCAGTGCCAGCGCGGAAAGTCCCAGAGTCCACACAATGTGGCGACGGATATGTGTCTCTGAATTTGGAACAGTCAAAGCAAATTCCAGACCTTTGTGCAAGTGCTGCTTGGCAACGGCAATCAGTTTGATCAACCCGTCCACAAAACCAGGGTTGGCTTTCTCCCACGAGAGATCAGTCAATTCAAAACCAGATTCAAGGAACATGTCCCGAGGCAGCCAGCAGATTCCCTCACGCAGGTCTTCCCAGATATCTTTTATGATGTTCGTCATTTGTAATCCCTTTCCGTAGAAGACCGACCAGGTATGCATCTCAGCGCAACGCTTGTCGATTTCGGTGGAATGAGCGCAGAAAAGTTCTGCAAGCATTTCGCCCACGACACCTGCAACAAAATAGCAGTAGCGATCAAGATGAGGAAGGTCATTCAAGCCGCGTGTACTTTGCCACGGCTGAAATTCGAGCATGCCTTCCGACATGATGCGGATGCAACGTTCCAAGGCTTTTCTTTGGCGGACATTGAAGCTCAAAGTGATCCGAATTACCCGTTCGGTATTCAACACGAGAATGCGCTCGACTTCCGGGATGCTTGGGCCCAGCGTCGCCCCGAGCTTGCTTGCAAACGCTTCGGGTGGCTGTTCACCAGCGACAATCTCAGTGAACTGTCTCAGATATTCTTCTTTGTCCGGTAGAGGCAAATCCCGATCATCTTCAATGCTGTCGGCTATCCGGCACAGCAAGTAGGCATTGCTAACCACATCCTGCAGATGTTCCGGCAACAACGGAATTGTTGTTGCGTAGGTTTCGGATACCTCCTGAAGCATTCTGGCCTGAAAATCAAGATCGGATTCCGCTTCGACTGTTCTATTCGCTTTAGTCATTTTTCTGATCTTTGCAAAACATCGTGCTGCTGGTTGATTCAATGAGTTTCATCTGGGATCATGCTGACTCAGAGCTGACTCGGCAATGTAATCGCGTCCATCTTTAGTTTTGACACTGGGCAGGTCACGTCTGAGATAATCGAACACCTTGCCCAGTAATCGGTTGGAGCGCGAGAAGATGCTAGTCAACACAATGATCGTCCGCACAGTCGTGCGCGAGATTTTGACTTCATTGCCGTTCTTAAAATTGGGATTTTTGTTAATCTGCCTCAGCGTTGCCAGCGCCATACCGGCGGCCCAGAGACAGTAACGTCGATAACCGGATTCGCGTGAGGGGATCATTTCGATATATCGCTGGGCGTTGAGCAGGTGGTAATTTGCAATCGCGATGAGTTCAGACATGCCGGCAGCGAATCTTTCGTCAACTTGAGTGTTACCGGCTTCAAGCGTTCCCAACTCGATTCCCTTCGCAAGAAAGATATCTCGAGGTAACCAGCAGACACCACGCGCCCGGTCTTCCCATGTATCTTTGAGTATGTTGATCATCTGAAGACCCTGGCCAAATGAAATTGCCAACGGAATCAATACGTCGCGCTGCTTTGCGATCTCATCGGAATGATCGCACATGAGTTCCGTCATGGTTTCACCTACGATCCCAGCAACACTGTAGCAGTAGCGATTGAATTCGGACAAATCAGCGAGTCCATCAACCGTCGCGTTGCGCTGAAACTCTACCATTCCGCGCGACATGGTGGAAACACAGCGCTCAAGAATCTTCTGCTGAAGGGGGCTGAACTGTCGTTTGATATTGACGACCCTGGTGGTATGGTTGATCAGTTCCTTTTCACTGGCCAAAGTTGAACTCGACAGCAATTGAGCCAGTTCCTGTCCGAAAGACTCGTCGTCATTCTCTCCTGTGACAACGGAAACGAATCTTCGTGCAAAGGTATCCTTTTGTGCAACCGTTAATTCCGGGTCGTCTTCAATCGTATCGTTGATTCGACATAGCAGGTAGACATTCCCAAATAGTGCTTTCAGATTTGTCGGTAGTTGCGGCGTAGTCAAAGCAAAGGTTCTGGCGACACCCGACAGAATTTTCTGCTGAAATGCAATCTCACTTTCTGGGACGAGGTTGTGAGTAGTTGAGTTGTGAATCATCGGAATACATTGATTCGGCTAGAGCCATAATTATACAGAACTTGTATATCGACCGAATTTGGGTACGCTGCCTTCGGGTAAATCCGACTACGACAAATAGTCGACGAATTAACCCGAATCGACGAATTAACCCGAATTTAATAAACGAATTAACCTGAATTTAATAAATTTTGATTTTATTTTCGTACAATATATTGTTATATTCTCTTGTTTTGTTTGACGGCTGATATATGAGCGCTGTAAGACGGGACATATATTCAACTGAAACTGATACCAATGGGATAGAGCCATATAATATGTTGAGAAAATTAATCAGTTTGTTTTCACTCACTGCAATTGTGTTGATTCCTGCTTTGTATTCGAGCACGGGCTATACCGACACCGCGGCTGATTTAGTAGCGGAAGGGAAAAAATTATCGTTCGACCGACAAAAAGGCAACTGTCTTTCCTGTCATATCATTGAAGACGGATTAATGCCGGGTACGCATGGCCCACCGCTGATATTTATGCAAAGGCGTTTTCCGGACAAGATGCAATTAAGGCAGCGAATTCATAATCCATTGGCAGCTAATCCGAATACCATGATGCCGCCATTCGGTCTTCATGGCATTTTGTCGGCAGCCGAAATCGACGCAATCACCGAGTATATTCATACGTTATAGGAGAAATATTCTGATGAAAACGATTGAACTACAAAGACGCAAGGTGCTCAAGGGTGCGCTGGCCACCAGTTTGGTCACACTCGCTGCATCTTGGGGTATGCTGGGCAATATCGCGCACGCAGCCCGACCACAAATGGCATTTGATGCCGATGATGTAGACGGCACCCTCAAGGCGCTGTTTGGTGAGGATGGCATTCAGGATAGTGAAAGTATTATCGTGAAAGGCCCCGAAATTGCCGAAAACGGAGCAGTTGTTCCGATCAAAGTCACCGCGAATATGGATGACGCACAATCCATTGCGATTCTGGTACCGGAGAACCCCGCACCGATGGTTGCATCGTTTGACCTGCAGCCCGGTGTCGTTCCTCAAGTATCGGTTCGTATTAAGATGGGTAAGACATCTGACGTGATCGCATTGGTTCGATCCAATGGACAGGTCTATCGAGGTGTAAAGGAAGTCAAAGTAACCATCGGCGGTTGCGGTGGTTGATCTGAACATAGAGGAATTGAATCATGACTATCAAAGCAAAAACGAAAATGACCAGCGACGGTAAGGTGCAGGTCAAGATGCTGATCAAACATCCCATGGAGACGGGTCAGCGCAAAGACAGAAAGACTGGTAAACCAATTCCCGCTCATTTTGTCGAGATCGTTACCTGCCATTGGCAGGACAAGGAGATGGTTCGTGCTCACTGGGGTCCGGCAATCTCCAAGAACCCGTATTTATCCTTCAAGATCAGTGGTCCTCAGGCTGGAGAGACTCTGACTTTGCGTTGGTCCGACAATCAAGGCAAGTCAGGTGAGCAATTGTCCGAGATCAGCTAACGAACATTACATTCAGATATCGAATTCAGGAGAGAATATTTATGAAAAGATGGTTGCCGTCTTTATTGATCGCGATGGCCGTGGCGGGTGCGTCAATGATGACGCTGGCTGCTCCCGAAGATGATCGTGTAGCATTCGAGAATTATTTCCTAACCAAATTTCCGGACACACCCAAATCAGACTTTGTCAATGGAATTTACTCAATCGACCCGATCTCACGCGACCAGTGGCTTGATCTTGAGGAATTTCCACCTTACGAGTTGGCGCTTGAGTCGGGAGAAACACTTTTTGAGACGCCATTTGCAAATGGCAAGACCTACGGAGATTGTTTTGACAACGGTGGAATCGGGGTTCGGCAGAACTATCCGTATTTCGATACCGAACGAGGCGAAGTCGTCACACTTGAACTTGCGATCAATGAATGTCGCACGGCCAATGACGAAAAACCACTCAAGTGGAAATCAGGGCCTATCGCTGCGATATCGGCTTATATGGCATTCACTTCCAGAGGTCAGACGATCAATGTGGTAATTCCTGACGATTCTCGTGCACTCGCCGCCTATGAAGAAGGCAAGAAGTTTTATTACACCAAGCGTGGTCAGCTGAATTTTTCCTGTTCCGATTGTCATATCGGCGGTTCTGGCGGTTATATTCGAACCGAGAAATTGAGCCCGTCGATCGGCCATGTCAGTCATTTTCCGGTATACCGGCTGAAATGGGGTGCGATTGGAACATTACACCGTCGATTCAGTGGATGTAATCAGCAAGTGCGAGCGAAAGCATTCAAAGCGCAAGGACGCGAGTATCGCAATCTTGAATATTTTCTATCCTACATGAGTAACGGATTGGAGTTCAATGGCCCCGGCGTTCGCCGATAAACTTGAAGACTGAAATGATTATGAAAAAGTTGATTACCATCATTTTTACAGCAGCCGCACTTACGGTCGGTGGCACAGTATCTGCCGAGCAAGTCAGTGTCGAACAGTTCAACTCCGCAATTGTTGAAGCCAATGAATTGAGAAAGAAGTCGGGCGAGCTCGATCACGAATGGCGAGATACAGCCAAGCTTCTGAAATCAGCCCAAGCGGCCGCTTCAGAGGGCGACTTGGACAAGGCGATGAAATTGGTTGCGGAAGCAAAATTTCAAAGCGAAGCAGCGATAAACCAGGCCGAGCGCGAGGCACGGCTATGGGAAGGGCGGGTTGTCAGATGACGGGTTGAGCGATTCTTTGATCACTCAAGGAGCTGCAATTCAGCGAATAATCCATCGCACCTGATCTGACAGGTCCCGGTTCGGCGAAGGAGAGATTGAATCGTGAATTTGGGACGTCGTGAATTTTTACAGACGCTTGCTGCGGCAAGCGCCTGCGGTTTTTTGCACTCACTCCCGGCAAGCGGCTCGAGTTTATATGAATTCGCGCCATTCGGTCATGTTCGACTGCTCCACATTACAGATTCGCATGCGCAACTGAACCCGGTCTATTACCGGGAGCCTCATGTCAATATTGGCGTAGGGGATTCACGGGGCAGACCGCCTCACATCGTTGGGGATCAATTTTCCGAGTATTTCAGCATATCGCCGTCGACCCCGAGTGCGTACGCGTTCACCTATTCAAATTTCTCGGAACTCGCCGAAAAGTTCGGGAAAGTTGGTGGATTCGCCTACATGAAAACCCTGGTTGACCGACTAAGACAAGACTACGGCTCCGAGCGCACCTTGTTGCTTGACGGTGGGGACAGTTGGCAGGGGACCGGCACCGCGCTTTGGACACGCGGTATGGAAATGGTCAAAGCCAGCAACATTCTGGGTGTCGATATTGCCACTGGACATTGGGAGTTCACCTATACGCCGGAAGAATTTCGTGCGAATCTGGAAGCGTTCGACGGGGCATTCATCGCACAGAATATTTTTCTGACAGAAGATGCGCTGTTCGATGAGAAGCCGGTGTTTGATGAAGATACCGGTCACGCCTTTCAACCCTATGTCATGAAGTCGCTCGGTGGCCGAGATATAGCAATCATCGGTCAGGCATTTCCCTACACACCCATTGCCAATCCCCGTCGAAACATACCGGACTGGACATTCGGCATTCGCGGTGAAGAGATGCAGGATCTGGTCGACAGGATCCGTGCGACAGAGAAGCCTGATGCTGTGATATTGCTGTCGCATAACGGGATGGATGTTGACCTGAAACTGGCGGGCATTGTGACAGGAATCGACGCGATACTTGGAGGTCACACCCACGATGCGGTGCCAACGGCTATTCAAGTGAAAAATTCACAAGGCACCACACTGGTTACCAACGCCGGATCCAATGGTAAATTTGTCGGTGTTCTGGATTTGGAAATTGCAAAAAGCGGTGTAAAGGGCTTTCAGTACCGATTGTTACCAGTCTTCGGTAACTATCTTGATGCTGACGCGCGAATGCAGGAATTTATTGATAGGTCACGTGAACCTTATGCGAATGTATTGGACGAGAAATTGGCGGTGACAGAGTCGTTGTTGTTTCGACGCGGTAATTTCAATGGCACGTTTGATGAGTTGGTTTGCCGGGCACTGAGACATAACACGGATGCGCAGATTGCCCTGTCTCCGGGATTTCGCTGGGGAACCTCGGTCGTTCCGGGTGAGGCGATTACCATGGAGGATGTACTGGCGCAGACAGCCATGACCTATCCAGAAACCTATACTCGTGAAATGTCGGGCGAGACAATCAAACTGATTCTTGAGGATGTCGCTGATAATTCCTTCAACACCGACCCGTTCTATCAGCAAGGTGGTGATATGGTGAGGGTTCAGGGTTTGACGTACACCATCGAGCCTGCCAATTCGTTCGGCAAACGGATTTCGAATCTGCGTCTCGATAATGGGGAATTGATTGAAGCCAACAAAAATTACATGGTCGCTGGTTGGGCTACCGTTGGTGAAATCTCACCCGGCCCACCGGTTTGGGAAGTCGTAGCTGATTATCTGCGCAACCAAGGTGTGGTAAGAGTTGACCGCGTAAATCAACCGGAACTCGTACTCGGAGCCAACAATCCCGGAGTCGGAATGTGGGACATGACCTGATGCAGGGAGGACGCAAGAATGCGTAGAGCCTTTCATACCATTGTTGTTGCATTGGCATTCTCGCTTTGTACGGTATTCCAGATACAAGCAGAAATCCGCGATCCTGAAGAGCACTTTTTTCACCAGAGTTTTGGAGACCTTCAGGAAGAGGCTGAAATTGCTAGGGAAGAGGGACAGACTTCCATCTTGGTGATGTTCGAGCTCAATGACTGTCCATGGTGCGAAAGAATGAAGGAAATGATTCTGAATCAATCCAAGGTTCAGGATTACTACAGGAAGAATTTTCGGATTCTAGTCATGAATGTCGAGGGTGACAACCTGATCGTGGATTTCAACGGGGAGGAAATATTGGAAAAGGACTTCGCACTCAAACACAATCGGATCAGGGCCACTCCTGTCTTCCTGTTCTTGGACCTGGAAGGCAGTCGAATCGCCCGCTATACGGGAGCAGCGAAGAATGTCGAGGAATTTATGTTGCTCGGAGAGTATGTGACGGACGGACATTATGAGTCTACAAACTTCATCCGGTTCAAGCGTGCTCGATTGAAATCCAACTCCAATTGAGCGAGGCAGATCGTACAGTCGATACTCTCGACATTCCGATACTGGAGACACCATGTGGAGACAACTAATTTCGGTATCAGCAGTTGGTATGCTGGCATTGCCGGGGTTGGCAAATTCATTTGAGACTCCCGATGAGCCTCTTCGTCTGGTTGATGCCGTCGGCTACGCGCAACATACTCATCCATCAAATCGTCATCTGGAGTTGGACTATGAGTTGGCGCGGGAAACTTTTCAGCAACTTGAATCCGGTAGTCGACTTGAAGCCCGGGTGCTCGTTGTTCCGCAGCGAGCTGATCGTGCAGCCAAAAATGTGACGAACTCCGTGGACGATAGTTACGCACGCCTTGAGGTAACTTATCCGATTTATGATTTTGGTCTCACGAGTGCTTCGGCAGATCAGGCAGCAACAAACCTCGATATTGCCGGGCAGTTCGTTGATTTTTCTACTCAGCAGCGCCGGCTTGCAATCATGAAACAATTTTTTGATGTTTTGCTTGCTGATCTTGATTATGGTGTGAAAAACGAAAAAATGACTCTGGCGTTTCTCCGTTTCAATCGCTACAGAGAAGAAATGGAACTCTATCAGGCACATGCAGAGGTGGATGTACTCGCATTGGAAACCATCTATCGAGAAAGGTTTCATGCTCGCCAGCAAGCCGCCATTGAACAACTGGTGTCACGGCGTAAACTTGGAATGATGATGGGGTCGGTAGACTATGTCCCACGTGATCTTCAACAACCGGAATTGTCGATATATATCGATAGAGAAGTTCTTGATTACCAAGTCATGCTGGAGAATGTGCTAAAGAACAGTCACGAGATGGTCACCGCGAAATTGCAGGTGGAACAGGCGCAACATGCCTTGACAGTGGTTGAGAAACGTTATCAGCCGTCTGTGGATGTGAGACTTGAGGCGACTGAATGGACTCAGGAAACAGGTAGTCGCAATTCAGCGTCCATAGGTCTTCAATTCGAGATACCACTAGCATCCGGGACGCGAAAGAGTCATGACCGAAAAAAGGCGATGATTGATATTCAACGTGCTGAAGCAAGAGTCGCCGAAGTTGAGCATGATTTGCGAACTCAGGTACTGGAACTCTGGAAGACGATCAGTCTGCACCAGGTTGATCTGGCGGCGGCAAGAGTGCGTTCCGATTATCGAGATCAATACATGGATCGGGCGCGAACGCTCTATGAGCTTGAGGAAACTGCAGATATCGGTGACGCGCAAGCCGAGCAACTTCGCTCGCTGTTGGACACGAAAAGAGTGGAGTTTGAATTAACGCTGGCGTGGAGTAAATACGACATGATGCGAGGTGTGCCGGTCTATCAGAATTGAATGTGATCGCTGATCTGCAGTTGGAGGCGATCTTGGCTTGGTTTTTTTATTCTGAGTATGGGAATTTGAAGTGCCAGAGTTGTTACAGCGGCGTGATTAGGCGATTCATTTTTGCCGCTTAATCTATATAATCAACCCGTTTGAATTGAATATATATTTAAAAAATTTTTCGAATTGAGTTATTGAGGAGATCTATGGATTCTACAGACTTAGAACGGCATGTCAATCAACCCGGTCGCGATGACTTGGTGAGACAGGTTCGAGAGAAGATTAACAAACTGAATGTAGATTACATTTACTATCAGTTCATTTCCGTTACCGGGCGCGTTGTCGGAAAAGGAGTGCCTGCCGACCACTGGGAACAGATTGCCAGTAGAGGATTTCAGTTGGTTTACGGTTCGACTGCGAATCTGTTTATTGATCGGTATGGAGATTATATTGGTTATGGGCCGGAAGCAATGGAACTGGTCGGTATTCCGGATCCTGAGACTTTCTGTCAGTTACCATGGGATAAACGTGTTGCACGGGTTTTCTGTACTTGCTTCCGTAACAGAGAAGAACGGGTTAATCCCGGAGCACATCTGACTTCCGACTGTCGTGGTAATTTGCGCATTATCCATGAAGAATTTAAAGCCAAACACAGCGGGTTGCACATGCGTCACGGTATGGAACCTGAGATGATGTGGCTGAATCGCGGTGAGGACGGCAAGCCTGATGGTGGATTCTCAAAACCCTACTGCTATCACATTGACCAGTTCGAAAGCCTGCGTCCAGTTTTCATGCAGGTTATCGAATACTCGCGATTTATGGGATTGGATATGATCCAGGGTGACCACGAAGATGCGCCTGGTCAGCTGGAGCTGAACTTCACGTTTGACGATGCTCTCAGAACCTGTGATCGGTTGTCTACCTATAGGCAGATTTGTGCACAGGTAGCGAGAGAGAATAATCTGATTGCCTGTTTCATGACAAAACCATTCATGGGCGTGTCGGCGAGCGGTTGTCATACCAACATGTCGCTTTGGACTGGTGGCGAAGATGAGGTCAACAATTTGGGAAACAGCACATTGAATGGTTTGGATGACGTTTACAGTTATCGTAAAGGTGGTGACAACAAATTCATGCCGGATACGGATGACCCGCAATTACCGGGGAAAATCGGACTACACGCGGTTGCAGGGGTCATGAAGCATCTTGACGGATTAACTGCGCTGGGTTGTTCAACAGTGAATTCTTATCGCCGATTGTGGGACACTGGATTTTGGGCGCCGGTCTATAAGGACTGGGGTTACCAGAACCGAACCACCGCATTGAGAATATCGGCTCCGGGAAGATTTGAGTTTCGAGCAGTGGATTCAATGGTCAATCCTTACCTGCTGTGTGCTGGATTGCTCAAGGCGTTTGACGATGGCATCTCAAACCAACTTGATCCTGGCCAGCCCGAGAATCGAAATATCTACGAGGCGATGGATGCTGGCAAGGAAGTCACCAAATTACCGATGTCGCTGGGAGAAGCGATTGAATCACTGAGAAAAGATGAGTTTCTGATGGAGGCGCTTCCAGACGAGATGGGCAAAGTCTTCTTGCACTACAAGGAAGATGAATGGGCGAAGTTTATGGCCACCGTAACCGATTGGGACATGGAAACTTATCTGGACTGCTTGCCATAGGAGAGTTGTCGTGTGCGGAATTGCAGGATTAATTCATAGAGGGAAACAAGCTGACATAGGCGGTGAATTGCTTTTGATGCTTCAGGCTCTGAAGCATCGGGGGCCGGATTCTACCGGACTTGCAGTATACGGATCGACGGACGATGTGGACGCGACCGAGTTTGTCATGCGTTACAAGGTCGCGGAAGGTGCTGAACTGGCTAGTGGATTCAGGATTTACGATCAAATCAAGGAGCGTCACGAAGCAGTCCACTCGCGCTTGTCCGAAAGCGGTGCGAAAATTAGTTGGGAAGAGGAGGCGACGAAATATGCATTCCGTAACCGATTCAATTTCGATGGCGATATGAGGCGCTTGGCCAACTATCTTGAGGATATTGAAGGTGTGGAGATTCTTTCGATCGGCAAGTCACTTGAACTGGTCAAGGATCTGGGCGATGCACAAACTGTGGGCGACCAATATGGTCTTGGAAATTTTCGAGGTACGCACGCGATCGGACATACCCGCATGGCAACCGAATCCGATGTGGATATTCGCTCGGCGCATCCATATTGGGCTTATCCTTTCCTTGATGTCTCCGTAGTCCATAACGGACAGTTGACCAACTACTGGAATTCGCGGCGGGCACTTGAGCGAAGGGGACACAGATTCATGTCAAATTGTGATTCTGAGCTTATTGCTGTCTATCTTGCTGATTCAATGGACCGCGGTGAGGATCTGGAAGAATCCATGCATCGATCATTGTCTGAACTGGATGGTGTGTTCACTTACGTCGTGGCATCGCAAAACGAACTCGGAATGGCGAAAGACTACATGGCAGCGAAGCCGATGGTGCTGTATGAATCAGATGACTTTGTTGCACTGGCTTCTGAAGAAGTTGCAATTCGAAGCGTGTTTCCTCACGAAATTGATACAACCGACCCCTATGAAGGAGAAGTTCGAGTATGGCGGAGTTGAATTCACCGGGATCGATGCATCAAGAAAAACTTGCTGGTCGAACCCAACAAATTTTTTTCTCGGCAGTTGAGTCTGATCGGCTCGCGCCGCCGCATGCGATTGATGTAGACTTCGACAAATGTTGCGAAATTGATGCCGAAAATTTGAGGGCGCGCGAAGTCAATTCCAAGATTGCGGAACTGATGAGAGAGGGCTATGGGACAATCACAGTATTAAACCCGGGTGCGAAGCATTCTTTGGGCGTGGGAATTCTGAATCGTCTCAATCTGAATTTCGAAGGTAGCCTTGGTTACTTCGGTTGTGGCTTGAGTGATGGTCCCAACATTCGCGTTGCGGGACGTGTCGGATGGTCATGTGCGGAGAATATGATGTCAGGTACTATTGTCATCGAAAAGAATGCCGGCTCAACATTTGGCGCTGCCATTCGAGGCGGCGATTTAGTTTGCAAAGGAGATGTAGGTTCTCGAACAGGGATCGACATGAAAGGTGGTACGATCATTGTTGGCGGGCGCACAGGCGCTTTCAGCGGTTTCATGATGCAAAGAGGGCGCATGATCGTACTCGGTGACGCCGGTCCGAACTTGGGTGATTCCATGTATGATGGACTTATCTATGTCGGCGGTGAAATCGCGGGTCTCGGTGTCGATGCGATCGATGCCGAAATGACAGATCTGGAATGTTCCTGGATAGAGCGGAAGCTTGCCATGTATGGTTTGGAAGCCCCGAACGGAGTCGCTAACATGCGAAAGATTGAATCGGGCAAACAATTGTGGAACTATGATAGTTTGGAGCCCACAGAGAAAAAACTTGTACTTTAGCGGAAATGAACTGATGGAACCAAAACCTAAAACGTCACCACCACTGCCGCCTATGCCATCCAGAAATACCAGTAGTCTTGGGCGCAGTTCAATATTCTCACCAGAAACGATCGATGACATCCATATCAAATCGGAACTCGGCAGGTACCGAATGCGTGGATTTTCTCTTTTCAAGAAAATCCCCACTTTCGACGAACTGACATTTCTGCCGGGCACACTAACCAGATTTGTAATCGAAGGATATCGCGAGCGTTGTGTAACCAAGACTGTACTTGGTCCTCGAGCCAAGCGGCCGTTGATTTTGGACATACCGGTTTACATTACCGGCATGAGTTTCGGTGCACTATCCTACGAGGCCAAGACCGCCTTGGCACGAGGAGCCACCATGGCTGGAACAGCGACATGCTCGGGTGAAGGTGGAATGATACCTGATGAGCGTCGCTACTCCAGCAAGTGGTTCTATCAGTGCATTCAATCTCGCTATGGATTCAATCCGCATCATTTGCGTCTGGCCGATGCAGTTGAATTTTTTATCGGACAGGGATGCAAGGTTGGACTTGGCGGTCATCTGATGGGTCAGAAGGTTACTGATCAGGTAGCGGAAATGCGGTCATTGCCAGCTGGAATCGATCAGCGTTCGCCAGCTCGTCACCCAGACTGGCTGGGACCCGACGATCTGGCACTGAAAATCGAGGAAATCCGCGAGGCGACCGACTGGCAGATTCCTATTCAGTTGAAGTTAGGCGCAGCGCGTGTTTATGACGATGTTCGAATGGCGGCGAAAACCGACCCTGACATGATCTATATCGATGGAATGGAAGGTTCGACGGGCGCAGGTCCGCATCTGGCGACGGAAGAGACAGGTGTACCCGGAATCGCGGCGATTCGACAGGCACGCAAAGCATTGGATGACGTCGGCAAGACAGGTGAGATTTCTCTGATTTACGCTGGCGGGATCCGAAACGGCGGCGATTTGGCCAAAGCACTGGCTCTGGGTGCGGATGCAGTGGCGATCGGACATGCCTCACTGATGGCTTTGAACTGCAACAAAAACATACCGGAAGCGGATTTCGAGAATGAGATTGGTGTCGAAGCCGGTTACTGCTATCACTGCCATACCGGGCGATGTCCAGTCGGAGTCGCCACCCAAGATCCGGTACTGCGACAACGACTGAATCCGGACGATGCGGCTGAACGTGTTTACAATTTTTTACATACGCTTGCCATAGAGTGTCAGATGATGGCACGTGCTTGTGGCAAGACGGATGTTCATTCTCTGGAACCTGAAGATCTTGCTGCGCTGACAATGGAAGCATCCGCTATGGCAATGGTTCCGCTTGCCGGGACTCAGCATACGGTTGGACGGCCTGACATGACGCGCTATTGAGGATTTGAACATGGAAAAGGTAACCAAAATCAGTGACAAGCTGAAAGACTCGACGACGGAACGGGAAAAGGAAATTGGTCAACATATCGGTTATCGATATGATGTGAATTTGGTGCCGGACTATTCCAGGCTCACTTCGTTTCTCAAGGAGTATATTGAGTTTATGGGTTGGGATGATCTGAACTGGCTTGAAGATGTTCATCTAGGGTATGAAGAAGGCAAACCCGCTGTATTTGACCGAAATATAAACGGTTGGGTTCAGGTGCCGAGCGACCTCGAATTGCCAGATGATCAGCAGGATCGGGATATGGTTGCCCGTGAACTGTTAGTCAAGTTTCAGTGTTCGGAAGAACATCCGATGGTAGAACTGAATGCGGAGTATGGCAAGGTCAAGCCACCGTCTGCCGATTGAATTAAACACAATTCAAAAAAGCCATGCCTGCGTTAGTGAGGCATGGCTTTTTGCTTTAAACGCGAAACTCAGTTTGATCAGGTCAGCTCAGATAACTCTCCATGGAATCATCCATCGCTTCAAGCCAAAGCGTGTGATGCACTGGTTGCATGTTATTCGTCACAAGTGATCGATGACCATTGTCACGATACCCTATGATACTGTCGTGCTTGTGATGCTCCCAGTCCATGAAGGTATCTGCCATCCCTTGGACATCAAATTTCGGATAGTCGACTTGGTTTAGCAGGACTTCAATGTAGTCAGCCTGGAAGTAGATTGCCTGTTCGTAGTCAGCCAATGTTGCTTCGCGTTCCGCCCAAGTCGCATTGTCTTTTTCCATTTCTGCTATGGACGGCAGTTCAATGCGTTCCATAATGACATCCCGTACATACCAGGCCTGGACGTCAAACATATTGAACGTGTAATACTGGTCTTGCATACCAAGATACATGACCTTGGGATTGTCGTTCCAGACCACACCCTGATAAAGATTGGGAGTCCACATTCGATTTGTCGTTCTCAGCCGCAGTGGTAGATCCATGAAAGGAAAATGGTGAAGATAACCCGTACACAGAATGATCGCATCAACCTCCTTGCTTGCGCCGTTCTTGAAATGTGCGGTCTTGCCCTCAACCCGGGTCAGCAAAGGCACTTCCTCAAATGATTCTGGCCAATGAAATCCGGTCGGTGCAGTACGATGACTGATTGTGAGAGATTTTGCCCCATATTTGTGGCACTGTGACGCAATATCCTCTGCTGAATAACTGGTTCCGATTACGAGAATATCCAAACCTTCAAATTCGCGGGCATCTCTGAAATCATGCGCATGAAGGACACGTCCGTTGAAAGTGTCAAAGCCTTCAAATTGCGGAACATTGGGAACCGAGAAATGCCCCGTTGCCACAACGACATAATCGAATTGCTCTGTGACTAATGAGTCTTCTTCCAAATTTCTCGCGGTCACCGAGAATTTTTCGGACGTGTCGTCGTATGTAACCCAATGCGCAGTATGATTGAACTTGCAATACTTGCGAATGCCGGATGCTTCAGCCCGACCTTTTATGTAATCGGTGAGTACCGCGCGTGGTGGAAACGAAGGTATTGCGCGACCGAAGTGCTCCTCGAAAGAGTAGTCGGCAAATTCCAGACATTCTTTCGGGCCGTTTGACCAAAGATATCGATACATACTGCCATGAACGGGTTCTCCGTACTGATCGGTGCCGGTGCGCCAGGTGTAATTCCAAAGACCGCCCCAGTCACTTTGCTTCTCATAGCAGACAATTTCTGGAATTTCTGCGCCTTTTTTCTCTGCGGAAGAGAATGCATGCAACTGTGAAATGCCGCAGGGTCCGGCACCAATAACTGCAACTCGACTCATTTATCTGCTCCATTGGGTAGAATGAAATTTATTTTTCACTAGACTGACTAACAAACGATTATAACGAATGCAAATTGGATACAGAGTGATTTACTCGGTCGTGGGTATACTGGTGATGGTTGCGTCACTTGCGTGAATTGCCAGTTCCTTCAGACAAAATAATTCGGGCTGAAACTTACCTGCTTGACTGACTCGATATGATGCAATTGATCACTTATTTTTCATGGGGAAGTGTAGAATCCGGACGGTCGGAAGGCAAGCGATGAGTCCAAGAAGATAGTTTGTTTGAACATTGCTTTTGAACTAAAATCAAATTAATTAACATAGACATAATGAACTATGGCATTGTAGTTTCGTTTGTAGAGGAATTTGTAGAGCATAAAAATCAATAATTGAACTTGCAATATCTGAACGAAATTGCATCTAACTTGGCATGTGCCGGAGGATTTAAGATGGGTTTTCAACTACAACAAGAATCAAGACGAAAGTTCTTAAAGCAAGTAGCTGCTGGTGCAGCAACTGTTTCAGCGGCCGGAATTATTCCTAGCCGTGCATTTTCAGCCAACAAGACATTGACTGTCGGTATGAATATCCCGATGACCGGGGATCTCGCACCTTGGGGTCTGCCGGGATTTTATGGTTGCGAGATCATCGCAAATAACATCAACGCTTGGGGGGGAGTCACTATAGGTGGCGAAACCTATGACCTAAGTATTGCGACCTACGACCATGCGTACGAAACAGACAAGGCAGTTCAAGGCATGAAAAAACTGGTATTGGAAGACGATGCCAAAATGGTGATGATGCTTGGTGGCGCCACAGTAGCAGCTGTTCTGCCTTGGGCGACCCGAAGGAAAGTTCTGACAACAACGCTTTTGCCGAGTGACATCACGCCAGATTCGGAATATCTGATCGCCACATGTGAGTCTCATCCGCTTTATAACGTTACGGGTGTTGAGTATTTGGCAAGGGAATTCCCTGACGCCAAGACTGCGGTGATAGTCACCAACAATGACGTGGAATACGGTCTTCAATCGACTGCTACATATCAGGCTGCTTTTGAGGTGGCGGGAATCGAAGTCGTCGATACAAACCTGCACGGTTTTGACGTCACCGACTTTGCTCCGATTGTTAGCTCGGTTCTCGCGAAGAACCCGGACATTTTCTGTATGGCGACGAGTTTCTATGTCACACCGATAATGGAGCAGCTGTACCACCAAGGCTTCACAGGCAAGATCATTTCATGTACCCTGGATTACTATCACGAGATCATCCAGAAGACGAGTGTTGATTTCGTCAACGGTACAATATTCCAGTTTCCAGATTTTGATGACCCGGCACTGTTGGAATCGGGAATCAGTTTCCCCGACCCGGCAGGATTTGATGCGGCATTTCGCAAGGATCACCCCAATGACTGGTCGGCGGTTGCCTGGGAATATCCGGTAATCCTGTTGAATTGGTTGGAGAATGCAAAAGCAGCGGGTAGTGTCGAATCGGAAGCTGTAATTGCACACATGACCAATAACAAGCAGGAGTTTGTATTTGGTGGTGGAGACTGGTGGGGCAGTCAGTTGTGGGGCCTCGATAATGTGTTGATCGGTCGTTGGCCAGTGGTTGTGGTTACTGACGGTAAGGCAAGAATCCAGGAGTATGGCGACCTCGCTGGCTGGCTTGAAAAAAACAAGGATGTCTTGACCAAGCATATGAAGAATCTAGGACTTCGAACAATCTGACATACTAAAAAAGAAACAAGGGGAGAGAAGCAGATGAATTCTCTCCCCTTTTGCTATTGGCGATCAAAATAATCGGAGAATTTCCTATTGGATCTGTTTATACAAACGATCGTTAATGGAATTATCCAAAGCGGATTCTACGCTCTGGCATCAATCGGTTTGGTTCTGGTTTTCGGCGTGATGCGCGTCGTGAATTTCGCACATGGTGAATTGGTCATGGTAGGAGCGTACACTGTGTGGCTTGTTCATGCGCAGCACGGTGCTCCATACTTGTTTACAGTGGTTCTCGCGATCATTCTGGTAACGGGAATCGGATTGGTGATGGAGCGGTTTTTGTTCCGTCCTATGATGAATGATCCGCTGGGAGGATTGATCTGTTCGATTGGTGTGCTGTTCATCTTGCAGGTGATCGCAACCTATGTTGGCGGTGAGGGTCCTTCCAAGCAAGTTCCACCGCCTTTTGAGGGAACAATGGTGATCATGGACTCCATTCGGATTCCGTATCAGAGACTGTTCAGTATCTGTGTCTCCGCTGCCGCTCTTGTGACGTTATGGTATTTCCTTACAAGATCTACGCTAGGCTGGGCGGTCAGAGCCGTATCAATGGATCGGGAAGCGGCCGCGCTTCAGGGAATCAGTACGGTTCGCATTTCCATGGTTGCCATTGGTGTCGGTGCGGCGATGGCTGGATTGGCAGGTGCGTTGATGGCTCCGCTGACTAACATCAATCCGCACATGGGACATAACGTCATCATCACTGCGTTTATTGTCACAATCGTTGGTGGTATTGGCAGTCTACCCGGAGCGGTAATTGCCGCTGTGCTTTATGCTTTGTTCCACACGTTCGTGACAACATATTTCAGCGGAACAATTGCCACAATTTCGGGTCTGCTGATCATGGTGCTTGTGTTGATCGTCCGACCGACCGGAATTATGGGACACAGGGTGAGTGAGTGAGATGAACGCGTCTGTCTACAGAACTGCCGTTCTCATTGCCGGGTTGCTGATCGGACTCACCATATTGCCGCATTTTCTCAAATACCATCAACAGGATTTTCTGATCTTTCTGACCATCAATATTCTCGTGGTTGTCAGCTATCGTCTGGTTACGCTGACAGGTGAGTGGTCTTTGATTCACGCAGTCATGATGGGGGTTGGTGCTTATACGAGCGCCTTATTGAGCAAGAATTTTGATATTTCTTTCTGGATCACTCTTCCGCTGGCAGGTGTGGCGGCCGGTACCATGGCCGCGCTGCTGAGTTACCCATTGTTTCGCATGACGCAGTTTTATTTCCTGATTGGTTCATTCGCTACGGGTGAAGCGATTCGTCTATGTTGGATTCAGTTTATCAAGCCATTTGGAGGTACTGGCGGTATCAGCGCTATTCCATCTCCGGAACTGCTTGATATCGATTTTCTTGAGCCCATACCATATTTTTATCTCGTCTTGATCATTGTCACAATCTGTGTATTCCTACTATATCGAATTGAGAAATCGCGCATCGGGTTGACATTGCATGCCGTTCACTGGAAGGGTGTGCTTGCTGAATCAGTTGGCGTCAACACATGGAACTACCGCGCTTTGGCTTTCATTGTCGGTTCTTTATTTGTTGGCATCGCGGGCGCTCTTAAAGTGCACTATATTGGCACAGTTGCGCCGAAGCAGTTTGATATCGGGTTCATGGTTTTCATACTCATCTGGGTGATTGTCGGAGGATATCGAACCTTCTACGGCGCAATGCTGGGTGCGGTAGTGCT
Source organism: Arenicellales bacterium (assembly GCA_951813075.1). GTDB lineage: Bacteria > Pseudomonadota > Gammaproteobacteria > Arenicellales > JAJDZL01 > JAJDZL01. The sequence continues at coordinate 996,737 of OX638343.1, read as the reverse complement.
TTCGGTGCTGGATGAATTTTTGCGGGAAGTTAATCAGTTAAGGCCGGCAATCTACGGCATTACACTGATATTCTTTATTCTCTATTTATCGGGAGGCCTGGAGCGGCTTCCCCAAAAGATTGGCAGTATTTTTCGGATGAGAAAACAAGGGAATACCTGATGGCAATCCTTGAAGTAAAGAAATTGACGAAGCGGTTTGGGGGGCTTATCGCAGTCAATGATGTCAGTTTCAGTGTGGACGAAGGTGAAATTCACGGGTTGATCGGTCCGAATGGTGCAGGTAAAAGTACAACGTTCAAGGTGATTGCTGGTTTTTTGGCTCCATCAAGTGGCGATATCGTGTTTCGCAACACTAGCATTAAGGGACGAAAACCTTTTCGAATTGCCAAAGACGGGGTTGTGCGCACGTTTCAGGAAACCACTCTGTTTCAGGAACTTAGTGTTTTCGAGAATGTATTGATTGGTGTACATAAGGAAGCAAAGACGGATGTGTTTTCCGCAGTACTGGGGTTGGATCGGAAACGGCAGGTCCGAGCTTCAATGGATGCCAATCAGGTTATTGAGTTCATTGGACTTTCTGAGAGAAAGGATCAGCTTGCCGTTGAATTGCCACTAGGTTTCCAACGTGTACTGGCAATTGCCGTCGCATTGGCTTCGAAACCGAGTTTGTTACTGATGGATGAGCCATTCGCCGGAATGAATCCGGAGGAGACCCGACATATGATGGAACTGACTCGCAAGGTGCGAGAATCGGGGGTAACTATCGTACTCGTTGAACACAATATGAAAGCGGTGATGGGGCTGTGCGATCGTTTGACTGTGCTGAATTTTGGTACCGTGCTGGCTGATGGAACACCCGAGCAGGTTCAGAATAATCCCGATGTGATTCAGGCGTATCTCGGAGGTGCGTGAAAGATGCGGCTTGACGTGACAGACCTGAAGGTCGATTATCACAACATTGCCGCACTCAAAGGCATCAGTTTTACGGTCCCTGATGGAGCGTTCATTACTATGATCGGATCGAATGGTGCCGGCAAAAGCACAACATTGCGCACGATATCGGGGCTCGTCAAACCCAGTGCAGGCACCATCTCGGTCGATGGCGAACGGATTGATCGTGCGGCTGCGGATAAGATTGTAGCGATGGGGATTTCACACGTTCCCGAAGGTCGCCGCGTATTCAAGGATTTGACGGTAATCGAGAATTTGTATTTGGGTGCGTTCATTTACAAGGATCAGGACCGTATTGATCGAGATCTGGATGAAGTCTATAGCCATTTCCCAAGATTGCGCGAACGCAGCAGCCAACAGGCGAGGACCCTGAGTGGTGGTGAGCAGCAGATGCTGTCAATCGGTAGGGCGTTAATGTCCCGTCCGAAAGTTCTTCTGCTGGATGAGCCATCGTTGGGGTTGGCACCGCTTGTGGTGCAGGAGATTGGTGAAATCCTGCAGGAGATCAACAAAAATGGCGTAACCGTGATCCTGGTCGAGCAGAATGCAGATTTAGCTCTTCGACTGGTTGACTATGGGTACGTGTTGGAAAACGGACGAATCATTATGAGTGACAAAGCAGAAAATCTTGCCAACAACGACCATGTCAGAAAGGCCTATCTGGGTGTCTAATCGGATTCGGGATAAATTCCCCGAACTCTGGATTTGGTCGGATCAAAATGAGGGAAAGGCACAACTGTTGCTGGAATTCTTTTTTGATGGTCGTCGAGTTTGCCCACTTCAACCTCAGTTCCATCTTCGGAAAACTCGATATTCATTTTGCACAAGGCGATGGTCTTACCCAGAATAGGAGACACGGTAGAGCTTGTGATATCGCCGACGCGGTAGCGTCCATTGAAAACCCCGTCTCCTGATTCGGCTGCCTCACGTCCCACCAACTCAAGCCCGACAAGTTTCCTTTGCGGGTTTGCTTTTCGTTTTTCAAGCGCATCTCGTCCGATGAAGTTATCTGTTTTCGTTTTCAGCGGCACCGTAAAGGGAATTCCCGCTTCGAACGGGTCAGTTTGTTCACAAAATTCATGACCAGCCAGAATCAAGCCCGCTTCTATACGAAGCATATCCAGCGCATCCAGCCCCATTGGCGTGACCGGAATACCGTGGGACGAATCCATAATCATCTGCCAGATTGCGGCCGCATCACGTGGATGACAGAAAATCTCATATCCCAGTTCACCGGTATAACCAGTGCGTGAGACAACAATTGGCACGCCTGCTACGTCACGCATTCTTGCGACAGAAAATCGAAACCAGCCGAGTTCTTCTACTGAAGATTGGTCGGGCCTGGTCCAAATCAACTGGCTCAGCAGCTTTCGGCTATCCGGTCCCTGCACCTGCAAGTTGGCGAGCTGTTCTGTCGAGTTCTTGACCCACACTTTGAGTCCGAGATTCTCCGCCTGTTCGCGCAACCACAGTCCAGAACCGTCGCATCCACCAACCCAACGGAAGTTTTTATCTGCAAGGCGAAATACTGTGCCATCGTCAATCATTCCGCCTGACTCATTGCACATCGCGGTATAAGACACCTGTCCAACCGATAATTTTTTCATGTCTCTTGTAAGGCATGTCTGCAACAGCAACTCAGCGTCGGGACCCAGAACCTCATATTTACGCAGAGCGGATAGATCAATGACGACTGCGCCTCGACGACATGCCCAATATTCCTCAATTGCACCTTGATTGAGGTAGCTGGCGGGCATCCAATAGCCAGCGTTTTCGACGTAATTACGAGTCAGTTTCGAGGTTTCTGAATGAAATCCGGTTTCCTGTGTCATGATTGGGTCTGCGTCTGTAGTTTTTCGTATTGCAATTGAACTTTTAAACAATTCTTTCTTGTCGTAAACCCGTACCTGAATATCAGTCGGATTCCAAGCATTGGCAACATCAATGTCATCGGCGCAGGACGAACTTACGCAAATCATATCCCGCATGGCTCGCATCAGTACGTAATCGCCCGGACGAGACCAAGGTTCATCGGATTGAAGCTGAAAATTGTCATCGAAGAATGAATTGAAAAACAAGTTTATCGCCATCCAGCCCTTGCGGGGTGCGACGGGATATTCCTCCAACGCATAATTGAAATTATCCGAACAGTTTGGATGTCCAGGATAGCCCATTTCATCGTAAAATTTACTGGTGCAGGCAAGTCCGAAACTGTCATGTCGTCCGCAAGTATCCTGAACCACTTCAATTACAGGTTGAAGGTCAACATCAAAAAATTTTGAAAATAATCCCGGGCTCGGGTAAGCTGCTCCCATCAATGTTCTTGTAACCGTAGCATCAAGACATCGTTCCAAGCCCTTGTCAAGCGCTGGAATGTCAAAGCATTGGAAATCGGAGCACTGGCGTCCGTCAATATCTAGTATTTGGATGTAATCTCCAGCCTTGACTTCGTAACTAGTGGCAGTAGAAGCTTCAATACGAAAGTCCTGTCCAGCATCCGCAAGTGGGTCAGGCAGATCATATGAGATATGGTGAGTAGGATTGCTGCGTGTTACCCATACAATCAGGTCGGTCGGCGGATTTTGCTGATCGACCGACATTGGTTCTCCTGGAGCACCAATGACACAAATACATTCTACGTTAGAGGTGAGTTCGATACGAGTGCCGGGAGTGGTATCTCCATCCAGTACCAACTTCGGTTGGGCACTTGCGAGGTTCATGTCGAATTTTTTTAGCTTTGAGCGTATCGCTTTAGCACCGGGCGTGTTGGTTTCGAGCATTGTTGCGAGACTCTTACCATCGACTTTCTTGCCCTCTGTGAACTGTGCTGAACAATCATTTCCATGAGAGTCAAATGTCGCAATGTGTGCACACTGAAGCCCTTCGGAGTCTACAATTTCGATCTGATCTCCCTGAAGCAAAGGAATGACAGTGATCGCTCCGCCTCGAACGGAATATCTTTCTCGCCCTAAATTGAAAGGATTGAGTCCAGGTTCACGTGCTTGTTTGACTAGTCCTGGTTGAAGGAGTTCCGCTGACATCTTACTATTGAGGTTCTAGTTGCAATCGTCAATATTTTATTTTGTTCTCGACTTTTTGTATGGTTTGAAAATAGTATATCACCAGGCACGAGTTCCAGAGTTGGCAACCGTGCCGGTTCCTCAGTATACGAAGCCAGCACGAAATTTGGTCATGTTGGGCACTGAATTTTCACCGGTAAGGTGTCAGCAAACTCACATCCGAGCCTGAGTGTCTTGTTAAAATGTGTAAGCACTACCGGAGTCTCAACAATACCAGATTCGATCGAGGTGACCTTATGTCAGGCTTTATCAGACGTTTAGTGTTGATCGGTGCGATGCTGATCGTGCCGATGAATATCTCATTTGCAGAGGAATTGCAGGGTAAGATTGCCTACAAAACATTGGTAGCTGTCATTGCGTTGGACGAAGGAACGGTAACCAGTGTACATGCGAATGTTGGAGATCAAGTGTCATCAGGTGATGCTCTGATTGAATTCGATACGATGATTCACAAAGCGAGAGTAGCGGCTCGACAAAGTGTTGTTGATCGCTTGAAACTTGAGACTGACAATCTTGCAGATAAGTTTGACAGGCAAAAGGATATGTTCGAGCGCGGGTCACTTTCGTTGCTGGCGTATGAGGAGACGGAGAATGCGCTGAAATCGGCGAATGCGCGACTCAATGCGGCACAAGCAGAATTGTCTGTCGCCCACCATCTTCTGAAACGCACCAAATTAGTCGCTCCCATTGACGCGATTGTATTGAGTAGAAATATTCATCCGGGTATGAATGTTGTTCCGCAATTACAGACTGAACCGCTGATGGTTCTGGCGAGTGATGGAAGTTATGTAGTCAAGTTGAGTATGGATTTCGATCGTTGGGTCGGATTGAAAAACGCTGCCATTTCCGCAGAAGTCGATGTGAATGGCAACAAATTCTCACCGGTTTTGGCTGACTCCGTGTTTTATCCATCCACATCAGGAAGTGCAACTGAATTTATTGCAGAATTGAATATTCGTGACGATTCAGAAGTCGTTTTTCCGGGGATGACAGCGACCGTCAAATTCAAATAGAGTGATACCGATTCGGCTCGCCCTGATCGATTCGATGCCAATTCAAATTATTCCGCAATCATTCGAATTCTAATCGGCTTATCTGGAACGCGTTTGCATAAACACTTTTAGTCAGCTTGCGCTGCACAGTCTCTCAAATTCATTTCATTCCCGAGTTAAAGTGTCGGATGGAATCTAATGCGTAAAGCAATTTTTTGGATGTTCGGGACTCTGTGCAGCTACACAGCAGTTGCCGTAGCAACCAGAGAGGTATCCTTTGTAGTCGATACTCCGACGATTTTGTTCATTCGTTCGTTTGTCTCAATCATCCTAAGCACATTATTGGTGGGTATGTCGAAACAGGGGTTTGAGCAAATTCGCACCACTCGCGTCAAGTTACACGTGACGAGAAACTGTGTACACTTTGTGGGGCAGTTCGGCTGGTTTTTTTCAATCGCTCTTATTCCGCTGGCGCATGTTTTTGCGCTGGAATTTACTGTACCGATATGGATTGCGTTGCTTGCGCCTATCTTTCTCAACGAGAAATTGACGTTGAGCAGAGTATTCTACATACTCGTAGGGTTTGTCGGTATTCTGATCATTGTCCGCCCCTTTGAAATGGGTATCGAAGCGGGGTCAATCGCGATGCTGATCGGCGCTGTCGGTTTTGCAGGCGCAATGCTTTGCACGAGAAGTTTACTGTCTACCGAATCACCTCTTTGTATTTTGTTCTACATGGCGATTTTGCAATTGCCTTTATCAACTGCATTGCTGGTGTTGTTCGGCGATTTTCACTTGCCCGATCTCTCGACGCTGGTGTTGATCGTTTTTATCACTGCAGGTGTGATGTTTGCTCACTACTGCATGGCTCGCGCGTTTCAGCTGGCAGAAGTCACTGCTGTGGTTCCTATGGACTATTTGCGATTACCGATGGTTGCAATCGCTGGTGCTGTGCTTTACGCCGAGCCGATTGACCTGGCTACAATTGTCGGAGCAACGGCAATTCTTGTTGCGAACTACATGAATGTCCGCAGGTCCGCCCATTGATTCGGAAATTCAGATTGAGGAGGGAATGGTGGGCGATACTGGGATTGAACCAGTGACCTCTGCCGTGTGAAGGCAGCGCTCCCCCGCTGAGCTAATCGCCCATAAAATCGTATTATAAAATATCATTTATTCCTCTTAGTCGAAGATAATCGAAGTACTTACAAAACAGTGATGTCAAGACCGTCGACATACGTGAACAGAATATTGAGTGAATCATGCAAAATTCGATTAATGCCTTAATGTTTGACGTATTCGGTACCGTTGTAGACTGGCGTACCAGCGTCGCAAACGAAGTCAAGCGCGTACCTGGACTTGAATCAGTCGATCACTATCAGTTTGCGGATTTGTGGCGCGGAAAGTACCAGCCGGCTATGGAACGCATCCGAAGTGGTGCGAGGCCGTGGGCCAAGCTTGACGATCTGCACCTGGAGAATCTGATTGAGATACTGAGTGAAATGGGGGTTGAGACGCTCACCGAGGCGCAGATTCATGATCTTAATCGCGCGTGGCATCGGCTGGAGCCTTGGCCGGATTCTGTGGAGGGTTTGTGTCGGTTGAAAGAGCGGTACATCATTGCGACTTTATCAAACGGCAACGTTTCACTTATCGTCAATATGGCGAAGTATGCTGGGTTGCCTTGGGACATGGTATTGGGTGCGGAAGTAGTCAAGCATTACAAACCTCAGCCCGAGGCCTATCTGAAATCGGCTGAAATGCTCGATCTTCAGCCGCAACAATGCATGTTGGTTGCTGCTCACAATTCGGACCTCGTAGCAGCATCCCAATGTGGATTCAGAACGGCATTTGTAGCGAGACCGACGGAGTATGGCCCCGACCAAAACTTCGATACGGTCGCTTCAAATGATTACGATGTGGTAGCAAAAGATTTTCTGGAACTGGCAGGTCAACTGGGATGCTGATTTAATGATCAGTATCACTTTTGGCTGCTTGCGAATCGACTATTCTGCGAATCCCGCTGCCTGGCTTGTCTGATGCGGTTGTTTCCTCACGGTATCGGCACGACACTGGTGATGATGCTGACGATGGCTGTCGGCAGTTCCGCCATTCTGGCGGTGGCGGTCAGCGCACCTGATTCAGCACCTGAAATCGGAGTTCGCGCGTCTTACGTAGGTATTTTTACCGGCGCGGTTTATTTCGTTGCAATGTTCTCTGGCAGTTTCTGCCCTGGTTTCATTGTCAAATACGGCCCGGTGAGAGTATTGCAGGTCACCGTGCTTTTTGCGGTCGTAGGTCTTTTTGTATTTACCCTAGCAACCCCCCTCGCAGCTGTTCTGTGCGCTATTCTGCTTGGGATTGCCTACGGACCGATCAATCCGGCCAATGCGCCAGTGTTGTTGGCGATCACCAATTCCGGAAATCGCGCTTTCATGTTTTCAATAAAACAGTCTGGTGTCACCGTCGGTGGTGCAGTCGCTGCGTTAATTGTTCCCATGGTTGCTGCCTGGTGGAATTGGAAAGCGGGAGTCATTTCTGTGGCCTTGCTTGGTGTTGCTATCTTGTTTATTCTGCAACCGCTGCGATCACGGTTTGATAGCGCTCGCGCCAATTTCAGTCTGACATGGTCGTTTGCCACGGTGATGGGGCCGGTCCGACAAATCATGAGAATTCCTTTGCTCAGAGGGTTCGCAGCAGTCGGTTTCACTTACGCAGGGGTTCAAATCAGCGTTAGCAGTTTTTTCGTGGTTTTTCTCGTCGAACAGGGGTTCACTCTGGTTGAGGCGGGAATATGTTTTCTCTTTGTCAATTTAGGTGGAATTATCGGCCGTATCGCCTGGGGTGGGCTTTCAGACAAGTGGCTGACACCGAAATATACATTGACTTTGATCGGTGTGATTTCTGCGATCTCCCTAAGTGGAATGTTCATGGTTTCTGATAACTGGCATAAGTTTTTCTTGTATGTATTTTCGTTCATACTTGGCTCGAGCACACACGGTTGGAATGGTGTTTTTCTTTCTGAAGTTGCCAATCAGGCGCCAGAAGGTGAGGCGCACAACTGGACAGGCGGGGTTCAATTCCTTATTTATGGTGGTGTTGCCATTCTACCACCATTATTTGGATTGATTATTGTAGGTACCAGTGGGTATACCATTCCATTTTTTCTTATTGCAGTTTGCGCGCTGCTAGCAAGCTTTTCGCTTCTTTGGCTGTATCGTATATACACTGAATTTCGATAAATCGCGCAGTGAAGTAGAATATCGTTGTCGTTTGCGCACGTCCAGAGTCGATGTCTTCGATAAAAGTGATCACACAAACATTTTCTGGGAACTGGTTTAATGAACAGGCTAACTGTTCGCTGCAATTCAAGCAGTAGCCGAAACAATTGATCAAGAGGAGCTGATATTAGATGAAACAATTTGTAAAACCGATTCTAGCGATACTGTTCCTTATGCCATTGGTCGGAGCGGCGGAACAGCAGCACAGGGTAGCGGAATATGAAGTTCATTACATTCTGAAACTCGGTGGTGCGAAAGTTGGCAATTCGTACGGGAAATTGACAAAAGTTGATACTGATCGATATGAGTCAATTCAAAAATTAGAACCGAAACTTTTGCTGAGACTCACCGGTGAGCGTAAATCCACCCAGAAATCCTCGATCAAAATTGACGGTTCCGGCCAAGTTCTAACAGAAAAGTACATTATTGAATTCAAGCGTGGTAAATCACAAGGTGCGGAATTCGATTGGACTAATAGATCAATCACGCAACTGGACGGTGAAGTTATACCGATGCCGGAACATCACGTGCTGGAATGGGGTTCCTGGTATATGAACCTGATGAGTGCCGATCTGGCAGAATTGCCGGGAACGCGAATAACCATTGTCTCTAGACATGGCATTTTGGAATACGAGTACGGGCCACTTGAGGAGGAGGTCATAGAACTAGGGTCAAAACTCTTCACTACCAAGCGAATTACATTGTTGCAGACTGACAAGAAAAAGGAAGGTTTCACCTTGTGGCTATCGCCGGAGCACAACAACCTTCCGGTGCACTTACAACGTCACAAGTCAGGTGTAACCGTAAATATTGAGCTTAAATCTTTAGACCTCAAGTGATAGTTAAAATCCTTACATTACAATCGTTTGAAGAGAGAAAACAAAAATCTTAGATGCTTAATCTGAGAGATTATTCCACAGAAGTCGGTTAATTTGACAAGTAGTTAATTGGGAACATCAAGACGACTTTAGCCCGGACCTTGGGAGTTCGTCGTCGGAGTTTCTACTATCACTTTCGTCAACAGCTCAAAGACGCTTGCTGCGCGTTCCTCCCTTACTACTCGATAAAGATCGCAACCTAAGTACAAGCGGAGCAGATTAGTGATCTACTGGCCTCTCGCGTACGATGATTGCTATACGAGGTACAGCGTAAACTTCGAATCTGTCGGTATCGTCATGGTACTGGTGATCTGGTCTCCCGACGGATATTCGGAAATTCGATTAGTCACTTGGCACTGACTCAGATATCACTCGATTTTTGTGGAAACTTGAATCCATGACTCATCATATTTCCCCACACGCAGTAGATCTAGAGTGAATGTTTAGTTGCCGATTTCTCGGTGATCGCAAGCGCCTTTTGATGCTAATTGTTGGTCTTGCTTCAACAGACTCCCCCCCATCCAGAACGCACTTTAAATTTAGCGTGTCAGGATACAGAAGACAACGGGTGACAGAGCCCGGATATGTCCTATGCAAGGGGAAAAATTGAGGTGGATTTTCTACTCGATACCAACATCATCAATGTCGATGTCAGATATTGGAGGTCATTTGCCCTTGTCCGACTCCGACGTACTTGACGTTTTTGGTGTGAAGATCTTGCGCATCAAATAGATTGTGCAGATCTATGACAACCGGATCAGTCAGGTCAGCGAGCAGAAAGTCAAAATCCAACTGCCGGTAGCCGTCCCAAGCAGTAGCAAATACTATCGCATCCGCACCACGGACCGCTTCGTAAACATCGTCAAAGAACGTAACGTTCTCCAGAACTGATTCAGCATTGGCCTTTGCAAGTGGGTCATGCGCATGAATGATAGCGCCGAGTTCCATCAGTTTTCGGATGATGGCTATGCTGGGACTGTCTCTGATATCATCCGTCCCGGGTTTGAATGCCAGTCCGAGGATGGTTATGACTTTGGCATGTACCGATCCGCCTAATTCAGATTGCACTCTGAGGGCCATTTTAATCTTGCGTTGATCGTTGATTTCTACCACTTGTTCCACAATCCGTATGGGTGAACCTGCATTTCTGGCTGTCTGGACTAGTGCAATCGTATCTTTCGGAAAGCACAGTCCTCCGTAGCCAGGTCCCGCACGCAAGTGTTCATTACCAATGCGTTTGTCGAGTCCAATTCCATGTGCAACACCTCGAACATCAACACCAGTCAGTTCACACAGATCGGCAATTTCGTTGATGAAAGAAATTTTGGTTGCGAGAAAAGCGTTGGAGGCGTACTTGATCATCTCCGCCGTTTCAAGATTCGTATCCACGATTGGAACATCCTGAAGAATGAAAGGCAGATAGAGTTCTCGCAGAATTTTTCTTGCCTCGTTTGATTCGACACCGATCACAATTCTTGATGGATTCATGAAATCATGTACGCTCGTACCTTCGCTCAGGAATTCGGGATTGGAAGCGACATGGATGTCCGCATCCGGATTCACAGACTCGATCAAATTCTTTATTTTCTGACCTGTGCCAACCGGAACTGTTGACTTGATGACAACCACCGTTGTATCAGCAATAGACTTGGCAACTTGCTTCGTTACGTCCAGTACATCTGTGAGGTCGGCGCTGCCATCACTGTCCAGCGAAGGGGTGTTTACGCAGATCATTACAACTTGGGATTCACCGACGGCTGTCTCCAGATCGGTGGTAAATTTCAAACGCTCAACTTTGGCATTGCGTTCCAAGAGTTCCGGGAGTTGCACTTCGTAAATCGGGCAAACACCATTGCTCAGCTGGTCAATTTTTATTTCATCGTTGTCGACGCAGACAACATCGACTCCTAACTCAGACAAGCCCGCACCGGTAACCAATCCAACATAACCCGTCCCAATAACTGAAACTTTCATACTTAGTATCTAAAAATCTAATTAAATCAATAGGATATGGAAATCATCAGCGATAATATGATCTGACCAGATTTCGAATAGCTGAATCGGCTCAAATAAAATTTGGAGCCTATCCGATATGAGAGTGTTTACTGTGGCGCACGTGACGCATTATTGTAATGTATAGAGGAACGGTGGCCGGCATATTTGGCGGAATCTGAATTTGATCGTAGTGCTTAGTTGGGCATCGAAATTTTATATTGATCAGGTCGTTTCAAACTTGAACTCAACAAGCTGCTTTAGCAATGGGATTGTGACTTTTCGGCGAATTTCGACTGCCATATCAATTTCGTTCAGTAGTCTCATCAGAGAATGAACATCCCGAGAGTATCTGTTCAAAATAAATTGAATGACTGGCTTCTCTATTGTCAGTCCGCGCTCAGTGGCTTGATGTTCAAGCAACTTAGCTAAGTTTTGGTTGGACAATGGATCTAATTTTAGAGCCTGACACCCTTGAAACCTGTTTACCAGGTCTTTCAGGCTAAATTCCATTTCTGCCGGTCGGAATCTGGATGAGACCAGCAGTCGTTGATTGTTGCTTTCAATCCGTTCAAAAAGGCTAAACAGCGCATTTTCCCATGCCGGTTGTGCTGCAATCGAATGAATATCATCGACACACACGAAGGAACTTTCATAAATTTCATCCAGACAAGAAGGTTCCAGATTCAAGTCCATGAGCGGGATATAAACACTGTCATCTGAAAAATTTGCAACTGCGAGGAGTAGGTGGGTTTTCCCCGATCCTATCGCCCCCCAAAGATGACATATCCTTGTGTCGATTTTACTCTCTAGGAAATTCTGCAATACTGACAGTGTCTGAAGATTTTCACCCGGCAGAAAATTGTCGAATGTAGACCGGTTGGTGAGCTTGACAGGCAGGACCGTCTGCTTGGCTGTGTTCACTTGATTGGTTGTGAGTTAATTGTTGTAATTTCTTTGAATCCCCCAAACCCAGACGTATTGCGTTCCACTAGCGATTGTTGAAATTGCAACAGCAAACATTAGAGTTTCGGTCAAATACGGGATAAACAGCCATGATGTATTATTCAAAAGAACTGCGATCACGAATGTAATTTGCAGGAACGTGTTGGTTTTACTAGTAAAGGTGGGTTGCATAGGGATATTCCCATCCAATGTTGTCAATACAAGGTAGCCGCCGACAATTACAAGATCCCGAAATATCACCAACATCATCAGCCAAAATGGGATCACGCCGAGTATCGTCAACATGCCATATGCTGCAATGATGATAATTTTGTCGGCTAGCGGGTCCAGGCTCGCGCCGAGTTCGGAAGTACAATTGAAGCGCTTGGCGATCCAACCATCAAGCCCGTCTGTCATTCCTGCAAGTATGAACAGAATCAAGGCGAGTTCATAATTCTCATTTCGCAGCACCACAATCAGCAGTGGTGCAGCCACAATACGCGACAATGTTAGAATGTTGGGAATGTGAGATGTCACAGATGTCATTTTGCTTGATTTCTGGTTCTGAAATTTTTGTCGACAAAGTCGATTATTTTACGGTAATTTAGGCTTTGTTACCCTACCAGGCTGAAGGATTTTCAAAGTAAAATGGCGAATGCATACGAAGACGGTGCACCTCGGTAAATTAGCCACGTTCTTGCGCTTCGGGTTCGGAAACAGTGAGAGATTCAGACCACAAGAAAATTACATACGAAGACTCCGGTGTCGACGTTGAACTAGCCGACAGAATGATCCGATCTTGGGCTCCTCAGATCAGTCGCACTTCAAATTCCGGGCAGATCGAATCACCTTTTGGTTTTGGTGGACTTTTTGAGATTCCAAGTGGATATAACTCTCCCGTTCTCGTCAGTAGCACCGATGGCGTCGGAACGAAGCTGAAAATCGCATTTGAACTGAACAGCCACGATACTGTTGGTATCGATCTGGTCGCCATGTGTATCAATGACATTATAGTTTACGGTGCACAACCTTTATATTTTCTGGATTACATTGCGACTGGTCAGCTCGACGAGCTTGTGATGAAACGGGTGATTCACGGTATTGTTGAAGGCTGTGAAATCGCCGGCGCAGCACTAATTGGTGGAGAGACTGCGGAAATGCCAGGAATGTATGCTTCCGGTGAGTATGATCTGGCCGGATTTGCAGTGGGTATCGTGGAAAAATCAAATATTCTTAATGCAGATCGGGTTACAGTCGGTGATATATTGATTGGAATCGAGTCAACCGGCATTCATTCAAACGGATTTTCGCTTGTGCGTAAATTGATTGAAGATCATCAGATTCCACTCACCATCAAAATTGATGGACTATCACTGGGTGAGATTTTACTGAAGCCGACGAGAATTTACGCTCAATCGGTCCTCAAGATAGTGCGGTCGGGTTCGATTCATGCTTTAGCCCATATTACCGGCGGTGGAATTTCTGGAAACATCGAAAGGGTAATGCCATCGGGTTTGTGCGCAAGGCTAAAACAGCAATCCTGGCCTTCCCAGCCAATTTTTGATTGGATTCAAAATCAAAGCCTCTTGAGCGATGAAGAGATGATGAAAACGTTCAATTGCGGAATTGGGATGATCGCTGTTGTTCCCCGTCAGATGGAAGCGGAGATTCGTGGTGAGCTTGATGCAATGGACGTACCCTCGCACAGTATTGGGGAGGTCGCTGAATCGAATGAGTCAAAAACCCAGATCGAATGATGGTGATCAAAACTTCCATTCGCGTTGTCATATTTGCCTCAGGCAATGGAACAAACCTGCAAGTTATCACTGATCAGGCGAAACAAGGAAATCTGTCAGTCGATATAGTTGCTGTAGTCAGCGACAATGAGGATGCATATGCGCTGGAACGTGCGCGGAAAGAAAATATCAAAACCATCTATGTGAACCCTGAATGCTATCCGGACAGAGTCTCGTACGATAATGCATTAAAAAGAGAAATCGAAGTGCTGGAACCAGACTTGATTGTGTTGGCAGGATTCATGCGAATTCTTTCCAAGGAATTTGTTGACGACTTTGAAAACAAGATTATGAATATACATCCATCCTTGTTGCCTAAATATAAGGGTTTGAACACACATGAACGTGTTTTGGCAGCGGGCGATACTTATCACGGTGCAACCGTTCACTTTGTAACGGCGGAACTTGATGACGGTCCGATTATCATTCAAGAGAAAGTACCGGTTTTGCCGACCGACTCTGCGGCGGTGCTACAACAACGGGTACATGAATGTGAGTATGAGATTTATCCTCGCGCCATTCAGTGGTTCGCTGATGGAATTTTAAGTACTGGGAACGCACAGTGATTCTACACAAAGAGGCAGACTGGTTTGAACTTCGCATTACAACGGATGATCGATAAGAATTGTCGTTGTATCAAAGAGTGTTTGACTGCGCGATTTGTAACATTTCTGATTCTGATCGCGTTTCCATTTGGTCTGATTTCAGCGGAAACACAACCGATTGGCTTCCAAGTCAAATACAAGATCCATTTCGGCGACCTAAAAATCGGTAACAGCACTCGAACGGTTGTCAGCGGCAACGATGGAAATATCTATGCAGAACACGTTGTGAGAGCAGGTGGTTTGCTCAGAATGCTCGGCGAAGATTCCTATACCCAAAATTCAACATTTCAGTATTCGGGTAATGAAGTTACTCCGATTTCCTTCAATATCACGAATGACTCCGATCATGAAGTTGCCAGTGCGGAATTCGATTGGACCAATCGCAAAGTTCTCTTTGGAAATGGTAAAGTTTTCGATATGCCAGCGCATCAGACATTGGATTGGGAGGCGTGGTATGTACAGATGGCCCTTAAGCAAACAGAAAGTTTTGAGAATCAGTACATGACAATCGTCGAACAAAGCAAACTCAGATCATATGTGTTCCAGGATGCGGCGCCGGAGCAAATCACTTTCAGGGGTAATACGGTCGACACAGTGAAAATCACGATGCAGGATGTCAATCGTAATAATAGAAAGTATGTGGTGTGGGTTTATCCTGAACTGCATAATATCCCCATTCGAATTGACAAAATCAAAAAAGATCAGGGTGTCAGTTTTGTCGCTACGTCATTTGATATTGTTTATCCGGAGTGATTGAACAATTGCCACGGAATCAAGACCGATTTCTCTGACCGCAAAGGAGTGACTGATCAGAGGACCGGGTAGACTGCAGTCAGTACTGATCGGAGTAGCCTTGACCCTTGAAAAACTCTCGCATCCAGCTGTGAAGGGTAGCAATCGAATGCTCAGAGTTGACACCGAATTTTGGATCGATCACCAGTGGCCCCGGGGAGTAGCCGCGGGATTTTAATCCACGGTGTACTGATTCAACCAATCGAATATCTTCTGCAACCGTCGTTTTTCGATCTTGGATCGCGAGTTGGTGGATTGTTTCATTTTTTTCGCCGTCTTTCGTATACCAACCGCGCCAGACTACGACTTTTTCGGAATCGACGGGTCGCCAATGATAGGTGTTCAACACTTGTCCAGGATACACCTGAAAGGAGAACATTGGCCACAAGTACCAACTGGAATATTCATTGGCATGGGGTATAGATTTGTTAACTGGATAGGACATCGACTTACCAGTTCTTGCTTCCGTAGTATGTCGCAAGCAGTATCCTTGGGGTCGAATATCGTAGGTGTTTGGTTTGATCACGCCGGTCGCGAAACTCGGATGATTCAATGCACAGTGATAACATTCGGAGTAATTCTCAACCGACACTTTCCAATTACAATTTTCGTTGATTTCAATCCACTCGACCGGTGCCAGACTTGACCAATCAGATAAAAACTGTTCAATCTCATCGCGTACACCCGGAAACCACTGGTCCATGGAATTGCTTTCCAGGTCCATGTTTATAAATATGAAATTGAGAAAAACTTCGGTTTTAACCTCAGTGAGCCGAATCTTTCTGCAGTCAATCGCTTCTACCGACTTCAAATTCGGTCCAAATTCAAGTTGTCCTTTTAAGTCGTAAGTCCAAGCGTGATATGGGCACGTGAGTTTGCTCGCTGAACCACAACCGTTGACAAGTGGATGCGCCCGATGCTGGCAGACGTTGTAAAACGTACGGATTTGCCCGTCTTCTCCTTTTACGCAGAAAAAGCCTTCCCCAAAAAGCTCGAATGCGAAGTAATCCCCGGTTTGCACAAGTTGGCTGGCATGCCCGGCAAATTGCCAGGTTGAAGTAAAGAGTTGTTTGAATTCCGTCTCGAAAATTTTAGGATCCGAATAGTAACTTGGATCAAGCGCGTAAACCGGGGCATCAGTCATACTGGGAGTTCCACGTACTCGCGACGCTTGGAATGTGGAGAACGGAATTGTTCAACATGCCCGATAAATTCGGGTTCGGCTTGGACGAACACGAGCGATAGAGACGTTGCCATTTGTTCAACTTTTGGGATGGAAAACAAGACAGATACCGGTGTTTTCACAGCAGCTGAGATTCCCTATTTTGAGTCGGTACGTATGAGTGATATCGGACTGTCTGGAATTCCAATTGTACACAGCCATTCAATCTTGGCAAGCGCATCGGTTGCGGCGATTTCCATTGGTAAGAGTGTGTGGTAGCAAAGTTCAAAACAATTATATTATCCATTGCAAAAATCAGAAGTTACGTACCATCATATTTCGTTGAATTATGTAGGGATGGGAGAGTTTAATGAACGAGCAAATGCTACCAACGCATGCGCAGACAGTGATTATCGGTGGTGGAATCATGGGATGTGGGCTTGCTTATCATCTGGCGCACGAAGGGATGCATGACGTAATACTTCTCGAGAAGTCCGAATTGACCTCTGGCAGTACCTGGCACGCCGCAGGGCAGATTACCCAGTCAATCAGCTCAGTAAGCCTCGGGCGATGTGTAGACTACAACATCGGATTGTATTCGGACGAGCTAGAAAGTGAGACAGGAGTGTCAACCGGCTGGCACGGTTGTGGGTCGTTGCGAATCGCCTATACAGAAGATGAGATGGATTGGCTACGCTATAGCTTGTCGGTTGGTCGCTCGCTAGGTTTTCGTATTGAGATGGTTGACCCAGATCACATCAAAAAGCTCCATCCGTTCTACAACCTAGATGGCGTCCTTGGAGCTCTGCATACGCCCGACGATGGGCATGTAGACCCCTACGGGGTTACACAGGCATTGGCTACCGGCGCCAGAAATTTGGGTATCCGAGTGGTCCAACGATGTCGCGTCACCAACATTTCGACGAATGCCAATCGTGAGTGGCGCGTAGAAACACAATTCGGATCGATCGCATGCGAGCACGTAGTCAATGCGGCTGGTACATATGCGCGGCAGATTGGTGAATGGAACAATTTGCAGCTACCCATGACATCGATGACGCACCATTACTTCGTTACGGATCCAGTTGAGCAGTTTCTCGATCTTGACGATGAACTACCCGTTGTACGAGACGACCGACGTGTGTCTGGCTATATACGAATGGAGCAGAAGGCGGGGTTGATCGGTATCTACGAAAAGACCAGTTCGAGATCAGTTTGGGAAGATTATTGTCCGTGGGAAGCGGAGCATGAGCTATTTGCACCGGATTATGATCGAATTATGCCTTGGCTGGAACAAGCCATGGATCGTATGCCGGTTTTAGCAAATCTGGGAATACGTCGTGTTGTACATGGCGCGATCAGCCACCCGCCAGATGGCAATCCTCTTATCGGTCCGGTGGCTGGCACGCCGAACTATTGGTGTTGTTGCGGGACGCAAATCGGAATTGGATGGGGACCAGGACTGACGCGAGCATTGGCGCAGTGGATCGTGCATGGGTCAGCAGATATCTCAATGCGCGAATTTGATCCACGAAGATTCGGTGCCTATGCAGTCAAAAACTGGCAGATTGTAAAGGCAAAAGAAGACTTTGAGTTGCGACACGAAATCCCATTTCCTCATTACAATCGACTGGCGGGGCGACCGGTCATCTGTTCCCCTTTGTACGACCGCCTAAAGGAAAAGGGTGCCGTCTTTGAAGAGGTAAGCGGCCATGAACGGCCACGTTGGTTTTCACGAAACGGAGTTTCCCAATGCGACCATTATTCATTTCGACGCACACCAGTTCATGAGATTGTCTGTGAGGAAGTGTATGGTGTCCGTAATCGAGCAGGTATCATGGATATTTCAGCATTTGCGAAAGTCTTGGTGACTGGAGTTGATGCTGCGGACTTCCTTGATGGATTGTCGACCAATCGCATGCCGCGTCGCGATGGTGGAATAACGCTATCATATTTCTTGAATCGGGGTGGGCGAATTGAACTTGAAGTAGTCATTGCGAGATTGAACCACGAAAACTATTATCTGATTTGTGCAGTCTTCTACGAGCGTAGACTGCTTGATCATCTTGCCAGATATCGAACAACAGAACGCGTTCGTTGGGAAAATCGTACTGAAACCTGGTCGGCTTTAGCGCTGAATGGGCCTCGAGCTCGAGATGTTCTGAAAGGGTGCCTTTCCGCGACTTCGAAGAACTCGGAATTTCCCTGGTTCACGACCAAGCCGATCGAAATTGCCGGTTATAATGCGTTGGCGATGCGAATGTCCTACGCTGGCGAACTCGGCTGGGAATTGCATATGCCAAAACAAGCGGCGTTACCGATTTATGATGTTATAGCAGCATCAGGTCGTCAATTTGGGATAGTCGATTATGGCTCATATGCAATGAATGTCCTACGATTGGAAAAAGCGTTCAAAGGCGCAGCCGAACTGACAAATGAAGTTACTGTTGCTGAAGCTAATGTACTGCAATTTGTAGATTTTGATAGAAGGTTCATCGGGAAAGAAGCGACTGTCAGCAGTCTCGACAATAATTTGCGGTGGAAGTGTGTCTATTTGGAGGTTGACGCGGATGGTGATTCAGATGGACATGGTGGTGAAGCCGTGTTACGCGGCGACCGGGCTATCGGATCTGTCACGTCGATTGCATACAGTCACACTACGCGGACAATACTAGCCTTCGCCTATCTTGAACCCGAAGCAATTGATTCACCCGCTCCGCTAACTGTGCTAATTCAAAACAAGCGAAGAGATGCCCGATTGCTGAGTGGACCTGCTTATGATTCAGCGCGGAACAAACTTCAAATACAGGTAGTCTGATGGAAAATAAGAACACCATGCGGGCATTTGTTCTAACGGGTCACGGCGGATTGGACAAATTGTCGTTCCGAACTGACTGGCCAATTCCTGAGTTTGCCAATTCCGAAGTTCTGATCAAGGTCAAGGCCTGTGGATTGAATAACACCGATGTCAATACACGTACCGGCTGGTATTCGAAGGAAGTCACCGGTGCAACAACAGAGCATTCGGATGACTCGATAAATTCCGAAGATGCCACTTGGGGTGGCATGTCGTTGAAGTTTCCCAGAATCCAAGGCGCGGATGTGTGTGGTATTGTCGAGCAGGTTAGTAGTGAAGCTGATGCTGGATTGGTTGGAAAGCGTGTTCTGATCGATTCATGGCTGCGCGACTGGAACGACCCCTACAATCGAAACAAGTGCGGATACTTTGGGTCTGAGAGCAACGGTGGGTTTGCTGATTACGTCGCAGTGCATTGGAAAAATGTACATCCGATTGAGAGTGATCTAAATCATGCTCAACTCGCGACATTTGCGACATCCAGCATGACTGCGGAGGGCATGCTTAATCGAGCCGATGTGGGTGCCAATGATTGTATCTTGATAACCGGAGCGTCTGGCGGAGTGGGCTCTGCACTGATTCAGCTTGCCAAACGACGAGGTGCACAGACGATTGCGCTCGCGAGTGAGCAGAAACACGATGATTTGCGTCGCACTGTCGCACCGGATGTATTGCTACCGAGAAATTGCAAGAATCTGAATGGCGCTGTGAAACTCGCTACTGGAGTTGAAACTGTTTCTGTAGTCGCGGATATCGTAGGCGGTGAGAACAACTGGCCGAAACTGATCAGTGTGTTGGAGAGAGGAGGACGTTATGTCGTCTCAGGTGCGATTGCGGGACCTGTTGTACCGCTTGATCTGCGCGATTTGTATCTGAAGGATTTGACATTTCATGGTATGACTGTTCCACCACCTGGAGTGTTTGCCGATCTTGTCGGTTATATTCAGCGCAAGGAAATCAATCCGATTCTTGCTGCGGAATACTCGCTTGAAGAGCTTCGCGAAGCTCAGACAGCATTCATTTCAAAGGAGCATATCGGTAATATCGTGGTTACGATGTAGGTCCAGCACAATCGATGGACTACTCAGCAACCCTCCGCAATGGTAATACTTGTTCGAGTGGCTTCCCGGGACGGAATGCTTTACTCATTAAATGTTGTGTAGTCCGCGGTGGGATATGACTTTGGCAGTTCGAGCACCATTTATTCGGGTTGGATTCTTAGGATAAAGGAAAATCAAGATGGGTTATATACGTCACAATGGCGACTGGGTTGCACGAGCTAACAAGGTGTTGCCTGCCGGAGATTATGGTAATTTTGGTGCGCCTCTCTTCGTAAAAAAAGGCAAGGGGAGTCGAGTATGGGACATTGAAGGTCGCGAATATATCGACTACCTGATTGGCTCCGGCCCCATGTTGCTCGGTCACGCGCATCCCGAAGTGGTCGAAGTGGTCCAAGAACAAATTTCACTTGGAACCACATTCTTTACCAGCAACGTTTATGGCATTCAACTCGCGGAAGAGATTTGCAAAGCGGTTGCATGCGCTGAACAAGTCAGGTTTGTTTCAACTGGTGGTGAAGCGGATATGTATGCTATGCGTCTGGCTCGTGCATTCACTGGACGTGACAAAATTGTGAAATTTGAAGGCGGATATCACGGGATGTCTTCAGAAGCGCAGATGAGTCTGGCTCCCACAACTAAAGCCGACTTTCCGCGCGCTCAACCAGACAGCGCCGGAATTCCCGAATCGGTACATGCTGAAATGCTGATCGCTCCGTATAACGATTCACAATTTGCAGCTTCACTAATAGAAGAGTACCGAAATCAGATCGCTGCCATTATCGTTGAGCCGCAACAACGTACGATACCGGCAGTTCCTGGATTTCTGGAGACACTGAGAGCTATAAGTGATGAACATGGCATTGTTTTGATCTTTGATGAAGTTGTCACGGGATTTCGATTTGCATATGGAGGAGCACAGGAAACAACAGGGGTTGTTTCGGATCTTTGCACGTTGGGGAAAACGATCGGTGGGGGTTTCCCACTCGCCGCGATCGCGGGACGAGAAGAGATTATGCGGCACTTTGATAAAAATATTATCGGTGCGGGCAATTGGCTCATGATGGTCGGTACTCTATCGGGTAACCCCGTCGCTTCAGTTGCCGGATTGAAAACTTTGGAAATTCTACGCCGTGAGGGTACTTATGACAAACTCCGTAAAAATGGAGAAACAGTCATGGGGATGCTTACGAGACACTTGCACAATGTTGGTGTACCCCACCGAGTTGTTGGTCACCCGACTGTATTCAATGTTGTATTCGTTGATTCGGATGTTGGTGATTATCGTGATCTGCTTGTGGAGGATAAGTTGTGCGCGTCCGAATTCCACTCTCAATTGATTGAGAATGGGATTCTTCGGTTAGCGGGGAAATTCTATATCAGTCTGGCGCTGACACAACATGATTTCGATGCGACTGAATCCGCAATTGAGACTGCAGCCAGATCCATAGCGCAAACCTGAATCCGTCGTAGCGAATCAAGATCCAGTCTGATTCAATCCTTAAAAAATGACAGAACTTCTTCTTTTGACACAACATGACAGTAAATCATGTTGATGATCTCAAGTTCAGATCTGTGCAATTCATCGGTTGCCGCGGCACAGCAATCATCGACAACAACGACATTGAAACTTTCATCGGCGAGGCTTCTGACAGTTGATGAGACACACTGATCTGTAAAAATTCCGGTTGCGATGATGTCAGTTATTCCCATGTTGCGCAGAGTGAGGCGTAAGTTTGTTCCAGTAAGTGCGCTGTCCGTGGTCTTGACTACTACGATATCCTCATCGTTTGGAGATAATTCGGGAACGACTTGTCCTTCGTCCGAATCTTTGGGTATCAGCAAGTAGTTGAATCCGGGCTTTTTCTGACTCAGCGATCGATCTCTTCCATCTTGTTTTTGGCAGGCGATTCTGGCAAAAATGACTTCCACACCTTTTTCGCGGCACTCTGAGATGAGATCTGCAGTATTTGGAATGACGACATCATTCATGCGACGATAAAATGGGTTCCAACGCATGGTTTCCTCAACCGAATCCTTCTCGGCCATATACGTATTTTGAATGTCTATGACAAGCAGTGCGGTTGTCGCCGGATTCAGAACAATATCGTCGGGCTCCTCGGCCCCTGCATAGTAGAATGAACGATAGGCGGTTTTCCAATTTTGATTAATGTTTTCTGAATTCATGTCGGAATGCTGTTCAATGGCTTGGTGAAATTGGAAATTCGACGAGTGAATTTAATTCATTTTGTCGATCAATATAGTCTGAGTCATTTCGACGACGCAAGTGCCTAAAGGTGTATAGCGTTACAAAAAAATTTACCCCTGAGTCATGAATCAAATTCATGAACTCAGGGGCAGAATGTCGATAGCTTCGATCGATTATTTATTTAATTCTTTGAAGCATTCAATTTTCGGTAGTTTACAATTTCACCACTCTTCACCCGTGCAAAATACGATTTCATTTCCTTCTTGACGAGCGGAGCAAGGAAATAAATCCCCAAGATATTTGGGATTGCCATCGCGAAGATCATGGCATCCGAGAAGTCCAGCACCGACGCCAGCGGGATTGAACAACCGATAATGACGAAGAGACAGAAAATCAATTTGAAACTGATGTCTGCTGCCTTTGACTCGCCGAAACAGTACGTCCATCCCTTCAAAC
Source organism: Arenicellales bacterium (assembly GCA_951813075.1). GTDB lineage: Bacteria > Pseudomonadota > Gammaproteobacteria > Arenicellales > JAJDZL01 > JAJDZL01. The sequence goes on along the minus strand of OX638343.1, from coordinate 973,683 downwards.
CGTAGTAAGACCAAGATATCATCGTGGAAAATGCAAACAGTACGACAGCAATACTCAACGGAGTCGGGAACCAGGCAACGGTTCTCATCATCGCTTCCGAAGTGAGACCTACGCCGGAAAGGTGTGCAATTGATGGATCCCCATATACCGTAGTCAGAATCACCAATGCTGTAATCGTACAAATTACCACGGTGTCAATGAACGGTTCAAGCAACGAAACTAGTCCTTCTGTAACGGGTTCTTTTGTCCTTACCGCAGAATGTGCAATAGCTGCAGAACCGATACCGGCTTCGTTCGAGAATGCGGCGCGTTGGAATCCGAGAATCAAAACTCCTACAAAACCGCCGGTAACACCACCGGGGGTGAATGCGTTGGCGAAGATGGCTCCGACTGCAGCTGGAATCCGATCCATATTGATAAAAAGCACAATCAATGCACCTATCAGATAAAGTATCGCCATGAACGGTACGACTTTTTCGGTAACTTTTGCGATACTCTTGATTCCACCGACGATCACCACCCCGACTAAAATAGCAAAAACCAAGCCAAAAAGCCATCCTTTGCCAGCCAGAAAACTGTCAGCTCCACCGGTGATGTTCACGAATTGAACATAGGCCTGATTTGCTTGAAACATATTGCCGCCACCCAAGCAACCAAACACCACCGTAATCGAAAAGAAAATAGCAAGGATTTTCCCCAATCCGGGTTTTCCAAGTTCTGCTAATCCTTTCTTCAATGAATACATCGGCCCGCCAGATACCGATCCATCTGGATTTTCATTACGGTATTTAACACCTAGGGTGCATTCACAGAATTTACTGGACATTCCCAAGAATCCCGCTACGATCATCCAAAATACCGCCCCGGGGCCTCCGAGAACAATCAATACAGGTACGGCACCGATATTACCAACACCGACTGTACCGGAGAGTGCTGTCGCCAGCGCTTGAAAATGCGATACCTCACCATGATCATTGGGATTGGAATAATCTCCCCGGACGAGTCTTAGTGCCTGCAAAAATCCTCTGAAATTGACCAGCCCGAAATATATGGTGCAAAATACAGCACCGACAACCAACCAAGCTACAACCAGTTTCAAATCAGACCCGAAAAACGGTACTGAGAAAAATACAGCGTTGTAAATCACTGCATTGATCGGTGTCATGATTTTGTCAACGAAGGCATCAATACCTTTCGCTTCTTCAACTTCTTCTTCCACAGGAGGTTGAATGCCGGTTACCCAGGAACGGTAACCTAAACCGGGAACTTCAATGCCTTTTACCCATTCTTGGGCTGCAGATAAAGTTCGTTCTTCACTCTGTGAATGTACAGGTAGTGCACTCAGTGAAAGGGTAAACGCGATGCTTAATATCACGAATAATTTTTTTGAAATTTGAGTTTTCATCTATATTTCCCTATATTTTTTTGTCTACTGATTTTCGTTAGCTCAGGGAACAACGGTTACAGGAACCTTTGCCGTTTGAACGAGATTGCCCGCAACACTTCCAAATAGGAGTTGTGATATTCCCGAACCACCCGTTCGACCGATAAAAATTCGGGAAGCGTGATTTTCGTTTGCGACGCTGTTGAGTGTTTTGGCGGGATGTCCGTGAAAAACCAATCCTTCTACCTCAATTCCAGTAGTGCTCAATTTTTCGACCAATGGTTTAAGTATCATTGTGTTAGCGGCATCAATCTCTTCTTCTCGTCTTTTGTGCCTCTGCTCATTTTCTTCCGGTGTATTGAAACTATATGGCGACCACTCAATAACATAAACAATAGATAATTTCGCTCCGTTTGCATTTGCTTCTTCAGCGGCTAACTCGGCCGCTCGAACTCCCGGTTCACTGCCGTCCACACCGACCATGATCAATTTTGACATACCAGTCACCTCCTTTAGTGGTGTTTAATGGAACTAATCTGGAACCCCTTTCCATCCCATCTTCCGAATAATAAATTGACCGCCAATAATACTCTCAAATATAGCGATCGACAACAGTATATTACAGTTTTAGGGGAACAATTGATTGGCGCAAAATTTCTAGTTTAAAAGTTCATATCGAGTTGAATTAATTTTAAACTGCGTACTTCTGCGAAAGTTCGTACGCAATCTTACCACCTAATTGGACTTTTCTATAAAATGGTAAACTGACATCCGTTACCGGTACCTATCGGGTCAGATTTCTGAAATATGCATCAGTCTTTGCGGACTGACTTGATGTTAGGAGACTGTGCTTTCTCCCACTCGGTCGAACTGCAAGTTCAATTGACCGCGTTTGACGGATACAAACAAATCTCCTCCACTGGATAGGGCTCCGAACAGCAATTCGTTTGCCAGTGGTTTCTTGATCTTTTCCTGAATTAACCGAGCCATGGGTCGGGCACCCATTGCAGTGTCAAATCCGTTTTCCCCCAACCATTGTCTGGCTTTGTCGTCGATATGCAGTGAGACATTCTTTTCTTTAAGCTGCTCCTCCAACTCCATCAGAAATTTATCTACGACAAGCAAAATGGTTTTTTTGTCCAGTGAGTTGAAACGAATAATTGAATCAAGCCGGTTTCGAAATTCCGGAGTAAACAGACGTTTGATGACTTCTACGTCGTCATGCGAATGGTCTTGCGTTCGGAATCCCAATGACGAGCGGGAGATCTCGGCAGCTCCGGCGTTGGTCGTCATGACAATGATCACATTCCTGAAATCCGACTTTCGTCCGTTGTTGTCGGTGAGTGTCCCGTAGTCCATCACCTGCAATAGGATGTTGAATACATCTGGATGAGCTTTTTCGATTTCATCCAACAGCAAAACGGCATGCGGTGTTTTGTTGATCGCTTCCGTGAGAAGCCCTCCCTGGTCGAATCCAACGTATCCGGGTGGTGCGCCAACAAGCCGGGATACCGTATGTCTTTCCATATATTCTGACATGTCATAGCGAATCAACTCGATTCCCATCGCAAGGGCGAGTTGACGCGTCACCTCGGTTTTGCCCACCCCGGTTGGTCCGCTGAACAGGAAAGAAGAGATCGGGCGATTCGGGTCGCTCAATCCAGATCGGGAAAGTTTAATTGCGCTGGTCAAGGCATCAATTGCCTCGTCCTGACCAAAGACGACAAGTTTCAGATCACGTTCGATATTTTTCAGAGATTTCACATCATTGGTTGACACCGATCTGGGTGGAACGCGAGCGATACTTGACACGATTCTTTCTATCTCTTTTACGCCAATTGAATTTTTTCGTTTCGATGGAGGCAGCAGACGGGCGCGGGCACCGGCTTCGTCGATGACATCGATTGCCTTGTCAGGAAGTTTACGATCTGTGATATATCGTTGCGCGAGTTCTGCTGCTGCGCGGATTGCTGGATTGGTAAATCTTACGTTATGATATTTTTCGAACTGTTTTTTCAATCCCCGCAGTATCTTGACCGTCTCTTCGGTGGTCGGTTCATTGACGTCGATCTTTTGAAATCGTCTTGACAGTGCTCGATCTTTCTCAAAAATCCCCCGGTATTCCTGATAGGTTGTCGAGCCCATGCATCGAAGTTCGCCGGATACCAAGAGGGGCTTGAGAATATTCGAGGCATCCATTGTGCCCCCTGAGGCTGCTCCAGCTCCTATCACCGTGTGAATTTCGTCGATGAATAATATTGATCCGGAATTCTTGTGCAACTCCTTGATGACAGATTTTAATCTTTGCTCAAAATCACCGCGATACTTGGTCCCTGCCAATAAAGACCCCATGTCAAGGGTATAGATTGTGCAGTCTTCAAGAACACTTGGGATTTCGCCCTCAACTATTCTTTTAGCCAATCCTTCCGCGATCGCTGTCTTACCAACACCTGCATCACCCACCAGCAGCGGATTGTTCTTTCTACGACGACAGAGTATTTGAACCGTACGTTCGATTTCCGTTACACGTCCGATCAGAGGATCGATCTTTCCGTTCAGCGCCGCGTTGTTCAGATTACGAGTGAACAGCGAAAGAGGGTTACGTTTTGACTCTTCGGAATCTGCAAATTCCTGGCTCAACGGGTCTTCGTCATTGTCCAGGTTAGACTTGCTGATTCCATGCGATACATAGCGGACGACATCGTAACGGTGGACTTCCTGTGAGTGCAGGAAGAAGACTGCGTGGGATTCGTTTTCCCCGTAAATCGCGATCAATACATTCTTGCAGCTCACTTCCTTGTGGCCAGCGCTTTGCACGTGAATCATCGCGCGCTGGAATACACGTTTAAAACCATGCGTTGCTCTGGGTTCGTGATTCTCCGCTTCTTCAACCTTGGGAATATTGTTTTCTACGAAATTTTCAAGGTCAGTGCGTAACTCGTCCAGGTTGGCACCGCAAGCCTTTAGAATTTCCTTTACTGTGTCGTCTCGGATAATAGACAGCAAAAGATGTTCGACTGTAACGAATTCGTGATTGCTCTGACTCGCGAGGGAGAGCGCTATATTCAGGGAATTTTCAAGGTCGTCCGAGAACATTTATTCCGGTTCCATCGTACATTGCAGGGGATGCTGGTATCGACGAGCACATTCAAGCACATCGCGAACCTTTATCTCCGCAACCTCTCGTGTAAATACACCACAGATGCCACGTCCATTGTTGTGGATATTGAGCATAATTGTTACTGCCAAATCTTCTTCCATGCTAAAGAAACTCTGCAGAACATATACTACAAATTCCATCGGCGTGTAGTCATCATTTAGAATAACCACTTTGTAAAGACGCGGTTTTTTAAGCTTGGGTTTGGCGTCCTGTACATGACTGATTTCCTTTATCGGAATCATGTCACTCATTTGCAGCCCCGGTTTTTGGTTCCATGTCTAAATTGGATGAATGTGAAATCGTTATGCGAAACTTGCAATATGACTATCTATTTTCATCAAATTATATATTACGGATGCAAGTAGTTTAACCACGAAACCAATTCCAAACCAGTGAAAATTGAGATATCCTGTTGTAATCAGAATCGTGGCAAAATGTGGTTTCGACCGGTAGAAATTAGCGTAGAGGATATTGGCAGAAAACAACAAAATCTGTTTGGAATCGTGCTTCGCTGGATTCAGTCGACTCAAGCAAAATTTTAAAGGGTGATGCAAAGAGTTTACGAGACAATCGTAAGGGTTGGATTTACTGTGGACGATATCAGAATTTGCGTTTACTCTTATGATGAACAGGTTTCCGTGAGTGCGGCTGCGTCCAATCGAATCAACTACAGAAGTTTTAGAGTCAGTTCCCATTCGGCAAATTCCCAGCGGGGCCTCAGCGCCTTGAATCTTGACCATATCCTGAACTTGTATTGCATTCGCCGTAATATTTCATCTGAATTGGTTGAAGCGGCTACCGAGCCGACAACCGCCATGAGGTTCTGGCGTAACAGGTGTGAGGTGAATCATCTGAGAGTGCGATAACTGTAAACTATTTCTCAACTCCGAGTAATATTTTGAATGAAGAAATCATTTTCTGTCAATTCCCATCCAACGCTATTCACTGAATACAAATTAACAGAAAATTCAAGTAGTGTATTGCTTCAATAAAAAGAAATCCAATAAGTTCGTGAGACAGATTCGAATTCTATATGTATTGGGCATAGCCTCGTGTGCGCTGATGCTGTTTTTAGTTGCGGATGTCAAGGCGGAATCTTGGCGGGGATTGATTGTCGCTCCAGAGTTTAGATGTACCCCCTACAATTCAAAGGATTATCACTATTCACAATCAGTCGAACAAAAAATAATTCAATCAATAGGTAAGATCTACGGTCCCTATACCGGGTCTTGTTTTTCAAACCGTCGGCAAACAGATATTGAACATATCGTTGCCCGTTCGGAAGCACATGATAGTGGGATGTGTTCAGCTAGTAGAGCGATAAAGTCACGGTTCGCTGCGGACCTGCTTAACCTCACTCTGGCGAGTCCACAAGTCAATCGAACGCTAAAAAGAGCGAAGGATGCTGCAGATTGGGTGCCAGAATTGAATCAGTGCTGGTTCGCGGCAAGGGTTGTTGCAGTCAAGCGAAAATACAACCTCACAGTCGACAGAAGGGAAGCTGTGGCATTGGAAGATATTCTTTCCAACTGTGATTCGACTAAATTGATCGTGGGTGCATGCCGGTCCATAGAATCCTCCACACAGTCATCGAATTCCTCTGCCAGCGCGGTCGAAATTGATGACGCATTAGCGAGGTGGGACGACAACCGAAATGGAAGGATAACCTGCAAAGAAGCCAGAAGGCACGGAATTGCGCCTGTTTCAGTGGGACACCCAGCTTATCGATTCATGAATGATCGTGATGGCGACGGTGTTGTTTGTGAATAGTAAACTGCATCGTTATTGATCTTCAAGCAAATCCAATTTGTGCCGGTCAAACCGGTATCACCTGAGTCCAGCCGTAACTATCTTTGACTTCTCCGCGCTGAATTCCGACGATCGAGCTGTAAAGGTCACGACTCAGTTGACCTGATTGGCCGTTGTTGATTTCATGGAGTGTTCCTCGATAGCCGATACTACCGACCGAGGTGATGACCGCTGCAGTCCCGCATCCGAATGCTTCGTGAAGCGTATTGAGTCGGACTCCCTCGATAATCTCATCAATATCGACTAGTCTTTGCTCGCATTTGATGCCCATGTCGCTGACCAATCGCAACACACTATCTCGCGTCACGCCCGGCAGAATCGTACCTCGCAGTTCCGGGGTTACCAGTTTGTTATTCAAATAGAAACAGATGTTCATCTGGCCGACTTCTTCGATATATTTGTGCTCAACACCATCGAGCCATAGAATCTGAGCATATCCGTTTTCTCGACCTTCTTTTGATGCGAGAAATGTCGCAGCGTAGTTGCCTCCGGCTTTCGCGAATCCGGTTCCGCCCTGAATCGCACGCGTGTACTTTTCCTCGGCTTTGAGCGACACCGCTGGGAAATCTCCGCCGAAATACCCACTAACTGGAGAGAGAATGACAAGGTAACGGTATCGGTCTGCTGGCCTTACGTCCAACTGTGGCTCATCTGCAAACATTATCGGACGAATATACAGCGCCTGTTTTTCACCAGGCGGTACCCATTGGTGATCCAGGCGAATGAGTTCTTTGATGGAGTTGATGAATGTATCCTCATCGACGAGAGGCATGCACATTCGTTCGCAGGAAGCACTCAAGCGACGATGATTCATTTCGGGTCTGAATATTCTGATTTCACCATCTATGCCCCGGTAAGCCTTCATCCCCTCAAAGATCGCCTGTCCATAGTGCAACGAAGCCGAGACCGGGTTGACTTCAATCATTCCAAAGGGTTCGATTCGATGGTTTTGCCACTCACCATCGATATACTCCATCGCGAACATATGGTCGCTGAAAAGAGAACCGAACTGGATGTTATTGAAATCAACTTGGTTGATTCGACTCTGCTTGACTTTGCGAATTTCCATCAAGATTAAATTGTTTTGTTGATCGGCGATGTGATCGAGATCGGTAGTGGACTAGGTGGGCTCGACTGAATAAATTTCGCACCAAGCCGCGGGACTCGAATTTCGAGCAATTTTAGCACCACGTCAAGCATATAGCTGTCAAATTAGCCTGTGCGTAATGAAATTGAGGCCCAGGCCTAATAAAATCCCATGCAATAACTCACTATTCTCGCGGTTAAAGCTAAGACATTTGCAGACAGGTATATTGCATTAGAAGGTTTCAAATGTGTGTGAGTTGCTCTTTATCTTGCAAGTAGTGAACCGCAATTAGACAACTATACCCAGCATCATTTCTGCCGTCAATTTCCCCAAAATTCCACGAAAAAGTAATCATTGATTGCGTTTTTATGCCACGTTCTCGTATAAGCGTCGCGTAGGGTAGTTTTCGGCCGATAACCGATATTAATGAGCAACTCTTCCAACGACACAAGTCGCTCAAACAATTTCAATTTAACACCGCAACGCAGGGAGGCTCGATCCGGCCCACACAAAACCCAGTTGTCATCTCGGCTTAATGCATGTGCCCAGAGCGAAAGTTCGCCTTTGTCCAACTTGATTGGGGCGATGCGCATTTCTAGGTCCACTTGTTGAGCATTGCTCACCGTGTGGGCAGCACTCAAACTCTGTCTTAACTCACGATCATCGATTAATTGTTCCGGATTGCGTTTCTGGAATCCCGTCTGCGTTTCAATCACGCAGTCTTCTACAGTTTCAACTTTATATTGGCTAGTCAGTGATCGCCAACTTCCTGTTCGATATGCCTCAATTATGATATTTGTATCCACCAATACCGGGCCGGAGTGTCTAATCACTTCAGTCTAAAGAGGTGAGGGGTTTACGATGTCATGCTCCGCGAACGCATTTTCCAGATCATCAATGCTCAGTTCGAGCGTTGTCGCAATGCGTCTTAGCGAGATGATGCCCATTTCGAGTGCGAGCGCAATCACTTCCAAAAATCTTTTAGAGAATAGAGGAGCCGGATCATTCAGAGAGCGACGGCGCCCGTTATTTCGTAGCGCCTCATCGGGTAGCTCCTGTGCTATCTTAAAACTGATTTTACCGAGCGAAGCCAGACGCCACTTGAGCGCTATCGCTGTGACGTGCATTTCGTTTGCTACCTCGTTCAATCGCCGAATCAACGATTGGCCAGCAAGTTCAGACCAATTCCCAAACCTCGCGAGAGATGCTTCAGGCATCAACATTGCCCCCGCAAAATTGTCTGAGAGTTGTTCAACACGTTTATTTCTAACATTGGGAGGCAACATATTCCATGTCAGAATGTGAAAGAGTTCATGGGCGAGAGTGAAATTACGCCGGCCTGAAACTTCATGACGATTGATTAGTACGGAATCCAACTCTGGAAGTCGACATACCACACCTGAAACAAATGTCCCCAAGTCCACCAGAAGAATCAGAACGCCAAGTTTATTTTCCATAACTTGCATGAGGCGCTTCGCGGGCACCTCACCAAGTTCAAAATATTCGGCAAACCTTTCGCCAGCGATTGCGGCTTCTTCATAACTTGAGTTTCGGTGGAGTGGAAGTTCAAAACGAAATAGTGGTAGTTTGTGCTGAACTTGCGGTGCGAGAGTCCGGAATGTAGCGATCAGTCGACTTGCATCTCGTTCATAAGCTTGAAGTTGTGTTGATTTCATATAGGTGTGGCGCCATGAGAATTGGCCTTCACCGGCAAGCATGAATGGATCGATAAAATATTCCATAGGAACGCTCAGCTTTTCGGCTAAATTTATCAACTCATCTGCTGTCACGCGTCGGCTTCCAGTTTCAATGGCCGAAATTGTCTGTCGGTCATTGAATCCGAGAATTCGTGCCAGATCACCCTGAGTGAGATTGCGTTCAATACGCAATGCTTTAATTCTCTTGCTAATCAATTGTGAACTCACGATTTCAATTCCATTTAGATTGCATTTTTAAATATGCAAGAATTATATGCAAAAAGAATTATGCAATCATCATCAATTGCAATTTCGATTTTGGATTGAGAACGGCGCCGATACTGCAACCTGATTTTGGCGAACTATTGTTCAGCCCGACGACCAATCGACAAGAATATTTTCAGATAAGCAGTTAGAATCGGCGATTAGAAACGATAGGAAATGACTTCACCCATTCCACCATGGCTCAGGTCTCCAATGAACCGATATCGAGGACTCCCCAGTTTTTCACATAAATTTAATGGTTCTCCGATCTCTTCCAAGTATCTTTGGATCAGCGCCAGAAATCCTTTGCCTTCAAACGGTTGTCCGAGAAATCTATCGTCCGGCAAATCGCAACTTTCTGAACAGATTATTGATCCTCGTTTCATGTGAACACCTAGATTTCCGCCTGAATTTCCCAGTAACATTACGGTTCCGGCAATCATTGCCGAACAAGTGCCTGGTCCGACGTCTCCGTGGACAATGATCAATCCCCGTCGCATGCGATCAGCCAATCGTTTGCCGGCATTTCCATTCACGATTACACAACCGTTATTCATGGCGAATTTACTTCCAGGTAATCCGGAAGCCAAATAGTCCCCACAACTTCCGCGAATTCTTATCAATCCGCCACGCATCGAATTCGCGCAAAAATTTCCGGCGTCACCCGTTATCGTGATGACACCTCCTGACATCTGACAACCCGTCAGTGCTCCAGCATCACCCATGACTTGAATGGACCCGTACTTCATCCCACTTCCGATGCATTCGAGAGAGGAACGAGCACCGTCAAACACGATATCTCGGGGGTTGTCGCCGGAAACTGCGAATAGATCACCAACCAATTCTGATGCGCTTCCGTTGCGGATCTTGATCCGCTCGATGTCAGTAATCTTCATTCCAGTGAGGTTGTCGGGTCGCAGTGCGGTCAGATCGACCGGTTTGGTTATTTCAGCTGTCGGCGTAAATGTAAGCGGTTTCATGGCAACAGTTTGTACAAATGAAAATGATGCTTTCCTAGTTTGCCTCCAAAATTCGAAGCCGTAATTTCGATCACACCTTCCTTGCGACCGTGAGTGCAAGCGGCTAAGATCCCTTCTCGCATTGCGTTGGCAACCGCTTCTTCCGTCAAACCGTCGATAACTATTTCAAGAACCGCCTGCGATTCACTCGGCAAGTCCGACTCGACAAGCCCGCGCAGAGTAGGGCAGTAGGCGTCGTTCGTTGATGCTGTCATGAATTTGTACTTGGACCCCACTTTGGAACCAGACCGCACAACACCACCAGGAAATGGTGTGATCACATCTGGCAGCGATGCAATTGCTGCAACTGCACGTTCAGCGGCAAACAGCGCAGCCTCTACATTTGTGGCGACTATTAAAAAATTGCCGCCCGCTACTGCATCGACTCGGTGAGTAACGTCTTCGCAGACAAACTCTCCATCCATTACCGGAATGCGCCAATATCGACGTGTGCCGAATTTTTTTGAAATTTGATAACCATCGCCAAAGTAGCGAATCGCCTTGCCAATTCCGACGACTTTCCCTTCATCAATGCCAGAAAAAACTGCACTGGTCGGTGATGTAAGAATGCATTGTCCGATCCTGTTCTGAAGCTGATTTTCGAGTTCAGTACCGGACACAGCAAAAAACAACAGTGAAACACCAAATCGCCCATCTGGTGTTTCCGAAGCTGTTAGATTCCTTTCAATTCCGGCTTCTATCTTGCATGCAATAACCGACGTAGCAAAGCCAGTTGCTGCGGTTGCTGCGTGCATCGCCCACTTCTCGTCACGAGCCGTGACGATTAACCTGGCGGCCTTGATAGGGAAAGCCTCAGCAAAGGTGTCCTTGATGGTTACGCCGTTCAGTTCCATGTATGTTTCACGACCTGTGAACCGATAGCGTTTGCCATTTCGTCATCGCTGATGCTGAAATTTGATAATCGCATACTGCCACTTTGTTCAAAATATTTGCCCAGTTCTCGCTTGATGTTTGTGTCATATTCAAGAATGGCTCGATGTGAACGACCCGAAATCACATGCTTGATTTCGCCATCAAGCACGACAGTTCTTCCATCCTTCATGACTCTTACGGGATTTGCGAATACGGTTTCCCAATTGTCGTTCGGACGGTATAGTACTATGTCTGCGTTTGCTCCTGCTCCCAGGTGCCCGCGGTCTTTCAAACCGAGTGAACGTGCCGGACCCGCGCGGGTGACAATTGCGATTTCATAGAGTGAGTACTCACGGGTCATTTGAGATACGCAGCTCATGCGGGCAGCCGATTGATTGATGGTTGAAAGAGCATGATCGCGGCAACTTTTGTCCATCAACAACCGTATCAGGTGGGGGTAAGTCGTAAATGACGCGCCGTTAGGATGATCGGTTGTCAGAAATACCTGCCAGGGATTGTCAATCGCCAGAAACAGTTCCAAGCCAATTGCCCATTGAAGCGCATTGACATAGCTTTTTGAGCGGTAGCGGAACGGTACTACGCCACAGCCGGCCTCGCATTCAATGTCGAGAAACATGGATTTTCTCGGGTGTGCATGATTCCGGTTTGCAAACTGATGCATGGTATCGGCGGAGATCGTAATGGTTTGATTAAACATCACATGCCCGACATCAACCGATATTTGCGGGTTTTGCTTTACGAGATTTGCAATTTCCATCGCTGCAGACGAAAATTTGTGTTTACCTTCGGTCCCGTAGCTGTGAAACTGCACATGCGCGAGGTGTAGTGGCAACCCATCGGCAGCCTTGACTGTATTGATTGTCGATGCGAAATTGCCCGGAACACCCAGATTGCTCGTATGTACATGAAGCGGGTGTGAAAGTTTGATGTCATGCAAAGCTTCTGAAAGCGTTCTGACAATTTCTCCGGGTGTCACTCCATAGTGTTTGTGGGGTTCGTCCACATCTAGCGCCCGTTGGTTGAACTTGAATGCGCTAATCCCGCCAGGATTGACCACTTTAACTCCTATGCATTGCGTGGCGTCGACCATGAATGCAATGTAGTCGCGGATTGTTGCAGCTTCGGCTCCAGTTGCCATCAGCCTGAGGAAATACTCATCGTTACCCAATACCAGATAACCACCAGTATCGAGCAGTGGCGTATCTGCCATTTCCATGTGAGCCTGTCTAGCGTTTGAGGGGACTATAGCTGGTTCATAACACATGGTGTAACCAAGTTTGGCGTATTCGTATCCGGTCAGGAAAGTTGATGGTACGATGCGACCCGACCCAGACCTGAGCAATCCACAAGGCGCGACTTGGTGGGGATCAGATTCTTCAGTCATCATCATACGGGCGATGTTCACTTTGCCACCGCCTATGTGTGTGTGAATGTCAATACCGCCGGACATAACAAACAAGCCATCGGCATCAATGGTTTCATTGATCTTCCTACCATTAAGTGGTTTGTCTATGATCTTGTCTTCGTCGATATAAAGATCCTGCACAACTCCATCAATCCCATTGATCGGATCGTAGATTTTTCCACCTTTGATTCGAGTCAGCATTGGTCTGGTTCCAGTTGGTTCAGGATTGAGGTCAGAACTTCAGCACCGGATGGATGTAACGAGGGAGTTATGTGACGGACATGCATCGCAACAACCTGGTCGGTTCTGAAAAGATGTGCATCATGGTGGATACCGGGTATCCCAATCGGGATGAACAGTTGTGAATTTGTCGGCATTGAATGAGAGATCGCAATTATGTCTGCCGTCGTCTCTGGAATCTGCGGGTCTTCATCGAGTCCGCCAACCCACAGAACAATATCGACATCGCTTCTTTTTTCAATCGAATCCAACGAATGAAATTCTGGAAAATAACTTGGTTTCCTGCTACGGAAACTTAGCGGAGTAGGTTTGCCAAACTGCCAGGTTGCTACCTGATTGACGGTCGGGGAGGATGCTGACCCGGAAACTACCAGTCCAGCGCTGCGCTTTTTGATATTCAGAGTCTCTATCAATTGATTTATGGAATCTATCGCAAGGTCACCAAGAGAAAATTGGAAGTCCGATTCGGCCCAGACCAAGATCGGGTAGTTTGCTTTGGTTATCATTGCGGTCAACCTGTCAATTTGCTCATCCGAGATAAAACCAAGATTGCTATTGTGTCGTTTGTTCTCAACCCGAAGCCTGATCGCGTCGGTCAGCATTCCGTACTGTTCGGGGCTGCATTCAAATGACTTCAAGCCCTCGAACACACTATCGTTGTCCTCTGGGGTGCCGATCGCCACGAACGAAACTCTTCCGTCAGAACTATCAGGTTTTGAGCGTTGAGGACAAAGCGTTTCCAGTATTCGCGGACACGCGCATACGGGTTCGCGACCGAACATTATGATCAGGTCCGCGCGATTTTGAATTTCGGCTAAAGTCGTGAAATAACCGCCGGAACGTTGGATGCGAGATGTTTGCAAGCTATTGCGTTTACCATCAGATTGCATGATGACTGCGCGCTTGCGTTCAGCAAGTTTCAAAGCAGCTCGGGCACCTGCAACATCAGTGAGCATTCCAGCGATCACCAGCGCTTTCGATTTGGAAATCATTTCGGTAGCAATCTGAATTGCTTTTGTATGATCAATTGGAGTACCGTGCAGGTAACATTTGTCGTGCTTCGGTTTGCCAATCGTGGAATATCTGGATTGAGCGAGATGACAGCCGTTCGCCTCAACAGAGCAATCGGCCGAATCCAGTCTGACAGTGATGTCATCGCACAGCAACGCACAGAATGGACAGATCGCTTCGAATTTGTTTTTTGAAACAGCGGTAGACATCTTAAATTGAATAATACAATTGAAATACCATTGTCCAACCGGGAAATGCAAATCCTAAAAGCACTGAGTTGAAACGAATAACCGATGTCTTGTTGCACCGTATTGAACTAAGAATATCGAATCACTCCAACAAGCAATCTGGTTGAACCGATCAACGGGATTATATGCGGGATGTGCAAATTATCTATATATTATCAATCTGTTATGAGTTTCGGGAAGTCTTGGATGACAGAAATTGGTGGATTTGGAACGACACCTGTTTGTTCTCGGACTCAAAAAGTTCAGCGTTTGACTATTGATCAGTGATCAACTGAAATGCAAAAAATTACCATAACCGCACCGGCTCGCCTGCACTTGGGATTTGTCGAACTGAATGGTAACGCCGCGTCAGAGTTTGGAGCACTGGGTGTGGCGATCGAGCGTCCTGCGGTCACAGTCAAGGCTGAGAAAGCGTCAGAGTGGACGGTATCGGGTCCCATGCAGGGTAAAGTACGGCGTTATGTTGATAAACTCATCGCAGAATTTGATTTAGAGCAACCACTCCATATTGATGTTATCCGCACCATTCCTGCACATATTGGACTGGGCTCCGGAACACAGCTGGCGTTGGCGGTCGGTACCGCCTGCATCCGGCTGAATGACACCTGCATTGCAACTAGCAGACTTTCCCATCTACTGCGACGCGGTGGGCGATCCGGAATTGGAACAGCAGCGTTTACCCATGGCGGATTTCTTGTTGACAGGGAAGCGTCGACGAAGGATGAAGCGCGGATCATCGCAAGAAGACTGGAATTTCCGGAGAGTTGGTGCATATTGCTGGTTATTGATACCGGTAATCAGGGAGCGCATGGTGACTTTGAGTCTGATGCTTTCCGGAAACTGGGAGGTTTTTCAGAATCATTGGCGGATAAATTGCAGCGAACGCTGCTTGAGCAGGTATTGCCAGCTTTGGAGTGCCGGGACCTCGTCGGATTTGGCGCAGGAATTACGACTATCCAAAATGATGTCGGGGATTTTTTCAGTCCGTTTCAGGGTGGTAGATTTCTGAGTTCAGAGGTCACCGAAGTGCTCGAAGAAGCTGAAAAATCCGGTGCCACTGGGGTTGGTCAGAGTTCATGGGGCCCGACTGGATTTGTTATATTGGAGAATGAGAAAAGCGCCGTGGAACTGCGCAATCGTGTGCTCGAATCCCGGTCAGACCGAAGTATTCGACTCGAAATCTGTAAAGCTCGCAATGAAGGTGCACAGATTCAGATTGAATGAAATAACAGCGCAGGATACCAACAACGTGAAGTGGGTAAGAGAGCCATGACCAGAAGGAAAATACTGCATATGATCACCCCAGCTCGCAATGTCAGTGCATTCGACGCAAATATGGCGATTGATGCTGGATATGAAATCATCATTCCACACACCGAAGTAACGGTCGATGATGTATCTGACCTGGTACAGGACGCAATATTTTCAAGGCCACCCAAGCATGCGGCAGCAACTGGCTTGTTTATTGGGGGTTATGACGTGAATGTGGCTGCGGATATGCTGAAAATCGCCAAGAATTCAACCGTTCCGCCTTTCGAGTTATCCGTATTTTCAGATCCGAACGGTGCATTTACAACTTCCGGAGCGTTGATTGCGATCATTGAAAATTATCTTCGTGAAGCAGACGGAAAGGGTCTTGAGAATCGGATGGTAAAGATTCTTGGTGGCGGACCGGTTGGTTTGTGTGCCGCCATACTGGCTTCGGATCGTGGTGCGATTACAAGTCTCGTGCGACTTACACCAAATGCCAGATCCGATACTGTCTCGACTTTTACTGCACGCTACGATAAAGACATTCCATCCGAATCAGCCATTGACGATAACGAGCGTCAAGCTGCCGTGTCAGACGCCGAGGTGATAATTTGTACGGCAAAAGCCGGAATTCAGGTATTGGACAAATCCATGCTCGATCAAGCGAAAAACCTGTTGGTAGCGGCTGACGTAAACGCCGTACCTCCGGCGGGAATCGAGGGTGTTGGTGTCACAGACAATGGTACCCAGATTGAGACCACGCGGGGGGCTTTCGCTGCCATCGGCGCATTGGGGATTGGCGGCGTGAAGTACAAAGTTCAAAGCCAACTGCTCAAACGTATGTTGACATCAGAGGACGCGGTGGCGATTGATTTGCCAGAAGCATTTGATGAAGCCATGAAGCATGTCGGATGATCGTCTCTGTATCATCGTTGGTTTGTCTGTCAGGTCATTGGCGGTGTCGGCGGCGAAAGCAGGAATCGGTGTTTATGCGATAGATTGTTTTGCTGATCTGGATGTCGATGCCAACTCGATCAGATCTAAGATTGCTGATTGGGATGAGATCGGAATCGATTCCGAATCGTTGCTCAAGGCAATTGAGAAGTGTGACCCACAGACACAGCTTCCGGTCATTTTTGGCGGTGGGTTGGAACATACACCGAGTGTTCTCGACCAGATTTCACAGCATCGACGTCTACTTGGGAACTCAGCAGAGACAATCAGGAAAGTCTGCGAACCGAAAATATTTTTTGCTGCGCTCACAAAGCTCGGTGTTCCACATCCAGCCACTCAGTTAAGTACTCCTGTTGACGACAAGACTTGGCTGATCAAGACGATCGGCGGTAGTGGAGGGATACACATCGAACGTTACTTGAACCAGAAGAATACCAGCGGAAATTATTTTCAATGTTGTCTACAGGGCAAAACAATCACCGCAACAGTTCTCGCCAGCGAATATGACAATCAGATTGTGGGATTTTCTGAACAGTGGTGTAGTGAAGTCGATGAAGATAGGCCCTTTACTTATGGGGGTGCGGTGTCGATTGATTGTCAACAGATTTCTAAGAGTCTGCTAATATCGATAAAACAACATATTAACGACGTAATATCGTTTTTCAGACTAAGAGGTTTGTTGTCCTTTGATATGATTATAGATGGCGATAGCTGGTATCTTCTGGAAGTGAATCCGCGTCCGGGCTTCACCTTTGAACTTCACGAAGGAGACGACTCTTTCATTGGTGCGCACTGGGATGTGTTTGACGCTAAGCATTCAGAACTGCGATCGATTTCGCTTGATGGAATTTTTCGTGCGCATTACATCGTTTATGCATCCGACAATATCCGTGTTCCTATAGACTGGGAGTGGCCGCACTGGGTAACCGATCAGAACAGAGCTGAAGTGAGCATTTCGAAATTCGAGCCGCTATGTACAGTGAATGCGGAAAATTCGACTTCAGAATCAGCGAAGCAGATGGTGTTGGAGCGCCACCGGGCAATGACTGATATTACCAGCGACTGGATTGAATAATTGAGACAATGATCGATTCTCTTAAAGATTGGCCGAGTGTCAACGAACTAGCTGCCCCTCGGGTGCAAGCTCTCGTCGAGGAAGCGGATTCTCTGAAACTTTCGGTTGACAGGCGACCGAACGGAGGAACTGTTGTTGATGCTGGGATAAATTGTCCTGGAAGTTATGAGGCAGGCAGGCGAATCGCGGAAATTTGTATGGCAGGTCTTGGCGTGGTTTCATTCTGTTTACCGCGAACTGTATTGAACGACTGCCCGGACGTTCGTGTTCATACCAATTCTCCGGTTTTGAGCTGTCTGGGAAGCCAGTATGCCGGGTGGAGCCTCGACTATAAAAAACCAAAATTTCGGGCGCTGGGGTCAGGTCCGGCACGGGCACTCGCGACGGTTGAGACTCTTTACCAAGACCTCGGTTATAGCGATAACTTCGACCAAGCCTGCATTGTGATCGAAACATCTGAGTTTCCGCCGGACGGGATGATCGAATATATAGCGAGTAAGTGCGGAATCGTTTGCGAAAACCTTACAGTGATACTGACACCAACAGGCAGTCTCGCCGGGGTTGCGCAAATTGCGGCAAGAGTGGTTGAAGTTGCGATGCACAAGGCACGTGAAATCAAATTCGATATCCATTCCATCGTGAGCGGAGAAGGCACCGCAATTGTCGCATCGCCAAGTGCGGATTTTATGACCGCAATGGGAAGGACGAACGATAGCATATTGTACGGCGGTGAAGTTACGCTTGTAGTGAACTGTGACTCTGCGAGCGCAGACTTCCTTGCCAACAATCTGCCAAGCTGCAATTCATCAGATTACGGCATTCCGTTTTCCGAAACTTTCAAAAAATACAACTATGACTTCTATCAGATTGATCCCATGTTGTTCAGTCCAGCCAAAGTCTCTGTTCACAATATTGCCACAGATGAATGGTTGTACTGCGGAAGTATCAATTGGGAATTGCTGGAACAGTCATTTCGAATAGTTCCTTGAGTGCAAGAGTCGTCATCTTTACCAACTCCAATGGTTGGCACGAAAGAAAACTGATCGATGCCTTTCTCAACTTTGGTGCTGAGCCAACTCTAGCCTCGCTCGCTGATTGCGCGTTTACGACTTCGGCTGAGTTTGGTGGTCTTCTGATACCCGGATTTCAAGGTGAGTTGCCGTCTGCTGCATTTGTCAGGGGGATTGCAGCGGGAAGCTTCGAGCAGGTCACACTACGACTGGGTTTTCTGCATGCGCTGGAGCAAATGTCAGTCCGTGTCGTCAATTCAGCCAAGGTGATCGAGAGAACTGTTGACAAGTCGATGACAAGTCATCTGCTGAATCGCAATGGCGTCGCGACTGTACCGGCATGGACTCGTGAAAGTAAAGCGGGTGTTATTGAACTGGTAAGGGACTCGGTCAGATTGAAGCGTAGACTTGTTCTCAAACCGCTGTTTGGTTCACGCGGCCGTGGGTTGCAAATCATCGAGACAGAATCAGATGTTCCTGATGAAGAGGCAGTTAACGGGGTCTATTACTTACAAGAGTTTGTTCCGAGTGACAAAAACTACTGGCGGGATTGGCGGGTTATGGTAGTCGACGGTCATGCGATCTGTGCGATGGAACGCCGTTCGGATAATTGGGTGACGAATCGAGCAAGAGGGGCGCAATGCCTGCCAGCAAATTTACCGAATGAAGCACTAAAACTGGCTGCGCAGGCAGCAGTTGCAGTCGAAGCAGACTACGCGGGAGTCGACCTGATTCATACGAATCGTGCTGGTTGGCAGGTGATTGAGATTAACGGTGTTCCTGCCTGGCAGGGTTTGCAAGAAGTCTCTGATACAGATATTGCGCGATCGTTTGCTGAAATAGTCGTACAAAGCAATAAATTAACCTAATTTGTTTCTGATCAGTACAATAATGTGCTGGATTTCCAAGAATTCCGAAATGGAATTCGGAATCAAGCAATCTCTCTCATTCTTCAGCAATTGAAACCAGTGAAACCACTGGACTGTGTGAAAATCGCCGGATTGATGCAAAGTATTATGAGAATCCGTTGTACATCGATTAGAAGTTTGATGCGACGGATGGCGAATCAATCGAAGAATGTGATCAGATGGTGAGGTATTGCTGTGGTACTTCGGCATTTTCTGAACCGGAAACAAGTCAGAATCAAATCAAGGAAATTGTTGAGTCTGCCTTCGACCATGATGCTGAATTGATTGTCACACCTTACCCCGTTTTTCAGATGATTTTGAGGGCTATCAGGAACAGATCAATATGAGATTCAAATCAGATTTAATAATGCCTACTGCCTGCTACATTCAGTTGATGACTGTTGAATATGCCGCAATGGCCAAACAAACAGATTTCGATGGGCAGATCATTCCGCGCGAGGGAACCGGAAGACATCACCAAGCGCTGAATCATTTTGAAATTTCTTTGTGTGAGCGATGAATGGTGTGGTTGAAATTCGCGCGATAACACTTGATTTGGACAATACGCTTTGGAACGTATTTCCGGCAATTGAGCGGGCCGAAGCAAACAGTCACGAGTTGCTCAAACAGACCTATCCGAAAGTTACCGAACGGTTCTCGATTGAGGATGTGCGAAATTTGCGCGAGGATTTGTTCGACAGCATGCCTCATATTCGGCATGATTTCACGGAACTCCGCCGACAGGTCTATGTACACATGCTGCAGGCATGCGACTATAACCTTGAAGGAGTGGACAATCTGATGGGGCAGTTTCTGCATGACAGAAATCAGTTGACCCTCTATCCGGATTCGTTGCCTGCCCTGAAGAGTCTTTACAGCAAATATCCGTTGGTTTCCCTGTCCGACGGGAATTCAGACTTGGAGCAAGTAGGCATCCGCGACTATTTTGTGGGTTGTGTATACGCAGCAGATATCGGATTCCTGAAGCCGCATCAGGCAGGTTTTCTCAGAGCCTGCGAGATCGCCAATTCCCAGCCCGGAGAAACCTTGCACATCGGAGATCATCCTGAATCAGACATCGATGGCGCAAAGAATGCAGGATTGCGGACTATGTGGATGCGTAGAAACTGTGAGAAGTGGGAGAAGGATTACGAGCCCGATTTCACAGTCACATCTATGGCGGATGTCGTCGATATTCTGTGTTAACCAATATTCGCCGGTCAACGCAGGGCAGGTCGGTAGAATCCAGAGGTTGTCGATACCAAACCCAATTCAGCTTATCGGCTTCTCGACTTGGGAGCCAGTGCGTCCTGAAGCCCGTCGCCGAGAAAATTAAATGAAATTACTGTCAGGAAAATCAACACTCCGGGGAAAAATGCCAAAGTTGGTGCCTGCCAAATCAATTCCTGTGCATTAGTCAGCATATTCCCCCAGCTTGGTGTAGGTGGATTTATTCCGAGACCGAGAAAGCTAAGGATTGATTCAAATAGAATGATATTGCCAACCGACAGTGTTGTCGCTACGATTATCGGCGATGCCAGACCGGGAAGAATGTGCACCAGTACAATCCGAAGGCCTCGAACCCCCATAGCGGTGGCAGCCTGCACATAGGGTTGTTCTCGAAGTGTGAGAACAGATCCTCTTACCAGTCTTGCCACTCCGGTCCATCCCACCAAGCTGACAATTACGATGATTTTATATAGACCGATATCACTGTGATATGCAATCTGTGCGGGAATACCCAGTTTTTCGAGATCGATTGCGGCAAGAACGATGAGTAGGGGTAGCAGGGGCAGTGCAATTACACTGTCCGTAGCGCGCATCAGAAAGTTATCGACCCACCCACCTCGGTATCCTGCTATCAAACCGATTGTAGTTCCAATTACCGCGCTGAAAATTGCAGCAGTGAATCCAACAATCAACGAAATCCTGCCGCCGTATGCAAGCCTTACAAGCTGATCGCGTCCCAAATCGTCAGTGCCGAGTGGATGTTCGAGGGAAAACGGCTCGAAGCGGGTAAACAGATTAATTGCCGACATTTGGGTATTGAGAAGCAGTTCGAATAATGGAGCAGATAAAGTAAATCCAATTAGTATGATCAGAATTACGAAACTGATCATCGCCAGTCGGTGACGCAATAGATTTCGAATAAACCGAGATTGGATGTTCATTGGTTTTCTGTGCGGTACGAAATCCGCGGATCCAATGCAGCGTAGGCAATATCAGCGAGAAAGTTCGCCGTCAGCGTGATGCAGGTTACCATCAGCAGGCCGACAAGCGCAAGGTTATAGTCACTGCCGAGTACTGCATCAAATAGAAGTTTGCCCATACCCGGATAACCGAACATGTACTCGGTTATCAGTGCACCCGAGAAAAATGCACCAACATCCAAAGAGATGATGGTTACAACGGGAATCATGGAATTGCGCAGAGCGTGATTCTTGATGACCTGTCTTTCCGTCAATCCTTTCGAGAACGCGGTTCGAATGTAATCCTGTTGCATCGAATCGTGTAAAGA
The DNA here is from genome assembly GCA_951813075.1 of Arenicellales bacterium. GTDB lineage: Bacteria > Pseudomonadota > Gammaproteobacteria > Arenicellales > JAJDZL01 > JAJDZL01. The sequence goes on along the minus strand of OX638343.1, from coordinate 951,749 downwards.
CGCTCTGACGTATCGAGTCACGCCACCGATACTGACCATTGCAAGCGTAATTACAGGGAGAATAAGACCTTTTGCTCGCTCAACAAAGCCAACCTCACCCAATGGTAGGGCATTGGCAGGCAACCAACCAAGAATTACTGAGAATAGTAAAATCAGCATCAGAGCCAGCCAGAAAGGCGGTACAGAAATTCCGGCGAAACAGATCATGTTGATTGAGTAGTCTGTGATACTGTGAATGCGTCTTGCAGCCAGAAGCCCTGCGGGTATGGCTATTGAGATTGACACTAATAGCGCAAGCCCCATCAACACGAGTGTGTATTGAAGCGCGTTCCACAGTACTATCAGAACTGGTTTTGCGTACAATCGGCTGTAACCGAAATCGCCTTGCAGTGCAGCAATCAACCAATTCGCATAGCGCTGGTGAAGTGGCTGATCCAGTCCATAGGACGCCTTGATCCGAGCAGCGTCAGCGGCCGTGAGGCGAGGGTCGGCACTGATCAGCAAGTCAACTGGATCACCAGGCATCAATCCAAGAAGCATGTAGCAGACGAAAGACATCAGGAGAACGACTGCTGCTGTCTGAATCAACCTGGAAAAAAGGAACTGAGTCATGGTCAACCGTGATGCAAAACTCTACTCGTGAGTACGCAGATTTTCCTAATTTTATTTGGATTCCGCGAATCTTTTTACCTGGTTTTCAGTATACGTGTAATTAGTTGATACGTTCTAGCGATCAATTAGTTTCGTAGTTTTGCTGTGAGCGAGGCGAAAGCCTCTCGGTGCACTCGTTTGGTATAATAACGTTCGTCTTCTTTGACTTGATTCTCCACATACAACCACATTAAAGTTTCGGTTATCATCAGCCTCGCTAATTGATCTTTCGAGAATCAGGCAGATCATCCAATATTCAACGCCGGTGTAGCTCAGACGGCAGAGCAGCTGATTCGTAATCAGCAGGTCGGAGGTTCAAATCCTCTCACCGGCACCAGCATATAACATTGTCGGCAGGCGTGGTAAGCGTGACGATGGATTCCCACAAATTCAAGTCAAATAGCGCAATATTCAAGCACAGCCGTACCAGCTGATTTTTTTCATTGTGACTGCAAGTCGTTGTTTATTCGACCTTTTCGTGCTTCCCATCGGGTTGCGCCGAGTTTCTCTTCAACCGCTGCTGACGACACCGGGTGGTATGCCGGCGTGTTACCAGGTGTTTCCGGGCAGCATGTATGAGGGGCATACATTGAGTAAGGCGTTCGGACAGCTGAGTAAACGATTTGCATCAGCGCGGTTCACGCTGGAGGCGGATGCCGCATGATCAGCAAGGACAACCAGAAGTGGCTGGAGGACAATGGCATTGCCTATGTCATGGGTGCCAGACTCAGGTCACACAGTGAGGGCTTTCAGAACCAGGTTTTGAGAGCCGATGATTTCAAGACTTGGGGGGAGAGTGTTGCGAGGCAGGGCGGTGTTGCACGGTACAAGGTGTTGAGTCAAAGGCGATGTAGTGCCTCATTGGAAATTGGCGTCAATTAAATCAAATACTTGAAGTTTAATTTGTGGGAAGTCAAGAAGTTGCCAAATTAAAAATTACAACTTCTGGGAGTAGATTGAAACCGTCGCAATTGCGGTAACCCGACGTACCGGTACCAGATATTTGGTCAATAATGTGACGAAGTTTGAACTGCTACGAGAATCATTGATCATACATTCAACAGGCGTTCAAGAATTTGATCGACACTCTCATCAGGGGTGAAATGTGTCAAGTATTTTCCTTTGGGTCCCATGAGATAAATGTATGAACTGTGGTTAACATTGTAGTTCCCGTAAGCATCGGCTGGATCATAACTGAAATAACTTCCGTAGGCATTTACGATATCGATCAGATCGTCGTATGTTCCCGTCATGCCCTCAAACCTTTCGTGAAAGTGTGAGATGTATTTGCCGATAATTTCGGGAGTATCTCGATGCGGGTCAAGCGAAATGAAGATTGGCGTAATTTTTTCCGCGAAATCCGGGTTGGTTTTTGCCAGCTTTCTCAAAACTACAGTCATGTCGTTGAGCGTTACAGGACAAGTTGCCGGACAGTGCGTAAACCCGAAGTAGATAAACATGTAGCGCCCGCGAAAATTCTCACTGGAGATCGTTTCGCCGGTATGTCGAGTCAATTCAAACGGACTCCCTATTTCAATTTCTTCTTCTGCGACCACAAAGTGATTGACGCCATATCCAATAATCACGAAAGCGATCGCCAAAACTGAAAACAAACCAAATAATCTAATTTTCCTACTCATGTTTCAAATCGAAGCTGTGTATTATTCCAATGTACCATACAAGTTCTTATTCGCAGATCATCGCTTGGGCTGGCGGATTATCACCGAATTTTCGAACTGACACCTCAATTTCCATCACTCCCGAATACATGAATTCCAGCGTTAGCGGAATCGACATTCCAGATTCCAATGGCTGGTTCAATCCCATCAGCATGATGTGCAATCCGTGAGGTTTCATTTGGAGTGGTGAATCTTGATTGAATGTAAGATTCTTTGCCGGTGTCATAGTCATATTGCCATCTACCAAAACAATGTCATGAACTTTCACATTGCCGGCTGCTGTCGATGATGCATCGATCAACGTATCTGTAATGTCGTCGCGTGCTGAGATCACCATGTAAGCAGCGCCGACGAGTTTTCCAAGAGACTCATAAGTCCAAGCAGACGTGACACAAATCGATTCGTTACTATACGTATCGAGTGCGCTTTCGTTAGAACTGAATTCGACAGCATGTGCGAATTGCAGATTCAAAATGAAAGACGTCGCGAACCATTTCAACCAGAAAATTGGTTCACGTTCTTGCGTTATTTTCAATCGAGGCGCGCGCTCGCAATATACATTGAGAAAGCTTCGCACCACACGACCACATTGTCGTAGATGTCCGTGTTCAAATCAGGAGGCAGTTCGAAATTCTGGGGTCCAGAAAAAATTTTCAATTTCGAAATTTCAACGGCATTGGACTTGATTCTCCTGAAATCGTCCCGATTGTCAACAAACTTCGTGGTCATGTAAATCCGATAATCGGGTCCGGGTGCAAGCCGCACGTCGTCTTCAAATACCAGATTTCCCGAAGACAAACGGATTCTGCCTTCACCCCAGTGAAGTGCGTCGGAACCAGGACTATCTTTGTCGAATTCACCGGTTGGATCTGTTTCGGCAAAGATTTGTACCGTTTCGGTCTGCTGTCTCTCACCGAGAATTTCGACAAGAATTGGGAGGGTGTAAACGCCTATTACGAATCCTGCCGCAGTACCGACCAACAAACCCACAAAGGCTCCCCACAACCATCTCTTCATTGCTAACAATCAGTGTCGTAATATCAAGTAGTAATTAATATACATAAATTTTCTACACAAATTCGTCGTAGGCTTCAAATTTCCGAAAATCAAGTAACCGACGAATCGACGTCTCCTCTAATGACTCTGTCGAATGAAATTTGTGACTCAGCCGCCTCTGCCAACAGCCATTTTCGAAATGCAGCAATTCTTGGTTGTGCCATGATTTTGTGCGGGCATACAAAGTAGTATGACACAGGAGATTTGCTATACACATCGAAGAGTTTGACCAGGCGATTGGATTTTAGATCGTCGTCGACGTGAGCACTGCGGGCCAATGCAATGCCTTGGTTGTCGATTGCAGCCTGTATCGACATGCTGGTGTCGGGAAATCTGGACCCACTTGGTAGTGACTTGACGATGAGCCCGGCATCCCTGAACCAGTCTCTCCAACGAGGACAGATATCGAATGAATGTCGATAGAGTAACGGATAGTGAATCAGGTCAGCAGGACGTTGAGGCGGTGTAATGCGCTTGAAGAAATCAGGACTGCACACTGGAAATACATACTCGTGAAGCAATGAGTCAACATGCAGGTCCGGCCAGTCACCGTACCCCAGGCGAATTGCAACATCGACCTCATCAGTGGCAAAATTCACAATGTCGTCCGTCGTCGAAATCCAGATGCTGATATCAGGGTAGAGTTCCTTGAATTTCCCGAGTTTGGGTACCAGCCATTTCACTGCAAATGACTGCAAAAGACTGACACGAATGGAAGAGCGGGTTTCAGTATTGGTAATTTCGTTCAGGACACGCTTCATATTGTCAAGGAAATCACGTACGACAGGCACGATAAGCTGACCTTCTTTGGTAATGATGAGTCGTCTTCCTTGCCGTTCGAACAGTTTGAATTCCCAAAGATCTTCAATGTGTCTGATCTGATGACTCACCGCACTTTGGGTAATATTCAACTCCTCGGCTGCTTTGGTAAAACTGAGGTGTCGGGATGAAGCTTCAAACGCTCGAATTGCCGCGATCGGGGGGAGGTGATTAATCATTTCTTTTTCTATTCATGTATGAAATTGATATATAAGAAATATATTATGTAGAAATTTATTGAAATAACTATTTATTTTCAGTATTATACATAATATAATAGAAAATTATTATATGAGCTTTTATTCATGCATATATGAATAATTATATTGTTGACAGTTGTCAAACTAGTTTAGAATCTTACAATAGTTCTAGTTACGTACAGTTTTGGTTTCCGTACTGTGCATGTGATGTTGAACCACATGGATGAACTTGTGAGCAAGGACGCTCTTTTGCACACGATCGCTGCGTGAATCCTCTTTCAATGTGTTTGGCGAGACTCTACAATTCGCCAAACACTATTTTTTTTCCATTCAAAGTTTCCCCAATACTCCATACAACTTGTCGATTGGCGAATCGCGCCTTCTGATTGTGCAATAATCCTGTATTCTGAGCAGTTGAATGAGTTGTTGGATATTACGTAATGAATCTATATTCACAATTGCAAAATCGGGAACGTTCAAGCGACCCCATTCGTATCGGAATAATTGGTGCGGGGAAATTTGCCACAATGTTCATGTCGCAAATCATGCGAACACCCGGTATGAACCTGGTTGCAGTATGTGATCTAAACCTGGAACGCGCCCGGAATAATCTTCATGCTGTCGGTTTTTCCGAGCAGGATGTTATCAAGACGTTGATAACGGAAGATGTAACGAAACTGCTTGAACACGCAAACGTCAATGTTGTTGTTGAATCTACCGGAGATCCAATTGTCGGCGCACGACACGCGCTGATGTGTATAGAGCGCGGAATCGATATTGTCATGGTCAATGTGGAAGCAGACGTTCTCGTCGGTGCCGCACTGTCGAAAAAGGCAAAGGCAAATAATGTCATATATTCTCTCGCCTACGGAGATCAGCCAGCACTCATCGTGGAGCAGGTAGATACTGTGCGGTCCATGGGGCTGGAGGTTGTTTGCGCCGGCAAAGGCACCAAGTATCTTCCATCGTACCATCAATCGACACCGGACACTGTGTGGGACTACTACGGCCTCACCAAAGAAGATGCTGAAGAAGGCGGAATGAACAGCAAGATGTTCAATTCATTTCTGGATGGAACGAAATCAGCTATAGAAATGACAGCTGTGGCAAACGCGACCGGACTAAAGCCGCCGAGCGACGGTCTGGCTTTTCCTCCGTGTTCGGTTGACGAACTGGGTTCGATTCTCAGACCGCAGGCCGATGGGGGGATATTGGCCCAAAAAGGAATGGTGGAAGTGATTTCGTCGCTGAATCGTGATGGTTCCGAAGTGGAACGCGATCTGCGGTGGGGTGTGTATGTAGTATTTGAAGCTGGAACCGAGTATGTCAAGCGGTGCTTTCGAGAATATGGTTTGTTGACAGATTCTACGGGCAAATACTCCGCGCTTTATCGTCCCTACCATCTTATCGGTCTGGAACTGGGTGTAAGCGTTGCATCAGTGGCATTGCGCCGTGAATCGACTGGTCGCCCGATGACATTTTCTGCAGATGTCGTCTCAGTTGCCAAACGTGATTTAGGTGTTGGCGAATTGTTGGACGGCGAAGGAGGAAGTACAGTCTGGGGAAAAATTTTGCCGGCAGCGTCTTCATTGAATCTCAAGGCTTTGCCGATCGGGTTTGCGTCCGGTCTTGCTTTGCGCAATCCGATAACTCAAGGAAGTGTGGTGACGTGGAACGATGTGAGGATGGGCGAGTTGAGTGACATCCACCAACTCAGAAATGAGATGGAACGAGAATTTTCCGCGTCGTTATCTGATTAGTGCAAGATCAGTGGGCCATCGCACTGGAGGTCATGGTTTTACATTCGTTTGAACACAATCCGCTGCGCGGGATGTGTATTTTCCATATCCAACGCATGGATTCGCACATTATCTCCAACATCGAGATCGAGCTCTTCAAGTCGGCCCAGGCAATAGTTGCTCGCCCCACTCATCTGAATCAAAGCAAACGCCGCTCTTTCTCCATTTGCATCTTTCCCTGTGCTGAACTCAATTATTTCCCCCGAACCGGCAAGTTCAATCCATTCGGTTTTCGTCTGGTCATTGTCACAGACTATTCTAGGAGGGAAGCTCACCTTCCCGCACTTGGAGCACCTTGATGCCAGTGCGCGAGATTCCACCAATGCATCGAAATATGGTTTTAATGCACCCAGCGAATAAGAGTATTCCAGTTCCACTTTGAGCGGAAAGTAATTGGAAGCATTCGACATCTTTGGAAGAATTCCTCAGATTTCAACCAGACAGACAAGCGTTCGCAACTCTTGACGCGGGCGATCTTTTCAGATTTGCGAATACGAATTTCGAAATATCAACAAGCTTTTCAAGCTCGACACCCGTTTGAACGCCCATTCCGTCTAGCATATAAACAACATCCTCCGTAGCAACATTGCCACTTGCGCCTTTCGCATAGGGGCAACCGCCCAATCCACCAATTGAACTATCAACGATGGACACACCGCATTCAAGTGCGGTGAGAATGTTAGGTAATGCCTGCCCATAGGTATCGTGGAAATGGACGGCTGTCGATTCGAGTGATACTGACTTTGCCAACTCCAATAGCAATTTTTTCGTACCTGTTACTGTACCGACTCCGATGGTGTCACCCAACGACACTTCGTAACAGCCCAGTTCAAACAATCCTTCTACAACCGCTATTACTTTATCCGCTGAAATGCCCCCCTCGTATGGACAACCCAATACACATGACACGTAGCCGCGAACAGGAATACTGTTGTTTTTTGCGCATTCGACAACGGGCTTGAAGCGTTCGAATGATTCTTTGATCGAACAATTGGTGTTCTTTTGGGAGAAGGATTCAGAAGCTGCTGAGAAAATCGCAATTCGATCGACGTTCGCTTCGATTGCCGCATTCATGCCGACCATATTTGGCACCAGTGCTATGAGCGGGGTGTCATTCGACCTTCGAACCTTATCCAGTACTTGTCGGGTGTCGGCCATTTGTGGTACCCACTTCGGCGATACAAAGCTTCCCACCTCCAAGGCACTGAATCCACAATCAGCAAGTCGTTCGACCAAGTCAACTCGAAAGTCCACAGATGTCGGAACAGGCTCGTTCTGCAATCCATCACGAGGGCCAACCTCGACCAGACTAACTTCGGCAGGTGTGTTCATGCCTAACTCACATCCGAAACTGTCGACAGTGATTCTACAGACTCCACCACAACGCACACGGCTCCTTCGTCCACCTGATCATTTTCTTCAAAGTTGACCGCTGACACAATACCTTCGACAGGGCTCGAAATATGGTGCTCCATTTTCATCGCTTCAATAACGATCAGGTTTTGCCCTGGTTTGACGTTTTCCCCTTTTTCGACCAACACTCTGACAACACGTCCGGGCAGTGGAGCAGTCAGTGAACCGTCGCGTTCAGCGGGTGCATTGCCCACTGAAATCTTATCGGTGGTTAGTAATTCGTATCGCGAAGCGTTGTTGAAGGCAACCAATAAATTATCAAATTTGACAACGGTGATACTCCAATCAACTCCGTTTAGATTGGCGCGGATTACTTTACCGTCAATAACGACCTTGCGACAGGCAATTTTGTGCAATCCGCAATCAGCGTAAATGGCGTTTTTTTGGTTTCGGATTGTGACATTGGTGATTCCATCATCATGTTCAAAATTCCAAGTTGTTTCGCGTGCTGAATTCAACCGCCAACCACCAGTTAGATGCCACGGTGATGAGGAATTCTGACTTATTTCTGACCCCGAGGATCGATCAACGCTACTCGGCGAAGCATCCAGATACAGCGCGGTCAGAACTGGAATTTCAACTGGAAATCCCTCATTCGCTGGTATCAGGTCATCCAAGTTGTTTTCGACGAATCTGACATCAATCATTCCGTTGCTGAATGTTTCGTGCCGCAACAGATTGGAAAGAAATTCCACGTTCGTATCCAATCCGACAATCTGTACTTCGTTCAGCGCAGCGGTCATCCGTTCTATCGCACTGCTCCGGTCCGGCCTGTAACAGACAATTTTGGCAATCAGTGGGTCGTAGTGCCTGTCAACATCATCGCCTTGACGCACGCCGGTGTGAATCTGCAGATCATCGGACGTCTCAGGCATGGACAGATACTTTATTTTTCCCGGTGACGGTAGAAAATTATTCGATGGGTTTTCCGCGTACAGACGAACTTCGACAGCATGACCGATCGGTTGCTCCGGTATTGTGAACGATGATAATGATTCACCCGCTGCGATTCGCAACTGCCATTCGACCAAGTCGGTCTTGGTGACTTGTTCTGTGACGGGATGTTCCACCTGAAGGCGGGTATTCATTTCCATGAAGTAAAACTGATTTCCATCCAGCAAAAACTCAACTGTGCCAACATTGTGATATTGGAGTGATCTTGATATGGCAATCGCAGCCTCATACATGTCTGATCGGGTATCGGACGAGATGTTGGGGGCTGGGGCTTCCTCGATTATTTTCTGATATCGTCGTTGCGCTGAGCACTCTCGGTCAAAAACATGCACGACATTTCCATATTTGTCTCCGGCGATCTGCACCTCGATGTGCCGTGCGTTTTCAACGTACTTTTCGATGATCATCAAGTCATCATCAAACGCTTCTTTGGCCTCTGATTTCGCGGATCTGAGTAATTCATCAATCTGATCCTCACTGTGGACAATGCGCATACCTCTGCCGCCACCGCCGGCTGAGGACTTGAGCAATACCGGAAACCCTATGTTGCGAGCGGCTTCAATCATGCTGTCGAGATGCTGACTCGAATCCCGATAGCCCGTAATTACGGGTACACCAGCCTCTATTGCAATTGCAGCCGCGGTAGATTTCGAAGACATGACACCGATGGCGCTGGAAGAAGGGCCTATGAATTCGATAGATTCGTTCTCACAAAGTTCTGCAAGCACGCTGTTTTCCGAGAGGAATCCATATCCGGGGTGAATTGCATCTGCTCCGACGTGGCGCGCTGTTTCAACAATTCGTTCCGCATTCAGGTAACTCTCCGATAGTCTTGCGCCACCGATTTCAACAGCCTCGTCCGCAAGCGCCACATGCAGGGCATTACGGTCAACATCAGAATGAACGGCTACAACCTGGATTCCGAGTTTGCGTGCAGTATGAGTGATTCGACACGCAATCTCGCCGCGATTTGCGATGAGAAGTTTATGAAACAAGTGATCAGTGCTCACGGCGCCAGGATGGCGGGCGTTTTTCGAGGAATGCGGATGTTCCTTCGCGGCCTTCATCCGAAGCTCTAACCTGTGCAATCATTCGGGCCGTCCGTCTGCGAATTTCAGGATCTATGTTGTTCGCTACAACATTCTGCAATTGTGACTTGGCAATTTCCTGTGCGCCAGGCGCACTATGAAGGAGTTCATTCAGGATTGTCTGCTCGAGTGCGGGTAGATCGTTATCTTCACAACATTCGTGAATTAATCCCAGATGTTTGGCGATAGGAGCGTCGAACCGCTCACCCGACAGAAAATACCTTCTGGCATTGCGGACACCGATGGCTTCTACAACATACGGACTAATGACCGATGGAATCAATCCAATCTTGACTTCAGATAGACTGAAGACTGTGTTTTGGGAGGCAATTGCGATATCACAGCAGGCTACCAAACCCACACCTCCACCAAATACCGCACCATGAACGTGAGCGAGTGTAGGCTTTGGAAAGCGATACAGTCTGTCCATCATGTCTGACATCAGGCTGGCGTCCTTGTAATTTTGGTCTTCATCATAGTCGGCCATTCGACGCATCCAATTGATATCCGCGCCGGCGCAGAAACTCTTACCTGCACCTCGCAATACAAGAATCCGCACCTGAGGATTGGATTCCAACATCACAAGTTCTTCGGTAATTTCCTCGATCATTGTGTCGTTGAATGCGTTTCGAACCTCCGGTCGATTCAGTGTCACCGAACAGACGCCGTCGTCATCAATTATTTGGCTGATGGTTTGATTCTTATCAATATGCATGGCGTCATTCATTCCATCCATCTCACATTCTGAAGATACCAAATTGTGTATCTTGGTCAGGTGCGTTGTAAGCGGCCGAAATTCCGAGTGCCAGAACCATTCTGGTATCTGCTGGATCGATGATGCCATCATCCCAAAGCCGAGCACTCGAATAGTACGGTCGTCCCTGGGATTCATATTGTTCCAGAATGGAATTCTTGAATTTTTGCTGTTCTTCTTCGGTCCAAGAATCATTTTTCATGCTGTCAATTCTGACCTGCGTCAGAACATTCCCAGCCTGTTCGCCTCCCATGACTGAAATTCGTGCGTTTGGCCAGATCCAAAGAAATCTGGGACTGTAGGCGCGGCCACACATGGCGTAGTTTCCAGCGCCGAAACTACCGCCAATAATCACAGTGAATTTAGGTACTTTCGCACAGGCTACCGCGGTCACCATTTTGGCACCATCCTTCGCTATTCCACCTGCTTCGTACTTCTGACCAACCATGAATCCTGCGATGTTCTGCAGAAAGATCAAAGGAATATTGCGCTGGCAGCAAAGCTCGATGAAGTGAGTAGCTTTGAGTGCGGATTCCGAATAGAGGATACCGTTGTTTGCGACTATACCGACAGGATACCCCATCAGATGCGCAAATCCACAGACCAGAGTGTCGCCATACAGCTGTTTGAATTCGTGAAACTCACTGCCGTCCACCAAGCGTGCGATGATTTCTCGCACATCGTAACCTTGACGCAGATCGGTTGGAATGATTCCATAAATTTCGCTTGCATCATACAAGGGGTCTTCGGGTTTCTGAAGACGTACTGAAGTGGATTTTGTTCGATTGAGATTGCGCACAATATCGCGAACGATTGAAAGAGCATGCTGATCATCGCTTGCATAGTGATCGGTGATTCCGGATCGGCGTGAATGCACATCCGCCCCACCTAGATCTTCAGCGGAAACTGTTTCACCGGTTGCAGCCTTGACCAACGGAGGTCCGCCCAGAAAAATGGTTCCCTGCTCACGAACGATTACGGATTCATCACACATGGAAGGCACATAGGCGCCACCTGCGGTACACGAGCCCATAACGGAAGCGATCTGAGGAATACCTGCAGCCGACATATTGGCTTGATTGTAGAAAATACGTCCGAAATGTTCCCGATCGGGAAAGACATCGTCCTGCAAAGGAAGAAAGGCACCGCCGGAGTCGACCAAATATATGCAGGGCAGGTGATTCTCCGACGCAATCTCCTGCGCTCGCAGGTGTTTCTTGACAGTAGTCGGGTAGTAGGTCCCGCCTTTTACTGTTGCATCGTTCGCGAAGATCATCACTTCCTGTCCGCAGACCGAACCAATTCCAGTTACGATGCCTGCTGATGGGACATCTCCACCGTACATTTCAAAGGCAGCATAGGGTGCGATTTCTAGAAATGGTGAACCTTTGTCCAGAAGCAACTGGATTCGGTCTCTGACAAGCAGTTTGCCTCGGGCAGTGTGTTTTTTCCGAGCGGTTTCGCTGCCACCTGACTTGATTGCATTCAGTATGGCATCAAGCTCCTCGACAAGACGCGTCATCGTCTTTTTTCGGTCTTGAAAGTCGGAACTATCGGTGTTGATTTGCGACTCAATGACAGCCATGACTAAGCAGTGCGTTCCTTACAAACTGATTACCAACCGCCCGTCTTGATCCACGCTTCAAGCAGTCCCATACGATCATGGCCCCAGAATTGTTCGTCGTCAACAACAAAAAATGGGGATCCAAAGATTTCTTGTTTTACAGCTCCATCTGTCGCATCTCGAACTGCTTGTTTGATCGATACATCTTCAAGTGCCGCCCTCAAGTCATTTGAATCTATCCCCAAACCGGCGGCGATTGAGATCACAACATCCCGTTGTGAAATCATTTCATCTTGAATGAAATATGCGCGAAACAAAGCACGCGCCAACTCCTTGGCTTTTTCCTTGTCGATTCGTTCCAGCCAGTAATAGGCTCTGCAGGCGACGACAGTAGCGATTGGGAAGGTTGAGGGCTGATTGAATTCTATGCCCTCAAAGCGTGCGAATCGGTTCAAATCCTTTTTACTGTAATCACTGAGCATTGGAATGTGCACCAGAGGCTTGCGTTCGGTGATTTTCATAACAACACCCATCAGGTAGGGGCGCCACACAACTGTGCAATCGCAACGATCGGCCAGATCTTCGATTTTCTCACTGGAGAGGTATCCGTAGGGAGAGGAAAAATCGAAATAAAAGTCTACAGTCTTACTCATCTTGAATTCCATCCGGTGGTTTGTTGATTACTCATTTATGCACGAACCACGCCAATTGCGGTGGCTTCCCCACCTCCGATGCACAAGGACGCAACACCGCGCTTAAGGTCATATTTTTCCATTGCTGCTATGAGTGTTACCAGTATGCGAGCGCCGGAAGCGCCGACTGGATGCCCAAGCGCACAGGCACCACCGTGGATATTTACACGGTCGTGTGGCAGACCCAGACTTTGCATTGCTGCCATAGTTACGACGGCGAACGCTTCATTGATTTCAAAAAGCTCTATGTCATCGACCGACCAGTTGAGTTTTTCAAGCAGTCGCTTGATAGCGCCGATGGGTGCAGTTGGGAAAAGATTTGGCTCTGCCGCATAGGTAGAGTGGCCGACCAGATTTGCAATCACTCTCGTTCCACGTCTTTCCGCTTCTGCCAGAGACATGAGAATCACACTGGCGCCACCATCAGAAATTGAGCTTGAATTGGCGGCAGTTACCGTTCCATCTTTACGAAATGCAGGTCTTAAGAAAGGGATTTTCTCTGTGTTGGTTGTTTCAGGTTGCTCATCTGTTGAAACGACATACTGATCCTTGCGGGTTGTTACCTCAACCGCAGTGACTTCCCGCTCGAAGGTACCGTTCTCGGTTGCTTTCTGTGCCCGAGTGAGGGACTCAATGGCGAAATTATCCTGCGCCTCGCGACCGAATTGATATGCTTGCGCGCAGTCTTCCGCAAACGCTCCCATCAATGAACCTTTTTCATAAGCATCTTCCAGTCCATCCGTGAACATGTGGTCCATCAATTGTCCATGTCCCATTTTCAATCCGCCCCTGGCTTTCGGCAGCAGATAAGGTGCGTTGGTCATGCTTTCCATCCCACCTGCGGCCACGACTGAGTTGGTTCCCGCTACAATCGAATCGTAGCCTAGCATCACAGTCTTCATTCCGGACCCGCACATTTTATTAACTGTCGTACAACCAACGGATTTTGGTATACCTGCGGCAAGCGCCGCCTGACGGGCAGGGGCTTGTCCCATTCCGGCTGGCAGCACACAGCCCATGAGTACTTCATCGACATCAGCGCCTTGGATGTCAGCATCGTCGAGAGCCGCCTTAATCGAACTGCTACCCAGTTCGGGCGCAGATTTAGTGGCGAGGCGACCCTGAAATCCTCCGATCGGAGTTCGGGCCATCCCGGTTAACACTACTGAGGAAGCTTGCATTTTGTCTGTCTCCTTTTGATTTCGCATCTATTGCGATTCCGTAAAAAGTTCCCGTCCGATCAGCATACGACGGATTTCGCTGGTACCGGCACCAATTTCATAGAGTTTGGCATCCCTGAGCAGACGTCCGGTCGGCGTTTCATTGACGTATCCCATGCCACCCATGGCTTGTATTGCCTCAAGCGCGCACCAGGTTGCCTTTTCTGCGGTAAAGAGGATGACAGCAGCGGCATCCTTGCGTGTGGTCTCGCGTCTGTCGCAAGCTTTTGCAACCGCGTAAGCGTAGGCGCGTGAAGCATTCAACGTAGAGTACATATCTGCCAGTTTACCTTGTATGAGCTGAAATTCGCCAATAGCTTTTCCGAACTGCCTGCGTTCATGAATATAGGGAACGACCACGTCCAGACATGCCTGCATAATGCCAAGCGGGCCGCCGGCGAGTACAACCCGTTCGTAGTCCAGACCACTCATCAGCACCTCAACACCGCTGCCAACCTTGCCCAGTACGTTTTCTGCTGGAACCGAGCAGTTCTCAAAGATCAATTCACCGGTATTCGAACCGCGCATACCCAATTTGTCCAGCTTCTGTCCAGTAGAAAATCCTTTGAATTGCCTTTCGATAATGAAGGCTGTGATGCCTCTTGATCCAGTTTCCGGCGATGTTTTGGCGTATACCACAAGTACGTCGGCATCAGGCCCATTGGTAATCCACATTTTGCTGCCGTTGAGAACGTAGTGGCTGTTTTTGGCTTCTGCCCGTAGTTTCATATTGACGACATCGGACCCTGCGTTCGGTTCCGACATCGCCAGTGCCCCGACATGGTCACCACTGATCAATCGAGGCAGATATTTTCGCTTTTGCTCGTCTGTACCGTTTCTACGAATCTGGTTGACCGCCAGGTTTGAGTGTGCTCCATAGGAAAGACCAACAGATGCTGAAGCCCGGCTTATTTCCTCCATCGCAATTACATGTTCAAGGTAGCCCATACCCGAACCGCCAAATTCTTCCTCAACCGTTATGCCGAGCAGTCCCACATCACCCATCTTCTTCCACATGTCAGACGGGAACTCATTTGATTGATCAATTTCGGCTGCTCTCGGTTGGATCTCATTCGTGGCGAACTCGCGAACGCTTTCCCGAAGCATGTCGGCGATCTCACCCAATCCAAAATTCAGTGTCGAATATTCGTTACCCATCACCAATTATCCTGATTGCGGAATACAAATTGCGGTTTGCTGCATGATTGCGCACAATTTTCGATTATCACCAGAATACGCGAACACATCAATGGTAGATACGGTCAAGGTTTTTCCAGGTTTGACTACTGTTGCTTGTGCAGAAAGCCTATCGCCCAACGCTGGTGCAACCAGATTGATTTTGAATTCCACGGTCAAGATTCGACTACCGGCGGGCATCAGCGTCAGAGCTGCGTATCCTCCTGCAGAGTCGGCGATTGTACTGGTTGCCCCCGCGTGAAAGAACCCGTCTTGCTGCGTCAGGTTCTCGTTGAAAGGCAAGTCGATTATACAGCGTCCGGGCACCACGTTACGCATCGTCGCCCCCAACAGACGCATGATTCCCTGACTGGTAAAACTCGCTCTGGCTTTTGTCTCGTAATCCGGGTCCAAAACTTTGAATGAATTCGTCATTGTGCCTGATATTGAATGGAATTTGCGGAAATTAAAATCAATCAATATACCCTAATCGCCCGCATCGGATAATTTTCAGAGTTCATTTGTCAGCATCACGTGCTTTGTTTTGTTGAACAGATACTAGCGGGAAATTCGGTAGTTATAGAATCGACAAATTTTCAGTATGATTCAGGACAGCAGGCTCAATGCCTCATCCCATAGTTTACGAACCAGTTTGTCTGCGGCAACAGCTTTTGCCAGTGACGCAGATTGGCCAGCCCAAGCCTGAATTCTGTCCAGATCGTTGTTACGACGTCCAGCGGCTGTCATTTGTTTGGTGAGCGCTCGCTGTATGGGGTACGGCCGGGGAATCGGCGCATCGGATGAGGCCGCAGCTTGAGCGTAGGCAGTTGCGATCGATCGTCCCAATCTTCCGGTAAACGCGCGAGTGAGCATCGTCGAATCGGGAGCGGAATTTCCGATCGCGTCAGCCCATGCTGTCGGTATACCGGACTCAGGGCATCGCAGGAAACCAGTGCCGATCTGAACTGCTGACGCGCCTAGAACAATTGCCGATGCAATGCCTCGGGCGTCCGCAATACCACCGGTAGCAACAACCGGTAATCTAACCACATCCGCAATAGCAGGTATAAGTGAAAATAGCCCGGCCATCGACTGTTCTGCTTCGTCGGCGTTGAACGTACCCCGATGACCACCAGCCTCAATACCCTGGGCGACAATCACATCGGCACCTTTTTCTTCTGCTTCAATAGCTTCCCGCACTGTCGTTGCGGTGGCAAACCAGATAATTCCCCGTGATTTCATTCGCGTGATGAATTCATCCGGATAGACACCCATAATGCTTGAAATCACACGCGGGCTTGATTCAAGCATGGCTTCACACTGCGCATCAAATTCAGGAGTGGCAGTATCGACGACATCGGGTTGATCCTGGTCACTGAATTGACTCAGAAAGTCTCGGACCAGCTGTTCCTTGTGAATGTCACGAGCCGATTCGGGATCCGGAATCCAGTTGTTGAGCTGGAACTGACCGTCACTTGCCGACTTGAAGGTTCTGCTCCATTCAATAATCTGTTCAGGACTCATCAGAAGAACTCCGCAAGCACCGAGACCACCGCTTTCGGCCACTTTGATCGAGAGCTCCGTGGGACATGCTCCGGCCATAGGCGCAAGCACAATGGGCAACTTAATCCCAAGTCGCTCGCAGAAACTTTCAGCCCGTCGAATAAGTTGTTGCTTTGTTGTCATTTAAACCGTCAGTTTGAGGTCTGCAGTACCGCAATAGAAACTTTGTCAATAGCACTTGCGTAACTACAATCATTTAACCTTGAATATTAACCAAAAACAAGCAGGATTCCTCGTTTTATTGCCAGAGACGCAGAAGTTACTTTTAAGTGAGCCGCTGCGCAGCACCTTTTCGTTCAAACTTGGGCGAATGAATGATGAAATTACGGGAATTCCATGTGTGCAACTCTGGAATTGTGAACATCGTAAGAGGTTACTATCCGATTTGCCATGAATTTTCTGCAATCAGAGGTGCTCAACTGGGCTGAGGGAAATTGTCCACCCGGACAAAACGCGAACTTGCCGAATTCAATGTTTCCATAGTTGTCCTGTGGTTCGAGATCAAGTAACGTCATTGAGATTTCATGTATTTACAAGAGACATTTTCGATAAAACTAACTGTTTGATTCGGTGTGGGCATCAGCGGCCGTAAAATATTTTTGCCCCGACATACGGGTCTGTTCAGCCATATCGAGGGCGGAAACCGAAATTTCCACGCCAACTGCATGGCCTCGCTGCATCCTCAATTGCCGGCTTATCCTATTGTTACTATTGATAAAAGGTGCCATGAACTGGCTGTTGTCCCACACAATATAAAACCAGAAAACCACACAGGGAGACGACTCATGACATCGTTCGTCAATCATGAACTATTCTGGTTGGACCTGCGACACGGCGGCACTCTTTAACCACTCAGAAACCTGCTGTCCCAACTTCAGCGACGGACTGAGAATCATGAAATTATCCGACAGATTCGTCTGCATCGCAACAACAGTGGACGAACGGACTGTCCGATTGAGGCGATGGTCAATGCGTTTTACGCCATGAAGGTGTTGCAGCACCGAAGTGTGTCTGATTTTCTCATAGAACTGGGTCGCAATGGCTTGCTGATGTTGGTATTGGGCTTCAGAGGTGGGTCAATTTCGGATTGAAATCAGCACTGAACCACAGCAATCCGGCAACCATGCCGATTGCAGCACGCCAGCACATGGCCAGGTTCGGGAAATAGCCGATTCGTTTGCCCTGCCACGTTTTCGCACCGGAAAACAACTATCAGGCTCACCTGATGGTGGAAATTGAACCAGTCCCAACCGATTGAACAGGTGTTTTCTCGCTGAAAAGGGAGTCCTCAGCTGCTGAAAGGTTCAGGCGACAACTTGTAACATTATTTTTCTGTCAACATTAGAGTCGTAATGTGCGGCGCACATTACGACTCATTTTCGATTTTTCAACGTGCCCGGGCACCGTTGGCCAGCCCCACGAATTTGTCTTCGGTGGGTTCGATGGAGGTGATGAAATGGTTTTCATAGGTGGTTTTGCCTCGATACTGGATGTGCATCGAGAACCAATACACCTGCAGCGCATCATTGGTGTCGCGGATCGGCAATGGCCACTTGGACCACCGATAGGTCCGGGTTTCCCGACCCGGACCCTTTTTTCGCCCCGGACGGGTGACTTTGCGATTCAGTTGCAATCCATCAAGGTAGCTGTAGAGGGTTTTGTGGGAACCGGGCAGGGCGGTGAACATAAAATCATATCCGGCCTCGACAATGCTGTGGCAGATCGGGTGGTGGGCGAAAAGATCATCGCCGAGAATGACCGGTCGAAGGTGTCGATAGTGTCGCAGATGGCGTTGAATCCAGCGGTGGGCGGCTTTGGTCTCACAGTCCTGTTTACGGTCACCGTCCTGCGGTGTGATGAACTCCGGACGCAGTGGTATTGCCCGGTTGTGGCCGTCGGCCACCACGGTGGCACACAGCACGCTGTGGGCATAGGAGACTGTGTTGGACTTTTTGTGATATCGGGTGCTGCACTGGGGACATTGAATCTTTTCCGAGTGATGGAACTGCGAGCCGTCGATGGCGATCAGGATTTTGTCATCGAGTCTGGAAAACTCGCCAAGGGCCTGATTCTCAACCAATTGTTCAAGCGCCATGTCGAACGCCGGATACAGCAGCTGGCAGTCGATGTGATCGAGTTTTTCACGAATGTGGTTGTCCGTGGGAATGCGTGCGATGCCGAACAGCGACTGACCGGCATGACGGTTATGTGCTTGCTGGAAGCGGCGCTGGTGATCCAGAAATGAGGGATACCGCATGAAGAATGCGGAAAACGCCGACATCGCGATGTCGGTGAATTGAAACTGAAATTATTACCGGTGCGCGAGTCGGGCAATGTTTCTAGGATGGCCCGCAGTTTGTTGATCAGATTGTCGACCGTGAAATCCATGGACTTCAGTTACAACATAAACCGCCCTAAAGTACAAGTTCCAACTCATTGTTTTATATGCTTTTTATCTCTTGATTGATATCAAGGTGAAATCAGAGCATTCTTCACCAGGTAAAAAATGGGGGTTATAAACGTAACTAACCCAACGGAATATTCTACAATTCGAGAGAAGAATTCAGAAAATTATTCCGCACGAGTAGATCAAATTATGCCGCAACGCAATTCACCTGGAAAATCGCACAGCAAGGGCATCACACTGCTTGAGTTATTTGAGATGTTTCCAGACGAGACAACAGCAAGAAAGTGGTTTGAGTCGATTATTTGGAAAGACGGCGTGGCGGTCTGTCATCGCTGTGGCGGCACCAACACCTACGAGGTGGCCAATGGCAAGCCTCTGCCTCACAAGTGCAGAACTTGCCGGAAGCACTTCTCTGCCCGTCATGGAACGATTCTGGAAGGTTCGCATATATCCCTTCGCCAGTGGGCGATTGCGGTATACCTGGTGGCAACCAGTCGCAAGGGTGTCTCATCAATGAAGCTGCACCGCGACCTTGGCATATCGCAGCCATCGGCCTGGCGGATGCTGCTCAAGATCAGATCTGCATTGGCCGACGACAGTGCTGTCTACACTGGGACAGTGGAAGTCGATGAGACTTGCGTTGGTGGCATTGAGAAGAACAAGCATGAATCGAACAAGCTCAAAGCCGGTCGTGGTGCGGTTGGCAAAACGGCTGTGTTGGCATGAAACAACGACAAACCAGGCGGATCAAGGCAAAAGTGATTGAGGACACAAAGCGTTCGACGCTGCATGGATTCATCTGCGAAGGTGCGGCGCCAGGCTCAACGGTGCATTGTGATGACTTTGTCAGTTATCAGGAACTGGACGACTTCAGGCATCACTATGTCAAGCATTCAAGTGGTGAATATGTTGATGGAGACATTCATATCAACGGCATCGAAAGTTTCTGGTCGATGCTCAAGCGAGCCCATAAGGGCACGTACCACAAGATGAGCAAGAAACATCCGGGTCGTTATGTAAGTGAATTTGCCGGGCGGCATAACCTTCGGGAGCTGGATACGGTCAGGCAAATGGAGTTCATCGCAGCTGGATTTATCGGCAAGCGGCTGTTGAACAAGGATCTGGTCTGTGGTGTTGATGGAAGGTTGCATTGAGTGGTCATATTCAGGTGCTGAACAGATGAAGCAGGCAGCCGAGTCAAAATTGAAAGTACGCGGTCGGGCGATATCCGAAGAAGTTCACCGGCGGGCACAACGAATTGCTCAGCGATTGATGAGCACACCGCGCATCAATAACCGCGACATCAAGGCAAAACAGAACGATCTTCGAGATTAGTGGAATTAGAAAATAATTCCAATGGATAAGTGAAGTTTATAATCCCTAAAATTCCCATAATGAGAATCGCTGGATGATAGCAAACACAATTGTGTCCAATCGCCGGAGCGGTGTGACCAGATTGCAAGGTAATTTAACGTTGCGGCAACGGAGGCAAATGGATATTTCGCTCTCGCACGCGCAACTGGTACAGTTTCTTGTTACGCTTTTCATTGCAGTCGCAGCACTGCCAGCAGTTACACCGTTGGCGAACGCACAAACGCCGGAGATCAGCATTTCGGGCGACAGTGCGGTGGTGACCGAGGGAGGTGCTGCGTCGTTCACGGTGTCTGCGAGTCCGGCACCGGCGGCCAACCTGACAGTGGAGTTATGGGTAATTGAGTCCACCCCGTTTGGCGATCATGTGGACTCAAGCAACGAGGGGGAAAAGACTGTAATCATTCCGGCCGACATGACCAGTGCGACGTATACGGTGGCGACGGTGGGCGACAGCCAGGACGAGGGCAATGGCGTGATATCAGTGGTTTTGTCGCCGGCTACCGGCTATACGGTGGCAGATTCACCCGACCATGCGGCCAACGTGAATATCAACGATGACGACCCGCCGGAGATCAGCGTTTCGGGCGACAGTGCGGTGGTGACCGAGGGGGATGATGCGACGTTCACGGTGTCGTCACTTACGGTACTGACGGACAACCTGACGGTGGAGTTATGGGTAATTGAGTCCACCTCGTTTGGCGATCATGTGGACTCAAGCAACGAGGGGGGCAAGACTGTAATCATTCCGGCCGACATGACCAGTGCGACGTATACGGTGGCGACGGTGGGCGACAGCCAGGACGAGGGCAATGGCGTGATATCAGTGGTTTTGTCGCCGGCTACCGGCTATACGGTGGCAGATTCACCCGACCATGCGGCCAACGTGAATATCAACGATGACGACCCGCCGGAGATCAGCGTTTCGGGCGACAGTGCGGTGGTGACCGAGGGGGATGATGCGACGTTCACGGTGTCGTCACTTACGGTACTGACGGACAACCTGACGGTGGAGCTGACGGTATCCGAGTCGGGTGACTATGTGGCTTCCGGCGACGAGGGGAGCAAGACTGTAATCATACCGGCCGACATGACCAGCGCGACGTATACAGTGGCGACAGTGGGCGACAGCCAGGATGAGGCCGACGGTACGGTGACGGTGACGCTGGCGACGGGTACCGACTATACGGTGGCAGATTCACCCGACAATGCGGACAGTGTGACGGTCAACGATGACGACCCGCCGGAGATCAGCATATCGGGCGACAGTGCGGTGGTGACCGAGGGGGATGATGCGACGTTCACGGTGTCGGCGCTGACGGCACCGGCGGCCGACCTGACGGTGGAGCTGACGGTATCCGAGTCGGGTGACTATGTGGCGTCCGGCGACGAGGGTCCAAAGACTGTGACCATTCCGGCCGACATGACCAGTGCGACGTATACGGTGTCGACGGTCGGCGACAGCACTGACGAGGCCGACGGTACGGTGACGGTGACGCTGGCGACGGGTACCGGCTATACGGTGCATGGCACCGACAATACAGACAGTGTGATGGTCAACGATGACGATGTGCCGGAGATCCGCATATCGGGCGACAGTGCGGTGGTGACCGAGGGGGATACTGCGTCGTTCACACTGAGTATTTCCCCGGCACCGTATCAGGCGCTGACGGTGGAGCTGACGGTATCCGAGTCGGGCGACTATGTGGCCTCCGGCGACGAGGGTCCAAAGACTGTGAGCATTTCGGCCGATGCGACCAGTGCGACGTATACGGTGTCGACGGTCGGCGACAGCCAGGATGAGGCCGACGGTACGGTGACGGTGACGCTGGCGACGGGTACCGACTATACGGTGGCAGATTCACCCGACAATGCGGCCAACGTGCAGATCAACGATGACGATGTGCCGGAGATCCGCATATCGGGCGACAGTGCGGTGGTGACCGAGGGGGATACTGCGTCGTTCACACTGAGTATTTCCCCGGCACCGTATCAGGCGCTGACGGTGGAGCTGACGGTATCCGAGTCGGGCGACTATGTGGCCTCCGGCGACGAGGGTCCAAAGACTGTGAGCATTTCGGCCGATGCGACCAGTGCGACGTATACGGTGTCGACGGTCGGCGACAGCCAGGATGAGGCCGACGGTACGGTGACGGTGACGCTGGCGACGGGTACCGACTATACGGTGGCAGATTCACCCGACAATGCGGCCAACGTGCAGATCAACGATGACGATGTGCCGGAGATCAGCATATCGGGCGACAGTGCGGTGGTGACCGAGGGGGATGCTGCGTCGTTCACACTGAGTATTTCCCCGGCACCGTATCAGGCGCTGACGGTGGAGCTGACGGTATCCGAGTCGGGCGACTATGTGGCCTCCGGCGACGAGGGTCCAAAGACTGTGAGCATTTCGGCCGATGCGACCAGTGCGACGTATACGGTGTCGACGGTCGGCGACAGCCAGGATGAGGCCGACGGTACGGTGACGGTGACGCTGGCGACGGGTACCGACTATACGGTGGCAGATTCACCCGACAATGCGGCCAACGTGCAGATCAACGATGACGATGTGCCGGAGATCAGCATATCGGGCGACAGTGCGGTGGTGACCGAGGGGGATGCTGCGTCGTTCACACTGAGTATTTCCCCGGCACCGTATCAGGCGCTGACGGTGGAGCTGACGGTATCCGAGTCGGGCGACTATGTGGCCTCCGGCGACGAGGGTCCAAAGACTGTGAGCATTTCGGCCGATGCGACCAGTGCGACGTATACGGTGTCGACGGTCGGCGACAGCCAGGATGAGGCCGACGGTACGGTGACGGTGACGCTGGCGACGGGTACCGACTATACGGTGGCAGATTCACCCGACAATGTGGCCAACGTGCAGATCAACGATGACGATGTGCCGGAGATCAGCATATCGGGCGACAGTGCGGTGGTGACCGAGGGGGATGATGCGACGTTCACGGTGTCGGCGCTGACGGCACCGGCGGCCAACCTGACGGTGGAGCTGACGGTATCCGAGTCGGGTGACTATGTGGCTTCCGGCGACGAGGGGAGCAAGACTGTAATCATTCCGGCCGACATGACCAGTGCGACGTATACGGTGTCGACGGTCGGCGACAGCCAGGATGAGGCCGACGGTACGGTGACGGTGACGCTGGCGACGGGTACCGACTATACGGTGGCAGATTCACCCGACAATGCGGCCAACGTGCAGATCAACGATGACGATGTGCCGGAGATCAGCATATCGGGCGGCAGTGCGGTGACCGAGGGGGATGCTGCGTCGTTCACACTGAGTATTTCCCCGGCACCGTATCAGGCGCTGACGGTGGAGCTGACGGTATCCGAGTCGGGCGACTATGTGGCCTCCGGCGACGAGGGTCCAAAGACTGTGAGCATTTCGGCCGATGCGACCAGTGCGACGTATACGGTGTCGACGGTCGGCGACAGCCAGGATGAGGCCGACGGTACGGTGACGGTGACGCTGGCGACGGGTACCGACTATACGGTGGCAGATTCACCCGACAATGCGGACAGTGTGACGGTCAACGATGACGACCCGCCGGAGATCAGCATATCGGGCGACAGTGCGGTGGTGACCGAGGGGGATGATGCGACGTTCACGGTGTCGGCGCTGACGGCACCGGCGGCCGACCTGACGGTGGAGCTGACGGTATCCGAGTCGGGTGACTATGTGGCGTCCGGCGACGAGGGTCCAAAGACTGTGACCATTCCGGCCGACATGACCAGTGCGACGTATACGGTGTCGACGGTCGGCGACAGCACTGACGAGGCCGACGGTACGGTGACGGTGACGCTGGCGACGGGTACCGGCTATACGGTGCATGGCACCGACAATACAGACAGTGTGATGGTCAACGATGACGATGTGCCGGAGATCCGCATATCGGGCGACAGTGCGGTGGTGACCGAGGGGGATGCTGCGTCGTTCACACTGAGTATTTCCCCGGCACCGTATCAGGCGCTGAAGGTGGAGCTGACGGTATCCGAGTCGGGTGACTATGTGGCCTCCGGCGACGAGGGTCCAAAGACTGTGACCATTCCGGCCGATGCGACCAGTGCGAGATATACGGTGTCGACGGTCGGCGACAGCACTGACGAGGCCGACGGTACGGTGACGGTGACGCTGGCGCCGGGTACTGGCTATACGGTGCGTGCCCCCAGCAATGCAGTCAATGTGACGGTGAGCGATAACGATGTGCCGGAGATCAGCATTTCGGGCGGCAGTGCGGTGACCGAGGGCACCGCTGCGTCGTTCACACTGAGCATTTCCCCGGCACCGCATCAGGCGCTGATGGTGGAGCTGACGGTATCCGAGTCGGGCGACTATGTGGCGTCCGGCGACGAGGGTTCAAAGACTGTGACCATTCCGGCGGACGCGACCAGTGCGACATATACGGTGTCGACGGTCGGCGACAGCCAGGATGAGGCCGACGGTACGGTGACGGTGACGCTGGCGACGGGTACCGACTATACGGTGCATGGCACCGACAATACAGACAGTGTGACGGTCAACGATGACGATGTGCCGGAGATCAGCATATCGGGCGACAGTGCGGTGACCGAGGGGGATGCTGCGTCGTTCACACTGAGTATTTCCCCGGCACCGTATCAGGCGCTGACGGTGGAGCTGACGGTATCCGAGTCGGGCGACTATGTGGCCTCCGGCGACGAGGGTCCAAAGACTGTGAGCATTTCGGCCGATGCGACCAGTGCGACATATACGGTGTCGACGGTCGACGACAGCACTGACGAGGCCGACGGTACGGTGACGGTGACGGTGACGACGGGTGCCGACTATACGGTACATGGCACTAACAATGCGGTCGATGTGACGGTCAACGATGATGAGGCAGCGCCGACCGTGACACTGAATCTGTCGGCAAGCGCCATCAATGAGAACGGCGGTTCGGCGACGGTGACCGCAACGCTGGATCATGCGTCCAGCGATTCAACCACGATCGCGGTGTCGGCAGCGGCGGGATCGAACACCCTCAGCACTCACTTTTCATTGAGCGCGAACACCAGCCTGAGCATTGCGGCCGGTGCATTGACCAGCACAGGGACGGTAACCATAACAGCGGTCGACGACACTGTATTTGACAATCTTCAAAAGTCGGTGGACGTATCAGGGTCGGCTTCGAACTCTCAGGGCATCACCGGCCCGTCAACGGTGAATTTAAAGATTTCCGATGATGAATCGACTCCGACG
This sequence comes from Arenicellales bacterium, assembly GCA_951813075.1. Taxonomy (GTDB): domain Bacteria; phylum Pseudomonadota; class Gammaproteobacteria; order Arenicellales; family JAJDZL01; genus JAJDZL01. The sequence goes on along the minus strand of OX638343.1, from coordinate 926,104 downwards.
CTGACAATGTCGGATGTTTCGGCAGTCGAGGGCAACGACCTGGAGTTTACGGTGACAATGTCGACAATGCCGACGGGTGCAGCCTCGCTGAGCGTAGCAGTCACCCCCTCAGGGACGAAACCGGTCGATAGCAGTGACTACACCGCGCCGAGCGCAACTGCTACTATTCCAACAGGTGATATTTCGGTGACTATCAGCGTTAGTTCATCGGAGGATTCGAATCCGGAGGCTGACGAGCAGTTCACTATTACAATTGACGGCACTATCGGGAGCGGAGCATCACTTAGGAATTTCGCTACGATTGAAGCGACAGGGACGATAACAAACGATGACAAGCTGATTCTGTCAATTACGCCGACGTCCCCCGGCACACAAATTTTCGATCTCGGTGAGCATACGGTGACAGTCAATCGCTCCGGCACTGTACCGGAGATGGTTGCGTTGGAATTGCCGGCACAACCGACAGAAAACCTGAATGTCACGATAGGCGAGGCGGCAAGTTCGGTGGTGCGTCAAAGCCCGCTTTACCGTGTCGACGGGGACAGTGCTATCGATATTGACGTGCAGGGATTGGCAGGTCAGAGCGCCGCCGTATGCTTGTTTGCGCCAGCTGACTCACAAATCAGGCGAGCCTCGGAAAGCGTAGGTAAACCGCTACAGATAGGCAGGTACGAGGATGGAAAGTGGAATCCGTTGGACTCCACGGATGATGGTATCCGTGTTTGTGCAGTGGTAGCGAGTTTTAGTCCGTTTGCAATGTTATTCGAGTTTTCCCTGTCGGCGACTTCATTGGTGTTGGAGCACGCAATGGCAACGATTGGAAGTCAGATAATGAGTTCCGCCATCGGGAATATTCGCACGCAGTTTGATTCGGGAAGAGGTTCCGGCAGCAAGCAGCTGCAGATTGCAGGGCAAAGCGTTCCACTCAGTGGTGGCGGGTACAGCGATCCGTTCAATGGTGGCGTCGTTCGACGCACGGTGTGCGCTCCGGCAGTTGCCGCGCACCGCGGTAGCACTCTGGCCAGGTCTAGTGTCGGCTGTCATGCAGGTACGCCATTCAATGCGGGTTCACAAAGCGGAATTCTGAGTCTGGGCGATCGTGAGCTCCTTGCTCGCAGCTCGTTTACCTTGTCGCTGTCTGACGCCGATGCAGCAGACGCATCCGGGCATCGTTGGAGTATCTGGGGGCGGGGCGATTATACAAACTTCAGCAGAGATTCCGGGGAACCGGCCACTTATGACGGCTCTTTGGAATCGTTTTATCTGGGTGTTGACGCACACACCGATGAGTGGCTGAAAGGTGTTGCAATTGGGGGAACCTCAGGCCGGATGAAATTCAATCAGGACGGTGGGTTGCTTGAAACGCGTCTGACCGCGGTTCATCCCTACGGCCAGTGGAAGCTGTCTGACGACCTTGAGGGATGGGCGATTCTGGGTGTCGGCAGCGGTAAGGCCATGCGCTCGCAACCGAATTCGATTACCCAGAGGAGTACCTTGAAGATGTCCATGGCGGCAACGGGGTTGCATCTGACTATGCGACCCGTTAAAGGTGTGGAGCTGGGGACACGTATCGAAGCAAGCGGGATTATGCTGAAAACCGGCGAAAGCGACGGTAATCTTGGCAATCTGCGCACTTTTGCCAGTCAAGTCCGTGCCGGACTGGAAGGATCGAAGCGGTACAAGACGACCAACGGAGCCGAAGTCGTGCCGCATGCTGGAATCATCGGCCGTCACGACGGTGGTGATGGTGAAACCGGTTCAGGGCTGGACGTGACAGGCGGCATCCGCTACGAGAAAGATCGCAGTGTCGCCGAGGTGCGTGTGCGCAAGCTTTTGGTGCATTCCGCAACCGGCTACGACGAGTGGGGGGCCAGTTTGCAAATGCGACTGATGCCACACACTGGCGGAAGCGGCTTTTCGGCATCGCTCAGGAGCGACTGGGGGACAGATGTGGACAACACCAACCAACTGTGGGAGGATCAGCGACTATCGCAGATTGGCAGCAACCTGGCGGTGAAGGAAAGCATCGAAGTGCACATAGGCTACGGAATCGCATTGCCGAACCGGCCGGCGATGCTGACGCCGTTTGCGGAATTCGCCGAGCAAAGTGCACTTCAGCGTGCACATTTGGGAGTTCGGCTCACCTCCGAACCCTCTGGTGTTGACTCGAAACTCTACATATTGATGCGAGAGCGGGAACTCGCGAAACCCGAGCGCGGCATCATGTTCAACCTGGCGGTGAAGTTCTGACGCAATTTAACCAGGGGTGTGCGTCTGAAATATGGTAAAAGTCATATTCCGACTATTCTTTGGTACCAGTAATCATCGAAAAGGTGGCGTTTGACGCAACTACGCACAGCCGCAATTTCGTTCGCGCCTCTGACACTCCAGTGCATTCCGCTTTTTTGAGCCGTGTACCAATGACGTTTTTGCATCCGGCTTCAACCACTGCACTTGAGACGCACAACCCCTTGGTGCGGAATTCACCATAGCGCATGCGATCGCCGTTGCGCTGGCAAAATCCGAGCGCCTGAATCACACCATCATGCGTCGATGCCTCAACCAATCCTTCGACGTTACCGGTATTGAGTTCAACGATTCGAGCCGCCAACCACTGCCTGGCAAGATCAGTACTGCGGCCATAAATCCGTTTGCCCAAATCCCACGATTTTTCTTTGGTATGGTAGATATCCAAAATCTGAATCGTCTGGGGAAAGATCTCAGAGCAAATGTTCCAAATCCAATTAGCTCCGTCGCCGATCACCACTTGCCGTGAAGCGTCGAAGAATCTCCTTTTTGGCACCTCGCGCTCGACCGCTGCGCAAACGTGGATAACTCCCCGGCACTGGCGGGCGTGTGGGCTGACTCGCTCGCAGCTGAGTGTAGCCAACTTCGGATCGATCAGCACATGACTGTTGTCATCACCGAATTAGATTTCCCACTTTTTGGAGGCTGAAGATTCGCCTTTCTGCGCTTTAATGGGCAGAAAGGCAATATCGGAAAATTTATCCCATGGTCTGGATTTTCATGATTCATTCAAAAGGACACGATCCATGATATTGCATAGGGGGTTTATATGATTCACCAACTCAAAGACCAAGGGCTGAACATCTCACAGATTACCCGCAAGCTTCATCTTGACCGTAAAACGGTGCGCAAGTATCTGCGCCTGGATGGCAGTAATCCGGATGCTGTGCGTTGTAGTCGCAGACGATCCACCACAACTCGGCTTATCCCAGATAGCGGGTAGCCAGAGCAACCCCCCGGTCTTCGGCCGCGACCGTATGGAAGCAGTCGTTAGGCTGCGGGATCGTGTCGATTGGAGGCCGCATGCCCAGAAACTCTTCGATTTGCCCGCTTACACAGCACACCAGACGCCAGCAGCTGTTTCACCTGATATCAAAACTCTACGAGCACGTGCCGGTCGTGGTTTCCACCAACTTGAGTTTCGGCGAATGGGTCAGCGTGTTCGACGACGAGAAGATGACTTCAGCGCTGCTCGACCTTCTGACCGATCACTACGAGATTATCGAAATCGGCAACCTCAGCTAGCGCTTTCACAATTGCGACGGGCACCGACGCAGCGGACCGGTGTGATCGTACTCAAAGTCAAGCAAATAGGGGCGATCAGGACCGGCGCAACACGATGAGGTGGAATCTGAATTTCAGTTGTGAATCCGCTGGATGGAGGGATAAGTAATGCCCAGGGGGTGGGTTAATATTGGATTGAAATCAACATCCAAAAAGCGCCGGTGCTCGTCCAGCTGGCGGCGCGTGTCATCCGGCGCAGATTCCGGAATGCTGCAAGAGCGCGTCTTGCGCCTGACTTTTCGTGTCAGTAGCCATCCGCGGTGTAGAGTGCCGTCGGGATTGGCGCATTGGCATTTCGGATTGCCGCACTTTCGGGCGTATTGATAAAGGTTGCCGGGGCGGAATTCGCCGACCAAGGCGATCTGTCTCGCCAGTTCGTTGCGTTGCGATTCGATTTGTTCGATGGTATGCTTGGTTCAGGCTCCATATGCATGATGGATAGTATCATATACTAACAATTATGCTGGGAAACTCCGCTGTCCATCTATGATACCGAAATCCCTCAAAATTCTGACGTGCACCCTTTCCAAAGTCGATTTTAGCAGTACCATCTTCAATCTGTTAAAATAGGCTAATATACGCTACAACCGCCTGACCAGTAGATTCCGACGCTCGATTTGAACGGAAATGCGTTGGCAAGAATGCAGATTTGAAGTTTTGAATCCGCAGGTCCGCCGAAGGCGGAGACTTCAGAGCACAACTAATTTGTGGCATTTTTAGTGTGTTGAAATAGACGAATTTCATGGCGATAACTGCTCCTAAAATCAGACTTGTCCACGACTCGGCGGAATCAGAATTTCCATTGAGATTCGTCACGGCGACGAGCCTGTTCGACGGTCACGATGCCTCTATCAATGTTATCCGTCGCATATTACAATCGTCAGGTGCGGAAGTCATTCATCTGGGACACAATCGTTCTGTCATGGAGGTCGTCTCTACCGCGATTCAGGAAGATGCAGATGGAATCGCTGTCAGTTCCTACCAGGGCGGACACATCGAGTATTTCAAGTACATCGTTGACATGCTTCAAGATTTCGGTCGCCCGGATATCAAGGTTTTCGGCGGCGGTGGCGGTGTTATTGTTCCGGACGAAATTCGCGAATTACATGATTATGGAGTGGCGCGAATCTACTCTCCCAGTGATGGTCAGCAAATTGGTCTTCAGGGAATGATTGATGACATGATCTCCAAGTGCCGAAGCGAATCAGCAACAATGCCCGGGTTTGTTGCGAAGGATCTTGCCAAAAATAACACCAAGGATCTTGCATTGCTCATCAGTGAGATTGAGCGCGGCAATCCCGATGCGATCTCGTTTCTCGATAAAAGTGATTCAGGAATGAAGACTCCGCCGATTCTTGGCATCACGGGTACGGGTGGCTCGGGTAAATCGTCACTGACCGACGAACTGGTGCGAAGATTTCGGCTGTATTCTGAAGCCAACACCCGAATTGCTATTCTTGCAGTAGACCCGACGCGTAAAAAGACCGGTGGTGCGCTGCTTGGTGATCGCATCCGTATGAATTCCATAGACACCACACAGGTGTTTGTGCGTTCACTCGCCACACGCAATGCCGGAGGCGGAATTCCGTCATTGTTAAGCGACGTGATCAAAGCTTGTTCAATCTGGGGCTTTAATCTGATCATTGTCGAAACGCCTGGAATCGGGCAGGGCGATACGTCAGTCGTTCCCTACGTCGATAAGACGATCTATGTGATGACTCCGGAATACGGTTCAGCGAGTCAGCTGGAAAAGATTGACATGCTTGATTTTGCAGACCTCGTTGTGATCAACAAATTCGACGCCAAAGGTGCGCAGGACTCCTATCGAGATGTCTGCAAGCAGGTGCAGAGAAACCAGGAAGCGTTCGATCAGCCAGCAGATTCGATGCCTGTTTACGGGACAATCTCTTCAAGATTCAGCGACGACGGTGTGACAGCTCTTTTTCAAAAGATCATAGATCTATTAGGGTTGCCGATTAACAACAGATCTTTCCCGGCAGAATTGACATCGAAAATCTCATCCGATCAACAGAGTATCATTCCGCCGGCACGTATCGGATATCTGGGTGAAATTGCAACAACCGTCCGGGATTACCATAAGAAAGTGGGTTCACTTTCACAGCTCGCACGTGAAATACAACAACTGCGAGCTTCTGAACAAATGCTGAAAGATGCAGATTTCGGTGATTCCTCAATATTAGCGCATTTGGCAGATGAACGTGAAGCACTGCTGGATGCAGATGCGACTTCATTGCTCAGACAATGGCCGCAACGTGTCAACACCATGCGAGCACAGATGGAGGACTTTGATTCCTCGGGAACATCGGATTTCGTTTCGGAGACTATATCCGGAACCAAAGTCCCGAAAATCTCTGTGCCGCGCTTTCATGATCATGGCGACCTTCTCAAGTGGCTTATGCTGGAGAACCTGCCCGGCCACTATCCGTACACAGGCGGTGTGTTTTCGTTCAAGCGAAAAGACGAGGATCCGACACGGATGTTCGCCGGCGAAGGCGGACCACACAAGACCAACCGACGTTTCAAGTTACTGTCCGAATATTCGGAAGCCAAACGATTGTCAACCGCATTCGATTCGGTCTCTCTCTACGGTTTTGACCCGGATAAGCGCCCCGATATTTACGGGAAAGTTGGGAATTCCGGGGTGTCGATTGCGACACTGGACGATATGAAGGTGCTATACAGCGGATTTGATCTGTGCAGCCGCCGAACCTCGGTTTCAATGACCATTAATGGTCCAGCCCCGACTTATCTTGCAATGCTGCTCAATACAGCAATCGACCAGCAGGTCGATGCGTTTGAATCCGATCAGGGCCGCAAACCTGACAATGACGAATACGATTCGATCAGAGCGAATGCACTGAGGAACGTCCGGGGAACAGTTCAGGCAGATATTCTCAAAGAGGACCAAGGTCAGAATACCTGTATCTTTTCGACCGAATTCAGTCTCAAGGTGATGGGCGACATTCAGGAATATTTCATCTCCAACGAAGTCCGTAATTTTTATTCGGTTTCGATTTCCGGATACCACATCGCAGAGGCGGGAGCCAACCCGATCTCCCAACTCGCATTTACACTTGCCAACGCATTTACGTACGTGGAAATGTATCTTGCACGGGGTATGCATATTGATGACTTTGCGTCAAATCTTTCATTTTTCTTCTCAAATGGAATGGATGCGGAATACACGGTTATGGGACGGGTTGCACGCAGGATCTGGGCGGTAACGATGAAGGAAAAATACGGTGCCAATGCAAAAAGCCAAAGACTGAAGTACCACATCCAGACTTCTGGCAGATCGCTTCATGCACAGGAAATCGATTTCAACGATATCCGAACGACTTTGCAGGCGCTGATTGCGATCTACGACAACTGTAACAGTCTGCACACAAATGCTTACGACGAAGCGATAACCACGCCAACAGAGGAATCAGTACGACGGGCGATGGCGATTCAGTTGATCATCAATAAAGAATGGGGTCTGGCGCGGAATGACAATCCCAATCAGGGAAGTTTCATTATGGAGGAACTGACTGATCTAGTTGAAGAGGCTGTGCTTTCCGAATTTGATTCAATATCCCAGCGCGGTGGTGTACTTGGTGCGATGGAAACGGGTTATCAGCGTGGTTGTATCCAGGATCAGTCTCTGCATTACGAGCGGCTGAAGCACGACGGTAGCTTGCCCATCGTCGGTGTGAACATGTTTCTCAATCCCAAAGCGCAGCAACAACAGGAAACCGAATTGGCGCGGTCGACTGACGAAGAGAAACGTTCGCAATTAAAACGATTGAGCGATTTTCACAATCGTCACCGTGACGAGTCGCCAGACGCAATCGCGTCCTTGCAGGCGGCAGTCTTGGAGAACCGTAACGTTTTCGCCGAACTCATGTCTGCTGTTCGCAGTTGTTCCGTCGGTCAAATTACATCAGCACTGTTTGAAGTTGGAGGCAAATATCGGCGGAACATGTAATCAACCGCCGAATCATTTGCTTTCAATAATCAACACCTCCTCGTTTCTTCCAGGAACTCATTCCCTTGCGATCCCTTTTTGATCTTCGTGGACAGGTGGTCGCGGTCGCTGGAGCGGCCGGTGCTTTCGGGTCGGTGATTTCACAGGAACTTATCCGACAAGGATGTAGTCTGGCAATATTCGACAAGAACACAGATGGTCTGAAACAACTCGCTAGCCAATTTGATTCAGACAGAGTGTATTTCCGGACGTTTGATGTCACCGAGGAAGCTGAATGCCAATTGGCACTGCAGGCTGCTTTCGAAAGATGGGAGCGACTGGATGGATTCGTAAATTGTGTGGGTCTATTCGAAATTATTTCCGCCACCGAGATGCCAGAGGAGATCTTTTCCCAAATCATCGAAACCAATTTGAGCGCGGCATTTCTGATGTGCCGGACTGCAGCAAAAATCATGATCCCGCAAAAACACGGACGTATCATCAATATCGCGTCAGTATCCGACAGCATCTCGAATCCAGGTTATGCGGCCTATGCCGCCAGTAAGGCTGCACTGACGCATCTTACACGAGTTCTGGCAGTAGAGTGGGCCGAGTACTCCATTACAGTCAACGCCATAAGCCCCGCAATATGCGACACTCCATTGACCCATTCGTTTCTGGAACAAGGCAATAATCGAGAATATGTCCAATCCAGGATACCCATGGGGCGTTTGTTGGAGCCGATGGACATTCTGGGAACAGTAATATTACTGTTGTCCCAGTCCGGTTCATTCATCACAGGACAGGCAATTCACATTGATGGTGGACGAACTATCTCATAACGTTTCAAACTACCCAGAGATTTACCAGTGAGCAATTCCGAACAAGTTATGCCGCGAATGCGGCTGAATGTTGCGATTTTATCGGTGTGTCAGGCGTGTATGTTCACCGCCAACGCGACGCTGATCGCTTCAGCGGCTCTGATCGGAGTCATGCTTGCGCCTCATCCTTTGATGGGGACAGTGCCGGTCGCCATGCTGTTTCTGTTCGGAATGGGTTTCGCCATGCCAGCTTCTTTGCTTATGAAACGCGTGGGTCGAAGAATTGGCTTCATGTTTGGCCTTTTGTTTGGAATTGCTGGTGCGATCGTTGCGGGTTTTGCGATCATATCCCACAGTTTTTGGATGTTCGCGGCTGGCATCGCGTTAATTGGAGTGGCGAATGCTTTCGGTGCTTTCTATCGTTTTGCGGCAGCTGACGTATCAACCGAGTCTTATAGAAGTCGCGCAATTTCATATGTGCTGGCAGGGAGTGTGGTCGCGGCATTCATTGGTCCGAATCTGACGAATCTGACTAAAAATGCATTCAGTGATGCGTTGTTTGCTGGATCGTACGTCGCGCTTGCCGCGGTTTATCTTTTATCTTTAACTCTGGTTTCCTTTCTCAGAGTGCCTGTCACCGATGCCGATGCGCAGAAAGCCAAGGGACGACCGTTACGGGAGATTGCTGCACAACCGGTTTTTGTACTAGCGGTTGTCAGCGCGACAGTCGGTTACGGCGTCATGAATCTGCTGATGACCTCGACGCCGCTGGCGATGGAAGTCAGAGGCATAGGGTTTGGCCATACCGCACAGGTCATTCAGTGGCACATATTTGCAATGTTTGCACCTTCTTTCTTTACCGGACATCTTGTTCGCAAGTTTGGGGATACAAAGATAATTTTTGCCGGTTTGGTTGCACTGGCTGCAAGTGTCGTTATCGTCTACATTATTGGTGACTCGTTTCTAGGTTTCTGTTTTTCGCTGGTGTCGTTGGGCATAGGCTGGAATTTCACCTTCCTTGGTGGGACGACGTTGCTGACGAAAACCTATAGATCGAGTGAAAAAGCCATTGTTCAGGGTTTCAATGATTTGTGCGTATTTTCCACGGTCACCCTGACAGCGCTGATGTCCGGAGTGCTACATCATCTTTGGGGTTGGTTTGCGTTGAGTAGCGGTGCACTGGTACCGATTGTAATAGTTGCGATATTTTTACTGTGGGTTCAAAAAAAGGGTCAACATCCCTTGCCTGAAAGTCAAGGCTGAATTGTCCGCGTCAATACAGCCTGAACAACGCACTGTGGTCCAATTCGCCTTCACCGCGTTGGATCAGTTTCTGGTAGAGATCTCTGCAAAGCGCTGTGGATGGCAATTCGGTCTGATTGGTTTGCGCAAATTTCAGAGCCTGTACCAGATCCTTATGTTGGGTAGTGATTTTTCCGCCAGGTGCGTAACTCTCATCGATCATTCTTCGCCCATGCAGTTGCAATATTCTCGAATCTGCAAATCCGCCACCGAGCGCCTGCCAGACACGATCAAGATCCGCACCACCATCTCGGGCAAGAGCAAAAGCCTCAGCAACAGCACCGATGGTCAGACCGACGATAATCTGGTTCGCAGCCTTGGCGATCTGTCCAGACCCGACCTCGCCGACATGTACTACCCGACGTCCCAATACATCGAATATCGAGCGGGTGCGCAGCATATCGACATCGGCTGCACCGACCATGATTGAGAGTTGTCCGTTCACTGCACCAATTTCTCCACCGGAAACCGGTGCATCGACATATCGGATTCCAGCGGCGTCAAGACGTTCGGCGAACTCTCTTGTCGCAGTGACTTCGGTTGTTCCCATATCGATCACCGTACAATCAGAGTTATTTGACTCAATGACGCCATTTTGTCCGAATAGCACATTTTCGACAGCGGCGGTATCGGAAACCATGCATATGACAAAATTCGAACGTGCGGCACAAGCTGGAGAGTCAGCTGCCTCAAAGCCCTCATTCACCAATTCATCGACAGAAGGTTGACTGCGATTGAACACGGTAACCTGCGCACCCGCATTTCTTAGATTTCGAGCCATCGGTTTCCCCATCAGTCCAAGACCGATAAATCCAATCTTTGTTGAAGTTAGAGGCTTCATTGATGTCTCCTGTTTTGTTTGACAAATTCATTTATGGATATATTTTGTATCCACATAGAATTTTAGGAAGTATTCAGTGTTGAGATTCACACAAATTGCGCGACAGGGGGAGGCACGTCGAGGTCAGCTGGAACTGAATCATGGTGTTGTTGAGACACCAGTTTTCATGCCAGTCGGGACATTCGGCGCGGTCAAAACTATTGAACCTCGCGATCTGTTGTCGCTGGATACAAGAATCCTGCTTGGCAACACGTTTCATCTCATGCTTAGGCCGGGCGCGGATGTTATTGAACTACATGGCGGATTGCATCGGTTTATGGGATGGAATCGACCGATTTTGACAGACTCTGGAGGTTTTCAGGTTTTCAGCCTGGCAAGATTACGTCGCATGGATGATTCTGGCGTTCTGTTCCGCTCACCATTCGACGGCAGTGAGGTATTTTTGGGACCAGAAGAATCGATTCGGATGCAAAGAGTATTGAATTCCGACATCGCTATGATCTTTGACGACTGCACGCCGTACCCAGCAACCGAAGAGCAAGCGCGTTCCTCAATGGAACGATCGCTTATCTGGGCAGAAAGGTCGAAGCAGGCATTCGAGGGTTCAGACAATTCACTTTTCGGGATCATTCAAGGTGGTATGTATCCAGAACTTCGCGAACTATCCTTGAAAAATTTACTCGGAATCGGATTTGACGGGTATGCAATTGGTGGATTGTCGGTCGGAGAGCCCAAGCAACAAATGTATGAGATGTTGAACATCGTCGCACCGCAATTACCTGAGGGTCGTCCGAGATATCTGATGGGAGTCGGAACACCTGAGGATATTGTGTACGGAGTTAAATGCGGGGTTGATATGTTTGACTGCGTGTTGCCGACAAGAAACGCTCGGAATGGATGGCTGTATACCTCTGATGGAGTTGTTAAGATTCGAAATAAAAAATATCGAGACGATGTGCGTCCGGTGGATGAAGGTTGCAGTTGTCCATGCTGTGAAAACTTCACCCGATCATACCTGCGCCACCTTTATCGGGTCAACGAACCGCTATGCGCTCGGCTGTGTACTTTGCACAATCTGCAACATTTTCTCAACCTGATGGAACGAATTCGGGCAGCGATTGAACAGCGGACTTTCGATCAGCTGTGTCTCGAGTTTGATGTGTGAATGTCGATTAATTACATCGAATTATCACATTTTTCATCAGTCTCACGTATGAGCGAACTTTGAAACTCAATAAACGACGAAATGAATCCGTTCTTGCAAGCGGAAAGAAGTTCGGTATATCAACAAGCACGCAGTTTGATGAAGCGACGAGAACATCGGTTTGCAATCGGTTACGCAATTGTATAATTACGCCATAATCCAATTTGCGCACTGCCTAATAAGATACGTACTTCTGAGTGAAAGGCCGGGAGTGAAACTCATCAGGCGAAATCGTTTTGCAATTGTCAGGACGCAGTGCGCTTTATGGTAACATTGTCCGATTGAACAAAATCACACAATATTGGTGAAAATTTATGGATTTCTTTATTTCCAGTGCACTGGCGCAGTCAGGGGAGTCAGCAGGTGGCAATTTCCTCAGCCTGGTTCCGTTGGTACTAATTTTTGTTTTGTTCTATTTCTTACTGATACGACCTCAGCAGAAGAAAACAAAACAGCACAAAGAGATGATCGGAGCACTTGAAGTTGGAGATGAAGTAGCTACGAACGGCGGGTTGATGGGCCGGATCATCGAAGTCGACGAATACTCAGTGTCGCTTAATGTCGCTCAGAATGTCAATGTAAGCGTGCAGCGTATAGCAATTGCTCAGTTGCTTCCTCCAGGAGCGTACCCCGAATCGGATAAGCCGAAAAAAAGTAAGAAGAGAAAAAAATCCCCCGAACCCACTGACAACGAAGAGTAGATGAATCAGAATCCCTGGTGGCGGTATCTGTTGATTGGGGCTGTACTGCTACCCGGTTTTTTTTACGCATTTCCTAATCTTTTCGGAGATGATCCGGGCGTCCAGATCCGTGCTGCCCGGACAACCGCTGTCACGCCATTCATACTTGATCGAGTGGAGCAGGTTCTATCTCGCGAGCAGATTGCACCTCTCGGTATTATTTCTGATGAGAAAGGCGTCCGCGTTCGATTTGACAATTCCGAGATGCAGATCAGGGCGAGAGATGCACTGCAGGATGCACTGGGAAATCAATATACCATAGCGTTAACGCTCGTTCCTTCCTCACCTGCATGGATGAACACCTTGGGTGCGGCACCGATGTATCTTGGACTTGATCTTCGAGGTGGTGTTCATTTCCTGATGGAAGTTGATTTGGATAGTGCAGTCGCCAGGGCCGAGGAACGCTATGTGGACACACTGCGTAGAACGCTTCGCGAGGCTAAAGTCCGCTACGCATATGTTCGTCGGGATGAGAAAGCGAGCGGTGTCGAAGTCAAATTTCGCGATACGCAGCAACGTGATCTGGCGACTGACGTCATCGATGACGAGTTACCGGAACTCGTGATTAACGAATTTGAAAGAGATGGCGAGCCATATCTTTCAGTCACTCTGAGTGAAACTGAAACTGAAGAGCTAAAAGGCTTTGCCTTGGAACAGAATATGGTTGCTCTTCGTAATCGAATCGATGAGCTCGGTGTGGCTGAACCGGTGGTTCAGCGTCAGGGAGACGCTCGCATCGTAATTCAGTTACCTGGAGTGCAGGACACTGCGCGTGCCAAGCGGATTCTCGGACGCACCGCGACACTCGAAATTCGGCTGGTCGATGAGGAACACGACGTTTCATCCGCAATCGAGGGTTCTGTCCCTCCGGGTTCGCGGCTATATACCATGCGAGATGGCAGTCCCATACTGTTGAAAAAATCGCTGATTTACTCAGGTGACAACATCGTCGATGCAGCTGCGAGTCTTGATACCTTGACGGGCGGACCAATTGTCAGTATCACGTTGGATTCACGTGGAGCTTCGATCAATCAGCGTGTTACTGGTGAGAATATCGGCAGGCGAATGGGTGTTGTGTATGTCGAATCGCGTTCTGAGACAAAGCGTGATGGTGCCGGCAATCTGGTTATCGATGATCAAGGAAATCCAGTACGCGTCAAGTCGCTGCTTGAGGAAGTTATCACGGCGCCGGTGATTCGCGACCAGCTTGGAAGAAGGTTTCAGATCGAAGGGCTGGATAGTGTCACTGAAGCCAGGGATTTGGCACTTTTACTCAGGGCAGGCGCACTTGCCGCACCAGTTGATATCATTGAGGAGCGTACTGTCGGCCCGAGTCTGGGACAGGAAAATATTCTGCAGGGTCTGCAGTCGGTACTGATTGGTTTCGTACTCGTTCTGATTTTCATGGTTGTCTATTACCGTATGTTTGGTCTTGTCGCGAATCTCGCTCTGGCCTTGAATCTCGTGCTGATTGTTGCGGTACTGTCAGCTCTTCAGGCCACACTCACGTTACCCGGTGTCGCGGGCATCGTGCTGACTGTCGGTATCGCTGTCGATTCCAACGTGCTCATATTCGAGCGAATAAGAGAGGAACTGAGGAATCGAAATTCGCCTCAGGCAAGTATTCAAGCGGGCTATGAGAAGGCGTTTTCCACGATTGTTGACGCAAACATCACTACCTTGATTGCCGCGATTGTGCTGTTCAACTTTGGAACTGGACCGATCAAAGGATTTGCAGTCACTTTGAGTATCGGCATCGTTACGTCAATGTTTACAGCGATATTGGGAACGCGAACAGTGATTAACCTGATGTATGGCGGCCGACGCCGAATTGCTGAATTGGCGATATAGGAAATCTGGGCCATGGAATTTCTAAGAAAAGATCTGAAAATCGATTTTCTTGGGCATCGTCGTAGTGCCGCAATTTTGTCAGCTGTTCTAATCGTCGCTGGGATGGCATCCATATTCGTCCAGGGAATTAACTGGGGTTTGGATTTCACCGGTGGAACTTTGGTTGAGGTACGTTACGGCGAACAAGTCAGCGTCGATGATATACGCCAACAGCTAGCCGATAGTGATATTCCGGACACAACGGTCCAATACTTCGGGACCAGTAGAGATGTGATGATTCGTTTGCCGTCAAAAAACGTGGAAGGAACAGCTGCTGAACTTAGCACGCGAATCGTCGAAACGCTCCGCGCACCATACGGAGAGACATTGACAGAATCAACCGCGGGAGGCCTGCAAAACTGCCAGCGAACTGACAATGCGACCGGAGAGTGTTTTGTTCAGATGCGTCGGGTTGAGTTCGTGGGTCCGAAAGTAGGCGAAGAATTGACGGAGCAGGGCGGTCTGGCGATGCTGTATGCCTTGATCGGTATACTGATCTATGTCGCCTGGCGCTTTGAGTGGCGCTTTGCCATCGGGTCAGTAGTAGCGCTGGTTCACGATGTGCTCATTACAGTCGGCATGTTCTCAATCTTTCAGTTTGAGTTTACACTGGCCGTTTTGGCAGCTGTTCTCGCGGTGATCGGTTATTCGCTGAATGACACAATTGTGGTTTTCGATCGCATCCGGGAGAACTTCCGCAGGAGTCGTCAAGGAACTTCAGTTGAAATCATGAACCGGTCGATAAACCAGACACTTCGGCGAACAATATTGACGTCTTTCACAACCTTGCTTGTGGTACTTACTTTGCTGATTTTCGGGGGTGAGGTAATTCGCGGATTCTCATTTGCTCTGCTAATCGGTGTGATTGTCGGTACATACTCCTCGATCTTTATTGCAAGCCCCGCCGTACTCGCACTGAAAATAACCCGCGAGGACATGGCAATAACTCAAGAGACATAACCTCGATTAGGATTACGGCAAGACGACACTTGACTTTCAGGAAAATCGTCAGGTAATCGCCCATTCAGCGCGAAATGTCAGCGAACGGTAATGGTGAATTGAAAGGTGACCGGTGATGCCTGAATTTTCCGCTGCGGATCATCAATTCATTGAGCGTGCCCTAGAGCTGGCGCTGGTGCCAGTATCGGCACCACATCCAAATCCCAGGGTAGGCTGTGTCATCGTTCAGGGTGACAAGATTGTTGGCGAAGGTTTTCACAGCCAGGCCGGACTTGCTCACGCGGAAGTCAATGCTCTGGATGCCTGTGGTGGTCTTGCCCAAGATGGCGTGATGTATGTCACACTGGAGCCCTGCAATTTGCATGGCAGAACACCACCGTGCGTCGATAGGGTGATTCAATCCGGAGTCAGAAGAGTCGTCGTATGCACACAAGATCCCAATCCTTCGGTTAGCGGCAGGGGTATACAGATGCTTCGCGATGCTGGCATCATCACCCAGGTCGGACTCAAGGACGACATTGCACGTAAAATCAACCGCGGTTTCTTCTCTCGGCATGGGCGAGGCATGGCCTGGACGACTGTGAAGGTCGCTTCAACGCTTGATGGTAGAATTGCGACAGCGACAGGCGAGAGTGCGTGGATTACCGGTGAGGCGTCCCGTCACGATGTACAACTGTTAAGGGCACAGGCCAGCGCAATTCTAACAGGGATCGGCACTGTACAAACAGACAATCCGCGTTTGAACTGCCGGGCTCCTGGCGCAACCATCAATCCAACCAGAGTGGTCGTTGACAGCAATCTTCGGATATCACCAGATTCGCGATTGTTTGAGGTTGACAGTGATGTAATCATTGCAACAAAAAAGGGAGTGGTTTCGGAAAACCGATCCGAGCTTGAGAAGTCGGCGCAGATAACTGAATTTCAATCCGGTCGAAATGGTTTGGATTGCAAAGAATTATTGGAATATTTGACACGGTGCGAATTCAATGAAGTTTTGGTGGAAGCGGGATCAAAATTGGTAGGGTCATTGCTCGGCGATCGCTTGATTGATGAGGTGATAATCTACATAGCGCCATCATTTATTGGGGATGAAGGGATAGGGATCGCAGAACTCCCTGAAATTGTTCGGTTGTCTGACCGAATCCAGGCAAAGTTTACTGAGGTTAAGCGAATCGGTGAAGATCTTAAAATTACGATCGAATTGGACCGTTCAGAATAACCATATAAATTACCTAATTACCACTTATCATAAGCCATGTTTGAAGAGTTTTTCAGACATAGGCGGCGTTCTCAAAGCGACATGGACGAGTCTTGGAATCAGGTCCGGCAAACTGTATCGACGATTGAAGCGAAATTCAAATTCCGCCAGCCAGCGCGGTGCATTTTTCGGGTTGAAAGAGTGATACTGCTGCGCAAGGCTGTCTTGAGATTGCCCGAAACTGTATTGACCCAGTAAAACTCCGGATTTTCCACGGTAGCACGACCGCCACCGCTGATGACAGCCTCATGTGCACAGCCTGCCTGTGTGAGACGGCATCGAAACACTTCAGGCCGTCTCACCTGCATCAGTTTGTGCTTCATCTGCCAGACTGCGTTGTAGGAACTGCCCAGTTGTCGATGCAGCTGCATTGCCGAGATGCCCTTTTGGGTCTGCGTCAGCAGGTAAATCGCCTGAACCCCGATCGTTAGTGGCAATTTGCTGGATTCAAAGATGGTACCGACGATGATCGACGTCTGGCGATGGCACTGATCGCACTGACGCAGTTTGCAGGTGTTGAGGTGATAGCTTTTGTTATGGCCGCAGTTGGGACAGATGAAACCATCCGGCCAGCGCAGATTGAACAGGGCTTCAAAGCATTGTCTTATGACTCGCTTTGCTGGTATGCTTCGATCCGCATTGAGAACAACACCGTCTCTGCGACCAGCGGATAGACTCGATGCAAGCCATCGCATCTGCTTCAGTTTCAAACTGAAACATGAACTCGTACAAGCTCACTCGCTTGCGTTCGATTTTACTTCTACGTAAAAATACAACCCACACCAAATTAATTATCTGTGTAGTAATTAACTGAAATCTTGGCCTTGCCAGCCAATCCGTATTCTGCCTCAAGCTTGAGGTGCTCTCGCACCTAATTCCAGATCAATAAGATTCGCTTGAATCAGAAATCAACCTTCAGCCAGACACCGGTACTGTTGGATATTCCATCCTTATCCGGGTCACTGGTTTCAAAGTGCACGCTCGCACCGCCACCGAGGCTTCGGGAAATTCCGAGAATCCATGGCGATATTGAATCTGTCCTAGTTGTCTGCATGGGCTCATTGTCGGTTTTCTTGGATTTCACTTTCTCATCTGAAAGACATAGCTGACACCGGTATCCCCGACACCACCGCGAATTCCCGCAAAGGTGGTCGTGCCGATCAACATCGTCACGCAGTCGTTATTTTCGTTGTCACATCCATCATTTCTGGTCTTATGCTTGCCCACTCCAAGATACATCGTCATGTCACCGATTCCATACTGACCGACCAGAAAGTCTGACGACGTCTTGTCGACTCCAGTATCGTACAAGTCTTCCGGAGAAACTACTTCGTCATCCATATCATCATTGATATCGAACAGGGCTAACTTCACATCCGCTCTAATATGCGCAATTGCGATCGAACCGGATTCCATCAAACCGCCGATCGTGGCGCCGATCTGATATCCATCACCAGTCTTTTTCGTATCACTGTCCATGATCACATCCGCCTGCAAACTCATGTTGCCGACCGAGACTGAATAGGACACCGCATTGCCGATCCGGTCAATGGTTTCCGAATCTCCGTAGGCGAACGAGTTGTCAGTCATCGCACCGACTGAATTGTAGCTCGCGCTCCAGACCTGTCCGATGGTGATGGTTCCGAACCCACCAGAAAGACCGACATAGGAAAGACGTCCACCCGGCATAGTGGCGTCGGTCGAATCGAGCATGGTCTCAAAGCGATACACTGCGGTCAGCCCTTCGGAGACCGCGCTTGAACCTTGGATGCCCCAGCGGGAACTGATGTCGGATACACCAATTGAGCTGCCACCGCCATCATGCGGTGTCGATGCCACACCGGTGCGGATTGAGCCGTACCATGATGCGTCCGCAAAGACCATCGAGGGGATGCTCAACAGTCCCGCCATCAATGTCACTGTTAAAAGGTTCTTCATGATTTGCTCCTCAAGATCAATCATTGAGACTGTGAATTTGTCATATGTGATCATTAATAATATATGAATTATTGTCAATAATGACTAATAGCAGTGTGAATTTCATCCGTCAAGGTAGTGCCTACAGAGACGAAATCGCAGAACACATGTTGATTTCAATTCAATATTGACCCACTTCTTCAATCGAAAAATGACCTACCCCCAAACCATCGCCCGGATCGGCGTCATCCATCCGCACCAAGCCCGACAGACGCTGTTTCCCATCACCTGCATCAGTTTGTGCTTCATCTGCCAGATTGCGTTGTAGGAAATGCCCAGTTGTCGATACAGCTGCATTGCCGAGATGCCTTTTTGGGTCTGCGTCAGCAGGTAAATCGCCTGAACCCCGATCGTCAGTGGCAATTTGCTGGATTCAAAAATGGTACCGACGATGATCGACGTCTGGCGATGGCACCGATCGCACTGGCGCAGTTTGCGGGTGTTGAGGTGACAGCTTTTGTCATGGCCGCAGTTGGGACAGATGAAGCCATCCGGCCAGTTCAGATTGAACAGGGCTTCGAAGCATTTGTGTTCGTCGCCATAACGTTCCAGGAAGGCATTGAGGCTGAGGATTTTCTGGAACTGGATAGGATTTCATTTTATGGTATGTATTCTTTTTTTTTCAATTATTTATATTGGTTTTTTTATACTACGAAACACGCCTATAATTAGTGATAGTTAGGTATATTTATGTCTTTTAAGTGAAATGTTTACAGGAATTGTCGAATCCGTTGGTGAGATCAAAGCAATGGATCGGTCCGAAGAAGGTATTCTATTTTCCATCGATACCAGACTCGACAAACCGGAAAACTTGAAGTCAGGTGACAGTGTGGCTGTTAACGGTGCCTGTCTGACAGTGACCGCACGGCGAGGGTGTGATGTCGACGTGTTCGTATCCAATCGCTCGCTGAGCGATACGAGATTTTCCGCTCTGGAAATTGGCGAAAACGTCAATATTGAGACCCCACTGACTCTGAACGACCCGCTGGGAGGGCATATGGTCACTGGTCATGTAGACGGGCTGGCCAAGTGTATCAGTCGCACCTCATCGGGTGCTTCAGTCCTACTTGAATTCAGTATTGATGAGGAGCTCGAAATCAATCAATTCATCGCTCCACAAGGTTCAGTTTCACTTGATGGTGTAAGTCTTACGGTCAAGGATGTTGTCGACATGACGGCTGTCACCGTATTTACTGTCAATATCATTCCTCACACTCTGGAGATGACAACACTAAAAGATATCGCGGTTGAAGATTTTGTACATGTCGAAGTCGACATGCTTGCCCGATGCGCTGGACGGATTATCGATTACCTAGGCGTAATGCGCAACGATTAAAGCCAAGGTGCGACTTCGCTTTTTTGTATCAGAAAAACACCACAGATTTCGACTTTCCGATTCGATTCACCATGGCAAACAAGTGCGATCTTTCGGGTTCGTTGTTCGTTCAAAGCCTCCAATCGGTCGTAATATAGCCAAGGAGGTTTGACGATGAGCAGAACACCTATTCACCCCGGTGAAATCCTCAAGGATGAGTTGTACAAATTTAGCGTCAGCGCGGCCGAGCTAGCCCGCCAATTTCTGGATGAACCTGCAAAAGAGTTACGAGTTGCGCAAAGTCGCAAAGGAGCGTGGCGAGGAGATTAAGTGGATACAGCCGCGTGTGGTTGCAGCACAATAAGGCGCATCACCTTAATGAAAGTAACCGTAGTGCATGCAGGCGATAGGTGCGGCGCAAACCTTCCTTGGTAAGTGCTCAGCACAGGGGGCTTTAACCAAGAGCGTATTTTGATTTACTTGAGCACCGATTCCGACCTTATCTAAACACGTGTCACGTTAGCGCTCAGAATCAAAGTTCTCCTAGGGTTGAGTTTTACTCAAGTTATGTGATGTGAGAGTTCGTCTATTATTAATGTCTCTGCGGTTCAGATTCAGGAAGGACAAATACATCAATAACTTTTCGAATAGCAAAACGTCTTTGATCGTAATCGATCACTGCAATTTTCGCTGCAACATCTCTCCCATGAGTTGAATAATCATACTGAAATGTCAAACACGTTGTCTGATTCCCGAAGGTAGTGGACCAGTAGACAATGTCGTCTTAAAATTCCTGTATCTTGTACACAAAAAATTCGCTTTCATCGTGTTCAATAAATCCGGAGCAAGGCAGTTGGGGAGTGTTAATTAGAAAATTCTGAAATATCGGAAAAGTCAATGTTGAATGGAAACAAATTTATATTAACGTTAAAACAATGTTATAGGGGAATATATGAAACCAATTTCTACCGAAAAAAGAAAAGTGATAAATATTGATATTGGAAAATTCGATCCGCTTTTAGATGACGATGGGCGTGTGGATGGAGAGGTGCTTCAAATAAATCCAAACTACCAACTCGGCTGTGGATTTCACATTTATCGTATGCCACCCGGTCACACAACGACACGACATGTACATGAAGGCGACGAAGATTTTTTAATTTTGCAAGGTGAAATAGTTGACCATGACGGATTTCGCTACAAGCAAGGCGATCTGGTTTGGCTGGAAGCAGGAACCGAACACCACTCGTACACCGAGCACGGAGCGTTGATTGCGGTATTCTTCCGATGTTGACTGGCTGAGTGTGTCGTAACCCTGACTACTAATTGCGCATCAGCCGGCTATTCCGTCAATATGAAAGTGCACAATCGGATTTGTCTGGTCAACTGGTGTGGTGGTTCAAATTTGTAAACTGGGAAACTACAAAATAATATTGATGTCAACTAATTGAGTTGGTCATAAATATAGCTTGCTGTCATCAGGTCCAGATGACCTCCTCCGCCATTTTTGAACATTGTTATTTCATTTGCAGAAGTGCGTCCGGAAATCTTTCCCGAACACAATTCATAGAGGTCAGCCAATATGTCTGATTCGGAAATCAAACCCATGTTCAGTGGAATCGTGATTTCGCCAATTTCGCCAATGGTAGTTTTTCGTGAATCGACAAAAATTTTCGATCTTCTAATCGCAATGTCGTCCGCTTCGCGCATATCTAGACGATAAGCACCGATCAGGTCTAGATGTGCCCCGGGTGATAGCCACTCCCCTCGAATGATCGGTTCCTTAGTCATTGTTGCTGAACTGATCAACTGTGCATTCCGGACGGTTAATTCGATATCGTCGCAGTATGAAATTTCAACACTGGCAATTTGCATTTTTTCAACGAGTTGATGTGCCCTCGCTGGTGTACGATTCCAAATAGTTACTTTCTCGATTGAAGGGTGTACGGTACAGTGTGCTTGGATAAGATGAAATGCCATCGCACCTGCGCCGATCATCGCCATGGATTTCACGTCTGGATTAGCCAGATGTTTTCCACCCAAGGCTGAATCCGCGGCTGTTTTGTAATAAGTCATGGACGTTCCGTCGATGACTGCGGACGGGACACCGTCTTGTCCGTCAAACAGGGTATAGATTGCGTGAATCGCGGGCAAATCGGAATTTATAGTGTTATTAGGAAAAATACATGCTGCTTTCAATCCGAGCATGACACCGTGACTCCATGCCGCGCGCACCAGAAAGTGATTGTCTGGGTTTGCATCTTTCTGAACGCTTGAAAGAAGCATGTCCTTGAGATCAGCCGGCGCATCACGATGAAAATCTTCCAGAGCGTTCACAAGATCCAGATAAGAAGAGCACGCCTGATCAACTTGCGCTGCCGAAATGTATTGCATGTAATTCGATTGGTGAGTGAATTTCTATTGTGGATCAGGTTCTGTGAGTTGTCCAGTCTGTATCCGAGTAAAGAATATTTCGATAGTTTTCGTTGGATTTCTTGTGGAACTCCACGGCGACCGGGTCGAAATCTTTGTCTGGTTCAGGTTCGTGAACAAAGTTTCCATAGAGATCCTCGCCGGATATCATCGTTGCGCTGTCCCAGTCCGACTTCGTTTGCTTGGCAACTGGCGAAATATATCGAATCGCGATACCGAGCCTTCGATCGTCCCCCCGATTTGGATGCGATGCATGTGCAATTCGATAAGTGAAGAAAACCGCTTCCCCGGTACCAACTTCAATATTAACCGCTTTGCTTTCATCGATTCCGTCGCTAATAGTCTGCCCCCGCGTGAGCATATTGTCGCTGTGATACGTGTCTTCATGGGGGAGGCCATCTTGCAGATGGCTTCCAGGAAGCATGCGCATACAACCGCTTTCAACCGTAGCGGGTGAAAGCGCGATCCATACCGTCAGGAGTTGGTCGCCGTCAATTCCCCAATACTCACTGTCCTGATGCCAGGAAACGAACTTGTCGGAGTTTGCATCCTTCAACCATAAATCTGTGCCCCAGCACATAAGATTCGGTCCTAGCAGGTCCTGAACTCGCTCAACAATTACCGGTGAGCGAATGAGGTCAGCAATCCATTTGTACAAAAGATGACACTTGAGTCGATATCCACCTTTCAATTCGCCAAGAACTGTTTCAATCGCTTGCAAGCGATTTCGATAGTCCGAAGCATCTTTTTCACTCATTACTCGAGCAGCAGGTGTGAATCCATCTTTTCGAAATTGCTCGATAGCTTCTTTTGAAAGTGAATTTGGCATCGTAATTCCAGCTAATTTATTCTGTCATCTCAGTGTTGCAGTAGTACGTTCATCCAGGTGAACGGATTCTGAAAGCAAATTTAGTCCCCATCTTATCGGATTGTCTGGGATTCACGAAATTAATGATACTTCAAACCATCTATGGATTTAGAGTCGTGGGTCGCCTGTAACTTACAAGGAAAGGTAACGAAGTTTGACAAATTATTTGGCTCTATATGCCTTGTTCTAGATTGAATAAATTTGGCGTTAAGGATAATTTGCTTTTAACCAATTTCCGGGCATTCCAAACCAACTAGTCATGGGGATGGGCAGTTCTACAAATAATCACAATTTGAGCCTTCCCAGTTCTACAAATTTTGAAATTCTCGGGTCACAAGAAGAAAATTGCCGATGTCGTAAATTCAATAATCTTTACATAAAAGGTAAAGATATGATACGGTATACCAATGAAAATTAATTTTCATGACAAGAAACTTTTCCACCTATGTGAATCACAAAATGTTGCGACAAAAAAACTGGGCTTTACCAGCGCTAAAAAGCTTCGCGCGAGGATTGCCCAATTAAGGGCTGCGACAACCGTCAGTGATCTAATTCTGGGGAGGCCACACGCGCTTACTGGAGACCGGCGAGGAGAATATTCTTTGGAACTGGGCGGTGGAAATAGATTGACATTTGTCCCAGACCAGGACTTGCTTGAGAATGAAAGTATTGATTGGTCTCAGGTTTCCAAGATTAAGATTGTCTATATAGGAGATTATCATGATTGATTATGGAAAAGAATTTAAACCGGATTGGGCTTCACCGCCCGGTGAGACCATTGCAGAATTCATCGAGGAGAGGAATTGGAAGCAGAAAGAGTTGGCAGCAAGACTGGATATCTCTGACAAGCATCTGAATCAGTTGATCAAGGGAAAAGTTGCACTGACACCAGATATGGCTCGCAGACTAGCATTGGTGCTTGGTCCGACAGAGGACTTTTGGATCAAGATGGAAGCGATTTATCGGGAGCAGTTGCGAAATCTTGAATCGCAAAAAATTTACGAGCAATATATCGGTTGGCTTGATAAATTTCCTTTGAATGATTTGAAAAAAGCAGACATTCTTACTGATTTACGGACTAGTAAATCGCTTAAACCGGTTTTCGTCAGGCAGTTACTGCGATTCTTTGCTGTCAGTTCGCCCGAACAATGGGAATCGCAATACGTTCAATTGCAAGGCAATTTTAGGCGCGCTAATAACGACAACAGTAATATCGGTGCGATCACCGCATGGCTGAGACAAGGAGAAATTCTTGCCGAACGATTGGGAGGGGAACTGACTGGTAGAAATCAAACAGTTCGTTTCAGCAAGTCTAAATTTGAAAAGCAATTGCAAGCAATTCGACAACTCACAACTCAAAACCTATCTGAAATTTCAGAGCAATTAAAAGAAAGATTTCTGAGTGCCGGGGTAATGTTAGCATTTGTTCCTTCCATACCCAAAGCACATGTAAGTGGTGTTGCGCGTTGGCTGTCGCCTGGTCGTCCGTTAATTCAGCTGTCGCTGTACGGAAAATTCAACGACAAATTTTGGTTTACTCTTTATCACGAATCCGCTCATTTGCTACTCCATTCCGACGATAAGAATATTATATTTTTGGATAATGCAAATCAAAGCGAAGGGGAAACTGAGCATGAGCGTGAAGCGAATTCTTGGGCTGAAAACATTCTTATTCCTCAACGATACACACCCGAATTATTCCACTTGCAGACAGTTTACGATGTCGAAAAATTTGCGTCTAAAATTGATATACATCCCGGAATCGTTGTTGGACGACTTCAAAAAGAAAATGTAATTTCTTTTGACAAGATGAACGGATTGAAGGTGTCTTACGAAATTTCCAAAAATGAATAGCGTGCCTGGTTGACGATATCGGTTGTCTCGAACTGTGCGGGTATCATGCCAAATTGACAAACTTGGTCAACGATAGCTTGAATTGGAATGTCTATACAAAGCCACATTGCGAGACTTCCATTCAGAATAAAATACACGCAAATAGAATAGTAGTAATAAATCGTGAGAGGAGTTCGGTGGCAATATTTTTCTCCGAATCAGAATTCCAGCAACGCAGAGACAAGACGATAGAACGTCTCAATCAAGACGAACTTGACGGCATACTGATCTTCCGCCAGGAGAGTATGTATTATCTGACAGGCTATGATACGTTCGGCTATTGTTTCTTTCAGTGTCTTTATCTGGATGCGAGCGGGAAATATGCACTTCTCACTCGATTGCCAGATTTGCGCCAAGCGCAGATCACGTCGACCATAAAAGACATTCGAGTCTGGGTAGATCAAGCTGGACACAATCCAGCGGATGATCTGATCGAGATGTTGGACGATTTCCAATGTCGGGGTAAACGACTGGGTATCGAACTCCATGCGTACGGATTGACAGCCCAGCTTTGGGGCCGCGTTGGCCCCATCCTGTCCGAATACTGTTTGATTGAGGACGCATCAGACCTGATCAGCGCGTTGAGAGTCGTAAAGTCTCCCGCAGAGATAAAGTATGTTGAACGTGCCGCGGAGCTTGCTGATGATGCCCTTGATGCAGCAATGCAAACGTCGAAGCCAGGTGTTTTTGAAGGAGAAATACTGGCAGCGATGCATGGTGCCATTTACTGTGGTGGAGGTGACGATCCGGCGAATGAGTTTATCATCGGTTCTGGTGAAAACGCCTTGCTATGCCGTTATCATACGGGACGGCGAACTCTTTCCGACGACGACCAACTAACATTGGAATTTGCTGGTGTATATCGACACTACCACGCCTGCTTAATGCGTACGATTCTAATCGGAAAGCCAAACCCGCGGCAGGTGGAGATGTCGACGGCTTGCCAACATGCAATTGCAGCCTGCAAAGAAGTTCTCAAACCCGGCGCGTTGGTTGGTGAGGTTTTCGATACACATGCACACGTAATCGATGAGCACGGATACAAAGAAATGCGAATGAACGCCTGTGGCTACAGTCTGGGAACAACCTACGCACCGACATGGATGGACTGGCCAATGTTCTATACAGGCAATCCGGTAGTAGTTGAACAGAACATGATTTATTTTTTGCATATGATCCTGTTTGACTCCGACAATGAGTTGGCGATGACGTTGGGTGAAACGGTTCATGTGACAGAAGATGGGTCACGCTCGCTGAGCCGACATGGCTCAAAACTTATCTGTCGTTGATTTTACGGGTGTAGCTCATATATTCAACGAAACAATCGATCGAGATAGAAAATATCAGAGAAATTCATGAGAGTTGAGGTACAGAACATTGGTGGAAGCTAGACGACTTGGAGGCAGGGCGGCGCGAAAAGCCCTGAGAGCCGCACCATTGGCCGAAGAAGATAAAGCAGTCAGACCGGGGATGCACGGTGGGCGATTCGCGCCTTTGACCGATTTGCAAGTGAATAGGATCAACGAGGCTGTAATGGATGTTCTTGAGAACATCGGTCTGTCCCAAGCGATCCCTTCGTGTATCGAGTTGTTAACCAAGGCGGGTGGTAAATATACAAGTGAGGGGCGTCTCACGTTCCCACGCTCGCTAGTGGAAGACACGGTTGCGAATGCAGCCCGAAACTTTGAGCTGCATGGACGAGATCCCAAGCATGATATGGAGTTGAGTTCTACTCGAGTCTATTTTGGAACTGCTGGAGCGGCGGTACACGTTGTTGATGTCGACACTCGTGAGTACCGGGAATCCAAATTAGTTGATCTATACAACATCGCTCGAATCGTTGATAACATGGAACACATCCATTTCTTTCAACGACCGCTGGTTTGCCGGGACATGGAGATTCCACGAGAGTTGGATTTAAACACATGTTATGCCTGCATATCAGGGACATCCAAGCATGTGGGTAGCAGTTGGGTACTCCCCGACCATTTCGATGAAGCCATGAAAATGCTACATATCGTAGCTGGCGGAGAAAAAAAGTGGCGACAGCGGCCGTTTGTTAGTTCATCATCATGTTTTGTTGTTCCGCCACTCCGATTCGCTGAGGATGCCTGTTATGTGCTGGAAAACACCGTTCGAGCGGGGATGCCAATTTTGCTATTGGCCGCCGGTCAGGCGGGTGCGACAAGCCCGGCTTCGCTTGCCGGGGCGGTTGTTCAGGAAGTCGCGGAAACGCTTGCGGGACTTGTTTACGTTAATCTGATTCGTAAAGGCCATCCGGCGATGATCGGTATTTGGCCTTTCGTTTCGGACCTGCGTACCGGAGCAATGAGCGGAGGTAGTGGAGAACAGGCAATCCTGATGGCGGCATGTGGTCAAATGGGAAGATACTATGACTTACCGACAGGGATCGCTGCGGGTATGGCGGATTCCAAAGTGCCCGATGCACAGTCGGGTTTCGAAAAAGGCTATACAACTTCGCTCGCTGGACACAGTGGCGCCAATTTGGTGTACGAATCTGCCGGAATGCAGGCGAGTTTGTTAGGTGTCAGCTACGAAGGTTTCGTCATCGATAATGATATGCTGGGTGCAGTAAACCGTTCAGTTCGTGGAATTGAAGTCAATGAGGACTCGATGTCGATTGAAGTGATGCGCGACGTCTGCGTTGGCGGGCCCAATCATTTCCTCGGCCATGACCAAACAATGAGCCTTATGCAGAAGGACTATATTTATCCTGAGGTCGGAGACCGCACGAGCCCGAAGGAGTGGGTGGAGCAGGGTTCTACGACTGTTATAGAAAAATCGCAGGCAATCGTAGGACAGATACTATCCAGTCACTATCCTCGATATATCGACGACGCGACTGACGAAATCTTGCGAGCAAAGTTTCCCATTCGTCTACCTCGCGAAGCCATGCGTGCGAACTGATCAATTATTCATTGAAATCGTATATGAGAATATACTCGAAATAAATCAATTAAAATTTTGATATATATGGAGTTAGTATGAATCAAGACGTGGTTGTAACCTGTGCAGTGACGGGTGCTGGTGAGACTCAACACAAACACCCGGATTTACCCATCACCCCCAAGCAGATTGCGGACGCTTGTGTTGAGGCGGCAAACGCAGGAGCCGCTATTACGCACATTCATGTCAGGGACCCGGAAACCGGAGCTGGCGCGCGTGGTCATGATCTGTTTACGGAGGTTGTTGACAGGGTACGAAGTTCTGGTGTTGATGTGGTTGTCAATCTTACTACCGGTATGGGTGGCGACTACGTAGTTGGCGACGAGACGCCGACGGATCCCGGACCAGGTACTGATTTTGTGATGCCGGAAGAGAGAGTATCCCACGTTGATAGTCTGCTTCCTGAAATTTGCTCTTTGGACTGTGGAACAATGAACTTTGGTGAAGGAAATTTGCTTATGATCAATACACCGAATCATCTGCGAAGGGCTGCCGAGCAAATCAAAAAGTTAGGCGTTAAACCTGAGTTGGAGGTGTTTGACACTGGGCATGTGTGGATGGCTAATCAAATGGTACAAGAAGGTTTGATCGAACAACCACCGCTATATCAGATTTGTCTTGGCATACCTTATGGTGCCCCAGCGACTACAGCCGCGATGAAGAACATGCGTGACATGTTACCTGATGGTGCGAACTGGACAGCTTTCGGGATCAGTCGTCATCAGATGCCGATGGTAGCACAAGCTGTTTTACTCGGTGGTCACGTCCGAGTTGGACTGGAAGACAATCTGTATCTTGAGCGCGGAAAGTTTGCCAGCAATGGCCAGCTGGTAGAAAAGGCAGTAAAGATAATCGAGATGCTGGGTGCGAAAGTTGTAGGTCCAGAGAATGCAAGAAAAAAATTCAGATTGACGAAGCAAAAATAACTACTTCAATATCCGACAATCCATTCCGAAGAAATAGTCGGATTCTATTGATTGAATCAGCGGTATTGCCACAATTAGATGTTCAATGTACACATCCGCCAATCTGAGCGGACGATCCAGGTTGAGATAGGGTCCACGATCCTTGAGACAGCGCTGGCAGCAGGGATCCAATACCCACACGGCTGTCGTGCTGGTAACTGCGGTGGATGCAAGTCGCGGATTCATTCCGGCGATGTGGAGTTATCTCCGTATTCGGAATTCGCTTTGTCGCAAGACGAATACGAAAATGGCCTGATTTTAGCCTGTAGAGCGGTTCCATGGTCTGACTGTGATGTGTCATGGTGCGACCCAGATGATGACGCAGTCCATGCAGTACGAAATCTCACTTGTCAGATCTCCGGCCTGGAAAGGCTCACCTCTGATATTGCAAGTGTCAAAATAAAACTCGATCGAAGTGAGAAATTCGACTATTCTTCCGGCCAGTTTGCATATATCACTTTCGAGGGCTATCCCCGTCGTGAGTATTCAATTGCTTCGTTTGAGTCCGATGAACTGGAATTCTATATTCGTAAAATTGAAGGAGGGTTGGTCAGTACATTTGTCTGGGATTATTTGTTGGTCGGGGAGACAGTTGATATTGAAGGACCCTACGGAAATCTGTACTATCGATCGGATCATGAGGGACCGGTACTGGCCATAGCCGGAGGGTCGGGACTTTCTGCGATTCAGCCTGTCGCGATTGAAGCTGTCACTACAAACCCTTCAAGGCCAGTGTTTCTCTATCATGGTGTGCGCGATGAATCAGATATTTTCCGCGCCGAGTTGTTTATTGAGTTGGCCAATGAATACGAGTGTTTCAGCTATATTCCGGTATTATCTGAACCATCTCGTGCGAGTGAGAGAAGGACAGGTTTACTGTCAGAAGTTTTGGAGCAGGATTTCAATTCAGATGAAAATTGTATGATTTATCTGGCAGGCCCGCCGCCTATGGTAAGAGCATGTACCGAGGTATTGCAGAAAATTGGGGTAAACAGCACGAACATTCATGCAGACCCCTTCTTCACAGAGGCTGACCTGGTAGAGAGAGCATGAATGTTCAGGATAAGTCGCTGGAAGGACGTGTTGCGTTGGTTACCGGGGGAGCACGCGGAATTGGGAAGGCGATTGCAAAAGAATTCGTCCGCAATGGTGCCCGGGTAGTTGTTGCGGATAATGGTGTGAACATTGATGGTACCGAACCTGATAAATCGGTAACCGAAGAAGTCTCGAGTTCGCTGGGAAAGCATGCACAAGGTTGCAGT
The DNA here is from genome assembly GCA_951813075.1 of Arenicellales bacterium. Classification (GTDB taxonomy): domain Bacteria; phylum Pseudomonadota; class Gammaproteobacteria; order Arenicellales; family JAJDZL01; genus JAJDZL01. The sequence goes on along the minus strand of OX638343.1, from coordinate 895,850 downwards.
TTGGACGTCGCGAATCCTGAGTCTGCGCGTCAAGCAATTGAAATTGCACTCGAACGTTGGGGCCGATTGGATATTGTGGTAAACAACGCCGCAATCTTGCGCGATCATTTCATATTCAAAGCCAGGCCGGAAGATTTTGAAGAGGTTGTACGGGTGAATCTTGCCGCTGCCTACTATGTAATGGCGGCTGCGACCCCGGTACTACGGGAACAGGCGAAAGCCGCTGACTCAGATAGTGCCTACAACTGGGGAAGAATTGTAAATATTGTCTCAACCGCTGGTTTTTATGGAAACTACGGACAGTCATCCTATGCGAGCGCGAAAAGTGGGATGATGGGATTGACGCGGGCCGTTGCGCTTGACATGATGCGCTCGGGTATCACCGCCAATGCGGTGGCACCATTCGCGAGAACTCGAGTGACAGATACGATAATTCCAGCCAACGACGAACAGGAAGTCTACAAGAAGAGGGCGATGACAATCAGCCCCGATTATGTGGCCAAGGTGGTTGCTGCTTTGTGTTCGAACTCCGGAAGACACATCAGCGGACAACTGATCGGTGTCCGAGGGCGCGAAGTGTTTCTTTTCTCTCAACCCAGACCAGTTTCCAGTGTTGAAATTGAAGGGGAATCTTGGAATGCCGTTAGTGTTGCTGAAATTATGAGCAGGGAATTTGAGAACTCATTCGTACCTCTTAGGTCCGACTTGGAAGATTTCAACTACGAACCGCCCATCTAAACCAGGAGAAGGAACTATGACTATCCAACCAGGTACGCAGGTGAACACAGTCGAGGAGTTTCATAAAGCGCCTGACGAATTTCGTATTGCGGTGGAGAAAATTGTAATCAGTCATGCGGTTAACGAACTGTACGGTGCAAGAGTGTTTGATGAACCAGCGGTGGCACTTGCTCCGTCTCCATACGCCAAGTGGCTTACCTGCCGGATTGCGATGGAGGAGTACGGCCATCACGTTCGATTCAGTGAATTGGGTGAGCAACTAGGGATTGAAAAGCCGCGCATGACGCCGGAACACAAAAAACCATTGTCGATTTTTGAATTTGATATGGAATCGTGGGCTGAGTTTTGTGTGATCAAAATTCTCGCTGATACAGCGGAGGTTATCCAAGTCGAAGATCTGATTCATTGTTCATTTGTACCGCTTCGAAAACTTGCGCGGATGACAATGCCGGAGGAAAAATTTCATGTCCAATTCGGAATGGACTTTACCGCGGAAATACTTGAGGACGAAGATCGCAAGGCAGAAGTTCAGGACGTTGTAAACAGATACTATCCGATGATGCACAAGTTCTTTGGACGCTCACAGTCCGAAAATAATCGAATCTATCGAAAGTGGGGGATCAAGCAACGAACAAACGAGGATATGGCAAAAGCCTATGTCGACCTAATGCAGGAGAAAATCGTTGGACATTTTGGCCTTGAACTCCCAACAGCAACGGAATAACCGAGGACCTGCCTGTATGACGATCAACGTACCGGACACTCCTGAACTCAAAGAGTTCTATACACGGCTTCCCGCCCAAAACCTTGCACCGTTGTGGACTGTACTGAGTTCACTCATTACGCCGACTCCACAGAGTCGATGTCTGCCCGCAGTTTGGCATTACAAGCAGATACGACCAATAATCATGGAATCTGGGGAACTTATTACGGCAATGCAGGCGGAGAGAAGAGTACTGATTCTCGAAAATCCAGGATTGCCAGGTGAATCTAGAATTACCGAATCCCTATATGCAGGTTTGCAGTTGATACTTCCGGAAGAAATTGCTCCAGCGCATCGACACACACAGTCTGCACTTCGTTTCATTGTTGAGGGAAGCGGTGCTTATACGGCAGTTGATGGTGAGAAAACCATAATGGAAGAAGGTGATTTCGTAATTACTCCATCGTGGACGTGGCATGATCATGGCAATGAAAGTAATTTACCGATGGTTTGGCTTGATGGATTGGACATTCCGCTCGTCAAATCTATTGATGCATCGTTTTTCGAGAAATACCCCGATGATGTATTTCCTCAGACCAGGCCCGAAGGGGATGCACTTGCCAGGTACGGGTCAGGTCTGCTTCCAGAGGGTTATGACGAAATTTCGAAAACATCGCCTGTGTTCAATTATCCCTATTCAAGAACTCGCGATGCGCTTGATCGTATGCGAATTACCGACAAATGGGACTCGTGTCATGGTCTTAAATCCCGCTATGTCAATCCCGTCACCGGTGACTATGCGATGCCGACCATGGCAACCAACATGCAATTGTTGCCAAAAGGCTTCGAAACCGAAAAATATCGGTCGACAGATGCGACAGTATTCTCTGTAACTGAAGGTTCCGGGTGTTCAAGAGTCGGCGAGACAAAATTGAAATGGTCACGCAGGGATACATTTGTTGTTCCGAGTTGGGTCGAAGTGCAGCACTTTGCTACTGAAGATTCCTACTTGTTCAGTTTCTCCGACCGACCAGTCCAGGAAAAATTAGGCCTATGGCGAGAATTACGCGGTGACTGAACTCAGACTGAATCTGGGCTCGTTTAACCAGAGTGATCGAATCAAACAGATATCAGCAATATTTAATTCGGTTGATTGGTTTAGCAACGTCGGTTCGGATGCATCTGACAGTATCAAAAGTCTCGTACATCAGCATCTTGACCGGCTCGGATGCACCGCCAGTTCGATACGGGTCGTTAGCGATATCCGTAGTCTGGAGGACTACATAAGAAATAAGTTCGATCCGGATTGGATGGAAGCGGAAAATGCCGCATACCAAGATTTGCTTGGAAAGGTTAATGAGTCGCAAATCACAACTTCACTGGATGAGGTGATGCCTCAGATTGTCACACAACTATCTTCTGCTGTTTTAAATTATTCGGAAAATCGATTACCTGTTCGCGATCAATTTCTTGCCCGCGTTGCTGCGGGCAGTGCGACTGAAACCTGTTATCGCTATGCGATGGAAATCGCATTGGACTCGAGTGAGCCAGGAACATTTGCCAGTAAATTTGAAGTATTTCGAATGGGAAGATGGCCGTTGTGCTTATCCAGACAAGAGTATATTATTTATTGAATAACAATAAAATAAGGATAAATCTTCAAGTGAAATATTACTGAATGGTTGAATAATCTTTCACCCGTCAATTACACTGTTTCCAACTCGTAAATGAACATTGTCGCCCAATTATTCTGCTCAGACCAGCTTTCCAAGTTCGGGCAGCAGATCGCACTGAAGTGGGAATCGGGTTCATGGACATACACGGAACTTACCAATCATATCCAACTCAATAGTGTTGAACTCAGACAGATAGGAATTGAAATCGGTGACCGCGTTGTATTCCGATGCTCTGACACGGCACAATTCGTTGCAATGTATCTGGCTGTGATCAACATTGGAGCCGTGGCTGTTGCAGTGTCCACTCGGTTTAGCGATGAAGAACTGGGTCGTGTTATCGAAGATTCCAATGCAACTGCGTTTGTCTATGATTCAGGCGATCAGAATTGCTTCTTTCATCAGCGGAAACCCATGCCTTTAAAAACAGTTCCGATAGAATTGAAGGAAGGCATCATTAGTGACAGCGAGAATCTTCCGCTTGAGACGATATCGGGAAGCGCGAGTGACGAGTGTTTATGGGTCTATTCGTCCGGGTCTACAAGTCGTCCAAAAGGAATAGTGCATACCCATCGAAACATTTCTGACTGTTGCCACTTTCATACAGATACGCTGAAGATTGTCCCTGGCGACAACATATTCTGTACTTCAAGACTATCGTTTGCGTATGCGCTTGCAAATGGATTGCTGGCACCTCTGATGATCGGAGCGACTGTATATCTGCATCCCGAGTGGGTGACGATTCCCGAGGTCCATAGAATCATCGTGACCGAGTCGCCGACAGTAGTTTTTTCAGTTCCGACTATTTATCGTGGATTGCTGGACAAATTGGAATCCGATGAATTTGGCTGTTTATCTGTGGTTGATCATTATGTTTCTGCAGGTGAGCATTTACCTTGGCAGATTCAAGATGCTTGGTTTCGTGCGGTAGGCAAAAGCATCATCAATGTTTACGGTTGTTCGGAGACATTGTTTCTCGCACTGGCGGGCAATTCGGACCGGACTCCACTGGAATCGGTCGGAATGCCACTGCCGGGTGTAAAACCTGTACTCGCGGGCAAAGACAATGAATTAGCAGACATCTCAGAGCATGCTGTGCTTCGAATATCCCATCCGTTCATGTTTAAGTTCTACGCGAATAGAGAAAAAGAAACTTTACAGCGCTTATTGGATAACCAATTCGTCACCGGTGACTTGTATCGTTGCGATTCAACAGGCAACTGGCATCATCAAGGCCGCGAGGACGATTTAATCAAGGTTTCAGGGCAGTGGGTACATTTGCGTGAAGTCGAAATTGTGGGACATGAGTCTGGAGTTGCTTCGGATGTGACGGCATTGAGTGCGACTGATGTTGCGGGGATGGCGCGGCCGGCATTGTTTTTCATTCCTTCCAACAATACCGCTATCAATAGTTCAATTGAGCGAATGAGAGAGCACATGAAGCGGCAACTGTCGAAATTCAAACAGCCAAGTTGGATTCGTGCAGTTGAAGATTTTCCCAGAACTGTGAACGGAAAGATCAGCCGCGAAAAATTGCGAAACTTGGTGGAAGGTACAAAACGTGATTCAATTTGAGTGGAAACATACAGTGGAATGGGGGGAGTGCGATCCGGCACGGATCGTGTTTTACCCCAACATCTATCGCTGGTTTGATAAAAGCAGTCTGGATATGATGAGATTTCATGGATTTGGGCAAGCAGAAATGATTGAACAATTCGGGATTGTTGGATTCCCATTGATCGAAACGCATGCTGAATATAAACGCCCGATGAGATGGAACGACGAAGTGATTGTTTCGAGTTGTGTCGACTCCTATTCTGGCAGATCGTTTACTATCACTCACAAGATATCAAAATCGGATTTACTCTGTGTGCTCGGATATGAGATTCGATGCTGGGGTAGACGTGAAGGGGATACGGGTAAAATGAAAGCGTCGGAAATGCCAGATGAATTTTTAAGAGCTATCGGATAGAAATTTTGTCCGATGGTTTCAAAAAGACACAAATTTAATTGACATTCGATCGGGCCGAATATCGACACTTGTTCGACTCGTGTTTTATACTGCCCCTTTCTGTGAAACTGAATTGCAGGAACAATTACTTTCGAATCTGTTATCGGGTTAACTGCGAGGACATTCAATGAAGTTGTATGGTTATTTTCGAAGTTCTGCGGCGTATCGTGTCAGAATCGCTCTAAATCTCAAACAGATTGACTACGAAGACGGTTTCATTCATCTTCGAAAGAACGAAATGCGGCGAGATGAATTTCTGCAGTTGAATCCGCAGGGCTTGGTACCAGTGCTAGACGACAACGGCATCATACTGACTCAGTCAATTTCTATAATCGAATATCTGGAAGCAAAATTTCCGGCGCCAAAATTGTTGCCTGAATGCGAAATTGATCGAGCATTTGTGCGATCCATAGCACTGTCGATTGCATGCGATATCCATCCTTTGAACAATCTACGGGTGCTGAGATATCTGACGTATAATCTCAACCTCGACGATGAGACGCGCAATACGTGGTATCGACACTGGATTGAGGAAGAATTTCAAGCTTTGGAAACCCGTTTGACCGCGAGTGGAAATGATGGTTTGTATTGTTTCGGTAGCACTCCTACAATGGCTGACGTATGCCTAGTGCCGCAAATGGCGAACGCCCGAAGGTTTCTAAGCGATTTGAACGATTATCCAAGACTCGTAGAAATTGATGCGAATTGTCGGAAACTGAAAGAATTTATTAAGGCTGCGCCGGAGAATCAGCCAGATGCCGAAAACTGAAAATGTGAAGGAGAGTTAGTTCGATGGGATGGCAAAGAAAGATACTGAGAGTCAATCTAACTGACGGACATATACAGTCTGAGCCGTTGAATATGGACTGGGCACAGCAGTACCTTGGCGAGCGCGGTCTCGGCACAAAGTATCTTTACGAGAACATGGACCCCTCAGTGGATGCGCTTGATCCTGGAAATGTACTCATTTTCGCAACAGGCCCACTCACCGGAACCATGGCGTCCACTTCGGGTCGCTATGCTGTCATTACGAAAGGTGCCCTGACTGATGCGATCGCGTGTTCGAATTCCGGAGGAAAATTTGGAGCGGAATTGAAGTTCGCTGGATATGACCTGCTAATTCTTGAAGGCAGAGCACCACAACCCTCCTATCTGCAAATCTACGACGACGATGTCAAAATTGTCTCAGCCGAGCCAATCTGGGGAAAGACGGTCTGGGAGACTGAAGCTTGGCTGAAATCTCATCACCAGGATCCATTGATGAAAGTCGCTTCAATCGGCGTGGCCGGTGAAAATCTTGTTCGTTACGCATGTGTGATAAACGATTTACATCGAGCAGCTGGACGTTCGGGTGTGGGAGCCGTTATGGGTTCCAAAAACCTCAAGGCCATTGCTGTTCGAGGAACAGTTGGCGTCACGGTGGATAATCCGAAGCGGTTCATGGAGGTAGTCAAGGAAACCAAAGCAAAACTCGCTCAAAGCGATGATGTCCAGGAACTCACGGATTACGGCACGAATGCGATGATCGACATGATGCAGGAATTCGGTGGGTTGCCGACTCGCAACTTCCAGGAAGTCCAGTTTGAAGGCGTGGACAACATCAATCCAAGCGCGATGACGCGTGAAAGACCCAACGGACACGTTAATCTGCTTACCAACAAAGCGTGTTTCGGCTGCACGATTGCGTGTGGACGCATTTCGCACATAGATAAAGATCACTTTACGATCAGTAATCGACCGGAGTACTGGCATGCGAGTGGTGGTCTTGAATATGAAACTGCATTTGCTTTTGGACCAGACTGTGGAGTGGATGATATCGACGCACTGACATTCGCGGGATTCATGATGAATGAGCATGGTATGGATCCAATCTCGTTTGGCGGTACACTGGCAGCTGCTATGGAACTATATGAATTGGGCGTGATCACCGACGAGGATACGGATGGCATTCCGTTGAACTTCGGCAATGCAGAAGCATTGACGATTATGGCTGAAAAGACTGGGAAGTACGAAGGCTTCGGAAAGATTCTCGGACTCGGGTCTAAACGTCTGTGCGAAAAGTACGGACATCCTGAACTGTCAATGACAGTCAAAGGTCAGGAATTTGCAGGATACGATTCGCGGGCGTTGCAAGGAATGGGACTTGGTTACGCGACGAGCAGCAGAGGCGCTTGTCATATGAAACATGACGTTTTCGGCCCGGATATGGAAGATCAAACCGGTGCAGGCAAAGCATTGCCGTGTAAGAAATCACAAGACAAAATCTCAATTATCGATTCGACAGGGCTTTGCTGGTTTACATTATCCGGATGGAAGATCACGGATTTTCAAGCGCAGATCGATGCGGCCTGTGAAGGCGATTGGAATGTTCCACGGCTGTACGAAACCGGGGAACGAATCTGGAACCTGGAAAGGCAGTTCAATCTGAAAGCAGGCTTGACCAAGGCGGATGATTCGTTACCACCTAGACTACTGAATGATCCAGCGAAATCAGGTGTAGCCAAAGGCAAGGTCAATGAATTGGGTAAGATGTTGCCGGAGTATTACGAAGTTCGAGGCTGGAACGAAGAAGGCGTTCCGACAGACCAAACGCTGGAAAGACTCGGACTGTAGAATTTAGCTCAATGCAAATATCGGTAAAACTTGTCGGTACATTTGCCAAGTATCTGCCAAGCCCAAATCAGGGCAACACGGTCGATCTTGATGTCGATTCAGGAACCACCGCAGCACAGTTGGTGAGTATCTTGGGATTGCCGGAGCACCAACCATTTATCGTATCTGTAAACGACGGCATTGTTCCTAGATCTGATCGAGATTCGACGGTGCTCCAATCAACCGATAGCATCAAGATCATACCTCCGCTGAAAGGAGGTTGATCGCTGTGCCACGTTAGAGTTTCAATCAACTCTCTAGAAGATTTTTCAGGCCTTGAGTCAGACGGTCGATGCCTTCTACGACAGTAGAAGGTTGCATTGCTCCATAGGATGCCCGGATACACCGGCTATGTTCGATTCCAAACGCTACCCCAGGAATTACAGCAACCTCATATTGTTCAATCAGAAACCTGACAATGTCCATATCACTCTTCCCAAGATCTGGAAGCTGCAGGAAAGCGTAGAACGCCCCCTGAAGTTTACCGTGTGATACTGCACAATTGCTGGTCAGGCGTTGCTGAAAGTGACTGCGCACCTTGTCAATCTCGGCAATTCTTGAATCGCAGAACGTCCGTCCGACCTTGAGGCACTCCATAGCTGCATATTGACTAATGACAGAGGGACATATCAGATTGGTATCCTGAATCTTTCTCACTGGCTTGAACAGTCTCGGCGGGATCAGCATATACCCGATTCTCCAATTGGCCATTCCGAAGCTTTTACTTGTGGAGTACAGCGAAATTGTGTGATCAAGTGCAGATTCGACTGACGCGGGTGAAAAATGTTCTGCATCGTCGTAACAAAAGTATTCGTACGCTTCGTCGTGTATGTGAAAGATATTTGAATTACGACACAATTCGTTGATTTCAAGTAGTTTCTCTCGATCGTATACCGCACCTGTAGGGTTGTTGGGTGAAACTGTCACAATCGCTCTGGTTTTGTTGGTGATCGCCTGTTCCATTAATTTCACGTCCGGTTGAAACTGCTGATCTGTGTCGACCGAGACAGGAATACAATCTGCGATGCGAACTGCCATTTCATGATTGAAGTACCAAGGTTTGAGAAGAATGATCTCGTCGCCGGTATCGGCAATCGCAAGAATTGCGTTCAGAAACCCCATATTGCTGCCAGCGCTTACAACAATTTCGTAACTACTGGCATCTATTCCATTCTCATCCCGCAACTTCTGACTGATTAGATTCCTGAGTGCCGGAATGCCTTCTACGGCTTGATAGTGATGCGAGTTCATTTTCATGAACTCCTGGACGCCCTGGTTTATTTGTTCGGGTGGGCTGTAATAGACAACACCCTGACCCAACGAAATGGTTCCTGGATTGCAATCGATCAAGTCTGCAACTTCAGGAATGATTGGTGCCTGAACCCTGTTCATTCTGTGTGAAATATCGGTCAACTGTCTTGGCTTCCTTTGGAGCGGTTTTATCGTTCGCAGTTCCGGTTAATGCACGGAATCGATCACTAATTTGACTCGGTACTCTAATATATGAATAAAATTTAATTTTCGGGCGACATACGCGAATTCGTAACCAATGACATCCGGATGCATGCTTCGGTCGGTTAGGGAATCGCTACGTCACTGGATTAGAAGTAATTTATTGTAGATTTTCTCACATTCAATTTCAGATATGGGCGGTTGATAATGAAATACAACGAACTCGGAAAATCCGGGATCAAGGTCAGTGAAATTAGTCTCGGAAGTATGACTTGGGGCACTCAAAACACCGAGGCTGAAGGCCACGCGCAGATGGACCTCGCTTTCGAAAGAGGAGTGAATTTCATCGATACAGCCGAGATGTATCCGGTCAACCCCACAACAGCAGAAAAATCTGGACGTTCTGAAGAAATTATGGGTACCTGGCATCGTTCTCGCAAAAATCGTCAGCAGGTTATATTTGCCACCAAGATTGTCGGGCCGGGTTCAAGAACCGTTCGTGATGGCGCTCCGGTAAACCGAAAGTCTATCGAAATAGCTGTCGAAGGTAGTCTAAGACGCCTACAGACAGACTACATTGATCTTTACCAGATTCACTGGTCGAATCGGGATTCGTACCATTTTCGTCAGTCTTGGAAATTCGACGCTTCTCAACAGGACTACGACGATACATATGCTTACATTCTGGAAGCATTGGATGGATTACAGCGGCAGATAGATGCTGGGAAAATAAGAGCCATAGGATTATCCAACGAATCGTGTTGGGGTACGGCCAAGTTTCTTGAAATGTCTAAAGCTCACGATTTACCCAGAGTAGTCAGCATGCAGAATGAATACAACCTGCTGGACAGAAAGTATGACCTCGACATGTCGGAACTCTCAATTAATGAGAATGTTGGGTTGCTGGCTTTCTCACCATTGGCGGCAGGCATTTTGAGCGGACAATATCAAGGTGACAGGACGCCGACTGATTCAAGGCGCAACTTCTCCAGTGATATCGGGGGCAGATACACGGCATATGTCGTGCCTGTTGTCGAAAAATATCTGGACGTTGCCAAAAAGCATGGCTTGAATTGCTGTCAAATGGCACTGGCCTTTTGTTTGACCCGTCCATTTATGGCGTCGGCGATATTTGGTGCCAGAACTATAGAGCAACTGAAAACGAATCTGGCAGCGGTAGATTTGAAACTGAATGACGAAGTGATGCAGGACATCGCATCAGTCTATCGATCTCACCCGAATCCAATGGGGTAGGGTGCCTGCCCCGGGTATGTTTGATTTCAAACAGGTCAATTAAGGAGGATGGCGGCTTGCGTAGATGCCTTGAATTTGAATCTTCACCCGAAGATCAGTCGATTCCCCGGTTACTGTTCGATTTTCGCTAATATCGTCGACTACTGTCGGTTCTGCGAGTGTCGAGGTGCCTCCCAGATCGTCAACATCAATACTTGCAACCTGCGCAAAACACGCCGCATGACTATGGTGGAATGGGTTTTCGGCAACCCCGGTGCGATTTGGATGATATCGGGATTGGCAATTGGGCTGATTTCCGTCCGAACCATATTGAACGGTTCGACTCGGAGTTCTCAGAGTTTAATTTCGGATTTCGTGCCGGTTAAAGTGCCCATCAGTCGGTAAGGAAGGCGAAGCAACACGTTGCGGCCGGAAATGGCTGCGTGGTGGACTTGGATATGGAGTAGATCTTCGACCAGGTCAACCACGATATACTGATGAGCAGGATGGCACGCAAGGTGACAATATACAGGTGTTGAGGATGATTGGCAAATATCTTCAGGCCGACATGATGACAGACGATATGATTTCGGCAAGTCGCGAGGGAACCCCGCAGGGTGGTCGGCTCAGTGCGCAGGTTGCAGAACTTTCCATGAACCGCCGTATTCGGAACCGTACATACGGTGGTGTGGGAGGGCGCCGGGAGTAATCTCGCCCCTTACTCGATCCAGCTTTTGACTTGAAATTTAAAAATCAACTTGCAGACTCAAGCGTGTTGCATTTGCTTTGACCGTGCCATCGTCTTTCAATTCGCCATCGAAGTTTCCATGCTCAAATGAAACGGTAGCGCCACCACCCAAGCTCTTGTTCAAGGCCAAAACCCAAGGCTCGTGGGAGTCCTTTACATCTCGCCACTGGAACACATAATCAAGACCCTTGTCGCCTATACTGCCGCGCGTGCCGAAAAACGTGAATTTCTGATCAGCCCTTACAGCACTTGAAGCGATATTATTACTCGTCGGGGAGATATTTGAATAGTTAGTCTTGCCGGAACCCACATATACCTTCAGATCACCAACCGAAAACTCACCTGCAACAATTGTTGATTTTGTTCTCCATTGAGTGTGTTCATCTATATTAAGGCCCGTATCGTCAATAAATTTATCATTTTCAAACGATTGAAATTTATCATCAACGTATGAAAGCGCAATTCTACCCATTTCTCCGGTATTGAAGGTCAAGCCGAATTCCAATTGCTCCAAATCGTCAGCCGGATTATCGTTACCATTCCCATCAGCATCCACAGGGTTGCCATCACTATAAGATGCATCCAACTGCAAACTGAACGCATCGTTTGAGAACGCATAGGAAACCACATGTCCCTGGCGGTAGGTTGTATGCGAGTTACCATAGAAATTGGCATTATCAGTAATTGCGCCAGTCGCGTTATAAGAAGCGCTCCAGACCTGACCCACGGTTACCGAACCGAATCCACCTGAAAGACCCACATAGGACAGGCGGCCGCCGGGATTGCCGGCAGTGGCGGCGTCGATCATGGTCTCGAACCGGTATACCGCAGTCAGTCCTTCGCTTGCTTCGGTTGAACCCCTGATTCCCCAGCGAGAGTTACCGTCTTTAACGCTGGTCTGGGAGTCCGATGCTTCAACACCAATGCGCAGCGACCCATACCAACTTGCTTCTGCAAAGACAACGGAGGGAACACTCAGTATGCCTGCAAAAGCCATTAAAGCGATTAGTCTTCTCATAACTATATCCTTGAGATTTCTTGTGTAATGCAAAATTTGATTTTCATGATCGACAATATCGAACTATTCCACCTCAAATTGGAAACGTTTCTTGCTCAATTCATGCAAATGCGAAGAAAGCATGAAATAGTGTTGTATATATGCAACACTGCTGAATCAGTTTGCGGAAGATGTCTGGAGGTCAGTGGATTCCAGACAATGTGTATCTGTATACAAGAAATTTAGGTTGTACCCTGTCATTATTGTGATTTTCGGTACATTGAATTAGCGACTGCCATTTCATTCAGATTTCATACTCTGGCTGAAACGCATCAATATTGATACGGTCAGTTTTGTGACAGCAACCTGTTTCCTGTTATTCAGGTATATTCGTTGAATCTTGGTTGTAAATCAAAATCTTATCAACCGAATTTTAACAGGTTATCTAAGGAAATTCAAAAATTGAAAATTACCCATATGTTTCAATGTTTATCTGACGTCTTATAAAACTGATCTATGCCACCGGAAGATCGGGCAGCGACTTCGTCGACTTCTTCAAATACGTGGATTCTTTGATCACGACCACGATACTCGGTCGGTCTTCGTCCACCGATCAGGATACTTGGCGCGGAACGGCTGAGACACGGCATATGTCGTACCTGTTGCCGACAAATATCTGGATGATGCGAAACAGTGCGGCTTGAATTGCTGGCAGCACTGGCCGTTTGCTTGATACGTTCATTTGTGGTGTCGGCGATTTTTAGTGCTAGAACGATGGAGCAACTAATAACATATCCTACAGCGGTAGATGTGAAACTGAATGACGAAGTGATGCAGGACATCGCATCAGTCTATCGATCTCACCCGATTCCAATGGGATAGGGTGCCCAGCCCCAGGGTTTGTTTAAATTCAAACAGACATCTTAAGCAGGATGGCATCTCGCGAAGATGCCTTGAATTTGAATCTTCACCCGAAGATTAGTCGATTAACCGGTTATAGTTCGATTTTCGATAATATCGTCTACTACTGCTGGCTCTGCGAGGGTCGAGATGTCTCCCAGATCGTCGATATCATTACTTGCAACCTTGCGCAAAATTCGCCGCATGATTTTGCCTGAACGGGTTTTTGGCAACCCCGGTGTAAATTGGATGACATCGGGTTTGGCAATTGGGCTGATTTCCGTCCGAACCATATTGAATAGTTCAGCTCGGAGTTCTTCATTTTCAACTGTGCCGGCCACAGTTGTGACATAGGCATAGATCGCCTCACCCTTGATTGCATGTGGAAATCCAACAACAGCAGCTTCCGCCACGTTCGAATGCAGCACCAGCGCGCTTTCAATTTCTGCGGTTCCAAGCCGATGACCTGATACGTTCATTACGTCATCGACGCGTCCGGTTATCCAATAGTATCCGTCTTCATCGCGTCGTGCGCCGTCACCGGTCATGTATTTACCGGGAAACGTGCTGAAGTAGGTCTGGATGAAGCGTTCGTGGTCACCCCAGACAGTTCTCATCTGGCCCGGCCAGGAACTCTTGATACACAATGCACCTTCTGCCGCACCTTCAATTTCATTGCCTTCAGGATCAACCAGACACGGTTGAATCCCAAAAAATGGATTCGTGGCCGAACCCGGTTTCAACCGAGTTGCGCCGGGCAACGGCGTGATCATGTGGCCACCCGTTTCGGTTTGCCACCAGGTATCGACGATTGGACAACGCCGTTCTCCGACTTTTTCGTGATACCATTCCCACGCCTCGGGGTTGATTGGTTCTCCGACTGTACCAAGTATTCGCAGACTCTTGCGACTCGTTTTCTCGACGAATTCGTTGCCTGCTCCGATCAATGCACGAATTGCGGTCGGTGCCGTGTAAAACAGATTGACGTTGTGTCTGTCGCAGACTTGCCAGAATCTGCTTGCATCAGGATACACAGGGACACCTTCGAACATCACATTAGTAGCTCCGTTTGAGAAAGGCCCGTATACGATGTAGGAGTGGCCGGTTACCCAGCCAATGTCGGCTCCGCACCAATATACGTCTCCATCGTGATAATCGAATGTGTATCGGAATGTCATGGTGACATAGAGAAGATAGCCGGCAGTTGTGTGTACCACGCCTTTGGGCTTGCCGGTCGAACCGGATGTATAGAGAATGTACAACGTATCTTCGGCATCCATTTCCTCGGCTGGACAATCAGCAGAAGCTTCCGATATGGCTTCGTGGTACCAGATGTCTCTACCGGACTTCATATCGACATCACCGCCAGTTCGTTGGACAATGATACAGGTATGCACATTTGGACACTTTTCCATGGCGGCATCCGCATTTTGCTTCAGCGGGACGTTCTTTCCTCCACGCGGACCTTCGTCTGCGGTGATGACGATCTGACAGTCGGAGTCCAGGATTCGATCCTTCAGGGCTTCCGGGGAAAAGCCACCAAACACGATCGAATGAATAGCACCGATTCTGGCACAGGCAAGTGCGGTAACCGCGGCTTCCGGCACCATCGGCAAATATACGCAAATACGGTCGCCTTTTTCCACCCCTCGGGATTTCAATACATTGGATAGTTTGCAGACTTCCGAGTGTAATTCCTTGTAGGTAAATGTCCTGACCGTTGATGCATCGTCGCTCTCCCAGATCAAAGCAGTCTGGTCGCCTCGCGATTCCAGATGTCGGTCAAGACAGTTGTATGCCGCGTTCAATTTGCCTCCTTCAAACCAACGAATATGTCCTTGGTCGAAGTCAAATTCACTCACCTTGTCCCACTTCTTGAACCAATGCAGAAAAGTGTCTGCCTGTTCCGCCCAGAACCCATCAGGGTCGGAGATACTTCGCTCGTACATTTCTGTGTATTTCTTACTGTCAATGAGAGCGCTTTGGGCGATATTTTCCGGGATTTCGTAAATTCTTGAATCAGACATTGAAGCTTCTCCAGTCTTTAAGGATTTTGAAAATTCAATTCAGTCATTTTAATTGATTGTTTTTCGTTGAGTTATCGGTTGTGATTGTTGGCGGAATGAATGCGGTGACTTGTGGTGCTGGACGATCTAACTTCTCAATCCTGACAAGGCATGACATGGCGGCCGGGCCCTGTCCCAAACTGGATGTACCGCGGTCGTGTGTGACTACATTTGGATTACCATGCTTGCACACCGATTTTTCGACTTTAGGGTCTTCTGGATCAAACCAGGCACCGGTCGCGATTTGTAGCACGCCTTGGCGCAAATTCTTATCCGGCTTGGCAGTCGCCAGGAATTCTCCTCGTTGATTGTGAACTCTCACAACATCGCCAAATTCAATATTCCTTGCATTTGCGTCTTCAGGGTTGATTCGAATCGGTTCTCGTCCATTCAATTTATGCGCTTGACTGCGCATGCCGTGATCCAACTGCGAGTGCAACCGAGAAGCGGGTTGATTGGAAATCAGGTGCAACTCGTCAGCTTTGACGTCATCTTTTCCCAGCCATTCTGAAGGCGCCATCCATGTCGGATGTCCGGGGCAGTCTGCGTAATTGAAAGAATCGATAGTTTCAGAAAAAATCTCGATCTTTCCGCTAGGTGTACGCAGCGGGTATTTTTCGGGGTCCTTGATGAAAGGTTCCAGCATGATTCCTGGTTTTGTCGGATCGTCAACTTTGAACCAGCCTTTCTTGACGAACTCGTCGAAGTGGGGAAGATTCGCTCCACCCGAATTTGGATTGTCTTTCGTCTGCTGGTAGAGCAGACGCAGCCACTCCTGTTCATCGCGGTTTTCTGTGAATTCCTCGTCAAATCCGAGTTGACGGGCAATTCCGGTAAAAATGCGGTGATCGGTTCTGGAATCAGCGAAAGTCGGAAGAATCTGGTCCATGTGCACCGCATAAGCGTCTCTTGGCGAGGAACTGATATCCGTTCGCTCAAGCATCGTTGAAGCTGGCAGAACCACATCGCTGTAGCGTGCCGCAGCTGTCCAGAACGAATCATGAATTACATTGCACTTTGGTTTTCGCCATGCTTTGATCAGGCGATTAAGATCCTGATGGTGATGGAATGGATTGCCTCCGGCCCAGTAGATCATCTCGATGTTTGGATAGGTGTAGCGGTGACCATCGTAATCGAACTCGACCCCTGGGTTAAGAAGCATATCGGAAATTCGAGCGACTGGAATGAAGTTGGCGACTTGATTTTTTCCTGTCGGCAGGTTCTGAAATCTGAGCCGACCAACCATGCTACCCACCCCATTGGTAGAACCATAGCCGAAACCAATACCTCCGCCAGATTGCCCGATCTGCCCAAGCATTGCGGCCAGGGCAATAGCCGTCCAGTAAGCATGCTCACCATGTTCCTGTCGAGTGAGTGCCCAAGTAATGGAAATCATCGTACGGTTGTTCGCCATTTGCAAAGCAAGCGTTTCAATTTCGTCAGCAGCTATTCCACAAACCGATTCCGCCCACTGCACAGTTTTGGGTATACCGTCGGACTGACCAGTCAGATAATCATCGAAACGTTCGAACCCCACACAATAGCGATCAAGAAATTTGCGGTCGTGTAGATTGTGTTTCAACAGTGTGTGCGCCAAGCCCAGCATGAGAGCAACATCTGTATTCGGCACGACTGGAAGCCACCGCGAATTCAGTTGTTGGTCAATGTCGTCCTTGATGGGGCTGACACTGACAAATCTAATGCCACGATTTGCGGCTTGTTCCATATAACTGCGCTGAACATGACGGGCGTGTCCGCCGTACTCCACCTGCGTATTTTTCAGTGGAATACCGCCGAAAGCCACGAAAAGATCGTTGTTTTCCAAAAGAGAAGGCCACGCAGTTGCGTTCACCAGCAGAATGAAGAAATTTCCCATCACGTGGGGCAGTATCACTTCCGCCGACGCGAAACTGTAGGAGTTCCTGGAATAGGAGAATCCGCCAAAACAATTTAGAAAACGATAAAGCTGACTGGGTGCGTGATGGAACTTGCCAGCACTTGCCCAGCCGTAGGAACCAGCATAGATTGCTTCGTTTCCGTAATCCCGCTTGATCGTTCTGAGTGAGTCGGCGACAATCCTTTCCGCAGTATCCCAATCGACTGCGACAAATGGCTCACAGCCGCGTCCGGTTGTGTTCGAATTCAGACCGTTTTCGTAAAAACCCCTGCGTACGCAGGGTTGACGAATTCTCGCTGGATGGTCGTAGGCGTCAATCCAGCCATCTGAAATTTTTGATGGGTCAGGGTCAAAATCGACAGCGGGCATTTCAACCAGCTTGCCGTTTTTCACTACCGGCTGATAGGCACCCCAATGTGTGGCGGTCAGCTGGGGACGTTGCATTGAAGCGGGTTTCACTATTTGACGGGCAGGATTCTCACCCGAACTGTTGGACTTTGCCTTTCTCGGTATTTGAAAGTGCCGCGGTTTTAGCGGCGTGTAGCGCTGTTGGATAGGAATTGTAGGTTTTGAAAAACTCTGCTGCTACGATTCCAATTTGATGAATCAGGTTGACCTGATCAATGTCGGAATCATCCGAGTTGACAATCTCACCATAAGTCTTGCCGATCGCATCAAATGTGGATTCAAAATAAACAGGCGCATTCAGATGGTAACAACTGTTTGCGCGATATATTGCGCGAGTCAACTTCTTGACAATTTCGTAGTGAATCGCGTCAGAAGTGATCAGCGCCGCAGGATGCATTGCCGTCTGTTCGACTGGTATCTGGTGGTGGCCGATATTATCGGCGAGCGTTGACACCAACTTACGAAATGTTGCATACGGTACCGCTTTGTTCTTGGGACGTTTTTTGCTCATGAAATTTGAATGATCGAAATCCAGTACTATTGAATTCCGATAAAATACTGTGTTTTTCTGCATTAGCAAGTAAACATAATATAGCGTAATTTTATTCATTCTTAAATGGTAGTTATTCATGTCAACCAACCTATTACTTATTCCTGGTGACGGTGTCGGACCGGAAATTCTGGCGCAGGCCGAGCTGGTTTTAGATGAGCTGTGCAATCTCACCGATCTGGAAGTCATCTGCGAACACGCCGATATGGGCGGAGCGGCGTACGACAAGACAGGACATTCCCTGCCACAGAGTACGGTTTCTCTGGCTAAAGATTGTGATGCTGTGCTGTTCGGTGCTTGTGGTGGTCCAAAATGGGATTCGCTACCGCGAGCAAACCGACCTGAAACCGCGTTGCTGCGGCTTCGACGCGAACTTGATCTTTTTGCGAATCTACGACCTGCGATCCTGTTCGATTGTCTCGCATCGTCGTCTTCTTTGAAAGATAACATTGTTGCCGGTCTCGACATATTGATTATTCGTGAATTGACTGGCGGAATCTATTTTGGCGAACCCCGGGGAGTCGAGACGCTTGATTCAGGCAAGCAAAGAGGAGTCAATACGCTGGTTTACCATGAAGACGAAATTACCAGAATTGCTCATGTGGCGTTCAAGATTGCGCGCCAGCGGGACAACAGAGTCTGCTCCATTGATAAGGCAAATGTGCTTGAGACGACTGAGTTTTGGCGCCAGGTGGTGACTTCCGTTGGAGAAACGCACTACCCTGATGTCGAATTGAGTCACATGCTTGTCGACAATGCAGCCATGCAACTGGTTCGAGAACCAAAGCAATTTGATGTGATCGTGACTACAAATATGTTCGGAGATATCCTTTCCGATATTTCCGCCATGCTGACCGGTTCGATCGGAATGCTGCCCTCCGCCTCATTGGACCTCAATCAGAAAGGATTGTTTGAACCGGTGCATGGAACCGCGCCGGATATAGCAGGACAGAATAAAGTCAATCCACTGGCGATGATTCTGTCGCTTGCGATGTTGCTGCGCTATACCTTGAAACAGGATGATCTCGCTGACTCGGTTGAACAGGCGGTGGAGCGTGTTATTGAAAAAGGGATACGTACACCTGATATATACTTTGAAGGTGCGCTATTGGTTGGAACCGACCAGATGGGTTCGGAAGTCGTCAATGAACTACGGAACCTGTTGAATTAGTGGAAATCTGCTCTGGAAAATTTTGTAATGAATCAGGAATATGACGTTGCTGTAGTCGGCGCTTCGGGAATGATCGGCGAAGCAATGATGTCGATTTTGGAAGAACGGAATTTTCCTGTAAGAAACATCTACCCACTCGGCAGTGAGCGCTCTGCCGGTACCGCGTTGGAGTTTCACGGGGAGACGGTTCGCATCGGACTCTTGTCAGAGTTCGATTTTTCTTGTGTGCACTATGGTCTTTTCTCTGCTGGAGCGAGCATATCTGATGTGTTTGCGCGCAAGGCTGCGGAACAGGACTGTACTGTCATCGACAATACTTCAAGATTTCGTTATGACCCGGACGTACCCCTGGTCATTCCTGAAATCAACGGTGAAGTACTGAGCGACAAAGACCGATTGATCGCAAACCCCAACTGCTCCACAATCCAGATGCTGGTGGCGCTCAAACCAATCTATGACGCGGTGGGAATTGACCGGATCAATGTCTGCACCTATCAGTCAGTATCAGGAGCAGGTCGTTCAGCTGTCAATGAACTCGCTGATCAGTCCGTCGCGCTCCTTAGCGGACGGGATGCTCAAGTGTCGGTTGCGCCGAGACAGATAGCATTCAACGCCATTCCCCATATTGATGTTTTCCAGGAAAATGGTTACACCAAAGAGGAAATGAAGATGGTGTGGGAAACGCGCAAGATATTCAATGATGAATCCATCCGGGTAAACCCGACAACTGTCAGAATACCTGTATTCTTCGGGCACTCGGAGGCGGTGCATGTTGAGACGAAAGAGAAAATTACAGCAGCACAGGCTCGTGAATTACTCAAGTCCACTGAAGGCGTCACCGTAATCGATGATCCGGATGACCTTGAGTATCCAACTGCTGTCACGGATGCAGCCAATCGGGATGACGTGTTTGTCGGAAGGATTCGCGAAGATATCTCACATGAGTTCGGTCTCAATATGTGGGTGGTTTCGGATAACGTACGAAAAGGCGGAGCTTTGAACAGCATTCAGATTGCTGAATATCTCATTAACGCAGAACATTGAAAATATCGCCGCGACCAGCGATTTTAGGAAGATTTCGGTTCTTTTATGTTGCCGCACTCCTGGCGGCTTTCTTCTCGACAGTATTGATCGCCCAGCAGGACGGTGTCAATCAAAACGGTCAGTCAAATGCAGCGCTTGATCAGTTCATGGATGGCGTGGAGCGTGAAACTGCTGGGCTGAAAACTGGATTTGGTCGATTCCTCGAATTGGTTCTGACAGAGTTAGATGGTATCGAAGGCACTTACCTCGCAGATCGTGTTGATTTTGTTATTCAACGCTATCAGTCGGATCCGACAGCTCGAATTCTGTGGATTCTGATCGTTCTATTGCTGACATTCGGGTCAATATTTATCCTTTCAGTAGGTTTCGGTATTCTGGTACGGCCTCGCCGTATTGACAGTGAAAAGTTCAAGAAGCCACCCAAACCTGCATCATACCAGCGTCGCCCGCAACATTCGAAATCTCAGGCCAAAAAAAATAGTCGCACGTATCGGGTATCCGCGCCACCAATATCGATGGTTGGCATGCTCAAGGAAGGGCGCTTGAATGATGTTGAAAAACTGCTTATTGAAGAGCATCGAAAACAACCGACAGACGCGACTACAGTGATGTATCTTCTAGCTTGCCGGGCAGTCAATGCTGATGTGAACTCATATGACGATTTGATTTCAGAGTTGTTTTCACAAGGACTTGACAGCAGTGTCCAGATCTGTCTTCACGCAGCTGAGATTGGTAGACTACTTGAACTTGATAAATTTCCCCTGACCCAGTATCCGGAACCGGAAAAACCGTTCGAAGTTGACACTGCGGTAAGTGGAAATACCTTGGGTCCGATTTCTGAGTTCGGCGGTGTACAAACGTTATTGGATCTGGTGCGTGTCTATGTGGACATGGGAGATGATGCTGAGACCAAGCATCTGATTGTCGAAATTCTGGTTCGAGGAAATCGCGCACAGCGAAAGCAGGCACTCGACTTCAAGCGCAGAATGGAAAGGCAAAAAAGCGAATTGTAGCGACTGTGCTGGTGAGAAGTCAGGCTTGAATGACCGAGTCGGCAATTTCTCTGATATAGCTGTGGACAGTTTCCGCAATTCCGGAATTTGGCAAACCATCGTTGTCAAGGTTTGCTTTAATCAGGTCGACAATGGCAGAGCCGATCACGATTCCATCGGCTTTTTCAGCAACCGATCGAGCGTGCTCCGGTGTTTTAATGCCAAATCCAACAGCTATTGGAAAATCTGTGTACTCGCGAAGGCGCGCCACCGCTATTTCGATATGGTCAGTTATGGCGCGGCGGGTACCGGTTACACCCAATACCGCAATGTAGTAAACGAATCCACTGACATTGTGCAATACAGACTCAATCCTGCTATCGTCAGTGGATGGTGTCACCAATCGGATCCAATGTAACCCTGCCGTGAGGGCTGGATCACATAACTCCTTGTCTTCTTCAGGTGGCAGATCGACAATAATCAGCCCGTCGACTCCACTGGAAGTACATTCGTGAACGAAACGGTCAACGCCGTATCGATAGATGGGATTGTAGTACCCCATTAACACAATTGGTGTTGAATCGTCATTTTTTCTGAAATCCCGAATCAGTTGCAGTGTTTTTGGTAGAGTCATTCCGGCTTTGAGTGCCCTTTGGCTTGAAGCCTGGATTGCTGGACCGTCGGCCATGGGATCAGAGAAAGGGATTCCAACCTCAATCAAGTCGACACCGGCTTGTGGTAATCCACAGACCAGACTTCGACTGGTGTCATAATCCGGGTCACCACCGGTAAGAAAAGCGACAAACGCCTTTCGGTTCTGCTTTTTGAGTTGCGCAAATTTTCGTGTGATGCGCGTGTCAGTCAGTGAACCTGAGTTCAAAGCGTTTCCCCTAGTGCATCAGCGACAGAGAAAACATCTTTATCACCTCGACCACACAAATTCATGATGAGAATCTGATTGTTGTCGAACTCGGATGCGATTTTGGTAACGTGCGCAAGCGCATGTGCCGGTTCCAGGGCTGGGATAATACCTTCCGTCTGGCAGCACAATTGAAATGCATCCAGAGCTTCCTGATCGGTGACAGACACGTATTGCACACGCCCAGTGTCGTTGAGCCAAGAATGTTCAGGTCCGATTCCCGGGTAGTCAAGACCGGCAGAAATTGAATGTGCATCAATTATCTGACCATCGTCTGTCTGAAGCAGATAGGTTCGATTACCGTGCAGAACGCCGGGTTGTCCGCCGGTGATGGATGCTGCATGCTTTCCGGTTTCCACACCCAGTCCAGCGGCCTCAACACCGATGATTCGGATGTCGCGTTCATCGAGAAATGGGTGGAACAGTCCCATTGCGTTGGATCCACCACCGATGCATGCGACCAGGCAATCCGGAAGTCGGTTTTCCGCTTCCAGGATCTGTTCGCGAGTTTCGTTGCCAATGACCGATTGAAACTCCCGAACCATTTGAGGGTAGGGGTGGGGGCCGGCAACTGTACCGATGATATAGAAGGTTGTTTCAACATTGGCCACCCAGTCACGCAATGCTTCGTTCATGGCGTCCTTGAGCGTTCCGGTTCCGGAGGTGACTGGAACAACTTCTGCGCCTAGCAGTTTCATTCGGAAAACATTAGGCGCCTGACGTTCGATGTCCGTCTCTCCCATATAGACGACGCATGGCAGGTCAAACAGCGCACAGACCGTAGCAGTAGCAACACCATGCTGACCGGCACCGGTTTCGGCGATAATCCTGGTTTTCTTCATCCTGCGGGCCAGCAGTATCTGACCCAGGGTATTGTTTATTTTGTGTGCGCCTGTGTGATTTAATTCGTCTCGTTTGAAGTAGATTTTCGGTCCACCCAGATGTTCGCTCAACCTCGCGGCGTGGTATAGGGGACTGGGTCTGCCGATATAGTGTTTGGCGAAATAGTCGAATTCAGCTTGGAAGTCGGGATCTTGTCGGGCTTGGTTGTAGGCCTTTTCAACATTCAGAATGAGAGGCATCAGCGTTTCCGCAACAAACCGTCCGCCGTATATTCCAAAATGTCCGGTATCGTCGGGACCTGCGCGGTAAGATTCAATTGCTGATTCAGTTGGAGAATTCAATCGTAGTGACCTGTCACGATAAAATTAGTTTGTCAGAATTATACTCAACGAACAATTGAAACACTTGCAGGTTACACGGAAATGAGAATTGCGGGCTGTGTCGAATATGATGGATCCAGATTCTGTGGTTGGCAGATTCAGCATGGCCAATTCACGGTGCAGGAGGCGTTGGAATCGGCTGCATCCCAGATTGCTGATCACAGGGTCCGAGTGCACGGTGCCGGACGAACGGACTCTGGTGTGCATGCTTGTGGCCAGATCTTTCACTTCGACACCACAAGTGAGAGGTCCAAACATTCCTGGGTGATGGGAATAAACTCGAAATTACCCGAAGGTATCAGCCTGATCTGGACAACTGCAGTACCGGAAGCGTTTCACGCCCGCTTCAGCGCGCTCAGCCGCAAATATCGCTACATATTATTGAATCGCAGAGTTCGTCCAGGATTCCTGATCGGCAAGACTGGTTGGTATCCCCGCCAGTTGAATGTAGCGACAATGAACGAATGTGCGCGGATGCTGGAAGGCGAGCACGACTTCAGCGCGTTTCGCTCTGCGCAATGCTCGAACAAGGTATCCACGAAACGTGTCATCACTGCAGAAGTGAAAAGAAACGATGACTGGGTCTGGATTGATATCGAGGCAAACGGATTTCTGCATCACATGGTTCGTAATATCACTGGTACTTTGCTGGCGGTTGGCAGTGGAGATCGCGATCCGAATTGGATGCGTGAAGTGATGGCTGGCAAGGATCGGACGAAAGCCGGTGTCACAGCCCCAGCGGACGGATTGTATTTTATTGGTGTAAGTTATCCGGAAGAGTTCTCTTTGCCTGAGTCACCGGCGGCTTGCAGATTTTGGTAATCGGCGAATTTGAGGGAGTTCCACTGCAACAAAAATCTCGCAAATGAGATTATCGACAATCTGTTGTTTTCATATAATCATCAGTATCAAGAATTTGATGAGTAACTGTCTCCCGATTCATCGTTAGCCGGCTCTAATCACGTCGAGCATTCCTAATCTGAAACTCCAATCTTTATCACATCAATCCGCAATGAAACGATCTGTTCGTTTTCTTGATTCAAGCAGCCTGTCAGAAGGTGTTCAGACGCAGGTCAAAGTTTGTGGCATTACCAGACTGGAAGACGCAGTTCATGCATCCAAGTGTGGGGCACATGCACTTGGTTTTGTTTTTTATAGCCCTAGCAAGCGTAACATGAGCAGCAGCAAGGTCAAAGCGATTACAGATCATCTGTCCGAATCGGTCGCGTCGGTCGCGGTTGTCGTTGACCCCGACGATCAACTGCTCGATGAGATTGTTTCCGTTGTCAGACCGAGTTTCATCCAATTTCATGGCAACGAATCGCCCGAGCGATGCCGCGAGTCGGGTATTCCATTCATCAAGGCATTTCGTGTTCGAAGCGCTGAACAAGTGGAAAAAGCAGGCGACATATACCACGATGCCAGCGCATTGCTGTTTGATGCCTATCTGGCGGATAAGGTCGGGGGAACAGGTCTGACATTTTCGTGGAACCTGCTACCTTCTTTTGAAAAGCCGGTTATTCTTGCCGGTGGGCTTCATACCGGGAATGTGCTTGAGGCCATCGAATATGTTCAGCCCGACGCGGTGGATGTCAGTACAGGTGTTGAGTTCAGTCCCGGTATCAAGAACAGGCATGCGATCAGCGAATTTTTTTCGACTGTGCGAAGTACTGATCGGTCAGTTGGCTCAACCGCGGCATGAATTGGTTCACTAAACTACTTCCGCCGAAAATCAAGTCAGGCGCGAGCTTATCCAAGAAAGGGGTGCCTGAAGGAATCTGGGTCAAGTGCTCGGAGTGTACCGAAGTACTCTATCAGGAAGAGCTTGGTCGTAATCTTCATGTCTGTCCCAAATGTGATCACCACATGCGAATGGATGCAAAAACCAGAATTAATTCGTTCCTGGATGAGGATACCGCGGAGATGCTGGCAGGGGATGTCAAACCCGTGGATACGTTGAGATTCCGCGACAAGAAAAAATATAAAGACCGTTTGAGTGAGGCACAAAAGAGAACCGGTCAACTGGATGCGTTACTTGTGGCAAAAGGGAATCTGATGGAGATGCCCGTAGTTGTTGCCGCATTTGAATTCGAGTTTCTCGGAGGCTCAATGGGTTCGGTTGTCGGAGAGCGTTTTGTGCATGCTGTCAAGGCGAGTTTGCAAGACTCAATGCCGCTGATCTGTTTTTCGGCAAGTGGCGGCGCGCGCATGCAGGAAGCGATGTTTTCGCTCATGCAGATGGCAAAAACGACAGCCGCTGTCAACGAACTGCGCAATGCCGAGCTACCTTACATCTCAGTACTCACTGATCCGACGATGGGTGGAGTTTCAGCAAGTTTGGCGATGCTGGGAGACATTATCATTGCAGAACCGAAAGCATTGATTGGCTTTGCTGGGCAGCGTGTGATTGAGCAGACAGTTCGAGAATCGCTTCCAGATGGCTTTCAGCGCGCGGAATTCCATTTAAGCCACGGAGCGCTTGATATGGTGGTTGATCGACGCGAGCTTCGTAGCGAGATTCACGGAATTTTGAAAACTCTGACAACTGGCCTTTCGAATGGGTTAAAACATGCAGCAGACTGAATATTCAGATCGCGAAGACAGTGCCGTCATAAATTTACGGCTGAAATCCGATGCAGAATTGGATGCATGGATACGACATATTCAATTGCTGCACTATCGGACGATGGATTTGACATTGGACCGGATCGGGTCGGTGATTGATCGCATTACGTCGGGCTCGATTCCATTCAAGGTTGTCAGTGTGGCTGGCACCAACGGAAAGGGGTCGGTCGCGACCATGCTCGAATCGATTTTCCGACACGCGGGCTATAGGACCGGGCTTTACACATCGCCTCATCTGGTACACTTCAACGAGCGGTTTATTATCGACGGTAATGTCATCTCAAACGCAGAACTGCTGGAAGAATTCAAACGTGTGGAGGAATTGCGCGCAAGTGTTCCATTGACTTTTTTCGAGTACGGTACCGCAATTGCGGTTGATTGTTTCATGAGAAATTCAGTTGATGTTGCAATCTTGGAAGTTGGTCTCGGTGGGAGAAAAGATGCAGTGAATGCACTTGAAGCCGATTTGGCATGCATCACGTCAATTGGTATAGATCACGAAAAGTGGCTGGGTAGCACCAGGGAACAAATTGGATATGAAAAAGCAGGGATTTTGCGAAAAGATCAATTGGCGGTGTGCACTGACACCGATCTACCTGAATCCGTACGCAAAGTTGCAGACGAGCTGTCGCTTGACATTTTGCTGAATGGTGAGGATTTTCATATTGATTCAGGCGCGACCAAATGGAATTTGAGATTTTCTGCAAGCCGACACGAATCCGATATTTCCGATTTACCGTATCCATCTATTCCTGGCCGATGTCAGCGCGACAACGCTGCGGGTGCCGCCACGGTGGCCGTCATGGCGCGAAAGTTTTTCGATATCCCGGATGAATCTGTTCGTTTGGGTCTTCAAAACGCGAGGCTTGACGGCCGGTTACAGGTGGTTCAGCACAACCCGCAGGTACTCTTGGATGTTGCTCACAATATTGAGTCTGTAAAAGAATTGAAAGACTATCTTCATAGCAATCCCATCGCGGGACGCGAATTCGCACTGATGTCGGTTCTGTCCGAGAAACCGATTGAGGTGATGGTTGACTGTATCAAGTCCTGCATTGACGAATGGCATCTTTGTGGCATTCACGATGAGCGTGGCATTACAGCAAGAAAACTGTTTCGCAGGGTACAGCCAGTACTGGGCGACAATGTCGCAGTTCAGCTGCACTATGACGTAAAGCAGGCATTTGATGTGGCGATCGCAGCCGCGGGTAGCGAGGACAGAATTGTGGTATTTGGGTCTTTCCTTACAGTTGGAGAGATTATTGACAGTTATCGAGGTGATCTTGGGTCATGAACAATAAATTCTCTCCAAAGAAACCTGATCGTACAAATTGGATGAGAAACATTATCGTGGGGTCAGTGGTTTGGGCCGCTGCTGTGGTGATTGTTGTATTCCTTGTGCTTGAACCCTCGGAATCCGTTCAAAAGCAAATAGGTATTGAGCTGGCTGAACAGCAAGCTGTGGCTGTTCTGTCTGACAGTTCAACTGATCCGAAGAGTGAACAAACCGATGTTGCTACAAAGAGCCCAAGTATTGAATTGGATGCTGATTCTGACTCACAAGCGCCCGCGCAACCCGAAATTGTTGAGTCCGAACCAAAAAGATCATCCATTGTCTATAACAACGAATCTACCGACACGTCGGCATCCGTTCAGACTTCCAGTACTCCAACTGCGACTGATAGTGGTGACCCGCTTACGACCGAGGATGCTACACGCACGCAAACTCCATCTACTACAAAACCATCCGAACTTGCGCTGTTTATCCAAGTTGCAGCTTTTTCGAAAGTCGAGAACGCAGAACTCAAACAAACGGAAATTTCAAAGGCGCTTTTTCCGGCGAGAGTTCTCAAAAGCGATGACGGGATGAATCTTGTTCTCGTCGGTCCTTATCTGACTGAGTCGGAAGCGAAGAAAGTTCAATCTGAGCTGAATTCAAAATTTAAGCTTGACGGCAGTTTCCTGAAGTATGCCGAAATTGAAACGAACAAAGTGGCGATGGCAGGCAGCACTTCCAGTGCGATAATCGACAGCGTGTCAACCTCGACAGAACCAGTGGCTGAGGAGTCTGCGGTCGAGCAAGGATGGTATGTGCGAGTTGGATCCTACAAGAATTTGGCTAATGCGAAAGCGAATAAATTGCGTGTGGAAAAACTAAAATTGTCAGTTGTTGTCACGCGAGAAACAGATTTCAACGTGTTGTTGGTGGGTCCATATCAAGACGAAAACACCGCCCAGACCGCGAAAGGTAGAATTGCGCAGGAATTGAATATAAAGGACGCGTATCTAGTCAGAGTAGGGTCGTAATTTCCGCATATTTTCAACATTCTGATTTTTTTGTTTGCTATCCAGTTTCGTAATGTTAGATACTTGTTGCCAGAATGAATCAGTCTCATGGAGCGTTCATTCGACACCTGTTGAATAAAAGCACACGTTTGATCACCATAGTATTGCGGTAACTATCCTTGTCTTCATTCATGATCGACATCGGTTTGGTTGTCGTAGTGGTCCTGTCGTTGCTGATCGGAGCGTACCGTGGATTTGTACGATCATTTCTATCAGTAACGTCTTGGGCAGTGGCAGTCTGGATAACCTGGAAATTCGGAGCATTGGCAGTTCCGATGCTGGAAAGTTGGAATCTAACGCCAACGGTAGGAGTAATTGTTGCACATCTTGGTGTATTTTTCCTCGTTCTGTTTTTGATGTCGACGATCGGGTATATTGTGGCTGGAGCGATTAGTTCTGATGGACTTGTCGGTGTAGACAGGACTTTGGGAGCGGCATTTGGTATTGTACGTGGTGTAGTGATTGTTCTGCTGCTGGCTGTCGCAGTAGCTTTTTTGCTGGGGGTGGATCAGCCGCTGTGGCAGGATTCCATTCTGTTGCCGATCATTGAACCATGGGTGCTGGATATTCAACAGTTAATTACCAGAGTCAGCGAGGTCTGACAAGTGCGAATGACAGGCAGTTCAATCAACTACTCTTTGGTAACTTTCAACAATTTCATCTGACGGAGTAATGGCATGTGTGGCGTGGTTGCAATGCTCACTGGGGGCGCGACAGGGCACGAGATCTATGAGGCTCTGACGATTCTTCAGCATCGGGGGCAGGATGCTGCCGGTATCGTAACAAGCGATGGACAGCGAGTTTATTCACGAACTGGGCGAGGGTTGGTGAGGGATGTGTTTTCCACAGAGTCCCTGCATGATCTGAAAGGGTCTGCAGGAATCGGTCATGTCCGATATCCGACCGCCGGCGCGAATACGGAGGCGGAGTGCCAGCCATTCTACGTCAATTCGCCTTTTGGTATCGCACTAGCCCACAATGGCAACCTTATCAATGCGATAGAATTGGGTGAGCAAGTGTTTAAGGGCGATCGACGTCAGATCAACACCAGTTCCGACTCCGAAATCATGCTCAATGTACTTGCATACGAACTTTCGACAAAAGTCCGTAAGACGGGTGGAGAACTGCGACCTAAACATATTTTTCATGCAGTTGAAAAGGTGTTCAGGCGTTGCAAAGGTGCGTTTTCCGTCACTGTATTGATCGTTGGATTTGGAATTCTGGCGTTTCGCGATAAGAACGGAATTCGTCCGTTGATTTATGGCACTCGTGAAGTCAATGGCAGTAAGGATTTTGCATTTGCTTCCGAAAGTGTTGTTTTGAATGTTATGCAATACGACATCGAAAGGGATGTTTCGCCCGGCGAGGCAATCTTTGTGGATATGGACGGTAATATTCACAGCAGGCAGTGTGCCCTAGATGCCAGTCCGTCGCCATGCATTTTTGAGTATGTCTATCTTTCCAGACCTGATTCGATGATTGACCGGATCTCCGTCTACAAAACTCGTTTGCGGATGGGAGAGTGGTTGGGAAAACGCTTCTTGGAGGAATTTCCAAATCACGATATCGATGTGGTGATGCCAGTACCAGACACCAGCCGTGCCGCGGCGTTGCAATTGGCTCATACGATCGGCGTGAAGTACCGGGAAGGATTTATCAAAAACCGATACTTTGACCGTACATTCATCATGCCTCAGCAGGCACAAAGGAAGTATTCGGTAAGGCACAAGTTGAATGCTATCAATCTGGAATTTGAGAACAAGAATGTGCTGCTGGTGGATGATTCGATCGTCCGTGGCACCACCGCGAAGCAAATCGTCCGACGAGCCCGCGAGGCTGGCGCCAAATCGGTCTATCTCGCCTCCGCGGCACCGCCAGTACGATATCCGAATGTATATGGAATTGACATCCCCAGTCCGGAAGAATTAGTTGCGACAAATCGCAACTCTGCTGAGGTTTGCGAGTGGATTGGTGCGGACTTTGTCCTTTACCAGCGTTTGGAAGATCTGATCGAGTCGGTTCGGACGACGAATTCAGATGTTGGCAAATTCGAGACTTCGGTTTTCAGCGGTGAATATGTTACAGGGGATGTCTTACCTGAGTATCTGTCCAAGATCAGTGAGGAAAGAAAAGATTCCAACCGCGAGATGGAAGGTGCATCGTTACTTGAGTTCACTGCGAAGCATGCTGTTGGCTGAGTTCCACATTAACGAAAGGGCGGGTCAAGGTTGATTACACCATTTGAATCGATTCGTATAACGCCGTCTTTACCGCTGTCCCAATCGCCGAGCACGTATCGCAACGCGTCACGTCCGTTCACTTTCAGCTTGTGAATCGCAGTACGGTGTACATGTCCGTGGATCAGTGTCTGTACCCCATGCTTGTGCATGGTGTCAGTCACGGAGTCTAGGTTGACGTCCATCAATTCCACATTCTTGCCAAGCTTTCCCTTCTTGCTCTGCGTGCGCATATTACGAGCCCGATCATGACGCTCGTTTAGGGAAAGCTTGAGAATCTCCTTCTGCCATTCGGGGTTCAGAACGATTTCCCGGTAACGTTGGTGTTCGATATCGTCGGTGCACAGACTATCGCCGTGCATCAGGAGAATGGGTTCATCCTTGACCTGAATTTTGTATGGGTCGGGAATCAACGTTCCATTGAAGTGGCCAACGAAATCTTCGCCGATTAGGAAATCCCGATTTCCATGCATGATGAATATCTTTATTCCCGAGCAGGATAAATCCCGGAGTATGTCGACCGCAGGCCGGTGACCGAGCAAGTCCAAGCCATCATCACCGATCCAGTATTCAAACAGGTCGCCAAGAATATAGAGATACTCAGCATCGGACTTGATCGATTCGAGATATTTTTGGAACTTGTTGTAGGTGTCGGTGTTGTTGGGGTCGAGATGAATGTCGGAGATTAGATAGATAGCCATCAGCAAATTGTGTTGGATATGGGCCGCAACGATTCATATATTAAATCGTGTTTGTTTATCTGTTGTCAGAATTTTCATTCAAGGGCCGTCTGTGTGGATTCGAGAATCTGCAATTCTCCACTAAATTTCAATTGGGTACAATAAGACAAGGGTGAATCAAGATAAAAGATATCTTGATCCCGATGTTCATTTAGTCGCTTGGTTTTCTCGAAATTCAAGTCGGTTCCGCAACTGCCTGGACAGTTGGGTGGCAGGTGTGAATCTGCGAATCTGAATCTCCGCCAGCGACTTGATTTCTCACACTTTTTTGCGGTAATTTATGGAAGACAACCCGATTAGAATCTACAACAGCCTGACGCGGCGAAAAGAGATTTTCGTTCCGATCAGGGAGAATTGTGTTGACATTTATGTATGCGGAATGACCGTGTATGACTACTGTCATCTCGGGCATGCGCGAGTCATGGTCGCCTTCGACTCGGTAGTTCGGTATCTTCGCTATCGGGGCTACCAAGTCAGGTATGTCCGAAATATTACGGACATTGACGACAAGATCATCAAGAGAGCGAACGATATTGGAGAGTCAATTCAGTCTTTGACCACTCGTTTTATTGAATACATGAATGAGGATCTTGACGCATTGTCAATAATAAAACCGGATTATGAACCTCGTGCTACAGAATACATTCCTGAAATTGTCGACATGATTTCTCGTTTGGTTGAGAAAGGTTACGCTTATCCGGCAGACAATGGTGATGTCTATTACCGAACCCGAATGTTCGAAAACTACGGTCAGCTATCCGGAGAAAAACTCGATGATTTGCGAGTCGGTGCTCGAGTGGAACCCGATGAGGAAAAGGAAGATCCTATTGACTTCGTTCTTTGGAAGCATTCCAAACCCGACGAACCGAAATGGCCATCACCTTGGGGTGATGGACGACCAGGTTGGCACATCGAGTGCTCAGCGATGTCGACCAGTTTGCTTGGCAACCATTTTGACATTCATGGCGGAGGTATGGATCTGCTGTTTCCACATCACGAAAATGAGATTGCCCAATCTGAAGGTGTCAGTAGTGGAAAATTTGTAAATCTGTGGATGCACAACGGCTATTTGCAGATCAACGCTGAAAAAATGTCCAAGTCATTGCAGAATTTTTTGACTATTCGAGAAGTTCTCGAAATGGATAGCGACAGGATCAGGATCGGAGAAATCCTGCGGTATGTATTTTTATCCAGCCATTACCGAAGCCCGCTAAATTACAGTGATGATAGCTTGGACAATGCAAGACTTGCATTGAGACGAATCTATATGTCTTTATACAAAGCCGCAGAAAGCGGTACTTCTTCGGTTACCGAAACAGATTCCCGACTATGCGCTAGATTTCACGCCGCAATGGATGACGATTTCAACACGCCAGATGGTCTCGCGGTAATTTTCGATTGTGTTCGGGAATTGAACAAATCTGTCGAATCTGGATTGTCCGAACGGATTGATATATTAAGAAATACTTTGTTGCAACTGGCTGGGTCTTTGGGTTTGGCGCAAATGGAACCTTCCAGATTTTTAGGAGTTGGTGGGATTTCGGACGATAAAAACGATGGTATTGGAGTGCTTGTCAAGCAGCGGGAAAATGCCCGTCACGAGCGGGATTTTGCAACCGCGGATCGGATCAGGGATCAGCTGGCTCAGTTGGGAGTGGAGATTGAGGATCGTCCAAACGGCACGACAGTGTGGCGCCGCACTTGATCACAGAAATTCACTTCCAGAAATGTTCGGAATCCAAAAACGGACCCGATAAATGCTCAGCCTCCGCATAGTATCGTGTACGAGAACACGACAGCAGGAGGTCGAATAATTGATGTGGTATTCGTAGACATTGCCACGGATCATTGTGCGTGTTTGCGGTGCAGGCGAAACTCATTGCGACTGCGCTGACTGAGATACATGGAGTCGACAGGAAGACATCAGCCGAAGATGGTGAATCGCCCGACAGAATTTGCTCGTGGCATGATGTAAGGTTTGACTGTAGCAAAGCGCCGCGCAACTGTCCGCCTCGCCTGTTGGAGCAGACTAGAAGTAAAATTTTTCTATCGACCACGGATGCATGCATGAATTCTGCGATGTGGGTGTGTTGGTTGGCTATCCGGTTCAGGCAGTGCACACCATGTAAAAATTACAGTTGCATGACTCTCAGTGCTTGTGCCCACACTTTTTTTCCAGATCCTCTATATTTGAATCAATCTTAAGAATCAAAGAAAAACGGCGGTAATTCTTCTAATTTCTGTCGTTATGGAACTGGTAGGAATGAATCTGGCATAGTTGGGTAGTTACGCCAGAGATTTCCGCGTTAATTTCTTGTGTTAAATGTACCACTAACTATAATTGCAGGCTTAATCTCATTCTTTCGCAAAGTTTTATAGTTGAAAATTTTGCTCCGAAACCAGGGGGATTCTTCAGATGGAATTAACAGGTGCCGATATATTAGTACGTTGCCTGAAAGACGAGGGTGTCGATTATATTTTCGGTTATCCTGGCGGCGCAGCCTTGCACATATACGATGCCTTGTACAAACAGGATGATGTACGCCATATTCTTGTTCGCCACGAACAAGGAGCAGCTCATGCAGCAGACGGATATGCGCGCGTAACCGGTAGACCAGGAGTGGTACTGGTCACTTCGGGGCCCGGCGTAACAAACACCATAACTGGAATCGCGACTGCACATATGGATTCCATTCCGATGGTTGTTCTTTCCGGGCAAGTAGCGACTCATCTGATTGGCGACGATGCGTTCCAGGAAGTGGACGCGCTGGGTGTCACGCGACCGTGTGTAAAACACAGTTTTCTGGTTCGGGATGTGCGTGATTTGGCGACTACGGTCAAGCAAGCGTTCTACATTGCGAACACTGGCCGTCCAGGCCCTGTTGTAATTGATATCCCCAAAGATGTGACAGCGAACAAGACTGAGTACATCTATCCGAAAACCATCTCCATGCGATCCTACAATCCGACAGTGCGCGGACATCCCGGTCAGATCAAGCGAGCCGCAAAATTGTTGCTGGAGGCCGAACGTCCCATAATCTATGCCGGAGGTGGGGTTTCGTTATCGGGTGGAGAGCAGGAATTGCGCGACTTGGTACGTCATCTGCAATATCCATGCACGAATACATTGATGGGATTGGGTTGCTACCCGGCCAATGATCCACTGTTTATCGGAATGCTGGGTATGCACGGTACCTACGAGGCGAATCTGGCGATGCATGATTGCGATGTCATGTTGTCCGTCGGCGCCCGTTTCGATGACCGGATTACAGGCGATCTGGCGAAATTTTCCCCGTACTCGAAAATTATTCATGTGGACATTGATCCGTCATCAATCGGTAAGAATGTCAATGTCGATGTTCCCATTGTGGGCGATGCCAAGCGTGTTTTGGCCGACTTGGTTTCGGTGGTCAAGAATTTGGAGCCAAATCCAGATACCAATCGTATCTCTGCCTGGTGGAAGCAAATTAACTCCTGGCGATCGATTGATTGCCTGGCCTTTGATCGGGATAGCGACAAAATCAAGCCTCAACTGGTGCTTGAGAAACTGTACGAGGTGACCAAAGGTGATGCGTTTGTGACATCTGACGTTGGGCAGCACCAGATGTGGGCCGCACAGTTTTATCGATTCGACAAACCGCGTCGCTGGATAAATTCCGGTGGTTTGGGTACGATGGGATTTGGTCTTCCAGCAGCAATGGGTGTCAGAATCGCCAATCCGGATGCCGATGTTGTCTGCGTGACTGGTGAGGCAAGCATCATCATGTGTATTCAGGAACTCTCAACCTGCAAGCAGTATGATTTGCCGATCAAGATCATCAATCTCAACAATCGCTATATGGGTATGGTGCGTCAGTGGCAGGAATTTTTCTACGATAACCGTTACTCTCACTCCTATATGGATGCATTGCCAAATTTTGTTGATTTGGCTGAAAGTTTTGGACATCGAGGTATGCGGGTGGACAATCCTGCTGACGTTGAGGAGTCCTTGATTGAATGTATGGCGCGCAAGGATGAGTTGGTATTTATGGACTTTATCACTGACCAGCGCGAGAATGTATTTCCAATGATTGCAGCGGGCAGCGGGCATAACGAAATGCATCTCGGCTCGACGGGAAACGGCGCACCGCAAGAGCGGGAGCTGGCTTAAGTGGATAGTCGGCACATTATTTCGGTACTTCTTGAGAATGAACCTGGAGCACTAGCAAGAGTCGCAGGTTTATTCTCAGCACGGGGATTCAACATTGAAACCCTGACTGTCGCTCCAACTGAAGATCCCACACTTTCACGGATGACTATCGTTACAGTCGGTTCGGAAGGAGTTGTTGAGCAGATAACCAAGCAACTGAACAAATTGATTGAGGTCATAAAGTTGGTTGACTTGACCGAAGACAAGCATATCGAGCGGGAATTGATGCTGATTAAGGTTCGAGCGGTCGGAGAACAGCGCGATGAAATCAAGCGGTTGGTGGAATTTTTTCGCGGTCGGGTTATCGATGTCACTCAGTCTGTCTACACTGTTGAACTTACGGGTGCAAGTTCCAAACTCGATGGATTTATCGAGCAAGTGAAACTGACTGAAATTCTTGAATTGGTTCGTACAGGTGTATCAGGTATAGCAAGAGGTGAATCAGCGCTCAGCGCGCCGAAGTCTCGTTCAAACAATAAGTAAAGGAAATAGGAATTCAATATGAAAGTTTATTATGACGGCGATGCGGATCTATCCAACATTCTTGGGAAGCGGGTTGCAGTAATTGGATTTGGCTCACAAGGACATGCCCATGCAGGTAACTTGCAGGATAGTGGGGTGGATGTGGTTGTCGGTTTACGTGCGAATTCTTCATCGCGCGCAAAAGCAGAAAAGGCAGGAATCGCAACCGCTGAAGTCGCGGAAGCTGTAGCAAGTTCCGATGTCGTAATGATGCTCGTTCCCGACGAGTTGCAGGCAAAGCTCTACGAATCCGAAATCGCTCCAAATCTCAAACCGGGTTCCGCTATAGCATTCGCACATGGTTTCAATATTCACTTCAAGTTCATCGAACCTGCAGCCAATATCGATACCTTCATGATTGCACCCAAGGGTCCGGGACATCTTGTCCGATCCACATATTCGAATGGCGGTGGTGTGCCCTGTCTGATTGCAATCCACCAGAATGCTTCAGGCACTGCCAGAGATGTCGCACTCGCTTATGCATCCGCAATCGGGGGTGGTCGCGCAGGAATTATTGAGACCAGCTTCCGTGAAGAAACAGAAACGGACCTATTTGGTGAGCAGACAGTTTTGTGTGGCGGAGCAACGGCATTGATCGAAGCTGGCTTTGATACGCTCGTTGAGGCGGGTTATGCGCCGGAAATGGCATATTTTGAGTGTTTGCATGAATTGAAATTAATTGTAGACTTAATTTACGAAGGCGGCATTCAGAACATGCGTTATTCAGTTTCCAACACAGCCGAATTTGGTGACCTCACTCGCGGACCGCGAATTGTCAATGATGCGACTCGTCAGGAAATGCGCAAAATTCTTTCAGAAATTCAATCTGGTCAATTCGCCAATGAATGGATGGATGAGAACGCTGGTGGCAGTAAAAAATTCAATGCTCTCAGACAAGCATCCGCGGGTCGTGGTATCGAAGAGGTTGGGTCTTCGTTGCGTTCGATGATGCCTTGGATAGCGGCTGGACGATTAGTAGACCGCGATGTAAACTGATATGCAACTTGCACGTGAGGGATATCCGTTTGTTGCAGGCGGGTTGCTTGTGGCGATTTTTGTCCAACTGGTTGCAGGCGGTGTTTTAGCCTTTATTTGCTGGCTGATTGCTCTGTTCATGTTGCAATTCTTTCGCGACCCGGTACGTGAAATACCCAATGACACGGGCGCAATCGTATCACCGGCTGATGGCAAAGTGGTCACTGTCCGACAGGCAACAGATCCGATCAGCGGTAAAAAAGTGACAAATATAGCGATATTCCTCAATATATTTTCGGTTCATTCGACGCGTATACCAATATCAGGCGAAGTGCTCCAGCGGATATACAGGCAAGGTAAGTTTCTCAATGCGGCGGTCGATAAATCGTCACAAGAGAATGAAAGAAATTCAATAGTTATCCGAACCCACGATGCAAAGGAAGTAACCTGTATACAGATTGCTGGCCTCATAGCCCGTCGCATTTTGTGTTATGTGACGGAAGGACAAAGCGTGCAATGCGGTGAGAAATATGGTTTCATCCGGTTCGGTTCCCGTGTCGAACTATTTCTTCCTCAAGAATACAGAGTAACCGTAAACGTCGGCGATAAAGTCAGAGGTGGTGCAGATATTATCGGATTTACCGCATAGGTAAATAAACGGGTGTACCAGCCGCTCCTGACTTCGTCAGGATCGGTTTCACTTCGAACTTCCTGATTTTTAAACATCAGATCGTCTGCTCGCAATCAGTAGCCAAACAGCAATTTTTGCATGCGTGATGTTAGAATATTCGTGTAATGGATCTTAATTCAGCCAATTTGTCATGACAATCGATCAAGACAATCCCCATACAGAAGCTTCGATTGATGACTCGACGCAGATGGAAAAAAAGAAACTTTCCAAAAGTTCGAATTTGCGTGAAAGCAAACGGCGGGGAATCTATGTACTACCCAGTCTTTTTACCACTGGTGCGTTGTTTTTCGGATTTTTCTCGGTCATTCAAGCGACCGAGCAGAAGTTCGCTGTTGCTGCGATTGCAATTTTGATCGCGACCGTGCTGGACGGCCTCGACGGCCGCGTAGCTCGTCTCACCAATACTTCCAGTCTGTTTGGAAAGGAGTACGACAGCCTATCGGATGTTGTCTGCTTCGGTCTTGCGCCAGCGCTTGTTGTTTACGAATGGACACTTCATTCATTTGGCAAGATCGGGTGGTTGGGTGCATTTCTGTTCGTTTCGGCAACAGCTTTGCGTCTTGCCCGATTCAATACAATCTCCTCACCCAATCCAGCATATTTCCAAGGATTGCCGTGCCCGATGGCAGCAGCATTTCTGGTTACGTGGATGTGGGTAATGGTATCGCCTTCCGCATCGCAGATTCCAGTATTGCCTGAGATCACACTGTTTATTGTGGTTATTCTGGCGCTCCTGATGGTCAGTAGCGTCCCTTATCTGAGTTTCAAGAATTTCGGCGTCAAAGGACGTGTTCCTTTTATTGCCAGCATCGTCATGGTTTTTGCAATTGCTGTCGTTTCAGTTGATCCGCCCCGTGTACTGTTCGCGGTGTGTCTGATCTACCTGGTTAGTGGAGCTTTTCTTTGGATGAACAAGAATTTACGAAGAAAGGCAAGGATTTCGCCTGGCAAGGAAGATCCAGACAGTTAATTGAAAATTCATTGATATGTTCATGCGTATCAGTAATGAATCCCGGCATTTCCAATTTTGGAAATTTCACGTAATCAGGTTCGGAAAATGCCTTGTATGTAACTGATTGTATTGGCAACTGAACAACAGATTCAAGATTGACTTGACTTCAGATCACATTGATCATTGTCGATGCTCTGAATACGATCCGCACAATCAGTTCTGGAAAATAACTGATCGGTAAAGATCGCAGCACCCGGTTCCGATTCGACGAAATTGATTTTTCGATCAGGCAAGGGTGCATCTCAGACTATTAGTGGGATCACTGATTGGAAGTTTTTGGGGTGCCGGAAATCATCGAATCGTTGGCTCAGCATGCCGCGTCCACGAAAGGTAATTTTCACTTTCGATGCCGATTTCGCTGGGGTCTGGCGGAACTTAACCGCCGCCACCAATCGATTCGGAAAT
The DNA here is from genome assembly GCA_951813075.1 of Arenicellales bacterium. GTDB lineage: Bacteria > Pseudomonadota > Gammaproteobacteria > Arenicellales > JAJDZL01 > JAJDZL01. The sequence goes on along the minus strand of OX638343.1, from coordinate 856,731 downwards.
CCGAATTGAATGTCGAGTGATAATTTCGTCCTCACCAACAGCATCTCCTTGACAAGCAGCCGGACGATACGCTGGCGTTCAGCGAAATCCAGCGTTTCAGCAACCGAGTGCATCCGCCTCAGAAACCCCTCCAGATTCTCAGCGAGTTGCAAATTAGTCTGCCGTGCATCGCTAATTAAATTCCTCTTCCATTTACCGAGCCTTGCTTCGGCGTCGCCGTTGAAGTTTCTCTCGCGCTGCAGCCGAATGTGCGCCTGACACAGGGTGTCGCTGATCTCGACCAACTGATAGAACAGCTCGTTGAAGTGTTGGTATTGCGTAATATGCTCATGGGTCCCTCCGGCGTCTCTTCGGGCACCGGGTGATGAACCGACTTCTGGTTGCGGGCTATTTTCGTCAAGGTTCCAAGTCGGGCCGTGACCCATCGAATCCGGACGGGCACAGTGACACGATGGCTTGCCACATTTTTAGTGGCGCTGAGCCAGATCGCCGGGACGAAAGGCGCCGAGCTTGACAGTCTGTTCCAAAATGGAATCGCGTTGGATCTGCAGTTCCACAATAGAGAGATGGTCTGTGGTTTCATTCCAGTAAGGTAATTTTCGAGTCAGATAGACACCTTCAAACCAGTATTTAACAAATTCTATGAAACCAATCGAAATTCTGACGTGGACCCGCCTGACAATTGACATATTTCAGTTCCTACATAATAATCAATCGCTTTATGAGACAGATTAAGACCAAGGGGGTCAATATGTTCTTTAAGTTGATGGCCTGGCTTTTTATCTTTTCCTTCAGCTCCTTGAGTTTTGCCACCGAATACACATTGGGAAGCCTTCAATGCAATAACTTTGAGGAGACGAAGGCGGCATATGAGGCCGAACCGGAAAACATTAATTGGCAATCGGAATATCGTGACTGCCTTATAGTCAAAGGGGATGTCGAGGGCTTGACCCAGCTCATGACCCGTCTTTTTCTCATAGACAAACGTCAGTTACACATCATAGCCGCTTATTTTATAGCTCTACATCTTAAATCAGACGAAACTTTCGACAATTACCGCGTGGATGAGGCCATCGAAGCTTTTCTCAGGGTTCTGGCTTTGATTGATGCCAAGCCCCCTTACCCTGATTACGAATTGCATGAAAGTTACGTTGAGATAGAACTTAAAACCACTTTTTTGATCCCTGAACTGTATTTTGATAAATTTAGTAGAGGAGCTCAAGGTATTGAGAATTACTATATTCTTCAATCTCCGGACTATAAGGGGGACAGGGAATTAAAAACCTTCCCGGAATACAACCGCTACACCGTAGACAGCCTGAACAAAATGATTAAGTTTGCCGGCTACTGTGTGAACTTGCCAAGAAAGAACCATTTTGAATTGACACTCTACACAGCCATCAAAAAAGCCTGTCAGGTCCTGAAAGACACAGCCACCGCCCTTTTGCCTATGGAAATAAAGAGGCTGACTTTTCTGGAAAATCAAACATCCTGCCGGGATCTGTCCAACTGCACGGAGTATGATGAGCTGGCTGATCCGATAGTGGCTATCGTGAAACAAGGCGTCTCTGATCGGGAAGATATTCTTCGTCCTTTCCTTAGAGTCATCCCATAATATAGGGGTTGTTTCTTCGCTTCCAGACTAATTCACCGCCCGCGCCAGTCGCCTCTCCTCCAAGTCTGAGAGAAGGGGAATTCTTAATCAATCTCCTGAACTTGTGTCCTGCCCAATTTCAACTAGACAGCTCAGGAAAAGAGGGATGATATGTTTTTTGTTGCGAAGTTTCTTTATGTTTGAATTTGCGATAATCGTTCGCCGGGATTGCGGACAGAATACCGGATAGCCTCGGCACTTCTCCAAAATTGATCAAGCCAACGCCTTGAGGTGCCCTGCAATGAGCCCGTGGACGGTTTCGACAGCGTGCGGTGCGTTCTCACCATAGCCGTCAGCATTGATGACATTGGCGAATTCCTGTGTGACTGGTGCTCCGCCAACAATCACAGGATATTTTGAATCGGTTTGTTTGAACAGCGCTACGGTTTTCTGCATCGACGGCATTGAGGTCGTCAGCAAAGCGGAAAGGCCGACGACGTTCGGGTCGAGTTCATCGGCCTTCTCCAAGATCTCTTCCGGTGTTCTGTTTACGCCAAGGTCGACTACTTCATAGCCAGCACCCTCAAGCATCATACCAACCAGGTTCTTGCCTATGTCGTGAACATCTCCCTGCACTGTGGCCAGTACAACCTTGCCTTTCGGCGGCTCCCCGGTATCGGTAAGTATGGGCCGTATTACCTCAAGACCCGCTTTCATTGCACGTGCAGCCATCAGCATTTCCGGAACGAAGATTTTGCCAATTGAGAAGTCTTCGCCTATCTCATCCATTGCGGCAATGAGAGCTTCATCAAGAATGTCGTGAACTGGAATGTTGTCTGAGATAGCTTGCTGGACGAGTCGAACTGTTTCTTGATCCTCATAGTCCATGACCGCGTTGAATATGTCATCAAGCATCTCGTCTTCTGGCGTTAAATCAGTCTTGGCAATGACGGGCCGATCGACGCTGATTGTCGTTTTGGCGTCTTCGCCGCGCGCTTCAGGCGTTCCGGCGCGGCGTAAGCCAGCCCATGGCCGGTTGCCAGCTCGAAAGTCCTTGCAAGCCTCGACGGCAATTCGTACATTCTCGGCAGGCGTTACGGCCGAAAGGGAACACAGGTACACACAACCCCTACCAACTTCCTCAACCGCTTCCATGTATTCATGAATACGCATTCGGATTTCTTCTTCTGGACCGTTTTGGAACACATTGTTGTCGACACCAAGCACTACGGGCAGGTCGTTTTCCTTCGCGTATTCGATAACCGGACTGACACCAATTTTGAACAGGTCAGGATCCTGAACTTTAAGGTAAGGTGGTGTTGCTCGAAGTTTCTGTTCCCAGAAACCGTGTAGGTCGCCCGTAAAGGAATCTCCCCACCAGTTGTCGCAAATCGTCGACTTTATTGTCAGTTTCTGCAGTCGCTCAATATAACCGAGAGCAAATTCATCCAGCATATCTTGGGTAATGAATGGCAATGATGCAACGGCATCGGACCCGTCAGCGATGGGACATTCAGGAAATTCTTTCAGGACTGCATTCATGAAAGGTGCAATAACCTCGTCGACAAGGAATGCCATGAGATTGTGCACAAACCTCGGATCTTCCTGTATCTGAATAACAAGATTCTCGAATGTCATAACGTGCGATGCCAGCGTAAATGGCGCACAATAGCAAGGAAATGGAGTCATTCCAGTCATTTCCTTGACTTCATGCATAATCTCAAAAACCATCGGCATGCGTCCAGACGAGTATGGGTCTGGCGCTTTGAGCTTTGCGATATCTTTTTCTGTCTTGACAAGTGGGTCCGAATTCTCGATCGCTGGAGCCATGTCTTTGAAGGGGACGAAACGACACCCTAGTGCCTGGGCCTCTACGTTGTATACATCCCAGATAAATGACGGCGTGTCGAATCCGAATCGTTCAGCGGTTTCGCAGATACCGCGAACGAATTTCCGTGCATCGGTATAAAATTCGTCTCCCGGTATTTCGCTCTCGCGCATCGCGAACTCATGCATTTGTGCGATGAACGGAACTTCACCCATGCCGGTCATCATCGCAGCTGTCTGACGACGAATCCCTTCCGAGAAGTCATACTGGTACGTTGATGGATTACTGTGATGTTTCAATGTCTTGTGGTCTTGTTGAATGATTAGGCAGTTACTGAATTGCTCGACTGTTAGCTCATTTGCAAAACAGAGTCACCGTCCTGTTGTTGAAAAGAAAATGTAATATATCCTGTTGATAATAATACAATAAAATATTGTTTTGAAGCTTTCGAGATTTCAGTGTATGAACGAAAGTTCATCCGAATCTCCACGTCCAGTTTTTTCAATTCAAACGGGCGAATCATGCATCAAGGACACTAAATTATTCCCCAAATTGTGGGCTGTTTGCCCCGGCACACTTTCAACAAATGTGTGCGCCGCTTTTGAAAAACTTTCTTGACTGACTGGTGCCTGAATCCGGTTCAATCTCTGTGATGGATTGCACCAGTCTGGATTTCGAGCCACCCGATACGTTCAAAGTATGGACACTTTCATTATGGCGCGTCCAGTTCAGCTCATCGTGTTATCCAGTTAGCCCAGAAGTATTCGTTATCTGGACTAGACACACAACTAAACCTTGCTGTTTGTGACCAACAACACCGAACTACCAGCACTACAATTATTAAACTGAATATAAAAAGTGGGGCGTGAGTTATTCAACTGGGTAAAGCAATATCTGAGAAACGTCAGAAAATCAAATTGTTCTACTTGATTGACGTTGTTATTGATTATTCAAAAAATGTGTAGTATAAAAGTTGCCATCAGTCAAATGAATATTATTCAGTCCAAAATTCTTCAAGGATCCGCAGACCTTCTTCTACTGCTGCTGCGCCGCTAGGCGCACTGTATCTTTTTAACAAACTCCCCCTACACGCCTGACATCCTCAACCGGATGTGAAGGGTTTTTCATTCAGACAAAGTAAGGGTAACTTTATGTCGGACAAACTGATTATTTTTGATACTACATTGCGCGACGGGGAACAAAGTCCCGGCGCGTCTATGACAGCGGAAGAAAAACTTGCGATCGCTCATCTACTTGAAAAAATGCGAGTGGATGTTATTGAAGCTGGTTTTCCGGCAGCAAGCCAAGGTGATTTTGAGGCTGTGCGCCAGGTAGCGCGGGAAATTACTGACAGTACTGTTTGTGCTTTGGCACGTGCCGTGGAAGGTGACCTTGATTTAGCGGCTAGATCAGTACAGCCGGCGATTTCCGGCCGAATTCACACATTTATCGCAACCTCACCAATTCACATGCGCGAGAAACTCCGTATGTCTCCGGAAAAGGTTCTGGAAAGAGCTGTGTGGGCAGTTAAAAAAGCGAGAAATCATACCGATGATGTCGAATTTTCTCCTGAAGATGCTGGTCGTTCGGAATTTGATTTCCTGTGCAAAATTATTGAGGCGACTATTGATGCGGGTGCTCGAACGATCAACATTCCTGATACGGTCGGATACAACATGCCATCCCAGTTCGGGAATCTTATTGAGGACCTGATGAACAATGTTCCCAATTCAGACAAGGCGGTCTTTTCGGTACATTGCCACAATGATTTGGGCGTTGCCGTCGCTAATTCGTTGGCTGCGGTTCTGATAGGTGCCAGACAGGTTGAGTGTACAGTCAACGGGTTGGGCGAACGAGCCGGAAATGCTTCGCTTGAAGAGATCGTGATGGCGGTTCGGACTCGTAAGGATTTCTTCGACTGTGACACCAATATCGATACCACCCAGATCGTTCCGGCAAGTCGTCTGGTTTCGAGTGTGACCGGGTTTCCGGTACAACCGAACAAAGCGATTGTAGGTGCCAACGCGTTTGCGCATGAGTCTGGAATTCATCAGGACGGTGTGATCAAAAATCGAGAGACCTACGAAATTATGCGACCGCAGGATGTGGGATGGGCAACGAGCAAAATGGTATTGGGCAAGCACTCCGGGCGGCATGCATTCCAGCAACGCATAAAGGAACTCGGATTTAAGTTCGAATCGGACGATGAACTTCTGACGGCTTTTGAAAGATTCAAGAGTCTCGCAGACAGAAAGCATGAAATTTTCGATGACGATCTGATCGGTTTGGTGGTTGAAGCGGGAATGCAGCATGGCTCGGAAGCGATCGAATTGAAATCACTGAAAGTGTGTTCCGACACGGATTGCAGTCCGGTTGCCGAGGTAACGTTAAGCATGAACGGGAAGAACATTGGAGCTCAGGCACAGGGAAATGGTCCGGTCGATGCGTGCTTCAAAGCCGTGTCATCGCTGATCGAATTTGATCCCAGTCTCGAACTATACTCCGTGAACAGCATCACCAGTGGAACCGATGCTCAGGGAGAAGTGAGTGTAAGATTGAAAGAAAATGGTCATGTTGTCAATGGGCACGGCGCCGATACCGATATTGTTATTGCCTCGGTGAAAGCCTATATTGATGCAGTTAACCGTTTGAATTCTTCGCAACGAACCAACCCTCAGACTGGGTCAATGATCTGACAGGTTTCGATGGCAACAGGAGACGAATTCCTGACAGCAATGGGTATCGAAGTTTGGAAACTTCGTGACCGTCAGGGTGAGATTGACTTAGACAAGGCAGAACCGAACAAACCATCTCAGGCTGAAATTGCACCGGAAAAAAATCAGGTTCCAGCGATTGAAGAGATGGACGCGCAGGTGCTGAAGGCAGCCGTTGCCGCATGTCAGCGATGCCAGTTAAGCAAGACTCGTACGAATACTGTTTTCGGTGCCGGTTCCCTTGAGGCTGATGTGTTGTTTATCGGTGAAGGGCCAGGTCGGGAAGAGGATCTTCAAGGCCTGCCTTTCGTTGGGAGGGCAGGCAAGTTACTGACTGCGATGATTACCGCTTTGGGCTTTGATCGAAACCAGGTATACATTACCAATGTCGTAAAGTGTCGACCGCCAAATAACCGTGATCCGCTGACAGATGAGGCATCTGCATGTTCGCGATACCTGCGAAGACAGATCGAAATCATCAAACCCAAGGTTATCGTAGCGTTAGGGCGGGTTAGTGCGCAGTTATTGCTTGATTCCGAAGTTTCGCTGGGCGGGCTCAGGGGTAGACCGCAAAAGTATCGTGACACGGATATTGATGTGGTCGTTACCTATCACCCGGCGTATCTGCTGAGAAAACCTACGGAAAAAAGAAAATCCTGGGATGATTTGTGGAAAGTTCGGCTGCTGTTGAGTCAGTAGTAGCCGACTCAGAATCACTGAACGTAAATGATGATTCGCTGTCCTGAGTGAATCTTGTCATCTCGGTCAATGTTATTCCACTTCTCGAGGTTGGATATTCTGGTCTGATGATTTCGGGCAATTTTCCACAGCGAATCGCCTGCTCGAACAGTGTAGACATAGCGCATGCTCGGTGCGAGTTCTCGCTGATTTACTGTGGCAGCAGTTTTGCTGGTTTGCGCGTCATTAACCGGAATCTTTAGCTTTTGACCGACTAGAATTCGATCCGAACTCAGCGAATTGGAAACTCTCAAATATGCGACTGTGATGCCATGAATTTTAGCGATCCCATATAGCGTGTCGCCGGAGCTAACGACGTAGTCAACGAAATGCTGACTCTGTATCGGTGTTGGTGAATTCAATTTCGCTGTAGTTTTCCCATGAATCGTTTTGGAGCCGGGGACTGGAATTCGCAGTTTCTGACCCACTCTAATCATGTCGGAATGAAGCACATTTGCAGATTTGATAGCCGATACGGATACGTCGTACTTCAGTGCGATCGTACCCAGAATGTCGTCTTTCCTCACGCGATAGATGACTTCGCCACTGGCGTCGGTTGTGATTTCGTTTCTCGCGAGCGCCGCCGGCTGTGGGATTCTCAGTAATTCACCGATGCGAATCAAATCTGAATTCATTGAATTGACTGATTTGATGGCCGACACTGAAACGTTGTGCTTTTCGGCGATGGTGCCGAGAACATCGCCTTTTTTGACACTGTATAACACTGTGGTCACAGCATGTGAGGGTAGCAAAGTCGACTTCCATTTCATCACATCGCGATAATGCATTGGCGGTACCAATACTCGATGCGGTCCATTCGGTGGAGTGACGATCCTGCGCAGACCAGGGTTAAGTCTAGCCAGTTTATACTCCTGGATATTCGTTTCCGCTGCAATGATCCCCAAGTCAACCTGAAAATCGAATTCAATCACTTCAAACTGTGGTTCCATTGCGAGATACGGTAAAGTGATACCGAATGCCTCTGGATTGGAAATGATATTCCTGACTGCGATCAGCTTTGGAACGAAATGTTTGGTTTCAACTTTTAGTTTGAGACTACTGTAGTCCGTTGGTTTGTTACGCTTTTGGTTTCTTTTGATGGCTTTTTTAACGCCGTACATTCCAGCATTGTAAGCGGCGAGGACCAAATGCCAATCATTGTCAAATACCTGGCTCAAATCGTACAAATGACGTAGTGCGGCGTCTGTGGAATCGATGACATCTCTTCGACCTTCGTACCACCAATTCTGCGTTAGGCCATACTGCTTGCCGGTAAACGGCATAAACTGCCACAGGCCAGCCGCACCAGCCCTGGAATAGGCTCGTGGATTGTAAGCACTTTCAACGACTGGAAGCAACGATAACTCAAGAGGCAGATTATTGCGTTCGACTTCCGCTACGATGTGTGGAAGAAAGTGTTTGGCGCGTTCGATAATGCGCACCATGGTTTTAGGATTATCGGTGTAGAACTTCTCGTATTTCCGTACTATTTCGTTGTCTAGCTCAGCCATCGCGAAGCCGGAGCGAATTCGGTCCCAAACATTATCTGAAGCGACAATTTTAGGTCCAACTGACTTGTTTTCAGTATCCTCAGTTTCTTCTGCGGTTTTCGTCTTAGCACTGACGGTTACGGTCGGTTTTGAAGTTTCGTCCGCTGTCTTTGACTGAACGACTATGATAGTTTCGCTAGTAGTGCCTGTGACGGTTCGCGCTGGCGCCGGCAGGAAACTTTCTGGCTTGGTGACTTGAAGAGCGCCGTCCGGGACTTTGCCAGAATAGTCAATTAAGCGACTCGCCTTGGCTTCAGGAATTATGCTGAATACTTTCTTCTCGGCAAATGAATCAATTGCATGCAGGTTGATGACTTGGCAGGTAAAGAATATCCCGACAAAAAACAACAGAACTCCGCCATTTTCAATCAGCGGAAATCGGTGTGGGATTTCCCATTCTTTTCTTAAAGTCCGCATCTGTAAAATCGCCAAGATATAGCGCGCTGGCTAGAAGATTTCATGACCAGTTCGATCAAATTAAGTTCTAATATTAGCGCGCTGTGGGTCGGGGATTATATAGATAAACAATTCTTATGCCAATTTCAAATTTACATCAACTATTTCTAGAATAGTGATTTCAACCAGCGCAAATAATATCGCTCAATGGTACGCTTCATCTTTAGGTGAACTACTAGTAAGGTCTGGTGCAGGTAGTATTCAGCGACTGTTACCGCATCAGTACTATAGAGTAACATTACAAGTTGGCGGTCCACCGGATGCAGGATATTTTGAATCCATTGAGTCTGATGTTCAATATAGAATTGACGACGCGATGGGGGGTCTAACGAATGGGGTGAATGTAGTTGCTGATGCGGAATGGTTGCCATTTGCGGTAAATTCGATTGACCTGCTTGTACTTTCCCATGTGTTGGAATTCAGCAGTGAACCGCACAATGTTCTTCGCGAGATTTCTCAATGTGTCGTCGCAGAAGGGGTTGTAGTCATTGTGGGAATCAATCCACATAGCATGCTGGGTGTCAGAAAGAAACTCTTAGGAGTACAAAATTCCTTTTTACAGGAAGCGAGACTATATTCTGTCTTACGCGTACGAGACTGGATGTCGTTGCTCGGTTTTGATACTCTGGCGGGCGAGTTTGTATTCTTTCGCCCTCCGGTAGAGCAGGCATCCCGCTTGGAGCGGTTGAAGCGATTCGAGGTTGTCGGTTCTCGCTGGTGGCCGGGTTTTGGTTCCGTATACGTATTGGTGTTCCGAAAAAAAGAATGGGGCGTCCGGATGAACGGTAGTGTATTTTCGCGTGTAATACGCAAGAAGAGGCGCATACTGAGCCCTGTCGCCGAGCGTTGTGATCCGTCTGGTTGACTAGCGTACCGTAATGACTGCACAAGTGTCGGATATGGAAATAAACCAAGGACAATTGACTATATATACGGACGGCGCATGTTCGGGTAACCCAGGCCCTGGAGGTTGGGGCGCAGTTTTACTATGGAAAGACCAGAAGCTGGAACTGTCCGGTGGGGAAGTTCGAACGACAAATAACAGGATGGAAATGACCGGTGCGATCAAAGCGCTTCAGACCCTCAAGGGTAGTCGTGATGTAACACTATATTCAGATTCGGAATATCTTCGAAATGGCATTACCAAATGGATTAGGAATTGGAAGCGGAACAACTGGCAGCGCAGTACGAGTGGTTCGGTAAAGAATGTGGATTTATGGCGTGAACTCGATCAGTTGAATTCGTTGCATCGAGTCACTTGGAAATGGGTAAAGGGACATAGCGGAAATGAGTGGAACGATCGAGCTGATGAACTCGCTCGCCAGGCAATTCCGGTACGCAAGATAAAGTCATGAGACAGATTGTTTTAGACACCGAAACTACAGGACTCGAATTCGAGGAAGGGCATCGAGTTATTGAAATTGCCTGCATCGAACTGAATGATCGTAAATTGACGAAAAACGAGTTTCATGAGTACGTAAACCCGCAAAGAGCCGTTGACCAGGATGCGCTGAAAATTCATGGAATTGACAACGAATTTCTTGAGTCCAAGCCGACATTCCCGCAAATCTCACAGAGACTATATGAGTTTATCGAGGGAGCCGAATTGATAATTCACAACGCAACTTTCGACTTGAAATTTCTGAATCATGAATTTGGACAGGTATCCGGCGATTATCCGAAGATTGAGACAGTATGCGGCATCATAGATACACTCGACATGGCCAGACGATTAAGGCCGGGTCGCCGAAATAGTTTGGATGCACTTGCAAATCAGTTCAACGTCGAACTTGCCTCCGAGAGATCGCTGCACAGTGCATTGTTGGATGCCAAAATACTTGCGGATGTGTATCTTGCGCTGACTGGAGAACAAACTTCATTTGAATTTTCTGAGATTATGCCCTACGATTCGAGGCAGTCGTCTGTCGACGGTGATTCAACGGAATCTAAACCCATTGAAGTAGTCGTACAACTGGCGAGCGAAGAAGAGCTTGAACTCCATGAAAGCTGGCTTGATTATCTTGACGAGAAGTCAGCCAAGGGCAGCGTTTGGAGAAGAATCGACAGTTAGCGTCTGAAGCGCGAATCTGACGATGAGTAAAAACATAAACGACGTTAAATCTGAACTCTAATTATATGATTGGGTTAATTATTCAGGTTGCCATTGGTGGTGCTCTTGGTGCAGTTGGCCGTTATCTGACGAGTGTTGCGATTGAACGGGTAGTGGGAACTGGTTTTCCTTACGCTACGATGACTGTCAACGTTGGAGGATCGTTTCTGCTTGGTGTTGTGTTCGTACTTTTGGGTGGGCTCAACGATGATACGTCTCGTTTCGGTCCATTGATCATGGTTGGATTCCTGGGTGGATTTACAACATTTTCTACATACTCTTTGGACAGTTGGATTCTGTTTCAGAACGAGCGCATCACCGAAGCCTTGCTGTATATTTTGGGCTCGGTCTTTCTGTCTCTAATCGCGATTGTCGCTGGCATAGCATTGACACGAAGTCTGCAGGCTTGAGGCTTCTACGGGGACGCGGTCGATTAGCGCAAATGACGCGTGTTAGCTTGTGAGTGCGACTGTTTTTGCTGCTATAGATTTATTAGGTGATAGACAAGAAACACTGCAAAGAATACCACAATCGATACAATCATCAGATCGACCGTTCGCTCGTTCGCCAGTCTTGATGACATTCCGGTGACTCGAGTTATTCCTCTATAGCTGCGCTTGACCAAACCTGTGAGCAATGAGTATGCATACAGGACCAATGTTTGAACAATGTACGCACTGGTGTTGTATGCTGCCAACAATCCTTTGCGATACACCCATTCGACATCGATGTTCACGCTTCGCAGTTCCGGCGGATAGATTCCTGAGAGCTTGAGCCAGACGAAAGCCAAGGCAGAAAATAATAGCAGTTGGATTTGAGCCAGAACATGAGTCGTATCGTAAGCGGTGTAGCTGGTTTCATATGGAAGCAGACCGTAAAGGAACTGTGGAAAAGAACCGATACCGATGCATAGAAAAGCCGCAATTCCCATGGCAATCAGCATGCTTGTCGGTGCTTCCTTGACACGAATTCCCGAGTCGTGGGCAAAGAACGCGAAGAATGGGATTTTTATCCCAGCGTGATGGAAAACACCGGCCGAGGCGAACAGCAGCGCGATCCAGATGATCATATATCCTTCTTCAAGTGCGGCAGACATGACCATGGACTTACTCACAAAACCACTGAACAGAGGGAATGCCGATATGGATGCCGCACCGACGATACACAGAGCCGCTGTTTTGGGCATCGATTTATAGAGACCGCCGAGGTCTGATCCGTTTATTTTCCCCGTTCGGTAAAGTACCGCTCCCATCGACATCATGAGCAACCCCTTGAATATGACGTCATTGAAAGCGTGCGCGGTCGCACCGTTGATCGCCAGTTCAGTTCCAATTCCGATTCCGCACACCATGAATCCGATCTGGTTGATCATGCTGTAGGCGAGAACGCGTCTCAGGTCATTCTCGATCACCGCGTAAAATATTGGAAAACAGGTCATGATCGCACCGATATATATCAGTGACTCGGTCCCCGCGAAACCTCTGGCTAAAGCGTAAACAGCAACTTTCGTTGTAAATGCACTCAGAAAGACCGTGCCGTCAGGTGTGGACTCAGGATATGCATCGGTGAGCCAGTTGTGAAGCAAGGGGAATGCACATTTGATACCGAATGCGATAAATATCAATAGCGCTGCGGTTCCAGTCAAGCCCATGTGCGTGAACTCAATGCTTCCGGTCTGAGCGTAGTGCAGCACCGCGCCTGCCAGCAGCAGTAGCCCGGAAACGATCTGTATCGTCAGGTACCGAACACCTGCCCGAGCTGCTTTCGATGTTCCGCTGCATATTACAAGATAGGCAGACGAAAACGCCATCAGTTCCCAAAATAGAAACAGCGAGATCAAGTCGCGGCAAAATACAGCACCCAGGGCCGAACCGGCGTATACCAGAATCGACGCCTTCGAAATTGGATTTGTCATTCTCCAGGAGAATATTCCACCAAAAATTGCAGCGATGTGGAAAACATAGCCGAAGACAAGGCTGAGTCGGTCAGGTTGAAAAATCGCCAGTTCAATTCCTGCAACTGACACATTGATGGCCTGCTCAGTCGGGTCGGACAGCACCAGAAACAATCCACTGACGACCGGGACCGCAATAGTCCAGGACGAGAGAATTCTGCCTCTTAGAAGCAGTGCGCCGACAGCACCGATGAAGAATATTGCAAATGAAGGCAGTTCAATCATTGTCGTAATACTCTTCGCTGCGCATCAAGGGTTGGCGCATCCACTTTGCGACCACAACCAGGATCACGCAGGCGACAAAGCCGAATACACAGTAGAAGAACCATAGATTCTCCCACGGATGATACACATGCCGATGGATGACGATGTCAAGTAATAAAACCAATGCACAGGCAGCGTAAAACCATCGCAAAATGCGACGCAACCCGACTGCGCGTGGCAGTTGTCGATCATCGTATTTCTGCTTGGAATCAGCCATCAGTGTTGACCTAAATCGACGATGTTTGACATCAGTTCGTATGCGAAGTCAGGTACGGCAAAAAGTACAATGCAGCCTGCAGAGCAGGTTAACAATGCAATCCTCATTGTCAAAGGTGCTTCGTTGACTTCGGTTGTATTATCGGTCGCAGGATAGAACGCTTGAACGACAATCGGTAAGAGGTAAATTGCGCTCAGCAATGAACCGAGTATCAGGGCGCAAAGGAGTAACCATTCGTGCGTATCTACAATACCCAAAAGAAGATACCATTTGCTCCAAAGTCCGCCGGTCGGTGGTGCACCGACAATCGAAATGCTGCCGATGAGAAATGCCGTCATGGTGACAGGCATCCTGCGACCAATGCCGCGCATCTGGCTGATTTCAGTCTTGTGTGTAGCGACCAAGATTGCGCCGGCACAGAAAAACAGTGTAATCTTCCCGAACCCATGCATAAGCATGTGCATTCCACCGCCAACTATTCCCCAGGCGTTTGCGGTCATAGTCCCTAGTACGATATACGAAAGCTGTCCGATTGTTGAATACGCCAGCCTTGCTTTCAGATTGTCTTTGCGAAGTGCAATGATCGCCGTCGCGATGATTGTGAACGCTGCAACGTAAGCAAGAAAATAATGGGTGCCCAGTGAAGCGAGAAGATCGACGCCGAAAAAGTATACACATATTTTTAGGATGGCAAACACACCGGTTTTGACAACCGCCACTGCATGCAGCAATGCACTGACCGGAGTGGGTGCCACCATGGCGGTGGGCAGCCATCTGTGAAATGGCATTAACGCTGCCTTGCCAATTCCAAATGCATAGAGCACCAGAAGTACGTTGAGTACTGTTCTGCTGTGACTGGAATCAAAAACTCCACCCGCTCGAAAATCCAGATGACCGGTCAGATGCCAGGTCCAGATCAAAGCGAACAGGAAGAATCCGACCGAGGTGCCAAGTAATATGAATAGATAGATGCGCCCGGCTTTTTTGGCTTTGTCGTCGCCTTTATGGGTGACCAGCGGAAACGTTGACAGTGTCAGTGCTTCGTAAAATAGGAACAGAGTGAACCCATTGGCTGCGAACGCTGCTCCCAGTGTGCAGGAAATCGCAACTGCGAAAAATATAAAGAAGCGAGTCTGATTCTGTTCGTGATGTCCTCGCATGTAGCCAATCGAGTAGATTGATGTGACAATCCACAGGAAACTCGCCATCAACGCGAACAGCATGCCCAATGGTTCAGCTCTGAACGCGATCGAAACACCCGCGAAGGGTTCGATCAGTGTTAATTGTGGCTCGATGCCATGTTTGACTGAATAGTAGACAACAGCGACTAGGGTGAACGTGATCACCGAAGCGGCGATGGTAGCCGTTTCGCGTAAATTCGGGTTACGCGAAAATAGACTGATTGGTCCAGTTGCACCCAGAGGAACCAGAATTGACAAAAGCAGTGCGTACTGTGCAATACTCATGATGAGAATCCAAAGATCGCATTAGCCGCACGGAGTGCTTGTGTGCCGGTAAATTGCGCGTTGATCCCAAAGTAAATGTTCGCGATAACCAGTATCCAGGTTGGTATCAGCAGCGACAGTGGGGCTTCTGATCTTGTATAGGTCGTATTGGAATCGGTTCTGAAGTAGGCGGTTTCTACAAATTTCCACACGTAGGCTGCTGTAACCAGGGATCCGGCAAGAACCAGAGCGGCCAACCACCACATATCCAACTCGAGAGCGGCCGTTACCAGATACCATTTACTGACGAATCCTGTGGTAAACGGAATCCCGATCAGGCTCAATCCTCCGATGAGGATGGCGGCTGAAGTCCACGGCATTCTTTTCCCCGCATTCTTCAATGAGTTGAGTGTTGTTGAACCCGTTGCCACAAACAGGCAACCAATCGCCATGAACACAGCGGTTTTCATCAGTGCATGATTGAATAGATGGAGGAATGAAGCAGCAACGCCTGCCGATGTTGCGAGGCCCAGTCCGATTGCCATATAACCAATCTGCCCGATACTTGACCAAGCGAACATTTGCTTGAGATCTTGCCGGAAGAACGCGATTGTCGAAGCCACAAATGCTCCCAGAATACCGACAGCAAGGATAATCAGGTAGGCGATAGTTGAGTTGGCGAAAAATCCAGCCGGGAAGATCGTCAGCACCAGTCGCATAAAGACATAAATTGCGGCTTTGGTAGCTGTCCCGGCAAGAAACGCGGTGACTGCATTCGGTGCGAACGCATAGGCATTCGGGAGCCAGGTATGAAACGGAAACAGCGCCATTTTGATGCTGAGTCCAACGGTAATGAATCCGAATGCGACCAGAACAGTTCTATGAGCGGTTACTTCGGGCAATCTCTGTGCGAGATCTGCCATATTCAGGGTGCCCGTCAATGCGTAGAGCAGACCAATTCCAATCACATAGAATGTTGCGGCGACAGTACCCACAATGAGGTAACGCAATGCAGCTGTCAGTGCGCGTTTATCGGTACCAAAACTGACTAGTACATACGTCGACAGCGACGAGATCTCCAAAAAGACGAACACGTTGAAGACGTCTCCGGAAATTGTGATTCCGCAAAGTCCGGTAAAACATAATAACCATGCGGTATATAGCCAGCTGATTCGGTCTTCGGACAGTTCAGCAGGAATGCTGGTCCTGGCATACAGAATGCCAAAAACATTTATCACACTGATGATGACAAGGACGAACGCGTTGGCGTCATCAATCCTGTATTCGATTCCCCATGGTGCAGCCCAGCCCCCAAGTGCGTAGATGATTGTGCCGCTTGACTGCACCTGCTCCAGTATTGCAATTGCATTGAAACTGCATAGCACACCCACAACCATCGCGATTCCCCAAGTCACGCGCGGCAAGCGAAATATCGTACACAGCGGTGCAGCGAGCAATGGCAGGATGATCTGCAGAGCACTGAGGTGTGGTGTTAACGCATTCACTCGTTTACGGATTCCCGAACGTCATGATCGTCAATTGTTCCGAATGCGGAGCGGATCCTTACAATCAATGCAAGCCCAAGTGCGGTTGTTGCGACACCAACGACAATGGCCGTGAGTATGAGAACATGGGGTAACGGATTGGAATATATCTCTGGCTGGCCGGTAAGAATCGGCGCGGTACCTCCACTAACTTTCCCGATACTGATATACATGATGAAAACCGCTGTCTGAAAAATATTCAAACCGATGATTTTCTTGATGTAGTTGCTGGCAGCAATGACAATGTATAGACCGGTCATCATCAAGGCGATCACGACCCAGTAGTTGAGCAACCCCAGAAACGTCGTCATCTATCGATCCTGATTGTCGGATTGTTGTTCATCCCGATGGGTGTATTGCGCATAGCTGAAAAAAAGACTGATCATTACTGATGCAACTGTGATTCCGACCCCGAGTTCAATCAACAAAATACCCAGATGCTGACCCGCGATTGAATCGGGTAGCAGTACGCTATAGTTCAGGAACTCACCACCCAGCAGCATTCCCGCTACACCAACGAGGGTATAAAGAAGTACACCCACCGCTGTCATACAGTACACCAGCGGCAAGGGAACCACCCGAACGGCTAGATCCTTACCGAAAATTATTCCGTAGAGGATGAATCCAGCACCGAAAATCACACCTGCCTGAAATCCCCCGCCCGGACCATAATCACCATGGAACTGGACATACAGGGCAAATAGGATAATGAATGGAATCAGTATCTTTGCGACAAGATTGAGAACTAAATGGTGTTGCATTGAATCAATCCTCTCTGCGGCGAGTCGTCCTTCCGAGAAGAGATATCACACCGATTCCTGCGGTAAAGATCACTACAACTTCGCCCAAAGTATCGTAGCCGCGATAGCTTGCCAGCACCGACGTTACAACGTTTGGAATTCCGATTTGCTCTGAAGATTCTTCAAGATAGTATGGAGCGACATGCAAATTTGCCGGGGCTGAAGCATCGGCGAAGTGTGGCATGTCAGAGGTTCCCCACAATAGCGCTGCACCAAGTCCGAGCGAAGCGCAGAGCGCCATAATGGGTTTCCGTTTGTGAGTGATTTCTATTCGTGAACCTGTCAGTGACAGTGCGCTCAGCATTAGAATGGTTGAAATTCCTGTCCCCACTGCCGCTTCGGTAAACGCCACATCAACCGCATCCAGCACCACGAACATGGTCGCGCAAAGAAGACTGTAAATGCCGTAAATCATGACAGCACCGAACAATATGGTTATCCGCGAAATGTAGACAGCTGTAGTCAGCAAGAACGCCAGCAAAATGATGTTGACAATCAATTCGATGGCTGGTTACCTCCTTTGTGCGTTAGAGGAACAAGCCCTGCATGAATTGCGGTTTTGGCAAGAGCATGTGAAGATGTGGGGCTGGTGAAAAAGACGAAAACCAAAATAATCAAAAGCTTTAATGAAGTCAGGCTGTAACCGACTTCAACGATTAATCCAGCAAAAATGAAAGCTATGCCCACAGTCTCTGTAATCCCAGTAGCGTGAATCCGGCTGAAAAAATCAGGAAATCGCAGGACTCCAAGGCTGCCAACCAGAACAAAAAGTGCACCGATAAACAGGCAAACGTCACGAAGGATGAGAAAAACAATCTCGATCACGAAATTTCATCCTTGGGTTGTTTGCCGGTATGCCCCAAGTCTCCGTACTCAAAATATTTGAGAACGGCAATAGTGACAATAAAGTTGCAAAGTGCATAGACCAATGCAATATCAAGAAAATCTGGACGTTCGGTCACAAATCCGTACAAAGCGAGAACGATGACAGTTTTCGTGCCGAAATTGTTGATTGCCAATATTCGGTCAAAAATGGTTGGTCCGATGAAGGCTCTGGCGAGCAGCAGCACCATTCCGATCATGACTGCGATTAAAGTTGCGGCGATCACAGTTGTTTCCCGCTACGATTGTAAATTCGGCGAACCCTATTCGCCATGTCACCGCGTTTGAGAGGCTCCAGCAGATCGCCACGCACGGTGTGTACATTCAGCCAGTCGCCATCCACGTCAACGGTGAGTGTTCCGGGTGTCAGCGTGATGGAATTCGCGTAGATCACCTTTTCCATGTCATTCATACCTTCAACTGACAGTTGTATGACTTCAGGGCGGACGCGCGCACCGTTGCTCAGGATCATTCTTGCTACAGCGATGCTGGATAACACGATTTCCTTACCCAGCCACATAAGGTAAATAAAGAAAGTCGTGAATATTCTCAATGACCATTTCTGGACTGGTAGACCCCCGTGGTCCACAACGTCCATACGTCTGGCGATCAACGCAACCCACAGGCACGACGCAAATCCCAGACCCAATAAAAGACCGCTGTAGTGACCGGAAAGGGCCAGCCAGAAAATTGACAGAAATAGCAATAGCGCTAAGGTGGATTTCATTTGTGATCAGAACTGACAGTTATTCTGTGCTATTTATACAACTTAATTTCGCCGTTTTACAGATATACTAGTTTTCGATGGTTCTCGGACTCGCACCTGAATTGGTTCCCTGAGCCCGCTCCAGATTGGTGACTGGGGGCTGGATAGAAATCATGTCCGGCGAACTAGAGTTTTATCAGATTTTAACACTCCAAAAGCCATAGAACAGGTGAAACCATGACCGATTCGTCGATTGCAATGAAGGGAGGAGGGTATTACTCCAAGAACACGCAAGGTGCAAAACACGTTATTGATCGGACAGGCGTCCACATCATTGAAGAGCTTGCGAAAATCGACATTCGTGATGATGATCGCCCGTTTTCAATTGTCGATTATGGTGCAGCGGACGGTGGGACCTCAATGGGTCTGGTAGCTCGAATAGTAAAAGAAATTCGTGATCGTTCTAAATCCCGACAAATTACGGTAACCTACACTGATCTTCCGCACAACGATTTTTCTGCACTTTTCCGATTGATGTACGATCCCGAAATGGGTAAAGATGCATTTCTTCTGCGATATGACGATGTCTACGTATCTTGTTCGGGAACCAGTTTCTACAGTCAGATTGTTCCAGATTGTAGTGTGGACATAGGGTTTTCAGCTACCGCGATGCACTGGTTGAGCAGACTACCGGGTCGAATCGATGATCACGTTCATGCAGTGGGAGCGGTCGGAAATCAGTGGCAGACGTTTTGTAATCAAGCTCAGAATGACTGGCAGACGATTCTGGTTAAACGAGCACGGGAACTTGTTCCTGGCGGTATGCTGGTTATGGCAAACTTCTGCATCGACGAAAGCGGTCGTTACCTTGGCAATACCGGTGGTGCCAATATGTTTGACACCTTCAATGCACTGTGGAAGGAACTTGCGGCTGACGGTGTGATTTCAGATGCCGAGTATCGGGCAACAGCATTTCCTCAGTTTTACAAGACTATCGAACAGTTTGGCATGCCGTTCAATGAACCTGACAGCGCGGTATCTCGAGAGGGGCTCAGACTGAAATTAATGTATACCGGTGTCACGAAATGTCCTTACCGCGCGGAATTTGATCAAGTTGGTGATCCGGTAGCGTTCGCAGATGCCTATGTTCCGACTCTTCGATCTTGGAGTGAGATCGTATTTTTCGGGGGTTTGGATTCTTCACGCCCTGTTGAACAGCGACGCAAAATTGTCGATCAGTTCTATTCCAACTACAACGCACTGGTCAGAAAAGAACCTGAGAAGCATGCCATGGACTATGTACATACGTACTTGGTCGCTGTCAAGGAGAGGTAGTGTGCCTGACAATAGGATCGATCGGCAGAAATTGGGGAATTGTAGTTTCCTGCTCCAGCAGATATCCGGCTGAAAGCAAAGACGGTTCGCCGCGCGGTGGTGCGGTGATCTGAATTCCGACGGGCAAACCATTGTCGGTGAAACCGGCAGGTATAGCCAATGTCGGACAACCCGTCAAGGTCAGAGCGAACGTGATCGCGATCCACTCGAAATAGTTGCTGAAGACGTACTCCCCGAATGACTCAACATATCGCTGATCGACATCAAAGGGTTCGACGATCGCGCATGGACAGATCAAAAGATCATATTCGTCGAAAAATTTTGCCAGCGAACTGAAAATCTTGGCTTGAGTTCGTTGCGCCTGGCCAATCTCATCAGCGGTCAGCTTCATACCTTGTTCGATGTTCCAGATCACCTCAGGTTTGAGTAGGGCTTTGTTCTTACTGTATTCTTGCGCGAAATTGGTTGCGAATGAAGCTGCGCGAAGAACTCCGAAACTTTCAATTGCGCCTGCGAAGTTGGAGCAATTTTCTTCGACTGTCGCACCGAAGTGCTGGAAATATCCCGCCGCCTCTCGGCAAACAGAGTCAATTTTCGGATCAACATGAGTAATTCCAAGATCCGAGGAATATGCAATTTTCTTCGGCGCAATGGGGTTTCTAATCGAATGCATGTATGGATTGGCTGGTGCCGGGTAACTCAGGGGATCGTGTGGATGGTATCCTGACATCGTGTCAAGAAACAATGCAATATCCTGGGTGCTTCTGGCGATCGGTCCTTGAACGTGCATCGTTCCGAACGGTTCAAACGTACGATTTCTCGGAATACAACCAGGGCTCGGACGCAGTCCAACCACAGAATTGAAACTCGCAGGAGTTCTGAGACTGCCGCCGAGATCACTTCCAGTTGCGAGCCAGACTTCACCGGCGGCTACGCTGGCACATGCCCCGCCGGATGAACCGGCAACCGATTTTGTTGTATCCCAAGGATTGCGTGTCTTACCGAACACTTCGTTGAAAGTGCTTGCACCTGCGCCGAACTCCGGAGTATTCGATTTGCCCATCACGATCGCGCCGCGCTTCTCCAGCATCTGCACGAGAATATCGGAAACTGCGGGAATGTAGTTGGCATAAATCGGTGAGCCGAACGTCGTGCGCACACCGGCGGTTTCCATCAAGTCCTTTATCGAAATTGGAATGCCGCCCAGCCAGCCGCGTACGTGGTCGGTGTCGGGAGGATTGTTCTCGATTTCCTTGGCTCGATCCAGTGCTTTTTCGACACAGAGTGTCGGCATTGCGTTGATGTGTGGTTCAACCTCCGATATTCTTTCAGCGCAGGTCTCGACAAGTTCCGTCGGTTTGATTTCCTTCGCTGCCAGCAGTTGGGATATTTCACAGGCAGTTTTAGCTAGTAGATCATTCATCATTTGAATGTCGCACGTTTATGGTGATGATAATTTCGTTGGTACAAAACACTCTCGGAACCATGGTCAAGTTTCTGTTTCAATTGAGCCTGAAGAAGTTGTGTCATTCCCGATGTCTAATTCGTCTTCAAACGGATGACCATTCTGCCAGCCCAGACGGCCTGTTTCGCGAAAATGCTCAAGACGTCGGATCGCAATTTCCGCAAATACAGGATCCGTATCCATAGTGTAACATCTGCGATTTGAAATTTCCGATGCCAGCAGAGTTGATCCGGAGTGCGCAAAAAAGTCTATCACAAGATCGCCGTCATCTGAACTGGCGCGAATAATCCGGTCTAAGCATTTTATTGGTTTCTGCGCATAGCAGCCGGAAACATTTTCTTCCATTCGATAAAAGATCTGCTGAACATCGACCCAGACATTACCTGCTCGAATTGTTTCTGAGCGACTTCGCTCGAAATTCTCGGTTGATTTTCCATTGATATCCTTATAGTAGCCGCGCAGAATTTTTGGAATGTCCGTATATTCTGCATCGACGTTGAATGTCGGCTTGCCCTTGACGTAATAGAGCAGTTCCTGACGAATCGCCATCCAGTTTTTCTGAGTTCCATAGCCACGCTGATTTCTCACAGTTACGAGACTTTTCGGTTGGAACGGCATTTCACGCATCATGATTATGAAGTCTGGTAATGGTTGGAATCCATTTTTCTGATCTGCCCCAAGCCAGACATACAAAGAAGAGTCGGAACGTAATGCGGTATCTGAATTCCTGATCCACTTTCGACACCATCTCAGGTATTCCTGCAACGATTGTCTTTTGAAGGCAACAAGGTTGTATGGCGGGTCATGAACGGCAAGCTGCGCGCAATCCCGCTGCATGATTTCGTTCACTTCATGGCTATCAGCCGCGTCAAGGCAACCGACTCGATGTCCCCGCAGGCTGTCAATCCAGAGATCCCCCCGTCGCAGTCGACACAAAGGCAGGAGCCGTTCTCGTATTTCCGAAGCCGAATCCAGTCTTGGCAGGGGATTGTGATGCATTGTGGGCAAATTTGATGTGTTGAGGTTCGTCTCTTCATTGTATCGTTAGTTTGTAAATTACTGCTGATGTCCTCCGCCCACACCGAGTTTCTGCGAGTGATTGGAAGTCATTTCTTCCAAATAAATAGTACCGTTTCCAGTGCGACACATTAAAATTGTGCCAACATGCGATCGTTGGAATTGAATACATGGCAAATCAAAATAAAACACCAATTATTGACGCGTTACAGTCTTCCAACTGGAATCGAGAAATATTCCAGAGTCTGGTAGACAGCGGGTTGGATGCTGTTCACGTGACAGTCGCGTACTGGCACGATTGTAGGGAGACTTTGAGTGCCATCGGCAAGTGGCAGCGCTGGTTTCGCGAAAATGATGATTTGATTTTACAAGTCAAATCCGTCGCGGATATCGACGCGGCGATAACATCGAACCGCACTGGAATTGTGTTAGGATTTCAGAATAGCTCGTCGATTGAAGACGATCTTGCTCTAGTCGAAACATTCCATACCCTTGGTGTTCGCATCATGCAGCTTACCTACAACAACCAGAGTCTGGTGGGCACGGGATACTGCGAGAAGAATGATTCCGGACTGACAATTTTCGGCCGCAATGTCGTGAGCGAGATGAATCGTCTTGGAATGATTGTCGACGTCTCACACACTTCGGAAAAGACGTGTATGGAAGCCATTGAATACTCAGAGCGACCGATCGCTATTACTCATGCAAATCCGCGGTCATTTCATGATGTTGGCAGAAACAAGTCTGACGATTTGCTGGTTGAGTTAGCTCAAAGCGGTGGAATGATCGGATTTAGTCTTTATCCGCTGCACCTCGCAGGCGAAACTGATTGCTCACTTGAGTCATTTTGTAGCATGGTTGCAAGATGTGCTGAACTGATCGGAGTCAATCATCTGGGACTTGGAACTGATTTATGTCTTGGTTGGGGTCCGGAGCAGTTGGAATACATGCGAGGTGGTACCTGGAATGATCCAGATCGAAGTTCGGACCTGCCACCGGCCCGGTGGCCGCAATACCCTCGCTGGTTCAGAAAGAACGAAGATCTGCACAATATCGCCAATGGATTGCGACGTACAGGATTTGTTGAGGATGAAGTCAGTATGATCATGGGTAGTAACTGGTATGGTTTTTTTCGGGAAGGATTTGAATCGAGATGATTGAATCGGCGATCAGTGACATCAAACAACCAGATGTAGCGCTGCGCCCACCCTCGGAAGTGATGAAACTTGACCGACTGGGTTCATTACACCCGAGTCGACTGAGTTTTACACGGACACTGGTGCGCAGGATGCATGCCGAGAATTGGCGCTTTGACCCAGTCAGGAAATCTTTGGATAAAGATGGATTTGGAAATCTGATCTACTCCATACACACACCTTCCGGACCACTGAGTTTTATCGCTTTTTCGACTCAACTTGACGAAAAGTATCGTACAGATCGGGTGATCGCAGAGCAATGGGACATGTCGTTTACTCTGTTCAACGGTGAGGCGACAAAGAGTGATGTAGAGCGGCTCGGCAAACAGGTTCCGTTGCAGGAAGCGGGACGATTGAGCAATCGCGAAATCGTATTAAGCCGAGCGAACAGGAGCGTACGTCTATTTAACTCAGTTGTTGACTCGCTGGCAACTGGAAAACAGCCGTCTGCGTCAGAAATCGCCTCAATCGGATATTTGACTCGAACAACAGCGGTTTACGGCAATGGCAAGTTTGGATTGATGGATTTTGATCAGGTAAAAAGAGTTTCACCTTTTGGGCCACCATTTCAAGCGGAGATGCTGACAGTCTATATGGCACGACAACTTAGTCTGGACCTTGTTGATCATTTGGCCTTTTGCCGAGGTGGTGAAAGATCAGTAAAACTATCCAGGTCACTAAGGCGTGCCTTGGGCGTTGGCAATGCCACAGGACTGGGGATGGCGCCTTTTCTGGTCAGTCACCCCAGACTGATTCATCAGTGGATGTGGTTGCGTGAAATCGCAATTTCCAGGGTCAAATCACAAAAATCTGTTACAGATTCGGTTATACGACGATGTAACGCACTTCTCGACCGTATCAAGGCGCACCTGAATCAATGGAATTCGACCGATGAGCAACAAGCTGAGCGAATCCGTGTCCTGAAAGACGAAATTGTCAAGGTGCAGGAATTGACTCGAACGCTTCAAGAAGAAAAATACCCGTGGGTGAATCTGACTCGGTGGGCTGCAAGCAACGCAAGCTTGGAGTGTACCGAATTGATCCATAGCGTAATGCTTGAGCTGCATCCGGAACTCGTCGATGATTTGGACAGGTTCATGGGTAGCAGTGAAGCCCATGTCAACATAGACTCGTCAATGTCGGTCGAGCATTTGAAGTCGCATATTGAACGACGTTATTCGTGGGCTCTTGACATAGATTTCGATGAAAAGAGTGCAGAAGGTCAGTTTTGGTATATCTCTGCCGAAAAGGAAGAGCCGAGACTTGGATTGCGAGATATCGATCCGGGGTCCGAACTTGAGATGCGCATCCATGTTGCCCGAGATGTTGTCGAGTTATATGAAAGTATCACAAGTCTTTCACGCGAGGAAAGACAGTCGTCTGTGCTCTATTTCCTGCTGAACAATCCACAATACCGTTACATTGTCAATCGGATTCATTCGCTCATTGAGTTTCCGTATGCGGAAATTCAAGAAAATCTTCTTGATGCTGGATGTCGACCGATAGACTTACTCCGTTTCAAACTTGCCACATTTGGCGCAACCCGATTTGATCCAAAATCAAATCTTTGGACACGAATTACGCTGTTTCAGGGAGCACCATTGATGGATGAATTGGATGCTGACAATGCCGATGACTGGGCTTTCCCTATCGTTGAAAACAACAGTTGAGAAACAAAGTCACTGGTATTAGGACATTGATCGGATGGAATTGTCCAAGAGCGAGACACACACGCTGTGTCAGAGATTTTTTTCAGCTGTCGGATTGCCACCAGGCGTTGATAATGAAGTTGCGGAATCAATTGTGTGGCTTGCGTTGCGCGGCTACCCATCTTTGGAAAATTTGTCACAATCCACTACTCAAAATTCTCGATTTCAATCTACTGTCGAGCAGTTGGAAAAAGTTTCGAGCGTTGGACCTATCAATGCTCAAGATATCTACTATGACTCTTGGGTCGCGATCGCTGATTGGTTGGTAGCGAGTTGTGGAACCTCGCGCAGGGGCAAGAGTTATGTCCAGCTATTTAATGTTCGAAATTCATATTTCGTTCTTCCGACCTTACTTCAGCGCTCATCTCAGGGCTATGAATTCCATGCTGAAGCTGCTTTTTGTCAAGCCGTATTCAACAATGGTAATTTGTGGATAAATTCAGTTGCGAATGAATTGCCATTCTTGGATGATCTGGATTCGATGAAAATTCATTGTGCACAAGTGAAAGAGATCAACCCCCAATTACAATCTCGACATTTCAAAGTCAGCTCAGAAATGCGATTTGCCGGCGAGCAGTTTATCCAGAAGGAACATTCAAGAATTCATGTAGAGGATGAGATTTACTGGAATTTAAAGGAAGTGGTCGCGAAGTGCTTTGTTCCGGCAAGCAATCAATCAAGACAGCGGGGAGCCGGTGCAGAGGTGGATGACAGTGATTGAGCCAAAATTCGTGTGCATATCAGCTAATTGTCCTCCAGGATCATATCTGCTGCTTTTTCGGCGATAGCAAAGACCGGTGCGTTTGTATTTCCTGAAGTGAGAGTCGGCATTATTGATGCATCAACGATTCGCAGCGAAGACAAGCCATGCACTCGCAGCCGCGAGTCCACCACCGCTTGCGGATCAGATTTCGGGCCCATCTTACAAGTGCCAGTGGGGTGGTAGATAGTCTCACCTATATTTCTTGCACAATCGAGCAATTCGTCAAATCCCTGCACTGACGCACCTGGCAGCACTTCGTCTTCGACGTATTTGGCCATCGCGTTGCTTTGGGCAATTTTTCTGGATACCAGCATTCCATTGACGGCTGCAACTTGATCCAGTTCAGTACTGAGATAATTTGGATGAATAGCGACATGCTCTTCGGGATGCGAGGATTTTAGGCGCAGATAGCCGCGGCTAGTCGGGCGTAATTGTGTTATGGATGAAGTAATACCTGAATAGTCGTGAACGCCTTCGCCTGGGCTGTCTGAACTGAGAGGCTGAAAATGAAATTGGATATCAGGCCGATTGACGTCGGGTGACGAGTTGGTAAATATTCCGATCTGGCTGGCTGCCATCGACATCGGACCGGTGCGAAAAGCAAAGTAGCGTAATCCGATCAGCATTCGGAAGAAAGGATGTCGAATCTCATCATTCAGCGTCTTCACCGAGCACCGGTAAACCGAGCGAATTTGAAGGTGATCCTGCAAATTCTGGCCCACTCCGGGCAAATGGAATTTGGTAGAAATCCCAAATTCCTCTAGATGATCTTTATCTCCTACTCCCGAAAGCATTAATAGTTGTGGTGTGTTGATCGAACCAGCGCTTAGAATTAATTCCCGATTTGCATGGTATATTTCAGATTGTCCTTTTCTTTTCAAATTGATTGACATCGCGCGTTTGTTTTTGATATTGATGCCACAAACGAGTGCGTTGGTCAGAACAGTGAGATTACGACGATTGCGAGCAGGTTTGAGATATCCAACAGCTGAACTACATCTTCGTCCTTTCCATGCCGTGAGCTGATAATAGCCAGCTCCTTGTTGTTCTTGGCCGTTGAAGTCGTCAGTTCTGGGAATTCCGATTTCGACAGCGCCCTGAATGAATGCCTCACCGATTCCACGCTTGATTCGCATGTCGGATACCTTCAGATTTCCTCCAATGCCGTGATACTCATCTGCACCTCGTTCTTGATGCTCGCACTTCATGAAATAGGGCAGCACATCGTCGTATGACCAGCCAGAATTTCCGGCATCTGCCCAGTCGTCGTAATCCTGCTTTTGGCCGCGTATGTATATCAGTCCATTGATCGAGCTTGAGCCTCCCAGAACCTTACCGCGAGGCCATTTGATCAATCGTCCGTTGAGTCCTGGATCAGGTTCGGTCTGATAGCACCAGTCGCTTTTTGGGTTGTGCATGGTCTTGAAATACCCGACTGGTATGTGAATCCACGGATTAGTATCCCGATTACCGGCTTCGATCAATAGAACGGAGTTGTTGGGGTTTTCGGAGAGACGATTGGCGAGAACACAACCTGCTGTACCAGCGCCTACAATGACAAAGTCGAATCGATTAGTCACTATTTGTATTCAGGATAATATTTTTGTTTGGAACAAAATATGGGTAAATCACATTAAAGCCGAAATTATAGTGATTTGAAGACTGCAGACGTACAGAACATAGACCATTGCGCCACACAGGTTTGGCTTCAGTAGCATATCAACAAAGTCTGACCCGTCGCAGATAGACAAGCATCCGTTTCGCTTAAATTTACATAATTACCGGTATTTTGCTGCTGATTATACGTACTGGATGGCTGCGAATTTCAACGGGTGTTGGATATATTTCACACGAAAACGTTTCGGTGGCAAACCCTCGACATGGCTTGTCATAATTACCAACAACTTGTCGGTTGATAGCTTTATTTCGGGACGCGTGCAGATAGTGATTACAGGAGAACAATCAGTTAATCCCTTTCGTTGCATCGCGGAAATGAGAGGCACATAGCAAATAAGAACAACTATAAACATACTATCCTCCATAGATTGCTCACAATGTTCGAGAATGCGAATCATCCGTTTTCTGAAATCTTTGTCATACTGAACGCCAAACTGATACATGTTATGGAGATGCTCTTTATGAGTCTTTGTGGTTGACGTTTTGCCTCTCAGAATTGGATTTTCCAATGCTTTGTAGCGAATAATGACAGAAAGAGTTCCGTTTGGAGACAAATTCTCGTCCGTATTTTTTACAACGCGACATACCCCAGCTGGGGATAAGTATTTCCAGTGTGACATTGGATCGATTCTGGTCAATATTTGCACACGATCAAGCTCAAATATGGAACGGGTCTGAGTTTGTGCGCTCTTTTGGTGATTCTCAAACGACTATTCGTCGCTATGTTGATGTTCTGGAAGCGACGTTTATGTTACGAAGTTTAAGACCCTGGACTGCCAACATTAAAAAACGACAGGTGAAACCCCCGAAGATATACTTCCGAGATTCAGGATTACTACACACCATTCTCGGAATTGAAAATCCTTATGAATTGGAAAGACATCCTAAGATGAGTGCGTCGTGGGAAGACTACATTCTTGAGAACATAATTCAAGGGCTTGAAGTTGAGAAACGAGGTTGTTGTTTTTCAGCAACGCATACTGGAGCTGAATTGGATATGGTCATACGGCAGGGAACTTCACTTCAAGAATTTGAAATCAAGTGAACTTCGCCGCTAAATATCACTTCGTCAATGCGGTTTGAATTGATGGACCTGGACCTCATTCAGATTGATGTCATACATGCGGGAGATAAAAGTTTTCCACTTAGCGAAAAGAGTCGAACCTTATTTGCTCACCGGCCATTGGATGAATCGCAAAATTCGCACCGAGAGGACTGAATATTTGATTTGTTAGCCTGAGTTAATGTATCAATAATCGAATTACTTATAACCGGGACCAAGATTTATCTTCAGGGAGGCACATCGACATGAAGTGGCAAAGACCAAAAGTCATTCCTGGCAGAAGGCTGAACGCAATCCAAAGAGAATACCAGAATATTGACGTCAGACCGTATGCCGGTGCCTGTGGTGCTGAAATTTTCGGAATTGATATTTCCAAACCGGTTCCGAAAGAAGCAATTGACGAAGTCAAATCCGCGTACATTGATCACATGGTCATATTTCTACGTGACCAGAAGATTGAACCTGAAGGGTTGAAGAATTTTGGCAGAAATTTTGGTTCTTTTCACATCCATCCATTCGTAGGGAGTCTCAAGGGGCATCCCGAAATCATGATGGTGGTTAAGAACCCGGGAGACAAATATAACTTTTCTGGTACGTGGCACAGTGATGTCACGTTTGATGAGACACCACCAATGGGATCTATTCTATGCGCAATGGATATACCCGACTATGGAGGTAATACACTGTTCTCGAATCAATATCTGGCTTATGAAATGCTATCAGATGTGTATAAGAAAATGCTCTCGAAAATGTATGCGATTCACAGTGCTGAAAATATGTATGGGGAAGCAGGGGAGTATGCCAGCGACGAATATCGTGTCAAACACTCTGGGACAAGAATTCAGTCTGATGAACGTGCCCAAAAACGCACTGTTCACCCGATTGTCAGAACCCATCCGGAAACCGGTCGGAAAGCACTGTACGTGAACGAACCGTTTACGGTCGGAATCGAAGGTATGACAGAAGAAGAATCAGAACCGATTCTGCGCTATCTTGTGAGACACGCAGTGCAGCCGGATATATGCTGCAATTTTCGTTGGGAGAAAGGTTCGGTGGCGTTCTGGGACAATCGATGTTTACAGCATTACGCGCTGAATGACTACCCCGGCGAGCGCCGAGTGATGTGGAGATTGACGATCAACGGTGATCGCCCGCGCTGATTTCAGGTTTGGACGCCTCGCAACCGCTCGGATCTTCTGCGTAACAATTCAACCGTTGTCAGTAGCGCGACGGAGACCAAGACCAACAAAGTGGCCGCTGCCAGAATTGTCGGACTGATATGCTCACGTATTCCGGAGAACATTTGCCATGGGATGGTTCTTTGCTCGAAACTTCCGACGAACAATATCACCACAACTTCGTCAAAAGAAGTGATGAATGCGAAAAGTGCACCCGAAATCACACCCGGCAGGATCAAGGGAACGATAATCTTGAAAAAAGTTGTAACACCATCCGCTCCGAGACTGTGCGCTGCACGGATCAAACTCCGATCAAAACCGACTAGTGTCGCGGTTACGGTGATTACGACAAAAGGCGTACCCAGCGCAGCGTGGGCAAGTATTACCCCGACATGCGTCCCCTGCAATTGAACTCTCGAATAGAAGAAAAACATGCCGCATGCCGAGATAATCAGCGGCACGATCATCGGGGAAATCAAGATTGCCATCAACAAAGTGCGGAAGGGAATATTTCGTCGGCTCAGTCCAAGTGCTGCCAGAGTTCCGAGTGATGTAGCGATCAGTGTAGAAAATATTGCGATGATGAAGCTATTGTTAACTGCACCGCGCCAGTTCAGGTTGGTGAAGAAATCTGTATACCAGCGGAGCGAATAACCATCCGGATCAAAAGATAACATTTCCGGCGTGAATGTGAAAAACGGCACTGAATTGAACGATAGCGGAACAATGACAATAATTGGAACAATCAGAAACAGAAAAATCAGTCCGCATATGAATCGGAAAAGATAGTACCAGATACGCTCCGGCAGCGTCATATATGGAGGCAGCCTACTTTTCATATCATCCCAATTTCATATTGTCAATGCCAACGATCTTGTCATACAGCAAGTAGAGGACTAGCACCAGACCCAATAAAATGATTCCCAGAGCTGCAGCCAATCCCCAGTTCAGAGAGACTGAGACGTGATAGGCAATGAAGTTACTGATAAACGTTCCAGAAGTACCGCCAACCAAGGCTGGAGTAATGTAGTATCCAATTGCCAATATGAAAACCAGGATGCTGCCAGCGCCGATTCCAGGAACTGTATTGGGTGCATACACTCTGATAAATGCAGCAGCCGGATGTGCGCCTAGTGAAATAGCGGCTCGCATATAACTCGGCGGAATTGTTTTCATGACACTATACAGCGGCAGAATCATAAACGGCAGCAGTATGTGCGTCATCGCGATGATCGTGCCGGTGGCATTGTGAATCATTGAGAGGCGATTGTCCGTGTCAATAATGTTGACCCCGACGAGAAGATCATTTATGACCCCTTGCCGTTGCAGCAGCGCAATCCAGGAAGTTGTACGAACGAGCAATGAGGTCCAGAATGGCAAAAGGACTAGCATCAGAAGAAGGTTGCTTGATTTCAACGGCAAAGTTGCCAGCAGATAAGCGACCGGATAACCCAGAATCAATGTCATCAAGGTGATGACACCACTCAGATACAATGTTCGAAGGAAGAGTTTGAGATAGATTCGTTTTTTTTGGTCCTGAAATTCAACGTCACCGCTCGGTGTAACTTGAAGGTCCAATGCAGCCCAAAAGTATCCCGCGGTGAATGGCGGGCTGAATGTCTTGATCAGTTGCCAAGTGGTGATTCTGCCCCATTTCTTGTCTAATTTAATGACAGTGTCCTTGTAGGGGCCTTCTTCAAGTTTTGGAATTCGTCTTTGAGATTTTCTGAACAGACTGGACATGCCAGGTTGTTCGTAGTTCAGCCGTTTCCCGACGCGGGTGATTACTCGGTCTGGTGCGCCTGCCTTGATATCCATCACGAGTGCCTCAAAAACGTTTTCGTCAGGCAACTCATCGGAAGTAGCATCCCACTTTTCCAGTTCCGCAGCGGTTCGCGGCAAATATTTTGAAACAATCGGGTCTTCTATGCCGCGAAATAACATATCCCCGATGGGGATAACAAAAGTCAGGGTGATGAAAACAAATAGCGGTGCAACTAACAATAGTGACTTGATCTTGTCCCGGCGTAGTGCACGTGCCAGGCTGACCTTCAACGGTATACCGTCAACTGTCGTAAGTGGTGCGTCTGCGGGAATCGCCATGTGAAGGGCGCGGTTTAAGGGTTTTCAATCGATTAGTTTAGGTAAGGTAGCAATCAAAATGGTGCAGGTGGCAAATTGCACCTACACCATTTCTTGTCTCAATCAGAAGCGTTTTACTGCTCGATCCAAGCAGCGAACTGTTCATTAAGATCGTCCTGATTGTCAGCCCACCACTCATAGTTGAATAACAGGGTTGTTTTCGCATTGTTCGGATCGGTCGGCATATGTGGTGCCATTTCAATCCCGAGATCTGCATGTTTTCCGACCAACGGGGCGGAAGATGCGCGCGCCGGACCATACGAAATGAATTTCGACTGGTCAGCGAGACGTTGAGTATCGGTTGCGAATCTCAGTAGTTCAACGACCTGATCGCGGTGTGGTGCGCCTTTCGGAATCACCCAACCGTCAATGTCAAACACCTGCCAGTCCCACATCATGGCAATGGGTTGTTTCTCTTCTTCAATCGCTGAAAAAAGACGTCCGTTGTAAGCCGAAGCCATTACAACTTCACCGTCTGCCAGCAATTGTGTCGGCTGTGCTCCGCGGGTCCACCAAACGACTTGATCCTTGATGGTATCCAATTTCGCAAATGCTTGTGCGACACCTTCTGGTGTGTCAAGCACATCATAGACGGAATCTGCAGAGACACCGTCCGCAAGCAATGCCCACTCAAGGTTATTGATTGGTTTTTTCTCCAAGGAACGTTTTCCTGGAACCTTGCTCATATCAAAAACATCGGCGATTGATGTCGGAGCGGTTTCGACTAAATCGGTTCTATAACCGAAAGTAGTCGAGTAGACGATCTGCGGAACGAAGCATGGCGATACGATCAACGCACCGAAGTCCTCACTCGCCGGGGTTCCATCTGGCGCCGGTGCGAGCATCGCGTCGTGATCGATCTCTTCGATGAGTCCTTCGTCACAAAGTGAAATCGTATCAGCGGCGATCGCATCAAGCAGTGACCACGTCACGTTGCCAACTTCTGCCTGAGCTCTCAACTTGGCGACTCCTTCCGACGCGCTATCGTCATTGATGATCGTTATGCCAGGGTTCGCTTCCATGAATGGATCATGGTAGGCTTTCTGTTGGCTGGCCGAGTATGCGCCACCCCAAGAAACTACGACCAGTTCCTGGGCATGGATAGCGGCTGTTCCACCGGCCGCCAACAGTACACCGACAGCAGCAGCACCAAGGCGGGATATTAGACTATTGGGTTTTGATAACATTCCTTTATCTCCGTTAGTAATAAAATTCAATGATTGATTAATCAATCTGCCAGTATTGTAGTAAAAAATTACTTTTGCCTGCAGCAAATAAAGAAATTCCTGCGTATGTGATTCAGCATATGTAGGAATTGAAAGAAGAATAATTCATTAGTTACAAATATATAGGCTAGATTCCATGCAATGTAAATCAACTTCATTCATCATCCTGGTGCAACCCCTTTTCGAGCCAGAAAACCTGACTTGAAGCGCTCAGACGCTATCGCGGGCTGCACTAATTTGAATGTCTGCGCTGCGGCCATAATCACGCTGATGTACTCGACCGTTGTCAGACAGCGCACGCCGTCTTTGGCTCTTCGTCGTAGTATCCCAGAAACCGCCGTCACCGGACGCGGCTACGAGGAGTTTCTCGACAACCTTGGATCCGCGATCATCCTCGACGCCACTCGGATTCTTGTATTCCGTCGCGCGATCATTGCCGTGAATGAACGGCTCCCCGCTCTTGAGGAAGATGATGAGGAACATCGATCGAGATGTCCAGTTCCTCTGGATTCCCGTCACCCACGCCAGTTGACGTTGAACGAGATTTCTTGATGGTATGGCTGCTTTGAGACGGATCGGGATTCAAAAACCAAGAGTCAGTCGCAGTTTTCGTCAGGTTGCACAACTCCGAAGTGGCTGCCATCAGCCGCCGTCAGAATAGCGTGCGAACCGACCCCCGGAACGAAAAACGGCTCCCGCACCACCGTGCCACCTGCATCGACCGTTGCTTGGCACATTCCCTCCGCATCATCCACCGAGAAATAAGTGAACCAATGATTGGGTGTTGTCTTCGGTGCCGTAGTACACGACAGCGGTATCATGCCAGCGACCGGTGCTCCATTCGATTTGAAAATTGTGTAGTCCACTCCGCTTGGCATTGGCATTGTTTCGATATCCCAACCAAACACTTCCACATAGAAACTCTTGGATGCTTCCACATCGTTCGAAATTAATTCGCTCCAATGGACCATGCCGTGTGTATTCATTACCTGCCTCCTGAAAACGTGTTGAAGTTTCTAAAGAATGGAAATGATACTGTGAATAATTATGGGTGCCGCGGAATGTTCTCAATGGTTGTCGGGAATTGAATCGATGGGATGAATGCTACTTTGAATGTGTCGCAGACAGACTATGTTGAATACGGGCGAGATTTGATCAAATTCAGACGGATAGTTATCGATACAGTTTCACCAACACTCACATCTGATATCTGATGAGATTCTGTTGAACTTTGCAGATCAATATTGTGTAAATTAGTTGAAATTTTACCTAACAGGAGTGAATGTTATGGCAATGGCCAACAATCGCCAGCACGGGGCGATGGAATTCTCTCAACCTCCGGTTGATCTTGACACGGTGCGTTGGTATCGCTTGGGCAGGGTTCGGGAGCAACTTAGAAAATTCGATGTCGCAGGGGCGTTGCTGTTCGATCAGTTGAATACTCGCTATGTCACAGATGCGACGAATATGCAATTGTGGTGCTCGCACTACGAAGCGCGCTGCGTGTTTGTGGCAACCGAAGGCCCCGTGATCTTGTGGGATTTCGGTAACATGCCGCATCTTGCACAAGATTTGCCGACGATTGACGAATACCGGGTTATCACTCCGTTTTACTTCTTTTCTGCCGGACCCAGGTGCCATGAAAATGCGAGGAAATTCGCCCGGGAAGTTTCCGACCTGGTCAATACCTACGGCGGGGGCAACCGAAGACTTGCACTGGACCGATGTAGTTTTCTTGGGATTCAGTCTCTTCAGGAATGTGGAATAGAAATCATTGAAGGGCAGGATGTGATGGAGTGCGCGCGTGTTATCAAATCTGAAGAGGAATTGGCCCTGATGCGTCAATCAGTCAAGGTAACTGAGATTGCGGTCGACAACATGAGACGTGCGATGACTCCCGGTATTACCGAAAACGCACTCTGGTCGAAATTGCACGAAACCAACATCGCGCTGGGTGGTGAGTGGATTGAGACGAGATTGCTTTCGTCAGGCCCAAGAACCAACCCGTGGATGCGGGAATCTTCCATGAGGGTCATTGAAAAAGGCGACATGGTCAGTTTCGATACGGATTTGATTGGACCTTACGGTTACTGCTGCGACATGTCGCGATCGTGGATCTGCGGGGACGAGAAACCCAACCCTGAGCAAGCTCGCCTTTACCAGTTGGCTGCCGAGCAGATACGGTTCAATACAGATCTGTTGAAACCCGGTTTGAGTTTTGCCGAGTTTGCGCAGAAA
This sequence comes from Arenicellales bacterium, assembly GCA_951813075.1. GTDB lineage: Bacteria > Pseudomonadota > Gammaproteobacteria > Arenicellales > JAJDZL01 > JAJDZL01. The sequence continues at coordinate 820,920 of OX638343.1, read as the reverse complement.
GCGTGGCCGATGCCCGAAGAATTTGTCGACGGGCGGTACGGTGTCATCGTCCATGGAGTCGGACTGGCCGATGAATACCCCAGTATCAAGCACGCAATGGATTTTGACAAGAAGGGTTACGATGGTGTATTTGAACCCGGAATGACACTGTGCGTCGAATCATATATCGGGTCGAAATATGGCGGAGAAGGCGTGAAACTTGAAGAGCAGGTCTTGATCACAGCGACCGGCCATGAAATGCTGACATCGTACCCTTTGGAGAACTGGTAGTCAGCAACTGGCATTCAGAAGTAACGAAATTTCATCACATCGTGTGTAAACTCGAACAGTGAGTCTAGTGCGGGACCAAGTTCGGCGATTCTCGGGTCGGTCGTGGTACCACGGCAGAAGCGAGCGTATATTTGCATGAATATTATGCAGTGCTTGAATGCGGTGAGCACGCGATAGAAGTGAATATCCGATAGGTCTCGTCCACTGATCTTGCCATAGTATTCGGTGATTTCCTGTCGGCTCATCCATCCAGGTGAAGTTGAGGTCGGCATTTGCCCGACCTTGTTCAGCGCCGGTGGGTCATCCGGCTCGACCCAATAGCTGAGGAGTGTCGCAAAATCGAACAATGGGTCGCCGCGGGTGCACATGTCCCAGTCTAGCAGGGCGATCGGTCTCACCAGATCGTCGACATCGAGCACGATATTATTCAACTTGAAGTCGTTGTGCAGCAACGTGAATCCGGCATCCGGTACAGTTTGTTTGTTTAGCCAGCGCATAATCTCGTCCGCAGACGCCGGCGGATTGTGGTCGCTGTACACGTCTTTCGCGGCGACGGTATATCTTTTCATCCAGCCTTGGACAGCCCGATCCAGAAATCCTTCCGGTTTACCGAGATCGTCCAGACCGACTTCAATGGGATCTACTGCCTGGAATTTGCAGAGTACTTCAATCACCATTCTCGATAATTGCGAGGTCCTGTCATGAAACTTTTCTGGCAAATCCATGTGAATGACAGCACCGGGTCGATATTGCATGATTAGAAATGGTGCACCGAGCACCTCAGCATCCTCACACAGCAGCAGTGCCTTTGGTGCAAGTGAAAATTTCTGCCACAATCTGGATGTAACGCGGAATTCGCGAGCCATATCATTTGCACCGGGTGGTAGCGGGCCTAACGGCGGGCGGCGCAGAACCTGCGGCTCACCGTCGACTTCAATCAGAAAATTCAAATTTCCAAAACCACCGACGAACTGCTTCGGCAAGATGTCGGAGTCGAACTCAATCCCCTTTTTCTCCAGAAAATCCACCAGCTTGTGCCAGTCTTGCGGTTGCTGGTGTTCCGGAGCAAAGAACCTGTCAGTTGTCAGTTTCAATTATTCGTGAATTACGTGATGAGTTACTCTATTAAAATACAAATTCTTATTCCAGTTCACCAAACAGGGCTATTTTGATGATTCCAATTGCGGGATATGCGGACCGTTGGTCAGTCGGCAGGGGCGAAACCATTGAATTCAAGGTGAGTAGCCATTTCAACCAGCCGTACTCGGCGCGCATGGTGAGGATCATCTGTGCAGACCCCAACCCTGATGGTGTCGGTATCATCGAAGAGGACTACTCATCAGTCTTTTCCGGAAAATTTCCATCAAGATTTCAGAACGTCCAGCTGGGGTCCTATGCTACGGTTGATGTTCAGAATCAACTTCCGCATCTGGTGAAGTTTTCGTTGGTCGCAAACATTTGGCCGACATTGCCGGATGCCGGTTCACAGAGCATACTCAGTTTGCTGGATTCGCAGGGCAGGCCTCTGATCGAATTGAGAATCGGTGAGCTGGGTAAATTGGTCGCATTGTTGACTAACGACACGATAGGCCCGCAAAGGTTTGAGGTGACGGATTGGGAAATTTCTCAGCGCAAGTGGTATACAGTCTGGTTGGGAGTTGACATGTCGAACCACCGGGTCTCGCTCGGTCAACAACCACTTGAAGCGGAATTTGGGATGCACGATCGAGGATTTGCGGAATTCGAGTGTAGCTCGCTTTCGTCTTTGACCGAAGTAGATCGATTGCTGATTGCGGCATCAGGTCAGAGTGGGTTGTCGAGTTTCTTCAATGGCAAGATTGAAAAACCGTCCATTATGGAGTTTATTCCGAAAGTTGAAGCTGATCTGCACCATTTTCCCGAGAATGCTAGTGACGTTGTCAGCCTATGGGATTTTTCCAAAGGAATCGATAGCCAACAAATTTTTGATGTAGGAGAATTGGCGCTGAATGGTAGTCTGGTCAATTGTCCGGCCCGCGCCATGTGCGGTTCGAATTGGAGTGGCAATGAAATGTGCTGGCGCCACGCGCCCGAGGAATATGGTGCCATTCATTTTCACGATGACGATATTTATGATTGCCAGTGGGAGACGGACTTCAGTTTCACCGTTCCTGCCACATTGCGCAGTGGCATGTATTCCATGCGAATCGAATGTGATAAATCCTACGAGGATATTCCATTTTACGTACGTCCGCGTACCGGCCAGCCCCAGTCAAGAATCTGTGTGCTGGTTTCAACTTTCACGTATACCGTTTATACCAATCAAGCCCGTTCGATTGCCGGAGCTGATTATGACAGGTTGGTCAAAGAGCGGGGGACGCGGCCCTGGAATCCGGATGAGGTACAGGATTACGGACTCTCAACCTATAACTATCACCATGACGGGAGTGGCATCTGCTATTCATCAAGACTGCGTCCGTCGTTGACGATGCGCCCAAAATATATCACGATCTGCCGATCTTACGGTGGCTCTGGGATGCGACATCTTCCTGCAGACACCCATATTTTTGCTTGGCTTGAACATCTTGGCTTGAATTATGATGTGGTGACGGATGATGACCTGCACAAGGAAGGACACGCGTTGCTGAAACCCTATCAGGTTGTAATGACCTGCAGTCATCCGGAGTACCACACAACCAATACACTGGATGCAATTTACCAATATTCCCGATCAGGCGGTCGACTGATGTATATGGGAGGCAACGGATTTTATTGGAAAGTCGCGGTAAACGATAATTTGCCTGGCATGGTGGAGATTCGCCGGGGTGAAGGAGGCATTCGGACATGGGCGGCGCAACCCGGTGAGTATTACAATTCACTTGATGGAGAGTATGGAGGTCTATGGCTCCGGAATGGACGGCCTCCACAACAGCTTGTTGGTGTTGGATTCACTGCGCAGGGGGACTTCCAAGGAACCTACTACCGACGAAATTCGCAACTACCCAGCGAATACGAATGGGTATTTGAAGGTATTGATGATGAAATTCTGGGAGATTTTGGATTGAGCGGTGGTGGCGCGGCAGGCTTTGAGCTGGATCGGGCGGATTCATCTTTGGGGACACCGAAAAACGCAGTTGTGCTGGCGAGTTCAGAAACGTATCCCGATCATTTCGTGCTGGTTCCGGAGGAGAGGCTTACCCACCTTGCTACGCGCACCGGCGATCCGGTATCCAAATTGATTCGTTCCGACATTGTGTTATTCGAGACCGGGCAGGGCGGGCATGTATTTTCCGTTGGATCGATCACTTATTGTGGCAGTTTGCCGTGGAACAAGTTTGACAATAATATTTCCAGAATGACGGCCAATGTCCTGAATCGGTTTCTAACCAATAATTGATGAAGATAAAATCAAAGCATTTCGCACCTCATCGAATAATCTGGCTGCCGGTGAGAAACTCGCACGAATTTCTTGTTGAGATAAATGTTCGACATTATGTCGGGCGCGAGATGAAGGCACTGTTCGCGAAATTCGCAACCTGATTGCACTGCATTCAGACTATGCTTTCGGTGACCCGCATTTCATTCGAATATCGCAGACTTGAATTAAAATTAAATGTATATAGACAAGTGTGCGATGCTTGTGGTCGATCGAAATTAATGGAATAAGTTATAGTTTTGGAAATTCAGTACCCGAGAAACCTGATCGGATATGGCGCTAATCCGCCGCATCCTCGTTGGCCGAACAATGCAAGAGTTGCGGTCCAGATTGTTCTGAACTATGAAGAAGGTGGAGAGAACTGTATTTTGCATGGCGACTCAGCATCGGAAGCATTTCTCTCCGAGATTATTGGTGCCGATGCTCGCAAGGGTGTGCGTCACATGAGTATGGAATCAATCTACGAATACGGCACTCGTGCAGGTGTATGGCGCTTGCTTCGAATGTTCAGGGAGTATGAGGTGCCGGTCACTGTTTTTGCAGTGGGAATGGCGGTCGAGAGGAATCCTGCTGTCATCGAATCGATGGCCAAAGACGGTCATGAAATTTGCAGTCACGGGTATCGATGGATCGACTATCAGTACGTGAACGAGGAAATCGAGCGCGAACACATCGGTCTTGCAATTGCCGCCATTGAGAACGTTACAGGAAAACGTCCGCTAGGCTGGTATACCGGAAGAACCAGTCCGAATACCCGTCGTCTGGTTGTTGAGAATGGAGGATTCCTTTATGATTCTGATGACTACAGCGATGACCTTCCGTATTGGGACCATCAATTCAGGACTTCACATCTGATTGTTCCATACACTCTGGATGCAAATGATATGCGCTTTGCAACGGCGCAGGGATTCAATTCTGGAGACCAATTTTTTTCATATCTGAAAGATGCTTTTGATCTCCTTTATTCGGAAGGTAAGGAAACACCCAAGATGATGTCAGTCGGTCTGCACTGCCGGCTCGCCGGGCGTCCCGGAAGAGCGGCCAGTGTCGCTCGTTTTTTGGAATATGTCACATCTTTCGATGACGTGTGGATTTGTCGTCGTATCGACATTGCGAATCACTGGATTGAGAATTTCCTCGAATCAGAACTTGCGGCGAAATTAAATGACTGATCGACGGGACCTGTTGCGATTCATCAACTTGGCGCAACCCAGCCTGGGCGCGCAGGTTCTGTACGCAACAGACGATTATTTTGCTGAGAAAGAGGGATTGCTAAAACCGGAATTGCCGGTTTTCATTGCCGATGAGTTTACCGATCATGGCAAGTGGATGGACGGCTGGGAGTCCCGCAGACGACGTACACCGGGATACGACCACTGCATCATTCGAATCTGTCGTGGCAAGATATACGGTATTGATGTTGATACATCCCACTTTACCGGTAACTATCCCGAGTATGCCAGCGTTGATGCCTGCGACTGTAAATCTGAACCGGACGATTCGACAGTTTGGAATGAAATTGTCGCAAAATCCCCTCTCAAAGGTGACTCAAGTAATGTGTTCTTTGTGGAGTCCGACAGAAATTGGAGTCACCTGCGATTGAATATTTATCCGGATGGTGGAGTAGCTCGTTTACGGGTCTACGGTGAGGTTCATAAGGATTGGGCTCAAGTTGGGGAGAACGAGGAAACAGACTTTGCATCAATGCAGAACGGTGGAGTTGCGGTTGCCTGCAGTGACATGCATTTCGGTGATATGTGGAACCTGCTCAAACCGGGCAGAGCGATTAACATGGGCGATGGCTGGGAGACGCGCCGGCGTCGGGGCGAAGGCTACGACTGGGCGATCATAAAACTGGGTCATCCAGGCGTGGTGAGACGAATTGAAGTCGACACGTTGCACTTCAAGGGAAACTATCCAGCCCGTTGTGCGGTGCGAGGAACGTTCGCACCAGGCGCATCGGAAGAGTATCTGACTGAGAACATGAGCCATTGGAAGACGTTGCTGCCGGAAGCGGCGTTAAACGCTGATAAAAGACATATATTTGACCAAAATATCAATAATATAGGTGATATTACTCATCTAAAACTTGATATATATCCTGATGGTGGTGTTGGTCGTTTTCGGGCGATCGGAACGAAATCCTTGTCCTTCTCCCGGCCATTGAAACCAGAATTGCTCACCGCCGAAAAGTTCAGGATGTATGGTGAGGTGATCGAGACTGCCGGGTGTTCGTTTCGCGAGATCAACCACGGTTATGCAGACCGCTACGAGAATCTGGCCCGATTGGATGTCACCGACGGTGGCAGTCCGGCATTGAGTGTTTTCAAGGCACGCCCACTGCCCATGCCGATTTGCATCACAAAAATGGAACGTCACCCCGATGCGAGTCAGGCATTCATACCCAGAGGTAACGGTCGATTCCTGATTGCAGTCGCCAAACCATCCGAAGAGTTCAATCCTGATGATTTGCGGGTTTTTATGACGAATGGGAAACAGGGAGTCAATTATGCCCGAGGTGTCTGGCACCATTTTTTGATGGTGCTGTGGGAGGAGCAGGAGTTCATCGTTATCGATCGCTCGGAACCGGATGTCAATACACATGAAATCGAACTCGGTACACCGTACCCTATAATCGACGAGTTGGCTTTGGCACAACTAGAACAAGACTGAAGAAATTCATGTGGACATATCAGGAGAAAGTTAATGCCCTATACAACCGATGACATTCGAAATTTGGCTCTGCTTGGACAGGCAAGTGCCGGAAAAACGTTGTTGAGCGAAGCTTTGCTGCACACCGCGGGTGCCATACCGACTGCAGGTGAAATTGCGAGAAAGAATACAGTCAGCGATTACGATGCGCTGGAAAAAGATCATCAGCGCTCATTGGTCTCTTCGGTGATGTCGTTTGATTACCAAGATACGCACGTAAATTTGATCGACACGCCCGGTTATTCCGATTTCATGGGGCCCGCATTGTCTGCAATGTCTGCTGTTGAGACCGCTGTGGTTGTAATTAACGCACAGAACGGTATTGAGACCATGACACGAAGATTCATGGAATTGGCAAAAGAATCGAATCTGTGTACCGCTATAGTGGTGAATAAGATTGATCTGCCCGATCTAGATCTGGAAGTGATCTACAGTTCAATTCAGGAAGAGTTCGGAAGTGAATGTCTGGCTGTCAATCTTCCTTCAGATGGTGGAAGTTCGGTTGTTGGATGCTTGTTCAAATGTGATGGCTCACCGGATTTTTTGTCAATTGATGATGCGCATACTGCAATTGCAGATCAAATTGTGGAAGTCGATGAGGAGTTGATGGAACAATACCTTGAAGACGGGAAGTTACCTGACGAGAGTGTCGCGCCAGTGTTCAAACAGGCCATGCGGGAAGGTCACCTGATACCTGTTTTTTTTGCATCTGCGCAAACCGGTGCGGGTATTGAGGATTTGCTTGTTTTGGCACAGAAACTGCTGCCGAATCCGAACGAGGGTAATGCGGCTGAACTCGTAATTTGGGATGGTGACTCTGAAACGACAAAAGAATTGAAATCTGACGCAGGTGAGGAAACTATCGCGCACGCATTCAAGGTTGCGTTCGATCCTTTTGTCGGCAAGATTGGTAGTCTTCGAGTATTTCAAGGCACGCTAAACAAAGATTCTCCGATATACATCGGGGATGCCAGAAAAGCCGTTCGAATCAGCAACATGTTTTCGATGTTGGGTAAACAACACACTGATGTGACAGAAGCGGTGGCTGGCGATATCGTCGGATTGGCGAAAGTTGACGAAATTGAGCACGGTAGTATAGTGCTTGGATCCAGTTCGGACTCGCGGCTTGATTTGAGAGCAACGAATCCACCGACGCCAATGGTAGGACTTGCAATTGCACCGGCAAACCGGGGCGACGAACAGAAAGTCGCCGAGGCATTGCAGAAAATCGCAGCTGAAGATCCGTGCATCAGTCTAGAGCGCAATCCGGCAGCCAATGAAACCGTACTGCGTGGTCTTGGAGACTTGCATCTGCGAATCGCTCTCGAACGATTGGACACGATTTATGGTGTGTCAGTTACTACCTCGGTGCCGACGATTCCCTATAAAGAGACGGTTACCAAGGTTTCAGAAGGACATTGTCGACATAAGAAACAAACAGGTGGCGCCGGTCAGTTCGGTGAGGTATTCCTTCGTGTTGAACCGATGCCGCGGGGAAAAGGGTTTGAATTTGTGGACAATGTAGTCGGTGGTGTGATCCCCTCACAGTTCATACCGGCGGTCGAAAAGGGCGTTAAACAGGTGTTGGATAATGGGGCGATCGCTGGCTTTCCGCTGCAGGATATTCGAGTGATTGTCCATGATGGCAAATATCATTCCGTAGACTCAAAAGAGGTGGCGTTTGTCACTGCGGGAAAGAAAGCGTTCATCGACGCGGTTTCCAAAGCGAGTCCGATTGTTCTTGAACCGATTGCTGACGTATCGGTTACTGCACCCAGTTCGAACATGGGGGATATCGCTGGCGAACTGTCGTCGCGACGCGGTCGAATCAAAGATACTGATTCTATGGCCAATGGAGCGATCAGGATAACAGGGTCGGCACCATTGGCTGAGATGTCGGATTTTCAATCAAGATTGAATGCGATAACAGGAGGCGAAGGCGCGTTCATTCTGGAATTCGGAACTTATGAACCCGCGCCGATGGAGATTCAGAAACGACTGCAGGCACAATTTATCCAGCCCGACGAGGACTGAATACGATCAGGAGGTCAATACTATGGAACCGACCGAACAGACTGAAGGTGAAAAGTGTCCGATTACGGGGAAGGTCAAACCATCACCGAAACACCAGGAACCCTCGGACAGCGAGCAACGCACACTTGTCCTGACCGGTGCCAGTCAAGGTATCGGACATGCGACGGCCAAACTGTTTGAGGAGAACGGATGGCGTGTCATTACCTGTTCCAGACGGGCATTTTCCACCGAATGTCCATGGCAGGCAGGTGAAGAAGATCATATTCAGATTGATCTTGGAGATCCGGACCATCGCTCGATTGGACTTGCGGAATTGAAAACGAGGCTTTCGGGCGGAGCGTTGCACGCGCTGGTCAACAATGCCGGAATTTCTCCGAAGAGCGAGCAAGGCAGACGTTTGGGACCGGCAGATACTGGCATGGCCACATGGCGACTCGTATTTGAGGTTAACTTTTTCGCACCTATCGTTCTTGCGAGAGGACTGATGGATGAATTGACAAAAGGGCGGGGATCAGTCGTCAATGTCACTTCGATCGCCGGCAGCCGGGTTCATCCATTTGCCGGTACCGCTTACGCAACATCGAAAGCCGCACTGGCTGCATTGACCCGCGAGATGGCCTGGGAATTTGGCGCTCGCGGAATTCGAGTCAATGCTATTGCTCCAGGCGAGATAGATACACCAATTCTTTCACCGGGCACCAACGATCTGGTTGAGTCAATACCGCTACATCGGCTGGGCACGCCTGAGGAAGTCGCACAGACTATTTTCTTCTTGTGCGCTGAGCAATCAAGTTATGTAACTGGCTCAGAAGTCCACATTAACGGTGGTGAGCATCTCTAGTAGAGATCGCGGCACATCCCAAATTGGGAATTCTGTCTCATTTCAAGATTTACTGATGCTGTGAACCACAGTCAGTGCAGGTGCTGATTCAAGAACTCCTCAATTCCTCTGGTGTAAGTCTCACCGCTTTCAAGATAGCCGTAATTGTGATCGCCTGAAATTGTCAAGAAACTTTTATCGGACAATGTAGCTGAGTAGAGCCTCTCGGCGTGTGCGTAAGGAACCAGTTCATCCTCGGGGCTGTGAATATAAAGCGTCGGACATCGTAGCCGCGGGACTCGGGATAGATTGTCGTATCTGAATCTGAGCATTAAGTTGGTTGGCAGCCATCGATAGTAGATTTCCCCCATTTCGACGAGAGATGTGAATCCTGACTCCATTATCAATGCTGCCGGATCGTATTCGGTCGCAGCCCAACTTGCCATCGCAGTGCCTAGTGATCGACCGAATACGATGATGTCATTCGATGAGGTCTGCCTGGTTTCTGTCAGATAATCCCAGGCGAGTCTAACATCATCGTACATGGCGCGTTCGGTAAGTTTCCCCGTGCTCGCTCCATATCCTCTGTAGTCATAAATAAAAACTGAATACCCGAGCTTGTGTAACAGATCGATAGTATCGAGCATATATGACATATTTCCAGCATTGCCGCCAAATAGAAGAACGGTGTACTTCGAGTGCGGAACTTCGATGAACCATCCGTTCAGTGTGGCATTGTCGGATTGCTGCTTCAGAACGACAGATTCAAATGGAATTGCTCTATCTTTTGGCGTTTCCGTGTATGTGGTGAAGGGAATGTGAATCAGTCGTTTTTGGTAGAAGAAAACACTGACTGCGATCAGTATGTAAATAAATACCAGACTGAATACGAATGTCAGCACAAATTTCAGCAATTTCTTTGTCGATTCATTCAAAGACTGAATTCCAACTTTTACTATACCGGTTTGAATCTATGGCGCCTCTTTTATAAATAACGTTGACCCCAAGCACGACGCAACTCTGAACTATTCGTCAAGTAAATGGATTGAGTAGCCGAACCCCTGTATCTTTGAAATGAGAGGCATTTCTCGTAACCACGCATAGATCATGTGTCAGTGCGGTTGCAGCGATTTGCTTATCGTGAGAATTCTGATGTTGAGGTACATGTAGATAACCCCATACCTGAACTTCTAGTTCGGTGAAAGAAAGGAGGTGACTGCGATATTTTGTCGTAACTTCGCCAAGCCATACTTCCAGCTGGTTTGCCTGCTCATGATCTCCACGATTTCAACAACGCGTCTCAACTCACCGATCGTTATGACACTCAGATACAATTGCTGGTTGTCTTTCGCTGCCTCTGAAAAAAACGCCTGAACACCTTTGTTCATTCTCGACTTCTTTCGGAATTCACTAACGATATTGGTATCAAGTAAATACACTGTTTGGCGACTCGTCTTGCTGAGGTGAAAAATCGTCATCGTGCCCCGCAGGCGAAATTGATTGAATGACCTCCGAAAAACTTCTTCTAGGAGTCAACAGTGCATCTGCCAATAAATTTCGATGTTCGGCTTCGGCGCTAATGCCTTTCCTACCGGCTCGAAATTTCAAAGCTGTTACGATTTCGTCATCAACATTTCGTACGATCAAACTTGCCAATATATACCTCCACATATATTACGAATCTAGTGCAACCAACATAATATTGTCACGATGTAATCAATGATATCGCTTTTGTATGTAACCTAAAACTGATTCTTTAAATTTGTAACTTCGAACGAAAGTTTCGTCAGAGTGAATATGGTCAAATTCCAGCGGATTGACAAGACAATCGGGATCGGATAACAAATCGACAGGGTTACAATTCAGCGAACTCGGATACTAATTCGACTGCCTTACGCCAGCGATTCATTAATTTATCGCGATCATCTGGGCCCATTCTGGTTTCAAAACTTCGGTCTGATTTCCAATTGTTCGAAATCGATTCCAATGACGAAAATATTCCTGAATGCAGTCCGGCCAGGTAAGCTGCTCCGATTGCAGTCGTTTCAATGTTTGAGGGTCGGTCAACGTGCAGGTTCAGAACATCGCTCAGAAACTGACAATACCAGTCATTGTTCGCCATGCCACCGTCAACTCGCAAACGACTGATTACACTCCCATCAGATTCCATCGCGTTCAGCAGGTCGGCAGTCTGGTAAGCAACTGATTCCAGTGCGGCGCGCACAAATTGCGCTTTCCCGGTATCTCTTGTCATGCCAAATACAGCTCCGCGAGCATCGGGAAGCCAGTGTGGCGCACCCAAACCGGTTAGCGCCGGTACCATGTATACTCCGCAATTGTCATCCAGTGAGGCTGCCAAATCTGCAGTGTGCGTCGCATTTTCAATGAAATCAAGTTCATCACGAAGCCATTGAATTGCGGCACCGGCGACAAAAATTGAACCTTCCATTGCATAGCAGGAACTGCCATCCAGACGATACGCAATTGTGGTGAGCATTTTATGCTGCGACTTAACCGTTTTTGATCCTGAATTGATTATGAGGAAACACCCCGTCCCGTAAGTGCTCTTGACCATGCCGGGTTTGAAACAAGCCTGTCCGATCAATGCTGCCTGCTGATCGCCTGCGACTCCACAGATCGGTAATGACTGACCTAGAACGGAGGCGTCTGCAATGCCGAAATCGTCAGCACAATCCAACACCCGTGGCAAGCAAATGTCTGGTATGGAAAAAAGTTCGAGGAGTTCCGGGTCCCATTGTTGCCTGTGGATGTCATACAGCATGGTTCTCGAAGCATTGGTTGCATCGGTCAAATGTGATTTTCCACCGGTGAGATGCCAAATCAGGAAACTGTCTACTGTCCCGAATAGTAAGTCTCCTTGTTCCGCTCGATTGCGCGCATCAGGAACATTCTCAAGAATCCAAGCGAACTTGGTCGCTGAAAAGTACGGATCCAGAAGCAGTCCAGTTTTTTCTTGAACATCCGGTGTTAATCCATCCTGTTGTAGCTTGGAGCAATAGGCAGCGGTTCGCCGGTCTTGCCAGACAATCGCATTGTAAACAGGCTCACCCGAATTTCGATCCCAGACAATGCTCGTTTCTCGCTGATTGGTGATACCAATTGCCTTGACATCACCGGGCAGTTGTTCTGCATAAGCAAGCACGTCGCGGGCGACCGATTGCGTAGTTTGCCAGATCTCGACAGGATCATGCTCAACCCAGCCGTCATTCGGAAAAAATTGTGTGAATTCTTTCTGTTGTGTTTTCAGAACTTTACCGTTCTGATCAACTAAAAGTGCACGGGAGCTGGTAGTCCCCTGGTCAATACTAAGAATATAAGCTTGCATCGGCAATTGCCTTTGGTGAATTTTTAGACAGGAATATGGAATCCAAATAATCTTTAAGTTCGTCGATTTGGTGTGTGTTCATGCGAATTCCTTGACGTGTTCGTCGCCAAATTATGTCTTCAGCGCACATAGCATACTCTCGCGTCACCAGGTAATCCACTTCTGCCTGATAGAGCCCCGGTGAGAAATCGATCCCCAAATCAGAGACAGTGCTGCAACCTTTGAGAATTTCGTGAACAAGGCTTCCATAGTGACGTGCATATCGACTAGCCAGTTCGGTTGGAAGCCATCCATATTGTTGTCGCAACGTGCTGGTGAATGTTGCAATACGTATCCATTGATGTCCCCACCGGGCAATATAGCATTTTGCATCCACTTCGGCTTATCGAGCCCTCAACTTGTTCAAGCAGCGCCAGTACGTCTTCTGCTAGCTGTCGGTAGGTTGAAATTTTGCCCCCGTATACGGAGACAATCGGCGCTCTGGCAACATCGAATTTCAACGTGTAGTCCCGCGGGGTCATTGTTTTAGCATCTCTCATGTTATCGTCGTAAAAGGCTCGCACACCGCTATAACTCCATACGACATCGTTGGAACTAACAGGCTCACGCAAATACTGATTAGCAGCTTGGCAAAGGTAGTCGACTTCAGTGTTCTTAATCTCCTTGCGGCTATTGGGGCCTTCCATTTCAATTTCTGTTGTGCCAATTAGTGTGAAGTCCCGCTCGTAAGGGATACAGAACAAAAATCTCTTACCCTTATTCTGGAATATGTACGCGTACGGATGTTCGAATAGCTTACGGACGACGATATGGCTGCCGCGAACAAGTCGGAAGTTCTGCTTGGATTGAATTGGACGTAAAAAAACCGCAAACTTCATTAACCCAAGCGCCGTGCATTATTGTCTTATTAATCATGCGACGTATCTCCGCCGGCCGGCCAGCTGTTATGGTACAGGTAGGTGTGATTGGTGTCGAATTCGATTCTTGCGCTATCGTTGGGTATGGCTTGTTCTTCCGGGCAGATCAACTCGATTTCGTGCTGATTGTGCACAACTCGTACCAATTGATGTCTACCTACGTCATCGACCCGCTGGATTTTCACCGGTATGCCCTTATCGCTGAATCGAACAAACTCGGGCCGCACTCCAATTTCGGTTCGCAACGGATGATGTTGCACTCCCGAAAGTCGACAAAGCCTCGTTCTTGCATATAACATTAAGATCTTCAAACTCTATGTCAGCGCCAATTTTTCCCACGATGTGTTCGTTTGTTTGGTCGACGAGCAAATAACTATGTGAGAGTAGAGCGGACTGAAAGAAGGAACAAAGTATGGCTTGAATTGTGGCGTTGATTTTCAGTTAGATCACAAGTCAGTGAGAGAACTTCTTTCGCCATTTGATGCAACGTTGCGCATCACGTTCGTCATAATCGCGTAAAGCACGCTCAGGGTTCAGCGTGAACGTGTTCTCGCTATCTTGTCCCAATGCCGCTAACCGCATGGTATACCACGCCGTGATAGCGCCTCGCGGCGGGGATTTGAATTTCGGGAATTCAGGATCACCACCTTTTTCGGTCAGCCAGATCTCCGCAAGTCGCGGACAAAGAACCATGGCACGTGCTAAACTCACCATTTCAATGACTCCACTAGCTAACGCATCTCGTGCCTGCTGGCGTCTTTTGAAACCCCCAGTCAGCATTAGTGGCACATCGGTGATGTCTTTGGCGCGTCTGGCGAATTCAAGAAAATATGGTCCGCCATCGGATACCGCGTCGGAGCTTGACTTCGCTCCCGGGAAATAGGTCCCACCACTAATGTCAATCAGATCAATTGACGTTCGATCGAGCAGGCGAACCACCTCCAATGCATCAATCTCTGTCAATCCTCCTTCCAGTTTGTCTGTTGAATTGATCTTGATTCCGATGGGAAATGACGGACCGACAGCACGCCGCACTTCGTCGATCACTTCTAGCACTATTCGGCAACGTGCTTCGATTGAACCACCGTAGCCATCTTTGCGGCGGTTGAATAACGGTGATAAGAACTGACTGAGCAGAAAGCCGTGTCCAGCGTGAATCTGGACGCCGCTGAATCCTGAGTTCTTTGCGAATGCGGCGGCACTAGCATACATGTCAGGCAGTTGCTGAATGTCTTCATCTGACATACCTGCGCAGTGCAGCCCTTCGACATTCAGGGCAGATGGCCCTTTCGGCTGACTGATCGGCAAGTGAGCAAGAGCACCGGCATGGCCGAGCTGAGGCCATAGATGAGCACCTGCAATTACTGCGCGACTGACCAGTGATTGTATCGCCTGCTTGTTGGTATGCGTTCCAAACACCAGATTTCCAGGTTTCTCCGGATAGCGCGGGTCACCTTGGACTTCACCGATGATCGAAACCGCTGTTCCACCTTCAGCCCATCTTTCGTAGAGTCGAATCTGAGCTTCGGTGGGATCACCGTCACCGTTCCCGAGCGAATCCGACATGGCGGATTTTACGATTCGATTTTTCAGGATCGCGCCGCAAGGAAGTTTCAGTGATTTTCGAAGTGCATCATTAGGATTTGAGCTTTCATGCCTCACGGTTTGTCCAATCATCTATGTTCCTCTTGTATAGAAATCTCAGTTTTGGGTTCAACAGGTTATACATAGGTACATGTGATCTGTCTTGTAATTTCTCTTATGGTTCCGAATTCTTTTCTTCCAGATACAATAAATCTAAGTTCTAGCTGAATTGGCGGTCTGTCCTTTTTGATGGAGTTCAGGGAACATTCTGTCATCGCATGCAAATAGGGAACTGAGGGTCCGACAATCTCTCGCATCGAGATCAGAAGACGTTCTATTCCAGTCGATCAATCGCGACAATGCTCGACTTTTCTACATCTTTCATCTTGAAAGGTGACGCACGCGCCATATGCTTCGAATAGGTGCCTGATTTCCATTTTCAATTCCCAAATACATTGTCCAATATCGTATATCGAGGGACAATACAATCAATTCATGATTCAAAGTTTTCGTTGCAAGGATACAGAGAGGCTCGCCAACCAAAATCGGGTACAGAGTTTTCTTCATTTTGAGCGGGTCGCCCAGCTTAAGCTCGCACAATTGAATGCCGCTGCATCGCTTGATTTTATAAGGGTACCCCCGGAAACCGACTTGAGGCACCACGCGCCGACCGCTCCGGTTCGTATGGCATTCGAATTAATGATCAATGGAGACTTTGTTTTCGTTTTGTCCATGAAGACGCCTACGATGTGGAAATAGTAGACAATCACAGATAGCAATATCCTGGCGAGATCTTGAAAAACGACTTCATTGAACCGTTCGACCTGTCAGCGACAGCATTAGCCAAAGCTGTTGGAGTGAAACCTGCTCGTATCAACGAAATCGTTCGCGATCGTCGAGGAAATACTGCTGGAACTGCGCTGCGTCTGGCGCGATATTTCAATACAGACGCACGGAGTTCGCTCAACCTGCAGGTCCTATATGATCTTGAGATTGCTACACAAACAGAATCTGATGCCTTGAATTCCATATGTCCTCGTGAAGTCGCCTGAGGCAACTGCAAATTCGCTGAATCAATATTGATAAACCTTTGTCAACCGTTGATTGATGTAGTAATGAATCTTTGCCTCGCTATGCTTGATAATTCAACGGTGTCAGAACCAGCACACTCTCCAGCGACGGGTAGCCAATTCTATAAGTAGTTCCGAAATGGAATAACTGCTTATAATTAACGCTTTTGATTCATCAAGTCTGCAACGAAAAATATATTTTGCAGGCTAAATTTGGAAAAGGTGATGGTTGTACCCAAATATATAGACGATGTGCAGATAGATGATTTGCGAATCGCATCAATATGTGATGTTGCGTATCCGTCTCAGGTGATGGATGAGATTCCAGCATCAACAAAAGCAATTGATGTCGTCAATAGCACCAGAGCTGCTATACACGATATTTTAAACGGGCGAGATGATCGTCTTGTTGTAATCGTCGGTCCTTGCTCGATTCATGATTCTGATGCAGCAATGGAGTATGCTACTCGGCTCGGGAAAATAAAGTCTGAACTAGCCGACGACCTGCTGATCGTCATGCGAGTTTATTTTGAGAAACCGCGGACAACCATTGGGTGGAAAGGCCTGATCAATGATCCGGATCTGGATTCAACCTTTGACATCAATAAAGGACTGCGGCTGGCAAGAACACTGCTGCTTGAACTGAATAATATCGGTGTACCAGCTGGTGTCGAATTTCTGGATATCGTTACACCGCAGTACATTGCGGATTTGGTCAGTTGGGGTGCCATTGGCGCGAGGACGACGGAAAGCCAGGTTCACAGACAACTGGTATCAGGCCTGTCGTGTCCGGTCGGTCTGAAAAACGGGACCGACGGAAATCTTCAAATTGCAGTTGACGGCGCGCATGCGGCATCAAAAAGTCATCGCTTTCTTTCCATTCGGAAGAACGGTCGCACCGCAATTTTTGAAACATCCGGAAATGAGGATTGCCACATCATCTTGCGCGGCGGTAAGGTGCCAAACTACGGAGCAGAAGATGTCGATAAAGCAGCCGGACTGTTGGCCAAAAGAGGTCTTGCGGAAAATATCATGATTGATTTCAGTCACGCCAACAGTTTGAAACAGTTCTTTCGACAAATGGATACGGGACGGGATGTCGGCGGTCAAATTGCATCAGGGGATGCAAGAATTATGGG
This sequence comes from Arenicellales bacterium, assembly GCA_951813075.1. Classification (GTDB taxonomy): domain Bacteria; phylum Pseudomonadota; class Gammaproteobacteria; order Arenicellales; family JAJDZL01; genus JAJDZL01. The sequence continues at coordinate 803,613 of OX638343.1, read as the reverse complement.
TGTCATGATTGAAAGCCATCTTGTAGAAGGCCGTCAGAATCAAGTTCCTGGTGAGACACTGGTATACGGTCAAAGTATCACCGACGCCTGTATTGGTTGGGAAGACACAGAGATCTTGCTAAGCGAACTAGCGGAAGCGGTACGTCAACGCCGTGATACTGTTCTTGTTTCCGGTTCAGCCGACGCGGTTGCAACCTGAATCAAAATCCAATACCAATCTATCCGGTGATCAAGCCCTATAAATCGGATGCGTTGACGCCGCGATTTGTCTGCGACGCTGAACGACGAGCAGAATTGCGCAGAGAAGCTGAACAGTTGCCGTCCGTGTTGCTGAATTCTTCTTCTGCGAGCAGTGCTGTAATGCTGGGAGCGGGTTATTTCACCCCGCTTGACGGCTTTATGAACCGGGCAGATGCACTTTCAATTGCAGATGAGATGAGAACACAGTCAGGTCTTTTTTGGCCGGTTCCGATTCTAAACCGAATCAGCGATGAAGGCGACATAGCAGGCGAAAGAATTACTCTCAGAGACTCAGAGGTTGCAGGTAATCCCCCCTTGGCGATTCAGACAGTCGAGTCCGTTGACACGTTGAGAAGTGATGAGTTGATGCATATCGCGCAATGTGTATTCGGCACGACAGATCACGAACACCCCGGAGTCAATACGTTTCTGGAACAGGGCGCAATAGTGGTCTCAGGACCCGTTGAAGTTCTGAATTTCAGTTATTTCGAAACTGAGTTTCCGAATACGTTCAGAACCGCATATCAGATTCGAGAGGATATCGAGCGTCGAGGGTGGAAGAAAGTCGTTGCTTTTCAGACCAGAAACCCCATGCATCGCGCACATGAGGAACTATGCAAGACTGCGCTCGAGCGAACCGCGTCGGATGGCGTGGTGATTCACATGCTACTCGGCAAGTTGAAACCCGGGGATATTCCGGCAAAAGTACGAGATGACGCAATCCGAAAAATGGTTGATCTTTATTTTCCGGAAAACACAGTGATTATTTCAGGGTATGGATTCGATATGCTCTATGCTGGTCCGAGAGAAGCAGTCCTGCATGCTATTTTCCGCCAGAATCTGGGTGCTTCCCATATGATTGTGGGTCGCGATCATGCGGGTGTCGGGGACTATTACGGCGCATTTGATGCACAGACTATTTTTCACACGGATGTGCCGGAAGGTGTGCTGGATATCGAAATATTCGAAGCTGACCATACTGCGTGGTCCAAGAAACTCAACCAGGTGGTGATGATGCGCGACGCCCCTGATCACCAGAAGGAGGACTTCATTCTTCTTTCTGGAACCCGCGTCCGGGAAATGCTGTCGGCAGGTGAGAGTCTGCCGGAAGAATTCTCAAGACCGGAAGTTGCAAAAATCTTGATGGAATTTTATCGACAGAACTAGTCGTTTCAATCCTGCTCGATTTCGGACATAGGAATGCTGAGATCCTGCAACATGATGGGTATATCGTCGTCCACCCGGTAGATAACACGGCCATTTTCAGTGATCAGCGCTTCCTCCAGCTCTTTTTCGACATTTGACCCGTCGGCGTAGCGTACTTGACCGGCAGAAACCTGTTCATTAATCTGAGCAATTCTTTCTTCGGTGAGAACCGAAAGCGGCTGTTTGGTTACAGGACAGCGGAGAATTTCTAACAACTTTGAGTCGACTGGCATCTTGTATTCCTGATGGGTGATATTCTTTTCTCCTATCTGAGTGACCTTATTCGTCAACCAGCATTCTGTATTGGTCAGTGTATTGTACCGATTTATGAAATAACCCGTTCACGCTTGTACGTGGTATTGCCAAACGGCTGGTCGAAAGTTGGCACGGATTCACTGAGCGCCAGGTAAAATTCTGATTATTGTGTCCGCTACGATTTGTCAAATAAAGTATCATTCTTGCCGTAATTCTTATTGGAATTGTTCTTCTCATCTGGTTCGGCTTCAAGAAATTGCATCGACACATCCGTTATGCGCGATTGATTCTACCTTAGACATGTTAGGAATAACACAATATGATTTCACGGGGAAAACGGTACAAAACAAGTGGTTTAGGTGCAGATTTATGAAGAGAATGAAAGCCATAATTTTGGCGACTGCTATGTCTATGACGGTCGCTACAGCCGCGAACGCTCACGACGTGGACTTGAATGTTCCTGGAGGAGCGCTCAGTTATACGTTCGGAGTTCAGTTTGCGATTCAGATCAGCGAACAGTTGCAAAACATAGGCGTACCGCTGAGTGGAGAAGTGTTGGCGCAGGCAATTGCTGATGTGCTAATGTCAAAAGAGTTGAAATTGTCTGACGAACAAATGCAAGCGGCGGTGCAGGAATTCACTGCTGAACAGGCGAAAATGCAACAGGAGATGGTTGAAATGGTGAAAGCTTCCGGTGAGGAGTTCCGCGCCGACTTTGCAGCGCAGGATGGCGTGCAATCTACGGGCAGCGGCCTTCTTTATAAAGTTTTTGTAGAGGGTGAGGGTGCTAAACCCGGACCTGACAGTACCGTGACAGTACACTATCGCGGGACATTGACAGATGGTTCTGAATTTGACAGTTCCTATAGCAGAGACGAGCCCACGACATTCTCTCTGGCTGGGATTATTCCCGGCTGGGTTGAAGCGCTTCAATTGATGAGTGTGGGTGCAAAATATCAAATTGTCATTCCGCCGGAACTCGGGTATGGCGAGCAGGGAAGCCCTCCGGTTATTCCACCGTCAGCGACATTGGTTTTTGAGATAGAGTTGCTTGCCATAGAATAGAATTCATTGTGACCGTCAGGGAATTTGGTGATGGGCGACGCAGTCCTGTTTGTTACAACTGAGGAGAATACCGAACGCTGGACAGCTGAACTTCGACGCAACGCTCCGGACTTGGACCTGCGGATATGGCCGGATGTCGGTCTGGTCGACGATATCACCTATGCGATAGTCGCTCGACCGCCAGCAGGTGAGTTGGCTCGATATCCAAATCTGAAAGCCATATTCTCGATGTGGGCCGGTGTAGAAGATCTTCTGTCTGATTCGCAGCTCAATCACCTGCCGATTGTCCGAATGACAGAGCCCGGACTGACCGATGGAATTGTTGTCTATGTCGCTCATCATGTAATAGGAATTCATATGCATGTCTCCTGTTATCAGAGTCGAAAATGGGAGCATCCATTTCACAGCAATTACAAAGCGCCGCGCACAACCTGTGTTGGCATACTGGGCCTTGGTGTACTCGGTAAGGCGTGCGCTGCGGCACTCGTCCAACTTGGCTTTCAAGTAATCGGTTACAGTGCTGGCAGGAAGCAGCTTCCCAACGTAGAATCATTTGCCGGGCCGGATGAACTTGGACAGTTTCTTGGACGGACGGATATTCTGGTCGATTTGCTACCTAGAACACCTGCAACGGATAATTTCTTGAATCGGCAGACGCTTGCCCAATTGCCGCGTGGTGCACACATCATCAATGCCGGTCGAGGCGAGTCGATTGACGACGATGCTTTGCTAGCGGCGGTTCAATCAGGACATATTGCTGGTGCGGTATTGGATGTTTTTCGCACCGAGCCGCTACCCGACGAACACCCATATTGGGATGAGCCCAATGTGACGGTGACGCCCCATTGTGCGAGCAAACCGGACCCGGCCTCTGCGAGCGTGGTCATCCTTGAAAAGATTCAGAAAATGAAACGGGGAGAACCGGTTGAAGGTATCGTAGATCGCAACCGAAACTACTGACAGTCACATCACCTGATGTTGTGAGGTGACCACTCTTTCACACGAATATCTCTCATTGCGAGAAATACCAATCCAGGAATTTATCGAACTCCAGTTCATCGTTTTGTTCCATATCTTTCTGCTTTCGAATGGACTCGATCGCAACGCCAGCAAATTTATCGATAGTTGCTGAGTCCAACGGACTGCTGGTAATGGCTCTTTTTGCTTCTTCCGCCTTTCGCATTGCAAATTCAAAAAATGGTTCATCATTTGTGATCAGTTCGTTCAGGATTCTCGCAGATGGTGTTTGATCCGGATTTTCCAGTTTGTCTCTTTGTGCCCGAACGCATTTCGTATAGTCGTCGATGCCGAGGGATCGGTCATACAACTCGGCAATTGATTCCAGTTTTTCTAGAATGTCCAATCCCCAGGGCTTGAGTTTGACGCGTTCGCCATTTTGAATCAATAGCAGATCAGGATTTCGACCGTTCAGTACAGTGGCATCTTTACTTTCAGAGATGATGGGGTAGTGTTCGTCGGTCATTGATGGGCTGGGATGCAACAAACAGAAAGTGATCAACAAATCAAGAAATTGCGCTTGCGCCTGCGAAATTCCAATCGGATCATAAGGATCCAAATCAATGCATCTCACTTCGAGATATTCGACTCCTCGATCGCGCAGTGCGTGCGTAGGTTTCTCCATCGGATTGATACGTCGTTTAGGACGAATGACAGAGTAGTATTCGTTTTCAATCTGTAGCAGGTTTGTGTTCAGCTGAATGTATTTCCCGTTCGACTTGACTCCATAATTTTCGTACATGGGAAACGGCGTGGTGATTGTTTTGCCAAGCGATTCGATGTAATCGTCGACGGAATTCTGATTGATGCAAATCTCTGATTGGACGGGGTTGCGGTATCCATAATTACTCATTCTCAGAGAGGTTCCGTGTTGCGCATAGACAGTGTGGGACCCCAGTTCATTTAGCCCGTAGGTATCTGAACCTGCAAAAAAGGACCGACACGCGGCCGGTGACGCGCCAAAAAGGTAGAAAAGAATCCAGCAGTAGCGGTGAAAGTTTCGAATGGCTGCCATATAGGCATTTGAGATCTGCTTTTCGCCGGTGCCTGATTCAGAGATTCCGAGTGCTTTCCAAAATGAATCAGGAACTGAAATGTTGTAGTGAATGCCCGCGATGATCTGCATTCTTCGTCCATATCTCAGGTCCAGACCGCGACGGTAGATGTTTTTCATTCTACCGATATTCGATGTGCCGAATTCAGCAATTGGAATCGCACTTTCATCGCCGAGCAGGCATGGCAATGAATTGACCCAGAGCAATTCCTCGCCGATGTGATGGTATACGACGCTGTGCAACAGGCTTAAGTGATCGAAAACCTGATTCAGTGTATCAAACGTTGGTGTTACTAGCTCGATCAACGCTTCAGAATAATCGGTCGTGATATACGGATGCGTCAGTGCCGAACCCAGGGCTGAAGGGTGTGGTTTTTGTGAAAGATGGCCGTCGGGTGTAATTCGGAGACTTTCTTTTTCGATTCCCCGTCGAATGTTCGGGAAGATTTCTTCCGCATCGCTACGGACTCGATCAAGTTGCTGTTCAAATGTCATTTGCCGTTTTTATCGCGCTGAATCGCTGTTAGCTCGTTGTAAAAAATATTAAGATGTACATCGGGTAGACGCACATCTTCACAATGTGATAGGGACGGATGGTTGATTACGCTGACTTAAATTGAGAACTGATATTCGATCGCGAGTTGCGGCTAAAGTGTCAGGTTCGGATTATTTTACAGATGATTGAATCAGGAATATTATCTTTATGAAGTCGCGAGACATCGAATCACCCATATTATGGGTTGCAGATGAATCTTTCGGTGAAAAATCAAACGAATGTTGGAACATTACATACAAGATTTATAATTTGTCAACTTGATTCACCTGGCGGATTGTCCGTTAACACAATCTCCCTAAACCACTTTGAAAACAAGATAGGTCTGGCAACCAATGCCAAATTGGCTCACCATTTTCCGTCGCGAGTTAGCGGATTATTTCTACACGCCGATCGCATACGTTTTTCTGTTCATATTTCTGGTTTCAAGCAGTGTGCTCACTATATATGTGGGAGGACTACTGGAACGAGAACAAGCAGATCTGGTATCTTTTTTCAGTTTTCATCCCTGGCTCTATCTGGTGCTCGCTCCAGCGCTTGGTATGCGTTTGTGGGCGGAGGAGCGTAAGACAGGTACCATTCAGACGCTGCTCACTTTACCTGTGAGCACGCTTTCGGCCGTATGTGGCAAATTCCTTGCATCCTGGGTATTTGCAGGATGCGCACTCGTACTGACCTTTCCGATCTGGTTGACGGTGAATTTTCTGGGAAATCCAGACAACGGCGTAATCTGTGCGAGTTATCTGGGGAGCATTCTAATGGTGGGTGGATTCCTCGCGGTAAGCTCGTGCATGTCAGCTTTGACACAGAATCAGGTTGTCGCATTCGTACTCGGAGTTGTGGTCAACCTGTTTCTGATTTTAGGGGAATTTGTCATCGTCAAGGACTTTTTATCGCCTGTTTTGCCCGATGTCCTGATCGAGACTATTGTCAATCTGAGTTATCTCACACACTTTAACGAAATGATGAAAGGTGTTATTTCACTCGACAATATAGTGTTCTTTTTGTCGGTTTTAGTGTTGTTTACATATCTCAGCGTAGTCGCTGTCGATTTGAAGAAGAATAGTTGATATGCGTTCGGTAAAATTCAATTCGACTGGGGTCGGTTCGGTTGTTGTCGCAATACTGGTGTTTCTTGTGCTGAACCTGACTGGACAGCAAATATTGTCCAAATACCGCATTGATCTGACTGAACACGGGCTCTACACGCTGTCACAAGGCACCGAGATTATCTTGGAGCGATTGGAAGAACCGATCAAATTGAACTTTTTCGTTTCTCGGTCAGAATTACTGCAAACTCCAGGATTCAATGCATATATCGGTCGCATTGAAGAATTCCTTAAGGAATACGCACGCCTTTCCGGTGGCAGGATTTCAGTAAATAGTATTGATCCGGAACCATTTTCGGAAGCGGAAGATCTGGCCGTCGGGCACGGGTTAAGCCGTATTTCGTTGCAAAATGGGAATTCAGCATATCTAGGTTTGGTTGGTACCAATAGCGTCGATGAAATCCGTACCATCAGTTTGTTTCTTCCCGAGCGCGAGGAACTCCTGGAGTACGATCTCACGAAAATGATCTATCAGCTGGCCGGAAGGCCGCGCAAGGTAGTCGGTGTGATCAGTACGTTACCCATTCAAGGATTCGGTGGCGAATTTGGTCAGAGCTCTGTAACGCAACAACCGCCATGGTCGTTCTTGATTCGTCTCGACAGCTTCTTTGATCTTCAACTGTTGTTGCCATCAGATGACGAGTTACCCGACGACTTGGACATGATTTTGCTGATCCATCCAAAAGGGTTATCTGACCGGCTGTTGTATGAGATTGACCAATTTGCCCTTGGTGGAAGAAGCGTTCTGATATTTGTCGACCCGTTTTCGGAAATTCTTTCATCCATGCTGAGTGGTCAGGTACAGGTAGTACCAATTAACACTGGTTCGGATTTGAACCGACTCACCAGCAACTGGGGAGTCACCCTCCAAGATCGGAAACTTGTCGGTGATTTACCGATTGCCGCTCGCGTTTTGGAAGGTGATGGTTCATCCGGCAAGGTCATAGACTACCCAGTCTGGATGAATATCCAACCGGAGCAGTTGAATTCCAAAGATCCGATTACGGCTCAGTTGGGAAACGTCATATTGGCAACCGCGGGAATTTTGGAAATTGAACCAAAACCCGGACTCGAAATCGAAACTCTGATTTCTACCTCATCGTCTGCAAAACTGTACGATTACGGACAATTCTCTACGATTACTGATATTCGACAATTACTCGAGGGTTATCAGGAAGGCGGTGAGCAGTTAACGATGGCTGCACGCGTCAGTGGTACGGCAACCACGGCATTTCCTGATGGCCCCCCAAAATCAGAAGAAGGTAAAAGTGAGTCAGAAACCGCAGTATCCCAATTGACGGAAGGTACGATCAATGCGGTGGTCGTCGCGGATACAGATCTTTTGCACGACAGATTTTGGATCCAACAACAGCAGGTTTTCAACCAGACAGTTGCATTTGCGACTGCGTCTAACGGTGAATTGGTTCACAATGCGGTTGACAATTTATCGGGAGACAACAGTCTGATTGGGGTTCGTAGTCGCGGGAGTTACTTTCGGCCATTCCATAGATTTCAGAAGATCAGACAGGCTGCTGAGCAACAATATCTGGCTAATGAAACCAAGTTACTCGAGGAACTGGAAAGCGTCGAATCGCTGATGTTAAATCTTCAGTCAGATAATCAGAACGAAGATGCACAACTGATCGTGACAGACGCGCAACGCGATGAACTCAAACAAATGCGCGAAAATCAGATTGAAATCAGAAAAAAATTGCGGGATGTACAGCACAGGTTAGGCAAAGATATCGATCAGCTTGAAACCACCATTACCGTACTGAATGTAATGGCTGTTCCACTGGTAGTGGCGTTGGTTGCGTTGTATATGGGATTTTTCGGCCGCAAGCTGCGCGGTCGCAGGTTGTTACTGCAAGTTCAAGAGATCGCGGACTCACAATGAGAAAAATTGTCTTTGTGGCGATTTTGATCGTTTGCGCGGTAACCACAGGCTATTTCGTTCTTCAGGACCGTCAATCACCAACAGTTTCTGACTACGGTCTTTATTTCCCGGGGCTTGTCGATCAGATTAATGATGTGACCGAAATCAGAATCACAACAAATGAGGGAAAATTTTCGATTCGAAACAGGGATGAAAAATGGATATTGGACGGCGCAGACGATTATCCGGTTCGATTTGATCTCGTCCGAAACTTTCTGATCGGGATGAGTCAACTGCGAAAACTCGAACCGAAGACCAATGACTCCGACAAACATTCTGTTTTGAATCTTTTAGGTGTGGGCATTGAGGGTTCGTCGACGATATTGGTTGAATTGATCGTCTCGCAAAGTGAACCCATCGCACAGATATTTGTCGGAACGTCGAGAATTTCAGTGAAGAATCCGAGTTTGAAAGAGTACTATGTACGCGACCCTGGGCAGAGCCAGACATGGTTGACGGAAAGTGGTCTTGAGGTGACGACAATTCCTTTCGACTGGATAGATTCGGAAATATCTGACCTCGACAATTCTCAGGTAAAGGAAATTGCCATCATGCGAAGTGACGCTGCGCCGATCCGAGTTTACCAGTCGAGTATTGAAAGCGGCGATTTTCAACTAGAAGGGATTCCACAGGGACATAAGGTACGTCATCAGTATTTAATTAACGATATCGCCGATCTTTTCCGACGCCTGAATTTCATCGACGTCAGGTCAGCAGATGACTGGACCAGTAGCGGCGTATCGGTGACGGCTTTCACATTCAGTGGACTTAAGCTGAATGCACGGGCGGGAAGCGGTGATTTTGAAGGTTACTATAATTTCTCAGCAGAGGTTGATGATCCCTCAAGTGAAGAAATTTTGAACCAGACAACCATGTTGAACGCAAAATTCGAAGGTTGGGTATATAAATTGTCGGATCAGCGCACGGAGACGATCAGCAGTCGGTTTGAGGATCTGATTGAACCCGTTGAAGATAATTAAAATTCACAAGATTTGATTAACAGCAAGAGGACACAGGAATGGAGCAGTTGAACAAGATCAGTTCGCGTCTGACTCAGTCAAAAGCACAAGGGGCATCACAAGCGATGCTTTACGGTACTGGAATGACAGATGAGGATATGAACAAGGCACAGGTCGGCATCGCAAGCATTTGGTGGGAAGGGAACACCTGTAATATGCATCTGAACGACTTGGCTGAACAGTCAAAACTGGGTGTTGAAGAAGCTGGACTGCTCGGTATGCGATTCAATACCATCGGTGTAAGTGACGGCATCTCAATGGGTACGGAAGGCATGAGCTATTCGCTGCAGTCCCGCGATCTGATCGCTGATTCGATTGAGACTGTGGTAGCAGGGCAATGGTACGATGGACTGATCACCATTCCCGGTTGTGACAAAAATATGCCTGGATGCCTGATGGCTATGGGTCGCTTGAACAGACCATCTTTGATGATCTACGGGGGTACCATTCGCGCGGGCAGAACGGCTTCACAAAAAGTGGATATCGTTTCTGCCTTCCAAAGTTACGGCGAATTCATTGCTGGAAGAATTGATGAAAGTGAGCGTATGGAAATAGTCCGTAATGCATGCCCTGGTGCAGGTGCTTGTGGTGGTATGTATACCGCAAATACCATGGCCAGCGCCATTGAGGCGATGGGCATGTCACTGCCATACAGTGCTTCGACACCGGCCAATGACGATGGTAAGATTCAAGAATGTATCCGAGCCGGTGAAGCAGTTCTGAATCTGATGAAACTGAATCTGCTTCCCAAAGACATTATGACTAGGGAAGCTTTTGAGAATGCGATGGTTATTGTCAGTTGTTTGGGTGGTTCCACGAACGCGGTACTGCACTTGATCGCTATGGCAAAGTCTGTCGAAATCAAACTCACAATCGATGATTTTCAGACTGTCAGCGATAGAGTACCGTTTCTTGCTGACCTCAAACCCAGCGGTCAGTATGTGATGGAAGATTTACATGATGTGGGCGGCATACCAGCGGTAATGAAATTTCTGCTTGCCGAAGGATTTCTTGACGGGGATTGCATGACTGTAACCGGTAAGACTGTCGCCGAGAATCTGGCAAGTCTGCCAGCATTAAACGAAGGACAGAAGATTATTCAGTCGGTGAATAATCCAATTAAAACAACTGGACACATACAAATATTAAAAGGGAATCTAGCACCGGAAGGCGCTGTCGCGAAAATTACTGGTAAAGAGGGAGAAGTGTTTTCAGGTACTGCCCGGGTCTTTGATGGCGAGGAGGCTATGTTGAAAGCCTTGGAGCAAGGTGAAATCAAAAAAGGCGATGTGATTGTCATTCGGTACGAAGGGCCTACAGGTGGCCCGGGTATGCCGGAAATGCTGACTCCGACTTCGGCTGTCATTGGTGCTGGATTAGGTTCCGATGTCGCGTTAATAACGGATGGTCGATTTTCTGGTGGATCACATGGTTTTATTGTTGGTCACATAGTTCCGGAAGCTCAAAATGGTGGGCCGATTGCTTTGGTAGAGAGCGGCGACAAGATCACCATAGATGCGATTTCCAACACAATTGACGTTCACCTGAGTGATCAGGAACTTGCTGACCGAAGATCAAATTGGACTATGCCGGATTACAAGGCGAAAAGAGGTACATTGTACCGCTACATCAAAACTGTGAAAACAGCCAGTGAGGGATGCGTCACTGACGAATAAAGGTTATTGAAAATGCGTCAAGCTGCTTCGTTTCGATCGTCAAGCAATTTTGCAATTTCAATCTGGAGGTGATCGAGAATTTCGTTATAACGATATGCTCCGACTTTTTCTTCACCTCTTTTGAGATTAACGTAATTTGGTCCACACCAAAGACCGAGATCTGCATCATCGGTTTCTCCAGGCCCGTTCACCCGACATCCCATTATGGCGATGGTGATGGCTTCATCCTTGAGGTCCTCGGTGATGTCTTTTACTTGTCTAGCCAGATCGATAAAAGCCTCGTTTTCAACACGAGAGCAACTCGGACAGGAAATAATATTGAGGGCGTCCGGGTTGAATTTGACAACGGTGCGGACTCTCCCGGCAAGGAAATCGTCGATAATTTCGTGACCTGCCAAGACTTCCTTATATTTTTCGGCTTCCGGCAGTGTCAGTGAGACTCTGACGGTGTCACCAATTCCAGCAGCGAACAGCTGCTCAAAAGCGATTCTGGTTTTGATGATTCCATCAGGCGGCATACCTGCTTCGGTTACGCCCAGATGAATCGGGATTTCAGGACGCTGTGTAGCAAACATTTTATTTGCTTCGATCACTCGGTCGGGATGGGAACTCTTTAGTGAAACGCAAAACCGGTCGAATCCAATTCGATCAAGCATCTCACAATGGGCTAATGCGCTTGAAACCATCGGTGATACTGCGTCGTCCGCGCTAAATTTCGCTTTCATCTCCGGATCTACAGAGCCGGAATTGACACCGACGCGCATTGCACAGTCATTCTCGGCTGCAATATCCGTTAAAAATCGAACTTTGTCCTCAACTGGTTTGCTCCGTTCGTGATGGTACAAGTGCCCCGGGTTATATCTGATCTTGTCAACGTATTTGGCGACTGATGCGGCCAACCTGTAGTTTTCCTGCAAGTCAACACTGAGGTTCGCATCGCAGTTGTCGCGTATTGCTTCCAATGCCTGAGCGTCTTTTTTGCTATCAACAGCAATTCTGACGATTCCGGCACCTGCCTTGCTCAGTTCTGTTGCTTGCTTTGCAGTTGCTTCTGCGTCACGAGTATGCGCTGTGCACATACTTTGGACGATGAGCGGGTTTCCTCCGCCGATTACAGTCGAACCGATTGAAACAGTTCGAGTAGAATTTCGTTTGATAGGCACGTATTCCAGACTCTTTGTTGCGGGTTAGTTTGAACGATTATATTTGAACAAACGCTCCGAGTTATCAGAAGCGAACGAAATTAATAAAATTCGGAATTGATTTATATGAGAACAAGCGATGTGAAATCTGAGCGAGTTGACGGTACGGCCAATTCCTGTGGCATCATTCTGAAATCAATTCAGAAATTGATGCCTACGAGTAAAGCGACGATTGCGTTGGACACCGGGCTTGACGTGCAATTGGTTGACGATGCGATTCAGTTCATGACTGATGTCGGACTTCCCTTGGAATTGGATCATGAAGGTATAGTAAGACTTTACCGTAGAATTATTCCATTAGATATTGATTATGTGAAAGAAATCGTCTCAAAATATGATAATGTCCAATCGAGTATGATCAACATCCAGGATTCAGTCAACTCAACGAACGAATATCTGCTCGAACGGTCTGGTATTTGCTCCATTCACAGACTAGTGTGCATTGCGGAGCACATGTCTCATGGACGGGGTAGCAGGAATCGGAGGTGGGTAGCGGGTGCATTCGAAAATATTATGTTATCTATCGGCTGGGAATTTCATGACGAAGTTAGAAACGTTTCGGGGTTGAGTCTGGCAGTTGCAGTGATGGTTGTTCACAGCCTCACTCGAATGACTCAACAAGAATTTCAAGTCAAATGGCCTAACGATGTTCTTTGGGAGAATAGAAAGATTGCTGGCATATTAGTCGAAATCAGGAATTCCACCGTTGTCGTCGGCGTTGGTATCAACTGCAGATTGTCAGAAAGTGATAGGCAGTCAATTGATCAGCCAGCTGTCGACTTAGCAGAGTTTTATGACATCACGCCCAAACGAAGTGAACTCGCAGGCAACTTGATCATCGAATTGAGCAAAGGTCTGGCGCTGTTTTTCCGAGAGGGATTAATGCCGTTCAAAGATGAATGGATGGACTTTCATGCCTATCACGGGAGAAACATGCGAGCAGGGGATCAGGAAATCACCGGCGTTGCTTTGGGAATCAACGATTCGGGAGCATTTCTGCTCAAATTGCGTGATAGCCGTATTATTCCGGTATTTGCAGGCGACGTCAGACCAGTCGACTGACCAAACAATATTGCCGGAACCCGAAACCTGTCTCAGGCAGCAGAGTCTACGGTATGTTCGGACAGTTGCCGCAGGCAATCATCCGACATGCATTCTATCGGCGAGAAGTCCCGATGTGCAACCCACGCCGGTCGCTTGAAGCGTCTGATGTGGTTGTCGACATGACACAATGACAGATATACGACGGTTCGCGGCCAAGGTGACAAATTAGGTGGCGAGCAGTGCACCAATGTGCTGTGAAACATGAGGACACTTCCAGCTTTGCCGTGTGCGGAGACGATACCACCATCATCCACCAGGCGGGTAATTGTTTCCCTGTCTAACGTCCACAATGGGTAACTTGTCGTCTGTAGGTCGTGTCCCGCCTCGAAAACGCCTTGCGTGTGTGATTTGGGGATCATCCATAGAGGACCGTTGAACTCGACCGCATCGTTAACGTAAAGCGCGATATTCATTGCGCGTGCTTCCGGCATATGATCATCGCGCGACCAGGTTCCGAAATCTTGATGCCACTGCCACACATCCCCAGTAAAGGCGGCTTTCGCATTGACTTTGTACTGATGCATGTAGACATCGCCGTCTAGAATCTGCTGAACTGGCCGAATCAAGCGAGGGTGGCGTCCGAGTCGTCGAAACGCTTCGTTATACTCGTGAGCCGCAAATGCAGTTCGCGCAGTTTTCCCATCACTTTCGCGGAAAACTTCTTCGCGATCCAGCGCATAGACCGTTTCAGCAGCATCCTGTAAGACTTTGATTTCCGTGTCGTCAAACAGGTTTGGTAGCAAAATATAGCCATCCGTGTGAAACTGTTCTAACTGCGTATCTGTTAATTTCATAACGGACCTTACCTTTTATGATTCTGAATCAAACAAATAAATTTTGGACTACTTTGAAAAATTGTGCAAGTAAAAAATTTTTTAGAAAGAATTAGAGCAATAGTCGCACCGATCAGATCCGAATACCTATCTTTCTGCAAGTAAAATTTGGTGAATGAGGAGTGGGGTTTGTGTGAAATTCTTTTCACCAATCAATAGCAGTATCTGTTCACACCGGCAAACATCATGTTTGCTCTGAACGGCGCATCGGCGCGTCCCCGCCATTTAGAATCATTACATAGCGGCGCGAGCACATAAGGTGCTGATATTAGAAAACATTCAGCTCGCACTGGGCTGGCAACTCGTATCGCGTATGCGGCAGGGATGTTTGCACATGAATTGCTAATGATCCGGCGCATGGCCGAACAGCCAGCGAGCAGTAACCGAAAGTGGTAAAACAAGAGATTTGCGGAGCTCGGTAGTGATACACCGTCATTGGTAAGGTTGGATCAATTCGGGAAATCAGGTTGCCTCGCCACCTTGCACACGCAATAGAAAATGCTTGTCTCATCAAATCGAGAACCATCGTGGACAGGAGCATTAAATGCCGTCAGCACTATGACTTCACCGGCGGCGTCTATTTATCTTCAGATTTAGTAAAAACCAATAAATGCTATGCTTGATTAGTCCAATGGAGTGCATAGACTGAGACACGGTGGTGCGCAGAACCGCATGTCGCAACTGCTCAGACTAGGTTTTACGCGAGCGGAATGAATGCGTGTAATTAGCGAGGAACTTGAAAATTTTCGTGCCGATTTCATAACCGAATATCGGCGCTGAGGTTCAAATTTTTCGAAAAGTGGAGGACGGTAACCTCTTTTCTCTATACATTTAGGCCGTTCATTCTTGTTTCGCAATTCTCTATCTATTTGGATATTATTGCGTTTGACCGTGATGTTTGCCGTAATTTTCAAACAGGCAAACCTTCGTCAGGCGTCAAATCAGGGTCTCTAATTTAACACAAGAGTGCAACATGGCAACGAACTCGAATTCAAAATGGCCATTCTTGATCATGTCCGTCGTGGCTGTAATTGTGTTTGTCGTAAGCGGTGTTCTCAACCAGTTGTGGGCGGAACCCTCAAGCGACTACTACGCCAAAGCGGTAAACAAGTCCGGTGCTGCGTTGAAAGATGCCCTCCACGAAATCATTGATGGTCACAAGCAATTGCCGTATACAAACCCCAAAAACAAGAATTGGTTTGATGGCGAAGATAGGGATGTCTGGGAGGCGTTGGCTTACACTGACTCCGCTTGCTCCGATGAATTTCGCCATTGCGGTAAGGTCAGTCTTCTCTATCTCGATGAAACCCGCGATCTAGCGCAGGCACACAACAAGGGAGGTCCATGGGGTTGTCAGGATTTCTGGCAACGCGAGCACGTTTGGCCGACCTCCCGTGGTGACTTCAAGGGTGATAGATATGCTGGCTACACGGATCTCCACCATATTCGCCCAGCCGATAGTGAAATCAATAACAAGCGTGGCAACTATGGTTACAACTCTGGCGGGATCGAATTGGTGTACGACAAGTCTGAACACTGCCCTAATCGAACACTTAGCGCCCGACTAGACAGCAACAAAGAATCATTCGATCCTCCAATCCGCGCCAAAGGTCAAGTTGCACGTATGCTGTTCTACATGGACGTCCGCTATGATTCTTCATCCAAGAGAATGCCCGACCTTTCGCTGAAAGCCGAGAATGTCAAGTATGATAGTAAGAAAAAAAACCGTGGATTGGTCATCTATGCAAGTTGCTTGAATGGAATAGACGGTATCCGCCGACGGAGTTCGAAATACGCCGCAACAAAAGAGTCGAGCAACTGCAGGGAAACCGCAATCCTTTCATTGACAACCCTGCGTGGGCCGACGACATCTGGCTTAGTCTCTGTGAAGAAGATTGTCCTTAACGCTCGTAATCAGAACTCCCGCAAACTCCGAAGTGTGTCGAATTGCATTAGCAATAATTACACCGTTGCGAAAGCGCAAAACGGTTTTTCCATGTTTACCGCAATGTTCTTTGTAAACTGCACACAGCAAGCATTTACCGATTCATGGACACATTTCGGTTGCGATAATCCGGTTCGTGGTTGGAATTAAGTATTGGGCCGCTGGATTGATACTGTCTCCTGTCTATCAGGATGTAGCAGAACATGCTTCAACAGCGAATTTTTCAGAATATCCATATTTAGATCAATCGCTTCGTTCTTGCGGTCGAATTTGTCTGGCGAGAATCATTTTAAGCACCCAGAAGAGTTCTTAAATACTTATTTTCACCTGTGTCGACGTTGAATTTTCTGTTGCAGCTTTGAAACTATGAAATAAAAATGCGCGCCAATATAACCAAACACAACCGACCCTACGAGCCCACAAAAGGTGGCGAATTTATATTCCGTCGGGTTCGAATGCATATCGAAATTCAAATCGACAAGTACAGATGCCAATGGCGCTAAGGCTAATGTTGCTGCACCTCAGAGAATTAGGTAGGGTAACCTTTGCAAGGATGTCAATTTTGGAGTGTCCATAATTTCCTCCTAATTGCCGTGGGATTCGCTCACACGGCTATCGTGCGATTTCATGCATCCTTTATAGTAGATATTCCAGCGAATTGCTAATTGCAATGTTTGGGCCTGTGCTGAAACAGATTTGTCAACTCGGATTCACCCAGACTGAAAGAATGGGAGTAATCAGCCAGAAACTTGGGCATTGCCGCCCAATGTCGTGACTGAATTTCTTCGGTATTGTTTATCCCCTCAATCCGCAGTTCCACAACCGCAATTCCGATTCGAAGCCATCGTGTTCGACCGATCCTGATCACACCTTTTGTTTGACTTCAAGCGCGGTCACATTTTGACCGCCGCGTCGTTGTGCGTCGCGACTGTGAAAGCGCCAGTTGCGGGTGCAGGAACTGCTTCTGAAATGATTACCCGTTGACTTGAATGTCCCTACGGTCGCGCCAATCTACAAAAAAAAAGAGATGTCGTATAATCACGATTGACCGCCTGACAAACAATATGTAGGGACTATAATTCGGTGGTGACATTCCGGAGGTTTCGTAAATTTCGCGCCACCGGCCATGACACTCCAAAGGAACGGTGCTTACGGAATGCCAGATCAAATTCTATCCCTTAGAGGGAGAGATTTCTCCAGCTGAGTCCAACAAAAACGAGAGAAAATGGACACATCTACACGTTTGATTGTTTTGGAAGCGAGAAACGAGATGATTCGTTCGTTCGTGAAATCAACAATTTACTGGATAATTTTGCTGACAGCAGCTTTCATGAGTGGTGTATTGTTTATCAACAGTAAAATCGACGGATTAGAGAGTAAAATCGTTCACCGGTTAGACAAATTAGAGAGCCATATCGTTCACCGGTTAGACGGTCTTGAGAACAGGTTGGACGAACTGCAGTAGTTGCTTGCGTAGCACATCACACTGCATACTGAGAACCAGGAAAACGAGTGAACGACCCGAAAACGCAAATTTGAGGGTTTTGAAGCCTGTTTCTTCGTGGGTTCGGAGCAGAGCGCTCAGACCTGCCGCGTACAGCACCTCAAATGGCAAGGAGAAATAGGTATCCCTGGTGAGATATTAGTGCTTCCGATATCTGAATCACCTGTCGACGATGATCCTCGGTTCGTTGAGATGATCGCTTTCAAGCGCGACGGCTAAATATCCCGACAACCTGATCTCCTGCATCAAACCACACTCGGCGACAATCAGTATCCATTTCTGCTCCCGAATGATCGGCGTGTCAGTCACGTTTGCAACGCCCCTGCAAGGTGATGCTATCCCGCTTCGGGTGGTGATAATTGTAGGGTTCTTTCCGATTCTGTTTCAGCACCCACCGCCTTATGCAGCGAATATGAGCTTGAAGCCTTACGGGGGATTTTGGCGCTAGGGGGGATGGTCCCTGCTATAAATCGTAAACTATAAAATCCCTGGATACCCTCGCTGATCGACGCGTAAGAAACATCCTGAGTCGCCCGTCAGCAATTTTCGTCAGGCGGTACTCCAGCTCACCGGTGGGTTAGCTGCGAATGTGGTGGGGCGAGTAAAAAAAGATGAGTGACGGTTGCGGGTCGGAACCGTGCATTAACACACGTCCTTCTTCTGTAAGCACCGATATAATCTTCTGCTAAAATACGAGACAGATTAGCAGGTAGAGTTGTTTTTCTAACTCTGCCCTTGGTAGTGCAGCAGATAGTGGTTTTCACATTTGTTTTCTTGTTGCACCGAACAGCCGCTAACACGGGAGATTCGTTTTGTCGAGTTGCAATGCGAACTTCTTTCGCGATTCCTTGGCGGATCAGGTTAATTTTCTTTACTTGCTTTGGCCTGCTCTTGTCAATAACGTCATTTGGCGCCCGCATAGCTCAGTGGTAGAGCAGTTGATTTGTAATCATCAGGTCGGGGGTTCGATGCCCTCTGCGGGCTCCAGTTCACTGCAAGATCATAAAAAATTTGGCATCAAAACTGACGAATTGGTAAGGTTTTGGCACGTTGACGGATAGTAATTCCACCCGCACAACACACCAGGTTGCCTCGGGGATTCATCTCATCTAACGATCGTTAACGTGTTAAGCGCACGTTCTTTTAGTGCGCGAAATTCAGTTGTGTTGAAAGTGGCGGATTCCGGTATGGCGCAAAGATAGGCTATACGGTCACTGATGATCAATGTGCCACCAATTACTTTCTTGTTGCTAAAGCGCAATTCGTCTCCTTCGCCCGGTGTCGGAGTGGACTTGACTTCGGATTCTAGGATATCAGACAAGAAGCGTTTTGCTGCTTTTTTGGTCTTTCTCTTACTGATATTCGATCGAATTCTGATCGGTTCGGCTGCGTAGCAATCAATCAAAGATGCCAGTTTTGATGCGAATATTTTTTCACTTTCAAATAAGTGGGCTCCAGCGACTTCGCCATTGACGACGAAGATCGCACCGATGTGTGAAGGTAGGACGGTGAAGCTGTCCAAATATTTTTGAAGTTTGGTCTTGTTTGGCAGGTATACCGCGCTTCCGTCATCGGTTTCAGATTCCTTCATTGCGCTGGGGTCCCTTACAACGACAACCTCAAGAAAATCGGATGTGGGGATCTGCGCTTGCTGGGCCTTTTGACTTCTTTTCGATTCTTGGACTGTTCCCTTCGAGAAATGTTTCCTGGCAGAATGCTGAATCGTGTCCGACTCATGTATCCAGCGACCCTGTGTCAGATCATAGACCGGTATGGTGATGGTTTCACCAGCGGGAATCATGGCAGTTACTTTAGAGATATAGGTATCCTTGCGGGTTTGCAGTTCATCGCCATCCAATATCAAATAGCGACAGTCGCTTTGGAACTCAATATTCAGATTGGATACCTCATGGGAATTGGATTGATCAGATATATTGACATGATTCCTATCGCCGTCGGTAGAGAACAATGCGTAGTTGACATCCCGCCGACCAGAGGCGGAAAGCAGCGGATAAATCGATAGATTCTTGAACGTTTGAGATCGGTCGATTACGACATCGCTCAATAGTGGTGAAAGGGTTTTCATTAGTCTTCTCCTTGTTTGTTTTTCGGTTAGCGTGGAATGGTAAATCTGCCAGTGGCTCATAGTGTGAGCCTGCAAATATTTTTTAGTCGATGGGAGTGAACAAGCTGAAACTCAACGTCCGTCTGAATTTTGAAATTCCGGTTCAACCAAAGATGGGGTCAATTAACTTTTGTGCGTTCGTTACTCCTCGTAAATCTGATTGGTAGTGGAAAGCATGGATTTTATTTTCCTTCGAAGTTTTGTCGGTTTAAGAACTTCCAATTCCGGTCCATATTTGAGAATCTGTCGGACAAGTTCACTGTCAACGGAATAGGGCAAAATCATAATCAACCGACCCTGGTCGTCGTAGTCAACCTTCTGGTTCGAGTGCCAATGCTCTCTTTCAACCCAAGACGAGATGTTTTTTGAGAATCGCAAAACAGCCAGTTTGGTTTTTTCGCCTGAGAAAATTCCAAATCCACTGGCCAGCACGGAATTCAGTTGGCTGTCTTCCAAATCTTTGGCTATTTGGGTCGTCAGTTCGACATTTGAGAGATTGTCCAGGCGGAATGTGCGTAGGCTATTTCGCAGGTGACACCAGCTGTCAAGATACCAGACGTCGTTATAGTAAACCAGTCTCTGCGGTGACAAGACCCTCGGGGTGATCTCGTCTGTTCTGCGGTTTCGGTAATGAACATGTAACTGTAACCTGCTCAATACAGCCGCGGAAACCGTCCGAAATGTATGTGAGTCTACGTTCGGTGCGCCTCCATGAATGATTCTTATCCTTCGTTTCAGTTCCTTTAGCGAATGCTCGCTGCTGTGTTCCAAAATTCCGTGTATCTTCTTTTGCAGGTGGTGGATGTGAGGGTCCAGCAGACCAGGCTGAATTCGCCTCAGCATGAATTCCATTGTGAGCAGTGCATGAGCCTCGCTACTGTTGAACCAGACACCGGGTAGGGTGTACTGCGGGAAATCCGGATCAGCATTCTCAAAACGATAACCGCGAAGATGCCTATCCCAGACAATCGGTGCAAACAAACGATCGCGCATGTAGCAAATATCGCGCTTGATAGTCGCTCGCGACACACTCAGAGATTCGATGAGTATGTCAATAGGGGTAGATTTTCGTGTTTGCAGGAGTTGATTTATTTTGACGAAGCGCTCTGTTCGGTCCATATTCTTCTAATTGTGGTTTGTGTGCGGTATTAAGCGATCGCCGCAAATTCAGGGAGAATTCGGGGATTCGTCTCATAGAATCTTGATACCTTACATTCTAATCCATTGCACGATTCAACCATTGAAGAGTTTGCGACCAATTGCTTGGATTCAACATTTCGTAATCCAGCCCGGTGCTGGCTAATATAATCGAATTCCAGTCTCAGCCGCTTAAACCAGACGACCATGAATGCTATCAGCGCAGATGGCACGAAAGCGGGATTGAAACAAATACGATAAGAGGTAGGGCGCAATGCAGGAAGGCTCACTTTTCGCAAACTATGAAGTCAACGAGACTATTTACGATGAGATGTTTTACGATAACGGAAACGTGCGTGAACACTGTCGTCGTCTGTTCAAAGCACTTGATGGTTTCAGTCCTGCTGAGATTGCATCGATGCAGGAAAGAGCTGAGCGTTCGTTTCTTCATGAGGGCATTACATTTGCGGTTTATGGTGAGGAAGGCGCTCAGGAACGAATCATTCCCATTGATTTCCTGCCCAGAATCATCTCCGCACGCGAGTGGGCGTTTCTGGAACAAGGACTGAAACAACGACTGGCTGCGCTGAATCTTTTTCTTGCTGATATTTATAGTGCTTGCAAGATACTGTCCGATGGTGTAATCCCGACCGATCTGGTTCTGGGTTGCCCTCAATATCGCATTCAAATGCGAGGTGTGCAATCCCCACACGGTTCCTATGTATCGATCTGCGGTACAGACATGATCCGTACAAATGAGGGTTTCATGGTTCTGGAAGACAATCTCCGGGTTCCTTCCGGTGTCTCCTATATGTTGGCAAATCGACAGGCAGTAAAAACCAGCCTGCGCGACATTTATCGCAAGCATCGTGTGCATCCGATTGAAACTTATGGTGAACTCCTGCGCGAAACGCTTGCCGAAATGGCACCGCCCGGAGTAACCGACCCCTGCATCGTCCTGATGACACCCGGTGTCTACAATTCCGCATTCTATGAGCATATGTTTCTTGCCCGGGAAATGGGGGTTGAACTGGTGCAGGGAAACGACATGCTGGTCCACAATGGAATTGTATATATGCGAACCACGAGCGGACTGCGCAAGGTTGACGTTATTTATCGCCGTATCGATGATGATTTTATTGATCCTCTGGTATTTCGTGAAGACTCGATTCTCGGTGTACCAGGGCTTTTTCACGCACATCAACTTGGAAACGTTACAATCGCGAATGCACCTGGAACTGGCGTTGCAGATGACAAGAGCATCTATACCTATGTACCGGATATGGTTCGATATTACCTTTCAGAAGATCCAATTCTTGCCAATGTCGAAACCTATCTCTGCCGCAATCGTGAAGATCTTGAATTTACGCTGGACAATCTTGACAAGCTGGTCGTCAAGGTAGTCGGAGGTTCTGGAGGATATGGCATGCTGGTAGGACCACATGCAACATCTTCAGAGCGAGATGCCTATGCCAAGGAAATGCGAAAGGATCCAGCAAATTACATCGCACAGCCTACACTTGCGCTTTCGTGTTCTCCATGTCTGACTGACGATGGCGCCGCGCCGCGCCATGTTGATTTGAGAACATTTGTACTGCAGGGCAGCACGACAAGGCTGCCACCTGGTGCTTTCTGTCGCGTGGCGCTGAAGGAAGGCTCACTGGTCGTGAATTCAAGTCAAGGTGGTGGTGGCAAGGACATGTGGGTATTGGCAAAATAGCGTCGACATGCTGTCACGAAGTGCACTAGGTCTTTTCTGGATGAGCCGCTATCTCGAGCGGGCGGATTACATCAGTCGCTTGCTCGCAACCCAGTTCGAGGCGATTGAAGATCGTCCGGTGAGCGAGATCGATCAAAGCTGGCGACGAATTTTCGCAGCCTTGAACAGTACTCCGACCTCAGGTTTTCTGTACTCCGATTTCGACGATGACGACTTCATGCTGACTGATTCGTACACGCTTGCCGATGAACTGACTTTTGAGAAGACAAATTCGAACTCGATGAGAAATTGCATCGAAAACGCGAGAGAAAATGCGCGCCAGGTTCGGTTCGTCGTAGGTAAGCAGATCTGGTCACTGTTGAATGCAACTTATCTGGATTTGAAAGAAGTTGAAATTGAAAATGTCTGGAACGATGAGCCGCGTAGATTTTATCTGGATATTGGATCCGGCATCCGAAGGCTGTTTGGCGTGATGCACGGCACAATGTACCGCGATCACGGATGGCATTTTGCCCAGTTGGGCCGATATGTAGAACGTGTTCAACTGGTATGTTCGCTTGTTCAGGCACAATTTGAGATTAAATCCAGTCGCAAACAGGATTTTGTTCAGGACTGGTATTTTGTTCTGCAAGTGTGTGAGGCGGGGTTGGCATTTCGACGAGTGAGATCGGGTGCCCATTACCCTGACAAGATTGCGGCGTTTCTGATCAGTGATGCCCGGCTGTCACATTCAGTTGAGTATGCACTGTTATTGATCAAGCAGTCTTTGGACGCAGTCTCGGAGGATCAGAGACACGCCACTGTACTCGAAATCAACGATGGGGTGGAGCAGCTGATCAAGCAGGCGGATGGGGTGATGTTGTCTGACGGTTCGACCAGCGGTGACGTGTCGGCAACACTTCAGGATATTCTGGATTCCGCACGCCAGCTCAGCAATGATATTGATCAGGCGTACTTTAATTATGATGTCGCCAGCTATCTCGGAGCATGAACAGTTCCAGGTCAATTAAGTTCAAAGTCGAGCATATATCTCGGTTCTCGTACCAGCAAACAGCACGAAGCAGCACCATGTCGGTCCGCCTTCATCCGAGGCAGGATAAAGGTCAGTGTGTGCAGGATTTTTTCTTGCAGACCGAACCTGTGTCAAGTTGCGTGAGTTACGTTGATTCTTTCGGCAACATTTGCCATCTTCTCGACATTCTTCAGTGCCACGACGAGCTCGTCGTTCAGTCCAGTGCCGAGTTGGAGCTTGTGGTGCAACCTGCGTTCAGAATTGATCCCGAATTTGACACCTGGGACATGCTTGCCACGGAAGTTAACCTGGTATGGCACTGGGATTATCTGGGTGAAAGTAAATATGTACGCCAAAGTTCGACACTCGAGAAATTCATGAATTCCTGCGGTATACAAAAAGGAGTCGGACCTGTTTCGTCAATGATTGAAGCGGCTTATTCGTTATTTCACCATTTCAGTTACGAACGCGGTAGCACGGACGTAAATTCATCGGCTGAGGCGATCTTGCAAACTCGTCGTGGCGTTTGTCAGGATTACACTCACGTCTTATTAGCGATTGGTCGGCATTGGGGTATTCCGAGCCGATACGTATCGGGCTATCTCAGACTCGACGGTTCGGATGATTTTCAAACACCGGTTGGTGAGAGCCATTGTTGGGTGGAATTTCTGCAGCCGCGACATGGTTGGATAGGAATTGACCCTACGAATAAAACACTTGCTGATGATCGCTATGTTCGTGTGGCAGTGGGGCGCGACTATGCCGACGTACCACCGACCAAGGGTATCGTCTTTGGGGCAGGGCAGTCATCAGTGGATGTGCAAGTGGTTGTGGAGCAGAAAAGTACAAATTTTCCCTATCAAGTCGAGCAGTGATCATATCGACAGGAAGCCGCAATTTGCGCTCAAATCCTTTTGAAGAATTCAAATTTACCGGAACATCCAGGAAATTTCTACACCTGTCAGATCAAGAATTGAACATTTTGGATCGTGATAACTAGCCCCTGGTGGTGGTTACCACTACTCGAGAATACCTTGAGTAACAGGGTGCCCCGGCGACCCGGTAGGGAGAATTAACAAGCACGCTGAAAAGCGCCACCTAAAACAATGAAGTAGATTTGTTTTGTCTGCAGCAGTGTAACTCGGTCTACGAAAAAAATCTTCTTCTGTTGTTGCGATATATACTTATTGATGGAGAGCAAGCCAAACAAATAACAGAAACTCAGGTGCTCAATCGTAGGTTTTCTTGACTCCTTGCTGTTCTGGCGAGAGATTGATCTGGGTTTGTTCATTGACCGCATCAAGGCGAGCGACCGTTTTTCCAAGTCTATAAATATAAACTGGCATTACGCGTTAACTTCGTTCGAAAATCCTCAGGCATCCTAGTACTATTTCTCTACCTATGACTCACCAAGATTATTCAGAAATCCAAGCGCGATATATGCTGCAATGCTGGGCGAAGCAACAAAACTACAAGCCCATCGAGGTGAGTAGTACAGACGGCTGCTGGATTTACACAACGGATGGTCGAAAGATTTTCGACCTGCGCAGTGCTCATGAATGTATCAATATTGGATTTCGTCATCCTCGGGTGTTGCAGGCGATTCAAGAGCAAATGCAGAGTGTGGTGTATGTCACCGATGACTTTGCATCACCGCCCACAGCAAAGCTTGCACAGAAACTTGCCCACATCTCTCCTGGCAATGAGAACAAGAAAGTGTATTTTTGTCAGAGCGGTGCGGCGGCCGTTGAAGCCGCGATTCACGGAGCCAGATTGTACAAATACAACCAAGTGCTTCAGAACGAACGTTACACACCCGATGCACCTCAGCAATATCCGTATCCGTACAAGATTATCAGCCGTTATCGTTCGTGGCATGGTGCTACAAATGTCGCAACTTCAGCGAGTGGTGACCCTCGACGCTGGTTTACTGAACCTTTGACCGCACCGGGATTCATATTTGCGCCTGATGCTGGTGGGCCGCACTCGCCATTTGATACTGAAAGCGTTGACGAAAATATTGCATACATTGATTACATCATTGAACAGGAAGGCGGAAGTAACGCTGTCGTGGGAGTACTGATAAAGCCGATAGTCGGAAGTAACGGCATCATGCTGCCACCCTCGGGTTATTTGGGAAAACTGCGGGAATTATGTGACAAATGGGATCTTCTTCTCATCGTAGACGAAACGATGACCGCAATGGGTCGTACAGGAAAAATGTTTGCATGCGAGCACTATGGGGTCGAACCGGACATTTTGATCATGGGAAAAGCACTCGGTGCGTATTGCCCTCTTGCAGCGGTCATCTTTTCCGAAAAGGTGGCGCAATCATTTGATACAAACTACTTCGGGCATGGCCAAAGTTATTCCGGGCATGCTTTGGCTGCCGCTGCAGCCTTGGCTTCGATTGATACTCTAATCGAGGACAAGTTATTGGAACATACCCAGGCGATGGGTGACTGGGTTGGGAGACGGTTACTTGAAATTGCCGAAAAACACGCGAATGTGTCCCATATTCAAGGCATCGGGCTATTCTGGATGGTGCATATCGCAGGCAAAGACAAGAATAAGCCTGTTCGGCGTGCCACAGAAAAATATCAGGAAAATATTGTGGCTTCGATTTCAAGGTATCTTCTCGATCAACACAACATTTACACCCCGGGTGACAAGTTCGGAATTTGGATCGTACCGCCATTGGTTGTTACTCAAGAAGAAATGTCGTGGGTGCTTTTTTGCGTTGAGGATGCTCTCGAAAATTCAGACCAAATTGAGTGAGTATGTCGAACAACTAGTCGTAGAATTGTCGTGATCAATCGAGGAGGTGTTTTCGAAGGTTCTAAACCATTGAGGTTTTTCACGAAAGCATGGTTCGAAGAAATTTATTAACCTACGAATTGGCCTGATGTGAGCAATTTTGCCCGGTCTGAGGCAAAATTCGCGAAATTCCACCTCACTGCAAATACACCTTCCCAGCCGCTGCGCAGGTCCTTGGCGTGTTTACCGATATGGGTATGTACTATTGTTTTAATTGATAAATAATGGCATGAGCCATCGCCACTTGTGTATAACCACAAGTCTTTGATAAAGAAAAGAAACTGACTCATGGCAACCATGAATTATGATCTATTTTGGTCGCACTATCTCGACCATTGCGAACTGCAACGCCTCGAAGGCATTCTACGACAATTGGATTTTTCCGACACGGTTGTTGCGATTCGGACACAGCGCAATTTCAGTGGAAAATTGGACTGGCCGATCGAAGCGATACTGCGTTCGGTGTTTGCCATGAGTGTATTGCAGCATCTCAGCACCGAGTCATTCCGGCGAGAGCTGATGCGCAACCCCACCTTGATGATGGCACTGGGTTTCAGGCTCAGGTCGAATGCGGGCGGGCGGCGCGATTCGAAACCTTATTTTCCTACCCGGTGCCATCAGCTGCGGCCTTCAGCCGATTCCGTCGGGTGCTGATGGAGTTTGAGGACAAGTCCGGGTTTCAGTTACGGTTGAAACTCCCCAAAAGTTACGTTTGAAATTCCTCACCTGAGATGAGTGAAGGTTTGGAATTTTGCCGCGCGTGAAATTCGGCGCGACACAGGAACTGAACGAGTCTTGTAGACATTGCGAGTTGAATATACTCAAATCGAAAAGAAAACCATCGTATTGCAGGATGATTGATACTGTCGGGCTGGATTGCCGCCACACAGATAATCCGAATTAAGGCCCAACGAAAATGCCTCAGAATGGGTATATATTCTGACATTGAATTTAAGGGATGTTAAAATGAATTTGACACTTAAGCGAACATGGAGGAATAGAGGATTAATATATGAAATTCTTCAAATTTACGATTGTTGCGGGTGTATTTGTTGGTTGTGCGACTGTTTTGGTAAATGCAAAAGCGAACGAAGAATGTGCACAAATTAAACAGATTATCGATTCCGGCATGAACCGCCAATATCCATTTGCTGCGGTTGCCGGACTGAACCTTCCCAATGCCGATTGCTGGACTGATATAGGTGACCGAGATTCTAAACGAAATTTCTACTCCTGTGAATGGAACGCAGATTATTACTCTAAATTAGATGAACTCAAAAATGAGAGGGACGAACTTTCTGATGCAAGGGGCGAACTTTTTGAGGCTTGGATTGAGCATGATGGTGGCTTGTATGCTTGGGAGAAGGCGGAAGCGTTGCAACTAGAGGCAAACGAATTGATCCAAACCTATAACTACGCGATTAGTAATATTGTTATAACAACACAAGCTCAACAAGCACGACTAATGGAATGGCAATCTGAAATTCAACAATTACAACGACAGGCACAAAGTGCTCAAAACAACGCGCAGGCGTTAGATCGGGAGCACGATGAGTTATTGGCTAAATATGATGCCAAAATAAAAGAGAGCGAAGATAAGATACAAGAGACTGAAGCTTTAGAAAAAAACCTTGAGATTATGGCAAATCAGCAAGCAGACGCCCTCTACACTGGTTTATACGAGTGTATCTCCAGTGGCGCTATCGGTAATTATGCGTACCAGGTTGACTCGCAACGAAAGGAATGGAATTTAGAAAATGACTGCTTTGTCGGTATTAGTGACTCAGGTCCAACTCTTTATATCTCCTGTCCTAATCCTAGCTATCAGGTCCAGTAGGAGGAATGTTCATGAATCGACGCGAATTCCTAAGTAATTTCACATCTGGTTTGGCGACCACTGCAGTGCTTTCTGTTTCTGCTCGAGCAGCCTTTGGAGGAATGTTTCCTGGTCAGAGTGAAAATGAGATTAGCAATGGTAGTTCCATGTTTCCTAGCGGCGAACTCGTGATACCGTCAGAATCGAATATGTCCGATAGCGTCAACGATGACGTTAATTCTGGTTTAAATGAAACAAAACATTATTTGTGCAGTTTTAATACTAGCATATTGTTAGAAAATATTATGACTGGACTACCTGCATGTCCTCGAAGCGATTGGAACGATCAATATGGTCAAATATTGAGACAGGCTATTGATTACCTTCATCATCGGCCGGATCATTATGTGGTTGGGCCTAAACCGGGTTCCCAAAATGCTACTGCTTATTTTTGTGGCGTCGGAGGACATAGAAAAAAAGCAATTGATTGGGACCCACAGTTCCTATGGCAGTTGTCGCAACAAGCAGGAACATCTAATGCCGCTATAGCTATTCTACTTCACGAATTGGGACATCACGTAAATTCTGACATAAGCATCCAAACGGGACCAGATAGAGAATTGTGGGCCGATAGTTTCGCCGGATTTCATCTGGCAAGAGTTAACGTTCCGCAAAATGAAGCTGTGGCGGTTTTCTATCTTATGGGAAGTGGAGGGGCGACACATCCTCCTTCGGAACAAAGAGTTGCTGCGGCTGCTGCTGGCTGGCAGAAGGGCATGTTACAAAAACAGAGTGGTCTATAGAATTACGAAAACTTTTTGTAAATTGGATTTAACAATGAAATTGTTGCTGAATTTTCCTGCTTGCCAAAATGGGAACTTTTCTCTAACAGCGTATCGCGTCTAAGTGTAATCAGTAGGCCTTACTCTACTACTTCTAACTTACCAGTGATGTCAGATCTAATATTGTAGTAACAGTATTGATAAAATTGCCTCTGCACTTAATTCAGGATAGCATGCAACGGTCTGGTGTCGACGGCGGCCTGCAGGAGTCGCATTGGAATATCCTGTCCAGTTTGAGAAAAACCTCAATCTCAGTGCTTTACTGAAACAATATGGCGACGAAGAGAAATGCTTCGAAGCCTTGTTCAGATTGCGTTGGCCGGACGGCTTCATCTGTCCTAACTGCGGCCATGAAAAGACCTGCCACCTCAATTCCCGTAAACTACGTCAGTGCTATGGGTGTCATGGACAGATCTCGGTCATCGCCGGCACCATCTTCAAATCCAGCAAACTACCGCTGACAATCTGGTTCCAGGTGATCTGCCTTCTGACCCAGACTAAGAGTGGCATCACGTTGATGCAGTTGCATTGACAGTTGGGTATCCCCTACAATGCAACTTGGCGGATGAAGCACAAACTGATGCAGGTGATGCTAAATTGCGGTGAGAATCAGCGTCTGTTGGGTCTGGAACAGATGTATATTGCCTATCTGGGTGGCGAGCGAGTTGGCGGCAAATGCGGACGCGGAGCCATTGGCAATACACCCTTCGTAACCACCGTACAGACCAATGATGAAGGTCTTCCACAACGCATCAAGTTTTTCGTGGTCGACGGTTTCCGCAAACTGGACATTGCCCGATGGGCCGGGCAGTATCTAGCCGTCGACACATGTGCGACCCGGATGACCTGAAATGGTTCGATACTGTTGGAGAATCCGAATGTGCGCATTGGGTGTCCATCAGCGGTGGCGGTTGTGCCGCATTGCAAAAATCGGAGTTTTATTGGGCAGCAAACGGTGCTGTGCAATCTCTCGACAGCCCTGCGCAGCTATCACTCTGTTGATCCGAAATTTATGCAGCGCTATCTGGCGGAATTCGAATATCGCTTCAATCGCCGATACAGCCTGCTAGACCGGATTCAAAGACTCGCCTATGTTACTTTGAGAACGTTGCCCATGTCTGAAAACTCTTGAAACACGGCTTACGCTCAGTGGTAATTAAGAAACCATATGAAGTCAATAGCGGAATATGGACTGCATGACCATGGAATTGACAATGAAATTCTGGAAAGCAGTATGAAATTGGAAGCAGAAAAAATTTATAAAGGAGGTGTTGAATGGATTATCCGAGCCGTTTGATTGAATCCGCTGGATTGATATTTGTGAAACACCTCAGATGTTTTGCTCGATGGTGGATTGATTCCAGTAGGTACTCCGTGCAGTTGACAAATTTGCTTGTCGTTCGATTGCGAGTGTGTCTCGGCAGTTCAAGCAGTCTTGCACGGAGAGGATACTTGTCCCGTAATCACGAACGAGTTGAACGGGTTCGCTCACAAGTCGGCAAGAAATTTAGGAGAAAAAAAGTGCCCGAAAGAATTCGACAAAGACTGAACAAACGATTGATTCTCGCGTTTTCTGGACTAATTCCATGGATTTATTCTTCACCTGTATTGACATTTGAATTTAATGAAAATTTGGATTTACAAGCCAGTGATGCAGTATACGAACTGAACTACGGTTGGAATTCAATCTCAAGTGCCGATGCTTTCGACCGTTTTGAAGAAAGCGGTAACTTAATTGTTAGCTGGGATGGAATAAAAGACGAGTTCATTCACCTGACTGAATCGACAGGGTTCACCCAGGATGGAGTGAACTATATGCCTTCGCTTGAGCCACTCGGGACGACATTGAGACCGAAATGCACAAATGACTCACCTTATTCACAGAGAGGCTGCTGGCTTGCTGCCGAAGGGAGGTCAGACTGCTGGGTGTGGAATCCTAGTCCGCAATTAGAGGAAACAGTGTCATGGGACGGTTACTGCGTTAACGGACTAGTGTCGGGTCAGGGGAGCTTAATTTGGCGTTTTTTCCGTGACGGTCGCGAGATGTTATCTTGGCAGGCGGGACACTACAGGGAAGGCAGAGAGCAGGGACACTTTGTTTTCAAAAATCTCTCCGGGGAAATTTGGGAAGGAATTTATGATAGCGGTGAACCCCACGGTCTTTGGATAATGCGTGAATCCGATCAGGACTTAAATCTTATTGCTGATTGTCGGCAATTTGGTAGACGGATGCGTCTCGATAATTGCATTCAAGAGGCGAATGCTGCAATCACACGAAAATTGAAAAGTACCGTGGCGTTGCGATATGGCCCTGGCAAGGAGTTTGGATTTACAGGCAATTTCTTAACCACTGGAACTCGCGTTGAAGTAACCCATATGAACAATGAATGGGTTTGGGGCAGGGCAACAAATGGACGTTCGGGATTCATTCCAATAGCACTATTGACCGAAATTGAGTCCGACACAAACGTTGAATCCGACACAAACGTTGACACAGGGATTGAACATATGACTAAGGAAGAAATCAAGCGTTGGATCCTTGAAAACTTGCTTGATTGATTGAATATAAATGGAGTGAGTAATTTTCCGATTGCGTTTGATGACGATAATTTTATTGTGTCTGTGAAAACAACAGTAAAGAGGATTTTTCCAAGTTTCGTCGGCGAATATCAAATTTAAAACCCATTGCTTGAATGTTGCATACTTGGAAACCCTTTCCTTGCGCTAATTTACGTTAGAAGTAATCTTTAGTGACGCAAATCTGCGTGATAGTCTCCTTAGGAAAGTTGATTTATCTGGTGCAACTGATCAAACCAACAGTCAAGTTAGGTAGACATGCGGGGACAACGCAGTGCTGCGAAATTACGTCACAGAAACGTCAAAAGAATGTACGGATGCCCAGCAAAACAACTAAAGGTTTCAACCCGAAGAGTTTATGTAGCATAAGATTCGTAGAACCGTCAAATATTTAGAACATTTACTCGATTAATTTCTTGAACACAAACCGAGGTCACAAATCCATTTTTCAGCTCCAATCGAAAACATTTTGTATTGTGTTCATCGCGTCCCAGTAATTTGAAATGGTGTTTTCCTCCGGTAATTGTTACGCCATTGTTACTAAATCCGGGACTAATTTACCCTACTGAAATTAATAAATTGGAACCAAAACTATCTATACATTAGCAACTGCTGGAACGCCGACGCCTTTTGTTTCTAAATTAATCGATTATTTAATTTTGACCCTACCTGATTCGACGCGAAAATTGTGAGATTCTTGATATGAAAGATTCAATTCTTACTTTGACAACATTTCTGAGCTGTTTGTTTTACGGAGTTGTTCAATGTTTTGACGACCTCAGAGATACAGTAGTACTTGAAGACAGCGAAATTTTAATAACTCTAAATGGAACAAATTACTTGCAGAACTCGGTTATCCCGAATCCCAATTCAGGCTGGGTAAGATGTATGAAAACGGATCCGGCACTCAACAAGATATTGAAAGTGCGTTGAGGTGGTACACCCATGCGGCACAGCGGGAATACACCGATGCCCAATTTAAACTGGGTGAGTTGTACGAACTCGGAATTGGATTCAAAAATCAGCAATGATCAACAGAGATATTTCAAGCCCTATTCCGTCTGGGCGAAATGTCGGAAGACTGTGACTGAGTCATTCAATATGACTGGCATGGCACGAGAAATAATGCACGCTCGATGTTGGAATTCAGCTAAAACCAAAGTTGCGGCTGGCAATGATTTATCTATCCTGATTATTGACCGGAATGAAAGAGCCATGCTAGGAAAAATCGTTTCCAACGACAAGTTTCGGCCACAGACCGACTTGTACCATGTAGCATTCAGTAGTGTTGGAAAAACAGTGAAGGCGGCAGTAGGATAAGGAGTTATTGTTGTCTGAGAAACGAGCCATTGAAAATTATTTGGAATTCTTGCAGTTAGAAATGTGATTTGCGATCATTATTGGTTTTCTCTTTTTGCAATACTGCGGATTTGCACTACACCGAAACACACCTGAAGAGGTAATGAACAGGAACAGGTCATCCAAACTAGCGCTGGCGGGGTCGTTATTGGTTTGCGTTGCAGCTGAGGCATGTGCCGCTGAGACTGCCTCGGTTCTCATTGCCGCCGGTGCCGATGTCGATGCGAAGGACATACTTGGCAGCACACCGCTGCGCATTGCAGTTACAATGGACGCCGCCGAGACTACCTCGATCCTCATTGCTACTGGTGCCAACGTCAACGCGATGGAAATTGATGGCTCCACACCGCTGCACAGTGCAGTTTTGGCAGACAACGCCGAGTTTGTCTTGGCCCTCATTGCCGTCGGTGCCGACGTCAATGCGAAGGACAATAATGGCGAGACGCCGCTCGCAATTGCGATGCATCGCGGCTCGCAAGCCGTTGCGACAGTTCTCAGTAACTACATGAATTAGACCGTTGCCAATGCGTATTCTACGGGTGCACGTCAGAAATTTGAAAAGTTTCACCAATTGGCGGTCCTGACGTACCAGTAATCTTCGAAACGATGACTCAGGATACAATTTCGCAACACCACTATCTCGTCTGCACGATCAGCGCTCCAATGTTGATTTCAATCCGAAATTAACCTACCTCCGTAGCCTGGATGACGAGCTTTTGAACAGGATTTTCAAGGATGTCGCGCACAGGTACATTGAGTGTCTGGCGACGATGTTAAACTTTCCTGCAGACACAGAATTTGCACGGAATGACAAAGAAATGGTGATCATGGAAACGATAGCGAAGGTTTTAAGTGACCACCGGGTGCTCAAAGGGCATCCGACCGATTTCACGGGAGAACAATTTGTTGCATGACAAGGTACGCGAGGCGTTGCGTGGCGAGTGCCAGTCCGACAAATATGTCCGATCCGAGCAACCGCGGCCGAAGCTTGTGGGTATTGCGAGCAGCCGGGACAATGCCGGACTATCGCACCGCGAGCGATGGATGGTGGCGCAGATTCATGACGCGCTGCAACAAGCCGGATTCGACGGCAGTTACGGTACGGTTTATCATTATGCGCAGCGCTGGGAGCGCGGGGTGGCGCCCTTGAAGGTGTATGTTCCTTCGAGTTTCAGGCCGGTGGAAGGGAATCTGTTCGACTGGAGCACCGAACACTTCCTCGTCGATGGCAACTCGAGCAAGGTTCAGGTGGTGCACATGATGCTGTACTTCAATCGCCAGGGGTTTGATAGGGCTTATCAGCGCGAAACATTCGAGATGGTGTTCGATGCGCACAATCGGGCGTTAGACTGGTTCGGCGGTTCGAGCGAACGTGGCATCTACGACAGCATGAGCGCTGTGGTCAGTCAGGTGTTGCGGGGCTTTAACGTGCATGATCCGCAGTTATTGGTAGAATACGCAAGTGCGGCAAATCCAGCCCGCGAGGTGAAATTTGCGTCGATGGATTCGCGTCTGTGTGATGTAATATTGATCAGCCGTATCATTTGATGGTTACGTTTCACCCAATGCATGAAAATTCTTAATGGTTCAGCCCGTAATACTGGTAGCGTTTTCCTCCTTTTCGTCTTCGCTATCTCGGATTCCAGGATTTCCAAATAATTTGACAAAATGAGGTTATGTGGTACCATAAGACGTTTACATTGGATTTGCTCCGGAGGGGTTCCCGAGCGGCCAAAGGGGGCAGACTGTAAATCTGCTGGCTCAGCCTTCGGAGGTTCGAATCCTCCCCCCTCCACCGTTAGGAAGTTGAACCGAGAACCGGACACGGGTAGACATCTGCAATTTGCGCGGGCGTAGTTCAGAGGCAGAACCTCAGCCTTCCAAGCTGATGACGTGGGTTCGATTCCCATCGCCCGCTCCATCAGTGTTGATTGGTGCCAGACAATATTTATTATGCTTGATGATTGTCAGCGATATGCGCGAATGCGGAATATGTCCGATGAATGTGGATTTTTGGAATGGAAGCTGTATTCGAATCCGAACGAAGCGAAGAGCGGACCGATTGCCCACATAGCTCAGTCGGTAGAGCACTTCCTTGGTAAGGAAGAGGTCACCGGTTCAAATCCGGTTGTGGGCTCCAATGTTGAATTTTAGGTTATAGATTTTTTGAACTGTCATTGTTGAATTATTAGCGAGGATACTCAAAGTGGCAAAGGAAAAGTTCGAGCGTACGAAGCCGCATGTGAATGTAGGCACGATAGGGCACGTAGACCATGGCAAGACGACGCTGACGGCGGCGATCACGAAGGTGCTGGCGGAGCGTTTTGGTGGTGAGGTCAAGGCATTTGATGATATAGACAATGCGCCCGAGGAGCGAGCCCGTGGGATCACGATAGCGACGGCGCACGTGGAGTATGAGACCGAGAATCGTCATTATGCGCATGTGGACTGTCCGGGTCATGCGGACTATGTGAAGAACATGATCACGGGAGCGGCGCAGATGGATGGAGCGGTGCTGGTGGTGTCGGCGATGGATGGCGCGATGCCGCAGACTCGCGAGCATGTTCTGCTGGCGCGTCAGGTGGGGGTGCCTTACATCGTGGTGTATCTGAACAAGGCGGATGCGGTGGATGATGCGGACATTCTGGAGCTGGTGGAGCTTGAGGTTCGCGATTTGCTGAGCGAGTATGATTTTCCGGGAGATGACACGCCGGTGGTGATTGGCAGTGCGTTGCAGGCGTTGGCGGGCGAAGAAGGTGAGTTGGGCACGGCGTCGATTGTGCGGCTGGCGGAAGCGCTGGATGCTTACATACCGCAGCCTGAGCGAGCGGTGGATGGTGATTTTCTGATGCCGGTGGAGGATGTGTTTTCGATTTCCGGGCGCGGCACGGTGGTGACTGGTCGGGTCGAGCGCGGGGTGGTGCATGTGGGCGATTCGGTTGAGATGGTCGGGTTGCGCGATACCGCCAAGACGGTGGCGACCGGCGTGGAGATGTTTCGCAAGTTGCTGGATGAGGGTCGGGCCGGCGACAATGTCGGGATACTGCTTCGCGGCACCAAGAAGAACGATGTGGAGCGCGGGCAGGTGCTGGCGAAGCCGGGATCGATCACGCCGCACACCGAGTTCGAGGCTGAGGTTTATGTGCTCAGCGAGAAGGAGGGAGGTCGCAACAAGCATTTCACGACCGGCTATCGGCCGCAGTTTTACTTTCGCACGACGGATGTGACCGGCAGTGTGGTACTGCCGGATGATGTACGGGTGGTGATGCCTGGCGACAATGTGCACATGACGGCGCATCTGATCAAGCCGATCGCGATGGAAGAGGGGCTTCGGTTCGCGATTCGCGAGGGCGGGCGCACGATCGGTGCCGGTGTCGTCACCAAGATTTTGAAGTAATCGGGAATTCGTTGGGATTGAACGAAGGCCAGTAGCTCAATTTGGCAGAGCAGCGGTCTCCAAAACCGCAGGTTGGGGGTTCGAGTCCCTCCTGGCCTGCCAGATTGATCAGGTAGCGCGGATATGTCAGAAATAATCGACAAAGTCAAAATTATCGGCGCTGTCTTTGTGCTGGTCGCCGGCGTCGCGGCGTTTTATGTTCTGGATGACTCATCGGATCTGATTCGCGTCGGGTTGCTGGTTGGAAGCATCATACTGGCTGCGGCTGTCGCGCTGATGTCGGAGCCAGGCCAGCAGGCATGGGAGTTTGCAAAAGGCGCTAGGGGAGAATTCCGAAAAATCGTATGGCCAGGACGCAAGGACACCGTACAGAGCACACTGATTGTCATCATTATGGTGATTTTGATCGGGCTGTTTCTTTGGATGCTGGATACGATTTCATTCTGGGTCATTTATGATCTTTTTCTGCAAATCGGTGAATGACAATGACAGATAACGATTCCACGGATATGGATTTGAGCAAGTCCGATACCGACAACAAACGCTGGTACGTTCTGCATACTTATTCAGGACACGAGAAACGTGTCAGAAGATCCTTGGAGGAATATATCGCACGCGAGGAATTTGGCGATTATTTCGGCGAAATTCTGGTACCGACAGAAGAAGTTGTGGAAATGCGAGGCGGGCAGCGCCGAACTACCGAGCGGAATTTCTATCCTGGCTATGTCTTTATCAATATGGATATGACGCCTGAAACCTGGCATCTGGTCAACAGCATTCCACATGTATGCAGTTTCATCGGTGGCAAGGAACCGACCGCAATCTCACAGAACGAGGCAAATTCCATCATTGAGCAGGTCGAGGCGGGTGTCAATAATCCGAGACCCAAATTCTATTTTGCTCCGGGTGAGCTGGTGCGAGTGATTGACGGACCGTTTGAGGAATTCAACGGCACCGTTGAGGATGTCAATTACGAAAAAAGCAAACTTCGGGTCTCTGTGACCATATTCGGTCGTTCAACACCGGTAGAACTTGATTTCAGTCAGGTCACAAAGAGCTGATTCAAAATACTGTAAGGGAAATTCAATGGCAAAAAAGATAACCGCCTATATCAAACTGCAGGTGCCAGCCAAGGAAGCGATGCCAGGTCCGCCCGTCGGTCCAGCCCTGGGCCAGCATGGATTGAACATTATGGAATTCTGCAAAGCGTTCAACGCCAAGACGCAGCCGATGGAGAATGGAATGCCGATTCCTGTCGTGATCACGGTCTATGCGGACCGGTCATTCAGTTTTGAAACCAAGACACCCCCGGCTTCTTATCTTCTGAAAAAAGCCGCAGGTGTTGAAAAAGGCAGTTCCGAACCTAATCGGGAAAAAGTCGGCAAGGTCACTCGTGCCCAGCTGGAGGAGATTGTCATGCTGAAAAATCCGGATTTGAACAGTTACGACATGGACAATTCCGTTCGTATTATCGCTGGCACGGCTGTCAGCATGGGTCTGGAAGTCGAGGGGTGATGAGAATGTCGAAGTCAGGAAAGAGATTCAGGAATTTGCAGGAGCAGGTCGATAGAAACAAAATCTACCCGTTGAATGAGGCGATGGATCTGGTAAAAAAGACTGCCTCCACTAAATTTGATGAAACAGTTGAGGTGGCCGTGCAATTGGGAATCGATGCTCGAAAATCAGATCAGAACGTGCGGGGAACCGCTATTTTGCCCCGTGGCATCGGTAAAACGACTCGCGTGGCGGTATTTGCGACTGGAGCGAATGCTGAAGCGGCGAAGGATGCAGGTGCAGATGTCGTAGGCTTTGAGGATTTGGTGGAATCGGTCAAGAAGGGCGATATCGAATTCGATTCATGCATTGCGGAACCGGATGCGATGAAAAAAGTGGCGACTGTGGGAAGGATTCTTGGGCCCAAGGGTTTGATGCCGAATCCGAAAACAGGCACCGTGCGCACTGATATTGCACAAGCAGTAAAGGAAGCCAAGGCGGGTAAAGTGAACTTCAGGATAGATCGGGCCGGCATCGTTCACTGCGGTATTGGCAAAGCGTCGTTCGAGGAGCAGGCGCTGACCGAAAATCTTCTCGAGTTGCTGCGGGCACTCAAACGAGCCCAACCACCGGCAGCCAAAGGTCAGTATTTCAGGAAGTTGTCCTTGTCGACCACGATGGGACCGGGTGTCCGTGTGGACGCAACCGATCTGGCGAAAATGTAACGTTTCTATCAGATTATTTGAAAATTGCGAGTTAGGTTGGATATGAACGAGAATCTTGAACGCAAGCACCAGATCGTAGATTCGGTGCACAAACAGTTCGAATCCGCGACTTTGGCGGTTTTGTCAGAGTACCGCGGTGTTGACGTGGCAGGCATGGGCGATCTGCGAAGGATGGCACGCGAAGCCAATGTCCGCATTCAGGTGGTGAAGAACACCCTTGCCAGACGCGCGGTTGAGGACACCGAATTCGAGTGTCTGAAAGACCACTTTAATGGACCTTTGGCACTTGCGATTTCAGATGACCCGGTTGCTGTCGCAAAAACTCTGTCGGATTTTTCCGGCAAAAATGATGCATTCAAAATGCAGACCGGGGCAATGAACGGTCAGTTGGTATCGGTCGAGCAGTTGGAGCAGATTGCGAAACTTCCGAGTCGTGATGAACTCTTGTCAACACTGATTGGCACGATGGCAGCGCCAATTCAGAAATTTGTCAGCACACTCAACGAGATCCCAAGCGGATTCGTACGCGTGCTGGCAGCAATCAGGGATTCTGAAGATTCTTCGGAATCCAAATCGGACGATTGATGACTTGAATTGCCGATTCTCATTGAACAACGAATTTATTGAACTACTGAACTACATCAACTCACGTTACGGGGGAATTTTTAATGTCTTTGTCGAGGCAAGAAATTATTGACGCAATTTCAGAAATGTCGGTGCTTGACCTGTCTGAAATGATCAAGGAGATGGAAGAGAAATTTGGTGTTACGGCTGCAGCCGCACCGGTAATGGCCATGCCGGGTATGGCGGGTGCAACTGCTGATTCCGCTGAGGAAGCCGAAGAGGAACAAACAGAGTTTTCAGTAATCCTGACCGCAATTGGCGACAAAAAGGTGGGTGTCATCAAAGTCGTGCGCGCGGCAGCAGGACTTGGACTGAAAGAGTCGAAGGATCTGACGGAAAGCGCACCTGCAACCATTATGGAAGGGATGACGAAAGAAGACGCAGAGGCACTCAAAAAAGAACTTGAGGAAGCCGGCGGCTCAGCGGAGATCAAGTAAGCGCTTGTCGAGCTCGTCGTTCGCATTTCCAACTTCCAGACAATATCTGGCTTTTTGCCTGTTGGCGGTTCCATTGCAGATGGAACCCGCACGCACTTGTACGTTCG
This sequence comes from Arenicellales bacterium, assembly GCA_951813075.1. Classification (GTDB taxonomy): domain Bacteria; phylum Pseudomonadota; class Gammaproteobacteria; order Arenicellales; family JAJDZL01; genus JAJDZL01. Next base: position 763,706 of record OX638343.1, on the reverse strand, counting down.
AATCATACCTGACCCTGTGGGTCCCCGATTGACATGAAATACAGTTTTACTGAAAAGAAACGGATCCGAAAGAATTTTGGCAAGCGCAAGGATGTGTTGCCGGTGCCTTATCTTCTCGAGATCCAGAAAAGTTCATACCAGCGGTTTCTGCAAGCGGAAGTCGCTCCCGAAAAACGCAAGAACGTCGGTCTGCAGGCTGCGTTCAATTCTGCGTTCCCCATTGCAAGTCACAGCGGTGAGGGAGAACTTCGATTTGTCAAGTACATGCTTGAGCAACCCAAGTTTGACGAGGTCGAATGCCGACAGCGTGGTCTTACCTATACCTCGCCGCTCAAGGCGACTCTGAACCTGGTCAACTACGAGCGAGGAACCTCCAAGTCCGATAACGCAGAGCGAGTCGTCAAAGATGTGATTGAAAGCTCAGCGGTCTATATCGGTGAGATTCCGCTCATGACCGAAAGCGGCTCATTCATCATCAATGGTACCGAGCGTGTCGTCGTATCACAACTGCACCGCTCCCCGGGTGTTTTCTTCGATCATGACAAAGGCAAGTCACATTCTTCCGGCAAGTTTCTGTTCAACTGTCGGGTGATCCCATATTGGGGTTCGTGGCTTGATTTTGAGTTTGACAGCAAGGATTTGCTCTATATGCGAATTGATCGCAGAAAAAAGGAGCCAGCAAGTGTACTGTTCAGAGCGATGGAATACACCGATGAGCAGATTCTGGAAGAGTTTTTTGAGTTCGATACATTCAGAATTGCGCGAGATGGTTCGCTGACTCTGATGCTGGACGACCCCAGGAAACTTCATGGGTTGACGCTGGATTTTGACATCACGGATCGCAACGGTAATCTTCTCGTGGAGAAAGGAAAGCGTATCAACCAGGCTGGTGTTCGTAAGCTGCGCGAAGCGAAATTGCGACGTCTGAAGGTGGAGCACACGTTCCTGAATGGACGGGTTTCTGCAAAAAATATCCAGTATGAAGGCGACAGCGTCGACACCGAGACGTTCATGCTCCGAAAGGACGGCCGTATTACGATGGCACTCGACAGATTGGAGAATATCGAAGGAATGTCCTATGAATTCCCGCTGATCGGTCTCGATGGAACTGAAATCGTCAGCGCGGGTGTCGAAATCACCGCGAAAGAGATTGAAGCGCTGAAGAATTCCAAAGTAAAGCGCGTCATGGTTCCTGAAACCTATCTGGAAAATCGCAAGGCAGGTTTGCCGGTGTCCGACCCGTCGACCGGAGAGGTGTTAATGCAGGCGGATAACGTGTTTGATCCGGAAGGTGACATGCTCCGGGCTCTGCGCGATGCCGGGATCTCACAACTGACGATTCTGAGTAAGATTCAGAGATTTGAAAAAGACTCGTTGCTTCTGAAGGCCAATGAGATCATTGAAGACGGACGAGTACTGCTACAGCGGCTGAAAGCGGGCGGTATCAGTGAATTTCAGATGATCTACACCAACGAACTTGATTGTGGTTCCTATATCTCGGATACCATGCGGCTTGACAGCGGAATCAGCGCACAGGAAGCCCGAAAGCGAATTTATCGAATGATGCGACCGGGCGACCCGCCGACTAATGAGGCAGCAGACGGGTTGTTCAACAATCTATTTTTCAACGAGAGCAGGTACAACCTGTCCACTGTGGGGCGAATGAAACTCAATCGCAGGCTGAAACGCCCTGATGAATCCGGTTCCAAAGTTCTGGATAATCGCGACATTCTTGATGTCGTCAAACTGCTGATTGATCTGAAAGATGGGAAGGGCGACGTTGATGATATCGACAATTTGGGGAATCGTCGTGTGCGTTCGGTCGGTGAACTGGTGGAAAACCAGTTTAGGATGGGACTCAACCGCGTCGAGCGCGCGGTGCGGGAGCGTTTGAGTCAACCGGATGTAGAGGGGTTGACACCGCAGGATCTGATCAACGCCAAGCCGGTTACTGCAGTGGTTCGGGAATTCTTCCGGTCCAGTCAGCTTTCGCAATTCATGGACCAGACCAATCCGCTGTCAGAGGTGACCCACAAACGCAGGGTGACAGCCCTGGGGCCAGGCGGTCTTTCGCGCGAACGAGCCGGTTTCGAGGTGCGCGATGTGCACCCGACACACTATGGTCGCGTATGTCCGATTGAGACCCCCGAAGGTCCGAATATCGGATTGATCAATTCACTTGCGATGTACGCCCGGATCAACGATTACGGTTTTCTGGAAACGCCGTATCGCAAGGTGAGAAATGGAAAAGTATCGACGTCCCAGAAGGATGTCTCCTATCTGTCAGCGATTGAGGAAGGTGAATTCTTCATCGCACCGACAACGGTTTCGAGTGGTACCAACGGTAAATCGAGAGAGGAACTGGTACCTTGTCGCAAGGGTAACGAATTCACGTTGTCTCGTCCCGACAATATCGATTATGTGGATGTGGCACCTGCACAGATTGTGTCTATCGCAACGGCTTGCATTCCATTTTTGGAGCACGACGATGCCAACCGTGCATTGATGGGGTCCAACATGCAGCGCCAGGCGGTTCCGACGATTCAACCTGAAACTCCGCTGATAGGCACTGGAACAGAGCGGACAGTCGGTGTGGAATCGGGTGTGACGGTCACTGCCCGACGTGGCGGAATTGTCGAGTCGGTTGATGCAAGTCGGATCGTTATCCGAGTTAACGAAGAGGAGATTGGCACGCAGGAGTCAGGGGTAGATATCTACAGTCTGATCAAATACCGACGATCGAACCAGAGCACGACTATCAATCAGAGACCCTTGGTCAATGTCAAGGATCGTATCGAGAGAGGCGACACAATCGCCGACGGGCCGGCAACAAGTCTCGGAGAACTTGCCCTTGGGCGTAACATTCTGGTCGCGTTTATGGCTTGGAGTGGTTACAACTTTGAGGACTCTATCGTCATCTCTGAGCGTCTGGTGCAGGATGAGGTGTATACCACGGTTCATATCGAGGAATACAGCATCGAGGCCCGGGATACCAAACTCGGTATGGAGGAAATCACGTGTGACATTCCGAATATCGGTGAATCAGCACTGGCCCAGCTTGATGATTCCGGAATAATTCGAACCGGAGCAGAAGTCAAGTCAGGCGACATTCTGGTAGGCAAGGTATCACCCAAAGGGGATGTTCAGCCATCACCGGAACAGAAACTGATGTTTGCGATTTTCGGTGAAAAGGCATCGGAGACGAAAGACACTTCTTTGCGGATGCCGTCGGGTGTTTCAGGAACCGTGATCGATGTGCAGGTATTCACGCGGGAAGGCATCGAGCGTGATGCGCGCGCTGAAAAGAATATCGATTCCGAAATCAGGCGTATCCGAAAAGATCTGAATGAGAAGTATAGAATCGAGAAGCAGGCCGCTTTTGATCGAATTAACGTACTACTCGTCGGACAAGTCGCCGAAGGTGGTCCTGACGGGCTGAAAAAAGGCGATGTCATTACGCTAGAGTATCTTGAGAGACTATCGGATAGCGAGTATTTCAAGGTACGGGTGCGAGATAACGACGTGGCACATCGCTTCGAGATGATCCGTGAGCAAATCGACGAGAAAAAAGAGCATTACGATGGTGAGTTCAAGGACAAGAAAGACAAACTTGAAGAAGGTGACGATCTGAAACCGGGTGTTCAGAAACGTGTCAAGGTGTTCGTTGCGGTCAAGCGTCGGCTTCAGCCGGGCGACAAGATGGCTGGACGGCATGGAAACAAGGGTGTCATCTCCAAAATCGTTCCTGTTGAGGATATGCCGCATCTGGAAGATGGTACCACTGTCGATATCATCCTGAACCCGCTTGGCGTTCCGTCTCGTATGAACATTGGTCAGGTACTGGAAACCCATCTCGGTTGGGCTTCACATGAAATCGGCAAGCAGATCGGGGCAATGATTGATCGAGGGGTGAAGGCACCTGAAATGAAAAGCTATTTGCGCAAATTTTACAGCTCAGATTCTGAGAAAGCGCTCATGAACAAGCTGACGGCTGCGCAGGTTATGGAGCTTTCGGGTAATCTCAGGAATGGATTGCCGATTGCCACACCGGTATTCGACGGTGCGACGGAAGATGAAGTGAAAGAGATGCTGAAGGTGGCAGGCCTGCCCGAAAGTGGACAGGCGATCCTGTATGACGGGCGCACCGGTGATGCATTTGACCGACCAATCACCGTTGGCTACATGTATATGCTCAAACTCACTCACTTGGTGGATGACAAGATGCACGCCCGCTCCACCGGGCCGTACAGTCTGATCACCCAACAGCCTCTCGGAGGCAAGGCCATGGGCGGCGGACAGCGCTTCGGTGAGATGGAGGTCTGGGCGCTGGAGGCATATGGAGCGGCGTACACATTGCAGGAAATGCTGACAGTCAAATCAGATGATATGTTCGGCCGTGCAAAGATATATGAGAACATTACCAACGGCAGCCACCGGATGGAGGCAAACATTCCGGAATCGTTCAACGTGCTTGTGAAGGAAATTCGATCGTTGGGATTGAATGTAGAAATGCGACCGTCAAAGTGGTCGAATTGACAGAACACAGAATTGGAAAATCAATTTCCGAGGTGATCAGATGAAAGATATTGGCAACCTGATGAGACGATCAGGAAAGATGGAGGATTTCGATGAAATCCGCATAGGACTGGCTTCGCCTGAGAAAATTCGCAGCTGGTCTTTCGGAGAGGTTCGCAAGCCAGAAACGATCAACTACCGCACGTTCAAGCCAGAACGTGATGGACTGTTCTGTGCGAAACTATTCGGACCGACCAAAGACAACGAATGTCAGTGTGGCAAATACAAACGCCTCAAGCACCAGGGTGTTGTCTGTGAGAAGTGCGGAGTCGAGGTCACGCTATCAAAGGTTCGGCGCGAGAGGATGGGCCATATTGAGCTGGCCAGCCCGGTCGCTCACATTTGGTTCCTGAAAAGTCTGCCCTCTCGCTTGGGAACGTTGCTCGACATGACCGTCCGGCAGATCGAACAGGTCATGTACTTCGAAGCCTATGTGGTGATAGAACCTGGTTACGAAACAACCCTGGAGCGCGGTGATGTCCTCAGTGAGGAAAAATACTACGAGTCAATGGAATCCCATGGAGGCGAATTTGAAGCCAGGATGGGTGCTGAAGCGATCAGGGATCTTGTTAAGACCATAGACTTTGAAGAGGAAGCCACAACGCTTCGAGCGGAGTTGGATGATACTCGGTCTGAAACCAAGATCAAGAAACTGACCAAACGTTTGAAACTGATCGAGTCGTTTCTGGAATCCGGTAACAAACCGGAGTGGATGATTCTCGAGGTGCTTCCTATTCTTCCACCAGAACTCAGACCTCTGGTTCCATTGGATGCGGGTCGTTTCGCGACCTCCGATCTGAACGATCTTTACCGACGTGTGATCAACCGGAACAATCGTCTCAAGCGTCTGCTTGAACTGAATGCGCCAGAGATTATCGTGAGAAACGAAAAACGCATGTTGCAGGAAGCCGTGGATGCGTTGCTGGACAATGGCCGCCGAGGCAAGATGATAACTGGCGCCAACAAGCAAAAACTCAAATCGCTGGCGGACATGATCAAAGGTAAACAGGGCAGGTTCCGACAGAACCTGCTCGGCAAGCGGGTGGACTATTCCGGTAGGTCTGTCATCGTGGTGGGACCGACGCTGAAATTGCACCAGTGCGGGATCCCGAAGCGCATGGCATTGGAACTGTTCAAACCCTTTGTGGTCTATGAGCTGATCAGACGCAATCCTGAACGATTCAACATCAAGAGTGCGAAAAAGACAATCGAGCAGGAAAGTTCAGAAGTCTGGGACGTGCTGGAAGAAGTGATTCGGGAACATCCGGTATTGCTGAATCGGGCGCCGACTCTTCACCGTCTCGGCATCCAGTCTTTCGAACCGATGCTTGTCGAGGGCAAAGCGATTCAGTTGCATCCGCTGGTTTGCACACCGTATAACGCCGACTTTGACGGCGATCAGATGGCGGTGCATGTGCCACTTACAATCGAATCACAGATCGAAGCACGGACACTGATGATGTCGACGAACAACATTCTGTCACCGGCAAACGGCGAGCCGATCATCGTACCGTCGCAGGATATCGTTCTGGGCTTGTACTATCTGACTCGCGAAGCAGTAAATGCAAAAGGCTCGGGAAAGGTTTTTTCGGATGTCGCCGAAGTTCGAAGGGCTTATGAGGTCGGTGGTGTTTCGCTTCATGCGCAAATCCGTGTGCGCATTACCGAAGTGCTGCGTGAAAACGGCGAATTACGCGCATCTGAAAAGTTTTTTGACACAACTGTGGGACGGGCACTGCTGTCGGAAATCGTTCCGGACGGCATGTCGTTTGAACTGATCAACAGGGTGTTGAACAAGCGTGCAATATCGGAAATCGTGAATGAATGCTATCGCCATGTTGGCTTGAAAGAGACGGTGGTTCTGGCAGATCAGCTGATGTATCTGGGCTTCGACTACGCGGCCAAGGGCGGTATCTCAATTTGTGTGAACGATATTGAAATTCCGGAAGACAAAAGAGCCATTCTTGAGGATGCTGACCGGGAGGTCGAATCAGTTCAAAGTGACGCCGCTGCGGGCTATCTCACAGATGGCGAGCGTTATAACAAGGTAGTGGACATTTGGGGACGCGCGAGTGACCTAGTCGCCAGTTCAATGATGGCTAAACTGAGTATTGAAACGGTTACGGACTCGGACGGAAACGAAGTGCAGCAAGCCTCCTTCAATCCCGTTCATGTGATGGCAGACTCTGGCGCACGAGGATCGCACGCACAGATTCGCCAACTGGCCGCCATGAGAGGTCTTATGTCAAAGCCCGATGGAACCATTATTGAAACGCCGATCAAGGCGAATTTCCGCGAAGGTCTCGACGTGCTGCAATATTTCATATCGACACACGGCGCTCGTAAGGGTCTGGCGGATACCGCGCTCAAAACCGCAAACTCCGGTTATCTTACCAGGCGGCTGATCGATGTCTGTCAGGACCTTGTGATCACTGAAGGGGATTGCGGGACAGCCGAAGGCATCTGGCTGGAGGCTCTGGTGCAGGGCGGAGATACCGTTGTCGCGCTCTCCAGCAGGATTCTGGGACGCGTCACCGCAATGGATGTCAAGTCTCCGGGATCAGGAAAAGTCATCGTGCCGGCTGGTGAAATGATTACAGAAAAAATCGCCAAGACAATCGAGTCGTACGGTGTCCATCGGGTGAAAGTGCGTTCTGCTGTGACCTGTGAGACGAAGTATGGAATCTGCAGTAGTTGTTATGGTCGAGATCTCGGACGGGGACATCTGGTCAATCGGGGAGAGGCGATTGGCGTGATCGCAGCACAGAGCATCGGCGAACCGGGTACCCAGCTTACCATGCGGACATTTCATATGGGTGGTGTTGCTGAACGTGAGCAGACCGCCACCGGGATTATCGCAAAGACGCATGGCACCATCGAGTTCGATCGAATTTCCTATCTTGAGAACTCGCGCGGCACGTACATCGTTAATACTCGCTCCGGTGAGGTAAAGATTCTCGACGAAAATGGCATCGTTGCAGAACGATACCAGGTGCCCTACGGCGCCGAGCTCTTTGTCAAGGATGATGCAACGATAGTTCCAGATCAGGAGGTTGCAAGATGGGATCCGCACGTGCATCCAATCATCAATGAAATCGAGGGTATCGTAAGACTTGACAATGTTGTTGAAGGTCTGACTGTTTCGCAGTCGCAAGAAAGCGACGACGACACAATCAGCGGCAAGCATCCGCTTTACACAGTTGTCGAATCCAAGAGTGGGACGATCGAGAATCGACCTGCAATCCGGTTGGTCGACGATGAGGGTGAGACGCTCATGTTGCCGAATACCAACCGCGAAGTCCGATATCTGCTGCAGCCCGGTGCACAGATATTGGTGCAGAATGATACGGTGGTATCGGTTGGCGATGTGCTGGCGAGAATTCCGCATGAATACGACTCAACTCGGGACATTACCGGTGGATTGCCGAGAGTTGCTGAATTGTTTGAGGCACGTCGTCCGAAAGATCCCGCACTGTATGCCAAATACTCCGGGGTGGTCAGTTTTGGCGAGGAAACCAAGGGGAAGGTTCGGCTGGTGATCACCGACACCGAAGGTGAGGAACACAAGGAATTAATTGCCAAAGGCCGCTCGTTGATGGTGTTTGATGGAGAGACTGTTGAACGCGGAGAGCAGATCGTGGAAGGCGCTCCGGTGTCTGCTGATATTCTGGAACTCAAGGGGGTTGAGGAGCTCACGCAGTATATTGTGCATGAAGTCCAGGAAGTCTATCGCCTTCAGGGCGTTATCATCAATGACAAGCACATCGAGGTGATTGTCAGGCAGATGCTGCGAAAGGTCAGGATCGAGGAGCCGGGCTCCACCAAGTTCCTGCCAGGCGAAATAGTGGAGCGTTCCCGATTCCTTGATGTGAACGAGCAAATTCGCGTTAGCAACGAAGACGGAGCCGACCCGCAACAGCGAGAGGCGCAGGCGGTCCGGGTGTTACTGGGTATTACCAAGGCTTCACTCCTCACCGAATCGTTCATTTCCGCTGCATCATTTCAGGAGACAATCCGTGTACTGACTGATGCATCTGTCAGCGGTAAAGTTGATAGTCTGCGCGGTTTGAAGGAAAATGTTATCGTCGGTCGGCTGATTCCTGCCGGAACCGGATTGGTCCACCATGAGGAACGCAAACGGCAACGTTATATGGAACGACGGCAAGCCGAAGAATTTTCCAGAATGTTCGACGATGATGGCACTGGCGAACAACCAGATCGGGAGCTGACAGAAGAGATGGCGGATGCCATCGTCAGTGATGCTTTCGGTATGGGGTTGGCCAAGAACTAGTAATTTGTTGAACTATTGTTTCAATTTGTGGAAATTTGAGCAATAATTTCCGAAATGCATTGAATTTTTGAGCAAAGTACGCTAATATTGAATAGTTATTGGTTCACCGTTCGAACAACAGTGAGGCGAAAGGCAGATCGTAATTGATCTGTCTTTTTCTTCAATATAAATCTTTATTAAATATTTGATATGCCAACGATCAATCAACTGGTCAACACGCCCAGAAAACGGCAAAAGAAAAAATCCAACGTTCCGGCGCTGGAGGCTTGTCCTCAAAAGCGGGGAGTTTGCACTCGGGTCTATACGACGACACCGAAAAAGCCAAATTCCGCATTGCGCAAGATTGCCAGGGTGAGACTGACCAACGGTTATGAAGTCACTACCTACATCGGCGGTGAGGGACATAATCTACAGGAACATTCGGTGGTCCTCATACGCGGTGGGCGAGTCAAGGATCTGCCTGGCGTGCGATATCACACTGTTCGCGGTGCACTGGATGCTTCCGGTGTGGAACAGCGGCGACAGGGACGATCGAAATATGGCGCCAAGCGCCCGAAATGAAATGAAGCAGTTGCGCACAGCTTTGCGTAACGCAATTAAGGAATCGGAAGACACACAAAATGCCAAGACGTAGGCTGGTACCGAAACGGAAGATTTTGCCGGACCCGAAATACCACGAGGTCGCGGTGGCGAAGTTCATCAACGCGCTGATGCTTGACGGCAAAAAAGCAGTTGCCGAAAAGATACTCTATCGCGCACTCGATATTATTCGTGAGAAAAAAGCCGGTGACCCACTGGAAGTATTTGAGGAAGCGTTGGAAAATGTGCGGCCTACTGTGGAAGTGAAAAGTCGTCGCGTCGGTGGCGCCACGTATCAGGTTCCTATAGAAGTCCGTCCGACGCGTCGCAACGCACTGGCGATACGGTGGATTATCGAAGCGGCAAGAAAACGGCGGGAGAAATCCATGGCGATCAGATTGGCCGAAGAGTTGATCGACGCGGCAAGGCAATCCGGTGAGGCGTTCAAGAAGTGCGAGAACACTCACAGAATGGCAGAAGCGAACAAGGCATTTTCGCATTTCAGATATTGAAATTGATCTTACAGTCAGATTAAAGGTTTAGTGATGGCTCGGCAAACGCCACTCAAACATTACCGGAATATCGGCATCATGGCTCATATTGATGCCGGTAAGACGACCACTACAGAGAGAATTCTGTTCTATGCGGGCATCTCCCACAAGATTGGTGAGGTGCACGACGGCAACGCGGTCATGGACTGGATGGAACAGGAACAGGAGCGAGGGATCACCATAACGTCCGCTGCGACCACTTGTTTCTGGAAAGGTGCGCGCGAGGACATCCGCGAACACAGAATCAACATCATCGATACACCGGGTCATGTTGATTTTACGATCGAGGTCGAACGGTCTTTGCGTGTATTGGATGGTGCGGTTACCGTACTTTGCGCGGTTGGGGGCGTGGAACCCCAGACGGAGACAGTTTGGCGCCAAGCCGATCGTTACGGTGTTCCTCGGGTGATTTTCATCAACAAGATGGACCGTGCAGGCGCCGATTTTGAAGTTGTGAACGGACAGATTCAGAAATATCTCGGTGCCACGTCAGTACCAATGCAATTACCGATCGGTGCCGAAGAGAAATTTACCGGTATCGTTGACCTGGTGACCATGAAAGCGTGGTACTGGGATGATTCAACAATGGGTGCGCGGTTTCAGGTGGAGGATGTACCAGACAATCTGATTAAGCAGGCAACGTCAATGAGGGAGTTTCTGATTGAGATCGCAGCGGAAGCTTCAGACGATCTGACCGGCATCTGGCTGGAAACCGGAACTCTGACAGAATCTCAGATTCGGCAAGGAATTCGCATTCTGACTATCGGCAACAAGATCGTTCCGGTATTTTGTGGTTCTGCATTCAAGAACAAAGGCGTTCAGTTGTTGCTGGACGCTGTGATCGACTATCTGCCAAATCCCACTGATGTACCGCCAGTTGAGGGCGTTACTGATTCCCAGAGTGGAACCACCGAGAAACGATTGCCGCAAGACAATGAGAAGTTCGCTGCACTGGCATTCAAGATCATGACAGATCCATTTGTCGGTCAGCTGGTGTTTTTGAGATCGTATTCGGGAACATTGAAATCGGGAGACACCGTGATTAACGTCTCCAACGGTCGTAAAGAACGGATTGGTCGAATATTGCAGATGCACGCCAATGATCGTGTAGAGATCAAGGAAGTACGCACCGGGGATATCGCTGCCGCGGTTGGACTGAAAAACGTAACAACCGGCGATACGATCTGCGAACGTGGTGGAGAAATCGCGCTGGAACGCATGGAGTTTCCAGACCCAGTCGTCTCACAGGCGGTGGAGCCGAGAACCAAGGCAGATGAAGATCGACTGTCTATAGCACTCGGCAAGCTGTCGAAAGAAGACCCATCATTCAAAGTTCGTACCGATTCGGAGTCGGGTCAGACAATCATATCCGGAATGGGTGAACTGCATCTTGAGATCATCATCGATCGCCTGCGCAGGGAGTTCAAGGTTGATGCGAACATCGGGCAGCCACAGGTTGCTTACCGTGAAACCATCACGGCAAGTATCGAACAGGAGACCCGCCACGTACGTCAGACTGGAGGAAGGGGTCAGTTTGCACATATTTATGTCAAATTTGAGCCATTGAAACGCGGTGGCGGTTTCGAGTTTGTCGACAAAATCGTCGGCGGTGCGATACCGAAGGAGTATATCCCCGCAGTCAGAAAGGGTATTGAGGATGCCATGGGATCCGGAGTTCTTGCGGGCTATCCGGTGGTTGATGTCAGAGCGACGCTGTTTGATGGATCATTTCACGATGTCGATTCTTCGGAACAGGCATTCAGAATTGCTGGCACTCAGGCATTCCGGGATGGCGCAGTGCGTGCTCGCCCGCAACTGCTGCAACCGTTTATGTCGGTCGAGGTTGTTACACCCAGAGAGTATCTTGGTTCGGTCACCGGTGACCTGAATTCGCGCAAGGGCATCATTGATCAGGTTGAGGATGTCAGCAGCGGAAAAGTCATTAATGTGCGTGTTCCGCTGGTTGAAATGTTCGGCTATGTGTCGTCGCTTCGCTCACTGACATCAGGGCGGGCAACATATTCGATGGAATTCGACACTTACATGCCAGTATCTGCGAGAGACGCTGGTGTCTCCCTGAAACTGGCGAGTTGATAGAAATTTCGATAATTTTATTTTGACGAGTGAATTAAAGTGGCAAAGGAAAAGTTCGAGCGTACGAAGCCGCATGTGAATGTAGGCACGATAGGGCACGTAGACCATGGCAAGACGACGCTGACGGCGGCGATCACGAAGGTGCTGGCGGAGCGTTTTGGTGGTGAGGTCAAGGCATTTGATGATATAGACAATGCGCCCGAGGAGCGAGCCCGTGGGATCACGATAGCGACGGCGCACGTGGAGTATGAGACCGAGAATCGTCATTATGCGCATGTGGACTGTCCGGGTCATGCGGACTATGTGAAGAACATGATCACGGGAGCGGCGCAGATGGATGGAGCGGTGCTGGTGGTGTCGGCGATGGATGGCGCGATGCCGCAGACTCGCGAGCATGTTCTGCTGGCGCGTCAGGTGGGGGTGCCTTACATCGTGGTGTATCTGAACAAGGCGGATGCGGTGGATGATGCGGACATTCTGGAGCTGGTGGAGCTTGAGGTTCGCGATTTGCTGAGCGAGTATGATTTTCCGGGAGATGACACGCCGGTGGTGATTGGCAGTGCGTTGCAGGCGTTGGCGGGCGAAGAAGGTGAGTTGGGCACGGCGTCGATTGTGCGGCTGGCCGAAGCGCTGGATGCTTACATACCGCAGCCTGAGCGAGCGGTGGATGGTGATTTTCTGATGCCGGTGGAGGATGTGTTTTCGATTTCCGGGCGCGGCACGGTGGTGACTGGTCGGGTCGAGCGCGGGGTGGTGCATGTGGGCGATTCGGTTGAGATGGTCGGGTTGCGCGATACCGCCAAGACGGTGGCGACCGGCGTGGAGATGTTTCGCAAGTTGCTGGATGAGGGTCGGGCTGGTGACAATGTCGGGATACTGCTTCGCGGCACCAAGAAGAACGATGTGGAGCGCGGGCAGGTGCTGGCGAAGCCGGGATCGATCACGCCGCACACCGAGTTCGAGGCTGAGGTTTATGTGCTCAGCGAGAAGGAGGGAGGTCGCAACAAGCATTTCACGACCGGCTATCGGCCGCAGTTTTACTTTCGCACGACGGATGTGACCGGCAGTGTGGTACTGCCGGATGATGTACGGGTGGTGATGCCTGGCGACAATGTGCACATGACGGCGCATCTGATCAAGCCGATCGCGATGGAAGAGGGGCTTCGGTTCGCGATTCGCGAGGGCGGGCGCACGATCGGTGCCGGTGTCGTCACCAAGATTTTGAAGTAATCGGGAATACAGATTAATGGCAACACCTTCAGCAAGAACAATCGACGGACAGAAAGTCCGTATTCGATTGAAAGCATTCGATCACCGATCGATTGATCATTCTGCTTCGCAGATTGTCGAGACCGCAAAACGAAGTGGCGCAATCGTGCGGGGACCGATTCCATTACCAACAAGAATCGAGAAATACACATTGCTGAGGTCGCCGAATGCGGACAAGAAATCACGCGATCAGTTTGAGATTCGCACACACAAGCGAATTATGGACATCGTAGACCCGACTGACAAGACGATTGACGCATTGATGAAACTGGACTTGCCGTCCGGCGTCGATGTTGAGATCAAGCTTCGCTAATAAGTTGCAGGAATTGAATTCATGTCATTGGGATTGATCGGAACAAAAATCGGAATGACTCGTGTCTTCACTGAGAGCGGTGCTTCGGTTCCGGTTACAGTAGTCGAGGTGAAGCCGAATGTCGTCACTCAGGTTAAAACCGACGCGACGGATGGATACAGTGCCGTTCAGGTTACTACTGGTAGTATCGCGGACAAGAAACTGCGTGCAACCGATCGTGGAGTTTTTGCGAAGGCCGAGGTAGATCCCGGTTTGGGTCTATGGGAGTTTCGAATGGATTCGCAGTCGGTATCGGAAATTAGCGCAGGCACCAGTTTCGGGGTCGATGTTTTCAAACAGGGCCAGAAAGTCGATGTCAAGGGGATCTCGATCGGACGGGGGTTTGCGGGTGTCATGAAACGCCACAATTTTGGTGGTGGACGTGCAACGCACGGAAACTCCAAAGCACATCGGAAACCGGGCTCGATCGGGCAGAACCAGACACCGAGCCGCGTGTTCCCTGGCAAGAAAATGGCAGGTCATATGGGAAGCGAAACAAAGGTTCAGCAGAATTTGGAGATCGTTCGCATCGACGAGGAGCGATCCTTGCTGCTGATCAAGGGTGCTGTCCCTGGAAGCAGACAATCGGTTATTGTCGTGACATCCGCTGTGAAGGCAAAGAAATCTGCCGCGGTCGAACAGTGAGGATCAGCTGATGCAATTGGAAGTTTTGGATCACCAGGGTAACGTTGATAAATCCATCGAAGTCTCCGAAGCGAACTTCGACGCGGAATTCAATAGTGCATTGGTGCATCAGGTCAGTGTTGCATGTCGGGCCGCTGGTCGTGCGGGCACGCATGCACAGAAAAATCGATCCGCAGTCAGAGGTGGCGGTGCCAAACCCCATCGACAGAAAGGTACCGGTCGGGCAAGAGCAGGTACCAAGAACAGCAACCTGTTTCGCGGTGGTGGACGGGCATTTCCAAATTCACCGCGGGATTATTCACAGAAGGTGAACCGTAACTCTTTCCGGACTGCAATGCGGTCGGTGCTGTCGGAAACCCTGCGTCGAGGCAACCTGGTGGTCGTGAACGAAATGCAAATGACGTCTCCAAAAACACGCGATGTGGTGAATTGTCTCAAGAGCCTCAACTGTAGTTCAGCGCTTATTGTGGATGATAATGTCAGTGACAACTTGAATCTTGCCACACGTAATATTCCGAATGTATTCGTTGTCGCTCCCAGTATGCTGAATCCAGCCAATGTGATTGATTGTGGCAGAGTCGTGATGACTACAAGCGCTCTAGAGTTTGTTGACAGGTGGTTGACATGATGCGGGAACGCTTGTATGAAGTAATCCGCTCGCCGATTATTTCGGAAAAGAGCAGCATGGTTGCTGACCGACACAATCAAATTGTGTTTGAGGTTGCGCGCGACGCGACAAAAACCGAAGTGCGGCAGGCGGTCGAGCAATTATTCAAAGTTCGGGTAAAGGGTGTTCAAATCTCCAATTCCAAAGGCAAGAAAAAACGATTTGGCCGAACTATCGGAAAACAGTCGGACCATCGCAAGGCATTTGTCAGATTGCATGCGGACGACGACATTGATTTTACTCAGTCACTGGAATCCTAGGATCTTCTCGGAATGACACTTGTCAAGCAAAATCCAACGACACCAAGCCGACGAGGCATGGTGAAGGTCGTCAACTCCGAATTGCATGATGGTGCACCCCATCGTGCGCTGGTTGAGCCGGTACGTAAAACGAACGGTCGTAACAATCACGGACGTATAACCGTTCGTCATCGCGGAGGTGGCCACAAGAGGCAGTATCGAATCATCGATTTCAAACGGAATAAAGATGAAATTCCAGCGAAAGTCGAAAGGATTGAATATGACCCGAATCGAAGCTCGAATATAGCCTTGTTGCTGTATGCGGATGGTGAAAGACGCTATATAATCTCGCCCAGAGGTTTGAAGGTTGGCGATACGCTGCAATCAGGTCTTTCGGCTCCAATCGCTCGTGGAAATACACTTCCTCTGAAGCAGATTCCGCAGGGCACGATCGTTCACTGCATCGAAATGAAACCGGGCAAAGGTGCTCAGATCGCTCGCTCAGCTGGTACGTCTGCACAGTTCCTGGGTCGCGAGGGCAAATATGCTCTCATTCGTATGCGATCAGGTGAGGTGAGGAAAATTATTCTTGAATGTCGCGCAACCATTGGTGAAGTCGGCAATGAGGAGCATGGATTGCGTAAACTTGGCAAAGCGGGTGCCAAGCGCTGGCGAGGTGTCAGGCCGACCGTTCGCGGTGTCGCAATGAATCCGGTCGACCATCCGCACGGCGGTGGTGAAGGAAGAACATCAGGTGGGCGTGATCCGGTGTCTCCATGGGGTGTGCCGACCAAAGGTTATCGAACTCGTCGCAATCGACGCACCCGGAACATGATTGTACGACGTGCGACAAAACGCAGAAGATAAGTAAGTTATCAGTTAATTGAAAAGGGTATATCGTGGGCAGATCAATCAAGAAAGGACCGTTTGTCGACCATTTTCTCTGGAATAAGGTGAAAGAATCCCGGGAGCAAAATCGTCGACAGCCGATACGGACTTGGTCGAGGCGATCGACAATCATTCCGGATTTTATCGGTTTGACGATTGCCGTGCATAACGGACGTCATCATGTGCCGGTTTTGATTACGGAGAACATGGTCGGGCACAAATTGGGTGAATTTGCGCCGACTAGGACGTTCAGAGGTCACGCTGCAGACCGCAAGGTGAGATAAAGGAAGAGAAATGAGTATGCAGGTTCGAGCAGTGTCAAAATACGTGCGAATCTCGCCGTTGAAGTGTCGTCTGGTAGTTGACCAGATTCGGACTCTTCCAGTCGAGCGCGCAAGAGACGTATTGGGTTACAGCACCAAGAAGGCTGCCAGACTTGTTTTGAAAACCTTGGATTCGGCGATCGCAAACGCGGAAGTGAACGAAGGCGCGAACATTGATGATCTGGTTGTGCGTTACGCTTATGTTGATGAGGCGCCGACGCTGAAGCGTTGGCGAGCAAGAGCGCGTGGTCGGGTGAATCGAATTTTCAAAAGAAGCAGTCATATAACGATCGTCGTGTCCGACGAAGCATGAAGAGATAGGCTATGGGTCAAAAAGTACAACCTGTTGGTATCAGGCTGGGCATCACTTCCGAGTGGACGTCCCGTTGGTTTGCAACAGGCCGGGATTACGCAAAGTATTTAAAGGAAGACGCTAAGGTGCGTAATTTCATTCGCAAAAAACTTGCCAATTCCGCGATCAGCGATATTACGATTGAGCGGCCGGCGCAGAACATGAAAGTTGTCATCCATACCGCCCGACCTGGAACTGTCATCGGCAAGAAAGGTGAGGATATCGGTACTCTGCGACGCGAGCTGACCGAGATCAATGGCGCACCGGTTGCTGTCTCAGTTGAAGAGATTCGCAAGCCCGATCTCGATGCCAGACTGGTCGCAGAGAACATCTGCCAGCAACTCGAAAAGCGTATGATGTTCAGACGTGCCATGAAGCGCGCTGTTCAAAACTCCATGAGGGTCGGTGCATTGGGAGTCAAAGTGATGATTTCCGGACGACTGAATGGTGCCGAAATTGCGCGAACCGAGTGGTATCGCGAAGGTCGCGTGCCTTTGCATACGTTCCGTGCCAAAGTGGACTACGGTCTGGCGGAAGCGCATACTACATATGGAGTGCTGGGTGTCAAAGTATGGATATTTACCGGTGAGGTTTTTCAGGAGAAAGGTGATAAGACTGGCGTTGGTGCGACCAAGTCAGACGCATAACCGGACGTGAGCAAATGTTACAACCGAAACGTACAAAATATCGCAAACAACAGAAGGGTCGTAACCGAGGTCTGGCGAACAGAGGTAACCAGGTCAGTTTTGGAGATTTTGGTCTGAAATCGACAGTGCGCGGTCGCATTACTTCCAGAGAGATCGAGGCGGGGCGACGCGCAATCAACCGATATATCAAACGTGGCGGAAAAGTCTGGATACGCATATTTCCTGACAAGCCGGTATCGAAAAAGCCATTGGAAGTGAGAATGGGAAAAGGTAAGGGAAACCCCGAGTTCTGGGTGTTCGTAGTCAAACCCGGTCACATGCTGTATGAAATAGAGGGTGTAACAGAAGATATGGCGCGAGAGGCATTCAGACGTGCCGGTGCAAAACTGTCGGTTCAGACGACATTCGCCAAGCGGCAAGGAGTGCTATGAACACGGCCAAGGAATTACGCGGCAAGACAGAAGCGGAACTTCGCAATGAAGTCATCGAGCTGCGACGCCAACAGTTGGAGACACGTATTCAGCAAAGTACCGGACAGTTCGCGAATACTGCAAAATTCATGGAAATTCGAAAAGATATAGCAAGAATCAAGACGGTTCTAAACGAGATGGCGCACAAGTGAGTGAAATGAGCGAAGAGCAAACAAAAATTTCTCGAACCGTCACGGGTGTGGTTGTCAGTGCCCGGATGGATAAGACTATTGCCGTTCAGATTGAGCGCAAGATCCCGCATCCTCTATATCGGAAATATGTGAAGCGGTTTACCAAGTTGTACGCGCATGATGAGAACAACAACTGCAGTGAGAACGACCGGGTGGTTATCGAGCAATGTCGACCGCTTTCGAAAACGAAAAGTTGGCGACTGGTGGAGATACTCGAAAACGGTTCGAGCTGAACGGGAGTGTATAGACTATGATTCAGATGCAGACCATGCTTGATGTTGCTGACAACAGTGGCGCAAAACGTGTCCAGTGCATCAAAGTGCTAGGTGGTTCCAAACGCCGATACGCTGGTATCGGTGATGTAATTCGAATCACCATCAAGGAAGCGATTCCAAACAGTCGGGTTCGAAAAGGTGACGTGTTCTTTGCAGTTGTGGTCCGAACCAAGAAGGGTGTGAGACGTCCGGATGGTTCGCTGATTAGATTCGACCGCAATGCTGTCGTATTGCTCAATGCGCAGCATCAGCCAGTCGGTACGCGAATATTCGGACCTGTTACCCGCGAGCTGAGAAGGGAAAAATTCATGCGAATTGTCTCGCTGGCCCCTGAGGTGATCTGAAGCAGGAAAGACAGAATGAACCGAATCAGAAAAGGAGATGATGTAATCGTGCTTGCTGGACGCGATCGCGGGAAACGCGGAACGGTATTGGGTATATCTGCCGACGGACGACGCGCGCTTGTCAACGATGTCAATGTCATCAAGAAACATACGCGGCCGAATCCGAATGCCAATCAGACTGGTGGAATTATTTCGAAGGAGGCGCCGATTCAGTTATCGAATCTGGCGCTTTACAATCCAGCAACCGGTAAGGGCGATCGGATAGGATACAGATTTTTGGAAGATGGAACCAAAGTCCGCTATTTCAAATCCAATGATGAGGTTTTGACATGACGGAACTGGCAAGACTGGAGACGTTGTATCGGGATGAGCTGGTTTCCAGCTTGACAAAGCGATTCAATTACGACAACTTGATGCAGGTCCCCAAGGTAACGAAAATCACTTTGAACATGGGTGTGGGCGATGCGATCAGTAAGCGGGACAAGAATCTCATCACAAATGCCTGCAGTGATCTTGAATTGATTGCCGGCCAAAAGCCGGTGGTAACGAAGGCAAGACGCGCTGTTGCCGCGTTCAAAATCCGAGAGGGGTACGAGATCGGTTGTATGGTTACACTGCGTCGAACCAGAATGTATGAGTTTCTGGATAGATTGATTTCCATTGCGATTCCCAGAATTCGGGATTTCCGCGGGTTGCCGGCAAAGTCATTTGATGGCCGCGGCAATTACTCGTTTGGGATCAAGGAACAGATCGTCTTTCCTGAGATCAACTATGACAATGTTGATGTGATTCGCGGGTTGAATGTTACGATAACGACCACCGCTCAGACAAACGAAGAAGCCGATGCGCTTTTGCGCGGCTTTCATTTTCCTTTGAGGCAGAACTGACCATGGCAAAGAAGTCCTTATTGGCTCGTGAAGTCAAACGAGAAAAAATGGTGCAGAGATATGCGAGACGACGAGCGGCTCTCAAAAAGCGGGTGATCGAACAAGGCTTGTCGTTGGACGAGCGGATGGAAGCGACAATGCAGTTGCAGAAGCTGCCACGAGATAGCAGTCGATGCCGGCAGCGTAATCGTTGCGGTCTGACAGGTCGACCACGTGGGTATTATCGAAGATTTGGCTTGGGACGAAACAAACTGCGTGAGATCATCATGCAGGGAGAAGCCCCCGGCGTCACGAAATCCAGTTGGTAAAGGTTACAGCGGGATTCATTAATCGGAGTATATGATTCATGTCAATGACTGATCCAATTGCAGATATGCTGACTCGGCTTCGCAATGGCGGAAAAGCCGAGCGGGTTGAGGTCTCGATGCCGGGTTCCGGAATGAAGCGCGAGATCGCGCGAGTGCTGAAGGAAGAGGGATACATTGTCGATTACAGCGAGAATGGCGAAGCGTCCCGACGACAGTTGACAGTCAAGTTAAAGTACTACAAAGGTAAACCTGTTATCGAAAAAATTGATCGGGTGAGCAGCCCAGGATGCCGGGTCTATCGAGGTCGTGACGACCTTCCGTCAGTCAGCGGAGGATTGGGTATAGCAATTGTGTCGACATCCCAGGGTGTAATGACTGCAAAAAAAGCGCAGGAATCCCATGTGGGTGGTGAAATCATCTGTACGGTATGTTAAGCGAGGCCTGAGTTTGTCAAGAATAGCCAAAGAACCGATCGTAATTCCTGACGGCGTGAAAGTCGAGATGTCGGGTGGCGTCATCAAGGCTGATGGACCCGAAGGAAGTCTGCAGATGCCGGTGCATCAATTGGTGAAAGTCTCGAACGAGGATAGTACTATCGTCGTTCAGGCACGAAATTCAAGCGTGAATTCGCGGGCAATGTCGGGAACAATGCGTTCGTTGATCAATAACATGGTTGTTGGAGTCAGTAAGGGCTTCCACAGAGAGATGACTCTGGTTGGTACCGGTTATAGAGCCCAGGCAAATGGGTCAAATGTGAATCTCTCACTTGGGTATTCACATCCGATTGCATATGAAGCGCCTGAAGGCGTGACTTTCGAAGTTAAATCAGAAAGCAGTTCGCAGGTTGAACTGGTAATCAAAGGCGTTGACAAGCAGGTAGTCGGTCAAGTTGCGGCTGATATTCGCAGAATGCGTCCACCTGAACCCTACAAAGGCAAGGGCGTGCGGTATTCCGACGAAAGAATTCGCCGAAAACAGGCCAAGAGTGTAAGTGGCTAAGCAATGAGTGAGAAGAAATCAAAGAGACTGCGCCGGGCGCGAAAAGCACGTGCGAGGCTGAGACTGCACCGTAAGAATCGGCTTTGTGTGACGCGCTCTTCGAAACATATTTATGCGCAGATCATATCGCCAGATGGTGAGAAGACTCTGGTCAGTGCTTCAACCAGTGAAGCAGAATTGCGTGCCGCGTTGAAGTTTGGCGGTAATATTGAAGCGGCAAAACTCGTCGGAACAAGAATCGCTGAACGAGCAAAGGAATCAAAAATTGAGGAGATTGGTTTTGATCGCTCGGGTCACCGTTACCATGGAAGAATTAAGGCACTTGCGGATGCTGCACGCGAAGCAGGGCTGGCAATTTAGTAGAGGAAATTTGATAGATGGCTATTTCTGAGCAAGACAGCAAGAATCGCGATGAGATCAAGGAGCAGTTGATCAATGTGCGCCGCGTCGCCAAAGTGGTCAAAGGTGGGCGTATTTTCGGCTTTTCTGCATTGACTGTTGTGGGCGACGGTGCGGGCCGCGTCGGGGTCGGCATTGGCAAGGCACGCGAAGTGCCTGTCGCAGCACAGAAGTCGTTTGAGAATGCGAGACGAAACATGGTTCGAATTCATCTGAAAAACGGCACGCTGCAGTATCCGATAATTGGCAGACATGGTGCTGCCAAGGTTGTGATGCGACCGGCTTCCGCGGGAACAGGAATCATTGCCGGTGATACCATGAGATTGATTTTTGAATTGGCTGGTGTACGAGACGTGCTTGCGAAAGTTGTTGGAACTACAAATGCGATCAACGTTGCACGAGCGACAATTGATGGATTGACATCAATTCGCAGTCCGCAGGAAATTGCTGACAAGCGATCAAAGAATGTTTATGCGATTTTCTGAGTTAGATACTTGGATGGGCGACTGAATAATGAGCGATAAACAAACACCGAAAGTACGGGTCAGACTGGTTCGTAGCATCAATGGCCGATTGAAAAGCCATAAGGCGTGTGTGCGCGGACTCGGACTTCGTCGAATAAACCACACAAGAGAGCTTAACGATACACCGCAGGTTCGCGGCATGATACGCAAGGTCTCATATATGGTTGAATGTGAGGAGATCAATTGATGGAAAACCGAATCGTGCTCCAGAGTCCACCCGGTGCAAGAAAGAAAGCCAAGCGAGTAGGTCGCGGTGCGGGTTCCACACATGGCAGTACATGCGGTCGTGGAGACAAAGGACAGAACTCGCGCTCCGGCGGCGGTGTCAGAGCAGGGTTCGAGGGTGGACAGATGCCTATCAAACGTCGGTTGCCCAAACGTGGGTTCACCTCGCTCAATTCTGGTAAAGTTGCGGAAGTAAGGCTGAGTGAGATCGCAAAACTTGGAGATGCGGTTATTGATGTTGAACGTCTGAAGCGTCTACGTATCGTCCCGCGAAAAGCGATGAAAGCCAAGGTAATTGTGTCGGGATCTATAGATTCCAGTGTTCATCTTAAGGGACTGATGGTAACAGCGGGTGCTCGAAGTGCAATCGAAGCCGCTAACGGAACGATAGAGGAATAGCCGGATGGCAGCTCCAAAAGCATCAAGACGACTACCGAATCTCGGCACTCTTAGTGAGTTGCGGATGCGGATTCTGTTTGTAATTGGCGCCATGGTAGTATTTCGAATGGGTACGCATGTGCCGGTTCCCGGTGTTGACCCTGTTGCAGTGGCGGCACTGTTCGAGCAGACACGAGGCTCAATTGTCGACATTTTCAATGTGTTTTCAGGTGGAGCGCTCTCTCGACTGTCCGTGTTTGCGCTGGGCGTTATGCCATACATTTCGGCTTCGATCATCATGCAGATGATGAGTGCGGTTATTCCGCAGCTCGAGCAGTTGAAGAAGGAAGGCGAAGCTGGGCGTAGGAAAATCACCGAATACACTCGCTATGGAACCGTTTTGCTGGCGACATTTCAGGGTCTGGGTATTGCAATTGCGATTGAAGGCCAGGTTGCAGGTGGGAGTGCGGTTGTGCTCACACCGGGAATAGGATTCAAGTTAACCACTGTGATGAGTCTGGTAACCGGTACCATGTTTCTTGTCTGGCTTGGCGAGCAGACGACTGAGCGCGGCATCGGGAATGGTATTTCGTTGTTGATTTTTGCCAGTATTGTCGCAGGATTACCGTCGGCTGTCGCTGGCACGCTTGAACTTGCCAGAACCGGTGCGTTTACTCCGATCGGAGTTCTCGTTCTGTTTGTCGGTGCGATTTTTGTAACAGGATGTGTGGTTTTCTTCGAGCGAGGTCAACGAAGAATCACTGTGAACTACGCGCAACGGCAGCAAGGGCGGAAAATGCTGGCTGGACAGACTCATCACATGCCGTTGAAGATTAACATGGCTGGTGTGATTCCTCCAATTTTTGCATCCAGCATCATACTGTTTCCAGTGAGTCTCGGAAGCTGGTTTGGTCAGACGGAAGGTATGGGTTGGCTGCAGGATATCGCAACCACAATTGGGCCAGGTCAACCAATTTACATGTTGCTGTATTCAGGAATGATTGCATTTTTCTGCTTCTTCTATACAGCACTGGTGTTCAGCCCGAAGGATATGGCGGATAACCTGAAGAAATCTGGTGCATTCATTCCAGGAATTCGACCTGGCTCACAAACGATCAAGTACATTGATACAGTTGTTTCAAGATTGACGTTAGCTGGGGCGATATACCTGGTGGTGATTTGTCTGATCCCGGAATTTCTGGTAGTTCAGTGGAGTGTTCCATTTTATTTTGGCGGAACTTCACTGCTGATTATTGTGGTGGTCATGCTTGATCTGATCTCACAGGTGCAGTCGCACCTGATGTCCAGACAATATGAGAGCCTGCTGAAAAAATCCAGCATATCCAGTGGTCTTGGGATCACCAGATAGTAATTAGGAGATTTGAAATGAAAGTAAGGGCATCAGTAAAGAAATTATGCCGTAACTGCAGGATCTACAAGCGCAATGGTGTTTTGAGGGTTGATTGCAGTTCAGACCCTCGTCATAAGCAAAGACAGGGTTGAACAGTCACGAGAAAGGTGAAGTAGATTGGCACGTATAGCAGGGATTAATTTACCCGTACAGAAGCACATACGTATCGCGTTGACCGCGATATACGGTATTGGGGTTAAAACCGCAGACACAATCTGTGAAAATACACAGATCGATGGTCGCAAGAAAGTACGGGAACTCAATGATGAAGAGGCAGAAAAACTTCGTTCGGAAGTCGCAAAATATATGATTGAAGGCGATTTGAGAAGAGAAGTCTCCATGAATATCAAGCGGTTAATGGACCTTGGTTGTTATCGAGGTTTACGGCATAGACGCGGACTTCCTGTCAGAGGACAGAGAACTTCTACAAATGCCAGAACTCGCAAGGGACCGCGCAGACCAATTCGCAAATAGGTGGTAGATTAAGGTGGCAAGAACAAAGGGCAGAAAGCGCAAGACGAGAATCAAACGCACAGTCAGTGAGGGAATCGCGCACATTCACGCGACGTTCAACAATACCATCGTGACAATTTCCGATCGACAGGGCAATGTGCTCTGCTGGTCGACTGCGGGGAAAATGGATTTTAAGGGATCGCGAAAAAGCACACCATTTGCGGCTCAGATGGCTTCCGAAGATTGCGCGAAAAGCGCCATTGATATGGGAATGAAATATATCGAGGTAGAGGTATGCGGCCCCGGACCCGGGCGAGACTCAGCTCTTCGGGCACTCAATGCGGCCGGATTGGAAGTGAGCCGTATCACGGACGTGACACCGATTCCTCACAATGGTTGTCGACCGCCAAAACGTAGAAGACCCTGACCGGAGCTGAACAATGGCAAGATATACGGGACCGACATGCAAACTCGCACGGCGCGAACAGGTAGACCTTGGGCTGAAACGGCGAGGAGATTTCAAATCAATCACTGAAAAGTGTCGATTTGAAAAACTGCCAGGCCAAAAAGTTGCCTCCAGGCGCCCCAGAGTAACAGTATTTGGTCGACTCTTAAGAGAGAAGCAGAAACTCAGAAGAACCTATGGTGTGATGGAGAAACAGTTTCGTCGTCACTTCACCGAAGCTTCCAGAAGACAGGGTTCTACTGGAATTAATCTGCTTCAGATTCTTGAATCGCGATTGGACAATGTTGTGTATCGAATGGGGTTTGGTTCAACGAGAGCCGAATCACGACAGCTAGTCAGTCACAACGCAATTGAAGTCAACAACAAGCGCGTTAATATTGCGTCCTATGAGGTTAAACCAGGTGATGTGGTGCAGGTACGAGAGAAGAGCCAGACTCAGGAGCGGGTTATATTTTCTCTTGATATCGCCGAACGCATCGGATTTCCTCCATGGATTGAGGTCGACGTCGGCAACTTCAAAGGCATTTACAAGAATTTACCTGACCGCGAAGACATTACTGATGACATTAATGAAACATTGGTCATTGGTTATTACTCCAAGTAATTTGACACGAGTTTGAATATGGAACAAAACTACGACGTTTCTGAATTCTTGACCTTGGCTCCCCGGACGATCAAGGTGAAGGAAATCTCTGACAAGCGAGCCGAAATTTTTCTTGAGCCACTCGCCAGGGGATTCGGCCACACAATGGGAAATGCGCTTAGGAGAATTTTACTGTCTTCAATGCCTGGAGCAGCAATAACAGAAGTGAAAATTTCCGATGGTGAGAACGATGTACTGCATGAGTTCACCGTCATTGACGGAGTTCGAGAGGAAGTTATCGAGATATTGATGAATCTAAAGAATCTTGCTGTCAAGATGCACGGCAAGGATCGAGATAAGGCAGTGCTGAAACTTGATAAGAAGGGTCCAAGCGTAATTACTGCGGCAGATATCGAAGAAACTCATGATATTGAAATTATCGACAAGGATTTTGTGATTGCGCACCTTCTTTCCCGCTCTAGATTGGTCATGGAATTGACAGTGACTCGTGGGCATGGTTATCGTTTGCTGGATACTGGAATCGAACAATCCTCGACGGAAATCGGCAAGTTGGCGGTTGACGCCTACTACACACCGATTCGACGTGTTTCCTACAAAGTCGATAATGCCCGAGTTGGTCAGAGAACAGATTTTGACAAGTTGATATTGGACATTGAGACAAACGGAACAATCGAGCCGCGCGACGCGGTTCGCCATGCTGCGACAATTCTGCATACTCAAACTGAAACGTTTGCCAATCTGCAAGAAACAGTTGAGGAACCAGAAGTCGAGGAAGAACCTCAATTCGATACGGAACTTCTCAAGCCATTGGATGAACTTGAATTGACCGTCAGGTCGGCCAACTGCCTTAAAGTGGAGCAGATTCACTATATTGGTGATCTGGTTCAGAAAACCGAAACAGAGCTTTTGAAGACACCTAATCTCGGTAAGAAATCGCTGACCGAGATCAAGGACGTGCTGGCGGAACGTAATCTTTCGCTAGGACAGAAGCTTGAGAATTGGCCACCGCCAAGTTTGCGACGGGATACTTCTGAACTCGAAAGACTGGGAAGTTGATAAGCCGTGCGACACCGTAAATCAGGACGACACCTCAATCGCACTTCAAGTCATCGAAATGCGATGATGAAGAATATGGCTGCTTCCTTGCTTCGTCATGAGCAGATTCAGACAACTGTGCCGAAAGCCAAGGAGTTGAGACGGATTGTCGAACCACTTATCACACTTGGGAAAAGCCCTTCACTTGCAAATAGAAGACTTGCATTTTCTCGACTCAGAGATCGCGAGATGGTGCAGAAACTTTTTGATACACTCGGGGAGCGTTACAAAACGCGTCCTGGCGGCTATACACGAATACTCAAGTGCGGATACCGCGCCGGTGATGCAGCACCGATGGCTTACGTCCAACTGGTGGATTCGGACGTAATCTTTCACGACGAAGATTGAACCTGTATCAGTATTCAGCTCTTTAGGCTGAATTTACGGCGGTTGTTCGCAACCGTGAGAAAGAGCGGATCGAACGTGTCCGCAAACTATCATTCCTGGCGGCCGGTCATTGAAATCAATTGCAGAAACTCATTGAAATTGTCAAGACTGCCAGACGACAACGATAATAACTAGCAACAATAAAGCCAGAACAACAAATAGGCCAACTGTCAAGAACTTAAACAGGAAACTAACGGTTTTGTTCATTGCTGTGAGTGTCCTAAAATTTTCAGAGTGAGCCAAATGGTATTATGCCACAAGTTCGAGAATCGATTAATTTCTGCCCGTGAAACAGGTTGCTATTTGTGGACTTTGATGTAGACACCATACTCGAATTTTGGTTCGGCGGCAGCGCGGAATCTGAAGAAGAATTCCAACGACGCATGGATATGTGGTTTATCAATCCGGTCTCATTTGATCAGGCTGTTCAGCAGTTCGAACCAGCGATCGAATTTGTGGCCAACGGGCATGCGAGCGATCTGGAATCTGATCCGAAAGGCATACTGGCGTTGATCATTACCTTGGATCAGTTTCCTCGAAATATCTATCGCGGAACACCTCAAGCCTTTGCCTACGACAACGAGGCATTGCGATTGGCGAAAAAAGTCATAGATTCTGGATTGGATAATTCCATGGCGTATCTTGAACTGTTATTTGCTTACATGCCTCTCCAACATTCTGAGGACCTTCAAGTTCAAAATTTGTCAGTCAAGATGTTCAATTTGCTGGCTGATGTTGCGGTAACCGAGACTCAGTCAGAAAGTGCGAAGGAATCTGTAGAGTTTGCCGAAATGCATAGGGACATAATTGAGAGATTCGGTCGGTTTCCGCATAGAAATGAGATTCTGGGTCGGGAATCTACGGCTGAAGAGTTACAATTTCTTGCAGACGGAGCCGAAACGTTCGGACAAGTGAAAAAGTGATCTGAAAGCGTTGTCGGACGACAGCGACACAGATGCATTCCTGCATTATTGATATCGGATACTGGTTCCCGTTGCATGGGAATTACTGTTCTCTCAATTTATCCACGTTCATTTGGAATTGCTAGTGGGTAAAGTTTTCAATGAGGGACCCGATCCGAGATTGGTCAAAATTTGATTATCGGTTTATTGAGATCGGGATTGCAGTTACAATCTGCATCTGTAGATTATTTAATTCAATCTGAATAAACGGGAGGCAAATTTCATGAACAATCCGGTCAGGGTCACAGTAACCGGTGCTGCAGGTCAGATCAGTTACAGTCTATTGTTTCGTATCGCTGCGGGAGACATGCTTGGCACGGATCAACCGGTTATTCTTCAATTGCTTGAAATCCCTCCGGCGATGGATGCATTATCGGGTGTGGTGATGGAATTAGACGACTGCGCGTTTCCGACATTGGCCGGTGTTGTTGCGACCGATAACCCTGAAACCGCATTTGCCGATGCTGATTACGTTTTGATGGTTGGTGCTCGGCCGCGCGGCAAGGGGATGGAGCGCAAAGATTTACTTGAGGCGAACGCTCGGATATTCACTGCTCAAGGTGCCGTTTTAGATCAGGTCGCGAGTCAATCAGTGAAAGTTTTGGTTGTGGGTAATCCGGCCAATACCAATGCATTGATAACAGCGAGCAAACTGAAACGTCTGAATGTATCTCAGATTTCAGCGATGACACGGTTGGATCATAATCGTGCGGTAAGTCAGATTGCAGCAAAAACCGGGGAACACGCATACGCTGTGAAGAAAGTTATTATTTGGGGAAATCACTCGGCCACCCAGTACCCTGACGTTCACCATGCGACTGTCAACGGTCAACCAGTACTCAACCGGGTCGACATGGATTGGGTCAAGAATGACTTCATTCCCAAAGTACAAAAAAGAGGGGCGGAAGTCATCGCGGCCAGAGGCCTGTCCAGTGCGGCGTCAGCAGGTTCTTCTGCGATAGATCACATTCGTACCTGGGCGCAAGGTACACCTGGTGGCGATTGGACAAGCATGGGCATTGTCAGCGATGGATCCTATGGTGTGACTCCAGATCTTATCTACTCCTTTCCTGTGATATGTCGTGATGGTGGCTACCAGATTGTCCGAGAACTCGGGATTAGTGAGTTCAGTCAGGAAAAGATGCGTATCACAGAAAATGAGTTGATTGAAGAGCGCGATGCGATTCGAGGGCTTCTCTGACTGGTGTTGGACGTTTCGGTAATTGTTCCAGTATTCAATCGAAGTGAACTGCTAAAAAGGGCATTGGATTCTGTATTTTCGCAGAGTCTTCCGCCACGTCAGGTGATCGTTGTTGACGATGGATCAACTGACGATACGATCGAGTTATTGCGTTCGAATTATTCCTCCACCGTCAGTGCGATCAGTCAGGAGAACGCTGGGGTCAGTCGTGCGCGTAATGTGGGCATCTCAGCCAGTAGTCACGAATGGATTGCTTTCCTTGATTCGGATGATGAATGGCATTCCAGGAAGCTCGAGATGCAGGTCGATTTCCTAACTCAGAATCCCGAGTATCAGATCTGTCATAGCGATGAGATCTGGATTCGAAAAGGTATTCGCGTGAATCCCAAAAGGTATCACGCAAAATCGGGGGGATGGATTTTCTCGAAATGTTTGCCACTTTGCGCGATTTCACCGTCCGCTGTGATTGTCAATCGCACAGTATTTTCCGATGTTGGGCTTTTTGATGAGGAGTTACCGGTTTGCGAGGATTACGACATGTGGCTGCGAGTGACATCAAAGTATCCCGTCGGATTCGTTGATGAACATCTGGTAATCAAATATGGTGGTCATGAAGACCAGCTCTCTCGAGCGTATCCAGCGATGGATCGGTTTAGAATCAGGGCTCTGCTTAAGCTGTTGCAATCTGATACTCTCAGCAAAAACTATCGGAAGTTGACGATTGAAGTTCTGATCAAGAAACTCTCGATCTACATCAACGGAGCCCGCAGAAGAGGGCGGGAAATCGAAGCGAGTGAATTTGAGGGGTTACAACTGCAATACCAAAACGAATTGGTTAGCCTTGAATGACTGCTTCAGTAAACATTGTAGTGGCGATGAAATCAGAAGCTTTGCCTCTGATAGATCGATTTGGTTTAGAAAGAGTTTCGCGAAAAGGTGATCGTTTCTTGATATATGGGAACGATCAATTCAGTTTGACTGTTAGTGGAATCGGTGCGAAAAATTCGGAAGAAGCTGTCCGGAATCTTTCGAAGCAAAGCACGTCTACCGATGTGAACGCTTGGTTGAACATAGGCGTTGCAGGCCATCGAAGCTATGATATCGGAACTTCATTTCTCGCAAACTGTATTGTCGATAGTGTCACCAAGCGGACTTTATTTCCCGTATTTGCTATCGATTTCGGATTGCCGACAGGAAAGGTGACTACAGTCAATGTGGTTGAGACGGAATATCAAGAGCATACCGGATACGATATGGAAGCATTTGGTTTTGCGGCGTCAGCGTCAAAATTTTCGACACTCGAAATGATTCACTGTTTCAAGGTTGTATCGGATAACCGAGAGAATTCGGTTCAGCGTCTGACAAAGAAAGATGTCGAAAAATTCATCGACAATCACGTTGAGTCGATCGTTGTGCTATGTAGCCAGTTGCGAAATCTCGCTAGCTCTGTTGTACAACGTCTTGAACCTGAAGATCCGACAGTTGAATTTGCCCAATACTGGCGAATGACTGTAACGCAACGTAGAATATTGCGGAAATATCTGCACAAAACCAAAATATTAAACAAAGATATTAAAGTAACTTCTGATATGATTCGTGATTGTCAGAGTACTTCAGTTATGCTGGAATCTATCCGGAGTTGTCTGGACCAACACTGGAATAATTTATAGGCGTACTATCATGTATTCGACAATCTACGTGGAAAGAGAGGTGTCAGAGCATTCATTGACACAACGCGTTCTGAGTCAGTTTCCTTCAGCAGATAAGGTTGAATGTGAACGGTACGGTGAAATTTTCAATCGTAAAGCGCAGGACTTCAGACTTCAGAAACAACGTCCTTCGTTGATGCTCGCTCGCAAGTACGGAAACCATGTTCTACCGGTTCCAGCTGGCTATGGTGTTGGAGGCGATCACAACTATTATTTTTCTGTGATGTTGAATTGCATTTATGATTGTCGTTACTGCTTTCTTCAGGGAATGTACCGTTCTGCAGTCCATGTCGTATTTGTGAACTATGACGAATTTGCAGAGTCAATCAGAAATTCTGCATCCGAGCATGGCTCGCACGAGCAGGTTTGGTATTTTTCCGGTTATGACTGTGACAGTCTGGCGATGGAACCAATTATTGGAATGGCCGAATACTTCATTGAAACAGTCAAGTCGTTGGATCATGTTTGGTTGGAACTTAGGACCAAGAGTACACAGATAAGATCACTGCTTAATCAGGATGTTGTTCCCAATGTTGTAACCGCATTCAGCGTGACACCTGACAGGATATCCGCTTCGTTGGAACATAAAGTACCGCGATTGGACAAACGGATCGCTGCGATGGTAAGACTTCAGGAACGCGATTGGAAAATAGGTTTGCGTTTTGATCCGTTGATTTTTGTACGCGACTACCAAGTTCAGTATCACGAATTGATAGAAAAGATATTTTCTTCCGTTGATCCGGATCTGATTCATTCCGTCACAATCGGCACATTTCGCCTGCCAAAGGAATTTTACCGGACGTTGGAGAATCTATACCCGGATAGTCAATTCGTTGCTCAACCGTTTGTACTAAGCAATGGGACCGTGACCTATCCGAAATCTGTAGAAACAGATATGAAAGGATGGTGTTACGAGCGGTTAGTTGAATTCATAGATTCGGACAGAATACATTTCGATGAGTTGGAGTTGGAGTCAGGCTGATGTCCTCTGTAGTCATGGTTACAGGTGTGAGTTCCGGTATAGGCAAGGCAGTTGCGAAGCAGTTGCTTGAAAACTCGTATGAAGTTGTGGGGTTGTCCAGGCGGTGTGCTGACGAGTTGAAGAAGTCCTTTGCAGATCGTTTCGTCCAAGAAAACATCGATCTATCTGATCTAACTGCACTCAAAAATCATTTGCCCATACTGGCCAAACGCTATACCGATGTGGATGCGATTGTATTTTGTGCAGGTTATGGAAGATTCGGCAGCCTGGAGGAGTTTTCGTACGATCAGATAACAGATCTGGTCAACACCAATCTGCTTTCGACCGTGTTTCTTGCAAGAGCTTTTCTGCCGCAGATGAAGCAAGCGAGGAAGGGCAGGTTGATATTTATCGGATCAGAGTCGGCGTTGTCGGGAGGCCGTCGAGGTGCGGTTTATACCTCGACTAAATCCGCTACTGATGGGTTCGTAAAGTCACTGCGGCGTGAATGTTCTTCGGATGGGATACAGGTAGGAATTGTTACGCTTGGTATGGCCAAAACCGAATTTTATAATCAGGCGCAATTTACACATGGTGATTCTCCCGACAATTATGTCCTTCCAAAAGATGTGGCTGAGGCCGTGTTTATGATGCTTGAGTCACGACCGGGTTCTGTGATTGATGAGGTTAAAATCACCCCACTCAAGAGCGTAATAACGCGCAGGCGAACAGACTAAATTTGCGATAATAACGAGTTGAATTTGACTGGTGTGAGCTGACGCGATTACGCTAGCTACTTCAGTTGTCAAGGCGTTCGATATTTGTCAGATATGTTGAGAATTGCAGTTTCCGGCGCAGCCGGTAGAATGGGCAAAACATTGGTTCAAGCGGTCTGCGATTCGCAAGATGTGCAATTGACTCATGCGACTGAAATGCCCGGAAACAGTTCGATAGGTTCGGATGTAGGTTCGCTTGCCGGTATCGGTGATGTCGGTGTGGAAGTCAAGGACAAACTCGATCCCGATATGTTTGATGTCCTGATCGAATTCACCACACCGGAAGCGACGATGCAGCATGTTGCGCAATGTGCCGCAGCCGGCAAAGATATCGTTATTGGTACCACAGGGCTGACAGAACAAGATTCGAACGAACTTGAGAACGCCGCGCAGAGCATTAGAGTGGTTGCCGCACCAAATATGAGTGTCGGTGTGAATTTATGCCTTAAATTGCTGCAGATGGCTGCTGCAACTTTCGGAGATTCAGTTGATGTCGAAGTGATTGAAGCGCATCATCGGGCGAAGGTGGATGCACCATCTGGTACAGCACTGAAAATGGGCGAAGTTGTTGCAGAAACACTTGGGCGGTCACTCGGAGAACATGGACGATTCGTCAGGCATGGTAGAACTGGTGCACGGGAAGATAAAACAATTGGATTTGCGACTATTCGGGCGGGAGACATAGTGGGGGAACACACCGTCATGTTCGCAGCACCCGGAGAACGGGTTGAGATTACGCATCGCTCTTCCAGTAGAATGACTTATGCCAGTGGGTCGGTTCGCGCCGCTTTGTGGCTGTCAAGTCGCCCGCCAGGCCTCTACCAAATGACGGATGTACTGGGGTTTGATTGATCAGTCATATTGCGTAGCCGTCAAGGGGATGTTGACGCACCAGGCAGCGAGAAGTAACGAAGAAATACAGTAGTGCAGATTTTACCTGTGTTGTAGTTATCCAGAAACATTTCGCTGACCGGAAGCAACGGAATGGGAAAGTTGCAGATAGTCTTTGCGAATTGAAAATCCATGAGGCTGATTCGAGCGAGAATCTGTTTCAAATTAGTGACATTAATACGAAATTTAGTGCTGATTACAGTAATCCGCATCCGATTGCAGGACAATTAGTTTTCCAACTTGAGTTTGAATGAACGCTGTACGAACGAATAAAGCCCTGCTCGCCTTGGAAGATGGCAGCGTATTCGAGGGCTATGCGTTCGGTGCGTCCGGTAGTTCGGTCGGTGAAGTCATTTTCAATACTTCAATTACGGGTTATCAGGAAATCATTACCGATCCCTCCTACTCACAGCAAATCGTTACTTTTACGCACCCACAGATTGGAAATGTTGGGGTGAATTCGGACGATGTCGAAGCCAATACGATTCATGCATCAGCCATGGTGATCAAAAATCTCCCGACCCGAATCAGCAACTGGCGATCTGAATTATCCATCAGTGAATTTCTAAAGCGCAACAATGTAGTGGGTATTCACGGTATTGATACCCGACAGCTGACAAGACTGATCAGATCCAAGGGGGCACAGAACGGCTGTGTAACAAGCGAATCTCCAGTGGATGCTGATACTGCGATCAGCATGGCCCGACAATTTCCTGGGCTAAAGGGTATGGACCTGGCAAAGGAAGTCTCTACAAAATCTATCTATAAGTGGCACGAAGGGACCTTTGATCTTGATTCTGGCAGTTCAATGAAAGTTGTGAGTTCAGCCGAGCGATTTTCTGTAGCGGCATACGATTTTGGAATCAAACACAACATCTTACGTATGCTTTCTGATCGAGGTTGTGAAGTAACAGTTGTTCCTGCACAAATGAATTACGATGAACTTGACAACGAATTTGATGGTGTTTTTCTCTCCAATGGTCCGGGTGACCCTGAGCCGTGCGAGTACGCGATTGATAATATCAAACAGATTCTGCAGCGATACATACCGATATTTGGTATCTGTCTCGGGCATCAGTTACTCGCGCTTGCTTCTGGGGGACGTACCATGAAGATGAAATTCGGTCACCACGGTGCCAATCATCCTGTGAGAGATCTGTCGACAGGGGAAATCATGATTACGAGTCAGAATCATGGTTTCGCGGTGGACGATGACCAACTACCTGACGATGTTGTCGTTACGCACCGTTCATTGTTTGACGGCACCATACAGGGTTTGGCACACATCGAATATCCGGCATTCTCATTTCAGGGGCATCCTGAAGCCAGTCCAGGACCGCATGACTGTTCTGCATTATTCAATCGTTTCATTAATATGATGCGGCAACGGAAATCGACGACATCCGCTGAATTAAGACATGCCTAAGCGAACCGACCTGGAAACAATATTGATCATCGGTGCTGGTCCGATCGTGATCGGACAGGCCTGTGAGTTCGATTACTCAGGTGTACAGGCCTGCAGAGCATTGAAAGATGAAGGCTATCGGGTCGTTCTTGTCAATTCGAATCCAGCTACGATCATGACAGATCCGGAGTTTGCAGATTCCACATATATCGAGCCTATTCGCTGGCAGTCTGTGACAGAAATTATCAAAGCCGAACGACCCGATGCTATCTTGCCGACTATGGGCGGACAGACCGGGTTGAATTGTACGCTAGACCTTGTTCGAAAGAATGTACTGGAGGAATACGGCGTCGAATTGATTGGCGCAACCAGGGAATCCATCGACAAAGCTGAAGATCGCGAAAAATTCCGCGACTGCATGGATGAGATAGGACTTGAATATGTTCGAGGAGCGCTGGCTCACAGCTTGGAAGAAGCGCTGCAGGTGCTTTCGGATATCGGATTTCCGGCAATTATCCGCCCATCATTCACTCTGGGTGGATCCGGCGGTGGAATTGCGTACAACCGTGATGAGTTCATGGATATCTGCCTGAGAGGATTGCGTGCTTCGCCGACTAGCGAATTGCTGATCGAGGAAAGTATTGCGGGTTGGAAAGAATTCGAAATGGAGGTTGTTCGGGACAACAGCGACAACTGCATCATTGTCTGTTCTATCGAAAATCTCGATGCCATGGGATTGCACACAGGAGACTCGATAACCATTGCGCCTGCACAGACATTGACTGACAAGGAATATCAGCGAATGCGAGATGCAAGTATTGCTGTAATGCGGGTAATCGGCGTAGATACCGGTGGCTCAAATGTGCAGTTCGCAATCAATCCCAAAAACGGAAGAATGGTGATCATTGAGATGAATCCGAGAGTATCGAGATCATCAGCACTGGCTTCGAAAGCAACTGGGTTTCCGATTGCGAAAGTCGCTGCAAAGCTTGCGGTAGGTTACACCCTGGACGAGCTTCAGAATGACATTACCGGTGGTGCCACGCCAGCATCATTTGAACCGACAATTGATTACATCGTCACAAAAATTCCGCGGTTTGATTTTCAGAAATTTCCACAATCGGACGCGACACTGACTACTCAGATGAAATCAGTCGGTGAGGTCATGGCGATCGGCCGGACATTTCAGGAATCGCTTCAGAAAGCAATTCGTAGTCTGGAAATCGGATCATTCGGCTTTGAATCACCCAAAGAATTGACAGGGACGGATGGAAGCATCGATGACTTGATGCTCTCTAAACTCAGCATACCCGGAGCAGAGCGTCTTTGGTATATCGGAGAGGCGTTCCGCAGAAATATGAGCGTTGATCGGATCAATGCGTTGACAGGTATTGATCCATGGTTTCTTTCGGAAATTCAACACTTGATTATTGCAGAAAACGAAATCAAATTGAATTACGGTGAGATTTCTGCTGAATCACTCAGCCAGTGGAAACGTCAAGGTTTTTCAGATCACAGACTGGCCGAATTGCTGGGAACAGATGAGAAGGAAATCCGAACCCTGCGTTATACGCTTGGCATACACCCGGTTTACAAGCGTGTCGACTCCTGCGCTGGTGAATTTGACACACCTACCGCGTATATGTATTCCACCTACGAGAACGAGTGCGAATCAAATCCCAGCAGTGACAAAAAAATCGTTGTTTTAGGCGGCGGACCCAATCGAATCGGGCAAGGTATTGAATTCGATTACTGTTGCGTGCACGCGGCAATGGCATTGCGAGAAGATGGCTATCAGACGATTATGGTGAACTGTAATCCCGAAACAGTATCCACAGACTATGATGTATCGGACCGGTTGTATTTTGAGCCGCTGACTGTGGAAGATGTGCTGGAAGTGTGTCGTATTGAGAATCCCGATGGTGTGATCGTTCAATATGGCGGTCAGACGCCGCTTAAAATCGCCAAAGATCTCACCAGTGCAGGAGTGAGTATCATCGGTACCTCCGCTGATTCGATTCATCAAGCCGAGGATAGAAAGTATTTCCAGGGTCTGCTTCACAGGCTTGGACTGAGACAACCTCCGAATTCCACTGCAGTTACGATTGAGGATGCCTTGAAAGCGGCTGACAAAATTGGTTATCCGATGGTCGTACGGCCATCGTATGTTCTCGGTGGAAGGGCTATGGAAATTGTCCGCGACCCTGAACAGTTACAGGCCTATATGGGAGTTGCAATTGATGTTTCGCATCACTCAC
Organism: Arenicellales bacterium; assembly: GCA_951813075.1. Classification (GTDB taxonomy): domain Bacteria; phylum Pseudomonadota; class Gammaproteobacteria; order Arenicellales; family JAJDZL01; genus JAJDZL01. The sequence continues at coordinate 726,655 of OX638343.1, read as the reverse complement.
CGGTGTTGCTTGACAAATTTTTAAGTGATGCCATTGAAGTCGACGTCGACGCGATCTGTGATGGAGGCGAGGTGTTCATTGGAGGAATCATGCAACACATTGAGCTTGCGGGAGTGCATTCCGGTGATTCATCCTGTTCATTACCAGCGTTCAGTCTGACAGAGGAATTACAGGATGGACTTCGTCAGCAAACTCGGGAAATGGCATTCGCGTTGAATGTTGTCGGGTTGATGAATGTTCAGTTCGCAATCAAGGGTAATGAAATTTATGTCTTGGAAGTCAATCCAAGAGCTTCTCGTACAGTTCCATTCGTATCAAAGGCGACGTCAATTCCCTTGGCAAAAGTCGGAGCTCGATGTATGTTGGGGCAAACTCTCCGGCAACAGGGTATAACTCGCGAGATCATACCTTCTTTCTATAGCGTCAAGGAAGCCGTTTTTCCGTTTGAAAAGTTGCCTGGTTCGGAACCGATACTTGGCCCAGAAATGAAAAGTACCGGTGAGGTCATGGGTATTGGTCGCTCTTTCGGAGAAGCCTACTGGAAAGCTTATCATGCAACCGGATACTCCATTGCTGAGTCGGGGAATGCGCTGCTCAGCGTGACTGGCGATGATCAATCCGGAATTGTTGAAGTTGGGAGTATCCTTGCTGATAGAGGGTACACACTGTTTGGAACTGATGGTACAGCCAAATTGCTGTTAAGCCATGGTATCGAGGTCAGTCGCGTCAATAAGGTGCGCGAAGGTCGCCCTCATGTTGTAGACATGTTAAAGAACAATGAGATCGATCTGATTGTGAATGTTCCGCGTAAGAAAGCCAGTGTGGCCGATTCTGAAACAATTTTGAAAGAGGCTTTGAAGCGAAACGTTGCTCATTTCACAACGATATCTGCGGCGAAGGCAATTTGTGCCGCGCTTTCCGACTCTACGAAGACGGTAATCCCGTACCGCCTGCAAACTCTGCATAAAGAAAGAACCGCCGCCCGGTAGGCGACGGCTCTGTTCGATCAAACTCCTTGAAAGGAATCTATAGCGACTCGCTTATTCGCGCCCTCCAAAGATTGCAAGAATATGTAGCAGACTGACAAACAGATTGTAGATGGAGACAAACAGTGTAACGGTTGCCATGATGTAGTTTGTCTCACCACCATGGACAATTGCGCTGGTTTTATAGAGAATCAAGCCGGACATCAATATGATGAACATTCCGGAAACCGCTATTGCCAGCAGAGGCAGTTTGAAAACTATTGTGACGAGCGACAAGAGGAATGCAGTCCAAATACCGGCAAACAGCATACCACCCAAGAATGCAAAATTCTTTCTCGTTGTCAGTGCGTAAGCGGACAATCCCAGAAAGATCAGTCCGGTTCCACCAAATGCGGTCATGACAATCTGATGACCGTTTGGAACGATTGTTACGAAATACGAAATTATTGGCCCAAGGGTGAATCCCAGAAAACCGGTAAGAGCAAATACGCTGACAATTCCCCATACTGAATTTCGCAGTGCTCTGGTCAAAAACAGCAATCCGAAAAATCCTAACAGTGTGGGGACAACTCTGAGCTCTGGCCAGTTCATCGTGGCAGACACTGCCGCCACACCGGCAGAAAACAACAGAGTCATCGACAGCAGAATGTAGGTGTTCCGGAGAACTCTGTTGACAACGACGCTTGAAGTTCTCTGTTGGGAAAGTACTTGGTCGTTAAATCTCATAGAAAGGTTCCTCTTGAAAAATGAAGATAAGTCAATTGTACGATTACGGAAGCATAAATTCAAATTTACTGGCTAAAAATCCTACTTGTAATATAAAGATAGTTCATAATTATTCAAGGCCTTTGACTGCATTTCCATACAGTCGCAAATCCTTGAATTTATTACATCAGGCAACTCCTGTAACTGCCTGTTTCGCTGTATTCGGATAAACGCATCTGGATATTTGGTTCCACGAAACGGAGAGGTGGCTGAGTGGACGAAAGCGGCGGTCTTGAAAACCGTTGAAGGGCAACCTTCCGGGGGTTCGAATCCCTCCCTCTCCGCCAGAACAGCGATTTAATTCATCACGTATCGATTGCGGCAAGACTGCAATCCTCCCACAGTATGCCAAATTCAATTCGATTTCAGCAAGGATTCTACTCGGTATGTTGCATGCACTCGGAGTTGAATTGTAAAACGAAGTGACTCTTGACATGCTAATTGTGATGTGATCAGATATCAGCGATTGAAGGTGTTAACTTATACCCTGAGGAAGTTCGCTCGTCTATTGCTCGCCAGCTACGTATTGGTCATCCCAATAACACTGGTATTGATTCGTGGTTTGCAACCGTTCATCCATTTGATGATGACAACGGTGGGACTACAAGATACCGATTAACTGATATTGTGGATTAGTTCGGTTCCGAAGGTACTTTAGAGGGGCGTGAGGATTAAAGACGAACCGCACTACTTTCTACGCTTGGCAAACAGTCAATATTTGGTCGAATTCGGTTGTACCTCTATGAGACTGGAGTAACCACTGCCGAAAGGCTAACCAACCATTGAAACCAGTTTGTCCAGACTGTCTTTGGCATCGCCGAAGAACATTCTGTTGTTGCCCTTGTAGAAAAGAGGGTTGTCCACTCCAGCATATCCGGATGCCATACTTCTTTTCAGGACAATTGTATGTTTCGCTTTCCAGACTTCGATAACTGGCATTCCGGCTATCGGGCTGTCGGGCGTGTCCTGGGCCGAGGGATTCACGATATCGTTCGCGCCGATTACCATGACGATATCGGTAGCAGGCATGTCCGGGTTGATTTCGTCCATTTCTTCGACAATGTCGTATGGCACTTTGGCTTCGGCGAGCAAGACGTTCATATGTCCCGGCATTCTGCCAGCCACCGGATGAATTGCAAATCGAACTTGTTTGCCGCTGTCCTGTAATTTACGGGTTAGTTCCGCAACAGGGTGCTGCGCATGAGCGACCGCAAGTCCGTAACCCGGTACGATTACGACAGAATCCGACGACGAAAGCAAACCTGCAACTTCATCCACGTTGATTTCGGAGATGCTGCCTTCGATTGACCCGACAGCTGTACCACCGGTCGTGCCAAATCCACCAAGAATGACACTCACAAAATGGCGATTCATTGCTCGGCACATGATGTAACTTAAAATAGCGCCACTGCTTCCGACAAGCGCTCCAACCAAAATCAGAAGATCGTTTTCAAGCATGAATCCTGTTGCTGCCGCTGCCCATCCTGAATAACTGTTCAGCATGGATATGACCACGGGCATGTCCGCGCCACCGATGGCAAGTACGAGATGCAATCCGAGTACGAATGCCAGAAGAGTCATGATCAGCAGGACGGTGACACCGGTCTGATGATCACTACTACCGAGAAACTCGGCACCGAGCCAGATACAGACTATCGCGATGATCAGATTCAGCCAATGACGCGCGGGTAGCATCAGTGGTCGGCTGGATATCAGACCTTGTAACTTCCCAAATGCAGCAACAGAGCCGGTAAAAGTAATGGCACCAATGAGGACACCGACGAAAATCTCCACTTCGTGAACGACTTTTTCTACACCCACGTACTCGTGTAGTGGTTCGATGTAGTTTGCGAATCCAACAAATACCGCAGCCAAACCTACAAGACTATGCAGGATGGCGACAAGTTGTGGCATCGCAGTCATCTGAACCCGCATGCTTACGATGATTCCGAAGACACCGCCAACAGCCATCATCGCGACGATGATTCCGATACTGTCAACTGCTTTCGCCGCTATCGTTCCGCATACAGCAAGAATCATCCCGAGAATTCCCAGAATGTTTCCGCGCACAGCCGAAGTTTGATGGCTCAAGCCGCCGAGACTCAGAATGAAGAATATAGACGCTATGATGTACAGCGAGTTTATCAGGCCTTCAAACATTTACTTTTTGAACATCCTGAGCATGCGCTGCGTAACAAGAAATCCACCGAATATATTCACTGAGGCAATTAGTATCGATATGGCCGCGAGAGCCTTGACGTAAGGATTGACCGCTCCAATTTCCAGCAATGCACCGACTATGATAATTCCACTGATTGCATTGGTGACACTCATCAGCGGTGTATGAAGGGATGGGGTTACATTCCAGATTACGTGCCAACCTACGAAAATTGCGAGAACAAAGACAGTGAAGTGGGTCAAGAATGATGCCGGGGCGTACAAGCCCAACCCAATGATGGCTGCCAGTGCGAGACCGAACGCGTAAGGTCCGATTTTGAACTTCTTCTTTTCCGGTTCGACTTCTGCGGTAGCGGTCTGAGACGGCGCGATTTGCTCCGATGGTTTCTGCACAGGAGCTGGAGGCGGTTCCTTTTGCGGCGGTGGCCAGGTAATTTCGCCATTGTGGACGACTGTAGCACCGCGTATGACTTCATCGTCCATATCGATCTTGATCTCGCCGTTCTTGTCGGGACAAAGATCATCGAAGAAATTGCGAATGTTGGAAGCATACATCTGGCTTGATTGCGACGGTAGACGACTCGGTAAATCCGTGTATCCGATAATGGTCACACCGTGCGAATAAACTGCCGCATCGGGCTGTGTCAATTCACAGTTTCCTCCCTGTTCGGCTGCGAGGTCAACGATCACACTACCGGTTTTCATTGACCTGACCATTTCCTCAGTAATCAGTTTCGGCGCAGGCCTTCCCGGGATCAGTGCGGTCGTGATAATAATGTCAACTTCCTCGGCCTGCTCTGCGAACAGCGCCATTTCCGCTTCGATGAATTCTTTGCTCATTACCTTGGCATAACCACCGGCTCCCGATCCTTCCTCTGCGAAATCAAGTTCCAGAAATTCGGCACCCATGCTTTCCACCTGTTCCTTCACCTCAGGTCGGGTATCGAATGCACGTACGATCGCACCCAGGCTGGTTGCAGTACCGATGGCGGAAAGCCCGGCGACACCTGCACCGATAATCATGATTTTTGCGGGTGCTACACGCCCGGCAGCGGTAATTTGACCACTGAAAAAACGACCGAAGTGCTGGGCAGCCTCAACGACTGCTCGATAGCCGGCGACATTCGCCATCGAAGAAAGGGCGTCAAGTTTCTGTGCGCGTGAAATTCGCGGCACCGCATCCATCGATATTGCGCTGACACCTTTTTCAGACAAGCTTTGCAGAATTTCGGGATTTTGCGCAGGCCATAGAAATGCGATCAAGTACTGTCCAGACGAAAGCAGATCTATTTCATCGTACTGCCCGCTCTCATTGAATTCGGGAGCGCGGACTTTTACAATTGCATCCGCATTCTCCCACACTGCTGTCCCGGCGGGTAGTACGGTTGCGCCTGCAGATTCATAGGCGGAATCAGTATAATTAGCCAATTCGCCGGCTCCGGATTCCACGAGAACCTCGAATCCCATTTCCAAGATTGACGGAACAATTTCAGGCGCTACAGCGACTCGCCGTTCATTGTTATGGATTTCTCTTGGAACACCAATTTTCATGGGTTGTATGGGTTGACGTCTGGTTCGTGTAATTGAGTACTAGAACTGGCACATTATATATTTGCTCAGGTATATTTGGGAAAACCAAATGGAACTCGGATTAGGTTAATTACCGGAATAAAATGACGGTTTATAGCGATAGTTGTAGGTAATTTATGATGGAAACGGGTTCAACAAGCGAAATTTTGAACGATCTAGGTGAACGGGTTGATGCGTTAAGGAGGTTTCTTTGACGTTGACAACAAGATCCTGAAATTACAACAGATCATTGAATCTCTTGAAGATCCTGCGGTATGGCAGGATATTGAACGCAGTCAGCAACTCAATCAGCAAAGAGTCAATCTCGAAAGAACTCTTCAGCCGGTCCAATCGCTGCATTCATCAGTATCAGATGCAATTGAGCTGTGGGAACTCGCTGTGGCCGAAGACGATGCCGAAACCGTCGCTTCAATCGCAGAGGAAGTATTTGAGTTACAGAAACAGACTGATGAACTTGAATTCAAAAGCCTGTTCAGCGGCGAATTGGATTCCGCCAATGCTTTCGTGGATATCAAGCCCGGGTCTGGTGGCACAGAAGCTCAAGATTGGGCTCAGATGTTGTTCGAAATGTACGATTATTGGGCAAAGAAAAAGGGATTTGACTCTGAAGTGGTAGACTACTCTCAAGGTGATATAGCCGGAATAAAAAGCGCTACACTGAAAATTAAGGGAGAATACGCATTCGGGTGGGTACGTACTGAGAGTGGAATCCATCGCTTGGTGCGAAAATCTCCATTTGATTCCGGTCAGCGCAGGCATACTTCGTTTGCCTCGGTATTTTGCTACCCAGAGGTCGACCAACAGATCAATATTGATATTGATCCAGGCGACCTTCGAATTGATACGTATCGGTCAAGCGGTGCCGGTGGTCAGCATGTCAACAAAACTGACTCTGCAGTACGAATCACCCACAAACCAACCGGTGTTGTCGTACAGTGCCAGAATGATCGATCGCAGCACAAGAACAGGGCCGAAGCAATGTCTATGTTAAGGGCAAGACTTTACGACATCGAGCGACAGAAGACTGTGAGCAAACGGCAGGAAATCGAAGAATCCAAACCCGATATATCCTGGGGACATCAGATTCGATCCTATGTGCTGGATCAGTCCAGGATCAAGGATATTCGTACCGGTGTTGAATCCGGTAATACCGACGCAGTTCTTCACGGTGAACTCGATCAGTTTATTGAAGCCAGTCTGAGAGCGGGGTTGTAGGCGTCGTGTCCGACAACGAACAGTCAAGATTGCGCAGGGAGAAACTGACGAATCTGCGCGCAAAGGACAACGCGTATCCGAACGCGTTTCGTCCGGATAGCAACGCCGCCAAACTTCACAGTCAATTCGGTGACTATGACGCGGAGGCACTGAAGCAGGAAGATCTGTCAGTCTCCCTTGGTGGTCGACTTTTGAATTTTCGGAAAATGGGGAAGGTCACTTTTGCGGATTTCAGGGACTCATCTGGAGCAATTCAACTTTTTGTGCGGCAACAGACGATCGGGAGCGAAGATTACGAAAAATTCCAGGATCTGGATATAGGTGACATTATCGGAGCCAGTGGCAAAGTCTTCAGAACCCGAACCGGTGAGTTGAGTATTGCGGTTGAGGAATTTTCCCTGCAAACCAAAGCGCTGCATCCGTTCCCAGAGAAATTCCATGGACTATCTGATCAGGAACTTCGTTACCGGCAGCGTTATCTGGACTTGATCATCAACGAGGATGTCCGGGAAACCTTTCGAACCCGTTCCACCATCGTGCAATGTATTCGCAGTTTTATGGATAGCCGCGGATTTCTCGAAGTGGAAACACCCATGATGCATTCGATTCCCGGTGGAGCGATCGCGAAGCCATTTGTCACCCATCACAACGTACTGTCGCTTGACATGTACCTTCGGGTCGCACCTGAACTATTTCTCAAACGACTTGTTGTCGGTGGGTATGATCGCGTGTATGAGATCAATCGAAACTTTCGCAATGAAGGTGTCAGCACGCAACATAATCCCGAATTTACAATGCTGGAGTTTTATCAAGCGTATGCGGACTACCATGACTTCATGAATCTGACAGAGAAGATGTTTGAAGAGCTCACAGCAACAATATGCGAGTCCGCTGTCGTTCAGTACGGAGATTGGGAAATCAATCTGGCACCGCCATTTAAGCGAATTTCTTTGTGTGATGGTGTTTTGGAACATAATCCGTCTCTGAATCAAAAAGATCTGAGCAACTTGGAAGCACTATCCGAGTACCTTGTTCAAATCGGAGGCGAGGTGAATAGTGTCTGGGGTACAGGCAAATTACTATTCGAAATATTTGAAAGGACTGTCGAAGATAATTTGATCGAGCCGACATTCATAACCGAATATCCTGTTGAAGTGTCACCATTGTCGCGGGTGAGCGACTCAAATCCACAGATTGCAGAGCGATTTGAATTTTTTGTTGCAGGGATGGAAATTGCGAACGGATTTTCCGAGTTGAACGATCCGGAAGAACAAGCTGTACGGTTCAAAAACCAAAATGTACAGAGACAATCTGGTGACGAGGAAGCCATGCATTTCGATGATGACTATATACGGGCATTGGAGTATGGACTACCGCCGACAGCCGGGGAGGGGATTGGGATTGATCGACTCACCATGCTGCTGACGAACCAGCATTCGATTCGGGATGTAATTTTGTTTCCCTATCTGAAGCCATCAGGTCGATAGCCGATGGTTCGCCCACTCGCGCTGTTCATCGGTCTGCGCTATATTCGGGCGAAACGCAGAACCCGATTCATTTCTTTCATCACAGGAACATCGATTCTCGGCATTATCATCGGTGTCTGGGCGTTGATTTCGGTTCTGTCTGTCATGAATGGATTTGAAAGAGAGCTCAAATCCAGACTTCTTGCTGTCGCAGCACACATTGAGGTAAGCGGTCCAGGCGGATGGTTGGAAGATTGGCGTACGGCAATGTCGGATGTTGAAAAGTCCATAGAATTTGAAGGGCAGGCTCCCTATATTCTGACTCACGCGATGATAAAGCAAGGGAATTTGGTGAGTCCCGTCATTATCCGAGGCATTGACCCCGAAATTGAATCCGCAGTCTCCTCAATCGGAGAACACATGGTCAATGGCAGTTTGGATGATCTGAACTCTGGAGCATTCTCTATCGTGATCGGTGAGGAATTGGCGCTTAGAATGGGAAACGTCAAAGTCGGAGACAAGATTGTTGTCATCAGTTCCAGAGCGCGATCCACACTTGTCGGCGTGCTACCCCGGTTAAAACGTTTTACGGTAGTTGGTATCTTCAACCTCAATTTCTATGAATATGACAACGGTCTGGCTCTAACACACATTGAAGATCTTGCGAAACTGCAGCATGTGGGTGACGCTGTGTCCGGTTTACGCTTGAGAGTGAGTGATGTATTTGAGTCACCTTTATTGACCCGCGAACTCAGATCAAGTCTCGGTCCGGGATATACCGTGACAGATTGGACAAATCAGCATTCCAATCTCTTTGAGGCATTGAAGATCGAACGTCGGGTGATGTTTATCATTCTTCTTTTGATTGTGGCGGTAGCCGCTTTCAACATCGTATCTACACTGGTTATGCTTGTCTCCGATAAGAGTACCGACATTGCTGTTCTGCGCACAATCGGGGTCAGCCCAAGGAGTGTCATGGGAATATTCATCGTCCATGGTGTTGTAATTGGAATTGTTGGCACAGTGTTTGGAGCGATTGTTGGCGTGATCACAGGGCTTAACATGGAAACCCTTATTCCTTGGGCAGAGCAGTTGTTTGGGACACAGTTTTTCCCCGATGACATCTACATCATTACCAGGTTTCCAGCACAATTAATCTGGGATGACGTCATCAAGATTACAGTTGCTTCGTTGCTGATGTGCTTTGTAGCGACGATATATCCTGCGTGGAGAGCATCCAAGGTGCATCCAGCTGAGGCGCTTCGATATGACTGATACTGTGCTACGAGCGGATTCAGTCTCGAAGATCTATCAGCAGGGGACTCTTGATGTCAGTGTGCTTGGTGGTGTCAACCTTCAAATTGGCAAAGGCGAGCAGATCGCCATTGTCGGTTCATCAGGAACTGGCAAAAGCACCTTGCTTCACTTGCTGGCAGGACTGGATGTCCCAACAGGTGGAACTGTATCACTCAACGGTCGGAATCTGTCAGAATTGAGCGAGTCAGAACGGGGCAAACTGCGCAATGAGACGCTGGGGTTTGTCTACCAGTTTCACCATCTGCTGCCGGAATTCACCGCATTGGAAAACGTAATGATTCCTTTGATGGTACGCAGACTTCCGACTGAGCAGATCAGGAATGAAGCGGTCAGCCTGCTGGAGAAGGTGAATCTTTCAAACCGACTCAATCACAAACCAGGGGAACTGTCCGGTGGTGAGCGTCAGCGAGTCGCAATTGCACGGGCGCTGATTATAAAACCGCTGTGCTTGCTTGCTGATGAACCGACAGGTAATATTGATCGTCAGAATGCCAAAACCGTGCAAGATCTGATGGTGGAATTGGACCGGGACATGAATGTCGCCTTGGTTGTCGCGACACACGACTTGCAGCTCGCTGATGCGATGAATAGAATTTTTAGACTTGAAAATGGAGTATTGAAAGAAGAAACTTGATTCTCCGCAGGATCAGCAGTGAACTATCACATCGGAATATTCTTCTGCGGTTAGCAATTCGACTCTTTCCACAACGGGTTTTCTCACATCCAGAATCTTGAAGTCCAGTTGCAGGCGGAATTCGAAAGAGTTCAGAAAATCATCAAATTTTTCGCCTCCTGCGGTGCCGACGGCATAGTAAGCGTCTTCCGAACGGTCATATTCGATCAGAATTGCAGCAAGTGGTTGAGGTGCAGGCCCGCCGATCACGTGTGCACCTTTTGACGGGTCATACACGCTGCGTTCCGAGCAACAGTAAATAATTTTTTCACGTTCCTGGCGTGTTCTGTGCTCATCGAAAAATACAACTTTGGAATGACGGTAATTCAAAAAACTCGCAGATTTTGCGGGATATGTCATTTTGTGTGCGCAAATCGCGGAATACGACACGATTGACCTCAAAGGTCCGGCGCCACCGGGCCAGATGTATCGGCCTTGATCAGCAGTTGACAGAGTGACTCTCTGATCAATAGACTTCCCGAGATTGAAGATCATACAGGGAGTCGCAACATAGGGGTAATTGAATATAAATGCCTGACCAGGTACGAACTCTTTCGAAGAAATTGGCTTGCCGTTCCGCATTAGGCGCACGCGGCTATAGTGTTTTGGTTTAACTGCGGCCTTGGCAGAAGTTGGCTGCCAAGCGGCCATAGCTGCCAGATAAGAACCACAGACTTTCAAAAAGTTCCTTCGATTCGTTTCTTTCATTGGCACGTCAATTGCAGGGTTTCGTATTTGCGAAACATTTGTATTATCGATTCATTCTGATTTGCCGCAGCTCTATCGAGTGGACTCCATCCGAATTTGTCCGTGACAGAAATTTGCGCGCAGTGATCAAGCAATACTTTGACTACCTCTTTATGTCCGTTGGTTGCGGCATGATGTAGTGCAGAAGCATCATTCTCATCGGCAGCATCAATTTCCGTGCGCGGACTGGCGAGCAATTCACTCACCGCAGCTGCGTAGCCGGCATACGAAGCTCGCATCAATGGTGTCCAATGATAGACATCCCGGCTATTTACATCGGCACCTGCATCAACAAGTTTTTCGACGACATTCGCATGGCCTTTGGCCGAAGCAACCATCAGGGCGGACCAACCGAATTTTGCCGTAAGATTGACTCTTGCTCCTTGTTTGAGAAGAAGGTCAACGGTTGCTTCATCGCCACGAATGGCGGCGTACATGAGTGCTGTGCCACCGTTACGATTGCGGGCGTTAACGTCGGCTCCTGCTTCGATCAGATCACTGACCATTTCAAACATGCCAAACTTCGATGCGAGCATCAGTGCAGTGCGACCATCATCTAGCGGTTTATTGACGTCATCAACAAAATGGAGCAGGCTGTAGGCGGTTTTCATATCCTCAGTTTTCAATGCCTTGATGAATGCTAACCGGTCTGCATGAACAGAAGCACTGACGAACGCTAGCAGCAGTGCCGGTCCGAACCATGCTGTGGCTTGGATCATGAATTTGTTTGAGCGCACGTTGGATTTATTGAACACTGGTATTTCCCGCATAGGGATTTGATCCAACGGACCTGATTTCATAATGTGAAACGACTTCTCGCAAAGCACTTTCCACATCATATTTTCCGGTTAATCTTATCAGTGCATCGTGTTGGGTAGCTTCATCCAAATCTTCCTTGAACGCCGCGTGCTCGGCAGGCCCCAATTGATTATGCTGGTTGTGGACAACCCAGTAGGCTCCGTCAGAAAAGAACCAACGAAGTACAGGTTGTGTGGTCAGTAACTTTACAGTTTCGAAGTGGGTTTCAGTCTCACCCGGTGTCAGAAGTATCTCACCCGCCAAAGGATCAATTTCATCGGTGAGTATTTCGACACGAATGACTATGACGGCAGCTGAACTGTGTTTGATCACGTCGGTTTCTATCGTGACTGGCACTGATTTTTGTGTCCGAGTGAGAATTCTACGATCTTGCTTGCTTTCAGGTCCACCGACGTTGAAAAAAATCGCGGATTCCCAGTTGCCAGAATCAAACTGAACCGGAATACAGGTTACGCATGATCCGGTATAGTCCATACTGTCTCTTACAAATTTCGGAAACCTCTTCATATTGCTTAAAGTCAAAATTCAGGACAATGACTACTTTGATTTGAATTTTACTTGACTGCAGACATCTTTGCTCTACTTGGTACTTAAATGACTGCTATGGAGGAATTTCTCCAATAAAAAACGCATCTCAAGTGATAGACTCAAGATGCGTTTTAAATTAATGACTAGGAATGTGCAACCACTTAGTCAGGCAGTCGACTCTCCTGTACTGGCTGTTCCAGTTTCGGATTCGCCTTCCACTTCATGCGTATCCTTAACTTGCTCGTACCAGATATCGTGATGCTGTTTAGCCCATTCGACGCTGACATGACCCTTTGACATTGCGTCAATTGAACCCTCGCTTCCAATCGTGCCAATGTAAGCATGGCCGATGAAAATAGCGATCCACAGAATTGCGCTGATGGCATGAATGACATGCATGATCTGCGCAAGCTCGCGAGTATCTGCCACTCCAAAATAATCCTGTACCCAACCGATCAGGGCGAATCCAGAAATACATACTGCGCCAAGCCCGATCAACATGACAATCCAAAACCAGATTTTCTCTCCAGCATTGGCCTTGCCTGCACTCGGATGTTTACTGCCGATGATTCCGCCGCCTTGCATCATCCAGACAATATCGACTTTTTTCGGCATATTGTGGCGAACCCAGCAAAGGAACATCAGTATCGGACCGATGGCGAAGAACGGTCCAAGCGTGTTGTGAATGTTGATGGAGAAGCTGGCCCATAGGGCATAGTTCTGCGGCCCGAAAAGCGGAATCAGCAGTGCTCGGCCAAACAACAGGCTGAGCCCCGAAATTGCCAGACAGATAAACAGGATGGCTGTATACCAGTGCAGCGTCCGTTCTAAACCGGTCCAACGCTTTACTCTCTTGCCGGAAGCGGGTTCAGTGAGATCCACTCGTCCGCGCATGGAATAGAATAAGAGTATGGCGACGATAGTCAGGAACAGAAACCAACCGCCATAATTGGCAATCAGACCGTTTCTCAACTCTCGCCAATTCTGACCCGTCGTGTTGTAAAGCATATTGGTTTCAATGTTCACGTCATTGCCAATGACCGCGGAATAACCGCCGCCGCCTTCTCGGACAACTCGCCAGAATTCAGATCTTTGATTCGCATCGCTGCCAGTCTGTTGCGCCTGCACGGCAGTCTGAGATTCTGGAAAAAGATAACCGGTCATCGGCAGAGCCATTGCGCAAAACAGTATGAACGCAAAACTCCAAGCCATCCAACGGAATCTTTTGGATGTCGCAGTTTTTGAATTTCTAATTGGCTTTGCCATCTAAATAACTCCTTTTCTAAATGATAACCTTAAGAAAGCTAGTCAAACTTATGATTCAAAAGTGATTCTGTACTTTAATTGTTCTGTCGTATCAATGAACGCCGTTAATCTGACAGACATCATCGATCGGTCTGAACAGTATTGAAGCGTTCCTGTAGCATACTCAGCTGAGAGCCTTTATCGATCAACGGATCTGCCGGTCCTTTGTAGACAGCGGGCTCATGAAGTGTAACCTTGTAATCTTCCAAGCACCCAGCAAGTGTCAACGATCCGAAGAGAACCACTATTGATAGAATTCGCTTATTACGCATATCTATACTGCTCCAAAATTTGTGCGTTTCGGTAATTCAATAATTTCAAATAATTCGCGTTAGAGGAAAAGGGGGAGCGACTCCCCCTTTTCACAATCTCCATTTTATCCAGCTGGATACGCTGTTTCCCATCCCCAAGTTTGAGGACGTGTTCCACGTTGTAGAATACGCTCGCGGTAGATGTCTGCAATGACATCCCCATCGCCCGCAATGAGTGCCTTGGTGGCACACATTTCGGCGCAAAGCGGAAGCTTGCCTTCAGCAATTCGATTGCGTCCATACATTTTGTATTCCGCATCCGAATTGTCGTCCAATGGACCACCTGCACAGAATGTGCATTTGTCCATTTTCCCGCGTACTCCAAACGCCTGCTGTTGCGGATACTGCGGCGCACCGAAAGGACACGCATAGAAGCAGTAACCGCAGCCGATACATAGATCCTTGTCGTGCAGTACGATGCCATCATCGGTTGTGTAAAAACAATCGACCGGACATACCGCTGCACAAGGAGCATCGGTGCAGTGCATACAAGCAACCGAAATTGATTTCTCACCGGGTTCGCCATCGCCGAGCACGACTACGCGTCGGCGGTTAACGCCCCAGGGGACTTCATTTTCGTTTTTGCAGGCAGTAACACAAGCGTTGCACTCAATACACCGCTCGGCATCACAAAGAAATTTCATTCTTGCCATTTTGATTACCTCCTAGCTAGGTGCTGAGTTTGCAGAGAGTAACTTTACTCTCCTGCATTTGCGTTACTGAGTCGTATCCGTAGGTGAACGCAGTATTACATGCTTCACCACGGATGTAGGGAGCGGTTCCTGCTGGATACTTGTCTATCAAGTCCTTGCCTTGAAACCAACCACCGAAGTGGAATGGTGTGAACAGCACTCCAGGTGCGACACGCCTAGTTACCATGGTCTTGACGAGGATCTTGGCACCTTCCGGTGTCATGATCCAGACCATCTGTCCATCGCGAATTCCATTGTTGTTGGCATCCACAGGATTGACCTCAACAAACATGTCCTGCTGGAGTTCAGCAAGCCATGGGTTGGAACGTTGCTCTTCACCGCCGCCTTCATATTCAACGAGTCGTCCGCTGGTCAGAACCAGTGGATACTCTTCGGAATAATCATCGGCTTGGATTGAAGCATAACGCGTGGGCAGTCGATAAAAGCGTTTCCTGTCCGCGTAGGTCGGATATTTCTCTGCCAACGCCCTGTCGGGTGTATACAGAGGTTCACGATGGATCGGAACTGCATCCGGAAAAGTCCAGACGACCGTGCGAGCCTTGGCGTTGCCGAAAGGTGCGCAACCATGTGCGATTGCTACCCTTTGGATTCCGCCTGACAGGTCGGTCTTCCAGTTTTTGCCTTCTGCGGCAGCTTTCTCATCATCAGTCAGATCATCCCACCAACCGAGCTGCTTGAGCAGCTTGTCGGTAAATTCTGGATGACCATCTTGAATCTCCGAACCGACCGGATACGAATCTTCAGCGAGGAGATTGACTCCGTCGCGTTCAGTTCCGAATCTGGCGCGGAAGCACAGACCACCTTCAGCTACTGGCATTTCGGTGTTGTAAAGCACCGGCGTTCCGGGGTGACCCATTTCGGGGTTGCCCCAGCACGGCCAAGGCATGCCGTAATAATCACCATCCGCTGGTCCGCCTTCGGCTTTCAGGGTGGTGGTGTTGAACGTGCCTTTGTTTGCCATGTGTAGTTTGATACGTTCCGGGCTCTGACCGGTGTAACCGATCGTCCACATGCCCCGATTGATCTCTCGGGTTACGTCTTCGACCAGCGGTTCGTCATTGTTGACCTTGATATTCTTTGTAAATTCACGATGGAAACCGAGTTTCTTCGAGAGTTTGTAAAGAATAGTGTGGTCAGGAAGTGACTCCCACACCGGATCAATAATCTTATCGCGCCACTGAATTGAGCGGTTGGATGCGGTTACTGAGCCGTAGGTTTCAAACTGCGTCGCCGCAGGCAGCAGGTAAATGCCGTCTGTGCGATCGTTCATCACAGCTGCATGGGTCGGATGTGGATCCACAATCACCATAAGGTCCAGCATTTCCATTGCTTTCTTCATCTCTGGTCCACGTGTCTGACTATTCACTGCATGACCCATATAGATCATTGCACGAACATTGTCTCTCTGACCGATGTTTTCCTTGTCCTCAAGGATTCCGTCGATCCAACGTGATACAGGGATGCCTTTGTAGTTCATGGGATGGACCGGTTTGCCTCCGTCGCCTTCAACTTCTGAGGCATCAAACTGGCCTTTGACCCATTCGTAGTCAAGATCCCATACACGAGACCAGTGTTTCCATGCGCCGTTGGACAGCCCATAGTAACCTGGCAGTGTGTGAGAAAGCACACCAAGGTCGGTTGCGCCTTGGACATTGTCATGTCCGCGGAAGATATTGGCACCGCCGCCGGATTTGCCGATGTTGCCGAGTGCAAGCTGCAATACGCAATAAGCACGCGTATTGTTGTTGCCGATCGTGTGCTGAGTACCACCCATACACCATACGATGGTGCCTGGTCGATTCTCATTCATGATCTCTGCGGCTCGTCTGACGACATCCGGTGGAGTTCCAGTAACTCGCTCAACCTCTTCGGGTGTCCATTTTGCGACCTCTTGGCGAATCTCGTCCATTCCGTACACGCGCTGACGGATATATTCCTTATCCTCCCAGCCATTCTCAAAGATGTGCCACAGCACGCCCCAGACCAGTCCTACATCTGCGCCTGGTCGGAACCGGACGTAGTGATCTGCGTGTGCGGCAGTACGGGTAAATCGAGGATCGCAAACGATCATCTTGGAACCCAGTTCCTTGGCTCTCAGGATATGCTGCATCGCGACCGGGTGCGCTTCGGCGGCATTACTGCCGATGAAGAACATGGCCTTGGACTTGTGCATATCGTTGTAAGAGTTCGTCATAGCACCATAGCCCCAGGTGTTTGCCACACCTGCCACCGTGGTCGAATGACAGATTCTCGCCTGATGGTCAACGTTGTTGGTTCCCCACATCGCTGCTATCTTGCGGAACATATACGCCTGCTCGTTACTGTGCTTGGCTGAACCCAGCCAATAGACCGAATCAGGTCCGGATTGCTCGCGGATTTCCAGCAGCTGGTCGCCGATCTCATCGATCGCCTCATCCCAGCTGAGTCTCTTCCACTTGCCACCGACCAGTTTCATCGGATAACGAAGACGCTTCTCGCCCATGCCGTGCTCTCTAACGGTTGCTCCCTTTGAGCAATGGGCACCGAGGTTGAACGGAGACTCATAATCCGGCTCCTGACCGGTCCAGACTCCATTCTGAACTTCGGCTACAACCCCGCAACCAACGGAGCAGTGCGTGCACACGCTACGACGAATCTCAGTGTTTACACCTGCCATCGGAGAGAAGCCTTCGGCCGCTGCCTTGGCTTTTCTCATCAGTTGTGGCGCAAACATAGAGGCCGCAGCACCGGCACCTAGGGCGACACCGGAACGTTTCAGAAACGTTCGGCGATCAATAGCTTCACCAACCGCGGCAAATCCGGATACAGATCCACTATCGCTACTTCTAACTAGCTTCATAATTTATGACCTCCTTAGAATCGAGCGAGTCGATAGTATTCCCGAATATGATCGGTTTGGTGATAACCGAGACTCTTCGGCGTTTCGCTTTTGTTCTCATCAGGTGTGATATCGGCTGCCGACACAGAGGTCGAAGCTGATACTGCTGCGGCACCTCCCAGTACCGCCATACCTTTGAGGGCGTTACGCCGGGATTCCCGGTCAACGAGTTTGCTATTTTTCATATAGCGTTCCTCCTCTTTTGTATGTTAAAAGTGACGTCACATACATACCAAGATAGCCAGTTCTCAATTCAAATTTCAAACTGACATTTCGAGGTATTCGGTTTCAAAGGCGATGAATTCGATACCGAATTCGCCGACCTTTTTATAGAAATTCGCTTTTCTTGCCGCTGCAAGATCCTTGAAGAATCTCCGTATCCATGGCTTGAGGTGTTTTTCAAACATCGTCTGCTGAGCCTTGAACTGGTATTCGTCGTCGCATTCAATGAGTATGCCCATAATGTCAAACAGGGCGGCGACATGGTCTTCGGGTTCGCGGTTGTTCTTGATCCTTTCAATGCCGAGCGCCTTGAGGTCTTCACGGACGAGACTCAGAGGTTTGTCCATCAGCATGCCGGTTACATACCACGAACCGTAGGGAACGAGTTCACCGCGTCCTACTCCGATGAAAAGATCGTGATACTCATCGTCAAGCGCCTGAATTTGGGGTTTGGCGCGAGCGGCTTGTGCGAGTGCGTTCAGGGTGATTAGAAATATGTTGTTGGCATCGGCGTTGGGCACACCGTAGAGCGCAACCGATCTGAGTGTATCCTGAGTCGGTGGCTCTGATAACAACTTCGAGAGCAAATAGTAGTAGTTTGCCCTGAAGCGAAAATCTTCGCGCGGTTTTTCTCTCCTTAAACTCATCTCTCCAAACGAATGTATATTCTGTATCGTTATTATTATTCGTCGGTTCAAGTGTACTTGATCAGAAATTGATTGTCAATTGAATAGACTTCCCTCAATCTCGACACAGACAAGCCGAAAATGGGTATAAGGCCTGCCGGTATCTTTAGTGGTGCGGTGCCACGGCGATTGACCTGCTGTACCACCCCGGCCATGTCCTGAATTCGTGCTGACAAGCCCAGTTCCCGGCAAAAGGTGCCGAGCCGAATGGGTCGTAATCCACAAGATTTCCCTCAGAATTGATGGGATCATCCCGCTTGTGAATGTAATAACGCGATTAATGGGAAATCGAAGAAACTTCGCTACTCAGACTTTCGATTGTCCAAACTACAGTTTGGTGACTCGATCGGTTAAAGGTACTGGCCGGGAGAATTATTTTTGTATTTGGAGTTCACGAGAATTCCCGTCTACATTTTATTCCGTGGAAATCCACCTTCCGCAGCAAACATATCCTTGACTCTACAGTCCTCACACATTTCGAGCCGTGCGACCGCTTCGGGGTCTTGAAACATCCAGTGGCTTTTGAGTTTGTCCTTCATCCTGTTCAGCATCGCACTCGACGCGAACGCCTTACCACAAATCCGACAATGAAACGGCGCATCTTCATTCATCGTCCGCGCTCTCATTCTTGTATCTGCTTCGAACAGATACCGCTGGCTTCTGGTAATTGAACTCTCAGGACAAGCTGATTCGCATAACCCGCATTGAACACAATTATTTTCAATAAATGCGAGTTTCGGCACCTCACCACCAGCTTCAAGCGCGGATGCAGGGCAGACGGAAACACAGCCCATACACAAAGTGCAAGTATTCACGTCAACCATGATCTGTCCAAATGGCGAATGCTTTGGCAGATCGATTGAGTCGGGTTGTTTCGGTGATTGCGAATGCAGATGTTCAAGAGCGATTCGCATGTCCGTTCGTTTTATTCCGGTTGGCGCAAATTTTGCAGGACTGACATCCATCTGTGCCAGCTGTTGAATTGCGGATTCCGATATCCCGTCGTCGTCTGCTTGCACAAGTTGTATCGAGTTGCGCGAATAACCCATACCGTCAAGAAATTCGTTAAGCAACGTGATCTGAAGCTCAAGCTCATCGCGTACTGATTCCGCGATATTCGAACACAGAATTGCTGCTCCGGCGGCGCCGTATGCGAGCACAGAGAAAAGTACATCAAGTCCAAGCGCGCCAACTTCCTCAACTTCCACCGGTAGTATATTTTCACCCATCGCTGCCACGTTAGACGAAACAATAGGATTTCCTCGCTCCCGGTCGAAAAAAAGAACGACAGCATTATTGCCACCGAATTCGCGGTATTTCAACAATAACTGTCTCAACACGTCCAGCTGATTTTGTGGTGGCGGGTAAGCATAGGTGACAGCACCGGTAGGGCAGGCAGCAGCGCAAGCGCCGCCACCCTGACAAAGATAGGAATTGACTTCAATAGTTTCACCGATCGAGGTGATTGCGTCGGTAGGGCAGGCATCAATACACCGGGTGCAGGCAACAATTCCGCTTCTGCTGTGAGCGCAGATGTCCGGGTCATAGTTGAAGTACTTCGGCTTCTCAAAATTTCCGATCAGTTGCGACATCTCTTCCGCAGTTCGCTTGATGCGATTCCGATTTTGTTCGGCAGGCTCGACACGGAAGTAACCTGGCGGGGGAATCTGCGCACTGAATTTTGAAGTTTCCGACAAGTCAAGCACCAGGTCGAACAAGCCAGACGTGATGCCAACTGTCTTACCGAAGTCAAATACCCGTTCGTTTTTAATTGCGGTAACGGAAAACGTACCCAGATAACCTTGAACAGAGAACTCGTCAGCAGTAAAGACGTCCGGCAGGTATCCATTGTCTTCTTGATCACCACCGTCAGCTTCTCTGTCTTCTTCGGTGACAAGCATGTAGCAAGTCAGCTCGGTATCTTCCATACTCCTGGCAGCTGTGAGCACTGCTTTTCTCGAACCTGCGATGACAACCTGGCCGAGGGAACGATAGGCTACGAGCGAAGTTGGTGTCGGTTCGATAGATACCGCGTCAAAAGACGCGAGCCTTGCTTTCCCGTTTTCTGTCAGCGCGGGAAGTTCGAAATGTTCAGACTGGGTCATGTTGTAGACCGGTTGTCTGGTTGTGGCAAATCAGATTGACTTGCGACTTCGGATTCGTCCTCGGGTTCTTCACTATCAAGTGTTTCTCGCGAATCGTCCGCTTCGTCGTCTTTGCTGGCCATCGTTTCGATCTCTTGTGGTTCTTCCGTCGACTTAGATTCCGCTTCAAGTTGCCGCCGAGCTTCCTCTTCGGCCTTCTTTCGTTCGGCGTGATACTTCATGTCTGATGTGACGATGTCGCCAAGTTCTTCAAATGTGGTGAAGTCTTCATCGTAGTCGTTCAGTCCATCGCGAACGTTGAAAATAGCGGCTTTGAACAGCCTCCGCAGAGCTATTTTTTTTATTTTTTCATCGACTTCGCTCGACATGAACATCGAATAGTCGCTGTCATCATTCAGTGACTCCAAAGGTGGCAGTTCGACAGGTGTATTTTCCTCGGTTTCCTTGTCTGCCCGGCTTTCATCATTTTCCTCTGAATGGGTGATCGCTTGGGAATCAGGAGTCTCGTGCGTCTGAGGGCTGTCTGGTTTGCTGACTTCTTCTTGCGCTTGAATCTTCTGCTTTGACCAGCGATGTAATCGCGATTGTGTCATATTTGAATGCTCATTCAGGTATTCGGTTTAGGTCTCGGCTGGTTTGCTTCTTCAAACCAATTTTTCCGTTTTCTTTTTTTCTTTGTTTGTGGGACGTAGTTGTCTACTATGTAGTCTTCTATTTTGTCCCGGACATCAGTCGGCAAAGCTGCCGAGAGAACCAGGTAGTCTGTTTCAAGATGTGCGCCAGCCTCATCCTGCGATGCAGTGACGTAGATCGGAACTGGCACCGTATCCTCGTCAACGGCATCCATTTCAAAAATCACGAACGCATATGGTATTTCCGAGAGGAAATTATACCAGTAGCCTTCCGCAGCATCTAAATGCAGCCGCAGATTAAGGCCGTTCCACATGTACTGCGAAAGTTTATCTGAAGAGCGGATCACATGCGGACCTTCCAGAGAGGATGGCCCGTCCGGATCAGACAGTATGGTTGTAAGTTCCCAACGCGTTGACGGCCAACCGTTAAATGTCTTGGTATGACATTCGATAACAATCGACAAGTTGAATGTCAATGTCGCAATTGATTTCCGAGGGTGCACTCCGATTCCCCAATGGCAGTCATCAATGCCTATATAATATATGTATTGCGTCCAAGTTACGATTCAATGAATCATTCCGAACCCACTACAACGACTCCCGTGTTGTCCTGTTCTGGATTGCGTCCAACGCATCCTGTTGAAGCCATTGACGAATTCGGTGCCAGGCGCGACATGCGCGTCGCCGGTGAGTTTCCTCTGACAATCAAAGTCGACGATAGAGAAGTTGTCACTCTGATGACGTTGGGAACCCATCCTGAATTGCTCGCCCTGGGTTATCTTCGTAATCAAAGACTGGTCGAGTCTGTTACCGACATCAAATCGATCAACGTCGACTGGGAACGCGAAACCGCACATGTGGAAACGCATGCCGGGCAGGGCATCGTCGATTGGGAAAACAAGTTGTCCAAAAGAACCGTCACGACTGGCTGCGGTCAGGGGACAGTTTTCAGTTGTACGCTGGACAAGATATACGAATCTCCATTGCCTGCGGCATCCGTGCGCCAGTCCACGTTGTATGGATTGCTGAGCAATATCGCCAAATTCAACGAGATTTACAAACAAGCAGGTGCGGTTCATGGCTGCGCACTTTGTGAAGAGACACAAATCGAGCTTTTTGTTGAAGATGTGGGTCGACACAATGCTGCCGATACCATTGCCGGGCAGATGTGGATGGACGGTACATCCGGCGGCAAGAAAATTTTCTACACAACTGGTCGCCTGACCTCCGAAATCGTGATGAAAGTCGCGCACATGGGCATACCGATTCTGCTGTCTCGTTCGGGTGTGACCTACATGGGTTTGGAACTGGCTCAGGATCTTCGCGTGACAATGATTGCGAGAGCCAAGGGCAGACATTTTCTAGTCTACAACGGAGCCGATACGATCGAGTTCGACCAGGTTCCGGAGCGACGGGCAGCGACTGCGAACAGACGTTTTGCTACCGGATGACACGGAGTGACAATCGGCAGTTTCTTTCAGTCAGTCTGGAAAAATCGTAATCCCATCGCGTTGCTGTTGTGGCCGATTAGTCTGGTCTACTGCGCGATTGCGAGCCTGCGAAGATTGGTTTACGTTCGCGGTCTTGTACCTGTCGCTCAATTCAGTCAACCGATTATCGCAGTCGGTAATTTGACCGTCGGTGGTACGGGAAAGACACCGTTCACAATCTGGTTGGCCAACTACCTGAGTGAGCACGGTTTCAATCCGGGGGTGGTGAGTCGCGGTTATGGCCGCCAGGATATGTCGAAATCTTTGATGGTAAATGCCAACAGCGATCCTATGGAGGTTGGGGACGAGCCGCTGGTGATCGCAAAGCGGACCAGAGTTCCGGTTGCCGTTGCAAGGAATCGTTCGGATGCGGTGCGGCTGCTGCTTGAAAAGACCGATTGCGACATATTTGTCTGTGATGATGCGCTTCAGCACTATTCACTGGCCGCAGATCTATCCATTGCCTTGATCGACGCGAAGAGTCGATTCGGTAACGGATATTGTCTGCCGGCGGGCCCCTTGCGCGAACCGCGAAGTCGACTGAATTCGGTTGCTCTTCAGCTGGTCAAAGGAGAGGGGCGGGGTGCTGAGCATTCAATGCGCTACCAAATTGCGCAGGTGATTAATGTCAAGGATAATAAAAAAAAGCAAACTGCCGAATTTCTCCTTGGCCGTAAAATCACTGCCGTTGCCGGAGTCGCCAATCCAGAAAACTTCTTTGATATGCTGCAGGACTTGGACATCGAATTCACTGGGATTTCATTCCCGGACCATCATAAATTTACCGACAAGGATTTTGTATCAATCGATAAACGCGATGTGACCTTGGTGATGACTGAAAAAGACGCGGTCAAGTGTCGAAAATTTGCCAGAGATAACTGGTGGTATGTTGCAATTGACACGACAGTCTCTGAACAATTTGTTGCCATACTATCAGACAAGATATCAGAATTGAAACGCTCACAAGCCAGTCTTTAAAATTGATGGAAATTCCTTACGATATCATCATTCCGGCACGATACCATTCTTCAAGGTTGCCTGGTAAGTTACTTGAAGATATTTGTGGTAAGACTATGATAAGGCGAGTTATTGAATGTGTTAAATCGAGCTCTGCAGAAAGAATCATCGTCGCTTACGACGATGATAGAATCGGTTCGGAGGTTAAATCTATTCCGGATACTGTTGTGTGCAAGACTTCACCTGATCATCCCAGTGGAACAGATCGTGTCGCTGAAGCGGTGACAAAACTGGGCTTGCCCGATGACCGTATAATTGTGAATGTCCAAGGCGACGAGCCGATGATTCCAGGCGCCTTGGTCGATCGGGTTGCCGGAACACTGTTTGAAGCCAATGAAGCCAAAGTGGCAACTGCAGTTGGACCTTTGAATAATCACGCCCAGTTGCACGACCCGAATGTAGTCAAGTGTGTCATCGATCAGAATGGACATGCCTTGTATTTCTCTCGTGCTCCCATTCCTTGGAACTTGTCCGAATCGATTGAGAATGCATCGACCCTCCATCATATCGGTATCTACGCCTATTTCGCTGGCTACTTGGTTCAGCATGCTCGACGGGAGGTTTGTCCATTGGAAGCAACTGAAAGACTTGAGCAACTGAGGGTTTTGTATAACGGTGACAAGATCGCTGTCGTTGTCGAACAAGATTACGAATCTTTGGGGGTAGATACACCTCAAGATTTGGAATATGTAAGACGACTGCTTGCGAATAAGTAAATTACGACAGTTATTTTGTAGGTCATATTTATGGAAAATCAAGTTAGTGTGCTTTTTGTGTGCCTGGGCAACATTTGTCGTTCACCCACTTCCGAAGGTGTGTTCCGTAATCTTGTCGAGAGTCAGGCGCTCGATTTTGAGATTCATGTGGACTCAGCAGGAACTGCGGGGTATCACATTGGCCAGCCTCCAGATTCGCGCGCGATTGCCGCAGCGGCGAAGCGCGGAGTCAGTATTTCGCACTTGCGGGCGCGTCGACTAAACCGTCGGGACTACGAAAAATTTGACTACATCATCGGTATGGATCTTTTCAATTATCAGGACTTGGTATCGATGGAACCGCGGGACTACAAAGGCAAGGTTTGCCTGTTCATGGATTTTGCATCTGATCGGGACTTGCAGGAGATTCCGGACCCTTACTATGGTGGTCACGACGGATTCGAACGAGTGTTGGATATGATTGAAGCTGCTTCTTTGGGGTTGATTGAGGATATCCGTAAGCACAGACCAAATCTCTGAATTCCGATTTCGAGATGTATATTGAAGTTCATCTGCCAGATCAGAGATTGATTGCGTTCGGTAACGGGGGAGAAATCCTAATGGACACAAAGGTATCGACCGCAAGAAACGGTGCAGGAGAGCAGATCAACAGTCTGCAGACGCCTCGAGGCTGGCACAGCATAAGGGCCAAGATCGGAGGGCTAGCGCCCGAAAACACTGTGTATGTTGGACGCCGGCCGACAGGGGAAATCTATTCTGACCGACTTGGCGAACAGTATCCAGAAAGAGATTGGATTCTGACTCGAATATTATGGCTGAGCGGATTAGAACCAGGCTTCAACAGGCTCGGCAACCTGGATACCATGCGACGTTTCATTTACATTCATGGGTGTCCCGACAGTGACTCTATCGGCGTGGAGGGTTCGTCAGGTTGCATCAAGATGAGGAACCATGAGATCGTAACGCTGTTTGATCTTGTCGAAGTAGGAACACTTGTCCATATAAGCGATGGGAAACCGACATGAATCAGTCTGAGAATCAGTTGTTGGGTCCCGTCATGACATCGATTGAGGGTACGCAACTTGGTGAATCCGACCGCGAACGCTTGCTGAGTCCGATCGTTGGAGGTGTAGTGCTCTTCGAAAGAAACTGTGAATCGATAGAACAGTTACGAAGTCTTACGTGTGAAATCCACGCTTTACGATCTCCCACTCTGCTAATTGCTGTTGACCAGGAAGGGGGCAGGGTTCAGAGACTTAAGAGCGGTGTGACTCAACTGCCCCCACAGGCCATATATGGCACAATTTACGATAACGATCCGGACCTGGGTTGTGATGTTGCTGAATTTGGTGGCTATCTGATGGCGGCACAAGTGCTGGATACAGGAATAGACATCAGTTTTTCGCCAGTGCTTGATGTTGCCACTGCGCAATCAGAAGTGATTGGTGACCGATCCTTTCACTTTGATCCGAATATCGTCGCGATTCTGGCTGAATCATGGATACGCGGGATGCAAAAAGCCGGAATGAGGTCAGTTGGAAAACACTTTCCGGGGCACGGTGGAGTTACCGGCGATACACACTTTGAATGCCCTGAAGATAATCGCAACATCCAGGAAATCCTGAACTGCGACCTAGTACCTTACAGAAGACTCGGCGAAAGACTATCTGCGGTCATGACGGCGCATGTACTCTATCCGGAATGCACAACTGCGATTCCTACCTATTCCTCGTTTTGGCTGGAGCATATGCTACGCGAGGTTTTAGTGTTTCACGGTCCTGTTTTCAGCGATGATCTATCAATGGCTGCCGCCGAAGAAGCCGGGGATATTGATACCCGTCTCTATGCGAGTCTCACCAGTGGTTGCGATATTGCATTGATTTGCCAAAGCGACATTGAAACCGACAAAGCGATTGATCACTTGATGAATAACGATTATTGGCGGGACCCGACTTGGCACTACGCTCAACTGAGGCCGAATATTTCACAGACGGATGATCAGGTCAAAAACGAAATTGAAAAATTCCTGGAAATTATCAATCAGTACGGAGAAACATAAAAAATTTTCGCTAGCCGTCCCTGAATAATTCAATAATCAATATCATTCATATTACTATTGGATAGTGTTGTCGGAATGTCTAATTCGAAATTTCAGGAATCGGTTTAATTGAACATCATTTTCTTGCAATTTAGAGGTTAAAAATAAAGCCTCACCCAACCCGGGATCCAGACCAGACCGAACTGTTCCGCAACTAACTTGACTTGCACCATAAGTTGGTCCGGTTGTCGATTCTGATCGACTGGGAAGTGTTTGATGAAGCGGATAGTGCGGTTTACATCGAGGGGCAAAAGCGAGGGGTTACGGCTCGGATCAGGAAATTTCAGAAACGCCGCCAGGCGATTGAATCGATCATTGGCCATCTGAAACACGATGGCTGGTCGGGACGCAGTATCTCAAGAGCACTCAGGGCGACAGCATGAATGTGCTGTTAAGCATTGCCGGACACAATCTGCGTGAAATCCTTAAACGTTTGAGGGACGGTTGTACCCGATATTTTTGGCCCTCAATTTTTCGTTGGATAATTCGCCAAATACGGGCGCTTTCGGGCGTAATGTTCGTTGTTGCAGCGTTGAACGTAGCATAACGCCATTTTTACTTCCCATGATTAGCCTTGACTCTACTTTCTTTACTACGAAAATCGGCACAATTCGGCTTTTATTAAAGGTGACTCTAGCTACTTGACACCGATCAGGGCAAACTGAAACTGTTGATCACACACCCAGTTCAGCGCAACGGGAATTGACTGTCGTTGTAATTACACAATTTCTACACGCTCATTTCCTAGTTCCAAAATACTTCTTCATGGGTATCGTCAGATTACTAAGGGCCAGAGGTGTTGGCCGCTTTCACCCACATATGGATTTCTTAAACGCCTGAATTGTTGCTGAATTATGCTCTTTGGCAAGTTTTTGATCGGATGCCGACTGTATCTCTTCGCATAATATCCTACGGAATTCTGATGCTACACTTTCTGGAATCCAACGGATGTTGGATTGTTTGTCTTCCGGTGGTGATAGTTTTAATTGGTCTACAAGCACCACCTTTGAAGAGAGCGGTTTTACAGCAAAATATATGCGTTCAATCACACATTGTGAAGCATCATCCAAATTTTCATTAGGTGTTTCATGTAAGAAATTGACTATAAGACGTTTGGTAATTCTTTCGACGTTCACTAACGCAGTATAGAAGTCAACATCCGATTCTTCAGTTAGAATCGGTAATAGATTCAATAATCCGACTATGCCGGGTTCCATATGTTTGGATTCAAATCTATTGTTCAAAGAATACAGATTTGAAATTACATTCATTCTTCGCTCCGGCTCAAAGTTCCCGATGAATTTTTCGAATTCGGCGATATTGGTCAATAATTCAAATGCCTGCTGTGCATCACGAAAATTCAGTAGCCCTTCGTTGTCTATTCGTTCGAGATAGCGAAGTAGAATATCCTCGTGGGCGATGCGGCGGTCTTGAAGTAGCTTCCCTACCCATTCGTCTTTAGAATCGGCTTGGTCAAAATGCCCTTCACGGCAGATGTTCTGAGGTTTTTTGAAGAGATGGTAAATCAAGGCGTGAGCTACTGCTTGTTGCGCTTTCGCAGCAGTCAACAACTCAGTCTTTTGTTCATCGTTCAAATTTTCAATTCCTAATACCTGAGCGTTGTGATTTTGGCTCTGGTTAGCAGAGTTTTTTACATGACTCTTTGATGTTGATGTGACCGCAAGGAAATCGATCGCGCTGGGGATACGCTGGAAGACATCAGGAAGAAATAACCGAACTGCTTCAAGCCCGAGTACATCAGCTGTCGCTACCTCGCCGCTAAGACAAGACAAGGTTTCGCTGACAGCAGCGACATAGCGACGCACATCCCGCATGTTACAGATAAGCGGAAGAATTATTTCATTGTAAACGTCAGGCATGACTTCGGGGTCCGCCTGATCGACGCCATCAATGCATATTATCACTCGGTCAATTTCTAACTTGAGTTGGTCACCCAGCTTATCCCTTGAGACTTCCGGTAAACCGTAAGGCAGTTGGATTATTTTCTGCAAATATTCGCGTCCTGGAAGACCTTGCTCCCCAAGCGCGTTTTCTACTTGGATTCGGTCACACAATACGATGTAAATTAGATTAGGGAAACTTGCTGTCAGACGAACCATCTTGAATATGTCTCTAATTTCAGATGTAGATAACCGATCCACATCATCAAGAACTACAATAATGGGTTCATTTTCTTCCTTCAGTTTCTCTTCCACTTTTTTACGCAGTTTTAGGGTGCTCTCATATTGTTGCGGTCGTATACTTTCGTCAGCCAGCAATTTCTCTACGATATCCCCCACTAGTGGAATTCCAAAAATTTTCGTCAGACTACTTGTTGTAACGCTGATCACATTGCCGTAGTTTTTTAAAGCTTGTCCAACTTTTCTCAGTTTTTCATCCGCCCCCATTTCAGCAGAGAGCTCGTTGAAGAATCGATCGACCAGCTGATCAGTGCCGCTGAATAACCACGGATTGAAATCAAAAACTGGAACATCGGCCTCCTTGAACGCGGGCCGTGCAAGATTTAAGAACGATGTTTTTCCGCACCCCCAAGGTGAAAATACCCCAACCACCGCACCTTTGCTCGCATCAAGTTTGAGAACATTCTGTGCGAAATTTATTGCGGATTGACTTCGATCCAAAGCATCTTGATCCGAATGTTCTATTGGATTGTCGCTAGGAACTATTGAGCTCATATTTTCCTTGGTCATATATGTATAACATCTCACCCGACTAGTTAGCGTCAGTCAGAAAATCTCTATTTTCGCATGAAACTGACAGTTGTACCGACAGAATTGGGTTGAAAAATCAACTCAGCCAGGACGAGACAGCGGACGAGGAGTGGATTGCATCCATGCAGATGGATGGGGCTGTGGCGCTAAACGGCTTTCAAACGCTGTCGGTGGGTGCGTCTCGCACGCTCATTGTTGCGCAAAATCTACCCAGTCGCTTGAGGTTGGTTTTTAGAACCGGTGCAACACAATGAGATCGATTTGGAACCGCGGTTATGAAACCGCTGGATTGGAGGTATAAATTATGCCCATGGGGTGGTAATCTATCGGTTGAAAAAGTCGGTCAATATTGAATTGAAATTAACACATTGCATCCCACAGCAGGTTCATATCGGTTGGATAGTGCACATCGGTCTCGACGCAGAACGAATTATTGCGCCCGCGCAATGTATCGCCTGGTTTCCCCCGGCCACATTGTGGTCGGTCTGAATCAGCGTTGGCTGATTCTAGCCAGCAACTGTGGGCTCAGCAGCCTGACATTGTCGGTAATGGATCGCCGCTCGTAGCGGTCTTTCATGATTCCGTGCCCCATAGTTTGACGTAAGGTACCGTGTTCGTTGGTGTAATCAGTCAGCTGGTGTTGATAGTCGCAGTTCAAACCCCGTTTGAGAACCGCCAGCACCAGAATGCACCAAAGATCCATACCCGGGCGGCCGGTATCCTTGCGAGCATTAAGATTGGCCTAAGCCTCAAGCAGCGCGAAGGTTCGCGTACAAAGCTCAGGATTCATATACAGGTGCTAGAGGCTGCGCAGCATCGCCGAAACGTCGGCGCGTAATTTGTGGTCAATAACCACTTCACAAATGAAC
Source organism: Arenicellales bacterium (assembly GCA_951813075.1). Classification (GTDB taxonomy): domain Bacteria; phylum Pseudomonadota; class Gammaproteobacteria; order Arenicellales; family JAJDZL01; genus JAJDZL01. Next base: position 696,597 of record OX638343.1, on the reverse strand, counting down.
GAGCCGCTTAGCTCAACTTGTTTGAATTCAACTATTCGCATGGTGTTTGCCTGAAGGTTTCGTCAAATTCGAGTCAATCAACGGATTCGGGTGCGTTTGAGCGGAATTTTGGCTTGAACTGGAATTTCTTCAGTATCTCATAACCATCTCTATTGCATTGTTTATATTGATTAATTATACTCTATATTAGTTTACTGATAGACACTATTTATCAGTTTGCACGTTCCATATATTGCCCGGATTCCGTATTTACCTTGACACGGTCACCGATGTTGACGAATGCCGGTACGTTGACCCGAATTCCTGTCTCGACGGTAGCAGGTTTTGATGACCCGGCGGCAGTCTGGCCTTTTACAACGGTTTCAGTATCGATGACTTCCAGGGTTACATTGTCCGGGAGTTCCACGCCGATTGGGGAATCGTTGTAAAGATTGATCTGAACTTCGATGTCAGGGATTAGAAAACCAACCTGATCGCTCAGGTCGGCAGCACTGAGTTCAATCTGCTCGTAGGATTCCATGTCCATAAAAACGTATCGGTCTGCTTCCTGGTAGAGATACTGCATCTTTCTGGACTCGACGTGTGCCTTTTCCACTTTGTCGTCAGAACGAAAACGTTCGTTTCGTTTCGTACCTGCGGAAATGTCTTTCATTTCCAGTTGAACGAACGCACCGCCTTTGCCCGGTTTGACGTGGTTTTTACGTAAAATTTTCCAAAGCGAGCCGTCAATGGAGAGTAAATTCCCTACCTTGACTTCAAACGCTGACAATTTCATTGGTTATTATCTCCTTGAGCAATTCAATTAAAATTCAACACATACATTCAAAACGTTCCGCTGACCGCTGAATCAACACGCCATGTCCAGACCAGTCATCTCTTGTCATGCATGACCAATCCTTCAATACCCCCAAGGTGGGTATCAACAAATACCTCAAAGGTGTATCAACGTCTTGCGGCGTCTACGTCATGAAGGACAAGGATGATTTTCCATTGTACATTGGCAAGGCGAAAAATCTCAGAAATCGTCTTCGGTCGTATTTCCGACTGAGCGGACTTTCTTACAGGATTGAGACGGTCATGCAGCAGATGTCCAGCATAGAAACGATCGTCACCAAGTCTGAGACAGAAGCACTGCTTTTGGAAAACAATCTGATCAAGTCGGCGAAACCCAGATTCAACATCAACCTGCGCGATGACAAGAGCTATCCGTATATCCGTTTGGACGATTCACATGATTTCCCCAAACTGACTTTCTACCGTGGAAACAGGAAGGAACCTGGACGATTTTTTGGACCGTTCAGCAGTGCTGCAGCGGTGCGGGAGACACTCTCGCAGCTGCAGAAGGTGTTTCCGGTGAGGCAATGTCGGGATTCGTTTTATCTCCACCGCTCCCGGCCGTGCCTGCAGTATCAGATACAAAGATGCACGGCACCGTGCGTTGGACTGGTTGACCGCAATGCCTATATGGATGATGTGGAGCAGGTTGCGAGTTTCCTTACAGGAAAAAACCAGGACCTCAACAAAATGCTGGTAAAGCGGATGGAGGAATGCGCAGCTGAACAGGAATTTGAGCGAGCTGCTGAATATAGAGATCGAATCGCCGCGATTCAACGCTTGAGAGAATCGCAGACTGTAGAAGGAGGGGAGTCAGATGTAGATGTGATTGCGGCAATCTGTGCAGGCGGCATTATCTGTATTCAACTGGTAATTTTTCGTAGCGGACGCAATATTGACTATCGGGTATATTTTCCGAAAATCAAAGTCGAAATCGGTATCAAGGATATTCTGTCAGAATTTATCCCAAGGTATTATTTGGACCGGCAGGTTCCCCCCTTGATTCTCGTCAATCATCAAATCCAAGACAAAGAGTTGATCGAAATTACTCTGAAAGAGAAAAGCGGTCGGCGGATGGAGATTCGATGTCCGGTACGCGGTAGAAAGGTTAAACTCGTGAAAATGGCGATTACCAATGCTGAAGACGCATTGCGTCGTCGATTGGATGACAAGCACTCACTGATCGGCAAATATGTTGCATTGGTCAAGATGCTTCATCTGGATGCGGTGCCGGAGCGTGTGGATTGTTTTGACATCAGCCATACGTTCGGTGAAAAAACTGTCGCTTCATGTGTCGTATTTGATCAAAACGGTCCTCTGAAATCAGACTATAGAAGCTTCAACATCAATATTCCGACAGCCGGTGACGATTATGCTGCACTTCGGGATGCGCTGACTCGAAGGTACAGCAAGGTCAGAGACGGCAATGGTAAGATGCCGGATTTAATTCTGATTGACGGCGGGAAAGGGCAGTTGGGTTGTGCAGTCGAGGTGATGGACGAGCTACAGATATCTGATATTCGATTGGCCGCCATCTCAAAAGGGAAAGAGCGCAGAGCGGGTGATGAAAAGATTTGGATTCCGGAATCGAGCGATCCTGTGCCCATTGACGAAACTGCACTATTGATCCTGCAGCAGATTCGCGATGAGGCACACAGGTTCGCTTTGCTTGGACATCGTAATCGCCGCAATAAGGCAAGAAAGCAGTCGGTACTGGAACGTATCCCCGGAATAGGCAACAAGCGCAGGTCGAATTTGTTAAAACATTTTGGTGGACTGCAAGGAATCTCCCGGGCCGGCGTTGAAGAAATTGAAAGTGTAGCGGGAATTTCCTCTAAACTTGCACAATCCATCTATTACGAACTTCACGGAAACTGATCATCAGAATGATTCTTACTTTGCCCAATATACTGACTTTCGCGAGAATTCTTGCGATTCCTGTTTTTGTCGGCGCCTATTTTCTTTCTTCGGACGGAAGCAACAATGTCGCCGTAGCTATTTTTTTAGTCGCCGCGGTGACGGATTGGCTGGATGGATTTCTTGCGAGAAAACTGAAAAAAATGACCACATTCGGGGCGTTTCTCGACCCGGTCGCGGACAAGCTGATGGTCTGTACGGCATTGGTGCTCCTGGTTTCGGATCACCAGCTCGCTGAAAGAATGATGTTCGAGGCGGTGTTTGTCATATCGATTCTGATTATCGTGGGTCGGGAAGTCAGTGTTGTTGCCTTGCGGGAATGGATGGCGGAACTGGGTAATCGCGCCAGCGTGGCCACATCCTATCTTTCGAAAGGCAAGACCACCATGCAGATGATAGCGATTGCTTTTTTGCTGTACGGTCAGCCAATCGGCGAATTTGAGACTTTGATTGCCGGGGAACTGCTGCTCTATGTTGCAGCAGCGTTGACGATCTGGACGATGACCATCTATCTTCGCGCGGCCATTCCGACCTTGATGTCAACCGACAAGTAAACAAGTGCGGTTTCGGGTTGGTCGGCCTGAATCCATTGAAATATCCATTGTAATTCAGGTGCACAATCCTTAAAATATCTCGCTTGAGACATAGTGGTTATAAACACATGTTAGTCGAGCGGGAATAGCTCAGCTGGTAGAGCGCAACCTTGCCAAGGTTGAGGTCGCGAGTTCGAACCTCGTTTCCCGCTCCAATTATCAAATTATCGATATTCTTCCACGGCAACCCAGTTGAACAACATCGAAGGGGTTCCCGTTTTTTGTATATGCGCAAAAAATGAAAGTCCGTTGGTTCCGTCCCTTGGGTGTCAGAAAAACTGGAAAGTGTCAGCGTGAATGTCATTTTCTCCGATTAAAATTGTTTATCATTGTCGTTGGTGGAACGATAAATTCCCCTGATAACCGACTGTTCCGTCGATTGTCAGTTTTCCTCATCTGAATCTTTGATTGGCCGAGTGGCAGAGGGGTTATGCAGCGGCCTGCAAAGCCGTCTACGCCGGTTCGAATCCGACCTCGGCCTCCAATTGATCATCTATACTTGAAATTGTATATGCCCGGGTGGCGAAATTGGTAGACGCAAGGGACTTAAAATCCCTCGGGATGATTCCCGTGCCGGTTCGAGTCCGGCCTCGGGCACCAAATGGCTGTCTGAGTGCATTCAGCACATTGCAACGATAGAATCCACCAATGATTCGACGTCGTCGCGGATCACGATGCTGTCAACCCATCCTTGCGAGACAAATCCTTGCTGTTGCTGGTGGGTCAGCAATTGCTTGAAAATTTCGTAGTACCCGGCACTGTTCAGCATGCCGACTGGTTTATCGTGATATTGCAGCATATTCCAGACCAATACAGTGAACAGTTCTTCAAGCGTTCCGAAGCCACCGGGTAGTGCGATAAAGGCGTCGGACCGCTCAAACATGATGTGCTCCCGTTCCGCGAGCGTATCAACATGAATCAATTCTGAAACACTCTCTTCAGGGATTTCGATATTCAGAATTTGTTTCGGAATCACGCCGGTGACTGTGCCGCCCGCCTCAGTGGCAGCGCGTGCGAGTTCCCCCATCAGGCCGATGGATGCGCCGCCAAATACGAGTCCGATATTCCTAGATGCAAGGTATCGCCCCATTTTTCGGGCATCAGCCAGATACTGTTCACATTGTCCCGGACTTGAACCTAGAAACACACAAATTTGCATCATAGAGAAAATTGAATTGAATGAGAGAAGAAAAACGGCTGTCACGCCGACGCATAATTTTAGCCGTTGCCAATTTCAAATTTACGGGAATTCCTAGTTTCGGAGTGCGTCGGATGCGACAAATCAACGCACTTTCGAATCAGGCTTTGGATGCTATCCGTTCATAATTATTTAGCGAATACTCGTACCAAATTGGAAAAATTTCAAGTAATGGCCGATGGAAAAAAGTATAGTATACGAACCATACACTTGAATCGGGTAATGAGGAATCGGATCATCGCAGAAATTCACTGCATCGCCGATTCCTTTGTCGTTAGATAGTGACAATGAAAGGCAACAATCCGTCTGAAAACAAAATTTATGTCACCGCTGCCGCGTTGTTTGAAGACTCTTGCAGATTGGCAGCGAGTGTGCTGGAAAGCGGGTTTCGTCCAAATTATCTCGTCGCGTTATGGCGCGGTGGAACACCGGTCGGAATTACCATACAGGAGCTTCTCGCATACTATGGAGTCAAGACTGATCACATCGCAATCCGCACCTCGTTGTATGAATCCATCAGTCGTCGTAGCGATACAATTCGGATTCATGGTTTGGGATATCTGATCGATCGGGTAACGGATGAAGATTCGGTTCTGATTGTGGACGACATTTTTGATACCGGGTTGACAGTTGAAGCTCTAATCAAGACGATCCGCAGGAAAGCGCGAAAAAACACTCCTAAGAATATTCGAGTCGCCGCAGCCTGGTATAAACCCGGAAAAAATCAAACTGACAGGATTCCTGATTTTTACGTCAATGCTTCTGATGACTGGATTGTATTTCCTCACGAACTGCTCGGTCTTGAATTCTCAGAAATTCAGAATAACAAACCATACATTGCAAAAATCATGAAGGACTTGGAGCGATCAACTGAATTCTCAACAGAGGAAGTTCCGGCGTAGTTAATTTTTTTATGATATGTGAAATAGGAAAACGCGCATGAATGACATTCAAAGCAAATCATCACCACCGGATTTTTTGGTACATGACAGTATCGATTCAGTTGGTGTCGTCGTAGTCGAATATGTCAGTGCAGGAAGCACACTCACTGGTTGGGTCATGGACACTGATGAGACCATCACTCTGCAGGCGAATGATGATATTCCACTAGGCCATAAAATTGCGCTGGTTGAACTTGATGAAGGGGCCAGTGTGATCAAATACGGGCACGCAATCGGTCGAACGGTTGCGCCGATTGGTAAAGGTGCGCATCTGCACGTTCATAACACAAAAACAGAAAAGTGGTAGCAATGATAAACATAGGTGAAATTCGCGGTTATCGTCGAGAGAACGGCCGAATTGGAATTCGGAATCACGTTATTATTCTTCCGCTTGATGACCTTTCGAATGCAGCGTCAGAAGCGGTCGCCAACAACATCAAGGGTACTTTGGCGCTGCCGCATCACTACGGCAGACTCCAATTCGGGGAAGACCTGGAGCTTCATTTCCGTACTTTGATCGGGACTGGGAGCAATCCCAACGTCGCGGCCTGTATTGTCATCGGCATTGAGCCGGGATGGACCAAGCGCGTCGTGGATGGAATTGCCAAAACAGGCAAGCCCGTTGAGGGCTTCTCCATTGAGCAGAACGGTGACATCAATACGATTGCAGCTGCATCGAGAAAAGCCAAAGAATACGTACATTGGGCGTCAGAATTACAGCGCGAGCCATGCGGTGCCGAAGATCTTTGGATCTCTCACAAGTGCGGTGAGTCCGATACCACCTCCGGAATCGGTGCCAATCCAACTGTTGGCAATCTCATCGACAAACTCGACCCGCTGGGCGTTACCAATTGTTTCGGTGAGACCTCCGAATTGACTGGAGCGGAATTGCTGTGCCGCGAACGAGCGGTTAATCCTGATATCGGTGATAAGTTTCTGTCGACCTGGCAGGCTTATATGGACGAAGTGATTGAACCGCACAAGACCAATGATCTATCTGAGAGTCAGCCGACAAAAGGAAACATTGAAGGGGGTCTGACGACAATTGAGGAAAAGGCGTTGGGCAATCTTCAGAAGATCGGCCGAAATACATCGTACATTGACGTTCTCAAACCTGCGGAAACCCCCTCCAGCGGACGCGGGTTGTATTTTATGGATACCTCTTCAGCCGCCGCTGAATGCGTGACACTACAGGCAGCCGCCGGGTTTGTCGTGCATGTATTTCCGACAGGGCAGGGCAATATCATCGGTCACCCGATCGAGCCGGTGATTAAACTGACCGCAAATCCTCGAACAGTCCGAACGATGGGTGAGCATGTCGACTTGGATGTGTCTGGTATTTTACGAAGAGAAATGACGTTGGATGAGGCCGGTGATTTGCTGATCGACATGACCGTGCGTACCTGCAACGGCAGATTGACTGCGGCCGAAGCGCTGGGCCATCGAGAGTTCGTGATGACGAAATTGTATAGAAGTGCGTAAATGGTAAAGTTATGGCAGTTGTTGAGGTAAAGAAAAGACGGAGTCAGACAGGTGGCGTTGATCACGGCGAATCCGAAAAGGTCATTGCCATAGTCCGAGAGATGTTGGACACCATTCGCGAGGGCGGTGAGCAGGCTGTAAGAGATTATGCGTGCAAGCTGGACAATTGGACCGGCCCGATTGTCATGACCTCGGAAGAAATAGCCAAAATCGAGCAAGACCTCGATGATTCTCTCAAAGAGGACATTCAGTTCGCGTATCAGCGCGTCAAGCAGTTCGCAGAGCAGCAGTTGGCGAGTCTCAATGAATTTGAGATCGAACTTGCACCAGGCCTGATCGCAGGCCAGAGACTGATTCCGATCAATACTGCCGGGTGCTACATTCCCGGCGGACGGTATGCGCATGTGGCATCCGCCGTTATGAGTGTCACCACGGCAAAGGTAGCAGGCGTTAAAAACGTCATCGCATGTTCCCCGCCCAAACCAGGTGTCGGTGTGAATCCAGCGATTGCCTACACAGCGTCAATATGTGGTGCCGATACGATTATGGCTCTGGGTGGAGTGCAGGGAATTGCCTCATTGGCATTTGGAATCTTTACCGGGCATCGCGCTGACATACTTGTTGGTCCTGGCAATCGATTTGTTGCGGAAGCGAAACGATTGTTATTTGGCGAAATCGGAATTGATCTGTTTGCCGGCCCTACGGAAATACTGGTTATTGCGGACGATTCCGCCGACCCCGAAATTGTTGCATCGGATCTTATTGGTCAGGCGGAACACGGTCCTGATTCGCCTGCTTGGCTGATCGTATTTTCGCGTCAATTCGCGGCGGAAGTGGAGTCGTTGATCCCGCAATACATTGATCGATTACCGGAACCGAACAGAAGTTCGGCAACCAAGGCCTGGGCTGATTTCGGGGAGATTTCAGTTGTTGATACTCGTGAAGAAGCAGTTGCATTGAGCGATAACTACGCGCCTGAGCATCTTGAGGTGCAGGCTGATAACCTGCATTGGTGGTTGGCCAACCTTTCCAACTACGGCTCGTTGTTTTTAGGCGAGGAGACTACGGTTGCCTACGGTGACAAGTGCTCGGGAACAAATCACATTCTACCCACAAGCGGTGCTGCGAAGTACACCGGTGGGTTGAGTGTGGGTAAATTTCTCAAGACTGTGACCTACCAGAAGATGAATCGAGATGCCAATCGAAGTGTCGGGTCGGTTACTGCGCGTATTTCCAGACTTGAAGGAATGGAAGCACACGCGCTCACAGGCGATGACCGACTGGCAAAGTATTTTCCGAATGAGGAATTTAAACTGAAACCAGTGAGTTGAGCATAGAGTTGGATTCGTCACTGTTCGACGTTAGCGATCGGGTCGCAGTTGTAACCGGTGCCAGTAGTGGAATAGGTTCGTTCATCAGTGAGACGTTGGCCTCTGCTGGAGCGAAAGTGGTACTTCTTGCGAGGCGGAAAGAATTACTCAGTCGTGAGGTTCAGCGCATAACCGAACAAGGCGGATCGGTTGGTTTGGTAGATGCGGATCTGACAGACCGAGATCGCGTCAGTGCGTATTGCGAGCGAGTGACTGATTGTTTCGGTGCACCACAGATTGTTGTCAATGCTGCGGGAGTCAATTTGCGGGAATCGTATGACAAAGTCAGTTGGGACAGTTGGGACGAGACAATCAACCTGAATTTGACCGTGCCATTCTTTTTCGCCAGAAATTTTGTCGATTCGATGATCGAGAAAGGTTGGGGGAGGGTGATCAATATTGCGTCATTGCAGTCATCACGTGCGTTCGCTAACGGCCTCGCTTATGGCGCATCAAAGGGCGGGGTGGCGCAGCTCACCCGCGCTATGGCTGAATGCTGGTCACCGCACGGCATAATGTGCAACGCCATTGCGCCGGGGTTTTTCAAGACAGCTCTGACTGCGCCGGTATTCGATAATCCGAACATGATGAACGAAATGGCGGCGCGTACTGCAATCGGGCGAAATGGTGAAATGGCGGACCTTGTAGGACCGATCATATTTCTTGCATCACCCGCATCTGATTATGTGACCGGTCAGATTCTGAATGTTGACGGCGGGTTCACCGCGAAATAACTGACAGGTAAGAAATCATGAAAGCGTTAGTTTATACCGCACCGAACACCATCGAGTATCGTAATGAATTGGATCCAAACCTAGTCGCTGACGAATCGCTGGTCAGAATCGACGCGGTTGGTATCTGCGGTTCTGACCTACACGCATATCTCGGGCACGACAGCAGAAGGGTGCCACCTTTGATTCTCGGTCATGAAGTTTGTGGAACAGTTGTAGAAGGCCCCAGAACCGGAGTTAAAGCGGTTCTAAACCCATTGATCACTTGTGGTGAATGTGACGATTGCGTTAACGGGCTGACCAATCTTTGCAAAGATCGCAAATTAATTGGAATGAACCGGCCTGGTGCATTCGCCGAGTTTATCACGATTCCGACAAAGAATATTGTGGAGGTGCCGATAGACTCTGATTCCACAAAATTAGCTCTGACTGAACCTGCTGCAGTTTCTCTGCATGCTGTACGACTGGTTGAAAAAGTTGCCGTCAGGCCGATTTCTGAGGGTGCGGCACTGGTAATCGGAGGCGGAGCCGTTGGGCTTTTTTGTGTTTATTTTTTGTTGGACTATGGCTGTAAGAACATTACGCTGGCTGAAACCAACGCAGACAGAAGAATGACGATCGAAAAACTCGGTTTGTGCGATGTTGTCGATCCCGTGAAGACCGATCTCGAATCAGACGGTTTTGATTCGGTTCTTGATGCAGTTGGCAACGAGCACACCCGACGATCATCGATCCAGGCGGTTAAACCAGGAGGTGTAATCATGCATATCGGTCTGAGTGACGCCCATGGTGAAATGGATGTCCGTAAAATGACTCTGGCTGAAGTGACGTTTATCGGCACGTATACCTACACGGCGTTGGATTTTCGTGTCGCTGCAAGAAAAATCCAAAATGGTGAAATTGGAACTTTGGATTGGGTTGATGAGCGATCTTTAGCACAAGGGTCGACATCTTTTCAGGAATTGATTCAGGGACAGGTCGCCTCACCGAAAATTGTTCTTCGTCCAAATAATCTTTAGTTTTGGAATCAACATCAATTCTTTCATTTGAGAATGCAATATCACTTGCACACAACGCACTTCAGTCCAATGGAACAGAAACTGAAGTAGCTGATTGTGTGGCTCATGCGCTGGTGCTGGCCGATGCTGACGCTCAAAGATCACACGGTTTGGAGCGAGTTCCTTCATACGTTGAGCAACTGCGAAGCGCGAAAGTAAACGGGCAGGTCAAACCAACTATTCGAAGAGTCAATCCCTCAAGCATTGAGGTTGTGGCGAATGATGGATTTGCGTTTCCGGCTATTGAACTCGCAATTGAATCCCTGACCGATGTCTGCGAAGAGCAGGGCGTTGCAGTCGCCGCCATAGTCGGTTCCCATCATTGTGGTGTTATGGGACATCCAGTCGAGAAACTCGCACGTGCGGGATTTGTATCGACTATGTTTGCCAATACTCCAAAAGCGATGGCAGTGGCAGGTGGTGGCCGTCCAATTTTGGGAACCAATCCAATCGCTTTTGCCTGTCCTCGAGCGGGTGAGCTTGACCCATTGATCATCGATACGTCGCTATCAACGGTCGCTCGCGGAAAAATTGTTTTGGCGGCAAAGAGAGGCGAAAGGGTACCCGAAGACTGGGGCGTGGGCCCACATGGCAAGCCGACAACTGATCCGCAGGAAATATTGGAAGGAGGTCTGAACCCAGTCGGAGGTGCCAAAGGATCGGCACTGGCACTCATGGTGGAGATTCTGGCAGGTGCATTTGTCCGAAGTAATTTTGGATTTCAAGCATCGTCTTTTTTTGACGGTGAGGGCGGGCCACCGCACGTAGGGCAATTACTTATCTGTTTGAATGCCGACGAGTTCAATGCGAATTTCACAGAGCATGTGGAATTACTGCTTCGCGAGATTGAAATTGAGCCGAATACACGGATTCCAGGAGCGAGGAGGCTGTTGAGTCGAAACTCGGCAATCCGTGACGGCTTGGAATACTCTCAAGATCTGATTGACTCAATCAAGCGACTGTCGAAGATTAAATAGTGCGCAATATTTTTTGCACAAAATGGATTGGATCGAACTAGGACAACTTGGCTGATGGGATTATGTACGGACTTGGGGATGATTCGAGATGCTTGAACTCAAGCAGCACTTCCAGTATGCCAGACCGGCTTACCGAAAGCTTGTGGGGTATGAAGCTTGGCATCATATCGACTAGTGATTGTGCCGAGTATTCAGGGGAGGTGATCACATGGTCGGTAGATAATTCATAGATGATTTCATTATCTTCGATGGACAGGTTGAATTCACCGGGTAAACTTGGAATGGAGTTGGTGAGCCAGGAGATCGCAAACAGTTTTGTACCTTCGCGGCAAAACGGGCTCAAGAAACGCATTAGATTTATGATTTCAAATCGTTCCATGTAGTTGAAGTAATCCCATGCAAGGATAACGCTAACTTCCGAGGGGATCCGTGTCGGGAGTACAGCTCGAAATATTTCAGCATAGTTGTTTTGGTTGAGGTCAACCGATTCAGTGTATTCGTTGATCCGGCTAAATGCGAATGAATTTCTCGCGTTGGCTACAAGATAAACGCTATCAAATCTGCCGAAAAAATCCAGTGTTGACTGGTTTCCACCCGAGAGGTCGAGAACGACGTGCGTTTCTTCGTCGTTTAGACGTAAATAATCGGCGAGTTCCTTGAGTCCTGTCGAAGCAAAATGTTCACGAAATTCCAATGACGAGGAAGGTTCCTCGTCGTGGCTTTTTTTAGCAATACGGAAAAGATTATTAAACAATGGTGCTTTACTTCGCAGTCTTCGGCATTGCTAGAATCAAGCGGCATCAGCGAAGAAACCATTAACCCAACCAACCCTTATTTCCTGAATATCGGTCAAATCCGAATTCAAGGAACGAACATCTATCGGTTTTATGTGGTCTTTTTACGAGCCTGCGCTGGATTCGGCTTTCTGTTGTGAGCCTAACGTGAATGACTTACCTTCGGAACTTGAAGAGGAATCAGCCTTCATTTTCTTTCCGGTCATATTTCCTTGGGCTGAAGGAGGCGAGTCAGTCAACATGTGAATTGATCCGTTGAATGAACAAGCTTTTTCTAGAATTACATGGACGGCTTTGATATCGCCTTCGACTACACCAGTAGATAGCACATGAACGCTATCGGAACCATAAAGATTACCTTGGACCGTGCCATGCACAACAACTCGGTTGGCGTTGATTGTTGCTTGGGCGAGCCCAGACAACTCAACAGTGGCTGTGTTATTCGGAATTGACACATTGCCTTCAAATTTTCCGCAAATGCTTACGTCCGAATTTCCCTTGATTTCACCAGTTACGGTTGTCTCCTCGCTCAATACAGTTGCTGTACTGCTGCTACTTACATGCGAGGATTGTCGCGACGTGTTCTTGGTTTTCACTTCAGGCACTCTCGCTTCAGTTGGCTTTGGTTGTTGAACACTTGGTTCTATTTTGTCGTCGGAAACTTTTTTAAACATGTTTGAACTCCCAATGTTTAGATCGGCACTAACTTCTTCTTTACGAGTCAGAAGAGATTGCTGTGAGCTGCAAAAATTATAACCCAGAGTATTGGTTTTTATTCATTATTCCAGGTCCAATCAAGCTGGAAATCTTTGTTACTTTACATAATATACATTATACGAAACAATTTAATTGTAAAGTGTGTTCGAAGTAAAATCAGACTAATCAAAAATAAATACCGTAATATTGCCTTTGTATGACAATAATTGTCGTGTAAAGAATAATTATTCTGTGCTGAAATCCGAATTAGTGTAGAATACAAGATTGAATTCGATTCCAATAAAAATAAGGATTTTGAAATGAGTGTATTTTTTATTTTGCTAGCGATAGTAATATCGTTCTGGCTTGCTTTTGGAAGCAGACGTAGACCCAACGGTGTCGGCGGTTTCCTAACCGTCAGGCAAATATCTGGACTTGATGGCAGTGACTATCTCATTCGTCGTTACCTCCTGCCACGGAATCGTGTTTTGAATGTCTATTTGCACAAGTTTCTCGGAAGCGATGATGACCGAGCGCTACACGATCACCCTTGGTATTCTTTCAGTTTGCTGCTCAAAGGTAGAATGATCGAGCACCTCCCAGATGATCGAAAAAGAACGATCAATGCTCGAAAGCTCACGATTCGGCCCCCTGAGTTTCAGCATAGAATCGAGCTCCCAGCAGGTGAAACTGCGGTTACGTTGTTTGTCACAGGTCCGGCTGTACGAAACTGGGGCTTCGTTTGTCCTCATGGTTGGACATCTTGGCAAAACTATGGCACCAACAAGGGGTGTGAGTGAAACATAAAATAGGCAGTTAGTTTCCAATAATTTCGATCTGCCCCCTCCTCCGATATCGCTCCGAGACCAGCTTTGCACAAAAGGCGGAGTACCACCTAAGTCAGGATCAGGCGAGTACCAATCCCCCCCCCCCAGCATCCGGAAAATTGGCTTCGTTCCCGACATTGCAAATCAAGTTCGCAGTACATTCATTGTCAATGATGGCGAAACACACTTCATGGATTTCAGCCCTTGATTCGGAGTTGAGGAAAATTCAATTGGTAAATTGGTGTACTGGACTAGAGACGTAGAGATTTTCACCTCTAAAACTTACCTCGCCGAAAATTCTCAAATTTGAATTCACTAACGCAGAATTAGGGTATACTACGAACCCGATTGTTTTCCATGGAAATGGAAGGCAATTTAATAAAAGTGAACTTCAGGATGAAAAACAAATTCGCGTTTCGACCCAAATTCGCTTTTCGATCTAGTAGGAAAATTAGGAGTAAATTATGATGCAATATCTAAAACGATCAATGGCTTCGGTCGCAGCAATGCTGCTGATGGTCGGTTCAGTCCAGGCAGCTGATATTGTCGTTGGCTCACCAAACTGGGTATCGGTCCAGGCAACAGCGCATCTGATCAAGATCGTACTGGAAGACAATCTCGGCCTCGAAGTTGAAATTCAAAATGGCACCAACCCTGTAGTTTTTGAAGCCATGGACAAAGGAAGCATGCATGTCCATCCGGAGGTTTGGTTACCGAATCAGGCAAATCTCTACAATACTTACGTCGACGGAAAAGAATCAGTCATGATGAATCCAAATGGCGTGACGGCTTTTCAGGGAATCTGCGTTTCCAGACACACAGCCGATACGCTCGGAATCAGTAAGATTACTGATCTTACAAACCCTTCATTTGCTTCGCAATTTGATACAAACGGCGATGGAAAAGGTGAATTATGGATCGGTGCGACCGGCTGGGCTTCAACCAACGTTGAAAAAATTCGTGCAAAAAGCTACGGATATGACCAGACGTTGGAACTGACAGAAATGGACGAAACCTTGGCACTGGCAAATTTCGATGCAGCGGTTCAGCAGAAAAAACCCTTCGTTTTCTTCTGCTATACCCCGCACCATATGTTCGAAAAATATGATCTGGTTGTCTTGGAAGAGCCGAAACACGATCCGGATAAATGGGTTGTCTTTCAACCGACTGATGATCCTAACTGGTTAGAAAATTCATCCGCCGGTGTAGCATGGAAAGATGCCAACTTGCATATTCACTATGCGAAGGCACTTGAGGAATCTAATCCGGAAGCTGCGGCAGTTCTGAGCAAGATTAAGCTCAATACCGATCAAGTCAGTTCTTTCGTGTTTAAGGCTGTCGTCGAAAAAGCTAGCCTTGAAGACATTGCACGAGAATTTGTCGACAACAATGCTGACGTAGTTGACGAGTGGTTACGGTAGTAGATGATTCAACCCATAGTGGAGAATTAAACTACCTGCTGCAAATCAATTGATAGATGACCGGGAGCGGCGTAATGTGTATCACATTACGCCGCTTTTGCTTTGTGAATTGCCAGCCTTGACACGAGGCAAGTGCAAGTGTTACATTACAACTTGGATAAATTGATAACGAGATTCTGATGAATAATGATGTAGTAATTGAATTAAATAACGCATGGAAAATTTTTGGCGAACACGCTGAAGAGGCGATGCAAGCAGTTAATTCCGAAGGACTTGGAAAAGCAGAGATATTGGAGAAGTATGGTGCGGTTGTCGGCATAGCGGATTGTAGTTTCAACGTTCGCCGTGGTGAGATTTTCTGCATTATGGGGTTGTCAGGCAGTGGCAAGTCGACTCTTGTTCGCCATGTCAACCGACTGATTGAGCCCACCGCAGGAGAGATTTTTCTTCTGGGTGAAGATGTGATGAAGCTATCGCCAACGGCACTCAGGGAAATGCGTGCGAAACGCATTGGAATGGTGTTTCAGCATATGGCACTGCTTCCTCATAGGTCAGTTAGGGACAATGTTGCCTATCCGCTTGAAATTCGCGGTGAATCCAAAGCAAGACGCTGGGATGTATCACAGCATTCACTGTCGCTGGTTGGTTTGGATGGCTTTGAAGATC
This sequence comes from Arenicellales bacterium, assembly GCA_951813075.1. Lineage (GTDB taxonomy): Bacteria > Pseudomonadota > Gammaproteobacteria > Arenicellales > JAJDZL01 > JAJDZL01. Next base: position 681,092 of record OX638343.1, on the reverse strand, counting down.
GATTCCCTCGAGAGCTGTCGGGTGGGATGCAGCAACGGGTTGGTCTGGCTCGTGCACTTGCATCAGATCCGGATGTGTTGCTGATGGATGAGCCTTTCAGCGCATTGGACCCGCTGATTCGACGTCAGTTGCAGGATCAGTTTATCGCGCTTTCAGAGCAACTGCACAAAACAACGCTGTTTATCACACATGACCTTGACGAAGCGATTCGTTTGGGAACCCGCATTGCGATCATGAAGGACGGACGAATCGTACAGATCGGCACACCTGAAGAAATCGTAACGAATCCCGCAGACGACTACGTTCGTGACTTTGTGCAAAACATCTCGAAACTCAAACTTGTATTTGCCCATACAATTCAAGTTCCGTTTAACCAATACAAACCGATGGAGGGAGAGGATTTAAGCCGATCTCCTCGAGTCTCGCAAGATGTCGATCTTGATTACCTGATTGACGTTGCTGTGAAAACCACACAACCAACTGTGACAACTGACGAAAACGGTAATGATGTCGGTGTTGTATCCAAAGATCGGTTGCTACAGGGAATCCGGGATGGAAAATAATGCCAGATGATACGAAACCGGATGTAACAAAAGCAATTCCGAAAATAGATCTTTCGGATTCAATCCGGGAGTTTTCCCGGGAAAACAGCGACTATTATGTCGAGAGTTTTTCTCAGATTCAGGATTCCGACGAGAATGTTACACCATGGAATAAAGCAGCTTTGCTGTTTGGTCCAGCTTGGTGTGCAGCGCGTGGATTATGGAATCTATTCTGGTTGTTCACGATTGCAGAAATCGTAGCACTCGTACAGATTGGACGCGGTCTTTGGGGTGACTTGGGTGCGGCCAAACTGGCAGAGGCTGAACAGTTGATGCAGCGCGCACAGGAAATTAGGTTTGAAGGTGGCATGGCAGGTGTCACAGGTGGCGAAACTGCTAGTTCAGCTGCAGAAATTGCGATGAACCTGGAAGTAGCGGCGCAGGCCGCCACGCTCGAGGCCCAGGCAGCAGCGAATTTGTGGTGGATTTACTTGCTGGTCGGAATTGTGTTGTTTGGTGTTTTACGATATGTCATGGGCAAGTACGGAAATCGAATATACGAATTGCAATATTCGGCATGGCGCGTAAATCGAAAAATTGCGAGCGGACTGAGCACAAAACGATTAGCGTTTGCACTGGTACTGCTCATAGTCATGGTACCGCTCACTTTATATCGGTTTACGGCAACGACTCCAGTTAGCTGGCTTGTCGGTGTACCTGTTAGCAATGTTTACTATACGAACAGTGCGAATGCCCTCGATAGTTGGTTTGATAGCACTGCCGAAGCCGGTGCAGGAGTTTTTGATGGCATTACTGCGGGTGCTCAAACCGCGCTTGATGTGATTGAATTGCTACTCGTTGACGCTCCTTGGCCCGTTGTCGCCGTGTTTCTGGTTGTAATTGCGTGGCGGGTGGCAAGCATTAGAGTGGCAATATTTACCGCCGCCTCTTTGTTATACATCGGGTTGTTGGGACTCTGGGAAGCGAGTATGGTCAGCATTGTCCTTGTCGGCGCTGCTGCCCTATTTTGCGTCGGCGTCGGAATACCTCTGGGAATATGGTTTTCGCGCAGTGAACGAGCCTATGCAGTGGCGCGGCCTATCCTGGATCTAATGCAGACTATTCCTCCATTCGTCTATCTGATACCAATTATTGCGTTTTTCGGTACAGGGCGAGTACCTGGGGTTCTTGCAACCATAATATTTGCAATGCCACCAGTTATTCGACTCACCGCACTTGGATTGCGACAAGTACCGGGGCATGTAAAAGAAGCGGCCGTTGCATTTGGTGCGACAAAATGGAAAATTCTCTTCGGTGTCGAGTTACCTCTCGCAACACCTGCAATTATGACTGGTGTCAATCAAACGATTCTGATGTGCCTTTCCATGGTCGTGATTGCTTCGCTGATTGGTGCAAAAGGGCTCGGTCAGGAAGTGCTGACCGCACTGCAGTTCGTTGCAAAAGGTCAAGGGATACTTTCAGGACTTGCAATATTGTTCTGTGCAATGATGCTGGATCGAATCGTACAGGGAAGATTTCAGAGACAGGAGGATCAGTAAATGGCGGAAGTAATTAGCACTGTTGAGATTCTGGAAGAAATCCCGGAAGTAGATATATCGGATTCGGTGCGCAACTTTGCCGGTCAAAACGGTGATTATTACATACGCGAATTCAAACGCATCCAAGCGTCAAAACATGGATTTTGCTGGACTTTCAATCTTGGTTCTGCCGTGTTCGGTCCGTTATGGGCAACCGCTCGTGGTTTGTGGGGATTGTTCTGGATATTTTCCGTTCTGGAGATGGTGCTTTTGGTCATGCTTGGCCTGGGGTTGTGGGGCGATTTAGGTATCGATAAATTCAACCGCGCGGACCGCCTACAAGTCAATTACGAACGAATGCTAGATCGAGTTGAAGCTGCTCGGGAAAAAGGCGATGAAGTCGGAGTTGAATCTTTTCAAAACCGAGCTGCAAGTCTTGCCAAAGCGCGTGATAAAGCGCGAGCCGAAGGTGAAGCGATTGCGGCTGGTGGCACCCGATTGCTAGTCATCGCAATTGTGGGACTCATCCTATTAAAGTTATTTGAAGGATGGGTAGCGAATATCGCTTACGAGCGGCAATATTCGCGCTGGCGCGGCGACCGCACAGTTCGCTCCGGGTTGAATTGGTCAATCGGAGCGCTGGGGTTGGTTATTATTTTGTTCGTATATGTTGTGACATTGGTTCGATTTACATTCAGCAATCCACCAGATTATATTGTTGAGATTCCGATAGGAAAAAAACTCTATGATCCGATAGCAAGCGGGATAGATTACTGGTTTGATTTGGCATCACAGAACTTCGCATTTCTATTTTTGGGAGTATCGAGGGGAATCCGTATCATTCTGGATGCCGTTGAAATATTATTGGTCGGAACACCGTGGCCTGTCGTCATGGCAGTCATCATAATATTTGCTTATCGAAGCGCTGGTATCCGGGTTGCAATTTTTACGGCTGCTGCACTGGTTTACATTGGCGTACTTGGCTACTGGGAAAAAAGTATGGCGACTGTAGCGTTGCTTGGAACCGCCTCGTTTCTGTGCGTCGCGATTGGAATTCCTCTTGGTGTCTGGTTTGCCCGAAGTGAGCGAGCTTTTAGTTTTGGGCGACCAATCCTGGATCTGATGCAAACGATGCCGTCGTTTGTATACCTGATTCCAATCATTGCATTTTTCGGTACGGGTAAACCGCCGGGTATTTTGGCTTCAATGATTTTTGGTTTACCACCCATAATTCGATTGACAACTCTTGGACTAAGACAAGTTCCGAAAGATGTCGTAGAAGCTGCGCGCGCGTTTGGGGCAACCAACCGCCAGATTCTTCGAGATATTGAGATTCCACTTGCAACACCCAGCATCATGGCTGGTGTGAATCAGACTATTCTGATGTGCTTGTCGCTGGTAGTTATTGCCGCATTGATTGACGCGAAGGGGCTTGGTTATGATGTTTTGGAAGCCTTGCAGTACGCTGCAAAAGGACAAGGAATATTGGCTGGGATCGCTATTCTGTTCTGCGCGATCGTCATTGATCGTGTGATTCAAGGCAAATTCAAAGATACTGAAAAAGGCGGGTAGTCCGCTAACGGATACATGAAATTGAGTGCTGTGTTGACAATCAGGTCAACACAGCACTCTGCTTTTTTGACTATCGAATGGGTTGATCTGAACATTTTCGACGATCAATCGAATTGAATTTCAACCGTCTTAGTACCGAAAAGATTCATGTCGAAAGCTGAACTATGTGATGGAATCTATCGCGATCGCACTAACCGCGTACTGGGTGCTGTCGAGTTCTACTCGAACCACTTCACCAATTTCGGAAAATTTTTACGCTCGAATTCCTTGTGCACCGAAAAGTTCGACAACTCTATCGAATGGTGGGCTGGTGATGCTTGCCCCGAGTAACGACTAACAAAGAAGTCCTGTTGACAGGCTTCCAGCAAACCAGCACTGATTGTTCAGCATGATCGTAGCGGTGTTGTTGATTTTTTTGTCCGCGGTGCACGGTTCCGACAACTTCATTACCAACCGTCTGCCACCAATTCAAAACAAAAAGTGTGTGATATGGCATTTCGATTTCCAACAGTTCAGTGCTTCAGTCGCCTGAAGACAGAGTTTTCGGGCATCCATGAAGCGATTGCTCTTATGTCACGACGTGGCCTGTAAAATTGCCACAACGAAAGACTCTCAATTCAAGAGAACTCCATACAAGCGTATCTATACCAACATTCGAATTCTACTGATAAAATATTCACCTCAATTCGCTGAGCAACTTCGATTGCAACCCCATATTCCCCGAGATCTGTGAGAAAGAGTGTACAAACCGGATTATTCGCATAGGTGAAGATCTAGCCGATTCCACCACTTTTTTCGATCGTTCTCAAAATTTTTAGATACCTTATGTTAATTCTTGGGCTTCACACCGGACACAATGCGACAGCAGCATTGTATGAGGACTACAGAATGATTGCCGCTATCCATCTTGAACGGCTCACGCGAAGAAAGATAGACGGTGGCAGAGTACCCGAAGAATCTATCGACGAGTGTCTTGGAATCGCCGGTGTGCATCGCAACGATATTGATGCCGTGGTGCTTGGGAGAGGTAAGTTTCCCTCACAATGGTATACACATTTCGGTCCTCACAAGCGTTTTATTGATCAGAAGATACATCGGTTGATCCTTGGAAAGGAGAAACGCCGATGGATGCCGGAGGAGCTATATCGGGCTGGTCATTCGAATTCCCTCGAAATATTCGATACTCCCCTATTCCGAAAGACATTCGGACTGGCGCCGGACACCGATATCCAGTTCTACAATCATCATTTCGCCCATGCGTTGCCCGCACTGTTTTACACCAATTGGGATGAAACTCTGCTCTATACATCTGATGGCGGCGGTGATAATGTTCAGTACAGCCATCGAATCTTTCGCAACGAAGCCATTGAAACCATATACGGTGGCGAGCAGTGTCTGCTTCAGAAGCCGAGAGTTGACAGTCTGGGTCTGGCCTATGGCTATGCCACCAAAGCGCTGGGTTACAAGATCAACCGGCATGAGGGCAAGCTTACAGGTCTCGCGGCATGGGGAGGCTCTAGAGGCGAGCACATTCACGATCTTCTCGCAAGTCATTTTTCGGTCAATGAGAATGGTGAGGTTACAAGTGATTTTAGAAGCAGACGCGCAATGAGAAAATACATTTTCCAAATATCAGACGGCGAGGCGAAGGAAGAAGTCGCGTCAGCGGTTCAGAAGTTGCTTGAATTGAATACCTTGTCGTCAATTCGAAAACTGTTGCACCTCTACCCTGCCCGCCGGCTTGGGCTCGCAGGCGGAGTATTTGGCAATGTGCGTTTGAATCAACGGATTGCTGAGGAGTGTGATGTTGACGAGATTTTCGTCTATCCTGCCATGGACGATGGAGGCTTGGCCGCAGGCGGAGTTCTGCACTATCTTCTACAACGGGATGGTCTTCGACACTGGCTGAGACAGCGTGAAACCATGGAAACTCTGTATTTGGGGCGAAACTACGATGCATCCGTCGATTACGAATTCGAACGTGACAATCGCCTGATTCGAATCTCAGATCAACCGGCAGAGAGTGCTGCGCGTCTGATTGAACAAGGATCGGTGGTAGCAATCTACACCGATCGAATGGAATATGGCCCAAGGGCATTGGGTGCTCGTAGTATTCTAGCTTCGCCGACAGAGGCATCCATCAATGACGAATTAAACCGTAGATTGTCACGAACGGAATTCATGCCATTTGCTCCGGTCGTCGGTGAAGACGACGCTTCTCAAATATTTGAACTTTCCGCGCTGAACCTGTATGCAGCACGCTTCATGACAATCACCTGCTCAGTTCGCCGAGAATGGCGCGAGCGCATCCCTGCTGTTGTACACGTGGACAGTACCGCTCGACCCCAGGTCATTCGACGTGAATGGAATCCGCTTTACTTTGATATCCTGGATTGTTACAAGCGTAACACTGGAATACCTGTCCTGATCAATACGAGTTTCAATATTCACGAGGAACCCATTATCAACAATCCTGCTGAGTGTGCTGATGCGCTGGCAGATGACCGGGTCGACTATGTTGTGACAAACAATGCGGTTTATGGTCAAGCTAAAAATAATTACGCTAAAACATAGTTTTGAATGACATAGTTATATTTGATTCTAGAAAAATATCTTAAATCGATTCTCCTTCCGAAAACATTCTGTCTGCGATCAGGCAATGAACTCGAGCATAATCGAATTTGTAAACAATAGCGTAACCTGATTCGGATGTTCCTTGCTGGGCGAAATTCAGACAACATCTTCACCCATCCCATTCAAATCCATCACCTGGTTGATATACTACCCCTCCAATCCGTCTTTCTACCGGTGGCGTTCATATTTTCTTCAATACTATTAGTACCTGTAATATATCTTACGTTTTTGTTGATTTCGGGTAGCGTTACGTCTCAACATCCACTAATCGGAAACCCGACCAATGATATTGATGAACTGCGCCTTTCATCGTTAAACGTTGAATACAAGTTATTCGTTATTCATTCAGGATCTATGACATGGGTTATCTGAACTTTCGTATTCTCACCGAAACGCGGGATTGGATTCTTTTCAAAATTTGATTAAACGCCGCCTGTCTTTCCTATATAAATTGGACTGTCTCATATATGGAAATTACCAAAACGATCGCGTTCATCGATTACTTGGATGTAGACGAACATATCGTGAATTCCAATACTTGTTTAACTCTAAGTGAATGATTAAAAATGTCTGAATTGCATGAATATCGAATGCTCATTGATGGTGAGTGGGTTCAAGCCTCTGATGGTGGAACGTTTGAGAGCGTCAATCCGACCACAGGTCGTCCGTGGGCAATCGTTCCGGAATCGACAACGGATGATGTTGACAAGGCGGTGCAAGCTGCTTATTTGGCATATAGCACTGGACCTTGGGCTTCAATGTCTCCAACCGAACGAGGTAATTGTCTGCGCAGACTTGCCGAATTGCTGGTTGAAAGATCGGAGGATATTGGTGGGATAGAGTGTAAAGATACGGGAAAAATGTTCAAGGAAACCGGATGGCAGGCGAACTACATTGCACAGTACTATACTTTCTATGCTGGATGTGCAGACAAAGTTCATGGTGATACTTTGCCAATCGACAAGCCCGATATGTTTGTGTTTACACGCCGTGAACCACTAGGTGTGATTGCTGGTGTGGTTCCGTGGAATTCCCAGCTGTTTCTAAGTTCAGTCAAGATCGGCCCCGCCCTCGCCGCAGGAAATGCCATTGTTCTCAAGTTATCTGAATATGCACCGGCTGCAATGCTGGAATTTGGGAAATTGATTGCGGAAGCCGGTATTCCACGCGGTGTGGTGAACCTCATCACCGGACACGGTTATCCATGTGGCAAATCGCTGACCTCTCATCCACTGGTTTCCAGAATCGCTTTTACAGGTGGTCCGGTTGCCGCACATGAGGTGGTGAAAAACTCCGCTAGTAATTTTGCTGAGCTCTCGCTTGAACTTGGCGGCAAGTCACCGGTGATCGTATTTGATGATGCTGATTTTCAGAGTGCTGTGAATGGTTCACTTGGTGCGATATTCGGTGCATCCGGCCAAAGCTGTGTTGCAGGATCACGCCTATATCTTCAAAATGGCATCGCCGATAAATTCTTAGATCGCATGGCTGCCGAGGCAAAAAAGATTCTGATCGGTGACCCGATGAATGAAAAAACTCAGATGGGACCACTATGCACCATTAATCAGTTGGAAAACTGTAAACGGGAAGTCGAATTCGCCCAGACGGAAGGTGGTCGATTGCTCTGTGGTGGCAGACAGCCGGATGGGCTTGACGGATATTTCTATGAACCTACCATAATCGACTGTCCCCGTCAGGACTTGAGGATCGTCGATACAGAATTGTTCGGTCCAGTACTTAGCGTGCTCCGATTCGACCACGAGGAAGAGGCGATTCAGATGGCTAACGATACAAAGTATGGTCTGGCAGCAGGTATTTTCACACGGGATAGCGCCCGTTCACTACGTGTGGCGAATCAGGTCAAGGCTGGTATTGTCTGGGTGAACACGTATCGTGCGATTTCGCCGATTGTGGAGTGTGGCGGAATGAAGTATTCAGGATACGGGCGAGAAGGTGGATTTCAAGCCATCTATGACTATACCCGCCCCAAGGCGATTTGGATGAATACGTCTAGTGAGTCGCTCACAAGTCAGTTTGTTTCGCGTTAACCAGTCCTAAGTAAACGGCGTTGAACATCTCATTCGTATACTGGAAAGTTACCGATTCAGAGATTGATTTGAAATTGAACATAACTATAAAAAAAGTTTATATATAACATTTTAGTGTCAGAAGTTAAGGTAGATTCTAGTTAGCGCAACAGATTGCCAATCACATTCTTGCATCAGTTGAATTTACAAGCATCAATTGGCTTGGTAAGGCGGATCTATCGACCGTAGAGCAATTGCTTAAGAAATCTGCAGTCGATAGATAGTTGCGGATAGATTTTCGCTAGTGAATCTTGAATAGTTGTCGAAAGTTGTCCGTCGTTGTTTCTGCAAATTCTTCCAATTCCATCCCTTTGAGGTTCGCAAGAAATTCTGCAGTATGGCGCACAAAAGCAGGTTGATTCTCTTTTCCTCGTCTGGGAACCGGAGCGAGATAAGGTGCGTCAGTTTCGATCAACATTCGCTCCATTGGAATTTTTTTTGCCACTTCTGCAAGATCAGCTGCGTTCTTGAATGTGACAATTCCTGAAAACGAAATATAGAAACCTAAATCCATCGCAGATTTCGCCATTTCGTAGTTCCCTGTAAAGCAGTGCATGACACCTCCAGCTTCGCCGGCGTTATATTCTTTTATTATTCTGATCGTATCGTCTGGCGCATCGCGACTGTGCACAATTATGGGTTTCTTGAGGATTTTCCCAGCTTCTATATGTCTTGCAAAACGATCTCGCTGCCAATCCAAATCACCTGCACTTCGAAAATAATCCAGTCCAGTTTCACCGATTGCAACGACATTCGGATCGCTACCTAACTCAACCAAACGAGCTACGCTCGGATCTTCGGCATCGACAGTGTTTGGGTGAACACCTACTGACGCATGAATCTCATCGTACTTGTAACTCATCGCCAGAATTCTCGGGAAGTCTTCAATATTGACAGATACACAAAGCATATATCCAACGTTCATGTTTTTCGCTTCAATCAGAATTGCTTCGAACTTCTCGTCGAACTGCGGAAAGTCTATGTGACAATGGCTGTCAGCCAATTGCATAAATTGACTCCGTACAAGTTTCAGCCGAATTGCGATAAACAGTGACAGGCGAGTGATTTGTGGTGACGATGCGTAGTACTATGGGTAACCATTCGCCGACTTGCTCAGGCGGTTTGACTTTGATTAAGTGCCGGCAATGGTGATGATCTGCAATGTTCAGCGATGGATAGGCTTTGCTGCGAACGGTTGCGTCAAGGTTCCGACAAGCGGAGATTTGCGTCGTTTGCTGGTGGTTAACGCTTTCAAGCACTTTCGCGGCCATCAACCGAACTGAATTGCCAGCTCTTCCTATCAACTGCGGTACCGGGTTTTTTCTTCGGCAACCCGTCCGCGCTTGCTCCGGCGACAACTAACGATGAAGGCTTTGTCCACCTCCATCAGCCACATTTCGTTTAGCAGAGTATCCTTTTCTCTCACGAACGTTTTTCTACCGTTTGTCAGGTGGTTCAGTTGTACAACTACATTTCGCAATTCACTGGAGTTCTCAAAATTCCCGAACTCGTCTATTTCCACGATCCACTGAAGTGGAATTTTGAGCTGCGAAAAGCGGTACTTTTTGGTCACAAGCTAAAAGCTTTTTCTTCGGTTGCAAGTAATCCGAATAATGTCTATTTTATCGACTGAATCTCACTACCAACGGGCAAACATTTCAGGTTTCTGAATCTCCATTATGGCCAGTGCTTCATGCTTGGTCAAGAATTTGGCCTCAACGCCTCAACGAGGTGTCAAACAACGACTTTCATCGATTCGTCGACCAGCTTTTCGTATCCTCGGAGGATCTGCTGAGTCTCTCTTTCCGCCTCAGTCAGTTCTTCCACGGTTCGGTGACAGGTGATTTGGTGTCCATTTTCCAGTTCTCGAATCGGAGGATGCTCTTTGTCACAAGTAGCATCGATACCCATGGGGCACCGATTATAGAACGGGCATCCGACCGCTGTTATTTCCACTCCCCTGGCGATACCAACAGCCATTTCACGTTTTTGCATCGTGTCTTCCAGCCAACCGATACGTAATTCCGGAACGGAACTGATCAGCAAGCGGGTGTAAGGGTGGAACGGCGGCTCAAGCACTTCATCGGTGGGTCCTTGTTCCACCACTCGGCCGGCGTACAACACGACAATTTCGTCGGCAAATGATGCCACCGTAGAAAGGTCATGACTGATGAAAACAAAAGATGCACCCGTCTTGTCTCTCAAGTTGGTGAGCAGCTTGATTACGTTGGCGCCGACGATGCTGTCCAAAGCAGATGTCACCTCGTCGCAGAGCAGAACTTCAGGATCGGCGGCCAAAGATCGTGCCATATTGACTCGTTGCTTCTGCCCTCCGGATAATTCCATCGGATAGCGACTGGCGAATTCCGGCGGAAGTTCAACCATCTGCAATATTTCCGCAACTTTGGCGCGTTTTTCCTTGCCTTTGATTCCGCGGTAAAACTCAAGCGGGCGCCCCAATATCTGACCTACGGTCTGTTTAGGATTAAGCGCGGTATCCGCCATTTGAAATACGAACTGAATTTTTTGCAACTCTTCAAGCTTGCGATCGTTCAAACTGCCTTGCAACTCTTCGTCTTCAAGTTTGACCTTACCGCTGGCCTGGGGCAATATCCCAGCCATCACGCGAGCCAGCGTGGATTTTCCACAACCAGATTCGCCGATAACACCGACTACATGAGCGTTGTTAACTTCCACTGAAACATCGCGAAGAATCGGAATCGCCGGTTCACCATTGACAATACCACCATAACCGGCAGTCATCTGTTCGACAGACAATGCTGGGACATCACGATCAAACTCGGCGCCTACGGTGCCACCCATCCCTGCTGCCGGTTTGGGTCGTACTGCATCCATCAAGCGTCTGGTATAAGCGTGGCCAGGGTGATTGATAATCTTGTCTGCACTACCCTGCTCCATGATTTCTCCGCTGTACAACACAACGATGTGATCTGCAATTTGGGCAACGACTGCTAGATCGTGAGTGACGTAGATCGCGGCAGAATTTTCCTCGCGAATCACTTTCTTGAATGCTTTCAGCACTTCAATCTGTGTTGTCACGTCTAACGCGGTAGTCGGCTCATCCAGCACCATCAGGTCTGGGTTTCCGCATAACGCCATTGCTGCCATAAGGCGTTGCAACTGCCCGCCAGAAACCTGGTGCGGGTAACGGTATCCAATTCGGTCAGGATTCGGCAATTCCAAGGCATGGTACAATTCCAGCGCTCGTTCGTTAGCCTGTTCCTGGGATAGAATTCCATGAAGAACCGCAGATTCCGTCACCTGCTCATTGATGGTAATGGCAGGATTGAAAGTTGCCGCTGCACTTTGAGCCAGGTAAGCCACATTGGCACCCCGGATTTGGCGCTGTCGCAGAGGAGCTGCGGTAAGCACGTCCTCACCATTCAGCAACACCTGACCACCCGTAAACTCCAGTCCGGGCTTGGTGTATGAAAGTGAAGCCAAGGAGATCGTTGTCTTGCCTGATCCGGACTCGCCAATCAGCGCTACGACCTGACCTTTGTGAATGTCAAATGTTACGCCCTTGACGATCTGGATTTCCTGTTTCTCGTCATTGTAGGCACTGATTCGAAGATCCTTAACTTCAAGTAATTTTTCAAGATTCTGTTCGTTCATTGAATTACACCATTTTCTTGGCCAGACTGCCACCGGACTTTGCGGAAATATCATCCACGATCAGGTTGATTGCGATCGTGAATGAAGCAATTGCGAACGCAGGCCATACCGCTGCCCATGAGTTGTAAGTCAACCCGGCGAGATTCTCCCTTACCATACTGCCCCAATCGGCTTGTGGTGGTTGCACACCAAGTCCGAGGAAACTCAAACTGGAGATAAAAAGCACCACAAATACAAGTCGCAGACCGAAGTCCGTTGCGAGTGGCATTGCCGCATTGGGCAAAACTTCGGATTTGATAATCCACCACAGCCCTTCACCTCGCACCTTGGCTGCCTCCACGAAGTCCTGTACCATGATGTCCAGACCCAGGGCCCGGGCAATTCGGAACACACTGGATGCGTAAATGATTCCAGCGATGATGACTAGTATGGGAATCGACGAGCCGAACGCTGCGATGGCGATCAGCCCCAGCATAATTGAAGGAAGCGCCAAAATGGCGTCATTGACCCGGCTGACAGCCATATCTACCCATCCGCCTTTTACCGCAGCAGCAATACCAAGGGTGATGCCGATCACATATGCTAAAAATGTGGCAGCCAATGATATGCCGATCGTCATACGTGCACCCCAGATTACTCGGGAGAACGTATCCCTACCGAGGTAATCCGTACCCAGATAGAATGTTCCATATTCATTGGAATGGGCGTTTAGGAAGCTGTCATCACCATCCATGTCCATTTCATGAAACGGCGCTATGAATGGACCGATGATTGCAATTACCATCCAGAAGACGACAATCATGGTGGCAATCTTCCCGGTCCAGGATAGCTTGAGTTTCCGTTTGGGCGGAGCGTCTGGCAGCTCGTCAAATTTATCGAGCTTATCAAGGACCTCCTGCCCAGCCTCTACATTTTGTTTTTCAGGTTCATTCATGTTATTCCTCCCTACTTCGGATGTCGAAGCCGTGGATTGGAAACAATCGATCCTATATCAGCAATCAATATCAGGATGACGTAGGCGCCGCAAAAGATCATAGCACATGCCTGAACCAGAGGCAGATCCCGAGTCTGAACACCATCAATCATTAGCTTGGCAAGACCCGGATAAGAAAAAATCGTTTCGACGATCACCACACCACTGACCAGATAGGCCAAATTAAGCGCGATAACATTGACAATCGGACCGATTGCATTAAATAATGCATGACGCAGAATAATGCGGCCGCGCGGTATACCTTTGAGAATCGCCATTTCGATATAGGGGGAATTCATGACGTTAAGAATTCCGGCACGAGTCATTCGTATCATTTGTGCGGATACCACAATCACCAGAGTAATTATCGGCATCGCCAAACCACCCAGCAATTCGAAGAACGTCATTTCATCCCGCAACAAAGCTGTAGATGGCAACCATTGGAGGTTGACCGCCAAGATTAGTACCATCAACGTCGCAACAAAAAATTCGGGTACTGAAATTGTCGCCAATGTACCGAACGTTACCGTCCGATCCAGCCATGATCCGGGGTGCATGGCCGCCCAAAGACCGAGAAGAATGGAGATCGGTATGGAAATTCCAGCCACAAGTCCAGCCAGAACCATAGTGTTGCCGAAACGCCCACCAATCAGATCTGATATTGCAGCACCGCCAGCTTTGGACGTACCGAGATCGCCGGTTAACATGTCCCCCAGCCATTCGAGGTAGCGCAAGTAAGCTGGCATATCAAGTCCGAGCTCAGCGCGCAGGGCTGCTAGAGTTTCCGGCGTCGCACTTTGACCAAGCACAATCTGTGCAACGTCCCCTGGCAGGATACTGGTCATGATGAATACGATCACCGAAACCACAAACATGGTTGCGACGCCGACCCAGATACGTCGCAAAGTCATTTGTAGCATCATAGTATTATTCCTCCTGCTGTCGCAAATCGTCTACGTTGCCGAAACATGAAAGCCTGCACTGGTTCCAGTGCAGGCCTTCTTGTTCGCCTTTAGAACACCTGCGACTGTTACATCAACTGAGCCAGATGAATTCCGGCCACTCTAAGGCGCCAAGCGCTCCTAGCGGAACAGTTGGCATGCCCATGATATTTGCAGCAATGCCGTCGTTGATGTTGGTGAATGCCGGGATGACCATACCGCTGCCGTTGTGGATCAGCGTTTGCATTTCGCACATCATTTCATGACGTTTGGCGGGGTCTATTTCCGACAAAACAGCCTGCAACAGCACACCCATTCGCTCATTATTCCAATAGGTGTCATTCCATTCTGCACCTGGTCCGAATTGGATAGCCATTTGGGACTGGGCAGTAGGTCGCATATTCCAAGTCACCACGTTTATTGGTTCTCGCATCCAAACCGCGCCCCAATAGCCATCAGTTGGCACTTTCTTCAGTTGCAGATCAAAACCTATTTTTGCACAGTTAGCCTGTGCCAACAGGCAGACTTCCTCGATTCCGGACGCAACTGGTGCAACGTAGAGTTCAGCAGAACTGTAACCGGATTTTTCAAAGTGGAACTTTGCTTTGTCCGGGTCAAATTCCCGCTGTGGCAATTCGCTGCAGAAGTCTGGTCCGTGAGCAATAGAGATCGGCGTGTCGTTAGCGACAGTGCCTTTGCCTTTCAGAATCCGTTTGACAACACGTTCACGATCCTGAATGTACTGCAACCCCTTGACGAAATCGTCATTCATTCCAGGTTCAGCATTTTTGAGGACGCAAATGCCAAGCTGCACCGCCGCTGGTGTGGAGAGCAGGGTTACATTGTCAGCTTCCTCGATTTGACGGAACGCACTGGGGGCGACTTGGTTGATTAACTGGACATCACCGGCAATCAATGCATTGACCCGGGCTACTGGGTCAGTAATTGCGGTAATTTCTATTAAATCAAGATTGGCACCTTCTCGCCAGTAATTCTCGTTCCGAGAGTGTACGGATTTCACACCAGGTTCAAATGAATCCAAGACGAACGGTCCGGTACCAATACCATCGCCTGTTGTCCCGTTTTTTACGATCTTGGTCTGATACAGCCCAAGCAGCGTTGGCAAGTCCGAGTTTGATGTATTGAGAACACACTTGACTTCGTGTGAATTTACTTTCTTCCATTCTTGAATGGATGCAAGTACCGACTTGACGACCGACGTTGAATCGTCACCCATATGACGATTCATACTGTATATAACGTCATCGGCGGTAAATGGCGTACCATCATGAAACACTACGCCTTTGCGTAATTTAAGTGTCCATTCAGAGGCATCAGCATTTGGCTCGATCGTTTCGGCCAATTCCCCTCGCGTGGTCAAATCATTGTTATGTTGAACCAAGCTGTTATAAACTGCCCTGCCACGCACGTAGTCAATGGTCGAGGTAAAGCGTGGTGGATCAAGTTGATCATCCGGGCCGTGCAGGTTAGCCGCCATTCGTACAGATCCACCTTTCTTTGGCATGGCAGCCAAAGCCTGTTGACCAGTAAACAGCAAATTTTGGGCTGTGACCAGCGAAACACCGGTAACCATCATCAGTTTCAACACATCGCGGCGGCTGAATCCGCCTTGGATGGTTTTTTCAACCAAGCACTTGTCGGACGGAGACAAATCGAAGAAATTTAATTCATCAGATTTGCACTCGGGAGACACTTTATCTTTCATATTGCTAAATCCTCCATAAGATTATTTTCCTTGTACTTTTTAATCAAACTGTATTTGCACCGCGAACAAGCAAATTTTACAGTATTGCACTAACACGGAACTCCAATCGATTATCAATTCAAATTGGCGATTTCAACACAGTGATCAAACTTCATTTATTCATGTTTACCACATTTTAGTGCTTGACGCAAATTGAAATTTTTTAACGGTAAGCATTACGTACGGATGCACGTCGTACTGAAATCAAAAATATTGAAGTGTTGCTACATCTGAAAAGCACTTCTAAATCCCACGAAATCATACACAAACATAATGACTCATTAGCGATGAAAAGTTCAACTATTGCAAAGAGTTAAACAGGTCTGAACGTGATCAATCTGTTCGATCTTGATGTGCTTTTTAGCAACCCGATCGATTGGCTTTAAGCAAATATCGCCAGACATCCAAAGAGTGATTATCAAATGAACTTCATAGGGTTGGGCATTAGTTGATTTGGAGTGTATGACAATCAGATAATGTTCTTGAATAAAATCGCCTGGTCAATTGGGATTGCGATCATTTAAGGGATTTGCGACTTGATCCAGTGATACTAAACGGCGCTGAGTTGTAACCAAGACAACCTTGGACGAAGCATCCATTCCAAGTGTGTACGGTAAAAATCCTTAACACCTATTGCTGCTGTGAGATCAAAAGCGATCATGCTGAGCGAAGCCAATATTCCGCCTTTGTCGGTACTTATCAGTTAGCTGACAGCATCTGGTGCACTGCTGAAGCCAATCGGTCAAGAACGTAAGCCGGATGATGACCCCAGTGCGTGGTGCAGTCAAGCTATTCGGCCAGCGATGGGCCTTAAGCGCTTCAATCCAGTCTTGCCGGGTCGAGAATGTGTTGCACCAGGATAGGAACGAGGTTGAATTGTTTTACGTGGAATTTAGCCTGCATATTTGTTTCTAGTGAACGATTCTATCTTTGAGCTGTATTCCATGTTGAAAAGCATAAAGAGATCTATTGCTTTATTTATCAATTTATAAAGTGAGATAATTAAAGTAAAATATTAAAAAAACCCGAATACTACCCTACTCTACCAATATTTTCAAATGCCAATAGAACATCCTCTACAGTTAATTTTCGATCAAGCGATCCATCTCGCATTTCTTGCCTGACTTTTCCAATATGATCGTATAGAAGTAGCATTTTACAAACATCGAGCGATTCGGCAATTGACTCAAAATTGGAATTTCCATACATTGGTTGAGAATTGCTCGTCAGGTTGGATTTAACCAAGCCTACAATCAACTGTTGCAACGTCAAAAGACTCTCATTCTCACCTGCTTCCATGGCGAGGTTAACCAGAGAAAGCATATCGAAATTATTGGCTGACTTGAGTGCAGTGATTACTAATTCGTTTAATTTTTCCGAATTCTTCAAGACATTGTTTCTAAACATGCGTAATCCAAGAAGTGGACTTTTTTGCGAAGCGATAATTGAGTTTATTTCTTGATCGCGCAATCCCTGTACTGAAAGCCATTGTCTGGATTGATTCGCATCAGGGTCGCTTAGGTGCAGTGTCTGGCAACGGCTGGCAATTGTGGGTAATAAAATTTGAACATTCTCGGTGATCAGTATGAAAAAGTTATCTTGTGCCGGCTCTTCAAGAACCTTCAATAATGAATTTGACGCACTGTCAGTCATAGCGTCGATCGGTGCAATCAGAAATACCTTGTTCTTCGAAATATGTGATGCGGTATTAGCCTGCTCTATGAGTGCCCTGACTTGTGAAATCAAGATATTGGGGCGAACGGTCTTTCTTTTCGAGCGAGTGCGTTCGTCGTCGAGATAACGATGGGAATAGGCTAGCATCGACGGTGCAATCGAATTCAGCATTAATTCAGATGTGATTACATGCAAGTCGGGGTGAGTCGCTGCTGCAAACAAATGACACCCCCTGCACTCTCCGCAAGGTTGACTCTTGGCTGCGTCACATAACAATGCCATTGCCAGTCGTGATGCAAACTGGAATTTTCCGACTCCGGGACTCCCAGTCAGGAGCGTTGCATGTGCAATTCGATCAAAGGATTTTGTAAGCGCAGCCCATGCAGTGCTGTGCCAAGGCAACAGTTCAGGAATTTCAACCATGACAAGCCGCGAGGAACTCGTTCATCAGATCGCGGGCAAGATCGCTAACTTCGAGTTCTGTTTTATTCGCATCAATTAACTTGACTCTACCTGATTCTTTCGCTGCAATTTCGCGATAGGTCTCGCGGACTCGTTCGTGAAAATCGATATTTTCCATTTCAAATCGGTCCGGTGGTCCACTGCTGTTAAGAAGTCGTGATTGACTGGTTTCAGTATCGGCATCCAATAACAATGTCAGATCAGGGCGAAAATCACGTTGTACCCATTCTTCAATTACACCGATTCGCTTATGGTCGACAAGACGTCCACCACCTTGGTACGCATAAGTGGAATCAGTGAAACGATCGCACAGAACCCATTTGCCGGCACGAAGCTGAGGTAAGATGAGTTCCTCCAGATGCTGTGCGCGGGCTGCAAAGATAGTGAGAACTTCTGCTTCCGCACAGAAGTCATTTTCGGGAGTCAGTACCAAATTGCGCAACTGCTCACCCAAGGATGTTCCGCCTGGTTCTCGAGTTGTAATGATGTCAATACCGGCGGATCGGATCGTTGCGACGACAGTCGATACAAGCACAGTCTTCCCGGCGCCGTCAATTCCTTCGACCGTGATGAATTTTCCTTTAATATGTTGATTCAAGAATCTAATTTATATATTTGATATTACGCCTATATTCTTGTATTAGTTACTTACCAATCTTCATTCGATACGCCCGAACCGCCTTGATATGCTCGTCGATCGTATCAGAAAACTTGTGCGTGCCGTCGCCTTGGGCGACAAAATACAAGGCGCTGGTATCCGCAGGATTTGCTGCCGCACGCAATGCTTCCAAGCCCGGCATCGCAATTGGTGTAGGTGGTAAACCGTAGCGCGTATAGGTATTGTATGGAGTATCGGTATTAAGATGGGATTTTTTCAGAATGCCGTCAAACTCACTGAGCCCGTAAATTACAGTCGGATCCATCTGCAATCGCATCCGTTTTCGCAGTCGATTGACGATTACACCGGCAATTATTGGATATTCTGCTATGACATTGGACTCTTTCTGAATGATGGACGCTACGATCAATCCCTCGTATGCAGTCCTGTATGGAAGGTCAGGACGTCTATTTTCCCATTCGCCTTCAAGAGTGCGCTTCATGTTATCGTAAGCGGTGTGGAGAATGGCCGCGTCCGATTCACCCGAACTGTAATTGTAGGTATCCGGAAAAAACCAGCCTTCGGGATGTTCTTGAGCTATTTGCAGTGTCCGCAGGATTTCATCGGAAGGGACATCAGCCAATGTATGCTCGATATTGGATTTCGACCTCAAAATATCCAGGAAATCACTAAACGTCCAACCTTCAATAAATTGAACCGAATAGGTAATGGATCTTCCATTTACGATGATATCGAGTACATTGAGCAAGTTATCGTCCGGATTGAAGCGATAATCACCGGCCTTGAATTTCCGGTCAATATTGCCCAATCTCGCAGTCCAGATTACGATTTTGCTATTCTTGACGTAGCCATCTACAGTTAGTTTGCGAGCAAAATCCGAAACATTCTGTCCTTGTTCCAATGTGTAGATTCTGTCATTCGATATATGAAGAGGTCGGGTAATCTCGTATCCGGCAAACAACGCGAGACAGAAAAAGAGCAAAGAACCAAGTTGAATCACTCTCAACAATGGTCGTGATTTTCTGTTTTTCTTTCGTCTGGCAGCCAATGCTTGTTAGACTCCAATCCGACAGGTTAGTAATTCAACACCGGAGCGGGTGTCGCGTGTTCAGAAGCTTAGTTGAATTTTCTGAAAATGACTGTTCCGTTCGTTCCTCCAAAACCAAATGAATTGGAAAGCGCGGTTCTAATCTTCATCTCTCTCGCGCCGTCTGGAATGTAATCCAAATCACATTCAGGGTCCGGATCATCAAGGTTAATCGTCGGAGGCGCAACTTGATGATGAATTGCGAGTATAGAGAAGACGGCTTCGACGCCACCTGCCGCTCCAAGCAGGTGACCAATCATCGACTTTGATGAACTCATCGCGAGTTCGTAGGCATGATTTCCGAATAGTTCCTTGACCGCGATAGTTTCTGCCAAATCGCCCAATGGCGTTGAAGTCCCGTGTGCGTTAATGTAGTCTACCTCATCTATGTTGACCTCACCGTTACGCAATGCATTCATCATACATCGTTTGGCGCCGCATCCGCCCGGCGAAGGACTCGTCATATGATAGGCATCACCGCTCAATCCGAATCCTTTGAGTTCAGCGTAGATTCTGGCGCCTCTTTTCTTTGCAAACTCCAGTTCTTCCAGAACCACCACGCCGGCGCCCTCACCCATTACAAATCCATCGCGTCCCAAGTCCCAAGGCCGACTTGCCGCCTGAGGGTCATCATTTCTTCGACTCAGTGCTTTGGCGTTGGCAAAACCGCCCACAGAAGTTGGCGTTAAAGCTGCTTCGGTTCCACCTGCGATCATCACATCGGCATCGCCGAAATTGATTAATCGCGCAGCATCGCCGATCGCATGTGTGCCAGTCGAACATGCAGTAGTCACCGCCAGGTTCGGTCCCTTGAAGCCATGCTTGATGGAAAGATTCCCTGCTGCCATATTGATGATGGACATGGGAATGTAGAACGGGGAGATGCGCCGCACTCCCCGTTCGTAAGATTTTATTGTGGTAGCCTCAATTGTTGTGACACCACCAATTCCGGCGCCGATATAGACGCCAATCATATCGGCGTTTTCTTCGGTTACCTCCAGATTCGCATCCTTGATCGCTTCACTGCCTGCCACCATGCTGAACTGAATGAATCTGTCCATGTGACGCGCGTCTTTTTCCGGTAAATGATCAGATGGGTTGAAATCATTGACTTCACCGGCTATTCTGACCGGAAAGTTACTCGCGTCGAATAGTGAGAGGTTACCGATACCACTTTTTCCAGCTGTGACGTTTGCCCAGTTTTCTTCAACTCCAAGCCCAATCGGTGAAATGATGCCTAGCCCTGTGACTACAACGCGACGATGATTCATCGGCTACAAATCAATATGGGTGAAGGTGATATAGAAATTCAGGGTGATGAATATTCAGCTGATTCTGTCGAGTATGATTCCGGCTAAGATGCGTTTTCTATGTAATCTATAGCCTCGCCGACCGTGGTGATTGTCTCCGCGATTTCGTCAGCGATTTCAAGATCAAACTCCTCCTCAAGTGCCATTACCAATTCGACAGTATCCAGTGAGTCCGCAGCAAGATCATTGATGAAAGAAGTGTCTCGGCTGATTTCTGGTGTAGGGTCTTGGTCACTGCACAATTGATCGATCACAAGTTGAACCACTCGTTCCTCAATTGTTCCCGCTCCATTGTCACTCATACGTTTATGTCCTCCAATTCAGGAAAAAATTTAACATGCTAATGTTATCACTAAATATAAGAAATATTAGATCGCTGATTCCTGTTTACGTCAAGTAAATCTAGCGTCTTATCATTCCTCCATCAACGCACAGCGTCGTCCCGGTTATATATGAACTCGCCGGTGAAACGAGAAATGCTACGGCATCAGCAATTTCCTGTGTAGTTCCCATCCGACCTGCTGGAATTTGCGAGAGCAGTTGGTCTTTCACTTTCTGATCGAGTTCCGTGGTCATGTCAGTCTCAATAAAACCAGGGGCGACTATATTGACTGTGATATTTCTGGAAGCGGTTTCCATAGCGAGCGACTTGGAAAAACCCGACAAGCCCGCTTTGGCTGCCGAATAATGTACCTGGCCGATGTTTCCGATCAAACCGACTACTGAGGAAATATTGATGATACGCCCTTCGCGCTTTTTGATCATGCCGCGGATGAAAGTTTTGCAAAGCCGATAAACAGAATTGAGATTGGTATTGATAACCTCATCCCATTCCTCATCCTTGATTCGCATCAGGAGATTATTTCGCGATATTCCGGCGTTGTTTATCAGAATTGTTACGGTACCGTATTTCCCCTCGATAAATTGTGCGATAGCATTGACACTCTCCGCATTCGTCACATCGAGTTTAACACCTTCACCCGTGCCATTGGCTTCGCGCAAGTATTCGGAAATCGAGTCTGCGCCGCGATCTGTGGTGCCGGTGCCAATGACGGTACCACCCATCTGCGAAAGCTTTTGGGCTACTGTGCGCCCGATGCCTCGCGTTGCACCAGTGACAAGACAAATTTTGTTTTCAAGGATGTTGGAATGCATCTTCTCAATAAGTCAGAAAAGCGGCACCCCAAGTAAAACCGCCACCGAAACCTTCGATCAGAATTCGATCGCCGGGCTTGATTCGGCCATCACGCACCGCGACGTCAAATGCGAGTGGAATGGATGCGGCAGATGTGTTGCCGTGCTGGTTGACCGTGACGATCACTTTACTCATTGGTATGCCCAAGCGTTTGGCAGTCGCAGTGATGATTCGCATATTGGCCTGATGTGGAATCATCCAATCAACGCTGTCGATATCTACTCCATTGGCTTCAAGGGCTTCTTCAGCGACCTTCTCCATACATTTGACAGCAATTCTGAACACTTCCCCGCCCTGCATCTGCGTGAAAGCACTTCCATTGACAACCTTGTTGAAGTTTTTGGATACACCTACCGGTACGCTAAGCAGATCCTTGTATTGGCCGTCCGCATGCAGATGAGTTGTATGAATTCCTGGCGTATCTGATGCTTCAACAATAATAGCCCCTGCGCCGTCACCGAAAAGGACACAGGTTGAACGATCTTTCCAATCAATGATTCTGGAAAAGGTTTCTGCCCCGATCACAAGTGCTCTTGTGGCGCTTGCTGTTCGAATGAATTTTTCCGCGATGTCGAGTGCGTACATAAAACCTGCGCAGACGGCCTGAACATCAAACGCCGGGCACCCTTTTATTCCGAGCCGGTCTTGCAACAGGCAGGCGCTGCTGGGGAACACCTGGTCAGCGGTTGTTGTGGCTATAACAATCAGGTCTATGCTGTCAGGGCTCAAATTGGCGGCTTCCAGTGCTGAAATCGCAGCTTTTTCTGCAAGATCACTGGTCGACTCATGATCTTCCGCGATATGTCTGTTCTCAATTCCGGTACGGGATAGGATCCATTCATGACTTGTGTCGACCATCTTTTCCAGATCATGGTTCGACACGCGATTCGACGGCAGATAACTACCCGTCGAAACAATTCTTGCATAAGTCATGCTGTTACCTCAGCGGTGGCACTTACCCGATTATTGATATGTGACGGAACATCGTTGATAATCTCAACAAGTGCTTTTCGCAACGCGTATGAAAATGCCAGCTGATCAGCACCTCCATGACTCTTGATTACGGTGCCCTGAAGCCCAATCAATGCTGCACCGTTAT
Source organism: Arenicellales bacterium (assembly GCA_951813075.1). Lineage (GTDB taxonomy): Bacteria > Pseudomonadota > Gammaproteobacteria > Arenicellales > JAJDZL01 > JAJDZL01. Next base: position 657,958 of record OX638343.1, on the reverse strand, counting down.
AAACCCTGGGATCAATTCTCGCTTTCACGCCCTTCATGACAGGTGTTGCGATAAGGCCAGAAATTTTTCTCATGAAATTTTTTTGAAATTCTGTCCGCAATGCATGTTGAATAAATTTGGAAACGCCTTCACTTGCCTTCAAAGCGACATTGCCGGCAAATCCGTCACAGACAATCACGTCAACATTCCCATCAAAAATCGCATCACCTTCCACAAATCCCTGATAGTTAAGTTCGCTTGATTGAAAAAGCGCTGCCGCTTTCTTGATGATCTGATTACCTTTTATGGCTTCAACCCCGATATTCAGCAACGCGACTCGGGGATTCTCAATGTGTTCGGTGAATTTGACGAAAGTTGACCCCATTATGCCAAATTGAAGTAAGTCTTGGGATGAACAATCCACGTTGGCTCCCAAATCGAGCAAGCTGACATGTCCGCTGAGCGTGGGAATCGGGGAAATGATCGCCGGGCGATGGATACCCGGGAAAGTTCGAAGGACGAAGTGCGAAATGGCCATCAATGCGCCTGTATTACCTGCGCTCACACAAGCTTTTGCGGTGCCATCCTTTACCAGATCGACGGCGACTCTTAGAGACGAATTTTTTTTCCTCCGCAGTGCATGCACAGGAGGGTCGTCCATTTCCACTACTTCCGAAGTGTGATACACCTCGATTCGCGAAGAACTGCTCGGACCAGCTTTTTTCAGGTGTTGGTGAATCTGATCCTGATCGCCAATCAGGACAAACTTGAGTTGCTGGGTAGTTTCCAGTACGGACAGCGCTGCGGGCACCGTTACCTCGGGCCCAAAATCACCTCCCATCGCGTCAATGGCAATGGAGTTCACCATGGATACCAACCGGATTTTGTTGTCTAAAGCGCATCGCTGTGCGGTTCAGATGCCGCCGCGAGTTTCACTCAGGTTTCGTCTTCACGCGCGGCTTCGGGTAGCACGCGCCGACCGCGATAGAATCCATCATTGGATACATGATGGCGCCGGTGCAGTTCTCCTGTTTCAGGTTCGATCGAAAGAGTTGGCAAATCCAGCGAGTCATGAGATCTCCGCATGTTTCGCCTGGATTTGGATTTTTTTCTTTGCTGTACAGCCACGTTACCGCCTCACGGTCAGATATCAAAATTGGAATTTGGTTTAAATTAAAATATTTGGGAACCGTCAACTGTCTTAGTTTTGCAGACAGGAGTTGAATGACATTTCGATCAAGGTACGAGACAAACTGTCATATCAGCGCAATTTTACTAAATTTTCTCAATCCCGATGAAGGTTCCGACTGGGTCTGAATGATCAACGGGAGTTGATCGTATCGATACCGAACTTGGTTTGAAATGTCTATTCTGTGAATTACGAAGACAAACAACCCCGACTCGTTCTGGCCTCTGCATCCGCGGCAAGATACTCAGTCTTATCCAAGTTGAAATTGGATTTTGAGACCGTGACGCCATTTATAGATGAAACTCCGCTACCGCAGGAGTCGCCCAGTGAGTTGGTAAGGCGGTTATCCAGGCAGAAAGCGGAATCAGTTTCCGATAAATTCAGCCATCATCTGATTATCGGTTCCGATCAGGTCGCAGTCGTTGGCGGGAAGATAACAGGTAAGCCGACGGATCGCGATGATGCAATTGGTCAATTGGAGAGAGCGTCAGGTCAAAATGTGACTCTTTTCACCGGACTTGCTCTTTTGAATTCCGAGTCGAATCATTGCCAGATAGATGTGTTGCCTTACCGGGTACGATTTCGTGAATTGACAAAATCGATGATCCTCGAATACATCGACTTGGATCAACCATACGATTGCGGTGGGAGCTTGCGTTCGGAAGGACTAGGGGTCGCCCTACTTGAGGAGTTCGACGGCAATGATCCAAATATTCTTTTGGGGCTGCCGTTGATTCGCTTGATAGACATGCTGGCTGTCGAACACGTCCATCCGTTGCAGGCTTCGCAAGGTATTCATGCTGTTCACTATTCCTGAACCAGGGTGTAGGTATCGTCGTCAAGCATGACCACGCTATCGGATTCGATGACTGGAATCGGTTCCAGTGAACTCTCGTAGCAAGGTCCGCTAACACACTTACCGCTTTCGGGTTCGAACAAGGCACCATGATTGGCACAGATGATGTAGTCTCCGGATATATCGAAGAACTCGCCTTCTTCATAGTCCAGTTCAAGAAAGAGATGGGGACATTGGTTCAAATAGCCATAGACATTGCCACGGAATCGAAGAACAAATGAATTTAGTTGCTGACCGCTGTGATGCACAACAAACTTGTGTCCCAAACCTTCTGATTCAAGACTTGAAGAGTCGCATATGACTCGTTCGCAATTGTTTTCTTTTGTCAATTTGTCAGTGCAGGTTTTTTTAGAATTTCAAGCACACCTGTCAGTTCCTCGGGCAATGCACATTCAAGCGTGATCAACTCGTCTCTTGCCGGATGGGGAAAGGTGAGTTTGTATGCATGCAGGAACATTCTACTCAATCCAAAACTGCGCATCTTGGTGTTGAACCGGCGATCACCGTAAGTCTGGTCACCCGCAATGGGAAATCCAGCCGCTACGGTGTGTCTTCTGGCTTGGTGGGTTTTACCGGTGTGAAGAGTGATGTCTATCAGAGTGCATTCGGCAAATTGCTGTAGCGGTCTTAAAGTACTGAAAGACGACTTCTTTGTCATCTTTCTGCGGTTTGATCCAGCCACCGCGTCAGATTCAGAAGTTTTTATCTCACGTGTGCCACCCTGCCAGACACCTTTCACCAATGCCAGATAATTTTTTGTCAACAAAAATTCGTGTTGTGCGTCGCGCCTCAACATTGAGTGCAGTTCGCGCAGCGTTCGTTTATTTTTTGCCAATAGCAGTAATCCAGATGTGTGCTTGTCGAGGCGATGAACCAATTCGACATAATCCAGGTCTGGACGCTCCATGCGCATTGCTTCGATAAGTCCAAGTCGGTGGTTGGTACCAGAATGGACGGCAATGCCTGCGGCTTTGTCAATGACAATCAGACTCTCATCTTCGAAGATTATTTTGCGCATGGCTTTTTTCAAATTCGGATTGACGTCCGGCGGCATCAATTTCTCTGTGATTTTGACAGGCGGAATTCTCACACGGTCACCAATCTTTAACCGCTGATAGGGTTTGGCGCGTTTGCTGTTCACCCGAACCTGTCCAGTTCGAATAAGAGAGTAGACGTGGCTGCGGGGTACGCCATGCAGTTCGCTGATCATAAAATTGTCGAGTCGGCGATTTTCCGAATCCTGATCGACTTCTACGGTCGTAACACTTGGAGATTTCACAATCTTTTCGACATTCAAAAAAGTTTACCTGTATCTGCGATTCGGACAATCTAATGGTGAAAAACCAGAAATAACAACAAGTCAGATAGAAATAACACTATTCAGTATAATATGACTTAACTTTCGGCTGAAAAACCAGCCAGATACGAAATATCCCAGAGATTGGCGGTTTGAATCAGCAGTGTCGAACACACCGCAATCAAAGACGAATTTAGCCGAATAATATCAATCCCCCAGAACCGGGAACGCCCAACAGTTAATGAATTCCGTGCCAAAATTTGAATTTTTGGCACATAAACAAATAGTCAATTGCATTACACAGCGTAGTACATCATGTTTATGAAAGAAAAGTCATTTCATTCTGATCATTCAAAGCTTGCGCTAAACCCAACGGTATTTCCCATTGTGATGCAATCCGGAGAGTTTACAAATGAAAAGAATGTTGTTCAACGCAACCCACTCGGAAGAACTTCGGGTTGCAATAGTCGATGGGCAGACGCTTGTTGATCTAGATATTGAGTTTGCCAACAACGAAAACAAAAGAGGTAATATTTACAAAGGAATAGTAACGAAAGTCGAACCAAGTCTAGAAGCCGTTTTTGTAGATTACGGCGCAAAGAGACAAGGCTTTCTCTCCTTGAAAGACATATCAAGGAGTTACTTCTCCGACCGATCTTCGCCTTCCGTCTCGGCTGGGCAGCAAGTCCGCATACAAGATGTCATCAATGTCGGTGACAGCATGATCGTTCAGGTTGAGAAAAATGAAAGAGGCACCAAAGGCGCTGCACTCACGACATTCATCAGTCTGGCTGGCCGCTATCTCGTCTTACTGCCGAACAACCCGCGAGGCGGTGGAATATCCCGACAGATCGGAGGTGGAGATCGCCACGAACTGAAAGAGATCATGTCGCAGCTTGAAGTGCCTGAGGGACATTCAATCATTGCACGGACAGCTGGAATTGGACAAACAGTAGCGAATTTCCAGGCAGATCTCAGATACCTGCTCAGCCTATGGAAAATTATTGAATCCACCGCGGATTCAAAAGACACTTCATTTCCGATTTATCAGGAAAGCAGCCTTGTAGCGCGGGCGTTGCGTGACTATCTGCGCGAAGATATTGATCAGATACTGATTGACAATGAAGATTTGTTTAAGGAGACTCAAATATTTGTTAAAGATGTACTGCCTTCAACAAACGTACAGGTCCAGCACTACACTGATACCGTTCCATTATTTTCACGCTACCAGGTTGAACATCAAATTAAAGATGCTTTCGAAAGCAATGTGAAGCTTCCAAACGGCGGAGTTATCGTCATCGAACAGACTGAAGCCTTGGTCACAATTGATGTCAACTCCGCACGATCAACAAAAGGTGCTGATATCGAAGAAACCGCACTGCAGACAAATCTTGAAGCCGCAGATCATATTGCAAAACAGCTGCGGGTTCGTGATATCGGAGGATTGATTGTGATTGATCTGATCGATATGATCAACAAGAGAAATCGCAGAACAATCGAAAAGAGAATCAGTGAGGCGGTTGAATCCGATCGTGCCCGAACTCGGGTCGGTAGGATTTCCAGTTTTGGTCTGCTCGAAATGTCCAGACAACGATTGCGTTCCTCGATCGAAGAGTCTAGCCATGATATTTGTCCCCGCTGCAAAGGACGCGGATTCATACGGAGCACGACATCCAGCGCTCTGAGCATTCTACGAATTATCGAAGAAGAGGCACTCAAAGAAAATACGGAACTGATTCACGCGCATCTGCCGGTAGAAGCGGCGACATTCCTGGTGAATGAAAAGCGGCATGAGCTGAACATGATTGAATCCAAGATGGGCACGAGAATTGTGATCATTCCGACGCGCTCGATGTTGACACCAGACCATCATATAGCGAAGTTCACAGCATCTGAATTGGATGACAAGGATTCCGCAATCAGTTACACATTGCAACTGCCCGACCGCCCACCGGAAGTTTACAACTTTATACGAGCCGGTAGCAACGAAAAAGCCGCTGCTGTGCGACAGGCCGATTTACTCAATATTTCCGAAACAAGCAAATCTTCCGATCCATTGCTCAGGCGCGTCGTCAAGACCATATTTGGTTCTGGACGGGAGAATCAGGTTCCAGCGGATGTCCCTAAGGTTGACAACGAGTCAAGCAAGGAAAAATCCGTTGCGCAAAAAAATGAAAAAGGTACGACGCGACGACCGCGCAGGAAACCTCAAACCAAGGATCGAGCGACTACTCAAGCGAGACGAAGGACACCGCCCAAACGAACTAGATCAAAGCCATCTGGAAACTCGATCCATTATGAGCAGGGCAAGTCAGGTCAAGGGAATTCGACGAATCGATCAAAATCAACTACAGGGAGTTCCAGTAACAGGGGTAACAGGAAACCGCGGCAGCAAAGACAAAGGAGCCGGGAAGTACAGCCAGATCGCCAAGATGGCAGCTCAACCTAGTCAATGTCGTTAGTCTTGCGACTGCCAAGCAATGATAAATTCTTGAAAGTGATTTTGGTTTGAGTTAGTCAGCCACTTCCTGACGAGTTGCAGTTCGTTTTCGTAGCGTTGCGGAGTGTAGTTTCCTCGTATTAACTCGAATCTGAGATAGACCAGATAGGTACTTAGGGCGTCTATTTCACAGTACTCCCGGATTTCCTGGAGTTTTCCATCAAGATAGGAATCAAATACCTTATCGCCCCCTACTCCAATTTTGCCGGGTAACCCAATCAGTTTGCAGATCTCGTCCAAAGGTGCGAACGCCCTTGGCTGAAATTTTGACAAAGTGTCCATCAGATCAATGTGACGCTTGTGATAGCGGCTTTGGTAGTTGTTCCATTTGAATTCATTATTGTAATCGCCAGTATCCCAGTAAGTGACACTCGGTATGGAGTGCACCAACGCGCGATACTGCAGCACAGGCAGATCGAAACCGTTTCCGTTCCACGAAATGAGAGTTGGTGATTTTTCGACGATAGCGAAGAATTTTTCGACAATCTGCTTTTCTTCAGAATTCAGGTCTCCTAGTGATCTGACTCCAAATTGGTCCTTACTCCATCGCGCCGCCACCGAAATTGCTACCACGCGATGTTGATGCAAAGGAAGAAAATCTGAATCAGGCACTTTTGTTCGACGAGTAGCAAGCATTGCCTTCGCCGTCTCTTTCGCATCAATTCCGTCGAGACCATATAGTTTCCGACCCCCTTCAAGGTCTGGAATTGTTTCAATATCAAAAACTATCAGCATTTGTCAAACCGAACTGGCAAATTATGGACTTGTAATTATCCGATTGGCATACAGTTATACACATTCATATATATGTTGGACATTCAGTTGCGGTTTCTTTCGTCCCTTGAACTCATTCAGTTCCAGTCTGTATATCAATCTATATGTGGAAAGATCCGGAGATTCCGAGTGCGATTGGAAATATCTGAAATAGATTGCGTCAATTGTTTTGCAATGCTTCACTGATTGCACCGTCATTTTTAGGTGTATCTCCTTGACAATTTGATAACTGACAATTTGAAACTCACCTTCGAATAATGGCATCTCAAAAGCTTGCCCCCACGGACCGCCGTTACGAAGCGCTTCTGCTGTAGCGACGTCGATTGATTCGATCTCCCCATCCGTCAGGATTCTATCGTGGGTTGGTTTGTGGTCTCGATATTGGGCGATTACGGTTTCGAAATAGTCGCTGAATTCCGAGAACGACTTTTCAGCAATCGTTAGTCCCGCGGCCATGGCATGGCCACCGAATTGAACGACAATCTTCGAATTCAAATTTGTAACTTCTGCTATGGCATCGCGAATATTGATATTCCAGACGGATCGGCCAGAACCACGCAGGTTTCCTTGATTATCCGGTGCGAATACAATCGTAGGACGTCCGGTACGTTCACGAATACGAGCCGCTACCAGACCGACAATTCCAGAATGCCAATCTTTGTCCACTAGACAGTTCGAAAATTTGTCCGTTTCCAGGGTACTCTCCAGTCGTTCCATACGGCTCAGCGCTTGTTTGACCATTTGATTTTCCTGATTGCGTCGTTGAACATTGAAATTGTCGATTTTTTGGAGTAACTCCAACACTTCCGAATAATCATTGCTGATCAAACACTTGATTCCGTAACTGATGTCGTCAAGCCGGCCTGCAGCATTCAATCGCGGACCGGCTGCAAATGCGAGATCCTCAGCAACGATCTGACCAATTGTTCGACGACCGGATTCCAGCAATACTCGGATACCGATGCGACATTTGTCTGAATTGATTCGCTTCAGTCCTTGAGCGACAAGAATTCGATTATTTCTATCCAACGCAACAACATCAGCGATGGTACCGAGTGCAACCAAATCCAAATAGTCAGCCATATTTGGAACCTTGATTCCCTGGTTGGTAAACCAATTGTCCTCAACCAGACGGGTCTTCAGCATTGAGAGAACGTAGAAGATGACTCCGACACCCGCGAGATTTTTACTTTCAAACTGATCTTCTGACAAACGTGGATTTACGATGGCATCGGCTTCAGGCAAACTGTCGCCTGGCAGATGATGGTCAGTGACGACTACGGTCATTCCATATTCCTTTGCCTGTTTCACCCCTCCGATACTGGATATTCCATTGTCTACGGTGATCAGCAAATCCGGTTGTGTTTCGGACAAAAAATGGACGAATTTTTCTGATAAACCATAACCGAATTGTACGCGGTCCGGGCAAGCGAATCCGACACGTCGAGCTCCAAATGCTGTGAGAACCAGATATGCCAGTGCGCAACTGGTCGCGCCGTCGGCATCATAATCTCCAGCGATCAGAATTGATGCATCCGCCTGAACAGCATCAAAAATAATTTGAACGGCATCGTCAAGATTTGCAAGCCCAGCCGGGTGGAGTAAGTTTGTCAAAGAATAATCCAGTTCCTCTGGACTCTTGACGCCCCGATTTCTATAGACTCTGTCTAGTAAAGGATGAATGCCCTTTAAGACTGTTTTGCAAACCGGCGTTCTTTCAACGATTTCCTTTTTCAGAACTGAGTTCGAATCTGACATTGGGAATTGGGTCAATTCAGGTCTTCAATTCGAATTCTGGTAATGGTTCCTTTCACCGAATCCAACGACTCCAGTTGTTCAATTGCACGCAGCATTCTTGATTCCACTGTTTCCTGGGTGATGATCACAACAGGCAGCACGTCCTCGTGGGAACCAGTTCCTTTCTGTAATATTGACTCGATGCTGATTTCATGGTCACCGAGAATTTTTGTAACTTCAGCTAATACACCAGCTTGATTTTCAACAGTCATACGCAGATAGTTTGCAGTCGAAATCTCGTTAACTGACAGGACTGGCAATGAAGAGATTGAGTTGGGTTGGAAAGCGAGATGTGGAACGCGATTCTCAGGGTCACTGGTCATTACGCGAACCACGTCAACCAAATCAGCTACGACAGCCGAAGCGGTAGGCTCAGCGCCAGCACCGGCGCCATAGTAAAGCGTTCGGCCAGCCGCGTCGCCAGTCACCAAAATGGCGTTCATGACACCATTCACATTGGCAAGCAGACGTTGGTTTGATATGAGAGCGGGATGAACTCTGATTTCTATACCGCTTTGACTTCGTTTGGCAATTGCCAATGGTTTGACACTGAATCCAAGTTCATTTGCGTATGCAATATCGTCGTAGGTGATAGACTCGATTCCAATCCGATTTACATCACTGATCTTTTGCAATGGTACGCCAAATGCGATCGAAGCCAGTATGATTAGTTTATGGACTGCGTCAATTCCCGCAATATCAAAAGTTGGATCTGCCTCTGCATAACCTAATTTCTGAGATTCTTCAAGCATATCATTGAAAGAACATTGATTTTCCTTCATTCCGGTCAAGATATAGTTACTTGTACCATTGATGATTCCGATCAGTGATTGAATCCTATTGCCAGCGAGTCCTTCCCGGATTGCTTTGATAATGGAGATTCCACCGCCGACAGCAGCTTCAAAGGCAATGACCACAGATTGATCTTGTGCGATTTGAAAAAGATCTTTACCTCGCACAGCGAGCAGTTCTTTGTTAGCGGTTACGACATGTTTGCCATTGCGAAGTGCGTGGGTAACGTAGTCGTATGCCGGTTCTATGCCACCGATCAATTCAACTACGATGTCAATATCCGAGGACTCCAATATCTGGTTTGGGTTGTTCGTCAACTTCACTGTGTTCGCAATAGGGTCTCTCTTTTTATCGATATTTTTAACCGCGCACATGGCAATTTCTATTGCGCGGCCTGCGCGGCGAGAAATTTCTTGCGAATTGCGTTGGAGTACCGTCAGCGTACCGCAGCCAACGGTTCCCAACCCTATAATTCCTATTTTGACTGGCTTCATCTAAGTTTGATCAAATTGTAGATCTGTTGAAAGAAATGTTCATGAAACTGCTATAGTTGTTGCATCAACAACCCCTCACTATCTGTTATGGAACTAAGCAGATCAGATATACCTGGGTCCAACCTGATCAAGCAATACAAAGCGGGTGAGTTTCTCATAAACGATGTATTGTATACACGGAGCATCATTGTGTCCGCTGATAATGTATTTTCAGATTGGCGTCCGCAGACAGTATCTGAACTTGATATCTCAGATTTTGAAAGACTTGCTGAATTTGACGTCGAAATTGTCATTCTCGGGACCGGCAAGGAGCTTGTTTTTCCCGATTTCAAACTGTTGAGCCCGCTCATCGATCAGAGGTGTGGGTATGAAATCATGAATTCTCGAGCTGCTTGTAACACTTTCAATATTCTTATCGCAGACGATCGGAAAGTGATTGCCGCCTTGCTTTCAGGATAGATTTTGACCTTGTTCAATATAATTGCGTTGAGCAGGTACGCGAAAGAATGCGCTGAGATCGTTTCCCGAAATGCAATCGAATCAAGCGGATTTCCCGCAATTTTTTCGCCACTTTGACAGTGCGATGTCGAATTGCTAGCAATCGCTGAAATTAGTCAGAGTTTCAAATATTTTTCAGGTGCCGAAACCGAGAAGAGCATCTCGTTTAACTCTTGGGCAGATACTGCGCTGGATCAACAGGCGTTCCATTCTTTCTTATCTCAAAATGCAGTTTGACTCTGTCTGAATCGGTACTGCCCATCTCGGCAATTTTCTGACCTTTGGAAACACGTTCACCTTCTTTGACTATAACGCGTGAATTATGTGCATAGACACTGAGAAACTGTGGTGAGTGTTTGACGATAATAATTCGGCCGTAACCGATTAGCCCAGTACCGGAATAAACCACACTCCCATCGGCGCTTGCTTTGATAGGCGCACCACTGACCCCCGCGATCTGAATTCCATTACGTCGTTTTGATTTAGAAAAACCACTGATAATCTCACCTTGCGCCGGCCATATCCAGCCGGTTGAAGCCGAGGTTGCCGCCGGCACAGTTACGGTTGTTGAAGGAGCTTGTTCGCTACTCGTGCTGACAGATTGCGATGCTGGTTGAGATGGTGACACTTCCTCAGCTTGTTGATATCCTGAGTATTCTTCGCCTTCCGGTGGATAGAGTTTGATCACTTGACCCGGATAAATGGTTGCTTCGGGATCAGCCATGCCGTTCCATACCGCTACGTCTCGATAATCGAAGCCAGCTACAAACGATATTGAGTACAGGTTGTCACCAGGTTTTACAATTGCGGTTCTGCCTGTATAGGTCGTTTGCGGTTCTGCAATTGTCACTTCAACATTCTTGACAATAATGGGAGCAAATTTGTCTCTCTGAGAAGGCCCACAGGCACTTGTGGCCAGTGAGCTTCCAACTAGCAGACAAATTAGTAGTCTGTTACAGTGTCCAGTAAACAATTAAGACAACAACCAATATAGTTAAGAGCCACCCTATCGGAGCGGCATATCTTTTCATTATGTAGTGAACTGAATCACCCGCCCAATAACAGATTGCCGATACGGCAAAGAATCTGGCGCCGCGGCCGATTACAGAGCCTATGATAAACGGAATCGCGGCCATTGCAAAGACTCCGGACGCGATGGTAAATACTTTGTAAGGAATCGGGAGAAAACCTGAAATCAGCACCATCCAGATTCCATACTCGTCGTACCAAGTATCCAGGGTTTGAAAATACTCTTCAAGCCCGTAGAGTTCTATCAACCAAACACCGACGGAGTCGTAGAGAAAAATTCCGATCAGATAGCCCGCGAGGCCTCCGAGTACCGAAGTGATTGTAGTTAATGCGGCAAAATACCATGCTTTCGACCTTTGAGCCAATACCATGGGAATCAGCAGAAAGTCAGGCGGTATCGGCAAGATTACCGCCTCCGAGAAACTCAGTCCGCCCAGATACGCTGGAGCTTGGCGACTGGAAACCAACACTAACAATCTATCGTAGATCTGCGCCGACCAGTTCACCTCATTTCCTCAACCTGAATTTTGTATTTGATGTCTAACCACGTATCTGGGTGCCCGGGACCTGATTTGGAAAATAATCCAAGCACTCCCCTTCCCGATGCACATCCGCAGTTGCGCAATGCAGTCCACCCCCGAATGAATACACATTGCGAAAGGGAATCGGGATCACTTCAAAACCTAGAGAATCCAGTTGCTCAGCCTGATTGACTTCTGTCGCTTCGACGCAGACTGTCTTGTGATCAAGAATCAGGACATTCATTGACAACCAAACACTGGAGTAACACAACGGAGGCGGTCTGTCGTGTGCAGGCAATGCGGCGTCGACAATTTCCCAGTCGTTTGCTTCAAAAATTTTTCGCTGCTCATCAGGCAGATTGCGAACCGGATTGTTGATGATCAAACCTGGTCGCAATGGAACAAACGTTGCGTCTATATGAATTGGGTTCGGATCATCAGGGAAATTAATGCAGTGAATCCGATGTTCCGGGAAATGCCGTTGAAGCCATTCTGCTGCCTTCCGGTTAGTGGTAACACCATGTTGACAGAATATGTCTTTTCCGAGGCGCATCACATCAGCCGCATCAAACAATGGTTCGTGTTCGGTTGTAACAAAATCCAACCGATGTGTTTTTTCCAATAACACGTCGTACGTTGCGTCCTTGAAATAGTCAAGTTGATACGAATCATCAGTGAGTCTGGGTCGCGGAGCCTGTTCCCATCTGAATAATGGGTCTTCATCAAAATATCTCAGCATCAGCGGGTGATACGCGAGATATTCAAAATACCTGCATCTCAACATCATGGCCGCGCTAAGAATTTCTCGACCTACAGTCAGCAGGACATCTCGCGGTGGCATGCAGGCAAATAGTGTTTTGGTTGAAAAATCCGGCGTCTGGGCTGCCTGATTCCATTGAATTGGAGTTGGACGGTCTACCCGAACTCCCCTGGACTCGAGAACGTGTGCAAAATAATCCAATTCCGCAGTAGCTTTTTCGGCGGTATCGAGTGGTCTGGGTCCCCAAATTCCCCACATATCACTATTTTCATCGATTTTCGCTTCAAGTGCTGGCTCCCAACCTGGAATGCAGGCATTTTCGGCACGACCGACGATGACGTGCTTTAGAGGATCAAAGTCATTCCAAGAGGAAACCACAGTATTTGTCATCATAAATGCTCCATGAATAAGAAAAATACAGAAGATATCTTCAACAATAAGTTTTGAATGGTCGGGGCGAGAGGATTTGAACCTCCGACCTCTTGCGCCCCATGCAAGTGCGCTACCAGGCTGCGCTACGCCCCGAATCAGTGAGTGATTGAATCGGTAGCCAATATATCGACTACTGCTTCCAACTGTACGATTGTCTGATTGATCTGATCTGCATGGGCGTAGGGATCTTCCGCGTTCTCCTCATTGTCCTGTTTCAACTGTTTCTTCGCACCTTCAATCGTAAAACCCTTGTCGTAGAGCAGGTCCATGATCTTTTGGATCAGCTGAATTTCACGCCGAGAATAATAACGCCGCTGACCTCGCCGCCTAACCGGTTCGAGATCAGGAAACACCTGTTCCCAATAACGAAGCACATGTGCTTCAACCGAGCAAAGCTTGCTTACTTCTCCGATCGTAAAGTAATGTTTGTTAGGTATAGGTTGAATTTGAGGCATGGATAAAGGCTTCTTTATCTAATGCATACCGCAAACTAGGAGTCTGCAATCTTGGAAGAAGAGTAATTTGCGACACGTCGCCGCAAGTTATTGCTAGCTCGAAATGTTACCACCCAACGTTCGGTAATTGTGACGGCGTCCTTGGTTCTGGGATTGCGTCCAGGTCTTGGAAATTTATGTCGTATCCCATAACTTCCAAATCCGGAAAGTTTCACTTCCTCGTGTCTTTCCAGTGTGGCTCGAATCTGTTCAAAGAAATTCTCAACAAATTCCTTGGATTCGCGCTGATTTAACCCAAGATGTGCATGGATTTCTTCAACCAGATCTGACTTTACAATTACAGAATCTCCCATCTGTTCATACCGCCTTTTATCTCAACTGTGCGCCAAATTTCTCGTTCAATGCGCCTAGAATTGTCTGTAAACTGGAATTGACTTCCTCGTCGGTCAATGTCTGTTTATTAGATCGAAATGTCAATCGATATGCGACGCTCTTGGAATCCGAGCCAATACCTTTGCCACAATATACATCAAAAAGTGTGATGTTTTCCAAATTCTCCTGATCACATCGGTCGATTTCGTTTGAAATCTCTGCCACTGGAGTTTCGGTAGCTACCACGATAGAAATATCCCGTATCAATGGTGGGAAACGTGAAATCGGATCATACCGATTCAAACTTCGATGCGCCAGCACTTCAAGTTCAAGTTCAAATACAAAAACCTTATCTTCTTCGTTGATTTCGTTGAATATAACTGGATGAATTTGCCCTATGCTACCACAACGTTGCTGATTCAGATAAATTCCCGCACAACAACCTGGATGGAGCCCCTCAAGAGGTTGTGCTCTAATTTCGAACTGATCTGATTTCCCCGTAAGATCAAGAAGCGAGAACAGATCTCCCTTGATGTCAAAGAAATCAATGTTCCGCTCTTGCACCCCCCACTGCTGAGGACTGGCCACACCATAACAAAGACCACCTATCATGTCGACTTCTTGATCATGCAGAAATACCCGACCGATCTCATATAGTCGGACACGGTCCTTGTTTCGTCGGTAATTTTCCAAAAACGCACCCAACAGCCCCGGCCATAGACTCGTTCGCATTACTGACATGTCTTCAGATATAGGATTTGCCAGCAACTTGGGAATGTAATTCGGTGTGAATTTCTCCTGAAGTGCGGGGTCGATGAAACTATAAGTGATAGCTTCAAAGTAGCCTTGATGATGCATTGTTTCTCTGACAGACGCTTCCTTGACCACTGTTTCGCTGATGTTGCTGGATGTGTTCATCTCAAAATGCATTGCGCTTGGAATCTTGTCATAACCGAAGATTCTGGCGATTTCCTCGATCTGATCATGTTCCTTTTCAAGATCAAATCGATAGTTGGGCGGCAATACTTCCCATCCATTTTCAAGCGTTCTGACATGTTGATTGACGGAACGCAGAATAGTTTCAATTCGATCTTCCGTAATTGAAACTCCAAGAATGCGTTCAATTCGAGATTTACGCACCATACAAGGTTGTTTTTCCGGAATAAACTCGCTGTTTGTAATCTCTTGAAGGGGACCCGGGATACCTCCTGTAATTTCTGTAATTAATTGAGTCGCTCGCTCCATTGCTTCAGCTTGCCTTAGTGGTTGAACGCCTCGCTCAAATCGATGTGATGCGTCAGTATGTTTGCTGAATCGGGATACAGATCGTCGAATTGCGAGTGGAGAAAAGAACGCTGCCTCAAGAAAAATATTTTTCGTTTCGGGACGGATACCACTCGAATGTCCACCCATTACGCCCGCCAGTCCGTTCGGACCGTCACGGTCGGTTATCAGCAGGATGCCGTCCCCCAGGTCGAGTTCCTCTCCATCGAGAAGCGTGAGCCTATCCCCTGCTTTGGAGCGCCGGACAATAATTTCAGAAGAATCGAAAATATCGGTATCGAACGCATGCATCGGCTGGCCGAGTTCCATCATGACATAGTTGGTGATGTCCACAATCGGATGAATGCATCGCAGTCCGACGCGTTCCAGGTGGGTCATCATCCAGTCAGGAGTTTTTACGCCAGAATCAATATTCTCTATCACCCTACCACAGTAATTGGGGCAATCCTCAGGGTTTAGAACAGTCACCGGGAGCGAGCTGGAAGATTCCGCAGCAATAGACTGGATTGTCGCTGATTCAATTTTCTGGTCGGTAATGATCGCGACTTCTCTGGCCACGCCCCGAATACTCAGGCAATCTGCTCGATTGGGGGTTAATTCAAAGTCCAGCATCGAGTCCGGCAGTTCCAGATATTGATTCAGTGAACAACCAATTGGAGCGATAGAATCCAATTCCATCAGCGTATCGAAAGAGTCTCCCAGTCCGAGTTCACCAGTTGAGCACAACATGCCGGACGAAGTTTCGCCATGAATGGACCGTGAATCAATCGTCAAATCACCGACTTTGCTCCCCACCAGCGCGACCGGGTATTTTGCGCCTTCGGTGACGTCAGGTGCGCCACAGACAATCTGAATCCCATTGTCCTGTCCCGCATCTACCATACAGACTTTGAGATGATCATGAGTTGAATGCGATCTGATCGTGCGGACCATCCCAACGACTACGTGAGCATCACATTCGGCGACCGACATGATTTGTGTTACTTCGAGTCCTGACATTGTGAGTCTGCTGGACAACTCAGCGTCGTTCAGATTGAAATCGACCCACTTCCTCAGCCAGTTGGTGCTGACGATCATTGATTACCTATCCCCAT
The DNA here is from genome assembly GCA_951813075.1 of Arenicellales bacterium. Lineage (GTDB taxonomy): Bacteria > Pseudomonadota > Gammaproteobacteria > Arenicellales > JAJDZL01 > JAJDZL01. The sequence goes on along the minus strand of OX638343.1, from coordinate 641,835 downwards.
CCAACTCATTGGAACTGGCTTAGCATTTCTAGATCATTCTTGAAAAAAATCCGAAGATCGTCCACACCATATCTGAGCATTGTGAATCGTTCAACACCCATGCCAAAAGCGTATCCTGCAAAGCGTTCGGCATCTATATCGACATTTGAATATAGAGCTGGATGCACCATACCGCAGCCGAGGACCTCCAGCCATCCGCTTCTTTTGCAAACATTGCATCCATCTCCTTTACAGAACACACAACTGATATCGACTTCAGCGGACGGTTCTGTAAACGGGAAGTAGGATGGACGGAAACGCAATTTCAGGTCCTGTTCAAAAAATTCCTGAACAAAATATTCCAATACACCCTTAAGGTCCGCAAATGTTGTTGATTCATCAACCACGAGTCCTTCCAACTGATGGAACATGGGTGTGTGTGTGATATCTGAATCGCAACGATATACCCTGCCCGGGGCAACGATTCGAATTGGTGGTTTGTTGTTCGCCATGTAACGAATCTGAACGGGTGATGTATGGGTGCGTAACAACAAATTGTCGTGAAAATAAAACGTGTCCTGCATCGCTCGTGCCGGGTGTTCTGGCGGGAAATTCAATGCCTCGAAGTTATGGTAATCGTCCTCAATTTCAGGACCGACGGCAATATCGAATCCGACTCGGGAAAATATCTCCTGCATCCGGAACATTGTCCTGGAAAGTGGGTGGGGACCGCCGCTGGCAGCTCTTCGTCCCGGCAGTGTGACATCAACCTTTTCGCTGGCCAAGCGTTCAAGTCTGGTTTTCTCGCGCAATTTCTCGCTTTTGGTTTCTAGACTTGTCTGCAACTGGCTTCTTGCATTTGACAGTTTCTTGCCAGTTGCCGGTCTGTCTTGTGCGGGCAGCTTGCCGATTAATTTGGTCAGTGCTGTGATGTGCCCTTTTTTCCCAAAATACGCGAGACGCAGGCTCTCCAACTCTTCAATGGAATTGGCAGACTGGATGTCAGTTTCCGCCTGGGTTAAAAAAGTATCTAGCTGTGAATATGCCTCCATTTCCGGCATCGCTCAGATACGATTGCAATCAATCAATTGCTGAAGTAGGGAATTTGCTGACTTAGCGAGTAATGCTACGAAGGTGTGCTAGGCTCCGCTTAACTCGACCTTGGCTTTTTCAGCTAGTCTGGAAAACGTTTCACTATCGTCCACAGCAATGCCAGCCAGCGACTTGCGATCAAGCTCGATGCTGGCCAGCGACAACCCTCGCATAAAGGTGCTGTAGGTCATGCCACATTCTCTCGATGCCGCATTGATACGCAAAATCCAAAGAGATCTGAAATCCCTTTTCTTTCGTCGACGATCTCGATAGGCGTACTGCCCAGCCTTGATTACAGCTTGCTTGGCAACGCGAAATACTTTCTTCCGAGCACCTCGATACCCTTTCGCCTGTTTCAATACTTTCTTGTGTCGCGCTCTTGCGGTCACGCTGCGTTTTACTCTTGGCATTACTTATTCCTCGTCTACGCGTAAGGAAGCATTTTCTGAACTTTCGACGCATCAGCGGAATGCACGAGCGCCCCTTTGCGTAAACCGCGCTTACGTTTGGTCGATTTCTTGGTGAAAATATGGGAAGCGTGCGAATGACCACGCTTGAATTTACCGGTCGCAGTGCGCTTGAAGCGCTTCGCTGCTCCCTTGTTCGTTTTCATTTTAGGCATCGGCGATTCCTAATTAATCTAGTTCCATTATGTTTTCGTCGGCGCCAGCAGCATCACCATCTGCCGCCCCTCCAATATAGGCTCCTGTTCAACAACCGCGATTTCTGCAAGATCGTGCTTCACGCGATCAAGCATCTCGAGTCCCAATTTCGGATGAGTGACTTCCCGACCACGAAATCTCATGGTTACGCGAGTTTTGTTGCCTTCTTCCAGGAATTTCCTCAAGCGATTCAATTTGACATCATAGTCACCAATATCCGTACCTGGACGAAACTTGATTTCCTTGACAACAATCTGTTTCTGTTTTCGTCTCGCATCATGCTGTTTCTTGCTTGTCAAATATCTGAACTTCCCATAGTCCATAACCCGACAGACGGGTGGATTAGAAGTAGGAGATATTTCAACTAGATCAAGATCCGCTTGCAGTGCGTAAGTTTTTGCTTCGGCCAGAGAAACCACCCCGACCTGTTTGCCATCCTCACTGACCAATCGAACCATTTCGGCTTCGATTTGCGAATTGATGCGGTGTAATTTGTCAGTAGCCGTTTCGTTTTCTCCTGTTTACTTAATTCAATTCAAACTGCTCGCATCTTGAATCATCTTGATCACTGATGCTTTTGGTTGCGAACCCAGGTTCTCCCCGGATAGTGCGCGAACCGCAACATGTTCGGTTTCGACTTCGCGATTGCCGACGATTAAAAGGAACGGAATTTTGTTAAGTGTCTGTTCCCTAATCTTGAATCCGATTTTTTCATTTCTCAAATCCAGAGCGACTCGGATTCCGGCTTTCTTCAACGAATCCGATATTTTAACCGAATATTCTTTCTGACCTTCAGAAATATTCATCACAACTGCTTGAATCGGCGCCAGCCAGACTGGAAACTTACCAGCATACTCCTCGATCAGAATTCCGATGAATCTTTCTACCGATCCGAGAATCGCTCGGTGAATCATGACAGGCGTTTTCTTGGTGCTGTCGGTGTCCACGTATTGAGCATCAAGGCGTCCGGGCATTGAGAAGTCGAGTTGGATTGTACCGCATTGCCATTTTCTTCCCATACTGTCGTTCAATACGAAATCAATCTTGGGGCCATAAAACGCGCCCTCCCCTTCATAAGTCGTATATGCCATGCCACGCTGTTCCAAGACGGCCTGCAACGCACTCTCAGCACGGTTCCAAAGATCGTCACTTCCGACTCTCTTCGCTGGTCGGGTCGACAATCCCACTGAAATTTCATTGAATCCAAAATCAGAGTAGACGCGCAGCGCAATTTCAATCAGGGTCTCCACTTCCGTCTGAATCTGATCTTCGGAACAGAATACGTGTGCGTCGTCCTGGGTGAAGCGTCTGACGCGCATCAGTCCATGCAATGTACCGGATGGCTCGTACCGATGAACAATTCCAAATTCCGAAATTCGTAGCGGAAGATCGCGGAAACTGCGAAGTCCCTGATTGAATACCTGGACATGCCCGGGACAATTCATCGGTTTGAGTGCATATGACTTTTTCTCGATTTCGGTAGTGAACATGTTTTCCTGAAACGTTTCCCAATGTCCAGAGCGTTCCCACAATGAACGGTCAATCAATTGCGGTGTATGCACTTCCATATAGTTGTAGTCTCTTAGAAGATTGCGCATATAGGACTCCACCAATCGGAACAGGGTCCATCCTTTCTCGTGCCAAAACGCCATACCCGGCGCTTCTTCCTGAAAATGAAACAGATCCAGTTCGGCGCCTAACTTCCGATGGTCGCGCAACATCGCCTCTTCTTGTCGCTTCAGATATTCGTCCAATTCACTCTTGCTGTTCCAGGCAGTTCCATAAATCCGCTGCAGCATTTCGTTGCTTGAATCTCCGCGCCAGTACGCACCGGCCACCTTGGTCAGTTTGAAAGCTCGTAGAAAGCCGGTGTGCGGCACATGTGGCCCGCGACAAAGATCGACAAAATCCCCCTGTTCATAGAGCGAAATCTGCTCACCCTCTGGAAGATCCTCGATAATTTCCGCTTTGTATTCCTCACCCATTTCACGGAACAGGGAAACAGCATCATCCCGCTCGATAACTTTGCGATTTACCTGAAGTTTCTCAGAGACGATTTCTCGCATGCAAACTTCGATCCGCTCCAGATCCTCGTTGGCGAAACCACGTTCAAATGCGAAGTCATAGTAGAATCCGTCCTCAATTACCGGGCCGATGGTGACTTGTGCAGATGGATACAGTCGTTTAACCGCCTGGGCTAGCAGGTGCGCCGTAGAGTGACGAATGATCTCTAATCCTTCTTCATCTTTACCCGTGATGATCTTTAATTCGCCATCGGTATGAATTTCGCGCGATGTATCTAGCAGAACACCGGCAAATTCACCCGCGATAGCGGCTCTGTGCAATCCGGTTCCAATATCTGCGGCGATCTGATCAATCGTAGGATTGGATGCGTAATGTTTTTCCGACCCGTCCGGCAGTGAAATTATCGGCATAAGGCATAACCTTAGAGAAAGATTTAAAATTTTTGCACCGCGGTAGTTTTCGCGATGCACAGGAAGATTCAGTATTATAAGTTTTGAGCGTCGGATTACTGAAAGGAAATTTAAACTTGCAGAAATCCAAAACAAAATTGCTGTAACCAAAATTCAAACTTGACATATCGTACGAATTTATCAGGTGTCCAAAATGATGATCAGCGTAACAAAAGCTCGCACGAATCTGTATAAACTGGTTGACGAAGCAGTGCAAACGCACAAGCCGGTGATTATCGCTGGAAAGCGAGGCAATGCGGTGCTTCTCGCTGAGGAAGACTGGAATTGCATTAATGAAACTTTGTACTTGTTATCCATTCCGGGAATGCGTGAAGCTATTGTTGATGGAATCAATACCAATCTTGAAGAATGTGATCAGGAACTAGATTGGTAGTGTGAAAACTTCATTTCACCAAGCAAGCTAAGAAGGATGCAAAAAAACTGGCTAATGCCGGTCTAAAGAGAAAGGCTGTGGAACTGATTACGATAGTCTTGGTTGTTTTTCGTACTATTACTGTGTCCGTCGCCGCAACGCCAACTTGCGGAAACTCGTCCCGCCAGCGAAACAAATCGGCTGGCTGATTCCGGCGCCACGTGCGATCACCGCTACCGGCTCTTCCTTTCTCATCACCCGCAAAACCAACTCCGCTCGCTACCGGACATCCATCTTGACTTGTCTTGCATCATCTTTTCTCCGTGTATCATTCACGACAGACTAGCCTAGCATTGTGTTCCAGAATAACTGGGCGGATACACAATCACCAATCAAAGCATGGTCAAATGCAGAATAATCATGCATGTCGTTCAGCAACAAGACAACATACTGTGGTTCTCCATCCATTTCAACAATCTGTAATCTCGCGAATAGGATTCGTTAGATGTCAAATCCGGTGAGCTCGGCGCGGCGCGGTAGATCTGCTCCACGCCTGCGACAAGTAATTCGTGCTGCTTGAACTGCGAAGTTCAAAATGTTCTTCAGGCGTTTCTCGTCGAGTGTGTCTACAGCCTCTTTTGGATCACCGGCTCCTTCTTCTGACAACTTTACAAGTAAAGCGGCCTGAAAGCTGTCACCCGCACCAACCGCGTCGACAACTGACGTTGTGGGCGGTGTCACTTGCACAACATGATCCTTGTGAGTCCAAGCCGACACTGTCCTTCCGCCATCGGTTATCACAACAAGTTTAACCCCGGCGTCGAGAAGCGTTTCCGCTGTTTTGTTATTTTCGATTTTCGGGTAAAGTATCTGCAAATCTTCTTTGCTGAACTTCATCAGATCGGCGCAAGAAGCATATTCCTTCATTCGCTGTCTCCATATGTCAAGATTCGGTTCCACCATCGTTCGAACATTAGGGTCGACAGAAATAAAACGATTCGGGTTAGCCGTCGCAAGAACTGCAAATGCGTCGGCAATTGGTTGTACTGCAATTGAATAAGAACCGAAATGCAGTCCGCTGACCTCAGGGCCGATTGACGGAACAAGTTCAGATGTTACGTTACAATCTGCAGACCCCAATCCGTAGAATTCATAGTCCGGCTGCCCTAAATCGTCTATGCCAACAAGGCTAAGCGTTGTGCGCCTGCCGGAGCGAACAAGATACTCTGTCGAAACGGATTCCCGCTTCAATGTACGAACAAGATGTTCTCCTAAGGTGCCTCTTGACATTCCGGTCAACAATGCTGCCCTGCCACCCAAACGGGCGATACCTATGGCAACATTGAAAGGAGATCCTCCTGGATGCGCCTCCAGACGCAAACTCCCCACTTTCTTGTTCTCGCCGTCGATGAAAACATCAAACAGCGCTTCGCCGCATACCAAGTACATTATTCAGTCGGTGGAATAGATCTGATGCCGTTCATGATTTGTGTTTAGCACGGCATTGAAGTCTGGCTGTATCGTGAAGAACATCGAACTCCAGCGCTCGCTTGATTATCGTCAGTTGTGATTGATTCAATTCCATTGATAGGTCTCTGTAAAAAGTCTCCCGCCAGTGTCGTGGAAAATCAGTCTGCGAGTGGTCTTGGATCTCCTACCCGATTTGACTAATCCATCGAATTCCTATCAATATAATAAATTAGGTTGATTTATTATCTATAGAAATTCAAATGGTGCCACCTGAAACTTTCCAGACGCAGGTGTCAGACTACGGAGAATATGAGATTTATGAGAGGTGGAGATTCAATAGGAATAAGAGCCTACAACGAGCGACTGATGATTACAGCCATTCGTCAGGCTGGCGCCCTGTCGAAGGCAGAGATTGCCCGAACGACCGGACTTAGCGGCCAGGCTGCAACTGTTATCGTCAACTCCCTGATCGACGAAGGGCTTCTTATCAAGCTTAAACGTGTTCGCGGCCACGTAGGCAAGCCTTTCACCCCAATCGCGCTCAATTCCCACGGAGCCTTTTCCGTCGGCGTAAAGATCGGGCGTCGCAGCCTGGAAGCGATATTAGTCGATTTTTATGGCAAAATTGTCGCATCGCGAACCGAACGCTACGATGCTCCATTGCCTGTATCGACCATGAATGCGGCAATTGAAGCTTCAGTAGAACTCATCAACTCGGTAGAACCACAGTTTCGTCAGCGAATCGTAGGACTTGGCGTAGCGATTCCATGGGATTTGCACGAGTGGTCAGACGTGCTCGGCTTGCAACCCTCCGCACTTGAAGGCTGGCGCAATATTAATGTTGAGGATCAACTCGAAAGTTCAACAGGACTGACGGTATCGCTATTTAACGACGCGACGGCAGCCTGCGCTGCGGAGATGATTGCAGGCGACCGGATTCGCCAGCGCAGTGCATTGTATTTTTTCCTTGGTACTTTCGTTGGTGGCGGTGTTGTTATTGACGGCCGATTGTATCGAGGTGATCAAATTAACGCAGGAGCCGTCGGTTCAATGCCGATGGTCGGTAACGATTCTGACGGCCGGCCTAGCCAGTTGATTCATCTGGCATCTGTAATTGAACTGGAGCGTAAACTGGCCTTGGTCGGATTTGATGTTTCGGACATGTTTAACTTTTCACCCATCCATGACGCGGAAATAATATTCAACAAATGGATGCACCGTATGGTACCGGCGTTGGCACATGCAGTAGTTTCGGCAACCAGTGTGATCGATTTCCAGGAAGTAGTAGTCGATGGATTACTGTGCCCTGCATGGCGTCAGCGAATCGTTGATGCAGTTTTGGATGAGTGTGAAAGATTTAATCAAGCGGGACTCTCACCCTTTGAGATTGCTATCGGGTCCATCGGACCATCTGCTCGGGTTCTCGGCGCTGCACTGATGCCGCTGATACGAAGATTCTCACCTGATACCGATTTGCTGGTGAAGACCGGCAAAACGGTGAATGCACCTGAGGTATTTCCAACAACGGATACGCGTCCATTGGGTATGGCCACGGCAAATGAAGATTTGAAGTAGGCAAATTCAAGATCACTCCTTTGTTGCTTCGCCGTTGCAAGCCTTTGTTTTTCAACCGCACAACGGCAAATCCCGCACTAAATTCCTGTCCCTGCAAACTACCGGGCGAGCATTGACTCAAATTCAGTCTTAATCGAATCCACAATCTGGAAAACTTGAATATTTTTATCTTGACTAAGTGGTTTAAATTCTATATTAATAAGTCGTATTAATAAATCACATTGATAAATTAAAAATTATTCTCAGGAGAATTCAATCATGCGCATGAAATCAACAGTAATTGCAGCCAGCGTGCTTGCGTTTACAGTTACATTCGGGGCGTTTATGCAATCGCACGCCGCAAGCGTAGTATCCATTGCGACTGTCAACAACGGCGATATGATCCGAATGCAAGGCCTTACAGACGATTTTACGTCTAAAAATCCCGATATTACCCTTGAATGGGTTACTCTGGAAGAGAACGTACTGCGTCAGCGCGTCACCCAGGATATCGCGACAAAAGGCGGTCAGTTTGACGTCCTCACCATTGGCACCTACGAGGTTCCGATCTGGGGTAACAATGGTTGGCTTGTTTCGTTGAACGATCTTCCGTCAGATTGGGATGTCGACGACCTGCTGCCCGCAATCCGCAATGGGTTGACTGTAGACGGTGAGCTCTATGCGGCTCCATTTTACGGCGAGAGTTCCATGGTCATGTATCGTACTGATCTGATGGCAAAAGCTGGCATGGAGATGCCCAATGCACCGACTTGGGATTTCATCAAAGAAGCCGCTGCCGCAATGACAGACAAGGATAACGAAATCTACGGTGTGTGTCTTCGCGGAAAAGCTGGTTGGGGCGAAAATATGGCTTTTCTTACTGCCACTGCAAACTCATTCGGAGCTCGCTGGTTCGATGAGAACTGGAAACCCCAATTTGACAGCGAAGCGTGGGCAAATACGCTTAACTACTACGTCGATCTGATGAATAACTACGGTCCTCCGGGAGCGTCAACCAATGGGTTCAACGAAAATCTTTCCTTATTCCAGCAAGGCAAGTGTGGAATGTGGATAGACGCAACCGTAGCAGCCTCATTTGTCACCAACCCGAACAATTCGACTGTAGCCGACAGTGTCGGATTTGCCTTGGCGCCGGACAATGGGCTGGGCAAACGCGGCAATTGGCTATGGGCTTGGTCTTTGGCAATTCCAGCCGGTTCGGATGCCACAGATGCGGCAAAGAAATTTATCGCCTGGGCAACCAGCAAACAATACACCGAGCTGGTCGCTTCAAACGAAGGCTGGGCCAACGTACCGCCGGGAACACGGCAATCGCTATATGCGAATCCTGCCTATCAGGAAGCTGCGTCTTTCGCCGCAATGACACTGAACTCGATCAATGCCGCTGATCCGATAAACCCGACTGTTGATCCTGTGCCATATACCGGTGTACAGTTTGTGGCAATCCCCGAATTTGCAGGTATAGCTTCGCAAGTTGGACAAGAATTTTCAGCTGCACTTGCTGGTCAGCAGACAGTTGCCGAAGCGCTCGAAAAAGCACAGGCGCTGACGGCTGACGAGATGGAAGCGGCCGGTTACTAATTGTTTGACCGAAGAGAGGTCAAGGACTGGTGATTGTTTTAGATAATCAAATTGGAACGATCTTGCAGTCACTCTAGTTCGAAATCGACAACTCCAAGGGATACATGACTTATTGCGGAAATACAATCCCTTGAATTCTTCACCGCATCTGGCTGAAGGACGGCTCCTGCCGTCCTTCAGTCACATTGGCAATGACCGCTGATATTATGTAGCCCACTTTGGTTATTAACGGCAGACGTCATGGCTACGCAACATTCAAGATCCATTCCTCGAATGATGATGGCACCTGCAGTTTTTCTGTTGCTGGTCTGGATGCTCGTGCCACTGTCAATGACGCTTTTCTTCTCGTTCAAGAAATATTTGCCGTTGCGTGGCGGCGATCTGGGATGGGTTGGATTCGAGAACTATATCCGCTTCGTCACCTCCAGCTCGTTTTGGCCGAGCGTCCAGGCAACGCTCACTATTGTTGGTGGTGTGTTGCTGATTACCGTGGTTCTAGGGATATTATTAGCACTTCTTCTGGACCAACCGATGTGGGGACAGGGTGTTGTTCGAATACTGGTAATCGCACCATTTTTCGTCATGCCAACTGTTTCCGCCCTGGTATGGAAGAACATGTTCATGGATCCCGTGAATGGGCTTCTTGCACATTTATGGAAGTTCTTTGGCTTTGCACCGTATGAGTGGTTGAGTCAGGCGTCGCTTTTTTCAGTTACCCTGATTGTTTCGTGGCAATGGCTACCCTTCGCAACGCTCATTCTACTCACAGCCATCCAATCACTCGACCGTGAGCAGCTTGAGGCAGCGGAGATCGATGGCGCGCCTGCATTGGCGAAATTTTTTCACATCATACTACCCCATCTCGGTCAGGCTGTCACAATAGTAATATTGATCCAGACAATTTTTCTATTGTCGATTTTTGCTGAAATTTTCGTAACGACTCAAGGCTCTTTTGGAACCAAGACGCTAACTTATCTTATATTCCAGCGCGTGCTTGAAAGCCAAAATGTGGGCCTTGGTTCCGCTGGCGGTGTCTATGCGATCATCCTCGCCAACATCGTTGCTATTTTCCTTATGCGCATTGTAGGCAAAAACTTGGATAAGTAACAAAAACGAGCCATGGCCCGCACTTCAACAATAAAACGTCGGATCATCATCACCATCGTCGCGTGGGGAGTTGGTCTTGTGATCTTCTTCCCGGTTCTATGGACAATCTTGACGAGTTTCAAATCAGAAGCACAGGCGATTGCCGATCCACCGCTATTTCTGTTCTTTGATTGGACACTGGAAAATTATTCGATTGTGCAGGAACGTTCAGACTACATGCGTTTCCTGTGGAACTCGGTAATCATCGCTGGTTTTTCCACACTAATTGGGATATTGGTTGGAGTTCCTGCGGCATGGTCCATGGCGTTCGCACCGTCGAGACGTACAAAAGATGTTCTCCTTTGGATGCTCTCGACCAAAATGCTACCGGCGGTAGGTGTCCTCTACCCTATTTATCTGCTGTTTATTCAGCTCGAACTTCTCGATACACACATCGGTCTGATCATTGTTGTGATGATGATCAACCTGCCGATCATCGTGTGGATGCTGTACACCTATTTCAGGGAGATTCCAAAAGAGATACTGGAAGCTGCGCGAATAGATGGCGCATCGCTGAAATCTGAAATTCTGTATGTGCTGACTCCCATGGCTATACCTGGCATTGCATCGACTATTTTGCTGAATTTTATTCTTGCCTGGAATGAAGCATTCTGGACTTTGAACCTGACTGCCGCAAAAGCCGGCCCGCTGACCGCTTTTATTGCAAGTTATTCAAGTCCGGAGGGATTATTCTATGCAAAACTCAGCGCGGCATCGACCATGGCCATCGCCCCAATTCTGATTTTGGGCTGGTTCAGTCAGAAACAGTTGGTGCGCGGGCTAACTTTCGGTGCAGTGAAATAATGATCTGACGAGACAACGCTACTGAATACCATGGCATATCCTGAAATGTACTCATCCGTCTCAAATCGCGTGAATTTATCCGATTACGAGTTTGTGGATTTCGGAAAAACGGCTTTACAATTTAAGTTTAGGCATACTAGCATACGATGCTGATGGAGCGCAAGGTATGGCACATATCGTACTGGAAAAAGTAGAAAAAAATTTCAGCGGAGTAACAGTCATACCGCCTCTGGACCTTGAGATCGAGGACGGTGAGTTCGTCGTTTTCGTTGGCCCCTCCGGCTGCGGGAAGTCGACACTGCTCCGACTGATAGCGGGACTTGAGGATGTGACAGATGGCACAATCAGCATCAACGGGAAAGATTCGACATCAGTACCGCCGGCCAAGCGCGGACTCGCCATGGTATTTCAATCCTATGCGTTGTATCCGCACATGACGGTGCGCAAGAACATCGGTTTCCCGTTGCGAATGGCAAAAATGGATAAGTCTGAACAGGTGCGACGCGTCGAGCAAGCGGCTGCAGTCTTGAACCTCACTGACTATCTCGACCGCCGGCCAAGCCAGCTTTCTGGCGGTCAGCGCCAGCGGGTTGCGATCGGCCGTGCTATCGTGCGAGAGCCCGCAGCCTTCCTGTTCGACGAGCCTCTGTCGAATCTCGATGCGGCGTTGCGCGTTGGCATGCGGCTGGAAATCAGTGGCCTTCACAAACGGCTCAAGACAACAATGATCTACGTCACTCACGATCAGGTAGAGGCAATGACTATGGCCGATAAAATTGTTGTCCTGCACGATGGAAGGATTGAGCAAGTTGGCTCACCGCTGGAACTATACCGTGCGCCTCGCAATCTATTCGTTGCTGGATTTATCGGATCGCCGAAAATGAATTTCATCGAAGGAACCAAGGCTGAGAAATTCGGTGCTCACACGATTGGTATTCGATCAGAGCACATTACACCTTCACCCACAGAGGGCCTCTGGAAGGGGCAAGTGGGATTGTCAGAGCATCTCGGTTCCGATACCTTCCTACACATCCAAATGGAAGAGCACAATGACCCGATAACCGTGCGGTCTGGTGGCGATGTGGATATGCACCACGGCGACACGATATACCTCACTCCAGACGCGAACTACATTTATCGGTTTGACGATCGGGGGCTGCGGATCACTTGAACCGTCTCGCCGGCAAATGCGCGATGATCACCGGTGCGGCGCGAGGGATTGGGCTGGCCTTTGCCAAATCCTTTACGCGAGAAGGTGCGTTGGTCGCCATTGCTGATATCAATTATGCACAGGCAAAATCAGCCGCGGCAGCGTTGGGAGAGGCAGCAGTCGCCATTGAAGTTGATGTAACCAATCAAAAAAGCATTGACGCGGCAGTTGCCGAGACGGTAAATCAATTTGGACGGATTGATATCCTGATCAACAGTGCTGCGGTCTTCACGGCTGCACCAATTGTTCAAATTGAACGAAATGACTACCAAAAAGTGTTTGACGTCAATGTGGGCGGTACACTTTTTACACTTCAAGCAGTGGCACGACACATGATTGAGCGAGGCGGAGGTGGGAAAATCATAAACATGGCGAGTCAGGCAGGACGTCGCGGTGAGTCGCTGGTGGCAGTTTATTGCGCGACGAAGGCGGCAGTGATAAGCCTAACGCAATCCGCCGGCTTGAATCTGATCAAGTACGGTATCAATGTGAATGCCATCGCACCCGGTGTTGTTGAAGGTGAGCATTGGGAATTGGTCGATTCTTATTTCGCCAAATTCGAGGGAAAAACTCCAGGCCAGAAGAAAAAAGAAGTAGGTGAATCTGTTCCCTATGGTCGCATGGGGACAGCTGACGATCTCACTGGCATGGCGATATTTCTCGCTAGCGACGAAGCCGATTATGTTGTCTCCCAATGCTACAACGTCGACGGCGGGCAATGGATGAGCTGAAGACATTCACAGCCGACGATGCAACCGTGATTCGTCTATCGGAAACCTCACTGAGCGACCTGCCTGAATCTATTAAGCGTCCAAAGTACGATAGATCAGCCCTATCACCGGGGATTGTCCATATCGGACTCGGTAATTTCCAGCGCGCGCATCAGGCCTGGTATTTGCAACGTCTGTTCAATCTTGGACTGGACCATGATTGGGCGGTAGTCGGGGCGGGGGTTCGCCCATACGATGCATTACAACGCAAAAAATTTCTCCAGCAGGACTTTCTGTCAACTTTAATTGAACTGGCACCAACTGGCAGTTCGGCAGAAGTCATCGGATCCATGATCGACTACGTGCCAGTCGAAAACGGACACTCCACTCTCATCAGCAAAATGGCAGATCAATCAATACGAATTGTTGCACTAACGGTCACCGAGGGTGGCTACTACGTCAATCCGGCGACAAGAGACTTTGACATATCCCATCCGGACATCCAGCATGATGTTGCCAACATGGATCGTCCGTACACTGCGTTCGGTGCAATGGTTGCCGCGCTGAAAATACGGCGCGAGCGAGGCTTCGGACCTTTTACCTGTCAAAGCTGTGACAACCTTCAAGACAACGGTACGGTATTGCGCAGGACTGTGGTTTCACTTGCGCGGGAATTCGATCCGGATCTCGCCGAATGGATCAATATGAACTGTACATTTCCCTGTTCAATGGTTGATTGCATTGTGCCGACGACCGGTCCCGACGAAATTGCATTGATACAGAAGTTTGGCATTGACGACGCGGTACCGGTGACGCATGAAAACTTTCGTCAGTGGGTTGTTGAAGATAAATTTTGCGCAGGTCGTCCAGACTGGAGTCGAGTTGGCGTAACTTTCTCCGACAAGGTTCATGACTACGAGGCGATGAAAATTCGTATGCTCAACGCTGGTCACCAGATCGTCGCAAATTCTGGTGAAATCATGTCCATTGAAACCATCGCCGATTGCTTGACGCATCCCTTGATTCTTGCTCTGTTTCAAAAAGTACAACGCGAGGAAATCATACCTCACGTTAAACCAGTTCCAGACATGACGCCAATCGAATACCTGAAGTTGCTCGTCCAGCGATTTTCCAATCCGTCAGTTGGCGATACAACAAGGCGTGTTTGCTTTGATGGATCTTCTCGCCATTCCGGATTCATCGTGCCAATCATCCGTATCGGATTGAATGCGGGTACTTCGATTGAGGGGTTGGCGTTGGTCGAGGCAGTGTGGGCGCGAATGTGTGAAGGCACGCGGGAAGATGGGTCGATTATCGAACCGAACGATCCGTTCTGGAATGAACTACAAAGCGTTGCACGGGCAGCCCGATATCGTCCTCGAGTCTGGCTGGAGCAACGCAGGGTTTACGGGGACATTATCGATTCAGTAGACTTCGTCAAGAAATTTGAGTACTGGCTCAACGAAATTTGGTCGATTGGCTGTGAATCAGTGCTTGAATCATATACAACAACTTAACACCAACTCAATTGCAACCAATCTATTTTCTTCCGCTAAAGCGCAAATTCGGCGGAACCTTGAATCGCGTGTCGCATCGTTATCGTCCGACGTATATCAACGAACTTGGGTTGCGGCTCGGCTTTCGTTAACGGGAAATTCGGTTGCTATCAGGTTGGTTCAGACAGCTTTGTATCATGCTTCGGTTCGACTGCTATTCGAAACAAATTCAGAGCCATGATCTATTATTTTCAGTCTAATTTCGTGTTCAACCGGATTTGTCGTATCAGAATGCAAACGACAGTGCTTGTGCTGTCTTTTCGACTTCAATAATCCAATTCAATTCGACGAAAAAACTGGTGGGCGCACCTGGGATTGAACCAGGGACCTCTTGCATGTCAAGCAAGTGCTCTCCCCCTGAGCTATGCGCCCGAACAATTATTTCAAAGTGAGCAAATTTTACTCTACCGTTTCTGAAAGTTGAACGGAAATTAGTCGCAAACTCAAAATTTGTCTTGAATTGTGGCAGTGTTCGCGACAGTTGGCGATCGGAGTAATTCAACTATAGCCCGTCGAATTATTAGAACAATTGATGAATGGGGTTACAATAAATTTCAGTCACGAATTACTGTCGTTGGCGAGATAAGTTCATCCACGAATCAACCACTCGATTGAATTTCCAAGTGCTGTAAAACTGTCTACCTGAAGTCAACCTGATTGCATGCGAATATATGAATAATCTGGATGAAATCACAAACTTTAACCAGTTCGGTTCATATACACAAATTGAACGAGTTGACGATGTGGATTATTTCATCAATGAGTATTGGACTGCGGGCCAAAGACAAGCCAACCGCATTCACGAAATCAGCTATCGGGCTTGCTTCAAGCCTCAACTACCGGCATTTTTTATCAATCGGTTCACTGAAAAAAATGAAGTGGTTTATGACCCGTTCATGGGCCGCGGTACAACACCAGTCGAATCTGCTTTACTGGGTCGGATTCCTTATGGTAATGACATCAATCCCATCAGCATTGCGATCACCGAACCGCGCGTCAATCCGCCGGAATCATTCCCGGTGCAAAAGCGATTGACGGAAATTCCTTGGGACGACTTCAAGGACATTGAAAATCAAGACCTGCTAGTCTTCTATCACCCAGATACACTGGCGAAACTGGAAGGATTGAGAAAGCGGTTCATTCAGCGAGCGCAGGACGGAACACTTGACTTGGTTGATCAATGGATTCGAATGATCGCAATTAATCGGCTGACCGGCCATTCGCCGGGATTCTTTTCGGTCTATACAATGCCGCCCAACCAAGCGGTTTCTCTAAAGAGTCAGCGCCGGATCAATGAGCGCAGGAATCAGACGCCGCAAGCGCGCGATGTACCCCTCCTGATCTGGAAGAAATCCCAGAGGTTGCTATCGCAATCCATTGCGCGATCCGACAACTACCTATTCACCAACGATCCGTCGGATCGGACTGCTCAGATTCCAGATGACAGCGTTAACCTTGTGGTCACTTCGCCGCCGTTTTTGGATGTGGTCGACTACGAGACAGACAACTGGCTGCGTTGCTGGTTTTTGGGCATCGATCCCGGTTCGGTGAATGTGACGATGGTCAAATCTATCAGTGCATGGCAAAAATTCACCCATCAAACCATGCTTGAGTTGTCCCGTGTGGTAAGGCCGGGGGGCCACGTGGCATATGAAGTTGGTGAAGTAAGAAATGCGACAGTACATTTGGAAAAAGAAGTGATCGCGGCTGTCAAGGGGACCGATTTTGAAGTTCTGGGTGTGATTGTCAATCAGCAGGAATTCACCAAAACCGCAAATTGCTGGGGTGTGGAAAACAACACACGCGGCACGAACAGCAATCGCATCGTGCTTTTACAAAACTGCAAGTAGTGCCCAAGCGATACCGCTTCAATTGCTGAGAAACGCCATCTGTTTCAACTCGTTGATCTGATCTCGTACCAGCGCAGCGTTCTCGAATTCCAGTTTCGAAGCGAAATTATTCATCTGTTTTTCCAATCGATTCAGTTCTTGCGCGACTTGCTTGGGATCTTGCAGGTCGACTTCCCTGGCAGATATGGATTTGTCAATTCCATGTTCCTGAGCGGTGCCGCGTCGTCTCTTTCTGCTGCGACCGTGCACACCTTCGATAATGTCTTTGACTTCTTTTGTTACCCCTTCCGGAACGATGCCGTTTACTTCGTTGTGATGTTGTTGTTTATTCCGTCTTCTGTTGGTTTCTTCGATTGCTGCTCGCATGGACTCGGTGACGTAGTCAGCATAGAGAATTGCGGTGCCTCTGATATGGCGAGCCGCACGTCCGATTGTCTGAATCAACGAAGAAGTCGATCGTAGAAATCCTTCCTTGTCGGCATCCAGTATCGCAACCAGAGATACTTCGGGCAAGTCAAGACCTTCCCTGAGGAGATTGATTCCTACCAAAACATCGAATACCCCGGCTCGAAGGTCTCGGATAATTTCCACACGCTCGACAGTGTCGATGTCCGAATGAAGGTACCGTACCCGGATACTTTGCTCTGCCAGGTAATCAGTCAGATCCTCTGCCATTCGTTTGGTCAGGGTGGTAACCAATGTACGCTCGCCCAACTCGACCCGCTTATTAATTTCAGATATCAGATCATCAACCTGGGTGCGCGCTTCCCGAATTTCAACAACTGGATCAACCAGGCCTGTCGGTCGGACAACCTGATCAACTAAATTCGGACTCTTCTGTTTTTCGTAAGGTCCCGGTGTTGCGGACATGCAGATCACTACATTCACCTTGTTTTCAAATTCCTCAAACATCAGTGGTCGGTTGTCCAGAGCGGATGGTAGCCGGAATCCAAAATTTACCAGCGTCGTTTTACGCGAACGATCACCTCGGTACATCGCTCTCAACTGCGGGATAGTTGCATGGCTTTCGTCAATGAATACCAGTGCATCTTCCGGTAGATAGTCGATCAGTGTATCGGGCGGGTCACCCGTAATTCGATCTGAAAGATGCAATGAGTAGTTCTCGATTCCGTTACAGTATCCCAATTGCTCCAGCATTTCGATATCGTAAGTTGTCCGTTGAGCCAATCGTTGAGCTTCGACCAGCATGTTCTCACTGTGTAGTTGCTGGAGTCGATTTTCAAGTTCCTTCTTTATGCGAATGATCGCCTTGTCAATCGTGTCTTGGGCAGTGACATAGTGGGATTTCGGAAAAATCGTATATCGAATGATCTTGTTGTTGATCACTTCGCCTGTGAGTGGGTCAAACAGGTAGAGACGATCGATTTCATCACCAAACAGTTCCACACGGACAACTGCGCGATCAGAATCTGCAGGATAGATATCAATAACGTCTCCCCTGACTCTGAATGTTCCTCTTTTCAGTGCGGCATCATTACGACTGTATTGAAGTTCCGCCAGCGTTCTCAAAATTTTTCTCTGATCGATTTGTGCCCCCTTTCGCAGATGGAGGATCATTTTGTTGTATTCATTCGGGTTGCCCAAACCGAATATCGCCGATACTGTCGCTACGATGATCGTGTCACGGCGCATAAGAAGCGCATTGGTCGCGGAAAGACGCATCTGGTCAATGTGTTCGTTGATCGAGGCATCTTTCTCGATATAGGTGTCGGAACTCGGTACATAGGCTTCGGGCTGGTAATAGTCATAGTAGGAAACAAAATACTCAACCGCATTGTTCGGAAAGAAGTCCCGCAATTCCGAATAAAGCTGTGCTGCCAGTGTCTTGTTGTGAGCCAGCACCAGGCTCGGTTTCCCGGTCTCAGCAATCACATTGGCCATAGTGAATGTCTTGCCGCTACCAGTCGCCCCCAACAGCGTTTGATACAGCTTTCCAGACTCAACACCTTGGGTCAACTCTCTGATCGCGCCCGGCTGATCACCGGACGGTTTGTAATCCGAAACCAACTCGAATTGATGCAAGATTTCTTCTCCGTTTAAATCCGTTCGGCTATACTTTTAACGATATTTCCCAAACCCGTTTGAGTCCATCGAAAATGAGCAGTACCGCACTATCCGACCGAGTCAATTCCATCAAGCCATCTGCAACAATTGCCGTTTCTACACTCGCTCGAGAATTGCGAGCGGCAGGACGGGACGTCATAGGGCTTGGTGCCGGAGAACCGGATTTTGACACACCGGATAATATCAAACAGGCAGCTTTTGAAGCGATATCAAATGGCATGACAAAGTATACACCAGCCGATGGTACCGCTGAATTGAAGCAAGCTGTAGTCGATAAGTTCGAGCGTGAAAACCAATTGACATACACACCAGCGAATATCGTCGTTTCAACTGGTGCAAAACAAAGTATTATCAATTCAATGACTGCACTTCTTAATAATGGAGATGAAGTTATTATTGTTGCGCCATACTGGGTTTCCTATACCGACATGACGGTTCTTTCGGGTGGCAATCCAGTAGTTCTCGAAGCGGATATCAAGCAAGGATTCAAACTGCAGCCGGAACAGCTGCGGGAAGCCATTACAAAGCGTACCAAGTTGCTGATGCTGAATAGCCCCAGCAACCCGACCGGTGTTGCATATTCGCGTCAGGAACTGGAACAGCTGGCTCAAGTGTTGTTGGAACATCCGCAGGTTCACATATTGACAGACGACATTTACGAGCACATTCAGTGGAGCGGAAGTCCATTTTGCAATATTGTCAATGCATGCCCGGAACTCAAGGAACGGACTATTGTTGTCAACGGTGTATCGAAAGCCTATGCCATGACCGGTTGGCGTATTGGATTCGCCGCGTCCAATGAGACATTGACTGCGGCAATGCGGAAAATTCAGTCGCAGACCACCTCGAATCCCAACTCGATTGCTCAGGCTGCAGCAGTGGAAGCGCTCAATGGTCCACAAGACGCAATAAAAGTTATGGTTGAGCACTTTAAGCAACGACACGATTTCATTGTTTCGGCATTGAATGAGATTGATGGTATGAATTGTCTTGCTGGTGATGGCGCGTTTTACGCATTTCCGGACTGTAGAGAGTTGATCGGAAATCTGGATGATGTCGATTCTGATGTAGTTTTATCGCAACACATTCTGAATGAAGCCGAAGTAGCAGTGGTTCCGGGTAGCGCATTTGGCGGAAATGGCTATATCAGACTTTCATTCGCTACAAGTATGGGCAACCTTGAAGAGGCTATGCGGAGATTGCAACGTATATTTTGAATCGTGTTATCTCTTTGTCAGGTTCCTGACATTCCATATATGCTTCTGACTACTGCTTGATCACGTATTAATTCAGGGTGACATTGGTTTTTGCCGAAACCAGTGACCGGAATTCGACTTTCTGGCAAACTCGCCAATTGTTGGTAAAATGCGAATTTTCATACCCAACCAACAAATTTATGACAACCACAGTTTTCGAGGAGGCACTAGAATCATGCTGAACCCCGAGTGGAGCGACAAACGAATCGAGAAATATCTCGCAACTCTTGATTGTTGGCGAGGTGACATCACAGTTGAACCACTCGTTGGGGGGCTATGTAATAAGAGTTTTATTGTCACAGATAGCGAAACGAGATCTGTTGCCAGAATCGGTACTGACATACCTGTACATGGCATCATGCAGACATCCGTTCAAGCATCAATGCTGGCTGCGGCAGATATCGGCGTCAGTCCGAAAGTTCACTACACCGAGGAGTCGCTCGTAATACTGGAATTTCTGCCAGGTGGCAGTCTACGACCGGAGGATTTGGAAGGAAATCCGGATAACTGCGAGAAAGTCGTAAGGGTTCTGAAACGACTTCATGACGGGTCTCATCATGTACGTGGTGCCCTCACCTACTTCTGGCCGTTTCAGGTGATCCGCAACTACGTGAAAATCGGTACCCGAAAACAATCTCGACTAATCGACGAGTTCCCCGAATTGATCCGAATCAATAACCTGTTGGAACAGAACATACGAGTGTACTTGCCGGTTCTGACACACAACGATGCTGTT
This sequence comes from Arenicellales bacterium, assembly GCA_951813075.1. Classification (GTDB taxonomy): domain Bacteria; phylum Pseudomonadota; class Gammaproteobacteria; order Arenicellales; family JAJDZL01; genus JAJDZL01. The sequence continues at coordinate 621,276 of OX638343.1, read as the reverse complement.
CCTCAGAATTTCATGTTCGATGAGACCAATGATATCTGGTTGATTGACTGGGACTACGGTGGTTATGGGCATCCGATGTTCGACCTTGTCGGCGTCAGTTGCAATGCGGACATGAGCGAACGGTCGGAACGCGAACTATTCGAGATGTACTATGGTCAGCTTGATGAGGAATTGGACAGACAACTCGCAGCATTCAAACTTGTACTGAATCTTCGCGAGTATATGTGGGGAATGGTTCAGGAAGTGACTTCGGAGCTCGACAGCGATAATGTCGCCGCTTCAATGACTGATCTTTATCCTGACCAGGAAGCGGGCTACGAGGGTTATACCAACATGAACCAGGATCGTTTTGAAAGCAATTGGAAACGATTCAGCCACATATTTGAATGAAACTGAGGTCGGCTTATCGTTTGTAAGGAAATTCTACGAAAACATAATACCCGTGAACTTTGCTACAATAAAAAATTCATCTTTGTGGGTGAATTGACACACTAACTAGAACAATATTTACTATTCCAAAAGGAGGAGGTTTCCAACATGCGAAAGTATCTTTGTAATGCTCTGATTGCATGCTTCGCTGTGATGGTTTCTTATGCACCAATCGCTTCGGCTGAGGTCGAATCGACAGATCCGATAAAAATTACTTGGCATGATTGGACCGGGCAATTTATCACCGCTACTTTAGTCGGTGAGGTTCTCAAATCAATGGGTTACAACGTGGAATATGTGCCGGCCGATTACATCGCGCAATTTGTCGGTCTTGAGTCCGGTGATCTTCATGTCGCGGTGGAGATTTGGGAAACCACTGGGAAAGACGCGCTAGAAGCTTCGCTTGCAACCGGTAAGACCATTGATCTCGGTGAAACAGGTATGGACGCAATCGAAGAATGGTGGTATCCCCTGTATATGAAAGAAAAGTGTCCTGGGTTGCCAGACTGGACCGCACTGAACGATTGCGCTGAAGCTTTCTCGACTCCGGAAACCCATCCGCGCGGTCGATATCTCGGCGGACCTGTTACCTGGAGCGGTTACGATGACGAACGGGCTGAGTCTCTCGGATTGGACTATGATGTTGTGCACGCCGGCACTGATGCTGCGTTGTTTGCAGAAATTGAATCAGCCTATCAACGCGGTGCACCGATCTTGGCTTGGGTATATGCTCCTCACTGGGCGCCGGCTAAATATGAAGGCGAATGGGTCGAATTTCCGCGCTACACGGACGATTGCTACAATGACCCGTCATGGGGAAGCAATTCCGACATGGCCTATGACTGTGGCAAGCCGAGAGGTTGGATCAAGGCGGTAGGCTGGGCTGGCGGCGAAGAAAAGTGGCCGAAAGCCTATCAGGCGATCCGAAATTTCACCATCGAGAATGATTTGATGAGTTCCCTGATTATCAAGGTGGATCTGGAAGGGATGTCTGTAGAAGATGTTGTCGCCGATTGGATGGCAAACAACGAATCAGTCTGGAAAGCCTGGACAATGTAAATGTAGCGATTTGATACTTCTGAAAAATTACGCGCCAGCACCCTCGGTTGGTCCTGGCGCGTTTTATTTCATGGTGAATCAATCGAACTGAATCTGACGCGATGCCATGTCTGAGTCGGAAGCTATTCTAAATTGTCAGAACGTCTGGAAATTGTTCGGCAAAGATGCGGAACGTTTTCTAAGAGATGAATCCAACATCGATGATGCTTCGCTGTCATCGGCGGGATTGATCGGTGCTGTACGTGACGCCAGTATCGAAGTTGTGGAAGGCGAAATTTTTGTCATCATGGGATTGTCAGGTTCTGGAAAATCAACACTGCTTCGGTGTCTTTCGCGTCTGATCGAACCAACATCCGGCGTGATTGAGTTTGAAGGTGAGAACCTGCTCGAACAATCTGAGAACCAGATGATTCAGATCCGGCGACACAAGATGGGCATGGTATTTCAACATTTTGCGTTGATGCCACATCTAACGGTTCTCGGCAATGTAGCCTTCCCTTTGGAAATCCAAGGTGTTGACAAAAAACACAGGGAGGAGCGTGCACGCGAAGTGATCGAGCTGGTGGGACTGGAAGGCCGGGAATCGTACTACCCAAGAGAGTTGTCAGGCGGTCAGCAACAACGCGTCGGCATCGCGAGATCTCTCTCAGTAGAGCCCAAAATATGGTTTCTAGATGAACCATTTTCTGCATTGGACCCTCTGATAAGGCGTGAAATGCAGGATGAATTTCTCAGAATCCAGTCAGTACTGAATAAGACGATCGTTTTTATTACACATGACTTCAACGAAGCGATCCGACTCGCTGACCGGATCGCAATTATGAAAAGCGGTTTGATTATTCAAATTGGAACACCCGAAGAACTGGTGTTGCACCCTGCCGATGATTATGTCGAAGAATTTACCAACGATCTCGCACGTTCGAAAGTATTTTCCGCGCGAGCTGTCATGAGAGAGAAATCATCAGATATCGTGTCCGGCGGGAGCGTTCTGCAATCCGTTAAAATTGATGATCTAGCCGGAGATTTGATCGACTCAGAACTTCCTTTTGATGTTGTCGACAGTGAGGGCGAAGTTTTGGGAGTGATTACACGGGAGGATGTAATCAACGTCCTTGTGAACAAGACAACATAAATTCTAGATCGACGAAATGATCAGTGCCTCCGTTCAGGCTCGCATCTCTCTCTCAAGGACAAAACAATTTGCTCTGTGGTTGCTGGCTTTCGCGATTATTACGGTTATCTGGGTAGGTGGAGAACTGTGGCCGTGGGCGGTGAAGGCACCAAAGGAACTCAGTTGGAGAATTGAGAGTCTGGGCAGCTGCACCTCAGTACGCTATTGTGTCACCGGGTTCATGAAATGGCTTGTAGGCGACGAATCCTATGTCTTCCCGTGGACGTTCAAGGAGTTTACCCGAACCATCGCCGCTGGGATTGAAATACCCTATCAGTTCATCAAATCGTTACTGGCTGCCGGCTTCACCATACCATTGGGCAAAGGAGAATCATGGCAGACACCACCTCTATCGTGGCTTGGCATCACAATTGTCATGACTTGGATTGCGTATCGCCTCAAAGACTGGACTCTGGCGTTGATGGTGTTTTTATGTATCAGCTACATCACCATTTTTGGTCATTGGGAAAGTGCTACGATCACCCTGTCTTCTATCGCTGTTGCCGTTCCGATCGGAGTGGCGTTCGGGATCAGTGTTGGAATCCTCGGTTACCGCTATCCATCATTTGAACGAGCGATCACACCAATACTCGATTTGATGCAGACGGTACCGATATTTGCCTATTTGGTTCCGGTTTTGTTTTTGTTCGGATTCGGACCGGTATCTGCTATTACCGCGACTGTGGTCTACGCGACCCCGCCTATGGTTCGGATAACCATGCTGGCGCTTCAGACTGTGCCAACCGATATCAAGGAATTCGGAAAGATGGTTGGTTGCACGAAACGCCAGATGACCTGGCGCGTCCTCATCCCATCTGCGAAACCGGGACTGATGGTCGGTGTAAACCAAGTCATCATGCTATCGCTGAACATGGTCATCATTGCTTCCATGATCGGTGCTGGAGGATTGGGGTTTGACGTGCTTGCGTCTTTGAGGCGTCAAGCAATTGGTGAAGGGCTGGAAGCAGGTATCGCCATTACTCTGATTGCGATCGTCGTCGATCGCCTGACGCAGGCATGGGCTGCACAGGCGCCGGAACTGCATAGTGAATCCAACTCAGTATTGAGTGGTCGTACCAAATTTCTCCTTATCGTTTTCACAGTGCTGGCCATCACAACTACCGTTGGTTTTGCTCTGCCTATTTTCGCTCAGTGGCCGGAAGTCTGGGAGTTTACGACCGGTCAGTTCTGGAACGATCTTGTCAAATGGATCAATATCAACTTCTTTGATCAGCTAGAAGCAATCAAAATTTTCATCTTGCTGAATATCCTCAAGCCACTGAAGCTTTTCCTGCTTGAATTACCGTGGCCTGGAGCGCTCATTTTGCTTGGTTTGGCCGGATATCAGCTTGGTGGTCCAAAACTGGCACTTCTGGTTGTATCGCTTGCCAGCTTCATATTGATCACAGGACAGTGGACAAAGGCGATGATCACAGTATACCTGTGTGGGATCTCCGTCGTATTCGCTTCCATAATCGGTATGACCATCGGAATCGTCGCGTCGGGTTCGACTCGACTCAAGAAAGCCGTGCTGATATTTATTGATACATTGCAGACACTGCCGAGTTTTGTCTATCTGTTGCCCGTCGTAATGCTTTTTCGAGTCGGTGATTTTTCGGCAATGGTTGCTGTTGTCCTTTATGCATTGCCACCGGCGGTGCGATACACGATATACGGAATCGAACAGATTTCTGCATCGTTGATCGAGGCTGCGAAAACTTCCGGGTGTACGAGAATTCAGACACTAACCAAAGTTCAGATTCGACTTGCCTGGCCAGAAATTATGCTAGGTATCAACCAGACTGTTATGTTTGCACTTTCAATGCTGGTAATTACCGCGCTGGTCGGTACACGAGATCTCGGACAAGAGGTATATATTGCGCTGACAAAAGCAGATACCGGGCGAGGTTTGGTCGCTGGATTGTCTGTCGCGTTCATCGCAATAATTACGGATCGTTTGATATCTGCTGCAGCCAGACGTCGCAAGCAGGCTTTGGGTATGGGGTAACTGCGAAAAGTGAGTAACGCGTCCCCTCCAAGTCACAGCAAGATAGTCATCATTGGCGGTGGGATCATCGGCTCGTCAACCGCCTATCATCTGGCGCAGCTTGGAGAAACGGACTGTATTGTGCTTGAACAAGGCAACCTGACCAACGGGTCAACCTGGCATGCTGCAGGCTTGGTTGGACAACTACGCAGCAATGCCAATGTTACTCAACTCCTCAAATATTCTGTTGAGCTCTACAACCGACTGGAGGAGGAAACCGGACAAGCCACGGGTTGGAAGATGAATGGCGGACTTCGCCTCGCCTGCAGCCCTGAACGGGTGACGGAGATCAAACGGCAAATTACCATGGCTCGCTCATTCGGCCTGGACATGCATTTCCTAACTCCCGAGGAGGCTTTGGAGCTATGTCCGGTGCTCAATATTGATGACTTGATTGGCGCCGCATTTCTACCGACTGACGGACAGGCAAATCCAGCGGACTTGACACAGGCACTGGCCAAAGGTGCCAGATCAAGAGGCATCAGGTTTTACGAAGAATGTTCTGTATCCTCAATAGCGACGAGTAACGGCCGAGTAACCGGCCTTGATACCCGTTACGGTCATATCGATTGCGAAATTATTGTCAATTGTGCGGGACTCTGGTCGCGGTCAATTGGAAAGATGGCTGATGTGAACGTTCCGATTGTGCCAATGAAACATCACTATATCGTCACCGGCGAAGTCAAAGGTGTACAAACAAGCATGCCAACACTGCGAGACCCGGATCGATTGATCTATTTCAAAGAAGATGTTGGTGGGCTGGTGTTTGGTGGATACGAACTAAACCCGCAACCGTGGAACGTCAGTTCACCTCCGGATAACTTCTACTTTACGCTGTTGGATTTCGATGTTGATCATTTTGAACCTTTGATGCAAGCGGGTTTGAATCGAGTTCCTGCCATGAAAGACGCCGACATCAAACAGATGATCTGTGGTCCGGAATCATTCACACCCGATGGCAACTTCATTATTGGCGAGTCTCCGGAAGTCAAGAATTTCTATGTTGGCACCGGGTTCAATGCGTTCGGTATCGCCAGTGCAGGCGGTGCCGGCAAAGCATTGGCGGAATGGGTATCAACTGGCGTTCCTTCAATGGACCTGGGTCAGGTTGATATAAGACGATTCGGAAAGGTACATAAAAACGATGACTGGATAACACGGCGAACCGTCGAACTTTGCTCGAAGCACTACACGATGGGTTGGCCGCATGAGGAACACAAAAGTGCCCGCCCCTGCTACAAATCCACACTCTATGATGAACTGCGGAATTTGAATGCCAGTTTTGGCGAGAAACTAGGTTGGGAACGACCAAACTGGTTTGCGCCGGAAGGTGTGGAACCTGTTGACTCCCCATCATTCGGCAGAGCAAATTGGTTCGAATATGTCGGTTTGGAACACCAAGCCGTTCGCGAGAAAGTCGGTGTCATTGATCAGTCATCTTTTGCCAAATTCATGCTGGAAGGAGAACACGCTGTAGTGGCGCTCGAACACATGTGCTCGAGTCGAATCGATCGACCAGTGGGTTCGGTTATTTATACACAGATGCTTAATCAGGAAGGTGGCATCGAGTGTGATGTGACGGTAACAAGGCTAAAAAAAAACCGCTTCATGATCGTTGCAGGAACCGGATATGCTCTTCATCATTTTTATCACATAAAGAACAGCATCCCTGATTCCTCGACTGACATCTCACTCATTGAAGTTACCGATCAGTATTCGACGTTGTCATTGTCGGGACCAAATTCGAGGTCGTTGTTACAAGCCATTGCTGAACAGGATATGGCTGCCACCGCATTTCCGTTTTTGACTTGTCAGAATATTACTATCGCTGGTTGTGGCGTGATTGCCATTCGAGTTTCGTTCGCGGGTGAGCTTGGCTGGGAACTACACATTCCTGTTGACGACACAATTAAAGTGTTCCAATCTCTCACGGAAACCGGGCAAGCGTACGAATTGAAACATGTGGGTTATCGAGCGCTTGAATCGCTTAGGCTGGAAAAGGGTTTTAGAGCTCTTGGATCGGATATCGGACCGGACTTCACACCACTTGAAGCCGGGTTGCGAAAGTTGGTGAAATTGAATACTGGCATTGCTTTCGTTGGTCGACAAGCGTTGGCTAAACAAAGTAAGGATGTACTACAGCGCAGATTGGCATGTTTCACCACTGAAGATGCCGATATTTCATTACTTGGTCGGGAAACCATTTATCGCAATGGTATACGTGTCGGTTGGACCACCAGTGCTGGATGGGGGTATGCAGTCAAAAAGAACATTGCCTATGGTTACGTACGCCGTACTGATGGAGTGTCTGACGAGTTTCTTTATGACGGCGATTACGAACTGGAAGTTGAGGAAATTCGAATCCCTGTCAGGATTGAATCCGAAAACCCATACGATCCATCATCAAGCAAAATGCGTTCGTAAAAATGGAGAACTCGCTTCCAGATCAGGCTGAGATTGTCATCGTCGGGGGTGGTGTCATTGGTGTTTCCGTCGCCTATCATCTTGCGAAATTTGGAAAGCGAAATGTATTGCTTATTGAGAAATCAGAGCTCACCAATGGTTGCACCTGGCATGCTGCCGGCCTCGTCGGACAATTGCGGGGAACGCTAGGGTTGACTCGACTGATGCAGTACAGCACCGAACTGTTCGGTCAGTTGGAGAAGGAAACAGGTTTATCACCAGGCTGGAAACCGGTGGGCAGTCTTCGACTTGCATCGAGTCGGGATCGCTGGATGGAAATTCGACAGATGGCCATCAAGGCTCGCGCGTTCAACATTGGCCTTCAATTATTGGATGGAAATGAAGCTGTAGATTTATTCCCGTTGATCGATAGCAGTTCCATCTATGGCGCTGCTCTGTTGCCTGAGGATGGCTACGTTGATCCTTATGGCCTGACTCAATCACTAGCCAAAGGATTTCGCATGATGGGCGGAAAGATTGTTGAGCACGTCATGGTGACTGGATTTGTCAGAACAGACAGGCGAATTAGTGCAGTTGAGACTGATTGCGGAACAATTAAGTGTGATGTTGTTGTGAACTGTGCAGGTTTGTGGGCGAGACAGATCGGTCAGTTGGCGGGTTGTTCCATCCCTGCGGGAATCGTGGAACATCAGTATTTGATAACTGAGAAGTCAGATGAAATTCTGGACGGTTTGCCAACATTGCGCGACCCTGATCGAAATTTCTACCTCAAGCCAGAAGCCGGTGCATTTGAATTCGGTGGATGGGAAGATGATTCAATTGCCATCGACAGCACAAATTTTCCACGTGACTTCAATCGTACATTGTTCAACAGCAACTATGAACGATTTGATCAGATTTTTGATTTGACGGCAAAGCGATTGCCAATAATCAAAAGACTTGGTGTAAAGACACTAATTAACGGCCCGATCCCAGTCAGTGCTGATGGTGAACCGGTAATGGGACTAGTCAGCGGTACAGACAATTTCTACACCGCGTGCGGGTTTACTGCCGGTATTGCTGCTTGTGGCGGTGCAGGCAGAGCCATGGCAGAGTGGATTGTCGACGGGCGCCCTACTCTTGATTTGTGGTCATTTGACATCCGAAGGTTCGGGCAATTTCATGCAGAATCACCTTACCTGGAGCAACGGGCATTGCAGAGTTACGGTCGATACTACAAGCTTCATTGGCCGTACGAAGAACCGCAATCAGGTCGTAAGATTCGATGTTCCCCGTTGTATGGGGAATTGAAATGTGCAGGTGCGGTTTACGGCGCCAAGTTTGGGTGGGAAAGAGTGAATTGGTTTGCATCCGGTGATGAGAATCCCAAGGATGTTCCCACGTTCGGCAAGCCCAACTGGTTTGATGCAGTCGGTAGGGAATGCCACGCAATACGAAACCATGCGGCGCTCATCGATCAAACTTCTTTTTTCAAGTTTGAAATTACTGGTAAGGATGCGCTTGCTTGTTTGAACCATTTATCAACTTGTAACGTAAATCGTCCAATTGGTACAGTAACTTATGCACAGATGTGCAACGAAGATGGAGGCATTGAGTGTGATGTGGTTTTATTTCGGATTGCAGAGCAGACATTCTGGTTGATTACAGGGTCTGGTTTCGGAGTACACGATAGAGATTGGATTGACCGGAACATTCCACCTGGGCATGATGTGCGGATACGGGAAATTACCGATAATTATTCCGTTCTCAATCTGTGTGGGCCTCGTTCGCGCAAAATTTTAGAAAAGATCACGGAATCTGACGTATCCAATGCTTCATTCCCTTATCTGACATTCCAGGATCTTGAATTAGATGGATTTTCAGTAAAAGCCGCACGTCTGTCATATACCGGCGAACTTGGTTGGGAACTTTACATGAAAAATGAATATGCGTTGAAAGTTTATCGCAAATTATTTGAGGCAGGACAAGAGTATGGAATCACGAATGCAGGATATCGGGCTCTTGATTCTCTCCGAATGGAGAACGGATATTTGTATTGGAGTGGCGAAATTTCTCCTTATATTAATCCATTTGAAACAGGATTGAGTTATCGGATAAATTTCAGTAAAGAACAGTTTGTCGGACGAAAAGCGCTCCAAAATATCGCTAACGACGGCGTCAAAAGAAAACTGTATTGTTTCAGTTATAGAGGATTTGTTCCACTGTATGGTGGAGAGCCGTTACTTTGCGAAGATGAAGTGATCAGTTCAACTCTATCTGGCGGTTACGGTCACACTGTGGGGAAATCGATTTGTTATGCTTTTCTGCCTGCTGATCAAGACACCAATCAGCATATTCAACTTGAGACTATTCAAGGAACAATTTCGATCAAACCTCACGAGAAAGCGCTGTATTCAAAAGTCAATATCAGGGTTAGAGGATAGCTGGAAAATAATAAATGACATTAGATTGTGATAGTAACATAATGATATAAAATAATAATTATTAGAAATATTGATTTAAGTTAGGAGATGATTTCTATGGAGTCCGAAGTACGTAATGCGATCCAGCGTGTGCCGCAGTTGACAAACATTCCGCTTGGTGCGATTGATTACGAACGTCTGGGTGGTTTAACCAATCTTGTTTATCGAATTTCCACCGAGGAGAATGACTATTGCCTTCGGATTCCAGGAGAAGGAACCGAGAGTTATATAGATCGAGCGGTTGAAAAGCACAATGCTAAAGTGGCAGAACGTGCAGGAGTCAGCCCGGAAGTCTTCTTTTTCTCCGAAGACGGACTTATGTTGACACAGTATTTGAATGACAGCGAGACCATGAGCGGCGAAAAGTTTCAATCAGATGAAAATGCAGTCCGCGAGGCGGGGAAGGCATTCAGCAGGCTTCACAATTGTGGTGAAAATTTCAAATTTCGCTTTGAGGTGTTTTCGATGATCAATGAATATCTTGATTTACTTGCGCAAGGAGAATCGGTAGAACTACCAGATGGATACCATGAAACAGTTGATCAGAGTAAATCCGTGCAAACCGTACTGATGGATAATCCTGAAAATCTCGTCCCTAGTCACTGCGACCCTCTATGCGAAAACTTTATCAAGCAATCAGACAAGATGTGGATCGTAGATTGGGAATATTCGGGAATGAACGATCCTTACTGGGACCTAGGGGATCTTTCAGTTGAAGGAGCAATGTCGTCAGAATCGGAAATTGTGTTGTTAACGGGATATCTGGGCCGCTCGCCGAATGACTACGATGTGGGTCGGATGATTATCTACAAAGCATTGTGCGATCTGCTCTGGACACTTTGGGGTTTGATCCAACATATGAACAAAAATCCTGCTGAGGACTTTTGGGCTTATTCTGTCGAGCGATTTACCCGCTGCGTCGAGTTGATGTCAAAAGACGAGTTTGCTCGCCATCTTAGGTCGATACAGTCAAAGAGCAGTTGAATTTTTCCAGAAATTTCCAATCAGTCCAGATCGTACCGCTGGTCTGGATCCCAAATTGAGCCGTGGGGGACTCGATTCGGGTTCTTGGGAAATAGTGCGTCAAATTTAATCGCCTATTCATTGTAGTTGTCATCTATCCGCTGATCTCCCGTGTATAGACTCTATAGGCGGTGCCTGATGGAGACAATCGGGGATAATGTTGTCCGAGAATCCGAGCACTTTTCTGAATCTTACGACTTGTATCGCCTACGCTACCCACCTCTTTGTCGGAGAAGCCTATTTGACAAGTAGTTTTGGCATATGCATTTGGTCGGTTGAATCTCGAATCTTGTTTCAAGAGGTATATTGATAGTTCGCTTGAATTGACGGTAAGAGATATTGCTCCCCTCGCACCACCCTCTCCAGGACCACTTACCGTTCGGCTCTGGATAATAAACCCTTTCTAGAACAAACGTAGCTTGTTTCTTCGATGATGGCGTCATCGTCATCGCGATGTCACAGACTTATATTTGAATGTGTCACGAGATTCAGGATACCGAACAACCAAATGAAGAAGCGGTGTTCAGTTAAAGGTTACTCGGTGTTCAGATAAGATTACTCGCGTTCAAATTAAAATTACTTGGCAGTTGTCGCCGGTTTCCTCTTTTCTGATTCAGCGAATTGGAGGCGGAAGCGATGTTTAGGACATTCCCGCCCCTCTGGTCAGAATAGGCCCCTCTCCGGCACCGCGAGCAGTGATATCCGGGTCGTCGTTCTGGACGCTATTCACCCTGGTACTGACGGGGCGCCTCTCGTAGGGACCGGCATGGGGTTCACGCACCAGCTCGAGGAGCCACGGGACCGGCGACGTCAGATCGAGCCAGTCGTCGAACCAGTTGGAGTCGATAATCGCCGGTTGCCGATGGTGGATGTCGGCCAGGGGGCGGGGAGGCTGCCGTCGTAATGATGGCGAAGGACTCCAAGGATTCTCCGTCCTTGCTCCAGTACTCCCACAGCGCGGCGAACGACAGCGGCGATCCATCCGCGAGCGCCAGGAAGAAAGGCTGCTTGCCGTGCCTGGTCCGTTGCCACTCGAACCACCCATTGGCCGGCTCCAAGTGTAAGCACCGTCGTGAGCGGAATGCGTCACCGAACAAAGGATTGGTGTGGACGGTCTCTGCCCGGGCATTGACACGGTGCGTGCTCATCCGGCTGTCTTTGGACCAAGCGGGCACTAGCCCACAGCGGAGCTGGGCGATGGAGCGGTTCCCGTCCTCATCGAGTCGGCAGGCCGGAAAGTCCTGCGCCGGCGCGCCGTTGCAGATTCAGCGGCAGCGACGGTCCCCTCAGGCTGTACAGATCGTGAATCTAACGCCAGGTCAGCTTCAGGGTGAAACGGCCACACATCGTTGAACACCTATCGCTCACGCATCAAGCGGTTGTGGAGAATTTCGTTGCCACTGTAAGATAATTAGAGTATATTTCTGACTATCGTCAATGGTTAACCGCGAACAGGATGTGATCCGATGACCCCGATGGCTGACAAGATCATGAAGAGGGTGTCCGCGCACGACAGCGGGAGTTGGGTGTGCTCGCCGAAGGACTTCCTGGACCTCGGGAGCCGTGAGGCCGTTGACCAGGCGCTCTCGCGGCTCGTCAAAGCCGGCGAGCTGCGCCGCGTCGGCCACGGCCTCTACGACATGCCCCGGTTCAGTAACGTACTGAATCGGCCCGCGCCGGTCGACTTGGCCGCCGTCATCGCAGCGCTGGCGAGGCGGGACGGTGTCAGGATCATGACGGATGGCCTGGTCGCAGCGAATCAGCTGGGGCTCACGAACGCGGTTCCCGCGAAGGTCAGCTTCGTGACTGACGGCCACTCGAGGACCGTCAAGATCGACGGACGAACGATCCAGTTCCGACACGCAGGTCCGAGCGTCATGCAATGGGCAGGAAGACCTGCGGCCCCGGTGGTTCAGGCGCTGCGGTGGCTTGGTCCCGCCGCCGCCGCGGACACGCGGGTCCTTTCGACTTTGAGTCGTCACCTTCCCGATGATGTAAAGCGCGACCTGTTACAAAACAGCCGCGATCTACCCGGATGGGCATTACCGCTGGTGCGCAGCATCACGAGTGAAGAGGCCGTTGCCGTATGACTGGAAACGCCGAAACCTTTCTCTCCCTCCCGGAGCAGGACAGACAGGATGTCTTCGAGGCGACGGCAAGCCGTCTCGACACGTTGCCCGGCTATGTGGAGAAGGACTTTTGGGTCTGCCTCGTTCTCGACGCACTCTACAACCGGCTGCCCGTTGGGCATCCTAACCTGCTCTTCAAGGGCGGGACGTCCCTTTCCAAGGCTTTCGGACTCATCGAACGGTTCTCCGAGGACATCGATCTCGTCGTCTTTCGTGACGCACTCGGGTTCGAAGGCGAGCGCGATCCGACCGTGGCAAAGAATCTATCGAACAGGAGACGGGCAGCCCTGTTCATGGAACTCAGGGCATCTTGCAGCGGCTACATTCGCGGAGACTTGCAGATAGCTCTGACGAGACTCATCGACGATCTCGTCGATGGGTGCCACGTCGTTCCAGATGAGGACGACGTCGACGGGCAGACGCTCTTCGTCGAGTACCCCACTCTGTATCCGAGCGGCGATATCGCCTATGTGGCGCCGCGCGTGAGGATCGAGGCGGGAGCGAGGTCGGCGCTCGATCCCAGCTTGAACTGCACCATCACCCCCTATGTCGCCGACGAACTACCGGACTGGTCGTTCGACGTGGGCGACATCAGGGTGATCGCGCCCGAGCGCACCTATTGGGAAAAGCTACTGATCCTGCACGGTGTGCATTGCGGATACCGGGACGCAGAGCGTCTGCCGGCCGACAGGGATGGCATCTCACGCCACTACTACGACGTCGCGATGATCACGGCGACGGAGACCGGCAGGTTCGCCCTATCCGATATCGATCTGCTGGACGCGGTCCGGAGCCACAACCTCACCGCGTTCCGGCAGGCCTGGAAGAGGTTCGAAGAAGCCATCCCCGGATCGGTGAGATTGGTTCCGCAGCCGGACCTGCGTACGGTGATTGAACGAGATTACGGAGCTATGCAGGGCATGATCCTTGGCGATGTCCCGGATTTCGGTTGGGTCATGGAACAGCTTCGGTATGCCGAAGCGACGATCAACGGAACCCAAAGGCATTAGGAATATGAGATCTCGAATCCGACTTGATCTTGATGAGGAGTGCATTGCGTTGACCAAACCACTCTTGAACACAAGCCATCCTCGACGTGCCTCACGTGTAGCTGGTCTACCCAGTCTCCGAGGGCGGTTCGAGCGACGGGAGGGTGCCTGATAGACGTCTTCGCTTTCCGAGAAAAACTTGTATCCGAATACGAACGCTTCTCTCGAAGCTTTACCAATATCCGGGCGAGGACATCCTCCAGGCCGTGAATGAGGCTTACGCGGGCGGCCGTTTTTGGCCCGCTCCGCTCATCCAGTTGAACCCGAACTTCGTGCCGGGAGGGTCCATCGATGACTTCGTGTCAACGGGCACACTCGACGAGGAATGCGCGAAGGTCTTCAGGCTCAAACGACCGATCGACACGTTTGGCAAGCAACTCGTACTGCACCAGAATCAGGCCGAAGCCATCGAGATCGCAGGTGTAAGCACCGATTTTAATTTCCCTAAAAGCACCGACGAAAAATCCCCACTTTGGGATTGTCCGGTGATCAGCCGGCCCCCCGTGGCCCAATCTCCGCCGAATATCTACTGGCGTCAGTTAGAAATTTTCGAAGCGCGGAGGCCCTTGGGGAAACGGGCTGTAAAAAACGCGGAACGAAAATGGAGAATTGTAGAATTCGGAAACGAAATCGCGGGATCCCTGTGCGCAACCCCCTCCCTGATTGCACGCGGCACGCCACGTGGATTTTCATAACCGGAGAATCGAGGAGAATGTGGGAAAGAGCGTAACTGCGTGGAAACACGCTAGATACGTGACGCCCCGACGGGATCGCCCTTCGGGGCGTCGCGTTATCTATTGAGGCGTTGTATCGTCCTCGAAAAAATGGCTCCCCGGGACGGGATCGAACCGCCGACAAGATGGTTAACAGCCACCTGCTCTGCCTGCTGAGCTACCGGGGAACGGAGCACAAATAGTGAATACGATTTCCCTTCGAAAAAAGGAAATCGCAACTTAGTGCATAATTTTATTATGACTTGACGAACTTCTACGAACTAAATTCTGCAGCTGTGTCATTGCGCACTACTAGTGGCAGTTCTGGCATACAGACAAACCCTATATTGGCGATTGCCTCACGAAGAGACTGTTCTACCAATTGTGGAGTATCTGCCTGGACGTATATGAATCCGGGATATTTCCCTCCTTCAGGTAAAGGGGTCAACTTCTCGCCGGATCGAACGTCTATTCTGACATCCAGAACACCTTCCACAGATTGTGCATCAGTCACACCCTCTACTCGTCTCAGTATACCTTCAACTGCTATTGGGATCATTGCCACGCCAGAGGACTGGTGAAATTCCAACCGGCTTGTCGACTGCCCTGCACTCTTACACAAAATAAATTCTTCAAGACTGGAATTTGTAGCCAACTCGAACAATCGTGCACAATCTCCGCCGATAGATCTGGCCGCTATCTCCAGAATCCATACTTCTGAATTGTTTATTCGAACTTCCGCATGAATTGGCCCCATTTTCAATCCATATGCCTGGCAAGCTTCGAGTACTGAGTCCCGTATCTTATTTTGGATGTTGTTATCTAATATTGATGGCGTTACAAAATAAACTTCTTCAAAAAACGGGCCTTCCATGGGCTCTGGCTTATCAAAAATACAGATTGTTTCTAACTTGCCATTTGAAAGATAGCCTTCGAGCGAATGTTCCGACCCCGGGATGTATTGTTCAATCAGTATTCTTTGTTTTAAATCGTTTCCCTGTTCTTTTCGAAGTAAGTTTCGGATACGTTCGATCGCCTCTATAAGTTGAGCGTTATTGTCGGCTCGGATAACCCCTCGACTAGCAGATAGACTGGTAGGTTTCGCAACGCAGGGATATCGGATATCCTTGATTTGTATCGCAATTTCCCCGTCAAGCTCAACCGTCCAAAATTGTGGGACAAGTACTTTCGACTTCGACAATACAGTTCTGGCCAAAACCTTGTTGACCGATGTCTGGATAGATTCAACGCGGTTGTGTGGCAGATTCAATCGTCGAGCAACGTTTGCTGCAATTCCAACGAATTTTTCATCTGGCGCGATCACTGCACAGATTTCTTTGTCCTCCAATTGGTCAACTATTGAATCGACAACGAAATTCGTAGCTGAAAAATCTACACGAAATCCCGCACGATACTTTGGTGAAAGCTCTGAATCACCATCCGTTACAAGTATGATTGGTATACCTTGCCGGTCCGAAGCCGACAAATATACGGATGAGCGATAACTGTATGATGGAGCGATCAGAACAATCGCTTTCTGCGATTTATTGATTGTTTCTGAAAAGCTAACGCTAGCGATTACTATTTATTGTGCTGCGCCGCAACCGCCACACGCACCTGTACCACCTACAGATTGGAAGACATTGTGGAATACGAAGGTCGCTTGTATTCCATCGTCGACATAGTCGATTTCAGCACCTGAAAGGTATTGGAGGGCGACTACATCAGCAAAAAGGCGAAAATTATCACCATTCAGTACCCGGTCATATTGGGATTCGGAATCAGCATAAGTCATCCCATAACTCATGCCTCCGCAACCTCCTCCTGACACATAAACCCGAATACCTTTGATTTCTTCGTCGGTTGATTGAATCAGCTCTGCCATCTTATTACCGGCAGCTTCTGTTACCTTCATTTCTGATTCTGAAATGTTTAATTGATAATCCATAAACTTACTTTGCCATTTGAATCGTCGAGTCACGAAAATTTGAAACTCGACTGGTATTGTTTAATTATCTATGAACGAGAAGAATATGCAAGACTCATGAGCCAATAAGTGGACTTCATTGAAGATAATCGCCCGAAAACCGCGAATTATAGATCACTTAGCCGCATTATTTTCTTCTAGTGAAAATTTTTCTTCAAAATCTCAGCGAACCTGAGCCTCACTATTCAATTTGCGATGAATGCACATCAAACCAGCGATCTAGGCCTCGCACATATATTCTTCGATCACACCATAAGAGACTGATAATATTGAATAAATGTGGTATTTCGAATATGTTTGTCTTTTCTTTTTAGGAATACATAACCGGCTTTTATTAGAAGTGTGCAAGTGCAATCAAGGCTATCTGTTGCGTTCGCCGATTACTTCACGTAATCAATTAGCTGATTGCGATCGGGCTTGTTAGTTGCGGTATTGGGTAATGCTCCATGAGGCAACCAGTTATGATTGTCGGTTACGCTATTGATTGGTATTTGCTTGTTCTAAAATTTTAATTTCGATATCCTTTTTCTTGATTGAAAGCCTCATTAGTTTCAACAGATAATAGATAAATAACAACATGGTAAAAAAAATTATTAGAGAGAATGTTGTAGTGAATATAAGTAATATAGTATCGGCTGAATCAAACATGATCATATGCCTCTTTGGGTTCCAACGAATGTTGCAAAAACAGCATTTGTTGTTTGTCGGTAATACAGAATTGTAGTCGTATATTTCAATTATTCATTCGCAATTGTACCTAATATCAATTGAGCATCAACATATTTCCCTACTCCACTTCAGTGTTTGCAATACAATCCAACATATAGGTTCACATTCGTACTTGTCATAGATACGAACTGATCGGTTTACAGCACTTTGCAAGTACCCTGCTTGAATTTTCAATTAAACTTCCGTTATGGCAAACCTCGTAGATTGTGTCATCCTAAAAGAAAAGTCCGAAGCATTGACCAGCCCTCCCTACCCGGGAGAATTGGGTCTGCGTATAGTGGAGAATGTATCGAAAGAGGGTTGGAAACAATGGTTGGAACGTCTTGTAACAATCATTAACGAGAACCAACTGACGACAAGTGACCCTGAAACACATAAATTGATTGAGCAACATATGCTTGGCTTTCTATTCGGCGAAGGCGACATGGGAAGTCTGCCACCTGGTTTCACGACGCAACGCAAGAAGTGAGGTAATATCAATCTAACGGTGTTGGATCGTCTGATTGTAAATTTTGCGGGAGTGGATCGGCCTGCCTTCCAGATAGTGATCGATCGCTGCACCAAGCAGTAGTTTGCTTTCTGATTTCACTCGTTTGGTTTTGAATTCTTCTCGCGCAATTGCAAGTAGTGTCGCACCTGATATCGTTTGAGTATCTTCGCTGTTCGCCTGAATTGGTCCCTGATCAAAGTCATAAATATATTCCTTGAACGGGTCGATTGTAACCTTGGAGTCCGATTCAGAGGTCAGTTTCAAGGCATATCCCAGTTCTTGAAGGAAAACTTTCTCAAATACCCGAAGTGTGTGAAATTCATTGGAGGGTTCTTTCAATTGTTCCATCGCAAGGTAATAAGCGTCGAATAGAACTTCGTGTGGGTCCCGATCCAGAATCAAGCGAACAAGTAATTCATTTAGATAGAAACGGCAGTAAAGGTTCTCGCTTGGGATCCGATAATCTTCAGATTCAATTTTCAATCCGGTCAGAGTCGGGACGTTACCCTTACCCGACCAATTTGCAGCCAGGCATCGAAACGGCCTGATCAATCCTCTGAATCTGGATTTTTCCCGCCGAGCTCCTTTTGCGAGTAAATTTATCCGGCCATAGTTCCGGGTGAACATATCCACGATCAAACTTGATTCGGAATACGGAGTGGTCCGCAACACGAAGCAATCCTGTCTGTAAACGCGCATCTGTCTCAGTCTGTTTCGGAAAACCCAAAGTTTGAAATCGACTGCAAGTCATCTGTCCAGCGAGCTCGAACTTTCACCCAAAGATTCAGAAATACTTTTATGTCTTGCTCGGCTTCGATCCTGGTGCGTACTTCGGTTCCAATTCTCTTTATATTCAAGCCGCCTGATCCGATCATGATTCGCTTCTGCCCCTTGGATTCTACCCAAATTGTCGCATCAATCTGAAGGACCTTGTTGTCTTGTTCGTATTTTTCAATCTGAACTGCACTGGTGTAGGGAATTTCATCACCATAGTAACGAAAGATTTGTTCACGTATGGACTCAGCCGTCCGAAAAATCTCACCCTTATCGGTAACTACATCTGACGGAAACAGTGGAGGACCAGGCAGCAGATATTTCAAGATCGCCTTTTTCAATTCAGCAATATTCTCGTCTTTGACAGCCGAGACTGGGACAATTTCATTGATTTGCGTTCGTTTAGCGACATCTTGAATCACCGGGAGCAAGAGATTTTTGTTTTTCACCCGATCAATCTTTGACAATACGACGATGAACGGTAGGTTTTCGTCCTGGATTCGTTTCAGTGCCAAAGTGTCCTGCTCGTGCCAACCACGACAGTCTATAACAAGTAACACTAAATCTGTACCGCTGACTCCAGTTGTGGCAGTTTTATAGACGGAACGGTCTACGAGACGCTTGTAATTCGTATTGAAGCCAGGCAAGTCGATAAAGACGTACTGGGTTCCCGGATCATTCAGTACGCCCATGATTCGATGACGAGTCGTATTTGCTTTTTTTGATGTGATGCTGACTTTCTGTTTCAGCAAACAGTTGAGTAAAGTGGATTTACCAACATTGGGGCGCCCAGCCAGAGCAATCATGCCGGAACGAAAATTCTCGTCAGATTTTTCGCTGGCGGAGTAATTCATAGGTTTGCGCTGCCGCTTCCTGTTCGGCTTCTTTCTTTGTGCTTCCTGTGCCGGTGACAGAATCAATCAGTCCATCGACACGACAGTTTACGGTAAAACTGGGATCATGTCGCTCACCGCTGACATCGATCGTGCTGTAAACGGGTATTGGAAGTGAGCGTTTTTGCAGAAATTCCTGTAGGTTGGTCTTCGAGTCTTTTCGTCGTCTGACTGAACTTTTCTCAAGCAACGACAAAAAATTACTAAGAATGAACTGTCGCGCATTCTTCATTCCGCCATCAAGATAGATCGCACCAATCAGTGCTTCAAGTGTATTTGCCAGCAGCATTCGCCAGGCGTTGTGATTGTCTTTGGGGAAAGATTTTCCGACTTTGATGTAATCTCCGAGGGAGATTGCAAGTGCTACACTATAAATGGCATTTCGGTTGTTGATAATCTGGCTGCGCAGAATAGTCAGCTGGCCTTCGGTGGCTGCTGGATATTTGCGGTATAGATAATCGGAAATTACTGTGCAAAGGATCGTGTCTCCCAGAAATTCAAGATTTTCATTGTTCGCTTGTTCAGTGCTGCTGTGCGTCAGTGCGCGCTTCAATAGTTGTGCGTTGTTGAAGCGGTATCCAATGACCTGCGAAAAATTGTTAGACTCAGAATCATTCACGGAATCTAGTGCAATGAAGTGATAGTTTTGTGAGCGGTTCGTCGGTACGAACTAGGATTGAGGAGGTCGGGAAAGAAATTGACACCTGAAGAATGACTGGGTCATTCGATTGCGGCTGCGATGCGACTCCAATTTACGCCGTTTCCTCCGGTTGAATCCCAGCTGAACCATATGAAAAATGCTTTGCCTATTAAATTTTCTTCTGGGACAAACCCCCAAAATCGACTGTCGTTACTATAGTCCCGGTTGTCGCCCATTACGAAAAAATGTCCTTCTGGTACCGTAAACTCCATATTTGATGCCCACCTGTTTTCATCAATAAGAATGGAATGAGTTTCACCCGAACGGAACGACTCATTCAGTCGTGTAGTTTCATTCCTTCTGGCGGCATTGGTCTCAATAATATAGGTTCCCGTAACATCCTGCGCGACTTCGTTACCATTGACATACAGTTTCTTGCCCACATAGGTTACAGTATCACCCGGCAATCCTACGACGCGCTTGATGAAATTGACGGCACGGTCCTGTGGATACTTGAATACCATTACATCGCCGTGCTCGGGAGTTCCCACCTCGAGAATCTTTTCATCGACAATCGGTAGCCGGATACCGTATTTGAATTTGTTGACTAAAATAAAATCTCCGATCTGTAGTGTCGGTAGCATGGATCCTGATGGGATTCGGAACGGTTCTACCACAAAAGAACGAAGTGCGAAGACTATCAGAAGTACCGGAAAAAATGCTCGTGCATATTCGACTACCCAGTAGCCTTTCTTTATTCCGCCATCCGACTTTACAACAAAGAAGTTTCGAATGATTTTTCGCCAAACCAAGTCAAGCAACCAAATCAGTCCGGTTACGGAAACAGCTATTGCTAATACGAGTGCAAAATCCATATGGAATTTATAGATGATGGTTTATCGAGTTCACCAAAAAGTAACGATAGACATTGCTGTCTCAGTTTATTTAATGGCACAAGATCAAAAGGTAGGAAACTGAATCAGATCCGATGCCAATTATATGGAATTTGCTATTATCGAATCATGAATTCTGAGTGAACGTGACCTGCGTAGAAAAAATTATACTGATAGCTGGTTATTCAATTAGTAATGTAACATCGAAATTTAATCCAAAATGCATAAGAACTACGACGTCGTTGTTGTTGGCAGTGGATTGTCCGGCTTGACTGTTGCGCTCAAGTGTGCGAACGCTGGTTTGACAGTCGCAATTGTCACAAAGGAGTCCATTGCTGAAAATTCCAGTTACTATGCGCAAGGTGGTATTGCGGCAGTTTGGGATATAGATGACTCGTTTGAATCGCATATAGAAGACACCCTGAGCGCAGGTGCGGGTCTGTGTGACGCCTCGGTCGTCGAATATGTGGTGACAAAAGGACCTCAGTCCGTGAATTGGCTAATTGAGAATGGCGTCATATTCAGTCGGCGCGGTCAAGATACCGGTCATCCAGAAGAGTTTCATCTGACTAGGGAAGGAGGACACAGCGCAAGAAGAATTATTCACGCGGAAGATGCAACAGGTAGAAAAGTCGAAAGCACACTGGAATCCAGAATTCGTGGTCATGGGGGAATTGAGATTTTTGAAAAATTCATAGGGATCGAACTGATTACGAAATCAAGATTGAATAGTCTGGGAGAGAATCGGTGCCTAGGAATCTACGCGCTGAATGTCCGGAGTGAGGAGGTTGATACATTTGTCGCGAATGCGGTGGTACTGGCAACCGGCGGTGCGTCCAAAACTTACCTCTACACAAGCAATCCTGACACCTCGACAGGTGACGGTATCGCGATGGCATGGCGAGCAGGCTGTAGTATCGCGAATATGGAGTTCGTCCAATTTCATCCAACATGCCTTTATCATCCGCATGCGAAATCATTTCTTATTTCGGAGGCTGTACGCGGCGAAGGTGGTAAACTGATTCTGCCGGATTCATCGGAATTCATGCACAAATATGATGATCGCAAGGAACTCGCGCCCCGAGACATTGTTGCACGTGCGATCGACCATGAAATGAAACTTGGCGGACTTGATTGTGTATATCTAGACATCACCAAGAAGTCGAGACATTTCCTGCGTTCACACTTCCCGAATATCTACGCGAAGTGTTTTGAATTTGGAATTGATATTTCGAAAGATCCAGTTCCTGTCGTTCCAGCCGCGCATTATTCCTGCGGTGGGGTCTTGGTGAACCAAAATGGACGTACAAATTTGGCTGGATTGTACTGCGTCGGAGAAAGTGCCTGTACCGGTCTGCATGGGGCAAACAGACTGGCGAGCAATTCCTTGCTTGAATGTATTGTATTTGCTGACGCCGCCTTTGAGGACATTCAGAAAAACGCGACTAATGCTGAATCATTCGACTCACAGATTCCACACTGGGACGAAAGTCGCGTCACAGACCCCGACGAGTTGATTGTGATATCCCACAATTGGGACGAATTGCGAAGATTTATGTGGGACTATGTTGGAATTGTCCGTACGCAGAAGCGGCTTGAACGTGCACTGCGCCGGGTTGAACTTCTCTCGGACGAAGTTCGAGATTTCTACAGTCAGTTCCGTGTCAACCGAGATCTGATTGAGTTGAGGAATCTGATACTGGTCTCAGAACTGATAGTGAAATGTGCGCTCGCAAGGCATGAAAGCAGAGGGCTGCATTTTGTCCTGGATTATCCTCGACTCGACCCCAATGGTACAGTGAATACTGTTCTTACCCCGAATTGATTCCTGCAGATATCAATCGGTCGAGTAATTGGCAGCTTCGAATGTCGGATACCAAGTTTTCTCGTCGACCAATTGCTCCGTTGATTTTCCATTTTCTGTGCCGGCAAGTCCTTGTTCGACAGCAATATCAGCAACGGCGATTGCTATTTCTCGACTGAGTTTTCGAATCTGTGTTAGCGGTGGCAGCAATGACGAACCTGGTGCACATACATCGGATCGTGAATTACCGATTACAGTTGCGGTTGCTGTAAACATTTCATCCGTAACTTTTCTTGCCTTGACCGAAACGAGTCCGAGACCAATACCTGGGAATGCATACGCGTTATTGCATTGAGCAATTTCGTACGTCACCCCATTGTATTTGATCGGTGAGAACGGACTACCGGTAGCGATGATTGCCCTGCCCTTGCTCCACTTGAGCAGATCCGAAGGTTGCGCTTCGGTCTTATCAGTAGGATTTGAAAGAGGGAATATGCAAGGACGCTCGCAATTCGCTGACATGATCTCAATTATCTCTTCGGTAAAGTAATTCTTTTGTCCGCTGACACCCACCAGTACGTCCGGCTTGACGTTTCGCACGGTGTCTGACAGGCGGAAATCTCCTTCCCAATTTACAAGTTCGGTTTGATCTTTGACGAATGCTTTCTGACCAGAACGAATACGTTTGGAGCCGGTATGGATCAATCCTGCACTATTCAGCATGTAGATTCTACTGTGTGCGCTCTGGCTGTCCATCCCTTCACTGATCATTGCATCTGCACAACCCTTTGCAATGCCGGTACCCGCGGCACCAGCGCCTACAATTACGATTTTCGAGTCGCAAATTGACCTGCCGGTTACTCTGCACGCTGCTATCAGACTACCAACCGTTACAGACGCAGTTCCCTGAATGTCATCGTTGAAGCAACAAATTCTGTCAATATATTCGTCGAGTAATCTCTGGGAGTTCGATACTCCAAAATCCTCAAACTGGACTACTGCATCAGGCCATCTTCGATGAATCGATGAGAGTGCAACCTCAAGGAAGTCATAATACTTGTCGCCCTGGATACGTTCGTGCTTCCAGCCGACATAGAGATCATTTTCAATCAGATTTTGGTTGTTCGTACCGACATCAAGCACGATTGGCAGTGTCGTAGCCGGATCTATTCCACCCAGAGCAGAATAAAGACTTAGTTTTCCAATTGGAATACCCATACCACCGACTCCTTGATCACCGATCCCGAGAATTGCCTCCCCATCTGTGATGACGATGACTTCGATCGAATTTCTGCGAACATTTGAAAGTGCAGTGTCAATCATGTCACGTTCCGGATAGCTTAGGAAAAGTCCGCGCGGCCTTCGATAAATCTCTGAGAAGTATTCGCATGCGGCTCCGACCGTCGGTGTATAGATGACTGGCAGCATCTCGTCCGCATTGTTGATGACCAATTGAAAATATAGTATTTCATTCAGATCCTGTAACTGTCGCAGATAGATATGCCGTTCAAGATTTGTCGACTTTTCAGAATATGCCTGATAAGCGCGATCGACTTGAACTGTCAGAGATTCTTCGCAGTACGGCAACAAGCCAAGTAGCCTGCGATCAACTCTTTCCTCGCGTGTGAACGAAGTCCCCTTGTTAAATTGCGGTAAGGCCAGCAGTAGCCGCCCTTGCTGCAGATATTCTGGTAGATTGCTAACGCGCATTTATAAAATTTGCTATTGAGTTTCAGTCAGTTGACAGTTTCTGATATTTTTAATGAGAGTGGAATAAGCATCGTCGTAGGTTCTAACTCCAAATACCAGCCAATCATTGAGATCCGAATTATTGTGTTCAAGCAACTGTTTAAATGCTCGCTGTTCCTCAATCGATATTGATGGATATCCGTGCTCTAGAAATTGAAATAGAATCAATTCGAGTTCCCGAGTTCCTTGTCTGCACCGCCATATCAGTCGGTTCATCTCCCGACGGTTGATTTTTTCTTCAACCATCACGTCCGCAATGCGATCAGTTTCTTGATTTCTGCTATCGCTTTGCCCGGATTAAGATGTTTCGGACAAGTATTGGTGCAATTCATGATGGTGTGACAACGATATAGCCGAAATGGATCCTGAAGCTCATCGAGCCGCTTGCCGACAGCTTCATCGCGGCTGTCGGCGATCCAGCGATAGGCCTGCAGCAGAATAGCAGGTCCAAGATAGCGATCGCTGTTCCACCAATAACTTGGACAGCTGGTTGAACAACAGGCACATAGTATGCACTCGTAGAGCCCGTCCAGTTGTTGTCGTTCATCGATTGACTGCAAATTTTCCCGACTCGCTGATGGAACCGACTGCTGTTGGAGCCATGGCTTTATCGATTCGTACTGAGCGTAAAAATGAGTCAGATCGGGTACCAGATCCTTGACTACGGGTAAATGTGGCAACGGATAAATCTTTACGGTAGATCGGATTTCCTCGATCGGCTTGGTGCAGGCCAATGTATTCGTACCATCAATGTTCATGGCGCAGGATCCACAAATTCCTTCCCGACACGATCGACGGAAAGTAAGGGAGGAGTCGATCTCATTTTTTATTTTGATCAGCGCATCAAGTACCATGAAACCGCAATCGTCCAAGTCAATCTCAAACGAATCTAACTTTGGAGATGAATCGCCTTCAGGGTTCCAGCGGTAAATCTTGAATACTCGTTTGCGTTTTGCCGGACCGGGTAAAGCGTGATGCTTCCCTTGATTTACTGTCGAGTTTTTCGGAAGTCTGATTTTTGCCACAACTATAAATTCCTAATCTCAATAGACTCTTGCTTTAGGCGCGATCAAGTCGACGTCTTCGGTCAGTGTATACAAATGTACCGGTCTGTAGTCCAATTCGACATCGCCGTTGGCACGAAACCACGAAAGCGTGTGTTTCATCCAGTTTTCGTCATCTCGTTCTGTATGGTCATCTCTGGCATGCGCTCCTCGGCTCTCCTTGCGATTTGCCGCGGAAATGATGGTTGTCAAAGCTTGTCGCATCAGGTTGTCCAATTCCAGCGTCTCTACAAGATCTGTGTTCCAAATTAAGGAACGATCTGTTGTACTGATATCATCCATGTCCTTCCAGACATCAAGCAATTTCTGACTTCCCTCATCCAGTAACTCCTGAGTTCGGAATACAGCGCAATGATTCTGCATGATTCTTTGCATACGATTTCGAATCTCTGAAGTTCGAATAGCTCCAGAGCTATATCGCAGTCGATCGAAGTGCTCAATCGCTTCTTCTTCAATGTTGCGCGGTAGCGATCGTTTCGCTTCCATTCCGACGACCAGCTGCTTGGCGCGAACCGCCGCTGAGCGACCGAATACAACAAGGTCCAGCAATGAGTTCGAACCGAGCCGATTGGCACCATGGACCGAAACACAGCCTGTCTCACCAATTGCCATCAACCCTGGAATAATGTAATCGTCATCACCATCTTTGCGGATCACGACTTCTGCTTTGTGGTTGGTTGGAATGCCGCCCATGTTGTAGTGAACTGTGGGTAACACCGGAATCGGGGTGGTGGTCGCGTCGACCCCGGCAAAAATTCTTGCAGTTTCTGTAATACCAGGTAATCTCTCATGAATCACTTCCGGTCCAAGGTGCTCCAGGTGCAGATGAATGTGGTCGGCTTCTGTGCCGACGCCTCTGCCGGCATTGATTTCCATCGTCATGGAACGACTTACCACATCTCGCGAGGCAAGGTCTTTGGCATTCGGAGCATATCGCTCCATAAACCGCTCTCCTTCAGAATTTGTAAGATAACCGCCCTCTCCTCTTGCACCTTCAGTTATCAGACAACCTGAACCATATATTCCGGTTGGATGGAACTGCACAAACTCCATGTCCTGAAGGGGCAATCCAGCTCGCAATGCCATAGCATTGCCATCACCGGTACAGGTGTGTGCGGAGGTGCACGAAAAATAAGCTCTGCCATATCCTCCGGTTGCGAGTACTACGATTTTTGACTGAAAACGGTGCAATGTGCCATCTTCCAGACACCAGGCGAGTACACCGCGACATTCGCCGTTGTCCATCAGCAGGTCAAGTGCAAAATACTCAATGTAGAACTCAGCCCTGTGTTTCAGCGCCTGTTGATACAGCGTATGCAGAATTGCGTGGCCGGTTCGGTCCGCTGCTGCACAGGTGCGCATTGCCTGCCCTTCACCGAAATGAGTCGTCATTCCCCCGAAAGCTCGTTGATAGATACGACCGTCTTCAGTTCTTGAAAATGGAACACCATAGTGCTCCAATTCTATGACGGCCTCAGGTGCTTCTCTACACATATATTCGATTGCATCCTGATCACCAAGCCAGTCGGAACCTTTTACAGTGTCATACATGTGCCAGCGCCAATCATCCTCACTCATGTTTCCAAGTGCCGCGCTGATACCACCTTGTGCGGCAACAGTATGGCTTCGGGTGGGGAAGACCTTGGTAATGCATGCTGTCGATAGGTTCTCAAACGCAGCACCGAAAGTCGCCCTTAACCCAGCGCCTCCAGCACCGACAATAACCACATCGTAATTGTGGTCGACGATCTTGTAGGAACTGATGCTCACCGCAGAACTATCCCAGGGCGACGCGGAGAATTGAAATTGTGCTTGAAATCACAAGCATCACGGAAAGAAATTTAACCGCAAGAATTGTTCCAACCTTCATCCCCTCATGGTGAACATAATCTTCCACAACAACTTGGACACCAAGCTGTGCGTGGTAAAAAAGGGACACTACGAAAGCAATTAGCAAAGTCGCTGTTAGCGGCGACTCCATCCAGCCTCGAATATCAGCGACGCATTCGCCGGTGAGAGTTGAAATTGAGAAGATAAACCAAAGTGTCAGCGGCACCAGGGCCAGAGCTGTCAGGCGCTGCCACCACCAATGGGAAGATCCGTCTTTGGCAGACCCTAGCCCTATAACTCTTGCAAGTGGAGTCTTGTAGCTCATCCGGTCGTCAACCGCAAGCCGTGTATCCAACAGTCCAGACGACGACGGTCAGAACAAAGGAACATGTAACGGCAATCCACCCACTTCGGTAAACTTGCCTGATTTCGAATCCTTTTCCAGAATCCCAGAATAGATGTCTAATTCCGTTACATAGGTGATAGAAGAGAATCAGTGTCCAAACGAATAAGAATAAGCGTCCCAGAAATCCGGAGAGGAATTCGAATATTTGGTTAGATAAATCGGGATTGTAGGCGACCGTACTCAGCCAAATCGCAATGAGAATCGCACCGAAAGCAAGAACAACCCCAGTAATCCGGTGAAGTATTGACATTACAGACGTCAGTTGAGGTCTGTAAATTTGTATATGTGGCGATACCGGACGATTCGAGGGATTCATGCTCGAAATGTTACCTTATTGTCGGCCTGCATCAGAAATCTATGCATCTGCCATTTTTCTCCCAGTCCCCGTATCGTGTTGGATCAGGTCGTTGAGCCTTCTTCGAATTTCCGGGTGAAGGCTCGGAACCGGCTTGAGTTGCACGTCCAAGATTCGTGTTTCGCTCGGTGTCGAGTGGCTGGTTGTTGTTTTGTTTATTCAAACCAAGTGCTGTGAACGCTTGAAATTTAATAACTTACGACTATTTGGTTATTATATCTGTCAAAGTATTGTTTGATTAGATGATTGTAAGGCGATAACTCGCAACTACAAAATTTGAATTAATTCAAAAGTGTAGTCATTCGATTCTTATGAAGTTGATGAAACTGCTGAATTAAACCGGTAATCTGGAGAAGTTGCTCGCTCATGGCAGTTTATACTTGGAAATCGGCTGAAGCAATCGACTCAAATCGCGGAATTTCAATCGGTATCCAACCAATTGGATAGTGTATGATTCTCAGTTTCGCCTATGGCATGTTCTAGCGCAAGGATAATTTTCAAGAAATTCTCAATTAGCCCTTTATAATATTTTATAAATCAATGAAAAATGATTATTAATTAAAGTTTTACTTTATGTTATTTTGATTTACAGATGTTATGCTGACAGAAAATTTACCAGTCAAAATACGTACGTGAGAAAATGAAACTAACCAGACTTAATCACTATGGAATTGTAAGTATATCCGGTGCAGATGCAGAGCAATTTCTGCAGCGACAGTTTACTAACGATATAAATGAAATCACACCGGAGCGATGCAGTTTCTCGGCATATCTGAACCCAAAGGGTCGAATTCTTGCCAACTTCCTCATTTTCAAAAAGAACGACAACTTCTGTCTGGCTTTGTCCAGTGATCTTGTGGAGTCATTTTCAAAACGATTGAGAATGTTTGTCTTTCGGGACAAAGTCAGTATTTCAATGCAGACTGATTCGCAGATTGTTGGTTTGCTGGGTGACGAGTTACCAGAATTTTCTGCAGTATTGCCAGATCGAGCGTTTCAAGTTCTGGGTGACAATTTGTTTACATATATCCGAATGCCCGGAGAACCCAGAAGAATAGCGGTGATTGGAGATGAATCTGATTTCGAACAATACGCTGAACACTTTGACGATAACTTGGCGGACGAATGGAAACAACTTGAAGTCGACAATATGCATCCTCTCATTAATGGTTCGACTACAGAAGAACTGATTTTGCAGGCAGCTAATCTGGACCTCATCGGCACAGTCAGTTTTACCAAGGGTTGCTACCCTGGCCAAGAAATCGTTGCGAGGTTACACTACAAAGGTGGTGTAAACCGACGAATGTTCAGAGCATCTGTGACTGGCGACGCTCCGACAGAGCCGGGTTCTTTAATTTATTGTGATGACTTGCCCGGAAAGCAGACCGGATCAATCGTCAATAGCGTTCGTCCGCAGGAACGTGAAGATAAGAACTTACTTGTTTCTCTTCCGCTGAAGTTTCTGGGACGCGATCGTTTGCGATTAGATGACGGAACGAATTTGCAATTAATGCTGGACCAGATGCCCTATGCTATTCCAGAACTAGATAGAGCCTGACGCTTAGTTATCAGTATCAATGATCGTGTTGGTCTCGATAATTCGATAGAATGTCTCGCCTTCCTTGATCAAACCCAATTCCATTCTAGCCCGCTCTTCCATGGTTTCATTACCCGTTTGCAAGTCGAGCACTTCCGCTTTCAACACATCATTTCGTTTAGCCAATTCAATGTTGTGTTGTTTTTCAACCTCAATCAGTGATCGGGTTTCCTTGAGCGTGCCGACCGAATTTTTCCCGAACCAAAACGCATATTGAAGACTAATGGCCATCATCGCCAAAACCAGGAATACGAAAAGTCTCCTATGTCTCATAGAATTCACTCCAAAATATCATTTTCGAATTGAATAAATTGCCTTTTCGCCCAGTTGCGACTCAATGCGCAACAGGCGATTGAATTTAGCTGTTCGTTCGGAGCGACACGGAGCACCTGCCTTGATTTGCCCCACTGCAGTTGCGACTGCAAGGTCTGCGATTGTGGTGTCTTCAGTCTCGCCTGATCTATGAGAGATAACCACGCGATAATTCGCGTTCTTCGCCATCTTTATTGTCTCAAGAGTTTCGGTCAAGGTTCCAATCTGGTTCAGCTTGACCAGAATTGAATTCGCAATAGATTGTTGAATCCCTTGTTGAAAAATTTCCGGATTGGTGACGAATACGTCGTCACCAACCAACTGCACTCTACTTCCGAGTGTTCGTGTGAGAAGTGACCAACCTTCCCAGTCATTTTCTGCCATCCCATCTTCAATTGAAACAATCGGATATTCTTCAACCCATGATGCAAGTCGGTCGATCAATTGACGTGAATCCATGGTCACGGATTCTGAACTGAATACATAACGCTTGCTCGAATCATCCCATAGTTCGGAACTTGCTACATCCAAAGCGATTCCGAAATCTACGCCAGCTTCCCAACCCGCTGTTCTACCTGCTTCACAGATAAGCTGTAATGCTTCTTCATTTGATTTTAAATCGGGTGCGAAGCCGCCTTCGTCACCGACTGCGGTACTGAAACCGCGATTGTTCAGGTAGCTGCTCAATGAATGGTAAATTTCAACACCCATGCGCAAGCTTTCCTGAAAACTGGAAGCGCCAATCGGGACAACCATGAATTCTTGAACGTCCAATCGATTGTTTGCGTGGGCACCGCCATTGACGATGTTGAAAAATGGAATTGGCAAAATAAACTCTTGATCTGTCGCAAGGTACTCGTAGAGCGACTGACGCTTCGAGCTTGCAGCCGCTTTGGCAATCGCCAGTGAAACAGCGAGGATCGCATTTGCACCAAGCTTGCTTTTGTTCTTGGTACCGTCCAGCTCAATCATCCGATTGTCGATTGCAGATTGATCGAAAGGGTTTTCATCTGATAGCGCAGGTTTTATGACATTATTGATATTCGCCACTGCATTGCGAACACCCTTACCAAGGTATCGGTCGGTATTGCCGTCTCGAAGCTCTACCGCCTCTCTCGCTCCGGTAGATGCACCAGATGGGACAGCAGCGACACCACAAGCGCCATCGGACAAAACGACCTCGGCCTCAATCGTCGGATTGCCTCTGGAATCCAATATCTGCAGTGCATGAATAGTTTTGATCGAGCAATTGGTCATATTCATTTCAAATTTGAATCAGATTTGTTCAATTCTATTTTTGACAACAAAATCGATTTCCTTGAGCCCTTCCAATAAACTTGACAGTAAATTCAACGGTACGGCATTCGGTCCGTCGCTAGGCGCTTCATCCGGGTTTGGGTGTGTTTCGACAAACAATCCGTCAATCCCGACACCAACAGCGGCTCGCGCCAAAGTTGGTACAAACTCGCTCTGCCCACCGGATGCACCATCCTTTCCGCCCGGCAATTGAACCGAGTGAGTTGCATCAAACACAACTGGACATCCAGTCTCACGCAGAATCGTCAACGATCGCATATCCACAATCAAGTTGTTATAGCCATAACTCGAACCACGTTCACAGACGAGTATGTTGTCTTTTCCACCGACTCGAACTGCCTTGTCGACAACATGTTTCATTTCGTGTGGTGAAAGGAATTGGGCCTTTTTAATATTGACTAACTTGCCAGTTGAAGCTGCAGCGGTGATCAGATCGGTCTGTCGACACAAGAATGCCGGTGTCTGAATAACGTCGACATAACTCGCTGCGGTGGCAGCTTCGTCGGGAGAATGCACATCGGTCAGTACAGGAACATCTAAAATAGTCTTGACTTTCTGCAATATTTCCAGACCTTCAAGCATCCCGAGACCTCGGTATGAGTCAATCGATGTCCGATTCGCTTTGTCGTAGGATGACTTGTAGACGAATGGAATCGAAAGATTGCTGCAAATGCGCTTAATCTCACCGGCTGTGTCAAGCGCGAATGCTTCCGATTCAATGACACACGGCCCAGCAATCAGAAAAAACGGATTGGCTGAACCAACAGGCGCTCCTGCAATTTTCAACTGACGGCCGCTCTTTTGGAAGGAATTCGTAATGAAGTCTGATGTGCTTTTGCAGTTTCAACAAAATGTGTAAACAACGGGTGTCCTTTTCTTGGAGTCGAAGTAAACTCCGGATGAAACTGACATCCGATGAACCACTTGTGATCCGGAAGTTCTACCATTTCAACTAAATCTTCCGGTGAGACTCCGGAAAATAACATACCAGCGTCTTCGAACTGTTTACGGTAGTGATTGTTGAATTCGTAGCGATGGCGATGACGTTCAAATATATTATCAGTATCATAAATTTCCTGGGCCAGGGAATCTGGCGACAGACTCGCTTTCTGTGCACCAAGTCTGAGAGTTCCACCTAATTCCTCGTTGATCGACCTGGTTTCCAACGCTCCGTCCAATGTCCGCCATTCGGATACCAGTGCGATCACCGGATGTCGGGTGTCAGCATGGAACTCCGTGCTGTTAGCACCTTCGAGTCCGAGCACGTTTCGAGCAAACTCAATCATCGCTATCTGCATTCCGAGACAAATACCGAGGTACGGTATCTCGTTTTCCCGGGCATACCTTACTGCGTCAATCTTGCCGTTTGTGCCGCGTTGTCCAAATCCACCCGGAACAATTATTGCGTCAGCTAAATTCAGAATATCGGCACTTTCATTTTCAATATTCTCAGCATCCACATAGAGAATGTTGATTCTGGTTCGTGTTTGCAGGCCCGCGTGAATTATCGCCTCAGCCAGCGATTTGTAGCAATCCGCGATGTCCATATACTTGCCGACGAAAGCGATGGTTACCTCACCTGTGGTCATACGGTTTCGCTCGACGACATCCCGCCACTCTGAAAGGTCAATGAAATCAGACTGGATCTCAAGGTGATCTACAATCAATTGGTCGACACCTTGCTCGTGGAACATCAAGGGAATTGAATAGATGTTGTCGGTCGTCAGTGCGGAAATTACTGATCTTTCGGGTACGTTGGTAAATAATGCAATTTTGTTTCTCGCGGCATCTGGCAGATCAATTTCCGTCCTGCATAGCAGAATATCCGGCTGGATACCAATGCTACGAAGTTCCTTAACTGAATGTTGTGTCGGCTTGGTTTTTATCTCACCCGCATAATCCAAAGATGGGATCAGGGTCAAATGAACAAATAGAGTATTTTCCGCTCCAAGTTCGATCCGCATTTGTCGGATGGTCTCAAGAAACGGAAGCGACTCAATGTCGCCTACTGTACCACCGATCTCCACGAATACAACATCATGTCCGTTGGAACCTTCGAATATGCAATCCTTTATTTCGTCGATGATATGTGGGATGACTTGGACGGTCTTGCCCATATAGTCCCCTCTTCTTTCACGACGGATCACTCTTTCGTAAATTCTCCCGGTGGTGAAATTATTCACTTGTTTCATCGGGACATTTACGAATCGCTCATAGTGCCCAAGGTCTAAATCCGTTTCCGCACCGTCACTGGTTACGAATACTTCGCCATGCTGGCCGGGATTCATCGTCCCGGGGTCAACGTTGATGTAGGGATCGAGTTTGATCAGTGTCACGGAAATTCTGCGAGCTTCTAGCAACGCAGCTAAAGAAGCGGATGCGATTCCTTTACCTAGGGAAGACACCACACCGCCTGTAACAAAAACAAACTTCGGCACGTCTGATTAAATCGTTGCTGTTGGATCAGTTATGAAACTGAAAATAATCATCTTTTGGAGGATGATCGGACGGATTAATAGATTACCACAAATCGCATCTGAAAATTTGACAAATTTCACCTGTTCTTGTGTTCTTGAAATCGACATTTATCGAGTATTGTCAGCCGATCTATCGTGAAATCAACTCCATTTTAATATCGATTCCGCTCTGTTGCTTTGTTGCAAGATAGTTGTCTGACACCCTCCATGGAACGACCGCGACCAGTTCTTCGTCGTCATAGATCAGTGGTAACATCTTTCGCTCCCAAGGTGGAATGGAATCTGCGTGCAGCAATTTCTTGAGTTTGCTGGAATGTTGGCGTCCCGGCATTCGGAATCGCTCCCCACCTTTCCTGAATCCTACTGATACAGGTGCAGATAAGCGTTTGACATCAATTCCTTTGCCAACGACAGGTCTTGGGACCAATCTGATACCCTCATGTTCAAGCACCAAGGGTTCCGTCAAGTTCCAAATTACTTTTTCTTTGCGAGGCTTCAGAGTAAGATTTGGTGTCAGATAAAGAACATTCCGGAATAGGTATAACTTATAACCTTCCCAATCCATTTCCGAATATTCAGCATTTCCATCAACAGTCGTTTTGAGGAAATTATTCAACATCTGTCGACCCGGTTCCGGAATCGAGTAGTTTCTGACCCAGTAGCGGAGCAAGTTGATCTGACGTGCCTTGTTCAACTTTCTTAACTCATCAAGCTTCAGCTGGCATCCGATCGACAGATATGCTGAACCGATGGTACGGCACGAAAAGACGTCTATTTCAGCCAGTTCATCAAGCAACGATCGAGAATCCAACAGATTTCCCGCAGATCGACTGATATTTTCAATCGCTGCCCCCCAGCGTTCTTGCATAGCAGGGAGCAGCAAGTGGCGCAAGTAATTCCTGTCGTACCGTAGATCATCATTGGCAGGATCATGAACATAGCTTAATTTTCGACTAATTGCATATTCGAGAATCTGCTCTTTGGTGAATTGCAACATGGGGCGAACTAGTGTTCCCTTTCCAAATGGGGTTGCTTCCTGAATTCCTGACAATCCCCTGGCACCAGAACCGCGCATCAGATTCAGCATAAGCGTTTCAGCCTGATCATTTTTGTGATGACCTGTCAAAAGAAAGTCGC
The DNA here is from genome assembly GCA_951813075.1 of Arenicellales bacterium. Classification (GTDB taxonomy): domain Bacteria; phylum Pseudomonadota; class Gammaproteobacteria; order Arenicellales; family JAJDZL01; genus JAJDZL01. The sequence goes on along the minus strand of OX638343.1, from coordinate 586,316 downwards.
CTTCTGCAATTTCCTTTTTCAGCCAGGAATATCGGGCAGCTCTCGCTTCGTGTTCCGGTACCCTTTCAGATGGGTTGAATTGGTTCAGCCGTGTCGAACAAAACGGAATATCCCGTGCATCACAGAAGTTCGCACAGTGTTGCATCCATTTCCCCGAGTCCGGATGAATGTTATGGTCGACATGCAAAGCCAGCAACGAGAAATTCCATCGCTGACATGCACAATGCATGAGATGCATCAGTACGACGGTATCGACACCACCGCTGAAAGCCACTGCAAATTTTGTCTTGTCATCGGGATTGGAATACTTGGACAAGATTTGAAGTAGCGAATCTATGTTGAGAGTGGTCAAAGCTGAATGCGTGTGTGAATAGAAAACGTATTTCAAATTTGCACTGCGACACCCCGATGATTGGCGAAGTTCGTCAGTCTGCTCGTAAAGAACCGAGTTCAACCGACAGATTGAAATTTTCCATAGGACATCAAGCGTCTGTTGCGCTCGGCAATCAGATCATCAATAGCAATTTCTTTCAGCCTGTGCAGTGTTGATGCCAATTCATACTTCAGTGTACCCGCTGCCGCGTCGTAATCGCGATGAGCGCCGCCCAATGGTTCGGAAACAACTCCATCAATAAGATCGTTGGCTAACAGTGCTTTGGATGTCAACCCCATTACTTCCGCCGCATCTGAAGCGCGTCCAGCATCTTTCCACAAAATTGACGCACATCCCTCAGGCGAAATAACCGAATAAGTCGCATACTCCATCATGATGACGTGATCTGCTATTCCAATTGCAAGCGCTCCGCCGGACCCGCCCTCACCAATTACAGTCGCGATAATCGGGCATCTGGCTTTTACAAATGTCAGCAGATTCGTTGCAATAGCTTCACATTGTCCCCTCGATTCCGCTTCAACACCTGGGTAGGCTCCCGGTGTGTCAATGAATGTAAATACAGGCAGCGAAAATCGCTCAGCCAGCCGGACTGCACGTTGTGCTTTTCTGTACCCTTCGGGTTTTGGCATGCCGAAATTTCTCGCGAGTTTGGAATTGGTATCTCGGCCTTTCTGATGTCCGATCACTACTGCGCCATGATTTTCGAATGTTGCAAGCCCGGTTACAATAGCTGCGTCGTCACCGAACAGTCGATCACCATGGATTTCTCTATAACCTGTAAAGATTCGTTTAACGTAGTCCAGTGTATAGGGACGCATCGGATGACGGGCAAGTTGTGTGATCTGCCAAGGAGACAGGGAAGAAAATATGGACTGAGTTAGTTTGAAACTCCTTTTTTCCAGCCGGGATATCTCATCTGCAAGATCTACTCCGTCTTCGTCGTGGACTCGTCGGAGCTCTTCAATTTTCGCGTTGATTTCAGCGACCGATTTTTCAAATTCCAGAAATACTGTCATCTTAAGTTCAATAATTGAATGATTTCCAAATTTACGTATTCTTACAATGCCACGTCGGAATAATTTGCGACAACATGTTCCTCACCCAGCACAGACTGCAATTCATCCATTAGATCCTCGTTGATATTCACCCGCCAATCGTCACCAAGCGAAAATCTGGCATTTGAACCACACTTAGAAGAATACTCGACTTTGATCGCACTTTTACCGACCCTGTGCTCCTCCAGCACATCCTTGATCCGTCGAATTTGATCTGAAGTGACATGATTCTGATTCAGTTTCAGCATGATTCGTGCGGAAGCATGCTGCCTGACTGTGTCCAATTGAATTGCGTTATTAACGAGAAATCTACTGGAACCATCCCCCTTGTTTTCGGACATGTTGCCAATCAAAATCACAGGTTTATTTTCGATTATTTGTTTCGACAATCTATCAAATTTTTCCGAATATATGGCAGCGGAAATTTCTCCTTTTGAACCTTCAAGTTGGAAAAAGAGGTTGTTCTCCCCTTTTTTTCTTGCCTTTACAATGCGTTTATTTATGACCCATCCACAAATGACCAGTCTTTGGCCTTGAATACCGGCAACCTGACTTATCGGTCCGGTTAGCAAAGAATTGAATTCCTTTTCATATTTTTCACATGGGTGACCACTGACATAAATTCCGAGGATTGCGAATTCCCGACGAAGTAACTCGGCGCGTGACCATGGCTCAATAGCTTTGACTACCATATTCGAATTCTCACATTCGACTTCACCGAATAAATTCATTTGTCCAGATCTACGCTCTTGTTCCCGCATTTGAGCAAATCCATATGTGCTGTCGATATTTGCGAATAACAGCGCACGATTTGGCTCAATCGAGTCAAACGCTCCAGCTGTCACGAGTACCTGACAGGCAGATTTGCTGACTTGAGTCAAATCAACGCGATTACAGAAATCAGATAAACTCTGAAATTTTCCCCCTTTATCCCTCGCCTCCATGATTGCATTGACAACTGGGGCACCGATTTGCTTCAACGCACCGAGGCCGTAGAGTATTTCCGATTCGCTCACAGCTGTGAATTCGTACTCGCTACGATTGATGTCCGGCAAAATAAACTTAATACCCTGTTTTTTCGTATCGTTGTAGATCTTTGCGATTGTGTCGATCTTCATGTCTACGGACATGCATGATGACAAAAACTCAGCTCGAAAATGTGTTTTGAGATATGCAGTACGATATGCCAGCATCGCATAGGCGACGGAATGCGATTTGTTGAATCCATATCCAGCAAAGCTTTCCATTAAATCGTAAACAGCGGTCGCCAGTTTCTCTTCGTAGCCATTCTCAATTGAGCCAGTTACGAATCTTTCCCGCTGGATTTCCATTTCATGTTTTACCTTTTTACCCATTGCATAACGTAAGATATCCGCTTCTCCCATCGTGTATCCGGCCATGACCTGCGCAATTTTCATAACCTGTTCCTGGTAAAGGATAATACCATGAGATTGATCAAGTACTTCTTTTAAATTGTCATGTAAAGCATTGTAACTATTGTTATTATGATTTTCAATATACATTTTGTCCATGCCTGTTTGCAACGGACCAGGCCGAAACAAGGCAAGTAACGCGACAAGATCATTGAACCCATTCGGCCGCATTTCATAAATCAATCGCTGCATGCCTCTGGATTCAAGTTGAAATATACCGACTGTCTGGCCAGTTCTGATGTATTCATACGTCGGCTTATCGTCCAGAGGAATATCATCTTCTGTAGCTGGTGCGTCTGCTACATTTTTTTCGTTCAGTTTTCGAAGTGTGTCTGCTATGATTGTGAGCGTGGTCAATCCGAGAAAATCGAACTTGACGAGTCCTATCGCTTCAAGATCGTCCTTATCGAAGTGTGTGATGTCCCTGCCGCTGTCAGTATCCGCAAATAGAGCTGAATAGTTGGTGATTTCCGATGGTGCGATGACGATGCCACCTGGATGCCTGCTTACGTTGCGAATCATCCCTTCAAGCGCTTTTGCGGTATCAATCAGTTCTTTTACGCGGGATTCGCTGTCGTACCTGAATTTCAGTTCCTTGTTGCGCTCCATTGAACTCGATAGCGTGATATTCAGGTCCTGCGGTATCATTCTCGCCAATTCATCGTAAAACTTATAGTCTGGCCTCAGTGCTCTGCCGACATCTCTGATCGCCGCCTTCGCAGCCATCGTGTTGTAAGTGATGATCTGTGCAACTTGGTTTCTTCCATATCTTTCGGCTATACGTTCAATAATTCGGTCGCGCTCTCTAACGCAAAAATCTATATCAAAGTCAGGAGGAGAAACTCGTTCTGGATTCAAGAAACGCTCGAATATCAGATCGTGTTCAATAGGATCAATAGTCGTAATATCCAGACAGTAAGCAACGAGCGAACCTGCGCCGGACCCTCGTCCTGGACCGACAGGTATGCCGTTTGATTTTGCCCACGAAATAATGTCCGCCACAATCAGAAAGTAACCTGCATAGTTCGTTTTACGAATAATGTCGAGTTCATCGTTGAGACGGTGCTCATAACGTTCATCGGAGCACCCTTTCAATTTCTCCTGCAATCCTTCCCTGCTTAATCGTTCCAGATACTTCTCTATGTTGGGTTCTTCGATTGACTGAGGGTAGGCAGGCATATGAACTTCCGTCAGATCGAATCGAAAATTGCAGCGTTTCGCGATTTCCAGAGAATTTTCCAGTGCATTTGGCAAATCAGAAAAACATTCACTCATTTCCTCAGATGAACGAAAATATTGTTCCGCTGTGTAATTTGACCTTCGGTTGGCATCCGATATCGTCGTACGCTCCTGAATACAGACTTTAACCTCGTGGAGATCGTAGTCATCCTTGTTCAGAAAACGCGGCTGATGGGTAGCGACGACTGGTGTGTTTGTTGAATCTGCCAGATCTAAAACAGCTGCTTCGTAAGAAGCTTCATACTGTCCATCAAATCTGGATACTTCAAGATAAAACCTGTCATCAAAGTTACCACGCAAACGCTGAAGTGCTTCTGATGCCTCATCTTGTTTGTTCAGCAATAATTTCTGTCCGATCTCTCCCTGCTGAGCACCAGATAGTGCAATGAGGCCTTCACATGACGATGAATTAAACCAATTTTCCTGCATCAGTACGGTTCCATCGGGCTTCACCTGATTATGTGCCTTACTTAAAAAGGCGCATAGAGCACGATATCCATCATAGTTCTGACAAAGCAACACAAGTGAGAACGGTGAATTCGGATTCTTTGTGTTTTCGACAAGTACTTCTGCACCAATGATCGGTTTAACTCCCAATTTGACACAAGTCGTGTAGATCTTGATGGCACTGAACAGATTCTGAGATTCGGTTACTGCTACAGCAGGCATTCCCAGATCAGCTGCACGAGATACCAAATCGTCGATTCGAATAATGCTGTCTGTCAGTGAATACTCGGTATGCACCCGCAGATGGACGAAACTCATGAGAAAATTCCCGGATTATCCCGTTCTATGACTTCATGCACCGGGGCGAAACTTCTGCGATGTATGGCGGTAGCCCCGTATTTCCGAAGCGCTTCCAGGTGAAACGGAGTGCCATAACCGACATTGGTTTGGAATCCATATTCCGGATACTCTTTCATATACGCATGCATCAATTTATCCCGTGCATGCTTGGCGAGTATCGATGCGGCTGATATAACCGGTACGTAGAGATCACCTTTCACTATCGCCTGTGCAGGGATGCGAATGTTCGGGAGTTGATTGCCATCGATGAAAACATGATCTGGTACGGTGCTCAGTGTTTCGATCGCACGTTTCATCCCCAGCATAGTTGCATTGAGTATGTTGTACCGATCAATTTCCTCGACACCGCCGGTTCCAATTGACCAACACAAGCATTTCTTCTTGATCTCCTTTGACAGATCTCGACGTTTTTCGTAGCTCAGCTTCTTAGAATCTGTCAGATTATCAATATGAACATCGTTTCTCAAGATCACTGCCGCGCAAATTACAGGCCCCGCCAATGCACCTCGTCCAGCTTCATCGACTCCTGCTACCCGAATTTCACTCATTTTCCAAGAATCCTGACGATTTCCTCTGCCGCCCTTGCACTGGCATTGCATTCCAGCGACTTTCTGAACTCTTCAAATTTACCCAGAACATGTTCTCTGTAAGCGGAATCTTCCAGATATTTGTTGACTTCCCTGACCAGATTATCAACGGTACAATCTCCTTGCATGAATTCGGGAATAACGGGCGCGGACCCAAGGTGATTCAGTATCGAATAATGTTCGACATGTCCGAGCAATTTGAGCACGATCAGTGATACCAGTGAAATTCGATAAGCAACGACAACCGGTTTGCGACACAGTGCAGCTTCAAGAGCGGCTGTTCCGGAAGCCAATAGTACGACATCTGCTGCCGCAATCACTTCGATTGAATTTCGGTCAACGATCTGAATCGGTAAAGATGGCGCAATGGCATTCACTTTTTGGCTGAAAACGTATCGGATTTCGCTACTTGCAACCGGTGTGATAAATTTTATGTTTTTATGTGTCTGTTGAAGCTTTAATGCAGTTTTGACAAAGATGTCTGCAAGTTGCTTGACTTCACTCATTCTACTCCCAGGAAGAACAGCGATGACCGTATCGCGGTCGTCAAATTGGAATTTGCTTCGCACTTGATCCAGTGAGTCAACTGTAATTTCGTCTGCCAGCGGATGTCCGACATAGGCAAATGGCACCTGAGCGCGTTCGTAGATTTTTTCTTCGAAAGGATAGATTGTCAGAATTTTGCTCGCCGCCTGCTTGATCTTATGAATTCGATAACCGCGCCACGCCCAAATTGATGGGCCTACGTACTGCACTGTTGGAATACCCGCTTTTCTCAATTTTTTTTCAACACCAAGATTAAAATCAGGCGCATCGATGCCAATATAAATATCGGGTTTGTTTTCCAGAAGTCTTTCCACCAGATTTTTGCGGATTGCCAGAATACTTCGAATCCGACTGAGCAGACCATCAATACCTATGTTATTTATTGCGTCGATGGTGTACAAGGCGGTAGCGCCTTCCGCGATCATCGCTGGACCGCAGATACCGGACACTTCAAAATCCAAATTTTGCTGTTTCATTGCTCGAATGAGCCCTGCAGCGAGATTGTCGCCGGACGCCTCACCCGCTACCATGCTAATCCGCTTCACCACCCGCTCACCTGACAATGTTCTATCGTACAACCCCGCGTTCAGTCGATTCAAGAAAATCCAGCAAGGTTTGAACGCAGTCATCTTCTGCGGTCTCTTTGTCGAGCGTTCGCACCAACTTGTCCAGATTGATGTTCTTACGAAAGAACGCTTTGAAGACTCTATTCAAAGCTGTGATGGATTGCTGACTTATCCCTCTTCGAGAAAGTCCGCGTGAATTGATTGCAACTGAACGGGCAGGATTGCCACTGACAGTGACAAACGGTGCGACATCCTGGCGAAGCACTGTATTAATCCCGGACATGCAGTGCATTCCAATGCGACAACTCTGATGAATCATGGTGAATCCGCTCAGGAATGCGTAATGACCGACTGTGACATGTCCGGCAATGTTCGTGCCGTTCACAAATACACAATTATCCCCAATGTCGCAATCATGCCCGATGTGTACGTAAGCCATCAAGTAGTTGTTGTTTCCGATGGTGGTAACGCGACGATCGTGTGCCGTTCCGCGACTGATCGTGACAAATTCACGGATGATGTTGTTATCGCCGATCGTGAGTTTGGTCACTTCTCCTTGATAGTCAATGGACTGAGGTTCACCGCCAATTACAGCGAATTCATGAATGCGGTTGCCCTCGCCTATCCTGGTGTGACTGCGTATGACCGAATGGCTGCCGATATGTGAATCGGCGCCGATCTCAACATCGTCTTCCACCGTTACATAGGCATCGATTCTGACATTGTCGCCAATCTTGACATCCGATGCTACGAGCGCCGTCGGATCAATCATTCACAGTTCCTGAAAAGTGAACAACATTTCAGCAGTACATACAATGACATCATCAACCTTTGCATCTGCAGCTGTTTTCCACATATCTTTTATCTTTCGCACAGTACGTGTTTCAATCCTGATGCAATCGCCTGGTATAACCTGTCTTTTGAAGCGTGCCTTGTCAACTCCTGCAAACAGATAAACTCGATTGTCATCGGATTTTGCGCCGAGAGCGAGACTCGCCATGATGGCCGATGCCTGCACCATGGATTCGAGTATGAGTACTCCGGGGAAAACCGGCCAATGTGGAAAATGCCCCTGAAATACAGGTTCATTGACGCTTACTGCCTTGATAGCCACTAAAGAATCGTCCGAATAATCAACAACTCGGTCGATCATCAACATTGGATACCTGTGCGGGAGTAGTTCCTTTATTTCAATTGTTGACAGAGATGGCATCTTTGCTTATTGCTCCAAAAAAGTTTTGATCAATCTGGTCTGCGCGTTGAACCAGGTGAATAGTTGTTTTTGATCATTCTAGAAAGTCCTGCCAAATTACGCTTCCACTCTGACGCTTCTTTAGCCGGAATACTCGATGAATATGTCCCGCTGACGGAAATCGACTTTGTAATCAAACTGCACGCTTGCACAGTTACATCATCAGTAATTTCGACGTGACTGACTATACTGACCTGTCCTCCCAGAATGCAACGCTTACCGATTTTTGCACTCCCAGCAATACCTACATTACCTACGATGAGCGAATCATCACCGATTTCCACATTGTGACCGATTTGGACATTGTTGTCGATTTTCACACCATTTCCGATAATTGTGTCTCTGATCGAGCCACGGTCGATGCTGGTGGATGCTCCTATGTCCACATTATCGCCGATAGTAACACCGCCGATATTTTTAATGAGCCTCCATTCATTGTCATCTCGCTCATAACTGAAACCGGATGCACCGAGTACAACACCTGAATAAATGCGACAATTTTTACCGATGATGCTGTAACGATAGATGGATGCGTTGAAATCAATCGTTGTACTTTGGCCGATGCAGACATCATGTCCTATGACCGTTCCAGCACCGACAATCACGTTTTCGCCAATTTCGGTATTCTTTCCTATGACAACATTGGATTCAATAATTGCTGACTCGGCAATTGTGGCGGTTGGATGCACCGACGCCGACTCGTCGATATACGGCCGACCGATTGCAGGTTCAGGATGCATCAGATCAACAATCTGCGCGAAAGCGATACGTGAATTCTTGGCAATAATGCGATCTCCATCGTAATCCCAATTGTTTCCTTCGGGTAGAATCACTATTCCCGCTGATGTGGATTTTAAGAATTTCTTCTGGGCGAAAGTCGAGCAGTGACTAATGGCATCTTCTGTTGCGAGCTGCAACTCATCGACATGTGTCACTGACTTTTCTGCATTACCTTCCGCACACCCGCTCACCTGTCCTGCTAATTCCGAGAGTGTCCATTTTTTTGTATTTGTTTTACTGGGACTCAGCTTTCTTCCGTAATTCATCAAGTATGTTCAGTATTTCATCTGTAATATCGATTTCATCGCTAGCCCAAACTACCGGTTCCTGAACGATCAGGTCAAATTCTGCGTCTTTTGCTAGTTTCAGAATGACTTCGCTGATAAAGTTCTGGAGTTTGGTCAATTCCTCGTTTCGGCGATAATTGAAATCTTCCTCATAGTCCAGTTTGCCCCGTTCGAATTCTCTGTTGCCCGATCTGAGATTTTTTTCCAACTTCGTTCGTTCGTCGGGATCTTCTTCTACCTCAAGGTTATTCGCAATCAGTTCCAGATTCATCTCCATTGCTTCTAATTCAGCCTTGCGTTCGGCGAATTCTTCCTCAAGCAACGCATACGCTATCTTTCCTTGGGGTGCTTCATTGATCAGGACATTAGCGTTGATATAGCCGATTCTTAGTGAATTATTTGATTTGGAACTGAGAGAAAACGAATTCTGCTCGTTCAGCGAATCTTGTGTGATAGTAACGGAAGGGGTTGTCGTACTCGATTCAGTCGAAGATGTCGAATTCTGAGCATCGGCGACACCTTGAGTGAATAATAAAGCAACGAAAACCGTTGACAACATCCACCGTGAATAGAGTCTTGGGTCACCCATTTAATTTAGTCTCCTTGAAGATACCCTAAAGTGATCTGAAACTTGTCTGTCTCGTCTCCGGGCTTTTCCCTGACTGGTATAGCATAACTGATGCCAAATGGACCGATCGGCGAGAGCCACTCGAATCCTGCCCCAACAGAAGCACGCAATTGACTGAAGCTGAATTTCTCATGCCCGTCGAAGTTTGCTCGACCCCCTTGTTGCGACGCGTAGGCTGCGCCATAGTGTTTGCCGGAACTCATGAATGTATTGCCACTATCGAGGAACACCGAAAAGCGTTTGTCATCGCTGTCGCGCGTACCAAAAAACGGTAGATACAGTTCAGCGCGTCCCACCACACGCAAATCACCACCAATGGCGCGTGCACTATCACAGTTATCATATGTGGACGTAATCGGAGGAGTCGAGGTAGTGGTGCGACAAATTTCCTTGGGTCCCAAAGATATACTGTCGAAGCCACGCAGCGACGCTGAACCGCTCATGTAGTAATTCTGAAAGAATGGCATTCCGTTACTGCCGTAGTCAACACGACTGCTGAGGCGCAGAGTCATGCCACTGGCCATCGGAATATAATGAGAATAACTGCCGCTTACCCTGTAGTTATCCAGATCGCCGGCAGAAGTTCGCACAGATACATTCAATTCATTACCACTTGAAGCGAATATGGCGCGGTTGCGGGTATCTCGACGATAAGTGATTGTGCCGACTCCCAGATTTCCTTTAGGGTCAGTGATCCTGAAATCATGAATGCGATAATCGGTTTTGGTGCTATCAGTTACAGAACCTGCAATGCCAGCGAGTTTATATTGTGATCCGGAAAAAGCAACACCGACACTGGACACTTCTGTAATCGGGAATCTGTAGTTGATCCCCAACTGTGTCCAGTCAAGGTTGTAGATCGAGGTTTCAGAAGTGTTTGAAGTGTCCGATTCTTCGTGCTCAAGGGTGAATCCACGAGCAACACCATCCAGTGTGTAATATGGATTCGTATAGTCGATCAGCAGCGAATTTGTTACTTTCCCGAGGTCCGCGCTCATCGACAGTTCCTTGCCGGTTCCATATAGGTTCCTTTGAGTGATACTGAAATTGAATGATGCTTTGTTGGAATCACTGTATCCGACTCCGAATAGTAACGTGCCAGTGAGGCTCTCCTCAACTTCAACAACCAGGTCAACCTGATCATCCGCTTCAGGCACATCAACAACTTGGATATCTACTGTTGTGAATATACCCAATCGACCTAGTCGCGCTCTGGATTGTTGTATTTGCTCCGAAGAATATTGACCCCCCTCGTAGATTCGCATTTCCCGGCGAATCACCTCGTCGTCCGTAGTAATGTTTCCAGTGATCGTGATTCTCCGAACATGTGTCAACTGCCCAGGGTTGACAACGTAGTTCACATCAATTGTTCTCTGTTCGTCATTGATCGTAGGCAACGGGTCGACCTGAGCTCTCGCGAATCCTTCATTCGCAAATTCAGCGGTGATTCTGTTTCGGGTGTTGCTGACTTGATCGAATGAATACAGATCACCCGGCACAACTTCAATCAAATGGTCTAACTGAGCCTGATCAACAACATTATTCAAGGCATTGATCTGGGAATTTCCAAAGCGGAACTGTGATCCTTCCGACAACGTGATGACGATTAGAATCCCATCTCTGTCATCTGCAATGAAGACGCGAGAGGAAACAATGGAGACATTGATATAACCCATATTGTGATAGTGATTGACTATCGCTTCCAGGTCTGCCCGCAATTTCTCTCGATTGTAGCGATTGTTCCTGTTCAGCAAACCTAGCGTCTTTTTCGTGGTGAGTTCCATCACGTCAAGAATTTCTTCTTCAGGGATATTGATGTTCCCGATGATCTGAATTTCTTTGATCAACGCGACTTCGCCTTCAAAAACAGTGATCAGCAGATCGACACGATTTCGTTCAAGTGGTATGACGTCGACGGTTATATCCACCGAGAAATGTCCGACTTCGACATAGGCTTGTTTCAATTCAGCAATGAAGCTCTCGACTGTATCGGGGTTATAGATATCGCCGGCTTCCATGCCGCCAGCCTGCAACGCTGATTCAATAGCTTCATCCTTGATTTTCTTGTTTCCTTCGATTTCGATGGATGCGATAGTCGGGCGTTCAACAACCGAGACGATCAAAATGTTATCTTCCCTTCGGAGTTGCACATCATCAAAAAGACCAGTTGCATAGAGAGATTGGATAGCCATGTTGGAGACCTGATCGTTCATCTCGTCACCGACGCGAACTGGTAATGCGACGAATACAGCCCCAGCCGTAACTCTTTGCAATCCCTCAATCTTGATATCCTCGATCACAAACGGTTCCATTGCTTTTGCAATTGTGCACAAAAGCATGAGAGACAAACTAAGGCAAAGTATATTTATCTTCATCAGAATATTCGGGATAGATCGTTGTAGAAAGCCAGCCCCATCAGTCCAATCAGCAACGCGAATCCGATCTGGTTTGCCCACACCAGCATCCGCTCTGTTGGAGGTGATCCAACCAATGCCTCGTAAAGATGAAACATAAGATGTCCACCGTCCAATACCGGGATCGGTAACAGATTCAACAATCCCAGACTTATGCTCAACAGCGCGAGGAAGGTCAGAAAGTTATTGACTCCAGCCTGTGCTGCCTTTCCGGCATAATCCGCGATTGCGATTGGACCACCGATTGAATCAGCAGACTGTTCAAATTTTAGCAGACTGTAAAGCATTTTAACGGTCAATACGGTAGTGGACCACATCGATTCAAAGCCTCTGGCAATTGCTTCAATCGGGTTGTATCTGATAACGACAATGTGATCAGAATTCGAAAACTGTTGATCGGGGTTGACCTTGATTCCGATCTGTTTGACCTGTTTCCCGTCCACCTCAACTGTTCTTGGTTCCAGCAATATCTCAATAGGTTCCCCATCACGCAGCAAATTGATCAACAAGGCCGATTCTGCCGAATTGCTTACAAAACTGACTAGATCTACCCAACTCCGGACGACCTCGCCGTTGATGCTCATGATCCTATCACCCGGTTGCATGCCAGCAGCTTGTGCTGGATAACCATCGACCACTTCTCCGACGATCGCCTGAATCAACGGCATTTCGGGGTACATACCCAATAGCGACTCAAGTGATCCTGAATTCAGATCAACCTGGCCAAGTTGTGAGAAATCCACTGTTACTATTCGTTCAGCACCTTGACTCGATACCTCGTAGTCAATGACACTTCCGCTGACAATCTTGTTCAGAATATGAAAATGGTGCTGCTCCCAGCTTCTGTTCACGCGTCCGTCAACCTTGCGCAGTTCATCACCTTGCATAAATCCAGACATTTCGGCAAGACTGCCCGAAACCACTTCACCAACAATCGGGCGGATGCCCTCGGTTCCGATTGCGAATACCGCACCGTACAAAAGTGCTGCCAGTAGAAAATTGGCCAGCGGACCCGCCGCTACGATTGCCGATCTCTTATACAGCGGTTGAGCGTCGTACGCGAACGGACGCAACTCATCATTGATTTCGTCAAGATTGCCGTCAAGCATTCGTACATAACCACCAAGTGGAATCGCAGCGATTCTATACTCTGTATGAGAATTTTTAGGAACATGTTTCCAAATTGACGGACCAAATCCAACAGAGAACCGAAGCACGATCACACCCATTTTCCGCGCAACCCAGAAATGCCCGAACTCATGGAACGTGATGAGAGCACCAATGGCAATGATGAAAAATACGATGCTATTGACTACTTCAAACATATTCGAGTATTTTGGCTTGAATAGAAGATTCGGGAATTAACTGACTTTAGATTGTTTGACATACTGGCCAGCAATTTGCCGTGTAATTGTATCAATTTCAAGTATTTTTTCGATACATTCCACTCTCTCGTCTCCCAACCGGTCGACGCATTTTTCTACCAGGTCAGAAATTTCCGTGAAGCGTAGCCGGTGAGATAAAAACGCATCGACGGCCACTTCATTTGCTGCATTCATCACGGTGGCTGATGTTCCACCTTTTCTTGCCACTTCCTCAGCCAGCCTCAAACAGGGAAATCGTTTGAAATTCGGTGGTTCAAAGGTAAGTGCGCTGATGCTCATCAGATCCAGATAGGGTGCGCCGCTCTCCTTACGTTCAGGCCAAAACAACGCATTCGCGATCGGAATGCGCATATCCGGCATTCCCAACTGAGCGATTACAGAACCGTCCTGATATTCCACCAGGGAATGGACGATCCCTTGAGGATGGACAACGACTTTAATTTGGTCCGCATCGGCGTCAAACAACCATCGTGCCTCGATGATTTCCAGGCCCTTGTTCATCATCGTCGCAGAATCAACGGAAATCTTTGCACCCATATTCCAGATAGGATGCGCAACAGCCTGTTCCGGCGTGATTTCGTTGAGCAGGTGCAGATCTGTTTCGCGAAACGGACCACCGGTTCCGGCAAGCAGGATTCTGCGGAGCCCAGGAATGGGGAAGAAAGGTTCATAGCGTTCACCTGTAGCACTGCCACTGCACTGAAAAATTGCATTGTGCTCACTATCGACCGGCAAGATAGTTGTGCCGTATTTGCGAACTTCCTGATGAAGCATGGGTCCCAGCATGACAACAGGCTCCTTGTTGACAATCAATACTGTCTTGCCGGCCCGAACCGCTTGCAATGTAGGGCGAAGCCCAGCTGCTCCGGTAACTCCGGTGACGGTAATGTCGACATCGAATAGATGCTGGCAGTTCTCCAATTCGCTCGCCGGCACGACCTCGGCTGTAATTTTCCGATCCTTCAGCCTGCTTTCCAACTTTGCGACCTCCCCGCCCTCGACTACCACATGCTCAGGGTTAAACTCTTCGCAAGTTCTCACCAGCGTCTCGCTGGCAGTACGCGCTGTCAGGGTGGATACTTTGAATTGGTCTGGATGTAACCGCACAACATCCAGCGTCTGCTGCCCAACACTCCCGGTCGCACCAAGTATCAGGATTGTTCTCATCACATCTCCCAATGGCTCAGGCGAAAAACACTGTGACACAAAGCGTGTAGATCGGGGCTGCCGAAAGCGTGCTGTCTATTCTGTCCAGAATTCCTCCATGCCCCGGCAACAGCTTGCCGCTATCCTTAACGCCGACGATTCTCTTATTCATGCTGATAAACAAGTCCCCAATTACCGAGAATGCTGCTACGATCAGGCAGATCAATACCCACAGTAAAATTCGACCGTAACTGTTCTCCCATAAGATAGTTCCGCTAGCCAAGCTGAATGCAAAAATTACGAACAGGCTACCTTTAAAACCTTCGATTGTTTTCCCGGGACTGATTCGCGGCGCCAGTTTCCGTGCTCCGAATCGACGGCCTGTGAAATATGCTGCTGCGTCCGCAATCCAAATGACACCAAACATACCTAGAATCCACAATGCACCGTTGTCGACGGTAAGCATGAGATCAGAAATTGCAAAAATTGCGAACGATAGCGATAAAACTGTCAGTGAAACAAACAGGAATCGGCGTTCCTGATGCCGGGGATGGGTGGCGAGCAACCAAAGTATTATCAACCATGTCATGACTGCAACGACATAGACAAAAATAACCAGATCGTGATTTCGAATCTTGTACAGCGAATAGCTGAGGACGATAAAAGTCAGTACAAAAACCACCTGTCCAGCTCGGCTTTGAATATCGCAAAGTCGCGTCGCTTCTACAGCACTCATTGCACCGACAGCCAGCAGCAGCAGCACAAACCACTTGGGTGGAAGCAGGAATAGTCCGGCAAGAAAAACAGCAACGAGAATCGCCGCAGTAACGATACGCTGTCTAAGCATGCTATTTTTCGGTTGCGGCAGGTTCTTGGACTATTCCACCAAATCGTCGAACCCGCGAGCTGTACGATTTCAATGCTTGCAGAAAGGCCTGTTCATCGAATTCCGGCCAATAAGCGTCTGTGAAATAGAGTTCTGTATATGCCAACTGCCACAGGGTAAAGTTGCTAATCCGCTTCTCTCCACCAGTGCGGATAAAAAAATCGGGGTTGGGCATGGGCGCTGTGCTGAGTTGTCCAGCAATCCTATCCGGGGAAATGTCTTCGATCGCCAACCGATTGTGTTTTACCTGATCAGCAATTTTTCGACACGCTTGAGTCAAATCCCATTGACCTCCGTAATTGATCGCGATTGTCAGCTGCATATTTCGATTTGACTCGGTTAACTGTACAGATTTTTGAATTTTCTCTTGGATAGCTCCGGACAAATTCGAGAGGTCACCGATGAAATTCAGACTAATGCCTTCGGCGTGTAATTTCTTCACCTCCGAGTCGAGAGCGGTTGACAGCAAGCGCATGAGCCATTGCACTTCCTTCCTTGGTCTTTTCCAGTTCTCGCTGGAGAAAGCAAACAGGGTCAGATAGGAAATATTGAGACGACCGCACAGTTCTACAATGGTACGGACGTTTTTCACGCCTTGGCGATGACCTTCAAGCCGGCTTATGCCTCGACGGTTCGCCCAGCGTCCATTGCCATCCATGATGATTGCGACGTGATCCGGAAGATTTGCTTCCAGTACTGAATCGATGAGTTCATGATCTGGCTGGGTTGGCATCAGATTTTCTCGTGTGACGCTACCATCATTGGCACTAGACCGTCATGATTTCCGTTTCTTTCTCCTTGACGATCGCACTGATGTCCTCAATGTACCGATCTGTCAGTTTCTGGATTCTATCCTGACCTGATCTTTCTTCATCCTCGGTAATTTCTTTCAGTTTCTGCCATTCCTTCAAATCACTATTGCAGTTTCTTCGGATATTTCGAATGGCAACTTTGAAAGATTCACCTTCGGCGCGGGCAACCTTTGAAATCTCCAGTCGCCGCTCTTCGGTCAATGTGGGAATCGGGACGCGAATTATCTCACTCGCACTCATTGGATTTAATCCCAGATCCGATTCAATTATCGCCTTTTCGATAACTGGTATCATGGATTTTTCCCAAGGAGTGATGCTGATCGTACGAGCATCGCTTGCGGTAATTGTCGATACCTGATTCAGCGGTGTCGCGGTGCCGTAGTAGTCTACTCGTATATGATCCAATAAAGCCGTACTGGCTCGTCCGGTCCGTAATTTTGAAAGTTCGTTCTGAAGATTCGCCAAAGATTTTTTCATGCGCATTTCTGCATCTGCAATCAATTCATCCAGCATAGCATTACTCCTTTGAAACCAGAGTTCCGTCCTCTTCCCCGAGTCCTACCCGTCTTATTCCTCCGCTGACAGTGGCATCAAACACCCGAATTGGCAAACTGTGTTCCCGGCACATTGCAACAGCCGTTGCATCCATTACCGCGAGGTTCTTTACCAGAACGTCATCATAGGTCAGTTTGTCGTATTTCTCAGCACTAGCTTCCTGCTTGGGATCCGAACTGTAAATTCCGTCGACCTGCGTCGCTTTCAACAGAATATCAGCTCCAATCTGTATAGCCCTCAGACTAGCAGCAGTATCGGTTGAAAAATGCGTGCTGCCGGTTCCACCAGCGAAAATCACAGCACCACCCTCATCCAATATTTTCATGAACGAGTGACCGTCGAACTGATCAACAATCGATGGTATTGCAACAGAGGATTGTACTACCGTCTTGACGTCTTTACTCAGTAACGCCTGCTCCAATGCAATCGCGTTTGCAATCGTGAAGAGCATTCCCATCTGGTGACCTCTGGTCGCTGACAGTAAGAATCCGTCACTTCTGCCACCTCGGAAAAAGTTGCCACCACCAATGACTATACCCGTTCGGATACCTGCATTGACGACATCCGATATTTCATCGGCAACCCGACTGATCGCCTGTGCATCCATTCCCGACCCCTGCTCATCACCAAGCAACTCTCCGCTCAGCTTGAACAGGATTGTCCGGTCGGATTCCAATGCAAGGTCGTCGGTCAAAGTTGATTTCCCCGCTACTCCGACAGCCCCAGGTTAATCAGACAAAAACGTTTTGCAGAACTGTTGGATTCTTTCAGCCACGATCCGACGGTTTTGTCCTCGTCTTCGTAGTACGGCTGGTTGACCAGTGTGTTGTCTTTCGAGAATTTACCGATCTTGCCGTCGACAATCCGGTCGAGAATATGATCAGGCTTGCCAGACGTGCGCGCCTGCTCCAAATAGATGTCCCGCTCTTTTACAATCGTCTGTGCCGGGATGTCATCAACATCGAGCCACTGTGGTTTTTTGACTGCAACATGAACCGCCAGGTCATCAGCAATTTCACTGCCGGCACGGTCGGTAATCTCAACCATGATTCCGAGTCTTTCCCGGTGCACATAACTGCCAACAATGGCGCCTTCCGACGCTTTGAACACGACAACACGGCTGACAGTGATGTTCTCACGAATTTTTGACAATACCTCAAGCCGCATATCTTCCACGGTCTTTCCGGAATCGTCATATGAGAGCGCATTGAGAATATTGATGTCGTTGCAATCCTCTGCGATACCGAGTGCAATTCCGGCAAGTGTCTCGGCGAATGTGCGGAATTCGTCGCTTCGTGCGACAAAGTCGGTCTCACAGTTGACTTCGACCAGCGCACCACAGTCCCGAGAATCGGACATTGCGCATACAATCATACCTTCTGATGCTGCCCGGCCAGAGCGTGATGCCGCCACTTCAGCACCCTTTTTTCTCAAGACTTCGACAGCTTTGTCTTGATCGCCATCACATTCGACCAGAACTTTCTTGCAATCCATCATTCCGGCACCAGTACGGTCCCGCAGTTGCTTTACCATGACCGCGGTGATTTCCAATTTATTTTCCTCCGTCAGACTAATTTGTTTGCGGTGTACGGATGAATCAGAATTTCCGCATCCAAACCGATATGCGGCAAATTCATGTTCATGATTCCTTGTTTTGAGATTCGTCAGTTTTTGGTGTCGATGCATCTGTTGCATCGGCAGGTTCGACCGACGGATCGGAGTTCTCTTCAATATCTACAGGAGCCTCTTCGGCAATCGCCGCAACGTCTTCGGCAATCGGTGCTTCCGCTTCAGTCGACTGAAATTTTTCCGTCTTATCCGACACTGGTGCCCGTTTAGTTTCGGGCTGAGGTTGTTCGATGTCGGGTGTTGCCGGTTCAATCGATGGCGCGACGGCTGCCCTTGCACCAGTAATCTGATACAACGAAATATCTTCGGCAGAAACAATCGACTCTCTACCATCTGCACTGACCGCAGGTGCTTCGGCTTTCGCTTTCGCTCTACCTTCAATGATCGCATCAGCAGCTGCACTGCAATAAAGACGAATTGCGCTGACCGCATCGTCATTACCAGGAATTACGTAGTCCACTCCATCCGGGTCGCAGTTTGTATCTACCACAGCGACGACTGGGATCGCGAGTTTATTCGCTTCTTTCACAGCAATTTTCTCATGCTTTACGTCAATCACGAATAACGCATCCGGAAGACCTCGCATATTCATGATTCCGGCAAGGTTTCGGTCGAGTCTGAACTGTTCCCTTTCGATCCTCAAGGCTTCCTTTTTGGCCAAATTTGATATGCTGTCGGATGCGATGATCTCATTCAGTTCATTCAGACGATCAATCGACTTTCTGACAGTGCGGTGATTCGTCAGCATTCCACCAAGCCAGCGATGGTAGACATAAGGACTTTCCGCCCTTTGCGCCTGTTCCCGGACAATTTTACTGGCCTGGCGTTTGGTACCCACAAAGACAACAGAGCCCCGTTTGGCGGCAACACCTGACAGATAGTCCAATGCTTCATTGAACATCGCCAGCGTGCGTTCAAGATTGATGATGTGGATTTTGTTGCGATGCCCGTAGATGTAAGGGCTCATTTTGGGACACCAGAATCTGGTCTGATGTCCGAAATGTACGCCAAGCTCAAGCAGCTGGCGCATGGTTACGTCAGTCATTTAAGAATCTCCATTTGGGTTTTGCGACCATGGCTCGAATCTGCCACCAATGAAGGCACCCTGACAGTTTCCAAACACGCCATGTGAGAATAAATAGGTGCAATAGTTTACTATTAAGTATCATAATTTGCAATCTCGCCCGGCTGGCAAATCGAGATGATATTATCGGAATTCGGATGAATGCTGATCTATTTCTCGACAGTTCCTGCGAGCGAAATTTTTTTAAATGATCAAGCGCGAACAATTGTTTATTCACTGATTTCAAAATGTCTTCTGTCACCATCAAGACACCGGAGGAAATTGAGAAAATGCGAGTTGCCGGTCGGCTTGCCGCATCGGTGCTCGATATGATTGAACCGCATGTCCAAGCCGGTATAACCACCGAGGAACTGGACTCAATTTGCCACCGTTTTATCGTTGATGAGCTGCAAGTGGTTCCAGCACCGTTGAATTACCGTGGATTTCCGAAATCGATATGCACTTCAATCAACAATGTTGTCTGTCATGGCATCCCGGGATCTCGAAAATTGAAAACGGGTGACATTATCAATATCGATATCACTGTGATCAAGGACGGATTCCATGGTGATACCAGTCGAATGTTCGCAGTCGGGAAAACCTCGATCCGTGCTGAACGACTGTGCCGAGTCACGCATGAAAGCATGATGAAAGGTATTGAGACCATCAAAGCAGGCTCCACACTGGGCGATCTTGGTCACGCGGTGCAAAAGCATGCGGAATCCCACGGATTTTCAGTGGTTCGGGAATACTGCGGACACGGTATAGGAAAAGGATTTCATGAAGAACCTCATGTCCTGCACTATGGAAAGCCCAACACAGGCATGCAATTGTTGGAGGGCATGACCATCACTGTCGAACCCATGGTTAATTCCGGTAAAAAAGAAACCAGAATGCAAGCGGACCGCTGGACCGTGGTAACCAGCGACGGTAGTTTATCCGCCCAGTGGGAACACACTGTTCTTGTAACTGAAACGGGTTGCGAGATTCTGACGGTTTCGCCAAAGACCGGACAGCCATAGCTGAAGCGAGTTCTTCCGCTCTTATTGAGGCAATCGGTAGCGATTCAAACGGACAGCTGATGAAAACGAGTAATGCGATAAAAGACTCGATGTCTCTTGTTGAAATGTATCGCGAACAGGTGCGCGAGGACGACACCCGGCTCAGACGAATTCATGAAAAGAGATATTCAGCACAACGCATTGTCAGCACCCGAACACAATCTGTCGACACCATACTTCGGAAAGTGTGGAATGAATTTTTTGACGGCAGCGATGCCGACGATCACATCAGTCTGATCGCAGTCGGCGGTTACGGTCGGGCAGAACTGAATCCCTACTCGGATATTGACATCATGCTGCTGCTCGATCGTAAGAATAGTGCTCAGTACGACATGGTCATTGAACCCTTTATCCGGTTTCTTTGGGATATCGGATTTGAAGTGGGACACAGTGTCAGAACCATGAATGATTGCATCAAACAATCAAACGCGGACCTGACAGTCATGACAACCCTGCTCGAGGCGCGATACTGCGCTGGTTCCGAAGCACTTTTCGGCCAGTTTGAAAAGAAGATTCAGGAATCAAACATCTGGCCAGCAAGAAAATTTTTCGAGGCAAAAGTCAAAGAGCAGCAGCTCAGACATCATAAATATGCCGATACTGCCTACAATCTTGAACCCAATATCAAGGACGGCCCGGGCGGACTGCGGGATATTCATACGGTTTCATGGGTGACAATGCGCCATTTTGGCGGTTTTGGCCTGCACGAACTGGTGATGCGGGAATTCCTGCAGGAAGATGAATATCAGACACTGATTCGCGGTCGAAATTATCTTTGGAAACTGCGTAATGAACTTCACTTTACACTGGGTCGACGGGAAGATCGGCTACTGTTCGCCAATCAGTTGAAACTCGCCGAAAAATTCGGGTTTCTGGATGACGACAACAATAAGGCTGTTGAAAAGCTGATGAAGCCCTACTTCCGCACGGTCAAGGTTTTAAGGCACATCAATCACATGCTGTTGCAGCATTTCGACGAGTCGATACTCACCCGCAAGTGTCACAAGATTGTTTCGCTGAACAGTAAATTTCGGACGGTTGACGGTTTTCTGGATTTTGCGGATTCCAAGGCGATAGACAGAAAACCGGAGATGCTTGTAGAGTTATGTGTATGTTTTCAGTGCAACAATAACATTCGCGGTATTCGAGCTACAGCATTAAGAATGATGCGTTCTAAAAAATTTCTTGTAAACAGGCAGTTGCGGAACTCCGCTCAGGTGAAATCTCTTCTGTTATCAATATTCAGCAATCCTCAGCGGCTTCCCCAGACTTTGGAATTGATGCATGATACTGGCCTACTGGGCAGATTGATCCCTGACTTCAACCGAATTGTGGGTCAGTTGCAGTATGACCTGTTTCATGTCTATACGGTTGATGCGCATCTTTTGAATGTGGTGTGGCACATCTATGAGCTTGGACAACCGGAAACATCGCGATCTCTGCCTCTTGCTGCCGATGCAATGAAGCGCATCATCAAGCCTGAAAGACTATTTATTGCAGGATTGTTTCACGATATCGCAAAAGGCCAAGGCGGCGACCACTCAGAACTCGGGGAAGTGCAAAGTTATCGATTCTGCAAGCGGATTGGAATGGACGAGTACGACTCACACTTTGTCGCATGGCTGGTTCGACAGCATCTGACAATGAGTTTTACGAGCCAGAGAGAGGATTTGAATGATCCTGAAGTAATTTCCCGATTTGCGGTGACAGTCGGCAACCAGGAGCACCTGGATTACCTTTACCTGCTAACAATTGCCGATATGCGCGGGACCGGACCGAAAGTGTGGAACGACTGGAAAGGTAAAATGCTTGAGCATCTTTATCTTGCGACTTCCCGAACACTATTGACAAATGTGCTTCCGCACGACGAAGTCAAGCCGAAAATCGAAGAAATCAAATCGGATTCCATTGCACTATTGGGAAGAGATCGAACTTTGAGAAACAGAGCAGCGAGACTCTGGAACAACTTCGACGACGACTACTTCCTGAGTTATGACGCGGACACAATCGCCTGGCACGTAAGACACGCCGCAATAACAAGTCTGATTGATCTGCCACTTGTCGCGTTTCGCTATCACCCTTTGATCGATGTTATCCAAATCTTTGTTCTTGCCACCAATTCAGACGAACAGTTCACCGTGATCACTGGTGCATTGGATCATTGTTCACTGAATGTACTGGAAGCGAGAACGCACCCTCTGCGTTCAGGATTGACAGCTTTTTCTTTTGTGGTGATGGTACGAGATCAAGCAGTCCGGAGTTCTGAAACAAATCTGGAAGTATTCGAACTGGCCGTTGAGAAGGCCATAATCGAAAAAAAAATCAAACATTCGCCAAGTGCTGTCAAACTGGATCAGGTCGCACGTCATATTTCGTTCCCGACTCGAATTCATTTTTCGCACTCTCCCGGCGGAGACTATACGGTGATGGAGATTTCGGCTCAGGATCGACCAGGTTTGCTTTATCTGGTAGTGAGGACGCTGCTGCTTCACAAGGTAAAACTACTATCGGCGAAAATTACCACATCTGGTGCGCGAGCAGAAGATGTTTTTTTCATTGTTGACCGAGATAGTGCTCCGATTTCCGACGAAGCCATACAGGACACTTTGAAAAAAGAGATAATTCACGTGCTCGATTAGTCATTTCTGAACATTACAAATTTATCAGGAAATTTTTATGTCTACCTTGGAATCCATTATCAATGCGGCCTTTGATAATCGTGCAAAACTGAATTCGGATTCGTGCTCGGATAAAATTCGACAAGCTGTTGACCGGTCCATCGCTGCACTTGATGCAGGCGAACTGCGCGTCGCTGAAAAACGAAATGGTGAATGGCAGGTTAACGAATGGGCCAAGAAGGCAGTTTTGCTTTCTTTCAGAGTGTATGACAATTGGGTAGTTCGAGATGGAAATGCCACGTACTACGACAAAGTCAAAAGAAAATTTTTCAGTCATGACGAACAACAGTTCATCGACGGTGGTTATCGAGTGGTGCCACCGGCAACGGTTCGATACGGTTCGTATATTGGCCGTAATGTCGTCCTAATGCCCAGTTACGTCAATATCGGCGCATTTGTGAATGATGGAACTATGGTAGACACTTGGGCAACTGTAGGTTCCTGCGCGCAGATCGGTAAAAACGTGCACCTGTCGGGCGGGGTCGGCATAGGCGGTGTGCTGGAGCCTTTGCAGGCTTCGCCGACGATTATCGAGGACAACTGTTTCATTGGGGCACGAAGTGAAATAGTCGAAGGCGTAATTATCGGAGAAGGATCGGTTATATCGATGGGCGTCTACATTGGCCAGAGCACAAAAATCTACAATCGACAAACCGGAGAAGTGACTTACGGCTATGTTCCTCCAGGTTCCGTTGTCGTTTCTGGGAATTTACCATCAGCGAACGGCTTATACAGCCTGTATTGCGCAGTGATCGTCAAGCAGGTGGATGCAAAGACCAGAAGTAAAACAGGGTTGAACGAACTGCTCAGAGTTGACTAGTAAAAATTCGGATATGAGTTTACCGCGAACCAATATCTAGCAATGCTGAATAATATTTCTCAATAAAAACAAATTAATAACACCAATAACTAGAATCTTTCTATGAAGCATCCGTCAGTTGGACGCTTCATTGTTCCCTGAACAAGACTGTACGGGAATTAAAAGACGTGAGAATCTCATATGAAATTGTTCCGACAGCGTCTGCCAATTCTTCAACGGGTAACCCTTCACCAAACAGTTTTACGCTGGAACCAACGCCAGCACATTGGTGCTGATTCAAATTGACGGCCAGCATGTCCATGGACACCCTGCCGATAACATCTGCCCTGGTCCCATCAATCAGTACCTGCGATTTGGAAGATGCGCTGCGCATATAACCGTCTCCATAACCACAACCAATAATTCCGACACGGCTATGTTCGGTGCATGTCCATGTCTGCCCGTAGCCGACAGTATCGCCAATCCGGAGTTGTTTTACAGAAAGAATCGTCGAATACAATTCCATAACCGGCTGCAGGTGCAGATCCTCGGCGGTCATTCCGACAACCGGAGAAGCTCCATAGAGCATAATTCCGGGCCGAACCCAGTCGAAATGACTACCCTTCCAACTTACAATGCCCGCCGAATTTGCAATGCTGCGATCCGTGTCAATTCCTTCTGTGCAATTCTTGAATCGACTGATTTGTACTGATGTGAAATCGGAATCCACTTCGTCGGCGCTCGCGAAGTGAGAGATGATTCCCTTTAGTTCAAGAAATGGCATAGCTGCAACAGTTTCAAGAACATTCGACAGTTTCTGACTTGGAAATCCCAATCGATGCATACCTGTGTCGACTTTGATCCAAATTGCAATCTTGTCACCGGAACGAATGCCACTTAGGAGCTCGATCTGTTCTTCACAATAGATCACACAATCAATTTTCCTGGCCTGAACAACCGAAACGTGATTTGGCTCACAAAATCCGGATAGAACACAGATCGGCTTTTCGATATTGGAATCTCTTAGTTCAACCGCTTCATCGACCGTTGCGACTGCAAACGCATCGACACCGGATTGAAGGGTTTCTGCAACACGCACTAGCCCATGACCGTAGCCGTTAGACTTGACTACACCCATAATTTTTGAGGCAGGTGAGAAATCCCTCACCCTTGTTAGATTATGGCAAAGAGCGGATAAGCGGATGGATCCATATAAGCGCACGGCAATTCTTGTCGCAAGATAGATCAGGCATGCGCTATGTCATGTACCAGGCCAGAATCAGCCAAGTTGGAATCTGATAAATTCTCAAATCGCGTGCATTCTTTCATGAAACACAGTTTGATCGTGCCGGTATCACCGTTTCGGTGTTTCGCGACGATTATTTCTGCAGTCCCATAATCGTCTGAATCGACTTTGTATACTTCGTCTCGGTAAATAAATATGATGACGTCTGCATCCTGTTCTATTGCCCCTGACTCCCTCAGGTCCGCCATAATCGGACGTTTGTTAGGTCTCGATTCAACTTCTCTATTCAACTGAGATAGCGCAATGATCGGAACTTCCAATTCTTTCGCAAGAAATTTCAGCTCACGGGTTATGTTGGCAAGTTCGGTTGCACGGTTTGAATGATCGTCCTTCATCTGCAATAGTTGAAGATAGTCCACAATAATGAGATCAAGACCTTTCTCCTGATACATACGTCGCGAAATTGCGGAAATTTGCAGAGGAGAAATACCGGGTGTGGCATCAATATAAATTTCCGCTTCGTTAAGCAGGTTCAGGGCATGTGACAGTCGTTCCCAACTCTCCTCACCATCCCGGCCATCTCCCAGAGTCCCTTTGCGAATGTCTGCCGCATTGACACCACTCAAAGACGACAATGAACGCATGGACAAGTGTAACGCCGGCATTTCCAAGCTGAATATCGCAACATTCAGATTCTCCTGAATAGCAGCGTTTTCAGCAATATTCATAGCAAGGGCAGTCTTGCCCATCGATGGTCGGCCTGCAATAATCACAAGGTCGGACCGTTGGAATCCCGCGGTCAAATCATCCAAGTCGGCGAATCCAGATGGTATTCCTGTGATATTGCTCTTGTTGGGATTGTTGAAGAGATCCTCAATCCTTTTGAAGGCATCCAAGGCTGCATCTTTGATGTGCAGCAACGCTGCATTCTTGTCATATTTTTTTCCGAGATTGAAAATCATTTGCTGTACTTTGCTCATTATTTCTTCAACAGATTCGCTTTCTCGTTCATAGACCGTTCTTTGGATGTCTTGGGAACTTTTGAGCAATTGTCGCAAAACAGCACAATCGTGAACAATTTGTGCGTAAGCATCCGCGTTGAGGCTATGCGGCGTTTCATCTGCGATTTCGGCCAAATAAATTATTCCGCCAATTTCTTCCAGATCGCCAGTACGCTCTAGAAAGTCCTTCATTGTCAAGAGGTCAATCTTTATGCGCTGGTTATAAAGGCTGACCATCGAATCAAATATCAGACGGTGACGATTTTGATAAAAATCTTCGCTTGAGAGAAGTCCGATGATCTTCTCAAATTGGTCGTCGCTGATCAAAATCGCGCCAAGCACGGAACGCTCGGCGTCAATCTGTTGTGGGGGAGTTTTTAGGTACTTTATATTGGACGAGTCGGACGATGTCCTGAAATCTTGTGGAGTATTCCGATGGACTTCGTCGACTGTCACTTATCTGCTGTCTCCTCGACCGGAGCCTGATCGTCAGCTTCGGATGCATCGGTCGCATGTGTTTCATCGACTTCATCTGTATCGTCACTTTCTTCAAGCAATGTATCGACAGATGGTTCCAGTGAGTCGGCTTCAACGACGAGAGTCATTTCGAAACTCACTTCAGGATGAACTCTCACAGTGATGACGTGTTCTCCGGTCACCTTGATCAATCCACCCGGCATATCAATTTCTGACCTGAGAATTTCAGTGCCGGCTTCTGCAGCCTTGTCAATGATTTCCGTAGTCGATACCGAACCGAACAGTTTGCCGGTCTCATCAACGACATGCTTGGTGATGTGAAGTGTCTTGACAGCCGCATCGGCGCGGGCCTTCGCGACATCCAGGCGATCTTTCTCTTCCTTGACTAGCTGGGCACGACGCTCTCCAACTTTTGCCAATGCTTCCGCGGTGGCTTTAACGGCCTTTTTCTGTGGGATCAGATAGTTGCGCGCATAGCCGGACTTAACCTGTACGGTATCACCCAGCTGTCCAAGTTTTTGTACCGCTTCAAGCAATATCACTTCCATGGTATTCTCCCGGTTTAATGAGAATCGGTATAACCGATAAGGGCCAGATACCTCGCACGCTTTATTGCACGAGCGAGTTGCCTTTGATAACGTGCTTTAGTGCCGGTACTTCGGCTTGGATTAATTTTTCCGGATTCCGAAATGAATCCTTCAAGCATATCCAGATCCTTATAGTCGACTTCCTTGATTCCAGCTGCTGTGAACTGGCAGTATCTTCGGCTTCTATAGCGTCGGTTCATACTGTCGCCTCCTTTTCTTCAGATTCTGTTTCAGATTCTGCTTGTTTTTCTTCCGCTCCATTGGCTTCAGATTGACTTTCGTCGACGACATCACCTTGTTCGGTGTTGTCATTCTCTGCTTCAGCGGCAATTTCGTTCTCTGCTTCAGCGGCACTTTCTTTTTCTGCTTCAGCAACTCTTTCCTTTTCTGCTTCAGCAGCTCTTACCTTCTCTGCTTCTTGCGCAGCCGCCCTGGCTGATTCTTCAACTCTCAGGCGTTCCATCTCCGCTGCTTCACGCTCCTTTGCCTGTCTCTCCTCTTCTTCCTGCTTGAGCAATTTTGTCATGATTGCTGACTGTTCTGTGATCGCCTTATCTTTTCTTATGCAAAGGCTGCGGAGAATAGAATCATAGTATTTGAAATCATTTTCAATTTTATCCTTGACTGAAGGATCACATTCAACATTCAGAAGGAAGTAATCAGCTTTGTAGATTTTCTTGATTGGGTAGGCGAGTTTTCGCCGCCCCCAATATTCTTGACGATGAACCTTGCCACCAGAATCTTCGACAATCATTCGATATCTGGCAACAATTTCTTCTATTCGCGCACTCTGATCAGGATGAACCAGTGCGACAATCTCGTAATGACGCAATTTATGTCTCCTCTCGGATTATCAGCCTCGAACTACCGGCTTTGGCAAGGCAAGGAGTTAGGTGTGGTGCCGGAGTGCCAATATTTTACTCTCATTGTCTGATTTCTCAAGTCGTTTTTAAGTTGTTTCATATTGGTTGCTGGGAAATCATGTCAACGCGCAAATCGCGGTTTGCGTTTTTCGACAAATGCCGCCACGCCTTCAAAAAAATCGTCTTTTGCTACACATTCAAGAAAGCAATCCAGTTCCGATTTCAACTGCGAGCTTATGTCATTGTTGAATGACTGTCGGATCAGATGTTTCGCATTGGCAACCGCTGATCTCGCTGAACTGACAATCGTGGCGGCCGTCTTCGCGGTTGTATTTTCGAGGTCATCGTCTTCAACCAACATATTGATCAATCCCATTTCCAGGGCTTCATGGGCACTATAGCGTTTAGTCAGTAGAGTAATTTCCATGGACTTTTTCATGCCAACCGACCTTGGCAGATAGTAGGTGCTGCCACCGTCGGGAGATGTGCCAAGAAGGTTATAGGCGGAAGTGTAGAAAGAGTCTCTCGACGCGATTGCCAAGTCGCTACCAGCAACCAGACTGATACCAAATCCGGCAGCAGCACCGCGTATGCTAGCGATCACAGGAACGGGTAACGACGCCATATTTTCGACAAAATCGTGGACATCCGATATAAGTGAATTGAATGCGTTAATTTTGGAATCCTGATCCAGATCACGCAGTTCGTAAAAATACTGGATGTCTCCACCTGCCATGAAATTCGCTCCCTCCCCGCAAAGCACGACACAGCGCACGCTTGAGTCGTGCCTCACCTCATCAAAGGCTTCAGTCAGTCCTTCAAGCATATCTCGATTCAAAGCGTTGAACTGTTTGGGGCGGTTCATCTTGATGCGATACACCCCTTCAGTATTCACGGTGACAACGGCGTTCATTGCTCCCTCCAAAAAATTAGATTCTATCTTGTGCTGATATACGCTGACATGAAAGCCGGTAATCTTGAACTATCAGATTCTACGGAAATACAAGAGTTGTCTTGTCCGGTTTCAAACCATGATCGGCGAAAAAATCGGCTCGAGCCTCCAACGCGTGCACAAATTCTTTAGAGCCTATGCTATACAAATTGGCAGATTCTTTCTCGAGTTTCTGTGGAGTCATTCGCAGAACCGTAATAAGCTTGCGGTCTTGGTCAAAGAACCCAATATCCAGACTGTCATGCACATTTGACATGTGGAAACTGGCACTGGTGGGTGATTCGTAAACAAACAGAATTGAACTCAAGTGAATGATCTGTGGACAGATGTGCTGGAATCCGGCTGCTCTTTCACGGGGGCTATCAGCAATTCGAGACCTGATCTTGATCACTTCACCGTCGTCGCGCCGAAGCTTTACAGTTTTTATATCCATTTCAGACCACTGCGGAGTTGCGAGCTTGCAATCTTTGTCTGCCCAGACATTCGCCGCGGACAGCAAGACAAATACACTCAGAAGTGTGGTCAGTCTAACCGATGACATCGCGAATAACCGCACATATTCGATCAACATGTGATCGAGGCATCTCTGGATAAAACGGTAATGATATTACTTCGTCAGCAGCTCTCATTGATTCGGGAAACTCGGCGTCTGTGTACCCCAAATGGTGATAAGGTGGCTGTTTGTGTAACGGCATCGGATAGTAGATCTGGTGTCCGATGTTGTGGATTTTCAAAGCTTGCGCAATATTGTCTCTCAACCGGCTTCTGACAGTAAAGATGTTATATGCGTGAGTTGTTCCCCGCTGTTGCCGCGGCAATACCAGATCAAGCCCCGCCAGCTGTTCGAAATAGATTCTTGTAATTTCATGTCGAGATTTGATCTTTTCGTCAATTGAATTCAGTTTGATCAACAGTAGTGTTGCCTGGACGCAGTTCAACCGGCTGGTGCACCCGATCAAGGAATGAATATTGGGTCCTGTCAAACCATGGTTGCGCAGCAGTGTCAATTGGTCAGCGACCTGACTGTCGTTGGTTGTGACCAAACCGCCATCTCCGAAAGCGCCTAACACCTTGGTCGGATAAAAACTGAAACAGCCAGCGTGTCCGATGCTCCCGACGCAACTCCCGCCAATTCTTGCACTGAACGCCTGAGCCGCGTCCTCAATGACTGCGATGCTCTTTTTTGACGCCAATTCCAGAATCGGATCGAGATTCGCTGGTGCTCCGAAAAGATGAACGGGCAATATGGCTTTTGTGTCGGCGCGAATTGCGGATTCAATTTTGCTCACATCGATATTGAAATCAATCGGGTTAATATCGACAAAGATAGGTGTCGCGCCAACGAGAGATATGGCCTCCGCCGTCGCAAAGAACGTGAAGTCGGGAACGATTACCGAGTCGCCCGAACCCACACCCAGAGCTTTCAATGCCAGCGAAATGGCATCTGTTCCACTCGACACTGAAACCGCATGTTTCACTCCGAGATAGTCGGCAAAGCAAGTTTCAAACTGATTGATTGCATCACCTAATATGAAATTGCCGCTACGACCTAAACGGTTAATTTCTCTAAACCACTCTTCTCTGACCATGGCAAACTGACCGGTCAGATCGAAATATGGAATCGTCTCTTCGGAGGTTTTCAATCTTGATTGACCTGCGCTCGCACCAATTCAGCAACCTTCATCGCGGACAATCCATCCTCAACGGTAACATGCGGCGTGCCACCGTTACGAAGAATTTCCACATAGTGGTTGATTTCCGTTTTCAAGGTAATGTTAGGCGTGACGTCAACTTTTGACTCGACTGTCACAGCCTCACCATCGTATTCGTTGTTTTCTTTGGTTGTCCTGATGACCATTGTCTGGTTGAGCAGATCAAGCTCCATATATTGATGATGCGAGTAGACTTGAAAAATTCTTTGTCGTTCAACCGCAACCCGGGAGGCAGTTACATTTGCGACCGCGCCATTCTCAAATTCAATTTGCGCATTGACGACATCGACATGCGAAGTCACAACGGATGTACCCAGTGCGGAAACACTTGTAACAGGCGCTTTGACGAATGCAAGCGCCAGGTCGATATCGTGAATCATCAGATCATTGATTACATCAACATCACCACCGCGACCACCGAATCGACCTTGCCTGTGTGCTTCGACGTATTTGGGCTGAACCACGATGTTGGAGGCTTCCATAATTGCGGGATTGAAGCGCTCCTGATGCCCCACCATGCATGTCACCCCACTGCTCTTGGCCAGTTTAACGATGGATTCAGCTTCCTGCAGAGACGAAGCCAGGGGTTTCTCAATCAGGACGTGTACTTTTCTGCGCAGACACATCTCAGCGACGTCGTAGTGCGCGGTCGATGGTACCGCGATACTCACCGCATCGACTTTCTCAGTCAGAATTTCTGAATTCTCATACCACTCGCAATGGAATTTTGCAGCCGTTTCCTGTGCTCTTTCAGGGACAATGTCAGCGATTCCAATCAATTCAACGGCATCGTTCGCCACATAGTGGGATGCGTGAAGTTCACCCATGAAACCGGCTCCAATCACACCGATTTTCAGTCTGTCAACCGCATTGTTGTGACTGGTCATATTCGAAATTTATGCTCGGTCGGAATAACAGAAATGAATGCTATGATTGATATGCAGGTCGCTTGGCAAATGATTGTCTGTATCTGATTGTTTCGGTCGACCGGATACCATGCTTCCGGTGGAATTAATATGACCGATCATTTTCAATTGAAATCGGACGGCATTATATACACTCGCCAGCATTTGATTGTTAGTGGCACTTCGGGTATTGTCGGACACGATTAAGTTAATCTTCTCTTGCGAACAGAGCGAAAATTGTTGAAAATTGTAAAATTACTGCAATGAATTGCTTTTTTGGAACCGGATGTCGTATTGATACTTTCGAACCTTAGAAAAAATCTCGAGAATTTTCTTTCTGCCGAAGATGATATCGCGCAGAGTGAAGGCGTTGAACTGACATATAACGCGGCAGCAGCGCTGTTGCTGGAGGCCGCACAGGCAGACAGTCAGATCGACGCTGAAGAACTGGAGCAGATTGAGCTTTCGCTGGTCAACAACTTCGGTGTGGACACGGAAAACATCAAGCAAATTGTCCGCGAAGCTCAGAAGCAACTGGACCATGCAACCTGCTTGCATGAGATTACCAGAATTATCAATCAGAACTGGACGGTCAAAGACAAAATCAAGTTGATTGAGAGCATGTGGAAAGTCGTACTGAGCGATCAGCATCTCGATGCACACGAACAACACCTGATGCGGAAGATCAAGGGACTACTCCATATTCCGCAGACGGAATATATCGCAGCCAAGTTACGCGCCCGGAATGCGCTTGATGCTTGTTAATCCGGGATACAGAAATCGAAGAAGATCGGGCCTACCAAGGGATATCTTCAGCCGGATCTTCGGGAAAGTCTGAATTACTGCTTGAACTGACGGGTTGAGAATCACGCGATTCACTGTCAACAGCACTGGACTGGTCATGGTCGGATGGTCTGGAACCACCGTAACTATCGCTTCTTCCTTCGCCTCGAGAATCCAGCATCGTCATATCCCGGGCGATAATCTCAGTCGAGTATCGATCATGTCCGGTTCGTGAATCCTGCCATTTTCGGGTTTGCAATCGTCCTTCTACATATACCAGACTGCCTTTTCGAAGATATCGACTCACGATTTCTGCAAGTTTTCCAAAAAATACAACCCGATGCCATTCCGTCCGATCCTTCCATTCGTTGGAATCCTGATCCGGCGATCTTTCATTGGTGGCCACGTTGCAATTGACAACCAATAATCCGTTCTGTGTCCTACGTTGTTCAGGGTCGGCGCCCAAACGTCCAACAATAATTGCTTTATTCACACTGCCTGCCATTTTATTCTCCGAAATTAAAGTGTTGCTCATTGGTGTG
This sequence comes from Arenicellales bacterium, assembly GCA_951813075.1. Lineage (GTDB taxonomy): Bacteria > Pseudomonadota > Gammaproteobacteria > Arenicellales > JAJDZL01 > JAJDZL01. Next base: position 553,246 of record OX638343.1, on the reverse strand, counting down.
CCCAGCTTTATTTTCGATTCAAAGTCACCTCAATGCCGACTTCGTGCCGACACGATACAATCGGTGAATATCCATAGCAGTATAACAATTCCTGCCACTAGAAAAACGCCTGTCGCGCCGAAACCACCGTAGGTGAAACCGCCGACGACGCCACCTATAAATGCACCGGAAAATGTACACGTGTTGAATACACCCATCACCATGCCTCGCATACCAGAATCTGCGGCAGAAACGGTCGTAGAAGGAAAAATCGCCTCGAGTGTATTAAAGCCAACAAAAAACAGCCACAAACTGCAAATCAGCAGTGCAAGACTACTCGATTGCGAACCTGCAACCAGCCCAATGAGTGCGATGACAATCAACGATGCTGCGCAAAGCATGACTGGACGGGAGCGTTCCTTTTTCGATCCTATTCGAATCAGCGGAATCATCATTACGAATGACAGAAGAAACACCGGAGCATACACTTTCCAGGTACTGGTGCGCGCAAGTCCTGAAGCTTCGACAAGTTCAATCGGGAAAGCCAGAAACAGTGATGTCATCGCAGCATGGAGCGCCAATGTACCGGAGTAAAGCCGAAAAAGTTTCCGATTGGACAATGCGGTTTTCAGGTTTGTAAATAGATGGTCGTTGGAATCGGTGTTGGATGGCGCCGATGAAGGCGGTACAGCCTTCCAAACCAGAATCAAACCAACAATCGCCATGACTGCGGCCAGCCAGAACAAACCACGCAGTCCTGCGACATAGTTCAGAGATGGTCCCAATATCAGAGCCAAGGTAAAAGCGGTACCAATCGACACCCCGATTATTGCCATTGCCTTGGTTCGTTGCGCTTCTCGGGTTAGGTCCCCCACAAATGCAAGCACAACTGCTGCAATCGCACCGCCGCCCTGCAATGCCCTACCCGCGATCACACCGTATATGGTCGTTGATTCAGCCGCAATGACACTGCCCATTGCAAAAATCACCAGACCCAGTACGAGGATCGGCTTTCGTCCCCATCGATCAGAAGCTGCACCAAAAGGCACCTGCAACAGTGCTTGGGTCAATCCATATATGCCCAGTGCTATGCCGATAAGAATTGGGGTGGAACCGATAAAATCATCGGCGTGTAACGCCAGCACTGGCAGAATCATGAACAATCCGATGAGGCGCAGAGCCAGAACGGCAGCCAGCGAGACAACCGATTTTCTCTCGAATTTCGTGAAACCTTCCTGTTGCACTTGGATTTATTTTGCCAGCCGAGTTCAAAGCGGTTAATATTAACAGGTTTTGCATTTTTTAACAGGAATTGCTGATGTCGTCAGGAAAAATCACGGTCAGGGGTGCCAGAACGCATAACCTGAAAAATATTTCAATTGATCTCCCGCGTGACAAACTCAATGTCATTACCGGACTTTCCGGTTCCGGTAAATCTTCGCTTGCGTTTGACACAATCTACGCAGAAGGACAACGGCGATACGTGGAGTCTCTTTCGGCCTATGCAAGACAGTTCCTCGCCCTGAAGGACAAGCCTGACGTTGATTCAATTGAAGGATTATCCCCTGCGATCAGCATTAATCAGCAGGCAACCCGATACAGTCCCCGTTCGACAGTTGGTACAGTGACGGAGATTTATGACTATCTCCGATTGCTCTATGCCAGAATCGGAGAACCGAAGTGCCCGCAGCATAAGACCGTACTTTCGGCAAAATCAATCGCCGAAATTGTCGATCAGGCACTGTCATTGCCACAGAATTCCAGAACTGCAATCATTGCACCAATTGTGCGTGACAAAAAAGGTGAACATGAACAAGTCATCGCCAAAATGAAACGACTGGGGTATGTTCGACTTAGAATCAATGGTGAAGTCTACGAAATCGAGCGTGTACCGAAACTTGATCGCAACATAAAAAACACTGTAGAGGTAATCGTCGATCGCTTGATTCCATCTGACAACACACGTATACGTCTTACCGATTCGATCGAGACCGCCGTTGGACTTTCAGAAGGTCTTGTGATATGCGCAAAGATTTACCAGGATGGGTCGATCGATACCGATGGTAGAGTTTTCAGCGCGAATTTTGGTTGTCCTTACTGCGGCTACGTTTTAGATGAACTCGAGCCGAGAATTTTCTCGTTCAACAATCCTATGGGTGCCTGCCCCGAATGCAAAGGCCTCGGGCAAATGTTCAATTTTGATCCTGGGAAGATTGTGATATCCCCCGAATCCAGTATTGCATCAGGTGCCCTGGCGGAATGGAATACCCGGCATGGCTACTACTACAGTATGCTGGAGTCTTTGGCCAAACACTATAGTTTCGATCTTGAATCACCGTTTGCCAGCCTGCCTGAAACGATCCAGAATCTCGTACTGTATGGCAGTGGAGCAGACAAGATCGCCATGCGGTATACGAGTTCGAATGGGCGGGTATATCGAAGTTTCAGACCATTTGAAGGCGTGGTCCCAAATTTCGAGCGACGGTATCGGGAAACCACGTCCGATGCCATCAAGGACGAGCTTTCCAAATATCAGGTAACGACACCTTGCAACACCTGTCAGGGTGCAAGATTGGCATTGGGTCCCCGTAACGTTTTTGTCGATGAAATGGCGATCCATGAACTGACGAATCTGAATATTGCCGAAACGATCGAGCGGTTCAAGAAGATGAACTACGACCGGCAGAGTGTTCCGGTTGCGGAACGCATTGTCAGGGACATTACCCATCGGCTGCAGTTTCTTGCCGATGTCGGTCTTACGTATGTTTCACTGGATAGAGCAACATCTACACTATCTGGTGGCGAACTCCAAAGAATCAGACTGGCATCTCAGATCGGTTCGGGATTGGTGGGCGTCACTTATGTTCTTGACGAACCTTCAATTGGACTTCATGAGCGAGACAATACGAAGCTACTGAATACCCTGAACCGCTTGCGTAATCTGGGCAATACGCTGGTCGTCGTCGAGCACGATGAAACGACCATAAGAAGTGCTGACTATATCGTTGACCTGGGACCAAGAGCTGGCGCTCAAGGCGGTGAGGTCCTGGTTCAGGGAACGCTGAAAGACGTGGAAAACTGCCCGAATTCACTGACCGGCCAATATTTGTCTGGCAAGCGAAAAATAGAAACTCCTTCATGGAGAGTTCCTTTCAATGGCGAGCGAACAATCAGTATTCGCGGGGCGAAGGGCAACAACCTCAAGAATATCGATGTCGAGGTCCCATTAGGACTGTTCACTTGCGTCACCGGAGTCTCAGGGTCCGGTAAATCGACCCTGGTCAATGAAACCATCTATCCTGCCATCGCCTCGCGCCTTTATCGCTCAAAATTATCCGCGGCAAAACATGACGGTATTTCCGGACTGGACAATATTGACAAGATCATTCGGATCGATCAGCAACCGATTGGGCGCACTCCACGTTCGAATCCAGCCACTTACACGGGTTTGTTCAGCCATATCAGAAAATTGTTTTCGCGTACCGTAGAAGCTCGCAGTCGAGGATATCAGGAAGGACGATTCTCCTTTAATGTTCGCGGCGGGCGTTGCGAAAGCTGTCGCGGAGGCGGATTGGTGCGTGTCGAGATGAATTTTCTACCTGACATGTTTGTCAGCTGCGAAGCCTGCGGTGGAAAGCGTTACAATCGCGAGACACTTGAAATCGAATACAAGGGGATGAACATCGCCGAAGTTCTTGACCTTTCAGTCACAGAGGCATTGGAACAGTTTTCTGCGGTACCGCCAATTGAGCGCAAACTGACTACTCTGCGCGACGTTGGACTGGATTACATCCGCCTCGGGCAGAGTGCCACCACACTTTCCGGTGGCGAGGCACAACGAATAAAACTGTCTTTGGAACTATCCAAGCGCGATACAGGCAGTACGCTTTATCTGTTGGACGAGCCGACAACCGGTTTACACTTCGAAGATATCAAACAACTGCTTTCTGTTATACTGGAACTCCGTGACCGTAGCAATACTATCGTCATCATTGAGCATAATCTGGAGGTCATCAAATCAGCCGACTGGATTATCGATCTCGGCCCCGAAGGAGGCGATGAGGGAGGCTTCATCACAGCATGCGGTACCCCTGAGCAAGTACGGATGGTGAGTGAATCGCACACTGGGAATGTCTTGCACAGGCATTTCAGCCAATCGCCAGCAACACTAGAGACTCGCGACATGGATGTTCAAAATTAGTGTTCTTGTTAGCCATTAATTTGTATAAATCAATACATTGGATGATCAAGTATGATTGAGCCGAAACCACTGATTGACGTCGATCCGGACGAAACGCAAGAATGGCTGGAAGCACTGGCCAGCGTAATTGACCGCGAGGGTCACGAGCGTGCGCATTTCCTGCTTGAACAACTGATCGACAGTGCCCGTCGTTCCGGTGCTCACATTCCCCACAAGGCAACCACCGCATATGTCAACACAATCGCAGCGGCAAACGAGCAACGGAGTACAGGTAATCATGAACTGGAATGGAAAATCCGTTCGCTGATCCGATGGAACGCTCTTGCAATCGTTGTGCGAGCCAACCAGTCATCATCTGAACTTGGTGGACATATTGCCAGTTTTGCCTCGTCGGCAACGCTTTACGACGTTGGATTCAATCACTTCTGGCATGCACCGAGCGAGTCGCACGGGGGTGATCTGATCTTTATTCAGGGACATTCCGCACCGGGTATCTATGCCCGTGCATATCTCGAGGGACGTTTGGACGAAGGCGATCTTGAGAAGTTCAGACAAGAAGCCGATGGGGCCGGCCTGCCCTCTTACCCGCATCCATATCTCAAACCGGATTTCTGGCAGTTTCCGACTGTTTCTATGGGATTGGGGCCGATCATGGCAATCTATCAGGCACGCTTCATGAAGTATCTTGACAATCGCGGTCTGAATGATACGTCCGGACGGAAAGTCTGGGCCTTCGTCGGTGACGGAGAAATGGACGAACCTGAATCAATGGGTGCCCTGTCATTAGCGGGTCGAGAGCGACTCGACAACCTTATTTTCGTCGTCAATTGCAATCTACAGAGACTGGACGGGCCGGTGCGTGGAAACGGCAAGATTATTCAGGAGCTTGAGAGTGAATTTCGCGGAGCCGGTTGGAATGTGATCAAACTGATTTGGGGCTCTTATTGGGACCCGCTGCTGATGGCAGATATCAACGGAACGCTGCGAAGACGCATGGAAGATGCCGTTGATGGGGAATATCAGGCTTTCAAGGCCAAAGGTGGTGCTTACACACGGGAGTACTTCTTCGGGGTGTCAGAAGAATTGCTTGCTATGGTGGCCAAAATGACTGACGAGGATATTTGGCGTCTGAATCGTGGTGGACACGACCCACACAAGGTTTATGCGGCTTACGCGGCAGCAGTCCAGCATACGGGACAGCCAACCGTTATCCTGGCCAAGACTGTCAAAGGATATGGCATGGGCGAAGCTGGAGAAGGTCAGAATATCACCCATCAGCAGAAAAAAGTCGGTGAGAACTCATTGGTTTCATTCCGCGATCGCTTCAGAATCCCTCTTACCGATGAACAAATAGCATCGGCGCCATACTACCGACCACCACCGGATAGCCCGGAAATTCAATACATGCTAGATCAGCGACGCAAGCTGGGTGGTCCACTACCGGTTAGAAGACAACCGGATACCAAGTTGGAAATACCTCCGCTGAGCATTTTCGATACCCAATTGAAAGGAACTGGTGAGCGTGAGATTTCAACAACCATGGGATTTGTGCGTATTCTGACCAGTCTGATTCGAGATAAGAAAATCGGACAACGAATCGTACCGATCGTACCGGATGAATCACGCACTTTCGGCATGGAAGGCATGTTCCGGCAACTCGGAATCTATTCGCCATTCGGACAGCTTTACGAACCTGAAGATTCCGATCAGCTTATGTCTTATCGGGAGTCTAAAACCGGGCAGGTATTGCAAGAAGGCATCAATGAAGCCGGCTCGATGTGTTCATGGATTGCGGCTGGTACATCTGCTAGCAATCATGATTTTGACATGATCCCGTTTTTCATTTTCTATTCGATGTTCGGATTCCAACGATGCGGTGATTTGGCATGGGCAGCAGCCGATATACAAACCCGTGGCTTCTTGATCGGCGGTACCGCAGGACGCACGACACTATCTGGAGAAGGATTGCAACATCAAGATGGACATAGTCATATCCTCGCATCGACCGTTCCGTCATGTGTTTCATACGACCCGACTTATGTCTACGAACTCGCTGTGATCATTCACGACGGACTGCGCAGAATGTACAGAGAACTTGAACCTGTTTACTACTACATCACATGCATGAATGAAAACTATGCCCATCCATCGATGCCGGAAGGCGCACAACAGGGAATCGTAAAAGGCATGTATCAATTGATTAGCTCCGAGAGTGATAGCGAGATTCGTGTGCAATTGTTGGGAAGCGGTACGATATTGCGAGAAGTCATTGCAGCGGCTGAGCTACTCGAATCCGAGTATGGGGTTGCCGCAGATGTTTGGAGCGTAACGAGTTTCAACGAACTGGCGCGAGAAGGCCAATCCGTTGCTCGAGTCAATCGACTCAATCCTAAATCCAAACCAAAAACCTCCTATGTTGAACAATGTCTCGCAAAGACGCAAGGCCCCGTCATCGCTGCGACAGACTATGTCCAAAACTATGCGGAGCAGATCCGAGGATTTGTGCCACGCAATTACCATGTATTGGGTACCGACGGATTCGGGCGTTCAGACACTCGCGCGAATTTGCGATGGTTCTTTGAAGTAAACCGAGAACATATAGCCGCTACTACATTGAAGGCACTTGCAGACGAGGGACAGTTGAAGTCCGCTGTGGTCGCAAAAATGTATAAGAAATATGGAATCGATCCTTCGAAACCGGACCCCGCCAGCAGTTGAAATAAGATTGCGGTGGAGAAGAAACGAGAGTGAGTCTCGAAGGCTTCCCGAGCACGCATCGAAAAGTAAGTCAAACAATAGACTTCAAAAAAATTACGATTGTTTGGTAGAGGTAAGGAAATGAAAGTTGACGAAATCATTCAGTACCCACCCAACACACTTAGTGATGATCAAAGGCATTTTTATTTTGAAAATGGCTATCTCCTGTTGGAGAGTGCTATTCCAGAATACTGGTTGAAACGGCTTCGTGCTGTAACCGACGAGATGATAGAATTCAGTCGATCGATTAGCGTTTCCGATGTGATCTGGGACATTGAGAAAGATCACAGTTCTGAAAATCCCCGACTTAGGCGGCTAACCAGTCCGAACGACCAGAGCGATACGTACTGGGAATTTGCATCGAATTCATTGATCACGGATATTGTGGCTGATTTAGTCGGTCCGGATGTCAAGTTTCACCATTCGAAACTAAATTTCAAATGGGCACATGGTGGCGAGGAAGTCAAATGGCATCAGGACATCCAATTTTGGCCACACACGAACTACAGTCCGCTCACCGTAGGGCTCTATCTTTATGACTGCAGTCCTGAACAAGGTCCGCTGGTTGTTCTACCCAAGAGCCACAAACATGATTTGTACGACCAATATAACGAATCGGGTCAGTGGATGGGATGCCTCAACATAGATGATGCTTCAAATCTGGATACAACCCACGCGACAGAATTGAGTGGCCCTGCCGGATCCCTCACAATACACAATTGCAGGACGCTGCATTCTTCAATGCCAAATCGGTCATCTGTTGGACGTCCGTTACTTCTTAATGTTTATTCGTCAGCGGATGCGATGCCATATACGCCGGTTCCGACTCCTTCCAAATTTTATCAAACGATTGTGCGAGGTAAGACGGCACGCTGGGCGCATCATGATGATCGACCATGTCAAATTCCTCCTGATTGGTCGGGAGGATATACTTCTATCTTCGCTCTCCAGCAAGAAGAAGCCAGGTAACTTACAGGCAGTGAAGTCTTTGTACGATAATGTACTTGAATTTATCCAATATTTTTCGAAATTCGTAATTTTAATGAGTTACAAAAACGTCAAGTTCGATCTGCATCCTAATTTCGAACATAGTGCCGGGCAACTTGATCTATGTCTCGAGGCAACTCGTTGTGTCTGGGAGCATTTCCTCGAAAAGATTAAAAAACAAATTGAATCCGTTCAAGGGATACACCGATCAGCGAAGGAAGTGGTAGACAGATTGATCTCAAGTTTCAGGCGGAAAACGGAACTTGATCAGAATAATTCGTGCTCCGCGTGCGGCGAACTGCAACAGAATCTTGTCTGGAATATAAAATTGCCATGCAATTGATGCAAACACCTTGGCCAGGACTGACCTTTGGGCAAGGTTAGTCATGAATACAATCCCCGTCCTTCCATTTCAACACACTACATTTTGGTACTGCAATGAGTGATCTCTTTACGGTAAAACTGCCTGACATTGGTGATTTTACCGACGTGGAAATTATTGAAATCCATGTTGCATCGGGCGATACGGTTTCTGCCGAAGATTCACTTGTCACACTCGAGAGCGACAAGGCTACAATGGACGTACCAGCTCCTGAATCCGGCGAGGTAGTGGAAATTGTAGTTTCTGTTGGAGACAAAATTTCTGAAGGAGATGCCATTCTGATGCTTAAAGGTGTTTCCGAAATAGAAACTGCACAGGAATCGGAACCTGAGCCAGAGAATCCTGAAAAAGAGTCCGCCGAGACTATGGCGGAAGAGTCTCCTGCTGAATCCGTTGACGAAAGTGACCCCGCCGTTACAGTCGATTCTGATCCATTTGCTCCAAAAAGACCGCCTGTATTACCACCACCTGTCGAACGGGCAAAAGGGACTCTCGCACATGCAAGTCCTGCGGTGCGGCGTTTTGCCCGAGAACTTGGTGCTGATCTTTCGCAAATTAGAGGTACAGGTGCCAAAGGTCGAATCATAAAGGACGATGTGCAAAGCTATGTCAAGAACATCCTTCAGGAGGGGTTCTCACATGCTCGCGGTGGGTTTATCGGACCGCCACCGATTCCGGAAGTGGATTTTTCCCAATTCGGCCCGATCGAATCAGTCAGACTCTCCAAGATCAAGCGAATTACCGGAGATCGATTACATCGAGCATGGTTGGACATTCCTCACGTCACCCACCATGATGAAGCAGATATTACTGAGCTGGAAATTTTTAGAAAAGCCATTGACGCTGAAGAAAAAATTTCTGGCACTCGCGTGACGATACTCGCGTTCATCTGCAAGGCGATTATCAATGCGCTTCAACAGTATCCGAATTTCAACGCGTCGCTCTCCCCAGACCGGCAGAGTCTGATCATGAAGAATTATTTCAATATCGGAGTTGCTGTTGATACTCCGAATGGTTTGGTGGTTCCGGTGATTCGAGATATCCAAAAGCTTGGTGTGCTTGAAATCGCCAGAACACTGCAAGATCTCGGCGAAAAAGCACGTTCGGGCAAATTAACCCCGACAGACTTCCAGGGAGGTTGTTTTACGATCTCCAGTCTTGGTGGAATCGGAGGGCGGTTTTTTACACCAATCATCAACCCGCCAGAAGTGGCAATCTTGGGTGTGAGCAGAAATCACCAAGCCGCATTCCCAAGCGATGTTGGTGTCGAGTGGAAAACCATGCTGCCTTTGTCACTTTCCTATGACCATCGGGTTATAGACGGGGCTGAGGCGGCACGTTTTGTAAAGTTCGTCTGTCAACTATTATTCGATTCCAGGCGAATTCTACTCTAAGTGCATCGCGCCATTCAGGTATTTGAAACTTGGATACAAGAGACCACGAAATTCATTTTGATGTTGCTGTACTAGGCTCTGGTCCTGGCGGATATACAGCTGCATTCAGAGCTGCTGATCTAGGCAAGAAGACCGTTCTGATCGAACGCTATCCACAACTTGGCGGTGTCTGCCTCAACGTCGGATGCATTCCATCGAAAGCCTTGCTTCATGTGGCCAAAGTCGTCTGTGAGGCGGCTGAGATCAAGGAGTGTGGTGTACTGTTTGACGCGCCGAAAATTAATCATCAACATCTACGCAAGTGGGTCGACAAAGTCATTGGGCAGCTGACAGGTGGCCTTGCGGCAATTGCCAAACAAAGAGGTGTCGAGGTCATCACCGGGGTCGGTCAGTTCACAAGTTCTGACGCTATCAATGTTGTCGATGAGTCAAGTTCCAGCCGAGTCTATTTCAGAGATGCGATTATTGCAGCCGGTTCACGTCCCGCGTCCCTGCCTTTTCTGCCTGATGATCCTCGCATTGTCGACTCGACAGGCGCACTATCCCTTGAACAGATTCCGAAACGATTGTTGATTATTGGAGGTGGGATTATCGGACTTGAATTGGCAACCGTCTATCACGAACTCGGCACCGCTGTGACGATTGTCGAAATCCTGGATTCTCTGATCGCGGAAGCAGATACTGACATCGTGAAACCACTTACTTCGCGAGTGAAAAAGAAGTATGAGAATATTCTTCTCAATACCAAAGTGATTTCCATTGACGCAGATAAAGAAGAACTGACCGTCGAATTTGAAAACAGCGAAGGCAAAATCATCCAAAATTTTGACATGATTCTCGCCGCTGTAGGACGTATCCCAAATGGTGATTTTGTTAACGCAAAAGCCGCAGGTGTTATTGTCGATAAGCGAGGGTTCATTCCGGTTGATGCACAACAAAGAACCAATGTCGATGGAATCTATGCGATTGGCGACATAACCGGCCATCCAATGCTAGCGCACCGAGCCACTCATCAAGGCAAGGTCGCCGCAGAAGTTGTATCAGGAATCAAATCGGGGTTCGACACCTCGATCATACCTTCCGTTGCCTATACGGACCCGGAAATTGCCTGGGTCGGTGTAACTGAGAAAGATGCCAAACGATCCGGCCTTGCTGTCAAGAAGTCGGTATTTCCGTGGCGTGCGAGCGGCCGTGCACTATCAATGTCTCGACCTGAAGGAATAACCAAACTTCTGTTCGACCCCGAATCAGATCGACTGATCGGCGCTGGAATCGCAGGACCTAATGCAGGCGAGCTGATCGCGGAAGCAGCACTGGCAATCGAGATGGGATCGGATGCAGAAGACTTGGCGTTGACCGTACATGCGCATCCAACTTTGTCGGAAACAATCAATTTTGCTGCGGAAGTCTATCAAGGGACTGTAACAGACCTCTACATCCCTCGAAAACCCGTTGATCGAAAACGCTGATCAGTTGCCTGACAATCCAGTCTCAAATTGAATCGATCAGAGTTCGATTCGCTTGGTTCCACCCATATATGGCACCAAAACTTCCGGAATGTCTATGCTACCATCTTCATTCTGATAGTTTTCCATAATCGCGATAAACGTTCGACCCACTGCCAAGCCAGAACCGTTCAGAGTATGAACTGGTTCTGGTCGGCGGGTGACCGGGTTTCGCCAGCGCGCTTTCATTCTGCGTGCCTGAAAACCCTCGCAATTGCTGCATGAGGAAATTTCTCGATATTTCTGCTGACCCGGCAACCAAACTTCAATGTCATAGGTTTTCGCTGCACTGAATCCCATATCGCCGGTGCAAAGAACGACGACTCGATATGGCAATCCAAGAAGCTTAAGGATTCTTTCTGCATTGGAAGTCAATTCTTCGAGAGCCAAATAAGATTCATCCGGTTTGACGATATGCACCAGTTCAACTTTTTCAAACTGATGTTGACGTATCATACCGCGTGTATCCTTGCCGTAAGAACCCGCCTCTTTACGAAAACATGGCGTGTGTGCGACAAACTTCATCGGTAATTCTGAAAGGTCAACAATTCGGTCCTTGACGATATTCGTCAATGGAACTTCTGCTGTCGGAATCAAATAAAAGTCCCGGGCATCCTTCAGATGAAACTGGTCTTCCTCAAACTTTGGCAATTGCCCGGTACCGTAAAGTATGCCGGCGTTGACAATGAATGGTGGATTAACCTCTTCATAACCATGTTCTCTTGTGTGAACATCAAGCATCAATTGAGATATTGCTCTATGTAACGCCGCGAGTTGATTTCTAATTACTACAAAACGAGCACCTGCGAGTGTCGCACCCAGTTGGAAATCCAGCATCCCCAACTGCTCACCGATACTGACATGATCTTTTGGCTGAAATGCGAATGAGCGCGGTTCTCCTACTTTTCGGATTTCTTCGTTTTCATCCTCGGACTGTCCGACAGGAACCGATTCATGCGCAAGATTCGGAATTTCTGACAGAAATGCCTGAAACTCTTCCTGCACCTCGGTAAATTGCTTTTCCAACGTTTCCAGTTCCGCTCCAACACGGTCGACTTGTCCCATCAGTTCGGAAACATCTGCTCCGGAAGCCTTCGCGCTGCCGATTTGTTTCGATAAATGGTTTTTCCTGTTCCGAGCACTTTCAGTATCTGACTGAATTGACTTTCTTCGCGATTCCAGGTTTTCGAACGCGGATTCGTCAAAATCAAGCCCTCTGAACTTCAGTTTTTTTCCTATTGACTTGTACTCGTTTCTCAATAGTTGTTGATCAAGCATTTCATCCTCTGCTTTGTATATTTGCTTTGAATAGTGGCGCTTTGGGTGTAAGGGGAAAGTATCTGTTCAATAATCGATGCAAGGATTAATGGAATCCCGATGAATTCAAAAGTCAATTATAAGGTTTCAACAAAGTTCGCTTCGTGCCTGTCGAAGTTTCTCCTTTAGCGCTTTATCTCAATCGGAGCGAGTCTGGTTGCGAAATGACTCAAGATATTGTTTGATTCGTTTCTCAACACCACGTTCTACCGGACGATAGTAGGTGGCATTTTTCATACCATCAGGGAAATATTTTTCTCCTGCGGCGATCCCATCAGGCTCATCGTGCGCATATCGATAGCCATCGCCGTAACCAAGTTCATTCATCAATTGCGTCGGTGCGTTGCGCAAATGCATCGGTACGTCAACGTGGTTGTGTCTGTCAGCGTCGTCACAGGCTTCACCAAATGCCTTATAGGCCGCGTTGCTCTTTGGACAGCAAGCAAGATAGATAACTGCCTGAGCGATAGCCAGCTCTCCCTCTGGAGTTCCCAAACGTCGATAAGCATCCCAGGCATTGAGTGTGATGTTGAGTGCGTTGGGATCAGCGTTTCCGATATCTTCGCTCGCGATCCGTACAATTCGCCTGGCGATGTAGAGCGGGTCACATCCGCCTTTCAACATTCTTGCCAGCCAGTAGAGGCTGGCATCGGGATCTGAGCCGCGAACCGATTTATGCATTGCGGAAATCAATTCATAATAGACATCGCCACGCTTGTCGAATCTTGCGGTAGGCTGGCCGACAATTTCTGCTGCAAGTGATGCGGATACAGTCACGTTTTCGTCGCTTTGTACGATACTGGCAGCTACTTCAATAAAATTGATTGCACGACGTGCGTCTCCGCTGGCAGACTCGGCAAATATGGTGCATGCCTCTTCCGAAAGTGAAAATGATTTGGGCAGTACGTCAACGCCAACGGCCATACATCTTGCGATAACTTTACGAATATCGTCAGTCTGCAGAGGCTTGAGCACATAAACTTTCAGTCTGGAAAGTAGTGAGCTGTTTAGTTCAAATCCGGGATTTTCGGTTGTCGCACCAACGAAAATCACGTCACCGCGCTCGACATGAGGAAGAAACACATCCTGCTGAGATTTATTGAATCGATGAACCTCGTCGACAAACAAGACTGTAGCACGACCCTCGGCCTTCGCTTCCTTGCCTAACCGGGTCGCTTCTCGAATCTCCTTGATTCCGCTGTCGACGCCAGAAATTGTCAACAGATTTGCGTCCAATGAATTGGAAATAATTCTTGCCAGCGTCGTCTTGCCACTTCCCGGCGGGCCCCACAAAACCAATGAGTGGGGAAGCTTCGACCTGATTGCGATTCCCAATGGTTTATCAGGTGCAAGCAGATCGTTCTGCCCAAAAATGTCTTCAAGTGTTTCAGGTCGCATCCGTTCGGCAAGAGGCGTAAGCCGAGGATGATCACTGATTGTTTTTTCAGTCGGTTTTTTCACTCCATCTTGTGCGACGCTTGTTAATCGGCTTTACTCGCGGGCATCAATCAAATCGACATCCTCCGGCACCTCGAATTGAAACGTTGCTACGTCGAATTGTTCGTTGATCATGGAATCGTAGAATTGCAATCGAGTTGTATTGCCCAAATTTTCCAGAATCTGAATGACGCTGAGGGTGCGTTTGTCGAAACCAAGATGCATTGACTGAAACTGTCCAGAATCCTCATCCTTGGGTATAAGCGAAACCCAGGCAATTTCGCCTTGAACACCTTTGTCCTCGACATGATAGAATTCTTTCACATTATCGATCCCAGCCAAAATTTCCGCTGCACTGCGATTGACGACGTCAGCAAAATGGCGAACCGTGGTCTGTTGAAGTTCAGGATCATAAATCCAGACATCTGTTCCATCGCCTATGATCGTCTGGGCAAACGGTTCAAAGTATTCCCAACGAAACCGATCCGGGCGCTTCATCCACATCAATCCTGTAGTTTCCTCGACGACATGTAACCCTTCATCGAGGATCAATTGATGAAATTCCGCAAAGTATGTAGACGTTTCGCTGAAAAATTTATCGAAGCGATCCGTCGATTCCGAACCAAAAGTTGTGATTGAAGAAACGCCAAACAGGGTTACTGTTGCATATGTAACGAGTTTAAGTATGGCTTGTTTCACATCAATCATCCGGGGGAGGAACCAGCACTTCGCGTTTACCACCTGCCTGAACCGGGCCGATGACTCCGGCCTCCTCCATGGTTTCAATCAATCTGGCAGCCCTGTTATAACCTATTCGCAAGAATCTCTGTACAGATGATATAGTCGGACGTCTGGACCGAATCACAAAGTCTACAGCTTTGCTGTAAAGCTCATCTTCTTCCCCTTGAGCGATGCTTGCACCACCAAAACTACCAGCACCTTCCGGATTGCTGATAGCTGCGGTTAGACTCTCGTCATAAGTCGGTTTGCTGGCATGCTTGACGCTGTCTACCACTCTTTTGACCTCATCATCCGAGACAAACGCGCCATGAACGCGCATCAGCGATGCACTGCCGGGTGGTAGAAACAGCATGTCACCCGCACCTAGAAGGTTTTCTGCACCTACCTGATCGAGAATCGTTCTGGAATCGGCATTGGATGCCACCTTAAACCCAATTCTTGTTGGAATATTCGCTTTCAGTACTCCTCTGATTACATCAGTCGAAGGCCGTTGGGTCGCGACAATCAGATGAATACCGGCTGCTCTTGCTCTCTGCGCGATACGGATGATCAATTCTTCTGCCTTCTTTCCCATCACCATGATGAGATCTGATAGTTCATCGATGATGAAAACTATGTATGGAAGAGGTTTAAGGACGTCAGCTGTTTCAGGGTCTTGACTCAGTGGGTCCGGAATTGCTTTTTTGGATTTGCGGATCGTATCGTTCAGATTGTCTAGATTTCGAACCCCCAGCTCGGCCATCAGTCGAAAGCGACGTTCCATTTCTGCGATACACCAGCGAAGCGCATTCTCGGTCTTATTCATATCTGTAATTACTGGCGTCAGAAGATGCGGAATACCCTCGTAGATTGAGAATTCAAGCATTTTCGGGTCGATCATTATCAGTCTTAGATTTTCCGGAGTCGACTTGAATAGGAAACTCAGCAAGATTGCGTTCAGACAAACTGACTTTCCTGCGCCGGTGGTACCGGCAATCAGCAAATGAGGCATAGCTGCAAGATCGGACAGCACTGTATTGCCCCGTATGTCCTTACCCAGAATCAGAGTCAGCGGATGAACTGATTTTTTGTAGTCTTCAGATTCAAGACCATCTATCAGTCGAACCATTTCACGCTTCTTGTTGGGTACTTCAATACCGACATACGAGCTTCCAGGAATATTGTCGACAACTCTGACACTTTGAACAGTCAATGTCCTCGCAAGGTCAGCGGAAAGACTAACAATTTGGCTTGCTTTTGTACCCGCTGCCGGTTCGATCTCAAACTGTGTTATTACAGGTCCGGGATGCGCCTTGCGCACTTCCACCACAACGTTGAAATCTTTCAGCATGGTTTCGATCTTGTCGCCCATGTCATAGATTTCTTGCTCCGAATATGCATTGCTGTATTTGTTTGACGGGTCCAACAAAGACGTTTTCGGGAAAACTGGTTTGGATTCTTTTTCTTGTTCAGGACGAACCGGAGTTTCATTTTCGACGGGTCGTGGTGGGCTATCTTTGTCTTGTTGTGCCAACGTCGGAGATCGCACACGTTTCTTGTCGATCAAACCTGCATTGTCTATTGGCACAATCGTCGGCTCTACTCGCTTTGTTTTACGAGTTGGGGTGGGACTTGGTTTATCCCGGGACTTTATTTCCTTCTTGCGAAAGGTGGCACCAGATTTTTCAGTTGAAAGCCGTTTAAGTGGCCGTTTCACCGTTTTGTGTTTTGTCTCTTCAATTTGTTCTTTGGGGTCATCTGCAATAGCCTCTTTCGATACCTTTGTTTCCTTTCTGACCGATTTCGGAACAAACAGAAATTTGCATGTTGCCAAAAACAGACTACCAGTCGTATTCAAAATGTGATTCCAAGGGATTATCCCGATTGCCGCTGTGCCCAATATGAAAAACGTGATGAACAAAAAGGCGACCAATTCCCAATTCGGACCAATTAAAATAGCTGCGTTACGGGTGACTTCAAAACCCAGAATGCCACCTGATTCATAATTTGGAGTAGTCGCCGGGAAGTATAGATACTCGAGACCACAGCCGCCAATCATGGCGAGGATTATGCCGACAAAAAACAGGATTGAAACCAGGATCGGGTTATCACCCTTTTTCATCCACTTCCTTGTGTAATTCCAACCGAATTGAGCGATGCAAAGTGGTATGAATGCGACAAAGTATCCAAACGTGAATATCCCCAAGTCGGCGATGTGGGCACCAACTATGCCACCAATATTGTTTGGGCTCGCGTCATCTGGAAGAATATTACTGTTGTTCCAGCCCGGGTCATCAGCCGAGTAAGTGAAGAAAATTGCTAGAAGGACTATTGCGAGTGTCCAAATCAGAAAAAGAACGAGAATTTCTGTTCCGTGTCCCGCAATGGATTGTTTTCCTTTTTCAAACACAGCAAATTTTGTATTGACTTTGATTAAAAGAGATTAGATGGAATTTCGCACCTGTTCGACTAAAGATGAACCTGAAGTCATTGAGATAGGCATCATAATTATAGTTTAGTTTGCGCAGAGTAAACATTGTGGAATACTGTGTAGCAGGCTGGAACTACGGAATCAAGACATGACTTTCGGTTAAAAATCAATCGAATACTCTAGTAATTTTGGTGATTTGGTCCGTCTGAACCGACTCATTCAGTTCAGGTTTGTTCTATAATTTCTAAGATTGAAATCAGTTCAATTCTTACCTTCCGGAATCGGTTTCCAATTCGATTGTTTGAATCGAATTCACATTGATATGTACCACAATCTGCGCTGACACCGACTATTGAAATAGTGATGAATGAAAACTCGAACAAACACTGTAAGCTGTTGATTCTCGGCTCTGGGCCAGCTGGATATACAGCTGCGGTCTATGCAGCACGATCTAATCTATCGCCAGTCCTGATCACAGGTATTGAGAAAGGTGGCCAACTGTCAAAAACGACAGATGTTGATAACTGGCCAGGAGATAACAATGGCGTTCAAGGCCCTGAGTTGATGGACCGCATGTTCAGTCATGCGGAAAGATTTGAAACCGAGATCATCAATGATCACATCAATTCAATCGACCTGAGTAGCCGACCTTATCAACTTAAAGGAGATCAAGGCCGTTATTCGTGTGACGCCTTGATTATTTCTACGGGAGCATCTGCCCGATATCTTGGCCTGGAATCCGAATCCCGCTACATGGGCAGAGGTGTTTCGGCATGCGCAACATGCGATGGTTTCTTTTACAGGAACCAAAAAGTCGCAGTGGTCGGCGGTGGCAATACCGCAGTGGAGGAAGCACTTTATCTGTCGAACATTGCGGCGGCGGTAACGCTGATTCATCGGCGCGATAAACTCCGAGCAGAAGCCATCCTCGCGGACAGACTATTGAGTCGCTCTGTTGAAAATGGAGGAAACATTACCATTTTGTGGGATCATGTTGTAGACGAGATGCTCGGCGACGAATCGGGACTGACAGGATTGAGAATTGAACACGTTCAAACTGGCGACCAGCGAGAAATTGATGTACACGGCGTGTTTATCGCGATCGGACACAATCCGAACACTGAATTGTTTGACGGTCAGATTGAGATGAAAGACGGCTATATCATCACAAGTGGCGGACAGAATGGCAATGCGACAGCGACCAGTCTACCGGGAATTTTCGCTGCTGGAGATGTAAGCGATCACATATACAGGCAAGCCGTCACCTCAGCGGGTACCGGCTGCATGGCCGCGTTGGATGCTCAAAAATATCTGGAATCCTGATCGGGAATCGAGGCAGACTATGCAAATCAAGCACAAAAGTTTCGAGTCTGCGATGAATTCCCTTGGTGTGACACCCATCGACTCAAGTGGCAAAATCGAACATTCTCTAGACAAACCTTTACCCAGTAACGAACATACCGTTGCAGATGAAGCCAAGGTATTGGAAGAATCAATGTCCGAAAATCCTCATCATTCCAGCATTCAATGGGAAAGTGACGAAGAACTGTGTAAGTCTGGTTTACCCAGACGAGACTATATTCGGATGAAACAAGGCAAGATTGCGCGTCAAAATGAAACTAATGTACGAGGTTACACTTTCGTCGAAGCGAATTCGATTTTGGAGAAATTTCTTCGCGAATCGGTTAATTCAGGATTCCGCTGCGTGAAAATTATCCATGGTAAGGGGCTCAACTCGCCTGACGGCATCTCGAAAATCAAGTTGCACACGCAAAAATTATTGACGCTTAACAAATTTGTTCTTGCATACTGCAACGCGACCCCTGTCGATGGTGGGTCGGGCGCCAAGTATGTATTGCTAAAGAAAAAAAGATAGCAAACTCACCTGCCCTTGCTGACTAGCCGCCAGCCTCAGATTAATTTGCTGGATTCAGTCCGTCGCACTGTTCAGAGTTACGACTGCACAAGCCGCAAGTCCTTCTTTACGCCCGATAAATCCCAAATGTTCCGTCGTTGTCGCTTTGATGTTGACACGGCTTGGATCGATCTCAAGGTCGGTTGCTATATTATTTTTCATTTGTTCAATATGCGGGCGAATTCTTGGCGCCTGAGTGACAATTGTGACATCTATGTTGGCGATCGAGAATTTATGCTCGCGTATGGTTCGATAAACTGATGTGAGAAACATCCGGCTATCCTTGTCTTTGTGTTCAGGATCAGTATCCGGGAAATGACCCCCAATATCACCCAGCCCAGCTGCTCCAAGCATGGCGTCAACAATTGCGTGCAAAACAGCATCCGCATCAGAGTGGCCTAGCAAGCCTGCTTCGTGAGGAATCGTCACACCGCCCAGAATGAGTGGGCGCCCAACCGCAAACTCATGGACATCAAATCCGAACCCTACTCTTGTGTCCACTTCAGCGTTCCAAATTGGCAACAGTTGCTATTGTTCAACCAGGTCAAGATTTAACATGGCTTGTGCCAGAGTCAAATCTTCCGAGGTTGTGATCTTGATATTTGCTGAATGACCCGGTACCAGGCGCGGATGATAACCTGATCTTTCCATCGCCTGAGCTTCGTCGGTTACCTCCGAACCGGATTCGATAGAATCTTCCAGCGCTTTCCTAAGCGTGCCCAACTTGAACATCTGAGGTGTCTGAGCTCGAAATAGTTCGCCTCGAGGCAATGTCTTTCTGATTCGGCCCGAAGACTCCAGCTTCATCGTATCAAATATGGGTTGGCTCAGTATTCCACCGTTGATATCATCGCCAATCTGCTGTATCAGACCGGTAATTTCACTTGGCGACAAAAATGGTCGATTGCTGTCATGCACCAGTAACCAATCATCAGATGAACAACCCCGAGCAAGCATGTGATTAATGCCATTTAAAACCGTCTGGCTCCTCGAGCTGCCACCTTCGTAAACATCCAAAACTTTCTCATGAATGGACATCACCCAGTCGCTGTATTTGTTGTTGGCAGAAAGGCCAATGTAAACTCCTTGAATGCTTTTATGACTGGCAAGCGCTTGAACTGCCCATTCGATCAGTTTTCGGTTACCCAGTTGCATGAACTGTTTCGGAATTTGAGAATTCATCCTCTGACCGATTCCAGCAGCAGGAATCACACCCCAATACTTAACCAAACTACTTCGTCTCCTTTCTCTGTCTGGGTTATACGATATCGAAAAAATTCTTGAATTTCGGATCTATACAGGGCAAGTTCTGAATTTCGTCAATCGAGATTCTCAAATCCAATATGTTGACTTACAGTCTCTATTTTAAATCAAGAGATTATCGTCGATGACAGCGAAATTTTATCTCGAAATACTATAGGTCTCGAATGCTATGGGAATTGAATGTGCATCAATAAGAGTTGAATGATTAAAGCAGCCGAATATTCGAAATCCGAAAAGTCCAGGTTCGATAGGTCGATTTGAACCGCAACAGAAACGGTAAAGTTCCGAGATCGTTCCGTTAAAATATATATATTCTTTCGTCGGGTCTATTCAAATTGCTTTGCGCAATTAATTCTAGTCGTCTGAATGCAGTCTTGGCGTTTGGCTATATGCCAATTATTTGACAGACTAAATTAGTCATATCAGCAACCTGCCCTACAGGAAGTTCACATACTATCTGATCCGGTCGTTATCGTTCAAGATTTTCGCAGTACTATGATTATGGTAGAAAATTCGACTTTTTCTCCCTTCAATCCAACATCTGAGCCGGAACAACTTTCATTCGAGATCTGGAATGGATTGCATGGCAGTGCAGACGCGCTTGCAATCGCCAGATTTGCCGGTTCACACAATGGTCCCACTGTAGTTCTGGCATCGAACAGTCGGGATGCAGAAAATCTCAGGGAAGCGTTGATTTTCTATTGCTCCGGAGAGAAAAACCTGTCGATCAGCCTATTTCCCGGATGGGAATGTTTACCCTACGATACTTTCAGTCCACATCCAGACATCGTTTCAGAACGAATCAGACTTCTTTACCAATTACCCTGCATGGGACCATCCATCCTGGTCGTATCGGCTGACAATGTTATGCAAAGACTGCCCCCAGTTGAATACATCACATCGAATTCGCTGGCTCTGGATATTGGCCAATCAATTGATACAGACAACTTCAGGCAACACCTAATTCATTGCGCTTACCATTGTGTTGATCAAGTTCAATCTCCGGGAGAATTCGTCTATCGTGGAGGAATAATCGACATATTCCCCATGGGCTCTGAAGAACCGGTTCGAATTGAGCTTTTCGACACCGAAATTGAGACACTGCGATTTTTCTCTGTCGACAAGCAACTCTCCTTGCGGAAAGTCAACAGCGTGCGGGTTCTTCCGGGAAGCGAGATTCCCATGGATCAGAAATCAATTCAGCGATTCCGACTGGGCTTCAGACAAATGTTTGATACCGACCCACGGGATAATGAGATCTACCGTCAAATCGATTCACAGATTCCTCCCAATGGTGCTGAGTTTTATTTGCCACTGTTTTTTGACAGCACTTCGCTCATCTTCGATTACATTCCAAAGTCCGCGAAATATTTCATCGCAGAGAATTTTGAGACGTCAGTGGAGAAATTTTGGAAATATGCAGAAGAACGCTTTGAATTCGCTCGTCGAAATGCTTCACGTTTGCCAATTCCAACTCATAATTTATTTTGTCCTCCAGAGCAACTTAAACAACACATCAACAGCTTGCAACGAGTTCACATCGACAACAATTCGACTACCCCAAACCGAGTTTTCAATACCAAATTACCTGATCAGGCTCAGCAAAACCAACATTTCAGGAATTTTGAAAGTTCACTCTCCCAAACCTTGAAACAGTCGAAATCAAGAACCTTGATCACCTTGGATGATTCTGGCCAGCGTGAAATTGTAGAAACCGCGCTTCGGGGTCTTGGTCTTGAATATTCGCGTGTAGAGAACTGGCACGAGTTTCTCGCAGATTCCCGTCAATTCGCTACTTCAATGGCAAATCTTCCTAGTGGATTGAACTTACCGGAAGATCAACTACGAATTTTGACAAGCGGCGAACTATTGGGATATCGCGGTCAGGTCCGCAAACAGGCCGACCGCAGAAGAAACCCCGAAAGCATAATCAACTCCATGCAGGAACTGAAAATCGGAGAACCCGTTGTACACGAGCAGTACGGAATAGGACTTTATCAGGGATTGGTAACTATGCACGTTGCCGAATATCCTTCAGAATTTCTCAAGATCAAATATTTAGGAAACGAAAACCTTTATGTTTCTATACACAATGTTGACTGCATCAGTCGTTATCTTGGGGGAAATTCAGAAGATATAGAGCCACATTCACTGAGTTCAAAGTCTTGGAATGCATCGAAGCGCAAAGCTCGTCAGCAAGCCTTCGATATCGCAGCGGAACTTCTCGCAATTCAATCACTGAGAGATGTTCGGAAGGGAAACAACATGCCTTTGCCAGTGCAGGATTATCAGGAATTTGTGTCCAGATTCCAATATGCAGAAACACACGATCAGAAGCATGCGATTGAATCTGTTTTAAGCGACCTCGAATCAGATCGTCCGATGGATCGACTTGTCTGTGGTGATGTAGGTTTCGGCAAGACAGAGGTTGCCCTGCGCGCCGCTCTGGTGGCAGTAGCGAATGGATTTCAGGTTGCGGTAGTTGTTCCTACAAGACCGCTCGCACAACAACATTACGATGTTTTCCTTGATCGATTTTCAGACATGGGTGTTCATATTCAACTGCTTTCCAATATGCAGCAAAGATCTGTTATGAAGATCGCTGTTGATAACTTAAAGCAGGGAGAAATTGACATTGTCATCGGGACCCACCGTTTACTTCAGTCGGATATCAACTTCAAAAATCTAGGGCTCGTGATCATTGATGAAGAACACCGATTTGGAGTGCGGCAGAAAGAATCTTTGAAGAAACTGCGCGCCGATGTAGACATCCTTACCCTAACCGCGACCCCGATACCACGTACCTTGAGTATGGCGCTGAACAAATTACGGGATATCTCGATCATATCCACACCACCCGACAATAGACTCAGCGTCCGGACATTTGTTAAAAATTGGAATCCAGAACTGGTCAGGGAAGCTTGTATGCGAGAACTTAGAAGAGGCGGACAAATTTTCTACGTCTTCAACGATGTCAAGACAATTCGTAGGGTAACCGAAGAGATCAGTCGAATTGTGCCTGAGGCCAGAATTAACTATGCCCATGGCCAAATGTCCAAAATCCGCCTGGACAAAGTTATGAAAGACTTCTACATGCGTAAATTTGATCTTCTGGTTTGTACTACCATCATTGAGAGTGGGATAGACATTGCAACAGCAAATACCATCATTGTCGATAGGGCTTACAAATTCGGGTTGGCCCAATTGCATCAGCTGAGAGGCAGAGTCGGGCGTTCGCACCACCAAGCTTATGCTTATTTGCTTGTGCCCAGTACCGAATCGCTACGTAGCAATGCTAGACGAAGACTGGAAGCGATTGAAGCCTTTGACCAACTGGGAGTCGGATACATCATTGCTACACATGACTTGGAAATCAGGGGTGCTGGCGCATTGCTAGGAGAAGCGCAAAGTGGAGTTGTGAACGAAATCGGATATTCAATCTACACGAGATATCTGAACGACGCCATCAGTGCGCTCGAAAATCCAAGTCGGACGTCCACTGTTGACGACGATCTCCCATTAAACAATCATGATGTAGAAATCGACCTTGATATCCCCGCGCTTATTCCAGAGACGTGGATTCAGAATGTCAATCATCGTCTGGTTCTTTACAGAAAAATTGCGGCTGCAGCCAACGAACACGAACTGGCTCAGATTAAGTCTGAAATGCGAGACAGATTCGGCCGATTACCGGAAGAAGTTAGTTTACTTTTCACCGTTAAGGCATTGAAACTGAAAGCTGTTGAATTAGGTTTGAATAAATTGAGAATTCAGAAAAGAACCGGTAACATCGTGTTTAGTGGGACTCATAATGTAAACGTTTCTTCAATCAGAAATCTCATAAGCGATTATCCAGGTACTGTCCGGAGAATCGACGCTGAATCCAGACTTGAGTTCACACATAGGCTAAACTCAGCTGAGGAAAGAATCGAGAGAGCTTTCTTCATTGTGAACATACTTTCGATGATACCGGGGCACTCCGACACTTAACGATTAGTGCGTTTCAATTTCGGGTTCTGCTTGTCACGGGCAGAATCTACCCTAGACTTTCATGCGATCACAAACTCTCAGGATGGCGGGCAATCAAGTGGTTGGGCAGCGAGTTCCTCCTCAAATCCGAAGTTTCTCATATCTGTGATTCGAAGCGGATAAAGGATTCCGTCTAGATGATCACATTCATGTTGCACGACGCGTGCGTGAAATCCAGAAACGGTACGATCAATCTGCTCGCCTTTCTCATTCAGTCCAGAATATCGAATATTCGCATGTCTGGCAACTAATCCTCGCATACCCGGTACACTGAGACAACCTTCCCAGCCGTACTCAATCTCCTCGTTCAGAGGTGTGATCAAAGGGTTGATCAATATCGTAAACGGAACGGACTCAGCGTCGGGATATCGAGGATTGTGTTCGACCCCGAATATCACAATTCGCTTCATTATCCCGATTTGCGGGGCAGCCAATCCTGCGCCATCCGCATCATTCATTGTTTCGATCATGTCTTCTATGACACTGGCAAAGTTGGGGATATCAGAAGACGTAACGGGACTTGACACTTGAAACAATCGAGCGTCACCCATTCTGAGTATTCTCTGAACAGCCATACTTGTTTGAAATGCAGGAAAGTTTGAACGTAGGATAGTTCAAATTATACCAGTCTGAGTTTAAGGAGTTAATTGACTAATCGCTGCTTTTTTTGGGGGCGATAAACCGTTTTCTGCAACTTTTGCGTATAGTTAGGAAATAATGCTTACTCGATATGGAATGCACTGGATGCAACCACACCGATGTCGTCGAATCGGAAATGGGTGTTACCGGTGTTGCACGAACCAAGTATTGTCCAGAACTGACTACAAAGGTTTTCAATCACCGAATTGACCATGATGCCATGGTGTGAGTCATATGACTTTATAACTGTTGTACTACTCACGCAAGAATAGCCCGTGTACTCAGATTTCAGCCCTACACGAATCCAGAACGTTCTGAGTCGCGTTAATTTATGTAATAGCGTAAAAATTGCCATACAACGCCATGCCAAACTCTCGTCGTTACCTAGCAAAACCGAGTTCGTTCCAACTGCTATATTTCGACAAAAACTAATCCGTTTTTTTCAATTTTCTCGCTAATTTACGAGCGTCACGTTTCTTTAAGTCTATGTCTGCACCGTCCGTACGAATTTTCGCACCAGAAATTGACTCAAGCAACATGGTCGCTACACTTGATGGGACAGTGTCGTAACTATCACTGCCTTTTTCGGTAAAAAGATTTCGACAAACACCAGATATCCACGTGTCTGGCACTTCCGCATGTTCCTTTTCGCCAACCTCCATGATTGTTTCAATAACAAAACTAGCACGGTCAATATCGTTTCCATAACTTTCGTATTTTCGGTCTGTTCGCACATGATCAACGTAAATTCCTTTGAGCCAGTTAACGGCATAGAAGAAAAGCCCCACAGCCGCAATCGTCAGTGTAGCTGAGCGTATACTTAGTCCAACCATCTTCCATTGATCGTTAGACTCATTGTCTAAATTCAACAGATCTTGATAGCTTTCAATTGAATAATATCCCGCGACTATACCTGCGAAAAGAGTCATCAAGAAAATGAGCCACTGTATTCTCCACGCTCGTGACGATACGACGGTTTTTCCGATACGGTCCTTATAATTCTTCGTGATTTGATTCCGAAGATCACGTCGAGTATGCATGTAATGTCGATCATCAAGGCCCTTTTCGCGTTTGTCGAGTTTTTCTTTCTTGATTTGAAACTCGCTTTTTTTATTTGCTTCGTAGTCTAATAACTCTTGTTTTCTTTGGATTTTTTCATGCTCAAATTTTTTTATCTCGGCTTGGTGTTCTGCGTTTAATTTCCGACGTTCGGCTTCAAGCATTTTGCGGGATTCTTCACGTTCGGTATTTAATTTCTGGTGTGATTCTTCAAACGTTTTATGGAAACTGGCGCGTTCAGCCTCGAGGCCAGTTATCACCTTCCTATACTCTTTTGTTAGACTGATAATTTCCCTTTGAAGAATATCAGCCGCACTCTGTGCTTGATCGTCTGTTTGAAGCGGGTAAATTCTTGGAAGAGAATTTTGAATGATGTCCATACAACTTAAAAATTCGTCAATTTCATCATTTATTTGCCCAGCCACGACTATTTCATCATAGTACGGAGAGGCAGTGCGGTGTTGACGGAAGTTTTCGTAATTTGCACAAATTCCTCGCAAAAAAATAATTATTAATCCAGTGGCAGTCGTCGCTTGGGTCTCCAGTATGCAGTATCTATCTCCGTACAATTTTTTAAGTGATTCGTCGTCTCTGGCTAACAATTGAAAGCTCATAATAGGATTAAAACCTATGTTCACTTTAGCCGTAACGATTTTCAGCTCGTCGTTGAGTTCGAACATCAATTCAAGAACTTGGCTGTCAGTAAGTCTTGCCGTTCGTATAACATGATTTATTGCCATCACTGTTCCTCTATTTCAGGTGTAAGCTATCTACGAGAATAGTTTTTTAAAATATTTGATTTTACAAAGTACATCTGGTGATGTTCCGGGTCAACTCGTACGAATTGAACGTAGCGAAACGACGACATTGGCGTTGCATGAGGCAACTTTCAGGTTCCGTCTCATTGCTGTCTTGTCGAAGCATCAAGTAAATCGGGAATTTTGAGGATACACCGTTGTCGATTTGAACTTTGGTAGCGACGAATCGTGAATCTCACATGTAAAATTCGCGAAGAGTTCGAAACCATTTTCCATCAAATGCTCTTATGATTGGCACACTGAACGCGATCGGAGTAAATGCAGTGATAATGAAAACGTAAACTGCAATTGGCACAATTTGCGTTAATGCAAATGTGCCGACAGATTCACAAACTATTGAGGATTTGCAATCCGAACAAGTTCATAATTAAGCCGGAGAATATGAATAATTAACTATCTGGTGACGGACTAGGGGAATTTGTACTATATGACCCGACCCTCCGCTCCCGAAATAGAATCCAATGATCGTAGCTGACCATGGGGAAATGCAAGTCCTTTTAACGGTGGCTCGGTTTCTTGTGCGGCAAATTGCGATTATTGGAAGAACGATCAGCACTAATACGAGTAAAATCGATTCGGCAATAAGGAAAGTCGTAAAATCACTGGCGACGTTTTCTGGAGTCATGTTGAATGTCCTAATCAGTTTTAATGTTGAGGCATCGATGTGGTTTGATATCTTAGCGAATTTTTGTGTGTGGAGGTGTTTCAGATAATATCGACTAGGTCTAGTAATCTATCTAAACGCCGACTGATATGGTTGTTTTTCAGCGCTGTGACTATCGCATTGGATTTCGCTAAGGTTAGCAATTCTTCACGGATACTATTTCCTGATTTAGTGACTATTTCTTCAATCAAAGGAGCCGCTGAATTGCTGTAAAAAACATGTCTGGTATTTCCATATCTTGTGACGCCACCAGGTACGCCAAGATAGGCCAATATCAGCCATTCCAGTATTTTGGTCCGAATTGGGGAAGGACAGTGTCCTAAACCACCAAATTCGATGAAAGTGCGAAGTAATTTACCATGTTCTTGATAAGCTGACCAGTGTGTTCCAACATTTTCCATTTCGTCGTAAAATCGTTCAAAAAAATTGCATCGAGAAGATTGCCTCAAATATGCAAATACTCCAATTGCTTCTGCAATTCTTGCTGTACGTTGATCAATATTTCTGCCTGCTTTCTCTTGCAAATGACTTCCAATTTCAACCAATACAGCACTCTTAGTGAGAGGCTGTAAATAGGAAATACATGTATAAGCATTTTGTTGCACGATATCCAGGATCTCTCTGTTCAAGGTTTTGGAAATTAAAAATTTAAGAATTTCAACTTGTCTAGGCTTGGGAGCCTTATTGTAGTCTTCAAGCAAGGTTCCGTCGGGAACAGCAGGGGTTGCTTGTTCAATAAGATCTCTAAAGTCAGTAACCTTAACTAGGGTAATCGGATCTTTCGAGAGGATTACATCAATGCAAGTTTTAAACACATAAATGCAGTCCTCAATTCCTGCCTCATATTCGTCATCTTCGTGTTCAAGATCGCTTCGGATTTCGTAACATCGGCACACACGCCTCCACTCTGGACGCGATAAAAGGCCTATTCTGTACGCCAAGTCGATAAGCTTGGAAGTTGGATAGCGCTCGATATCTTCGTATTGTGTTATAGGTGGGAGTTTGTATTTATTCGCAGCATCTTTCGCAATATCAATTCCGGCAATTGCAATTTTTTCATGCAAATCATGTATCGCAGCGTTCAGAAGTCTCTGACATGCACTGCTCGGGTCTACATTTAGCAGACGGTGGACTCGTGCAATCAAATTTCTCGATTGCCATTGAGGACGGATACGCGCCATCAATTCTGCTGGACTAGCATTTTCAATCACTTCAATTTCGGCATGCGGAACAAGTCTACTAGATATCATTTGCTTGCCATTGTTAATCTTTTCGTTCATTGTGAATATAGAATTTTTGTAATTGCTTGAACTGGATAACATTCTCTGGATACCCCACAGAGTCGCGTCAACCTTCAAACCATCGTTTCTTCCCCGATCAAATAATTAACCAACTGAATATTTTCACTCATCAACTTTCGTGAGACGATTTTTGGTGGTCGCATGAGAATACTGCATTTATCGGTTGGACGTAGTACTACGAATATTTAGAGTGCACAGCTTCAGTTGAAAATTTTAGATTGGCTCTCAATTGCATATTCGACATTTATAATCATGGAGAGACCCGAATCTAGTCTGAGCTAGTTATCAACTTGTCCTGAAACTCACCCACTACCTCTAAGATTTCATCGAACGTCGGAACATCGCCAAAAAACATCTCCTGTTGCATGCTTTGGTAATCAACCTGCCAAGCTGATTTATCGTCAGACGCAGGAAGCAATCGCAACGCCTCTGGTTTTAGCGTAGAGTAATCGAGCCATGTACGACGGAAATACACTTCACGATGCGCAGCAATTCGCTGAAACAGGTTGATGTCTTGTACGGCCGCGTCACCCACACCTGCAAGAATCATTTTGTACAGATCATAATAGTGACGGGCCATAGTCTTCGGGTTCCAGTCAATTTTCGGCCGATATGATTCCTCGTGTAGGAGTATCGCCTTCTCCCAAAATGTGCGTTTCGGCATGACGGCGAAGACATGTGTTTCGGGTTCTGACAGTAAATCTGGAAATATTTCGCTGATGATAGGTTTGATACTGATGGACTCAACAGGGTCTGTGTCCGGACGGCCACCCATCTCAATCATTACGGCACGTAGAAGATAGCCGATCGACTCCTGAAAGACTGTCGGGTAGAAAAACATCAGAATCTGCATGTCGGAATCTTTCGGGCCAGATTTAAGTGCCCATTCGGGCGTATCTGATAATTCCGCTGAGAGCACGTCCAGAAGCGTTGGAAAAATCCTATCATTGACAAAGCTTTGGCAGGCTTCCCGCAGGGCCTTGATACGCTTTCGCGCTTGACTTTTGCTAGGCGCAGTTTCAGGGGCACTGTCTCCGACAAAGCCCAAAGTCTTTCGATCGATGACGATATCAATATCTTCTGAAAAGCGATCAATAAGATTCCAACATTTGGATAGTGATGTACCACCTTTTAACGTCAGATATTCTCCCCATTCATGTAACTCAAACAATTTGATCAGAGTCCAGCACATCCAGAAGTCTTTTTCAATCGCAAATTCAGAAATGTTGCGTTTCGCCCCCACCTCTGTACAAACCCTTCTTCGGCGTTCCGCCGACATCAAAATAAATTCTCTCATCTCGTGCTGTTCGCCCTAAGATCATGCCCGGCCAACTTGCGAATGACATCGGCAATCCAGATTGGAGCGTATCGGATATCTTCCATTAGCTGCTTCCGTGTTTTTTCGTCAATTCGTCGATCAACCTGTGAGATGATTCTGTCATCAACACTCTTCCGGCCCAAGTGACGCAGAGCTTGGATCACAAGTCCACTACTCTTTCCAGCAGTCGCCATATTGCGAGGAGTGGTGTTCTTCAAGATAATCTGACGCTCACCAATTTGGACTGTCCGCGTACGACCATCCGTAAGATAAATGACCTTCATGGGCACCTGAGTGGAAAGTCCGAGAAGATTGGCTGCGTAGGCCCCGGAAGGTTGCAAACGGGTAGCGTCGCGGCCAGCTAGAGCGGATGCAATGTCATCCGCTGCGGGCTGTAACTGACCCAACTGAGGATCTGTCATGGGGTAATCGTAAAGCCCTCTTGCAAGCTGACGGATAATGCCACCATCCCGATATCGCATTAGTGCCAAGTCCACCGCCCGACGCGTGCCGAGATCCGCAAAACTATCCGGAGTAAACACCCATCCGCGCTTACGAGACTGAATCCGTTTGAGAATTCTGTTACTGGTACTGTCCGAATGTCTAGTCATGATTATGAAAGAAAATAATATATTTATTTATTTCAAAAGTAAAGCCAAAAAGCATGGAGATTTCATCGATTAATACTATTCAACTCATATTGACGTAGGCAGCAGTTGAAAATCTTTCGCTCATTGATGTGATAGTTGTACCGAAATCAAATTTACAGAGTTCCGACGAGAATCTTCCGCCAAATGTCCCCATCAATTTCTAATACTCGCGTTTCAAAATTTCTTCAAACTGTATAACCATAAAATAGTGCAGAGTGTTTAATTGATTCCGTTGGGCTGTTCCGCTTTTTCATAAAGCATCAGATAATCCGCACTGTATATGTATTCCTACCTAGGGAGAACTCACTCTAGATTGAAATACCAGTGCATTCAATAAAAATATGGTGAGTGCTGGATTTTTTGCACGAATCCGATTTGACTGTGGTTTTTCACCAAATCAACGCCATCTGTGGTCTTCGCCGAAATTGATTCGCTGCTTGACGAGTTCACCGGAAGTGAAATTGCCCATATCCTCAACCGTCGCAGTAGATATAGCAGAAAGGGTGGTGATTTCAATGTTTGAAAGTTGGCGAAAGTCCGCAGGCGATACCGGCTCAGGCTAAGCCTTGACCGGCTTCGGGAATGTGGCGTTCTGACTGAGACACAAGCCACACAAACACTCGGCTTGCGTTGGCACACAATCCAACAATAACGCCGAGATGGTCTGATTCGTAACGACCGAATCAACGACCGACGCAAACACTTGGCCGAATTTCCAATGCTCGCTCCGGTACCGAGATTTGGCAGACCATCGAGGCAACCCCGCACAATACCAGATAATCGGAAATGACTATGACGTTTGCGATGGCCTTCATACGAGCAAAACCTGGAACGTATGTGGTTGCCCTGACGTCACAAGGCTTCTTCAAGTCGCCGCAGACTCACAAATGAGTAGCCAACCGTTGCGAGCGGGTGCAGTATGAGCCTCTACTAATTAAGCAACACATATGCCTTGCAAGCAATGTCTAGACCGTATTTTGGCTATATCGTGGGTCCTGATGTAGTATTGGCGGTTAATATAAAAAACATGCTAACAGTTAATTTTGCATACTTACTCACTGATTGACTTTGGGAGTAGTTCATGAGGAAACTGTTGATGGAATTGCTTCTAGGTATGCTATTGAGTCCCCCTAGTCTTTGCGGAAGCGTCATGGTACGGTTCAATTCGAACCGGCATCGAGTCGGAACCAAGAAAAGACAATGACGATAACACTATCGGCACCGATCCTGGCGTAGCAAATTTCGCTTCCCTCTGAGGCATCAAGGGTTCGAACGAGGTGTCCGAGAGCCTGACGGCAATATACCAATATGAGCGGAGTATCGACTCTACTAGTGCTAGCAGCCCAAAATAACGAAGATAGTAACGATACCGACAGCAGGCTTCCCTTTGTCGGCCTTTACGAACGTTTCGGCAAGATCACAGTCCGAAAGATCTGGGGCGCCACCTAGAACCTATTTAGCGCGATTGTCGACCAAGCTCTCAACTACGGATCACCGGGAGAGACAGGCTATTGGAACGGAAACGCGGGGTCCTAATCAGTTTCGGTCGGAAATGTCAGTCTCCAGACGGATGCACCGGTTCGGTCGCGATTGCGCACCGGAATACGGATGAAGAATCAGAAGTTCACCCTAACAGCAATGACTGAAATGTCTTCGAGTTTCGTCGCAGGTAACTACAGTATTAGCGACATCACAGTGTTTTTCGGTTACCGCCAAGATTTTGTTGCAGATGCCGGTTGTACTTTACAAGCAACAGTAACAACGCCAAAAAATTGTTATGACGAGCTGAAAACGAGGATTATTTTCGCCGGATAGATACGATGAATCCAGTTCAGTGGTATAGTCGCAGATTGACTTTTGATCAACCTGATCAGATTCTGGTAATTCTGAAGCAAGAAAAGCGCATTTTTCCTTGCTTGTTTCACGAAAGGACTGTGACGAAATCCCCAGCGTCACAATTCCACGACATGGATCAGTTCCACCGATCTTGAAGATTCTGTCAAAACTTCACGCTCCATATTCAACGACTGCAATTATTGATTCAACCCATGCGGCGGGATAGAGCCGAGATTCATCCTGTTGTTTCCGGCATTGCGATCCTTCGCATGCCGTAGCTGACGCAACCGTGATTTTGTCAGGAACAACGGTGAACCGCATATCTTGATTCTTTTTAGTTTCATGCATGCCCCTTAACACGGGTAATAACTATGGTGTAATATCTAGTTGTTTTGATTGAGGATATAACACATTGCAACAGTTTCCGATCGATTTCAAGCAATGGCAGAAGAAATATGCCAGCGAACACACCTGCATTCACAAACTTGATCGCCATCGATAGTCAAACGGCTTCATTTGTCGGAACTGCCGGCAAGATCGAGTCTACCGGCACAAGCATCAGCATTTACACGGGCGCAAGACTGACAAGCGAGGGTGCGGAACCGAAAGCCGCACAGTGATTCATATGGCGATGGGAGAACGCGACGCAAGCGCTGAACGCATGGCCGCGCACGAGTTCGAACAACTTAATCAAGGGGGCAGATGAGTAAGTTCGCCAACCGATCGCCCTGGACGCGATGATTCGCTCCGACGCGTTCAGCGGTGAAGGTTTAAAATGAAACAATAAGTCTGAAGTCAAGAAATTACGAACAAAATTGCATCGAATTCTCCAAGCTGTTTTCCTGTCGTCGATTTTCCTGACATCGACGATCGTGTCCGCTGCACCCGTGCATATTGAAGTGATCGTCTTTGCTCACGCTGACGGTGATTCAAAAAATCCGGAATGGTTTTTAAAACCATCGGAAACCATCGTGGTCGAAGACATCAATCTGACTTCTGGACTGGATCTGGAGCCCGATTCGGTATCCGAGGAAACTCCAAGATCAGTTCGATCGACAGAGTTGACCGATCTCGCCAAGACCTTGGACGAACACCCCGACTATACAATTCTGAACTTTCTCAGTTGGGTTCAGGAGCCAGTCAGAAAAAATCATACAATTCCTGTGTCACTTGATGTCGAACATTCAGAAATTTCCTTGACTCCCCAACTTTTGCTCTCCGGAGAGATTTCCTTGTACGAAGTCCAGTTAATTCTTCAGCTGGAAATTGACGCAACTTACAGCCCGACACTTGCGGTTGAACAGGGAACGGTATATCTGCCAAAGCCCGTCACTCTTTATTCCAAAGGTACTGAATATAAACTGAATGAGCGACGTCAAGTGCAAATAGGAGATTTGCACTATTTTGATCATCCAAAGTTTGGAGTGATCTTCTACATGGTTCGCCCCAAGAAAACCGACCTTTCGTCCAATAGCACGATCGCAAACTGAACAGCCAATGCTTACATCAGCATGACCGAACTATCTGACGTCATGGGATCACCGGCATTTGCTATCGCAAGTGTTTCAGCTAGCAGTCTATTGAGTTTTTCGTAACCTGATTCCCAAGCCATCTTGATCTCATCCATACCGATCGCGTGATTCCCGCGACCCGCAGCTGGATTCACAACGAAATTCACCGTCGCATAGCAGATTGACTTTTCTGCAGCTAACGCTGCTTCAGGCATTCCGGTCATTCCGACAACATCCACTCCATCAATTTCCATTCGGTTGATCTCAGCCGGCGTCTCAAATCGCGGACCTTGCGCAATGCCATAGACCCCACCGTTCACAAGTGTGACATCCAAATTTTTTGCAGCAAGAAATAAAACTTCTCTAAGTTGAGAGCAATATGGGTAAGTCATCTCCAGGTGACCGACTCGACCATCGGTACCATCAAAGAATGTCGATTCCCGCCCCCAAGTGTAGTCAATCAACTGGTCCGGTACCATTAGTGAACCTGGAACCAAAGTCGAACGTATTGCTCCGCAAGTCGCGATTGCGACGACTGCTTTCACGTTCAATTCTGATAGTGCCCAGATGTTGGCTCGATAGTTAATCTTGTGCGGAAGTAAAGTATGAGACATTCCATGCCGATAAAGCACGTAGAAGGATTGATCTTTGTAGAATCCATGGACAATCGGAGAGGACGGGTTACCATACGGGGTAGTCAATTCGATGTGCTCCTTGACAGTCATTTCTGGTAGTAAAGTACCAGACCCCGAACCTCCGATTATGGCAGTAGTCACAGAACTCATTGAATACTATCCAATTTAGATGGTGGCATTCAATTCATTTCGCTTCAAACTGGGTAACGCTGTTGGTCGAGTTGCCATGATCGTATTCCATCCCCTGCATCCTGGACACTGCCAATGAAGTGTTTTCACTGTGTATCCGCACCTTAGACAGGCATAGTGTCTTGCCGATTCCATTTCCCGCCGAATCAACGTTTCAATCAGCATGAAATCACTGGAAGGTCTCTTGCCTTCTGATTCCTTTAGTTTCAGCAGTATCAATCGGTGCAGACAATGCAATGATGGGTGACTTCTGGTCCATTCAATCAGGTATTCTCCAGCTCGGTCATCCTTGTCTTGTGATTCCAGTGCATCAACGTAAGCAACAGCTAAATCTGTATCAGACGTCGCTTCCGCAGTGGTTCGAAGAAATTCAGCTAGCTCACTGATTTGATGGATTGCCTTGTAGCTTTCAGCTACCAGGTCGACAGTTTCGAGCACATATTTGGGATTCTTCTGTTCAAGTTCCCGCCAAATCGAAATTGCTGATTCATGATCGCCCCGAATGGCCTTGACTCGTCCCGATTGCAGTATTGCGCGTACGCAGTGTTTATCGAAAGATAGGGATTCCTTGATGTTCTCTTCAGCAACATCGTAGCGTCCTTCCCGGATCGCCTCTTCAGCTTTCTCACAATAGTATTGCGCAATCAATGCCGAATAGTCTTTTGACGACGAGCGGTTGAGTTTATTCGTGACCTTGAGACATTTGTCCCATTCCTTTTCCTGCTCGTATATATCTCGCAGTGCTTCGTAAGCCTGTTCCTCAAACTTGCTATCGTCCGTGAGCTCGGTAAATATTCTTTCCGCCCTGTCAAGGATTCCAGCTGTGTAGAAGTCATGACCCAGTTCGAAGAACGCGTGTTTTTTTTGTTCGGCAGTCAGGTCGGAACGATCAATGAGATTTTCGTGAATGAGTGTAGCTCGCTCAATTTCCCCTCGTCGACGATAAAGATTTCCCAGAGTCATATGGATCTCAATGGTTTCACTATCCACCTCAAGCATATCGAGGAATAACTCAATCGCCTTGTCGTGTTGCTCATTGAGCAGATAATTGATTCCTTGAAGATAGACGGAAGGAATTTTGTTGCGTTTACGCCATGGAAAAGACAGCGAATTGGAGGCGAACCATCCTGATGCTGCAGCAAGGGGCAACAACAATATCAACCATTCAGGTTCCATGGTTTAAGTCTCCGTCGGTTTCGATCGCTTGGTATTGGATAAGAATTTTCTTTTAAGAGCCAGTAGATAGCTGACTAGGATTCCCGTAAGCAAGCCGATTGCAAAGACAATAATGACCAGCCATGAAAGTGGACCTTGCCATTGAATCCCAAAATAGTAGGACAAGTCCACCACTTGTGGATTTCGGATGGTGAAAGTCACCCCGAACAATAGAGCGACTATAGCGACCAAGGCAACAAGAATCTTGTTCAATCAGACCTCGAAACCGATCGATTCAAGCGCAGAATTGTTAGAATGTCGGAAATCTTCTACCCGGTTCAGTCGTCATAACCCTCTACGGGCTTGTTTACGCGTTCTCGCAACCCTCTGCCGGCTTTGAATCGAGGGAAATACTTACCGTGCACATCAACGGCGTCACCAGTTCTGGGGTTGCGGCCGCGTCTAGGCTGCCTATAACGCAACTGCAGACTTCCAAAGCCTCGGAATTCAGCACGTTTACCTTCAGCGAGTCCGTCGCTTATACACTCCAATATCAAATCAACTGCCTTACGAACATCGTCTCTGTGCAGGTCGTTGTGAATTGACGCCAATGAGTCGATCAATTCCTTCTTAGTCATTGCGGTATACCTTTTTGCGTAAACATTATCACTCTGTGGGGGTGAAGAACTTCTCTTTAAGTTTATCTCTTAAAGTTCGCGCTGGACCTGAATCTTCTTTCGCATAGTCCTGATAATCCTGATTCTCGCTTTCAATCATCAGCGCTTTGATCGAAAGTGAAATTTTTCTATTCTTTCGGTCAATGCTAAGGATTTTCGATTCAACGTCCTGTCCGACTTCCATGGCGGATTTCGCTTCCTTATACTTACTCTTCGCCAACTCATTGTCTCGGATCATTCCACGCACACCGTTGGCAAGGTCGACAATGACGCGTTTGTCTTCGAATTCAGAAATGGTTCCCGTTACAATTGAACCCTTCCCGTTTTCTGTAACGTAAGTGTTAAATGGATCTTCTTGAATTTGTTTGATCCCTAAAGAGATTCGCTGACGTTCAGCGTCAATTGTAAGGATGACTACCTCAACATCATCTCCCTTGTTGTATTTGCGAATTTCTGCCTCGCCATCACCACTCCATGTTATGTCGTTGCTGTGCACCAACCCATCAATCCCATTTTCCAGTGAAACAAATATTCCAAAATCCGTAAATGATTTGATTTGGCCGGTCACCCTCTGATTTCTTTCGAATTTGGATGCGAATTCCACCCACGGGTTCGGTAGGCATTGTTTGATTCCAAGAGAAATTCGATGACGTTCCAGATCGATAGAAAGAATCATGATCTCAATCTCATCCCCAACGCTACATACATTGGCTGGATAGACATGATTGGAAGTCCAATCCATTTCGGAGACATGAACAAGTCCTTTAACACCATCTTCGATTTCAACGAATGCACCGTAGTC
The DNA here is from genome assembly GCA_951813075.1 of Arenicellales bacterium. GTDB lineage: Bacteria > Pseudomonadota > Gammaproteobacteria > Arenicellales > JAJDZL01 > JAJDZL01. The sequence continues at coordinate 515,675 of OX638343.1, read as the reverse complement.
GGTCAGACTTGTGACTTTACCGATCAACTTGTCTCCCAATTTATATCTTCGGTCGATATTCATCCACGGGTCCTCGGTCAATTGTTTGAGACCGAGTGAAATACGCGACCGTTCACGGTCGCATTTGAGAACCTTTATGGAAATTTCCTCGCCGATAGTCAGAATCTCAGACGGATGCTTGACGCGCTTCCAGGCAAGGTCTGTAATATGCAGCAACCCATCGATTCCGCCAAGATTGATGAATGCACCGTAATCAGTAAGATTCTTGACAACGCCCTGAATTGTCTGCCCTTCTTCGAGACTGGCCAAAAGCGCTTCGCGTTCTTCAGACAATTCTTTTTCCAACACTGCTTTTCGAGAAATTACAACGTTATTTCTAGCTCTGTCCAACTTGATGATCTTGAACTCTACAGGTTCTTTTTCAAATTCAAAATCCTCGTTATCCGCTGACACACGAGAGCCATAGAGAGATCCAGGAAGAAATGCCCGTACGTTCTCAATTGAAACAGAAAAGCCACCTTTCACTCGATTCGTGATCACACCGACTATTACCGATTGTTCCGAATATGCAGTTTCAATTTTTTGCCAAGCTTGAACCCGACAGGCTTTATCGCGAGAAAGGCGGGTACGACCACTTCCATCTTCAATGGACTCGATCTCAACTTCCACTTCATCTCCAACCTTCAGATTGATTTCACCTTTCATGTCCCTGAACTGTGAAATCGGGATTTCAGCTTCGGATTTCAATTTAGCATTGACTAGAACATATTCTTTGTCAATCTCAACAATTTGGGCAAGCACAATCGCGCCTGCCCGCATTTCAACGTCTTTGATACTTTCCTCAAAAAGTTGTGGGAACGTTTCTTCCATACCTAATTAATCAGCTCCAGACTGTTTCAACAATATTTCTCAATTTCGAACTCCATTTTGCACACGGCATCCAATTCGTTAAGTATACGAATTACGACTTCGTCGGGTGGCAAGTTTGAAGTGTCAATAACCAATGCGCCTTCGGGTTTTGTCAACGGCGCGTGAATTCTGGTTGAATCGCGCGCATCACGCTGTTCAATTTCCTTATAGAGGGCATCAAAGTTAACACAAATTCCTTTATTTTTCAACTGTATGTACTTTCTTTCTGCCCTCGCGTGAAGATTGGCATCCAAATAAACCTTTAACAATGCGTTAGGAAAAACTACCGTACCCATGTCGCGACCGTCTGCAATCAGGCCAGATTCTCGCAGGTAACTATTCTGAATAGACATCAATCCGGTGCGTATCGATTCGTTCGTTGCCAGTTCAGACGCGAATCTAGCAATGTCAGGTGTCCGAATCTGCTCACTGACATTCGCACCTTTTAGAAAAACCAACGCTTCTTCTCCATCCGCACGCGGCTCAGATCTGAAATCACTGTCTCCAACAATTTTCAGTATTGCGCTTGACCGGCTGCTATCCAACGAGTTTTCCGTGGCAACAAGCGCACATGCCCGATAAAGAGCGCCACTGTCAAGAAATCCCCATCCGAGCTTCAAAGCGAGCTTCTGTCCGACTGTGCCTTTTCCAGAACCTACTGGACCATCGATTGTGACTACCTTCGAGTATGAATTCATCCCTCGACTCCATCGACATGAAAAACTATTCCGGTATTTTTTGCTAAAGTCGCAAATCCCGGAAATGAAGTTTTAACACAATCACAGTTCAACACCTCAACGCCAGACTCGGATACTGAACCTGTCACAGCGAAAGCCATGGCAATTCTATGATCACCAAAACTGTCGACAGTTCCACCACGAATTTTCCCACCTCGGATTACCAAACCGTCATGGCGCTCGCTTACAGAAACTCCAATTTTCTCAAGTCCAGTTACAACGGAATGAATCCGATCGCTTTCCTTGACTCGAAGTTCCTCACAGCCTGATATGACGGTTACGCCTTTAGCGCAGGCTGCGCCGATCGCCAAAATCGGAATTTCATCGATCATTCTGGGAATCAAATCAGGATTGACAACTGTGCCTTCAAGAGATTCGGCATACTGGACCCGAATATCAGCCATCGATTCCAAACCGACATAACGCTCATTCAGGATTTCAATATTTGCCCCCATTGATTTCAATACATCCATGAGCGCAGTTCGGGTGGGGTTTGTACCGACCCGGTTTAAGGTGATATCTGATCCCGGCGTGATTGTCGCGGCAACCATGAAAAATGCAGCTGAAGAAAAATCAGCGGGTACAACAACATGCTGGCCTTGCAGACTAGCGCCGCCTGTTACCGAAATTTCACCTGCGTCACGTTGGGTAGGCCAACCAAACATTTCAAGTAAATGCGCAGTGTGATTGCGGGTCTCCTCGGGCTGAATCACAGTCGTCTTGCCGTTTGCATATAACCCGGCCAATAGTATTGCTGATTTAACCTGAGCGCTGGCGGCCCGCAGTTTCCAAGAAATCGCATCCAAACGATCGGTCGGGGTAATTTCGATAGGAGCGCTGTTCCTCTCAGACAATACAATATTTGCACCCATCTGCCGCATCGGCTCGGCCACGCGAAGCATTGGGCGGGTCTGGAGCGATTCATCTCCGGTCAGTCGTGAGGGAAAATTCTGCGCTGCAAACAATCCCGTCAACAGTCGCATTGCTGTTCCAGAATTACCGCAATAAATATCGGAATGCGGTTTACGCAATCCCCGCAATCCCTTGCCTTCAATGGTCACGGTCGAGCCGTCCCGATGGATATCTACACCACAGGCACGAAGTGCATTGATTGTCATCTGCACATCTTCGCCAAGAAGAATGTCCTTAATGACGGTCTTGCCGTTGGCGATCGAACCGAGAATAACCGCCCGGTGGGAAATTGACTTGTCGCCAGGCACCGTCAGATGACCTGTCAGGGCACCGCCTCGAGTGACCATGTAATTCGTCGCAATCATGTTTAGAAGTTCGTTGCTATCGAGAATTTAGCCGAAGACTCTCGTCGCGAGAATTCTTGGCGCCTTTGAAAATTTCCTGAATTTTCTCAATGTCTCCGACAGATATACAAGTTGAAATTTCCTGAAGTTTACGAATGTAGCCATTCAACTCCTGCAATATGGGAACCGCATTGGCAGAGCATATATCGCGCCACATAACGGGGTCCGAAGAGGCAATTCGGGTGAAATCATAAAATCCGGAAGCTGCCAATTCAAAACACTCCTGTCGATTCTTGTGATTGGCGATATAGTGAACGAGTCCAAATGCTGCAAGATGTGGCAGATGACTACTTGCTGATAGAATCTCATCGTGAAATTCGACATCCATCTCGGCAACCGAAGAACCTGCCGCCAACCACATTTTCTTGACCTTTTCAACTGCATGGCTGCCAGTGTTCTTAGCGGGTGTGATGATCGTTTGCTTGTTTTTGAATAGTTCCGCGCACGCCGCTTCCACTCCCGAGTGTTCACGACCAGCAATCGGATGCGCAGGGACGAGTCCGGTGTAGGATGAATCGAGGAATTTTTCTGAAAGTTCGATGAGCGGTTTCTTTACACTGCCAACATCGGTAATGATTGAATCATGGTAATCCGTCGTTGCAATGATTTCAAAAATCGAATTCATCGCCCTCACTGGCGTTGCCACCACAACAATGTCGGAATTTGAAACTTCGTCCGCGAAGTTCAGAGAATAGCGGTCGATCACATCCAGCTCAACCGCTCTTTTGAGATTGTGCTCGCTACGTCCTGCTCCGACGATTTCTTGGACAATACCAGCCTTGCGCAGTGCCAGAGCAAGTGAACCTCCGATCAACCCGACACCAACGATAAGTAACCTATTTATCTCAATCATGATATATATCAGATCACTGCAGAATCCTTCAACCGCTCGAAAGCTTCGATGACGCGAGCATTTTCGGCTTCGGTTCCAACTGAAACTCGAAGATAGTTCGGCATTTCGTAACCTCCAATAGGTCGAGTGATCACGCCGCATCGAAGCAGATATTCATAGGCAGGCATCGCCGGGCGATTCATATCAACGCAAAGAAAATTCCCGACTGACTCAATTGTTTCAAACTGCAGTTGAGAAAAACCATTGGACAAATACTGCATCTGTTCCCGATTCAGCTGGCGGCTACGTTCCGTGTGTTCCTCATCTTCCAGTGCTGCGATTGCGGCTGCCATAGCCAAGCTGCTGCAATTAAATGGCTGCCGAACCCGGTTCATCAAATCGTTGATCTCAGGTGACGAAACCGAATAGCCAATTCGCAAGCCCGCCAATCCGAAAATCTTGGAGAATGTGCGGGTTACGACAAGATTCGGATAATCTGGCAACCACTGCGTACAATCCGGGTATTGAGGTTCTTTGATATATTCAGCATAGGCTTCATCAATGACTACAATGACTTCCGGTGGAACCCTGCTGAGCATCCGTCGCAACTCACTTTCACGCAACCAGGTGCCAGTCGGGTTGTTCGGATTAGCAAAAAACATGATGGCTGTATTCTCATCGACTGCTTTCGTCATAGCCTCGACATCATGCCCAAAATCTTTTGCCTCGACAACTCGAATTTCTGCATGTGTATAGACCAAAGACAGATAATAGACGATGAAAGCGTGACGGGATATCACTCCAACCTGTCCTGGTTTGACAAAAACACGTGCCAGCAAATCCAGCACATCATTTGAGCCGTTACCCAAGCAAATCTGGTCTGTTCCAACGTGATGACGAACAGCCAGTTCTTTTTTCAAGTCGTACCCGGAACCATCCGGATAACGGTGTATCCCATTCACCCGCTTTTTTATCAGATTGACAACTCGGGGAGAAGCGCCAAGCGGGTTCTCATTTGAGGCCGCCTTGATCGCATCGGAAATACCGTATTCTCGTTCAAGTTCCTCAAGCGGTTTCCCCGGATCATATGGTCTGAGACGACTTAGTCCCGATGAAACCAAGTCATAGGGAGAGAATCTACTTGACATCAACGAGCAGATCTGGGATACGAACCCAGTAATTTGAAAAGAGGCGCCTTGTCTTTCAATTCTTTGAAGAGTTGAACATTTATGTCATCGTGTGCATGTCCTTCAAAATCAATGAAGAATACGTACTCCCACATCGCTTTACCACTTGGTCGAGATTCGATTTTCGACATATTGACACCCAAGCGCGCAAAGGGCTCAAGCAGTTCGACCAACGAACCGACTTCGTTTTTCTTTGACACCATGATACTTGTTTTATCATTTCCGGTCGGTCCGACAGCGATTCTGCCAATTACAAGAAATCGCGTTGTGTTGCCGACATGGTCTTCTATATTTGACTTGAGAATATTGACGCCGTAAATATCGGCAGCCGTCTCACTGGCAATTGCTGCCGACCCTTTCTCGCTGCGGATAACCTCCACCGCTTTTGCATTACTGCTGACCTGGATAAGATCGGCATTTGGCAAATTTCGATTCAGCCAATTGCGACACTGCGCCAAAGCCTGAGGATGAGCCAATACCTTTTTGATATCGAGCAAGTTGTCAGTTTGGCTGATAAGAGAATGTTCCACCCGTAGCTCAATCTCGCCACACAGCTGCAGTGTAGAATCGAATAGACGGTCCAAGGTACTGTTCACGACCCCTTCAATTGAATTTTCAACCGGGACAACTCCATACATCGCTTTTTCAAGCTCTACGGCTGCGAAAACATCATTAATCGTTGGCCGAAAGACAGCGTCAAACGAATGACCAAAATGACTATGAGCTGCTGCTTGGGTGAACGTACCCTCAGGACCGAGAATAGCAATCCGCATCGGCTCTTCCAAAGCTCGGGTTGCAGAGATGATTTCCCGGAAAATCTGAACCATGTCTTTGTCGTTCAGTAAGCCATTCTTGTTACGCTCGACGACATCACTCAGAACCTTGGATTCCCTTTCCGGCACAAAAAACTGAGGATTTTCCTGCTGACTCTTGATCTGCCCGACCTTCATGCCCAAATGGGCGCGTTTCGTTATCAAATTCTGCAATTCGACGTCGATTGCGTCAATTTCCTTGCGCAAGGATTCCATGTCCATGGTCATTTACGGCAGGTAAGATTAGCTACTGGCAGAGACTTCAATCGCTGAATTTTTCTTCAGATCCAACTTCTGACTCTTCGTCAGAGGTAATTGCCACTCCAACGAGATTCTCGTCTTCTTGCAGGTTGATCAATCGCACTCCGGCGGCGATTCTCGAATATTTCGAGATTGAGCTTGCGGTGGTTCTGATCAAAGTACCACCATCTGTAATTAGCATGATGTGGTTGTCATCAGATACCAGCAAGACATCAATCATTTTTACCTTTTTGCGTCGCGACGCAGGTAGTATATACACACCTTTTGAGGCTCGCGATTTTCTAGGAAACTCGCTGATATCTGTACGTTTGCCAACGCCGTCAGACGAAACCAGCAACGCAACCTGATTTCGATCTTCGGGATCGATACAGAGCATCGAAATGAGACTTTGTCCCGGTTCCAGTTTTATTCCGCGCACACCCGCTGCTGTGCGACCCATCGCCCGCACTGCACTCTCGTTGAATCGGGCTAGTCGAGCAGCATCACTGACCAGCAGAACATCATTGTCGCCACTTGTAAATTCGACATTGACCAGTTCATCGCCCTCTTTTAGTGTCAGCGCTCGCAATCCATTTGATCTCGGTCGTGAAAACTTCTCCACACAGCATTTTTTTATTCTACCCTTGCGTGTGGCCATCATGATGAATTTTCCGCCGTTGTCATCGCGAATGGGCAATACCGCGGTGACTCGTTCACTCTCTGCCAAAGCAGGCAATACGTTGACTAAAGGACGTCCTTTAGCGGTTCGCCCTGCCCGTTCGAGTCGATACACTTTGGTCCAATACACCTTTCCAAGACTGGTGAAACAAAGCAGCATGTTGTGGGTGTTTGCGGTAAACATAGTACGGACAAAATCGTCCGCCTTATGAGTGGTTGCGGTTTTACCTCTTCCTCCACGGTTCTGAGACCGATATTCTGAAATTGGTTGCTGTTTTGCATAACCCGCTTTGGAAATTGTGACAACGACATCTTCGCGTTCAATCAGATCTTCGTTATCCAAGTCCATTACATTTTCGACGATTTCGGTACGTCTCTTGTCGTTCTTGCCGTATTGCTCTCGCATTTCAATCAGCTCATCAGAAATTTCTCGCATCAGCAATTCCTGAGAGGCTAAAATCGCTTTTGTCCGATCAATCCGCGCCAGAATCTCTTTGAATTCGTCGAAAACCTTGTCTTGTTCGAGCGCGGTCAGATTCTGCAGGCGCATCTGCAAAATCGCGACGGCCTGCTCCTCCGAGAGAATATAACCGTCGGGTGTAAGACCGACACCTGGGCTTTCCGAATTGCCGATTGAGTCGCCATTGCTGTTTTGGGCAATCAGCTGTTTGACAACTGTCGGCGACCAGGGTCGTTCCATCAATCTTTCTCTTGCTTCCGGACCGCCTTTTGACTCCCGGATGATTGCGATCATTTCGTCGAGATTGGACAGTGCAACCGCCTGCCCCTCCAGAAGGTGAGCGCGCGCGAGCGCTTTTCTCAGTTCAAACTCCAGCTTACGTGTGACAACCTCGCGTCGATGGCGGATAAATCCACTCAGCAATTCCTTGAGATTGAACACGCGCGGCTGATTGTTTTCGAGTGCGACGAAATTGATGCCATATGTGGATTGGAGCCTGGAAAAGTTATACAGATTGTTCTCCACTACTTCAGGATTAGCGCCGCTTTTGAGCTCAACAACAACCCGCATTCCGGATTTGTCAGACTCGTCGCGTACCATGCTGATCCCGTCAAGCGTGCCCGCTTTTACCAACTCGGCAATCTGCTCAATTAATCGAGCTTTCAAAATCTGGTAAGGCAGTTCCGTGATGATAAGCGCCTGTCGATTTGCCTTTTGCATCGGTTCGATTTCGACTCTGCCTCGCAATCGAATCGATCCGCGTCCAGTGGTGTATGCCTGAACTATTCCGGATTGGCCATTGATGATGCCAGCGGTCGGGAAGTCGGGGCCGGGTATGTAAGTCATCAATTCGCTTGTCGTCAATTCACCATTTTCGATCAAGGCAAGGCAAGCATTGATCGTCTCGGTGAGATTGTGCGGTGGAACCTTGGTCGCCATGCCAACAGCGATTCCTTCGGAGCCGTTCAGCAAAAGATTCGGCAGGCGGGTTGGAAGAACCAGCGGCTGCAGTTCGGTCTCATCGTAGTTTGGGCCAAAATCGACAGTATCCTTGTCAATATCTGCCAGCAACTCGTGCGCCAGTCGAGACAATCGGATTTCGGTGTAACGCATGGCCGCCGCCGTATCACCGTCAACCGACCCGAAGTTACCTTGCCCATCAATCAACGGATATCGCATGGAAAAGTCCTGCGCCATTCTAACGATCGCGTCATATATGGCTGAATCGCCGTGCGGATGATACTTACCGATCACGTCACCGGTTATTCGCGCCGACTTCTTGTATGGCTTGTTCCAGTCGTTTTTCAGATCATGCATTGCGTAGAGAATGCGACGATGTACTGGTTTCAGGCCGTCACGAATATCTGGTAAAGCCCGACCCACGATCACGCTCATCGCGTAATCAAGATAGGATTGGCGCATCTCGTTTTCCAGATCAGCGATTAGGGTTTTCTTCGCGATAACAGACACAGGTCAACCTTTTAATCTAATTGCGAAATTTTGGGAAACAGGCACGGAAACAACTGCCTGCAAATTCGAGTGGGGAATTTCATAATTCGCACTTAATTTTATCACAATTGGCACAAGAAAGGCTCCTTAGAAACGCAATCCGAACGCGATCGGCACTGAAACATCCGCCGAACTTCGAAATCTTGATCGCAACTGCCTCCATACGACCGAATTAATGCGCTTTGAGCAGTGATTCGACTGTAATGCAGTTCTTGCCTCGCTATGTATTTTTCGGATTGCCAGTCAATTGTACGTGCCACACGCAGACGCGCAATATCTTCGTAATCGCTACTCCCAAATGTTGCAAGGTTGACCTAAGAATGCCATATCCGGTTGCACTCCAAGGCCTGGCATTTTCGGCGGCGTTGCATAACCGCCCTCGTTGCGCGCTCCCTGTTCCGGTAAAGGATCAACTGCCAAATGGTAATGGCACAGCCAACTCGCGAGTCGATTGTGTTGGGGTGTTGACGCTGCAAGATGGATTGCGGCGGTATCGGCAAGTGCTGTTCCGCCGGTATCCTCGACATGCATTTGCCAGCCGACTGAAAGCCCGAAATCCCTAATTTGTCGCGCCTTTGTCAATCCGCCGACTCGATTCGGTTTGACTTTGATTCCTTCGCATGCGGTCATGCGGTATGCATTCAAATGATCCTGAAATGTATGCAGGCATTCGTCCAGAATGATCGGTTGCGGAACCCGGCCAGCCACGTGAGCGCATTGCTCGATGGTTTGGCAAGGCTGCTCGATGCGATTGCGCAAAGCTGTGCTGTTCAGTACATGAATCGCAACTGCAGGCAACCAGGCGCGGTTGATATCGAAAGTAAGCGTTTCATTCGGCGGCAAAGCCGCACTGATTGCTTCCATTCTAGCCAGATCTGCAGCGGCGTCGGTGCCACCGATTTTCGCCGAATGCCACCGATATCCGTTTTCGCTGGCGCTTGCGATCGCGGCACACATCTGATCCGCAGTGCCGGTCGATATCGATGAATTGACAGGAACAGGGGCAGCGCTTGAAGCTCCGAACAATTGCCATAGTGATAGACCGGTGACTTTGCCCAGGATATCCCAGCACGCGATATCCAGAGGAGATTTTGCATAGTTATGTCCCGGAAGCGTCACATCCATTGCTCGGTTGAAAGCGTCAACTGAACGCGGATCCAATCCGATCAGGGCGGGAGCGAGAATTTCTAGTGCGGCGCGAATACCGGGTCCGTGCGCCGGTAGGTAAGTATGTCCCCAGGGACAACCTTCGCCCCAGCCGCTTACGCCTTCGTCAGTATCAATGCGCACAAAGGTGGAGTCAAGTGTTTCGAATTTCAGTCGCCCACCGGATAGCCAGTATGGCTCGCGCAAAGGCAAATCCAGCTTCCATGCTGTTATTCGCGTAATCCTCATCAATTCTTCCCGTACTCTGCAACTGGCTCGCCCAGATTGGCGAAATTCGGCTCTACGCCCAATCCGGGCGTATTCGTCGCAAACAGTTTGCCGTCACCTGTTTTCGGCGCTGGAAAGCCGGTCGACCGCATGTTGTAGTTGTGCAGGTCCGTTGTGCTGGCAAGGAACTCGCTAGGCGTTGATGCTGCAAAATGCGAAACAGCGGCAGTGGCGATTTCGCCGCCCCAGGTATCTTCTGCGACGATGGGAATCCTTTGATCGACAAGGTAGTCCCGTACACGCCGGGCTTTCGACAGTCCGCCCAGGTTGGAAATCTTCAGACAGACGACTTCGGCCGCACAATCCTGCACGATACGATGTGCGACGCGCATGTCGGTAACAACTTCGTCAAGCTTCATGGGCAAGTCAATGCGCCTGCGCACCTGAAGACACTCCTCGTAGGTTCGGCATGGCTGCTCGAAAACGTAGTCCAGGTTCCGTGTCGCACGAGCGACGCTCAAGGCGTCGTCAACCCTCCACCCACGATTGGCGTCGGCATACGCCCGTTCTCCGGCTGACAGCCACGGCACGATATCGTTGATGCGTTCAATGTCATTGCGCCAATCTGCGCCAACCTTGATTTGAAACTGCTTGTAGCCTTGCTTGCGAAAGATGTTCAACTGTTCGGCTGACTGATCAGGCGTGCCTTGCGGAACGACGCGATACATTGAAGCGCCATCGGTCAGTTTGCCACCCATCAGCATCCAAATCGGCTGTTGCGTCACCTTGCCGAGAATATCCCAGCATGCAGCATCAAACGGTGCTTTGGCGTAGCCGTGCCCGCAAATCACATTGTCCATCGTCTGCTCGATTCGTCCGATTTGTCTCGGATCTTCGCCGAGCAGAACCGGAGCAATCATCCGAGATGCGGATTCGATGCCAAAAGAATACGCTTCCATGTAGTTTTCGCCACAAGGAGTGAACTCACCGCAACCGCTGATGCCGGCATCGGTTTCAATGACAACAACCGATGCCCATGCGGCGGTGAAGACATTTCCGGCGCCCCAAGCGTATGCGCCTCCGGCATAGGGAAGCTGAGTGCGGTAGATTCTAATTGAAGTGATTTTCAATTCAGCGATTTATGGTAACGACTATTTTTCTGGCGTGCTTTTTCCGCGCAAATGCTGTGGGTAATGAGTTCCACCATCGTCGTGATGACGTCCGACCGGGTATCAAGCTCGATGCTTCTGTTGCCCTCATGGGTCACCGTGATGCCGACATTCCTGACATTGATCGTGCTTGATATCGTATCGATATTGAATTTTCCACTGCCATTATGGGTCGCTCTGATTTCGGATTCGCCGCTCGCTGTCGTGCTGATGGTAAAGTTCGACACATCGATGTCGATGGCACTCGCGAATGTCTTTCATCCGTGCATTCTATCCGCTCCGCAGTACCGGGCGTGTTGCTGCAAGGAGGAGATACCAACGGCTTTGGTAAATTGTAAACTGATACCGAGATGATTCGAATGCCATTGCGAGCTGACGAAACAAAGATTATCTATCAATGTTTGCATAAATTGTGCATCGCGTTTGTTTGCACCATCGCATCGATATATGAAACGAGGACGATGGAAGGAGCGTAGAAAGAACAGTACAGACCGGCGGATATAGCCTGAACCTACTCGGTCGAGGGTAACTAGTTGGCTTGGGTCCGATCGGGTGACATTCGCCCGCGCCAGAACGATGCAAGTGACGCGATCTAATGATGTCAGAGCGATATCCGACAGCAATTCTTCGATGATCCATCGGTTCTCCGAATTCCCAGACATTCTTACAATTTCATCCGATGCGCAAAGCCAGAATTGTTGGTGCTGGAGCGATCGCTTTCGCTTTCAAATTAGCGATTGTCAATATAATTACCTCCACCAAATCGAGCCCAACGGAATTCCAACTTGATAGCTGACCAAAGCAAAAACGTCAACTCAAGCGTTCGTTACGAACCGAACGAAAAACCACCAATACCACTGACTATCGGGTTGGGGCTGCAGTTTGCGATACTTTGTGTCGGTGGTACTGTACTCACGCCCGCTATTGTCGTTAACGCGGGCGGTGGAAGTGCGTTATATTTGACGTGGGCGGTTTTCGCGGCTGTTGCGATCAGTGGAATAACAACCATCGTACAGGCGGTTCGCGTCGGCAGAATAGGCGCAGGACATGTTCTGGTTATGGGATCTTCCGGTGCATTTATCGCGGTTTGCGTCACTGCGATTGCTCAGGGCGGCCCTGCGATGCTGGCAACGCTGGTGATTCTGTCTTCAATATTCCAGTTCGTTCTGGCAGCCAAGCTGTCCATTTTCCGACGAATTCTGACACCGCCCGTCGCCGGACTTGTGATCATGCTGATTCCGGTCGCGGTAATGCCGATCATTTTTGATTTACTCGATGATGTTCCGGAAGGAAGCGCTTCGCACGCCGGACCCATGTCCGCGTTCGTAACAATGGCGGTAATACTTGCTATTGCGTTGAAGGCCAAAGGCGTGATGAGGCTGTGGGCACCGGTGGCTGGCGTGATCGTTGGTTCGATGGTTTCCGGATACTATGGTCTATACGATACGGCGAGCATCGCTGATGCGAGTTGGATCGGGCTTCCCAGTGGAGATTGGCCAGGGTTTGATCTCAGTTTCAATTCTGTATTCTGGACCTTGTTCCCGGCTTTCATTCTGGTGACGATGATCGGTGCTGTGGAAACCGTCGGCGATTCTATCGCCATCCAGCGGGTATCCAGACGCTCTCCTCGGGCAGTCGACTTCAAGATTGTCCAAGGTGCCGTCAATGCGGATGGCTTGGGCAATCTGCTGTCCGGTATCGCAGGTACAGTTCCCAATACGACTTATTCGACCAGCGTCTCTGTCACTGAACTGACAGGTGTTGGCGCAAGAACTGTCGGTGTCGCGCTCGGGGTGATCTACGTCATACTCGCTTTCGTTCCGAAGGGAATAGCGGTTATTCTGGCGATTCCAGGACCCGTCGCCGCAGCTTATATTACAGTCCTGCTTGCGCTTCTTTTCGTCGTAGGTATGAAAATCATCATCAATGACGGCATCGATTATCGCAAAGGATTGGTCGTAGGTGTGGCTTACTGGGTTGGAGTTGGTTGTCAGGCAGACCTGATTTTCCCCGAACTGTTGGAGCAGTATACCGGTGAGATGCTGAAAAATGGCATGACTGCAGGAGGGCTGACTGCCATTGTCATGACACTGTTCCTCGAACTCATTGAGCCGAAGCGCAGAAAGATCGAGGTTGATTTCAACGTCTCATCCTTGACTCAGATCAGAGAATTTCTTGAAAAATTCACAACCTACTGCGGTTGGGACGAGAAAATGGCGATGCGCCTTGAATCTGTCAGCGAGGAATGCTTGCTGACACTTCTTGCGAGTAGTGACAAGAATACTCGGCAACGCCTGTTGCTGAATGCGCACAAGGAGGAAGGTGCAGCCGTACTGGAATTTATCGCCGGCGGCGGCGAGCATAACCTGCAGGATACAATTACCTTCCTCGGTGAGCAGGTGGAAGACACTTCCACCGAACGGGAAATTTCGATAAGACTGCTGCGACATATGGCTTCATCTGTCTACCACCAACAATATTACGACATGGACATCTTGACGATCAAAGTCGAACTCCCGACCTGAGATGTGTCATAAAGAGGCTGCCGGAATTTACAACATTCCGACCAAACGAAAGTCACTACCAATACTGGAAAATTCACCTGATCAAGAAAACTGAGCGTGACAGGAATGATACGAGCAGACACCGTCATAGATTCAAGATGGGTAATCACGGTCGACGAATCAGATACAGTATTGGAAAATCACAGTATCGTAGTCGTCGCAGACAGGATCAAAGACATTCTGCCGACACCCGAAGCAAGCAGGAAATACAACGCAACCGAACATGTAGTGCTCGGTGGACATGCATTAATGCCGGGATTGGTCAATGCCCATACTCATGCTTCCATGTCGTTGTTTCGAGGGGTCGCGGAAGATTTGCCTCTCCAACCTTGGTTGGAGCAGCATATATGGCCGCTTGAAGGAAAATGGGTCAACCGAGAGTTCATTCGGGATGGAGCGCTCTTAGCTTTTGCCGAAGCGATTATGGGTGGAACGACATGCATGAACGACATGTATTTTTTTGCTGACGAAGTAGGAGAAGTTGCAGAACAATCAAATATGCGGGTATCTCTAGGTATGATCGCGTTGGAGTTTCCCACAATATGGGCAAGTTCACCTGATGAATACCTTGATAAGGGGATGGCGTTGTACCACAGGTTCAAGGATTCCGATCTTGTTACCACGATGCTTGCGCCGCACGCACCGTATACAGTGTCCAATGCCACTTTCGAAAAGATTTTGAAAATTGCCGATGCTTACAAACTCGGTATTCACATGCATGTCCATGAAACTGTCCAGGAAGTCACAGACTCACTGAATCAGTACGGCGTTCGTCCCATCAGGCGCATGAAGGATCTCGGATTGATCAATCAGTATCTTCTTGCGGTGCATGCGACACAATTACTGGACGAGGAAATTGAAATGCTTGCTGAAGCCGGCAGTAGCATCGCGCATTGTCCAAAATCTAATTTGAAACTTGCAAGTGGCATTTGCCCGGTCAGTGATTTACTTGCTCGAAATGTCAATGTAGCCATCGGTACCGATGGAGCCGCCAGCAATAACAGCCTGAATATGCTTGAAGAAACAAGATTTGCAGCATTGCTCGCCAAAGGCTGCTCCGGAAACTCCGCAAGTGTTTCTGTCAATGAAGCAATTAGAATGGCTACAATAAATGGCGCCAGATGCTTGGGGATCGCTCATGAAGCCGGTAGCCTCGAAGTTGGAAAACTGGCTGATATTACAGCGATGGACCTTGACGTTCTGCAATCCCAGCCGTTATTCAGTCCGACAGCACAAATTTTGCATGCCGCAACACGCAATCAGGTAACTGATGTATGGATTGGTGGCAATCGTGTGTTGAATTCCGGGACTTTGACAACGATCGATAACTCAGAATGTTTGGCACTCGCAGTTAAATGGCAATCACGAATATCAAACGACAATTGAACTTCTATTCCTTCGTGGGGAATATATGAATTCACCGAATGTAGACAACGCTGAAGTCGATAAGTTTTCCAGACTTGCCGAGCAATGGTGGGACCCACAAGGAAAGTTTCGACCTTTGCATATGCTCAATCCGTTGAGACTTGAATACATACAGGAAAATTCTCCAGTTGCAGGCATGACTATACTTGACGTTGGTTGTGGCGGCGGAATCCTATCTGAATCACTTGCACAGGAAAACGCCAACGTCATCGGCCTGGACGTGAGTGAAGCATCATTACAAGTGGCAAATTTACATCTGCAGGAAAGTAATCTTGATGTTCATTATGTGCGTTCGACTGTAGAGGACTATGCAGAAAACAATGACGCGCAGTTCGATATCATCACCTGCATGGAATTACTTGAGCATGTTCCTGACCCTGTTTCAACTATCAAAGCTTGCAGTCAGCTGATAAAGTCGGGCGGCAGCCTGTATTTTTCCACCTTGAATCGTACATTCAAAAGCTGGATATTCGGAATAGTTGGAGCAGAATACGTACTCAATATGCTACCGAGAGGTACGCATGAGCACAACAAATTCATCCGTCCTTCAGAACTCAACCAATGGTGCAGAAGTGCTGGAATCAGGATGCAATCACTCATCGGCTTGCAATACAACCCACTGAATCAATCATTTCGACGCACCTCAGGAGTCGAAGTCAACTACATCGCCCATTGCGTACGATCTTGAAGAAGTATCGTCTCGCACTGTTTGATTTTGATGGTACCCTTGCCGACACGGCAAGGGACATGGCAAATGCACTGAACTATCTTCTTGAAGAAGAGTCCAAAGAGCGTATCCCTTTCGAAAAATTACGTCCGCATGTTTCCAACGGGACACCTGCCCTGCTTCGATTGGGATTTGGCTGTTCTCCTGGTGAAGATAGATTTGAAGAACTTCGGTTAAGGTTTCTTGGCTTGTATGAAAAGTATCTCTGTGTACATACAAAATTGTTTCCGGGAATACCATCAATCCTGAATCGTTGTAATGAGACTGGCGTTCTATGGGGAATTGTTACGAACAAACCGGAATATCTGACTTTGAGACTGGTTGATCAGCTCGACCTTGCTGACAAAGCTTCGTGTGTAATCGGTGGCGATTCATTGCCACAAAGGAAACCACATCCGCTTCCGATCACTCATGCTTGCAAACTGACGGATACAACTCCGGATGATTGCCTTTTCATCGGAGACTCTGTACGTGACATTGAGGCCGGCAGCGCCGCTGGAGTTGGCACTTTGGCAGTGACTTACGGCTATATTCCGCCGGATGACGATCCGATTGCCTGGGGAGCGGATTTTATTGTCGACACAGTGCCGGAGATTTCGGCAATATTGTGGGACAGCTGTCACCGAGATTTGCGTTAAACTCGATATTCGAGAGACTCGTGTCGCCTATCGGTAATTGCATGCTGAAAAATTGCTATTTATCACACAATAAACGCTAGACAGCCGATTCCGAGAGACGAACCAGTTGTAACGTCTGTTCTTTTTCTAGTTCCTTCCATTTTCCCTTGGGAAGATCATCGGTTAACCGAATACTAGCGTAACGAACTCGTTTAAGCCTACTGACTTGATTGCCAACAGCTTCCCAAGCCCGTCGAATCTCGCGATTTCTACCCTGCTTCAGAATTATTCGATACCATTTTTGACTTGCATTCCCATTGAGTGCGTTGATCTCGTCAAAATAAAGTATTTCACTTCCAGATCTGATACCGCTTCGCAAAGCGGTCAAATCGCGTTCGGAAACATTGCCGAAAACCCGACAAAGATATTCTCTTTCAATTTGGTTGCTTGGATGCATGAGTGTATTCGCAAGATTACCGTTATTGGTGAACAATAGTAAGCCTGTCGTATTGATATCAAGCCTGCCAACTGATATCCATCGGCCATGTTCGATCGGTGGAAGGGAGTCAAATGTGAGGAGGCGACCCGCCGGGTCATTCCGGCTACAAACTTCACCTAGTTTTTTGTGATATGCGATCACTCGGGTAGTTGGCTGAATTTCGCTGACTCGAATCCGTTGACCATCAACTATGACAACGTCGCCAAAACCGACTTGATCACCCAGTTTATATTCGCCGTCGTCGTGGCAGACACGCCCTTCTTGAATCCATTTTTCTATTGTTCTTCTGGAACCAAAGCCTTCACGAGCCAAATATTTCTGAATTCGCTCGCTCATTTCCGCAACCATTCACGCAACAAGCGATTAACGTCGCAAATTCAATCTTTCGCCGCACGATCGGCAGAAAGTGAATCTGACGACATCTGCCTTTCCAGCAAATCCAGCGCCGGCAGGTCATCGAGCGATTCAAGATTGAAATATTCCAAAAAACTCTGTGTCGTCTTGAACAATGCTGGTCGTCCCGGAACTTGCTTGTATCCCGCTTGTTCAATCCATTCGTTCGTCAGCAGTGTCCGCATAATCTCCGTTGAAACAGATACTCCCCGGATGTTCTCGATATCGCCTCTGGTAACCGGCTGGCGAAAAGCAATGATTGACAGTGTTTCCATAAGCGCTCGGGAATATCTTCTTGGTCGAATTTCCGATAATCGGCGAAGCCAATTGGCATATTCTTCACGAGATTGATAGCGAAATCCGCCTCCGATTTTCTTCAGTTCCACACCACGATTCTCGCAATCTCTTTCCATTTCAAGCAATGCACGTTCGACGTCCAGTATCTGCGCCCTGTCGTCCTCATCAAAAAGACTTTTCAACTGCTCGACAGAAACCGGAACCTCGGATGTCAACACCGCAGCTTCAATAATTTTTTTCAATTCCTGAAAGTCCATGGATAGTCAGTCATTAAGGCGAATATGAATTGGAGAATCAGCGTCAGCTTGTATCGCATAGATTTTTTGGGAATTGATCAGTTCGAGCAGCGCGAGAAATGCAACGATCATTCCAGCCCGACCTTTTCGTTTATCAAATATCTCATCAAAGCGCAATTGACTGACACTTTGCAATCGATCAATGATCTCTTCGACCTTATCCTTTACGGACAAGTTCTCCCGTTGTACTACGATAGCTGCATTTTGGTCCGCCAGTTGGAGCACCCCCTGAAACGCCTCAATCAGGTCACTCAGATCAACCTGCTCATAAGATGGCGTGAGACTGCGATCAACTCCCTTTGCATGACCAATAAATATGTCACGTCCCACTCTCGGCATACCGTTCAAAGTTTCAGCAAGGTTCCTGAAAATCTCATATTGCTGCAAACGTCGAGCCAATTCCAGACGAGGGTCAATCTCTTCCTCATCATCAGATTCAATATGCTTTGGAGGAAGTAGCAGCCTTGATTTGATTTGAGCCAGTGTCGCAGCCATAGCCAGGTACTCACCTGCCAGTTCCAGCTGTATCTTTTGCATCAAGTCAATATATTTCGCGTACTGATCAGCTATTTCAGCAACCGGGATATTCAGTACATCAAAACTGTTCTTACGGATTAGATAAAGCAACAAATCGAGCGGTCCCTCGAAATCCTGCGTAATTACCTCCAAAGCGTCTGGAGGTATGAAAAGGTCGGCTGGGATTACTCGTTCTTTCGGTGTCGGATCAGTCTGTTCCACAACTTGCGAGTCTTTCTCCAATTCTAATAACGATATCCTGCAGTGCCTACGTGACGACGCACCTCACTCATCGTCGCTTCTGCTACTGCACCTGCTCTTTCGCAACCATCGGCGATCACTCTCTTGAGAAATCCCTGATCTTCAATGTAGGGCTTAGCCCGTTCGGCATGCCGTTCCTGTTCCTGCAGCAATGAGTCGATCAACGGTGCCTTGCAATCCAGACAACCGATGGAGCCGGTAGTGCAGCCTTCGCGAATCCACTTCTTTGTCGTCTCTTCCGTATAAATTTTATGCAAATCCCAAACTGGACATTTTTCCGGGTTACCAGGATCATTTCGGCGCACGCGCGCTGGGTCTGTTGGCATTGAACGAACACTTTTATTGATACGGTCCCGGTTATCACGCAAGTAAATCGCATTTCCATACGATTTTGACATTTTCTGCCCATCCAACCCAGGCACTTTGGACGCATCGGTAAGAAATGCCTCGGGTTCTGTGAGAATCTGTCGCCCACCACCTTCGAGATAACCCATCAATCGATCTCTGTCGATTCTCGAGAGATTGGATATATTCTCCAAAAGTTCTCGCGCTTTCGACAATGCCATCTCATCACCGCGTTCGGTATAGGCCTGCTGATAGTCCCGATACCGTCGCCCGAGATTCTTGCCCAACTTCCGAATGGCTTGCTCGGCTTTCTCACGGAAGTCAGGCTCTCGGCCAAATATCGAGTTGAATCTGCGCGCAATCTCGCGAGTCAGTTCAATATGTGGTACCTGATCCTCTCCAACTGGTACCAGAGAAGCCCGATACATCAGAATATCGGCACTCTGTAGTACGGGATAGCCAAGAAAACCATGAGTGGAAATATCTCGATTATTCAGTTTCTCTTGTTGGTCCTTGAAACTCGGAACACGCTCAAGCCAGCCAAGCGGACTGATCATCGATAGCAACAGATACAGTTCAGCGTGCTCTGGAACCCGCGATTGAATGAAAATGGTAGCCAGTTCAGGGTCCACACCGGACGCCAGCCAATCAATGATCATATCCCAGACATTTTCTCTCATGGTCTTTTCATTGATCGCCTCAAATTCAGTGGTCAACGCATGCCAATCCGCAACAAAATAGAAGCATTGGTGATCATGCTGCAACTGCACCCAGGGTTTGATCACACCATGGTAGTGTCCAAGATGTAATCTGCCGGTCGGACGCATGCCGGAGAGCACGCGCGTTGGCTGACCAGAAACATTCATAAATTTAGTCCTCGTTACTAGCTGCTTATCTCAAAACTGACGATTATCTGTTTGATCTTGTCTCGTTAGACGCCGTTTGCTATCACCGGATTCTGACAACTTCCTGATCTTTGCATTTTTCGAGAAGTTGTTTTGCAATACCTTTGCCGGGAATGATTTCATCCGGTGCAATCTCTACCAGTGGTTCCAAAACAAAGCGGCGTTCGTGCATTCTAGGATGTGGAACTGTCAGATTAGGGGAATTGATTTGTCGCGTACTATACAGCAAAAGATCAAGATCAATCCGACGAGGTCGATTTGGAAGGTGGGTGCGAACCCTGCCAAAAATTTTTTCCATGTTGAGTAGTTGATAAAGCAGCTGATGTGGTTCAAGTATTGTTTTTATTGCACATACTGCGTTGACAAATTCGGGCTGGTCGGCAAATCCCACAGGCTCAGATGCGTAAAGGGAAGATCGATGGATGACATTGCAGTGGTCGTGCACTTCAAGAGCATCCAAGGCTGCCCGCACTTGGCCCTGAGGATCGTCAAGATTGCTACCGATACCAATATAGGAGGTTATGGGGTTGGCTTCCATCAAGTTCTGACCGTTGGTCTGGGTCGACGTCTGCGCCGAGTGTGTCTTTTTCCGGTGACTGATTGATTGTCACGAATCTTTATCCAACCCGAGCTTGCTTTCCGACTCACCTCATCGAATTTTGTTCGATGCTCAAGCAGGCGGACAGCTGCTCTGAATCTGGAATTTCCGACAATGCTGCGAGTGCCCAGCTTTAGCTGTTGCATTTTTCTTTGCAGTCGCCAAATTTCAAAAATTTGCTGCTTGTTTACTTTTGAAATATAGGTGCTTCGATTCTGTAGATTCACAATATCGTTAGCAAGTCGTGTCGAATCAAAATTCTTACCATTTCGTCGTGTGCTTTCCCGCTGTAGTGCCCGACTATACGGTAGCCACAAAATGGCTGCCAATGTATAAGACAAACTCAGCGGTTCCGCGTTCTGAATCCGAGCGTCCATCTCTTGGAACAGACCGGTAAGCCACTGTAAAGTTGTCTCATCCATGCTATACCCATGAACTCTCGAATAACACGGGAAAAGGTCAGTGAAAACACCGAACTCGTTCAACAGTCCAAAAACAGAGACTGCGTTTCCGCTGAAAAATAACTTTTTGATTTCCTCTGCCAACCTAGAGTTCGATACGTCAACCAACAATCTGGAAAGCGACGGAATGGGCTCAGCAGACTTAAAATCGATTTCAAAATCGAAAGCCGCGGCGAATCGAATTGTCCTGAGAATTCGCACAGGATCTTCCTGATACCGGTCAGTAGGATTTCCGATCACTCGAATGATCCCAGCTTGGATATCCTCAAAGCCTCCCGAATAGTCAAATATAGCCATATCGGACGGGTTCAAAAACAGGGAGTTGATCGTTAGGTCGCGTCGAAATGCGTCCTGTTCGATATCTCCGAAATTGTTGTCTTTGAGAATCTTCCCTTTTGATGAAAAATTACGTTGTCTGCCGTAACGTGCGGAGTAACCGGGAGCGGTACGGTAGGTGGCGACCTGCACGATCTCGCGAGCAATCCGCACTTCGACCAGGCGAAATCTGCGGCCGATGATGATAGCTCTCTCAAACAAGTTCTTAACTTGCTCCGGTGTGGCACTGGTCGCCACATCGAAATCTTTCGGTTGCTTGCCCAACAGCAGATCGCGGACGCACCCGCCAACCAGTTCGCCAGAGAACCCGGCACTGTTCAACCTGTGAACAACCTCAACTGCTTGATCGCTCAGCTGGTCGAAGTCAATACCATGATCACTCTGCAGAATGATTCGTGGTTCGATCATTCTTCGTTGGCTGCGTTAAACATCAGCAATGTATTTTGTGATACCATTTTCCATTCATATTTGCTCCCTTCGTCTAGCGGTCAGGACATCGGCCTCTCAAGCCGGGAACAGGGGTTCGATTCCCCTAGGGAGCGCCACAGGATTGCTACTATTGACATGAGGATATTCCATGTTTCAATCGCAGGACAATGAGAACTCTGTTCACGGTCCAGTCACCGTTGATGTTACTGCCGATAACTTTATGCTCGAAGTCATTGACAAATCGAACAGCGTGCCGGTTCTGGTAGATTTTTGGGCGCCATGGTGCGAACCGTGCAAATCCCTCACGCCAACACTTGAGGAAGTCTCCGCCGAGTATGGCGACAATCTACACTTTGTAAAAATCAACATTGATGAGAATCAAGCGCTTGCGGGACAATTCGGCATACGCAGCGTACCCACAGTATATCTGGTGAAAAATGGCGATGTAGTTGATGGATTCATGGGAGCCCTGCCCAAAGACGCTATCAAGCAGTTTCTTTCGAAACACGTGACGGCAGACAACGATGAAGATCCGGATCAAATTGATGAATTGCTGAATCATGGCAAACAGTCCCAAGCTATTGACATGCTCAAATCAGAAGACTCCGACGAATCGAATCTGCGTCTTGCAGAAATCTATCTGCAACAGCACGATATTCAAAGTGCCCGAGATTTCCTTTCGAAGGTTCAGGATGCGACCGACAAGCCCAAGTACAAACAAATCGTCGCGAAACTTGATTTTGTTGAAATTGTCGAGAATGCAGCGCCCGAAGCTGAATTGCATGATAGGATCACGCAAGATCCTCAGGATTGGGACGCCCAATTCCAACTTGCGGTAATCAACCTGGTACAGGGTCATATTGAAACCGCTCTGGAATCATTATTGGAAATCGTCAGGCAAAATCGCTCATATAACAACGATGCCGGTCGAGAAACTCTGGTAAAAGCTTTTGACATGCTGGGTCCGAACGATGATCTGGTACCGAAATATCGGCGTATCTTGGCTCGCACGCTGAACTAACCCCTGGGATGATGTTGTTGGAGCAGATTCACCAGACGCTGCTTCGAGATATGGGTATAGATCTGGGTGGTTGACAGATCACTGTGCCCCAACAGTTGCTGAATCGTTCGAAGATCTGTTCCGTTGTTCAATAAATGTGTGGCGAACGAATGACGCAACGAGTGCGGTGTCAATTGGGTTTCGATCCCAGCTGTTGTTGAATATTTCCGGACATTTAGCCAAAATGCCTGACGCGTCATTTTTCTGCCGCGCACTGTGACGAACAAATCATCACTGACCTTGTGTTTCAGCAGATTCTTACGATGACTGCTAAGATATGTTTCAAGCCAGTCTACAGCATATTCACCAAGAGGAACCAGTCGTTCTTTCGCACCTTTACCGGTAAGGCGGACCCAACCGTTTTGTAGGCTCACCGAGTTAACCGAAAGATTGATCAGTTCCGACGTTCGCAATCCGGCACCGTAAAGCGTTTCCAACATGGATCTATCCCGCACACCCAGAGATGTGGTGGTATCTGGAGCATTCAAAAGCGACTCCACCTCATCCTCAGTCAGCGATTTGGGCAAGGGTTTTCCGAGAAATGGGGAACTGACATTATCAGTCGGCGACGATTGTAAAAGTTGTTCCATCAGACAGAATCGGTAAAAACGCCGCAATGCACTCAACTGCCGGGATATAGAACGAGCGCTATAACCTGTGCGACTGGCAAGATACCCCATGACATCGCTTCGGGATGCATCCAACAAGGATTTTCGATTGCCACTCTGCCACTTCCCGAACGCTCTCAAATCCAGCATATAAGCTTCGAGTGTCGCCTCTGCCAATCCGGATTCCGACCAGAGCGTATCGGTGAACTGATCTATCAATCGAGTATCGTCTGGCAATATATCTGTCGTATCTGAGTCTGGCATATTTGGTTGATGTTACGAATCTGGCAGATTCCTTAATCGATTGGAAATCAAAGCTTTGCTCCTTGGGTCCAGAGAATCTTCCTTCAGTTCCTCATAAAGTATCCTGGCATCGTCATAAAATTCGGATACAACCAGTTGGTCTGCCGCTTCCAGCCGAGCGGACCTACCCCAGTTGTCATCCCATTTCCCTCCCAAACGAGCTGAGCGCAATAACATTTCGGAAGCTTCCACATTCTTGATCTGAGCAGACAAAGATTCCGATACCCAGCGAAGAATTTCACGTTTCGTTTGAATCATTGCCGTTTTATCGTAGAGACTTCGGAAAAGTGCAATTGCATATTCATGAATCTCACTGTTTTGCAGATCAAAAATAACATGCATGATACGATCCACCGTCGTCTGTTCGACTTCGGGATGCAAATCTTCGATCAATCGAACAAGCAGTTGATAAGCGACTTCATACTCTTTTACTGCAACTGCAGTTCGCGCTCTGCGTAAAGTATGAATGACCAACTCAGCGGGATCTTCAGGTTCATCCATGGCCACCATGATAGCTAGTGCGGTCGCGAAGTCTTTTCTCCGAATTGCTCGATTGGCAAGTTTTGTCTGAATGGGAGATGAGACTGCGGTAATATCAAAGTGCTTGAGTCGCACGTACAAGGAATCCATTAAACGGTCCAAACCACTGGAATTCAAATTCTCGGCCATGTCAAACACGCTTGCCTTGTAGATTTCAAGGTTTGAAGTCTGCATGGCAAGGAAGGCGAAGATCGACCTTGCGATAACCGGCGCCGTTATATCGAATTCCTGTCCTAAACCGTACCAGCGCAGGTCATCTCCGATAACAAGGTTGAAATCATATCCAACCGATACCGCCAGTTCTGCATACGTGTCCAGCAACTGTTGCTCGGTGGTAGGTTCAACAATCCAGACCCGAGAAGAATTCTTTTCTGTATCGTAATCCACTGATAGGCCGTTTTCTATCGCCGTTACCTGCAACTCCAAATCATTCACATCCCGAGCCGCTGACCCGACCAACGCCCATAATTCCAATTCAAGTTCCGGTCGACTGGCAAATTCGGACACCAGTTCCAAGCCAGCCTGAATAACCTCCAAAGGTGCACGGTTTCCAGACAAGTAGTCGGAATACAGAACCAGAAGTTTGCTTTCCATTGTCTGAAGCGCAACAACCCGACTGAGAGCTTCCTGGTGGTGACCTGTAACGAAGAGCGTCCGAGCATACCGATGTTCCCACTCAGGGGCACTTGGCCGATAATCGCGAAAATAAACCGACATCGCTACACGTGCCTCATCTAGCGCTCCTTCTGCAAGATAGCACTGCACCATCAGCTCCCGCCATTGAATCATTTTGCCTTGATCATACGGCAGTTCCCAGATAAGGTGCCGCAATCTATCCTTTGCGACGTCAATCTGCCCAATATTCAGGCCTGCATAGATCGCATGCATCTGCAACTCGGTATAGAACTCATAGGGAATGTTTTCTGATATTTGTTTGGAACGCGTCAGAATGCCGTTCCAGTCATTCAACATTCGGGCAACATTGAAAAATGCGCTTTCCCACTCGACCCAGTCACCAGTAAATTCGTAGTTCGGGCGTGCTCGTTGCAATGATGAGTAAGCCAGTTGGAGCATCCCCTGATCTATCAGCATTCTTATTTCGTCGAGAGAATTCTGATCCGGAAATTTAACGATCGATTCTGATGTTGATGAGCTGTCATCAACTGCTCCTTCAGCCATATCTTCGGGTGTAGGATTGGCTGGTTCAGCTGAGATGTCAGCCTGCTCACTAAACGGATTACCGGTATCTTCCTCGATCGTTGTCTGTGCGTTGACCGGCAATGTCATGAGACAGACAGCGACGACAAATAGAAAAGACCTGATCAGTTGAACGGCGCTTAAGCGAATATGCGAAAAACTACGAAACGCCCAAATCATTTCTCGCGTTTGAAGTCGATTCTTAAACTGGAGCAAATTAAGATTGATAACTGCCCTATTCCAATGATTCAGGAGCGAATAACCCAGTAATAGAATTCGCTTTAATATAAAGCGATAACAAATTGTTTATTTGATTTTTTCTTTAATCCTTGCGGATTTTCCGGTACGCTCTCTCAAATAGTACAATTTGGCCCTTCGTACTGCGCCCCGGCGTTTTACTTCAATGCTGTGAATCAAAGGGCTGTGTGTCTGAAATACACGCTCCACCCCTTCTCCGTAGGAGATTTTCCGGACAGTAAATGAAGAATTGAGCCCGCGATTTCTCTTGGCGATCACAACACCTTCAAATGCCTGTTGACGTTCCCGACTACCTTCGCGAACGAGAATCATCACCCGAACGGAATCACCAGGAGAAAATTCCGGAATATCATCCCGCAACTGTTCTGCTTCAATTGATTCGATTACGTTCGCCATCATGCCTGCTCCTTTTCAAATTCTTCCTGAAAATCTGTCAATGCTTGTTGCTGTTCCTTGTTCAGGTATTTCTGTTCCAGTAAATCGGGCCGCAACAGCCAAGTCCGTCCGATTGATTGTTTCAATCGCCAATACCGTATGGCTTCGTGGTCGCCAGATAGCAAAACAGCCGGAATTTCATGCCCGGCCACCAATTTCGGTCGGGTATAGTGTATACAATCCAGCAATCCGTCAGTGAACGAATCCTGCGAACTAGATTGTTCATTGCCCAACACTCCCGGAATTTGCCGAACAACGGCATCAATCAACACCATTGCCGCAAGCTCCCCACCAGATATTACGTAGTCACCGATGGATAGCTCCTCAGCGCCAATTATATCCAAAGCACGCTGATCAATCCCTTCATATCGTCCACACAACAAAATCATTTCCGACATCTTGGAGAATTTGGAGATATCCTGATGATCCACTCTCTTGCCCTGTGGACTTAGGTAAATGACAGGTGCATCGTCTTTCGTCTTCTGCCTCAGTCGACCGATACATTCTACAATCGGTTCGGCCAGCATCACCATCCCCGGCCCGCCACCGAATGGCCTGTCGTCAAGGCGTTTGTACTGTCCTTGTCCAAATGACCGAAGATCAACTGGTTCAATACTAACCAAATTGTTTTCGACAGCGCGTCCAACAACACCATAGTCAGTGACGGCATGAAACATCTGCGGGAATATTGTGACTACCGAAATCCGCATTAGTTGATCTCCTGCTAACTAGAAATCTTCAAACCAATCTACACGCATTGTCCCCTGTTTCAGATCGACCTCCACTATCACACTGTCCAAATAGGGTATCAAGTGGGTCTTTTCTCCATGTACCACCAAAACATCATTCGCACCAGTTTCGATGATTTCCTTGACTGTCCCCAAGTCTGTACCATCAGCATTAGCTACAGTCAATCCAATAAGCTCGTTCCAGTAATAGTTTCCCGGTGCAAGTCGAGGTAGTGCGGACAGAGGAATCAGAATTTCGCAACCCTTAAGTTCCAGCGCGTCCTCTCGCGTTGTCAGCCCTTGAAACGTCGCAATTATGCGATTGTTTTGAAATTTTGCTGCGACTACTTCAAATGAACGTTCACCGAGTTTGGCACCGGATACAATCCAGTTCTTGAATTCTAAAAGAGTCTGGGATTCTTCGGTGAATGTGCGTATCTTGACCTGGCCTCTGACTCCGAATGCATCTGTGATGCGGGCTACAACTATATTTCTGTCTTTCCCGCTCGCCACAAAGTCAATTGTCTAAGGCCCTTACTGATTTAACCAACTGGCGAACACGGTCTGACAATTGTGCTCCGTTTGCCAACCAATAGTCGACTCTTTCCAGATCAACCTTCAAACTCTCTTCATCGGCACTCGCGATCGGATTGAAAAAACCGATACGTTCAATGAATTTTCCTGTCGGTGAGCGCCGTCGGTCAGCTACGACTATCGAATAGAAGGGTCTTTTTTTCGCTCCACCGCGCGCCAGTCGAATAACGACCATATGTTGAATGTCTCCAAAAGTTTTCGTCAAAAGCCGAATTATATTCAAAAGTTGCAATCACTGTTGTCCGGTTTTTGACATTTGCGATCTGATAGATTCGCATTTAAACGGACAGTCTCTCATTGACATGACCAACTTGCTTTCCGATTCTTCCGTAGAAATACATTCTTTCTTTGTTGCTGAAGGCAGCACCGGGCGTTTCGTAGTAGGAAAATACAGCGATGATCCGAGATTTGACACCTGAAACAGGCGTAATTCTGTGCGCCGAATTTCGACCTTGAAATACATTCAATGTCCCAGGTCTCAGTGGCACGGTTTTTACTTGATCATCCTGTCCTGTCAGCATCAGACCGACTCCATCGTAGTTTGGATCTTCATCGCTTCTCAAATCAGCACGATATTGAAACTCCCCGCCGAACGTCGCATTCTGTAACAATCACGTTGTGGTGAATTCTGCTCTGTCAAAATGCCAATTCAACACCTGCCCTGCCGAATACTCCATGACATTGATTCGAGCAAGCGGATCATCCATGGTGTGCAATTGCGGTTTTTCCAGAACTGTCGCGATGAAATCAATTAAAGGTCGCCACTCATAAATCCTGGTAATCAAATTTTCAGTGAACTGATCGGCACAAATCTTTCGGTTTTCAGTGTGCAGTATTGAAAGCGCAGGATGATCGGAATCCAATTCGCTGAACCCATCATTAAAATAAATGTTGTGATCACGACAATGGACAAAGGAGGCTGCATCAAGCAAAGGCTGGATCCCCGCGATACATTCCCTCACAGCTTCAGTCAATACAAATCCAGGCAGATTGAACATTCCCAAAGTGTTGTAGTCATGCTGACAACTCGCAACGAGTGATCGTGCACAACTACAATCGGGTTTGTGTATTGGATAGCGCGTCAGATCAAGATATCGTTCCATTGCCGCAATTTCCATTATGGTCAACTGATCACCACGCCGGATTACGCGTGTTGAATCGGACTGTCCTGAATCTGATTAAACTAGCTGCCAGCTGACAAAAACCCGTCGAGAACATTGACTGTATTCAAGCCTATTTCAGATACGGCGTATCCACCTTCCATGATGAACACAGTGGGCAGATCAAGCCGACCGATCGCTTCCCCATATCGAGTGAAATCGTCACTCTCCAACTTGAAGAAACTGATTGGGTCGTCCTTGAACGTGTCAACACCCAATGAAACCACCAGTGCATCTGGTGAATAATCGCTTATTTTGCGACATGCATCCTGCATCGCGTCAAACCACACGGAAAACTCAGTATTTGGTGGCATCGGGTAATTCCAGTTATACCCTTCGCCATTGCCAGAACCGTTTTCATCCGAATAACCCAAAAAGTGTGGAAACGCATCTTCGGGTTGACCGTGCAAGGAGCAGAACAACACATCGTCCCGATCATAGAAAATATCCTGACTGCCATTTCCGTGATGAAAATCCACATCCAGCAGCGCAACACGTCCTGCACCGCTCCGAACGAAGCCTTCAACTGCAATCGCAGCATTGTTCAAAAAACAATAGCCGCCAAAAAGATCTTTTGCTGCGTGATGACCGGGCGGACGGCAAAGCGCAAAAGCTGACTGATCAGTGTCTACAGCGTTTTGCGCGGAAATTGCACAAGCGGCAGCAGATTTCGCAGCTTCCCAAGTTCCCGACGTAATGGCTGTTTCGATCGCCATAGCGTAGTAACCAAGTTTGCCGTCAATATGATTGGGAACGCGATTTTGTTGCATTCGTCTGGTCGGCATTACAGCGGCTATCGCGTCTCCTTTCATGCCTTCGGCTTTCCAAAGATCCCATGCGGTTTCTAAAAACTCGAGAAAGTCGGGGGTATGGACTCTCTGAACAAGATCGACATCAAATTCGTCGGGCTCCGAAAAATCCTCATATCCTCTATCGGATAGTCGATCCATAACATAGTCCCATCGTTCCGGACATTCAAACGGCCGCACCAGTTCGCCGCCGTACAGTTCACCTTTGGGAAAGTGCAATGCATGCTTTTCACTACTATAAACTTTCATGATAATTACCTGAAATTGTCGAGATTTCGCTGAGAATCCGCAAATTTGTTGAACTGATTTTCGGAAACCACCGCGCCGGAATCGAATCAATATGATCCAATTCCGGCATGCGGTGTATTGTAGCCGTCACTTCTGAACTTCGGTCCAGATTGCGGTATAGAGCTGTTGCGCTTCCGGTGGGCATGGCGGAACGAAAACACCTGCGCTCTGAAGTTCCGCGGGAATTGCGATCTCCGGTGCGCTGGCGAGATCAGCAGGCATGTAAGCCTCCGATCCGGCAATGCCATTGGCATACTGCGCGAAAGCGGAAATCATCGCCGCATTTTCCGGGTCCATCAGGAAATTCTGAAACAGTTTCGCGTTCTCAACGTTTTTAGCGTCAGCGAGAACTGCAACATTATCCATCCACAGCGGGTAACCCTGCTTCGGATATCCAAAAGCGATATCGGGATTCTCTTCTCGCGCACGTTTACTGTAACCATTCCAGTTCATGGATACCGCAACGTCACCGCTGACTAGTTTCTCCTTCGTTCCATAGTCGATGGATTTCCAGTTTTCCTTTGCTGCCATAACAGTATCTCGTACTCTCATCAATACCTCTTTATCAGTGGTACAGGGTTGTCCACCTTCATACATGATCGCCATGTTCATGACGTCATTCATTTCAGGGACTATGTTGATCCTTCCATGAAGTTCGTCCGGAGGAGAGAAAAATAATTCGGAAGTGTTGATCTCGCCACCATACATGGCAGTATTTACGGATATTCCGGTACTGCCCCATGTCCAGGGAACGCTGTAATTTCTGCCCGGTTCCCAATCCGGATTTCTCCACTGTTCGGCAACATGCACAAAATTGGGCATTTCGTTTGGATTCGTCTGCATCAGCAGACCTTCCTCGATCCAGATCGGAATGTGCGATGACGTCGGTACTGCGATATCAAACCCGTGTCCACCGGGTCGAACTTTGGACAGTGCCGTCTCATTCGAATCATAATCGGTAATTGTGACTTTCACATCGTACATCTGCTCAAACTTCGCGATCAAATCAGGATTGGTGTAATCTCCCCAGTTGAAGATATGCAACTCCCCTGCCGCATGCGCCGCATTGACAAACATCAATGCTACGAGAGCAGATATCAAATTCTTAATCACTCTTCTCATTTCATAACCCTCCTTTCAGGTATAAAAAATTCGTTTCGCATACGTCCGAAGTGAATAATAAACCAAAACAGTACTCGTGCGAAATTGTAATGGCACTCGCCGATCACAGTAATATTGAGTCCGATTAATGTGCCTGCTAGCGGTTTCTCAGAATATAGAATAGCGAAACCAACAGTATCGATACTCCAAGTAAAGCGCTGGAAATGGCATTGACTTCCGGCGTGACACCTCGTCGCAACTGACCGAGCATATAGGTCGGTAACGTATCCTGCCCTGCGGATTTCACAAGTTCTGTGATCACAACATCATCCAGTGAAATAACAAACGCGAGCATCGCACCGGCAAGCACTCCAGGCCATAGCAAAGGCAGTGTTATTCGCCTGAAGGTCATCCATGGTGTTGCATAAAGGTCCTGAGCTGCTGTCTCCAATGAAATGTCCATTCCTTCAAGCCGCGCTCGTATTGGTAAATATGCGAATGGAATACAAAACGCTGTGTGAGCGAGCATCAAATAAAACAAACCGTGGTAACCGGTTACAGTCTTGATGATTGCGAAAAAAATCAATAGTGCGACACCTGTAACGATTTCTGGCACCATCAGCGGTTGATTGATCAACGCATAGATGGCGGTTCTTCCGCGATAGTTTTCAGTTCGAGTGGTGCCGAGAGCGGCCAGGGTCGCCAGCAACGTTGCAGAAAACGATGCGACACTGGCAATAATGAATGACCGTATTGTGACCTCCTGAACCTGTTCATTCTGCCAAGCGACGTGATACCACTTCAGCGAGAAGCCCTCCCACAACGCAATATTGGTTCCAGCATTGAAGGAATAAATCACCAATGCGGCAATTGGCGCATAAAGCAGTACGAAACACAGGACGGCTGTCGATTGAAAGCCCGGTAGTTTACGAACTGCAAACTGTTTGCGCCGAACCTGTACCTCAGACATGTTCGGTAGTTCCTCGTTGAGCGACGCGCACGTAGATAAGTAAAGCACCCATCACCACGCATAGAAGAAATATTGACAGCGCAGCACCCAACGGCCAGTTTCTGCCCTGCCCGAACTGCAGTTCAATCAGATTGCCCAGCATAAGATGCTTGCCACCTCCCAACACTCGAGGTGTTACGTAAGCTCCCAATGATGGAACGAATACCAGAATAGAACCCGCAACAATGCCTGGGCGAACCAATGGAATGATGATCCGCCACAGTACCCTCAGTCGAGTCGCGTAGAGATCGTAAGCCGCTTCCACAAGCCTGAAGTCGAGTTTTTCTATACTTGCATAAAGCGGAAGCACCATCAATGGCAGGTAGACATAGGTCATTCCCAGCATAATCGCGAAGTCGGTGTACAGCATTTCTATCGGAGATTCAATCAAACCCCAGCCGATCAGAAAGTTGTTGATGATCCCCTGATCTCGAATTACCTGCATGATTGCAAACGTTCGAATCAGCAAATTTGTCCAGAACGGAATCGTGATCAGGAACAACCATAAATTCCGGGTTTGAACCGATCGGGTAGCAATAAAGTACGCGGTCGGAAATCCCAGTATCAAGGCAAGCAAAGTCGATTGAATGGACAAATTGACCGAACGCCATAAAATCGAAAGATGTGCTGTGGCAATGGAGATGGTTCCATCGAAAATATCTTTTTTCAAAAAAACACCGAACCAACCATCAATGGATGGTTCCCAGACGACACCGCCATAAGGCGCCGCTTTCAAAAATGAATAGACGAGCATGATCAATAACGGTCCTGCCGCACCAATTGTCAGCACGATAAGTGCTGGCATACTCAGTAAACGGAAGTTACGTATCTTGTTTCTGCGGGAGGCCTCGATTGCAACCTGATGTGATTGTGCTGCCAGAACCGAGCTGGTGTTTTCTGTTTCGGCCATGTCAGTCTTTCAGAACCTGTATGGTTGCAGGGTCGAGTGCGATGCCTACCGCACCACCTATTTCAAACTGTCTATCATGTCCGCGCAGGTTTTGAATATGAGCTGTAAATTCGGACCCGTTAGAAAGCTTGATTATGTAATGGGTGTGTGTACCCAGATAAACCATGTTCTCAATCACGCCGGTAAATGTTGCCGCATCCAACGAGTTACTGAGGGTGACCTGCTCCGGGCGAACGGCCACAGTGACATGCGCACCGACTCGCATGTCCCGGAACGCGGGAACCTCAAATTCTTTACCGGTATAAAATTGAATTCTCACCAACCGCTCGTTTACAGAAGTTACATCAGCTTCGAGAAAATTTGAATCGCCAATGAACTCCGCAACAAATCGCTCTTTGGGATAGTTATAAATTTCGCTGGGACCGCCTACCTGAAGCACTCGTCCCTCATCCATGACTGCCAATCGGTCCGACATCGTCAGTGCTTCTTCTTGATCATGCGTCACAAATATGAATGTGATTCCTGTTTCATGCTGCAAGCGCTTCAATTCGAGCTGCATGTCCTGTCTAAGTTTGTAGTCCAATGCGGATAGAGATTCATCCAGCAGTAGTACTTTAGGTCTCGGCGCCAGTGCGCGAGCCAAAGCAACCCGTTGTTGCTGACCTCCGGAAATCTCACTGGTTCTGCGATTTGCAAGTTCTTCCATGCGCACCAGATTCAATACAGAATCAACTGTTTCCTTGATCTCAGACTTCGCTCTGCCAAGCATTTCGAGGCCAAAACTGACATTCTGCCTGACTGTCATATGTGGAAACAGGGCATAGTTCTGAAATACGGTATTGACTGGTCGCTGATAAGGTGGAAGAAAGGTGATATCCTGATCGTAGAGGAGAATATTCCCGGACGTGGGGTGTTCGAATCCCGCGATCAATCGAAGTAAAGTCGTCTTGCCACAACCCGAGGGCCCCAATAACGTGAAGAACTCGTTTTCCTTGATCTCCAAATTGACATCTTCCAACGCTACGACTGAATTGTCGCCCTCACCAAAAATTTTGGTGATCGCGTTTACTGTAACGGCAATCTGGCGCGTTGAACTAGCTTGCAGCATATAGATTTACAACGTAGTGAATGGGCATGTCTGACAAATTACGCTTTATATCCGAGTTGGATAAATAAATTCCAAACAACAGTGCAACTCTGACTTCGACCAGTTTGAATTCATTTGTCTCGGGTCCTAATATTTATTGCTTTCAGTTGCAGACAGCAGTGCGATCGAGTCTGATGATACAATTTCGCACGCAAACAACAGATTTATCCAAATTAGCATGAATAACGGGTTACATTCCCAGCATTGGCAACCTTGAGCGTTTTTGTGCGCTCTAACGAGCCACCATTTCAATTGATTCCTAAAATTCTGCTCGCAGGCTTTTACAAGAGTATAGGCGAGATTTGGAGGTGAATATATGGACCCACAGAACCCTAGAAATCCCGGAAAAGTAGAATGGTCCGGAGACAATCCCGGAATTTACCTGAAAGAAGACCCAGATGGAGACTGGACTTCGCTCGGAATTTTCTTCCGTGTCAATCTTTCTCCGCACGGAACTGGGGAAACCATGATTGTCTTGGAAAAACCGGATGATGCGCTGGGATTGCCGGATGCCAGTAATTTATGCCTCACCAACAATGAAGAACTGACACATTATCTGATTCAAGACTATATGTCCAAATTTCCCTCGTTCAAAGGAAGAAAAGGATTGGAGGCAATGACTTTTCGACACATAGATCAAGCGTACACGAGCGGTGATCTTCGGGAGGAGTGGATCGAAACAATGGTTTCCGGCGACGATCTCAAGGTCACGATGACGTGGAGTTCACTTCAAGAACCTTTTGCCGCTGAAGTGGCGGCCGAAGCGTCAGCAACAGGTGAGCACGAAATGTACAGCGTTTTCATCGAGTCAAAAAATGCCAGCATATCTGTCAATGGCAAAAATCTTTCCGGTTCGGTTACGACAAGACAGTTCTTTGGCAAGGAAATGAGCACCGCTTTCATGGCCATTTCTGAGACATGGCTGATACCAGCGCACTGATTTTTTGTTTGCCGGCTCGAAAAACTATTGCTTGCTCGGTGGGTCAACCTCCATCCCAATCATACCCAGTAGTTCTCCGCGTTCCACCAGCCCCCGATGGCACCGTGCCATGGCGACACCATCGACGGGAAATCTGATCTCAGTTGGCGGATTGGAAATGTCCTCAAAGTGATGGATGTAGCCTGCGACATTGCCGGCAGTGACATTCTTGCCGGGTGTGAAGTTCGGTTCGAATAGCCCCCTGTGTGAGGCATAAATCGATTGTGAAGATGTCTTGATCCTCAAATAGTTTGGTGGATGGCTGCGACGCTGTGGTTCACCATCAAGAACACCCAGATATTGAAGAAAATTACGTATGCCAACTTCCCCGACTCTCAGAACTTCAGGTGTAATCTGACCTCCGCCACCCAGTTCTACCGAGATCATCGGAAGATTGTTCCGAAGCGCACCGTGATTGACACTCCGATTGTCGTTCAGATCGCCCATCAACCAGACTAATTCAGTTCCAAACACTACGGCAAGTTCAAGATTCTTTTCGGAAATTATTGCATCATCATATTGCATCGCCATTGAACACGGTGCAAACCACGCAGCCTTGCCACCGGAATGCAGATCCAGTACCGTCTCACATACCGGCATGATCGCAGTTTCCACGAGATTCGCGATCATTTCAGTCGGGCTCCCATCAGCATCGCCGGGGAACGCTCGGTTCAGATTGCCATCATCCCACGGCGATACCCTCGATGCCACATTGACTGCCGGGAAGTTCAGCGCTGGGAGTATGATGATTCTACCGTGCACTTGGCTCGGGATAATATGATGGAAAAAATTGAGAAGTGCTACCGGACCCTCGAATTCATCGCCGTGCACCCCACCGATCATGAGCACTGTCGGTCCTGTTCCATTCACTATGGTCGCAACCGGAATAGGAATGTAGCCAAGCGCAAGTTCGTTGTTTGAATACTTGAATCTGAATTCTCCCGATCGCTTGCCTGGTGACACGAAATCCATATCAGTCCAGAATCGAGTTCGCTCCAGCAATGGATTGGTGTATTCAGTCACAGCAGATCAGCAATTTTCTGTGCATGACTGATCAAAAGATCATCCTTGTTATAGGCCCCGATGAGTTGGATGCCAAGGGGCAGATTATTCGGTCCGGAGCCTACCGGGAACGTAATGGAGGGCACCTGCAGCAAGGTCCACATTCGACTGAATATCGGATCGCCGGTAGAATCCAGACCCAAAGGAGCCTCACCGGGAGCGCTCGGCGCCAGCAGAATATCAAACTGCTCGAATACTGTCTCCAATTTGCGCTGCCACAGCTCAGCCATGGCCCGCGCTTTCATGTATTCATGGAAACCAGTTTTCCACCCTGATGCGATCAGCTCTTTGATTTGACTACTCAGCAGTTCTCGGAACATTGTGTATTCGTGAGCAAGACTGCGACTCGCTTCGTACGCCATGACAGTGGCCTGTGCGAATGAAAGAGCACCATCAGACGGTCCAATTTGAACCTCCTCTACCTCACAATCACTGCGCGACAACCGATCCGCGACTGTTTCGACGATATCTCGTTGACAAGGTTCTGCTTCGTTCCAGTGAGCGGTCCTCACCAAACCAATTCGTAAATTGGATGAAGACTCTTTCCCATAGTCAGCCGCGCCAAAGAACAAGTTGCCAAGCAACGAGAGATCGTCCGCCTCTCGTACGAAGAAGCCCAAGGAATCCAAACTCTGAGCCACCCCGCAGACTCCTTCCAGGCTGAACATTCCGCGACTTGCCTTGTAGCCGACAACACCGCAATAGGCGGCTGGACGGATTACTGATGCTGCTGTCTGCGTTCCAAGTGCCAGTGGTAGCATAAAATCCGCGACGGCAGCGGCCGATCCCATGGATGATCCGCCGGGCGTGTGCAACAGATTATGCGGATTCCGTGTTCTGCCGGGTGAGAAATATGCAAATTCAGTAGTTTCTGTCTTTCCTGGAATCACACAGCCGGCGTTTCTGCACATTGTGACGCAAGTTGCGTCGCGTTGAGCCATGTGCTCGGTGTAAATCGAACTGCCCTTTGTCGTCGGCATATCAGTAGTATCCATGATGTCTTTGATTCCGACCGGAACACCAAAAAGCGGTCTGACATGGTCGTTCGCCCCCAATTGCGACAATTGATAAACTGACAGATCTTCATCGAAATATGTGAAGGCCAATACGTCGCGGTGGCGATGATGAATTCGTGCAAAACAATCAGCAAGAAGTTCTTTCGGACTAATCTCAGCCCGATTGATCAATTCGCTTACAGTTCTGAGCGACAATTCGTTAAGCGTAGACACAATTTAATCCAGATGAGTGCAAATCGTATTGAAAACGTCAGGCGGATATCGAAATATACCACCACCTAACCGACCGGCTACACCTTCTTTATCAATAATACCCAACGCAACGATCGGAGTCCTGCCTGTTGCGACTACTTGACGTGCAATAGTGCTCACCCGTATTTTGAGATCACCAAATTCAGAGTGAATTTTCGGTAGAAGCAATTGCGGCAGCTCAAATGCATCGTCAGGTACAGAGTTTCCGAAGGCTTTCTGTTGTTCAGGTGCAAACGATAGCACCATCGCACCGAAGCCGGCGATATCGACAATAGCGCTGTCGCCAATTGCGCCCAGGGCTCTATCAGCTGAAAATTGTCCGATGTCACCCTCCGGCGGAGTCGATGGTCCGACAAACCATTGGTCTGGAACGCCAGCAACCTGTATTCCGCATTCAACGCCATTCGCACCAGCCGAGGTGACCAGACTGCTATGTTGCGTGTTGGCTGCTGCTGAAAGCATGCACTTGCATGCGGCCATCCACAGATTCAGAAAAAACATCGGACTATCACAAAGAAACTGATAAGCCGCCGGGTGTGATTCAATTTGTGGGCGCCATTGATCCAATAGAAATTGGGTACCTGCCATTGTTCTTCCGTGACAATCATCCCCTATTTCGAGCGCATGAGCACCGATTGAGATCAGATCAATATCCTGAGAATGCACGGCTGTAATCGCTTCTATCAACTCACTATTCAGCCAATGCAAATGCGCAATGACTTCATCACTGAATTGCCCGAGCCGCATCGCTGGTCCGTTTCCACCATTCAGTGGTGAATAGGTCGAAGGTGCCCGGCCTGCAACATCAGCAATTTCATGAAGCCACATAGAAGCGGAAATAACACCGGCGAGCGGTACGACCGCACCGTAGTCCTGCGCAGGTGCCAGCGTGACCTCGCCCGATCGAATCAGTTGTCGGGCCTCGTTAAGATTGTGTGCAATCCCCTCAAAAACAAGTGCGGCACACCCTGAGTTCAGTATTGGCTTGGCAATGCGCGACGGTGACGAAAATGCAGGCCCTGCGTGCAACAAGATATTGATGTCGATGTCCAGTACATCTCTCGCCCGCCGGTGGTCGCTTAAAACAGGACGAACTGAATGAACTTTTATTAGTGCTTCAGTATCTGCAGGGTGAAGATTCGCGTTATTCATCTGGAACTGAATTTTATTTCATGTCAGAAAACGCGACCCTATAATCTAGGAATATCAGAGTTGAAAGATATCAACAATCGAAATTCTACCACTCCATCAACGCCAACAGACAGAAATGAATTCGAATGGAATTCTCAATTATACCGAGTGCTCCCATCCCTATAATGAATCCGATAAAACAACATCCAATAAGTTTGCTACGTTGAATTCTCTGTTTCACTTGACGAGGCAGACACCATCATGAAAAGCAAAATTGAAGAAACGCGATGGTCGCGAAAAGCTTTCGACGGCTATTCAATACGAAATCAGTTGAATCCTGATTCCGAATTTCTACATGTAGGACCATCTACACCATGTGGTGAATACCTCAGACGATTCTGGCATCCCGTCGCCATGTCTTCGCAATTGGACAGCGGAACTCCGGTCGCAATTCAAATTCTGGGAGAGGATCTTGTCATATTCCGAGATCTCGGCGGACAAGTCGGACTGCTGCACCGACACTGTGCGCATCGACGAGCTTCTTTGGAATTCGGACGTATTGAGGAGCGCGGTATCCGTTGTTGTTATCACGGCTGGCATTTTGACGTTGATGGTACAATTCTGGAGACTCCAGGCGAACCGGAAGACAGCAAAATTCGTCACGAGATCTGCCAAGGCGCGTACCCGGTTCACGAATTCCAGGGATTGGTATTTGCCTATATGGGACCACCGGAGGAAATGACTGAATTTCCATTCTTGGATTCCATGGCGATTCCAGACCACGACCTTTTACCCTACTCCATCCATTCACCTAATAACTGGCTGCAGGAAACGGAGAACGCGATTGATCCATTTCACAGTGTTTTTCTGCACGGCAGAATTAGCGGACCGCAGTTCCCTGGTCTTGAACACTTCACCGAATTACCTGTCGTGGTTTACCGAAGTCATGCGGAAGGAATTCTCTATTCTCATGCCCGGCGAACCGGAGATCTTCTGCGCCTGAGATTTCACGACTACCTGCTGCCAAATCTCGCCCAGAACGGTGGAATGTTTCAGGTTATGGACAAGCCAAAAATCTTCGGTCGGACGAGTCTTACAAAATGGGTAGTTCCGCTCAATGATACCAACAGCCGTAAATTCGGCTGGCGACACTTCAACGACAAAGACGAAGTGCTACGTCAGGGAAGTCGGGCCGACGTCGGCTGGGAAACTGTGGATTTCTATGGACAGACCGCGCATCGCACGCACGACGAGCGCCAGCGCAATCCGGGCGATTGGGACGTATGGACAAGCCAAGGCCCGATGAATGTTCACAAGCGTGAATATCTCGGCAGCACTGACAAAGGTGTCGTCATGCTTCGTGCTCGATTGAGAAAGGATATCCGAGCTGTGGCAAATGGCAAGTCTGTAACCCGGATAACGGGTACCCCGAAAAATCCTTTCAGAACATATGGCGGAGACACAGTCCTTTCGTTGCCTCCAGTTGAAAATGACAATCAATATATTGAGGATGTGATGAATAGCGTAATGGATGTGTACGAAGCATCGGAGAAATGTTCGATTTCGGAAAGAATCGACTTCATCAAGTATGAAATTTCGCTCAAGTACCCTGATGCTGTCTGATTCATGCGGTGGTGTGAGACCACACGCTGGCCTTGGCAGAATCAAACCCCACATGGTGATCGAGAATTTGGAAGATCTACCGGCCATTCGAATTGATATCTCTTCAAACGAAAGTGTATACGGCCCCAGTCAGTCTGCCATTGAGGCGGTAATAAACGAAAGTGAATACATGTATCGCTATGCCAGCGATGCAGTCCGCGAACTGACCATTCAGATTGCCAAACGTCACAATATCAATCCGAATGGCATTGTCTGCGGACATGGTTCAGACGATCTGCTACTTCGAATCGCCCAATCATTTCTACAAACGGGCGATGAACTGATCTGCAGCATCAATGGTTATCAGAGAATTCCAAACTTCGCCCACACTGCGAACGCACAACCGATAAAGGCATCTGATCACAATTTAACTGCGGATATCGACCGGATTCTGGACTGTGTCACTGAAAAAACACGAATTGTCATGTTGGCAAATCCAGATAACCCGTCCGGTACGTACTTGTCTGGAACTGAAATCCGTCGACTGCATGCCAGTCTACCTGACTCGGTGTTACTGGTACTGGACTCAGCCTATCTGGAATACGTTGCCGCAGAGAACTTTGAAAATCCGAAAGCTCTGATCGAAGAGTCGCAAAATACGGTCATGACCCGAACTTTTTCAAAAATTCACGGATTGGCTGGCCTGCGCCTGGGTTGGATGTATGCTGCACCTGCTGTAGCTGATGCAGTCAAAAAGATTGGCATGACGTTCCCGATTTCCAATGTTGCATTCAGAGCCGGATTGGCCTCGCTCAATGATCAGTCGCATGCGAAATTCGTATACCAACAGAACCTCAAAGTACGAGATGATTTTACAAATGGACTCGAAATGCTAGAGCTCGAAGTCATTCCGAGCCAGACGAATTTTGTACTCGCACGGTTCCCGCACCCAGATTATTCAGCGGTCAATGCATACGCCTTTCTTCGCTCTCACGAAATTCTTGCAAGACGTCTTATGTCCGATTCATTTGCTGAATATTTGCGATTCACGTTGGGCTTTCCCGAGCAAATGAACGAAGTTTTGGACGTATTGCAACTGTTCTTCGAGCATCAACACAATCACACCGGGATACTTGAACATTGACTGCTAATACCTTGGCCACTGTAAAGGGTTCGTCAATCATTTCCGCTTTGAATCATGCCAGTGTGCAGACAGTCGTCGCGCTGCCTGACATAGTAACGTGTGCAGGTTTGCTGTGGCCACTGAGTAAAGATCCAAATATCAGACTGATTCCCGTTTGCAAGGAAGACGA
Organism: Arenicellales bacterium; assembly: GCA_951813075.1. Taxonomy (GTDB): domain Bacteria; phylum Pseudomonadota; class Gammaproteobacteria; order Arenicellales; family JAJDZL01; genus JAJDZL01. Next base: position 474,281 of record OX638343.1, on the reverse strand, counting down.
AGGCATTTCGATATGCGCTGGATTATCGTATTGCAATCAGCGTTCGGTACTTCTGATTCAGCATACAGGCTTTTTGGACTCGCTCAATGCTATTCGAGCCATTGCCGTCGAATACCAGCTGCCTATTGTGATGCTGGTCGGATTGCAGGGAATGGAACCTGACGGAAGAGATCCTTCGGAATCGGACCATCTCGGAATTCGAATCATACAACCCATCTGTGAGGCGATGAGACTAACTACCTATCTGATTATTAACGATGCGTCCGCACAGATGCTGTCAAGTGAAATTGAAAAGGCTTACGAATTTTCCCAGCCTGTCGTTTTTCTTATAACACAACACCTCTCAGCTGACTGATCATGCTGGCACGGGATGAAGCCTTGAAAGTGCTTGCCGCACACTACACCGATGGTATCACCGTCGGTGTTTACCAAAGCATATTTGATTGGATGCAAATTCGTCCTCACCCGCTGAATTATCTTTGCACCGGCGCAATGGGTCAGGCAGCGTCCCATGGTCTGGGGATTGCTATAGGCGCGCCAAACGAAAAAGTAGTGGTACTCGACGGCGATGGCAGTCTGCTGATGAACCTTGGCTGTCTGTTTACAATCGGGCACGCTGCGCCCGAGAATCTGGTGCACTTTGTCATCCATAATCGGACATATGAAGTGAATGGCGATTTCCCAATCTTGGGTTCAAAAGTACTACTGTTTGAGGAAATAGCCCGAATCGCCGGCTATAGACATACATTCGTGTTCAGTGAAATTGTAGAATTCAAGCTCATGATCAAACATATACTTGAACTGGCAGGCCCTGTATTTGTAAATCTGCACGTAGAGCCTGGAGAATCCTATCGGCAAGACTATGTAGCTATTCACAGTTCAGAATCACGAGCAATTTTTCGTAGTGCACTGCATGCGAGACTGTTCGGCCATCAACCAGAAAACGAGCCGTCGAAAACAAGTCCAGATTATTCAGCGAATGAATTTCATCAATAATCAAGTTCACCGACCAGTGCGCGAAACCAATCAAGTGAATGTTCAAAACCACAAATGATTTTCAAAATAAAACAGAATATTCACAATAATCGGCCTCCACCACCGAGACCAGGGTTGTTGTTTACGCGAAAGTCACCGCTGATCGATATTGCGCAGTTACTGATCCTGATCACAATAATCAGTTGGGTAATTTTTCAAGGCGCGCAGGCGATGCAGTACAACTGGCAATGGTATCGGGTCGATCAATTCATTTATCGAATCATAGACGGCGAATTCATTCAAGGCCGCTTGATCAAGGGTCTGATCGTTACTTTCGAAATTACTATTTTCAGCATGCTGCTGTCTGTGGTGATAGGATTGATTACGGCGCTTCTTCGCATGTCCAATTCGTTCTCCGGTAAACTTCTTGCAAATATTTACCTGGAACTGATCCGAAATACCCCCCTTCTTGTCCAGCTGTTCCTGTTCTACTTCATAATCGCCCCGATTGTCGGCATAGATCGATTCTGGACCGGCGTGCTCTGTCTGGGATTTTTTGAGGGTTCTTTTGCAGCGGAAATTATTCGCGCTGGAATTCAATCGGTTCCAAGAGGTCAGAGCGAAGCCAGCAATGCACTGGGGTTTAACCGAATCAATCGATTACGCTATATCATACTGCCTCAATCCATCCCTTTGATACTCCCGCCAATGACCGGCTTGATTATCAATCTAATCAAACATTCTGCAATTGTCAGCGTCATTGCAGTGGCTGACCTCACCACCGAAGGGTTGAACATTATTTCGGAGACTTTCATGGCCTTCGAAATCTGGTTCACGGTTGCCGCAATTTATCTTGTGGTAACGGTGTCTCTTTCGTTGTTTGTCTCCTGGCTCGAATCCAGAGCAGCAAGAGGCAGGTGACGTATTACCTCACTATCAATATGGAGATAGAAATTGATGAAAACTAAGTCAATATTTACCGCTCTGGCGGCTGTCGCATTGATTGCATTTTCCGGTTTGGCTGGTGCCAATTCTCAGGAACTATCCGCAGACAGCGTGCTGGAGGATATTAAAAAACGTGGCGTTCTTCGCGTCGGAATGTCGACATTCGTACCTTGGGCAATGCGCGACAAACAAGGTAACCTGATCGGGTTTGAAATTGATGTCGCTACCAAAGTCGCTGAAGATATGGGTGTCCAAATCGAATTTGTGCCGACCGCATGGTCCGGCATAATCCCAGCGCTGATTGCGCGCAAGTTTGATGTGATCATCGGTGGTATGTCCATTACACCTGGGCGCAATTTGACTGTGAACTTCACAGCACCTTATGCGCACTCCGGACAACAGATGGTTGCAAATATAGAATTAGCCGAGGGATTTGCCCTCTCAGATTTCAATTCATCGGATGTAACAATCTCATGCCGTCGTGGCGCAACGCCCTGTAATATTGCGCAAAATATGTTTCCAAAAGCCAGCTTGAGCAGGTTTGATGACGATGCGCAAGCATTTCAGGAAGTTGTCAACGGAAATTCCCACGCGATGATTTCGAGTGCGCCAAAACCGAGATTCTGGACCAACAGATATCCTGATAAAGTGTTCATGCCGATAGACGAAAATCTCACGGTTGGTGATGAAGCATTCGCACTGCGTAAAGGCGACCCTGACGCGTTGAATTTTTTCAGCAATTGGATTCTGGTTAATACCAGTAATGGTTGGCTGCAAGAACGACACGACTTCTGGTTTAAAACCCAGACATGGGCAGATCAAGTAGAAGAACAGTAACCATATAAGCAGTAGAGAACTTCCCCGACATCAATTCGGGGAAGTTCTACCTCTCGTAATAAAAACAGAACAACCATGCCCGTAAATCGACCACCGCCAGCACTGGAAAAAGCGAAGCGTATCAAATTGCTTGATATCGTCGTGATCAGTATCGTGGCCGTTGTCATCATCGCAATCTACTATCGTGTCGAACATGTTTTGGTCTACCGATGGAATTGGGGACTGGTATTTGAGTACTTCGTCCGGATAGATGAGGCGACAGGAGATATCCTGCCTAATTTATTCTTGAAAGGTGTGGCGATGACACTCAGGTTGGCTTTTTGGGGTACTATCATCGCCGCCGTCATCGGAATTGTAATGGGACTGTGCCGAGTGAGTAATAGTCTGTTTCTCAAGGCTGTCAGTCGTCTCTACGTCGAATTGATCCGCAACATACCTCCAGTCGTATTTATTTTTGTATTCTATTTCTTCATCAGCAGCCAGATCATTCCTCTGCTGGGACTGGACAACATCGCATATACAGCATCGCCCAATACGATTGCGGTATTGGAAGTACTATTCGGACCGATTGGACTTTTCACGAATTTCCTTGCTGGACTCATCTGCCTCGCAGTTTTTGAAGGCGCCTATATCACAGAAATTGTACGAGCTGGAATCCAGTCGATTGGCAAGGGGCAATGGGAAGCAGCGCGCGCTGGTGGGCTTTCAAGGTTTTTTGTCCTGCGCGATGTCATACTTCCACAAGCGTTGAAAACCATTCTCCCACCACTGGCCAGTCAGTTCATCATTCTCGTAAAGGACTCAAGTATCGTTTCGCTTATCTCCGTCCAAGAATTGACATTCCTGACGCAGGATGTGTCCAATACAACAACACAATTTTTCGAATCATGGATGCTGACTGCGGCACTGTATTTCATGATGTGCTTCCCGTTGGCAATGTTGTTCCAGCGATTCGAGCGAACCGGGCTTGGAATTCAAAAACACTAGCAGTTTCAGTCACACAAAACAGGATTTCGTCAGGGAAAACATTATGAGCAATTCCGAAGCAAGTCATTTTCTTCAGATAAAAGGACTCGGCAAATGGTTCGGTCAATTCTGCGCCCTTTGGGACATTAATCTGGAAGTGAACTCAGGTGAACGAGTCGTAGTCTGTGGTCCATCAGGGTCAGGGAAATCAACGATGATCCGCTGTATTAATCTGCTTGAAACGTTTGAAGCAGGTGAGATATTGATTGACGGGGAGAAGCTGGTGAACAATCCAAAGAAAATTCTGGCGATCCGGCGCAAAGTCGGCATGGTGTTTCAGAATTTCAATCTGTTCCCCCACATTACGGTCTTGCAGAACTTGATGCTGGGTCCGATTCGTAATCTGAACTTGTCCAAGAGCGAAGCCGCAGAAACCGCAATGAAATATCTGGAAAAGGTTCAAATACCAGAACAGGCTAAAAAATATCCGAGTCAGTTGTCTGGTGGGCAGCAGCAACGTGTGGCAATCGCGCGTGCTCTGTGTATGAATCCTGAGATGATGCTTTTTGACGAACCGACATCGGCACTGGACCCGGAGATGATTTCGGGTGTTTTGGACATCATGGTGGAACTTGCAGAAGGTGGAATGACCATGATCGTCGTCACCCATGAAATGGGATTCGCCAAACAGGTTGCAGACACGATGGTTTTCATGGATCACGGTGAAATCGTTGAAGTTGCTCCACCTGAACAGTTCTTCACGAATCCGCAGAGCGATCGTTCTGAGCTTTTTCTGAGTCAGATTCTCTCGCATTGATTTCATTCCTGTTTTTCCAGCTTGCAAGGCGGGAATTGCCGATATGAAGCCCAATCAGCGCTACTCGCTCGCCGCTCTGGCCCAAGGTGCGCTCCGCAACCACCAAAATTGGGACCGAGCCTGGCAAAGCCCTCCCCTAAAACCACAGTATGACGTCGTAATTATCGGTGGCGGAGGCCATGGTCTCGCCACTGCATACTATCTTGCAAAGAATCACGGAATTCGCAAGATTGCGGTATTGGAGAAAAATTGGATTGGAGGTGGCAATAGTGGTCGGAATACCGCAATCATCCGTTCCAACTATCTTCGCCAGGACAGCATCCGATTTTTTGACAAGTCAGTGCAACTTTATGAGACACTGAGTCGCGAACTGAATTACAACATCATGTTCAGCCAAAGGAGTGAGGTTGATATCTTACTCACCAACACCAGCATGCGCAACATGCGAAGACGTTGCTTTAATATGAATCTTCAGGGTGTTGATTTCAAAATGCTTTCCGCAGATGAAGTAAGGCAAAGAATTCCAGTGCTGGCCCCAATGAAGGAGTGCCGTTTACCGATCCTAGGCGGTTCGGTACAAAGTAGAGCTGGTATCGCCCGCCACGACGCCATAGTATGGGGTTACGCTCGCGCGGCGAGTGCGTACGGTGTGGATATCATTCAAAACGTCGTTATAACAGGGATACGACGAGCGGAGAATGGCGAGATATCCGGGCTGAACACAGATCGCGGCCTTATCAAGACCAATAAGATTGCAACCGCGGCGGGAGGTGAGAATTCAAGCGTCGCAGAGATGGCCGGTATTCGTCTTCCACTACAGACATTCAATTTACAAGCCTTTGTCTCCGAGCCGATAAAGCCAGTTCTTGATGTCGTAGTCAATTGTCCAGATTTGCAGGTTTATCTTAGTCATTCCGACAAAGGCGAACTGGTTGTCGGAGGAATAACCGACGCGCAGCAGATTTCTTTTCGTCGCGGCGGCAAGCTCGCCGTGCTTGACAGTACGGTGGCAGGACTGCTGGAACTCTTCCCAACATTTCGGCGTCTCAAACTCATGCGTCAATGGGGAGGCGCTCTGGAATTTGCCCGTGACGGCAGTCCGATAATTTCATTGACACCAATAAAGGGATTTTATGTCAGCGCCGGCTGGTGGGGTGGATTCAAGGCGATTCCAGCGGGAGGATTGACACTTGCTCACACAATTGCCAAAGACGAACCGCACCCTCTTTCTGCTTGCTACCGACTAAACCGTTTCGACACAATGAACTTTCTGATGGAAAGTGGGACAACCGTTCCAATTCACTGAGGCTCATCGTACATGTTGCTGATTCGTTGTCCATGGTGCGGATTGCGCTCCGAATCCGAGTTTCATTGTAACGGAGAAGTTCGCCCGATCAGACCGCACTCTTCGTCGTTGACAGACCAGCAATCGGTGCAACACACTTGTGATCGATTGAACTTCAAAGGATGGATTGAAGAGGATTGGTGCCACTCCAAAGGTTGTGGGGAATGGTTCCGACTGAACCGACATACAGTCACACACGAAATAGATCAGGACTGATCAAGCCCATGTCAATTCGATCAAACAGGATTGCGGGCGGAGATCTTATCGTTCGCAGTCAAAAGATTCGATTTGAGTTCAACGGAAGAAAGTACACAGGCTTCCAAGGTGATACTCTTGCATCCGCATTGATGGCGAATGGAATTGATTTCGTATCGCGTAGTTTCAAATATCATCGACCTCGTGGCTTTTCCGCCTCAGGATACGCTGATGTGTCCTCGATGGTTCAGATAGACGGCGATGAAGATACTCCAAACGTACTTGCCAGCGTCACACCGCTTTCGGAGGGATTGACTGCAAGATCAGTAAATTGCTGGCCAAGTCTGGAATTTGATGTCGGAACTGCGCTTCGGTTATTGTCACCGATTATTCCCGCTGGATTCTATTACAAAACATTCATGTGGCCACACTGGCACCTGTTTGAGCCGTTTATCAGAAAGATTGCCGGATTTGGAAATGCCCCCAATTCGATTCCTGTCAGGTGTTTCGGAAAGAGCTATGACTATTGCGATGTGCTGATTGTCGGAGCAGGCCCATCTGGCTTGAGTGCCGGACTCGCCGCGTCTCGGTCCGGAGCCAGGGTGATACTGGCTGACGATATGTTGCAGCCTGGTGGAGGTCTGTTGAGCAGTTCTGCGACAATTGACGGCAAAAGCGGCATTGAATGGGTGTCCGAAGTCGTTGAGGAGCTTGACGCCAACCCATCTGTCACCCGACTCCAAAATGCCACAGCATGGGGATATCTTGAAGGAAATCATGTCGTTATCTCAGAACGATCTCCAACTCCTGAAAATTTACTTCGACGCAGTCGCCGGGTCTGGGCCAAGCAAGTCATTATTGCAACCGGAGCATTTGAACGTCCGATCGTGTTTGAGAATAATGACCGACCGGGTGTGATGCAGGCATCAGCAGTTTCATCCTATATTCGCAATTATGCGGTCAAACCAGGACAAAAGGCAGTTGTATTTACGAATAATAATTCTGCATATCGTACTGTTTCTGATCTCAGTCGTGCTGGCATATCGATTGCTGCAGTGGTCGATGTCAGAAGTCGAGTCGATGATCACGTTGTGAAGGTCGCATCACAGGCCACTGATTTTTATCAAGATAGCATCGTTCAAACGGTTTACGGAAATAAAAGAGTAACCGGCGTTGGCATTCGATCTCGCGAAACCGGCCGCATCAAACGCAAAATAGATTGTGATCTTGTATGTGTATCGGGCGGTTGGAATCCAATTGTGCATCTGTTCTCGCAATCCGGAGGAAGCCTCGATTACAACGAACAGATTCATGCATTCATTCCCGCGCAATTATTGCAGAAATCACTTGTAGCTGGTGCTGCCCGCGGCAGATTCAATCTTCGGGATAGCCTCAGGGATGGTTTCGAGGCAGGCAAGCTCGCTGCAGAGACGATCGGATTACCTGTCCAAGCACAACCAAGTCTGAAAGTGATTGACAGATTCGATGCTGAGTATAGTATCGAGGAATTCTGGAGTGTGCCGCCGATTAACCGACTTGGCAAGGCATTTGTCGATCTTGCAGGGGATGTCACGGTCAATGACCTGCATCTGGCTCTGCGAGAAGGATATGAAAGCATAGAGCACCTGAAGCGTTACACGACTGCGGGCATGGGATTGGATCAGGGCAAGACAGCAAATGTAACCGCAATCGGTATCGTAGCGAAACATGCAGGAGTGAGTATGGCGGAAGTTGGTACAACCACATTTCGACCGCCATACACACCAGTTGAGTTCGGCGAATTTGCTGGTAGTTGCACCGAAGATGTTGTACTACCCTACCGCTATACGCCAATGACTGAGTGGCACAAATCCGCAGGTGCGGTAATGTTTGAAGCAGGTGCTCGATGGGTTCGTCCAAGTTACTACCCTCTTTCCGGTGAATCCATGGACCAAGCTATTCAGAGGGAATGCAGAACGGTGCGCCAAGGTGTGGGAATCTATGACGGATCTCCACTCGCAAAATTTGCAATCAAGGGTGCGGATTCAGAAACTCTGCTTGACCTTATGTATACGAACTCCTTTCAGAACCTGGATATTCAGCAAGGTAAATACGGTGTTATGCTTCACGAAGATGGTCGGATTTTCGATGATGGAGTGACATTTCGTTTGAGCGACGACGAATACCTCATGTCCGGAGCAACCGGTAATGGAATTCTGCTTGAAACCAGATTAGACAGTTTCATCAATGTGGAACGCCCAGACTTGAATGTGCTTTTTACGCCTGTGACAAGTCAATGGGCGAACGCTACCGTATGCGGTCCGTTAGCTCGAACATTGCTTGAGAGCGTCGAGTCGGATATCAATTTTGCCGCCGATGCTTTCCCATTCATGCATATGCGTGAGGGGGTTTTTGCCGATATGTCGGTTAGAATTTTCAGAGTCAGTTTTACCGGGGAACTCAGTTTTGAAATCAACACTCCGGCGCGCTACGGCCTTGATCTGTGGACCCATCTGATAAAAGCTGGCGATCAATTTGATATCTGTCCGATCGGTTCTGAAGCCAATCATGTATTGCGAGTGGAAAAGGGGTTTATATCTCTCGGGCACGAAGTGGACGGAACAATTGACCCTTATGATCTTGGTATGGCATGGATTGTTTCAAAGAAAAAATCTGATTTTATTGGAATGAAAGCAATGCAGATCCGACGAAAAAATGATGATACCAGACAGCATTTGATCGGCCTTCTACCGATAAATTCCAGTGAATTGCTGCCTGAAGGCGCCCCGCTGATTTCGACAATAAAATCGACCCGCGCAGAAGGGTTCGTTTCGGCAAGTGTTTGGAGCTCAACACTGGACCGCACAATTGCTTTGGGATTATTGGCAAATGGCCGGGAACGATTGGATGAAACGGTATATGCCAACGCCAACGGAACAATCATTCCCGCCATTGTGTGCAAACCGATTTTTTATGATTCGGACGGCAGAAAAATGAGGATGTAGGCGTGACTTTTGACATTGATATTCGATTTCGGCAACCAGTCGTACTGATCGATGTGCGCGGCGAAGCCGAGTGCATGAAATCGGTATTGATGGGCTTGGGTACTCAATTACCGGAGTCACCCTATTCCATATTGCGGTGGGATTCAGGCGCTGTATGCCGTGTGGGCCGCAACTGGTGCATCATCATGACAGACATGATTAATGAACTCAGTCTAATCGCTGAACTGGACAGACTATCCAGAGGCGTTTTAGTCCAATGCACCTGTGTCACAGATGCGTATCAAGGAATCGAGTTAACTGGACCTGACACGCGTGACGTCCTATCGCAGATCACGCCTTTGAATCTCTACGAATTGGAAGATGACTGCGCAACATTCACCGAAATTTTCGGACTTAGAGGATTGATAATTCGCTACAGTGTGGGAAAATTCGCGGTCTACTGCGACCGAAGTTATGCAGATTACATTATGAAGCGAATGCTCAAATGTGCATTGCTTCACCGGGAGTGGTAATATTTCGACAAACCAGTCGCCGAACTCAACAACGAAGATTGGAACACTCTGTTCCACTGACGTTAGGCGTTACCACTCATTTACCGCAAAGGTAGTCGTCCTTTCAGATTTTCCATGCCTGGCATTGTATTTTTACCTTTGAATTTCCCGCCTTTCATCTTTCGCGTCATTCTCTGCATCTTTTCATACTTTCGTAGCAGTTGATTCACGAATCTTGATTCCACGCCGGCTCCGGCACTGATACGCACCCGACGGGTTCCTCTAATGACCGCAGGATGCTGGCGCTCGTGAGGTGTCATGGAATTGATGATCGCAATTTCCCGTTTCACATCGGCTTCAAGCTGATTCAGTTTAGGGAGCTGGTTTGAAGACATCCCGGGCATCTTCTCAACAAGACTCGAAATACCTCCCATTTTTTGTGTTGCCAACATCTGATCACGATAATCTTCAAGATCAAATCGCTTGCCGCGAGTGATTTTTTTCGCCAGTTTCTCTGTCTTTTCCTTGTCTGACTTCTGCTGAACTGTCTCGATAAGCGACATAACGTCGCCCATGCCAAGTATTCGTGAAGCCAGGCGGTCCGGATGGAATCGCTCCAGCGCATCAGTTCCTTCGCCCACTCCGATGAACTTGACCGGCTTGCCAGTAACATGCCTGACCGAGATCAAGGCACCGCCTCTTGTATCACTATCAAGTTTAGTCACAACAACGCCGGTCAGCGGTAATGCCTCATTGAAGGCGGAAGCACTATTGACCGCATCCTGACCCGTCATCGCATCAATGACGAATAGTGTTTCGGATGGTGAAATTGTTGAATGAACCGACTTGAGCTCATCCATCATCATATGGTCGATATGCAATCGCCCGGCCGAATCCACGATGACATAATCGTGCGAACGTTTCTTGCCGTCTGCAACCATCTGCTCGGCGATGGTGCCAGGAGTACTGTTTACGTCTGTCTCGAAGAAATCGACACCGACCATTTCGGACAATCTCCTAAGCTGGTCGATTGCCGCCGGACGGTATATGTCCACACTCCCCACCAAAACCTTCTTGCCTTCTTGCTCAACGAGGAATTTTGCAAGCTTTCCAACAGTGGTCGTTTTACCGCTTCCCTGAAGACCCGCGACCAGGATGATACTTGGCGCTGTTGGCGACGACTCCAATGGAACATTTGCTCCGCCCATCACACGTGTGAGTTCTTCGTGAACAATACTGATGACGGTCTGGTCAGGGGTCAAACTGGATGCGACTTCCCGGCCTGTCACTCTTGACCTTACCTGACTGATGAAATCCTGGGTCACCGGCAAAGCGACATCCGCTTCTATAAGTGAGCGTCGAACCTGGCGAAGTGTCTCGTCGATTGCTTTTTCCGACAGTACTTTTGGACCCCGGAGAGACCCCAGTGCCTGACTGATCCTATTTGTAAGTGTTTCGAACATGATTTCTAGGAAATGTAATTAATTTTAAATTCTGATTGAAAAGTTCCAGTGAATTCCAATAAACTTTAAACACGACTGGCAATATTATCAAAAACTCGATTGGACGACATACCTGACGGCATATTAATTGCCGCACTGCTGCTGCTGATCTGTCTGTCAGCATTTTTCTCTTCATCGGAAACTGCTACGATGGCTCTAAACCGCTATCGACTTGCCGATAAAGCGAACAAGAATAACAAACGCGCTATTCTGCTTCAGAAACTGATTCGCGAACCAGACCGATTGCTGAGTACCATTTTACTTGGCAATAATTTGGTAAACAATGCCGCCGTCGCCATAACCACGATACTTGCGTGGAAATACTACGGTGAGGCGGGAGTAGCAGTGTCGACCGCAGCAATCACGATTATTATTTTGGTTTTGGCAGAAGTTCCGCCTAAAACTATCGCTGCAGTATTTCCTGAACGAATCGCATTTTTTGCCGCATATTTCCTTGATATTATTCAGAAGGTGTTTTACCCGGCAGTCTGGCTACTGAGTTCAGTTGTGAAATTAATCAAATTGATCCCTGGACTTCGTCAAGCTCAGGATTCAGAATCGCTCAGTAGCGATGAACTGCGCGAAGCCGTAAAGGTGTCGGAACAGCATTTTGCGTCGGATCAGGTGGATTTTCTGCTCGGAGTTCTTGACTTGGGCGATCGTTCAGTTGACTCCATCATGATTCCGCGTGCCGAGATTCACGCAATTGAATTCGAAGATGAAATTTCCGATATCGTTGAAAAAATACTCTCGGAAAGTCATAGTCGTGTACTTGTATTTGAAAAATCCTTTGATCATATCAAAGGTGAAATTGATATCCAGGAACTCCTGCAGGCACACGACAGGAACCAAATTACCAAGGATATTATTGAAAGTCACCTCAAAGAACCCGTCTACTTACCGGAGAATGCTGGACTTCTCGAACAGTACCAGCGGCTACAGGAAGATGAAAGAAATATGGGCGTTATTGTAGACGAGTATGGGGAAATCATAGGATTGATCACGATCAATGAAATGATGAATGAAATTGCGGGGATTGTCGGGTGGCAACTCAGAGAAGGAAACTTCGGCATTAAAGCCGAAGAAGATGGGGGCAGCTACCTTGTCAATGCCATGTTGAACGTGCGCGATCTGAATCGCAAGATGAACTGGGACCTGCCAACTGAAGGCCCCAATACTTTGAACGGACAGATTCTCAAGTATTATGAAGATATCCCCAAACCTGGTATGAGTTTCACTCTTAATGGTTATCCTATTGAAACTGTGCGAACACAAGGCAGTGCGGTCGAAGTCGCACGTGTGTTCCCGAAAATTGACGACCCGGATGTCAACGAGCAACAAGGGGTTGTGGTTTCTGAATTCGACCAGCCGAACAATTGATGTGCCGTACCGTCAGCGGTGTCGACCATTCGCACATCGATTAATTAGAAAAGTATGGTGACAGGTAGTGTGGAATTGCCAAATAAGATTCGACACCTAAATTGCGTCCCAGGTATTCCATACCGAGTATTGAAATCTCTTTGGATTGTGGTTGCAGATTCGCTTTCCAGCCATCGATCTGACTTCCAAATCGCCGTTCAAGTTCTTCCGATCGTAAATCCCAGCCATCACCCGCACCGTTCCAATTTTTTCCAGTCAATTTAATGTCTTGAATTTCGAACAAGCCATCTTCACGGACTGAGTCAACAATACCGCTGGCACCTCTCTCATAAAGGCCAATAAATAGTTTGTTTTTCTTGGCATCCATCGCTACAAAGGCTTTTTTATGTGGAAGTCCCTGTGCAATCGCTGCCAGGTTTGAGACTGGTAGTGCGGGGATATTGCAGCCATATGCAATTCCTTGCGCGACTCCTGCGGCAATCCTAAGTCCGGTATAGGAACCAGGGCCTTTCCCATATGCAATCGCATCAATCTCCTCTATCGCCATTTGACTTTCAGATAGCAAACCCTCAACAAGAACCAATACGGAACTGTTTTGATCTCGATTCGACGGTTTGTGCTTTGTGACTATCTCACCATCAATATTCAATGAGATAGACAGTAACTTATCAGAACAACTAATGGCCAGAACTTTCATGCCGAAAGAAATTCCTCACTTCTGCTAACCGATCAGTGCGCCGCATTGGTGGAAGACTTTCCAGAAATTTATTCCCATATGAATGGCTTCTGATTCTCGGATCGCACAATACCAGCATGCCTTTGTCCTGAATATCGCGTATCAGGCGCCCTGCACCTTGCTTCATGGTCAATACCGCAGTTGGCACCTGCCAGTCGTTGAATATATTTCTGCCCTGGGAGGCCATGAAGTTCTCTCGTTCTTTCATGACCACATCGGGTGGAGAAAACGGCAACTTGGCAATAATCACACAAGATAAAGCTTCCCCCTTCACATCGACACCTTCCCAGAAGCTGGATGTTCCTAGCAGAACAGCATTGCCATCATCGCGAAAACGTTGAAGAAGGTTCGCACTTGAGTCCTTCCCCTGACAGAGCAACGTAAATTCAAGTTCTCCTTCCAACAAGTCGTGAACAACCCGCATTGCCCGGTAACTGGTGAAAAGTACAAATGTTCGCCCCTTGGTGACCGGCATCAGATGCTTTACAAGCGCAGCGACTGCCTTGTCGAATCCGTCATGATTTGGCGAAGGCATGTTCGGAGGGAAATAAACCAATGCCTGCTTTTCAAACTCAAATGGGCTCTCCCATTGAGCGAATATTGAATCTTCCAATCCTAGCCGACCGGCAAAATACGTAAAGTCAGAGCCCACCGCCAAAGTCGCGGACGTAAAGACCCAACTGCCGTCGAACTCATCCAGTCGTTTGCCAAAATCCCTTCCGGGTTCGAAAGGAACTCTGGAGACTTGAAAACCTTTCTGATTTTTCTCGCACCAGCTGGCATTCTCTTCACTCGGTCTGGCAAACAATTCATTTGCGTCATCGCAAATCACCTCAGCCTGATTCTTGCAATTTGCCACGGTAGGCGAAGCCATCGGGTCGAGATTTTCCGCAATTTGCAATATCTGTGTACAAATTTCGCGGTAACACTCCATAAATTTTGGATTGTTTTCAACATCAGTCAGCGAGTATGTTCCAGCAGGTCCAGACAATGAATCGCTCGCTTCTTGTGCAAGTTGAAGGATATTCTTCGCAGAATTTTCGACCAATGCAGCATTGACCGATGGATCTTTGCTAATATCTTCCAGATTTTTACAGAACTGACCCAATCGTTCGGTCGAAACTGAAAGTCCAAGTGATTCTGCCGCAATTTGTGGAAAACGATGAGCTTCGTCGACAATCACAACGTCTTTGGAAGACAACAGGGCTGAATCACCATCGGGGTAATTAAAAACTTCATGGCACAGCAGATTGTGATTCACAACCAGTACATCGGCATTTCTGGCAGCACTTCTTGCTCGATTTGCGTAGCACTCTTTCGCGAACTCACAATCATTTCCGATGCAGTTATCCGCAGTGGAGGTAATCGCTGCCCGGTATTCTGGGGACAATCTGGGATATTCCGAAATATCGCCATCTTCCCGCTCCGTCATCACCCAATCGTAGACCCGGTTGATTCTTTCAACTTTTCCGAAAAGATCGCCCTGCCGACTGGCTCTGTCATGTCGATACAAACAGAAATAGTTGCTTCTGCCTTTCAACATCCTGATATCAGGATCGATATCTAGCGCTTCGCACACCCATGGAAGATCTTTCTGGAACAATTGCTCCTGCAAGTTCTTCGTTCGAGTGGAAATGAGCGTTTTCTTTCCGGCGGCGAGAGGTGGGACAAGATAACCGAATGTTTTTCCGGTTCCGGTACCTGATTCTGCGATGAGATTGGATTTGCCCTGAATCGCGGAATCAATTTCCTCGGCCATTTCTTGTTGGCATGCGCGAACCTCGAACCATCCATAGAACCGGCTAAAGGGGCCATTCGGGCCGAGAATCTGAGCGCTATCAGGCATTTTGGCCGCCTCCGAAAACAACCTGATTCAAATCGAACTCTTTGTTCCGTACTAGAAGTGCATCAAGCAGCAATCTTCTCCCAGAACGACTTGATACGCTGTGTCCAATTACTCAAACCAGGTGTGTGTCGAGCACCACCTTCACAGACGCGTTCATCAAAATTCTCAAGCATTGATTTCTGTTCCGATGTCAGATTCACGGGAGTCTCGACAATCAATTTGCAGTACTGATCTCCGACGTGATGGTTTCTGACGTTGCGAATTCCCTTTCCTCGCAGTCGCATAATTTTTCCGGTTTGAGTTTCCGGCCTGACCTTCAGGTTTGCGCGGCCCCCAAGTGTGGGAATCTCGACAGTACCTCCCAGTGCTGCGGTTTTGAATCCAATAGGAATCTCACAATAGACATCGTCACCATCGCGTTCGAAAATTGAATGCGGGCGCAAGCGAATCTGCACGAACAAATCGCCTGGCATGACGCCGCCCCGCCCGGCCTCACCTTTACCAGCCAATCTGATCTGGTTACCGTGGTCGATCCCAGCGGGAATCTGTACGGACAGCCTTGTTGTCTTGTGCACCCGTCCCTGCCCATCGCAATCGTGGCAAGGGTCGGTAATTATTGTGCCTTGTCCATGGCATTTGGGACAGGTTTGCTGCAGCGAAAACCCCAGTTGCTGAATCCGCACTTGCCCATGGCCGGCACAGGTACCGCAGGTGGTTGGTGTTGTTCCCTTTCTGGCGCCACTTCCACCACAAGTGCCACACGACACCATTCTCGGAACACTGATCTCAGTCTCAATTCCACGAACTGCGTCCTCCAGATCAATATCCAGGGTATATCTCAGATTTGAGCCTTGTGCCTGACGATTGCTCTGCCTGCCGCTACCAAAAATATCACTGAATATATCCCCGAAAATGTCACCGAATCCCTCGGCTCCCGAAAATCCTTGTCCTTGCATCCCTTCCAGACCGTCGTGGCCGAACCGATCATAGCGTGCACGCATATCGGAATTCGAAAGCACCTCATATGCTTCTTTCGCCTCTTTGAATTTGGTCTCTGCAGTCTTGGAATCTTCCTGATTTCGATCAGGGTGAAATTTCATCGCCAACTTTCGATAGGCGCGCTTGATGTCCGATTCGTCGGCGTCTCGCTGTACACCAAGAACTTCATAGTAATCGCGCTTCGACATGCTAGCTCTCGCGGGAAATATCAGGATTGGTTAACTCGACATTCAATCGCGTTTATCGTCCTCGACTTCCTCGAAATCAGCGTCTACCACATCATCGGCATTACCTGATTCTGCTGATTCAGGTTGCGCCTGAGCGTTCGCATCGCTGTATGCCTTTGCGGCCAGAGAATGGCTCGCGGTCGCCAATGCTTCGGTTTTTGTCTTGATTTCAGTTGTGTCGGCATCTGAATTGATTGCTGACTCAAGATCACTGATCGCAGATTCAATCGAACTTTTTTCCGATTCCTCAACTTTGCCTTCGAGTTCGGTCAAGGTCTTTCGAACGGAATGAATCAAACTTTCAGCCTGATTTTTCGAATCGACTTTTTCACGCATTGCTCGGTCTTCGTCGGCATGCTCCTCAGCTTCGCGAACCATGCGATCGATCTCGCCATCATCAAGACCTGAACTGGATTTGATCTCGATCTTGTTCTCCTTACCAGTCGCCTTATCCTTGGCGGATACGTGCATAATGCCGTTGGCGTCAATATCGAAAGTCACCTCAATTTGCGGAACTCCTCTCGGTGCAGGTGGAATATCGGTCAGATCAAATCGCCCAAGAGACTTGTTGCCTCCTGCCATCTCGCGTTCGCCCTGCAGCACATGGACTGTAACCGCCATCTGATTGTCATCAGCAGTCGAAAAAACCTGGGTTTCCTTGGTGGGAATCGTTGTGTTTTTCTTGATCAGCTTGGTCATCACTCCACCCAACGTTTCGATACCGAGCGAAAGTGGTGTGACGTCGAGTAACAGAACATCCTTGACATCCCCACCGAGAACTCCGCCCTGAATGGCCGCACCCGCAGACACAGCTTCGTCCGGGTTGACGTCCTTTCGGGCCTCCTTACCGAAAATTTTTGCCACAGTCTCCTGAACTTTCGGCATCCGTGTCTGCCCGCCGACCAGTATTACGTGATCAATCTCGTTTGCAGAAACGTCCGCATCCTTCAGCGCGGTTTTACATGGTCCTACGGTCCTGGCGATCAAATCGTCGACCAAAGATTCGACTTTTGCTCGTGAGAGTTTGTAGTTCAGGTGCTTCGGTCCCGTATTGTCCGCTGTAATATAGGGCAGATTAACTTCGGTCTGGCTGCTCGAAGACAGTTCAATCTTCGCTTTTTCCGCACCCTCTTTCAGTCTTTGCATGGCTAGCGGGTCACCGCGCAGGTCCATACCCTGATCCTTTTTGAACTCATCAGCCAAATAGTCAATCACACGACGGTCAAAGTCCTCGCCGCCCAGAAATGTGTCACCGTTGGTTGACAGCACTTCAAACTGGTGCTCGCCATCCACGTCGGCTATTTCGATAATGGATATGTCAAAGGTGCCTCCGCCAAGGTCATATACCGCAATCTTTCGATCACCTTCTTGCTTGTCGAGCCCATAAGCGAGGGCTGCTGCAGTCGGCTCATTGATGATTCGCTTGACATCGAGTCCGGCGATCTTGCCAGCGTCCTTCGTTGCCTGTCGCTGCGAGTCGTTGAAGTATGCAGGCACCGTAATCACCGCACCGGTAACTGAACTTCCCAAGTAATCCTCAGCCGCCTGTTTCAGTTTTTGCAAAATTCTGGCAGCCACCTCAGGCGGTGCCAGTTCCTTGCCTCCAACCTTCACCCAAGCATCACCGTTGCTGGCCTTGATGATTTTGTAAGGCATAAGATCAAGATCCTGTTGCACAACATCCTCGGCAAATTTACGCCCGATGAGGCGCTTGACTGCGAACAAAGTGTTGGCGGGGTTCGTGACTGCCTGGCGCTTGGCCGCCTGGCCTACCAATACTTCATCATCTTCCGTATAGGCGACAATAGACGGAGTCGTTCGGTCGCCTTCCTGATTTTCAATGATCTTGGCGGTATCACCGCTTTCAAAAACGGATACACAGGAATTTGTCGTGCCCAAATCAATTCCAATAATTTTCGACATTTTCAGCTCCTATTGAACTTAAAATTTTCTATATATGCTTAATATGGAGTCGATTTCCATATTATTAAAGTGTTTTCCAAATCAAATTATTCGGTATTCTCATTCGGTCGCGAGGCCACAATGACCATCGCCGGACGCAATAATCGGTCGTGAAGTCGATAGCCCTTTCGAAAGACCTCGCTGATATGATTTGGGGGAATTTCCGTACTTTCCAGCATTGTCATGGCGTGATGAAAGTTCGCATCAAACGCCACTCCCAGTTCGGGGTTGACTTCCTCAATGCCAAAACTCTCGAACGCACTCAATAACTGCTTGCGTGTCAGATCCATGCCTTCCCGCATGGCAACTACTGTCGGGTCCAGATCTTCCGCTTGTTCGATATCACAAGCCTGATCCAAACTTTCCATAACGTCCAACATGGCTCTGGCAAACTGGTCGATCGAAAATCTTCGCGCTTTTTGAATTTCCTGCTCCATTCGTTTCTGATAATTCGAATATTCAGCGGACAAGCGTTGAAAACGTTCAAACCGCTCCTCAGCTTCGTTTTTCAGATGACTGATTTCGTCCTTCTGCTCCTCAGCTTCGTTTTTCAGATGACTGATTTCGTCCTTCAATCGAGTAACCATGTCGTCAGTAGACAGCTCTTCCACTTCCTGCTCGGGGTTCGCAGTTTCTTCGACTTCTGTCGTCGAGTTATTGTCACTATCGGATTCGATGCAATTCTCTTTCTCGAGGGTCATCTCATTCGTTTCATCCGCTACTTCCTCAGTACCGTTATTGTGTTGATCTGGCTTGGTCTGGTCTTCCATGTTTCACCTGTACAGAATGGATTGCAATTAGCTCGTCATACAGATCAACGAGATAAGAATTTAAAACTGATTTTCAAGAGGGTAATTGAAATTATTTCAATCGTGAGTCAGGTGCGTCAATGCATTGCCCAGCATTTTTGCCGTTACATCAACTATTGGAATCACTCGATCATACGGCATCCTGGTTGGTCCGATCACGCCGATAGCACCGAGACTCTGCCCTTCCACCTCGTAGGGAGCGGTAATCACACTGCATTCATCCAGACCATCATAGCCAGACTCACTACCGATGAAAATTGACAAACCGCGAGCCCTGATACTCTGATCAAGCAAACTCAGTAACGAATGTCGTGTTTTAAACGTTTCAAATATTTTCCTGATCTTTTCAACTGCGGCCAAATCCGGTACATTGAGCAAATTCTCCTCACCACTGACAACAACGTCTTCCTCATCGTGCAATTCCTGGCTGAACATGCTCTTCGCCATGGTAATCGCCGTCTGCATCAGTTGATTAATCTGCTCGCTGTCACTCTTCATTTCTTTGAGCAGATGATCCTTGACGCCAGAGAGTGACTTGCCGCGATACGTTGAATTAAAGAAATTGGCGGCTTCAGTCAATTCCGATGCGGAATAATTCCGATCGTTACTGATCACGCGATTCTGAACCTGACCATCTTCTGTAACCAGTATCACCAGGACACGCGCTCGAGGCAGACTCACAAATTCGATTTGCCGGAACTTGGCGACTGAAACTTTTGGCAGGAACACAATCCCTGCGAACTGGGTTACATCAGACAGTAGATTGGATGCTGTCGACATCAGTAGTTTAGCGTCGCTTTCCTCATTGAGTCGAAATTTGATCTCTTGTTCCTTCGCAGCCCTCAGTGGTCGAATCGTCAGCAGTGTATCTATAAACAGCCGGTACCCCAAAGCGGTCGGTATCCGTCCGGCCGAGGTATGGGGAGCCCTGATCAATCCCATGTCTTCCAGATCCGCCATGACATTCCGGATCGTGGCAGCACTCAGTTGCATGCCTGATTCGTGGGAGAGCGTGCGCGACCCAACTGGTTGCCCATCATCAATAAAGCGGGCAATCAGCATACGCAACAAGTTTTCGGATCGCTCGTCGAGTCTGAAGTCAGTCTTTTCCATGACTTATCTTTGTAACAATCCTAGAAAAGATTCACTGTTATGGTTTTCGGAGATTACAGAGTAAAATTGAATGCATAATTCTACCATATTCAAGTATATAACCGATTGCATGAAATTCGGGAACTTGAGACGAATTTTGCGATAGCTGGTCGTCTCAGTTCTTTATGTCAAACGCTTTCAAACAATTTATCGCAAATTGCAACCAAGGTAAATCAATCCATTTACGCTGAAAATTCCCAGTCACTTGCAACTGCAGTCGGAAAACAAAACCAATTATCTGGAAGACTTCAAAGAATTGATGACTAAACATGGCTGAATTTGAAACAATCGGAATTTTCGGCAATCTTGAAGACGATGATGTGACTGTAGTCATCGACAGAATTTCCGACATACTCGATTCAAATTCGATCACGCATCGACAGTATTTTACGTCAATTCTGGAAAGTAGCAAAAATCAGGGAATTGACGACGATGAGCTTGATCTTGCAATCATCGTGGGCGGTGATGGCACATTCATGAATGTTGCAAGATTGCGGGCTGGCTGCAAAGCACCGGTTTTGGGAGTCAATGTCGGTAGACGTGGATTTCTTTCTGATGTTGCGGTACGCGAGATCGACGAATCCATGCATTTGGCGCTTGATGGACACTACTCCATCGAAACACGGATGATGTTAACAGCAACCACTGCACTATCGGGTGGACACACAAATAACTTCAATGCCTTGAACGACATTGTCGTCCACAAATCAAACTATGGTCGTCTCATTGATTTTGAGATTTCGGTCGATGGGAACTTTATGACAAATTTGCGCGCTGACGGTGTGATCGTTGCGACACCGACGGGGTCGACAGCATATGCCCTTTCGGCAGGTGGTCCGGTGCTGTATCCAACTCTACCCGCTCTGGAACTGGTACCACTCAACCCGCATACCTTGACACATCGACCGATCGTACTGAGTCATACCAGCATTGTCGACATACAGCTAGTTGATGTGGCACCGGGCAACGCAAGTCTTGTTGTGGACGGTCACGTAAGAGCTGAATTTTCTGGCAATGAACAGATCGTAGTCCAGCGCGATCGACACACAGTAAATTTCATTCGTATTACAGGTCACACCTTCTACAACGCGCTAAGACAGAAACTCGGCTTAGGTGTTTGATCCAATCGCCTCACGAATGCTCAAATCTCTTCATATCAAAAATTATCTGTTGATTCCGGAAGCCAAGGTTGAATTCGACCGGGGCCTCACAGTCGTTACAGGTGAAACAGGTGCCGGTAAATCTCTGGTTGTAGACTCTTTGAAATTTGCGTTTGGAGCACGCACGATCCCCGGAATTGTGCGTGAAGGATGTGAAAAGGCGGAAATTACCGTAACCTTCGAAGCACACAACCCTCGAACCGTCGAATTGCTTCAGGCCAATAACCTGTATACGGGTTCTACCTGCATCATCCGCCGTGAAATCTTCATCGCAAAGCCTACCCGAGTCTACGTTAACGGTAGTTCGGCGTCTTTGCAAACTATAAGAGACTTGGGATCAACCTTGGTTGATATTCACGGTCAGCATGAACATCACACGTTGCTGAAAATCGCAACTCAGAGAAGAATTCTAGATGGTTTTGCTGGCAACTCGGAAGACTTAAACCGACTCGTTCTTAGTTCCAAAAAAATCCGCAGAGCAGAATCAGACAGATCGGAAGCTAAACATCGAAAAACGACCTATGAGCAACATCTTGAGATTTTGCGAGACCAGTACGGATTATTCGATCAATTGGCACCAGTCAAAAGTGAATTTACTGATTTGAAGAAAAAGTTGCTTCAACTTACGCATGCGGAGGAGCTTTCGTCCACACTGGGAGAGGTTTCGCTGGGTCTTTTCTACTCTGACGAGTCGACTGTGAGCGGAACGCTCGGCGAATTCACCAAACAATTGCATAGACTCAGCGATTTCGATTCCAGCATCCAATCTCACACGGAATTGTTGGAAGAAGCTAAATTCCGTGTGGACGATGTCGCAAGAGAGCTGCGATCACTTGCAGACCGCGTTGAACACAACCCTGGTGACATGGCGGACATTGAGCAGCGAATGTCAGAACTTCAGCGCCTGGCACGGATTCACGATGTCGATCCGGACGAACTGCCCTCCGCCAAGGATGCACTGCAAATCAAAATCGAGACTCATGAGAATGAACTTGCGAAAATTGCAAATCTGGATTCGAATATTGAGGAATACAAAGAAGAGTATCACAAAATTGCGTCAAGAATCAGCGACAGACGCAAGTCAGCGACAAGCCAATTTGAGCAGCTGATAACCGATCATATGCAGAATCTCGGAATGGAGGGTGGTATTTTCAAGATCGAGCTTTCTGATATTGACCCGGAGCAACATGAGAGTTTCGGTTATGAAAATACGAGATTTCTGGTTTCTACCAATCCCGGCCAAGCCATCGGCGCACTTTCCGATGTCGCTTCCGGTGGTGAGTTGTCGCGACTGAGTCTCGCGCTGCAGGTGACATCTCTTGATGCTGCAAAAGTTCCGACAATAGTTTTCGATGAAGTGGATGTCGGAATTGGCGGAAGGGTCGCCGAGCGCGTGGGTAAACTGTTGCAAGCACTCGGACAATCAGTACAGATCATCTGTATCACCCATCTGCCACAGGTGGCTGCACAAGGAGATCAACAGATGAACGTGTCAAAAATAACAGAAAACACTTCAATCGTCGAAGTCAACGTGCTCGACGGAAATCAACGTGTAAATGAAATAGCGCGTATGCTCGGTGGTGCTAAAATTACCGACCGCACTATCGAACATGCCAAAGAAATGCTGGCACAGGGAGTTAATTAATGCACGTTGCCGAGTTTCTGCACAAGCCCATAATCCGGGATGCCATGGCTTCGGATGTTGACAGAATTTTCGCGCTGATGGTGGAACACATGACTACCGGAGTGCTCCTGCCGCGTTCAAAGGATGAAATTTATGATAACCTGATGAAGTTCAGTGTTGTCGAAGTCAACGGAACTATACAGGGATGTGCCGCGCTGGAGATTTTCACCGAATCGCTTTGCGAAATTCGTAGTCTCGTTGTAGCCAGCGAATCTAGCCATCAAGGGTTGGGCGGCATACTCGTCGAAGTTCTGATAGAAAAAGCCAGAACGCTGGGACTGTCGCGCATCATGGCTTTGACCTACGTGCCCGGATTCTTCCAAAAATTAGGGTTTCACGTAGTGCCCAAGTCTATCTTTCCTGAAAAGGTTTGGGGTGTCTGCATCAAGTGCCACAAATTTACCGATTGCGATGAGATCGCAGTACTAAGAGAAATAAACTAGTTCTTTCAATTATATGAGAATGCATTTTAATAAATTATATCGCCTCTTTTGTGTGACACTTGCAAGTGCAATTGTGCTATCCGGTTGCGCCATCTATCGACCGGACATCCATCAAGGACAGATAACCAATTCTGAGAATGTTGCAAGAATTGAATCTGGAATGTCCAAAAGTGAAGTACAGTCTATTTTAGGGACACCTTTGGTGGTTGACACATTCAACCCGGACCGATGGGACTACATACTGACGATTGTCGGCAATCCTCGAAACATCATTGTCAAGGAGCGCGTCACGATCTATTTTGAAAATGATCGCGTTCGAAAAATTGAACAAGAAGATCGATGGGAATCAAACGCGCAGACAACAACTCAAACCGAATAATTACCAACATAATTGGGATTGAATTTCCCTTCGTCGCCCCTGCCAGCCAGCAAGGCTGAACTTGTCAACTCAACACCCGTAACGCATACCTGGCTGATGATCTTCAGCAGGTTTGTGCCATCTGACCTACCCCATACGTTGCATCAAACGACCACCCATCAAGTGCATGTGCAGATGAAATACTTCCTGCCTTCCATCAGAATTGCAGTTGACCGTCAAACGATATCCACTTTCGTCGACATCGTATTCTTTTGCAAGTCTCGCTGCAGTCGAAAAAAGCCGCCCAAGCATCACTTCATCGTCTTCAGTAATGTCATTCACTGTTGGAATATCTTTCTTGGGTACGATCAGAAAATGTACCGGAGCTTGCGGCGCAATATCGCGAAATGCCAGTACTAAATCATCCTCATAGACAATATCTGCCGGAATTTCCTTTCTGATTATCTTACTGAAAATTGTTTCCTCTACCACGGGACCTCCCACTTCGTTTGGCGTAAATTCCTGAAACTGGAATTATAGGAAACAAAATGAATTCAATCACTCTGGCAGGAACCCAGAACTTGTCGGTTTCGTATATGAGTAGCAAAATCTTTCTTGCCCTTTATCTTGTAAAGAGAAAAAATCGAAATCTAGTTGCACATGCTACAAATTCGAAGTGCTATAAAATACTGCGTGCTTTGAAGATTGTGAATCAGATTTTGAATTGTCAAACTTGATTCGAGATTTTTCTTGCGCCAATTTTCCAGGTCGAATCCCTACATACCCAAGGAGAACAAAATGGATACTTTCCGCAGTTTCCGCATCAACCAAGGTGAAGATAAATCCATCTCTGCGAACTTCACAAACATGTCGCTTGAAGATCTGACAGAAGGCGATGTCGTAATCAAAACGAGTTATTCCACAATAAATTTCAAGGATGCCCTTGCCGCGACCGGAAAAGGAAGGATTTTGCGAAAGTACCCGCTTAATGGTGGAATCGATCTGGCAGGCAAGGTCTCTGTGTCCACAGATTCGCGTTTCAAAGAAGGTGACTCCGTACTGGTGGTAGGTTGTGGGCTGTCAGAGATTCACGATGGTGGTTATTCTGAATACGCCAGAGTTCCAGGAGATTGTGTAGTCCCGATGCCTTCGGGACTGACAGAATATGACGCGATGGCATTTGGTACCGCAGGATTCACTGCTGCGATCGCTGTAATACGAATGGAAGCTAACGGGCAGATTCCTGAACGTGGACCGATTGTAGTTACCGGTGCGACTGGCGGGGTCGGTAGCTTTGCGATCAGTATGTTCTCTGGCTTGGGATATGACGTCATCGCACTTTCAGGAAAGAAACAACACGAACAATATCTTCGACAACTTGGCGCCAGCGAACTGATCGACCGTCACAGTCTGGATATGGGTGACCGACCTCTGGAGAGAGCACAATGGGGCGGAGCAGTTGACAATGTAGGTGGCGATATTCTGGGCTGGCTGACAAAAACCGTTAAACCTTGGGGTAATATTGGTTCTGTTGGACTTGCGGGCGGAGTCGGACTTCAAACAACAGTCATGCCGTTTATCCTGAGAGGGGTTTCTCTTCTGGGCATCAACTCGCTTGAGATGCCTCGGGAAATTCGAGATAAGGCATGGGAAAGAATGTGCTCGGACCTGAAACCTACGGATATGAGCCTGATCGTGAAAGAGGTGGTTGATTTTGATAATCTTCCCGCGTCTTTCGGTCAGTTCATGGATGGGTCTATTGTCGGACGCATCGTTGTCAGAATCAGCGCAACAGACTGACGCGATTTATTGCAGCCAGCTGGTATTTTTCTTTTTTCTGATGCATTGAATCGAGTGCCTCTGTTGTTGCGCAAATTCATTCGCGAAAACTCTTGTCTGACGCTCAAATCTTCGCAAAATTCTTTTCGCGTGTTTGATTCACCTGATTGACAAGTTATGCGTCTTGGAATTGACACAGGCGGGACTTATACAGACGCTGTTCTATATGACAACGATGACGGTGTAATTCGAACCGCCAAAACACTTACGACACACTACAACCTATCAGTCGGAATCCGTGAAGCCATCGATCGAATTGATTCCGATGAACTGCCGCTTGCAGAATATGTACAGGTTACTGCGATTTCAACAACCCTGGCTACGAACGCCATTGTGGAGGGACGCGGCGGTTCTGTCTGTCTTTTATTGATCGGACATAAACCCGAATCTTTAGATCGAGCAAATCTGAGTACCGCCCTACGCGGTGACCCGGTCATTTTCTTAAGTGGTGGACATAACGCCCACGGTGACGAATCAGAACCAATTGATTTACACCAAGCAAAAATCGCAATAAAAAATTACGCGAAATCTGTTTCTGCATTTGCGGTTGCGGGAATGTTCTCGGTACGAAACAATGCGCATGAGATCGCAATAAGAGACCTGGTATTGCAACTGACCGACAGACCAGTCACGTGTACTCATGAATTAACTGCGAGCCTTGATGCCCCGCGTCGTGCGACGACTGCAGTCTTGAATGCGCGACTGATTGCACCAATTACTGAACTGGTTCAGACCGTTTACACCGAACTCAAAGACCGCGGTGTCACTGCTCCTCTAATGGTCGTCAAAGGAGATGGATCAATGATCAGTGTTGACGTTGCAAAAGTCCGCCCGGTAGAAACTGTGCTGTCAGGTCCAGCGGCCAGCATTGTTGGTGCCGCCAGACTATCCCGTAGTGATGTTTCAATAGTCTCAGATATTGGAGGCACAACAACTGACATCGCAATTCTTTGTGATGGCGAACCGAGAATTGACCGCCAAGGCGCACAAATTGGTGGATTCAGAACATTCGTTGAAGCCGTCGACGTACTTACCGTGGGTTTGGGCGGAGACAGTTTGGTCTCGTTCACCAACCCAGTTGAAGTAGGCCCCCAACGTGCCATGCCTATTTCTTCTCTCAGTCACCAATGTCCCGAAATTATGGATATTCTGAAAGAACAATTGAAACGTAGACCACAAGAATACCAAGGATGTTTTTTAACTCGCCGAAGGTCGACTGTAGATATTCAGAATCTCAGCAGAATCGATAAAAAATTATGGGAAATGATGGATGAAGGACCAGTCAGTTGTGAAGAACTCTTCAAGGATGCTCGAATGCTGCGTGCTTTTAACCGACTTCGAGTCTTGGATTTAGCTCAAATGTGCGCTTTCACGCCGACTGATGCATTGCATGTACTGGGCAGGATGAATCGTTGGTCTGTTGAGGCAGCGACACTTGCTGCCCAACTTTGGACGAGAGGTTTTTCACGCGGTATGGAGCCGAATTGGGATAGTCCAGAACAATTCTGCAAGAATGTAATCGAATCTGTGATTCAAAAATCTTGCGAAGTGCTGGTCCAGGCTGCAATTCAATCAGAATCGGCAAAGCCCAATCGGGTTGAAGTTAGTGACTACCTATTGACTAAGGCAATTTCCAAATTCGATCCCGGACTAGTGAACGTACAGTTGACAATCGCTGGTAATTTGGTAGTGGTGGGTGCACCAGCGTTGCCAGTCTATCCTGAAGTTGCATCTCGGCTGAATCTCTCGTATGAAATACCCGAACACTCAGAAGTAGGAAACGCCGTTGGCGCTGCTGCGGGTAGTGTGTCTCAGCGCGTATCAGGACTGATCACATCGCCGTCGGATGGAATCTATCGTATACATACTCCGAACGGTATTCAGGACTTTTCCGATTTTGATGAGGCTGCTGAAGTGGCGACTAACGAACTAGAAACTCTCGCGCAACAGCGGGCAGTTGCGTCGAATGCGGTCGAAGCGCGTATAGATACTGCACGTAATGACAAAATCATTAAAGGTTTGGGAGGACAAAAGATTTTTATCGAATCCCAAATAACGGTTTCAGTATCCGGTCAGGTGAAAACTTTATAGTGAATATACGGAATTCGAAAGAACACGTCATGCTGCGCGCGACAACAGTACACCCGGCCGTTTCTCAGTCCACTGAAAATCTTCGTAAACGAGTTCACCATTGACAAAAACCGATTCGATTCCGGCTGCCGCCTGAATAGGATCATCGAAACTCGCTCTATCAATGACTGTTTCCGGATCGAATACGACAATATCCGCGCACAAACCTTCTCTGATGTAACCCCGGTCGGTTATTCCGAAAGTACTAGACGTGTTGCCGGTCATGCGCGCAACCGCTTCTTCAAGCGAAAACAGCCCCAGGTCTCTACTATAGTGTCCCAAAACACGAGGAAATGTACCCCAAAGACGGGGATGTGGAAACCTATCGCTGGGTAATCCATCGGAGCCAATCATTGATCCTGGAAACTTCAATACTCTTTGAAGATCCTCCTCATCCATTTGAAAATATATGGCACCAGCCGGAGACAACAAATCGACCGCTTCGTCGGTACTGATATTCCAATCTTCACAGATCTGACTTAATTCCATTCCACTGCATTCTGGATGTGGATCGGACCATGTAATCAATACCCGGTCGGATTTACTCAAATACTGCGGCAGCAAAGAGGTGGAACTGGCTACATAGGGATAAACATCAAAATTCAGTTGAACGAATTTCTTTGCCTCCTCAATCTGCGGCAGGGTTTCGCAGGTTCTGCCAAAATTGTTCTTTCCACAGGTCTTGTGATGGGAAATTACGGTACTGATTTCGGCTTGCTCGGCGACGCGTACTGTTTCATCAATTGAAAGATGCACATCGTCACTTTCGTTGCGCATGTGGGTGGTATAGATACCACCCGCGACGGAAGCGCGTTTCGCCAGTGCGATTACTTCTTCTTCAGAAGCGCTGATTGAGGGCGGATACTCAAGGCCGGTACTGAATCCGCTCGCACCCTGCTCCATCGCCGCATCAACCAACTTCTCCATCTTCTGAATCTCACGTTTTGTCGCGGGACGATCCAATCGATCCATTGTTGCAATCCGCAACGTGGAGTGCCCGACAAGCATCAAGGAGTTAATTGCAGCAGGCTCCTCACGCAATTCATTGGCATAGGCAGCAGTGGTAGCAAATCGATACCATTCTCTGTCACCCAGGAGATTCAATGGTGGTGGTGGATCAACATTTTCAAGAGGCGCCAGACTGACTCCGCAATTGCCTGTAACAACTGTCGTGACACCTTGACTAATTTTGCACGACATATCCGGCGAGGAAAGAAGTACCCGGTCATCGTGCGTATGGGCATCTATGAATCCCGGAGCGACACATTTCCCGGCGGCGTTCAGCGTTCGGTCAGCCTCGACATCCGCAAAATCACCAACCCCTGTGATTCGGCCTTTGTTGATAACTACATCAGCAATCCTCGAATTCTGACCAGTGCCATCAATCACCCGACCACCAGAGATTATCAGGTCTGCTTTCATAAGCCTTTCCGCTGAGCAACTCTTCGTTTTCTGCGACCCTGACCTGATGGTTTGCCTGATGGGGCAATCGCTTTCGGTAATTCCACAACTTTACTCAGATTATGGAATTTTGCCGACTTATGTGGAATAGCCATTGCTTCAACAAAGTAATTTTGGAAACTCGGTTCCACTGCTGTCTCTACTTTTTCAATATTTCGAACGACCTGACGTATCTCGCTGCGTGAGTTACGATCCAGCAAAGCAATTCTAGCGCCTGTTCCCGCAGCGTTTCCGGCGGAAGTTACATGACTCAAATCGCAGTCTGGAATCATACCCAGAACCATTGCATATTTGACATCGACATGGCTGCCGAAGGCGCCAGCCAATCGTATTGTGTCGACTTCCTCCAAACCCAGACGATCCATTAACAAGCGGATTCCAGCGTACAGCGCAGCTTTTGCCAATTGGATTGCGCGGACATCATTTTGGGTAATGACAACTCTCGGTGCCGTTTCCTGTATCACGTAAGAGAACGTTCGACCATCCTCAATGATCCGATTGCTGCGGTCGGCAAGATGACCTTGAACTACGCCATTGGAATCAATAATTCCAGCCAAATACATTTCTGCAATAGCTTCAATTATTCCTGAACCGCAAATTCCGGTCACACCATGTTCCTTGATTCCCTCTGCAAATTCCTCTTCAATCGACCAATAATCGCAACCGATGACCTTGAATTTCGGAACCAGGCTCTCCTTGTCAATTCGCAATCTTTCTATGGCACCCGGTGCTGCACGTTGACCACTACTGATTTGCGCACCTTCAAATGCTGGTCCGGTAGGGCTTGACGCTGCGACTAGTCGGTTACGGTTGCCCAATATGATCTCCGCGTTGGTTCCAACGTCAACAAGCAACATGTTCTCCTGATTGAGGTACGGCTGTTCAGACAATACCATGCCAGCCGCATCGGCACCAACATGGCCAGCAATGCACGGTAGAACAAATGCGCGTGCATTCGGATGAAGGGAAAGGTCGAGTTCGCTTGCCCAAATGCTTACGGATTCATCGGTCGCCAATGCGAACGGTGCCCCACCAAGTTCAATCGGACTGATTCCCAAAAGCAGATGTTGCATCACAGGATTTCCGACAAAAACCAGGTCAAGAATGTCCTCTACATCAATTCCATAAGATTTGGCAACACTTTCTGCCAGATTCTGAATTGCACGACGAACTTCCTCGGTCATCTCCTGCTCATGTCCGGGATTCATCATCAGATATGAAACCCGGCTCATCAGATCTTCGCCGAATCGAATCTGAGGATTCATGATTCCCGCCGATTCAACTACATCACCGCTTGATAGATCGCACAAATGTGCGGCGATCGTTGTCGAACCAACATCAATGGCCAATCCATAGGCATGATCTCTGAATCCCGGCCAGACGGCGACTATCTGTGAGCCATCGTGTACTGCGGCTGTAACCTTCCATTCGCCATCTCGCAATGCATCTTGCAACTGCTGAATCTGTCGCAGATCACAGGAAAGATTTTCCAATCTCCAATCGAACTCAAGGGCATCTTTCAAGCGCTGCAAGTCACCCGACGGATCGTGCATGTTCGGCTCCTGTACTTCGACATAGTACATACGAACTACAGGATTCAGATTGATTGCGTGGACTTCAGCGCGTTTTCGGACAACCTGACGATGAACCTGGCTTTCCGGAGGAACATCAATGACGACATCGCCAAGAATCTTGACCGAGCACCCAAGTCTGCGTCCATCAAGAAACTCGTTGGATTTGGCGTATTCCGTCTCGACTTCACTCAATGAGCTCAAGTGCTGCTGTTGGGATTTGACACCATGCTTGGCGAATGTACCGGTGCTTAATTCGATCTGGCAACGCCCGCACATCGCGCGGCCGCCACAGACAGAGTCCAAGTCCACACCCAAGGCACGTGCGGCTTGAAGAATCGTTGTACCTTTTAGAAACCTACCCCGCCGCCCCGATGGGGTAAAGACAACCATGGCATCAGAAATCTGAGTCATCCCAAATTTTCCATGAAATTGGAATTCAATTTCCGGAACGAATTAATCAAATTTTCCCACTGGCAGTCGAAGATAGCTCGACACGACGACTAGAGCGCAACCCTTCGTCGTCGAACCCGGTTTCGACGACCGGCTCTCTCACCACGTTCCACATCACTAACCGGTTCGCGGAATTTTGAAATCCATGTTCGACATTCCCGATCGGTACCCATCATCACGTTTGCAGCCATGATGGCGGTCATAATTTCCGGGTGTAACGGGCTGGTAATCGCAGACGTCATTCCAGCGCCTATGGCCATCGTCAGAAATGCTGCGTTCAAACCCTGTCGGTTCGGCAATCCAAAACTGATATTGGAAGCACCGCATGTTGTATTAACCTTCAGTTCTGTACGCAACCGGTGCACAATGCTGAACACCTGTCGACCGGCCAGACCAATAGCACCAATCGGCATAACAAGCGGATCGACAACAACATCGCAACGCGCAATACCATAATCCTCGGCCCTTTCTACAATTTTCTTGGCAACCGCATACCGTACATCAGGATCTTCCGAGATGCCGGTTTCATCGTTGGAAATTGCAACCACTGCAGCGTCATATTTCTTTACCAACGGCAAAACTGTTTCCAAACGATCTTCCTCGCCGGTCACGGAATTCACCAGTGGGCGCCCTTTGTAAACTGCCAGCGCCGAGTCCAGTGCAGCGACAATGGATGAATCCAAAACCAGAGGTACATCTGTCAGCGACTGAACAAGCTGAACGACTTCGGCCAAAATTTTTGGCTCGTCTGCCAGAGGAATACCTGCGTTGACATCCAGCATATGCGCTCCGGCTTGTACTTGCGTCAAGGCATCTGCCTCAACTCGACTGTAGTCGCCGAGGGCCATTTCCGCCGCAAGAAGCTTCCTGCCTGTCGGATTGATTCGCTCTCCAATTACACAGAATGGCTTTTCATATCCAATCACAACCGTCCTGGTCGGAGAAGATAGAACGGTTTCGGTCATAAATCAGTTAAAAGGTTGGTGGAATGGAAGGGTTGTGAATTTAAAGATAGGATTGTTGGATCAATTTGCTGCTCGCATTTCGGCTACCAATTCCTTGCAGGTTTCGACAGCAACAGCTGCGTCACGACAGTAGGCGTCCGCGCCGATTGCGTTTCCAAATTCCTCATTCAAGGGGGCGCCACCAACAACTACTATATAGTCATCCCTGATACTCTGCTCAACTAAAGTGTCAATGACAACTTTCATATATGGCATCGTCGTAGTCAGCAAGGCCGACATTCCCAAAAGTTCCGGCTTGTGTTCCTCGAGAGCGTTAAGGTAGTTTTCCACGGGATTATTTATCCCTAGATTGATGACTTCAAATCCTGCACCTTCAAGCATCATCGCGACTAGATTTTTACCGATGTCGTGGATGTCACCCTTGACAGTACCGATCACCATTTTACCAACGGTAGGCGCACCAGTTTCCGCAAGAAGTGGACGAAGGATTGCCATCCCTCCTTTCATTGCGTTCGCTGACATGAGAACTTCCGGTACGAAAAGTATTCCATCTCGGAAGTCGATTCCAACAATTCGCATCCCTTCAACAAGGGCATCCTGGAGCACTGCATAAGGCTCCCAACCCCTGTCCAACAAGATGTGAGTTCCCTCTTCAATTTCCTCTTTCAATCCGTCATACAGATCATCATGCATCTGTTCAACCAGTTCATCGTCAGACAATGCTGAAAGATCAATTTCATCTATGTTTTCCATAACACACAGACCTTTTACGCGTGGAGATTGTGGATAAAACTAATCCTAATGAAACAACAGAATTCTAATCCAAATAGATCAAAAGAATTCGGCGTATTTTACTCTGAATTTCATAAAGTCAAGTCAAGATTTTCTACAGTCCTTAAGGCTCTTGAGTGGGACTGTAAACACCACTGAGCTCGGTCAATACAATTTGTACAGTATTACAGGCACCGAAGTGTGAAAAGGTTAAAGAATGAAAAGGAGCACTCCAAATCGAATACAAAGTACTTCTAACAACCCAAGACATACTAATAGACTTACGCATCAAGTCAACGTGTGTCTAGGTTACTCAATCTATCGTCAAAAGCGGCGCACCCAAACTTACCGATTCCAAATCACAGCTGAAAACCGCAAAAATGGCTTAGTCGATTCAGTTATGTGTTTGATTCAATTCGACAGTGATTGATTTACAGCACTCGGGTTATATTGCCCTGATTCAGAAGTCAGGGAATTCCGATGGCAAAGAAATTGATGAAGTTCCTAATTGAAACCGTCGCCGCTGTGGTAGGTATAGCGGCCTTATCGGGATGTGTGACAAACACGACTGTTCACATGTCCACCGATATCCAGCGGTGGAAGTGTGGGGATTACGTCCAACACTGCTATTTCGATTGTCCAATCACTCTGTCCGGTGATTTCAACCTAGGAACTGGAATGGTAACTTTCGCGGGTACAACCGAGGTTGCAGAGTTTAAGGTGCAGGGAGTCGAACTCCGATGGGATTGGTGTCTCAAAAAAGATGGAGCATACGATTGCGCTTTCGTTATCTCTGCCGACGGTACAGGAAGCTTCTATAACTTTCACATCGAACCGCTCCAGCACCCCATCCACTTGTTTGTTGTCGCTAGACCGCTTGTCTATGCAGAACGCATAATCATGCCGAACAGGTCACGTGGATCGTCGGGATCTGCAAGCATATCCAAGTTGGCATATTGTCCTGTATCCGAAAGTTGGCTACGAATAAAGCGCAATACAGAAAAATCTTCGATTGCAAATCCGACACTGTCAAACAGTGTGATCTGATCGTCGGAATTTCGACCCTCAATGCTGCCATCAATCACCTGCCAGATCTCGGTTACGACATGATCTTCGTCCAATTGCTGGATTTCCCCTTCAATCCGAGTTTGAGGAGCGAATTCGACAAATATGTCGGATCGCAACAGGATATCGCGCTGCAACTCGGTTTTACCGGGACAATCGCCTCCGATTGCGTTGATATGGACTCCATCACTGACCATGTCGTCGGTCAATATGAGGGCGTTTTGCTTGCTGGCGCTACATGTAGTGATAATTTGCGCTCCGGCAATCGCTTCCCGAGATGAATTACAAGATATGACGTGAACATCGCGGTCGGCAAGATTGCGGATTGCTTTCGCGGTGACAGCAACATCCACATCATAGAGCCTAACCGTATCTATCCCTAGTACCGTCTTAAATGCCAACACCTGAAATTCGCATTGTGCACCATTGCCGATGATTGCCATAGTATTTGATCCCTTCGGTGCTAGATATTTCGCTGCCATCGCCGATGTCGCCGCAGTGCGCAACGCGGTCAGAATAGTCATTTCAGATAACAAAACCGGATAGCCGCTCGACAATTCTGCGAGCAAACCAAACGCGGTGACGGTTTGATAGCCTCTGCTTGCGTTTTTGGGATGTCCGTTGACATACTTGAAACCGTAAATCGTGCCATCGCATGTTGGCATCAACTCAATGACTCCATCTTCTGAATGACTGGCGATACGAGGAATCTTGTCAAATTGCTCCCATCGGCGAAAATCTTCCTCAATGTACGAAGCGAGTTCGAACAAGGTTGCTTCCATACCGAGAGCATTAACAATTTGCATCATATTGTCAACGCTCACGAACGGAACCATTGCAAGCTCCGAAGGAACTGGTTGCAACTGATGAGTCTTCACCATTCGAATTTGTCTGTGCGGATCAATAGACCGCTTCGTAAGCGTCGTAGATTTCGGCCTCAGTGCTGTCTGCCAGATAAGCGATTTCGCCTTGTTTATGCTTGACATAGATGGTGGCAAAGTCCTGCGGGAACCACCCGGTTACGATCTTGTCTTTTTCAAAGTTCGCAAGCGCCGATTCAAGCGATTGTGGCAAACGGGTGAGTCCACGAGCTACAAGATCATTTGGCGATAGCAAAGACAAATCCTCTTCGGTGACGTCTGGACAATCAAGACCCTCTTCAATTCCCTGCGCACCGGCATGAACAATTGCCGCAAGTGCAAGATATGGGCTGGCAGCAGCGTCGGCGGCGCGAAATTCGAAATTGAACTGCTCGGATTTTGCGATATCGCTTAGATCGGATACTGGACAAATTCGCACCGAAGCTTCGCGGTCGCGATATCCTAAATTGTTAAATGACGAACTCCAGCGATGCGGTGTCAGCCTTTTGTAAGAGACAACACTTGGTGCGGTTAGAGCGACAATTCGATCAAGATACTTCAATACACCAGCTACGAACTGTCCAGCAATCGGGCTGAGCCCGTGTGTGCTGGTTGGGTCATAAGTCACCGGCATACCCACATCGTTGCGGATGCTCATGTGAATATGAACACCGTTGCCTACGCTTTCAGGATTTCGCAACGGCGTGAAACTCGCATTTAGTTGCAAGCGTTCCGCGACGATGTGAACGAGCTCACGAAGAATTGTTGCATGGTCAGCGATCCTAACACCCGATGCAGGTCCAACAGTGACTTCATACTGATTGACGCCATATTCTTTCATGAACGTGTCTGGTACAAGTTTTGCTTGCTCAATCGCAGAAACAAGCACTTCTCCGAATTGACGTTCAGCACGAAATCCAGCCGTTGTGTAAGCACTGCCAAGCGGACATTTCCCGGTGACGAAATGGAACTCGTGCTCAAAAGCGCCGAATATTTTTAAACCAGCGACCTCTTGAATTCGGTCCAGCGCGGATTTCAAGAGTGAGCGAGTACAGCATTCCCAAGGTGTTCCGTCAGTTTCATGGATATCTCCTAAAACAAATCGCTCCGCTGGTAACCCATCATCAAATTCAACTTCGACCGGAGTTTCTGGGTCTGGAATCAAAACTAAATCACCCAGTGCGCCATAGGGACTTTCAGCAATTGAATCAAAGCAGGTGATTTGCACATTGGTCGGAGTCCAGCCTATGCCGCGATTTAACCGCTTTTCAAATTGACGTACCGGAAATGCCTTTCCACGAAATTTGCCAGCGATGTCACTGGTAGCGGCGATAATCAGAGGTTCGAGTTTCATTGCCTAGTAATTCAAGCGCAATTTGTCCCAGTTGCCGATACGCTGTTGAGTAGCTTCCCAATCTTGCTCGGCAATATGAGTGATCAAAGCTTCTATTAAGCCAAGGGCTCCGCAATAAGTGTCCCAGGCGGTGCCTGATTCAATTGGCAAAGCGATGACCTCTTTTGCATGGCGTGCGATTGGCGAAAGCCACTTATCGGTAATCAAAATAATCTGTGCGCCGCACTCGTCTTCAGCTCTTTCGGCTAAAGCCAACAGTCGGGGCTCGTAGCGCCGAAAGTCTAACATCACGACAATATCTCGGCTTCGAATACGCAGTAAATATTCTGGCCAAACTTCGGGATCGGACGGCAGATGATAGACGTGATTTCTGATTTGCCTCAGATGACGGGACAGGTACTGTGAAATTGCGTCAGAGATTCGTCCTCCTATATGGTAATTGTTTCGCTTTCTATCTGCCAGCATGCCGCTGATCCGCTTGAACTGATCATCGGTAACACCCTCGCCAACCCGCATGCAAACCTCCGATGAGCGTTTTAAAAATGTCTGCAGGAATCCGTCATCAACGGGCATCGAACGGCGGCGAAGATCGATCGGAGATTGCTGTCCTTCCTTGAGTTCAGATATTAGACACCGTTGAAATTCCTGGTAGCCGTTACAGTTGAATTTCTGTACAAATCGAGTAATGGTCGGCGCTGAAACATGCGCTCTTTCCGCCAGCACATGGATTGTTTCAAGACCCGCGAACGGATAGTCAGACAAAAGCACAGCTGCGATCTTACGCTCTGCTGTCGTAAAGTCTTTCGACTTCTCATTAATTTGCAGACTCAAAATCACAGGCATCTCGAAGCAAAATTTCAGAATTGAACTGAATTGGCTAGTATTTGACAAGACCAGCCACTTTGGTCAAATCTAGAAAAAATCCAGTTTGAACGATCCGAATTTTCACAGATCTGATCGATCAATTCTCCAACGATATCAATTTCAACTGATGGCATCTGACGAATGTTCGGCTCTTGTATTGAATGCAAATGATAGTCAGCAATGTAGCCAACTCACTAATTTCGCAACACGAAAACTCCGGCGCGTCTTGTACGTGTATTTTAAGTGAGTTTCCTTTACCTGTAGTTTTTCAATTTTAATATATGAAATATTTTAATCAATTTGTTATTTATTCTTAATTATGATAATATTATTAAATAAATTTTGTGTGGATTTATCGATTTTACCGATTGCTTGGGATGCCATTAAACGCAGAAATACAAACGAAAACTTTACTGTGGGAGGGTGATCCCCGCCCGTTGGAATTGATTAACGAATTCAGCAAGTGCCCAATTGTTCTGGTCTGCGAACATGCTGGACAGTCAATACCTATGGATCTTGGAGATCTCGGAATATCAAAAGCAGATATGCAACGGCATATCGCTTATGACATTGGTGCGAAGCAGGTTGCCATGCAAATGGCTGAATTTCTTAATGCTCCTCTCGTTATGCAACCCTACAGCCGGCTTGTTATCGACTGTAACCGGCCGGTGGATGCCGAAGACGCTATTCCCGACAGAAGCGGAGGTATCGAGATTCCTGGCAATTGCAACCTTGAATTTCAAGATCGAAAGCAACGTATTGAAGAGATATACCTTCCGTTTCACGAATCAATTTCAGAGATTCTGGATCGACATCGCCGAATCGG
Organism: Arenicellales bacterium; assembly: GCA_951813075.1. GTDB lineage: Bacteria > Pseudomonadota > Gammaproteobacteria > Arenicellales > JAJDZL01 > JAJDZL01. The sequence continues at coordinate 436,309 of OX638343.1, read as the reverse complement.
CGTTTTTTCGATTCACAGTTTCACTCCGCTCCTCAATAGCGAACAGCGACCTTGGGATCTGGCCTTTCTTTTTCGTAAAGATGCTGCGACATCCCAAGCGTTAGCTGACGCCGTAAGGCGTTTTGATCCCACACCCACGATAGGCATGAACGAGCCATATGTCATCACGGACAGCACCGATTGGTTTGTTCCATATCATGGTGAGCGACGAGGTTTGGCACACAGCTTGATCGAAATCCGCAACGATCATCTCTATTCCGACGAATCGTGTCGATCTTGGGCTTTATTGCTCTCTCGAGCCATCGGCCAATTTCTTGAAAAGGAGGACCGATGAATTTGACCAGGGATGTTGCACTCTCATCTGACAGTTCAGTATTGTTATTCATCGATGTGCAGAATTTCAATGCCCATCGCGACGGAGCGGAGTATAGAGACCTATCACAGTCAAATTTTGACAAAAAGTATCGATATTTTTTCGATCGTCTCGAAAACCAAGTCATTCCCAATATGCAGATTCTGCAAAAATCTTTTCGACACGCTGGAATCGAGGTTATATATACGACAATTGAAAGTCTGACAAAAGACGGACGTGATCGCAGTCTCGATTACAAGATTACTGGGTTTCACAATCCCAAGGGATCGTGGGACGGTCGTGTAATCGACCAACTTCAGCCGGATGAAGACGAGATCTGGTTGCCGAAAACCTCATCGTCGGTCTTTATCTCCACCAACATTGATTACATTCTGCGTAATCTCGGGGTGCGCCAGGTCGTCATCAGCGGACTCGTAACCGATCAGTGTGTGGAAAGCGCGGTTCGCGATGCATGTGACCTCGGCTATCTGGTCACCCTGATTACCGATGCCTGCACGACCTACAGTCAGGAACGTCACGATCGTTCACTTTCCGCGATCAAAGGGTACTGTCGTCAGTTAACCACTCAGGAACAGCTCGAAGAACTGCGAGGAGTAAGAAAATGAAGAACCCTGTCGAAAGCGTTTGGGCGCAGATTGATCGAGAGACGGACTACGTCGTCGAATTGACACGGCGTTTGGTTCAGATTCCTACCGTCAATCCGAAATTCCACGCTGATCAAGCATTAAATCGAGAATCCGATGCACAGATTTTGGTGCGTTCTACGCTGGAAGACAACGACTTCGCCACTGAAAGCTGGGAGGTTTTTCCCGATCGCCCCAACGTGATAGGCGAGTGGCAAGGCACCGATGAAAAAAGTCTGATTCTATGTGGACACATTGATGTCGTCCCTGTCGGTGATTCATCTGCCTGGCAACGAGAACCGTTTGGTGCGCAAATAGAGCAAGGTTGTATATGGGGGCGAGGGGCAGTCGACATGAAAGGCGGCCTCGCAGCGTGTATTGCCGCGGCGCATGCCATTCGCGAGGCCGGGATTGAACTCGAAGGTCGCCTGGCGGTCCATAGCGTTGTCGACGAAGAGGCAGGCGGATTCGGTGCCATGGATCTAGTCAAATCAACTCGGCTTGCCAAGCACGTGATCATCGCCGAGCCGACATGGGGCGATGTCTTGCCAGCTGAAGGCGGGTTGACTTGGGTCCGGGTAACCATATTCGGCAAACAGGCTCATGCTGGCTGGCGGTTTAACGCGATTTGGCCGCAACCGCACTCGGAAGACCGCATTGAGCCTGGCGTCAACGCAATCGAACTTGCAAACCGCTTTTTGAATGCACTTCGGGATTTCGAAGCAGACAGGTGCCGAGGTCATTGGCATCCGCTGATGCCGGCCGGTCTGGCGACAATCAATCCGGGCGTTATTCAAGGCGGAGCTGGGCTGGGTAAGGATGGCACGCCAGCGATACTTGGCAACGCGGCAATGATTCCCGATGTTGTTACTATTGATCTCGACTACAAATTCATGCCAGACGAAAATTTTGAAGATGTCAAGGCGGAATTTGAGTCCTTTGTTCACCACTTTGCGTCAACTGATTCTTGGATGCGTGACAATCCGCCAAAAATACTCTGGAACCTGTTAGACCTTTATTTCTCGCCAGTGAATACTCCGGTCGAACATCCGCTAACCCAGTCTCTTATAAAGCGTGCCACCGAAGTTCAAGTGAAACAGCCCAGAGTGAAAGGATTCGAAGCAGTATCGGACGCTGCGCACTATGCCGGCAGTGGGGTTGTTCCAGTAATCTACGGACCAGCCGGAGACGGTTTCCATGGCGACAATGAGTGCGTGGAGATTAACAGTCTAATCGAGACGACAAAAGTCATCGCTGCAGCAATCATCGACAATTGCGGTGTTAAGTCGAGCAGGCGCGTTGGGAGACCAAATCGTGGTTGAATTTCTCTACCAAAGCGATTGTGCTGTGGTGTCTCGCATGCAATATCTCCGCTTGTTTGCGCTCGCCGTGACCAGTGGGCGAAAATGCAACATTACGGATGATAGTAGGAGCCAATTGATCGACCTGTCTGCATCACGGGGCCAAACAAGTCGCAGCCATTCTGCCCTCGTTGAAACGATTACCAAGACAGCGCACAACTATGCAGATCGCGCTGAAGCGGAAGAAAAAGAGCACATATTCATTATTGCCCAAGCAAATGATGATATCGCTCGATACCGATTTTCTGCAGACAAATTAGCTAGATTTCGAAGGCTGATAGATATGTAAATTTCACTTAATAGATAATGAGGATCAACCATGGAAAAAATGAAAAATTTAACCCTGAAGCTACTTGCAGCAATAGCGATTGCCACGGTGGCAACTCTACCGGCAAGTGCTTCTGACAAGGTTGCGAAGATAGGGCTGCTCGCCCCGCTCAGTGGCGCAGCCGCTGCAGATGGTGAAGAAATGAGGCGAGGCACCCAACTCGCGATTGACGAAATCAATGCTGCAGGTGGCGTCGCCGGCTACATGCTTGAAGTCGCAATTGGAGATACGAAAGACTTGAGCCCGGACGCCGTTATCAGTGCCTTTGAGCGGCTTAAAGGCGATAAGGATACCAATTTCATGATGACTGGGTACGCCAGCACGTCAAATTTCGAAATAGAGTATATGGCAGAAGAAGGCATGCCTTACTTCGTCGCCGGCAACTCGGCACAAACCAAGGAGATTATCGAGTCGTCACCGGAACAATTTCCGACGATTTGGTCATTCACACCCTCTTACAAGCTTTACGAGACCGGAGTGGTGCCGGTAATAGAGAAATGGGGCGCTGAGGGCAAGGTGACACTTTCCAACAAAAAGATCGCCATTATCAGTTCCGACAACCCCTATTCAACGACAATCGCCAACGGTATTGCCGAGAACGCCAAGCAGCTTGGTTGGGAAGTTGTTACGTCAGATCTCGTTCCCTTCGGAGAAGTGAATGATTGGCGTGCTTTCTTTTCTAAGCTTCGCGACAATCCACCAGCTTTCATTGTCAATACCGACTACGTGGCGTCTAATGCGGCAACCTTTATCTCTCAATTTTTGGAAAATCCAACACAGTCACTGATCTTTATTCAGTATGCGCCGACAATTCCGGAATTTGTCGCACTGACAAAGGAAAAAGGCACTGGCGTATTGTCAACCACCATGCTCGGACTTTTACCTTCCGATCGAACTGACGACATTGTTCAAAAATATATCGCTGCGTACGGGGTTGAACCTAGTACCTATGGGGTAGCGCTTTATGAAATGACCTATATGTACAGAGACGCAATCGAAAAGGTTGGAGATCCGACAGATCGAGCAGCAATTGCCAAATCACTGAGCGAAGTTAAGGATCATGAAACAGCGCTTGGCGTCGTCAACTTTGATCCACAAACGCATCTGGCAAAGGCAGGTGACGAAGGTATGCCGTTGCATTTCTATCAGGTATGGGAAGGCGGACGTTATGTGGTAAGCCCGCAACGATGGGCCAATCGAGAATTCCAATCACCTCCATGGATGGAAAATTAATCTCGAGTCAATCAGAAGATGCGAAAAGTTTAAGTCAGTGACGCCTGCGCAAGCGGCGTCACTGACCATTTTAACGAAATTGCGATCGAATCGCGATGCTATGGGAAAGTGTGGCTGAGCGGAAGCTCCGGATCGACAGTTTGGGTGTTGGTTCCACAAAAAGGTTTCGTTGGCAACCCATTTACAGCTTAAAGGCTAACAATCTCACAAATTGAATTGATCACAGAAGCCGGATGAGTTATTGCCGCGATGCATCTTCGTTCAATACCGATTGTTTCTACTTGCAATCTCCGGTCTTATAATTTCCAATCGCTGAGATGGCGGATTTCGTTTGTCAATTTTGCTTGAAGTCAAAGATGTAACGCGCACATTCGGGGCGCTCAAGGCACTAGATGGCGTTAGTCTTTCGCTCCGGAAAGGTGAAATTCTTGGTATTGCGGGGCCGAACGGTAGTGGCAAGAGTACGCTGTTTAATGTCATTTCAGGCATACCGTTTCATGCGACGACAGGACTGATATCCTACGATGATCAAGAAATTACCCGTGTGCGCCCGCATGAAATATACCGCGCTGGCCTTGCTCGTACTTTCCAGAAAGATTGCGAATTTTCCAGTCTGTCGGTGCGTGATAATGTTCTTGTCGGTGCTCACTTCAGTTCGCTCCGGGAGGAGATGCATGACGATACCGCAATAGAATATGCCTTAGACCTCGTCGGGGTCGAGGAAAGTAAAAGATCTCAAAAAGCGGAAAATTTATCAGTATTCGATAAGAAGCGCGTGATGATCGCTAGTTCGGTCGTCTCCAAACCGAAACTATTGATGCTTGATGAACCTGCTTCGGGTTTGACCAAACCTGAGGTGAATCAGTTGTGCGAATTGATATTAGCAATCAACCGCACCGGCGTAGCAATTTTAGTGATTGAACATATCATCGCACTATTATTAAAAGTTGCTCCACGGTTGCTGATTCTCAATGAAGGGAAGTTATTGGCCGAGGGAACCGCGAGCGAAATAATTGTCAACAAAGATGTTATTGAAGCTTATCTCGGCGGGAGTACACACCCATGACTGAGGAGCTTTTGCGGGTTGAAGGCTTGGAAGCAGGATATGGTGCTTACAAGGTACTGCATGGCGTATCGTTTGATCTGTCAAACGGGCAAAATATCGGATTCTTCGGGCCAAACGGACACGGCAAGACAACACTATTCGAAACAATTTCAGGGTTGATCCGTCAAACCGCCGGAAAAATCATATTTGACGGTACCGATATTACGAACGCATCTTCTGACGCGATAGTGGAAATGGGTCTTGTCCACGTAGCGCAAGGCAATACGCTTTTCCCCGATATGACGGTGATGGAAGTACTTCAACTGGGGGCATTCCCCAAGCGTTCACGCCAGAAATTGCGATCAAACCTCGATCGTGCATTTTCTATTTTTCCGCGTTTAACAGCGCGTCGAAGCAGCAAATGTAAAACACTTTCAGGCGGTGAACGCCAAATGTTGAATCTTGCAACTGGATTGATGGCTTGCCCGCGTCTGTTAATTCTCGATGAACCGACGCTTGGTCTATCTCCTCGGCTGAAGGAAGAACTTGTACGCCCGATTTCCGACATTGAAAATTCGGGAGTGTCGCTTATTTTGGTGGAACAGGATTTGGAGTTCCTACTGTTACTGGTTCAACGACTGCTGTTGCTCAACCACGGTCGAATCACCAAGCGTATCGATCGACAGTCGGAACAGGTAAGTCACCAAGAAATCATGGAAGAATATTTCGGAGTTGCAGTAACTCATGAGTCTTGATGCTTTCACATCAGTGCTTCTGAGCGGACTCGTACTCAGTTCGCTCTATGCGTTGTTAGCAAGCGGTCTTTCGCTGGTGTGGACTACTCTTGGAATTTTCAACTTCGCGCATGGAGTTCTGATGGCTGTCGGTGCGTACGTTACTTGGCAGATATCGCAAAGCATTGGTGAAACATACTGGATCGGCTATAGCATTGCGCTGATGATCGTTGTAATGGTGATGCTTGGTGCGGTACTGGAGTATGTATTGATCCGTCCATTTTATGGGAACAAGAATATTGTTCTGGTTACGGTCATGACTACTCTTGCTGGATTGACCTTTCTCGAAAATGGCATTCAAGCCGTGTGGGGGCCGCGATTGAAACAACTGCCACCGTTGATCGACGGCAACATTTCAATCCACGGCTTACTGACGCTTTCAGCCCACGAGGCCGTGATCATCGTGGTTTCACCGCTCATTCTGATAGGACTGTACTACTTTCTCAATTACTCGATAATTGGTAAGTCCATTCGCGCTGTGGGTCAGAACCAAAAGGCAGCAAAGTTAATGGGCATCAATGTCAGTCGCAGCTTCATTCTAACGTTTGGTCTCGCGGCCGCTCTAACTGGAATTGCTGGCGCATTTTACGGCGGATTGCGGTTGATGAATCCCACCATGGGTAGCGAACCGTTGGTTAAGGCGCTAATCGTCGTTATTTTTGGCGGACTCGGGAATATCAGCGGTACGATTGCGGCGGCCTATTTGATTGGCTTTTTGGAAGCTTTCCTGATCTATTTCATCGGACTTTACTGGACACCATCGCTGTTGTTTCTTTTCATGATTTTCGTGTTGATTTTTCGTCACGAAGGTCTGTTCGGCGAATCCGCCCGAACAACAACGTAGGAAGTTCGTGGAATGTCTAGGATCAAAACGCAAGCCACTGTCGCGACAATCTGTTTCGCACTGCTTTGTTTCCTTCCATTGTTTGTGACCGACAGTTATATTCGTCACCTAATGATTTTGGCATTCATTTTTGCTGTAGTGGCTTGTAGCTGGGATATTTCGCTTGGCTACGCAGGTCTTTTCAACTTCGGTCACGTCGCGTTTTTCGGCATTGGCGTCTACACTACGGGCGTTCTAGCTCGGAATTACGGATTTGATCCATGGCTGGCGTTGCCCGCGGCCGGGGTCATGGCTGGAATATCGGCCATTCCGATTGCAATTCCGGTATTGCGGCTTAAAGGAATTTATGTGGTTCTTGTTACCTTTGCTTTTTCGCAATTGTGTCTTCAACTCGTGCTCAGCCAATCATGGTTAACGGGCGGATCAGGTGGACTTGTGCGTATTCCGCCGCTCACGCTGTTTGACTATAACTTTGCTCGTGATGGTAAATTTGCGTATTACTATGTCGCGCTAGTCCTGCTCGTATTTACCGTGATTGCTTTAACTCGTTTCGTAAAAACACCGTTCGGCCGCGGTATTCTCGCATTGCGCGACAATCCCGACTATGCGGCTGCACGAGGCATAAATCAGGCGGCTATCAGAGTGACAGTGCTGGTAGTAAGTGCTATTCCAGCTGGACTTGCAGGTGGACTATACTGCCTCTATTTTCGCATCTCCGCACCCGAGGTGTTCAGCTTCGGAACGGCAACTTTGGTGCTTTCCATGCTATTGGTTGGTGGTACCAGTACCATCTACGGGCCAGTCGCGGCGGCATTCTGTATCGTGCTATTCTCTGAGTATCTCGAAAATTTTCCGGATCTTAATGTGTACAAGCATCTGGTCATCGCCGCAGTTATCATTGCTATTTTACGTCTCGCGCCGGATGGATTGGCAGGATTGGCAAAACGTCTAACAATGAGACTCATAAAGGACAATTGACGAACCAATTGGCTTCGTTCTGCCTAGATTGTGAAGTTTGGCGAGTGCCACATGCAGCGGCCGATGAATGGGGACACGAGATTAGCTAATCGTCCCTGAATAATTCATTTGTCGCCGATATATCATTGTTACTAATTCATCTTGCAATCTTGCGAACAATAATGAAGCACCACAATCCAGATCCAATCAGCTGTTTTGCAATAACCTAGACAACCATCTCAACATAAACCATGAGTTGGTTGTCAGTGGCTGGTCGAAATATCCGAATTGGCAGTGCTTTTATGGCGAAAATCGTTTTCAGACCGAATAGTCGTTCAACCCGAGCTATTTGACGCGGCATCTACAACACATCGGTGAATCAAACTGTGAATGAGTGCTGGGGCAGATTGAAATTGGAGTCTTGCGTGGTGCGACTGTGTCATCAACATGTGTGTAGTTGCGTCAAAGTCATGTGCGTGTGGGTACGAATTGCCTGTATCGGGCTAACCGCAGCAATTTCTTCTTCGGTGGTCTGGCCTCACCCGGCGATCTGTATGACGGCCATACTTTGAAGCAGAGTTGGATCAGTTGCCCGAATCAGAATTTGTTGAATTGCATACCGTTCAGGTTTTTCGCGCGTCGGCTAGGTATTGATGGCTCTTCTGACAAACCCTTACCGGTAAGTAGTAGCTGTTCATCAGTATTTTTGATTCAGTTCATCTACCGCTGGGATTTCCTGTTCTCGACGGGCAATGAAATCCCGTAACGCCTCATCTACGGAAGATTCAAGCTTCGGCTCCTCATAGGCTCTGAGCATTTGGTGAGCTACTTTCAAAGCGCGCTCGGTAACTTCCACTGCTCCGTTCGCATCCCATTGCTCAAAAGTTGAATTGTCAAACAATTTCGGCATGAAAAATGCATCCTGAAAGCGCTGCAGCGTATGTGGGTGTCCCAAATAATGACCTCCCGGCCCAATGTCAGACACCGCACTTATTGCGTCATCGAAGTCACTCCAATCAATCCCCTGTGCCATGCGATAGCCCATAGCACACTGTTCAACATCAACGATGAATTTGGCCACTGAACAGTGCATGCCGGCTTCGTTCCATCCGGCCGAATGCCATATGTAGTGAGCACCGGACAGCAGCACCGCCATCATGGTTGATGCGCTTTCGTAACCGGCCTGTGCATCGAAAGTCTTGGCGCCTCCCAGCGTATTGGATGTGCGCCACGGTATGTTGTAATACCTGGCGAGTTGTCCGACCATGAAATTCATCAGGCTGATTTCCGGTGTGCCTGCCATTGGCGCACCGGATTGCATGGATACGGTCGAAAGGTAATGACCATATATCGCTGGACAACCTTTTCGCACCACCTGCGTATAAGCGAGTGCTGATAAAGCCTCAGCATTCAATTGCGCAACTGCCGCGGCAGTTGAAGCAGGTGTATTGGCGCCTCCCAATACAAACGGTGAACACAGAATTGGTTGATTTCGTCGGTTGAATGCGCGCATCGCACCGAGCATAGTCTGATCCCAAAGTAATGGTGAATTGCCATTGCAATTACCGGTCACAACGGGATGCGTCTCCATAAAATCTTTTCCGAATAATATCTCGCACATGTCCAGAACATCTTCGGCATTTCGCTCCGACGTTGTCATCCCCATGAAAGTCTTGTCAGAGTATTTCATGGACGAATACGTGATTCTCAGATGTCGGTGCGCAACAACATGATCCATCGGTTCCACAATATGATGGCATGTCGAATGCAGTGAAGGTGCCATATGAGACAATTTATGAAACATAGCCAGATCTTCAAGCGTCGGTGCACGTCGTTTATCGTCAAGGTCTCTGAGGTATGGTGCACCTGCCATCGGAATCAGCATTGCGCTCTTGTCGCCGATTCTGACGTTTTTCTGTGGGTCCCTTGCATGGTAGGTGATTTCTGAAGGGATGGTATCGATCAACTCGGTCACCATATCCCGATCAAGATGAATCCGATCGCCGTCCCGAATATCAGCGCCAGCATGTTTCCAGTCGGAGATCGCTACAGGGTCTCGAAATACAACACCTACATTTTCGAGAATGTCCATCGAAGCAGCATTTATTTTTGCAATCTGCTCTTCCGATAGCAGTTCGATTCGAGGGATACCATATTCGAGCGCCGGAAGCATCGGCTCGCGCAGATCTTTGCGGATACTTTTTCGGCGAGAACGGCCGACTCGCTGATGTCTCAGTCCGTCGTTAGTCTGACGTTGCACCACTCGCCGCGTTCCTCATGCGAATTTCATATTATTTGCTGGATTGGCATAGCCTTTTGCGCTGAACAGGAATCCTGAATGAATTGCCCGCCGATGTAATTGAAAATTTATCGGTGCGGCTGTATACCGAAAAACCCTACGGAGAGAGCAAATACTCGCCCTCTCCATAAAGCGAAATTACTCAGCCACCGGCAGCGGCAGCTGCAGCTACCCAACTATCAAAAGTCTCCTGGTTGGTACTGATCCATTCGTCAACATGCCGAGCGATGTCGTCGATAGAATCTTCTCCATCCCGCATTCTCTTGTTTTGTGCGGAGACGTCATTAATGTCGAGTTTCGCAACCTCAAACAACTTTGCGGCTGCTGGATTGGCGCTCAAGAACTCGTTGTTGGCGACCACACGAAGACTATTGACTTCAAAGCCCAAGTCCTTACCCATAAACTCAGTATTGGCGACCCGGCCGTCTGGCAAAGATGAGTATGGAACTGCAATCCACTCAACATTGTCGCCCGGCACCAGTACTCCCGATACCCAATAAGGTGTCCAGGTGTAATAGATGATCGGTTTTCCTGCCTGTTGCAAAGCAATGGTTTCGGCAATGACAGCGTTGTACGCACCTTGGTTATGCGTGACAGTGTCTCGAAGTCCGAACTCAGTGAGATGATGCTCGATGACTCGCTCGCAACCCCAGCCTGGAACACATCCGGCTAGGTCGGCTGTCCCGTTTCCATCGGCATCAAATCTCTTGGCAACTTCGGGATCTTTCAGATCGCCTAAATTGGTCACACCAGCTTCGTAGGAGGCCTTATCGACCAGATATCCCTGCAGTGCTCCTGCAATATAGTCGCCAACCTTGGTCATCTTTTCCGCACCACCAGATTCATTGAAGAACACCAAATGCAACGGGTCCCAATGAACAGCGGTGAAATCACCGTCACCGGTTCCAAGAGCAAGATGGATCGTCTGGTATTCGACTTCCTGCGGCTCGGCAATTTCGTAACCGAGTTGCTCAAGTGCCCGATAAATTATCTGGTGCTGAAACTTTTCTTCCAGATTCGTCCCTTCAATTGGTTGAACTGTGACACCCTTTCCTGGCTTCATGTCAGCGGAAATCGTATTCGCACCGCTAGCAACCATGAAGGCCGCCATCACACCCAAAATTAATTTTTTCAAGTTAAACACTTAAATTCCTCCTTATTTCCCGATTGATCTAATCTAGCGTTTGTCGTCGGGAAGTACCGACAAAACTCAATACAAGTAATTTGATATTTTAATCAGTCGCTACGTCTTTCGATTTGAATTTTTGACCGATTCTTACGATCCAACCGACTGGACCACCCTGCCACCAATGACGATGTCCTCGTTCACGTCCGGTCCGTCCAAGACCTTGTGTGATCCGGTCCAGCACGATAGCGAGGATCACAATACCAAATCCTCCGACAATCGCCTTACCAGCATCCAGTCGCCCCATGGCTCGCAAAACCTCGTTACCTAGTCCTTTGACCGCGATCAATGAAGCAATAACCACAACAGACAGCGCCATCATGATTGTCTGGTTCAACCCCGCCATGATCGAGGGTGTTGCCAGAGGCAATTCAACTTTCAGAAGAATCTGTCTTGGAGAAGCTCCAAATGCCCGCGCGGCTTCTACCACACTTGCGTTGACCTGCCTTATTCCGAGGGACGTCAATCGAATGATTGGCGGTAGCGCAAACACGATCGTAACGATTACGCCTGAAACATTTCCAATTCCGATCAACATGACTACAGGTACAAGATAAACAAATGCCGGAATCGTCTGCATGGTATCAAGAACCGGCCGAATAGCTATTTCAAAGCGATCGCTCTTTCCAGCCAATAGTCCCAGAGGCAAGCCAAAGATCACACATAGAACCACCGATGTCGCAACAATCGCCAAAGTTGTCATGGCAAGACTCCATGCATTGGGGTCGCTGAGCCCGAGTAGTATCAGGCACATAGAAATAAATATTGCCATGCGAAAACCGGCGGCTTGCCACGCAATCAATAAAATGATGCCCAGCATGGCGACAGGCGGAATTGCCTGCATGACTCCTTCAATGGTGACAATTAAATCGTTTACCAACCACTTTATCGGTTGAACCATGTCTCTATTGGCAGTAGCCCAGGCTTTGATACCGTCGGCCCAATCGGCGATACCCAAATCAATACTCAGAAATGGGTTGAGAACTTCAAATCCTTTCTCTTCAGCCATTATTCAGTTTCCTGCTACGGATGCAGAATCAGTTTCTGCATCATACAACCGGCCCTGTATACCCCGTAACAATGCCCGCTTTGTTACGATTCCGACAATCTGATTGTCCGATGAGACGACAATCGGGTGATTCGTATCCACGGACATGTCAACCAGTGCGTCAAGATTGTCATCCGGTGCTGCGACCGGGCATTCGCTGATTTCAATATCTCCGGCGACAGATTCATATTCCTGAACCGATTGCATCACCCTGCTGGCTGTCACCAACTCGAGTTTCGAGATTCCAGCTACAAAATCCTTTACATAGTCGTCAACAGGTTCCGTGACAATTTCTTCGGGTGTGCCGATTTGAACCAGTGCTCCATCTTTCATGATTGCGATTCGGTCACCGATTCGAATCGCCTCATCCAGATCATGTGTAATGAACAGTGTTGTCTTGCGCATTTCCGCAGCCAATTCCATGAACTGATCCTGCAACTGTCGACGAATCAACGGGTCAAGCGCGGAAAACGGTTCATCCATCAGTAAAATATGTGGGTCGGCTGCAATTGCTCGCGCCAGACCAACACGTTGCTGCATGCCACCCGACAATTCATCCGGATAGCGATCTTCCCAACCACCAAGCTCTACTGTCGCAATCGCTTTATCTGCCGTTTCGTAACGCTCGTCTTTACTCACTCCACGAACTTCCTGTGCGAACGCAACATTGTCTCTGACAGTACGGTGAGGCATCAGGGCCATGTTCTGAAAAACCATACCGATCTTGGTTGACCGCAATGCTCTCAAATCAGTTTCATTCAATGAGTTTATATCCTGCCCTTCAATCAGCACTTCACCATATGTCGGCTCAATCAGTCGATTGACGTGCCGTATCAAAGTTGACTTGCCGGAACCGGACAAACCCATAATGCAGAATATCTCGCCGTGACCCACCGCGAAGCTGGCATCCTGAACCCCAACTACGGCACCGAACTGATCGCGAATCTCGTCTTTTGAAAGTCCGCGCTGCATGACGGCCTGCATGGCGTCCTCAGCGCGTGAACCGAAGATCTTCCAAAGACCGCGACATTCGATGACAGAATCATTGGTGGTTTCTGCATTCATAACGTTCCAGCCAAGTAGTTTGAGCAATTCATTATAGGGAGATATCAGTAATGCGCAGGATTAATAACACTAGCGAGCGCTTCCGGACAATGAAAAATAGCCTCAAATCTTGTTGTCTTCCATAGCACTACGCTCGGTTGCTTGGATTCCAAAATCGATAGGATTTCTGAGGCTCCTCAAATTATTCGACAATAAATTTTTAAATTCCGCTAAAATCCATATGACTTGCTGCATGGTTTGGAATTGCATTCATATTCGGGAAATTGACTGATTGAGTAAATCGCGAATGAAGTTACCTCAAATTTCAAACTGCCTAAAATCTGCCTTTTCGGGGCTGGTGATTCTCGCAATTGGCTGTGTGTTCTTGCCAGTACACGCAGATCAAAGTGACCCAAGACTGGACGAATTATTCAAGCAGTTGCAGACCGCACCCGACCAGACGACTGGAGAAGCGATCACTGATCAGATATGGGCGATTTGGCGCGAATATCCAGCTGACGCGGAAGTCAGCGAATTGATGACGGCCGGTGTTAACGCCATGAGAACGGGTCGACTTCGTCATGCTGAAAGGATATTTGACGCAATTGTGTTAAGAGCGCCTGACTTCGCCGAAGGTTGGAACAAGCGGGCTACTGTCCTTTACTTTCTTCGTCAATACGAAAAATCTGTGGAGGACGTACGTCAGACACTATTGCTTGAACCTCGACATTTCGGTGCGGCGGCGGGATTAGGGTTGATCTTTCTCTCACTGAACTACCCAGAAAGCGCGATCGAAGCTTTTGAGAAAGCTTTGGAAATCAATCCGCATCTCAGCGGACCAAAATTGCAGATAAAACGCTTGCGAGATTACCTGGAAGACGACCCCGTCTAGTTCCGTCGTCGATTCGCTGCAGCCGGCTCAAATTCCAGTTGCAGGTGTCGCACTATAAACACTGACAGCGTTGTGTGAGCCAATTTCCGATGTCGGCGATTTCCTCCGCCGCCAGAGAATGCGGAACTGGATAATTCCTTGATTCGACACAGTAGCCCAATTCTCTGAGTTTCTGTCTGGATTGATCTGCAATCGCAGGTGAAATTACCGGATCGAAATCTCCGTGCAGCGACAAAATAGGGACATCGGAATTGGCACCATGTCTCTCCATTTCGAGGGTATCTGCCAGCGGGAGATAGGTAGATATCGCCAATACCCCTGACAATCTTGCGGGATACCGCAAAGTGGTGAAAAGCGCGATCGCACCGCCCTGGGAGAATCCGGCAACAACCACCTGATTCGCGTCCATACCGTTTGAAATTTCCCTTTCGATCAGTGCCTCCAGCTCTTCACTCGATCGTCTAATCCCGACGCTGTCTTCCAATCCCATTCCGATAACCGGATTCACAATGTCATACCACGCCCGCATTTTCATACCCATGTTGATGGTGACCGACTGGATCGGAGCATGTGGAAACACGAAGCGTACGGGACAGGATTCAGGGATATTCAAGTGCGGTACGATCGGTTCAAAGTCGTGTCCGTCTGCGCCTAGTCCGTGCAACCAGATTACCGTAAGTTTCGGACGGTTTGTCGGTTCAATCGTTATTACGTCAAGCATAGAGCTGTGTCCTGCAGTTAGACTATTCCAAACCAAGTTCGATAATGGATATCTTTGGTAGTTCGACTTGACGGTCGTCAAAGCCTATTACTCGGCGCATAATATACACACTATTCGTTGGTTTTCGCCCGGCGCGTTTTTGGTAGCAGGGACAATCCTGTGCCAACGACAGTAAAATGCAGATTAAGCTAAGTTAAATGTACATGGAGAGAATTGATCATGGCAGGATATGTAGTTGTTCAAGTCAGTATTCACGATCCGGAGGGTTTTGCTGTGTATGCAGGAATGGTGCCTCCGACTCTGGAAAAATTCGGAGGCCGATATCTTGTGCGCGGTGGCAACTGGGTAAATGTTGAGGGCGAGTGGAATCCGGAAAGGCTGGTTATCATTGAATTCGACAGCGTTGAACAGGCAAAAAACTGGTGGGCTTCAGATGAATACGCACCTGCCAAGCAACTTCGGGAACAGACAACAACCTCTAAATTGTTAATTGTAGAGGGTTATAACCACTCATGATTCCTGAATTCAGCGTCGTGAATTTTATAAAATTTTAAATTTGGATATCAATAACGGTATTATTGTTATCAGGTAGCAACCGATTCAATAATCCTTGGATCAAATCTACCTATAAACAGAAACTCAAGCCATTTCGATCAAAGTTATGTTCAAAAAAACTCACTTAGACAGAGCAAGTTTAGCCCTTATCTCATTTGCTTTTATTCTGGCACCTGGATTGTCAAATTCCCAAAGTGCTGGAACGCCGGTGGCGGTTGACCAGGTTAAGTCCGAATCCATTGCTGAGACTGTATCCGTATTCGGCGAATTGGTTTCAAGGCAATCCGGCCCGGTGCATGTCGCAATCAATGCACCGGTAAACTCCATTGAAGTGGATGTCGGAGATCGCGTAAATGAAGGCGATCTGATCGCCACATTGGACGCGTCTTTGCTGGAACTGCAAAAAGCCGCTGTCGAAGCACGAATTGAAATGTCCGCATGGGCAACCAGCAGAAAATCCACGGAATTGGAGCTTGCCCGTCAGCAAGAAGACCGATTCCGCCAATTGCGACATTCTGCTGCGACCACCGAAGCTCAATATGAGGATTCGGTTCTCAAACTCAAAATTGCCGAGCATGCACTCGGAGAAGCAAAGGCGGCGACCAGTCAGATTCAAAGAGAATCGCAGATATCCGACTACAATCTCTCGCTGACCAAAATTCATGCACCTTATTCGGGTATTGTGGTCGAACGCAATATCGATCTCGGCCAGTATGTTCGAGTCGGCCAACAAATTGTCAGAATTGTTGGTGACCACGATTTGGAGATCGAGGCTTACATTCCGTATCGATACATTGATTCTCTTAAAGTCGGTGATGTCTTATCGGCGGAATTCGACAATGGCACTGAATTTGAGGTGACTTTGCGCGCCTTCATTCCCGAAGAGCATGTCAGCACACGGACCAGAGCAGTTCAGTTTACATTTGACCAAAGTCAATTTGACGACCTGTTGGCAGTCAATCAGAATGTGATCATTCAGGTTCCGATTTCCGGTCAGGATCAAGTGCTTACAATTCACAAAGACGCAGTTATCACCCAACAGGGACAGCATATCGTTTACATTGTTGAAGACGATTCGGTTGTGCCGCGTCCAATCAGTATTGGCCGCGCGTCCGCCAGCCGATTCGAAGTGACTTCGGGACTGAATAATGGTGAAGTGGCGGTCGTCCGAGGAAACGAGCGTCTGTCTCCCGGTCAGAAAGTTACGATCGTCAACTGATCAATCTGTCAAAATCGAGACCTGATACAGAATGCAGCTGAGCTACTGTTGCATTCTCGCTCGCTTGTCAGCGACCCGCTGGCGGTGTTTGGTTACATTGATGACGAAACGCTCGTGATAGCCTCTACCCACGATTTCAAGTGCATCGTAAACCTCACATCTGAATCGTACTTTGCGGTTGGTGATCTTGACAATTTCGATCTGAACTGTCACTGATTCTCGCATAGGCGTAGCAGCCAGATGCTCAATATCAACCACGACTCCTACAGAATCCCAATCTGGCGGCAGATGTTCATGCAATAGATCCCGGCAGGCATACTCCATGTCTGCGATCATGGATGGAGTCTCATAGACTCGAAGATCATCGCCCATGAAAGTGATCACACGATCTTCACCTATTTCGATGTTACGCTCGAATTTCAGACCTTCTGCAAGATTATCGAAAAGATGTTGATCTGTTTCCATTGCGAAAGTTTCAATTGAACCAAGATTTAGAAACTGGGGCTTCAGATGGTGGAGCGGAGGAGGATCGAACTCCCGACCTTAGCATTGCGAACGCTACGCTCTCCCAACTGAGCTACCGCCCCACTGCCCAGCGAAATAGTATATAGGAAGACGCACAGCCTAATTTCTTCCGTATCATTGACGGACTTACCTGCTGATCAATGAACTGTCCGCAAGGTAGTCGATCACATCCAGATCTGGCATGTCTGAATTGGGTATCCCCGACTGTGTCAGCATCGCATGTATCTGGCCTCGGTGGTGTGTCTGATGGTTAAAGAGAGTAGCGATAAAATCTTCCATCACACCCTCACAATGACTACCATCCATTCGACTAAATTTCAGCGTTCTCGACAGTTCTGAACTGTCAATGTTCAAGATAAATTCAGTCAGTTTTTGATCTTGTCTGGCTCTTTCGATACGAAGTTCGTCGAAATCTTCATAAAGAATTTGATTAAGCGATTCAATGGAACGTGGTTCTTCATGCTTTAGACGCGTCATCCACAAAATGTCAACAAGCAGAATATGATTCAACGTGCCATGTATGGAACCAAAGAAGGATTTTCGATCCAAACGATACTCATAATCGTTCAGGCTGGCACACAGTTCGAAAATCCGCAAATTCGCCCAAGTGTTATAATTTGCCATAGTCGAAAGATATCGCATAGAGGAACTCCGATGTTTCAAATTTCGAGTGGTTTGATCATTTATACATAATCGCAACAGACATTCGCAAATGAATAAAGTCGACGTTGCCAAATCATCTTGGAATGTCCTACGGGAAATTTTCGAAGAATCGGTACCGTTTCACAAATCGCTCGGTATCAAGGTAATCAACCTCGAAATGGGCGAGCCAAAGTTATCCGTCGATATGCAGGATAAATTCGTCGGTAATTTTGTTCGGGGCAATCTGCACGGAGGTGTCATTTCCTGTCTGCTCGATGTGATTGGTGGAATCGTTGCATTCGTCGATGTCGTCAATCGACGTGATATCACAACCTCCGACGCGAAAATTGAGCAATTTTCGAAAATGGGGACGATTGACATTCGCGTTGACTATCTTCGTCCAGGATTTGGTTCCAAATTCATTGCAAGTGGATTTGTCCTTCGAACGGGTAACAAGGTTGCAGTTACGCGTATGGAGCTGCATAACGACGACAACTTGCTGATCGCAGTCGGCACTGGAGCTTACGTGGTCGGCTGACGACCGATAGCAACAAATTGTCATGCTGATCATTGAATCTTCATTCTCAGGAATAGTCATACAAGGATAATAAATGGAAAAGGATCGGAATCAACTATTTTCGTTCGACAAATTGATTCCTGAACCTTCGGAACCGCTTATCGTCGCCGCCTCCGCCAACACCGGTGAGCAACTTGCCGCAGCACGAATGCGATTGAATCTCAGTGCTCAGGATGTTGCTGAAGCACTTAAACTAACCGAAAATATTATCATCGCAATCGAAAATCGTGAATATGATCAGCTGTATGGCGTCGCCTATGCAACCGGCTATGTCAGGTCGTATGCGAAACTTGTGAATCTAAACCCAAATGAGTTGATCAAGAATGATCCTGAATTGGGAATCGTCGAAATTGAAAACAATCAATTTAATTCTGCGATTCCGAAACCAGGCGGAGCGACATTCTGGAATACACGATGGATCGCGATCATTGTGAGAGCGCTGGTAGTCACTTCAATCTTGGCTGCCGTGTTCGCCATTTGGCTAAATTGGGAGGAAGTTAGCCAAATGTGGCAGTCAGTCACTACGGAAGAAGTTAGCACTGAAGAACCAGCCCCGGTACCGCAGTCGGAATCAACACCAATTAACGAGCCACCAACCGACACTCAAAACGCGACACCTTGATTGCGTTAGATTCAAGTCAATTTTCGGCAGTCGTTGCTTTCGTGTTCTACTTCATGGGAGCGATAACTAACTAGCGGAATCTACCTCTTTCGGTCCGAATACACCCAATCGATTCCTTTTGGCTTTGCGACGATTCTCCAGAGGTACAACGATAATTGCTGTGAGCGGTGGAACCATGAATAAAGTCAGAATTGCCGACATGGACAAACCCCCGATAACGACAGAACCCAGCCCGCGATACAACTCTGATCCTGCACCAGGAAACAATACCAGTGGCAACATGCCGAAAATACTGGTCAATGTAGACATGAATATGGGTCGGATTCGGTACTGCGTCGCCGTCATAATCACGCTGGTATCGTCCATGTTGTAATATCTTAAGAAATAGATCGATTGGTGGACAAGCAAGATCGCATTGTTCACCACGATTCCGATCAATATCACAAACCCAAGTAGCGTGAGCATGTCGAGCGGTTGATGGACGAATAGATTCAAAACAGCAAGACCCGCAACACCGCCGGCAGCAGCGACAGGTACCGCTAACATAATTATCAGTGGATAAACGAAACTCTCGAAAAGGATTGCCATAACCAAGTACACGATGATCAGTGCAATCAGCAATTGCCAAACCATTGCATTCCATGTCGTATTCAGTGCATCGGCAGTTCCTGAAATCCGAAATCGAATACTTGGTGGCAAGCCTTCTTCCTTCAATGGTTCAATTACTTGCGACCGAACCCGTTCGATTGCTTCTTCCATCGTCAAATTAGGTGCCGGACGGATTTCCAGTGTAATTGTCCGCAACCGCTCTCGATGCCTGATCGCAGTGGGACCTGCCGTTATGTCAATATCAGCTAGAGAACCGACTGGAATGATTCTTCCCTGTGGCGTTACAACTGGAATATTCTCAATGTTCTGAGTTTCAATCACCGAACCTGCCAGCCCTCGCAATGTGATGTCCATTGCGTGTCCGCCGTAAATTGTTTCGTCCACTCTCAAACCATCATTGAACGCATCAACGACGAGACTGAGTTCCAAGGCAGATAAACCGTTATCCGCCAATCGAAGACGATCTGGAATAATCCGAACTTCTGGAACTCCAAGCTCCAAGCCCGGATTAGGACGGAATTGATGACCTTCAGAGCGTGGCATGATCGCAAGAATTCTACCTGCAGCCTTGCTTGCTGCAGCAAGGATCTCTTCCAGCGTGGCGCCGGATACATCCAGATCAATTTTACGCCCTGCCCCAATGCCTCTTCCGAATATCGAAGGCTGACTCATAAACCCAAAAGTGCCAGGCTCCTTGAAAACTGGAACTTGCATGACCGGAATCAATTCTGAAACGCGTTCGGGGTCGTCGGATATCGCGCCTACAAACATGTTAGATCGCGTCGAAACAAAAAAGAATCGTTCGATTTTCGGTGGAGAATCACGCTCGGCTTCAACATCTGAATCCGAAACCCAGTGTGGCCGAATGGCATTTTCAATATTCCCCGCTATCTCGGTCATCGTCTTGAGGTTGTATCCAGGAGGTGGAACAATCAAACCGAATATCAGATTGTTATTTCCTTCCGGCAGATATTCCAGATTAGGCAGGAATTTTGTGACGAACAGGAAAGCTGCTACTGTCACGAATGCCACCCAGGCAAATGCTACGGTGCGTCGGCGGATCAGATGGGAAGTGAACCACAGAATCAGTCTGACTAAAGAACCAGCGACATCATCAACGACCGGAATCCGGCGGCGAGCAATCGTACCTGTCTCGGTATTCGAGAAGCCGAGCAGTTTGTTTGCCAGCGTCGGTATCACTGTAACCGAAACAAGCAGTGACAGCATCACCGCAACAGAGATAGCGACCGCAATGTCCCTGAACAGTTGCCCGATTTCCAACTGCGAAACCAAAACCGGGATGAATACCATTACAGTCGTCACCGCCGAAACAAACACAGCGCCCCAAACCTGTTTGGCCCCCTCGATCGCGGCCTCTCTGGATGATTTTCCCTCTTCCCGTATTCGGTAGATATTTTCGAGAATTACAATCGCTGCATCAACCACCATACCAACCGCAAATGCAAGTCCTGCCAAGGAAACAACGTTGATCGAACGCCCCAACGCAGCCATTGCAACAAATGCGCCAATAATGGAAACAGGAATCGCAATGGAAACGGCCAGAGTCGCGCGTAGTGAGCGAAGAAACAACAGCATCACAAGCGCAGCGAGAATCCCCCCGACCCAGATATTCTGTTGAACCAGATCAATAGACGAATTGATATACACAGTCTCGTCATAAACTTGGCGTAATAACAGTCCGCTATCTGGCATGACCGTTCGATTCAACTCATCAACCGCTTCTCTGATGCGTTCCATTGTTTCGATAACGTTTGCCCCTACCTCACGGGTAGCATTGAATGGAATGGCTGGTTCTCCTAATACTCGTATGATTGCAGTGGGATCCTTGTAACCCATCCGTACATCGGCAATGTCACCCAGTCGAATTCGTCCTGATGGTGCGACCTGGTTATCTGCATTGGATCGAATGACCAATTTACGAAAAGACTCAACCGTATTCAATTCGCCATCGGACCGAACGACGTACCGCCGTTTCCCCTCGTCAATATCTCCAACTGAGAGCGAGACATTGGCGTTACGCAAAGAGCTCAGGAGTTCACCGACGGTCAACTTCAGTCTAGCGAGTTTTTCCGGTTGAACCGTGATCTGAAATTCCGGATCACTGCCACCGAATACGGACACTTCACCAACACCCGGTACGCGCTCAATTCTCTCCTTGATAGAATTTTCTACAAACTGTCCGAATTCATGAATCGGACGTTCATTACCTGGCTCCCGAATAACGGTGAACCAAGCAATGGCGTTGTCCTCGCTGCCAGAGGTGCTCAACTGTGGAGAAGCCGCTTCGTCGGGATATGAGGCAACCCTGTCAAGCCGGTTAGACACCAGCAACAATGCCTTGTCCATATCCGTAGCAACATCAAACTCCATGGAAATGCGGGCTCGGCCTGACTGTGCATTGCCCGTGATGTTACTGAGGTTTTCGAGTCCGGCAAGTTCTGTCTCCTGCGGATTCAAAATTTCTCTTTCAACTTCAGCCGGAGCGGCGCCCGGCCAGTAAGTTGTGACGGTTATGACTGGTCTATCTACATCTGGAGCGAGCTGAATGGGGATAGTCTGCAAGGCGACAATGCCAAAAAGTACAATCATCAGTACAAACGCCACGACTGCAATCGGACGATCGACAGCTCGAGATATCAAATTGCCACCTGTCTGCGCCATTTTTCCAGGAATCGAATAGAAGTATAAGAATTGATGAATTGAATTTAGTGGAATCGGTTTGAATGACTCTGACAGATTGTGACAATTCCAGCTTGACGGAATTTCACCATGGTGATTTCAGAATCAAACCACTTAAATTTTCAATAGCAAATCGCAAAGAGTAATCCGAATTTTACCCATTGATGATTCAGATTGACCGCTTCTCACCAAGCAAATCAATTGCAACATTGTATCTGACTCAGTCAGCACTACTTTGATCGAAATCGATTCGGGTGAGCGTTCATCTTGTTATTGGCTGCGAATCGCTTCTTCAAGGTAAGCGATTCGATCAGCATTTGTCGGGTGGGTAGAAAACCAGTCGAGACCGTCCGATTCGCAATCCATAATCAAATCGCCCTCCGCAGCAGCGCAAAAATAGGCGGACAACTTTGTAATCACATTCAACATATGTCTTGGGTCTCTGTCGATAGATGACAGGTATTCGATTGCAGCAAGGTCCGCTTCCTTCTCATAATTCCGTCTACCTTCCAAAGTTATCACTCCGGCCGCGATCGCAGCCATTTCCTCAATTACACCTTCATCTGCACCAAAAAGAAGAACAGCCAGAATGGAGAACCCGACTACTTCAATTACACCGCGAAGCGAATGGCGCAGTTCAATGTGAGCCAATTCATGTGCGATCACGGACAATACCTCGTCCGGGTTCGCTAATAGCTCGACTAGTTCGTCCGTCACGACGATTGGACCACCCGGGAAAGCAACCGCATTGGGGCCGAGCAACCCAGAGCTGTGAAAGTATATTTTCGGTTGTCTGCTTAACCCGGCCGCTTCGATCATCCGGTAAGCGCTTGCACGCATATCGTTTTGAATTTCTGCCGATAACTCGCTGTCCGAAAACGATAACAATTTGAATTTTTCATAAGTTCTATGGCCGACCCGTTCTTCCCAATCTCTAGGAAAAACGCTAACCGCCACCGACTCGATTGATTCAAATGCCAGTCGAAATAAAATCACCGCCGCGACCAACAACAATAGCAAAACAACCATGCGGGAAAAAGAAAATTTCTCCAGCCAGGAAATTTTTCTCTGCATCGAATTTTGGAATCGGCGAATAAATTCGGACGGAAGAATTTCGTTTGATCGAAAATAGGCGCCGTCAATGAAATTGACATCACGATTTCCCTGAATGTGGTCGACATCCAAAATTCCGGTACGACGACCGTCCTCAAACACAATACGAATGCCGCTATTTCTAACGGACATTTGTGCATGATGGCTTCGAGACGAGAGCGGCTCGAAGTAGTCGCCATCGATCTTCATTTTCAGCTATAGAGAAAAGTCCACGTCTTCGATATCGGCATATTCCTCGCCGAACGAACTCATTTTCTCTTGTTCCTCATCTATGAATTCGTCCGCACTCCTAACAAACGCATATCTTGTGTTGTTGCATAGATAACGGTAAATTCGAACATGAGCCCACGGTATCAGCAATCCCAAAGACACTATACTAACGAGATAATTTGTAACCAGGATCCATGCCACCTTGTAGGGGTTCAGGTTTGAATGAAATCTGACTGCGTCACCTAAAGCCAGTGACTGCACCACAATGTTGCGACACATCGTTCGGTACAAGATAGGTGCGGCAATCAGAATAACTACAGCCGATATGGTGAGCAGGAATCTCAAAATACCCGTATTCAATTGAAAAAAGTAGTTCCCCAGTAATGCGAAGATTATCAGCTCCAAGATGATGACAATCGGGAGTAGAAGTAGAAATGCTTTGACAAAAGGCGCTAAAGCCGCATTCTCTTCAAATGAAGTCACTCCATAAGAATATCGTCGAACGTAGTATTGATAAATCCATCTAGAAATGAAAGGTATCAGGATTCCAAAACTGAGTACAGCCAGAGGTACTGACAGCCATATCACTGCGAACGATTTCCAATACGTGCCCTGCCAGTTGAAGCGGACATTCCGCCACGATGTAACCCGGGCATTGAATTTCATGGACCTGTTCAGTACCCAAGGTGGTAAGAAAAGAAAAAAGATCGCCAATGGTATCCCTGCTTCGAGAGGATAGAAGGTGGTCAGTATCAATGAGACCACGATTACGGCAAATACGATCAACCGCCCTTTGAACAACTGTTTACCGGTTGCATGATAATTTAGCGCAATTCCATCAATCTTGGTACAGTTAAGGAAGTACCGCTTACGTCTTACCTTGGCCCAAGCGCTATAGATTCCGAAAGTAATGGCCGAGAGAAACGCGTTCGCAATAAAGATGCCCCAGTATTCGCCGGCAGTACCCGTGAACCATATGGGACGGAAGTTCAAATTATCCGAATTCTCTGTTCCAGTTAAATTGGGCGGGGTTGTCTTGGATTGAGTTCGCTGATTCGGAAGCAAAGAATTTTCATGTGATTCGATCAAAATAAATTCTCCTGCAGGTGAATTCGATTGCGGTACGATTATAACTCGATACAACCCGAAATTTCTGATCGACAGTGACTACAACACTAGTGGGGCAGACCGACCTTAGATAACAAATTCAGCAATTCAAATGCAGACGACCCATTGCTCAACAACGCCCATAAGAACAATTTAAAAGATCAGTTTTCTGAGATGGCAAGACAATTTCTCGTCGAGTTTATCGTTATAATTCCCACTTTTTGCAGTTTGAAGTTATATTGAGCGCTAATATTGGGGAGAGCAACTCATTATGAGATTGTCTATACGAATTTTGTTGGGTTTTACTTGTCTTGTTACTGCCATGGCAGTACAAGCACAAGGCGATGCCACAGCTGGTCGGGAAAAATCATTTACATGTACAGGCTGCCATTCTTCGCCTGGATACCGTAACGCCTATCCGGGCTATACGGTACCGAAATTAGGCGGACAAAAGGCCGACTATCTGATTGTTGCCCTGAAGGCTTATCGTGATGGAGACCGAAAACACGACACAATGCACGCACAAATTGCGCAGTTAACCGATAGCGATATTATTGACATCGCCGCCTACTTTTCACAACTGGTAAAAGAGTGAATACGATGCGAAAGACAATCAACAGTTTTCAGCTTATTCTCATGTTTGCGGTGTTGGCGATTGCCAGTGTCCCTTTTACTGTCTGGGCGGGCGACCCTAAGGCAGGCGAGTCAAAAGCCGCACTGTGCCTCACATGCCATGGCAAAGGAAATACCGTTCAAGGTGTCGGAACTCCCATCATCTCGGGACAATACGAAGATTACCTGATTCAGGCAATGAAAAGTTACCAGTCAGGTACCCGTAACAATCCGATTATGACGGGATTTTCGATCAGTCTGAGTGACAAAGACATTGAAGACCTGGCTGCATTCTACGCCGATATGGATTCTCAGCTTTTCACACCGACTGAGTAATATTCACCCAGCGACGCAACTAGCTAAAACGAGGCGATCGGGACTCTCGAGCCACCGCTACCCGCTACTGTGATTAGCTGGCCATCCCTATAAACCAGATAGGTTGTCGTGTGAGCAGATACCCTAGGACCAGAGTCCAGAATTCCAGTCATATTCAATGGGTCGGACGCATGAATGGTCAATGACTTTCCATCAGGGCTCTGCTTTCTTACACTTCGTAGAATATCTACCGCTTCAGGCAACGCAAATTGCTCACCGACTACATTGCTGACAAATCTGCCACCGCGAATTTCTCCTCGATCTTCCATCTTCCTGTATATGGTTCTCAGATCACTCCATGCGGGGAAATACCGGCCTTCTTTAGCTAGTAAAGCCCGGAAGACAACGCCGTAGCGTCTTAGTAATACTTCAGCCGCATATTGACTTGCTTCCGTTTGGGTTGTTTTTGCTGCCGGCTTGGTTGTCGTGCCAACCAGCAGCGACCAACGACCTGAAATTTGAACACCAGAACTATAAGAATGTTTGAATCGTGCTTGGTGCCGCCTTTCCTCCCGCGGTGTGAGCAGTGCCCGAACTCCCCCATAGTGGTCACATGTCGCAATCCCCGTTGCGAATAGTTCGACCAATCCTTCTTCCAGATGCTCAGGCATTTGTCTGATCTCTTCAAGTAGTTCAGAATAGAACATTGGCCCGTGTTCTTGCAAAGCCTCTTGAATCTGTCGCGCAAATCCCGAAAACACTGGTGTTCCCTGGCTGCGATTGCCGGTTAATACGTTCCAATTCTTCAGATAGCTTCGTCGCAGAAACGTGAGCGGAATTGATCTTATTGAACTGCCATATCGAATCGGTTTCCTTTGCTCATCCGAATTTGATTTGCTCGATTGAGGCACAGACAGGCGCGTCCAGACAATACTGCCGGATGCACCAAGAAAATCAAGTAGTTCCGGCGTATAACCGAAAATTCTGGCAGGTAGCAATTCAGATTCCCAAACCCCGGCCGTCGCCTCATATCCTTCCATCTTCTCCAGCACATGTCCAAGAGCGTCCGGGCCCTCTCCCATTGAGTCATGATCCAACCTTAACCATTGAGTCAAATAACGTATATATTCTGCTGTATTTATTGGCTTTATTTGATTTCTTAACCCGGAGATTGTCGTTTTGTGAATACGAGACAGAAAGTGTCGTTCACACCATTCCGATTGTTCGCTATTCCCCATGAAGTTACCTTTCATCACACTGCCTTCAGACTCCAGTCTGACCAGTGCGATCTCAACGGTAGCCAACGGAAGATCAATTGATTGTGCAATTCTCGAGGTAGTTGCAGGTCCAACTAATTCCATCCTCCCGCGAATCAGAGAAACGAGCGCATCACTGCTATCGACTACTGATTTGCTGACAATACTTGCTGACTCGATTTGCGGCGTAATTTCACAATTCGGATGTACAAGCTTCATCTCATCCAGTCTTTCTGCTGCTACCCAAAGTTCATTGCCACTGGGTGTTGTCAGTCTGGTTGCTCTTTTATCAGCAACTAAATGTTCGAAAAAAGAATGCCAGAGGGTTTCGGAAAATTGACACAAGGGCGATTCGGTTTTCGGAGTCGCCTCACTCGAATGCATATAGCCAAGACTCACCAATGTGTCATGCAATTCTTCCACGTTGGTTGGGTCAGGCCACGCTTGCACACATAGACGTTCGATCACTTCCTTATCAAGCATGTCATATTCGGTCACGTCAGATGAGTTCAGATAACGACGGGATTGCACAGCGAGCGTTCTTCGTTCTTCGGCAGGTGCATCGTCGAGGAAAGCGTATGGCTTTGCCGTCAATACCTCCTGTGCGAGCGGAGATGGCTCACTCAGGTCACGGCATACAACCGAAATTCGACCGCGCTCAATTTTGTCCAGCAAGGACTCGAAACCATCCAGATCCATCAGTTCCTTAGTGCAGTCCGTCAGGGTCTGACTGACTAACGGATGGTCCGGTATTTCGACCGGACCTGCAATGTTCTCTTGGCAAGCCAGTTGATCCGGAAAGACTACAGATAACAGATCCTCGGAATCGTTTCTCTGAAATGGCGGTGGAACCTTTTTTCCATTGCGGAATCGGAGTACGGCAAGCGCGGCGCTCGCAACCCAACGCCACCGCACACCGAACATGGGCGCTCCAAGTACCGCCTGTCTTAACACCGTACTGGCCGTCGAACGTTTCACATATCCTTTAACCTCTTCCAGCGCAAAACTGTGGGTCGGACCGAGCGACAGGACAAAATTGTCTTCAAGCGCAGCAGCCTGAAGTTCAAAGTTGAAGCGGACGCAAAAACGCTTTCGCAAAGCCAACCCCCAAGCGCGATTCAATCTAGAACCGAATACACTGTGGATCACCAGATGCCAGTCGTTCATTTCATCAAAGAATCGTTCAAAGACAATCGTTTTCTGGGTTGGAATAACTCCGAGTGCTTTTTTTGATGCCGCCAAGTATTCGACAATTTGAGTAGAAATATGCGAATCGATCTGGCAGTAAACCTGAACCAGACTAACAACGTCTTCCAGATGCTTCTCGTTCAGACACTCACACACATACTCGCGCAGATCGGACACCGCCCTGCTCAACTCATTACTACGTCCTCTTCCTTCACCGAGCCAGAACGGAATGTTTGGCGGCTGCCCGCGAGCATCTTCAACACGAACGAATCCCTTTTCGACACGCCGAACTCGATAGGACATATTACCCAACTGAAAAATATCTCCAACCAGGCTCTCGAATGCAAAATCTTCATTAACAGTACCAATTCGGATATCTTCCGGCTCCAAGATCACGTCATAATCAAATTGATCAGCAATGACGCCGGCGTTGGTAGCAGCTGCAATTCGTGCTCCAGCTCGCGCTCGCACCATTCGATTGACCGCGTCGAGATAAATGTATGCACCTCGACGTCCCCATCGAAGTGAAAATCCTTCTGATAGCATCTGTAGAATTTCGTGGAAACAATCCAGCGTAATGTTTCGATATGGATATGCTGTCAAAAAGCACTGATACAGATCATCGATATTCCAATCACGTGCGCTGACTTCCGCCACAATCTGTTGCGCCAGCGCGTCCAGCGAAGAGTGACAGATTTCCAGACTTTCCAATTCACCATCGTTCACAGCTTTGAATAGCGCGGCACTTTCGATCAACTCATCTCTCGATGTTGGAAACAATATCCCCTTCGGGATCTTCCCTAATGTATGACCGGATCGACCAACTCTTTGTAAGAAGACCGCGATTGATCGAGGTGAGGAGATCTGGCAGACCAAATCGATGTCACCGATATCAATTCCCATTTCAAGCGACGCGGTAGCAACAAGCACTTTCAATGAACCGCTTTTCAATTTCTGTTCGGCATCAAATCGATGCTCTTTCGAGAGACTTCCATGGTGCGACGCGACGTGTTCTTTACCGATCAATTCCGCAAGGTGCCGGCTTGCACGTTCCACATGACGACGTGTGTTGACGAAAATCAGTGTCGTTTGGTGGTTCTCCACCAAATTTGCAATTTTCCGATAGGTTTCCTGCCAACTTTCCGTAGACATCACAGACTCCAAGGGATGCGACGGAACTTCGATTTTCAAGTCCCACTTGCGTATGTGACCCGAATTCACGATCACGCAGTTGTGTTGTTGTTTTCCCGTCAGGAATGATGCAACACGATCTATCGGCTTTTGTGTGGCAGATAAACCAATTTTCACTGGTGATGTCGCCAGCATCGCTTCGAGTCTGGCGATAGAAAGCGAAAGGTGTGCACCTCGTTTATTGCTGACTAGCGAATGAATTTCATCAATAATTAGGCGCCGAACCGAACCCAGCATCTTCCTGCCAGACACGGAAGTCAACAGCAGGTACAACGATTCCGGAGTGGTGACAAGAATATGCGGAGGATTCTTTGCCATTTTCTGGCGTTCTGACTGAGTCGTGTCGCCGGTGCGAACACCGCTTCGGATATGAATGTCTCCATAGCCGGAATTCGCGAGGTTCTCTCTGATTCCATCCAGCGGCGCTTCAAGATTTCTCTCAATGTCGTAGGAGAGCGCCTTGAGTGGAGAAACGTAGACTACATGTGTTCCAGCTGGAACTTCGCCTTGATCAACGCCGAGTTGAACCAGTTCATCAATGACCGCCAGAAACGCTGCAAGAGTCTTGCCCGAACCGGTCGGAGCAGCAACGATGACATCACGTTGGTTCTGTATCGCAGGCCAGGCCGACTCCTGGCACTCCGTGGCGCTGTCATAGGTTGTCTCAAACCACCTTTGAACCTGTGGGTGAAAACTCCAACACTGTTTATTTATGTCACCCAATTCCTATACCGCCGCGACCAAAAATATTACTGAGTCAATCATTTCACATACGCCAAAGACGCACAATATATTGACATAAATTTTGTTCTGTCTGATGTCGGATTTTCAATACATAAAATATAATTTATTCGATCGTACACCATGGATAGTTGAATGAATATCTTGGTGGATGTGAGCCGCTGGTGTCGAACCGTATTTCCTAAGGATTGAAACTCTATCAGTAGCTATCTGATTCTCACATCATTCATACTAGTTAATTATCTCAAAATTCGCATCGCTATTGAATATTGTGCCCGTACCCACATATATCCAATTCATGGAACCGACGATTCTGTCACAGTCGCCGTTCATATAGATGCATTCGGTTTACGATTCTGGTGAATCATGCGCTTGTTGATTCACAACTGTATTCAGCACATCGGGATTGGCCAGGATTGTGGCGTGATAATTCGATAATTTGGAGATTGAAGCATTGTTTGGCACTTTAGCTGCAATATCTTCTTTATTGATCAGCTACGCATTTTTGTTCAGTGGTAATGCGTTGCTGATGACACTGCTTTCGCTTCGTGCCCAGCAGGAAGGATTCCCGATAATTCTGATCGGCTGTATCAGTGCGGCTTATTTCCTCGGGCTATATCTCGGTGCAAAGTTCAGCAGCATCGTGGTCGCCCGAAGTGGTCACGGTCGATCCTATGCAGTGTTCGCCGGATATGGTGCGGTCTGCGCATTGCTACATGCTCTGGTAGTCGACCCCTACTCGTGGATCGCGATTCGGCTCGGTACCGGTTTTTGTATCGCCGGGCTTCTGATGGTTACCGAAAGCTGGATCAACGCCCAAGCGACGCGAACGACAAGGGGACAGGTGCTCTCGATGTACATGATCACGCATTATCTCGCAGCGGGGACCGGTCAACTGTTCATTCCCTTTGCGGATAGCTCCGGATTTCAGCTGTTCTCAATCGCTGCCATTGGCTATATGCTATCGCTCGCACCAGTACTCATGACAAGACTACCGGCACCTGAAGTGAAGGCAAGGCAAGCTTTCAAATTTCGGGAAATTTACGGATATTCACCCACCGCCATGTCAGGTGCTTTTTGCTGTGGACTGGTCTATTCTGCCGTGTACGGACTTGCTCCGGTCTACGTTCAAGGATTGGGCATGACACCATCCACCACCGCATACTTCATGGCGTTGGTTATCTTCAGTGGTGGGTTGCTACAGTGGCCGATCGGGCGATTGTCAGACCACTTTGATCGTCGAAAACTTATCGCAACCATGTGTTTCGCCAGCGGCTTGATCTCAGTTGCGATAATCTTCACTGCAGAGGCGAATTTAATTGCATTTCTGATATGTGCATCCCTGTTCGGAGCGTTTTCCTTTACAGTCTATCCTATTGCGCTGGCTTATATGAACGACTCCATCGACCGGACAAAATTGCTTTATGCTGCAGCGGGAATGCTGACCGCGTTCAGCACCGGTTCAATCATTGGTCCTGTGCTAGGCGCTACAGCAGTTGACTTTCTGGGTTTTCATTTCTTGTTCATATACAGCGCGACAATTATGTTGCTGTATGCCGCACACGTAATCTGGCGAACCAGAGTAAAGGAGGCCCCGAAAAAGAAAAAATTCAGCCGCATTTTTCGAGTCGGAGAATCATCCACCAAGAGCGAAACCAGCCATCAGGAAGTGAGCGACCAAACGGATAAGGATATGACGCATCCCATTGGTCCGAAAAAAGACTAGCAAGCCACCTCCCCAGTGCACAGATGCCAGATCGCCTGCGCAGATAAATTCTTGCGCTTATGGATTTCGCAAGAGTCGGATCAGGCTCGAAGTATCCCATCGGTTGCCGCCCATTGCCTGAATTTCTGCGTAAAACTGATCAACCAGGGCGGTCACCGGGAGTCTCGCACCGGCCTTGTCTGCCTCACCAAGGCAGATAGCCAGATCCTTGCGCATCCAGTCAACCGCGAACCCAAAATCGAATTGATCATCTACCATCGTTGTGCCGCGATTTTCCATCTGCCACGACTGTGCGGCGCCCTTGGAAATCACATCCAGCACTTGTTTCTCATCCAGCCCAACCTTCGTAGCGAAGTTCAATGCTTCGGACAATCCTTGAATCAGTCCAGCGATGGAAATCTGATTTACCATCTTGGTCAGCTGTCCAGAGCCTACAGGCCCCATCAGTGTTACCGCCCTGCCATAGCTCTGCATCACCGGAGCGACAGATTTGAAGACAGTTCTGTCGCCGCCCGCCATGATTGTCAGAATTCCATTTTCCGCACCTGCCTGACCGCCTGACACCGGCGCATCAATGAAATGAAGCTCGGAATCGGTTGCAATCTGCGCAAGATGTCTTGCGATGCGCGCCGATGCAGTGGTGTGATCAATGAACACTGAACCGGGTTTCATTTTGGAAAATGCACCATTTTCACCACAGCAAATCTCCTCGATATCATTGTCGTTACCGACACAGGCGAAAACGAAGTCCGCATCCTGTACTGCATCAGCTGGTGTTTCAGATCTGCTGCCAGAGTGCTGATTCACCCACTGCTCCGATCTGCTTGCGGTTCGGTTAAAGACACATACTTCATACCCGTTTGTCGCCAGATGGCCGGCCATCGGATATCCCATCACGCCTAGTCCGAGAAATGTAGTTTTAACACCCTTTGAATCTGAATTTGAGCCCATGAACCTTTTCCATTTGTCAGTGCTTGTATGATCCGAACAATTGGCAAATCACAGAGTATCTTGGATTACCGAAAAGATATACTCTAAGATCTATAGATTGACCAAGAATTCGGAATAATTTCAGCGCCATTATAATTGGTACTCCCTTAAGACTCCGAGTTTCAAAATATGGATGAACCACTGAAAATCCCTATCGAAGTGAGACTCGCAGAACCCCAAGACGCGGCGACAATAGCTGACTTTACCCGTAACATTGCGTGGGAAACCGAAAATATTCAACTCACACCGGAAACGGTGTCTGATGGTGTGCAAGCCGTGTTCGATGACCCAGGGCTGGGGTTCTACGTTGTCGCAACCAATTCTGGAAACATCATCGGTTGCCTGATGGTCACTTACGAATGGAGTGACTGGCGTAACGGTGTACAATGGTGGTTGCAAAGCGTCTATGTTAAATCCGAATTTCGTCGGAAAGGCGTTTTCAAACAATTATGGAGTTTCACTATCAACCTTGCCTCAGGCAATCCCGAAGTCTGTGGAATGAGGCTCTATGTTGAAAAAGACAATAAGCTGGCACAGGCAACATATCATTCGATCGGTATGCAAGCGACAAATTATCTTGTTTACGAAACTACTTTGAAAAATACTTGAATAACTTTGATTATTTAATTGATTTAACGAAATAAAGGAAATTTAATGAAAGGCAATGAAGTCGTTGTATTGGACGGTGTAAGAACCGGTATCGGTGATTATGGTGGTACATTAAAATCTTTTTCAGCATGTGAACTGGGCGCGATTGCAGTCCGTGGCGCATTGGACAAAACAGGCATCGATCCGAACTCAGTCGGGCATTGCGTCATCGGCAACGTACTACACTCCGACAAGCGCGACATGTACATTTCCAGATATGCTGCCCTGGAAGGTGGCTTGCCGATTGAGACACCGGCGCTGACTGTCAATCGTCTCTGCGGGAGTGGATTGCAGGCTATAGTGAATGCTGCACAGATCGTTCAACTCGGTGACGCCGATACAGTC
Source organism: Arenicellales bacterium (assembly GCA_951813075.1). Classification (GTDB taxonomy): domain Bacteria; phylum Pseudomonadota; class Gammaproteobacteria; order Arenicellales; family JAJDZL01; genus JAJDZL01. Next base: position 402,670 of record OX638343.1, on the reverse strand, counting down.
ATCGCAGGCGGTGCCGAGTCCATGAGCGGTGCACCTTACTGGGCCACAGGGATGCGCTGGGGACAGCGTATGGGGCATGCTCAGTTTATCGACATCATGGTCGGCGCTTTGAGTGATCCGTTCCATGACTGTCACATGGGAGTGACAGCCGAGAATATCGCAGAAAAATGGAAAATAGACAGAGATGAGCAAGATGCCCTGTCTGTTGAAAGCCACGCCAGAGCTGCGCGAGCACATGAGGAAGGCAGATTTGATGATCAAATCGTTCCCATTGAAGTAAAGTCTCGTCGAGAAACAACACAATTCGCAACAGATGAGCATATCCGTCCTGATTGCACCATGGATAGCCTCGCTAAAATGCGTCCGGTTTTCAAAAAGGAAGGTTCCGTGACTGCGGGTAACGCATCCGGGATAAACGACGCAGCGGCCGCAATTGTAATGATGGAGGCTGGCGCCGCAGAAAGAGCCGGTCACGAACCCATCGCAAAACTACTCGACTATACCCATTCAGGTGTTGAACCCGAGTACATGGGAATCGGACCTGTCCCGGCAATTCGCAAACTGCTCGACAGAACCAGACTGAATCTCGACAATGTTGATGTTATAGAACTCAACGAAGCGTTTGCCGTACAAGCACTCGCTGTGATGAAAGATCTCAACTTGCCTTCAGACAGGACCAATCCGAACGGAAGCGGTATATCTCTTGGACATCCCATTGGGGCAACCGGGTGCATTCTGACGGTAAAGGCATTGCATGAATTGAAACGCACGGGCGGCAGATACGCCATCGTATCCATGTGTATCGGTGGTGGTCAGGGTATCGCAGCGGCATTTGAAAGATTGTAACCAACCGATTTAAAAATCAATGACAAAAGATGTAGGTTTGAAAAATGGTACTAATACGACGTAAACCTGATATTCCAACGAGCGAAATCACACCGCTCAGCGTCTACAAGAATCGACGCAAATTCCTGAAAACAACGGCCGCACTCGCTATTGGTGGAACCGCGTCTATTTTGGCCATTGAGTCCGAAGACGCGCAAGCAGCGCAAAAGTTTGAAAATATTATGGACAGTCCGTTTTCCTCAACAGACGAAGAACTCACAAGTTTCAAGGACGTCACTTCGTACAACAACTTTTATGAGTTTGGGACCGACAAGAGAAGTCCGTCGAAGCTCGCGCATCGGTTGACTACGCGTCCTTGGAGCCTATCGGTGTCGGGTGAATGCGAAGCACCACGTGACTGGGATATCGAAGACATACTCAAACAGTTTCCTCTGGAAGAAAGAATTTACCGGCATCGGTGTGTTGAGGCATGGTCAATGGTGGTTCCATGGGTTGGATTTCCACTGAGTGAATTTCTGAAATCTCACAAACCGACATCAAAAGCCAAGTACGTCGAGATGCTGACACTGGTAAGACCGGAGGAGATGGACGGACAAAGACCCGGATTGTTTGGCAGTGTATTGGATTGGCCATATCGTGAGGGACTGCGAATGGATGAAGCCATGAATCCATTGGCAATTTTTGCTGTGGGACTGTATGGCCAGCACATGCCCAATCAAAATGGCGCACCGATCCGTTTGGTGGTTCCCTGGAAGTATGGATTCAAGGGAATCAAGTCTATCGTATCTGTCACGTTCACCGAACAGCAACCGCTTAATACTTGGCAGGATCAAGCACCGAATGAATATGGGTTCTACGCCAACGTAAATCCAAATGTAGATCATCCGCGCTGGAGCCAAGCCACCGAACGGCGGGTTGGCACGCTATTTGGCAGACAACCCACGTTGATGTTCAATGGATACTCCGAACAGGTTGCGAGTCTTTATAGTGGTATGGATCTTTCCGTCAATTTCTGAATGACGACATATGTATCTCAATCGCGGTTTCCAGATGATTCTGGGAATCGCGAATCTTTTTGTAACTGATATGGCCAATACGTCTTCGAAAATTTGGGCGACAAGAATTCGACGCTCGAAACCAGTAATTTTTGTACTTTGTCTGATTCCCGTCAGTATTCTGGCTTTTGATATTTTCACAGGAAACATAAGCGCCGACCCTATTGAAGACATCACCAAAGTAACCGGCGAGTGGGGACTTCGCTTGTTGCTGATCACTCTGGCGATTACACCACTTAGAATTCTGACCAAAATCAATCAACTGACGCTGTTACGTCGAATGCTGGGGGTGTTTGCCTTTTTTTACATTCTCCTGCATTTTCTCACCTGGCTGGTGATCGACAACTTTTTTGACTTCGGGCGGATAATTGAAGACATCATTGAACGATACTACATACTTTTCGGCTCGGCGGCGTTTACCATGATGACGCTGCTCGCTGCTACATCCACAAACCGAATGGTCCGATGGCTGGGCGGGCGACGCTGGGCCAAACTGCATAAGTTGGTTTACCTGATTGGAATCCTCGGTGTCTTGCATTTTTACCTCTCCGTAAAAGCTGATATTACTGAACCCGTAATTTATGGAACCGTTCTCGCAATCCTATTGGGGTTTCGGATCTGGAAGAAGTATTCGCCACGAACTACCGGAAATTAAGGTTTTCGGCTCTTCGCCTCTTTCGATTTCTGAATCTATAAGGTTTCATCGAATCGACCGATGGATATTAATCTGATGGTGCATAACAATCCAGATGGCAAAAGAGACGTCTGGAAAACTCTCGAAACCCTTACCAGCTATCTGTGGGAATTCAGATGGAGAATCGGAATTGCGTTCGCATTTCTGATTCTCGCAAAAGTCGCAATCGTCTTGGTTCCGATCACGATCAAGAAAATCGTTGATTGGTTTGACATCTCATTGAATCCAGACCCGATTTTAATTGTCCCGGTTGCTCTGATTCTTACATACGGACTACTTGGGTTGTCGAGTACATTATTCGAAGAACTCCGAAACGCGTTATTCTCTCGTGCTTCCCAACGTGCGGTCCGCAATATAGGTTTAAAAGTATTCCGACATCTGCATAACCTATCGCACTCCTTCCATCAAGACCGCGAGACCGGTGGCATCTCCCGCGATATTGAACGAGGCACCAGAGGCATCAACTATCTGTTGTGGTACATTGTCTTCAGCATTGTGCCGACGATATTTGAAATATTGGTGATCTGTACTTTTCTGGCGATCAATTTCGAGGCTAAATTCGTATTGATTACGGGTGGTACAATCGCAGCCTACTTCGCATTCACCTTCTACGTCACGCGATGGCGTACCAAATTCCGGGTTCGCATGAATGCTGCGGAATCCAAAGCGAACTCATCAAGCGTTGATGCCTTATTGAACTACGAGACTGTCAAGTACTTCGGTAACGAAAGACACGAAGCTGAGCGTTTTGACTTCCATCTCAAAGAGTGGGAAAAACAATCTGTTATCAGTGAGCAGACTCTGGCGCTACTGAATATTGGTCAGGGATTGATTATCGCCTCAGGAATGATTGTGTTGCTTATGCTCGCGGCAGAAGGAATCGTTGCCGGCGTTCTGACACTGGGAGATTTCATTATGCTTAATGCTTTCCTGATGCAGATGTATATGCCGCTGCGCTTTCTTGGCACCACTTTTCGGGAAATCAATCACGCACTCACCGACTTGGAGAGAATGTTCAATCTGCTGGATGTCGACGATACCATGTCGGAACCAGACGATGCACCTGAGTTGGTTACCAATGGTGCGGCAATTAGATTTGAAAATGTTGGTTTTGGTTATAAATCTGACCGTATCATTCTCAAGAACGTTAGTTTTGAGATTCCCTCAGGTCAAAAAATTGCTGTGGTGGGGAAAAGCGGTTCCGGAAAATCCACACTCGTGCGTCTGCTGTTTCGATTCTACGATGTTGACAGCGGACATGTGCTGATCGATGGCCAAGATGTGCGTGACGTGACTCTGGAATCGCTACATGCCGCAATTGGCATCGTCCCACAAGACACTGTGCTATTCAATGACACGATCGAGTACAACATTCTTTACGGAAATCCTCGCTGTACGCGATCGGAATTTGAAAAAGCTGTAGAACAAGCGAATCTGAAGGAGTTCATTGATTCATTACCCCAAAGTTTTGACACAATCGTTGGCGAGCGTGGATTGAAACTCTCGGGTGGCGAAAAACAACGTGTCTCAATTGCCAGAACAATATTGAAGAACCCACCTATCCTGGTGTTGGATGAAGCAACTTCTTCACTTGATTCAAAATCCGAGCGTTTTATCCAGAACGCATTGGATATTGTCGCCAAAAACCGTACAACTCTGGTTATTGCACATCGTCTATCGACAGTTGCAGACGCCGACAGAATACTCGTGCTCGATAATGGTGAAATTGTCGAGCAAGGTACGCATGAAGAACTTTTGAAACTTGACGGGCTGTTCGCCGAAATGTGGTGGCTGCAGCAAATTGAACAGATCGAGGCCAAACTTACCGAAATGTCAGAAAACAAGGACCCTGTCTCGGTATGAGAATCTCAGCAGTGATCATTGATCTGGATGGTGTTTTAATCGACACAGAATCCATTTCCAGAATGGCATGGATGCGTGCAGCGCGCGAATTTGGGTTTGAGATTACCGATTCATTCTATGAAAAAATTGTTGGATATTCGGTGTTGGACACGCGGAAAGAAATTTCGGTATTAACGAATGGCCGAATTGACATGGAATGCTATATGGATCGCTCGGCCGCAATCTATTATGGTGAGATGCATTCCAACGGTGTTCGAGTGATGCCCGGCGTTACTGAACTACTCGATTTTTTGCGACAACGTGGGCTGAAATCTGCGATCGCGACATCAACCATAAAGGAACAGGCAGAATGGAAATTAAAAAAGTCGGGCTTGCTGGGTGCGATTGATGATGTCATCACGGGTGATCGCGCCGCCAATGGCAAACCTGCACCCGATATCTTTCTGATTGCGGCCGAGCAAATTGGCATAAACCCCGGTGAGTGTGTTGTTGTTGAAGATGCGCACGCTGGGATTGTTGGAGCAAAAGCAGCGGGCATGCTGCCAATTATGGTCCCGAGTATTGCCGGATCAACAAAAGCCAATGAAGAACTCGCCTATGCCGTTGTTCCAAACCTGTACGGTGTGATCGAACTATTGCAGGATGTCGTTTGAAGAACAACCAGAAGGTCTACTCCAACCACTTCCTGGCATTTTGGAACAAACTTAACCAGGGACTGTTCTCTCCCCAATTCTCTGGTGCCCACGAATACTGAATCGTTCTGAACACTCGTTCTGGGTGCGGCATCATTGCGGTAATTCGTCCGTCTGAGCTTGTCACCCCTGCGACCGAAAATTCTGAACCATTAGGATTATAAGGATACAGATTCGTCACCTGGTTGCGATTGTCGGTGTAGCGCAGACACATCTGGTTGTTGGTTTTCAAGTTTACTGCGTATTCTGGTTCGTCGAAGATCGCTTTTCCTTCACCATGTGCCACCGCAACAGGAAGGTAAATCCCCTGAAGTCCGGCTGTCAGTATCGAATTACTCTCCGATATTTCGACCATCACAAGCCTGGCTTCGAACTGCTGTGACTCATTTCGGACGAACTTGGGCCAATATTGCGAGCCGGGTATGATTGCCTTCAGTTCCGCCATCACCTGACATCCGTTGCATACCCCCAAAGCGAACTTGCTCTTGTCGGAAAAGAATTGTTCAAACATATCCCTCAACATACTCTCGTAAAGTATGAAACTTGCCCAACCTTTACCTGCTCCCAAAACATCACCGAAGGAAAATCCACCACCCATGACAATTCCACTGAACGAATCCAATTCCACTTCTCGATTTACCAAATCGGCCATCACGACATCATAGGATTCAAATCCGGCTCGATCGAAAGCTGCTGCCATCTCGACGTGTCCATTTACGCCTTGCTCTCGCAAAACTGCCACTCGCGGTTTGGAGGAAACATTGATAGTTTGAGATTTCAGTTGATTTTCGGAATCAGCATGGGTTTGTGGAATCTGCAAATTACAGAATAGTTCCCAGGCGTCAGGTAAATTCTGGCACAAACCTGGATCCGAATCATCTAGAATCCGTTCGTATTCCTGTTTGGCACAGATTGAGTTATCGCGCAATGACTGCATCCGCCAGCTTAACTCCGACCAGATTTGATGAAGTTTCTTCCTCTCCTCGCTGAATATCAATCTGTCTTTATCACGAATTTCAATCAAGCCATCATCTCGTAATGTTCCAATTTCTGAAATTAGATGTCTAATTTTTTCTTTATCAAATAGTTCCAATACTTTTTTAAGGTTATTTCTTTCAATTTGCAGAATAGCGCCCAACTCTTCGTTGAAAAAGAATTCGACTGCATCAACTGATTTATCAACTTTGATATCAAGGCCCGTTCGACTCGCGAATGCCATCTCGCACAAAGTCGCAAACAAACCACCATCCGATCGGTCGTGGTATGCGAGTAGCTCAGCTTGGTCAATCAGGTTTCCTATTACCTCGAAAAATGACTTGAGGTGCAATGGCTCATCGATATCTGGAACGCGATTCGTGACTAAGTGATGTGATTGGTGCAAGACAGACATTCCCATTCGATTCCGACCTGCTCCCAGATCAACCAGCAGCAGCACCGTATCTGACTTCCTGATCAATTGCGAGGTAACACAACGTCTTACATCCTGAACCGCCGCGAATGCTGTTGCCACGAGCGAAATTGGTGAGATCACTTTGGTTGAATGCCCGGCATCGTCAACCCACTCCGTTTGCATCGACAGGGAATCCTTGCCGACGGGTATTGAAATCTCAAGTGTTCGGCACATATCCAGCGCTACACTACGAACCGATTCGTATAGAGCGCTTCCCTGCCCTTCAACACTGACAGCGGCCATCCAGTTTGCAGACATTTTTACTGTATCGAGTGGGCCGACAGATACCGACCTCAGGTTCGTTAGCGCCTCTCCGACTGCCATACGCGCGCTGGCTGCTGGATCAATGACAGCAATTGGCGATCTCTCTCCAACAGCCATTGCCTCACCATTGCTCGTGTCATATCCTGAAATCGTAACTGACGCATCAGAAACTGGCACTTGCCACGGCCCAACCATTTGGTCCCGATGAATCAGTCCGCTCACGGTTCTATCACCGATAGTGATGAGAAAAGACTTATCTCCGACGCTTGGAAACCGTAAAACACGTTCTACACATTCCGAAAAATCACTCAATTCCTTCTCGTTTGTATCAGGTAAAGTTTGTTTCGTTCTTTGATCCTGCTGATGGATTTTCAAGAAGCCATTCATCAAAAAATCCATTTCAACATTGACCGGTAGGTCTGCGGACAACGTATCCGATTTAGATTCGACTATTCGAAGAGTTCGTTCTTCGGTAGCCACGCCGACTATTGAATATGGGCAATGTTCCCGCTCAAACATAGTGTTTAGTGTTTCAAGCTTATTTGGTGATATTGCCAGAACATAGCGTTCCTGAGACTCGTTGCACCATATTTCCATGGGACTCATTGCTGGGTCGTCATTGGGGATTTGATTCAGATATATCTTCGCACCGAGATTTGATGCATGAACAATCTCAGGTATCGCATTCGAGAGTCCGCCTGCACCCACATCGTGAATGGAAAGAATTGGATTGTCTTCACCAAGTTCACAACACCGATCAATCACTTCCTGGCAGCGCCGCTGCATCTGTGGATTGCTTCTCTGAACTGATGCGAAATCAAGCTCTTCACCGGATGTCCCTTGACCCAAGCTCGAAGCAGCACCACCCCCAAGACCAATCAACATGGCAGGGCCTCCGATCACAATCAGCAAGTCGCCTGCTGAAATTTCTTTCTTCTTGACTAGTGACGGGCGAATATTACCAATTCCACCAGCGAACATGATTGGCTTATGGTAGCCATACCAAGTGCTCTGCTCTCGATTATTAATTTCAAGTGTTCGAAAATATCCACCAATGTTCGGACGGCCGAACTCATTGTTGAAAGACGCTGCGCCGATCGGTGCTTCCAGCATAATTCTCAGTGGGGATGAAATTCTGTCCGGCGACCGCTCAGTTTCCTCCCAAGGTTGCCGAAAGTTCGGAATATGGAGATGCGATACCGAATACCCGCACAAACCAGCCTTTGGTTTTCCGCCTCGCCCGGTCGCACCTTCATCTCGTATTTCACCACCAGCTCCGGTTGCTGCACCCGGAAAAGGTGATATTGCTGTAGGATGATTGTGCGTTTCAGCTTTGAAGATTATGTGTGCAGGCTCAGTGCTGTATTGATATCTGCTGTTGACAGATGACGGTGCAAATCTCGTTGACAGATGACCTTCAATGACGGCTGAATTGTCCTCATAAGCCACAAGCGTTCCAGAAGGATTCATTTGATGCGTTCGACGTATCATCGAAAACATCGATTCCGGATAATCCTGATTGTCGATCGTCCATTCGGCATTAAAGATCTTATGGCGGCAATGTTCTGAATTAACCTGAGAGAACATCATTAACTCAGCATCAGTTGGCTGTCTTTTTTCCTTTCGATACCAATCTCTTATGTATGAGAGTTCAGCTTTGGTAAGCGCCAATCCAAGCTCTTTGTTTGCAATTTCCAAGTCATCTTGTCCGGTCTTGTCGATGCTGAATTTCTGAACAGATCGGCGATTGTATTGACGAAATATCAGACTTGTTTCACCTGGATCAGTCAGAACTGACTCGACCATTCGATCGTGAAGAAATGGATAAGTCGATTTTTTCTGTAAATTGCTTATTTTTCCGGAGCATTCGAGAACCCAGTATGTCGCTCTTTCGATTCGCTTCAGCTTGCTTATCCCACACCTGAGAATGATGTCTGTCGCTTTTGACGACCAGGCAGAAATTGTTCCGAATCTTGGCGTTACCAGAACTGTGTCGACTTTTATGGGGTTAAAAGAAGTATCTTTCTCGCCATCAATCAATTCGATCAGGCGCGCATGTTCTTCTAGTGAAAGTGGTGATGCTACGGAAACGAAGTAGCAGAAATAAGCGTCAAGTGACTCTAGTTCGGGTAAGCACTGAAGCATGCTCGTCCGAAGTTGCTCAAGTTTGAATTCTGATTGCGCTCTTTGCCCTTTGATACAAAGAATTTCTGACGTCGAAGAGGCATCATCGAAATCTCTCATGGCATCTATCGGCGTTTCGGATCAGTAACTGAAGAACCTTTCACAAATGGATTTCGTGACAGGTCGATAGTCATCGATGCTCAAAAACTAATCGGGAATAGAAACACCCAGACGACTGGCCGCAATCTCATACGATTCAACCACGTCACCCAAATTCTGTCTAAAGCGATCCTTGTCCAGTTTTTCACGTGTTTCAGAATCCCATAAGCGACATCCATCTGGTGTGAATTCATCTCCGAGCACTATGTCACCGTTGAACCGCCCAAATTCAAGCTTGAAGTCTACCAGTATGATCCCGGCTTTACGAAATAACGGTGAAAGTATCGCATTCGTTTTGAGCGTGTAGGCTGTCATCTTTTTGATTTCCTCATCTTCAGCCCAACCGAAAGAGCGAATGTGATATTCATTGATCATTGGATCGTGCAGCTCATCATTCTTGAGAAAGAACTCAAAAGTTGGTGTTTCAAGTTCGATATTCTCTTCCACTCCAAGTCGTCTGCATATTGATCCGGTTGTAATGTTGCGGACGACACACTCAACAGGAATCATATCCAGATTCTTTACCAAGGATTGGGTATCGCCTACAAGCGAATCGAAATGCGTGTTGATTCCAGCATCCTCAAGACTCTCCATGATGAATGCGTTGAAGTAATTGTTTACTTTTCCTTTACGACTCAGTGCCTCAGTCTTTCTACCGTCAAATGCCGATGTATCATCTCGGAACTCCATCAGCAGCTGACGCTTATCAGAAGTTCGGTAGATTGATTTGGCTTTACCGGAATAAAGTAGTTCGCCGCGTTCCATATGCACTCCTTAGTATGAAAAGTTGGTGTTACACTCGTAACTTAAAGCACCCCGGCACTAACCATAGCCGCCCGCACTCTAGGTTGGGCATCGTCTGACAAGGGAACCAAAGGTAACCTGATTCCGTTTTCAATGAAACCCTGTTGTGATACCCCCCATTTGGCTGGTATCGGATTTGATTCGACAAACATCGCTTCGTGCACCGGCATCAGCTTGTCATTTAGTTCATTTGCAAGAGATTCATTTCCGGCAACAGCAGCGGTACACATTTCATGCATCAGTTTTGGTGCAACGTTCGCAGTGACAGAAATTGTACCCTTCCCTCCTGCCAGCATAAGTCCCATAGCATCGGTATCCTGCCCGGAAAATGAAACAAATCCATCAGCGGAATCTTCCATCAATCTGATGCCACGCTCAATATCTGCCGTGGCATCCTTGATACCGACAATATTGTCGATGTGGCTGAGGCGGACAACTGTGCTATTGTGAAGGTCTGCTACCGTTCGGCCAGGTACGTTGTAGAGAATTTGTGGGATGTCAACGGATTCTGCAATCAATTTGAAATGTTGGTACATCCCTTCCTGGGTTGGTTTGTTGTAATACGGAACAACGAGCAAACAAGCGTCGGCTCCAAGTTCTTTCGCTGCAGTGGTTAGCTCCAGTGCTTCAGCTGTGCTGTTCGACCCTGTACCCGCGATGACCGGAATTCGGCTCGCAACACAATCGATCGTTTTTTCGAATACGAGTTGATGCTCTTCATGAGTCAGAGTGGCTGATTCACCTGTGGTGCCAACGGAAACGATTCCGTCGGTACCAGATTCGATGTGATGTTCAATCAGTTTGGATAGCGAATCCAAATCCACAGAGCCATCTTCGTGCATGGGTGTGACGATCGCGCAAATACTACCTGTAATCATTTGTTCGGTCTCCAACTAATCTGAATTCAGTCTGATCGATTGAATCGAATTCTTACTGCGCTATATTAGTTCATGATGCCTGGTCAGCAATGCATTATTGATCATAATTGGATGCACTGACTCCATCCCAACAAAAGAACTAACTGCTCAATGTGACTCCGGACATATTATTTCTTACCTGATGTGTCGTTCAAGCAGGATTAAAGCGAATTCGGGTAAGAATTTTGAGATTTACACGTCGTCCAGTAACGCGCAGTTGTTAAGAATGAAATTATGGAATAGGCAGGGATTGTTGTCAATACAGCTTGATTCGAAAATAATTCCCAAGCCCACTAAATTAAGATTACGAATAATCTAGATAATAAATTACATCAACTACATAAGAGAAACAAATGGGATCAAGACCTATATCAAAGAACTGATGCTCTGAAAGTCTTATCCAGGCAGACACTTGAAACTGACAGTAGCCTTAGTACGGATATTGGTGATGTGAGGTGAGAACAACGTAAACACCCAACCCGGATGGAAGCATTGCTCACAAATTACTGGGTGCATAGGCTTGAAATCGCTGAATGTCGATTAGGATGCAGGGTATGATTTGACGGAGATTTGATTCACCAAGTACCAATGGACTAAATTCCGACCATTACAATTGCTACGGGTCAAGATTTTGTGACTTCCACTCCATCTGACCAGCGACCGATCTGCTGGTCGATCTGCAACGTCACTCCCATCGTAGACAACAGATTTCGCTGCTGCGAATCGGGGGGTGTATTCTGACGTATCTGTATGCGGTCACCGTCGGCATCGGTCAGTTCCGTGGTGATGCGATTGATGTTCGCCAACCGTCGGTGGATTGTCTGACAGTTGTGTCGCTCGCCATTTGAGTGCATCATCAGGCGCAGGTAGTGTACCGCCTGGTAGGCGAGTACCGAAATGAAAAGATACACCCTAATGCGACGCAGTGTCCGATGATAGACCGGCCGCAGACCTAGTTCCGATTCAGGGTGCGAAATGTCGCCTCGACATCACTCAAGGTCCAGTACAGCCGGGTGATGCGCACCTCATCCTACTGGCAAAACGAGGTTCGAAGCAGATACATTCCAGCGGTGGCATCGCGATACGCCCGGCGTTCATTGAACTTCCACCTCACCTCGATGGCAGATATTGGAATAGATAATTCTGACCTACTGAATGGTCACATCATCTTGAACAGTGTTCCATAGTTCCGACTGCTACGCAAAATGTCAGGACAATCTCGAAGTGTAATGGTGTAGCGCCCGCGCAGGTCTCGCTGTGCTTTTTGAATTTGATCAATCCGAACAATCAATCCGCGATGTATCCTCCAAAACCGGTTCGGATCCAGTTGTTGTTCTAGGTCCTTGATGCTGCGCCTGATGACGAACTTCCGGTGTCGTGTAATGATGCTGGTGTACTTGTGCTCTGCTTTACAGTAAATGATGTCCTGCACCGAAATGAGTTCGATTGTGTCACCAAAGCCCGCTCGAATCCACTGCAAATAGCTATGTTTCTCTTCGCTGATACTACGTAATAGCTTGACTAGTTCTTCGCGGTTCTGATCACTTCGTTCCTTTAGACGAACGATGGTTTGCCTGAGTCGGATATCGCTAACCGGCTTTAACAGATAGTCAACGGCAGCGCGTTGGAAGGCGTCCACCGCGAATTCATCGTAGGCGGTAATGAACACGACTTTCGTTTTTGCCGGTAATGCTTCAGCCACTTGAAGTCCACTCATATTCGGCATTTGAATATCCAGAAAGGCGATGTCGGGTTGTACTTCGTTCGCTAGGTCAATGGCGTTTTGACCGTTATGAGCGATGCCTGCAATAGTTAACTCCGGCCATAGTTTGGCGAGTTTACCATCAAGATAATCAACAAGTTTGGGCTCGTCGTCAACAATAATTGCGTTAGTGTTCATCGTTATTTACGGGAATTGACAGTTGGACGACTACGCCACAGGGAGAATTCTCGGAAATCGTCATGTTTGCGGCATCCCCATATGAGGCGTGCAGGCGTTGGCGCACGTTGCCAAGACCAGTCCCGGATAAATCATTGTTCTTTGCACTGGGCGCATGTTCGGATATGCTGACACCGGTATCGGTGATGGTTATTATCAATTTATTATTCCTTAAACTGACTTCGATGACCACCTGTCCTCCGGATTCTGAAGGCTCGATACCGTGAACTATGGAATTTTCTACAATCGGCTGCAACAGGAGCGGCGGTAGTTGTAATTGTCGAATCGAATCTTGCGCTGAATTTCCTTCAAGCAATCCTGAGGGACGGAATTCATACTGCAGACGCTCTGGAATACGAATGGACTGAATATCAAGGTAAGCACGAACAAAGTTCAATTCCTCTTCTAGGGCGACTAAGGCTTTACGCGTGCTCTGCAGTGAATAGCGAAGCAGAGTGGTTAAATTCAGCAGACTTTGTTCCGCTGCTTCTGGAGTTTGGCGAATCAGTCCGACAATGTTGGAGAGCGTATTAAATAGAAAGTGAGGTTCTATTTGTGCTTGTAGCAGTTTTAGTTCCGTTTCCAGCAGTAGTTTTTGCTGAGCTTGTCTTTGAGCTTCCGCCTTGGCGAGTTCTGCCCGTGCGGATAGCAATTTGTAATGCGTACTAAATATTGCCACGCCGACAATGGAGAAAAACACACCGATTATTAACGCTAGATAATTGTCGGTGAAAAAATTTAGTGGCTCACGGAATAAAATACTCCCGGAAATCAACAGTCCGATAGTCAATCCAAACGCGGTTAAGGGTATGGGTACCAAATAAGCGGGCATATACTGAGCGATTAATTTCTCGGCCAGAATGAAGGTAAGATTGATTGACCAACCGATACACAAAGAAATGAGTATTGAAATCCAAGCTGACTCCGTAATCCCTAGATACCAGAGCAGCAGTCCGATCGCGAGACAAAATAAACCTGTGAAACCTAGGTAAATTAATTTTCTTCGCAATTTTTGCATACTGTTAATTCTCTACAAATTTCCCGTGTAAGCCAAATGGCAATGCATACGGTACCGTTGCAATTGCAATTGGACCTGCATCTATCGTCTCAACATCGAATACGTTCAAGTTGGTTTTATTCTTTTCCCAATCGTGAGATGTTCCGATAACCCAGCCTCCGCTTTCCGGTTTGCTACCGGGTTTTGCTACGAACAGGTGTTCTTCGGGAATCTGTGTATCTGGATAGTAATAGCTATTATGTTTACCGGAATCCAAATTGAAACTGCAGACCCCGTTGAGATGACCATGTAGAGCCGGTTGGTTTTTGTTGGTGCAAAGCATGATTAGTCTGCTGTAGCGTCGGGTGCTGACTCGCGGATCAATCACCGGAAACTCGGTAAGAATATCTGACGGTAGTATCGGCGCCTCGCTAATTGACCATTTTCTCGTATCAATTTGGTACTGATGCTGGCGACTAAAATTGGCCAGCGGAGTCACACCCCGCATGACATCGCGAAATGTGTTGATCATTATTGACGGGTCAATGTATCTGGCGCCATCGAAGCGGATGATACCCGCAGAATCTTCCCAGCCATTGCCAAAATGAAAGATCCATTGACTTGGTAATTCCAACCAACGGTACTTGGAAAAATCGTATTTATCTACAACCAGAATGCGCGTCGGCTTGTCCGGCTGCCACTGATGCGCATCAAGAAATGACGAGTGCTGACTGGGTTCAAAGTTCAGCGGTGGAATCATCAGAATAATGTGCCTTGATGTCACAACGAAATCATGTGGCATACTAATTGGGTCAGATTTGATCTTGCCGATATTAAGTAGTTTTCCATTACGGTTCAGATGCCAAAATACGATCAATCTTGCACCTGAAAGATAACCGAAATTCCACAGCGTGCCATCTGGTTCTATGCGTGGATGCGCTGAGAAAGGAACACCAGCAGTGTGTTCTGTAAAATGATGGATGCCACGGGTTTCAAGAGTATCGGGATCGATTTCCCAGGGAGAGCCACCTTCCCACAGTGCCAGCAGTTTGTTGTGATGTGGCAGTACGCTGATATTTGCGGTATTCATTGAGTCAGGGTCAGTGATGGGAATTTGCTCTGGAGGCAGAGTTCCAAAACCTGGATATAGGGCGTGACCAGCAACCTTTTCACTTTTGAACTTGTGGGTGCGAATCATCTTAGCTTTGTGAGTGATGCCATCCGCTGAAATCTCGAACGCCTGAATCATTCCATCGCCATCAAACCAGTGGTGATAACGGAAATCTCCGATTTCGTGTCGAGCTGGACCATTGCGATATAGAACTCCTTTTAGTTCTTTAGGCCAGTGTCCGACGACTTCAGCACGACTTGCAAATGCTTCATTGGCTGCAGTCTGGTAAATAGCGAGCCAAGGGTTTTCTTTCAGTGCTGTTTTGAATTTCATTTGCCAGGATGCACTGTTCACTTGTTGAGCGATGCTAAGACCTGCCATCTGCAGCGCACCCGAGCCCAAACTGGCGGCACTTAATTTTAGAAAGTAGCGACGGTTCATGGTAAATAACATCAATGAACTAATTGAATCTTCTGTGTGACGGAGCCATGTAAAGCAAATTTGACATCCTCCCATTCGGGTGGGCCAAAATTACCGGATGCATTGTTGGAGAATGCGTAGGGTTCCTTTGGCAATCCCACATAGTTGACATCCAGTTCGTTGTTGTCGTTGATGTCGTGCATGACACGGATGGCATATTCGCCAGTCGGCAGGTTCGAGGTCGAAAATCTCATTTCTTCAGGCCTAGCGCGCATTAACACGGTCGTGATGGGATCGTTTGAACCCAAAAATTCCTCTTCTCCAGACATAACTTGAATCATAATTTTCCCCTCTGCCACTTCAATGTTCTCGATGATGATGGTGAGAGATTCAGCTAGTCCAGCCGGTGCCCATGTCGTGAAAAATAGAACAGTCAAGATTAACATTAATTTGTTTTTTCGCATTTTTTACTCCTCATTGGATGAATATGAACCAATGATAGAGAAAGTTTTTTGCGGGTAAAGTAGCGTGCAACTAAAAGGCAATGGATGCGATGAATTTGCAATATTTGGTTCCAAATGGTCGACGACACTACGAATTCAGGTCTGATAGCTGTGATTTTGGTAGACAGACCTATCTGTATAGGCACTTCAGAAGAACTGCAATCTTGAAAAGCGACGGTTAACGAGGAGTTGAATACTACCCATTAGGTTAACAGACAAGAACTTCGTGTAGTTTTGTCTAGTAGTGTCTTTACAATCAAATCAAAATTGGTTTTGTTCAAAACATGCGACTGCATTATGGCGTCTGAAAATTAAACGATAGATTGAATGTAGTTTCAGGAGGAAACGGCTCTAAGGAATTTGTACAAAATCAATTACACTAGCTAGGTAATCCGGCACGGGTGGGAGAAAAATTGAGTATTGTCAATTAACACCCACTCTATATGCAGGTAATTGAATCTTCAGTGCCTATCCGATTGAGAAGGATAACGCTACAGGTCGGCGAAAGGAAGCGCATCAGCACCGGGGCTGAGGGGCAGATGTATATCGCCTGGATGCACCACGTATCCGTGTATCGCTGAATTTTTCAATCTATTGTTTTCATGGAGAACTGATTTTCCTGCGGGTGATTCTGACGAATGTAGTGCCCCTGAAAGTAACAATATTCTTGATCAATGTCGGATTTCATTACAATCACCCACATGTTCATTTGAAAGATTCGCACCCGCACCTACAATAGCACCGATTACCACCGATTTCGCCTGGTCGAATCGAAACGCCTCCAAGTCAATCGCCTTGTTATCCTCCAGAGCAGTAAGCCTGGCCAGCATCAGATTGGTTTGGTAGTCTAAATCACCCGCAAACTGAACAACCGAGATCTCGACGAAAGCGAAATGATCGACAAAGAGTTTGCTCCAAACGAGAACAATCTGGTTAACATTGCTCGCATTGGGACGCTGCTGGCCCTCCTGTCGCTCATCCTTACCGGCGCCATGTTTGGCTTCTTTTTCGCTTGGGTTTGCTCGACCATGTGGGGGCTGGACACGGCGGACCCCAAGGTCGCGGTAGCCGCCATGCAGGCCATGAATGCGAGTGTGCGTAATTGGGTGTTCGCTCCGACCTTTTTCGGTACACCTGTCCTGTTGATTTTCACTGCGCTAGCTGCCTTGAGAGTTCGGGAGCGGCGGGCTGCAATCTGCTTCACCCTGGCCGGTCTCCTGTACGTTCTGGGGGCCATGGTTCCGACGATAACCGTCAACGTGCCGTTGAACGAGGTTCTGGCCTCGGTCGGGATGCCGCTGGATACCGCTCAGGCGAGGGAAGCGTGGCAAGATTACTCAGCCCCGTGGCAGTTCTGGAACACTGTTCGGGCCGTGAACTCCGGCATTGCACTTGCACTTGCGGGATGGGGCTTATCAGGGTTGCATCAGCTAAGCCGACAAGAGTCAGCGACTAGCCCGCAACGGCCGGAATGTTGAACTTCAGGAAAAGCAAGCCGTGGCTTAGCTCATGGCAATAATTTGTATCAGCGACATGCGGTTGTTGTCGGTAGCACCGGGGCTGGAAAATCTTGGACGACGGCTCGATTGCTGGATCAAATCGCGAATCTACCCAGTTCAATTCGACATCTACGCCGAATAAACTGAATTGAAAAATCTTGACGAGCAGATGATTACAGGCGCGAGCAACCGTGAAATACAAGGGCCATGCTACGGTAAATTGAGCCGTTTGATCGGTAGGTTGGAGGCCAAACGAAATGATCGTCGCCTAGCATTCTTGTTTCAGCCTCCAGCAGAATACATGGAAATGAATTGGCTTGAGCGCATGGTTCATGTCATCTCAACTGGTCGTGCGGCACAGAACGATAATTCTGGCGGAATCAAGATCATCGACTTCTCAGAGGTACCGTCGGACGTATTACCGTTGATGGTGAGTCTGGCGGTACGGATCATCTTCTCAGCGAGCCTATGGACCCAGAAAGATAAACGCCACCCGATCGTGATCATGTGCGATGAGCATGGGATTCTCGCTACTGGTTTGCTACCAATTATGAACTGCTACAGGCTTGATATTGCTGAATACCGATCAGGACGTCGTCTATGATCTGAAGGTGGTGTAATTTGATTCGCTAAGCACCGATGAACTAAAATCAATACTCTCGCCAAGAATCAAAATACGATGAAAAGACCCGACGCCACAGCAACTGAAAAAAATTCAACATACGCGACCTATCAGGATGTGCTGGATGCGCCACCCCACATGGTCGCCGAAGTTGTCGACGGCACGTTATATACGCACCCGAGACCGACACCACCCCATGCTTTGGCCAGTTCCGGTCTTGGAGGACGTATCAATCCACCTTTTCACTTTGGTGACAGCGGACCTGGCGGTTGGTGGATTCTATTCGAACCTGAACTCCATCTGGGCGATGACATCGTGGTGCCCGACCGGGCAGGTTGGCGTCGTGAACGATTGCCTGAATATCCAGACGTAGCTTACTTTACGTTGGCTCCGGACTGGGTATGTGAGGTGCTTTCACCATCGACGCGAAAGCTCGACCTTGGCAGTAAGAATGCAATCTACGCCCGGGCTGGTGTCAATCATCTGTGGCTTGTCGACCCTGAGGCGCGTTCATTGGAAGCATACGCATTGCGAGACAAACAGTGGGCATTGATTGACTCCCTGTTCGACGACGAATCTGTTTCGCTGCCGCCGTTTGACGCGATCAGTTTTGATCTCGGTGATTTGTGGGTACCACATATACTACATAAATCTGCACCGGAATCAGAGTCAGTGGGTCAGCCATCAATGGAACTTCCCGGGCAGAGTTGAGCCAAACAATCAGCAACAATTCTGAAGTCTCGAACTGTTTCATCCGCATGGCATGAGGCGGTGGATTTTCCTTAAAGTCGACCGTCAAGCGTTATCTGGCATGGATTTTCCCCCAACGGTTAGTTGCGAATATTGAACCGCTGCACGCTTGATTTTACTGACTGCCAATTTGGACATGATTACGGATTGATGACGCCGTATTCTTAAATAGAATAAAACTTGTTTGAGGTAAAATTTGACTCTTCATTCTGACGATTCCTGCAATTCAATAATATAGCTATGGGACACCGACTTTCGAAAATTTACACCAGAACGGGTGACGATGGATCGACTGGACTCGGAGATCGAAGCCGAGTCGCAAAAGATTCCAACCGCATTGAAGCGATCGGTCAACTGGATGAGCTTAACAGCTCCATCGGTGTGACATTAGCGAACGAATTACCTGATAACATTCGCAGTTGTTTAAACAGAGTCCAGCATAATTTGTTGGATATCGGCGGAGAACTTGCAGTTCCCGGATTCGACGCGTTAGTGACAGCTGAGAATGTTAAATTTCTAGAAGACTGTTTGGATGAATTCAATGGTGAACTCTCACCACTTAAAGAGTTCATACTTCCCGGAGGTGTCCCAGCGGCGGCACACTGTCATGTCGCAAGAACCGTCTGCAGACGGGTTGAGCGACGTTTGCAAACGCTTGCTAAAGAAGAGGACGTCTCCCAATATTCAAGACAATACGTAAACCGGTTATCGGATTTGCTGTTCGTCGCCGCTCGTTATATCAACTTGAAAGGCGGCGATGGTGACGTACTGTGGGATCACGATAGAACCAAGAAAAAATTCAAGAAAACCGATTGACACCGTCACAATTCGATGAGTTTCTGTTTTGAGGTAATTTATGGCAAATCAATTGTCATAGTCTTCCCGCCTCTTCCAGTACTTCACGTGCCACCCGAAAGCACTCCAAGGCTTGGGGAACTCCGCAATAAATTGCGACTACATGTATGATCGCCCGAATCTGTTCTGTCGTCACCCCATTGGTCAACGCGCCGCGACAGTGTATTTCCCATTCATGCATCTTGCCCAGCGCCCCAATCATCGCAAGGTTCATCATGGATCTGGTTTTTGCATCTATCGCTTCGTCTCCCCAGCCAAAACCCCAGCACCACTGTGTCATCGCTTCCTGAAACGGCCGATTGAAATCGTCTGCTGCTGTCAGATTCTTCTCTACATATTCAGCGCCGAGTGTAGCTTTTCGCATTGCCAGCCCTTTTTCGAATAGTTCTTTATCCATTGATTGACTCCTATATTTTTAAGTTGAGGGGTGATCCCTCCGTGATTCTCGTTTGGACTCCATTCGAAGCCAGAATTTTCCGTGATATCCGGTATCTGGATTTGATGAGCAAGTTCGCCATACTTTTCAACCGGCCTCTCGAATCCTTGACCAGATAAAGTTCGGACCAGGGTCGGTTTTCCGATCAGGCGCAATGTCTGAATGACCGAATATCTTATCGTAACCAATTTCGGGGAAATGTTCCAAGAGCAACCTGATCAGCGCGTTGAGAGATTCGTACTGACTGTCCTCGAATATATCTTCATCACAGCCCTCCAGTTCAATACCGATGGAGAAGTCATTGACATTCTCGCGTCCGAGACAAAAAGAGACGCCCGCATGCCATGCACGTTTGTTCAATGAAACGAACTGGATTGTTTCGCCGTCGCGCCGTATCAGAAAATGTGCCGACACACGTAAGCTCTCGAGTTCGCGAAAATACGGATGTGCCCGACAGTCCAATCGGTTACAGAAAAGGTCCTCGACTTCGGTACCGCCGTACTGTCCGGGCGGCAGACTGATCGAATGGATGATGATCGCTTCCGGTTCAACGTCTTTCGGCCGATTATCAAAATTTGGCGAATCAACCTGCCTGACGCCGACTATTTGTCCACTCGGTCCATGAACTTTCAGAATCTCTTTCATCTTGAGGTGTTCCAACCGCTATTAAATGAATTTTCACAAGCTGACAGCAGCCTGGTTGATGGTTACAAATTATTGTACGCGTTGTTATGGAGAAATAAATTATCCAGAACCCATCGACAAATATCATAAGCATGCATAAGCTCGTGAATGCATAGCATCAGCAATTGCAAGCCAGTGTCGAATGTCAAGAGCTGATGTGATTGTCTATAATTCTGCAATTCCACTCCCAAACTCAACACTCTTAAACCATATTCCAGTGCAAGTAAACGATTCCGAAAGATGGCAGTTCTGGATTGATCGCGGTGGCACGTTTACTGACATCGTCGCCAGCGACCCGAAAGGACAGATCGTCACGCATAAACTACTATCGGACAATCCCGAACAATACAACGACGCGGCAATTCAGGGTATCCGAGATATTCTGAAAACAGACCGGGGAAACCTCAGTTCGGAACTTATACATGTCGTGAAAATGGGTACTACGGTAGCGACCAACGCCCTGCTGGAACGCACCGGTACCCCATGCGTGCTCATTACCACAAAGGGGTTTCGCGACGCACTTCGAATTGGCTATCAGACTCGGCCGGACCTATTCTCCAGGAAAATCGTTCTACCCCACCTACTCTATGAGAAAGTGATCGAAATTGACCAACGTCACAGCGCCAATGGTGACGTGCTCAAAGAGATAGACCATGAAGCAGCATATACAGAACTGCAAAAAGTTTTCGACAAAGGCATTCGCTCATGCGCCATAGTTTTTCTGCACGGCTATCGGTTTCATGGACACGAGAAGATCATAGCGGAAATGGCGAGAGAGATTGGCTTTACACAAATCTCGGTTTCGCATGAAACCAGCCCATTGATGAAAATGATCGGCCGCGGCGATACGACTGTAGTCGACGCCTATCTTTCGCCAGTCCTTCGTCGCTACGTTGAACAGGTTGCCAGTCATCTGAACGGTGTTCGGCTGATGTTCATGCAATCAAACGGCGGACTTACAGACGCCTATCGATTTCAGGGCAAGGATAGCATTCTTTCCGGACCTGCAGGTGGAATTGTTGGTGCTGTTGAGACCAGCAAAATCGCTGGATTTAACAAGATCATCTCGTTCGATATGGGAGGAACATCAACTGATGTCTCTCACTACGCCGGCGAATATGAGCGCGCATACGACACACACGTTGCAGGCGTACGAATCCGTTCGCCGATTATGCGAATTCACACAGTTGCCGCCGGCGGAGGATCAATTCTCAATTTTGACGGTCTGAGATACCGTGTCGGTCCCGAATCAGCTGGCGCGAATCCAGGCCCTGCCTGTTATCGGCGTAACGGACCTCTAACGATAACTGACTGTAACCTGATACTGGGCAAACTTCAACCGGACTATTTCCCCAAGATCTTCGGACCAACTGGCGATCAGCCACTTGACACAAAAGCCGTCAATCGCAAGTTTGAGGAATTGGCCGAAACCATAAGACAGGCCACTGGAGACGACCGTTCCGCACATGGTGTTGCAGAAGGGTTTCTGAACATTGCCATCGACAACATGGCGAACGCGATAAAGAAAATCTCCGTTCAGCGCGGCTATGACATAACCGAATATACCCTGTGCAGTTTCGGCGGTGCCGGTGGTCAACATGCGTGTCTGGTTGCTGATGCACTCGGTGTGGAAACAGTCTTTATACACCCTTACGCAGGTGTGATGTCTGCTTACGGAATCGGCCTCGCAGATATCCGAACCATGTACGAAGAGGCAGTCGAAGGATTGCTTTCAACGGATCTGATTCAATCTCTCGATGGTCGCTACACAGATCTGGCGAACAAATCCAGGCAGGATGTAAAAGATCAGCAGATTTTGGACAGCAATATCGAGATACAGAAGAAGATTCATGTTCGATACGATGGTACTGACTCTGCCATTTCAGTCGATGGAGACGACATAGATTCGATTCGACGCGATTTTGAGAACAAACACCGACAACGCTTCGGTTTCATCATGCCTGAAAAACCAATTGTTGTCGAGGCTATTTCCGTTGAGGCCATCGGACGATCTGATGTGCATGATGAATCAGGATACGCAAGTACCGCAAGGCATTCGGAGCTTGAGCCGGTCGGTGTCTCAAGGATGTATTTATCCGACAAATTCCGCCAGGCAAAGATTTATCTCAGAGAGACACTTCAACCAGGCGACGAAATTACAGGACCCGCGATCATCATCGAATCCACGGGTACAACTGTTGTAGAACTTGACTGGAAACTGGAAGTCACAAAATACAACCATCTCATTCTCAGGCGCATTGCTCCTCGGCCACGCAAGACAGTTATCGGAACAGACGCCGATCCGGTGATGTTAGAGGTGTTCAACAATCTTTTCATGTCGATTGCCGAACAAATGGGGGCATCTTTGGAAAATTCCGCTTATTCGGTCAACATCAAAGAACGACTTGATTTCTCTTGTGCAATATTTGATGCCGAAGGTGATCTCGTTGCGAATGCACCTCATATGCCTGTTCATTTGGGCTCGATGAGCGAATCCGTAAAAATCATCATACGCAATCGAATCGAGACGATGAAACCGGGAGACGCCTTCATTCTGAACAATCCATACAACGGAGGGACTCACCTACCAGATATTACGGTCGTTACGCCCGTGTTCGAGCAGACGAAAGGCACAATTCTGTTTTATGTCGCATCAAGAGGTCATCACGCAGATGTCGGTGGCATTACCCCTGGATCAATGCCACCTGACAGTCACGTTATTGAGGAAGAAGGAGTTCTGCTGGATGATGTTCAACTGATACGAGAGGGCGAATTGTTGGAATCCGACGTCAAAGCAATTCTGGAAAGCGCAACATATCCGGTGCGGAATGTCGAGCAGAACCTCGCTGATATTCGCGCACAGATTGCAGCGAACGAAAAAGGCGTGCAAGAACTGCGGAACATGGTGAATCACTTCGGTTTGGATGTCGTCATCGCATACATGAAGCATGTTCAGGATAACGCGGAAGGTGCCGTGAAGCGAGTGCTCAAAGTTCTTCGTAATGGTAAATTCAAGTATGAGATGGATGACGGAAGTGTGATTGCTGTAGAAATATCCATCAACAATGAAGAACAGACAGCTGTTGTCGATTTCACCGGAACGTCCGCTCAACTTTCAAACAACTTCAATGCGCCATCTTCAGTTGCGAGAGCTGCTGTTATGTATGTCTTTCGCACTCTGGTCGACGACATCATTCCGATGAATGAGGGGTGCCTGAAGCCAATCAAGATTGTTATTCCGGACGGCTGCATGCTGAAACCGGTTTATCCCGCCGCGGTCGTTGCAGGCAATGTCGAAACCTCTCAGTACATAACAGATACCCTCTATGGTGCACTCGGCGTAATGGCAGCAGCACAAGGAACAATGAACAACTTCACTTTTGGTAACGACACATATCAGTATTACGAAACTATCTGTGGTGGATCAGGTGCAGGACCTGACTTTGATGGTTGCGATGCAGTACACACACATATGACCAACGCCAAATTGACCGACCCCGAAATATTGGAATGGAGATTTCCTATACGGCTTGAGAGTTTTTCAATTCGTAAAGGAAGCGGTGGACAAGGCAAAAATCGAGGTGGGAATGGAACCATTCGAAAACTTCGATTCCTTGAACCTATGACGGCAGCAATTCTCTCAGGACATAGACGGGTCCCGCCATATGGGGCAGACGGCGGCTCTCCCGGGCAAACCGGTAGAAACTATGTGATCAGATCAAGCGGCAACATCGAATCCATGAACTCTACGGACAGAACTGAAATGAATGCAAACGATATATTCGTAATTGAAACGCCAGGTGGCGGTGGATTTGGCAGCCCGGATTGAGCAATCTGATCAGGATTATGGATTCCGTCGGAATTCCTGTAATTTCAACGTAAAATTTCATACTCTACCAGAGCAGAAGCAATATATAATTTGACTTTTGTGGCCACGTTTAGTGGCTTTTGTTGTTGTTTTATTGCGATTATTTGAATATACGGAGCGCAAGTGATGAGCCAACTACCGAACGGCAAATATAAGTGGAATGTCGACCCGACAGAAGACTTGAAAGAATTTCCAACACCCCACTTCGCGCCGAAGCGCTGGGATGGAATAAAAAGAGATTATGACTGGACCGAGGTAGAACGATTGCGTGGTTCTGTATGCATCCGGCATACGCTCGCTGAAATGGGTTCTGAAAAGCTTTGGAATTTTTTACAAAATGATAAATTTGTTGCTTCGTTAGGCGCATATACAGGTTGTCAAGCGGTTCAACATGTTAAAGCCGGACTCAAATCAATCTATCTTTCCGGCTGGCAAGTAGCAGCTGATGCGAACAACGCCGGGCAGACCTATCCAGATCAATCACTTTATCCCGCCAGTTCCGTACCGCAAGTTATCGAACGAATCAACAATGCATTCATTCGGCAGGATCAGATCCAAAACTTGGAGCAGCTGAGCGGTCAGCAAACCACCAATATCGACTGGTTCATGCCAATTGTTGCTGATGCAGAAGCAGGATTTGGCGGCCCGCTGAATGTTTTCGAACTGACCAAGGCAATGATCAAGGCTGGCGCCGCGGGTATCCACTATGAAGATCAACTGTCTTCCGAAAAGAAGTGTGGTCATCTCGGCGGAAAGGTTCTTTTATCGACGCAACAAGGTATTCGTAATTTAACCTCTGCTCGGTTGGCAGCGGATGTGATGGGTGTCCCAACTGTCATCATTGCAAGAACAGATGCTGAGGCCGCAAGATTGCTGTTGTCGGATGTCGACGAACGCGACCATCCGTATATCACTGGTGAACGCACTGCTGAAGGATTTTTTAGAATTACTGGCGGAATAGATATGTGCATCGCTCGCGGGTTGGCTTATGCGCCGTATGCAGATCTAATCTGGATGGAAACTTCGACACCTAATCTTGATGACGCGAGAAAATTCGCGGATAGTGTTCATGCAGAATTTCCCGGGAAAATGCTGGCGTATAACTGTTCGCCATCATTCAACTGGTCAAAACACCTGAAGCCGGATGAACTCGCAAGTTTCCAAAACGACATCGCCGAAATGGGATATCGGTACCAGTTTGTGACCTTGGCAAGTTTTCACAGCGTCAACTATTCGAGTTTTGATATTGCCAGAAAATATATTCAACGTGGTATGCAGGGCTATTCTGACTTGCAGCAGGCAGAATTCGCAGCCGAGGAATTCGGTTTCTCAGCAACCCGCCATCAGCATGAAGTTGGAGTCAGTTACTTTGACGCGGTCAATGAAGCGACTGCCGGAGGTAAAGAAGCGTCTACCGTCGCAATGGTTGATTCAACAGAAACTGCCCAGTTCTGAATTCAAAATTTTCTTACAAAGAAGTCTTACATGAAAAAGGCTGATGCGTAATGCATCAGCCTTTTTTGTTACCAAATCGACTGGGCTAGCATGCTGGCGCTATGCGAGGGACGCTATCTATAGTAGAAATTTAAAGAACTACAGCCGTCAGACTGACTACAGAATCGGCGGAATTAATCCAGTGCGCTCTCCAACTCTGGAATTGCTGTAAACAGATCCGCTACCCAGCCAATATCTGCAACCTGAAAAATCGGTGCTTCCTCGTCTTTGTTGATCGCAACAATGACTTTTGAGTCTTTCATACCAGCGAGATGTTGAATCGCGCCCGATATGCCAACGGCCAGATACAGGTCAGGTGCAACCACTTTCCCAGTTTGACCAACCTGATAATCATTTGGCACGTAACCTGCATCAACTGCGGCTCGCGAAGCCCCGACGGCAGCACCAAGCTTGTCCGCTATACGCTCAAGCATAATGAAATTCTCTCCACTTTGCATTCCTCGACCTCCCGAAATAACGATATTCGCTGTCGTCAATTCCGGACGTTCGCTACGGGTCAGATCATGCTTTACAAAACTCGACAGTTGTTCGTCACCCATGGCAGATAACTCCTCAACTGGTGCAGACGAACCACTATCTTCTATGGCAGCATCGAAAGTGGTGGTACGAACCGTGATCAATTTCACTGAATCAGTCGACCGCACTCTTGCCAAGGCATTTCCGGCATAAATCGGCCTGATGAATGTATCTTCAGAGACGATTTCGATGATATCGGAAACCTGCTGAACATCCAGCATGGCAGCAACTCTCGGCAGAAGATTCTTGCCGAACGTCGATGCCGGTGCCAGAACATGTGAATATCCCGATGCTATGTCCTTGACGACAGGTGCGACATTCTCAACCAAACCATATTTATACTCGGATGAGTCCACCGACAGTATCTTGGAAATCCCGCTAATTTTCGCAGCCGCGGAAGCAACGTTGGCACAATCATTCCCTACGACAAGTCCATGAACGTCACTTCCGAGCTGCGTTGCAGCTGTAACTGTATTCAGAGTCGACGCTTTGACTTCAGTGTTATCGTGTTCAATCAGAACCAATACGCTCATTACAGCACCTTCGCTTCATTTTTCAGTTTATCAATCAATTCCTCTGCACTTTGAACACGCACACCGGCATTCCTTGCAGGTGGTTCAGTTACTTCCAAAACCGTAACCCTGGGTGTTACATCAATACCAAGATCATCAGGTGTCAAGACTTCAATTTCCTTTCTGCGCGCCTTCATGATGTTCGGTAGTGAAGCGTAGCGAGGCTCATTCAGCCTCAAGTCAACTGTAATTACGGAAGGTCGGGATAATCGCACCGTTTCAAGACCGCCATCCACCTCACGAACGACATTGAAACTATCATCCTCGATTTCAATTTTTGACACGAATGTGCCGAGAGACCAATTCAGCATCGCCGAAAGCATCTGACCGGTCTGATTGTTGTCGTTGTCGACTGCTTGTTTGCCCATCAACACAATGCCAGGCTGCTCGCGCTCAACCACAGCTGTTAACAGTTTGGCAATTGCAAGGGGTTCCAGATCAATATCAGTCTGGATCAGAATTCCACGATCAGCACCCATGGCCAAGCCATTTCGCAGCGTTTCCTGGCTTTGCTGCGGCCCGGCCGCAACTACGATGATTTCGTCTGCCTTCCCTGCTTCCTTAAATCTGATGGATTCTTCAACAGCTATCTCGCAGAATGGATTCATGGACATTTTGACATTATTCAGTTCAACACCAGAACCATCCATTCTTACTCTGACTTTGATGTTGGCGTCGATTACGCGCTTAACAGGAACAATTACCTTCATACCGCTCCCCAGTGAAAAAAATAACTAATTTGCTAGATTCAGCTACGATCTGAGCCGTACGTTACTGGAATCGTGAGGTGAGTTTTCAATAACGGAACAATTATAGCGATTTCCAAGAATTTCAATCTCCAATTTGGTTCCTATTCCCCCATATCCAGTCTGTACGTAACCGATAGCAAGACTTTGTCTGAGAAAGTGCCCATAAGACCCGGCAGTTGCCCTGCCGATCATCTTCTCACCATCCCAAAGCGGTTCATTACCCAATGGGTCCGCATCGGTGACTCCTTCTACCGCGACGGTTACGAATTCCTGCGGAATACCATTGTCCAATTGATTCTGCAAAGCATCGCGACCGACGAAGTCACCTTTATCCATATGGACAAAAATTCCAAGCCCAGCTTCAAGGATAGTGTATTCGCGGGTCAGATCCTGTCCCCACATACGGTAGGATTTCTCAATCCGAAGCGAGTCCATTGCCCGCATTCCACATTGGCCGATATTGAACTCAGCACCAGCTTCCATCAACTGCTCGAAAATGTGTCTTTGATACTCGATAGGGTGATGGAGTTCCCAGCCCAACTCACCGACAAAATTAACCCGCATCGCTCTCAATGGGGCTAACCCGACATAGATGTGCTGTGCG
Organism: Arenicellales bacterium; assembly: GCA_951813075.1. Taxonomy (GTDB): domain Bacteria; phylum Pseudomonadota; class Gammaproteobacteria; order Arenicellales; family JAJDZL01; genus JAJDZL01. The sequence continues at coordinate 374,162 of OX638343.1, read as the reverse complement.
GTCAGCCAAGGAAATGCACTATTGGAAAGATCGGTTTCAGTCAATTTTTCCAGAACTCTTCGGGAATTTGGTCCAGCGATCACCAGTGTGCCAAACGCAGTCGTAATATTGTCCAAGCGAACGGATTTGTCAGCAGGCAAATGTTTTTGCAGAAAACTGTAGTCAAAACGTTCGGCCGCTCCGGAACTGACCAGGTAATATGACCCATCAGCATCCTTGGTAACCGTAAACTCGCTTCTTACGCCGCCATTTTTTGTAAGTGCGTGACACAGCTGAATTCTTCCTACCTTTTTCGGAAGCCTTCGGGCGAATAGACCATCCAGATAGTCTTCCGCACCTTCTCCAGACACTCGAAACTTTGAAAAGCTTGTGATGTCAATAATGCCCACATTGTTCCTGATATTGTTATGTTCATTGCCGACGTGTTCGAAATATTTTGAACGTCGAAAACTCCAGTCATCCACCGCTTCAACTCCGTCTGGCGCAAACCAGTTTGGTCGCTCCCAGCCATATCGTTGTCCCCAGACCGCACCCAGTGTCGCCAATCTGTCATGAATCGGGCTTGTTTTGGCCGGTCGACACGCGGGACGCTCCTCATCAGGGTAGTGAATCGTGAACACATTTTCATATGCTTCCTCATTCTTGGTTGCCAGATAAGGACCACGCGCATAATCTCCGTATCTGCGCGGATCAACTGCAAGTAAATCTATCGTCGGTTCGCCTTCAACTATCCATTCCGCCAATTGCCACCCTGCACCACCAGCTGCTGTGACGCCAAAACTATGACCTTCGTTCAACCAGACATTGGGAATATCCCACGCTGGCCCGATAAGCGGACTGCCATCCGGGGTATAGGAGATCGGTCCGTTGACAATATCCTTGATGCCTGCAGTCTCAAAAGAAGGAACTCGATTGATTGCAGCCTCAACATGCGGCATGAGACGGTCCAGATCACCAGGAAACAGATCTTTCTCAAAAGTCGACGGCACTCCATCTGCAAAAACTGCCGGCGCTCCTTTCTCGTACGGACCCAGAATGTAGCCCATTCTTTCCTCGCGCAGATAATAGGATGCATCAGACTCGCGAAGTACCGCAAGTTCCTTTCCGCCGCCTTCGCGGTACTCTCTCAACTCGTTCACCACATCTGTGACGATGTATTGATGCTGAACCGGAATTGCAGGAATTGAAATCCCAAGCAGTCGACTGATTGTCTGCGAATAGTTACCTGTCGCACAGACAATATGCTCACAGCCAATGTCACCTTTCGAGGTCGAAACCTTCCATTCACCCCCGGGGGTCCGATTCAACCCTGTTACTTCGGTATTCTGGTAGATTCTGGCACCGCGATCGCGTGCACCTTTTGCTAAGGCATTGGTCAAGTCAACCGGTGCAATGTGTCCGTCGTCCGGGTGATACAAGGCACCGATCAAACCATCTGGATTGATCAACGGCCAAAGATCCTTGACTTCGGAGGGTGTGATCAGTTCAAACGGGACTTCAATTGTGTTTGCTGTGCCACAATATTTTTTATATTCATCCATTCGGTCTCGTGTACAGGCGAGACGCAAATTTCCAGTAACATGAAAACCGACATCCTGGCCGGTCTCCTCTTCCAGATTTTTGTAAAGATCTACGGAATACTTGTGTAACTGCCCTACGGCATAACTCATATTGAATAGTGGCAAAAGACCTGCTGCGTGCCACGTTGATCCCGCAGTGAGTTCAGAACGCTCGCACAGTACTACATCACTCCAACCTTTTTTTGCGAGGTGATATAGTGTACTGACACCGACGACGCCCCCACCGATAACAACTACTCTTGCATAACTTTCCATATTTTGCTCGCTTCTTCCATAAACGCACAATTTACTTCCGCTAACTAGTTATTTTCAATGTCATTATTGGGAGATTCGACTGTTCCGAAAAGAATCAGACAACTATAGAAAACGGAGCATTTTAAAACTTTACCTAATTTACAATATTCCCAATTGTTTTTCTGATTTTATTCGTCTGATTGCGCCCAAAAATTCTGAAAACGAATTTATTGTGGCGCTTAAGTTTATGTGAATTTCTTCAATGCCAAAATCCGCCAAACCGATTGAACTTTTCCCCGATATCGGCGGCAAAGTAACTTCAGCAGTCTTGGAACGTGAATCCGGACGGACGAAACGCGCAAAAAAACTCGCACGAACAATTCTGAAGGGGTTTGAACGCCACTTCACACTGTTTCAGGAAATCACTTCCGGTGCCCAGGAACGATTCGAGAACGCCGCCTGGGGTGAGGTCAGGGAAGCCGCCAGACGACGTATACATTTTTATGACAAACGTATCCAAGAATCGATCACTACCGTAAGATCAAAATTGGGGATAGACGAACTTGACGAGCCGTTATGGGAAGAAGTGAAGATCAGGTATATTCACCTCCTGCTGGAACATAGACAGCCTGAACTTGCGGAAAGCTACTACAACACGGTTTTCTGCAGGCTGTTCGACCGTCGCTACTATAAAAACACCCATATATTTGTTCGCTCTTCGGTCTCAACAGAGTATCTGCAAGCCGATAATCCGATCTATCGATCGTACTATCCATCTAGCCGAGGTCTGCGAAATACGATCGCTGACATACTGACCGGTCTCAACTTCAATCTTCCATACGAAAATCTGACCCGCGACGTCCGGAATATTCTTCGGCATCTGGCCATTGTTCTACCGAGAGACCAAAGATCGATTGCCCTGAATTATCAGATCGATGTTCTAAGCTCCTTATTTTTCAGAAACAAGGCAGCCTACCTGATCGGACGCGTAATCAATGACTATCGGACAACGCCATTTATCGTACCGATTCTGAATAACGAGGAAGGCGGACTTTTTGTTGATGCGCTGTTGCTCGTACCTGCCGACCTGGACGCGGTTTTCGGTTTTTCGAGGGCTTATTTCATGGTTGAGACACAGGTGCCATCCGCGACCGTCAGATTTCTGATGAACATTCTGCCAGAGAAGAGCAAGGCTGATTTGTATTCCGCCATCGGGTTTCATAAACAAGGCAAGACCGCATTCTACAGGGACTTCCTGCACCATTTGCAGCATTCACATGACAAGTTCATTGAAGCACCCGGTATCCGTGGCATGGTGATGATGGTATTCACCCTGCCATCCTATCGCTATGTTTTCAAACTGATCAAGGATTCATTTGAACCTCCCAAAAAATTGTCGCGCTCGACAGTTATCGAAAAATATCATCTGGTGAAGCAGCACGACCGGGTGGGACGCCTGGCGGACACACTCGAATATTCTGATGTCGCATTGCCGAAAAGCAGATTCAGCGACGAACTGTTGGACATACTGCAGGAAACATGTGCACGGTCCATCATCGTTGATAGTGAGATCGTGGTACTCAAACATGTCTATATCGAACATCGAATGATGCCGCTTAACCTACTGTTACAGGCCATTAAAACAGAAGAGGAGGCATTGTATTTTGCCAGAGGATATGGCGATGCAATCAAGGAAATGGCCGCAGCGAACATCTTTCCTGGTGACATGCTTCTAAAAAATTTCGGTGTAACCAGGAACAACCGCGTCGTTTTCTATGACTATGACGAAATTCGCTACCTGAGCGAACTGAAATTCCGTAAAATTCCGCCAGCGCGAACTGCGGACGACGAAATGTCAACCACACCATGGTTTTCCGTAGGTGAGGATGATGTGTTCCCGGAAGAATTCGAGAAGTATTTCCTGTTAAATCCCGTGATCAGCGAGCACTTTCGTACGGCTCACGGAGATCTGATGACGGTTGATTTTTGGCGCGAGAAACAACAGTTGATTCGTGACGGTGTGCTGGAAGATGTATTTCCCTATCGCCGGTCCAGCAGGTTTACTCGACCCGTCAGACCAAACAACGATTGATCCAACGCCAACGTTGACACGGATTGTTATGAGCGAACGAAGACGATCAAGATCACGCGGTCGAGCGGCTAGAATTGCTGAAAGATCCAACGTGCAGACCGAAATCGTTGCCTTTATCGAGCGCAAAGTTCCATTTTATGAAATGGCACCGGTTGAAACACTGGAACTAATTGAAAACAATGCAGATTTGATTTTGGAAGAAATCGGAATTGAATTTCGCGACGATCCAGAAGCGATCGAAATATGGAAAAATGCAGGCGCCTCAGTTGAGGGTGAGCGTGTACGATTCGAACGCGGAATGCTTCGAGAAATAATAAAAACGAATGCACCATCGGAATTCATTCAACACGCCAGAAACAAGAATAGGACGATTCGAATCGCAAAAGATACCGCGGTCTTGGCACCGGCTTACGGACCGCCTTTCGTACGAAACCTCGACGAAGGTCGAAGATACGCGAGTATTGAAGACTTCAGGAATTTTGTCAAACTCACGTATCTTTCTCCGTCTCTTCATCATTCGGGCGGCACAGTCTGTGAACCAGTTGACCTGCCAGTCAACAAACGCCACTTCGATATGGTTTACAGTCATTTGAAATACAGCGATAAACCGTTCATGGGGTCGGTAACAAGTGGCGAGCGTGCACAAGATACAGTTGACATGGCAAAGGTCGTGTTCGGTACGGATTTTGTCGAGAACAATACCTGTATCATATCGCTGATCAACGTCAATTCTCCAATGACCTTTGACGACACCATGCTGGCAGCGCTCAAAGTCTACGCAAAAAACTTTCAGGGCACAGTTATCTCCCCTTTTATACTTTCCGGAGCCATGTCTCCGGTTTCCATCGTGGGCACCTGTACTCAAATTCTCGCGGAAGCAATGGCAGGAATGGCATTTGCTCAGTTGGTACGGCCGGGCGCACCTGTAATTTTTGGAACTTTCAGCAGTTCCATTTCGATGCAATCGGGTGCACCGACATTCGGAACACCGGAACCGTCCAAAGTGCTTTATCTGTGCGCGGCCCTGGCGCGTAGACTGAATGTACCTTTTCGAAGCGGCGGCGGTTTGTGCGCATCAAAAATACCAGACGCTCAGGCCGCGTATGAGTCCGCTAATACATTGCAGACTGCGATGCTCGCCGGTGTCAATTTTATGTTACATACCGCCGGCTGGCTTGAAGGTGGTTTGGTTATGGGTTACGAAAAATTTGTCATGGACACCGACCAAGCTGCCATGATTCAGGAATTTCTAAGTGGTGTCGATACGTCTGAAAACGGTCAGGCGCTTGACGCAATTCGCGAAGTAGGACCTGGAAACCACTATCTGGGATGCGAGCACACGCAGCGTAATTTTGAAAGTGCATTCTACCGATCGACTATCGCTGACAACAACAGCTTTGAACAGTGGGAAGCTGATGGTTCACTGAGGGCTTCTCAACGCGCAAACAAACTTTGGAGGCAGATGCTCGATGACTACCAGGCTCCGGAATTTGATCCTATGGTCGATCAGGAACTGCTTGCATTCATTGAGAAGCGAAAGGCTTCATTCCCGGATTCAAATGTCTAAACGTATAATGTAAATTCCCAATCAAATAACAGGAATTAGAGATGACACAAGTCGCAGCAACAGAAACGATCCACGCCAGACAGAAAACAATTGCCGAAAAGGATATCGGTTCAAATCTACACCCATTTACAAATCTTCTCCAGCACCAAGAAATCGGACCAAAAACCTACGTTCGAGGCGAAGGTATATACATTTGGGATGAGAATGGCAATAAATTCATCGAAGGTTTGGCCGGGCTTTGGTGCACCTCTTTGGGATTTAGCGAACAGAGGCTTGTTGATGCTGCGACAAAACAACTGCAAACCCTACCCTACAACCATAGTTTTGCGGGAAGAACCGCACCGGTTGTTGCGGAACTGGCCGACAAGCTACTTTCCGTCGCTCCGAAGCCAATGTCGAAGGCGTATTTCGTTACATCAGGATCCGAAGCTGTGGACTCGGCTGTCAAATTTGTCTGGTATTACAACAACGCTTTGGGAAGGCATGAAAAAAAGAAAATCATCTCGCGTGAAAGAGGCTATCACGGTGTAACAATTGTCGGCACCAGCCTTACAGCAATCCCAACAATTCAGGAAGCATTTGATGCGCCACTTGAACGATTCAAGCAAACCGGAAGACCACATTACTATCGATGTGGTTTAGAAGGAGAATCCGAAGAGGAATTTGCAAGCCGGCGGGCCAGAGAACTGGAAGAACTGATTTTCGCTGAAGGGCCGGATTCGATCGCTGCCCTGATAGCGGAACCGGTCATGGGTGCTGGCGGCGTCATCCCACCTCCAAAAACCTACTTTCAGAAAATTCAGAAAGTTCTGAAAAAATATGATGTTTTACTTATCGCAGATGAAGTGATCAACGGATTCGGCCGGACTGGAAATCCTTGGGGTTGCGATACTTACGACATAGTTCCTGATATTGTTACCTGCGCCAAACAGATTTCTTCGGCTTATATCCCGATTGGCGCAACGATGATTTCGGAGTCGATCTACCAGACAATCGCTGAAGCCAGTGCGCGGCATGGTGTGTTTGGAACAGGATTTACTTACACTGGGCATCCGGTTGGTGCTGCGGTAGCGCTGGAAACTCTCAAGATTTACGAAGAGCGTAACGTTCTCGCACATGTACGAGAAGTGATGGTTCCGTTCCAGAATCGATTGCGCGAGCTTGGGTCTCATCCACTAGTCGGAGAAGCCCGCGGAGTTGGGCTAATCGGCGCGGTGGAAATAGTCGCTGACAAAGATGCAAAGCAACCCTTCGACCCTGAAATGAAAGTTGCTTTTCAAGTGTATCAGCAATGTCTGGAAAATGGATTGATTGTTCGGGCGTTACCTTCAGGCGATACCATCGGAATCTGCCCACCGCTGATCATCACCGAGCGGCAGATCAACGATCTTTTTGACGCACTTGAACTGGCATTGAATACAGTACACACGAACCTGAGAACATCGAACGCCAGTTAAACGGTAGATATTGGTTTCACCTGAACCCAGGTGGAACAAACCGAAATTCGTATTCAAGTTCATTGCATTCGCCGATTTAGCATAAATCCTTTTGCCGTGTGCCAAGGTCGAAAATTGAAACACTACAGATGAAATTGAAGTGAGTTCGAAGTACACAGTCGCCCAAGATGTGTCGAGTGCGAACACATCATACGCTACCGAATTCGGTAACAAGAAATTGTTGCCGGGATCACCTCACAAGAAGGTTGCAATACTAACCTGCATGGATGTCCGAATCGATCCTCTCGCAATTACGGGATTCAATCTTGGTGACGCTCATGTCATCCGGAACGCTGGCGGACGAGCGAGCGATGATGCGATCCGGTCCTTGCTTGTCTCCTATAAATTTTTTGGTACCCGTGACTGGCTTGTGATTCAGCATACACAGTGCGGAATGGCTAGCGTTACAAACCGTGAAATCGGCAACCTGTTCGCAGAAAGTTTGGAACCGGCTACGAAGAAAAACGACATATGGAAAAACCAAACGGCCGATTGCGGATCAGAACATGGGTTGATCACCGATTGGCTGACCATTGCAGACCTGGACGAAAGCGTGCGTTCTGACGTCGCATTGATCGCAAATCATCCGCTTGTTTCAAAAGCAATCTCAATTCATGGTTATACTTACGATGTCCAATCGGGTTACCTCAAGATGGTTGAAGGTGCTCTAAGACCGGGGGAACCGTCTATCTAATCAATCACCAACCTCCATCGTTCTCCACCGCTTCCGGTATCAATTCGGTCACTTCACGACTGCAGTAAAGTGAACATTCACGAAGTCGTCTCCTTTAAAATTATTGAGGATTTTGTATAATCGTTCAATAATATTGAACAGTCATATAAATCCAATCTCGGAGACGAGTCATGCTCACAAAGAATAAACAGATCAGGAACAAATCGGACAATCGTCGTGAACAACTGATCCATGCAACGATTCAAACCATATCTGAAAGCGGTCTTTCGGGCGCTACTGTAGCGAAAGTCGCCGCCAATGCCGGACTATCGCCCGGTATCGTGAATTTTCACTTCACTTCCAAGAAACAGCTTCTGATTGATACGCTCTGGTTTCTGAATGAGGAATACACTGCCATCATGGACGAACGTCTGAGCAAGGCGCAATCGCCATTGGACAAACTCAACGCGTATATTGAAGCAAGTTTCGATTCGCGTGTTTTCGTCAAAGAGAAAGTCGCCGTCTGGCATGCGTTTTGGAGCGAGAGCCAGGCGCGAGAGGAATATCGAGAAATATGTGGAGCAAGTGATCAGCGCGAAGATCAAATGATTCACGATTGTTTTGCTGAAATGCTGAACAACTCATCCACAGAAGAGGCAGACATTAAGGCGCTTGCGATTGCGCTCCGGGGAATGATCGATTCGCTATGGCAACAGGCTCTGTACGACGACGATGAATTCAATAGAAAACAAGCAGTGGATACCTGCAAGCGGTACATCGGCTACGTCGCACTGGAATCCGGATCTATTCCTGGTTCGGCGATTTCAGAAGATACCGTCGATCTTCTCCCGCCTTGGACTTACAAAAATGAGGAGTTCCTGGAACTGGAAATTGAACGTTTGTTCAAACCGAATTGGATGCTTGTTGGACATGTATCTGATATACCGGAAACTGGAGATTACCTTACTTTTGAAGGATTTCACGAAAAAGCGTTGATTGTTCGAAGTAGCGGCGGAACAATCAATGCGTTTCACAATATTTGCAGACACCGCGGATCGAAAATTCTCGAAGGTGAGGGACGGTGTCCGCGCGCACTAGTCTGTCCGTTCCACGGTTGGCGCTACGATCTCGATGGCAATCTGATCTTCATACCAGGAAAAGATGGATTCCCGTATATCAATCCCGATCAACATGGATTGGTACCGCTTGACGTGGAAGTTTGGAATGGATTTATTTTCATTCGGTTTGTATCAGGGGGACAATCCCTCAAAGAGATGCTTTTACCGATTGAAGATGAAATCAGCCATTATCAATTGGCAAATGTAAAACCGTATCAAAAATCCGAGCAATTTGTTTATCCTGTCAATTGGAAAGTCTTTCACGACATTGACAATGAAGGCTATCACGTACCAATCGGGCATCCGGCACTCCATCAGTTGTATGGACAGGACTATATCGACACCACCGTTGAAGAGATTCCTGTTTCCTATGGCAAATTCAACACGGAATTCGGTAATTTATGGAGTGTGAAACACTATCGAAAGCTAATGCCCGAATTTTCCCATTTGCCGGAAAACAAAAAGGACCTGTGGATGTATTTCGGAGTCTTTCCGAATCTGGTGTTTGCGCTCTATCCGGACATGATGGAGATCTACATGTCGATACCTATGGATCTGACAAATACGCGTGTCAGGTCGCGAGCGTACGCCCTACCCGATGACAGGAGAGAGGTTTCTGTCTCGCGCTATCTGAATCGACGGATCAATAAAACAACAGACTACGAAGACCGTGCATACATGAACACAATTCAGGAAGGATTGAATTCTTCAGTTTTTCCAAGATGGAACCTGTCCGAAACCGCGGAGACCGGTGTTGGAGATTTCCACAATATCATTCAGAGTCAGCTTCCAGTTGCAAAACTGGCTCAGCAACCCAAATCCGGACGTGTAAGGCAGCTCAATGAAGCTGTCGCCACTACCTGATTGATTCGCTGAAGTCGTATTTCTCTGAATCAGCCATCTGCTGATCAAGCAATCGTTGCTTCTCCTGACGAGAAAGAATCCAGCCAGCAATTATCACGCCAATGGTCACGATCAATATGATGATTGTGGCCAGCGCATTGACATCCGGCTTGAGGCCTAGTTTCACCCTGGAGTAAATCAGCATGGGCAACGTATTCGAACCAGGGCCCGATACAAAACTGGCGATAACCAAATCATCCAATGATAGTGTGAATGCCAAAAGCCAACCTGCCACCAATGCCGGTGCAATTAGTGGGACCGTGATATCAATGAGTACCCGATAAGGTCTTGCGCCAAGGTCCTGTGCCGCTTCCTCCAGTGACTCGTCGATACCAACAAGCCGGGATTGAACAATCACCGCGACATAAGCTAATGAGAAGGTGATATGCGCGATGGTAATTGTGGTGATCCCCCTCGTCGGCCACCCGATCAATTCACTCATGGTAATGAACAACAGCAATAGCGACAAACCCGTAATCACCTCCGGCATGACCAGAGGTGCGGAGATCATTCCAGAGAAAAGCACTCTCCCTCGAAATCTTCTGATTCGTGCCATGGCAATCCCAGCCATGGCCCCCAGCAGCGTGGCGAACGTCGCATTCATGATGGCAATTTCGAGACTCAAGATTACCGCGTTCCAGACTTCCTCACTCTGAAACAGCGTGATATACCACTTGATTGAGAAGCCACCCCACACCGGAACAAATCTTGAGGCATTGAATGAATAGAAGATCAACAGAAACATAGGGATGTACAAGAACGCAAATCCCAAACATAGCATGGAAAAGATGAAAGGAGTTTTTCTTGCGTTCATAGCTTGAGCTTACTCTGCTTCTGCTTCCTTTGCCTGATAGTGCTGATACAGCATCATTGGAATCACTAGCAGTAGCAATAAAACTATCGCTACCGTTGATGCGACCGGCCAATCCTGATTCAGGTTGAATTCGCTGTAAAGCACCCTGCCGATCATCAATACATTACCACCACCCAGGAGATCCGGAATCACAAACTCACCGGTTGCCGGAATGAAAACGAGCAACGAGCCGGCGATGATGCCGGGCATTGTAAGGGGTATGGTAATCGTACGAAAGATAGTGAACGGTTTCGCGCCGAGATCCGCCGCAGCTTCGTGAACAGTCAAATCCAGTCTTTCGATATTGGCAAAAAGCGGTAATATCATGAAAGGTACATAGGTGTACACAATACCCACAAGTACAGCAAAATCGGTGTACAGCATTTTGATCGGTTGATCGATGATGCCCAATCCGATCAGCAGATCGTTGATTGTTCCCTGGTCAGCCAATAGACCGATCCAGGCATAGACTCTCAATAAAAATGATGTCCAAAAAGGAAGTATCACCATCAGCAACAGAATTTTCTTCACCGTAGGTGTGGAACGGGCAATGCCGTAAGCGATTGGATAGCCAATCAACAGACACAATATCGTGGAAATAATCGAAATTCTTAAGGAATTCAGATAGGTCTTGTAATAAAGGTCGTCCTCCCACAGAAACACAAAATTATCGAAAATCAGGGTGATGTACATCTGCCCTTCTTCGCCAAATTGGATTAATTTCGAAAATGGAGGGCTCGCTACGATATATTCCGCGAGGCTGATTTTCAGAACGAGGAAGAATGGAATCAAAAAGAAAAGCAGCAACCAAAAGTACGGTACCGCTACTATTGCGGATTGCCAAGCTCTTGCCGACTCGAGAAATTGCCTGAATCTGTAAAGCAAACCTGTTCTACCTCGCTATCAACAGAACATTGTTTGAAACGCTCTTACTTGGTTAGCAAGATTGGGCTTGATGGCGCCCAACTGAGCAAGACTTCATCATCCCACTCCGCAAGATGTCTGGCATCCCTAGGTCTCGATTGATTTGGATGGGTAACCGCGATAATCTTGTCATTTTCCAATAGTATTCTGTAAATCGAGAAATTACCCAGATAGCCTATATCGTCCACAATACCCTTGACCGTGTTATATTCGTCAATTGTTTCAGGCACTTCTCGGGAAAGTGTAATCTTTTCCGGTCTAAGAGCAATTGACACACCAATGTTTTCCCGAATTTCGAAACTGTGATCAATGTAGAACGAAAGATCTCCATGCGAAGATCTGACGATTACATGATTGTCTCCGTTTTCAACGACGCGGCCCTCAAACATATTCGCACTACCGATAAAGTTTGCGACGAATCGTGTCTGTGGATACTCGTAAATGTCCGTCGGGGTACCTATCTGCGAAAACTGCCCCTGATCCATGACCGCGATCCGCGTTGAAAGAGTCATGGCTTCTTCCTGATCGTGCGTGACCACGATAAATGTAACTCCCAGCTGATGCTGAATATTCATCAGTTCAAACTGGGTTTGTTCTCGCAATCGTTTGTCCAACGCTGCCAAAGGCTCATCAAGCAGTAGTACTTTCGGCTTTTTGACCAGTGAACGCGCCAGTGCAACCCTTTGACGTTGCCCGCCAGACAATTGATGCGGTTTTCTCTTGTTGAACGGTGTCAACTCAACGATTGCCAGGATTTCGGCAACTCTTTCGGCAATCTCATTTTTTTCAACGCGATCCTGTTTCAAGCCATACCCCACATTCTGTTCAACAGTCATATGTGGGAACAACGCGTAGGACTGGAACATCATATTGACAGGTCGTTGATATGGCGGAATATTCGCCATATCAACTCCATCGATTGAAATGGTTCCCGAGGATGGCTCCTCAAAACCGGCCAGCATTCTCAACAATGTGGTTTTACCACAACCTGAGCCTCCCAACAAAGAAAAAAGCTCACCTTCGTAAATATCCAAATCTACTGAGGAAACGGCTGTGAATGAACCAAATGTTTTTGTCAGCGCCCGAATCTTGACGAACGGCTCAGCATCCGGGTCAAGCCATGGTTGATTTTCAAATAGTTTGCTGGTGTCAGTCGCTTGGGTCATTTTTCAGCTTTATTGTGTTGATACTAATTTTTCGACTGACTGGAAATTGATTCGCACCAACCTATGACGAATTTTCGAAAATCCATTTCATTGATCGGTGCGAATATTCAGTTAAATCGACTTCTAATCAGCTACCAGTTTTGAATTTAGTCCAAACCCGAGTACGGACTCGCTCGATTTTCGGTTTCACAACATTCAGTGGATACATCATAGCGATGGCTTCCTCCGAGGGATAAACCGCTTCATTCCCTGTAACTTCAGGATCAATCAATTCCTTCGCCGTTTCATTGGCAGAAGCATACCACGTGAAATTGCTATCGTCAGCCGCCACTTCCGGTCGCATCATGTAATCCAGAAACAGATACGCATTGTCCAGATTTTCGGCATCCGAAGGTATTACCCAGCCGTCAACCCAGATATTTGCTTTACCATCGCCGGGCGGCGCGTAAAACTTCAACTCGATATCCTGCCCCGATTCTTCCGCTGCAGCCTGAGCATACATTCCATCCGGTCCCCATGTCACCACCACACAAAATTCTTTCTCTGGCATTCTGATATATGCATAGTTATCGAAAGTCTTGATGTAGGGCCTGATACTCAACAATAGCTCTTCTGCCGCTTCATAATCTTCTTTCTTCGAAGAACCCGGGGGTAATCCAAGATGCGCAAGCGCCATCGGAATAATATCAGTTGGAGAATCAAGAAAAGCCACACCACATTGTGCAAGTTTTTCCATATTTGCGGGATCGAAAATCAAGTCCATCGAACCGATTGGTGCATCCGGAAATACACTACGAACCAACTCTTCGTTATATGTCACACCGTGTGTACCCCACATATAAGGCACAATGTGATCGTTATTCGGGTCCCAGTGCTTGGCAACCTGACCCATAACTCTCTGACTCATATGTTTCATATTGGGTAGCCTGGAAACATCCAATTTTTGGATGACACCAGTCGGAAGAAGTCGCGCAATGGCAGAACTTGCATGGCTGATCACGTCATAACCCGTGCTTCCGGCCAAAAGTTTTGCGTCAACCATCTCAACGGAATCATAGTTATCGTAGATAACTTCAATTCCATATTCCATCTCAAAATTCGAAATCGTATCCTCGCCAATATACTCAGCCCAGTTGTAGACTTTGAGCACGCCTTCTGCGTTTGCATTCGCAACAAATAGCAACGACATGGCGAAACATATAGTCAGAATTGATCTGAATTTCGAACAGATACTTTTCAACATAACTTTTCTCCTTTTTTAAACGTAATTTTTCAATTTAATCTAATTCCAACAGATGAAATTTTATTAACTGCCTGCATTGTAAACTCAATAGGAAAGCAATTCCACCAATATTGGTTGGCTCTCAGACTATTACCTGGCTACACTGAATTCGAGCGAACCTATCTATACTGACGAATCAAGGGCCAAGCCATTTGCTCGTCCAAACGCCTGCCTGATGTCGAAAACACAACCGCTGGTGCAGGCGATCGGTACGCCCCTGCCAGAATTCGATGTGATCCGGAATCAGTCTGTAACCACCCCAACCTGGCGGCCTTGGTACGGTATCATCCGCGAATTTCTGCTCAAACTTCACGACACTCCTTTCAAGTGTTTCAAAGTTCTCGATCACCTTACTTTGCGGCGAAGCCCACGCACTGATCTGACTACCTCGGGGTCGGGTCGCAAAATATTTATCCGATTTTTCTTCCGATAGTTTTTCGACACTCCCTTCAACCCGTACCTGCCGATAGAGTTTGTCCCACCACAGAACAAGACTAGCAAACGAATTGCCCTGCAACTCTTTGGCTTTTCGACTCGCGTAATTTGTATAAAACTCGAATCCGGATTCTCCGAACCCTTTCAGTAATACCTGCCGCGCGGATGGCCGACCATTCGCTCCCATAGTGGCCAGTGTCATAGCGCATGGTTCAATCATTCCACAGCTGATCGCATCTTCCATCCATGATGAGAACAACTCAAACGGGTCGACTGAAGATTCAAGTGATAGAGGCTCTCGCATCTGTGGTGTGAAAATCAGTGAACGCGACTATATTCCAGCCATGCACAAGTATTTGATTTCGACAAATTCGTCCAATCCATACTTCGATCCTTCACGGCCAATTCCGGATTCTTTCATTCCTCCGAACGGGGCGACTTCAGTCGAAATGATTCCGGTATTGATCCCGACAATACCGTGTTCCAACGATTCTGAAACTCTCCAGATTCTTCCGATATCCCGACTGTACAGATAAGCAGCTAGACCAAATTCTGTATCGTTGGCCATCGCAATCGCTTCGTCGTCATCATAGAAACGAAATAGCGGCGCAACGGGTCCGAATGTCTCTTCATTGGCAACATTCATGCTAACTTTGACATTGGTCAATACCGTCGGCTGGAAAAAGTTACCACCCAGTGCATGGCGTGTTCCACCCGCAGCGATCAAAGCGCCTTTTCCAACTGCATCGGTAATATGTGCCTCTACTTTCTCCACCGCCGCCATATCAATCAACGGTCCCTGTTCGACACCCTCGCCGAATCCATCACCGACTTTCATACCGCTAACCGCGGCGCTCAATTTTTCTGAAAATTCATCGTATATCCGATCGTGCACAAGTACACGATTGGCACAGACACAAGTCTGCCCGGAATTGCGATATTTCGATTGCATTGCACCCACAACCGTCGCGTCGATATCGGCATCCTCGAACACAATGAATGGCGCATTACCACCCAATTCCAAAGAAATTTTCTTCACGGTACCCGCACACTGCTCCATCAACTTCTTTCCGATCTGAGTTGATCCGGTAAAGGTTAACTTCCGTACTTTATCGTTGGACGTCAATTCCTCACCAATCGCCGAAGAAGATCCGGTAATCACATTGATCACGCCTGGTGGTATACCAGCTCGCTCAGCCAATTCACACAGCGCGAAGGCGGAAAACGGCGTTGCACTGGCAGGTTTGATCACAATTGTGCAACCAGCTGCCAATGCCGGACCCGCTTTTCTTGTAATCATCGCCGAGGGAAAATTCCAAGGTGTAATCGCCGCACAGACGCCAACCGGTTGCTTGATCACTACGATACGGCGGTCCGGTAAATGACTGGGAATCACATCGCCGTAAATGCGTTTTCCTTCTTCAGCAAACCACTCAAAAAATGATGCCGCGTACGCGACCTCTCCGCGGGATTCCGCCATCGGCTTCCCTTGCTCAATTGTCATTAGACTCGCCAGATCCTCTTGATTGTCGATCATCAGATCGGCGAACTTGCGCAACTTTACAGAGCGATCTTTCGCTGAAATCATTCGCCAGGACTGAAATGCAGTTTCCGCCGCGTCTATTGCTCTTGCGGTTTCGGTCGCACCCATTCTAGGCACAGTACCAATGGGACTCCCAGTTGAGGGATTGGTTACGGTTATGGTGTCGCCACTATCGGCGTCCACCCACTGTCCATTGACGTAACATTGGTTACGAAAGAGTCTCTTGTCTCGAATATTTGCGATCATATTTTCACCTGTTGGTTAGTTGAATGCAGGAATTCCGGTTTGCGATTTACCAAGTATCAATGCATGAATGTCATGAGTGCCTTCGTAAGTATTAACAGCCTCGAGATTCATGCAGTGGCGTATGACATGAAACTCATCACACACACCGTTACCCCCATGAATATCCCTCGCCTCGCGTGCAATCTGCAGTGCTTTACCAGCACTGTTACGTTTCAGCAGACTGATCAATTCGTGTGGGGCCCTGCCCTGTTCCATTAGACGCCCGGCGCGCAAACAACCTTGAATCGCCAATGAAATTTCGGTTTGCATGTCTGCCAGTTTCTTCTGAATCAACTGAGTTGCGCCGATGGGCCGTCCGAATTGTTTCCGATTCATCGAATACTCAAGTGCTGCATGCCAACAAAACTCGGCCGCTCCGAGCGCACCCCAGCTGATACCGAAACGCGCCATCGTCAGACAAGCAAAAGGGGCTTTGAGACCGATTGCGTCCGGCAAAACCATTTCATCCGCCACAAACACATCATTCATCACGATGCTTCCAGTTGACGATGCGCGAAGTGAGAACTTCCCTTCGATCTTTGGTGTCTCCAGACCCGAGACGTCTCGTTCCAGCAAAAAGCCCCTGATTACTCCATCGTCGTCTTTTGCCCAAACTAAAAGAAGATCCGCAATCGGCGCATTTGATATCCAGGTTTTCTCCCCCTTCAGCAGGAAACCACCTTCGGTCCGACGAGCTCTTGTGGTCATACTACCGGGATCTGATCCATGGTCAGGTTCTGTCAGTCCAAAACAACCAATCAATCGTCCGCTTGCCAATTCCGGCAGCAATCTTTGGCGGTGCGAATCGCTGCCAAACCGGTAAATTGGATACATCACAAGAGATGACTGTACACTTAGAAAGGATCTGTAACTGCTATCCACACGCTCGATTTCTCTTGTGATCAGCCCGTAACTGACATAACTGAGTCCGGCACAACCAAAGCCATCAATAGTAGAACCCAGCAATCCCAGCTCACCCATTTCGGATGCAATCGAGCGATCGAACAGTTCATTTCGATTGGCTTCAATAACTCGAGGCATCAGCGCGTCTTGTGCGTATCGGCGTACCGTATCCTGAATCATTCGTTCCGATTCGTCCAACTGCTCTTCCAGCAGAAATGGATCGTGCCAGACAAATTCGGAATTCGTTCTGCTCGTTTTCATTGTTGTCTCCCAGACTGTGTTCAAGCCGCTTCAGGCTTTAGCTCGTCACTACCGAAAGCGACCAACAACTCTTCGATTCGACTTTGTGATGCCTTGATATGTTGCTTCTTTATGTGCCCATAGCCTCGAATCATTTCGGGGAAACTAGCCAGTTCCACCGCAACCCGATGGTTTTCGGTATCAATGGAGTGGATTATCTCTCGCACAATGTCCTCATAATCCGAAATCAACTGACGCTCCAATTTTCGATCCTCGGACTTGCCGAATGGATCAAATGGTGTTCCTCTCAAGAACCTCATGCGCGATATTATCGCAAGCAACCCTTCCATCCAGAGACCGAATGACAACTTGGTGGGCACACCTGTAATTTTGCTTTTTCTGGCCAGTAATGGCGGCGCCATATGAAATTCAATCTTGTACTCGCCCTCAAAACTCGCTTCAAGTTCTTTTCGGAAAATGCCATTGGTAAAAAGGCGTGCCACCTCGTACTCATCCTTATATGCGAGTAGTTTGTAGTAATATCGACCAACTGCTGTCGCAAATCCATTCATACCAGGTGTACGTGTTTTCTCCGCGTCATAGGCGGCCGCTACCAGTTTTTTGTAGCGCGCCGCATATGCTTCATTCTGATATTGGATCAACGACTCAGACCGGTGCTTGATCAGATCCTCAAACGACAGCTCTGCCGGCTGCATCGTCGATTCAAATTCTTTATTCGAATCTCTGATTTCTTGGTTCAATTCATCCGCGCTCACTGCAAGCTGCCTTCCGCGATGCAGTGCAAGTTTGTTCATTTCAACCGATCGACCGTTGAGCTCAATTGCCTTCTCGATTGCTTCGACAGGAATTGGAATCCAACCTCTCTGCAAAGCGACACCAACCATCATCATGTTCGCCGCAATCGTATCACCAAACAATTGATCGGCGTATCGATTGGCATTGAAAAATAAAATATTATCGCCCCCGACGATCTTCTCAATATTTCTTTTCAGTGTCGAGCCCGGGAAATTGAGATCGCTGCTTCTGGTAAATTCGCCAGGCATCATCTCATGGTCATTGACTACAGCAGCTGTGCGGCTGTGTTCAGCGGTCATCATCACTTTCTCACTTGCGGAGACTACAAGATCGCCCCCAAGGATCAGATTGGCACCACCGGTCGCAACATGCATGGAAGAAATCTCTTCCGGCCGATTCGCGATGATCAGGTTACTGACAACGGCTCCTCCCTTCTGAGCCAGCCCTGTCATATCCAGCACCGAACATCCGAGTTCAGCCAAATGTGCAGCCATCCCCAAAATCGCACCGATTGTAATCACGCCGGTCCCACCTACACCTGTCACAACAATGCAGTATTCCCCATTGATCGCTGGTATGACGGGTGGAGGCAGATTTGAGGGGTCGAACAATTCCGAACTTTCAATCGCGGAGGGCTTTCGAGGTTGACCACCGTGAACAGTCACAAAACTCGGACAGAAACCCTCGACACAAGAATAATCCTTATTACATGCGGATTGATCGATTCTTCGCTTACGACCGAACTCGGTCTCGTGCGGAACAATCGCTACGCAATTGGATTGAACTCCGCAATCACCGCATCCCTCACAAACCTCGGTGTTGATGAAGACCCGTTTTGGTGGATCAGGATATTCACCGCGCTTTCTTCGCCTGCGCTTTTCTGCCGCACAAGTCTGATCGTATATGATGGCACTCACACCGGATATTTCTCTGAATTGTCTCTGGACCTGGTCCAGTTCGCTGCGGTCACTCAATCCGACACCGTCAGGCAATCGATTCCGCGAACGACAGCTGTCAACATCATCGGTGACTACTGCGACCTGATTCACGCCTTCGGCCAGCAACTGATTGGCGATCTGGGTCACTGTCAGCGGTCCATCAAATGGCTGACCACCTGTCATTGCCACTGCGTCGTTGTACAGCAACTTGAAAGTCATCGTTGTTTTTGAGGCAACCGCGGCCCGAATTGCAAGAAGTCCGGAGTGCAGGTATGTACCATCTCCGATATTCTGAAAAACGTGCTGGCGCTTGCTGAATTGGCTCTCTCCAATCCAACTGGCACCCTCCCCACCCATTTGTGTGAATCTCGCCGTAGAACGATCCATCCACTGCGCCATGTAGTGACACCCGATTCCAGCAAGTGCGATACTGCCTTCGGGAACTTTGGTTGACGTATTGTGCGGACAACCGGCACAGAAATACGGCACGCGTTGAATCGGCGCCAAGTCAGGTTCCCGCTCAATCCTGGCTGAAACAGTATCAGTCGATCGTCTGAGATTTTCCGAAGGGATGTGCGTGAGCACCTGTCGCCCGATCACCTGTGCAATCTGCATCGCATTGAGCCTGGCGGTCGAGGGAAGAAGTGAACGACCTTTCTCATCCATTTTACCAACCACCTCAGGTGCATTGGCACGCCCATAGAGCACAGTCTTTATCTGATCCTCAATCAACCCACGCTTTTCCTCGACCACAATGATCTTGTTCAAGCCATCGGCGAATTCTGACAAACCCTGGCGCTCCAGCGGCCAACTCAACGCAACCTTGTAAAGACGAATGCCCAATTTTGCTGCTTCATCCGGGCCGATCTTCAACTCTTTCAGTGCCCTTTGAACATCAGAATATGATTTGCCGGTTGTTACTATGCCTACTTTGGCATGCGATGAATCCATTACGATTCTATCGAGGTTGTTCGCCCGCCAAAACGCCTGGACTGCTGGAAGTTTGTATTCGTGAAGGCGTTGTTCTTGCTGCAGCGGCGTATCAGGCCAGCGAATATTCACACCATCGGAAGGCAGAACTATGTCCTGAGGAGTAACAAAGTCAATTCGATTTTTACCTATATCAATCGAAGCGGTTGCCTCAACCGTGTCGTGAACGCACTTCAATCCAACCCAACAACCTGTATAACGGGAAAGCGCCCAGCCATAAAGACCGAAATCCAATAAATCCTGCACGTTGGAAGGATTGAGGACCGGAATCATGGCGTCGACGAGCGCGAATTCGCTTTGATGCGCGGTAGTCGACGATTCGCAGGCGTGATCGTCGCCCATGGCGACCAATACACCGCCGTATTTGGATGTTCCGGCCAAATTTGCATGTCGCAATGCATCGCCAGAACGATCTACCCCGGGTCCTTTCCCATACCAAATGCAAAATACACCGTCATACAGACCTGTACCGTCAATTTCTGCCTGCTGGGTTCCCCAAATTGCCGTCGCTGCAAGATCCTCGTTGATTCCAGGCTGGAAAATAATATTGCGCGGTTGCAGAAATGACTTTGCCTGCCACAGCTGAATATCCAGCGCGCCAAGTGGCGAGCCCCGATATCCAGAAATGTAACCCGCCGTATTGAGACCGGCAGCACTATCACGGTCAGACTGCAGCAGCGGCAACCGAACCAGAGCCTGAATTCCAGTGACGAATATACGACCGGAATCCTTCTTATACTTGTCGTCTAAAGATATGTTTTCCAACATCAGCAGAATTCGGCAACTAATCCATCGTCGCCATCACACTCCCCATCCAAAGAAGTCATCCCCTTCATTCATGTAGAATTTCGACAATACCATCTTGTGCACTTCAGAAGCGCCATCAACCAGTCGTGACTGACGTTGGTACCGATACATCCACTGCAAAATCGTGTCTTTCGAATAGCCTTTCGCACCCAGCATCTGAATTGCGGTGTCGACTACATCATGTAGTGTGTCCGCGACAATAACCTTTGCTATTGAGACTTCTTTGCGAGCGTAGTCTCCCTGCGCCAGTTTCCATGCTGCATGCATCGTCAGCAATCGGCCAATATGCACTTTGCTCGCCGCTTCTCCCAGCATCCACTGTACACCTTCGTGTTCGGTCAGCAATTTGCCAAATGCCTTGCGATCGCTCGCATACTCACCGGCGATCTCCAGAGCCCGACGACACAAACCCAGCCAGCGCATGCAATGTGTGAGCCTGGCGGTTCCCAATCGTATCTGAACGACTTTCATACCGTCGCCGATTTCCAGAAGGCGATTTTCATCCGGAATCTCAAGTCCGTCAAATTTCAGTTCGCAGTGCCCACCGTGCTCTTCGGGTCCCATGATCGGCACCCGTCGAATCAGTTCCCAACCCGGATCGTCTCGGTCAAACATAAACGCGGTCAGTCCCTTTCGAGGGTGATCAGAGGTGCGCGCCAACAGAATAAAATGTTGAGCGACTCCGGCACCGGTTATGAACCACTTGTGCCCGTGTATCTGCCATTTGTCACCAGATCTGGTAGCAGTTGTCAGCATCATTCCCAGCGGGTCCGATCCTGATCCCGGCGCAGGCTCAGTCATCGCAAGTGCCGAACGTACCGTACCGTCGATAATCGGTTGCAGCCAACGCTCTTTTTGAGCCGGTGTACCCAAACGTTCAAGAACGATCATGTTGCCATCATCAGGAGCAGCGCTATTGAATACAACGGGACCGAATATCGAACGACCCATTTCCTCATAGCAGGCGGCCATTCCGACCGTTGACAGTCCACCACCACCCAGCGACTTTGGCATCTGCAGACACCAAAGTCCCTCGCTCCTGGCCTTTTCACGCAGCGGTAGAAAATATTCATCGGCAATATTCTCACCCTCATCGTAGGCATCCGGGATCGATTCGACTGGAATGATATGTGTGTTTACAAAATCACGGATTCTTTGCTGGTAATCCCTGACCTCGCCGCTTAGTTCAAAATCCATTGTTGTTATTCACTCTCTACATTGAAGACTGTAGATGTCCTCCATCTACAACAATCGTGCTGCCTGTCATATATGATGACGCACCCGACGCCAATAGCAACATCGCTCCATCCAGGTGCTCAGGCCGTCCAAATCTTTTCTGCGGAATTCGTTTTCGAGCCTTGTCACCCTGTGGGGAATTCAGGTAGTCTCGATTTATATCCGTTACCACATAACCGGGAGCGATGGCATTGACCCGAATATCGAATCGTGCCCATTCGTAAGCCAAGGCCCTCGTCAGATGATCCAGTCCGGCTTTTGCTGCTGCATAGGGGGCGACGCCACCCATCACGCGTATACCAAGTATGGACGCTATATTGATCAGTGACCCACCCTTGCCGTCTGCTGACATGCAGCGTCCAGCCTGCTGCGCGACCAGCCATGCACCTTTCAGATTGGTGGAAATCACGTCATCCCAGTGCTTCTCGGTCACATCCAGTGCGTTTCCGCCTGATGCAATACCGGCATTATTGATCACGATATCAATTCGCGAGTACTGCGTCATTGCATTCGAAAATGCGGCTTCGACACTTGCCTGATTGGTCACGTCCAATTTTAACCAACTTGCACTCCCGCCATTGGTTTGAATTTCGGTTACTGCCTGCTCTAGCTGCTCGATGCGTCGTGCTGTCAGAATCACCTGAGCGCCGGCGGCCGCCAGCGTGTGCGAAAAGTGATGTCCGATGCCGCTTGAAGCGCCTGTGACCAGCGCGGTTTTCCCGGACAGGTCAAACAAGGATGACACACGAGTATTCATACGTAGGAAGTGACTACTTCATCATGGATTCGAGATACTTATCCCGATCAATTCTGAGATCGACCAGCGACATTCCGCCGTCGGAATCCGCTGCTTCAAAGGCTTTGACAAATTCGTCTTGAGTCGTCGCAACATAGCCCCGTGCACCAAAACTCCGTGCATAAGTGCTAAAGTCCGGATTGTGCAGATCGGTGGCCAACACCCTCTCGGGATAATGTGTTTCCTGATGTTTCCGAATAGTTCCGAGTACCCCGTTGTTGATCACGACAAAGGTAATGTCGAGTTCGAGCATCGCGGCTGTCGCCAATTCCTGACTGGTCATCAAAAAGCACCCATCGCCGGCAATGCAAACCACCTTTCTTTCCGGCGCACACATTTTGGCTGCAATTGCTGCGGGCACACTGTAGCCCATTGAACCCGTCGCTGGCGCCAATTGCGTTCGATAGGTTGCGCCATAGTAATAGTATCGGTGAAGTACCCCACTACTGATACCTGAACCACTGGCGATAATCGCGTCGTACGGAAGATAATCTCTCAACCAACTGATCGCCTGCTCGTTCAACGTGACAGGGTTATCCGGAAGTTGGGTTGAATGATCGACAAAGTGCCGACGGCCGCGTTCTGTCCATTCGCGCCAGTTTTTTTGATCGCTGATTGTGAGATTCTGCAATCGCTCAATGAAAGAGCCGGATGATGCATTAACCGCGATATTCGGATAGTAGACTCGTCCCAATTCATCGATGTCCGCGTGCACATGAAAGAATTCCGCGCTCGGCAAGGGCGATTCAACCAAAGAATACTTCTGTGTCGGCAATTCTCCCAAACGTGCTCCGATGCATAGGATGCGATCACACTCTTGCATCATCTCGACAAGTCCCGGACCCGTACTGATTCCAAGATCACCGATATAGTTCGAATGGCGGTTGTCGATATAGTCCTGACAGCGAAACTCAACAACAACGGGCAGATTATTTTGCTGGACGAATTCGGCGAGCTGAATTCGGCAAGTCTCGCTCCATCCCCCGCCGCCAACTACAATCAGTGGACGCTTAGCCGAATCCAGAAATGTTGCAACAAGGTCCGCGGAGTCTTCCGGTGCCTGTGCCGCATTCGGCTTTGCTGCTGGAATGTCTGCAACCTGCTCTTCACCAAACAGCACATCTTCAGGAAATACCAGAACGACAGGACCTGGACGGCCAGACATCGCGGTGTGCCAGGCACGACTGATATATTCGGGAATTCGTGTAGTGTCCTCAACCTGTGCAACCCATTTCGCCAAGGGACGGAACATTGTACGGAAATCGACTTCCTGGAATGCCTCCCGATCCGAATAGCCGCGTTGCACCTGTCCTATCATCAGAACCATTGGGGTCGAATCCTGGTACGCGATATGCACACCCAGACAGGCATTGGTTGCACCCGGTCCCCGGGTGACAAATGCCACAGCCGGCCGGCCGGTCATTTTGCCCCACGCCTCCGCCATAATCGCTGCGCCACTCTCGTGTCTGCAGGTAACAGTCTGGATGCTGCTGTGATCATACAGTCCGTCCAACGCAGGCAGGAACGACTCTCCGGCGACGCAGAATACAGCTTCAGTTCCCTGGGCGGCCAACTGATCGGCGAGTATCTTTCCTCCATGTCTGCTTATTGTCGCAGTTGGAAGAACAGAATAGGATTGATTTGACTGGTACAATTTATTCACAGACGGTTTGTATTCTGAACAGTCTATTTTATCCGTAAATGAGTGAGCGCGTATTCTGCACAGGGCTTTCCGAAATAACCTGATTTCAACGAAATATCGCTTGTTCCCCTTCCATCGCACAAAATTCCACAACTGTCGACAAGATATTTCTGCCGGAAAACAAGCTAAAATACTTTCGAGTTCTAACCGAACAATGGTTTCCGTTTAAATGCAATTTCATTGAAAATCGGGTAATTTCATGGGCGTAACGATCTACCACAATCCAAGATGCACAAAATCAAGGCTTACATTGAAATTGCTGCAGAATAACAATTTCAAGTTTACGGTCATCGAGTATCTCAAGACCCCGCCTTCCGCTCAGACATTAAGTGAGATTCTTGATGCACTCTGCATGAAACCCCGAGATTTGATTCGAACAAACGAGCCGATCTATCAATCAGAAAATCTTGCCAATCCCCAATTGACAGATGAACAACTGATTGACAAAATTATCGAGCATCCAATTCTGATACAGCGGCCTGTTGTCGTGAACGGAGATAAAGCTGCTATCGGACGCCCACCAGAACGAGTTCTGGAAATTCTCTGAGTCTTCGAACACTCACCATATTTGAGCCAGATAATCGTGCCGATATTGACTGTCAGCAATAACGAATTAAAAACCATCATCCTGCGTATTGTCATTCTTGCTGCGCTAGGTTCTGCAATCGGTGCTGTTGTTTCCCTACTGGCACTTTCATTCGTCGAAGCAGTTCTGTGGCTGAATCGTAATCTGCTGATATCACCGAGCGCACGAATTCAGCGCTCGGAAGACATACTATTTCTAAACATCGCCACGGTTCTGGTACCAACGCTCGGAGGGCTCGCGGTCGGGCTGATTGTGCGTTACATGGTGAGACTACGACGAGGCCTGGGACCTTCCGATTCGATTTGGATGGTACAAACCAGAAGTGCTGGTGAATCGATCAAAAGCGGATTGATGTCCACTCTGGCAGCACTGTTGTCGTTGGGAACCGGCGCATCGGTCGGCCAATACGGGCCTCTGGTTTATCTCGGTACCATCATCGGCTCCATCGCTGCCAAGCTGAATCTTGAAATTCGCAATCTGCAAGCGGTCAGTATCGCAAGTGGAGTGGCGGCGGCTATCGCTGTCGCGTTCAATGCTCCGATCGCAGGCTTGGTTTTCGCGCATGAGGTGATACTCAGACACTATTCGATACAGGTGTTCGCGCCGACGGCGGTCGCAGCTGCTGTCGGTTATGTTGTTGCCAATGTGATGTTCCACCGACCCGCTCTGTTTCTGGTGGAGTTCGAAGGCGTACAATTTGGCTACGAATTTATATTTTTCGCGATCATCGGTGTATTGAGTGCTCTGCTCGCCATCATATACGCAAAAGGCATCCTGACTTGTGAAGCCTTGATCAAACGAACAAATATTCCAACCCAGTTTCGACCAATGATCGCGGGAATGATCCTCGGGCTGGTCGCAATCTGGATTCCTGATGTATTGGGTATCGGCAGTACGAGTCTTCGATTCGCAACCATTGATCACGCTTTTGGACTCGGTGAACTGACGCTGCTCATCGTAGCCAAAATCGTGTTGACATCGATTTGTCTGGGATTCGGTTTCGTCGGCGGAGTTTTCAGCCCAATACTGCTTATCGGAATATTATTTGGTGCTCTCTGCGGTGGGATTCTCGATGATTTCACCGCGATCGGACATTCGGGAATTATTCCTTATGCAGTCTGTGGGATGATGGCCGCAACAAGTCCCATCATCGGTGCGCCGCTTACAACAATTCTTATCGTTTTCGAATTGACACGTAATTACGATCTCGCTATTGCAGTGATGGTCGCGGTAGTATTCTCAAATCTGATCTCATATCGAATTTTCGGTCGATCATTTTTCGACATTCAATTGAATCAACGAGGATTTGATCTCTCTCTGGGACGAACAAATGCGCTGACTGTCTATCAAAAGGTTGCCGATCTGATGCACGAAAATTTCCTTCGCCTGCATCCGTTTGAAACAGTGGAGTCGGTCAAAGACAAACTGGCAAATAGTTGGTACGACGAAGGCATCGTAACCGACGATAATGGGGTGTTTGTCGGCATTGTTCAGGTCAAGGCATTGGATAACTACGCGCCTTCAAGTTCGATCAGCGACGCGATCGAACACAATCCACTCGTATTCACAGAATTAACAAATATGCGAGAAGCCGTCGAGGATTTCAAAACCTTCACTGCCGATATCGCACCAGTTGTATCATCGACTGACGGGAAACTTCTCGGTGTGGTATGGGACTACGATGTGATTCGTTCATATCTTGCGATAATTCAACGACTTCGACAAGAAGAAAATGAATCTCTATAGAAAATTTGTATTAACCATTGCGCTGTGTGTTCCAGCGCTTGCAGTTTCAGATGAAGGCCAGACACTGACTGTTACATCATGGGGTGGTGCATACGAAAGAGCGCAACTTGCCGCATTTATCGAGCCGTTCAGAAAGGAAACCGGCATCGAAGTCAAATTACGCCGATACAATGGCGGAATTGAACCGTTGCAAATCCGAAACCAGGAAAACAATCCTGAATTTGATGTCGTAGATTTTGTCGAATCTGATGCGCACTTTGCGTGCAACGAAAAAATCCTTATCGAATTTGACAGTTCAATGCTTGCTCCTGCCGCAGACGGCACTGCAGCTGAAGATGACTTTCTGGAAGATGCATTCCTCGACTGTGGCATTGCGCACCTTGAGTACGCGACTGTTGTGGCTTACAGTGAACGTGCATTTCTGGAGGAAAAGCCGACTTCAATTGCCGATTTTTTCGATATTGAACGTTTTCCAGGCAAACGCGCCCTTCAACGCCAACCTCGAGCTGTATTGGAGTGGGCAATGCTATCCTACGGAATTCCTCCTCAACAAATATATGAACTGCTCAGTTCAGAAAGAGGATTGGACCTGGTCACCCGCCGGATGAACCAGATTCGTGACCACATCGTATGGTGGGAAAGTGGAGCCGAACCCCCGAAATTATTACAGGATGGAACGGTCGTCATGGCATCAGGTTTCAACGGCCGATTTTTCGAAGCTACAGTGAACCATAACGCTGCCATATCCGTCATTCAGGACGGGCAGCTACTGGAATTTGGAGTTTGGGGCATACTGAGCGACTCGCCTAATCAAGAAGTAGCGAAAAAGTTTATCAGGTACGTTACAGGCACTCAGAAGATGGCAGATGTATCAAACCTGATTCCCTATACCCCAACTCGAAGTTCCTCAATGAAACGAATAGGCCTGCATGAAAAATCCAATGTGTCTATGCTTACATACATGCCAAGATCAACGACATCGAGTTCCAAGAATTTTGTTCGTATTGCAAGCGAATGGTACTCACGCACGGAAAAAGTCAGGGAACGTTGGTTCAACGAATGGCTTAACGACGGACAATAATGATTGACATGAAAAACTCGATTTCAGATCAGCCATATGCAAATGGATTCGGCAACCTGCAGCATCAACTGAAAATTCCAGTTAGCGAGTTTTGAATTCTACCTTGGTTCAAGTATTATTTGACGTCCTGACTGCCATTAATTCAAGTCAAACAGAAACTAATTTTCAATCGGCAATCAACCTGTAGAATTCTGCATGACCAGACTGCAGATTGTGAATTGATATGAGCAAGGATACATTCATTTTCGACATCACTTTGGGAGTTGGAATCTATACTTGCTGGTTGGCCCTGGTGATGTATGGCGACTCTTTACCGCTTGCAGCGCTTTTTATACTGGGCGGTTACATCAGCGGCTTGCACGGTAGTTTTCAACATATTGCGGTTCATGGCTATCCGACAAGGTGCGAATGGTTCAATACTTTATTGGTTTATCCGCCGTTGTCATTGTACTACCCGTACCCGACTTATCGCGACTCCCATCTCGAACACCATCGCGCAGATGTGCTGACCGATGTCGAATCCGACCCTGAATCCATATACCTAACCCGCGAACAATTCGATCACCTGGGGCAATTCGGTAAGTGGCTCTACCGATTCAATTTCACCCTTGCTGGTCGATTACTGATCGGACCGTTCATATCACTTTTTCATTTGTGGAAAAGCGAATTGAAATTCATTGTTGCCGGTGACACCCAGCGTCTGCGAATCTGGTCGATTCACGCCATCTGGTGTGCTGGCATTCTTATGTTTGTGCAACTCTCCGGTTTGCCTGTCTGGAAATTTCTGCTCTGTTTTGTCTATCCCGGTATTTCGTTGATTCTATTTCGATCTTATACAGAACACCGATGGTCACCTGCACAAGATGAACGAAGTCTCATTGTTGAAGGCTCTTTTCTGACTCGACTGCTCTATCTGAACAACAATTACCATTGGGTTCATCACGAAAACCCCGGACTACCTTGGAGAATGCTTCCCGAAGTCTTCAATCAGCGAAAAAATGAAATTCTGAGAAGAAATGGAAATTTCTACTACAGGGGTTATAGCGACATACTGAAGAGGCTGTGGAAAGACAAACTCATTGACCCGGTACATCCTCGACAAGCACACTAATGTGACACTGGTTCTGCTTTGCATCCCTGCAACCGAGTCACATTAACATAATGTCCATATGGATTTTCAGCAATTAATTCCACTTTATCACTAATTCGACGCGCAATGTTGCATGGCATAAGAATTAGCCTACAATCAGTCAGTCAAAAATTCAACAAGAAAGACTATAGCGATTCAGCATGTGTTCGGCTGGTACGTAGTCTTCAAGCGATTCGCCGACAGAGGAAATCCATCCCGCGCTGACCCGGATTTCCATCATATTAACGCAACCTTGAGTTGAACATAATTTTCCACTCTATCGGTTGGAAAAGCGTTTAACCAATTTGACGAATTACCTCATGTCGGAAAGATGTAACTTATAGTGCACTGACTTCGTTTAGTACTTCAATCAATGGCATAGCTTCCACACCATGACGCATGGAGAAACATTCCTAACCTCTGGGAACTAAAATTCGACGTTCCGCATTGATGTTGTCCGCCACAGTACAAAACCCCTTGCAACCGCAGGCGCACTTGACAGCTTGATCTCAATCGCCCAGCAATTTCCTGGTGCAATTTTCAAACGAGATCAATTTCAGCTCCTGCACTAATGCGATAAAATTATGGTTTTGTCTGATCGTGGCGTAGCGCGGGCATTCAAAGCCGGCCGGCCAGCGACGGTGCATGAGCGCTTCGAGGCAGGCTCGCCGGCTCGAAAAGATGTTGCATCAGCATAAAATGAGCGGTTTAATCAAAATGCATACTAAGAAAGGAGTAGGAACTCATGATTGAAAGAATTGATACAAGTCAGCGAATGAGCCAGGTTGTCATCAACGCAGATACTGTCTATCTGGCAGGACAGGTAGCGCTCGGCGCACCGGGTGCGAGCGTCGCAGATCAGACAAAAGACGTGTTAAAGCGTATCGACAATCTCTTATCACAAGCAGGAACGGATAAGACAAAACTGCTTTCCGCCACCATCTGGCTCACCGATATCAATGATTTTGATGAAATGAATTCGGTCTGGGATGCGTGGGTGTCACCGGGTAACGCACCCGCCAGAGCTTGCGTCGAATCTGCATTGGCAGCACCGCAATTCAATGTGGAAATTGGAATCATCGCGGCAAAATAATTGACCTAACCGTGCACTATCGGTTCAACTGAGGCGGTATCAGATATGCGGGTCGTGGTTTTAGGCGCGGGAGTTGTCGGAATAACAACTGCCTACGAACTGTCCCATAACGATAATTTTCAAATCACTGTTGTCGATTCCAACCCTGAACCCGCTTCCGAAGCCAGTGGTGTCAATGCAGCGATGATCGCGCCCGGGCATGCTTTCGCATGGGCATCTCCCAAAGTACCGGCAATACTGCTTAAATCAATCTATCGTAACGATCAGGCATTTCGAATCAGATTTCGGTTCGACATGCAATTCTGGCGGTGGACCACGCTGTTTCTCAAACAATGTAACAACGCAGATGCGATTCGCAATACGATCAGTAAACATAATCTTTGTGTTTACTCACAAAAGCGATTGGGAATTGTCACCAGTGAGAACGATCTTGAGTATGACAGAATTACCAAAGGTCTGCTGTATGTCTATCGCAGAGCAAAATCTTTTCATGCAGGCGTGGAGCATTCCAAGATACTTCAGAATAACGGCCAGCAACTGGATGTTCTGAGTACAGACGAAGTCGTTGACCTGGAACCTGCGTTCAAACATTCCCGTAACAGAATTGCTGGTGCAATCTACGGTCCGACGGATGAAACCGGAAACTGTCAGATATTTGCACAGCGATTGGCCCGCATATGCACATCAAGAGGTGTAGATTTTCTATTGAATACAAAAATCAAGTCGATTGTAACCGACTCAACGCGTGTGCGATGTGTAGTTACATCTAAGGGTGAGATCGAAGCCGACCTATTCATTGTCTCTCTGGGTGCATACACGCCTTTAGTTCTGAGGCCAATTGGAGTCAACCTTCCAATATACCCGGTTAAGGGGTATTCTCTGACTCTGCCAGCGAATAAAGAACATACCAATCTGTCAATCGGAACGGTCGACGAAGACAATCTGGTTGCCTGTTCGCCTATCGGCCAATCGGTCAGAGCAACTGCCACAGCGGAATTTGCCGGTTACAATCTCACTCACAAACCTAAAGATTTTAAACCTATGATGAACTCGGTTAAAGAACTGCTTCCTCATGCAGCGGTCTACGACGAACCCGTTTACCGGACCTGCTTCCGACCGATGACACCTCAGGGAACTCCTTATATTGGATTCGCAAAATACGAGAACTTGTTCGTCAATTCAGGACAGGGACATATGGGTTGGACTATGTCTTGTGGCTCAGCCAAGATTGCTGCTGATTTAATTTTGGGAGAAAAGCCAGAAATTGACACGGAGTGCTTCCAACCGAAGTGGTAGTGTCTTTGATACAACCGAAAGAAATGTCATAATCGAACTAAATAGATAGAATTGCACGTCAACTAAGTACAAGTCTACAAACAGACGCAACAAGCTCAGGCAGGAATTTCAGATGGAAGCAGCGCAAAAGATTGACCCGGCATCAAGAATTATTCGCAACCACATACCCTTCGATCTAGACGGCGGTATCGCTGAACGAGCGGCGATCGGTGTCATAGTACTTGGAACCGACCAGACGATCGAGCACGAATTCCGCGAGTTTCTTGATGTCGAAGGTGTCGCATTCTATGAGAGTCGGATTCGAAATTCGGCCACTATTACTCCAGAAACTCTTGCTGATATGGAACACCGTATACCTGAGTGTACGGAAGTGATACTGAAAGATGTACCTCTGGATGTGGTTGCTTACGGATGCACGTCAGCTTCAATGGTTATAGGGGAAGAGCGAGTATTCGAACGGATTCGAGAAAAACGCCCAGGAGTGAAGTGCACCACACCGATCACCGCCGCATTCGCTGCATTTGAAGCACTGGGTGCAATGAATCTTGCTGTACTGACACCCTATCGCGAAGACGTCAATGATGCGGTCGCCGCCTACATCGAAAGTAAAGGTTTCAACGTCGTGGCATTCGGATCATTCAATGAGGAAGACGACAATAAAGCAGCAAGAATTTCAACCGAGTCGATCCGCAAGGCAGCTATAGAACTGGGTCAGATTGAAGACGTTGATCTGGTGTTCGTGTCGTGCACTAATCTTCGGATAGCACCCGTGGTCAACGCTATTGAGCACGCAACTGGAAAACCCGCGACTTCAAGCAATCATGCCATGGCATGGCACTGCCTGAGACTTGCAGGGGTGGACGACCAACTACCCGAGTTCGGCCGACTCTATAGCGTTTGATAGAAAATTATTCCGGATGCGATTGGGGCATATCCGGGTTAGTTTCCTCGTGCGAGGATGTTTGTGTAACGAATATTTCGCGCGCCAGTCCGATAATTTGAGGGTCACCGGGTACGACAATTTCTGTGTTTTTGTCAGGATAGTCGAAACTAGACAGAAAATGTCTCATACAGTTGAGTCTCGCTCTTCTCTTGTCGTCTGATCTGACCACCGTCCACGGCGCATCCCTGGTATCGGTATAAAAGAACATGGTTTCTTTTGCTTCGGTGTACTCTGCCCACAGGTTGAGGGAGTCGTTGTCAATCGGGCTTAGTTTCCAGCGCTTCAGAGGGCTACTCCTTCGTGCATCAAATCGACGACGTTGTTCTTCCCGACTCACGGAAAACCAATACTTGAACAAGTGAATGCCACTGTCAACCAACATTCTCTCCAGTGCGGGCGCCTGTCGCATAAACTCCAGGTATTCGAGTCGGCTACAGAAATTCATCACCCGTTCAACTCCTGCCCTGTTGTACCAAGACCGGTCAAACATTACCATTTCACCGGCGGTCGGCAGATGCCGGATATATCTTTGGAAAAACCACTGCCCTCTTTCCTTCTCACCG
Source organism: Arenicellales bacterium (assembly GCA_951813075.1). Taxonomy (GTDB): domain Bacteria; phylum Pseudomonadota; class Gammaproteobacteria; order Arenicellales; family JAJDZL01; genus JAJDZL01. Next base: position 341,146 of record OX638343.1, on the reverse strand, counting down.
GGTTTCGGCAAAGCCACAACTCTGGCGATACGGGGGTTGAGATGCTCCATGAACCGCTTTATTGTTCCTCCCTTTCCAGCGGCATCCCGTCCCTCAAACAGTATCACAACTTTCTGTTTATCGTTTTTAATCCAGTTCTGAGCCTTGACAAGTTCAACCTGCAACTCGGCCTTTTTGGCCTCATACTCCTTCCTGGTCAGCTTCTGCTGATATGGATATGGTTCTACAACCTGAGAACTTTTCGAGGCAACTACGTTTTCTACCAATTTCATTTTTCGAGACCGATCCGTTGTTCGTCACGTTAAACTGAGATATTTTCCACAACCAGTTTTGTAGTTGAAGAAAGTGGGACGGACGAGGTAATGAACTACTTATACAAAACTTTCAGTACTAAATCAACAGGCTATAGCATTTGCTTGATTTGCGATTCATCTCATTGCAGAACCTGACCGCTACAGCACTCAGCGATCTTGCAACAAAGCCTGACGGTCAATTTTCCCAGTTCCTGTCTTCGGCAGTTCGTCGCGAAACTCGACGATGCGAGGATACTTGAAAGGCATCAGTTGATCGCGGACATAATTCTGCAACAACCTGGTTTGGCTGTCGTCACCGTATTTTCCGTCTTTTAGGCAAACGACAGCTCGCAGAGTCATGCGCTTGTCTGGTAAAGCCACTGCCATTACCGCTGATTCGTGCACATCAGGGTGATCATTCAAACAACGCTCAACCTCGAGCGGCCATACCCATTGTCCCGAAACCTTGACGAGATCGTCTGCCCGGCCTTGAAAATAGTAGTAGCTGTCCTTTTCCAGAAAGCGATCACCTGTATATATCCAGTCCCCGCGAATGGTCTCGTCTAATTTTTCGGGTCGATTCCAGTAACACGGAGTAGATGAATGACCGCGCACCAGCATGATGCCCTCCTCTCCGGCACCCACCTCATCGCCGTCTGGTGATATCAGTTTGATCTCATAGCCAGCAACACGAGCGCCGGCCGCGCCGATGCGGTGATCACCATGCCGATTGGAAAGGTAGATGTGCAGCAGTTCTGTCGAACCCAATCCTTCGGTAATTCCATGTCCGACCAGTCCGCGCCAAGTTTTGTAACCCTCTTCCGAAAGAGTTTCAGCGGCGGATATCGATTGTCGTATGGAACTGAGATTTCTGGAACCAATTGATTTATCCCGACACAACAGGTTGTAGAGAGTTGGCAAACCGAAAAACACAGTTGGTCGGAAAGTTTCAATCGTTTCGAGAACTATGTCAGCTTTCGGTCTACCCGACATCAATAAAGTTGTCGCACCAACAGAAAAAGGAAATGTCAGGGAGTTGCCAAATCCATAAGCAAAGAATATTTTCGGGACTGAAAAACAGATGTCATCAACTGCAAGCTTCAATACATTCAACCCATATGATTGGTGTGTGTAAGCCATATCGTGATGCAGATGTACTATACCTTTTGGCTGACCCGTGGTGCCAGACGAATACATCCAGAAAGCCATGTCATCAGGACTTGTATCAGCACAAGCCAACTGTGTCGGCTGATCCTTTAGAATTTCTTCGGACACACTGTCGCAATCACTACTACTCTCACCATTTACCGCAATAATCTGTTCGACACAGGTATCGTCAAGAACTTCTTTTTTGAATTGATTGGCCAGCGATGCCTCGGTGACCACGAGTCTGGCTTCACTATCTTTCAAATAGTAGTTCAGAATTTCGGGGTTGGTTTGCGTATTCAGCAGTACTGGTACGAATCCGACACGAACCGCACCGAAGAACACCGCAGGATACACAGGCGTATCATCCAAAAAACACACAATCCGACTGTTTCGCTCCAATCCGGCCGCCTTGAAGGCATTTCCCCACATTGAAGCAGCAGCTACGAGTTCGCTATAAGTCAGTTGACCTGAGGCGCCGGTGATTGCAAGTTTGCTGGGGTTTCGTTCAAGATTATCCCAAAGAATCGACGAACAGTTGGTATGCTCGGACCGCACGAAACCGATTTCCAAGGAACCCGGAACATCGTCCACAACCGGGTCGCGAATTTCGGTTTGGATTTCTTTGTTCAAGTCTTATGGTTTCAAAATATGCGTTGTATTTCAGAGAGACAGTTCCCACTCCTACTTACGATCTACGGTACGAACTGATCAATCTACCACAATTATAAAGAGCTCTACCGATAAAGAAGAATCTAACCTCCCGAAGGGTGCACGTCAGAATTTTGATCAGTTTCATTACAGTGTGTTCAATACTGGTTTGAAGATGTCTATCTGACTGTAAATTAAACATAAAGATAGATCGCTGCCTCACAGGAATTAAACCATGGACCATCCCTCTGTTGTGGAACTGCAGACCCAACGCGATTCCATTTTGGAACAAATTGCCAGGTTCGGCGACTTTCGCCCCGGCAATCTGGCTCAGCGCCACGGAAAACTTAGCAAGCCATCGTGTCATTGTGCCCGTCCCGATTCGATTGGTTACGGCCCGACCTGGACCTTGACGATAAAAACCCGCATCCAGAAGTCAGTTTATCACGCGGTGCCCGAAGAGGCGCTGTTCGCACAGCATCTCATTAACTTCGGTGCAGTGTCTGACCAAATCCACAAAGCGCCGTTGCTCGTCCAACTGACGGCGCGTGTCATCCAGCGCAAATTCCGAAATACTCCGACATCGTGTCTTGCGCTTGATTTTGCGTGTCAGTTACCATCCATGGTGCAGAGTGCCGCTTGGGGTGGCGCATTGCCATTTTGGATTGCCACATTTTCAGATGTGTGGAGACACAGGTTACCGGGGGAAACTCTCCGACCGAGGCGATCTATCTCGCCTGTTTGTTGCGTTACGACTCGATTTGTTCGATGGTAGTTTCAATCGATTTCGTTAACGGATCAAATGCAGTGATCGGTATTCGTGAGATTGGCGATAATCGGTTGACTTCGGTCTGACCGGCACTCTTCATCGCTTGAGCCATTTCATAACTGGCCTGGACCCTGTACCAGAAACCCGTACCTGTTCGTTACGATTAAATGAATCGGATACCGTTAGCCTCACATCTGCTAGAAATTTTTTCTACTTCATTTACGATTTTTGTGTTGACAGTTAACTTACAACTGAGTTTACCGGCATGTGCTTTTCCGTTTCATGTTGTCAACAACTTGAACTTAGAATAACTCGATGACAATATCTGAAAGATGTTGTCAGACGATCGATTGTCACGTGCTAAGGGAGCGGAATTTGAATTTAATTCAGTTCTTGAAAATTAGACTTGAACCATAACTTCGCCGCGGCTCGAATACATTCTTTTCGGCTTCACCAATGTAACATTTCAAGCGACTCTTAGTGAAGAAACTTTATCTGTGAAATGCGATGCGGCGAATACCACTTACACAATCAAAATGTAGGTCGTTGCTTAGTACTGGTGAATCATATTGTTTGGCAAGGGCAGCAATCCACGTGTCGTTGGATGGAATTGGAGTACCTGCATGTTTCAATTCCAATCGGATTTGTGCGTAGAAGTTTGCAGTATCCCTATTTACAGATGCAATTTGGAGATTGACCAAGATGCGATTCAGCCAATTGACATACCGGTCATGATAACGAGATTGTAGGATCCCAAAATAGTATTCACCGAGGACTATGCTGGGAACTACAACGCTTGGCGCGTTGCGCAGAATTTCTTCCACCTCGTGAATTCCTTCTGCCCACGCTGATAGAGCGTTGGTATCCAATATCATCGACAATCATTCTCGTCAACGACACCGAACTCTTCATCGATGAGATCAAGTATACGGCGATTCTCGTCTGCAAGATCAGCCAGTTCGCCAAAGCCGACCATCCAAGGTTTATCGATTTCTTCCGTATCTCTCAATGCTACAAGATCTTCTAGCAATTTGGCGACAAGTTGACTAATAGTTACACCTTGGTGTGCTGCAACGAATTCTGCTTTCTTAAGTGTTGCGTCGCTTAATTCAATTGTAGTTTTCGTCATTTGACAGGCGAGGATATTATTTTTGCAAGTTCAGTTACTGTAAATCGAATTTGAATATTGTGGTGCTCAGATACCGGTCATTTTATTTCATGTCGTCCGTCTCTGCGTGATTTTGCCATGAGTTAATGTTTTGAACAGCCAACAATTTTCGCGGTGGGAAGAAAATGGAAAGTCGCTTGACATTGGTGCTTTAGTAGACTTGTCTCGACATCGTAATTTACTGGGCACGAAATGCTTAATCTCGAAAGTTTCGGCTTTTAGAACAATCGTATTTACATAATCTGCTTTCTTAGAAATACACGAAGTTAGAACAAAAATAATGTACTGTGGATCAATCAAAACTAGGCTGTAAAACGTAAGGCGGAATTGGCGTGTATGTGGCGGTCAGGGATAATCTGCAACGACTCACTTAAGGCCGATAGCGACTTGCATTCGGAATGATATCGAGATTGCAGTGCAAATGCCAAGGACAGGCATTTCGCAGGAATGAAATTTGTGTATACCTGGTCTTGAAAGCAAAACAAGCCCTAGCAGAAAGCGCTTATTTTGATTCGAATTGTTTCATAAATTCCGGTGTAATGGAACGCAAACGCTCTTTGCTCATGCGTCCCGATCGCATCAGGTAGTCAAGCGCAAAATTTTTCGGTGATTGCGCCATTTTCTCACTAAACTGGTCATACCAATTTGCCGAGGCTTCAGCGGCCGTGACAATCTTTCGCACTATGGCGCGTCGGTTCGCATCGTAAGCCATCAGGGCATTTTCAACCGTCTCGTTCGAATCGAGCATCCTGACAAGTGCAATAGCGTCTTCCATTGCCAGACGAGTTCCTGAACCTATCGAAAAGTGCGCCGTATGTGCAGCATCACCGACAAGGACACGATTATTCGAATGCCATCTTTCACACCAAAGCTTGGGAAACCGGCGCCAGACAGAATTGTTGGTAACCAGTGAACCACCTCCAAGAACATGGGCGAAAAGCTCTGAGCAGATTTGAGCGCTTGTAGTCTCACCGATCTTGTTGAAGCCGAAAGACTCGAACGTACGAGGACCACATTCGACAATGAAAGTGCTCATTGAATTTTCATATCTGTAGTGATGGGCATTCAATGGACCATGCTCACTTTCGATGAACGTTTGCGTCAACGTTTCAAAGCGTACTTCAGTTCCAAACCACGCGAAATAGTTGTTGGCAAATTTTATTTCTGATTGATAGATTTCATTATCGGCCTGTCGAACTACTGAATTTAATCCATCCGCGCCAATGATCAGGTCACCGTCAAGTTCGTTCAGTGAAGTGACCGCCCTGTCGTATCGAATTTCAGCACCTAATGCTATTGCACGGGCACTCAGAATTTCTAGCAATCTCAACCTTCCAATGGCTGTAAAACCCACACCATCGAGCACAATCCTCTCTTTGGGCAGATTGAGCGTCAAATTTCGCCAGCTCTCCATTTCGGGAAGAATCAGACTATGAACTTCAGGATCGTCGTGCTCCATAAAGTCCAGCGCTCTATCCGAAAATACAACCCCAAATCCAAATGTCGCTCCTTCCGGATTCTGCTCGGTGACGCGCACTCTCAGACGCGGGAAGAATCTGCGAAGAAGAATGGCTGTATAGAGTCCTGCCGGCCCAGCTCCCACAATATCGACACTGGATAAACTGACCGCCATTGAGTTAGTATTCAGCTTCCGGTCGGTGCGAGTGATAACGAATATGTTTTCGGGGCAGTCTGCAATTTTCAGTTAAATAAGAATCTCACTGTAGTTGCTGACTTTCCTCCGACACCTCCGTTACTCCCCTTTCCAATTAGCATCGCGCTTTTCAGCGAATGATTTTGGCCCTTCCATGGCATCCTCGGACGCCATCATTCTCTGATAGCCCTCAAATTCACCTTCATGCAACATCCGATAACATTCCTCGATACTGACATCTTCAGTTTTGCGAAGAATTTCCTTTACAGCTGCGACTACCAATGGCGCACCTTCGGCAATGATAGAAGCCAGTTCACGTGCTGATTGCAGAAGCTGATCCTGACTGACAACCTGATTAACGAGACCCCACTGCTGTGCTTCCTGTGCAGACATTCGTCTTCCAGTCAACAACATCTCAACCGCAATCGCCCGCGGAATCTGTCTTGGTAGCCGAAACGAAGCAGCGTCAGCAACTACACCAACTTTTATTTCAGGAAGAAAGAACTGCGCATGATCAGCTGCAACAATCATGTCTGACGATAACGCGATTTCAAATCCACCGCCAACTGCATAACCATTAACAGCACTGATCACAGGCTTGTCCAGATCGTGCAGTTCCGTAATTCCGGCAAATCCACCAGGCCCATAGTCATCATCAAACCCAGCATTTCCTTCTGCAACCTCCTTGAGGTCCCATCCAGCAGAGAAAAATCTGTCACCGGCACCAGTGATAATCGCGACTTTCAGCCCTGGATCATCTCGGAAATCACATAGTACCTCACCCATTGTGCGGCTGGTTTCAAGATCAATCGCATTTGCCTTGGGGCGATTGATCGTGATCTCCAAAATTGAATCATTCTTTACAGTTAATACCTTTTTGCTCATTCCCTGATAAACTCCTCACTACAAAAACAAAGCAAATATGCCTCGAAATAGGATAAAAAATCGTTCGCAATGTTCATACCAAGATTTATTCTACTCACTTGCATCTTCGAATTACTGCATCAATGACGAGGGCTTCCTGGTTGTCCGGATATAAAAATAGTGGGTTGATTTCGAGTTCGTTGATCCGATTGGACTCATCAGCGGTGAAATTCGCGATCCGGACCAATGTTGAAACGATCATATCCAAATCGAGATATTCATCCCGATACCCTGAGAATAACTTCCCAAACTTCAATTGAACCAACGCTTTTCGTAGATCCTCCGGTTGTACAGGAAAGAATAAAACTGCCGCATCACTATAGAGTTCAGTTAGTTTACCTCCCTGACCAATTATCATGATTCGTCCAAAGTGTTTGTCGTTTCGTATACCGACCAGACATTCTAAAGAAGGCTCCGAAGCCATTTCTTCAATCAGAAATTGATCGCTGATCCTAGATAGTGAAACGATCGCGTCATATAGATTTTCGTCTGAGAGTATGTTCAGGATTACACCACCGGAATCGGTTTTGTGCACGATATCTGCAGAACATGCCTTTGCGACTACCGGATAGGAAAAACCATGAGCAATAGAGGCTGCTTCGCTGAAATCGGATGCGAGCCGACCTCGAACAATATTGACTCCAAATTGTCGTAGCTGCTGCTTGGCTTCAAACTCACTCAGCGTATCCGAGATACTACTGCCACTGTCGCTCGATACCAGTGGGTGCAATGATTGCAAGTTCTCCCGAACCGATGCAAATTTGACGCAATCGGAAATTACTTGAATGCATTCGTGCATGCCAAGCATCGGTGCAATACCGTTTTCGACCAGTTTTTGTTGAACATGTGCCGGGAAATTCTCGTGCATGGTCGCGACCACTGCAACGCGGGCATCCGTTTCATTCTTGGCGTCAATGATCGCCTCAACGGCGAATTCCCATTCAGTCGTATCGCATAGTCCTGGTGCGGGGTAATCGAATACTTTTATGTTTGTCGCTTGACTGCCTCGAAAAACTGCTTGGAAACACTCTTTTTGCGCATTCTGATTTCCCCAGATGTAGGTGTGGTAGTCAAGTGGATTCGAGATGACTACCCGGTCGCCGAGCACTTGATATAACTGATTTACTTGTGCTGGAGTGAATTCTGAAAACTCCAAGTCAAAAGTTTCTGCCAGATCAGCGACCAAGGCTGCCTCACCACCAGAACAGCTGATCGAAGCAATCGTCCGGTCGGCAACCGGGGGCAGAACAGATACAAATTTCAAGGTTTCGAGAAACTGAGGAATGCTGTGAACTTGAATCATTCCAAATTTCTCAAAGAAGGCCTTGCTGAGTTCTTTGTTACCCGACATTGAATGAGAGTGAGTCATTGTTACGCTGGATCCAACTGCCGAAAACCCTGCTTGTAGGACTACAATTGGAATATTGCGTGCCAGTGCGCAAATTGCAGCCTCCGACAATACCCTGGCATCCGGAATTTGCTCAAGATATAGTCCGATGGCAGTAACATCCGGATTCTCCAGCATGACGTGGATGTAGTCATGTGTCTTCAGGCCTGCCATATTTCCTGTAGAAATCAGAAATGCAATGGGGACACCGCGCCGCTGCATCGTAAAATTAATGGAAATATTCCCACTCTGGCTGATGATTGCGACACCTCGCTCACAGCGTTCACCACCCTGCTCGTCCGGCCACAGCGCCACGCCCTGCTGAAAGTTGAGAAGTCCGTAACAGTTTGGCCCGATCAGTGGCATCCCATCTGAAACTTGCTCCAATCGACGTTGCAGAAGTTCTCCATCTTTGCCGACTTCTGCAAACCCGGAGGCATAGCACACCACTCCACCTGTACCAATTGACGAGAGGTGTTCAACAGCGTCGACAGTCGCATCGTTAGGAATGGCGACGAACGCAGCATCAGGAGTCTGTGGCAAATCATGTAAAGATGCGTAGCAGTCACGCGATTCGATCTGCTCTCTTTTTGGATTCACCGGCCAGATTTCGCCACTATATCCAAGACGGTCGCACTGAATGATGGCGCGGCGAACCTGATCACCGCCAATCATGGCGATATGACGGGGATTAAGAAGTCGCTGAATATTTTTTGTATATGGACTGTTCAAGAAGGTCCGAGAGTATCGGCTTTGAATGGTGTGTTGCCTGCGGCAAATCTGTATCGGCTCAAGACTTCAAGAATCTCAATCAGACAATTATCACGCAAAAGTTCCAAGTCGCGGATTGACTGGTTTCCTGCCTGTGTCCGGGTTCCAGATACCATCCTGTCTATGAGTTCATCTGTCAGTTCAGGTGCTTCCATGTGCGTCCAAGGTAACTTCAGTGCAGGACCGAATTGCTTGAGCATATGTTTCATCCCCTGATCTCCGCCAGCAAGATGAAATGTCAAACAGACACCCATAATGGCCCAGCGCAAGCCAGGGCCATAAACAATGGCGTCGTCAATATCCTGTGTCGAGGCAACACCGTCAGCGACCATATGCAGCGCTTCTCGCCATACCGCTTCTTGAATCCGGTCCGAAATATAACCGTCAATTTCCTTGCGAACCATTAGCGGATACATGCCGATTGAGAGATAAAAATTCGCCGCTTCATTCGCATGACGCTCCAAAGTGTTCCCACCTTTAACAATTTCTACCAACGGTAATATGTAAACGGGATTGAAAGGATGGCCTATCAAGATTCTACCGGGATGCGATACGTCTGCCTGTATTTCCGAGGGCAGCAATCCCGACGAACTGGAGGCAATGACAACATCTGGTGGTGCGATTGCATCCAATTGCTCATGTAACTTTTTTTTCAACTCAAGGTTTTCAGGCGCACTTTCCTGAATGAAATCACAAGTTCCCGCAACTTCCTCCAAGTCATCGCAAAATCTGACATCGCCGCAACGGTTTCGATCAAATCCAAGTTTCTCAAGCGCGAACCAAGCGTTTTCAACATGCGCCATCAACACTTCTTCACCATCCGAACTCGGATCGTAGACCAATACGTCAATGTCTCTCGCGCTAAAGCGGGAAACCCAACCTGACCCGATCAACCCGGCACCGACTACGCCGATCTTTTTCACCGATCTCATTTCAGCCGATTCCGTACTGTTCATTATGTTCGCCTAATTGCGGCACCCTTTTTTCTATCGAAGCGCCATCCATCAAACGCTCATCGAAAGGCATCGGCAATGCACTGACGATATCTCCCTCACCAGTTTGAATCTTTCTGTCAAATACGTTGCGAGCAATGTAATGAGCATCACCGACCGCCTCCTCCAGCGTACTGGCTATGACAGCACAGGCGTCTTTATTTTCAAATGCATCCCTCCAATAAGTGGAACTTTGCTCCTGAATGATTCGTTCTATGGCAGCTGTAACCTTTTTTGGCTGTGTACCCTCATCGATAGAAGCTCTATCAAATCCGATAATCGCACAAAACTCCTTCCAGAATCGTTCCTCAAGTGCCGCTACCGCTAGGTAGCGACCATCAGAGGTGGTGTAGATCTGATAGCGCGGCGAGCCCCCCGTCAAAAGTTGATTGCCGTTCTCAGGCCAGTTGCCTGTTCCCCATCCCAATCCCAGACACCAGAACATCAGGGGAAACAAACAATCTGTCATCGACACGTCGATGTAGCACCCTTTTCCTGTACGTGCTCGCTGCTGAAGTGCCAGAAGAATGTTCATAACAGCCGGATAGGAACCTGCTGCCAGGTCGGCCGCGAGCAATGGTGGAATTGATGGCTTGCCGGAGCTATTGTCACCGACCGCGAGCATGCCAGTATCTGCGACATAATTCAGATCATGTGCGGCAACCGAAGCTTTGGGACCGGTTTGACCAAATCCAGTGATCGAACAATAAATCAATCGAGGGTTGTCGATCGACAAATCATCGTATCCCAATCCCAGTCTCGTCATCACGCCGGGCCTGAACTGTTCAAGTACTACATCACTTTTATTTATCAATAATTTGATTTCACTCAAATATTTTACATCTTTCAAGTCAGCAGTTATACTCTTCTTTCCAGCATTCAATAGTGCGAAAGTGACGCCATTATCACCGAACGCATCCTTGTAAACTCGCATCTCATCGCCGATGCCGGGACGTTCCACCTTTATCACTTCCGCACCGGCATTGGCTAGCATCAAGGATGCAAGCGGACCTGGTGCAAGCGTGGTGAAATCTATGACAGACAGACCCTCAAGTGGCCCCTTAACCGCCTTTTGCATTGTCTTTACTGATCAGTTGTCTCGTAATTTGCGCAGTGTATCGGCATCCTGTCCGAACAGGATTTTCTTTTCTTCGGCGGTCATATTTTGTGGATTCGGATTCACCTGATTGGCAACTTCGTAGGCGCGGGCAGTCGCAGGACGATTGCGGACCTGCTCGAACCACCGGCTTAGATTCTCAAATTCCTCAAGATTTTGTCGTTGCCGTTTGTGAGGGACAATCCACGGATAGCTCGCCATGTCAGCGATCGAATATTCCTCCCCGCAGATAAATTCATTGTCCGTTAGTTGGTTATCCAGAATTGCATAAAGTCGCGACACCTCTCCAACATAACGTTTGGTCGCATATGGAATCTCTTCATCAAGATAGGTGACAAAGTGATGATTCTGACCCGCCATTGGTCCCAGATTTGCCATCTGCCAGATCAGCCACTGCAGGACATTGGAACGCCCTTTGATCTCTGAGGGGATGAATGCATCATGTTTTTCCGCGAGATATAGCAGCATGGCGCCTGATTCAAACAAGGATAGCTTTTCTTTCCCGGATTCAGGTTCATGGTCAACCAGTGCCGGAATCCGGTTATTTGGAGAAATCTTCAGAAAATCCTCAGCGAATTGTTCTCCTTTACCAATGTTTACAGGAATGACCTTGTAGTCAACACCAGCTTCTTCAAAGAACATGGTTACCTTATGTCCATTCGGTGTCGTCCAATAATACAAATCGTACATGCTTAGTCCTTTCGTAGAGGGTGATCGATGAAAAATCGCGTCAAATCAGGCACATCGATGACACAACTTAAATTCAAGCAGCCATTCGCAGACCTAGAATCTGTCTTGCTTCCTGCGGTGTAGCTGGTCGTCGTCCAAATTCGCCAGCGACTTCAACAATCTTTGTTACCAGTTCAGCATTGCTGGAAGCCAGCCGGTCGCGATCATATTTGATGTTGTCTTCCAGACCGGTCCGACAGTGACCGCCAAGTTCCAGACACCATTCGTTGACCGTATACTGATGTCGGGCGACACCGGCTGCAGTCCAGGTTGCGTCCGGTAGAACGTCATGCAACTCTGAAATCAGAAATTCGAGTAAACTCCGTCGTGCCGGCAACGCGTTTGGTATGCCGAGCACAAATTGCACGTGCACCGGGGTTGCAAGGAGATTTCTCCTGACCAGTGAAGCTGCGTTATACAGCATTGCGACGTCAAAAATCTCAATCTCTGGTTTGATGTCATACTGCAACATAGTCGATGCAAGCTGATCGACGAAATCAGGTGGATTCTCATAGATCGATGTGGGAAAGTTGACCGAACCCGTTGCGAGCGAAGCCATGTCGGGTTGAAGTCCCAACATCGCACCGCGCTGGCTGAGTTCTCTGCCGCGACCACCAGTAGAAAATTGAATGATCATTCCGGGGCAGTGTTTCATCACACCTTCCTGAATTTCCGCAAATTTTTCCGGATCCGATCCCGGTGACTGATCTTCATTACGAACATGAATGTGGACCAAAGACGCACCGGCCTCATATGCTTCATGCGTCGACTCTATCTGCTCCGGTGGTGTTACCGGTACTGCGGGATTATCTTCTTTTCTGGGAACCGCACCAGTGATGGCGACAGTGATGATACAGGCTTCAGACATGATTACCTCTCCTACGGTTTCGTCAGGTTGATATCGCCTTGATACTGAAAGAGCGAATGGAGCGACGCGAGGCGAGTTCCTTGATCAGCGTTGTTAACGGTGAGCTGGCAACTGATGGCGAATCCAGACGGATCGGACCCTCGCCTTTCAATGCGGTATATTCCTTATCGGCATAGAAAGCTGCCAACAAAAGATCATCGTCCGACGCGAATGGACCCCTTGTTCTGCGTAAACGGTCCAGAGCTGGCGGAACATTGACGCCAGGTCGCTCCCGTATCGGTTCTGCACCTCGGGTGATTTTGTCGTAGAGATTGGGGTCGATTTCACCGACAACCTCACCATAGCCGCCTTGAACATAAAGACGCACTTCATCCGGAACCGTACCATAGCGTTTATTCCCGCGGTCTCGGCCCATGACATTCAACACCGACTGAGTGATTATGTATTGGGCAAATGGACTGACAACGATCGGATAGCCAAGATCAGCTCGTACCTGCCCGGCCTCCTCCAAAATTTCCTGAAGCCGGTCCTCGATTCCAAGTGTACCCAACTGATAACGTAAATTGGAAATCATTCCACCTGGCATCTGGTGGTGATAGTGAAATTCATCATATTCCGCAACTTCTCCGACTGGCTTGTTTTCAGTCTTCGCGAGGTAGGCCAGTTTGTCCGCAACCTGTTCGACCTGCTCCAAATCGACATCGACTTCATAGCCTCTGCGCCGGCAGTTGCGAACGAATAGCTCAGTCGGTGGATGCGAAGCCCCATTCGCGAGGGTCGATGTTGCTGTGTGCACGACATCAACACCATAATCCACGGCGATCAGCGAAGTATATGGTGCAAGTCCGGACAGGCAATGGGAGTGGAGTTGAAGCGGCAAATCGCCAATCGCTTTTTTCAGCGCAGGAACCAGAGTCGGAACACGGTCTGGCCGCAAAAGACCACTCGGATCTTTGATATACACGCCATCAACGTCCTGCTTGATCAACTGCTTCGCCTTCTCCGCGTAGAATTCGTCGGTGTGAACCGGACTGACGGTATAAACCAGTCCTCCGATCGTGTGTAATCCGTGCTGTTTTGCTGCACGTATCGGAATTTCAAGATTCCGAATGTCATTGATGGCATCGTATGGCGTGTGGTATCGCATGCCGTTTGCAGCGAATCGCTCTGCTGCGAGCTCAACCACATCATCTGCGAAAAACTCGAAGGTGAAAAGACTTTGGCCGCGTGTATGAATAATCAGCGGCGTCTCCTTGACCCAACTGCTTAGGATGCGCATGCGCTCCCAAGGGTCTTCGCGAAGATAACGTACGCAGACATCAAAAACCGCGCCGCCAACCAGATCCAGTGCTTCAAATCCTGAACGATCAAGTACCGGGGCGATATCTCTCATCATCGCAGTTGTCATGCGCGTCGCCCATAGACATTGATGTGCGTCTCGCATCGTCAGGTCGATAATATTTACTCTACGCGCCATCTCAGCTGATCTCCGGAAGAAACTTGTCTTCTACCCATTTGGTGGAAATGTTACCTGTTTTGAAATCGTTGTGCTGTAACAATTTTTGATGGAATCCGATCGTTGTGGAAACCCCTTCGACCTGAAAATTTTCCAATGCATGCTTGGCGCGAATCAGCGCGTGTTCGCGGTCGTGTCCGTGAACGATCAGTTTTGCAATCATCGAATCATAAAAAGGACTGATTCGAAATGACTGATAGGCGTGGGTATCCACACGTATGCCTGTTCCTGCGGGTGACTCCCAGTGCGTGATTGTACCGGGCGACGGACGAAATTCATTTTGCCAGTTTTCTGCATTGACACGAAATTCAATCGCATGTCCTACGAGTGTTTTTTCTGGGACAATTCTCGACAATGGCTCCCCTGCTGCGACTCGAATCTGAGCCTCCACCAGATCTAGCCCGAGAAGCTGTTCGGTTACCGGGTGTTCGACTTGAATGCGGGTATTCATCTCGATAAAAAAGTATCGGTCCCGGGATTCGGTCAGTACAAACTCAACCGTTCCAGCCCCTCGATATCCGATCGATTCCCCTAAACGAACCGCGCAATCATGCAGACTAGCACGCAGGGTATCGTTAATTACACTGCAAGGAGATTCCTCGACAAGTTTCTGATGCCGCCTTTGAACGGTACAGTCACGCTCGCCCAGAGCGACTACATTTCCAAAGTTGTCGGCGAGAATCTGAACTTCCACGTGACGAATTCCAGTAAGAAATTTTTCCAGATACAGTGCCGCATCGCCAAATGCAGATTGTGCCTCCGCCGACGCTTGAATGAATTCAGAAACGAACCGGTCCTTGTCGCGAACGACCCTCATGCCGCGTCCACCGCCGCCACCGCGGGCTTTTATCAGAACCGGAAATCCAATTGCCTCTGCGATTTCAATAGCTTGCCTGCAATCTGTGAAAGAAGATTCAGAACCGGGCACCACATCAATATTGAGTTTGACCGCCTCGGCTCGCGCCTGTGACTTGTCGCCCATAAGCCGAATGGAATCAGAGGACGGACCGACAAAAATAATACCCTCCTGCTCACAGCGCTGAACGAATTGAGGATTTTCTGATAGAAACCCGTAGCCGGGATGTATTGCCTGACAATCTCTGGCGATCGCTGCATGAACCAGAGCATTCTGATTCAGATAACTTAAGTTGGCTGCGTTGGGACCGATCCTAATACTTTCGTCAGCTTGCAATACATGTAGAGATTTCCGGTCGGAGTCGGTATAGACAGCAATACTCGCAATTCCCAGGTTCCGACAAGCTTGGACCACTCTCAGAGCGATTTCACCACGATTTGCGATCAGTATCCGTTCCATGTTCAATCCAAATGATTTGAAACTCAACTTACAGAAAATATCAAGTTGATTTATCGATCAATTTGACGAATCTGAATTTTCGCAAAAAGTATAGCGCATTGCGACCAATTTACAGGTTCGCAAAATTGCGCAGCGGATACCAGTTTTCGGAGTTGCAACTGAACATTTTCTATAACCCGGTTAATTTGCAAATAATATATATATTTGATATATACGATTGAATATAAATAACTGACGAATAAAAATAAATAATCAAATAATTTTTCTGCCGCCTTATGGCGACTTAGCCCTAGCCAAGTAATTAGTCTGTGAGTTTGAGTTATCAGGATATTGCCGAAATTCTCAAATCAATTGATGATTCGGATGCGGAGGAGATCGAAATTGAGGTCGAAGGCTTCCGTTTGGCTGTACGAAAGAGAAATGCCAGCGCTCCGAGCGATCACAGTTATCGGGCAACCACAGATCCGGTAAAGCTGCCCGAAAAGACCGAGCAGAATTTACCACCTGCAATGCCGGACGCTGGTAGTCGGGAATCAGCATCGCCGTTACCCGAACCAACAGAAGCTCCCGCTGATCACACGATAATTCGAGCCCCAATGGTTGGAACTTTCTACCGCCGTTCTGACCCAGATTCTGAACCCTTCGTTGAACAAGGTTCGGTAATCAATAAAGGCGATCCACTTTGCCTTATTGAAGTGATGAAACTTTATACAACCATCGAAAGTACGGTCGATGGAACCGTTGTATCAATTTTCGCAGAAGATGGAAATCTCGTAGAATTCAATCAGCAGTTGTTTCTGATCAGTCAGTAATAGAAAAATAATTTGACTGCTGAATTACAAGTAAGAAAAGTTTAAATAATTTGATTGGAGGATAAACAATGAAAACAATCGTGAAAAGCATACTTGCGCTGGTATTACTGGTGTCCAGCACCGTTACGGTGCACACCGCCAAGGCGCAAGATTTTGTTTCCATTCTGACATGTCCATTTGGTTGTGGTGTCATGGAGGGGAACACCATATTCGGAAACGTCGTCGCGCGCAGCGGAGGCAATCTGTTCATCGCCGCACAGGAAACTCCCGGCTACATGTACAACGTCAGGACCATGACTGAGAAACGTCGATGGAAACATACCGTATTCGGAACTGAAGACACAATCATTCAATTGGCACTGCATGGTGGAACCGAAGATGTGATGGAATACTTGCCGGATCCCATTCCGATCAAGTTTCAGCTGTTGCATGGCGAAGCCTACTGGTCACAAGGAAAATTCTTTGTCACGACAGACCCGGATATCAAAACAATACCTGATATGA
This sequence comes from Arenicellales bacterium, assembly GCA_951813075.1. Taxonomy (GTDB): domain Bacteria; phylum Pseudomonadota; class Gammaproteobacteria; order Arenicellales; family JAJDZL01; genus JAJDZL01. The sequence continues at coordinate 324,530 of OX638343.1, read as the reverse complement.
AAGGAAAAAGAGTTTCAGTGGGACTCAAGGGACAGAGTGATTGGGGTGTCTATCCAAGGCTGTTTCTGAAACACGCCTACGGCATTGATCGCACGAATACCGATATCAGACTCTTGAATCCAGGCGGTTTGACACAGCAACTGATCGATGGGACGACGGATGTCTGCGTGACCGGATACGGCACCGACCCATCGCAGTCGTTTCACATTCTGAGCGGTCCGCTCAGAAAACTCGAAGCGTCTGGAAAGAAGTTGTATTACATTCCGATGGACCAATGGGCTATCGACAAAATGAATGAGAAATTCGGAACCACCTGGCTGGGGATGACGATCAAAGCAGGAACCCTGCCACATCAGGATGAGGATTTCCTCTCTGGCTTCAATCGGGGATACAAAGCGGTGCACCCCGAATTCCCGGAGCAACTTGCGTATGACTACGTCACCGCTACGCACACACACTTGGAAGAAATGGGTAAACTGAATGCACTGTGGAAAGTTTTGACGGAAGACATGATGGTTGACGGATTGTCAGAAGAAAATACACATCCTGGTGCCGTTCGGGCATACAAGGATCTGGGAATTTGGGACAAACGCAAGAATTTTGTTCCAGTCACTTATCCTCAGATGTAATTCAATCGGACATTTGATCAAGTTCGCCGTTTGACGCTGAATCAGCTTCAGACGGCGAACCCTTGAATTTGCCGAACGCCGACATACTGTACGGCAGGAAATACCCTCATGACCCGCGCCAGACGAATTCGGTCTGCACTGAACTCACTATTTCTGATTATTGGCGCTGCACTGACGATCTACATAGGAGTCTCTGTATTTGGATTGATCAGCAATTCAAAAGTCTTTTATGCGACTTTTGTTTTTCTGGTCATGTGCATGGCGTCCTTGCACGCATTCAACGAGTTGCTCGATCAATTCATCGCCGGATTGACGAATAAAATTTGGCGAATCAGATCGGGAATCGCAGTAATCGCGGCAATTCTCGCAGTCGGCGGCTCAGGTTATGTGCGATTTCACGCATTACGCCTTGATGCGATTCATCCATTTTTTGAAACATTTGATGTCACAATCGGCATTCTATTCATAGTCGGGGTGATGTTACTGAATTTCCTGCATTGGGGATGGTTGCTGACTTCACTGATCGTCATCATCGTTCTATATTTTTTCTTCGGTTATCTGGTGCCCTACCCAATTCTGAAACTTCCAGAATACGATGTCGGATTTGTCATTCATTATCTTGGACTCGGTGTCAGTGAAGGTATGTTCTGGCTGGCAAGACTGGCTGCCGACAAACTCTATTTTCTGGTAATTTTCGCGGCCATCCTGCTCGGTGTGGGAATGCTCAAGATGGTAGTAGAGATTGGTAAAGTCACTGGCAGACATGTACAGGGAGGTGCGGCATTTCCCGCAATCATTGGCAGTGGCATTGTCGCATCGGTCATGGGACAGGCCGTATCCAATGTTGTTCTGACTGGTCGGTTAACGATCCCGATGATGAAAAGTCATGGATATCGAAAAGACATGGCAGGTGCTATTGAAGCGGTCGCCTCGACATCCGGCCAGATCATGCCGCCTATACTCGGTCTGGCAGGATTCATTATCGCTCTGTTTTTGAATGTGCCATACATTGAAGTCGCACTGGCTGCATTGATTCCCGCATTGCTGTTTCTGTCTGGCACCACTTTCGGCGTGATAACCTGTGCACAGAGTGAGAGATTGCAAAAGATGCAAGACGAGATCGACTACAACGCAATCTGGCGTATGTTGCCGACATTTCTCGCATCCTTTACCGCCGTTGTCGTACTTCTAGTCGGGTATTACTCACCGGCCATTGCTGGAATCGTCGGTATTTCACTGGCTTTGGGGCTGTGTGTGTTCCAAGGACGTTACCGACCCAAATTGCGGGAAATGTACGATGCCTTCCTGGACGGTCTGATCATCGTCACATTGTTGTCGCTGCTTCTCGTTGCGATCGGACCGCTGGCTCAGACGTTCCTGACAACCAATCTATCGAACAGACTCGCGATCGTTCTGGTTCAGGTTCTTCCCGACAGCAAGATTCTTCTGCTAGTGGGCACCATGGTTGTGTCGCTGTTTCTCGGTATGGGGCTGCCCACGCCGGTTGCTTACGTTGTTGTTTCCCTGACTTTGGTACCATTTCTCCAGCAAGGTGGAATCGAAGCCATTCTCGCCCATTTCTTTGTGTTCTACTTCGCTGTATTTTCGACCCTGACTCCACCTGTAGCGGTCAGCGCACTGGCAGCAGCGAAACTATCAGGCGGAACTTTTCTCGGAACTGCCAAAGACGGTATGAAACTGATGCTGACGACATTCATCATCCCGTACGGATTCGTCTATCACCCCGAACTTCTGTCATTTCCAGACGTGACCTGGGATGTCATTCCGCCGGTATTGCTCATACTTTGTCTGCAATGGACTTCGTCTGTTGTATGTTATGGATATTTTTTCCGCGATTTGACTTGGACTGAAAGATGGGGGTACCTCTCGGTGACCGCAATCGGGTTTTCCTATCTGATCAATGATCGCCTATTTGAACTGATCGCTTTCCTGATATCGCTGATTCTGATGGTCGGATGGACTCTATCGACCCGGGAACGTCAAGTTGTGCGGGATGTTTGAATTCGTAATGGATTGAGTAGCGGAAAATTCAACCGCAACTAATTTATGCCTGGATCTTACCCACTTACATCGAACTTAAACTGACGTCTGGTCCAAAACGTGGGCGCCACGACCGTTGCCGGATTGTCGCCGTTAATTTTCGTGGCAATTTTCCATGCATGGTCGAAGTCTCTTGCCGGGGTGATTCCGAGTTTGCGAAAAGCACCCGGGTTTTCGGTACCCGCCATAATAACAGCCGACGCTCTTTGCAGTGTGTAGTGCCCGATATACAGCAGCCAGAATGGGTGTCTGGGATGATATGAGCTGCCGTTTTTATATAGATCAAGATATCGAGGCCTGGAACTGATCTCCAACTCATACTGTTGCAGTTCACTGATGTCATGGTGCCTGTCATAAAGATCAATCACCTCCTGATAAGATGGATACATGGTCGAATCAATCTGCCCTTTTGACGGATTCAATCCGATCACGACGCCACCGTTTACCAGAACCGGCTTGTTAAGCCAGATTCTTGGAGGATTCAGACAACCGATGGCTGCAATCAATGTGTTATCCGCTTCACCATAGGCAAACCAATTGCCTAAACCCACCACCATGATGTCGGCCTGCGGAGAAGGATACAGATTGAAAGTATCAGCCAGTTCCCAGCATGGTGTCTCGACTTCCGGCGAATAGCCCGCAAATACGCCTGCCATCCTGCCACCAACGCCAACAACAGAGTTCACGTAGAACACCCTCTTACCCATGGTTTTTTCCATAAAGTCATGAACTTCCGCTTTCATACCGCGATACATCATTGTGCGATGATCGCCCGTCGTTGATTCAGCTGAGTGCCAGAATCGATGCGCGTGATGCGATGCCAGGCTCTTCGCTGATGCCAGTCCCGTTACCGCGCCGGTACCGGAATAACCGCCAACGTAAGTAGCCGACACCGTTCCCACATAAATTGACAGATCCGCCTCGACGAAACGCCTGTTGTGCTCTACGCAAGCGCCTCGCTCGGTACGACCCAGATAGCTCAACTCATTCGGGTCCTGACAATCGTGGTTGACTAACTGTCCACCCGGCCAGAACCGGTCATATAAATGATCACCAAGAAATCTCTTCAATTCTTCGGGATTCCATTTGCGATGGGCACCGTTCGCACAGATCAGCGAGATATCCTTTTCTCTGACTCCAGATCCAATCAGCTCGTCAATTACCATCGGCATTATCGTCTGCCAGGGCAGCGGTGGTCGGGTTGGATCATCAAATCCGATCGCAACAGTCATGCCTGAACGCGCCAGTTCCGCCAGAGGTGGCGACCCGACGGGATTTTTCAGGGCTTGCCTTATTCGGGTAACCGGGTCAGCTAAAAACTTTGGATTCTCAAATTCGATTACCGTCGAATCGTCCGGTACATCAATATTGACTTTCCTGGCACCGAAATCAGCTTCGACTTGTTTCATATTGATCCATGCCGGTCATGAATTCACTTGATTCATAATTCGAATCGCCGCACATGCTGCTCCGAAGCCATTGTCAATGTTGACCGTCACAACTCCGGGAGAGCAACTGGAAAGTATCGTTTCAAGTGCAGAACGACCACCTTCTGACACGCCATAACCGACTGAAGTCGGAACTGCAATGATTGATGACGGGATCAAACCGGCGACCACAGTCGGCAATGCCGCATCCATTCCTGCCACTACAACAACAATCGACATTTGACGCAACTGATCCTCAATATTCGTAATCCGCCACAAGCCCGCAACCCCGACGTCATAGAATTCTGAGCAACTTCTGCCATGATACGCAAGCGTCCGTACCGCTTCGCGAGCGACGCCGACATCGGAGCTGCCTGCCGCCACCACCGCTATTTGGTCTGATTTGTCTGATTCAGGATAGTCACCAACGATCCCGGTGTGCGACACCTCTTCATAATCGACGACTTTTCTCACTTCGTCGCTGAGCGAGGAATATGTTTTCGGATTCAGTCTGGTGAGTAATTGTGACCGACGTTTGCTTACAGCGTACAAAATGATTCGCTCAATCTGTTCAATTCGTTTGGATTCACAGAAAACCGCTTCATCCAAACCAGTTCGGTTTGAGCGTTCATCATCAGGTAGGAAATCTGAAGGAAGGTTCATCGATTCATTTGCACAAAAGCGCTACCCATTCGATATTCCTTGAAACTTATTGAGTGATACCCTGATTTTTTTGGAAGTGCAGCCTGTACCATTAACTCGATCTCACGACGCTGGCCATCATCAAGACTCGACAGCATATCGGCGGCTAGTTCAACTACAATGCCTTTTCGGCGAACTCGGCATCGGACTGTATCGACATGCTGCGAGTGACGAATCGTCTGCTCGATCACATCAATCGCTTTCAACCAATCACCATCAATTCGAATCCCTGTCTCCACCCTGCTGGAAAGACACGGAGAAGCAGGAAGTTCGGATAATTCGTGCAAATTCAAAAACCGCGCAATATTTCTGATTGTTGCCTTGTCAATTCCGACTTCGACGTATGGGTGACGAACGGCATGCTGATCCGCAGCCTTGAGTCCCGGACGAAAGTCACCAAGATCATCCTGATTGGTGCCAGAGAGTATTTGCACGTTAACTTTGCGGTCGATGTACTGATAAAGATTGAACTTGCAGTAATAACAGCGATCGACAGGATTGTTCATATATTGCTCATTGCGGAATTCGCCGGTATCACAGATCGTGAGTTGCCAATTCTCGTTTTGAGCGTACCTTTGAACCCGATTTGTAGCGTGTTCAGGAACCGCAGGTGATACCGCATGGACCATACTGACGTTGATGTTGTCCAGACGGCCCGCTACGACTGACAACAACATACTGTCAATACCACCGCTTACCGCAATTACAAACGTATTGATTGACTCAAGCCATGACTGTAGTTGGCTCAGTTTCGACTTTGTCGATTGTTCAGGTATTTGATTTGAATCAGATTCCATAACTTCAATCAGATTCATTTTGCCGATTCTCGGCCTCAATTTCAATCTTTTGTCTCACTGTTTTTCGCTCCCTGTAATTTCCAACTTCCGATAGATATTCAGCTTCTACTTTCGCAGTTTCCGAACCATCAGGTCGCCTCGCGATTTTGGTCGGCACCTGTCCGTCATCCTGCTGATGATTGTGTGCATGCCGGGCGATTACCTTTCGATCAACTACCTGATACCGAACTCCCAATGTTGCTGTTTCCGCAAGGCAACACAAAGCGATCTTTTCAATATGTCCAGTCTTTCCCAATACCTGGACATGCGAAGTCATACGACCTTTCTTGCCAAAGGCAGGAATCTGCAATACATCCAATACACCTTCACATGCTCGTATTCTGTCCAATCCGATTGCGAGATCCTCTGGAGTCTGGTCATCAACCTCAAATTCAAGCATCGAAATTCTCTCATCTCGCGATTCACTTTGGACCGCTGTATACGAGAGAAGTCTTACCACATTACTGATACCTTCAAACAAAGCCGAGCCAAATCCAATTCCTGTACCACTGAGTATCATGGTGGCTCTGTGTCCATTGAATTCGGGATTGATGGCTCTCAGAATCGCCCCGCCTGTAGGCGTTACCCGCTCTCCTTTCCTGCCATCGTCAAACAGCGGACAACCGGTCAGAAGCTGTGCTACAGCCGGAACTGGCAGTGGTAGGTCTCCGTGCCTGGTCGAAACAAATCCACCCCCCGAAGGCAACGGATCACATGACCAGGTGACATCACCGAGCGAATCAATCAAATAAGCAGAACAGACGATATCGACCAGTGAATCGACCGACCCCACTTCATGCAGTACTACGTTATCCAGGTCAGTACCGTGTACCGCGGCTTCTGCTTCAGCCAATAATTCAAGAATTCGATGCGAGAGCGCTCGTGCATCCTCAGGTATTTCCGCGTTAGCGATGTGATTCTGAATATCGCGGTATCCGGTATGGTGATGAATCGAGCATGATTCGTCAACCTTGAATTTTTTCCCAACCATGATTGAATCATGATGGGTCTTTACATCAATCTTGACATCATCCGACAATTTCAGACGATGTAACATGGCAAGCATAGGAGCTTCAAGTTCAGGGGCAAGATCAAGCACGGCAGCTACGAACATGTCACCTGCTATCCCACCGATGGGATTAATGTGTATATGCACGACTCAGGGTAATTCTTCAGTTTGTCATATTGCAACACAATGATACTGATATTGTCTGAATTATTGGAATTTGAAAACCTTCGACGAAATAATCATCAATGTCTGATCAGATTGCAAATCTCTATAATGTAGGCAACAAATCAGCCATCAACCAGACCTTTGCAATTGAAGCCAACAGATTGTTGAACACATGACCTATCGAACAAGTTCTCACACCAACAATTGGAACTACCCGACCGCAATGCGGTTCGGACAGGGACGCATTGAGGAGATTTGTGATATCTGTCGGGAATTTGGAATCAATAGTCCGTTGCTCGTTACTGATCCCGGACTTGTCAACCTGCCGATGGTCCAGCAGATTTTCGATCTGTGCAGTTCGAATCTTGAAAACTGCACGATCTTTTCGAATCTGCAACCCAACCCTATTGAAGGCAATGTTGAGCAGGGTGTCCAGACATTCAAATCCGGCAATCACGATGGCGTGATCGCACTTGGCGGCGGAAGCGCACTGGATGTTGGCAAAGCGGTCGCCCTGATGGTTGGACAGACTCGTCCGATATGGGATTTCGAGGATCGAGAGGACTGGTATACACGAGCAGATTCCGACGCAATTGTCCCAACGATTGCAATTCCGACCACCTCCGGTACCGGCTCCGAGGTCGGTCGTGCCTCAGTCATTACAGATGCTTCGGATCAGACGAAAAAGATCATTTTTCATCCCAAAATGCTGCCAGTTTGCGTCATCCTTGACCCCGAAGTCACCGTCGGACTGCCAGCCCTGCTAACCGCCGGCGTTGGAATGGATGCGCTGTCGCACAACCTTGAAGCCTACTGTAGTCCGGTCTATCATCCACTCGCCCAAGGTATTGCCGTCGAGGGCATGCGCCTGATCAGAGACTGGTTGGAAATTGCCTGCCGCGATGGTGCGAACCTGGAAGCGAGATCACAGATGCAGGTTGCATCCTCCATGGGCGCCACCGCCTTTCAAAAAGGACTTGGTGCAATGCACAGCCTCAGTCATCCTTGTGGTTCGATTCTGGGTACTCATCATGGTACGACGAACGCAGTCGTCATGCCTTACGTGCTTGAATTCAACACCGACGCGATTGATGATCGGCTAACTGCACTGGCGCGCTATCTGGATCTTCCGAACCCATCACCGGAATCAGTAGTCCTCTGGGTTTTGGAGTTGCGAGATAGAATTGGGATTCCACATACGTTGTCCGAACTCGGCGTATCAGAAGAGAATGTCACCCTATTTTCCAAGATGGCTATGTTGGATCCATCGACATCTACCAATCCGATCAAGATGACACAGGTTTTTTTTGAGGATCTGTATGAACGCAGTATTTCGGGAACCATTGGTGTCAGCTGAGCAGTCAATATATGAACGATTGAGTCTGCCCAAAATCAATCTTTGGGTATTCGGCTACGGATCGTTGATGTGGAACCCGGGATTCCCCTACAATGAAGCCCGGCGCGGCAGAATATACGGTTATCACCGTTCGCTATGCCTTCGATCGGTTCGCTATCGCGGAACAGATTCCAAACCAGGGCTGGTTTTTGGGCTGGACCGTGGCGGGTCATGTACGGGCATGTGTTATCAGCTTGAGGTTGCCCGTCAACGCGAGATAACCAGTTATCTTCAGGACCGAGAAATGCTTAACGATGCTTACGATCCATTCATTCGAACAGTCAATCTTGATGATGGGCGCTGTGTCGACGCGATTGTATTTGTCGTTAAGCGCCAGCATCCTGCGTATGTAACGAATCTCACGCCGGATCAGATAGCCGGAATCGTCGCCAGCGCTCACGGACAAAGAGGTCCGAATCTCGACTACGTCATTTCCACGATCAAGGTTCTGGAGGAATTTGGAATTCGCGATCGCGAACTCAGTAATGTCGGAAGACTCGCGTCGGCACAGTTCGCAAAGAACTCAAGATTGAATCATGGATAGATCTGCCCGCATCAAATTGCGCACTGGAATCTCCCGATACCGGAGACTCCTGGGAAAATTTGCGCTCGGCGGTCTGTTAATCGGTTATTTTGCCTATATTGCGTTTTTCCAGATAGTTGAGACGAATTCCGCATCTGCGCAGGCCGGATCGCTCACTCCTGTCGATTACCATGCAATCGCGTCCATGGCTACTGCAAAGATGGCCCAAGGGCTTCACTACAATCATCCGAAAATAGACAACAAGGTATCCCCAGACATTCTTGACAGCTACCTGACTACTTTAGATCCGAAAAAAGTTTTCCTGCGCCAGTCCGATGTTGACGAGTTTCGTCAAAATGAACTCTATTTCGATGACTTTCTGATCAGAGGCAATCTTGTTGAGGTTTTCAAGATATTCGAACGCTATCGGCAAAGAGTCATGGAACGAATGTCTTACGCCTCATCTATATTGGACTACAAATTCAACTTCGACCTCTCAGACGAACTGGTCAATGATCGGTCCGAAGCCGAGTGGCCTAAAAACAACGAAGATCATGACTGGTTGTGGAAGCGTCTGGTCAAAGATGATATTCTGACACTGATGCTGGAAGGTAACTCGGAAACATTCCGTGACGTACTGGAGTCACGGTACGAAAGACGTCTAAATAATGTTTCTCAATACAAGGCTGACGATGTAACAGAGCTGTTTCTCAATGCCTACCTTCGGGAACTTGATCCATATTCCGCGTATTTTTCCTCGAACAGCACAGAGGACCTCGAGATCACCCTCTCGCAGCAAATCGAAGGAATCGGCGCAGTCCTCGTGCTTGAGGACGAATTTACGGTTGTCCATTCACTGATTACCGGTGGCCCGGCAGAACGCAGCAGTCTAATCAAAAAAGGAGATCGTATTGTTGCAGTAAGGGGTAAAAACGATGTATTTCACGACATCGTCGGCTGGCGATTGAGTAACGTCGTTGATCTGATCCGCGGTCCGAAAGGTACGTATGTCACCTTGAAAATTATTCCTCAGGAAGCCCTTCCGGGTTCACTGCCAGTAGAAATTACAATCATCCGCGACAAAGTGAAGATTGAAGATCAGATGGCCCGCAAATCTACCGTAGAAATCGTTGAAGATGGTCAATTGCTTCAGTTGGGAATCATCGAACTGCCAGCGTTCTACGCGTCCCTTTTTCCCGATGACAATCAGGAATCGGTTCGAACTTCTGCAAATGACGTCGCGTTACTACTGGAGCAACTGAATAATCAGCAAGTTGACGGAATCCTGATGGACCTTCGAGGCAACGGTGGTGGAGCACTGAGCGAAGCGGTTGATCTTACAAGCTTTTTTATCGAATCAGGTCCGGTTGTGCAAGTAAAATCCACAGACGGAGAGTTGGAAGTTCGATTCGACTCAACCGGAAAAATTACATTTGATGGCCCGCTGGTTGTCTTGGTTGACAGACAAAGTGCTTCCGGGTCAGAAATTTTTGCTGGCGCAGTACAGGACTATGGTCGAGGCGTGATCGTAGGAGAAACCACATTCGGTAAAGGTATGCTGCAGACAATCTGGCCGCTTGACAAGGTTGCCAAAACCGAAAATGCCGGAACATTAAAACTGTCGACCGCTAGATTTTACCGTGTCAACGGGGAAAGCACACACTATCACGGAGTCGTGCCGGACATACCATTTGCTACCAACGAATTCGCGCAAGATGCAGGTGAACGATCGTACGAGAACTCTACTCCGGGTGGCAAGATTAATCGTGCCAGAAAATTCGTTGAGTGGCAAAACGCATCCAAAATACGAGGGCTGCTGTCGAGACTGAATTCTCGCAGCCAGCAACGCACTGAATTGAATCCAGTGGTTGAATACCTTGTGGAACGAGAACGAAACAATCAACGAAGAATTAATCAACCGAAAATTTACTTGAACAAGGAAAAACGCGAATCTGTACTCCATAGCGAACGTGAGATCGACCTCCAAGCCCTCAACAACCTGCGATTATCCATGGGTTGGGAAGCAGTAAAAGAGTTAAGCGAGGATGCAGTGCCCACCGACTTGATAAAAGACACCTATCGGGACGAAGCGCTCAATATTCTGGTGGATTTGATCGTTTTTCAGAATCGAGCGAGCTAGCCAAATTACTCCATTGACTAGACATCAGCTCTCTCACCAATAATCAGCAGACCGCATGAATCTATCGTCCTGGGCAGACCGGATATATAACGAAGTCGGCATCATTAACCTGATGAAAGATCTCGGCAACGCGCCTGCAATTGCCGGTGATCGACCGCTTTATATGCTCGGTGGTGGAAATCCCGCTCATATTCCTGAGATTGAACAATATTTTCGTGATCAGATGGAACAGATTCTGCAGACTCCCGATGAATTTGAACATCTGATCGGAGACTATGCCGGACCGCAAGGCTCGAATAGATTCGTCGCCGCACTGGCAGACTTGTTGAAGGCTAACTTCGATTGGGATGTCGGGCCTGAGAATATTGCGGTGTCCAACGGAAGTCAGATGGCGTTTACGGTCATGTTTCGCCTGCTATCCGGTCAATATCCTGACGGCGAACCAAAGCAGATCCTATTGCCCATGACACCTGAATACATCGGTTACAACGAAGCTGATGAAGCAGAGATCAGATTTCGTTCCATTCGTCCGAACATCATGACAACCTCGGATCATACGTTCAAGTACGAAATCGATTTCGCGAATATTGAGATTTCCGACGAGATCTCCTCCATATGCATCTCAAGACCGACCAATCCCACAGGTAACGTGGTTACTGACGATGAAGTGAGTCAATTGATGGCGCTTGCAAACAAGCACGACATTCCGCTTATCGTCGACGGTGCCTACGGACTGCCCTTCCCTTCAATTGTGTTCCGCGATGCAACGGTCGATTGGAATGAGAACATGATATTGATTCTGAGTCTTTCGAAACTGGGATTGCCAGGAACTCGAACTGGAATCATCATCGCCAGACCTGAGTTGATTGAGCTATTTACCTGCGCGAACGCGATCATGACACTCGCTAGCGGAAATTTTGGTTCCTTTCTCACACTCGAATCTGTAAAGAATGGAAAGATTCTTGAACTAAGCCGTGAAATCATACGCCCGTATTATCAGAACGCACTGAGCAGTACTGTCGCCTCGATACAAACTCACTTCGCTGACTTGCCCTATATGCTGCACGAACCGGAAGGTGCATTTTTTGTCTGGCTCTGGTTTCCGGGGTTGCCGATCTCGGACAACGAGTTATATGAAATTCTGAAGAAGCGAGATGTCTATGTTGTCCCGGGCAATTTTTTCTTTCCGGGACTGGAGGGCGAATGGACTCATCGCCACGAATGCATTCGAATCAGCTATGCTGGTCGCCCGGAGATTGTCGACAGAGGGCTACAAATCATCGCGGAGGAAGTACGATGTGCTTATCGAGAAACCAAATTCGCAGTTTCAGCTGGTTGACTTAACTTGATTTCTGAGTTAAATAATTGAACAGATACTTCGGCAGTCGAAAACTCAGCTGTCCGCCCACGCGATTAATTGGTCAAACAGACGTTGTTGGTTTTGGTCTTTGTCCGCGACGTATTCAGGGTGCCATTGAACGGCAATCACTCTTGGATAACAATCTGACTCAATCGCTTCGATCACTCCATCGTTCGATCTGGCACATACCCTAAACTCCGGTGCGACATCTCTGACACTCTGATGGTGGTAAGACGGGCATTCCATTTCGGTCTCTCCGATGATACTCGCCAACCTGGATTCGGGGTCAATCGAAACGGAGTGCAGGACATGATCAACTCTCTCGTCTCTGTGAACAACTGATTCTCCGAATTCATCTGGAATGTGCTCGACCAAGGTGCCACCGAGCGCAACATTGAGGACTTGGATGCCCCGACAAATCGCCAGTAGTGGCACTGACCGCTCAATCAGTGTACGCGCTATTGCAAGTTCATACTGATCTCGTTCCCGGTCAACGCCGTAAACCGACTCGTCGTTGCGGCCGCCATATTCAGAAGGATCAACATCCGCACCACCGGTCAGCACCAACCCATCAAATTTGTCGATGATTTCGTCGGGTGATTTTGTTGTCGGGGTCAGAACTGCGGGAATGCCATGCGCCCGTTCAACCGCCTCAACATATCGTGCTGGGATTGTGAATCTATTTTCTTCGTTGCGAACGTAACTGGTAACGCCAATTAGTGGCTTAGTCATCGGTTGACTCAATGTTTTTATAGTTTTTCCAAATCAATCGAAAACTACTGGTGATTGTTTCTGGCGCTTTGGAAATCCAGTCATCAATTTCCTGACTGGAGAACCATCTTCCATCCGTTGCCTCATTCGGATCAAGTCGGAACGGACCGTCATCGCACACCCGATATATCCAACAGAATTCATAGCCTGTCTCTCGGCTTGCCTGCAACTTGAATAGTCTTGGTGGAGTGATTTCAAGTTCAATACCCAATTCCTCTTGAGTTTCACGAATAATTGCGTGATCGTATTCTTCACCTGCCTGTAAATGTCCACCCACCGAAGAATCCCAAAGGCTTGGATCGCAGTCGCGATCATCACTTCGATGTTGGAGAAAAACGCGTTGCTTGCGATCAACAACCAGTGCGTGGACTGATCGATGCAGAAGATTGCGAGCATGAACTTCGGATCTTGGCAGACGACCGATCACCTGATCCTGTTCGTTTACCACATCAAATATCTCTTCAGCTTCAGTCATGAACACTACTACACAGACAGAGTTCTGCACAAAATAGAAAACCCGTAACCCACTTGATAGATAACAGCGGAGTGAAATCTCAGGGGTACAAGGTCGTTGAATATTTTACACGACAAATATTCTCACAATCGGAATGGTTGATTACTTTTGGGAGTCAGGCAGCCTGATTTGCGAATTAAATTACTGGTTTGAAGTCATGAGAGACTGGTTGTTGCGGATGGATGAGTGGGGGTTGGCGCCGGCGCATGATCTTTATCAAGAGGCGCATCACTTCAAATTGAAAATTGGCTGAGAGTACCAACGGGTTTTCTGGAAGTTCCAACATAAAGCTGCAATAAATTTCAAATGGAAAATCAGGATTGAATTCGACCATTCGGCGATCCGTTTCTTTCCTGATCCCATACCTCGGTCTTAACTAACTCATCGGTAGTCAGCAGTCTACTTTAGAATTCATTCTGGCTTGGTCTCACACATGCTCGCCCACCAAACCCTGATAATCTTGAAAACTACAGCTGGTATCGCTATCCCTATGCCTCAGGTATTATCTGTACGGTATGATCTGATGTACGATCCAGAAAATAGATAATCCCATGAAGCGCATCGAAATCACGGTTAATTCCGACGAAAATGCGGTAATATCTCGGTGCCGTGGCTGCTATACGGCCTCCTGAGCGGTATGCTTGATCGGATCGAGCTTATAAAGTCAATCCGATTCAGGTATGGCTCCCGAACCAGTCGAGCTGCGGTAGGCGCGTGACTATGCCCGAAACCGCGTCCGTTAAACAAACTGTGGCCAGACAGGCTTCCCTGCCGGGTTATCCCCGACCCACAAAACTCTGGGATCTCGTCGTAATCAATCGCGACGGGCTGATCGCCGCACTTGAATTCAGGATTCAGCCCGAATGGAAGCAGCACTGCGTCAGTAGCTTGGAACAATAACCGTGAGGCTGGTGGCTTAAAGCCAAAACAAAAAAACCGACACCTTTATCTCAGGCTGTCGGTTTATTTGGTTGCGGGGGCCGGATTTGAACCAGCAACCTCCGGGTTATGAGCCCGACGAGCTACCAAGTTGCTCTACCCCGCAACACTATCAAACGGAATTATACAGATATTATTTTTTTCGCTACGAAATTTAACGAAGTACCGACTGGTGACAGATATTTTCAGCGACACTCAGCCCAGACTCAAAATTGCTTGCTGGCATATGGCGATAGCACTACCTACCCAAGGCAGAATCGCCACCAGGACTATTGCATTGAAACCAAGCAATATCCGTGTGTGCGTAGTCGTGTCAAAGGCAACTGGCTGTTCACTGACATCGTCAAAATAAACAACCTTGATAACGCGCAAATAATAAAAGGCACCGACAACTGCGAGTAGTACAGCGATGACAGCCACCCAGACGAGATTCGCGTCAACTAGCGCCTGAATAACCGCTAGTTTTGCATAGAATCCAACTGTCGGCGGAACACCAGCGAGCGAAAACATCAATAGCAGGAGCCAAAATGCCATCCACGGATCACGTCCATTCAGTCCGCTGTAATCCTTTATCAAATCAGACTCATCACCTTTGCTGGCTGAAATGACAATGATGCCAAACGCACCAAGGCTCATTACGGCGTAGACCAGCACATAAAACAGCGATGCTGTGTATCCTTCCTGGCTGCCACTAAGAATCCCGAGAAGCATGAATCCCATGTGAGCAATTGTCGAATATGCAAGCATTCGTTTCAGATTGCTCTGCGAAATTGCAATCAGATTCCCCACGGCAATGGAAAGTAATGCAATAATGATAAACATGTCCTGCCAGACTGGCGCAAGGCTGTCCAGTCCGCCTATCAACAGACGCATCAGCATCGCAAAAGCAGCGATCTTCGGCATTGAGCCTAGATAGACTGTTGTCGCGGTTGGTGCACCATGGTATACATCGGGAACCCACATGTGGAATGGTGCGGCACCCAATTTGAATGCGATTGCTGTCACGACGAATACCAGCGCGAAAATCAAAGGCAGATCTTGTTCAGTCGAATCCACCAGCGTCGCATGTATGGTTGAAATGTCCAACGAACCAGTCAGACCATAGAGTATGGAAAAACCGTATAGCAGTGAACCTGATCCAATCGCGCCGAGAACGAAATATTTCATTGCTGCTTCAGTCGCCAGCGAGGAATCCCTTTGAAACGCGATCATTGCATAGAGACAAAGCGACATCAGCTCAAGCCCAAGATAGAGCACCAAAAGGTGGTCTGCCGATGCCATGATCATCATACCCAGGACACCGAATAACCCCAGAACATAGTACTCACTTTTTGCGATATCCCGCTCCTGTGAATACGATCTCGAATAGACGAAGACAGCAACTCCCAGCAAGCAGATCATAAACTTAGTCAGATTGGCGAAAGTATCATCGGCAAACATTCCCTCGATCACAATCGTGCTGTCTCGATAGACTTGCGAACCAGTCAATACGCAAACCACGAGTAACGTAAGCAGCGTAAGAACAAAGGGGAGATTCTTTATTCGTTCAAGCCGGGTTTGATCAGCGACCAGAATGATGCAAGCCATTAGACTTACGGTAATTTCCGGAATTAGCCGGCTCAATTCACTGGAAAATGACATAAATTGCTTTAAGTTCGTCCGTTATCTTTTTGATTATTCTAAATTCAATCAAATCAAAAGTCGGAAAGCTTGGTAGCTTACGACTAGATAGCCAGATACAAGTGTCACAAACGACAGTGGCTCACACTATCGGAGATTGAATACAATTATATTGACAAACAGCTTTGACAATTCGTTACTGATTGAAATCAAATAAAGAGTAAAAATCATGACAGAAACTCTCATCATTCCTGCTAGACGCGGAAAAGCCGCAATGGCCAAACAAGGACAATCAATTCGGGTTATCAATACCCATGGTAATCAGGTTGTCGATACCTGGGCGTTCAACTTGGAAGATCTTAATGAATTCCAGTCTAACGAACACACACGTCCAACCTTGATGAAAATGACGTTTAAACCAGGTGACTCCCTGTATACGAACAAACGACGCGCAATTCTTGATGTAGAAGAGGATACTTCGGGCGGTATACATGATCTGTTGATGGCTGCTTGTGATGACCACCGATACAAACTGCTCGGTTGTACCGAATATCACGACAACTGCTCTGACAATATGATTAACGCAATGAAAGAGATTGGGTATGACGCGCCAGAAGTACCGAGTCCGATGAATCTTTTCATGAACATTCCGTGGACACCCGCTGGCAATCTGTCGTGGGTCGCTCCAATATCAAAGCCAGGCGACTACATACAGTTTCGCGCAACCATGGACTGTATCATGGTATTTTCAGCATGCCCTCAGGATATCCTTCCGGTCAATGGCGTCGACAGAAAGCCAACCGAAGCGCACTTTTCAATCTTTTGATGCGAATTTTCGACCCTCGGTCGAGGTTTCGGTTGAACCATGATGAATATGGGTCTATTGCAGCCTTTTTGAATCGTCAGTCAATCAACTTCATAAAAGCCCAGAATCCAACACGTTTCATTTAACCTTATCAACCTTGGAACTCCAGATGGCAAAATCACGACCATCCTCCCCTGACACTTTAGCGGCACACCTGGGGAGAGATTCGAAATTCAGCCAGGGATTTGTCAACCTCCCGGTTTATCACGGTTCAACTGTATTGTTCGACACTTATGAGGAATTGGAGATATCTCATGAAAATCGCAACAAGATGAACCAGATCGCTTATGGCAGATATGGCACTCCTTTGAGTTTCGCATTGGAACAATCGGTAGCCGAGTTGGAAGGCGCGTACGGTGGAATTACAACATCGTCAGGGCTTGCCGCTATCACTAGTTCACTAATGGCGTTCGTTGGCAGTGGCGATCACATATTGGTTACGGACAGTGTATATAAGCCAACTCGGTCGTTCTGTGATTCGTTGTTAAAGCGCTTTGGTGTGGAGACGACCTACTACGACCCGCTGATAGGCGACGGAATATCAAATTTGATTCGCCCCAATTCCAAAATCATCTTTCTGGAATCACCCGGTTCTCAAACTTTTGAAATACAGGATATTCCCGCAATCACATCGTCGGCCAGGGCACGCGGGGTCGTTACCCTATTGGACAACACGTGGGCAACACCCATCTATCTGAAACCTTTCGAATTGGGTGTTGATGTATCGATTCACGCAGCGACAAAATACATCACCGGGCACTCCGATGCGATGCTGGGAGTCATTACGACGACTGAAGAACACTACTACACCGTTCGGGATAGTGTACGTCTCAACGGACAATGCGCCGGACCTGACACAATGTTCTTGGGACTGCGAGGATTGCGTACCATGCCTACACGTTTGCGCCAGCATTACGAATCCGGAATGATTGTTGCCAAATGGCTATCAGAACGTCCCGAAGTCGCCAGAGTGATTCATCCGGCGTTGCCGGGAGACGCCGGATATGAAATTTGGAAACGAGACTTTTCAGGTGCAAGTGGTTTGTTCGCATTTATCCTCAATCCTGTATCAACTTCAGCAGTTGCTGCGCTTGTCGACAATGCCAAACTGTTCGGAATCGGATACAGTTGGGGAGGTTTTGAGAGCCTGTTGATTCCCTTTGACCCGAGTGACTACAGAACGGCGACAAAATGGGAAGCCGAAGGTCCGGCACTTCGCATGCATGTCGGTTTGGAGTCCACCGACGATTTGATTGCTGACTTGGAAGTTGGTTTCGAGGCAATGAACCTGAGGGAATAAAATGTCCGGCCAAAACGAACAAATTCGTAGTGAAATCGATCAGCTGATTGAACGGCACTTATCAGTCGAGCTGGCAACAGTTTCCGCCGATGGGGTACCCTCTGTAAGTTATGCGCCATACGTCTATATGGGTAATCTGTCGTTTGGTGTATTTTTAAGCAGTCTCGCTGAACATACGCATAATATTGCAAGTAACAACAGCGTATCAGCCATGGTGATAACAAGTGAAAAAGATTCACCAAATCTATTTGCCAGAGAGCGAGTTGTAATCACCTGTAAGGCTGAACTCCATGATCGAAAAAGTATTGAGTTCGCCAATTGGATTCCGAGCTACCGGGAACGTTTCGGTGCTATAGTCGATACTCTGGTGCAGCTCGCCGACTTTAATCTTCATACCTTGCAACCGGTGCGAGCAGTCTATGTCAAGGGATTCGGTCAGGCTTATAGAATTTCGGGTGATGATATGAATGAAGTAGAACATATCACCAATCCCGCCCGTGATGCGCAAAACCGAAATAAGGCCACAAAGAGGAGTCAAAAGTGATCGTTGAACAGATTTGGACAAATAACGCCTACCGCAATTTTAACTACCTGATTGCTTGCGGAGAGTCAGGTGAAGCCATCGCAATAGACCCGCTCGATCACTCAAAATGCCTGGCCAGAGCTAAAAATCGCGGATGGGAGATTACGGCAGTACTGAACACGCATGAGCATCATGATCATACCGGTGGCAATGAGATGATGATTAAAGCAACAGGTGCCCAGTTAATCGCCCACAAGAATGCCAAGGATAAAATACGTGGAATTGATCGCGGTGTCGGCGCAGGTGATGTGATTCGAA
The DNA here is from genome assembly GCA_951813075.1 of Arenicellales bacterium. Classification (GTDB taxonomy): domain Bacteria; phylum Pseudomonadota; class Gammaproteobacteria; order Arenicellales; family JAJDZL01; genus JAJDZL01. Next base: position 305,432 of record OX638343.1, on the reverse strand, counting down.
TCGGTAAGGTGGAACTCGAGGCAATGGATACTCCCGGCCATACCATGAGTCATATCTGTCTTCTCTCTCACAGCGACGTCCCTGCACTATTCTGCGGCGATACACTGTTCAATGCAGGTGCGGGGAATTGTCACAATGGAGGTCACCCTCATGAACTCTATCAGACATTTGCAAGCCAACTCGACAATCTATCTGCTGATACGAAAATATACCCGGGGCACGACTACATTGCAAACAATCTGGCATTCACGCTTGATCGTGAGCCCGACAATCGTACAGCAGCTGACCTCCTGGCTCAAATAGAGAATCAAGACCCGGATGAAGCGCTTGTCACAACACTGAAGATGGAAAAGACATTCAATACGTTCTTTCGATTGAGCAGTCCGACTGTGATTGAGCGACTTCGCGATAGTTTTCCTGACCTACCCGACAACCCCGACCGGAAAACTGTATTTCTAAAACTGCGTGAATTGAGAAATAGTTGGTAGCGCTCAAGACGCGTCAACCCGATTTTTTGGCAATCACAATTTGTCGAAAAGTCAGATTGATCCTTTCGCCTCGGACTGTTTTGGTTTTTGGCACAGAGTGCCTCCAATAACGCTGTGTTTCACCTGTCATGATCAGAACCGAACCATGCGTGAGAACTCTTTCCCAACGGCAAGCAAGTTTTTTGTGTTTCATGAGGAACTTTCGCTTGTCTCCCAAACTGATTGAAGCAATTGTGGGTTGATATCCTAATTCCGGCTCATTGTCACTGTGCCATCCCATACTGTCGGAGCCACTTCTGTAAAGATTCAACAAAACACTGTTGAATCGAATCCCTGTCAGGTTTTCGAGAGAATTTCGCAACTGCGATAGAGTTTCAGTCCACGGTAGTGGCACATTACGCAATCCGGAATACGTATACACAGCTTCTGGGTCACCATACCAAGCTGATAGTCGGGGAGACTTGACCACTTTCGCACCCATTTTGATTGTCGGCTGTATCCATGCTGTTTGCTCGCGCAACTCTTCCAGATAAAGTGTTGCCAAGTGCGGTGGGATAAATTCCTCTTTTGTCCAAAGACAACCTCCATCGAGTTTCGTAAGATCAAAAGAGGCGTTGAGCAGTCTATCGTTTAGTTTATTTTCTGACACGATTGCAGGTTGTGGGTATCGGATGAACCTAATGACCGATATATGTTTATCCGTCACACCTCCGCCAATCTGGCACGACGTCCACCACGGCGCACATTTTCCTGCTGAAATGGTTTATTGACAAAGAGCAAACAATCTCCGACATCTACCTGATGAAAGTCGGAAAATTCTACTTGTTGTTCTTCAGTTTTAATATTTTCGGTTTTGGGTACGAGTACACAACCGCCAGCAGATAACATCTTTGAGAGTTGATCAACCAACATTGGTGAGATCTCCTCATTGCATAAAATTACCAGATTGAGGGAATGTTGACTGATATCCTTTAAAAAATCTACTGGCGTCTGGCGATGTACAGCGACCCTCAAATCCATTACCAATTCGTTTTCTGCATCACTCTTTGGAGAATCTTCAGGAAGATTGACAACTAATCGAGTCATCGCGTCCATGCCTCGAAGTATCGAACTGCAGAAAAATAGCGTGGATTCGCCTACGGCTAGAATCAATCCGTTACAAGCCATCGACGCGAAAGCGATCATTAGTTGATCAACATTCCGGGTTTTCGGTGCCAAGTCGTTCATTTTAGGGAAATATCAAGATCTCTAATTCCAACTATACTAATGGTGGATTTGCTACTGTCGAATACGCTTTGTCAATCTGTTACATCTCCTACCCGCTGTTCGCCACTAACGTTGGCTTTACACACTACTCGAATCACTAGTACAACCAATTTAGCAATCAATCTGATGAACAGCACGACATTGAATATTTCGATAATTCGGGGCCAAGTTAGTGTGTCCTTTTGCGGGCGCACCTATTAGCGCACACTTATTGATTCCGCTCTAGCGACACAATTTGCCCAGATTTGTTCAGTTCAACCAGTGATTTGTGATAGAATTGTAACTCTTTTTTAAAAGCGTGAGTTTAAGTTGCCAGAACGAGGGCGGATAAGAAAATGATGACGAATATTGAATTTGATGCATACTTGCGAGAGCACAAAATCATGCCGACTCAACAGCGGCTTCGTATCGCTCGGGTGATTTTAGATGAAAAAGATAAAAAGATGTCTGCGGAAGAGATTTACCGCGCAGTGAACGGCCCTTGGCCGCCAGTATCTCGCGCAACTGTCAATAACACTTTACGCTTGTTTGTCTCCCAAGGATTGTTGCAGATTACCGACGAAAATTCGGAAGAAACTTACTGCAACACCAACTCCATATCGAATTCTAATAGCAAGGCTGCCGAAGCGTAATCAAGGCAGGATCTTCGACTCAGAGCTATAGGGAAAGCTCAATTCCCCACTTTGACTACTTTATAAATTGTCGCAATCAATAAGCGAACTCGTGCTGTTGCGGCAATACACGCCAAACGCACAATAAATATTCGGGTTAAAACCCCTTTCCCCGTCGAACCCAACTGATTTGTTCCGATCGAATATTTCAGGTCGGAGTCAGATTAGCTTAGTTTCGCAAGCCCCGCTAATTCATTGATCGACAGTAGCGATTTCAAGATTGTCTGTCAGTTAAACGCGGACAATTTTCCCTGGATTCAGAATATTGTCCGGATCTAGCGCTTTCTTAATGGTACGCATTACACTGACAGCCTCACCATGTTCGGCAATTAGAAAATCTAGCTTGCCATAGCCGATTCCGTGCTCTCCGGTGCAAGTGCCATCCATCTCCAGCGCTCGCATCACCATTCGTTCATGCAGTGCTTGTGCTCGTGCCTCTTCATCCGGGTCGGTGTGATCAACCAGCAAGACCAGATGAAAATTTCCGTCACCGACATGTCCGACAATTGGTGCCTGAAGATTGGAGTTCACAATATCTGTTTTGGTTTCAGTAATACATTCTGCAAGTCGCGAGATTGGAACACAAACATCGGTAGCCCAAATCTGCGCATTGGGCCTCATTGATTTTGCAGCGTACGCGGCGTCATGTCGCGCCTGCCACAAACGATTTCTTTCCTCTGTGTGAACAGTCCAGTTAAAATGGCCGCCGCCATGCTCTTCGCATATAACCTGAACCGTCTCGACCTGTTCTTGGACGGAATCCTCGGTTCCGTGAAACTCCAAAAACAAAGTATGCTCTTCCGGGTGGTTCATTTGGGAATAACTATTTAATGCTTCCATCATTGCATCGTCCAGCAATTCGATACGCGCGATGGGAATGCCCAACTGAATTGTCATGATCACTGCATCTACAGCACGACCCAGGTCGGGGAATGCGACAACAGCAGATGAAATCTTCTCTGGAATTCCATAAACACGCAGGGTAATCTCGGTGATGATACCGAGCGTGCCTTCAGACCCTACAATTAGATGCGTTAAATCATACCCGGCCGCAGATTTTCGTGAACGCCTGGCAGTTTTGATGATCTTTCCGTCAGCCATTACTACGGTGAGAGAAAGCACGTTTTCGCGCATTGTTCCGTATTGAACGGCATTTGTTCCCGATGCGCGTGTGGCAGTCATACCGCCCAACGATGCATCCGCTCCGGGGTCGATCGGGAAAAACAGACCATTGTCTTTGAGATGAAGGTTGAGTTGTTTGCGTGTAACGCCTGGCTGTACGACAACATCAAGGTCCTCCGCATTGACTCGCAAAACTTCATTCATCTCAATCATGTTCAGGCAAATTCCGCCGTAGAGCGCACATATATGGCCTTCCAAACTGGTGCCTGTTCCGTACGGAATCACTGGGAATTTATGCCGTGCACAGATCTTGACGATTTCTGCAACCTCTTGTGTTGAGTGAGGTGCAAAGACCGCGTCCGGAGGATAATGCCCGTGAAACGATTCATCCGAACCAAACTCGTGACACACACTCCGAGAGGTGACAATGCGATCACCAAATTTACTTTTCAACACCTCTATCGCACCGAGATCTGCAACGGTCTCAACTGCACTTGACACTTTGATCTCCCTCAGAAATTCTCAGAATTGGTTTTTGATGCTGATTTCTCGAAAACAAGACTTGTCTTTCAATTTGCACCCCACTCACGCAAATATACACGTTCACCACCGTGATTTCCAGATTATGTACAGTTCTATTACCTTTCTGGTTGCACACCACAATGATGGCGCAAATTGACCCTGTATCGGTAATTGCGCGCCGAGGGCTTGAGCGAAACCACCGCACTTGCGGTCTGATTGTCTCAAATTTACTGATCCAGAAAATAGCCTTGTCTTGGATATAGTGGGATTCATAAAATTGTTAAAACGTTGGCTATTTCACTCCCACTATAGTGGCAAGAATCTTTAATTTTCAGCTTGCCTATTTTAGGATTAGGGAATTCAACCAGCCACAACTGCGAGGTTACAAATACTGTAAATTTGACAGAACATCATGTAATAAAATTAGTCTCGAATTCACTTTTCGACGCGATTTCCACCTACGAATTGATAGTAGTCTTGATCGAATCGAAAGAAGAGAAATTATTGTAAATATTCACATACACAAACCCACATCACTTCAAGTTGCAAAATTCATTTGAGTAATTAGCAGGAGAACAGCGGTTATGGCAATTCTGAAAAATGACTGGTATCTTTGCGACATCGACAGCCGACTCTTGAGAAACCTTTCTCAACGTTCCAATAAAAAACCATTGATTTGGTTTGGCAGTTATTTCCTGTTGCTGGTCGCGGTTGGTACTGCTGTTGTTGCAACTTGGGGAAGCTTGTGGTCTGTATTTTTTGTGATCGCTTACGGAATGATTTGGGGCTGTGCTGCATCCGGTGTACATGAGACGTGTCACAAAACCCCGTTTCGCAAGCGCTGGTTAAATGAATTGACAATTTGGATATTTGGTTGGATGGTCCAGATGGAACCAATTGCGGTCAGATACGGACATTTAGGGCATCACAGCTTTACCCACTTTGATGAGGGCGACACCGAATTATCTGAACCCAATCCAGTGAGTTGGTCACTGTTGTTAAAGATAGGTTCTGGAATCGGCGGTACTTATTTTTACTGGAAATCTCTGATAGCTCAGGCATTTGGATTCCTGACACAACAAATGATTGAGGTCATTCCACCAAAGAAGGTTCCCCAGGCAATTAGAAATGCTCAAATCATGGTTGGCCTTTATGCCTTGATGATTGTTTGGGCGCTGCTCGTTCAGTCTTGGCTACCTGTCGTACTAACCTTCCTGCCGCGAATTATTGGCGGCCCCGTAACCGGTATGCTTCATCTAACACAACACACCTGCTTGCGAATGAATGTCAAGGATCATCGTTATTCAACGCGCAGTTTTTCCGCAAGCCCAATAACCCGTTTCTTCTATTTCAACATGAACTACCATGTTGAACATCACATGTTCCCGATGGTGCCTTTTTACAATTTGCCGAAACTTAGTGCAGCGTTGAAAGACCAGTTGCCGGAACCCTGTGTAGGCCTTTGGGGAGTTTTCAGTGAAATAGTGACCGCCGTCAACAGACAGTACAAGGAGCCTGATTACTTTATTCGCAAAGTGGTGCCGGAATTGTCCGAGAAATCCCGCACCGTTGCAATTAGTGCTACCTAGAATCACCCGCTTCAAACGCACAAAAAATTGCAAGTAAAGATCGCGCTTATTTGAACGTCTGAGAACAATCCGCGTATGATTCACTGAATTGTAGTCAGCGGAATGTGGCTGATTCTGAAATATTCACGACATTTGAATCAATTATTACTCTTACGAAATACATTTTGTTTAAACAAGGAAAGGGAATCGTCCAAGTAGTCCAGGTCTGGTAACAACAATGAAGAATATCTATACATTTGGCCGCAAACCGGCCAAACGCAACTACACTGTTGCTGATTTGCAAGCACTGAAGGGTTCAGGCAAGCGCCTCAGTATGTGCAATCCTGCCAATGAAAGAGAAATTCGTGCTTGTGTGGATGCCGGCATTGATACCCTGACGGTCTGGGACGACCAGATCGAGTCGGCCCGAGAAATCGCGCCTCACCATTTCATGGGGACCGCTATGAACTGGGGGCAGTATGCCACGCCAGATGAAATATTGCGTGCTGCAATAAATTGTATGGAACGCGGTGCAGACATGTACTTCACCAATCGCAGTTACGACATTGTTGAAATGCTCGCAAAGGAATCCATCCCTGTACAGGCACACATGGGGCTTGTACCGTCATTGAGCACTTGGTTTGGCGGTCTTCGCGCTTTTGGTCGAACAGCATCCGAAGCAATGGAGATTTATCGCATCTTTAAACGCTATGAGAATGCCGGCTGCTTTGCGGTGGAGATTGAGTGTGTTGCTGAAAGGACTTTGGAGTTGTTGAATGACAAAACCTCAATTGTTACGATCTCGCTGGGATCCGGCAACGCGGGTGATATTATTTTTCTGTTTATGGCCGATATATGTGGCGAAGATCCGAATCCGCCTCGACATGCCTACGCATTTAGAAACCTCCAACCCCTACACCAGCAAATATACGATGAGAGAGTCGCAGCGCTCGAGGAATTTCATTCTGCGGTTCGTTCGAAAAATTTTCCCTATTCCAAGCAAAGCATAACAATGCATCCTGGAGAACAAGAACAACTCGAGGAGATGCTGGACAAAGAATGTGTGTAACTATTAACTCTGGATTTTAGCCGGACCAGAAATAAGGCATCTCCATAATTTACCCGTCCAATGAATTCGCACGGATTGTTTCAATCCAGTTTCAGAAGACACGCCGATTCGGTTCTATCCCAGTAAATTGTGAAGCATCGTCAACATCTTGCGAAATTTTTCAAGTTCCAATCAAATTTTCGAAGGTGGCAAGCAGTTCCAGAACGAATAGCCTCGTTTTGCACTGCAACTACAACAGCAGGTTCAGTGCGAATAATATGAAAATAATTCGAATCGCTATTTTCGTAATTGATCGACGTCAAATTGGGAATTGCATTCCCATTTTGATTCAATGAAACCAACTGACTTTCAAATCACGGCTAACGGCAACTCACTGGGGACGAAAATGCCGGTAGTTGATGAGGATAAACTTGTAGAAATGGACAGTGTGAACTTCGATTCAAACCTTTTTGAAATTTCCGATGACAGGGGCGTTGCATACGATCATCAGGTCCGAATCCAGCAACCCAAGATTTGATACGGATTTTATGAAGAAGGACTCAAATCCGATACATCAAAACGGACAAGAAATGTTCGTAGCAGCTACTTCGGAAACGGTAGAACGATTGGTGGCAGATGCATTTCAGTGGATCAGGCGGATTACGGGAAACGTAGGTAATTTCGGAAACTCATTGTCAAATTTGTATTGATTCGCATACCTTGGAAATTATCTGATTCCACCCAGCCGAGAATTTATACGATCAATCATACTCAAACTCAACATTGTCAAAATATGAGCTGGCCAGCGTAGATAGTGTCCGCCTGGAAAGGATTTATGAGGAATGGAAGCGAATTGATCAAACTGCTCTGCTGTTCCAGAAATCTTTTCAGCCAGAATCTTACCAACAATATTCGTCAGTGCCACACCATGACCGGAAAATCCTTGTGCATAGTAAATATCTCCTTCTATGCGTCCGACTGAGGGCAACCTGTTTCTTGTTACCGCAATTTTTCCTCCCCACGCAAAATCAATTTTGACGTTTTTCAAATCAGGATAAAGATGCAAGATTCTCGGCCGGACCGAGCGTGCAATATTTCCGGAATCTACTGGAATATATTTCTCCACTCCACCGAACAATAGCCTGCGGTCGGATGAAAGCCGATAGTAATCAAGGCAGAATTTTGAGTCGAATACCGCGATGTCTTCGCGATTGATTGAACGTGCAACATTCTCTGTCAGAGGTTCTGTTGCTACGATGCAACTGACAAAAGGCATGATTGTTCTGCTGATCTTACGCGAAACATTTCCGATATAGGCATTGCATGCAAATACAACGATTCTTGCGCTAACAACTCCACCATTTGCGGTTGTCACCGTATAGCCACCCGCTTCTCGTTTATACGAATTAACAGGCGAGGCCTCGTAGATTCGCACGTTTGCTTGCGTAGCAGCACCAGCGATTCCGATAGCATAGTTGAGCGGGTGCAGATGCCCGGAACTGGTATCAAGCATACCCGCCCAGTACTTGTCAGTACCAAGCAGCTCCCCTATTTCTTCTCGTTCCACAATTCGAACGGAATGATGGTTGTATTTTTTGCGAAGATGACTTTCAACTTCGCGAAATTTCATTTCAGCTTTCCTAGTGAATGCAGCAGCCATAACTCCATGCTTGAAATCACACGGAATACGATGCTTGTCAATTCGACCTATCACCTCCTGTTTAGCCAATTCGCATAGATTCCATAAGGCATGTGCAGATTCGTCACCGAATTCTTTCTCGAGTTCGGCCTGCGACCAATTTAAACCGGAACCCATCTGCCCGCCATTTCTGCCCGACGCTCCCCACCCGATTCGATTCGCTTCCAGCAAAACCACATCAAAACCGTTTTCAGCGAGATTCAAGGCTGTGGAAATACCGGTGAAGCCACCTCCAACTACACAGACATCACAATTCTCTGAACCTGATATTTGCGAATAGTCAGCCATGCCGACAGCACTGGCTGCATAGTAGGATTCAGTATGAGATATGGTCATGGAAGCAGTTGGGCAAGTCACAGATAGAATTGATAGTCCCGATCGGCAATGTATTCCCGGTACTTGATCACTTCATCGCGCTTCACCGCGCAATAGAGATCGACATATTCGCTACCAAAATAGCGTTCCGCGAACTCTGATTTCTCAAAAACTGATATCGACTTCTCCCACTCCAGAGGCAATGACTCATCGACCTCTCCACTAACGTTGACAAAGGATTTTTCCTCACCTGGATTGATACCATTGGTAAGACCGTGAAATATACCGCCCAAAATTGCAGTGAGCACAAGATACGGATTTGCTTCTGCACCGGCGACTCGGTGCTCCAAGCGACGCCCATCGTCAGGACCGGCAGGTATTCGAATCGCAACTGAACGGTTGTTAAAACCCCATGTCTTGTTTACTGGCACAAACATGTCCGGTACGAAACGCCGGAAAGAATTCCTCCCAGGTGCGAATATAGTGAACACATCCGGCATCGAATCCAGCAAGCCACCAATGGCCATTTTCATCAGGATACTTCCATACTCGTCGTCGCCACGAAAGACATTTTCCCCGGATTTATCCGTCATGCTCAAGTGAACATGCATACCACTGCCACTGTAGTCAAAAAATGGTTTTGGCATAAAAGTTGCTTTCATACCAACCTTGGAAGCAATTTCTTTGACAACTCGTCGCAATAGTGAACAATGATCTGCGGCTGACAGCGGATTGTCAGTATGTCTGAGGTTGATTTCATACTGACAAGGGGAAAATTCTGATGTTGTCGTCGATGCTGGAATAGCTTGAACACGACAGGCGTCTTGCACTCCTGTCAGAAATTCATGTCGCTGGTCCAGATCACTAAGCGAATAGACCTGAGTTTGAATCTCGCCTTGGCCGTCTCCATGAAAATCCGGAAATTGGGGTTTGCCGCGAGTGTCCAACTTTTCATCAATCAGATAAAACTCAAGTTCAAATGCGAGTCGCAACTTGTACCCGAGGCTGTCAAACATTTCCAAAGCCCGAGCAGCGAGTCGCCGAGGGTCCACGTAGTTCGATGAACCATCATCCTTGTACAGCTCCACCAACACCTGTGCGCCATTGCCCGCTCCCCAAGGCACATAACAAGTGGTTCCCGGCACTGGCTTCAGTGTGCTATCGGGATCGCCATCGGAAAAACCACGGCCACAGGGGTCTCCAGAATCTCCGTGTGGATCAAGAAAGAAAGAACTATCTGGAATCTGAACACCGGAAGTGTAGATCTTGCTCGCCTCACCAAGTGGGAATCTCTTCCCTCGAATGTAGCCATGCAGATCTGCAAATATCGCGTCTACAAACTCGATTTCTGGATGCTTCTCGACGAGTTCTTCAAGTTCAGTAGCTCTTGTTTGTTTCGATTTTTTCATACTATTTCCATTGCCATATCCAACATAGTAGTCATTTCGTGTCAATTGTAACTGAACGGCGATCGCTTCAAGATTTGGTTAGTAGCCTCACCCACGGTTGCATTGTTCAATTTCGGATTGCCCATCATTGTTAAAATATATACCAATGAGAATCACCATCTGAATGATGGATTTTATGAGTTACTGTAACTCCTATGGAGAGAATTAACATGACGATTGCAATTGGGGACAAAATTCCAGAAGTTACCTTACATCACATGACTGACGACGGTCCTGCGAAGATCAGCACGTCAGAAATTTTTGACGGTAAAAGAGTCCTTTTGTTTGCGCTACCCGGAGCTTATACACCCACCTGCTCCAATTCCCATCTTCCTAGCTACGTTGTCAAAGCTGACGAAATCAAAGCGAAAGGCATTGACACCATCGCTTGTCTTTCAGTCAATGATGCCTTTGTCATGGGTGCATGGGGTGAAGCATCGAATGCTGATAGTATTCTTATGCTGGCTGATGGAAGCGCCAAATTCACGAGTGCGGTTGGAATCGAACTTGACTTGACTGATATGGGGTTGGGGCTGCGTTCAGACCGATATGCAATGATTGTTGAAGACGGAGTAGTCACCGCCCTGAATCGGGAAGGTCCGGGTAAACTTGAGGTTAGTGACGCTGAATCTATGATGGGGTTGCTATAACGCACCCAATCATCTGACCACAGAAGTTACACCGTCTGGAATTGACTGCCGGTTGGAACTTCCCAGGCGGCCCCCCATGTGGGATATCGTTCCCGCAGCCACGTTGGAGGCTAAATCCATACAACGCTCAATTGACTGGTTGTGGGTAAGTCCGAACAGGTAGCCCGCCGCGTATGCATCCCCTGCTCCGGTTGTATCCACGACTTTTGATACCGGATCCGCCCGACGGGAATGAGTTATCCCATCAACCGTGACCACTGAGCCCTGGTCTCCTCGAGTGATGATTGCGTGATCGACAAATTTATTCACAGACTTTTCGGTGAGCTCCCATCTTTCCGACTCACATAATTTCTGCGCTTCCAACTCATTCGCAAAAAGAATGTCGGCATGGTCACGTAAAAAAATCTGCAGACGATCGCGATGTCGCTCTACAAGCATCGGGTCTGAAAGAGACAGTGCGACTAGAGTTTGCGAGCGTTTGGCGACACCAACTGTTTCGAAAATCAAATCAACGGAATCAGGTAAATCCCACAAATAGCCCTCAATCAGAACGATGGATGCCTGTGAGACTGCGTCCGTATCCAAATCGTCAGTGGTCAACAGTCGGCTGGCACCAAGATAAGTGCACATGGTCCTTTGTGCATCTGGCGTGACAAATATATAACAGCGCCCTGTCGATGTCTGATTCTCTGTGGGTGACGTTAGGAATTTGATTTCCAGTTCATCCATCTCCTGACGGAATTTATCACCGACTTGATCGTTCGCAATCTTGCCAATAAACTGACTACGCCCACCGAGAGCAGACAAATGCGCCACTGAATTGGCGACAGATCCACCGGATTGCATAGAGTCGACGGACGCCGTTGCTTTCAGCTGCTGGACAGTTTGGTCGTCAACAAGGGTCATCATACCCTTGTTCAGACTCATGTCCCGTAAATCAGAGTCTTGTGCCAGACAAAGAATGTCGACGATCGCGTTACCTATACCGAGTACATCGATCCGATTTGTCATCCGGCAATGCCCGCACGGGCAAGAACACTGTGAAGCAGAACATTCGCACCCGCTTCGGCTTGCTCTTTCGAAGTATTTTCAAATTCATTGTGACTGACTCCACCATCACATGGAATGAAAATCATGGATGTCGGCGCCACTTTAGAGATATGAACCGAATCATGTCCTGCACCACTAACCATTTCATTGAACCCGTAGCCGCAGGTTTTGGCGCTATTCCGAACAACATCAATACAATTCGGATCAAACTCAATGGGTGGAGATCGCCAGATGTGATCGATTTCAACTTGCAACCCGGATTCTTTGCCAAACAGGTTCACGATATTTTTGATGTTCTGGTCCACTCTATCAAATTCGTGCAAGTTCGGATGACGCATATCGATTGAAAATTCAACGCGAGACGGAACGGTATTGCGAGAACCAGGTTGGATTCGAAACTCGCCCAGTGTGATTCTCGCATCAAATCCCGAATCTGTAGCAATTCGATAAATTTGCGGAAGCAAATCTGACGCACCACGCAGGGCATCCTTGCGACTCTCCATCGGAGTAGGACCTGCATGTGCCTCTTCGCCAATAATCGTGACGTCGTACCAGTTGACACCTTGCACTCCTGTAACTACTCCGATCGGTAGACTCATTTGCTCAAGAATCGGCCCCTGCTCAATATGGGCTTCAAAAAACGCCGAGAACTGATGATCATCCGGAAGTGAGTCTCCCAAGTACCCGATCCGTTCGAGTTCCTCTCCCATCGTGCGTCCATCCAGGTCTGATCGACTGTGTCCATACTCGAGATCAAATACACCGGCATAGATTGCCGCGCCAATCATTGCCGGCGGGAATCGCGAACCTTCTTCATTAGTCCAGACTACCAACTCAACCGGTAGTTGCGTACTAATTTGAGCATCGTTCAGTGTTCGAATGACTTCAAGCGCAGCCAATACTCCGTATGCTCCATCAAATTTGCCGCCTGTAGGCTGGGAGTCAAGATGACTGCCAGATCCGACGGCTCGTGTGTCTGACGATGTTCCAGGTCTGCGAAAGAATAGATTCCCCATCGGATCGATCTTTCGGTCGCAACCTTCCGAATGACACCATTCGGTAAGAAGATCCCTGCTTTCCAAGTCCAGATCAGTCAGCGCCAGACGGCAAACTCCACCTTTGGGCGTGGCTCCGATTTCGGCCATCCGCATCAGCGAGTTCCAAAGCCTATCGCCATTGACCCGTAGTTCAGAATGATTCACATTTACACCTCATTAAATGATAGATTCCCAACCCTGCTTCACATGAACCCAAGCCTGCAAGATCAGGCGTTTTCATCTGTGAATTCAGCGTAGTATTTACCAAACAATTCTCGATGGCGGATTATATTCATCACGATAGTAATGATACCGGCAGCTATCAGAACCCCACTAATTGGTTCGGTGAAGAATGCAAAAACGTTGTAGTCCAAAAGTACCATCGATCGAGAGAACGTATCCTCACCGATCTGTCCGAGTATGACACCCATCACCAATGCTGGAATTGAGTAATCGCCGCGGCGCATAAGGAAACCTGCGATTCCGGCGATAAACATGGTATAGACATCGAGAATATTACCACGCAGTGCGAATGCACCGATGGTTGCAAAAACCAAGATTGCCGGCGCAAGTACCGGAAAAGGAATTCTGAGAAGATTCACAATTCCCTTGGCCTCAACAACACCGACCAGGAGAATTGCCAGGCTTGCCCAGAACATTGACGCGAACAAAACCCACACAAGATCACGCGCTTCAATCATGATCAGGGGTCCAACATCCATGTCGTGAAGATTGAAAACGCCGATCATCATCGCCGTAAGTGCGCCGCCCGGCAGTCCCAGCGCAAGCAGTGGGATCATCGCTGCGCCTGTGGCAGCATTGTTCGCAGTTTCAGGAGCGACAACACCCTCGGGCTCGCCTTTTCCGAATCGTTCCGGATGTTTCGACCAACGAACTGCTTCGTTATACGACATGAATGCTGCGAGTGTCGCTCCGATTCCGGGCAAGACCCCGCAGAAAAATCCGATGATCGCCGATCTCACTACGACGAATTTCATTTTCCAAAATTCTAAAAAAGTCGGATACGAAACCGACACTCTAGGGGCTGCATATTCTCCACGGGCTAACTTAAGCCCTTGGACGAAAACTTCGGCAACAGCAAAAAAACCAAGGATCAACGGAATAAAATGAACGCCGCCATGCAAATAAAGCGTTCCGAAATTGAATCTAGGTATACCACCAACCGGATCACTTCCAATTGAGCCGATCAACAGACCTATAAGCAAGGAAAGCCAGCCCTTTGCAATAGAATTTGTGCCAATGCCAGCGACAACTGCCAGTCCAAAAAATACCAATGCAAATATTTCTACAGGTCCGAAATTTTTAATCGCGAAATCGGCCACAGGTTCAGTGAATGCCATCATCGCTATCGCTGCCAGCGTGCCACCGAAGGCTGAACAGGTTACAGCATACCCAATAGCCTTGCCGGAATGACCCTGCTGGGTCATCGGATAGCCGTCAAAGGCAGTTGGGGCATTTTCGACTGATCCTGGGATATTGAACAGGATCGCCGTCACCGCACCTCCATAGACTCCGGAAACGTAAATGACTCCGTACAACATGATTGCGTGGGTTGATGACATGTATGCCGTGAAAGGCAGCAAAACCGCTGCAAGCGTCAAGAGACTTAGTCCCGGTACTGCACCGAAAACCAAGCCACCAATCAAGCCGACGACAAAAATTAGTATGCCGATTGGGTCGGTGAACAGTTGTTGGGTTCCGAACAGGAAATCTTCCATTACATCAACAATCCAAGGAACTTGCCGTTCAGCGCATTAAATATGCCTGCACCTGGTGGCAGATACGTGAAAATCAGTTTTACGAATATGAGTACGAGTGCTGAGTAAATACAAATCGTCAAGACAATGAGCGTTCTGATTCTTTGGACACCCATCAACCACATATACCCAAAAAGAAAAAACGGCGTAACCAGCAGGAAGCCCATTTTGTGCATCAAGAACGTATATAGAACAGGCACAATAAAAATCAACACCATTCGAATCTTGATTGAAGTCTCAAGTTGTGTGGAATTGTCGCCATCAGATGCCCGGCCTGCAGATTGGATCAAAAATCCACTTTGACGCCAATCGCGATACAGAAGCCTCAGAGAGGCTGCAAACATGCAAAGCAGAATAACCCTTGGCCAGTGGGCCGGTCCCCAATCATAGACAGGAAGCGGATCGTCAAACTGAAAAGTGTATATGAATGCCAGAAGTACAAATACAAGCCAGACACCTGCCTCAAGTAGATAAGCCCACCGGCTTCGCGCCGCGACTTCTGGATTTGTCACGTGAATTTCTCAGCTACAAAACAAAAAGAAGTCGCCCACAGTTTCAATTCTCATCGAAACTGTAGACGAACCTCAAATGAAGTAAGGATATGCTCTTTAATCCTTATAGGCCTTTTCGGACCGGGAGACCCAGCTCCCGCGACGCTTCTGCGTAAATACCCAGCGATTCTTCAAGAATCTTAGTGGTATCTTCTCGGCTTCTGAATGAATCTACAATGTCCAGACTCTTGCGTTTGACAAATTCCTGATGCTCTTCTGACTGATAAGATTCGGCGAAGACTTTTGCCAGATAGTCAACGATCTCAGGCGGAGTTCCTTTCTTGGTGAACATTCCGCGGAATCGCAAAAGCGGTTCCCAATCGAGTCCGTAATCCTGTCCTGTTGCTTTGGTATCCGGGAAGTTCTCGAAACGAGTTGGCCATAGTGCCAGAATGGGTTTGAGTCTTCCGCCTTCCACGTACTTCGATACGTCTCCGGGTTGCTCCATCAGAACATCCAACTGACCACCGATCACCGCACCAAAACGCTCTCCTGACTTACCAGTGAGCACCTGGCGTGATTTAAATCCAAAATGATTCTCAACGACAGCCATGCTGATCAGTTCCATCGGGATGTTGATGTTTGACACAGTCAACTTTCCTTCTTCTTGCTTCGCATATTCGACCAGTTTATCGAAATCCGGAACACCATCCGTTTGGAAGCGCTCATCATCAGCGTTGATAAACAGCATCGTCGGCGCAACATTCATGATTACCAATCCCTCAAGGTCTGAAACAGCGTTCAGGTCAATTCGACCTTCAACGTAACGGGATGTCAGAGTATCAATATGCTGTAAAAGGGTATATCCATCCGCTGGTGCTTGCAGGAATTCTGGGAGGCAGTTCAAACCGCCGCCACCGGTAATATTGATCTTATTGATCTTCGCATTCATGATCTTGGCCGCCGGACCAACAATCGCGTCAACTGCCTGATCAGAACCACCGCCTTTACCGTAGCAGCAGATTACCGTTATCGGACGTTCAGGGTAGTTGCCATGACCGTCCGCACTCACTGACGTAGCCACTAGCATTCCGAAACCACTCGCAATCGCAGCGAATACCGCCAACAGTCGTTTTCCAAAAGACTTTCTCATAATTTAACTCCAATTCTGCAAAAAATGCTGTCCTATTCTACATTAGCCGACCAGATTTAACACGCGTGAATTTGCCGTTTTCTTTATTATTCTCAATCAATGAATTCAGAAACTTGATCGGCGGCAAACCCTTTAATTTATCAAAGCCCGTGCTTCAAGTCCATTGCAAACTTTCATTTTTCTGATATTTCATCCAAAAAATGGATTCAAACCCTGCCAGCATGTCGAATTTCGCAACTTCTCCAAACTAATGCGTTCAATCAATTAACGAAAGCGATTCGGTGTGCCCATCTACCGACAACGCCTGACCGCTGATTCTCGCACCTTGTTCAGAACAGACGAAAAGAGCCATCTGCGCGATGTCCTCAGCCTCAACAAAACACTTCAGGGAAATTTGACTGGTGAACTGCTCACGAACCTTACTTGAGTCAATACCTCTTGTTTCAGCCTCGTCGTCGATTACACGATCCATACGAGCGCCTGACACGGGACCCGGGCAGATGGCATTCACCCGAATTCCATATCCACCGACTTCCATCGCCAAGGATTTGGTTAGTCCGATGATGCCCCACTTCGCTGATGCATACGGGGTTCGCAAAGGATAGCCGTGAGTGCCAGCAGTAGAAGATAAATTGACGATTGAACCGCTGCGCTGTCCTTTCATCACAGGCAAGGCGTGACGGCAGCACAAAAATGCACTGATCAGATTGATACGCAACGTATCCAGCCAAGCTTGCAATTGCAGAGTTTCCAACGGTCCGTTCGGGCCGGAGATCCCGGCATTGTTGACAAGAATATCCAGCGTGCCATCGGTCTCGTTGAGAACTGACTCAAAGAGATTTTGAACGTCGTTTTCGGAACCGACATCTGCGACAATGCCACGGATGTTGCGATCGCGTTCGTTCAATTGGTCAATTCTGCCTGTATCTGCATCGCACACCCAAACAGTCGCACCCGCAGCTTCAAATGTATGCGCAATCGTATACCCGATACCTGAGCCTCCTCCTGTGACCAGGGCTGTTTTCCCTTGCAATTTCTTCATCTGGTCCTCCGACCCTCAGATATCGAGTATCAGTCGCTCTTCTCCCGCAGCAGCACGGGATATACATACCATCATCAAATTCTCCTGCGATTTCTCAGCGTCTGTCAACACAGAATCCCGATGCTCCACGTTCCCAAACAAGACTTTTGTGCGACAGGTTCCGCACAATCCTTCAGTACAAGAAAAATCAGTTGTGATGTTTTGTGCTCGCAACGCTTCGAGTATGCTTTGTTCCTTACCCACTTTGATCGTTGTCTCATGCCGGGCCAGTACTACTTCGAACTCGTTGTTTGTCCAGTCGCTTGATGGGGTTTGGCGAAACTTTTCGGTATGGATTGAATCACGAGGCCATGCGTTTGCCGCGGCTTTCGCGTCTTCCATCAATCCATTCGGGCCACATATATAAAGCTGTGCCCCGTCGGGACGTTTTGACAGGATTGCGTTCAATTCAATGCCGTGTTCCGGATTGCCTTCATCATAGTGAACTGTCAGACGATCTTTTGCTACGTCCCGCATCTCATCTATGAATGCAGCCTCACGCTCATTGCGTTCACAATAATGAACCTCATACTCCGCGCCAATTGAATTGAGTCGATGGCACATGCTCAAGATCGGTGCGACACCGATGCCACCTGCAATCAACAGATGATATGGTGCGGACTCGATCAGGTTAAAGTTGTTCTTTGGATAGCCGGATTCAATGCAATCGCCAAGACGGATGTTTTCATGTATCCATTCGGAACCGCCGCGGCTATTACTGTCTTTCAGGACTCCAATCACATAGCGACGTAGTTCAGAAGGATCATTGATCAATGAATACGATCGCCGTTCATCACCTGTCCCTACGATCAGGTCAACGTGTGCTCCGGCTGTGAATTCTGGAAGTTCCCTGCCCTGCTCATCTTCCAACTGAATTTTCAAAGTGTCTTCGGTCATTGGCTCTGCGCCTGACACTTTCAATTTAAGCCGCAGAAAACCGACTGAATCGGGAAACTTCTGCCCATCTCGCAACATCAAACGCTTGACTGGCTGCCCTCGAGATATATGGCTGTCTAGGATCTCATCTATATCTGATTCACTTTCATAGTGGTACCAGATGCCCTCCGGATAAATTACCATGGTGGGGCCAAGTTCACAACGCTCCAGGCAACCGGAGTTGTTGACTCGCACATCATCAATACCGAGTTGCTTTGCACGTTTTTTCATGTATTCGCGCAACGGCACTGAACCTCGCGCTTTGCAGCAACTTCTTGGATGATCCGCCGCACGTTCGTTGACGCAGCAAAAGATATGTTTTCTATAGTGCATTCGAATATCTCACTGATTAAGCGCAGGCTTGCATCTCATGTATTGGTTCGGAAACCCAATTTCCACTCCCAACTGATTCGCGGCATGCCATGGCCAGCGCGGATTGTAAAGCATACCTCTCGCCAGCGCGACAATATCCGCATCACCTTTGGCAATGATTGAATTGGCATGTTTCGGATCGGTAATCAGACCCACTGCAATTGTCGCAATTCCAGTCCGATCGCGAATAGCACGTGATAAATGAACCTGATAACCAGCGCCAGTGGTAATGTCCTGGTGACGCGAGATTCCGCCACTTGAAACATCAATCCAATCACAGCCAAGCGCTTTCAATTCCTTCGTAAATTCAACCGAATCGTCAACACTCCAACCCCCTTCAACCCAATCAGTTGCAGAAATTCGTACACCGATCGGTTTGTCATCCGGCCAGACATCACGCACGGATTCAAATACACTCAGTGGAAATCTCATGCGATTTTGCAGGGTGCCACCATAACGATCTTTTCTAAAGTTTGATATCGGAGATAGAAATTGATGAAGAAGGTATCCATGAGCGGCATGTAGCTCGATCGCCGCAAAACCGATGCGCTGCGCGCGATTGGCAGAATCGACAAATGCCTCGATCAGCGCTGTAATTTCTGATTCGGCAAGTGCATCCGGAGTCTGTGCTGTTTCGTCTGCAGCGATAGCAGAAGGGCCTGCTGGTTGCCAGCCACCTTGATCGGGTGGCACGTAGTGGCGTCCCAGCCAGGGCGGTGCGGTAGACGCCTTTCTGCCCGCATGAGCAAGTTGCACACCAATGGGAACACTGCCAAAATTCGAGCAGAATTCCACTACCTTGCACAACGCCTTTTCATTCTCTTCACTGTAAAGACCTACACAATGCGGGCTGATCCTGCCTCGCTCCTCTACGTTCGTCATTTCCACAAACATAATACCGGCGCCACTTATGGAAAACTGCCCAAGATGCATCAGATGCCAATCGGACACACAGCCGTCTATCGAAGAATACTGACACATGGGCGATACCATGATGCGGTTATTCAGTTCGAGTTGACGAAAAGAAATTGGAGAAAACAGTGGGGGCACAGAATTATTCAAAAGAACATCCATAAAAATTCAATATTGATTCAGCGTACAATGCGCGGTTTGATTCCTGTATGAAAATGCTGCCGAGCAACAGGGATTATATTTGTAATGTAATCTCTCGGGTTTTCTCATGACCAACGCCTCCCACCCGGATAAGTTACAGCTAGACCAGCTGATCGGATTTGCACAAACTCTGGCCAACGGAGCTCGCGAAATCGCATTGCGCTACCATCGGAAGGAAATCCAAAGATGGTTCAAATCCGATCACACCTACGTCACTGAAGCAGACCTGAGTATCGAAAAGTTCATAAGAAAAAAAATCTCGACAGCGTATCCCGATCACGGGTTTTACGGGGAGGAGTTCGGCGATTCAGAAGATACTTTCATCAAGTGGTGTGTAGACCCTATCGACGGTACCCAACCTTTTGTCTTAGGACTTCCCACCTTCGGTGTATTGATTGCTCTGACATGCAATCTCAAGTCAATTCTGGGCATTATTGAATCGCCTGCAATGCAACAACGCTGGGTTGGAGCAGCTGGATTCGAAACAACATTTCAGGGCGAAACCTGTAAGACCAATGCAGATGGACGCCTGGCGAAAGCGACAGTTTTCGCCACTTCGATTGACATGTTCACGGATAACGAGCGAGAAGTGTTCAACCGAGTCACGGCAAATGCGCGATCCAGACGATTTGGTGCAGACTGCTATGCCTATGGATTGCTCGCGTCAGGCTACATCGACGTCGTTATGGAGTCTGACATGAAACCTTATGACATGATGGCGCTGATTCCTGTCGTCGCCGGTGCTGGTGGTGTGGTAACAGACTGGGACGGACATCCAATCAATATCAAGTCAGGTAACAAGATTCTGGCAACGTCCAACGAAAAGATTCACGAAGAATGCCTTAACATCATCAATGGATGAATCAGTGCGTAACCAACGCGCGAATTATGACCGAAACTGTTTTTTACCAGATACTCCGCTATGAAACGCCAATGCAGCGAACACCGGTCTAGTATTTATTGATGTCTTCGTCCTTTCTTATTCCGGACCGAGAATAGATTTTCAGGATTGCTATAGAAGCAACGCAGAGCCCGGCAAACCAATATCCAATATGCTGCCAGTCGTCCAGAGCAATAAACCCCGGCAAGTATCCATTGTTTTTTAAAAATACCAATCCGGCAATGATCAGACAGGCGACGCCGATTGGCAGAAGAATGTAATTCGATCCAAGAAATAAATCTGCAAGAATCAGAATAATTCCGAGAATTACCCAAAATTCCGTCATAAAAAGTAAGGTTGGTAACTCGATCATTGACTTGCTTCCCTGCGATCAATGAGTCGATCGATTACCACTTCAAGTGACCCCAGCGTTTTGGTGACGTCGGATGGAACTACAATAGTTTTTGAATTGGAAGATGCCGCAAGTTCGCCAAGTGCTTTTACCTGACGTTTGAGAACTTCAAAGTCAATCGCAGGCTGACCATTGTCGGCAATTGCTTCTGCAATCATTTTCGTTTGAGCGGCATCCGCCTGTGCAATGGTCCGAACTGCATATGCTTCGGCGTCCGCTTGAATTCTGACGGCTTCCGCTACTTTCTGCGCTTGGTATAGTTCCGCGTCGGCTTCCAGTTCAATAGCTCGTTTTTTCCCTTCAGCTTCAGCAACAGCCGCCCTTCGCTCCCGTTCGGCGTTGAGTTGCTTACGTTGGGCATCTTTTGTTTGGTCATCAACTCTGATATCGGTGATTTCGGTTCTGGTAATTTCAATTCCCCAAACTTCGGCTGCCTCGCGCAGATTATCGGCGATTTCGATATTCATCGATTCCCGACTTGACTGTAGATGATCGAGGTCGAGTTTGCCTGCAGCTGATCGAACAATCGATGTTGCGGCCGTCTCTAATGCCAGTTCCTCATTTCGAATCCGATAAACTGAACTTGCCGCATCCGTAACGCGGAAAAATACTGTCGACTCCAGATATACCTCTACGTTATCCTTTGTAATTACTGAAATGTCAAAATCTGCCAATTGCCGCTCGAGAACGCTGACCCTGTGGCTTATTTTGTCGACAAAAGGTATCACCAGGTTTAATCCAGCGTTCAATGTGCGTCGATACTTTCCGAATCGCTCCACCAGGTGAACTTCTGACTGGGGTACAACCCGAACCCCCTTGAACACAGTAACCAATGCCAATACAGCTACCAATACGGTAACTATGCTTGAAAGATCTACAGTAAAGTTCCCTGCAATAAAATCACCCATATCGGATCACCATCTAAATCAGTCTTGTGTAAAAAATATAGTTCCAAATAACCGCACAAAAGCTATAAATCACCCGGAACACCGTAAGACGGAGCCGCTCCAGGTGAAACTGCTCGCAGAAGATAGTCTTCGCGCTGCGGCCGATAGGCGACCCATAAATCGAAGAGTTTGCCTACCGGATCAGTATCGTCCCAATCCACCCTTAGGTCCACTTCTGGCCATTGATGCTGGCGAGCAACTAATACCGCGGCTGAGTGTATGGGACCCTCTTCTCCTCCGGCATCAACTCCGGCCTGCAACGATACAATAAGTGACTCTGCGAGATTCTGACCACGTTTGCGATCACAAAATGTCGATACCATCGCCTGCGGTACTGATTTGTTCGCTAGAAGATTACCCGCTGCGACGCAATCGTCTTCAGTCGCAACCGTATTTGTTCCCAGTATGTGCTCACCTGTGAAGTGTGCGACCTGTCCGCTTGTGTCAACAACCGTCAACTGACGATAGTTTATGTTGGGATTCGCTTTGACCACCGTATCAAGCGCTGTTTGTGAATCAGCGCCAGACTGGATCAGGTCTAGAATTGATTTTCCTAAAGTGGGGTCAGTAATGTTCTGCGTCGCAACAGCACCCACACCGGCACGAACCCACGGACACCGACTACCGACCGCAATACTTGATGTTGTTATTGCGACACCAACCGACCCGCTTTCTTGATCAAAGGCAACTATTGAGAAAGTCATCCCGAAATCCGCGATTACGTAGCGGACGGTTGCCCTTGAACACCGAAAAATGAATCGTGCGCATACGGCGTTCGAATTTCGATCTCGTCTTCGCGCAAACGAGCTGTTCGGCTAGGTTCTCCCCTCACAAGCTTGCCGGTGTATTTCGAAGGCAAAGCAGGCGGCAATAGCGGGTAAGCATCTGCTGCAGTATAGTCGCAGATTAACAGCCTACGGGCGAGATCAGATTGATTGGACTGCGAGCCGTGCACCGCCCAGGTGTGCATGAAACAGACATCGCCACGATCAGCAGTAATTGGAACTGAATTCCGATCAAACTGTTGGTTGTACTTGGCGTCGATCGCACCGACATATTCACCATCCTTGAAATGAGAATATCGATCTCTGTGTGAGCCCGGAACTATTCGCAAACAGCCGTTTTCCACGGTCGAATCATCCAGCATCACAAATATAGCAAGCATGTCATCATTGGTATGAGGATCGTATGAATGATCCTGATGATAGTAAACGACAGTTTCCATACCCGGAAACTTGGTATTCAGCTTGCAGTGATGGAATCGAATGCTCGGACCAATGAGATCTGCTACCATGTCGGTAACCGGGCTGTCCCATAGTACCTTCTGAAATTTCTCCGATATATCTGCTGGATTTGCAACCCGCCGCAACTTTGGATTATCTCGGGTATGTCCGGCTTCCAAATCGAATCTGGCCTTTCCGTCAACCGTCGTACCAAAATTTGTATCATGCATTCTGCAAAGTTCCATCCATTGATCAAACTCCTTGTCCAATTCGACGAGCAGATCTTCCTCCACAGCAGACTTCCGGATGAGGTAACCGTGTTTGTGAAAATGCTGTATTTCGGCAGGGGAAAGTATAGATTTTGTGTCCATTACTCACACCGAATCAAAGTTAAGGTAATGACAATTTCCGCGCATAATCATACACCAGAATACCTTTTCCCAGCGCAGTAAATGAATTTGGAAACGTTGAATTCACGCTGACCGCAATTGTTCCGGGTCTGCAGTTTGGAGGTTGATAACCGCATCACCCAGTCCTTCGAAAAGTCTCCCACGACAAGTTAGAATGATGATCTGGATATTTCTTGATGCTGCAGTGAGTATGTCCTGCATCACATCCATACGATCGTCGTCTGAAAAGACCAGAGCATCATCCAAAACAATCACCGCCGGGTATCCCTTCTCAGCAAACAACTCCGCGAAAGCGATTCGAGTCAATACGGCAATCTGTTCCTGAGTTCCTTTACTCAGAAGCTGAAATAGTTCACCATGCTTTGAATCTCGGGTCAGATCTACAATGTTGAAGTGTTCGTCCATCGTCATTTGGGCCTTTGGAAAAAGTGTTCTCAAATATGGACCAACTCTATCCAAAATCGGTGCCAGGAATCTCTCTCGGGCATCCTTTTCAGCCTTGGCCAATGTATCCAATATCAGATCAAGCACCGCTACTTCTCGCTCCGCCCGATTTACTTCTGCGACTTTATGGTCGCGTTCATACTCTTTTTGACGAACTCTCTCCTCAATACCGCCACCCTCGATTGCCGCAATAGTCGCCTTCAAGCGGGTCACTTCATTGTTCAGATTTTGTATCAGTATTTTTCTATTATTTATTGATTTTTCTAGCCTTTCTATTCTAGTTAACACCATTTTTCGCTCATCTTCACTGAACTCGCTTTTAAGGTCATCCAGTAGTATTTGTTGCTCAGTCAACCGGGAACTCGCGAGTTTGATCTGATGGGCCAATTCGGATTCAGACATCTGCTCCCGTGCTATTGACAGCTGCGAATTCAATTTTGCGATCTGCTCGACGTAACCGCTTTGTTTGGTTTCAAATTTAGTGCGTTCCAATCTGTGTCGCTGCAAGACATCCCTGGCACTTTCATATTGTTGCTCAACCGATTGTGACTGTTCTTTTTTCTCATCAACTTGTTTCTTCATACTTTGAATCAGCGTCGGATCTAGATTCAATTCGGATATTTCATCAACCTCCAGCCATTTCATCTTCGATGCCAATTCTGATTCGTTCGAGATAATCTGATTTTTGTACTTCCCAAGGTCGTTCGAATCAATTCCGACACTCTTTGCATATAGTTCAAGATCAGCGCCCGCTGATTCCACTGTTTGACGCAATGACTGGCGCCGAAGATACAGATTCGTCGCTTCTTCCAAAGATTCCACACCAACATTTTGAAGTTCAATCTTGAGTTCAGAGATCGCGGACTGCAGAGTATCAACCAGATTTGTCTTTCTGTCGGTTGCCGGTTCAACGGTGATAGAACCGAGTCGGGGAATTCCGATTGCGAGTTTTCTTACGGTGGCAATCTCATGCTTGCCCGACGGCAATGCCTGATCGTTTACGGTCACATCCCGGCTCGCACTCGGGTCCAAATCGAATTTGATACTGACAGAATTAGCACTGATTTCCGCATTCGCAATATTCAGCTTTTCTTGTGCAGTTCGAATCCTTTCGATAGCATCATCCGTTACGAGTATCTTGGCCGCTTGATGATTTTGTTCCTCGATTCTAGTTTTTCTATCTTCATACTCATTCAAGCGGTCCGCCGATTCTCTGCATTCCTTATGCAGTCGAACCACTTCCTGTTTATTCAACTCCTGTGTCAGTTGCAACTCAAGATCTACAATCTCTTTTTTGACTTCATTGAGCTCATTCTCAAGACGACTGGATTCCTTAACTTCCGAAGTTTCCATTTCGCGAATCAGTCTTAATTCATTTTGAACTGATTGAATCGCACTTTTTTCCGAATCAATCTCTTTTGCCAGTTCATTCAATTGATCGGCGTCACGTCGAAAACGATCCAATTCAATTTGAATCATTTTTATCTCTCTTTCCGCTTCCTTTATTATTTCACTAAGTTTGTCGAGGAACTTCAATCGCTCCTGCGCTTCCTCCAAATCTTTCAGACCCGCCTCATCCGCTTCTTCGCCAGACAATTCAGCCAGTCTGTTTTCAGCCGATTCAAGATCGTTCAGAAATGTCGAAAGCTCAGCTTGCTTGTCGTTCAAGGCTGACAATTCTTCATTCAGTTTGTCGACTTCTTGGATGATATCCTTGTAAGAGCCAGTTGGACGGCCGCGTGGCGTGACGTATTGAAGACGCTGATTTTCAAATCGTTTGGGCAGTTCACGCCCGCGTTTACCACCGATTACTGATCCAACTTCCGATTCCAACGCAACCTGCACGCTTGAGCGTGCATCTTCGGATAAATCGATTTCACTGAAAGACTGACCCTGCTCCACCCAGAAAACATTCCACATTCCAAATGTATCGGAACCACGCGTGTGATCGGTACCATCATGGTTGAGTATCTTGAGCATCTCCTCTTCAGCCGCATCACCCTCAAAAGTGCGACCGTCAAAGATGCGAAACTGTGCGAACGGACTTTTTATAAATCGCTTGGTGATCTGGTAGTTCCTTCCATCGACCTCGAAATCTACGCTTACGACTGGTGCCGCCTTGTTCTGGCTGTTTTGAAAAGTACGAATTTTTTTTGTATTCGATCGATGCCTTTCAAAAAAGGCTGCTCTCAGCGCAGCCAACAGAGTCGACTTGCCCATTTCATTGGGTCCGGCGACGATGTTTATTCCGTTCCCGAGACCTTCAACTTTCGTCGGCTTGCCAAACTTCCTAAATTGATTGACTGAAATCGAACGGACTATCATGAAAATCCATGCTCCGATTTTTTTAGTTCGAGATAGAGGCGCAGCAATGCTTCTCGAGCTAATTCACTCCTTGAGTCTCCACCGTTGTCTGCGAGTTCCTTCAATCGAACTGCTGCCTCTCTGACAAATCCGCCAACATCTATCTGATCAATGTCTTCTTTCGTTGGATTGGAAAATAAATTTTCCTGATTGACTTCAAGATGACACAGCGCCGCAGACACCCCATCGACCACCTTGTTCCGCAAATGATCCTGATCTTCAAGTGACAATTCGCCTTCCACTGTCAGCCGAATCAAACAACAATCGAGTTCATCGCTTTGATTGCGAATCTTACGTTCAAGCAAATCGATATCCTCTTGGTCCTTGAGCTGGTGTGACAAACGCACCCATGTATATTTGCCCGTATCAATCGGAGTTACATTCGGCAAAGCGTCTGGAGAATTTATTTCGACAATCAACGCCTTGCCTCCGTTCACAACATTGAATGCATCATTTTCGGGAGTACCGCTGTACCAACACCTTGAATTTATCTTCTTCTGACCATGCCAGTCGCCAAGTGCCAGATAACTCAAGTTTGCAGTCTCAGGTCGTGTCGGATCGATATAGTTACTCACATTTTCCGCTGACGTACCGAACTTTGCTATAGAACCGTGGGCGAGACCGACTCGAATAGTTTCCTCAGGCAGGTCCACGTTATTCATATATTCTGTCGGGTCATGCAAGGTTCTCTTGTGATGAAGCGGCGCTGGCAGAATCACCATAGGCAGTCCATCTACATGTTGCGGGATAGGTTCAGAATAAATCTCAATATTGTCAGGTACTCCAGCCTTTCGAACTCTGTCCCACAATCCGTTGGGGCGCTGTGGGTCATGATTGCCAGGTAATAGATGCCATGTAATGTTGTCAAATACCCGCATCCGTTCCATAGGCTGATTTAATAGTCTTTGCGATGGGTGCTCCAGGTCATAAACGTCACCTGCAACCAAGATGTGGCAGATATCGTTTTCCTGCGCCAATTTACCCAGACGTGAAATTACACTCAGACGTGCTTCCTGAAGTAATCCCATGACTGACTTATCGACGAAACCAAACATCTTCCCGACTTGCCAGTCTGATGTATGTAAAAATCGAATTTTGCTTTGACTATTCGTCACAGTGCATCACGCTTTAATCAGCCGGATATGGAAACAATCCTGTACCAGTATCTACCCGTCTGACAGTTTCTCGGTGAATCGATCTAGGGATAACCACATTAAATCCGATCCTCCGCCAACGAATCCAATGATAATGCCCTTCGGGGCTGGCATTAGAATATCCGTCTATCGTTGCAAAGAGCAACAACAACAATGATCTTGCTATCGTTATGAATATAACGAAATTCATCTCATTGAACTTGTATCGGTTCGCTGAGAAAGTCAACAAAGTATTTGCTGATTGATCGGTTGCGACAGGCACTATCGTTGAACGTGTGTTTTTGAACAATTCTGTCAGATTATCCAATTTTGCAGACCAGTGTTCTTGTACTATGCGAACGGTAACCGGATAATTGATATAAACTACTGAGAATTGTTCCCTTACATACTCAATATTCAATGAAAGCATCAGATCTATTTGTCAAATGTCTTGAAGAAGAAGGTGTCGAATTTATCTTCGGCGTACCCGGCGAAGAAAACGCCGACTTTATGATGTCTCTGGAATCTTCAGACAAAATTCGATTTATTCTATGTCGTCACGAACAGGGGGCGGCGTTTATGGCCGAAGCCTACGGTCGACTGACAGGACACGTGGCTGGGTGTCTCGGTACGCTTGGACCCGGAGCGACCAATCTAATTACCGGAGTTGCCGATGGAAATATGGACCGCGCACCGATGCTAGTCCTGACAGGACAAGGCGCGTCTACCAGACTGCACAAGGAATCTCACCAAATCATGGATGTCGTTTCCATGTATCGACCTGTCACCAAATGGGCTCAGCAAATTCACCACCCGAATAACATCCCGGAAGTTGTCCGCAAGGCTGTGCGTACCGCAACTGTCGAAAAACCCGGTGCAACTCTGGTCGAACTGCCAGAAGATATCGCGAAAATGGATGCAACCTCCGAACCACTCGCCCCGAAACGACTGAGAAGAGCAGTAGCCGACGACGTGATTGTAGATCGAGCATTTGAACTGATACGCAATGCAAAACGGCCAATTATACTGGCAGGGAACGGGTGTATTCGACGCCGAGCCTCGAAGCAGTTGCGCCTGTTCTGCGAAAAGACAGGAATCGGTGCAATCAGCACATTCATGGCAAAAGGATGTGTTGACATGGATTCAGAATACTGCCTGTACACAATCGGACTGGGAGCGAAAGATCTGGTTGCGTGCGCACTGGATGCGTCAGACCTAGTCATTACTCTTGGTTATGACATGGTCGAATATCACCCTCACCTGTGGAATCCCGGCCAAGACAAGACAGTTCTTCATATGGATTTTCTTCCGGCTGAAATCGACGATTACTATCGACCTACAGTTGAGGTTGTCGGCGACCTTGCCCACACACTGTGGATGCTCAATTCGCGTGTTGATGCGACCGATTCTCTCTCTTATGATTTGACTCAGCAATCTGCAACCCGAAGAGCGATGGCGAATGATTTCGCTGAATTTAAAGATGACAACAGCGAGGGTAAAATCAAACCGCAGAAAGTATTGTGGGATGTTCGTCAAGCATTAGGGGCGTCCGATATTCTGCTATCGGACGTCGGCGCACACAAGATGTGGATTGCTCGACATTACCATTGCCATGAACCCAACACCTGCTTGATCCCAAATGGATTCTGCTCAATGGGTTTTGCATTGCCGGGTGCTATTGCTGCCGGTCTGGTGCATCCGCAGCGCCGGATACTCGCCATTTGTGGCGATGCCGGATTCATGATGAATGTGCAGGAAATGGAAACCGCCAGAAGGCTGAACTCCGATATCGTAGTGATGGTATGGGAAGACAACGCTTATGGGCTGATCGCCTGGAAGCAAACCAACAGTTTTGGCAGACACACCGACCTGAGTTTCGGTAATCCGGACTGGCTGAAACTCGCGCAATCCTTCGGATGGAACGGCCATCAGGTTGACAGTTCGGCCGCACTTGCGTCGGTTCTCGAATCCGCCTTGAACGAACAAGGCCCAAGCCTAATCGTGGTTCCGATCGATTACGATGAGAATCCTCGATTGACGAAAAGGCTGGGCGAGATTGTCTGCCCGATATAAGGGACTAGTCAGCCAAGCTTTCGGGAAACGAATTTTGCCGTTCCCTGTCCAGACCTATGTGCGCCATCAACCGTTGCCCAATGTGTCCTATGACATGCCTCGCCAGCAAAGAATATTCGATCAGCAACAGGTTGGCGAAGAGTCCACCGCAACTTGTAGGCACCCGGATCAGCTGACGCGTACGACCCCAAAGACCATTTGTCATTTCGCCAATCGGTTGCCGTACCCGTAACAAAAGTTCGTCTGACCGAACTGCCTAGCATTCGTTCCATTTCACCCAGGGCATAGTCGATTTTCTCATCAACCGGGCGACTTGACAGCTCGCGCGCCCAATCACCACCGACATCGCAGTACGCGATGCCCGTATCCGATGCGTTCGTTAAAGTGGCAAACCCCTTGCCATCGTTTCCGATTTCGAACATCAGATACCCGTCTCTTCCCATACCAAATATATCTTCCGAGAACTGCAGCGCGATGTGGTCGTACATTCCCATCGAGATTTTGTGAAATGATTCCTGTTTGTCCAATGGCAGCTGAGGCGTGAATTTTATTGCATCTGATGCTAACACCCCAGTGGAAACAGTCACTATCACTGCTTTCGTTCTCAATGTGCCGTTTGTGGTATCCACGAGAATGTCTTTGCCGCTCCAATCAATTCCCTTGACGGTCGTATTCAAAGAAATGTTCAAATCATCAGCATAGCGCGCAACTACCGCCCCATATCCTTGCCTGCACACATAATCCACTGCAACTTCAGTCGATTTCCACCAATCTACAGTAGAGATGTCTTTGAGATCTTTCCCCATGTCCCAGGGCCCCAGGACAAATTTCGCGGTATCGCTCCATCGTCCAACGATTTGTTCAGTTGCTACACTCACGGGAATATCTTTACCCGCATTTGAGCTGCGACCTATTGCTTTTGAAAGTTCGTCGTAAATCTTAAATATCTTCTTAAGCTCATTCTCCCCTGCCTCTCCGTCGGTCGCGAACAGACGGTAATTGTCACGGAGATTTTCTACCACGGGCTCAACATCAAAGCCAAAATTTTGGGCGATTGAGTTATATGGATTGCGCCTGCCTTGATGCAGCCAGTGTGCGCCGACATCAAACGGAGCATTGAAAGTTGTCGTCTCTGTGTGCGCGCGTCCGCCGACGCGACCTCTCCCCTCAAGAATTGCAACTTTCCTGTTGTCTTTGATCAGTGAATGAGCGGCGGCGATTCCAGCGGCACCTGCTCCTACTATGACTACATCTGGATTGCTGTCAACACTCGCAATCGCAGACTGCGGGAGTAGTACCACCAGCCCAGCTTTAAGAAACTGTCTTCGAGTTACCGCCGAATATTGTTGTGCACGGCTCAACGAGTCAGTCTGCATCGTTTCTCACCCCCGGAATTACGCTTGCTACACTGAATAAAATCAATTATCTGTGAACAACATAATTCAGTCAAGCATCTCCTGGCCACAGCGATTCTTTCTAGAAAAAACGTAACTTGTTTCTTGGTTGATGGCGTCATCGTGATCGCGATGTCACAATCTTATATGGAAACCTCCCGAATTGCAGGTCTAACATTGCAAAGCGATGATCAAACTGGGTCGCTGTCTTATATCCGGCTTCGTCCATTGGGAGACACTTTAACCCATCCCCGAGCCATGATGATATTCGCACACAGAATCCTTTGTCTCACTAGCGGCTTGCATGCTGCCGCAGAGTTACCCAGGTTTTTCCTGTGCAGGCATCGCCCTTTCCGTCATCAGTTCACAATCTCACCAATGCAATTCCCCCCGACTTGAAACGGTTCCACTATCCACTGCACCAATCACCGCGATGAGCGCAGCCATGTTGTTCATTGTGCTGATCTGCCCTGCCAGATTCTCAGCGGATCGTATTCAACCCCCTTGGTCAATATCACCCAGCTGATGCGGGTTCATCTGGTTGGCCACTGCCGCCATCTCATTGTTTCGACCTCTGCGCCCAGCGTTTCGGCTCGCCTTGCAGTACAGCGGGCCCATATTGTCCGGATCACGTTCGGCCGCAAAATACACCGACCGGGCGCCGTGGGTCAGCATGGTGCGCAAGTAACGGTCGCCGCATTTGGAGATACCGCTGGACTTTTCATGTCCACCGCTGCTGTATTGCCGGGGCACCAGCTCCAACCAGGCGGCAAAATCGCGCCTGCATCCGACATCAATCAGGCCGCGTCCCCATAACTGTAGATTATGCACCGGGTTCGTGGACATGTATTTCTGTGCATGCTCGCCTGCTACCTGGAATGGCACATGCGACAGAGACTCGCCCCGCTGCCGTTTGAGGATGACAACCCGCAGGCCGCCGCGAAACGAAAATCACCCATCGCCAAGGCCGAGATTTCCGATTAGGCAAAACGAAAGACCGACACCAAGCGCACTGCCGATGGGCACCGCGTACACAGCATGTCGAGCCTGATGGCACATCTTGCCACCTTCACGCTGAATCGGGTGTCGTTGCCGAGTCAGCCCGGCTCACCGTTCATGATGATTTCGCAGCTCACCCCGATTCAGGAGCGAGCCTTCGATCTGATTGATCACTCGCAACCCCATGAAGTGTTTACAGTACGGTGACAGTGGGAAATCCGGTATGATGCCGAATAACACTATGAAAATCATAGCAAAATCGTCTTCCACTATTGGAATTTTGGGGTGAAGATCAGTTTAATAGACATCTGACGCGCTCACATCCTGAGCGCTGCGTCGGTTCGCTTCGCGGTTGTGAAAGCGCCAACTGCGGTTACCGGTTTCATTGTGTCCGGTACAGCTCAGCAGAAATTTCATTCTGTCGCTACACGCGTCCTTGGGCTGGCTGCGTTCCAGCCAGCCATCGTATTCAGATGGGTAGCCGCAATGATTGGCTCAATCGCCTAGCAATATTTCAGACATCATATCGTATCGAACTTCGCTTGCTCGTAGAGATAATAGCGTCGCGAAGTGGCTAGAAATCTCCTTTCTCGATCCTGAAGATATCTGGATCCTTGATGTCTTCGATGTAGGAAAGCAATAATGAATCAATCCGGAACTGCGGCTCAGATTCCTCTCCCTCCGCAGCAGGCACTTGATTACTGATCAACTGCAGCAACGCCATTCGCCCCTGTTCATCGACACCACGAAATACGATAAAGACCCTGTCGTCAATGCGAGTATTGACCACTGTTCTGTCAGGATCGAAACCCAGACTAACGAAGTACTTTCGAAGAACATTGGCGGTCGTTACCAGTGTCTGCGGGTCAACCTCTTCAGTTACCGGTGATCCCCACACAACATTGACCTGAATCAGTTTGTTCTGCTTGTATCCGTGAATATATGCAACTTGAGCCGGCTCGCTGCCAGCAAATATCTCATCGACTGTCGCCACCAGGCTCGAAGTCCGATCTTCGTCATTCGTCTGGTTTGCGATCCGTGATTGCTGAAGTTGAAAATCACGCCTTATGGCTTCAAGAGTTTCCGATTCCGACATGCCAAATTGAGCCGATCGAAACCCTGTAATTTGCGGACTACCTGCTACCTCCTCAATTTCAATACTGCTTTCCTGCGCCAGACCATATGTGCAAACGCTGAAAAATAGCGCTCCAATCAGAACAACAAAGGTAACATTGGCACGCACAGATGGCTTCTTCTTGTAACTGGAACCCAGATTCGCATCAGCAATCATCTTGACAAATTCTCGCATTGGTATTTCACTCCATCTCAACCATCTCATCATCGTGAGTCTTTAACAACAAAGGAATGTCTTCATAGTAATCCTCCGCGCCATGTTCCGGGGTCAACAATGGGAACGGCTTTTCAAAATCGGTTACGATGTATGGGCCACTGATCGAATCATTCACGGAAGCCCGCAACATCGGAATCAACGAAGTAAAGACTCCAACGGTGGGTGTTACCGGCGCGAGCGGCAGGGAAGACAATTCCACGTAGGTTCGTGTCCCTAATCCAGTGCCCAGAATAATGAATCCATTCATTGTATACGTACCCGGCCCCCTGTTATTTATTACGACAAGATCGCTGGCGGCGCGTCCACCTACACCATCGACGGTACCAAATAGATATGCATTACTTGCCTCGATCGTCAAAGAGCCAACCTCTAAGATCGATATGATATCTTCTTGAGCGGTCAATCTGGCATCTTGGCCAACCACTATTTTTCCTCTAATATTCATTGTGGTAATGTCGACAGAGGTGTCAGCGTTAACGGTGTTTAATCCGAGGTTGGTAGTTCCAGTTCCCGCAGTTTGAGTGAATGAACCGACCCACATCGTGGTCGCTACTGTGACGTCGTGAGCATTGCCAACCGCAATTGCTGATAGCTTGTCAGCAGACCCGACGTCACCACCGAAATATATGTTGCCTGTTGCTGTATTCAGCGTCAGCGTCTGGCCGCCGTCCACCGTCGAGGTGAACGTGATGTCGCCGCCCGTGCCATCGCCGTCCGTATCGCTCGCCACCGTCACATCCGCTCCCAGGGTCACTGCGTCCGCAAATGTGATATTGCCATCGTCTGTCGAGACATCTGCGCTCAGGGTCACTGCATCCGCAAATGTGATATTGCCATCGTCTGTCGAGACTTTTGCGCTCAGCGTTGTCGCACCGCTGGAATCCAGAACCAGCGATGCACTGCCGCTGATGGTCAGATCTTCACTTACTGTGATCGAGATTGCCGAGATCGAACTGCCCGCACCTCCTGTACCGGTTGGTCCCGTTGTCGCTGTCCCGATGTAAATCGTGCCTGAAGTGGTGAACCTCCCGATTTCAGCAAGGCTCAGATTGGCCGTCGTGCTGATCGTCATCGCAACAGCTCGCGACGGCGCGACATGGATGTCACCCGTTCCAGCATTGATGCTGCTCGTCGCATCGATTTCAAACACGGCGCCAATCAGCGTGATGTCACCGTTGTTCGATGTGATCGTGACTCCGCTGGCAATCTTCAACGTTCCGTTGCCATCGTTGCTGGACAATCCGGGCGAATCCGCCTCGAATATCAAACTATGGGCGCCATTGCGGCCGGTGATGTCGGCATTGATGTTGAGATTACCCGCCGCCTGCAAGGCCAGGGTACTGTCCGCACTCCCGATCCTTTCAATCGAAGTATTCACCGTTATGTCTCCCCCCGCTCGCAAAACAAGCGAAGCACTACCGCTGATCGTCACACCCCCCGCACCGGCGAGGATGATGTCGCCGGTATCGCTGGCGTAGGTCGCTCCATTCAGGGCAATGCCCGTACTGCCATTAATGTTGATATTGCCGGTCGTCGCCACAGTGTCCAGGTCGATCTGACCACCGGTCACCGTCAGACTCACCAGCTTGGTGGTAGCGCTGGTGCCGCCCACCGCACCCTCAAGTTCCACCTTACCACTGCCGGCGTTCACCGTCAGCGTCCTGTTGCCACCCGCCGCCGAGACCACCGTCGAGGTGAACTTGATATCGCCAGCCGTGGCGACCGTCACATCGGCCTGAAGGTCCACCGCACCGGTGAACGTGATGGCGCCGGTATCGCTGGCGTAGGTCGCACCATTCAGGGCAATGCCCGTACTGCCATTAATGTTGATATTGCCGGTCGTCGCCACAGTGTCCAGGTCGATCTCACCGCCGGTCACCGTCAGACTCACCAGCTTGGTGGTAGCGCTGGTGCCGCCCACCGCACCCTCAAGTTCCACCTTACCACTGCCGGCGTTCACCGTCAGCGTCCTGTTGCCACCCGCCGCCGAGACCACCGTCGAGGTGAACGTGATGGCGCCGCCCGCCGAATCGCTGTCCACCGTCACATCGCCGACCAGCTCCACCGCACCGGTGAAGGTGATCGCACCATTGTCGGTCGAGACATTCGCACTCAGCTTGATCTCACCGCCGGTCACCGCCAGACCCGACAGCTTGGTGTTGGCACCCACCGCACCCTGCAATTCCACCGTACCGCTGCCGGCGTTCACCGTCAGCGCCTGAGCACCGTCCACCGTCGAGGTGAACTTGATATCGCCAGCCGTGGCGACCGTCACATCGGCCTGAAGGTCCACCGCACCGGTGAACGTGATGGCGCCGTTATCGCTCTGGTAGCTCGACCCGTTCAGATCAATGTCCGTGCCCTCGATGGCGATAGCACCAGTCGTCGCCACGGCGTCAAGGTCGATCTCACCGCCGGTCACCGCCAGACCCGACAGCTTGGTGTTGGCACCCACCGCACCCTCAAGTTCCACCTTACCACTGCCGACGTTCACCGTCAGCGCCTGAGCACCGTCCACCGTCGAGGTGAACTTGATATCGCCAGCCGTGGCGACCGTCACATCGGCCTGAAGGTCCACCGCACCGGTGAAGGTGATGGCGCCGGTATCGCTCTGGTAGCTCGACCCGTTCAGGGCAATGCCCGTGCCCTCGATGGCGATAGCGCCGGTCGTCGCCACAGTGTCCAGGTCGATCTGACCACCGTCCACCGTCAGACTCACCAGCTTGGTGCCGCCCACCGCACCCTGCAATTCCACCGTACCGCTGCCGGCGTTCACCGTCAGCGCCTGAGCACCGTCCACCGTCGAGGTGAACTTGATATCGCCAGCCGTGGCGACCGTCGCATCGGCCTGAAGGACCACCGGACCGGTGAACGTGATGGCGCCGGTATCGCTCTGGTAGCTCGACCCGTTCAGATCAATGTCCGTGCCCTCGATGGCGATAGCACCAGTCGTCGCCACGGCGTCAAGGTCGATCTCACCGCCGGTCACCGCCAGACCCGACAGCTTGGTGTTGGCACCCACCGCACCCTCAAGTTCCACCTTACCACTGCCGGCGTTCACCGTCAGCGCCTGAGCACCGTCCACCGTCGAGGTGAACTTGATATTGCCAGCCGTGGCGACCGTCACATCGGCCTGAAGGTCCACCGGACCGGTGAAGGTGATGGCGTCGTTATCGCTCTGGTAGCTCGACCCGTTCAGGGCAATGCCCGTGCCCTCGATGGCGATGGCGCCGATCGTCGCCACAGTGTCCAGGTCGATCTGACCACCGTCCACCGTCAGACTCACCAGCTTGGTGGTAGCGCTGGTGCCGCCCACCGCACCCTCAAGTTCCACCTTACCACTGCCGGCGTTCACCGTCAGCGTCCTGTTGCCACCCGCCGCCGAGACCACCGTCGAGGTGAACTTGATATCGCCAGCCGTGGCGACCGTCACATCGGCCTGAAGGTCCACCGCACCGGTGAACGTGATGGCGCCGGTATCGCTGGCGTAGGTCGCACCATTCAGGGCAATGCCCGTACTGCCATTAATGTTGATATTGCCGGTCGTCGCCACAGTGTCCAGGTCGATCTCACCGCCGGTCACCGTCAGACTCACCAGCTTGGTGGTAGCGCTGGTGCCGCCCACCGCACCCTCAAGTTCCACCTTACCACTGCCGGCGTTCACCGTCAGCGTCCTGTTGCCACCCGCCGCCGAGACCACCGTCGAGGTGAACGTGATGGCGCCGCCCGCCGAATCGCTGTCCACCGTCACATCGCCGACCAGCTCCACCGCACCGGTGAAGGTGATCGCACCATTGTCGGTCGAGACATTCGCACTCAGCTTGATCTCACCGCCGGTCACCGCCAGACCCGACAGCTTGGTGTTGGCACCCACCGCACCCTGCAATTCCACCGTACCGCTGCCGGCGTTCACCGTCAGCGCCTGAGCACCGTCCACCGTCGAGGTGAACTTGATATCGCCAGCCGTGGCGACCGTCACATCGGCCTGAAGGTCCACCGCACCGGTGAACGTGATGGCGCCGTTATCGCTCTGGTAGCTCGACCCGTTCAGATCAATGTCCGTGCCCTCGATGGCGATAGCACCAGTCGTCGCCACGGCGTCAAGGTCGATCTCACCGCCGGTCACCGCCAGACCCGACAGCTTGGTGTTGGCACCCACCGCACCCTCAAGTTCCACCTTACCACTGCCGACGTTCACCGTCAGCGCCTGAGCACCGTCCACCGTCGAGGTGAACTTGATATCGCCAGCCGTGGCGACCGTCACATCGGCCTGAAGGTCCACCGCACCGGTGAAGGTGATGGCGCCGGTATCGCTCTGGTAGCTCGACCCGTTCAGGGCAATGCCCGTGCCCTCGATGGCGATAGCGCCGGTCGTCGCCACAGTGTCCAGGTCGATCTGACCACCGTCCACCGTCAGACTCACCAGCTTGGTGCCGCCCACCGCACCCTGCAATTCCACCGTACCGCTGCCGGCGTTCACCGTCAGCGCCTGAGCACCGTCCACCGTCGAGGTGAACTTGATATCGCCAGCCGTGGCGACCGTCGCATCGGCCTGAAGGACCACCGGACCGGTGAACGTGATGGCGCCGGTATCGCTCTGGTAGCTCGACCCGTTCAGATCAATGTCCGTGCCCTCGATGG
Organism: Arenicellales bacterium; assembly: GCA_951813075.1. Taxonomy (GTDB): domain Bacteria; phylum Pseudomonadota; class Gammaproteobacteria; order Arenicellales; family JAJDZL01; genus JAJDZL01. Next base: position 267,353 of record OX638343.1, on the reverse strand, counting down.
CGATAGCACCAGTCGTCGCCACGGCGTCAAGGTCGATCTCACCGCCGGTCACCGCCAGACCCGACAGCTTGGTGTTGGCACCCACCGCACCCTCAAGTTCCACCTTACCACTGCCGGCGTTCACCGTCAGCGCCTGAGCACCGTCCACCGTCGAGGTGAACTTGATATTGCCAGCCGTGGCGACCGTCACATCGGCCTGAAGGTCCACCGCACCGGTGAAGGTGATGGCGCCGGTATCGCTCTGGTAGCTCGACCCGTTCAGGGCAATGCCCGTGCCCTCGATGGCGATGGCGCCGGTCGTCGCCACAGTGTCCAGGTCGATCTGACCACCGTCCACCGTCAGACTCACCAGCTTGGTGGTAGCGCTGGTGCCGCCCACCGCACCCTCAAGTTCCACCTTACCACTGCCGGCGTTCACCGTCAGCGTCCTGTTGCCACCCGCCGCCGAGACCACCGTCGAGGTGAACTTGATATCGCCAGCCGTGGCGACCGTCACATCGGCCTGAAGGTCCACCGCACCGGTGAACGTGATGGCGCCGTTATCGCTCTGGTAGCTCGACCCGTTCAGATCAATGTCCGTGCCCTCGATGGCGATAGCACCAGTCGTCGCCACGGCGTCAAGGTCGATCTCACCGCCGGTCACCGCCAGACCCGACAGCTTGGTGTTGGCACCCACCGCACCCTCAAGTTCCACCTTACCACTGCCGGCGTTCACCGTCAGCGCCTGAGCACCGTCCACCGTCGAGGTGAACTTGATATTGCCAGCCGTGGCGACCGTCACATCGGCCTGAAGGTCCACCGCACCGGTGAAGGTGATGGCGCCGGTATCGCTCTGGTAGCTCGACCCGTTCAGGGCAATGCCCGTGCCCTCGATGGCGATAGCGCCGGTCGTCGCCACAGTGTCCAGGTCGATCTGACCACCGTCCACCGTCAGACTCACCAGCTTGGTGCCGCCCACCGCACCCTGCAATTCCACCGTACCGCTGCCGGCGTTCACCGTCAGCGCCTGAGCACCGTCCACCGTCGAGGTGAACTTGATATCGCCAGCCGTGGCGACCATCGCATCGGCCTGAAGGACCACCGGACCGGTGAACGTGATGGCGCCGGTATCGCTCTGGTAGCTCGACCCGTTCAGATCAATGTCCGTGCCCTCGATGGCGATAGCACCAGTCGTCGCCACGGCGTCAAGGGCGATCTCACCGCCGGTCACCGCCAGACCCGACAGCTTGGTGTTGGCACCCACCGCACCCTGCAATTCCACCGTACCGCTGCCGGCGTTCACCGTCAGCGCCTGAGCACCGTCCACCGTCGAGGTGAACTTGATATTGCCAGCCGTGGCGACCGTCACATCGGCCTGAAGGTCCACCGGACCGGTGAAGGTGATGGCGCCGTTATCGCTCTGGTAGCTCGACCCGTTCAGGGCAATGCCCGTGCCCTCGATGGCGATAGCACCAGTCGTCGCCACGGCGTCAAGGGCGATCTCACCGCCGGTCACCGTCAGACTCACCAGCTTGGTGGTAGCGCTGGTGCCGCCCACCGCACCCTCAAGTTCCACCTTACCACTGCCGGCGTTCACCGTCAGCGTCCTGTTGCCACCCGCCGCCGAGACCACCGTCGAGGTGAACTTGATATCGCCAGCCGTGGCGACCGTCGCATCGGCCTGAAGGTCCACCGCACCGGTGAACGTGATGGCGCCGGTATCGCTGGCGTAGGTCGCACCATTCAGGGCAATGCCCGTACTGCCATTAATGTTGATATTGCCGGTCGTCGCCACAGTGTCCAGGTCGATCTCACCGCCGGTCACCGTCAGACTCACCAGCTTGGTGGTAGCGCTGGTGCCGCCCACCGCACCCTCAAGTTCCACCTTACCACTGCCGGCGTTCACCGTCAGCGTCCTGTTGCCACCCGCCGCCGAGACCACCGTCGAGGTGAACGTGATGGCGCCGCCCGCCGAATCGCTGTCCACCGTCACATCGCCGACCAGCTCCACCGCACCGGTGAAGGTGATCGCACCATTGTCGGTCGAGACATTCGCACTCAGCTTGATCTCACCGCCGGTCACCGCCAGACCCGACAGCTTGGTGTTGGCACCCACCGCACCCTGCAATTCCACCGTACCGCTGCCGGCGTTCACCGTCAGCGCCTGAGCACCGTCCACCGTCGAGGTGAACTTGATATCGCCAGCCGTGGCGACCGTCACATCGGCCTGAAGGTCCACCGCACCGGTGAACGTGATGGCGCCGGTATCGCTCTGGTAGCTCGACCCGTTCAGATCAATGTCCGTGCCCTCGATGGCGATAGCACCAATCGTCGCCACGGCGTCAAGGTCGATCTCACCGCCGGTCACCGCCAGACTCACCAGCTTGGTGGTAGCGCTGGTGCCGCCCACCGCACCCCGAAACTCCACCGCATCGCTGCCGGCGTTCACCGTCAGCGTCCTGTTGCCACCCGCCGCCGAGACCACCGTCGAGGTGAACGTGATATCGCCAGCCGTGGCGACCGTCACATCGGCGTGAAGCTCCACTGGACCGGTGAACGTGATGGCGCCGGCATCGCTCCGGTAACTCGCCCCGTTCAGATCAATGTCCGTGCCCTCGATGGCGATGGCGCCGGTCGTCGCCACAGTGTCCAGGTCGATCTCACCGCCGGTCACCGTCAGACTGACTAGCTTGGTGGTGGCGCCCACCGCACCCTGAAACTCCACCGCACCGCCGTCGGCGTCCACCGTCAGCGTCCTGTTGCCACCCGCCGCCGAGACCACCGTCGAGGTGAACGTGATGTTGCCTTCATCATCGTCTTCGTCCGCATCACTGTCCACCATAACGTTGACGGCCAGAGTCACTGCATCCTCGAATGTGATATCGCCATCGTAAGTCAAGACATCTGCGTTCAGCGTTGTCGCACCGCTGGAATCCAGAACAAGCGATGCATCGCCTCTGATGGTCAGAGCTTGGCCTACTGTGATGAAGGTCGCCGAAATCGAACTGCCAGCACCGCCCGAACCGTCCGGTCCGGTAGTCGCAGTCCCGATGTAGATCCTGCCCGAAGTGGTGAATGTGCCGATTTCCGCAAGGCTCAGATTGTCCGCCGCTGCGCTGATCGTCATCGCAACAGCGCGCGACGGCGCGACATGGATGTCACCCGTTCCAGCGTCTATGCTGCTCGTCGCATCGATTTCAAACACGGCACCAATCAGCGTGATGTCACCATTGTTCGATGTGATCGTGACTCCGCTGGCAATCTTCAACGTTCCGGTGCCATCGTTGCTGGACAATCCGGGCGAATCCGCCTCGAAGATCAAACTATGGGCGCCATTGCGGCCGGTGATGTTGGTATTGATGGTGAGATTGCCCCCCGCCTGCAGGGACACGGTACTGTTCGAACTGCCACTGATCATCACACCCCCCGCTCCGCCGAAGGTGATGTCGCCTTCATCGCTGGCGTAGGTCAAGCCATTCAGGACAATGCCCATACTGCCATTAATGTTGATATTGCCAGTCGTCGCCACGGTGTCAACGTTGACCTGTCCGCCGGTCACCGCCAGACTCACCAGCGCAGTCGTCGCAGTCGTGCCGCCCACCGCACCCCGAAACTCCACCGCACCGCTGCCGGCGTTCACCGTCAGCGCCTGAGTGCCTTCCACCGTCGAGGTGAACGTGATGGCGCCAGCCGTGGCGACCGTCACATCGGCCTGAAGGTCCACCGGACCGGTGAACGTGATGGTGCCGGTATCGCTCCGGTAACTCGCCCCGTTCAGATCAATGTCCGTGCCCTCGATGGCGATGGCACCGGTCGTCGCCACGGCGTCAAGGGCGATCTCACCGCCGGTCACCGCCAGACTCACCAGCGCAGTCGTCGCAGTCGTGCCGCCCACCGCACCCCGAAACTCCACCGCACCGCTGCCGGCGTTCACCGTCAGCGCCTGACCGCCTTCCACCGTCGATTCAAACGTGATGGCGCCGCCCGTGGCGCCGCTCGCCACATCGCTTTTCACCGTCACATTCGCTCCCAGGGTCACTGCATCCGCGAATGTGATATCGCCATCGTCAGTCGAGACATCCGCGCTCAGCGTTGTCGCACCGCCGGAATCCAGAACAAGCGATGCACTGCCGCTGATGGTCAGATCTTCGCCTACTGTGATGCCGCTCGCCGAGATCGAACTGCCAGCACCGCCCGGTCCGATCGTCGCAGTCCCGATGTAAATCGTGCCTGAAGTGGTGAATGTGCCGATTTCCGCATCGCTCAGATTGGCGTCCGCCGCTGCGCTGATCGTCATCGCAACAGCGCGCGACGGCGCGACATGGATCTCCCCCGTTCCAGCGTCTATACTCGTCATACTCGTCGCATCGATTTCAAACCCGGCACCAATCAGCGTGATGTCACCGTTATTCGATGTGATCGTGACTCCGCTGGCAATCTTCAACGTTCCGTCGCCATCGTTGCTAGACAATCCGGGCGAATCCGCCTCGAAGATCAAACTATGGGCGCCATTGCTGCCGGTGATGTCGGTATTGATGGTCAGATCGCCACCCGCCTGCAGGGACACGGTACTGTCCAAACTGCCGTTGATCATCACACCCCCCGCTCCGCCAAGGGTGATGTCACCGTTATCGCTGGCGTAGGTCACGCCATTCAGGGCAATGCCCGTACTGCCATTAATGTTGATATTGCCGGTCGTCGCCACAGTGTCAACGTCGACCTGGCCGCCGTTCACCGTCAGACTCGCAAGCTTGGCCATGCCGCCCACCGCACCGTGAAGTTCCACCGTACCGCTGCCGGCGTTCACCGTCAGCGCATGGCCGTTGTCCACCGTCGAGGTGAACGTGATGGCGCCGCCCGTGACGCCGCTGTTCACCGTCACATTGCCGACCAGGATCACCGCACCGGTGAAGGTGATCGCGCCATCGTCGGTCGAGACATTCGCACTCAGCGCTATCGTACCGCCGATCACCGTCAGACTCGCAAGCGCAGTCGTCGCAGTCGTGCCGCCCACCGCACCCTGAAGCGCCACCGTACCACTGCCTGCATCCACCGTCAGCGTCCTGTTGCCACCCGACGCCGAGTCCACCGTCGAGGTGAACGTGATGGTGCCGTCCGTGGCGCCGCTGTTCACCGTCACATTGCCGGCCAGGATCACCGCACCGGTGAAGGTGATGGCGCCATCGTCAGTCGAGACATCCGCACTCAGCGTTATCGTACCGCCGGAATCCAGAACAAGCGATGCACTGCCGCTGATGGTCAGAACTTCGCTGACTGTGATACCGCTCGCCGATATCGAACTACCCGCACCGCCCGAACCGTCCGGTCCGGTGGTCGCAGTCCCGATGTAAATCGTGCCCGAAGTGGTGAACGTCCCGATTTCCGCACTGCTCAGATTGGTATTGCTCAGATCGCTCGCCGCTGTGCTGATCATCATCGCGACAGCTCGCGACGGCGCGACATGGATGTCACCCGTTCCGGCGTCTATGCTGCTCGACGTATCGATGTCGAACGCAGCGCCAATCAGCGTGATGTCACCATTGTTTGATGTGATCGTGACTCCGCTGGCGATCTTCAACTCTCCGATGCCATCGTTATTGGTCGATGATCGGGGCGAATCCGCCTCAAAGATGAAACTATGAGCGCCACTACTGCCGGTGATGTCAGCATTGATGATGAGATCGCCTCCCGCCTGCAGGGTCAGGGTACTGTCCCCACTTCCGGTCCTGTCAATCGGGGAATTCACCGTAATGTTTCTCTGCGCCTGCAGGGTAATGTCCGCGTCAATCGCTTCAAATGCTGCGGGCGTTATGTTGTAGTCCGTTGTTGCGCCGCCTTCGTTAAAGTTGATAGAGGTATCTGTAACTGAGACCTCGGAATCATTGGTTCCATCGGCGTCGGAGATAAAGATATCCCGCGGATCCAGGAGCAGTTCTCCAATCAAGCCGTTGGGCGCTGTAAGATCGATCGAGTTCGGGGCGAACTGCAGATGCTGCTTGCCTGAAATTTCGGCAAAGCCGCCGTCACCCGAAACACTGCCGCCCCGGGCCGAGATGTTCCCGTAAAATCGCGTCACCCGGTCCGACCAGACAATCACCCGGCCACCGTCACCGGTCGTGAGCGCATCGGCCTGAATCGCCACCTCGCTGCCGATCGTCGTGAAGTCGGCATTGCGCTCCGGACCGCGACCCTGGAAATTGCCCCCGATCAGTACCTCGCCCCCGCCAGCGTCTCCGGATACGTCAACTTCCGCTTGCCCGACAAGACCGACTTTGGAACCCAGAATCTTGACCTCACCACCCGTGTCTCCACTCTCGCGACCCGATGCGTCCAGCGTACCGGTCACTCGGACAATACCCTCGCCCGCACCCTCCAGCACAATCTGACCATTGCGCTCCGTCGCCGTCCGCGCCTCGATGATGCCCTCCATGTTGATGGCATAGTCAACAACATCCTTCGCTACACTCGCAGCCATCAACATCACTGTCCCACCGTCGGCATAGATCTCGCCGCTGTTGTCGACCAGTGCCTTCAACTCGGTACCGTCGGGCGCAAGCAGTCGCTCGGCAACACTGTCGTCGACCCCGATCTGTATCAGCCTGTCGCCATAGAAATCAAGCGCAAATGAATTGCCTGAGGCCAGCGCAACACGTCCAAGACGTGCAACAATCACCCCGCTGTTCTCGACACCGGGCGCAACCAGCGCAACTATGCCACCCTCGGCCGCTGTGATCCTGCCGCGGTTGACGACCGTACCGCCCGATGCGCGATCGACATCGAAGTTGTAATCGCCAGCCATGAAATCCTCATTCCGTATGTCAATCGTGGTCGCCACCAGACTGCCGATGTCCACTACCGCAGAATCGCCGAACAGGACGCCATTGGGATTGATCAGCATGACTCGCCCGTCGGCAGTCAGCTGACCGAGAATGTAGGATGGAGTGTCACCATTGACACGGTTGAGGGCTATTGAATCGGAGTCGGGCTGCAGAAAACGAACCAACTCGTCCCAGTCGATCGAAAATGAACGCCAGTCGATGATGACCTTGTCGGAAGCTTGAATGATCTCGAGAAGCTTCGGATTCAACTGCACAATATTGGCGTCACCTGCAACCACATTGCCGTCTTTCGGCCCGGCATGCACATGCGGGATATCGGTGCAGACCATGATCGCACCGAACAGCAGTGGCAGCACCACATTGCGAAATCTCAGCAATGAGCCCAGCACTGAGACAACCGGCCTGTATTTCCGTTGGATAAAGCTGCGAAAAGTGATCATGAAGCAAAGAGCCTCTTTCGGCCAGTTGCAATGCACGGAGGTGAGCATCCTGTCAGGCTTTCGCGACCGATTGACGCTGGAACCAGTGTCGCATCGACGCGCGATTCGCGATACTTCGACAGCATGACACCATCGCACTTCAATTCATCGTCGCACATCCTCAACAACTCATTCCTGAATTTCACTTCGGTCCGCTGATGCCAGAATCGAACACCGGCGAAATAAAAAAAACATACGGTGTCGTATGCTTTCCATGTTCCGCCTCACTGCCCAATCCCCGCAACTGTAAACGGATCTCTTTGGATTCGTCAGGTCAATAATGAATAATAACTGTTATCTTATCTTATATCAATCCTCTACGCTTAACTAGTATTTATCATTTTCCGAAGAATAGAAAATTTTTCCTTTCCAAATCAGAAATTTAAAAATTTCGCAATCTGCTTCAGGATACTACTTTTGTTACTTCCACTCCGTCTGACCAGCAACCGATCTGCTGGGGGTGCACACCAGAATTTTGAGGGAATTCGGTATCATAGGTGGATAGCGGAGTTTTCAGCATTAATGTTAGTTATCAATCAGGCGTTCCGGGATGACCAGCTGTGCGTGTCCAGTGGGATCGTCGAGGCTGGTTGTAAGAACGCCATCGGCGCACGTCTCAAACGCGGTGGCATGCACTGGAGTATCGATGGCGCCAATAAGATAGCGGCGTTGCGGAATTGCATCCTGAGTAATCGTTTTGAAGTTTACTGGTACGTACGAACCGCTAGTCGGTGAAACTTGTCAAAATTCTAGCGTGCACCCATCAGCTGGCTGAGCTGCAACGTCACTCCCATGACAGACAACAGCTTTCGCTGTTGCGCATCGGGGCATGGATTCTGGCGCACCTGTATTCGGTCACCATCGGCCTCGGTCAGTTCCGTGTTGATGCGATTGATGTTCATCACAATCGTTGGAGGATTGTCTACCTGCTGTGTCGCTATCCACCACCGCGACAGAGGAAATCGAGTCCTGCCAGAAAACTATCCCTGACCGTATTTACAAGAACTGCTACGTAATTTAATGGAGGCTTTTAACTTAGGACGTTTCACCAATTTTAGAGTAAGTAAATTCAAAATTGATTTTATAGAAAATCTCTATTCGTATGGTTTTCTAGTGCCAAGGTCGGCGAGTGCGTAAAATTATGTTCTGATATAGCTTGATTTCAGGGATAGCTAACCGGTGTTGGAATGGAACTTAGGCTTGCGCCTACTGAATTGCACAGCTTTTTCATTCCCCCAGTGTTTCTGGAATGCCTGGAATTAATAATTTTTCCAATCACTTGTCGTGAACTATTGACGCAATTGGAATTTCAGCATATTGTCCGAATATTTTAGGCGGCATTTAGATAATCAATTAGTTGCTGAATCACATCACTCAGGTGCTCGCCTCAATTATTAATTCGTCGCGCAAGAGAATCGCCCCAATACTTGTTTGCGTTGCGAAACTCCCGGGGCTAACATCAATTCTAGGCCGAATTGAGAGTCAGAGTACACTTGATGGAAAGCGCTCACGCGAGGATTTAGCCGTGTATAACGACAACGGGGTCAGATTCAAACGTATACTATCTGGGAAGTTCTCAATTCAGCAACCTGTTTGGCAAAACTACGACAGCACTTGAATTTCTCCGGGGAACGCTAAATCAAACAAGGCTATTACCAATTACAAAGCCATAGCTTCTTGTTTCGTACTAGTTATTCAGATTTAGGGGGATAAACACGTGAATAATTGACTTGGCGTAGTTGTATCGCCATCTTCAACATTAGAGAAATCGTAGTACGCTCCATCACCATTTGGTTCGATAACAAAGGAATAATCCCACATTTCATCGAGACCGAAATTCCAACGTCGATTGAAACCAGCGACTTCAAAAATTGCCGGATAAGTAATGCCCGCTACTGATACTTCGCCATATCCAAATTTCTCATTGTCGATTGTCACCCGAGTCAGCTTGACCAAGACCGTCGTATTCAAAAAGTCCGTTCTTTCGAAACATCGCCATGTTTCAGTTGTAGCGTCTTTATTTTCTTGTGCTTGAACACCTAAGGTTACAACTGCGACAAGAATAAAAATGATCAACAATTTCTTCTTCATCGATCCCACTTTTGTGAGGAACATCCTTTCCGACTGAAAAAAATGACGGCCTTATTGTTTGAAAAGTAATCGCATAAGGATTGTTCCCGCAAAGGTAACTGTCGACGATTGGCAAAGTTTACACTGCGAATCAAGAGATATCATTCATGCCTTTAACTGTCGAAACGCCCGAATTGTAGCACATTCTTGAGGTTTGCTTACTTGAGCGACAAACCAGATTTCGTATTATTGAATTCAAAAACGAACAATATTCAAAGTGAACATTTCACAACACAAACGGGACTCCTGGATCGGGAAATAGAGTTGCGGAGAGGGTAAAACAGCTTTGTAAAATAATGTTATACGAACAATCCGAAGTTCACCCGATGGATGAAGGGATACAATACTTGTGAATATGCTACCCCGCCATATCAGAGATGGCAAAATGAAATTGAGAGATTTTTAATACTCCCTTTTTCAGCGAAAAAACACCTATTCAATCGGTCGGGACCGATTCACTTTCCACCATCAGGTGAGCCTGATAGTATTTTTACGGCACGAAAGTGTGGCAGAGGCGAACGAATCGCTGCCATTTCCCGAACCTGGTCCATGCGATGGCGTGTCGCAACCCGCATGGTTGCCGGATTGTCATGTTTCAGGCCATCAGTGCTTGAATCAGCGAACGGATTCTGTGTGGTTCACCGCGGTCAATGGCGTGGTTGGCCGATGCTGGCATCACGGATGTCTGCAGCGAGATCATCCGGAAGCCCGGCAAGGTTGAGGGGAGGATATCGCAAATGGGGCAAAATTGCGCTGAAAGAGTCGTTTCAAGGGAATTATGCGGGGGAATATATTATTGACGCTACTCTCGAAACCCTTATGCTGGTTGAAATTTTAACAATCGAAAATCTACCTGGCCGCTTCATAGATATTCAATCAGAACCTGAATCGAGAGTATCAGTCCGAGTAACAACAGAACCATCTTGATAATTTTTCGAAAGAGGATCAAGTTGATTCTGTCATGAAGAATCTGACCGAGAAACAATCCAACTGCCGCTATCCCCGCCAATGGCAGAGTATAGAGTGCAATACTGGAATTGAAAGCGCCAGCCGCGGAAAATACCGCAAGTTGCGCTGCCTTCCCCGAGAAGAAACACATATTGAACACCTGAACCATTACCGTTTTCGCCCAACCCACCTCCAGAGAATAGATGATAAGTATCGGAACCATCGTGTTGGTTGATCCAGCAGAAAAACCTGCGATCAGGCCAAATCCTAGATTGGATGATTTTGGATACTTTCGGACACTACCAAGAATTTCGTGCCTTACACGTTCGAGAATGACATATAGAAAAATTAACGATGCGAGCAGCAGTTTGTACGGCGTGGGATCATTGATTACGATTACGTATGCCCCGATAATCGATCCAATCAAACACCACAGCGCAAGCGGCCAGTATCGCCCCAGACTAAGACTCCAATTGCCGCCTCTGGCGATACTGATCAGATTGACGGTAACTGTCGGTAACAGCGTAATCAATATTGCTGTCCGTAGATCAATGAAAGTGGACAGAATCGCTGTCGACAGCAACGGAAAACCCAAACCGATCGCGCCGTGGACAAAACCCGCGAACAAAGCGATTGCGGCAAAAATTCCGAATTCAAACAGTGTAAAAGTCTCAAGCATCACTAACAGATTACAGTGTGTGCTAGCAGCTGTCGTTCAAAAAAGCGAGATTGCATACGTGGTACTTTACCGTTGTTAAGATCACAAAAAGCACTCATTTTCCGCTGCAGCCTCACCCACTTTCGATTAGAATTCTTGAAGAATCAGATCAGACGGACTCAATGAATCAGAAAACCAAATCCCGCTATATGACATTGTTCGCGACAGCATGTCTGGCAATGTTGTCGGCAACCGGACCGACTGCAGATGAATCATCCTCGATTCGAATTCTGCAAAACAATTTGCTTGAAGTCAAGGGTCAGAAAATGATTCTGTTCGGCATTGTGATCCCAACCGCTACAGACAAGTGCGAGTCAAGTGATAAGCAGTGGCCGTGTGGCGCATCCGCTACCTTGCGACTCTCTTCGATATTCAAAAGTGCTCCCTTCTCATGCGTCCGCTTGGAAAAATCCGAAAACTTGCCACTAGCCCGTTGTTCAAATTCACAGTTTGACATCGCCGAACAACTGGTGCTTGAAGGCTGGGCAATAACCGTTGCCGACAATTTGGAGTATGTTTCACAGGAGCGGGATGCCAAAGAGCAACAAGTCGGAATCTGGCGTGATGGTTACTCACCACCAGCACATTGGCGCACGTATCCAAACTTGGAATTTAATTTTATAGAAGATCTGCAGTGCAGTGCTTGCGCAGTTCGAAAACAGTGAGCGAAGCAGAAACTAAATGTAACTGATGCGCCAAAAGTAAACTTCGGCTGCATTAGCTGACTTCGCCTTGGACCAGAAGTTTACCCCCTATTGCTATCTGTAGCCTTGGTAGTTGAGTACGAAGTGAAATGTTGTGACCCAATGCAGCGCACTGTCTCAGGCTTGGGCGAGTTGGAGATCTAAACAATTAACTCCGCAATGTCTGCTGCAGCCGAGCCTGTAGCTTTGTGGTTTTTGAGGCAAGATAGGATAGCTTGGCTAGACGATAAATCGTTTCGATGTCCTGATGGGACTTGGCAATAGCGGAAATTACGGATTTCAAATCGACTGATAGTCTAATGACAGTATCGGATTCTTTATGAATGAAACGTAATTCCTTCCCCGATTAATCATAGCCAAATTTGATTTTTGGTGTATGGTATATGTAGATTAGATTTTCCTACCCGACTTTCGCTTCAAGAGATTTTATTCTCCGCCAGTCTTCGGCAATCACTTCTAATTCCTGATTTCGTTGAAACCATGTCAATGGAACAGCTATACCTGTGCTAATTGATTGAATACCGGAAATGCGCACACAAGGCTCGATAATCGAGCAAGGACTTAAACAATGAAACTATATGTAGGTAATTTACCGTACTCAGCCACTCAGCAAACTCTGCAGGAAATTTTTGGCAAGTGCGGCACAGTGGAATCCGTAAATTTGATCTCAGATCGCGATACAGGTCGCAGTAAGGGCTTTGCTTTTGTCGAGATGTCTAGTAATGCAGAGGCGAACAAAGCAATCCAAGAAATTAATGGTTCCAGCATCGACGGGCGCCAAGTCAAAGTCAATGAAGCGAGGCCTCAAGAAAAAAGATCCGGCGGTCGTGGGAAACGCTGGTAAGCGTTTCCTAAATGGTTGCAATGATTCAATGGCTACATTCTCTACCCAGCTCCAAGCTGAAAAGATTGATTGACTGCCCCTGAATCTGCATGACAATTTGATCCTCCGCAATACGAAGTCGATACGAATTAGTATCGGCCCAACGATCAAAACCTCATTTCGTGCGCAAGGTTCCAACTGGCATCGCTATCAGATTGCGCGAGGCACCAGCACTATTGACGGTTATCGACAAGGAAATCTCGAGACAGTAATGACGGCAGTGAAGGGATATGCCAGAAAGGTAGTTTTGTTGTCAGATTAAAATTCAGGATTCCCAATTGCCCGTATTTCTATTGGGTAACAATACGGAATAGTAGACAGGTGTCGAATCAGTTCGTTTTTGCTCTTAAGCATAAAATGCATCGAACACCAAATGAACTATCTGTGTAGCAAGAAAATTCTAGATTCTTAGCCTTGCCAACTATTCCGTATTATTTTTAAAATTTCTGGTTGAAATGCGACTACGCCACGCCAACCAATGGTGGTAGCGCGTCAAGGTCTTTAACCTCCGCTTGCGGGCGTGCAGGCAACCTGTCCAGTTGCTGCCCATAACGATTGCACCAGACCACCTGAAATCCGAAGTGCGCCGCTCCGATCGCATCCCAGCAATTCGACGACTGAAAACTGACTTCGTTCGCACTAACACCGAGTCGGTCGCAGGCAAGCTGATACACGATGGCCGCCGGCTTGAAAATTTTCACCTCATCTACCGAAATGCACGCGTCGATGCAGCTCGCCACACCCGAATTAGCGACAACAGGATCAAGCATATTCGGAGAACCGTTGGATAGTATCGCGGTTTTCATACCACTATCCTTCAGTGCTTTCAGAACTCTTGGGACTTCCTCAAAACAACTCAGTTGAAGATAGGCGTTCATCATATTTTTACGTAGTTCGTCGTCTTCTACGCCGTGTGAGGCAAGCGCGTAGTCCAAAGCATCCCCGGTAATCGTCCAAAATTCATCGTAAGCATTCATCAGGCTTCGCAACCAAGTGTACTGAAGTTGCTTGGAGCGCCACATCTCTGATACCGACTGCTCTAGCTTTCCGAGTTTATGACTATGTTGGGCAGCCGCTGAATGTACGTCGAATAAAGTTCCGTACGCATCAAACACGCAGGCTTTGATATTGGAAAAGTTATTGATCATGATCCTTCTCCCTCATGTATTGTGGAAGGTGGCAGAGAATAAGTACATGTCACGTGGGCGACAAGATCATTTCGCTCGTTGCCAAAGAGTTCAACCGATCCGACAGCAAGCCGTTTGCCGAGTTTCATTAGTTTTGCTACCGCAATAATATCACCCGGTTGGGGGCGCAACAAAAAATTGATATTCAGATTTGTTGTAAGCGCCATCTTAACCCGATCAGCCTTGCTCATGATCGCACCCCACATGGCAAAATCAGCCAACGCCATCATAATCGGCCCTGAAATAGTGCCGCCTGGTCGGAGGTAGTCGTCTTTGTAAACTGCCCGAACAACACACTCTCCCTGATCTATGCTCTCCACAACAAACCCGAGTGTTTCCACCAACGGCAACTGCTCTCGGGCAATCTCATTGAATTCTTCGATGGTAAACTTGGACATGAATTTGTTTAACTAATGGCTGAACTGTAAAATACTCAAATCATCTCGCAAATTAAATCACAACATGACTGTTTCAACATCGCAATCAATCGACGCACCGATGCTTTATCGCACCGACACTGAATCGGTCGCTACAATCACACTGAACAAACCTGACCAATACAACCCTCTGTCTTGGGACATGCTGACACAGATTCAGGAAACCCTGGACAGCATTGCGCAGGATGAGTCTATTCGAGTTGTCATACTGGCAGCGAAAGGCCGAGCTTTCTGTGCTGGGCATGATCTTAAGGAAATTCGGAAACACGACAATGATGAATTTTCCAGAAAACTTTTCGCAAAGTGCAGCCGCATGATGTTGACTATGACGCAAATTCCTCAACCGGTAATCGCCAGTGTTCAGGGAATTGCTACAGCTGCTGGTTGTCAGCTGGTTGCGAATTGTGACCTGGCAATCGCTTCAACGCAATCACGTTTTGCAGTTTCAGGTATAAATCTTGGGCTCTTCTGTTCTACACCAGGTGTCGCATTGAGTCGAAATGTATCACGAAAAAACGCATTTGAGATGTTACTGACGGGAGAATTTATTGATGCGGCACAAGCGGTCGAAAAAGGATTGATCAATCGCACGGCTGAGCCCGAATTTCTCCAGGAAGACACGATGGAGTATGCTCGAAGTATCGCTGAAAAACCGAGAGAAGTAATCGCACTCGGCAAGCGCCTGTTCTATGAACAACTCGACCAGGGTCTTGAATCCGCTTATTCACTGGCCAGTGATCGGATGGCCTGCAACCTGGGTTTTCCATCAGCAACTGAAGGTATCGACGCATTCATCGAGAAAAGAAAACCTTCCTGGCGTTGATTCTCAGTCAACACCTCATAATTTCACATAATCACCCGGTGCAACACATAGGGGCTGATACTGTTCGCTACCGGGCTGACGCGCGGTTTCCTGATCTCCGCTGTATCGTCTGATCCATTTCTCCCACTCCGGCCACCAGGAACCTTCGCGGTGTCGCGCCTGATCCAACCATTGGTCTGCATTCTCCGGGAGTTGTTTGGCGCTGGTCCAATACCCATATTTCTTCCTCTTCGGAGGATTGATGATCCCAGCAATGTGTCCCGACTCCCCGAGTAGAAATCTGGTTTTCCCAGAAAATAATTTAGCTCCACTATAGGTCGAGCGCCACGGTGCGATATGGTCCAATTGGGTCGACGCGAAAAATGTCGGAATCTTCACCTTCGATAGATCGATTGGATTGCCCAGTATGTTCAATCCGTTAGGCTGGCTCAATAAATTCTCGATATACATCTTTCTCAGGTAGTAGGCGTGCATTTCCGCGGGCATACGCGTCGAATCAGAATTCCAAAATAGCAGATCGAAACTGCCGGGACTTTTACCCAGCAAGTAGTTGTTGATGACAAAGTGCCAGATCAAATCATTGGAACGCATCATGTTGAATGTCGATGCCATGGACTTACCATCCAAGTAGCCCTTTTCGTTCATTGTCTTTTCTAGCTGCGAAACAGTCGCTTCGTCTACAAAGACACCCAAATCTCCCGGCTCGGCGAAATCGATCATGGTCGCAAAGAATGTAGCGCTGGAGATAAAGTTTTTCTCATCTTGCGCACTTTCAAGATAACCAAGTGCGGAGGCGAGTAAAGTTCCACCCAGACAATAGCCGATGGCGTTTATTTTTTCTTCGCTTGTGATAGATCGAATGATCTTGGATGCCCAGAGCGGACCGCAATCCACATAGTCGTCGAAGCCTGTGTGACGAAAGGATTCATCAGGATTGACCCAGGAAATGACAAATACTGTATAACCTTGCGAAACGAGCCAGCGAATGAAAGAATTTTTTTCTGACAGATCCAAAATGTAATACTTGTTGATCCAGGGTGGGATTATCATGACCGGCCTTGAATACACCTGATCGGTCGTCGGTGAGTATTGAATCAATTCTGCGAGCCGGTTGCGCGCAATGACCATTCCGGGTGTTGTGGCAATATTGCGACCCAGTTCAAATGCTTCCGATTCGACCATTTTCACACCCCTGCCAGCCTCAATGTCATTCGCAAAGTTCTCAAGTCCTTTGACCAGACTACGTCCTTTGGTTTTCCTGGCCTGTTCCAACACATCGGGATTGGTGAAGGCAAAGTTGGTCGGTGACATAGAATCAGTCCACTGATTAAGGTAGAAATCCAATTTCTTCTTTTGCTGTTGACTCAGCTTTTCGTTTGCACCGAAAATCCCCTGCAAATACTCCGATCCAATCAGATAAGACTGTTTCATCACATCGAACCACAGATTCTCAGTCCACTGTTGCGATCGGAACCTTGAGTCATCGGTGGACGGAACAATGATCGGTTTCGGCGAACCATCATTCATCTTTTCAACGGTGTATTGCGCCAGTGATGCAAATTTATTCAAGGCCGCAGCCTGCGTCTTGATAAATTTCTCAGGATCGAGTGCATTACCAAACGCTGCATTGGCAAATAATGTCGCAATTGACAAAGTAAAAGCGGCAATATCCGAATGGTCGACTTCGGACATCATGCTTGTGGAAATGCGTCCGTACTGTCGATTCAAATCTGCCAGCAAGGTTAAGTATTCCTGTGACACTGTACCTGATTCTGTTTCCAATTCCTGCATCTGAATATCCGTGTTGCGCTGCAATATCAATAAACCTGTGTACTCTGAATAAAATTTGTCAAGCCGACTTCGCTACGCCGCAGACACACTCGCCTTTCTTGGAACTTTCACTTTAGCCTGTCCTTTCAGCACTACAGTGCCATTTACGGTACAGAGAGTATCAAGAACAACGTACGGACGTTCTTTATCCAGTTCAATGATTTCTACCCGCGCAACCACCGTATCACCGACCCGCACTGGTACCGTGAATTTCAAGCTCTGGTCCATGTAAATACAGCCCGGACCGGGCAGTTTAGTTCCGATGAGCGTCGAAATCAGACTTGCCGTAAGCATACCGTGTACTATGGGCTCACCAAATTGTGTCTGTTTTGCAAATTCACGATTCTGATGTAGAGGATTTGTATCGCCCGAGACACCAGTGAACATCAACACATCTGCATCGGTCAATGTCTTGCCATAGACATCGGTCATACCAATTTCGAGGTCTTCGAAATAGTAACCGTGAAGTTCATCGTGAGTTTGATTTTCAGCCATTTTTAGTCCTTTAATTAATTGATTAATATGATATTTATGTAAATTACGAGGTCACATTACTGTTTCAATATAATGTCAGTCAAACAAGAGAATTCTGCAAGTAGCCAATCTTTACCGTCAATCAAGAATCGTGAATTCCAATTCTAATCCGTACGAAACAGATCTCGATCAGAATAGAGCGAATTTTGTCCCGCTATCGCCGCTTGGGTTTCTGAAGCGAAGTGCGTATATTTATCCGAACTACACATCCGTGATTCATCAGGATCTCCGCTTTACATGGTCGCAAACCTATGCGCGCTGTCGGAGACTTGCAAGTGCCTTGATTGGCTGCGGTGTGAAACCATCAAGTACCGTATCAATCATGGCGCCAAATGTTCCGGCCATGTATGAAGCACACTTTGGTGTACCGATGACAGGGGCGGTTCTCAATACCATCAATGTCCGATTGGATGCGGAAACCATTGCATTCATTCTCGATCATGCGGAGACTGAGGTTCTCTTCGTGGATGTTGAGTATTCAAAGGTTATGGATACCGCTCTCGGCAAAGTAAATCGAGATATTAAAGTCATTGATATTCTGGATGACGCAGTGCAACATGAAATATTGCTGGGAAGTATGGATTATGAAGCCTTCATAAGTCAAGAAGAAAATAATGCGTTACCCGAATTTCCTGTGGACGAATGGGATGCAATTGCGTTAAATTATACGTCTGGTACTACAGGAAACCCTAAAGGTGTCGTCTATCACTATCGGGGAGCGTATCTGAATTCGCTTAGCAATGTCCTGAATTGGAAGATGCGTCCGCATCCGACATATCTTTGGACATTGCCGATGTTTCATTGCAACGGTTGGTGCTTTCCATGGACTATCGCCATGCTGGGCGGTACCAATGTGTGCTTACGCAAGGTGGAGGCGGCCGCAATCTACAATGCGATCGTCGACTTCAACGTCACTCATTTCTGCGGTGCTCCGATTGTTTTAGGTTTGGTGATTAATGCAAACAATTCGGAACGTAGAAAGTTTGACCACACAGTTGAAGTCATGACAGCGGCCGCCCCTCCACCGGCATCTGTATTGGAAAAAATGGAGCGATCGGGATTTCACATGACTCACGTCTACGGCCTGACAGAAACTTACGGACCATCGGTGGTATGCGAGTGGAACAACGAGTGGAATACGTTGGACCCGGGACAGCAGGCAATTTTAAAATCCCGTCAAGGCGTGCCCTACACTGCACTCCAAGATTTGGAAATCAAGGACCCAGAGTCAATGAGTAATGTCGCCGCTGATGGCGAACGTCTGGGTGAAACAATGTTTCGCGGCAATATTGTGATGAAAGGCTACCTGAAGAATCCCAAGGCGACGCAGCAGGCATTTGCTGACGGCTGGTTTCATTCCGGAGACCTGGGCGTCATGCATCCTGACAACTATATCCAGCTCAAGGATCGCTCCAAGGACATCATCATTTCGGGGGGAGAGAACATCTCATCAATCGAAATTGAAGACGTGCTTTTCCGTCACCCGGCGGTAATGGAAGCAGCTGTGGTGGCATTGAGCGATGAAAAATGGGGCGAGGTCCCCTGTGCTTTTATTCTGTTAAACCCCGAGTACTCACCGCAACCTACAGAAGACGAACTCATTGAACACTGCAAGAACAGCATGGCGCGATTCAAATCGCCTAAGAAAATAATTTTTGGCGAACTTCCGAAAACTTCAACCGGAAAAATTCAAAAGTTCGTTCTGCGCGAGCGTGCCAATTCATGAACGGATCAGACATGACCACCGTAGACTGTTATTTCGACTACGTTTCTCCGTTTTCATATTTGTTTCACGAGCAGCTTCACCGTCTACCGGAACATACGTCAGTCAACTACATCCCGGTTTTGTTTGCCGGGCTTCTCAAACATTGGGGGAATCTCGGACCAGTCGAAATTGAACGTAAAAAAATTTTTACTTATCGTCACTGCACGTGGTTGGCAAAACGGTTGGGCATACCTTTCAGAATTCCCGATACTCATCCATTCGTTCCACTTCCCTACCTGCGCCTGACCGTCGCCAAAGGCAATGACAAAGAGGTGATTACCCGAATATTCCGAGCAATCTGGACGAAAGAACATGATCCTGCAACTGATGCGGGCCGACACGCCATCTGGAACGAAATCGACGAACCTGATGCAGACAATTTTATCGGCAGTACAACGGTCAAACAGACGTTGATCACTAACACAGAGAAAGCAGTTGAGAACGGTGTCTTTGGTGTGCCGACACTGTTCGCCGATGGAGAACTATTCTGGGGTTTGGATTCAATAGACTTATTGTTGGACTATCTCACCGACCGCAACCTGTTCAGGCAGTCCGAGATGAAACGTCTCGAAAGCATCTGAGATGCAATCGAAACCCATCCTCAACGCGGTTGCATTCGAATCGCACCGTCCAGCCTGATCACCTCGCCGTTCAGCAACTGGTTTTCCAGTATGTGCTCGACCAGTCGGGCAAACTCCTTGGGGTCGCCAAGTCGCTTGGGAAACGGTACCTGGCTGGCCAGACTCTGTTGAACCTCATCGGGCATGCCAAGCAATAACGGAGTCGCGATCATACCCGGTGCAATTGTCATTACTCTAATTCCAGCACTCGCGAGTTCCCTGGCAGCCTGTATTGTCAATGCTACGATTGCACCCTTTGAGGAACTGTACGCAGCCTGTCCAATCTGACCTTCAAATGCGGAAACCGAAGCTACATTGACAATAACGCCGCGTTCGCCGAATTCATCCAACGCCGGTTCATTACGCACTGCAGTCGCCATCAGACGCATGGCATTGAACGTTCCGATCAGATTGACATCAATGACCCGCTTGAAATCTTCTAGGGGCATTGCACCATCTCTTCCAACGATTCTCTTGGCAGGGGCAATTCCTGCACAGTTGACAAGAATACGCGCCACACCGTGCGACTCACCAGCCACTGAAACAGCATTTACCATACTATCCGCATCCGTTACATCACACTGTATCGCCAATCCACCACATTCTTCAGCGATCTTTCTTATTTTGTCATCGTCAACATCCAATAGACTGACTTTGGCACCGCGTTCTGCAAGAATTCGCGCTGTCGCCTCGCCCATTCCAGACGCCGCGCCAGTCACCAAAGCCGCAATTCCCTCAATCTTCATCATAATTCCTCAATTGGAAATTCAATTGTCAAAGCGCATTAGTTTAAACAGAAACTCAATGATAATTGCATGCAAGTTGTATTGTTCAGTTGTCAGTAATTCCCAAAGTTTACAGAAAGCAGGGTTACGATCCGAGTCCCGGCCAATTTCATGCATCAAAAAGAATCCATACTCGTTATTGATTGCAATCAACCGGCTTTCCATAGTTAATATTCTCAGAGAAAACCAGTTGATTTCGTGGCATATCGTAGATGGATATAGCACAGTATTGTGTATACTTTTTTATTGTTTACTGGTTTTAATTGACTTAATTGCCAAGTCAAAGTGAGCAATCGGAAAGTGAATTCAAAATTAGACCAAAGCGAAACTATCCAGCCTGGAAATTTCTGGCATGGAGTTCTTGAAGAAGGGAGTTTTCTGAGAATAATCGACTTACAAGGGCAGCAAGGTGTTGACTTTCTTTGCTATAACGCAAACAATCTCGAAGAAAGATATCACGCACCCAATACCATTAAGGCAGCTCAGAATATACACATATCAAAAGGGTCTGTCCTATACTCCGACTATGCCAATCCTTTGCTCACCTTGGTAGACGATACAACACCAGGCGGACACGATACGATAGCCGGTTGCTGTTCTGCCTGGAGCAATCAGATGTTATACGGAGTTTCAGATGCACCTGGCTGTCGGGAAAATTTTCTCGGTGCGCTTTCGCATTATGGACTGGGTTGGCGAGATATCGTTCCAAACATCAATTTTTTCTGTTCGGTCCCGGTTTATGAAGACGGACATACCGAAGAAACTGTATTCGAAAACGGAAAATCCGTCGCTGGTGATTATGTCACCCTGCAAGCGGAAACCGATGTACTCTCCGTCATTTCAAACTGTCCTCAGGTAAACAATCCATGTAACAATGGAATTCCTACAGAAATTAGGGTAGAGGTTTATCGGAAGTAGTTTGTTTCTTGAATTTCCTGAACACCTGTAGAGATCACATATATGACCCAAGCGCGCGACTCACTTGAATATGACGTGGTAATCGTCGGAGCCGGCCCATCAGGCCTAGCTGCCGGAATACGGCTGCGGCAATTGTGTATGGAAAAAGGTCACGACCTGAGTGTTTGCATTCTGGAAAAAGGCTCGGAAGTTGGCGCTCACATACTATCTGGCGCGGTTTTGCAGCCAACTGCGTTAAACGAGCTTCTTCCGAACTGGCAAGAAGATGGCGCACCTTTGAACTGTCCGGTGACCAAGGACAAATTTGTCATGCTGACCAAGAACTCAGCAATCACCCTTCCGACACCGCCACAGATGATCAATCACGGCAACTACATCATCTCATTGGGAAACCTGTGTCGATGGTTGGCACAACAGGCGGAAGCTATGGGCGTCGACATATTCCCAGGATACGCCGCCTCAGAAGTTCTTTATGACGGAAACCGCGTCATGGGGGTCGCTACTGGGGACATGGGCGTTGGAAAAGACGGACAAGCAACTGCAAATTATGCACCTGGAGCAGAACTTCATGCTCGACTGACACTGTTCGCAGAAGGATGCAGGGGTTCACTGACAAAAACGTTATATGAACGTTATGAACTTCGCAAGGATGCTCAACCGCAAACTTTTGGTATAGGAATCAAGGAATTGTGGGAAGTCGACAGCAGCGTACACGATGAAGGATATGTCTGGCATAGCATCGGTTGGCCGCTGGATAGTTCGACTTATGGTGGATCATTCATGTATCACCTTGAAAACAATCAGGTAGCGACAGGGTTTGTAGTAGGACTTGACTACGCAAATCCCTATCTGAGCCCGTTTGAGGAATTTCAGCGATTCAAGCATCACCGCTCCATCAAGAATATTTTCGAAAACGGACGCAGGATCGCCTACGGAGCTCGAGCACTGGTTGAAGGCGGGTTCCAGGCCATCCCGAAATTGACATTTCCAGGAGGCGCCCTCATCGGAGACTGTGCGGGATTCCTGAATACACCAAAGATCAAAGGCACCCACACCGCCATGAAATCCGGTATGACCGCAGCCGAAGCTGCCTACGAACATCTCGCATCGGACGCGCAAGGTGAATTGACAGCCTATAGCGAAGCACTGAAATCAAGTTGGCTATGGAAGGAACTGTATCTCGCTCGCAATATCCGCCCCAGTTTCAAAAACGGGATGTGGGCAGGCTTACTCTACTCCGGACTTGATACCTATCTTTTGCGTGGACGGGCACCTTGGACTTTTCGACACCACGACGATCACAAATCGTTGAAAAAAGTATCAGAGTGCAACCCGATCGAATACCCAAAACCTGACGGTGCCATCAGTTTCGATCGAAATTCATCTGTGTATCTATCAAATACCAATCATGAGGAAAACCAGCCAGTACACCTGAGATTAAAAGACGAGTCAGTTCCCATATCCGTCAATCTTAAAGATTATGATGCACCCGAACAGCGTTACTGCCCCGCCGGTGTCTACGAGATCGTCACAGAGAGTGATAGCCCGAAACTCGTAATCAATGCACAGAATTGTGTCCACTGCAAAACTTGTGATATCAAGGACATGACTCAAAATATCAATTGGGTCGTTCCCGAAGGTGGCGGCGGACCCAACTATCCCAATATGTAGCACAAAGAACAACTTGAACCGACGAAGTGCAATCTTTGCCCTAATCGCTTCAATGGCACTGACATTAAACGAACTACAATGGACGAATGAATGTTCCCGATCAGGTCGGTAAATTCTTGTGTAAATTGGGATTACATGAGTTCCGTGTCGTTGAGGTCAAGTTCGGATTTGGAACATCCGGTAAGGTGGAAATTGTCGAATGTGAGCGTTGTAAATATACAACCTCTCGATTAGCCAAATAAAATCTGTATGCAAAAAAACAAACCGGACGTCAACCACTTGACGCCTGATCAGTTCCGCCAACTGGGTTATCAAACGATTGATCTCATTGCAGATTACATGGAAAACATCGAATCATACCCGGTTCGCTCACAAGTCAATCCAGGAGAAATATATCGTAGCTTTCCCCAGCACCCTCCTGTGAAAGGAAAACCCTATGATGAAGTCCTGAATGATGTCAAATCCGTAATCATTCCGGGATTAACGCATTGGCAATCACCCTCTTTTTACGCCTATTTCCCTTCGCATGCATCCGGACCCTCAATTTTGGGCGATTTGCTATCTTCCGGATTCGGTATTCAGGGGATGCTTTGGAGTACAAGTCCTGCATGTACCGAAATCGAAACTTTGGTTGTTGACTGGATGGTCCAAATTTGTGGCCTGCCAAGGAAATTTCATTCCAGCCAGTCCGGTGGCGGCGTGATTCAGGACTCGGCGTCCTCAGCCACCTTGTGCGCTGCAATTGCGGCAAGAGAAAAAATTCTGAAAGCAAATCCTGATGCCACACTGTCCGACCTCACAGCGTATATAACCGACCAGACTCATTCGTCCGGGGAGAAAGGTCTCAAGATTGCGGGTTTTCGAAATGACCAAGTACGCAAAATCAGAGTGGATGAAAATTTCAGAATGGATGTGGACGATCTTACCCATTGCATTGAACAAGACTTGTCACGTAACAGGATACCCACATTTATCTGCGCGACGATTGGTACAACATCTTCATTGGCGATTGATCCGATTCCAGAAATAGCGAAACTCGCCAATAACTCCAATATCTGGCTGCATGTGGACGCAGCCTACTCAGGTAGTGCAGCGGTTTGTCCTGAACATCGCTACATGTTCGATGGTTTGGAGAATGCAGACAGCTACTGCTTCAACCCGCATAAGTGGTTGCTCACCAACTTCGATTGCGATATTTTCTATGTCGCAAACAAGGACGAACTAGTCAGCGCATTGACATTTACCCCGGAATATCTGCGCAACAAGGAATCGTCTGCGGGTACAGTCTTTGATTACAGTGGCTGGCAAATTTCGCTCGGACGACGATTCCGTTCACTCAAACTTTGGTGTGTGATTCACCACTACGGTATTGAGGGACTGCAAGCACATATCAGATCGCACATCAAACTGGCAGAAAGATTTACGGTCTGGATTGAGGAAAGTGACAATTTTGAACTATTCCAGCCGACATCTTTAAATCTCGTCTGCTTCAGACATCGCAGCGGAAATGAAAAAAGCCAAAAAATCCTCGAAGTGCTCAACGATTCCGGAAAAATATTTCTGACGCATACCGTGCTGAATGATCAGTATGTGATTCGCTTTGTGCCCGGTGCCATGCGCACACAGATGAGGCACATTGAAGCTGCTTGGGAACAGATTCAACAGGCTGCTCGATCGTAAGTGACGGAACCACGCAGTGCGGGCTATTCCACCATCAACTCGCAATCGTTTAATTCTACTGACATCAGATTGCATCGCATCCAACAGATCGGCGGTCCGATAGACAACCGATTCAAGCGCAGCACACACTATCTGGGCCTTTCCCGTGTCCCTCTTCATGCCAAGTATCGCACCGCGCGCATCCGGTAACCAGTGCGGTGATACCTAAAGCTGTTACCATGCCCTGTAATCTTGCCGCGTAATTCAATACTTTTCGACTAACGTCGAGCGTAGTCTGCCAAGTTTCTTCCGAATCACGTCCCACATAACCGTCAATTGGAATGTACTGGTTGATTTCCTTCTGTTCGGCGTGCTGCCTGCGCCCTTTCTGATCAATCAGAACATCTCGGGAGCTAGTCGTTCCCTGATCAATGCTAGGGACGTAGGCTTGCGCTGAGGACTTCCGCCAGCTAACCCTCACCAGGAAGGTTGATTCGAAGCATCTATTGATCGATCATTTGACCGAGGAGGATTCGTACCATTCAAAACAAAACGGACAATTAATTCGACCGGGTATTATTGCGCTGTCCAACCGCCGTCAACCGGAATCGCTGATCCCGTTATACCGGCAGCCGCTTCGGAGCAAAGGAAAAGGACAACAGACGAAACCTCATCCGTACTCATGAATCGCCGGCTTGGGTGTTTGCTGGAAACAAACTCATCCTGAGCAGCCTCGTAGGTGAGATTACGCTGCTCGGCAATATTGCGAATCTGTTTTCTGACCAAGTCAGTATCAACAAATCCCGGACACACTGCATTGCAAGTGATCTTTCGCTGTGCATGTTCAAGCGCGACGACTTTGGTCAATCCGACCACACCATGCTTTGCGGCGACATAAGCAGATTTCCCAGAACTTCCGACCAGTCCATGTGTGGAACAGATATTCACTATACGGCCCCATCCGCCACGAACCATTCCAGGCAAAACCGCTTTGGTAGCATGAAATACTGCTGACAGATTAACTGCTAGAATTTCGTCCCACTTTTCCACCGGAAAGACCACAACATCTGCGACGTGTTGTACTCCCGCACTGTTAATCAGAATATCTATATCACCTACATCGCGATTTAGTTTTTCGACCGCGCTGTAAATTTTGCTTGGATCGCGCAGGTCAGCATCGCAGTAAAGCGCTACCGCGCCAGATTCGTCATGAATATCTGTCAGCAGCTTTTGTATCGCATCCGGGTCGCCAAGGCCACTGATTGCTACATTACACCCGTTTGCCGCGAGTCTTTTCGCGACTGCAAGCCCGATTCCGCTGGTTGCACCTGTAACGAGTGCATTTTTTCCTTTCAAATTGATGTCTGACTCAGTCAACCGAGTATTTTTCCAGATTCTCGCTGATTGTTTTGGCAAATTCCAATCTCTGAATCTTACCTGAGGGACCTTTAGGCAGATCATCTGTAAAAAATATTCTGCTTGGACATCGGAAATCCCCGAGTTCGTTCCTGCAGTACTCGATCAGTTCCTTTTCGGTACATGTCGCATCTTCCTTGAGAACTACACCAACAGCAACAATCTGGCCATAGGTGGAATCAGGTAACCCAAATGCGCCTGCTTCCCTCACAGATTGATGGTGGTAGAGTACGTCATCAATCTCCCTGGGAGATATATTCTCTCCACCTTTGATGATCAACTCCTTGATGCGTCCGGTGACGAAGTAAAAACCATCCTGATCGCGATAGCCAAGATCACCTGTTTTGAACCACCCGTCAAAGGTAAATGATTTCAGGTTTTCGTAGGGTGCGTTGTAATATTCAGAGAACACATTGTCACCTCGAACTACAATTTCCCCAGTCTCATAGTTTCCGAGTGTTTTCTGATCGTGGTCAATAATTTTCACCTCGGTTCCGCACGGACGACCGACCGACCCAGGTCTTCTGATTCCTGATGGCATCGGATTCGAGAGAATTGGAGCGGCTGTCTCGGTTAAACCCATGGTCTCAACTATTGGAATCCCAAATGTTTCTTCGAAATCTGCTTGCATGCCTGACGGCATCGCTGAAGAAGCGGACCGTGCAAACTTCAAGGATGCCAGTCGAGACTTGAATTGCCCTTCATTTTTGCCTTGCCTTACATGGTCCAGAAGATATTTGGCCATTGTTGGTACCAAACTGACCCAGGTGCACTTGTATCTATCAATGTGCACCCAATAATTTGAGACACTGAATTTTCTCGGCATGACAACGCGGGACGCGCTGACAATTGGTGCGATTGCGGTAACAACCTGTCCATTTATGTGATAAAGAGGCAGTACACAATAAGCAATATCATCAAGTGATAGCCAATGGGCTTTCTTAACGTTGTCACCACCCGCAATCAAATTTGAATGCTTCAGCACTGCGCCTTTGGGTAGTCCGACTGTACCCGATGTATGGAGAATCATCGCCACAGATTCATGTGTGATTCGCCGGATGCGATAATCATCGAGACCCGGATTGATCACTGGCATTTCGAATCCGCCCGACATGTCCACATCAACTACTTGGATATCTCGATCCGATTCGTCAAGAAGTGAATCCAGGAGTGAACGATATCTCTCACTCACGAACACCACTTCAACAGCCGCGTTTTGCAGCGCAAATAGCAGATTCCGACGGCTGGCTACTACATTGAGAGGAACTATGACATGCCCGCAATAAATTGCACCAAAGAAAATCACCGATGTCCAATACCCGTTATCCAGCATAAATCCAACCCTGGTGGATTGAGTGAATCCTGCTTGCCACATCATCTGACCGAATTTCTGGCAATGATTTCGCAGTTCCCCGTAGGTCATGGTCATATCACTATCGGGATCAATCAAATAAATGCGGGAAGCATACGCCCGTGCTGAACGAACTATCAGTGATCGAAAGGTATCTGCCATCGTGCGATTCTCAAAGATGATATCCAGGATGGTGATTCTTCAGAAATTCACCGAATAAGCTCTCTTCACTCGGTTTGTCTTCTGGAATCTCTGTAGAGAGGTGTGTGATGTTGAGAAAATGACGGTAGTTCAGATTTTCAGTGATACTGTTACCACCCCAAGTACCACATCCCATGCTCAGCGTAAAATTCAATCCGCTGGTAAAGCCACCGCCGTTGCCGAAAGTATGCGCCTGATTAACCAGAACCCGGACGACATCCAATTCTTCAGCCAGCGTACGCGCATGGTCCTCCATTGACGTATGAATGCCGCAGGAGTGGCCGGCTCCCTGGTATTTCAGAATGTCTTTGACCTTGCTCTTTGCTTCGTCGAAATTCTGGGCACGATAACAGGTCAATACCAGCGAGAGTTTCTCACCCGATAGAGGATAGTCGGCACCGATTCCGGATTCCTCCACGATGATGAACTTCGTATCGGGCGGTGCCTCGCTCAAACCAAAGTAACCGATGAGAACATCAATGTCTTTCGCAATGATTTCCCGGTTAATTGCGCCATCCTCTGACCAGAGCATACTCTGAATTCGTTCCTTCTCTTCGAGAGTAACAATATATCCACCTTCTCGCTGAAACGCTTCCATCATCGCTTGATAAACAGAATCAAGAACGATCACCGAATTCTCTGATGAACACGAAGTTCCATTATCAAACGTCTTTGACATCCTGATACGTTCTGCGGCAAGTTCAATGTCGGCACTGGTGTCGATAATCACCGGAACATTCCCGACGCCGACGCCTATTGCCGGCGTGCCGCTTGAGTAGGCACTGCGGACATTGTTCTGCGAACCGGTAACCACAACAAGATCAGCAGCCTTCATCAGTGCCTGGGTGGCCTGACGACTGACCGGCTTGGGAAGTACCTGTACAAGATCAGGTGGGGCCTTGACGAGTCTTAATTGCTCTCTGATCAATTCAACTGTTCTATAGGTTGTATTCCACCCGGCGGGAGACGGCGCCACAATAACTCCGTTTCGACATTTGACAGCCATCATGCACTTGTTTGCGGGCGTTGCAGCGGGATTAGTGGACGGCGTTAGCGCAGCGACCACCCCGACCGGTTTGGCATACTTGACAAGCCCTCTTGCCGGGTCTTCTTCTATGACTCCGACGGTACGCACTCGCATCAGATCTCTCAAAGTTCCAAATGTCTTGCGTTTATTCTTGATGATCTTGTCGTCGGCATTTCCAAGTCGGGTATCTTTTACCGCCATGTTAGCCAACTCAGCGGCGTTACCATCCTCGTAAATAGCCCATGCAATTGCAGTGACGATTTCATCGACACGTTGCTGTTCCGCATCGACCAGTTCAGCCATTGCCAGACGTGAACGTCTGACAAGTTCTTCGACAGATTGAATGATATCGTCGTCCATTGGTTTTCAACCGTGGTTCAAAAATGAGCAGATAGATTATAAGTAGTTATCAAGAACCAACTAAATTTAAAAAATCAACCAGTTGGTCACTGATCGGTTTACAATTCTTTGGGTATATTGGGCAACCTGTTTCGTGCTGCCTTCCGCAGTTGCCGAACATCAATAGAACACCGCATTTTAGGCATATCTCTCCGAGAATTGCACGAAGTCAAAGCAATGGGCGAGGGAAAATTCATTTGTGGACGAACGAACAGAAATTGGAAATCGAGTCTTACGACTGATTCAGCTAAGATCAATAGCAAATTTTGATGGAGTAAATTGTGAAACAAATTAGTTGGAGCGACTTCGAGCAGGTTGAACTGCGAACGGGCACCATTATCGAGGTACAGGAATTCCCGGAAGCAAGAAAACCCGCTTACAAGATCACAGCAGACTTTGGAGATGATATCGGTATTCGAAAATGTAGTGCGCAGATCACCGATCTTTATGCACCCGAGGATCTATTGGGGCGACACATCGTTGGTGTCGTAAATTTTCCACCCAAACAGATCGGCCCAATGATGTCTCAGTTTCTGCTCACTGGATTTACGCAGAAAGATGGTTCGGTCGTTCTTGCTCAACCGGAACGTCCTGTAGACAATGGACTAAAACTGGCGTAACTTGATCGCCAGTCTAAATCAGATCTTCACTCAGCTCCATTACCAAAGCAGAGGATCTAACGAGCGCGTCAGCATGTGCCTTGAGGCGAGGCATAATGTGTGTCGCAAAAAACTTGGCATTCACCAATCTTGCTGAGAGTTCGCTCTGGTCTCCCTCGCCAGCGATCAGCAATTCAGAAGCTTGTGCCGCATAGACCGCCATCAACCAACCCGCGACGGTCAGTGAAAATACATGCAAATAACCGACGCTGGCTGCAGCTGGCAGGCTAGCATCACTTGCGCCCGCTTCCAGTACCCAGTCAGTTACGTTTCTCAACTCTTGAAGACCAGCTTCCGCGGTTTGACAAATTTCCGCTACCGAATCGCCCTGAGCTGATACGTTGTTCAAGGAATCCTGAATTTTTGCCATGAATCGGAGTACGTGTCCGTTTTCGTCGCGCAAGATTTTCCGGCCAATCAGGTCATTGGCTTGAATTCCTGTCGTTCCTTCGTAAATCGGTGTAATACGCGCATCCCGCAGATATTGGGCTGCGCCTGTTTCTTCAAT
The DNA here is from genome assembly GCA_951813075.1 of Arenicellales bacterium. Taxonomy (GTDB): domain Bacteria; phylum Pseudomonadota; class Gammaproteobacteria; order Arenicellales; family JAJDZL01; genus JAJDZL01. Next base: position 236,883 of record OX638343.1, on the reverse strand, counting down.
GAAGCCCATCCCGCCGTGAACCTGCACACCAAGATAGGCCACCTCATTACTCATTTCTGCGCACCATCCCTTGACAAGCGGGATCAATAACCCAAGATCTGCAGCAAATTCGTCTCTTGATTCCGCGTCCGGATGTGCTTGCGAGAGGTCGAATACGCCAGAGGTGTAATACGCCAGACAGCGCATAGCCTGGACCAGTGATTTCATAGTCATGAGCATACGACGGACATCAGGGTGACGTATGATGGCAACTCGATCCTTGGATCCTCCGACTACACTGCCCTGCACTCTCTGACTGGCGTAGTCCCGTGCCTGCTGGTATGCGCGCTCAGCGACAGCGAGCCCTTCCACACCAACGGCATGGCGTGCGAGATTCATCATCGTGAACATATACTCAAGGCCTTTGTTTTTTTCACCGACCATGTAGGCAACGGCACCGTCATTGTCCCCATATGACATGACTGCTGTGGGACTCGCGTGTATGCCCAGTTTGTGCTCCAGTGACACGCAACGCAGATCGTTTCTCTCGCCAAGTGAGCCATCTTCACAAACGAGAAACTTTGGAACAATGAATAGAGAAATTCCCTTGACGCCATCGGGTGAATCCGTACATCTGCCCAGTACAAAATGTATGATGTTCTCTGTCAGATCATGCTCGCCGTAGGTAATGAATATTTTCTGTCCGCTCAACCGGTAATGATCTCCTTCTGCAACCGCCCGGGTGCGAATCGCTGCCAAATCAGATCCGGCATGTGCTTCGGTAAGATTCATCGTACCAGCCCATTCACCTGAAACCAGACGTTCCATATAGATCGCCTGCAGGTCTTCCGAACCATGCAGTTCGAGTGCGCGAATCGCTCCTTGCGTCAATAGTGGACATAGTCCGAACGACATATTGGCGGAATGCCACATTTCCTGAACTGCAGTCGCAACCAGCCAAGGTAGTCCCTGTCCACCGTGTGCCGGGTCGAAAGCCAGTCCATTCCAACCGTTTTCGATAAATTGCTGATACGCTTGTTTCCAACCCGGAGGTGTTGTCACGTCACCATCGTTGCACACCGATCCGTGCTCATCGCCGATACGATTAAGCGGGGCCAGCACTTCGGATGTGAACTTTGAGGATTCATTCAAGATAGCCGATACCAGATCATCGTCAATATCACCAAAAGACTCAAGTTCCAGGATTCTGCCAAGTCCTGCCACATGATCCAGGGTAAATTGAATGTCGTTTAACGGAGCAAAATAATCTGACATGCCTGATTTCGAACCTCGCGCTATGATTCTGAATTTCGACGAATCGCCGTTCGCATAGTTCCGATCATCAATCAGTTGATGATCGAATCGGAATGAATTGCGGGTATTGTGGCGCTCAATTGATTATAGCGATTTGATTTTGTGACAACATCTGGTAATTATCTTGAATATATACGGATAGATCGACAAGTTATTCCAGATCACGTGGGACAACAAAATCAACCAGTTCGCCAGTTCCGAGTTCCACTTGCCCTGCTTCATCCAGTTGAATTTCGCAAACCAGAGTTGCCGCGGTCGGATATCGCAGAAAATCGGGATGTGTCGGCAACGATCGCAGGACCGATTCCGCGAAATGACCGATTCCGGGATTATGTCCCAACACAAGTACCGAACTGGTAGCAACAGTCGCCAGTAAATAGTGTATTGATCTTAATCCTCCGTGATACAGATCAGCTTCAAATCGTACAACGACCGGTGTCGCAAAATACTGAACCATTCGATCCCAGGTTTCTCTCGTTCGTACAGAGGTAGAACTCAAGACCGTCTCTGGTATGTGGCCTTTCTCAGCAAGCCAGTTTCCGATTGCATCGGAAGATCGTCTGCCACGTTTCGTCAACGGGCGATCATGATCCATCAGATCTGGAAATTCCCAACTGGATTTTGCATGTCGTGTAATGATCAGTTTCACGTATTCTACACTCCGTAATTCAATCAATCTGTTCTCCAACTGGATTATAGTCAGTTCAATCAATTAGAGGAATTGTCTACCCATCTGCATCAATATCCAACTCGTCGGGTTTCTGCGGAAACGGCACCTTCAAGTCCAGTTGAACCATAAAGCCAGTCAATCTGATCGTACCAATCCTCCGGTGTTCGCGCTGACATGACTGCATTTCGAAGAGCTGCATGCGCACCACTTGGATGATAGATATGATCACCGATTGCTCGGGACTGCAGTTGTACTCGTGTGGTACGCAAAACCCTTCGTTTGTTATACGCCGTAAAGGCATTCTCAATATCAGATTTGTGCGCGTCCATTTCAGCAGCCAGGCACACAGCATCTTCCATCGCCATACATGCACCTTGCGCAAAATATTGAAGCATTGGATGCGCGGCATCGCCAAGCAGACACACTCTCCCGTCTACCCAGTTCAATACCGGTTCGCGATCACACAGTACCCACAGTTTCCAATCAACTCCTCGATCAATAATCTGTCGAGCAATCGGCGCGATATGCTCAAACTCTTGTCGAACCTCTTCATGATTGACTGGTTTCCCTGCAACGGGCTCAGGTGCATCATTGTGGCAGGTCACCACCAAGTTGTAGGCTTCACCTCCTTTCAGTGGGTAGTGCACAATGTGACATTTCGGCCCCGCCCACAGTGTCGCCGCATTCCATCGAATTTCTTCTGGCATTTTTTCTGTCGGAATGACAGAGCGATAGGTTGTGTGACCTGACACGCGCGGATCGCCGTCGCCCACAACTTGTCGTCTTATGGTTGACCACAATCCATCGGCACCGACAAGCCCCCTGCCCTTCACTTGCTCTCCGGACTCCAGTATTGCGGTAACCGAGGTGGGGGCCTGCTCATATCGTTCGACTCCGGAACTGACACGGATCTCAATCAGTTCGTGAGCTTGGCAGGCATTAAGCAAAACATCATGTAAATCACTTCGATGGACTACAGCATACGGGTTGCGAAATCGGCGGCGAAATGCTTCCTGAAGCGGTATTCGGGTAATCCGATCGCCGGTCAAGGCATCCATCAACAGCAAATCGTCTATATAGACCGCCATATCACGCGCGGTATCCCCGATACCCAGATAATCGAACGCATGAAATGCATTGGGGCCAAGCTGAATGCCGGCACCAATCTCACCCAACTGCGATGTCTTTTCCAGTACAACCGAGGAGATTCCCTTCTGGGCAAGGCCCATCGCAGAGGCGAGCCCTCCGATTCCTCCACCAACTACAATAACTGGTGATTCGTTCGATTTCATCGTGATTCGCAACGTCTGTGACTTTCAATCGATTTATTCAAGTTCGTCGCTTTGGAGCAAAAACGTCACAAAACAGTTTCGTTGAGTTATTGGACAATTGAATCAATTGTATAGGAAAATGATTCTGACTGATTGTGATCCCGATAATCATGGTAAGTTTTATACAATAATATCAATCGGTTATAAATATAACTCGGAATGATAGACAACCCAAGAAAATTCCTTATTGATCTTTTCTCGCGAGCGGTGCTGGTTTCCTCAGCGCAGCACTGCCTGCCCCCTTATATCGCAGCATTGCAAGACAGGCGAATTCACGCAATCGGCGCCGGCAAAGCCGCAGCCGCGATGGCCCGGGCGCTTGAAGATCATTTTCCAGGTGAATTGACAGGATCAGTCATCACCCGTTACGGACACAGCGTCGAGTGCAGCAGGATCGACGTCATTGAGGCATCCCATCCGCTACCGGATGAGCAAGGGATGACAGCCGCACGCCAAATTGTAAGTTCACTGGCACAAATCGATTCCGATGTATTGGTTGTCTGTCTGATATCTGGCGGAGCTTCAGCATTGCTGACGCTTCCACACAACAGCATCAGTCTGGATGATAAAAAGAAAATTACGCAGAATTTGCTACTGAGTGGTGCGGATATCAATGAAATCAACACTGTCCGAAAACACCTTTCCGCCATCAAGGGTGGACGGCTGATGCAGATGATTTATCCGGCCAATTCAATTACATTTTCCATATCGGATGTGATCGGCGACGATCCTTCGACCATTGGCTCCGGTCCAACTGCACCCGACCCTACTACATGTCATGACGTGCTTCAGATCCTTAAAAAGTTCGATTTTGCAGTACCAAACGAAGTTACCGAAAAGCTGAAAACCGGTGAACTCGAAACACCAAAACCCGGCGACCCTATTTTCGCACATGCCAGAACCGAGGTTATCGCCCGACCTCAAACTGCAATCACCGCGAGCGCACAACTAGCCATTTCAAGAAATTGTGAAGCAATCATAATCGGCGACTCGATCGCAGGAGATTCCAACCTGGCTGCCAAATACCATGCTGATATTGTCAGGCAAAGGATGAAAGAAAATACAGATCACAATACTTTCGTAATGCTGTCAGGTGGCGAGACGACCGTTACAGTGACAGGAAGCGGCAGAGGTGGACCGAATTCGCAGTTCGCGCTAGCGCTTGCAATCGAACTCCAAGAAGAGGCTTCCATTTATGCAATTGCTTGTGATACCGATGGTATTGATGGAACAGAAACTAACGCCGGCGCTGTAATCGACCCGACTTCTCTGCGAAGGGCGAAAGATGCAGGTCTCGACCCGCACCAGTATCTGGCAAACAATGATTCTTATGGATTCTTCAGTCTGCTGGGCGATCTGGTCGAAACGGGACCGACATTAACCAACATCAACGATTTTCGGGCGATCTTGGTGAACGTTAACCCAAACTAGCCGACTGCCTTGGCCAGCTCTTCTTTGCGAATTTCCTTATAGCGAGCCTCAAATTCGTCCTTGATTGAAACTGCGACATCGCGCGCGCTGCCTTCGACTTCGTAAGGGCGACCTTTCGACCACTGCATTAGATATTCATCTGTTCCTGCAAGCTTCAATTTCATCGCAACCAAGTCAATCAATTCCTGAAACCGTTCACTCAGAAGTTCCTTATGGACCCCTTGAGCATCCCGAGCCTCAACAACAGATGGGATATCTTTCCAGTACAGTATCGTCACTTTTGCCATGATCAACCTCGTTATTGTCTGTTACAGGCGTTTTAAATTCACATCATGCTGATGCTTTCGTGATTATATTTACGTAGATTTACAACCGAAACCCCAACAGTAGAACTGAACGTAAGGTATTCGTATATCCAATTCGTTTGTCCATGTACGCATGATACATTCAGTGTTTTAGATGTACTGACAAAAATTCACCGCCAAACTGCCTCTGAAATGATTCCCCCTATTTTCAGTTTCCGTGACTCGAATTACACGAAGAAGTTCCTAAATTTTTTTGCCGTGGTGTACTGTCACAGTCGACACTGTCGCGTCAGGCACGCAATTCTGAGCAATGTTCCGATGCTTGCTGGCCCAACGGCATCTAACATGCCCCACTGTCGATCTTTCCAACCCAATACCGCACATTAATTGATGGCGCGATCGCAATTCAACCGGTTCATTGGAAATTTGATGTAAAATTCTCCCCGAGTAAACATCCAACACGGAACCGGTGGAGATCGACAATTGATAATTAAATTTATTTTGACTTATTATTGACAATATCCATCTAACCAGTACTGATACCCATGTGGGCAAAAAGATTCCCTGTTCCCGAATTCGACCGCCATGCGTTGAAAGATCTCGAATGGAACGCGCCGGAAATCTCCGATCATTCTGCTGGAGAAGGCTATGCTGCAACTGCGATTGCCGCTGATTCGGCAATTTGTGACAAATTCAAATTCCAAGGCGAGTACCTGATTATCGTCGCCTGTTCACTTCCCAACCAGCCTGTAAGAATCTCTGGAAATTCATTCGCCTGGCCAATCCAGCGGGCTGTCATGTTTGATTCACTGAATGCAGACGAATGCAATGTAATCGCGGACTGGAAAACACCGCGGCCGATGAACACAAGATTCGGACCCGATGGCGGAATCACAGTAGTTTCTGAGAAACTCTATGCACTGATTGGACACCAATTTGCAGATCACTGGGTTGGCAGCCGAATCATGCTCGACAATGAGTGGCAGGGAGATTCGGAATTTGGATTTCGAATTCTCTCTTCCAGCGAGACCGAAATAAATGACTTCCACGATGCAGTTGTTTATTTTGAATGGGACAATCCCCAATCTGAATCCTGATTCTGCAGTCGGTAAAATCTCCTTGACCAATTCGCACTATTCAGCGCTGTCGCGGCTATTGCACAGTTATTCGGTAGAAACAACCCCGCGAACTGCTGCGAAAATTCCTGACTATCGGTTAATTCTCTCACCCGGAACCGAAGTCTATGTCACGACACTGCCTGGATCTACGATCGACGATACGATGACAGTATGTGAACGTCTTAAATCGGAAGGGTTTGTCCCCGTTCCGCATATCGTGGCTCGGCAGATTCCAGACACCAAAAAACTCCGCGACGGACTGACTCGATTTCGAGACAACTGCGACGGTGACCACGTTCTGGTGATTGCTGGAGGCGCGGCTGAAGGAGTCGGTGAATTCGAAAATTCAATGCAACTTTTGGAAACCGGGCTATTCGACAAGATGGGAATTCGAACAATTGGTATTGCCGGTCATCCCGAAGGCTCACCAGACATATCCGATCATGAAATCGAATCTGCATTGCAGTGGAAACAGGCGTTTGCACGCAAAACAGGCGCCAGCATGTACGTTGTCACGCAATTCTGTTTTGAAGCCAAACCAGTGATCGAGTGGGAAACAAGGCTTTCAGACGCGGGTATTGATCTGCCTCTTCATGTCGGTATTCCAGGCGTTGCGACCGTCGGCACCCTGCTCAGGCACGCACAAGCCTGTGGAATTGGCGCTTCTATGCTGTTTCTCAAGAAACAGGCTCGAAGTGCTTCCAAAATGCTCACTAGCTTGAAACCCAAAATTCTGCTGAATGACCTGGCAGAATATCTAAGACAGAACCCAACATCCAAGATCGACAAACTGCACATCTACCCGCTCGGCGGACTGAGAAGGTCTATTGAGTGGATTGATCGAATTCAGCAGGACATCACGGATAACGATAGAACAAATGCGGCCTGAAAAGAGCCGATACCCACCTACCGGAAACCAACGTGAAATCTGCGCGTCAATTGTTTCGATCTCTGGATCGCCCTCTTGCAACTGACCAGCAGGATGAATTACCACCACTCAGGGACGCACTCACAGGGGAGTTTCTGGGAACCTTTGTCATGGTTTTTTTCGGCATCGGCGTGGTCCACGCCGCGGTCATATCCGGCGCACAAATCGGACTTTGGCAGGTCGCAGCTGTCTGGGCTGTGGGCGTCACACTTGGAATCTACACGGCAGCCTCACTCTCCGGCGCACATATCAATCCCGCAATCACTTGTGTAGTGGCCGTTTATGACGGGTTTCCGTGGCGCAGAGTCATACCATATTGGAGCGCGCAGGTTGCAGGCGCCGCATTTGCAGGACTCGTTCTATATATCCTCTACGCGAACGCAATAACCGGATTCGAACAGCAGCACGATTTGGTGCGGGGCGAACCTGGCAGTCAACTCAGTGCGATGATTTATGGTGAATATTTCCCGAATCCAGCGGTTTTTGGCACAACCGCGGAAGCGTTCGGCAAGGTTGACATTAAAATAGGATTCGCCACCGAAATGGTCGGGACTGCTATGCTGGCATTCATCGTATCCGTCGTTACACATGGCCGAAACTATGCTCGTCCGCAATCTGCCGGCGCTGCAGTTGCAATCGGAGTGGGTGTTGCGGCCATAATTTCCGTCTTGGCACCGCTTTCTCAGGCTGGTCTTAATCCAGCTCGGGACTTCGGACCGAGACTGATCGCATTCTTTGCTGGTTGGGACACAATCGCGATTCCAGGACCACGGGGCGGATGGTTTGTAGTCTATATTCTTGCACCGATCATCGGTGCATTGATCGGCGGCGGAATTTATCGCTATGCTGCCTCAAGATTGCCTGCTGAAAAGAATTCAGATTGAAGACCTAGTTTTGATGTGTGATCGCGGTCTAAGTCGGATACAAAGTCCACTGACTTGAGAAAGCGAAATAATATATTTGTGATATATTAAACTGATATGAAATGATGAGTCTTGTTTGCGGAACTACACAGACCATAAATCTGACTGCTTCAGAACCGAAAATCGATTCCGTTCTGCGTATCCAGGGTTATAAGAAACCCGAGGGTGTCAGGCGAGTGATTCGGGAAATGGCGTCCGAAGGTGTGAAGGCATTTGTGGAGAACGCGTCACCTGAAGTAAGTTATCGGGTGGCAGATATCAAACGCGTCGACTCAGTCGGATTGCAGCTTGAAAACAGTGTATATCTCAAAAGCCCGATATTCGGACACTATCTAAGCGATTCCATCCAAGTGGTTGTATTTGCGCTGACTGTCGGCGAGCGTATTGATCAGAAGACAATTGAATGGATGAATGAGGAGAAACTGGTTGAAGCATTGTTTCTTGAATCTGCAGCCTGGCTCGGTGTTGAAGATGCGACGAAGCAATTTGTTCTCGTGTTGCGCAAATGGGCTACCGAGCAAAATTTGCGTATCTCTCGACGGCTTGGCCCTGGCTATTCATACCCGGTCAACGGACAGCAGATACAGTGGGAACTGCAAGACCAGCAACCCCTATTTGCGATGATGTCAGACGCTGAAATTACCGTAAGACTTTTGGAAAGCTCAGCCATGCTGCCTAAAATGTCAAGGTCGGGATTGTTTGGGCTGATTCCGCGACAACCATCACAAGCATGAGATTTTTCAATGACATTAAAAAATGATGGCCTTGTAATCATCGGCGAGAATTTCAACGCGACGAGGAAAATCAAAGCGTCAAGTCCGCGCGTACTTCGCGAGAATGGAAAGTGGTTCATATCCTATGTTCAATTGGATGGCACCCCTGCCCGGCTGGACGTCACCGCGTCCATGCCAGAAGACCCCAATGAACAGAAGTTATTTGCCATTCCTCACATTGCAGAAGCCTGCCGTCAAAAAGATATGGATTACATCACATGGTCAATCAAGTCGCAGGAAGCGAATGGTGCCCACATCATTGATCTGTGTGTCGATGAGATGTCGGTTTACCCGGAAGAGCGATTTGAGTGGATGAAATGGCTGGTCAGAACAGCACAATCCATAACAAATTCTGTCGTATCAATCGATTCATCTGATTCAAATACCATTTACGCGGGATTGGAAGAGCACGACGGTACGATCAGCAGACCCGCAATCAACTCATTCAACTTGGAGGATGGCCGACAGGTGCTCGTTGACATGGCGCGGGAAAAAAACGCCATACTGTTTGCCAACGCCAGCGGAAATCGTGGAATGCCGCAAAATTCGCAAGAACGGGTAAATAATCTCGAACAATGCATGCGAATGATGGATGAGGGCGGAATCGCCATGGAGGATCGTTTCCTTGACCCGTTGGTGTTTCCTATCGGAGCCGGACCGGATTTCGGAAATCATTATCTTGATGCGGTAAGCGAACTGAGAAAACGCTACCCGTCGGTCCATATATTCGGTGGACACAGCAATGTTTCATTCGGACTCCCACAGCGCAAAATTCTCAATCACGCGTTCGTAACGCTATCGATTCTATCCGGTTGCGACTCATTAATGATCGACCCCATCATGAATCCAGTCAAACCGTTCAACGATTTTCTTTTCGCTGCAAATTCTCTGACTGCAAAAGACGAGTATTCTGTCAGATATCTCAGATACATCCGTGGCCTGAACAAACCAGTGAAGAGAGTTCAAAGAAAACCCGCTAGTGTGAATACGTGACTGATTCGCTTTTATCTTCCAATAGTGAACTGAATAAGAAAATCTACCAAATATTAGGACGACCAAAATGAAAGAACTACTGCCTCGAGAACGTTTTGCCCGAGCTGTACGACACGAAAAAGTGGACCGGGTTCCACTGCTGTATCGCATGAAGAGCGAAGCGAAAGAAAAAATAGCACGCGTCTACGGAATTACTAAAACCGGTACCGGTTTGAAACACAATCCGGAACTGGAACTGCGTCTGGGAAACGACGCGATTATCTATCAGATCGGTATCAACGCGCAATTCTCCCACCGTCCGATAAAAATTGGTGAAACCTGGTTCAACCATTTCGGAGTCGGATACGGTAAAAGCGGGCTCAAAGGACGGACCGAGGATGAACATCTGGAATTCATGAAGACTCAGGAATTCTGGGGGCCTGCGAAAGTTGTGCCAGAGAACTTCCCGAATCATCATCCAATCACCTCGATGGAAGAACTGAAGAATTATACTTGGCCGGATCCCGCTGATCCGGAACTGATTGACCCCATCAAGAGCCTGATTGATGAATATCAGAAAGACTATTACATCATCGTAGATCTGTCTTCTACCCTGATAGAAGCGGCCTATGCCCATTTGGTCGGAACACAAAATTTCTTTCTGATGCTGTTCGACCAGCCGGAACTAATCGCCGCGGTTTTGGACGGCCTGACCGAGTACTACACGCAACTCGGCAAGAACGTCATCGATCTTGGTATTGACATGATCAGAGTCGGTGACGATGTTGGTGCGCAGCAGTCGATGATGATCTCACCTGTGCAATGGCGTGAATTGGCAAAACCTAGATTCGACTACATGTTCAAAGAATTTCGAAAAACAAACAAGGATATCGATATCAAGCTGCATTCGTGCGGCGACTACTCACCCATCATCGGCGATATGATTGAACTCGGTGTCGACCTGTCAGGGCTGATGCAACCCACAGGCGGCAACAAACATCAGAAAGAACTCAGACAAAAGTTCGGCGATGACATCGCATTTATCGGTGGTTTTGACGTACAGCGACTACTGCCACGGGGACAAGTTGAAGCTGTGCGTAACGGTGTATGCGAAGTGATGAAAAATCTGGCCGCCGGTGGTGGTTATATATTCTCACCGTCACACTATATTCTCGCTGACGTACCAATCCAGAATATCTTCACTATGCTGGAGGCGCAACGCGATTTCGGAACCTATGGGAAATACCCACTGAACTGATGCTGGTAGATTGACCAATGTTTGACGAAATGGAATTGGACGACCCGGTACTTGAGATACCGGAAGGATGGGAATCCCGGGCACCTGAAGACTGGGAGTGGGAAACACTGTGGGACGCGGTCGAGTACGGCGATCACATTTACACTGACTCCAGGGTACAAGAGGCGATAGAAGCGGACATTAACCCAAGAGTGATTTTGGATGATGGCTTGTTTCCGGGCTTCAATTTGCAAGCCGATCGCTTCAGCGCCCAAGTCATCTTCATCCCCGAAATGCTGATTACCGCACGGGCGATGAAAGCAGGCTTGGCACTGATTCGACCGCTGCTCGCTGCCAATGCGGAAAAGCCAGTCGGTACGTTCGTTATCGGAACAGTACTCGGAGATATGCACGACATTGGACAGTCTATTGTGACTATCATGCTTGAAAATGCAGGGTTCAATGTCATCAATCTGGGTACCGATGTCCATCCTGATCGTTTTATTCAGACTGCACGGGAGGAGAATGCCGATCTTGTCGGGTTTTCGGCACTGCTTTCGACCACCGTATACTATCAAAAAGTGACCATTGAGGAATTTCAAAACGCAGGGGATCGGGAAAAAGTGAAAATTCTGATCGGCGGTGCGCCAACCACGCCAGAATGGGCAGAAGAATGTGGTGCCGATGGTTGGGGCAAGGATGCAGTTGAAGCTGTTCGTTTGGCACTGCGGTTGGTGGAGCAACCACGCGCTGCGTGGAATTCCGATGGCGGATAAAATTTCAGTCACTTTTGCCAGCGCCGACAACGTTAAACAACGAACGGTTCAAGTTGAACGTAACCTGACGATTCTTGAAGCGGCGCATGCGTCAGGAATCGAAATTGATGCAACTTGTGGCTCCAGAGGACGATGTAGAAGTTGCCGGGTTAAAATTCTCAAGGGCGATACCCCACCTGCCACCGTTCAGGATACCGTACAACTAGGACACGAGGAAGTTCACGAAGGGTTTCGGCTTTCATGTCAAACCAGAATGCTCGGGGATACCATCGTACTTCCGATGCCACCCAAAGCGGAAGAAGGTCATCAGATTCTCGAGTCCGCAGATTCCGACTACGACAACACACACCTTCATCTTGATTGTGGTGTAATCAAGACAGTCGTCAAGGCCAAGGCACCGGTCGAGGAACACCACCAGACTTCAGATGTCGAGGAGATTGTTTCCGTTATGTCTGATCTCTGTGACGAGTCGGTTCCGCTGGAAGTCGTCCGTGAAATTCCACAGATGCTGCGCAAGGATCGCGGAAACATTACGGTCTCAACCTTTAATGGAAAAATTATTGACGTTGAGGCCGGCGATACCAGTGACCAAATTTACGGTATGGCATTCGATATCGGTACAACAAGCGTGGTTGGTACACTTTTGGACCTGCAGACAGGAGAACAGCTCGCATCCTCCGGCGGTGTCAATACTCAAGCCGTCTATGGCGGTGACCTGATGTCCCGCATCGCCTACGCTCAGTTCGATCAAAAAAAATTATCGACACTGCGTGCAAAAATTCTCAATCAGGTAAACAACTACATCCGAAAATGCAGTCGTGAAGCGAATATCGATCCGCGACACATCTATAAGATTGTCGTGGTGGGGAACACCTGCATGCACCACATCTTTCTGGGTATCGATGTTTCTTACGTCGGACTTGCACCTTATGCACCGGTCGTACGCGACAACATCGTATTGCCAGCGACTGAGTTACCGTTAAAAAGCGCACCCCACGCCCAAGTCTGTATGTTGCCCATCATTGCCGGTTTTGTCGGTGCCGATACAGTGGGCTGCATCCTTTCGACCCGAATTCACGAAAGTGATGAAATTCGCGCACTGGTTGATATTGGAACCAACGGTGAAGTCATCATGGGATCAAAAGATCGACTGACCGCATGTTCTGCTCCAGCCGGGCCAGCGCTCGAGGGAGCACAAATACGAGACGGTATGCGCGGCGCGATGGGTGCCATTGAAAAAGTCGAAACGAGTGATGATTTTGAATGCTCGGTTATCGGCGATGTCCCCGCAATCGGCATCTGTGGTTCTGGTCTGATTGATGCGGCTGCAAAAATGATTGACAGCACGGTCATGGATAGCAATGGAAAAATGCGCAAGCATGAGATGGATCAATTACCCCAGAAGATCCGCAGCAGACTGACCCGGGGGAATAATCGCCAAGTTGAATTCGTGCTGGTCTGGGAAGATGATTCCGGAAGGAACCACAACATAGCCGTAACTCAGGCAGACGTGAGGCAATTGCAGTTGGCAAAGAGCGCGATTTATTCCGGAATCCGTATGCTTCAGTCGGTAATGGATGTATCGGATGAGCAGATCACCGAACTTATGCTGTGCGGTGGCTTCGGAAATTACGTCAATATCGAGAGTGCCAAAACAATCAGGCTATTGCCGGATCTCAAGCACGAGCAAATTTCCTACGTTGGAAATGCAGCCTTGCTTGGTGCTCAGATGGCATTGCTATCGGAAACCGAACGACTCAAGACATCCGACATTACGAAGCGGATTGAGCATGTGGCGCTTGCTGCGAGACCGGATTTTCAGGAAATCTTTATGGATTCAATGGCCTTCAAAGGTGAACCGTTCCCTTCCCCTTCCAAGTCCAGTAGTCGCGAACGAAAACTGAAACGCTTAAAACAAACGGTATAATTCAAATTCAATGATTTTTACGCTGTTTGTGAGTAAGTCGTGGCGCACATACCTCGAATCTTTCTGCTCTTTGGGTTCCTTGGTGCTGGCAAAACAACGCTGGTGAGGAATCTGCTGGACACCGCGAATTCGGACATACCGACTGCGGTGGTCGTGAACGAATTCGGCGCCGTTGGAATTGACGGCGAGATCTTGCAGGGTAAATCAATCGATACCATTGAACTTGCGTCCGGATGCATCTGCTGCACACTTAGAGGATCTTTGCTCAGCGCAATTGAAGAGTTGGCTCACGAGAAAGGCGCAAAACGCATCGTCGTTGAAGCAACCGGAGTGGCTGACCCGGAAGACATGCTGGACGATCTTGAAGATCCGTCTCTCAAAGGCAATTTTGAGGTCGCGCCGATCGTTACAGTTGTCGATTCTGCCAATTTCGAGAAAATTCGTTCAATGCTTGGAGAATTTTACGAATCGCAAGTAATCAACGCCGATATTGTTATCTTGAACAAGATCGATCTAGGCACAGCCGAGGGGCTTGAAAACGTAGCACGTCAGATAAAGATGCTGAACGATGAAGCAGATATCAGATTTACCGAGCATTGCGATGTTGATCCTTGTCTGATTTTTTCTGAGCGAACCACGCAACAAATTGAGCACCACGATACTCACGAACACTCGCATTCGCACAACCACACGCATGCGCATGATGCAATGTCTTCGCTTGTATTCCAGCCTCGCAATGATCTGTCAAGACATGAATTCGAGCAGTTTTGTGACGAGCTACCGGATAGAATCTGGCGAATGAAGGGGTATATGTTGTTGGATGAGCAACCTGTGTTGATACAGTACGCCGCCGGCAACCTCGATATCTCAGAGTCGGCTTCCAGAGACAATTATCGTATGGTCGTGATTGGTGAGGAACTCAATGGACAGCAATTGGAACCTAAACTAGGCCAGACTATCGCGACTGTAAACTCATGAATTCGAAATTTAATCGTCCACCTGCTTCATTGGCGGATAAAGCCTATGATGAATTGGTAACACGAATTACCAGGTTGGAATTACAACCCGGTTCAGTGCTTGCTGAGAAATCCCTTATGGAGGGTCTGAATATAGGACGTACTCCGATTCGCGAGGCACTGCAGAGACTGGCGATTGAAGGCCTGGCAGTTCATCGACTCAATCGCGGCATGTTTGTTTCCGAAATCACATATTCGAATGTCCAGGAAATTTATGAGTTCAGAAGTCTGATTGATGGACATGCCTGTCGTTTGGCAGCGACTCGGGCGACCAAAGCTCAAACCGATGAGTTGTTGAAAATACATTATTCCCTGGTCGAAGCCACGAAAAGAAACGATATTGATACGTATGTTCACCGCGATAGAGACTTCTACCGAGTTCTGTGTGCTGCGTGCGGAAATGCATTTATCGCGGAGACCATACCCAAAATATTCAATCTGCATCTGAGGCTTTGGTTTTATCTTTCGGTAAAAATAGGAACCTGGCATTCAATAGCAGAAGCACATGAAATGATGACGCGTGATGTGGCCGAGGCAATCGCTCAACGGGATCCGGATCGAGCTGAAATTGCCATGAAAAATTACATCTCTCAACGCCAACACGACTTGCGACGAAATATTTAGACGGAATCAGAACATTGAAATCTACAATCACGCAATGACACTTGATCATCGTAAAATTCAATTGGAAAATATTTAATGAATTGCACAGCACAACTGATTGCAGCGCAACTTCAGTTTACGTAAAATAAGCCAACAGCACCGCCCTGAATCCGCCTGCGTGCCACAAAAGGAGAAGTATCGCTTTATGTTGACTAACAACCCTTTCAATGAACTTACTTGGATTTTTCCAATTGAAGCAATGAAGCCATTCGTTGTCATTATGGTAGTCCTCGTCCTGGCCGGTACAATCTTTGACGTAATCCATAAAAAAAGCGCTAAGTATTTCTTCCAAAACATGAAGAAATCCAAATCTGACAGTATTCGCGATGTAGGAGGGGGCGAGAAAATAAAGATCGCATGCGCAACTGCAGCTCATGATGTACTCGCTTCGGGTGAATTTTGTAATCACCGACGCCGAATCGCTCACCTTCTGACCATGTACGGATTTATTCTGTTCCTGCTGACTACCGCCATCATGGTATTTGGATATAGCGAGTCTGGCACAAACACACCTGTTGTGTATCCACTGCTATGGCACTTCGGAGCATTAATGGTTTGTGTCGGGGGGTATTGGTTCTGGTTCTTTATTCGTGCCGATGTCGTTGCAGAAGGGAATTCCCGGATTCGATTTATGCCAGCAGACCTTTTTGTAGTTTCCCTGCTAGCTTGCACAACGTTTGCTCTGATTTGGTCTTTCTTGCTAAGTATTGGAGCTGACTTGCTCGCCTTTCTTGCTTTCTTGCTGTTTATAGCCTCTGCCGTGATACTGTTTGGTGGTGTACCGTGGTCTAAATTCGCCCACATGTTCTTTAAGCCGGCCGCCGCATTTCAAAACCGCCTGGCCGATGCTGACGGTTCACGGAGCAATTTGCCGCCACCAGCGGATAGTGAAGCCAAGTTCGGTCTTGGAATTAAACGAGAGATGCCGCGTCACTATTGAGCACATCCGGAAATTACTTTGCAATCAGTGCGATTGCACCAATTCAATTGATAACCAACTACTCTAGCGAGCGAAAACTATGCCGACATTTGTATATATGACCCGTTGTGATGGTTGCGGCCACTGCGTTGACATCTGCCCATCGGACATCATGCACATAGATAAAACATATAGGCGTGCGGTGAATATCGAGCCAAACATGTGTTGGGAATGCTACTCTTGTGTGAAAGCATGTCCCCAGAATGCAATTGATTGCCGGGGCTATGCGGACTTCGCTCCGCTTGGGCACAGTGTCCGGGTGTTAAGAGAAGAAGAGAAAGGTACAATCTCCTGGCGCATCAAATTTCGCGATGGTCGGGAGAAGAATTTTGTCTCCCCGATTACCACCGAACCCTGGGGTGAGAAAATTCCGCGTCTCGCTGATCTTGAAGTACCTACTCAAGAAGCGCTTGAGTCACAATTACTATGCTATGAACCGAATGCTCTGAACATCGAGACCGGATTGCCGACCATTGACAAAGACAAATTCAAACAAGGGGTCTACTATTAATGAGAATCAAAACAAAATTCGTAGACTGCGACATTCTGGTTGTTGGCGGTGGCATGGGAGGCACAGGTGCGGCTTACGAAGCTCGCTACTGGGGTCGTGACCTAAAAATTGTCGTTGCCGAAAAAGCGAATATTGACCGTTCCGGTGCAGTCGCTCAGGGGTTATATGCCATCAACTGCTATATGGGCATGCAGTGGGACGAGAATCAGCCGGAAGACCATGTGCGTTACGCTCGCAATGACCTCATGGGTTTGGTAAGAGAAGACCTTGCCTACGATATGGCCCGACACGTCGACTCGACTGTGCATAAATTTGAGGAATGGGGCTTGCCAATGATGCGCGATCCTGAAACCGGTCGCTATCAGCGCGAGGGCAAATGGCAGATTATGATTCATGGCGAGAGCTACAAACCAATCGTAGCCGAAGCGGCTCGCAAATCTGCAGATGAAATCTACAATCGCATAATGGTAACCCACCTCTTGACCGACGAGAGCCGACCAAACAGAATTGGCGGAGCTGTGGGATTCAACGTGCGCACCGGCGACTTTTATGTGTTTCGCGCCAAAGCGGTAATCGTAGGCGCAGGTGGCGCATCACATATTTTCAAGCCGCGATCGGTCGGCGAAGGAATGGGACGAACCTGGTACGCTCCCTGGAGTTCAGCCTCTGCTTATGCATTGCCAATTCTGGTTGGCGCAAAAATGACACAGATGGAAAATCGGATTGTGCTGTGCCGTTTCAAGGACGGATATGGTCCGGTTGGTGCATATTTCCTGCACCTAAAAACCTATACCCAAAACGCTTACGGTGAACAATACGAATCGAACTGGTACGACCATACCAAGCAACTTGTGGGTGAGTATATCGACCATCACCCGACTCCGACATGTCTTAGAAATCACGCTTTTATTGAGGAAATGAAAGCGGGTAGAGGCCCAATTCATATGGTCACCAAAGAAGCCTTTCAAGACCCGCACAAGGAAGTCATTGGTTGGGAGAACTTTCTAGGCATGACTGTCGGACAAGCGGTTGTCTGGGCGTCCCAGGATATCGACCCCAAGTATGTCAATCCGGAACTGACAACTTCAGAGCCTTATGTCATGGGTTCTCACGCAACCTGTTCGGGCGCATGGGCCAGCGGTCCGGACGATGTGTCACCTGACGAATATTATTGGGGTTACAATCGAATGATGACCGTTGACGGACTGTTTGGCGCCGGTGATGCGCTCGGCGGTACCGCACATGCGTTTTCCTCCGGTTCCTTCACCGAAGGTCGATTGGCAGCAAAAGCAGCGGTGCGATTCATTCGCGATCATGCCAGCGACAAAATCAATATTTCGGAAAAACAATACGATGACCTGAAATCCATCATTTACAAACCTCTCGAAAATTTTTCCATCGGTCGCAACGAAATTGTTGGAGGTTCGGTTTCTCCAAGCTATATCCTGCCAATTCATGGACTGCAGCGACTCGAAAAAATCATGGATGAATACGCCGGTGGCATCAGCAACAACTATATGACCAACGAGCCGATGTTGCTTCGCGGCCTGCACTTGCTACATACCCTGCAGGAAGATCTTGATTGCATCGGTGCTGAAGACTTGCACCAACTGCAACGGGCCTGGGAATTGGCACATCGCGTAATTGCCTCCGAATCTGTGGTTCGTCACACATTGTTCCGCGAGGAAACCCGTTGGCCCGGATACTACTATCGTGGTGACTATATGAAGCTGGATGACGATAATTGGCACGCGCTGACTCTGTCTCGACGCGACCCTGAATCGGGCGAATGGACCATGGAGAAAGCTCCTGTTTACCATATTGTCGACTGAAATTTCGTAAAAAACGAACTCGCAGTCAGACACTCTCGCATTCTGATTGAATGCGTTGTGCATGCGAGTTCCAATCTGATGCGGCGGCGTCAACGCTGTCATCAGGCGGCCTGACACTCGCCTCGAAGTCTGCTGGCCTGGATCGTATTGTGGTGAAAATCAAATCATGACTGCCGTTATGGACGGGTCCAACATGCAAAACCTCACCGAATATCCAGCATCTCCCGAAAATGCTGATGTTTCTACAGTTATGTATCCAGCGATTCGTGCCTGTATCACTTCGGACATCCAACCGTCTCGGGTGTCCGGTATCCTAAGGACTGCAGGTACGCGGCTGTCTGCAGTCTGCGAAAAATTGGAATTGCTGTCAAGCAACCCAACTACAGAAAACACTATCGCAAGCGTTGCAAAGATTTTAGGACAAGCACTGGAACGAGGCGAGTTCGACTCTTTGCAGGAATTCAATTTAAGACTCAGAGAAATGGAATCTCTGGCAGCAACAAGTAGCCCAATTACTCTGGCTGCGGTGACTGAGTGTCTGGCGCTTACTTCTGCGTCAATGCAAAATTATCGATTGGCAGCGGACCTTTGCCAGCAAGGTTCTGATATTCAAGAACTTGAAACAAGTCAAAGATGGCACCTTGTTCACCTACATGCTAAATTGCTGGCAGACCACGGTCGAGAGTTCGACGATGACGCGTCGCTCCAGGCATCGATCGAAATATTGAATACCAAGACTGTGCCGCTGGCGAAGGAGTCTGGAGACCCGCAGTTTTTAGCTGCAAGTTTCGCAACATTGGGAAACGTTCTAGGCATGATTGGACAGCGTCGCAAGGGTACGCGCTATCTTGAAGATGCTATTAATGCATTTGGTGAGGCATTGAAGCGAATCGGCCCCGATACTGCTCCCATTCAATGGGCAAGCGTACAGAACAGTCTGGGAAATGCTTTGGGTTCTTTGGGACAACGCTCCTCCGACGATTCACTACTAACGCAATCGATTGAAGCTTTTGAGCGGGCGCTTACCCAACAAAGCGAAGAGTTGTGCGCGTACGACTGGGCTTCCACAATGAATAATCTGGCAGCAGTACAGCAAACACTCGGCCGCAAACAGAGTGACCCAAAAATTCTGAAACGTTCGGTTGAATCCTACAAAGCCGTGCTGCGGGTATGGAAGCGGACTGAGGTGCCCTTCGAATGGGCAACAACTATGGATAATCTAGGTTCTGCGCTTTGCAATCTCGGAGAGCATCGTCGAGGTCCAGGCACACTGAAGCAGGCTGTGGCAGCATTCAACAGTGCGCTTGCTGAACGTCATCGCGAAGTGGTGCCCAACGAGTGGGCCAAGACACACAACAACCTGGGCGCCGCATTGCAAAAACTTGCACAACGGGAGCAGAAAGCCGAGATTATGCAGCGGGCCACTGAAGCATATGAAAAATCATTGACCGAGTGGACCCGCGACAAAGCTCCGATGACCTGGGCATTTACAACGGCAAACCTGGGTGTGGCGCGACGCGAATGTGCGGAAATGACCGGGAATATAAAAACCGCTGACCAGGCTGTAGAGGAGATTTACGCCGCGGTCGAATTCTTTCGCTCTGCCAGTCACGCGCAGTACACAGAACTCGGCGAGGAGCAGCTTTCCAAAGCACGCCTGCTATCGGAAACTCTGGTCGCCGAAAAAGATCTCGAGGCGGCTAAAAATAGTACATCCGAGACCGAAGACTGCCCCACCGCATAACTCTGGTTCAACGCAATTGACAACGACCTCATCATTCATCAAATCAGAATTATTCCGATTTGATTGAATCGCGTGATCTCAGTTTTTCTCTCAATGCGTGTGCTGTATGAGATCGCTTCGATCGCAGAACGCGCGAAAGTCTGCCCTGAGTAACGACTCGACCTCCAAAATCTCCACCTTCCGGTCCCAAATCAATGATCCAGTCGGCTTCTGCAATGATGTCGAGATTGTGTTCGATGATCACAACCGTGTTTCCGGCGTCAACCAATGAATGAATCACCGTAATCAGTTTACCCACATCTGCAGTGTGGAGCCCTACAGTCGGCTCATCAAGAATATACAACGTGTTGTTTCTATTAGTTTTTCCGTTAATATCTCTATCGATCCCCCTTGGCAGTGCTTTTGACAGCTCGGATACAAGTTTGATCCTTTGGGCTTCCCCACCACTCAAAGTAGGACTCTGTTGCCCGAGTGTGAGATACCCCAGTCCGACATCGACCAGCAAACCAAACACGCGGGATAGTGAAGGTATTGGCGAGAAAAACTCTTGTGCTTCTTCCATACTCATATTGAGAACGTCAGCGATTGATTTATCCCGATAGCGAACTGCCAGCGTCTCCGAATTGAATCTATCACCGGAACAGATTTCGCACTTGACGCGGACATCCGGGAGAAAATTCATCTCGATTTTCTTGACGCCCTGCCCTCCACAAGCTTCACACCTGCCTCCTTCGACATTGAACGAGAATCTACTTGGCTCATAGCCGCGCAGTCGGGCTTCAGTCGTATCCGAGAATAATTTCCGAATGGTTTGCCAGACATTGACGTAGGTTGCCGGACATGACCGTGGTGTCTTGCCGATCGGAGTTTGATCGACCTCCAATACCCTGCTGACACCTTCCCAACCAGTAATCTCTCCGCATCCATCCCAGACAAGTCTGTCCTGAGTTTTTTGACGTCGCGATACTGCGCCAACCAGATTTGAATACAAAACATCGCGAACCAATGTGCTCTTTCCGCTACCGCTCACCCCGGTCACACAAACGAGAGATTCAAGTGGAATTGATACATTAACCTTCCTCAGATTATTTCTGACAGCACCTATGATCTTGATCGCATTGCCCTGATCAGGTACGCGCCGTGTTCTCACCATTGGATGTTCAAGTGGGTTGCGAAGCATTTTCCCGGTAACCGATTTGGAATTTCGTACGATCTTCGACAAAGGCCCCATCGCAACCACTGAGCCACCCCGGACGCCGCCTCCGGGACCGAGATCAATGATGTGATCAGCAGAGATAATGGTTTCCTCATCGTGCTCTACCACAACAATCGTATTGCCCTTGTCTCTTAAAGACTTCAAGGCACTAAGCAGGCGCCTGTTATCACGCGAATGCAAACCGATTGTGGGTTCGTCCAACACATAGCAGGCTCCGCATAGACTTGATCCCAATTGTGCCGCAAGTCGTATTCGCTGTGCTTCACCACCACTCAAAGTCGGCGCTGAGCGACTAAGCGCAAGATAGGAAAGACCGACAGATTCCAAAAATTCCAATCTGGTATTGAGTTCCGAAAGAATATCTGTCGCAGCGTACTTCTCCCGTTCGGACAAATCCAACGTCGCCAGTATGGCACGAGCCGCTGATATGGAAAGATCGCCGATCTGGTCAATTGTCATTCCTTTGAACTTTACGGCCAGCGCAATGGGATTGAGACGCTTGCCCTGACATGCACTGCATTTCTTGTCGGAATTGTCTTGTTCTGGAATTGCCTCATCGTCCATATCAGGATCTTGAAGTTCCAATCCGGTTCCAAAACACGAATGACACCATCCCTGTCTCGAGTTATACGAAAAAAGTCTTGGGTCGAGTTCCTCAAAAGAACGCGCACAACGGGAACAGGACCGTGTAGTCGAATATGACATCAACTCTTGCACTTTCGCCTCCAACGAAGGCGGTGGTGACGCAATTCGAAAATGCCCGTCGCTCACATTCAAAGCATTTGTTATGGCGGCGCGTAGTTCCCGACTATCGGATTGCGAAATATTCAGAGTGCTGATGGGCATGTCTATGTCATGTTCTCGATACCGGTCGAGGCGCGGCCAGTTATCTGTCGGTAGCAACTCACCATCAACGAGAAGATGCGATACACCTTTCCGGTTGGCCCATTTTGCTAGATCTGTATAGTATCCCTTTCTGGATAAAACCAAAGGTGCGAGAACACTTACGCGACTTTTTTTGTAGTGCGACTGAATCTGCTGGATGATCGTCTCAACCGATTGAGATTCAACAGCAACATTACAGTCAGGACAATACTGAGTGCCAAATCGGACGAAAAGCAGTCTGATGTAGTGATAGATCTCAGTAAGCGTCGCCACTGTACTTCGCCGACCACCGCGGCTCGTCCTTTGCTCAATAGCCACAGTCGGTGGAATTCCGGTGACCGCATCGAAATCCGCACGGGTAGCCGGCTGCACAAACTGCCTCGCGTAAGCATTGATCGTTTCCAGATACCTTTTCTGACCTTCAGCAAAAAGAATATCGAAAGCAACGGTACTCTTGCCGCTGCCACTGAGTCCTGTAATAACGGTTATCAAATTGTAGGGAATAGACAAACTGATCTCTTTCAGATTACGCTCGCGAGCATTTCTTATGCCAATTCCACCATTGTCGACTTGCTCGGGTTCAGAATTGCGACAGGCTACAGCCGGAACTTGATCCTTATGTCTCGCGAGATGGGCATTCAACGCAATTTCCGTTGACGTCTTGCCTCTTTTGGCTAATTCTTCGGGCGTGCCTTCGGCGATCAGCTGGCCACCAAAATCACCACCTTCAGGTCCAAGGTCAATAACCCAGTCGGCACACGAGATCAGATCAAGGTTGTGTTCAATCACTATGACTGAGTTACCGCCATCAATCAACTTATTCAACGAAGTGGCAAGTCTTGACACATCAGTAAAATGCAACCCTGTCGTCGGCTCATCAAATAGAAACAGTATGTGCCCCTGGTTTCGAATTTGGCGACTGCTCTTGCCGACATGCGCTGCCAGTTTGAGCCTCTGAGCCTCTCCACCACTCAATGTTGGAATTGGTTGTCCAAGTTTCAGGTACTCCAATCCAACATCTACCAGCGGCGACAAGGCGTTGACTATTTTCTTATTGTCGACAAAGAACTCAAATGCCTCTGCAACTGTCATCTCCAAAATTTCAACGATAGACTTGGCTGAGCCCGAGTCGTCGCGCTGTGTTTGCGAAGCCGGCTTGATTCGTACGTCACAAATTTCAGAACGGAATCGAGTGCCGTCACAGTCGGGGCAGCGAAGATACACATCACTCAGGAATTGCATCTCAATATGTTCAAATCCGGTACCACGACATGTCGAACAACGCCCGAGGTCCGAATTAAAACTGAAATATCCAGCGGTATACCCTCTGCTGATCGCAAGCGGTTCCTGTGCCAGCAACTCGCGAATTGCGGTTAGCGCACCGACATAACTGACCGGGTTCGATCGTGTAGTCTTGCCGATTTGCGCTTGCGAAACCATCACGACATCAGTCAGTTGATCAATGCCTGCCAACTCACTGAATTGACCCGGCATCTGTGTCGACTTCCCCTGACTGCGAAGTATTCCGCGGTACAGCACCTCTTCGACCAAAGTCGATTTACCCGAACCGCTCACTCCCGTGACACAAACCATCTTATTCAGAGGAATCGAAACATCAATCCCTTTGAGATTGTGCTGTCGCGCACCTCTGATCACAATTTCCCGGTCTGAATCAGGGGATGCGGTCAACAAGTGGGCGGGCATATAGTCGCCATCTTTCAGGCACTTGGCGGTAACCGAATCGCAGCTCTCCATCAACTCGCCAAGTGAGCCAAAATGTACAACCTTGCCACCCTTTTCTCCCGGCCCGGGACCGATGTCCAGAACTTTTCCTGCTGCACGTATCACCTGTTCTTCATGTTCCACCACAAGCAGTGTATTACCCGCCTGACGCAAACGATGAAGCACATTCACCACCCTGCTAACATCGCGAGAATGCAAACCAATTGTCGGTTCATCCAACACAAATAGTGTGTTAACCAATGTCGTGCCGAGCGCTGTTGTAAGATTGATTCTTTGAACCTCCCCGCCACTGAGCGTTCGCGACTGACGGTTCAAGCTGAGGTATCCCAATCCGACATCATTCAAGTACTGCAAACGGGCACAAATTTCATTGAGCAGCATATCTGCAGCTTCATCCATGGCAGATGAAAACTCGATTCTGCGAAAGAATTCAAGGCATGATCTGATTGGAAGCGATACGATCTCATGAATCGACATACCAGGCATGTTCAGAAACTGATCATCCGACATGGTGTAATTCGGATGCCTGATTCGCCTGACATCCTGTCCAGCCTCCAAGTGTTTTCCGACCCTCCAATTCAACGCCTGTGGTTTGAGCTGGGCTCCACAACAATCTGGACATTCTGTGTAGATTCTGTACTTCGATAGAAAAACGCGGACATGCATGCTGTGCCTGCGGCCTTCCAGCCACCTGAAGAACTTCTTCACTCCATACCATTTCCCACTGTACCAGTTACCCTCTCCTTCCAGCACCCAGGCGCGCTCGTCCTCGCTCAAGTCTTTCCATGCCACATCCAGCGCAATCCCACTCGACTCGGCATAATTAAGAATATCGCGGTAGCTTTCGCTGTAAACAGGCGAACGGAAAACCTTGATTGCACCCTGTCGCAACGTCAACGAATGATCAGGGATCACTTGCTCGTAGTCGATTCCCATAATGCGTCCGAAACCGCGGCAGGTCTCGCAAGCACCAACTGGCGAATTGAAGGAAAATAGATTAGAAACCGGTTCACTGTAGTTGATATCGCAGGCCGCACAGCGCAGGCCACCCGAATATTCATGCAACCTTCCCACACCTTGTCGATTCTTGTCCAACTTTTGTACAAACAGCGTACCGGCGCCTCTGTCTAATGCCGATTCGACAGATTCAATCAAGCGCGAGTGATTTTTTTCTGCGCAATGCAATCGGTCCTGAACCACCAATACGATCTCTCCGTCACGACCAGCGATTCGCGTATAACCCTGTCGTGCCAGGTATTCAGCTGCATAGTCGGTCGAGAGTTCTTTTGGAACATTGATAGGAAATAGAACTTGAATCAATAACGAATTCTGACGCGATTTTGACCACTGGGACATGATTGCATCCGCGATTTGTTCGGGAGTCTGCTCGCTAATCGGAGTCCCACAACCCGAGCAAAACAAAGAGGCGACTCGCGAAAACAACAACTTGAGAAGATCGTTTAATTCGGTCATCGTGCCCACTGTCGAACGCGTCGACCGAACAGGATTCACTTGATCGATGGCAACCGCCGGCGGTACCCCGTCAATTGATTCAACCCTCGGCCGATCCATCCGATCCAGAAACTGGCGAGCATAAGGGGAAAATGTCTCAACATACCGTCTCTGACCTTCGGCGTAGATCGTGTCAAAGGCCAATGAAGACTTGCCTGAGCCACTCACTCCGGTGATCACAGTCAGTTCCTTGAGCGGTATATCAAGGCTGATGTTCTTCAGATTGTTCTGTGTGGCGCCACGAACCTTCAGATAGCCGGTGTCATTTTCGGAACGACGCTGGGGCAATTCACTCACCTGATTGAGATCCGATCGGTCATTCGATCGGCTTGAATATGATTCCGCCAACGCTGACTGTGGTAAGGCAACGAGTCCTGATCTGTGAATAACGCAACTTCAGTCAGTCTTCGCCTGACGCTTCAAAAGTTGCTGAATCTTCAGAGGCGACAGATTCGCTATCCGGGTCAGTGACAATACCCGGAATATCAGGGGCGTCCGGGATGACATCTGCATTTTGGGCGCGGTGTCTGAGAGCCATGTCCATGAGTACAAGTGCCAGCATTGCTTCAGCAATAGGCGCAGCTCGCAAACCGACGCAAGGATCGTGCCGTCCGGTGACAGAAACCTCCACATTCTCACCTTGGCGATTGACCGTGGTTCCCGGAACCAGAATGCTCGAGGTTGGTTTGAATGCAACAGAAACTGTTATCGGCTGCCCGGTCGATATACCACCGGCGATGCCTCCGGCATTGTTTGAAAGGAACCCAGCCGCTGTCATCTCGTCACGGTAGTCGGACCCGGTCATTGATACACTGTCAAACCCAGCACCAATCTCCACGCCTTTTACTGCATTGATTCCCATCATGGCACCAGCAATTTCAGCATCAAGACGCGCATAGAGTGGTTCGCCCCATCCAGTTGGAACTCCATTCGCCTCGACCATGATGCAGGCTCCCACCGAGTTTCCCTGTTTGCGAAGCTGATCGATATACGTCTCCAGTTGCGGCACCTGACTTTGACACGGCCAGAAAAACGGATTTTGCTCAACATCTCCCCATTCGTGTGATTCCGCTCGAATGGTTCCAATTTCAGACACACAGCCACGAATCGTTGTGCCAAACCGTAGCTGTAAATATTTCTTCGCAATTGCACCTGCGGCCACTCGCAACGCGGTTTCCCGAGCTGAAGATCTTCCTCCACCGCGATGATCGCGAATTCCATATTTTCTTGCGTAGGTGTAATCAGCATGCCCTGGACGGTAACGGTCTTGAATTTTCGAATAGTCTCGAGATCGTTGTTCTGTATTGCGAATGATCAGACCGATCGGTGTACCGGTTGTCTTGTTCTCATAAACCCCTGAAAGAATCTCAACCTGATCGGATTCTCGCCGCTGAGTGGTGAACCTGGATGTACCCGGCTTCCTGCGATCTAATTCCGGTTGAATGTCGGCCTCGGACAGTTCCATTCCCGGCGGGCAGCCGTCGACGATACATCCAATGGCTGGCCCATGGCTCTCGCCGAAAGTCGCCAGTCTGAAAATCGTACCGAAAAAATTACCGGACACCAGTGACACCTCCAGACACCCCACGTGAACATGTGGTGTCGCTTGCTTCAATCAATCTGTAAAAAGAAATGATTGGACGCAACAATCTTGATCGACTTGTAAACTCCAGAGCGCGCTCGGTTTTGAACTGCGTCCTTCCGTCCAATCTTTGATTGAGTTGTTTTATAACATCGATCATGTTGTAAAACTCGTCCGCGCAATCGTATGATTTGTCTTACTGATCATCTTGTGCACATACTGGAAGTTTGTCAAAATCAAACCCGGCCTGATCGGTCCCTAACAAGTTCAGACACGCTCTTCGAAGACTGCATCCAAATCAGGGATCGTCAAGTTACAGGCAAGGTTACTCCGACCTGCCCCTGATATTTGCCATTACGATCCTTGTAAGAAGTTTCGCAGTGATCGTCAGCCTCAAAAAATATCACTTGGGCAACTCCTTCATTGGCGTAGATTTTTGCTGGCAGAGGTGTCGTATTGGAAAACTCAAGAGTGGCATATCCCTCCCATTCCGGCTCGAATGGTGTGACATTGACAATCACGCCGCAACGCGCGTACGTTGACTTCCCGAGGCAGATAGTCAACACGGACCGGGGGATTCTGAAATACTCCACTGTTCGGGCGAGTGCGAATGAATTTGGCGGGATGATGCAGACATCGGAATTAACATCTACAAAACTATCCTCCGAAAAATTTTTAGGATCGACGGTTGCAGCGTTGATGTTTGTGAATATCTTGAATTCGTTTGAGCAGCGAATATCGTAACCGTAACTCGATGTTCCAAAGGAGATGACACGGTTACCGTCAACACTGCTGACCTGCCCCGGCTCAAAAGGGTCAATCATCCCGTGCTGACTCGCCATCTGGCGGATCCATTTGTCTGACTTGATGGACAAAATAAATTTCGGGTGTCAGGTATTTTGAATCACAATTGACGGGAAGTCACTCGTAAAGTCTTTTTTCTTTGCGGATAGCCGAGCTGCCATAGTTCGCGCGATTTCTCGATATCTGCCAGCAATCTCACCATCAGGGTCGCTCACCACAGTAGGTTTTCCACCATCTGCATCACTGCGAATCTGACGGTCAAGCGGAACCCCTCCCAGATAACTGATTTCGTATTCGCTTGCCATACGTTCGCCTCCGCCTTGACCAAATATATGCTCCTGATGGCCACATTGACTACAAATGTGTACACTCATGTTCTCAACTATTCCAAGCACTTCAATCTTGACTTTCTCAAACATGCGGTAGGCTTTGCGCGCATCAAGCAATGCAATATCCTGAGGTGTGGTAACTATGAGAGCACCACTCACAGGCACACGCTGCGCCAGTGTCAGTTGCGTATCACCGGTCCCAGGCGGCAGGTCAATGATCAGATAGTCCAAATCGTCCCATGCCGTCTGTTTCAGTAACTGTTCCAGTGCCTGCGTCACCATTGGGCCTCGCCAGATCATCGGGCTCTCCTCATCGATCAGAAAACCGATTGACATGGCTTGAAGATGATAGCTATAGATCGGCTGCATCGTTTTCCCATCCTTCGTCTGGGCTTTACCGGTTACACCGAGCATTCGCGGTTGACTCGGGCCGTAGATGTCGGCATCCAGGATTCCAACTCGAGCACCTTCTGCGGATAGTGCCAGTGCCAGATTCACAGAGACGGTCGACTTGCCTACACCGCCCTTCCCTGATCCGACCGCAATCATGTTCTTGATTCCGGAAATCGGTGAGACGCCATCCTGGACAGTATGTGAGGAAATCTTGGTATTGAACTCCACGTCAACTTGCGAGATTCCGGACATTCCAGCAATTTCATTGTTGATGGCAGTTCTTAACGATTCGTGCCAGCTTTTTGCGGGATAACCCAACGCCACATCGACACGCACCGTACCATTCTCAAGTGAAACAACCTTGATTTTCTTGTCGGCAGTCAGACCAGTCCCAGTATGCGGATCTTTAATCTTTGATAGGACTGATTCGATATCAGCTTTTGTTGTAGTCTGCATAAAACGTCAAATTTGGCAAGTCAACACCAATACTGATCGGACAGCAGATTTATTGCTGTCCCATGCTAGTGATATGAATATACAATAATATCCGCTGTACCCGGCTACAGCGAACAACTTCTACATCGGGTCGGTATGAGGTTATTGTAGCATACCACCAACTGTTGACGAACCGATTGGATACCGTAATCCAGCAGATTGAAATGCACAGAAAAATCTTGGTAACTACCGCACTTCCGTATGCCAATGGGCCAATTCATTTGGGTCACATGGTGGAACATATCCAGACCGATATATGGGTGCGCTTTCAGCGTATGACTGGCAATGAATGTTACTTCGTTTGTGCAGATGACGCGCACGGAACCCCGATCATGCTGAAGGCCAGAGAAGAAAAAATCCAGCCGGAAGAACTCATTGCACACTACAAGAAAGAACACGAAGCAGATTTTTCGGATTTCAACATCAGTTTTGACAATTACCATTCCACCCATTCAGAAGAGAACCGGATTTTATCGCGATATGTCTACCTTAAGCTAAGAGATGGCGGACACATTCGCCGTAAGACAATCAGTCAGGCATACGACGCGCAGGAGGGCTTGTTTCTGCCAGACCGATTCGTGAAAGGCGAATGCCCGCGTTGCGGCGCTCCGGACCAATACGGCGACAGTTGTGAGAACTGCGGAGCGACATATACACCCTCTGATTTGAAAAACCCGGTTTCTGTGTTATCCGGCCAGCCACCCGAAGTTCGCCAATCTGAACACCTATTCGTGCGTCTCAGTAACTTCACGGACATGTTACACAAGTGGATCGCGGAAGAGATCTCTCAGACTGAGGCACAGAACAAGCTTAAGGAGTGGTTCGAAGCTGGTTTGAATGACTGGGATATTTCCCGGGATGCACCGTACTTCGGATTTGAGATTCCGGATGAGGAAGACAAGTACTTTTACGTCTGGCTTGACGCGCCGATTGGTTACATGGCCAGCTTCAAGAATTTGTGTGATCGCAAGGGCATCGACTTCGACGCATTTTGGAAAGATGATAAGGAAACCGAGCTTTACAACTTTATCGGCAAGGACATTCTGTATTTCCATACCCTGTTCTGGCCAGCCATGCTGCACGGCGCCGGATTTCGAAAACCGACAAACGTCTATACACACGGATTCCTCACGGTCAACGGTACAAAAATGTCGAAGTCCAGAGGAACATTCATCACGGCGCGCACTTATCTGAATTACCTGGACCCGGAATACATTCGATATTACTACGCAGCAAAGCTGAATGATCGGATTGAGGATATCGATCTGAATCTTGAGGATTTCATTCAGCGAATCAATTCGGACCTGGTCGGAAAAGTTGTAAATATCGCAAGCCGCTGTGCGGGATTTATCACAAAAAACTTCAATGGGAAACTCAGCCCGCAACTTGATGACATGGACCTTTATCGAGTACTGACTGATGCACGCGCTTCGATTACGGAAGCCTATGAAGGTCGCCAGTTCAGTAAGGCGATGAGAGAGATCATGGCACTGGCTGATATTGCCAATCAATATGTCAATGACCAGAAGCCGTGGGTACTTGTAAAAGATCCGGTACAGCGCGAAAAACTTCAGAGCGTCTGCACGCAGGGACTCAATATGTTCAGAGTTCTAGTTCACTATCTGGCGCCAGTGGTACCGAAACTGGCTCAACGGGTCGCAGAATTTCTCAATGACCCGGTTGATCAGTGGAATCGTATCGATTCGCCCTTGCTGGATCATGATATTTCCGGATATGTTCACCTGTTGCAGAGAGTTCAGAAGAAAAATGTGGATGCCATAGTTGCGGCAAGTGTTGAACCCTACCCCGATGATTCGGCCGAAACCAATAATGAGATTTCCATTGACGAATTTTCGAAAGTCGATCTTCGTACAGCAAAGGTTCTTGAAGCCGAGGATGTAGCCGACTCTGACAAACTGATCAGGCTCACAGTTGATATTGGCACTGAAACCAGACAAATATTTGCCGGGATCAAAGGATTTTATGATCCTGAATCGCTGGTTGGACGGACGGTGGTGATTGTAGCAAACCTCGCACCCCGCAAAATGAAGTTTGGCACGTCGGAAGGAATGCTTCTGGCGGCCGGTGATGATGATAGTCTGTGGCTGATCGATCCGGGGGACGAAGTCGGCCCTGGCCAGAGAGTCAGTTAATTTTGGAATCTTCGTGTATCACATCGCGGACAACGCCTGAGGAAATCAATCGTTGTCTGCCACAAACCCAGTGTACGATGTGCGGTTACCCCCGCTGTCTGGAATACGCGCGTGCCATTGCCGAAGGGAAGTCGGATATTAATCGATGCCCACCTGGCGGTGCCGAAACTCTGGGTGCGCTTGCGAAACTGACAAACAAGGCGATTCCTCCACCTGCCGAAGACTGCGAGCCATACACCGGTCGAAAAATTGCCAGAATAGAGGAGGATATCTGCATCGGCTGCACGCTATGCATTCCACCCTGCCCGCTTGATGCCATAATTGGGACCGCGAAACACTTGCATACAATCATCGAAGGAAACTGCAGTGGGTGCGAGCTGTGTGTTGATCACTGTCCCGTTGACTGCATCAGGATGATTGACGTTGATGTTGATGGCAGCTTCCATTTCTGGGAAGAATTCGGTGACGATGAAGTCGCCCGGTGGAAAAACCTTGCACAAAGGCATTTTGAACGAGTTAGCCGCGGCGATCAGGTCACTGTAGATTCAGAACAATTTACAAATCTCAAATCACAGATCCGTGAAGCGGTGAATCGTGAACGCTCGAGAAGATGGAAGCAGGCAAACAAGAAGGCGGCACGATTACAATCAGCCAGAAAAGTAAAGTGAACGCAACCAAACGGCGGGAAATTTTTACTCGATTTCGTGACGCAAATCCGAAACCGACGACTGAATTGAACTTTTCAAGTACGTTCCAATTGCTTGTCGCTGTCGTCCTTTCCGCTCAGGCGACAGATAAATCGGTCAATGGCGCAACCGAACAGTTGTTCAAGGAAGCACCCGATGCGCAATCTCTTTTCGATTTGGGAATTGAGAGAGTTACAGAATTGATCAGGACAATCGGTCTATTTAACAGTAAAGCTAATAACCTGATTCGGATTTCGGAGATACTGCTCGGAGATCACAACGGAAAAGTTCCTGAGACCCGGGAAGAATTGGAAGCACTTCCAGGCGTCGGACGAAAAACAGCCAACGTCATTCTCAACACAGCCTTCGGGAAGCCGACTATCGCAGTCGATACTCACATATTCCGCATTAGCAACAGGATTGGAATCGCTCCAGGAAAAAACGTTGATCATGTCGAACAGAAACTCCTGAAAGTTGTTCCGAAAGAATTCGTTGTGGATGCACATCACTGGCTGATCCTGCATGGTCGGTATGTATGCACTGCAAGAAAGCCTTCTTGCGGCTCATGCCTGATATTCGACCTATGTGAGTACACTGATCGATTCGCAATTGCGAACTCCAAATAAACAAACATATATGGAAAATCAATGATGTTGGCTGATTCCGAACAACGAAGCTTTTTATTCGACCTTTGGGAGAAGATTCAAGCAAAAAAACCTCTTAGTGCACTGGAAAAGCAAGTCGGGAGAATTATCGAAATGCACCCGGAAACGCATAGTGTGTTATCAAATCGGAAGACCTTTGAAGCCCATGAATTCGACGCTGATGAGCCCGACCCGTTCGCACATATCGGTCTGCACTCTGTCGTTGTTGAAATGCTCAGCAACGACTCACCAAGTGGTATTCGATCGGTTTACGATAGGTGGGTAACACAGACCGGCGACAAGCATGAAGTTCAACATGAATTCATGTCTGCCCTGTTTGACGTTCTTATAGAGTCAACGGATGAACAATTTGACCAAAATACCAAATTGATAGCTTTACTCACGCAAAGACTGAGCAACAGTAGTGACGATGGTTGGGTGGATAACTGACGCTTGATAAATTCATGCCCGAAAAATCTTAATCGAGATTTAACCGTTCCGATTCCACCTAACAAGTTTAATTTGACGTGCCCTTATTATGGCACCAGCGAATCGATTGACTTCATCGAAATCGCACACGCGATGATGTATTATTGACGCTTGGAAAACTAACTTATTCTTGATTTTTGGAGATTGAAATGAAAACACAGAAAGCACTAATCGCGGCAGCAATTTCCGGTGCGCTGGCGCTTGGAACCCTGTCAATTTCGGCAACTGTCAATGCTGATGAAGACAAGGAACAATGTTACGGTGTAGCAAAAGCCGGTAAGAACGATTGTCAAACGGCAAATTCGTCGTGTGCAGGCACATCGACAATGGATGACCAAACAGACGCTTTCGTCTTGGTCCCAAAAGGCCTTTGTGAACGACTGACTGGCGGGACCCCAGAGCCGAGCTGAACTTTCGCACATGTTTTAGACATGTAGGGATATGTCGCGCAACCTGATACTAAATAATTCGGTTGGAATCGGGTTGCGCGCAGAGCACTACCGAGACGCTATCTCGAACCCAACAGCAGTTGAATGGTTTGAGGTTCACAGCGAAAACTACTTTGGACAAGGCGGTGCTCCACATCATTACCTGCACAAAGTTCGCGAAAATCACCCTGTCAGTTTTCACGGTGTTGGCCTTTCGCTCGGATCAACCGATCCTCTGAATATCTCTCACCTTTCCCGGCTCAAAGAGCTGGTAGAAATTTATCAACCAACGCTGATTTCTGAACATCTGTCTTGGAGTTCGGTCGGTGGTGTTTATCTGCACGATCTGCTTCCGTTACCGATGACCGAGGAGTCTCAAAACCATCTCATCGATCGTATCGTGCAAGTACAGGAATTCCTGGGACAGCAGATACTAGTCGAAAATGCATCAACCTATCTGGAATTCTCCCACTCGCAAATACCAGAATGGGAGTTTATCTGTGAAATCTCAAAAAGAAGTGGCTGTATGATCCTATGCGACGTCAACAATGTCTATGTCAATTCACGAAATCACGGTTTCAGCGCTATCGAGTTCATTGAAGCGATACAACCCGATCTAGTAGGTGAGATACATCTGTCAGGCCACACCGTCAATAAACTCTCCGATGGTGAGATACGCATAGATACCCATGACCAAAGAGTTTGCGAAGAGGTTTGGGAACTCTACAAATTCGCAATTCAGCGATTCAACCAAGCACCTACGCTAATTGAATGGGACAAAAATCTGCCTGATTTTTCTATCCTGCTGGATGAGGCAAATATTGCGCGAAACTTTCTAAGAGAATCGAACCGTGAACTTGCGTGATCTGCAGCTGAGTTTTTCTCAGGAAATCTTGTTTGGTCAGGATTCAGGAGTTCAGCCATTGATTCATGCCGGTGAATTCGATTCAGTGCGCCGCTTACAGATTTACAGAAATAACATCAGATCAACCCTCACTGAATCTTTGCAGGCTATTTTTTCTGTCACGGAAGCCATGGTTGGAAGCGATTATTTCAATTTCTTGGCACGTCAATACGTGATTGATCATCCACCGGAGGAAGGTAATATCCATCAATTCGGTAATCAATTTCCGCAGTATGTCCAAACTGTCGAAGGATTGGAAAATTTTGCTTACCTGGCGGATATTGCATTGATCGATTGGGCTTGCCATACTGCCTATCACGCATCCTCAGCTCCTTCGGTCGGTGTCGATTACCTCGCACAATTTGCCCCGGACGAATACGAGAACTTGCTGCTTCATCAACATCCATCAGTAACCATCCTGTCGTCTTCCTTCCCGGTTTTCGATATCTGGAACTTCGCACTGAAATTGTCGGAAGAAACTCAAGCTCCGGACATTAATGCTGCCGGACAATATGTGCTCATCGTTTGCAACGATTTGACTGTTGAAGTGATCAATCTGGAAAGGGAATTGTTTCACTTATTGGAGATGAGCAAGCAGAACTGTCTTTTGGGTTCGATGTTAGCCTATATAATCGACAGTAATTCTGCCTATAATCTCGAAACCGGACTGCATAAGCTATTCTCCACCGGAGCAATTTCCAATGTTTCGATTGGCACTGATGATTGCTCTAGCACTAATTAAAACATCCAAAAATTATGTTTAAAGATACTGCACTTGGTAGTTTCTGCCGTAAAATCTTGTGTCTGCTTGATTGTGGCGCCCCCGTCGGAGATCTTGTTCTTCGAATCTGGGTTGCCAATGTATTCTGGAAATCCGGATTGACGAAGATATCAAGTCTTAGTTCAACCATGTATTTGTTTGAGTACGAATACGCCGTTCCGATTATTCCATTTGAAATCGCCGCATACCTCGCAATCGCGGCGGAACTCGTATTGCCATTACTGCTTGTATTTGGAATCGCCGCAAGAGCGGCTGCCGGAGCATTGTTTGTTTTTAATATTGTGGCAGTCATTTCGTATCCGACATTGAATGCAGTTGGAATCGTTCAGCATCAGGTTTGGGGAGTAATGTTGCTGGTACTGTTATTGCGAGGACCTGGGAAAATTTCGATTGACCATTTCATTCGCAAACATTTCCTCGGTCATACCGCTCGGAATCCTTGATGTCGACAATTCCTGCAATTACGGTCGATGCAAATTACGCGGGATTCGCTGAAAAACCCGATCACACCCGTTTCAATTTCAGTTCCCTTTTGACGAAAAATGGGATCGGTCAACTAAGAAGAACCCAAATCAGGGATGTACAAGTCAATTTAGGGAAATTGTGCAACCAAGCCTGTAATCATTGCCATGTTGATGCCGGTCCCAAGCGGACGGAAATCATGGAATGGGGCACAATGGAGAAAATTATCGATTGGTGTGCAAGACATGACATCAAGACGGTGGACATAACAGGAGGTGCGCCGGAACTCAATCCAAATTTCCGCAAGTTCGCTGAATCCTGTCTGAATAACGGTGCAAAGGTAATATCTCGTTGCAATCTGACTGTCCTGTTTGAGTCAGGTCAGGAATCACTGGCGCAATGGTATGCAGATCACGAAGTTGCATTGATCTGCTCACTGCCATGCTACTCCAAAGAAAATTTGGAAGCCCAGCGTGGAAAAGGTGTATTTCAAGATAGCATACGCGCACTGCAACTACTTAACGAACTTGGCTACGGAAGCGACCCCGAATTGTCATTGGATCTAGTCTACAATCCAAACGGCGGGATGCTGCCACCACAGCAATCCGATTTAGAGGCGACGTACAAGGAGCGTCTGGCTGAAGATTTTGGAATCTATTTCAACAATCTATTTACCATCACAAATTTACCGATAAGTCGATTTCGTCACTATCTGGAACGAACCGGGGATTATGAAAATTACCTCAACCTGCTCATGGAAAATTTCAATCCGAACACTGTCGAGGGGTTGATGTGCAGGCACATCATCAGCGTTGACTGGTTGGGAAGGATTTTCGACTGTGATTTCAATCAGATGCTCGACATTCACGCAGGTTGGCGGGCACCAAGGTATCTTTGGAATCTGCGAGCCGAGGATTTTGTCAAGGATCGGATTGCAGTCGATTCACATTGTTTGGGCTGTACGGCAGGTGCCGGAAGCAGCTGTACCGGAACGCTGGCGTAACGAAATTACCCGAGTAGGCAATTAGTCATTTCGAGATATCATCTATCTGCCTGGGAATCCATTCTTTGTCTTGCGACTTCAAAAGTCGCAATACCCACCGCCACTGAGACATTGACGCTCTGAACGTCTCCCATCATAGGAATCGAGACCAGTAAATCGCATTTTTTCTTGGTTTCTGTTCTCAATCCCCTATCCTCCGCACCGAATACAAGTGCGCAGTGTTCTGTAAGGTCAGTCGTGAATATTTGATCGGAAGCGTCAGCATCAAGTCCGATCACCCAAATCCCAAATTTTTTCAGAATCTCAAGGTCTCGTGCCAAGTTCGATGCCTGATAGATCGGTGTAACCTCCGCCGCGCCAGCAGCAGTATGAGAAACAGTGGCGGAAAGCGGACTCCCGCGCGAGCGACTCACAATAACGCCACCGGCACCAGCTGAATTCGCACTTCTTATGCAAGCTCCAAGATTTCTGGGATCGATAACGCTGTCCAGAACAACGAGCAGGGATTGGTTTTTCAATGAGTTGAACCATTCCGGCAAATTGGCAGATGGTCGGACGATTGCAGATTGACAGGTCAATATTACCCCTTGATGTCTATTGCCCTCAGCATCTGCATTCAAGACTTCACCTGCCACGCGTCGCACCGGGATACCTTGGTCTATTGCAAGTTTCTCGAGCTGCCGAATGCGTTTGTCATTCCGGCTTTCGCTCAAATCAACTGATACGATCTCTCGAGCTTTATACCGGACCATGGTAAAAGCGTTGTGAATTCCGAAAACTTTTCGCATAATTTTTTGGGGTAGTTAATTTTCAACAGACGTAAATCAGAGCTCGATGAAATGATCACAAGTTCCATTACATCTAGTTATAAATCAAATAAATCGCACAGGAGGGAAAGCCTAAATATCGAGGTTGATTCTTGTCAGACTGGTATCTTGATCAAGTTGATTATGTTATACGTTTGAATGGCGGAGAACTCGATCGAGGCCGAGTCGCCCAACGAATGGCGACTACTGTCAATAGTCCAAACAAAGCAAAACTCCCAACCTGAAAATACACTGTCCCATCGAAACTCTGTCCAATGGCAGTTCCGAATGATACGGAAATGAAAGTGGCGACTGATGATATCAAAGCTGCCCCGACGCCTGCGATGTGCCCAAGTGGTTGCATCGCAAGTGCATTGAGATTACCAAAAATCGCACCCATGCAAACAAACACCGTCAACATGTAAGTCATAAAAAGCCACAGTGGTGGAAGACCATCATATGCAAAAAACAAAGTTAGTGCGATGAAAGACGCTATTGTAGCCACGATGGCGGCCGATATTGCTATTTTGTGCATGCCAAAACGCAAAAGCAATTTGTCGTTGGCCAACGAGCCAAATCCGATAGTGAGGGCTAGCACACCAAAATAAAGTGGGAAAAATTTTCCGGTTGAATATGCTTCCTGAAATATTTGTTGTGCAGAACTTAAAAATCCAACAAATGGTGAAAACACCAGCCCGATTGCGAAAGTGTACGCAATTGTGGAACGAATTCGAAGAAATTCTCCTACAGCCTCGCGAATGAGCCTTGGAGACAAAGGTCTTCGATGAGCAGGGTGAAGCGTTTCTGGATGGCGCAAGAAAAACCAAATGAAGGCTGCGGTGGCAACAACGAAAAAAGTTGTGAAAATTGAACGCCAGCCTCCAAGCCACATAATTGTCTGTCCGAGTAATGGAGCGATTGCGGGGACAAGAATGAATACCGCCATGATGAATGACAAAATCCGTGCCATCTGTTTGCCACTGTATTGATCCCTCACCAGAGCCATCGTTACAATTCGCGGGCCCGACGCGCCGATTCCCTGAAGAATACGCCCGGCAATCATCATCTCGAAAGAAGAAGCGAAAATACTGGCGAGGCATCCGACGATGAAGACAGTCAATCCGGCAAAAATAGCCCGTCGTCGTCCGATTGTGTCGGAAAGTGGTCCGAAGAATAACTGGCCTATTCCAAGTCCTATGAACAATGCCGTTATGACAAACTGCGTGTCATTTGTCCGTCGCACCCCCAAATCCTGCCCGATTACTGGAAGAGCTGGCAACATAGCATCAACAGAAAGCGCAACCAGCGACATCAGCAGAGCAGCGAGTGGAATAAACTCAATAGTGCGCAGGCTGGTGACGGAGGCCGAAGGGTTCATCCTATTCGACCGGTCACTAATGTTGTCATCTTGGAAATCGGACAATAGACTTGGAAAATGATAATTTTAATGAATCCGCCTTTCCTTTTGACGATTTGAGAGATTTTAGACCCTTTTTTACGATAAATGCCCTATTCGTTTCCAACACTGAGCCGGGAGACAATGAAAGGTTTACCGGATTTTGTCTACGACTCGCTGCCCAACTCGTTCGGACAGTATTGAGTCACGTTGCAGTACCGTTATGACATAGTCATGTGATCAGGAAAGAATTGGAACTCCTTGAAGTCCAACTTGCCTCCTCGTCTCAGCCGTCAAAGTAAGACTCTCACCGCTTGTTTCTGCGTCGCCGGATTCGGTTTACCTTTTTCCAATCACTTTCTGAAAGTTCGAAATCAATAAATCCATTCTCTGGATCAGCGTCGCTCACCCGGACCCGAAGAGGCATACCAATGCTATACATCATTCGAGTTTTCTCACCAATTAATTGTCTTCTGATACTATCGTAATGGAAATATTCAACACCTAGCTTGTAGGTAGGTATCATCCCGCTTACATAAGGTTCGTCCAATTGGACAAATACCCCGAAAGATCTGATTTCAACCACTATTCCGTCATAAATCTCGTCGACACAATTCTTCATATAGTCCGCTTTCAGCCATTTCTCGGATTCCCGTACACAAGAATCGGCGCGTCTTTCGAGATAAGAGCACCGTGTTGCAAGGCCATCCAGTTTCAATTTGTCGCCGGTAGATTTCTTTTTTCGCAGAACGCCTTTGATAAGCCGATGGACCAAGATGTCCGGAAACCGGCGAATTGGAGATGTGAAGTGCGTATATTTAGGGTAACTCAAAGCAAAATGAGGTCGGCAGGTTGCCGAATAGACTGCGGTTGAAAGACTTCTCAATATGTGTGTCTGAAGTGCTAAGAAGATATTTTTATGTTGAAACAGATTACTTCTGATCGTGTCGTAATCGGCTATCCTAGCCTTCCTGTCTACTGGCAATTTAACCCCGAAGTCATCCAGGATTCCATTTAATTCCTCAATGTCGCGTCTGGTTGGCTCATCGTGAACTCTAAACATGGCATTCCCGGAATAATGTTTGTCAATCAATTTCGCAGCACAGACATTCGCCGCCAACATTGCCTCTTCGACAAGGCTATGCGATAAAATTCGATTCGTTTTGCCGATTGATCCCACCGCGCCGGAATCAGTGATATTCAATTCAGATTCGGGTAGGTCAACTTCCAAAGTTCCGCGCTCAGTTCTCGCTTTCACCAAGCACTGATGCACTTCAAACAGGCACTGAAGATTGGAAGTCACAGCCTTCGATAACTCATTTCCATGCATCTTTTCCTCAACAGCATCGTAACTCAAACTCACTCTGGAGTTTATCACTGCCTCTTTAAACTCATAGTCGATGACATTACCATCTGAACTGATAGTCATATCACACACCAGCGCAAGACGATCTTTCTTCGACTCTAGTGAACAAATATTGTTCGATAACAACTCTGGAAGCATGGGGATGACATCTTCTATCAAGTAAATTGAGGTTCCTCTGCTTCGCGCTTCCGAATCAAGTCGGGTGTTCGGCCGGACATAGTGGGAAACATCGGCTATTGCGACCATCAACCTGAAATTGTCGTCGTCCAGTCGTTCACAAAACACGGCGTCATCATGATCTTTGGCTGTTGCAGGATCAATTGTCACAAATGGAAGGCGCCTCAAATCATCGCGTACAACCAAATCCTCTTCACAAATATCGTCTCGTAAATCCTCGACTTCGGAACTCACTTCGGCCGGCCACTCCCTGCTTAATCCAAACCGTGACATTGCCACAGCATTCGCAAGTTCACGAACATTTTCGAGTCGTTTCTGAATTTCGATCAACTTGAATGACTTTGGTTGATCGGAGAACCGTTCAATAGTTGCGATGACGTATTCCCCATGTTTCGATGCGGTGTCGTTGTCAACCACTTCAATCGGATTATCAATACCGATTCCAACCGGGAAAAGCAATTGGCCATATTTCCCTCTGACTCGTCTTTTTTGAACCAAAGCAACAATCTGATAGCAAGGACTCCACTCTACGCTAATGATTCTCGAAGTTTCTGACCTATTGCCACGAGCCGGAATTACTTCAATTTCAACTGTATCGGTCGGTAGCAAATCGGAGAATCTGCCAATCTCGGGCCTGTACGTAACTCCATTTGCAGTTCGCACCCTGATGTTGCGATTATTGACAAAGTCAACGGTTCCCGAAACAACGAGTAACCTTTTTGAACTGCCAGACTTTCGGTACTTTTTGTATTTCAACTTCAAAGCGTACGTTGTTAACGATATCAGCCGCCAGCTAACCGAATGACTTTATAGGATTGGAGAAGGAAGTGAGCGAGAATGTGGAATTCTTGAGAAAAAATTCGACTCGTTCAGTTCAGAATCTCGACACATTCAACGCAGTCGGGGTCTGAATATTGCGGATTGTTGATTCGTGTCGAAATAGGATCAGCATGGAGATAACCATCATCATAGGTCCTGGCAAGTTGTCTCGCAACATCATGATCTTTGGATATCCATACATCTCTAAATTCAGGATCAATAATTACAGGCATCCGTTTGTTTGTATTATGAACTTTTGCCATTAATTCATTCGCTTCAGT
Source organism: Arenicellales bacterium (assembly GCA_951813075.1). Taxonomy (GTDB): domain Bacteria; phylum Pseudomonadota; class Gammaproteobacteria; order Arenicellales; family JAJDZL01; genus JAJDZL01. Next base: position 195,100 of record OX638343.1, on the reverse strand, counting down.
AGTCACAATTGTGCACGATTCAAATTCTTCGCCAGCATCTGTATACCCTCGCTCCCATAAGCCTGCAAAACTCATGATTTTCTGGTTTTTGTGCCGAATATGCCAAGGTTGCTTCGGTTTGCCGTTTCCAGCGACCTGCCATTCATAAAACCCAGTTGCTGGAATCAAGCATCTGCGACTGTTTGTCCAGGCAGACTTGTAGCTCGCCGCGGTTGTCATCGTTTCCGAACGCGCATTTGCAGTCGAATATTTCGGAATCATGCCGCGAGACCATACAGGAACCAGCGGCCAGATCGCATTTCGAAGGATTTTTCTGTCATGCTGATCCAATCGAATAATTGGTATTCTAGTCAAAAAATTACTGGCGAGATCTATAGATTTGTTTTTGGGTGACGGGCTGATATTGTAGTGTGGTTCATATGCCGAAAGTTCCGAACGATGACTTAGAATTTCAAACGCCGTCAGAAGCGTATCAACGTCGGTAAGGATATTGAATCGACCACACACAACGAATTATTGATCAATGGTTAATGACATGATTTTGCTCTGTCGGTGTACCCCGAGAACCGTTTGGCGCGCCCGGAGGGATTCGAACCCCCGACTCCCAGATTCGTAGTCTGGTACTCTATCCAGCTGAGCTACGGGCGCACACATCCTGTTTCGGCAACTACCCAAAATTTATAAACCAACATTTGGCGGAGAGGGAGGGATTCGAACCCTCGATGGGGGCTGCCCATACTCCCTTAGCAGGGGAGCGCCTTCAACCGCTCGGCCACCTCTCCAAGGGTAAGTACAAAAAACCTTGCTACTTCTCAAATCAGAGTGAATCGGTTCGCAAAACAAACTACTTACGCATCACTCTGTTTCTGAGCTTTCATCTTCTGATAAATCTCTTCGCGATGCACTGACACATCTTTCGGAGCATCGACTCCCAAACGAATTTGATTTCCTTTAATTCCTAATACTGAAACTGTGATGCTCTCATCAATTTTTACTGATTCGCCTACTCTTCTCGTCAATATCAACACAGCTGATATCTCCTCCATAAATTATTTCCGGCTTTTCTTGTTCACTTGCTGCCCGTATCGCGTCTGCCGGTGGAATCAAGAACCCAGTCTTGCTCGACGACCGTGATTTTCATACATTAGCTTATCGAAAAGATCGTTTCATTATAGAATTTCAATCAGACCTAATTCTCAAATATATGGGTATCCGAAGTTATGGTAGATGGCGAATCAATCAGGATTGAAGTGCTTGTTGCGGCGCAGTTTCGCGCTTGGGAACGTTCGCATCATCAAGACCGAATGCAGTGTGGAGCGCTCTAACACCCAATTCTACGTATTTTTCATCGACGATGACTGATATCTTGATTTCAGATGTAGAAATCATCTGAATGTTTATTCCTTCTGCGGCCAGCGTTGAAAACATCGTTGTAGCAATGCCGGTATGTGATCGCATACCTACACCTACGAGTGATATCTTTGCGATATTGCCGTTTGATACAAGTTCCTGCGCACCTATTTCCGGCATGATTTTCTCCACCAGAACCAGACTTTTCTGGTATTCGCTTCGGTCAACCGTAAACGTCAAATCGGTGTTGTTGTCCATACCCACATTCTGAATAATCATATCGACATTGATGTGGGCTTCTGCTATCGGACCAAATACCTTGGATGCGACTCCCGGACGATCAGGAACTCCTCTGACTGTAATTTTTGCCTCATTGACGTTGTATGCAATTCCTGTAATCTTTGGCTGCTCCATATTTGACTCCTTTGATGAAATGAGCGTACCTGCAACATCATGAAACGACGAAAGCACACGCAAGTCAACCCCATATTTGTATGCAAATTCTACCGCTCGAATCTGCAACACCTTTGCACCTGAACTCGATAGCTCCAGCATCTCCTCTGCCGTAATTCGTTCCAGAATCTGTGCACCAGGGACGATGCGGGGATCTGCTGTCATCACACCGTCAACATCCGTATAAATTCGACATTCAGTCGCTTCTAACGCAGCTGCGAGCGCGACAGCTGTCGTGTCTGACCCACCACGACCGAGTGTGGTGATCTCACCACAATCAGTAATCCCCTGAAATCCGGCGATTACAACGACATAACCGTCGTCCAGATCTTTTAGAATCCTATCTGAATTAATTCGCTGTACCCTTGCCTTGCCATGAACTTTATCTGTTACGATAGGAATTTGGCTTCCTGTGTAGGATTTGGCCTTGCAGCCGTCCCGATTCAACGCCATACTGAGAAGCGCAATCGAGATCTGCTCACCGGTAGACATCGCCATATCGAGTTCCCGCGGATCAGGATTCGGATGAATCTGGGTTGCCAGATCAATCAGACGATTGGTGTCACCAGCCATGGCAGACAGCACCACAACAACATCATACCCATCAGATTTTGTTCTGGCTACTCTTTCGGCCGCTTTGTTGATTCTTTCGATACTACCGACCGAAGTACCACCGAATTTTTCAATAACTATAGACATGAATCAACGCTCATGAATATTCAAACGGAATTGCAGGAATCTAAATTTTAGAGACGTGGTGACTACGCGATCGCTCCAGGTACCGCCTCTAGCGCCTGGTCAATGTTATCCACTCGGGAACCTCCACCTTGGGCCAAATGCGATTTTCCTCCACCTTTTCCATCAACCAAGGGAGAAATCTTGGAGATGACACGACCTGCATTGACACGATCCGTCAGATCTTTGGAAACGGAGCATAAAAGGGTAGCCTTACCATCCTTGACAGAACCGAGAACAACCACGCCAGAGCCCAAGTTGTCCTGCATGCGAAATAGAATATTCCGCAACTCTTTCGGTTCAATCCCATCCTGCCTCGTGACAATAAGATTTACGCCATCAACTGTCGTAACTGGAAGCGATGAGTCTGCACCACCACCTGTTGCGAGTTGTGTTTTCAGTTCCGAAATCTGCCGCTCAAACTCGCGGTTGCTAGCCATAATCTGAGCCAGCTTGTCTTCAACATTGTTCAACCCGATGTTCAACTTCCTTGCAATTTCCGACAGCTTCTGGCTTTCAGTTTGCATTCGTTCCACGGCCATTGATCCTGTCAAGGCTTCAATTCTACGAATCCCCGAAGCGATACTTGACTCTTGGATGATCTTGAACAACCCAATATCACCCGTTCGCTCGACATGTGTGCCGCCGCAGAGTTCCAATGAATAGTCCCCCATCTCGATCACCCTGACTTCCGAGTCATATTTTTCACCAAACAATGCCGCCGCACCTCTTGATTTGGCTTCTTCCAGATTCATTACCTGACTCGAAACCAACCAATTCTCGCGGACCTGCTCATTAACCTGTGTTTCAATTCTACGGATTTCATCATGGGTTACTGCACTGTCATGTGAAAAATCGAAGCGCAGGCGATCAGGTGCCACCAGTGATCCTTTCTGCTGAACATGCATTCCTAATATATCTTGAAGCGCAGCGTGGAGCAGATGGGTGGCGGAATGATTCTTCATGGTTGAGATTCGGTTATCCGAATTGACTTGTGCTGTAACCTGGTCACCGATCCTGAAACTACCTTTCACAACCTTGCCAAAATGACCAATCACACTCTTTGACACGTATTGCGTGTCTTCAACGTTAAAATAACTGCCGTTGGACTGTATTACACCTGTGTCACCAACCTGTCCGCCGCTTTCCGCATAGAACGGTGTGGTGTTGAGGATCAGAATCGCTTCATCTTCTTCGCCAGCTGAGCCGACTTCCGAATTTTCTCTAAGAATTGTTGCGATCGAACTTTCCTGATTCAATGTATCGTAGCCACAGAATTCCACTTCGACACTGACAGCCGGCCCTGCTGAAGTCACAGTCTCAAACTTACTGGCAGACTTTGCCCGCTCACGTTGCTCTTGCATTGACTGTTCAAATCCGTCGGAATCGACAGTAAGATTCTGTTCTCTAAGGTAATCCGCTGTAAGATCCAGAGGAAATCCATAAGTATCGTAGAGACGGAATGCGATTTCACCCGGCAGTTCAGAACCGGAAAGTGCGCCGATTTCACGATCAAGGATTTTCAAACCCTGGTCCAGTGTCCTGGCAAATCGCTCACCTTCCCTAAGAAGCACCCTTTCCACTTTAGACTGGGCGTGACGAAGTTCTGGATATGCGTCTCCCATCTGCTCAACCAGCGAAGATGTCAGGTCATGCAAGAATGGTCGCTTGCATCCCAGCTGATAACCGTGTCGAATTGCCCGTCGGATTATTCTTCGCAGTACGTAACCTCGACCTTCGTTGGACGGTGTCACACCGTCGGTAATCAAAAAAGCGGCGGAACGGATGTGATCAGCAATCACTCGTAGGGATTTACTTTCCAACTTCTGCGATCCGACGACTTGGGCAGCGTGCTCGATCAGCGCGCGAAAAAGATCGATATCGTAGTTACTGTAGACTTTCTGCAGAACCGTCGCAATTCTTTCGAGCCCCATTCCAGTGTCAACCGAAGGCCGCGGTAACGGTTTCAGCGAACCGTCAGATAATCGCTCATACTGCATGAACACCAGATTCCAAAGTTCGACATAGCGATCGCCATCCTGTTCAGGTGTCCCGGGTGGTCCACCTTCGATATCCGGACCATGATCATAAAATATTTCCGAACAAGGCCCGCAAGGCCCGATGTCTCCCATCGCCCAGAAATTATCCGACGTGGCAATTCGTCTGAACCTCTCTGACGGAATGCCGATTTCATTCTGCCATACGTCGGCAGCTTCATCATCGTCTACATAGACAGTGACCCAGAGCCGATCTTTCGGCAATCCGATGTCATCAGTCAGCAAGTTCCAGGCAAAGTGAATCGCATCGCGTTTGAAATAGTCTCCGAAACTGAAGTTGCCCAGCATCTCAAAGAATGTGTGATGCCTCGCGGTATATCCAACATTTTCGAGATCATTGTGCTTTCCGCCTGCTCGAACGCATCGTTGTGCGGTCACTGCTCGATTATATGGACGCTTGTCAGTACCGAGAAATACATCCTTGAACTGCACCATCCCAGAGTTGGTAAACAACAAGGTAGGATCGTTACCCGGAACCAACGGACTGCTAGGAACAATCTCATGGCCGCGTTCTCGAAAATACTCAAGAAACAGCTTTCTTAATTCAATTGTCTTCATAGCATCGTGACTATTGCTCAACCTGGTGCGACGAAGTCGCCCAGAGATTCCCGGATCTGAGTTGTAGAATACCCCCGGGACTGGAGAAATCTCGCTCGTTTGGCCCACTCAGCATAATCCGCCGGTGGTGCATTCTTGTATTTTCGCTCCAACACCCCTGCGATCTGCTCTCGCCAGACATCATTTTCGAAATCCAGGCTCGATTCAATCAAATCTGATGACACGCCTTTCTGTCTGAGCTCATCCTTAATCTTGATCGGGCCATATCCTCTTGACATTCTTACACGTACAAGCGCTTGCGCAAATCTCTCGTCGTTAATCATATCTCGAGCTCTAAGTTCGTCGACTGCCTGCCGCGCCGATTCCAGACTGGCTCCCCGAATCATTAGCTTTCTCGTCAGTTCTTTTTCGCAATATTCACGTCTGGCTAAGAACCTGATTGCCTGCAATCGAACTTCCTCCAGATTGGACATATTGGCGCCGACTGTCACTCGACAGTTTCTTTCACCTGCGTTTCGATTCCGACTTTCTCGCGAATCTGTGATTCGATTTGGTCGGCAATGTCACTATTTTCCATCAAAAAGTTGCGTGCGTTATCACGCCCCTGGCCTATTCGGATATCGCCAAAACTGTACCATGCGCCAGCGCGTTCGACAATGCCGTGCACTACTCCGAGATCAATCAGTTCACCTTCCTTGGAAATACCATAACTGTAAATCATGTCGAACTCACACTGCTTGAACGGTGGCGCAACCTTGTTTTTTACCAATTTGACCCGAGTCTGACTGCCAATTACCTCATCGCCTTTCTTAATTGCGCCGATTCTGCGGATATCCAATCTTACTGAAGAATAGAACTTCAGCGCGTTGCCCCCTGTCGTGACTTCCGGACTTCCGTAGATCTGACCGATCTTCATTCTGATCTGGTTGATGAAGATGACCAAGGTTTTCGATTTATTGATGCTTCCGGTGAGTTTTCTCAGTGCCTGTGACATGAGACGCGCGTGTAATCCCATGAAGGAATCTCCCATTTCACCATCCAGTTCCGCTCGCGGTGTCAGTGCTGCCACTGAATCCACCACGACCACATCGATGGCAGCAGATCGCACCAGTTGGTCTGCTATCTCCAGAGCTTCTTCACCGTTGTTCGGTTGAGAAACCAGCAGATCATCAACGTTTACACCGAGTGTCGATGCGTGAGCGGTGTTCAATGCGTGCTCGGCATCGATGAACGCTGCGGTTCCTCCACTTTTCTGGGCCTGCGCAACCACCGACAATGTCAACGTCGTCTTTCCTGAGGCCTCAGGTCCGTAAATTTCAACCACCCGCCCTCGCGGCAGACCACCAACACCCAGAATCAGATCCAGACCAAGTGAGCCAGTCGGAATAACCTTGATACTTCTGTCGATTTCATCATCACCGAGCCGCATGATTGATCCTTGACCGAATTGCCGTCGGATCTGGCTAAGTGTTGCATTTAATATTTTTTCCTTATTCTCATCCATTCTTTAAACCTTTCAATTGGTATTCAGTATTTGCCCGATTTCCCGAGCCCTGCAGTATATATGGCGTCGATCAACCGGAACCCAACCACGCAATCGCGACTGCGGCAGAAAAAATCAACCGCCAGAGGATCAAAAATGATTAATACGATACATCAGCCAAATGGCCGGCACTTGCAAGACACCCCATTGCCGCCGAATCAGTTAATTATTCAATCCAATTCGATCTAGCAGGTTTTCCGCAGGCAGATATCCACCAATCACGGTACCGTCATCCACTACCAGTGTCGGTGTTCCGCTTATGCCCGCTGCTTCCCCGGCGAGAAACTGATCGGCGACAGGATTGTCGCATGTCGCATTTGGTAAATTTTCACCATTTTTAGATGCAGTCATGGCTGACTGAGGATCGTTATCACACCACACCGTAACAATCTTGTCGTAGCTTGAAGAGGCAATTCCGGCTCTGGGGTATGCCATGTATCTGACTTCCAGACCAGCCGCATTCAATGCCGGAACTTCCCGATGAAGGCGACGACAATAGCCACAATCAATGTCGGTGAAAACGGTGAGATATCGCTTGGTCTCACCCTGAGCTGCAAAGACGACCATATCTTCAGTTGATGTCCTCTCTACAAGACTAGCGATAGCCATATTCTGTTTTCGATCACTCAAGCTCTCACCAGTAGCAAGGTTGAAGGCTTCTCCTACGATCAAGTGGTTGTCTTTTACAAAAACATGGTAAATTCTATTTGCGATTACTGCTTCATAAACTCCCTGTATTGGAGATGCTGTAAGTTCCTGGAGTTCGGTTTGCCCTTCGAGAAAACCGAGAAGTGCATCACGTACGTGTTCCAGTTGTTCATCCGCAAAGGTGTTTAGTGAAAACAATGCGGCAAACACCACCCCAGCTGTGATTGGACCAATTTTCATTTTTCTACAACCTGTCTGTTCCGACTAGTATTTCCGCTCATTCCGGGACATGGAATAGATGTGCGAACATGCTCAATCATCAAGCATCTCGATCTGAGCTCCGGATTCTTTCCAGGCATCAAATCCACCGTCAATATGGCAGACACCGTCAAGCCCCATCCTCTGTGCGGTCTGTGTTGCAAGTGCCGATCTCCATCCCGACTTGCAGTAGAAGACAAATCTGGTATTCTGCGAGAATATCTTCTTGAAGTAGGGACTGTCAGGATCGATCCAGAACTCAAGCATGCCTCTCGGCATATGGTAAGTACCCGAAATTTTCCCTTCGTGCCTGAGTTCTCGAATATCTCTTAAGTCCACGAATTGTGCTTCGCCTTTTTCGTGCAAAGCGATCGCATCTTCCACGGACAATGTCTCGACTTCGGACATCGCTTCGTCAAGGAGCTGCTTGTAACCAATTTTCATGAAATGATTGCTGTGGATTGGGACTCAAGCCACCTTTATTTTACTCTTTTAAGTTGTGCCTAAAAAATTTTTACGTGTCGCTCGAATGCCTGTCTCAAGCAGAATCACAGTTCTATTTTTTTAAGAACAGCGAATGACTGATTGCTCACAGCGGATAGAAATCTTAGTTGTCAAAGATAGTTGATGCGGATAAATACCTGCAGACATACATTGCACACCAAACCGGCGATAACATCGTCGATCATGATTCCAAATCCACCAGAAAACTTCCTTTCGACCCACGAAATCGGCCATGGTTTGAGAATATCCAATGTTCGAAAAATAACAAATCCAAGCACAATCGTCGCAAGACTCAGCGGAATCAATATCATGGCAATACAGAATCCGAATATCTCATCCCAAACGATGACACCGGGGTCGTTGTCCCCGAGTGAATCAGCAACCACCTGACAGACCCAACAACCCAAAACAAACATTGCCGCAAGCACGACCCACTGAACCGATGTAGCCAGCCACGAGATGGCGACTACGATGGGTATCGCAACCAGCGTTCCAACTGTGCCCGGTGCTTTTGGTACCAGACCTGCACCAAATCCGCAAGCGGTCAGATAAACCGGATTCGTAAAGACTTCATTTACCAGAGCTCGCTTCACGGTTGGATATTCGATTCAAAAGTGTGAGTATCCAGAGTGTTCCGGGTGGTAAGGTTCTTGCAGCAAGTTCTTGATGACCAGACCGGGTTGCTCCGTGATTATTCCAACTCGGGTGAGCTTGACACCCTCAATCACTATTTCATTTACCATTGCGAATTCGGAATTTTCCGGCAACGTAACGCATAGCTCGTAGTCGTCACCGCGCGCGAGCGCATGATCCCAACCCACGTCCGTCAATAACTGTCTATAGGCGTCGGAAAGCGGTACGCGCTCAAGCTCGATTTCCGCGCCGACGCCACTTTGTTCAAGGATATGCGTCAAATCAGCAATCAAACCGTCTGAAATGTCTATCGCTGATGTCGCATGCCTGCGCAAACCCAACGCTACATCGACTCTGGGAGATGGACGGTTGAGTCTGTGCAAGAGATATCGGGAAACTTCGTCTGACACACCCAGGTTATCGTTCGCAAGCAGCAATCCCAGCGCTGCATCTCCGAGTGTTCCGGTCACAAATATGCCATCTCCTGGTCTTGCTCCGGAACGCAACAAACACCCTCCTTCATCGACACTGCCTAATACTGTTACCGTAATTCCTAAAGGACCGTTTACGGTATCGCCACCAATCAGCGCTACATTGTATTGATCAGCAATTTCGAAAAATCCGCTACTGAACCGCTTCAGCCAGCGGTCATCGGCCTTTGGAATTGAAAGATTCAATGTGGCAAATTCGGGCTGTGCCCCCATTGCGGCAAGATCACTGAAAGAAACTGCCAATGACTTGTAACCAATGTCTCGCGGCGCGGTTTCGCTCGAAAAGTGAACACTCTCCAACAAAGTGTCTGTCGAAATGACCAGCTGTTTGCCAGCGGGGATTTCGACGATCGCACTATCATCGCCAACTCCCTGTATGACACTTTCAAACTTGGCGTTGGATCTTGAGAAATATTTTTCAATCAACTCAAATTCCCGACGATCCGATTGCTTGTCGATTTTTTGATTCGATTTATGAAGTGAGAAATTTCCGAAAGCAAGTTTATCCAGTGTTCCATTGATAAACTTGTAGCTGCCGGGATTACCAAATTCTTTCGAAAGTTCAATGCACTCATTGGCAGTCACTTTTCTGGGGATATCAGATTCCGCGAGAAGTTCGTAGACACCGAGTCGAAGAATCGACAATTCGACCGGGTCGATTGTCTCTATCTTTCGATGGATGACTTCGGACACGATTGCATCGATCTCCGGAATTCTTGGCGGAATCGATTTCAGGAGTTTCTGCAGATACCTCATGTCTCCGTGCAAAAGCACATCCGAATCGATGAGAACCTGATCTTCAGTACCGCTCAGAGATTGCTTCTGAAAATTCCAGGCATATAGGAACTGTACAGCACCCAGTCGTGCATAGTGTCGGGCTGATACTGTCATAGTGGGAATCCTTCAGGGATTCGAGATCACACTGTAGGATACCGCGTCTATGGCTGAGATCACCGCCTCTGCCGCTTCTGCACCTTTATTACGTGCATTCGGACCCAGCTGTGATCGCGCAATAGCCTGACCTTCATTCTCGACGGTTAATATTCCAAATCCAATCGGTAATGTAAATTCCATGCTGATATCCATAAGCGCCCGGGCACTATGGTCGCACAGATAATCGAAATGGGATGTCTCTCCGCGGATGACGCAGCCTAGAGCAATAATGCCCCGATATTTGCCTGATTTCACCATCACGCGTGTGACAAAAGGCACTTCCCATGCACCGCTTACCCGATAGACTTCAGACTTGATCGAATGCAATCGCAATACTTCGACCGCACCCGATAGAAGCCTGTCTGAAATTTCAGGGTAGTACTCGCTGACAACTATACCGAATGATATTCCAGAAGTGTTTTTGTTCTTCTTCTTATCGTACTCCATCGCAGCAAACCTTCAACCTGTCGGTGGAAGATATTCAACGATGTGCAAACCAAATCCAGAAAGTCCGTGCAGTTTCATTGGATGACCCAATACCCGGAGCTTCCCGAAGCCGAGATCGGCTGCAATCTGACTTCCAACTCCGATAATTCTGATGTCGTTATTACCACTGGCATCTTCCGACTCTTGCCGTCGTTCCTGTATGTTGTCGGTAATTTCACCGAACTCGTGCTGATAGTTCAAGATCACGATTGCGCCTGAGCCAGCTTCAACGATACTCTGAAGCGCTTTACGCACTGACCACGAATGACCGCCGAACGTTATCGCATCCAGCACCTCGATCATGCCGGTAAATACGTGGACACGCAGCATCGTGGGTATGTCTGAATTGATGTCTCCGTAGACAAGTGCCAGATGGGTGTTCCCGCGCACCTCGTCGTTATAAGAAATTGCCTTCACCTCACCGAACTCAGTCATCATCGTGGATTCATAGTCTCGACTGATCGTGGACTCTGTCTCGAGCCGATACCGAATCAGGTCGGCAATTGTTCCAATCCGGATACCATGGTGTTTGGAAAACTCTATGAGTTGATTCAACCGCGCCATGGTGCCATCGGGACTTAGAATCTCACACAGAACACTCGCCGGTTCCAAACCGCTCAATTTTGCGAGATCACTTCCAGCTTCTGTATGGCCGGCACGCGTGAGAACGCCTCCTGGCTCTGCAATGATCGGGAAAATGTGTCCGGGTGTGACGATATCCGAAGGTGAGGCATCCGGATGCACCGCTGCCTGAATTGTTGTTGCGCGATCGGCGGCGGATATTCCAGTTGAAACATTTCTTGCGGCTTCAATAGACACTGTAAACGCGGTGGAATATGGCGATGTGTTTTCCCTTACCATTGGAGACAGGTCAAGTTGCCGACATCGTTGTTCCGACAGCGAGAGGCAAATCAAACCCCGACCATGAGTGGCCATGAAATTGATGTGATCCGCAGTTACATGTTCTGCCGAGATTAAAAGATCACCTTCATTCTCACGCGATTCGTCATCGACCAATATGACCATATTACCTGCACGAAAGTCCTGCAGAATTGATTCGATCGAACTGATTCCAGAAATGTCATTGCCCGGAAACGGGATTGGCTCGACAGCGTTTTTCATTCATTCCCCCAAGTGGATAAGTCTGTACGATTATAGTTTATTGGTAATATTGCATTACTCAGAAGCCACCTCAATCATCAGTTTTTGTACATGAGATTGTCATGGCGGTCGACAGGTTGGTGTTGTCCCAACAAGAAGATAAAACTGATCAGTCGCTGGGCTTTAAGTGTAGGCTCGCAATATTCCTAGCTTAAGTTGAACTGCTGCGGGCTTGAGATCGCTGAATGCCGGTCAGGACATAGGGAAGCATTGACGGAAGTTTGGTTTGATTCGCCAGACACCAATCAACTAAAATCAAACCAAAGTACGCGTCAGGCATCAAGACACGATGAAAAGACCCCAAGCGGCAGCGACTGCAAAGAACCCAACCCGAGCGACCTATCAGGATGTGCTGGATGCACCGCCGCACATGGTCGCCCAAATTATCGATGGCACGCTATATACTCATCCGAGACCAGCACCACCCCATGCTTTGGCCAGTTCGGATCTTGGAGGTATTCTCAATTCACCATTTAGCCGAGGCCGAGGAGGCCCTGGCGGCTGGTGGATTCTCGACGAGCCTGAACTCCATCTGGGCGATGACATCGTGGTGCCCGACTTGGCAGGTTGGCGGCGGGAACGAATGCCCGAACTTCCGTCAGAAGCATATTTTATGTTGGCTCCGGACTGGGTGTGTGAGGTACTTTCGCCATCAACGCTAAAGCTTGATCTTGGTCGTAAGAAAGCGGTTTACGGTTCGGCTGGTTTGAGCTATCTCTGGTTTGTTGACCCCGGGGTGCGTTCGTTGGAAGCACTCACATTGCGCAACAAGGAATGGGGATTGATTGACACCCTTTTTGACAACGCATCAGTTTCACTACCACCGTTTGACGCAATCAGTTTTGATCTCGGGGATTTGTGGCCACCGCGGGTACTCCATAAATCCGTAACGAAATCCATATCAGCGGACAGTCCGACGGCGGAACTTGGTCAGAGTTGAGCCAAACAGCCAAGTAAAGAATTCTGCGTCTCGAACTGTAACATCCAATTGGTTCGAGGCGGTGAATTGTATCGGAGACTAGCTGACTAATGATATCCGCAATGGAAATTTGGAACTCCTGTAGGCTTAGAATCGCTGAATGCCGGTTAGCACGCAGGAAATGATTTGGCGATGGTTGGTTTAAATTCCTGAAGCACCGATGAGCCACAAACAAACCAAATAGTTCTTCAATTAGCCGGATGTCATTAACAATCCCCACACCGCAGCATCTGCAGGAAATTCAAATCGCAAGGCCGTTGAACGCTAATACCTGACGTCGAGAACCGAATCCTGGAACTTTCAGGCAGTGGGCCGACTGCCAACTGAGTCAATGAGGCGCTAGATGCATACTTGCGCTACTATTACAGTGTCCATCCGAATCAGGCACTCGACGACATGACTCCTAATGACAATATTTGATCACTCCAACAGGCTGTCTGATTGCCAAAGGTGGTGAACGAGTACAGTGTGTGATTTATGTGGTATATTTCCAGTTCGGGCAATTTTCCAACTATAACGGATGAATAAGATGCCCACTTTTATCTTGAACTCATTCACGATTAATTTGAGGATATGAAATGAAAGAAAGTATGAATCGACGTCGATTCCTGAAAGGTTCGGCGTTAGCCGCTACCGCAACTGCAGGCACACTGGCTGCTCCTGCTATTGTGAAAGCTCAATCAACAGTGCTCAAAATGCAAGCCGCGTGGGGCGGTGGTATTTTCTTGGAGAATGCTCAGTCCTATGTGGATCGCGTGAATGCCATGGCTGGCGATGCGCTGCAAATTGAACTATTGCCCGTCAACTCCGTAGTTAAAACCAGTCAAATGCAGGACGCAGTGCATCGAGGAGTTCTCGATGCCGCACACTACGTGCCCGCTTATTGGTATTCGAAATCTGCGGTTGCTTCACTGTTTGGTACCGGTCCTTGTTTTGGGTGGTCCAGTCAAGAAGTGCTCGGCTGGGTGCATTACGGCGGCGGACAAGAATTGTTCGATGAACTGATGGCAAAACTCGGACTCAATTTAGTCAGTTTTTTCAACAGTCCGATGCCTGCACAACCCCTGGGTTGGTTCAAAGAGCAGATTACTGACTCGAGCCAAATGAAAGGTCTCAAGTACCGAACTGTTGGTCTGGCAGCGGATGTATTGCTGGAAATGGGAATGTCTGTAGTTCAGTTGCCTGGTGGTGAAATTCAACCAGCGTTGAAATCTGGCCTCATTGATGCCGCCGAGTTCAACAATCCGACTTCGGATAGAGACTTTGGAATGCAGGATGTATCCAAGCACTATCATCTGGCAAGTTTCCACCAATCTCAGGAATTTTTCGAGTGCACATTCAACAAAACAAAATACGACAACCTCGCCGACGAACAGAAGGCGATTCTGAAGTATGCATCCGAGTCAGAAAATTCCAACTTCTATTGGCATAACACCCGACGATATGCAGCCGACCTCGTAAAACTGCGAGATGAGCAAGGCGTTAACGTGTATCGCACGCCGGACTCTGTCATGGCTGACCAGCTTGCAGCTTGGGATGTTGTTATCGATCGCCTGTCTGCAGAAGATGCGTTCTTCGCAAAAGTCATCGAATCCCAGAAGACCTATGCGAAGGAAGTGATGAATTATCTGAATCTGAATCAGCCTGACTATACGCTTGCTTACAAGCACCACTACGGGTAATTCAGAAGTTTCATTATCAATTGTGGCGGGGGTCATTCATTAGACCCCCGCTACTACTTCATTCCGAAATTATTGGAGACATGATTTGGTCACCAAGTTAATACACACCATAGAGAGCATTAGTGTGTGGGTGGGTAGAGCTTTCGGATGGTGTATTCTCATACTCACATTTTCGGTCTCCTATGAAGTGTTTGTCCGTTATGTCCTGAATGCCCCGACCGTTTGGGCTTTCGACATGATGGTGCAAATGTATGGAGCATTGTTCCTCATGGCAGGTGCCTACGCATTAGCGCAAGACAGTCACGTGCGCGGTGATGTCGTATATCGATTGTTTCCCGTTCGAATTCAGGCAACCATAGACTTTATTCTTTACATTCTGTTTTTCTTTCCAGGCATGCTTGCACTATTTTGGTTTGGTACAGAAATCGCTGCCGATTCGTGGAGATACAAGGAAGTCAGCTGGAATAGTCCTGCACGCATTCAAATTTACTATTTCAAAACACTCATTCCAGTGGCAGGCGGATTGCTGATTATTCAAGGCATCGCTGAAATCCTGCGATGCTGGAAAGCCATGCGGAGCGGGGAATGGCTCGAACGACTGGATGACGTCAAAGAAGCCGAGGAAATGCTGACTTAGTATTTCGAAAGAATCATGGATGTTTGGTTCATCCTTGGTCGTTCAGACCTAATTCAACAACACTACTAATATGACTAATCCAGAAGTCGCAATCATGATGCTCGGACTATTTATAGTCCTGGTAATGCTTGGCTTTCCCATCGCGTTCACGTTAATCGCCATGGGTGTCGGCTTTGGCTATTTCGCCTATCATCAAGCTGGGTCGGTGAAGGTTATTGCCGACGCGTTTAACAACCAAATCTTCTATCTCCTGAACCAGAATACTTATTCTGTCATGGAGAACGATACTCTCGTGGCTATACCGCTATTCTTGTTTATGGGCTACGTTGTAGAGAGGGCGAACATCGTCAACAGACTTTTTTCGTCACTTCAGCTGGCAGCACGGAATCTTCCCGGTTCCATGGCAATCGCTGCATTGATAACATGCACCGTCTTTTCAACTGCAAGTGGAATAGTCGGTGCAGTGGTGACATTGATGGGACTACTCGCTTTCCCGGCAATGGCGAAAGCTGCCTATAGAAAGGATTTCAGCGCCGGCGTAATCTGCGCCGGAGGAACGCTTGGAATTTTAATTCCCCCGTCCATTATGCTGATCGTTTACGCAGCGATCGCTGAACTCTCACCGCTTCGACTTTACGCAGCCGCTGTGTTCCCTGGATTGCTGCTGGCGAGCCTCTATATTGTCTACGTGTTGATCAGAGCATTCATAAATCCGCAAATCGCACCGCGGCCCGATTACGACGACAGCGTATCTCGTACCGAAATTTACATACAGCTATTGGTGTCATTTGTACCGCTAACTGTCCTAATCATGTTGGTATTGGGTTCAATATTGGGTGGATTGGCGACACCCGCTGAAGCCGCAGCAATGGGTGCCTTGGGTGGTCTGGTTCTAGCCACTGCATACCGCTCACTGACTTGGCAAAAAGTCAAAGAGTCGGTCTTTCTGACTGCGAAAGCGACAGCAATGGTATGTTGGATGTTTGTGGGATCATGGACATTTGCGTCTGTATTCTCCTACTTGGGTGGTCATGACATCATTGAGCACTGGGTTCTTGCATTAAATCTTCAACCGTGGCAGTTTCTGATTCTTGTGCAGTTGATCATTTTCTTACTGGGCTGGCCACTGGAATGGTCGGAAATACTCATCATTTTTGTCCCGATATTCTTGCCAATGCTGGCTACGTTTGACGTGAACCCTTACTTTTTCGCCATGCTGGTCGCGTTGAATTTGCAGACCTCATTTCTAACACCTCCAATGGCGATGTCAGCATACTACCTGAAAGGTGTATTGAAAAAGGACATTGAACTAGTTGAAATTTTCAAAGGAATCATGCCGTATCTTGGAATCGTAATTTTTGCGATGTTCCTGATGTATATGTTTCCGGAATTGGCTCTTTGGTTTCCCGATTATCTATTTGGTCCGTATATTCCCTGATCAACACAGGTGCTCTGGTCGATGATCATGCACGAGAATATAAGAACAGCCAGACAGTATATTGATCTAATGCTGCAAGGCGTTATTTCTTCCGAAAAACTCGTTCGACACTACCTCGATACGATTGACCAAACCGATAGTGACATCAATGCCTGGGTAAATATCAATCAGCGCAATGCAATCAACCAGGCTCAAAGCCTTGATCAACTGCGAAAAAAAGGAATGCCAACCGGAGTTCTGCATGGAATACCAGTCGGTATCAAGGATATTTTCGATACAGTCGATTATCCAACACAAATGGGGTGCGCAGCTTTCGCCGACAGATGTCTCGGAAAGGACTCGGCTGTTGTTGAAAAACTGCGCGAAGCGGGTGCGGTGATTCTGGGCAAAACCGCAACGGCTGAGTTGGCGTATGTACATCCTCCGAACACACGCAATCCCAGAAACACAGAGTATGGTCCTGGCGGTTCTTCCAGTGGATCGGCGGCGGCTGTTGCTGCAGGCCAGGTTCCACTTGCGATCGGAAGTCAGACTGATGGTTCGGTGATCAAATCTGCATCCTACTGCGGGGTCTACGGCTACAAACCCTCGCGCGGCGTAATCTCCAGAAGAGGAGCATTGAAGACTTCCCTTCACTTGGATCAGGTGGGGATGTTCGCCCTTGATCTCGGAGATCTGGCGTTATTGGGAAACGTGCTGGGCGGATATGATGCTTCTGACGATTTGTGTTTTCTTCGTCCTCGACCGGATACTCTTGGAGGGTACGAGTCTGATCCACCAATTGAACCGGTTTTCGCCTGGTTCGATTTACCCTACGAATCTCGGTATTCCGCGGCGCTATCCGCTGGAATCGATGAACTTATCGACTGTCTCGGAAAGCAAGTAGATCGAATTCCTGCTCCCAACTCCTTTGTCGGTTTGATCGGAAGCTTGCGCAGAATATACGGTTATGAACTTTACCGCTCTCTTGAAGAACTGAAGTTAATTGATTCCCAACATCTAAGCCACACCATTCGCGCTTCGATTCGTGAAATTGAACAAATTACAGACCAAGAGTACAATGACGCGATGGAAGCTATGCACGGATCAGTTGATTGGTTTTCAGAGTTCTTTAATGACTATGATGCGGTGCTGACGCCTGCGGCTCCAGGAATTGCACCAAAATTTGGTGAAGGAACCGGAGATTCTTGCTGTTCCACTATATGGACGCTCGCTGGTTTGCCTAGCATTTCCATACCGGTATTGGTCGGTGAAAACCACATGCCTATAGGACTACAGTTGGTAGGCGCGGCGGAACAGGATGATCGACTGTTCAGAACTGCACGTTGGCTGCTTGGTTTGCTATCTGAAGAATCCTAACCTAAATTCAACAAATTCACTAAACTACGAATATGCTTCCGAAACCCCTACAGATTATCACTGGATTATTTGGCCTGATCGTGTTTGTCGTCTTTGTGACTGGACTGTCTCACAGTATCTCAACGGGATTTGCCGGCTTCTGGGGTGGTTTGCCTTTCGTTTTCATTATTGCTTTCATCCTTCCAATGGCTGCCTACGATTATTGGGATGAGTGCGTCCGCAAAAAAGAAAAGAATGGAAATTCAGGGTAGCCATCCCTGAGCATTCAGTTCAAACCTTCAGCCCGTGATTCATAAGCGTCCAGTTCTCTGGATTACAAGAAAACTTTCGGACAAAACCGAGGCGCGTGCGGTACGCGACTACGATACGATTCTGGAACCCGAAGATATGCCTGCATCCAAGGAGCGAATCATCGAGATGAGTTTCAAAGTTGATGCAATACTTCCCTGCCATTCAGAAATATTCTCTCGCGAGGTTGTCGATCAATTTGGCGATCGGCTAAAGATCATCGCAAATCACTCTGTAGGTGTGGATCATTGTGATCTCGAAGCACTGGCAAAGCGCGGTATTGTTGTCACGAACACGCCAGATGTACTTTCAGATGCAACCGCTGAGATTGCGATACTTTTGATGCTCGGAGCGGCAAGACGTGCAGTTGAAGGTGACACCCTGGTGAGAACTGGACAATGGAATAGTTGGAGTCCGTCTTTTATGGTCGGACATCAGGTGACCGGCAAAAGACTGGGCATCGTAGGCATGGGACGAGTCGGCCAAGTGGTCGCCAAACGAGCGGCTGGCTTTGACATGCAGATTCACTATCACAATCGTAGACGTCTTGACCCGGAGCTGGAACGAGGTGCTGTTTATCATGAAACCCTTGACTCCCTTCTCAAAGTCGCAGATGTCCTGTCTTTGCACTGTCCAGCAACACCCCAAACCAATGGACTGATGAGCCAAAGGACATTGTCCCTGCTGCCTGACAATGCCATACTCGTCAACTGCGCTCGAGGCGCTCTTGTAGACGAAAGCGCTTTGCTTGAAGCACTCGATGGTGCCAAGCTAGCTGCTGCAGGTCTTGACTGTTTTGAAATAGAACCTGGTGGCAATCGGAAGTTCTCGAATCATCAAAACATCTTCATGCTTCCTCATATAGGAAGCGCGACTTTTGAAACTCGCGATGCCATGGGATTTCGCGCGCTCGACAACCTTGACGCCTTCTTTCGCCAAGATGAACCGGGGGACAGGCTGGTCTGAAAATGCGAATTTGAGCAGTCGCGCTGAGCAGATTTTCGATTTCGCACATTAGCGAATGATATGCAGTCTGTTTCTTGAATTATTCAAGCAATTTTTCTTCAATAGATTTTCGGGCGTGAAACAATAAGGTTTTCTCTCTCCATGAGAATTTCATTCCGACGTAAGCGCTCTCACGATTAACGCATTTGTTTTGTTGATAAATTCGCGACGATTAAAACCCTTTGGGTCTTTAGCCACCGGGATGTCTTCCTTCGATGTAAGCCAATCAGGAAACGGCGCGATGAAAGCGTAGTGATGTCCTTCAATGGTTGCATATCTTACCGAATCTGTTTCGGCAAGTGCTTCCTGCAATGGTTTGGCGTGGAACCTCGGTTGCGCGATCTGATCGGCGTTGATTGCAATAATCGTAAGGCTTTCAAAGCTCGACATAGACCCAACATCAAGCCCCTGATAAATTGGCGCTACCAATACTAGGTCGCCAGTAATAAATGCCGTGTGCTTGAAGGGGTCAGAAGTTGGGCGCAGCAGAGTCGGATCAAAGTCAGACGATGGAATGAAACGAGAAATGAAACGAGAAATGATACGAGAAATGATACCTGGGTCATCGCAAAACTCGGGATCTTGAATTTCGTATTCTGCACAATGGCGTTCCGTAATCTCACTGTCAAAAACTGCACCAGCAGCGAGTAAAACCGTTGCACCGCCCAACGAATATCCTACTCCACTAACTGGACCGTCAGATAAAGACGGTCCAAGTATTGAATCTGATCGCGCAATTTTCAGCGCACGAAACAATTCGAGATATCGATAATCAAGCGCCGCCGCGGTTTTCTGCCCGCCAATCAAGAAATCCGCCTGATGATCCGGCGCAATTACAACAAATCCTGCACGTACCAGTGCTTGCGCCGTCAGGTAGTGGTTACGATACCTCCCGCCATTGCCGTGCGACAACATCACGACGGGAAATTTACCTAATCGCGGTGGTGCATTGCGCGCAATGTCTGCCTCAAACGGACCCAGACGTTGTAAAGTTGTAGGAACATCAGTTGGATACCAAACACCAAATTGCAAACCAACATCTGTAAATTCCCGAAATCCAGCTCCTTTTGAGGGATTTGCCGAAATTGCAAAGAGGACGACGCTAGATAACAATATGACATGACCAACGCTTTTCCACGTCACACACCGTGCTTGATCACATAGTATATGTATTCCGTAAAACCACCTTTGAGAATGCATCATGGAAGTCGTCAATATTGAATTCAAGTCCGGGAGTGTTCAGTTGAATATTATTTTCTGCAATCGTCGCATAGACATTCACCACGCTTTCAAAAATACCCGTTTGGAATTAGATTGAACTTGATTGGCATATATGATATTACAGCGTTTGACACTCAATATATCCGTCATAGTAGCAAAAAAACTGAACAGGAAATGTCGTTAGCGAGTTAACGATTCTATCTTCAATTGAGCGGTCAATAAATTGCATAATCGAATTATCTATATATATTGATGCAAGATAATTTAATACTCGATTAAAGAATTATCTCAATATTTTGGTTTCTTTATCCGTCCTTTGCGATTTGCAGTGACGCTTTACCTCGTTTAGTGAGTAGGTTGAACTATTACTCCAGCTTGAAGATCATTTTTTGAAATTCCAGTAAAATTTTTAATCTCTCACTATCATTCTTCAAAAACGGACTGATCATCGAGTCCTGTCAATTTTCGACTCCGTACGATCAAAATTGCCATTTCCTGCGTAGTTGAGTATCGTCGGTCACTGTTCCCCAACACTTTGACTCGCAAATAAGCCTAGCGAATTCGTAGTCGTGCTTCAAAACTCAATTTACTGGAACGATAGTAATGCAGTATCGACTGGAATAACCAATTAAAAAAGAAAGCGTACTAGGACGAAGAAATTCGACAACTATCGGAAGCAGTCACTTTTCACGCGGCTTGTCCAGCATTTGGAAACCGTACCACATGGCTTAATGTTCCATCGATACGACTGCTTTTCTAGAAGAACTGCCTTCTGTGATGTATGCAGAAGACAGTTCAACTAATTTGCGTTTATAGACCTGGAACGCAAGAACAGTCACCGTTGCCAAATCAGACGTTTGTGTGAATCTCCTCAGTTCTGAACAGGAGCTAAACTACCAAAATATGCCAAAAACTTTAGCTCTTGTGTATAAGGATTCGAGCACTACACAATCATTTATTTCTTGAGTACTTCAGGCCAATTCTCATCCGCTCGTTGAATGTTTCTAGGGATGTCCCTGCTCCAATTTCTACGTACACTGCGGCTATAGTTCAGATACAGTCGATCATCCACGATTGACCATGCATCAGGGTCGGTTTTCGCGGTGTAATTGTTGGATACCGCCCATGCGCAATATCCTCCATAGCGTGGAGCCCATCTTTCTGGGTCCGATTCGAACAGATTGCGATTTTCGTCACTGGCGAAGCGCCATGTAGCTCCATTCCATTGCACGGTAAATTTGTCGTCTCCTTTAACGGGTTTCTGCTCTTTGTGATATGCAACCGCATCATACCCATTGATCGCAAACTCACCTCGGCCAGTAAAAACGGGTGGTTCCGCAGCGAAGGTTTGAGAAGAGACTATCAGCAAACCAACTGCAATCAGTACCGACTTAGAAATTCTGGTAAATGTGTCCATGTAATTTTCCTATAGAAACTATTGTGTTTGGATGGTTTCGCATGTTCCGAAACAAACGTTCACATTTTAGCGGAAATCTGGTAACTGGCGAAACCAAACTGTCCCAGAAGACACAGATGAAAGTCCGCCTAAATTACCCGTATTGGCAATTGAATCAATACTGCACGAGAAGTTCGGTTCTTATGCACAAAGGGTTTCTGCATATAGATATTGAGCAAATTTTTCCGGTTGCTCTCGCAAAACGAGTTGAATGATATCTGACTGCTAACCAACTCTGACAACCGCGGTCGAACGCATGCGCACTGCCACTGGGAGGCTTTGACCAGCTTGTCGGGTTGGCGATCAAGGAACAAGTTGATTTTCTCATCTTTGCTGGGGTCTAAACTACAGAGATTGTAGCGACTATAAGAATGGCGTATTCCCTGTCAGGCAGGTGGGGCGATCAATATAGCGGACATTCCAGCTTATCTGTTACGCGGAAACCACCACGCAAAAAAAAACAGACTACCAGACGACTTGAGGCCCAACAACGTTTATGCTTCTGGCACACATAAACCTCTAGTGTTCAACCTTGCAGGATTAAACCCTGCACTCCATGACTGGAGTTTCCAACAGCGAGACTTAACAGATAATTTCACTTGCGATTACCCGACACCGGCGCTCAACGCGTTCAAATTTGGCGTGTTGCGCATCAAAATTGGATTTCGCTGTCATCGTAATCGGCAGTGCGTAAATGAACGCCCTTTTTCAGACTCCGTCGCAGTCGAAGGCGCTGGCATATGCGGCTGTGTCAGCGACGGTCATGTTCAATTGCCGCGCAACATCGCGCCAGCCAGCTATCGCCTGCGACACTTCACCGATAATATGTTCTGCCTGATTGTCTTTGAGAGCGAAAAACGGCGCCGCCCTGCGCGACAGGTCAACACTGGCTTCCGGGCCCTCTTCAGAAATCCATGTTGCCAGCTCGCGTACCTTCTCCTCAAGAGGCACAGGATTTAGATCGTAAGCAGGTGATAGCCGCCACTTTCCATCCCCCTCATAGAGAAACCCGTGGTTTCTCAGGTGGTCGTCGAGATTGCCGATCATTACCCCAAAAACGATGCGTCGCCAAAGCTCATGCAGGTCTTCGATTGGTGCACTTGAATATATTCGTACACACTCAGCGATATCAGTGTAGGTCGCGATGTCGCCGTCATTGAGCCCCAGGAGGCTCATGGCCGATAGAAACGGAATGCGGTACTCCCCTGCTCGATCAAAGCGTTTTATCAGCGCTACTGGTCGACCGGCGACAGACTGTAGCTGTCCGAACGCAACATTCAAGCCGGCTTTCCGCGCCAAGGTAAGCGCTAGGATTTCTCCGTGCGGAATGCTGCGGTCATCATCCGGTTTCGGAAACTTTGCGATAGCAAGCTGGCCTTTCTTGTCGACCACGACCGATTTCGGCCGCGCTCCTCCGAGAGGGGAACCTTCGTTCAACAACAGCTTCAGATCATCTGCGGTTTCTGTTTTGCGCTGCACCGCATCGGCGGCATTCAGCAATGCTGGCAGCTGAGTCACCCGTGGTACCCGATTGCGGCCAATGTCGTATTCAAAGTCGATCTCGCCTTCGCGCTTGTATCGGAGTGCACCGATCCGGGTCTGGTCGTTCATCGCCAGCAGGTAGTCGATTTCTGAAAGCGAGCGCTTTTCACCTGACTTTCGAAATGCGCGGCGGATCAACTTCTTACCCCATCGTTCCGGCACAGTGTCGCGCATGGCACCCGGCAAGGCTGATTTCTCAGAATTTGAGTAGACCGGGTTCGTGTCGAGCAGCAGGTTGGCTGGATCGAGCGCGAAAGCCTCACTATAAGACAGCCATTCATCGGCATACTCAAAGA
Organism: Arenicellales bacterium; assembly: GCA_951813075.1. GTDB lineage: Bacteria > Pseudomonadota > Gammaproteobacteria > Arenicellales > JAJDZL01 > JAJDZL01. The sequence continues at coordinate 171,387 of OX638343.1, read as the reverse complement.
CCGAGCTTTGGTTTCGCACCTTGACCACATAACGGCAATGGCCGACCAGGCGTGTCTCACCACCATGATCAATGTGTACTTCAATTATCTCGTTCATGGCTTCGTCTTCCTGCGGCCGTGTGGGGCAATCCGCCGTGGTAGTCGATCCTCTTCGATGTGGAGACCCTGAACATCCTTGCTACGGTCAGCAGGCTCGCCAATCCCGTCAACCAAATTTAAAATTGCGAATACGGTTAAGTAGGTGTCGATGGAGACAGTCGACTCCCCATTCTCGAACTTGCTAAATTACTACGGCTTACAAACGCTCGCTCAGCCATCGAGACGGTCGAGATACGCCGTTTATTGCGCGCGACTGTCTCATGTTCTCACCAAATTTGACAAGAACCTGACGGGCTAAGCACGGCATTGTGCTAGGTACTTGTGATTTCACAATCTGTCTTATAAAAAACGCAAAATAGCGATCTATTGTCCATTAGACCATACATTGCAGATGATTTAACCAACACTGCTGCTTCCGGGATGTGTGCCTGTAAGTTAGTGAAAGTCACAATCCGACAATTATTTGATACCAGCATTCATCGAAATGGCGGCTTTTGACACAATCGCGCGACGAGTTGGGATTTTCGTTGCGAATAGTGGCAGGTGATGACAGGGTTAGTATTGAGGCATGGTCCATCGGATGTTGACAAGTCATTGGTGCCGAGGTTGGACTGGACATTGCCAACTGTGCTTGAATAGATTCCACTGGAGTGGATGCTATTTTGCGTCCAACGCGTCACGCAGCTAACGGAAGCCGAATCGGAACAGCGAACACTCGCAACAATATAGTTTGGTCGCTAACCCTGATTATGCCAGGATGCCCTTTGCTTACTCGTTCCTATTCGTGTTCTTGGGCTAATTCTTCACTCCTATGAAGGTGCTTTAACACTTCACTTACCTCAGACAGCGGCATGCAGAGCGTCATGGTGCGCTCGGTGTAAATCGGTTGACAGCCAGACTTTAAATCCCTTGACGGGGCGAGCAACGAATCAGCAAGAAGTACCGCAGCAGTGGCTGAAATTGCGCAGGCAATGTTCATCGAAAATACTAGCAATACAAGGTTAACCACCTAAATCCATGCAAAGTCCTAGTCAAGTAAATGATCGCTTGTAATATCTTCAGATCAATACCGTGCCGAGCGCCATATTCGACATGCATTGAACAGGAATTTCACATCCAACAGAAATTTATTTTTAATATTATTTACCTAAAGAGTAATAAATATTTACAATTAACCAATGGAAATTTTCTGTCATACAAGTCGAATCAGAAAAATTTGTGAAAATGACTAATTAGCTATCAAGAAGTTAGGGAACATTTGTGCAAAATCACTTAGGAAGAGATCGGCGGACCTGGAAGCAGCCGAGACGGCTGGCGAGCTGCTCGCTGGAAACCCTCACCCATTGAAAGGTAATCGGAAAGGTCAATTTGCAGTCAATTTGACAGGCGGAGTTCGTCTGATTTTTGAGCAAATTGAAACACCGCAGTTAAATTTGCCGATTGATTGGAGGGAAGTTAGTGAATTTCGGATATTTGATATAGGAGATTAGCATGATTAGTGAAGACAAAAACTTTCGTCCCAATTGGGCGTCACCGCCCGGTGACACAATTTCAGATTTGATCGAAGAGAGGAAATGGAAACAAATTGAACTTGCACGAAGATTAGGAATATCCCAAAAACATTTGAATCGTTTGATTGCAGGGAAAGTTTTATTAACTGAAGATATGGCTTCCCGATTGGCAACAGTATTCGGTTCAACAGAGCGATTCTGGCTACGCAGGGAAGCACTATATCGAGAGCACTCAGCACGATTGAAAAGAGAGGAACTATATCTACAGATGGTGGATTGGCTGGACAAGTTTCCAATCAAGGAATTGAAAGACGCTGGCGTTTTGTCGAAACTGCGCTTGGATAAAACGAACAAGCCTAAACTTGTAGAGGAATTGCTGAGATTTTTCGGAATTAATTCACCTGATCAATGGGAAAGTGAATACGTCGCAATGAAGGCATTTTTTCGCCGTCGTAATGACAATGACACAAACATCGGCGCAGTAACTGCTTGGTTGCGTCTAGGTGAAATTCAAGCCGAACGATATGAGCGAGAATTAAAAATGAGTGGTAAAACGTTACACTACAATCGAAAAAAATTTCGAACTGCCCTACACGAGATTCGAACACTTTCGGTTCTTAACCCTGCAGAGTTTCAACCCAAGATGATGGAGCTGTGCTTGAAAGCTGGAGTTTTTCTAGTCTTTGTACCCGCCATTCCCAAAGCGCGTGTCAGCGGCATGACTAGGTGGTGGCGCAAGGACCGACCTTTAATTCAGTTATCCCTATTTAGCAAAAGCAATGACAGATTCTGGTTTACTTTCTTTCATGAAACTGCTCATCTGCTCTTTCATGACGAAAAGAAACAAAAAATTCATCTTGACGAAAACTACGAATACGCAACTGATGATCCTTTTGAAATAGAAGCAAATGAATGGGCTTCAGAAATTTTGATTCCTCAAATATATGAACCCAATCTTCGTTTGTTGAAATCTAAGGCCGCTGTGAGAAATTTTGCCTCTCAAATTGATATTCATCCCGGAATTGTTGTCGGGCAACTTCAACATAGAAAATTAATCCCGTATTCGTGGTTGAATGATTTGAAGGATACGTTCACATTAGTTGATGAATAGTAATTGTCTTCATTGTTGCAGAATCAGTTGCAACTGAAGTCCACAATCGGTAGTTTCCAATCGTCTGGTAACAGATACACATAAACCTGTTCTGTCGTATTGTGGAGAAATTTATTGACGTTATTGCTGAAAGACGCAAAGGTAGCAAATTATGCAAGCGCAGAAATATACAGATAAACGAGTCAATACTCAGTAGGCAGAACTAACCGGACTGCGTAACGCTCGAGACAATCATTACGGTTCTGGACATTACCCTGCTAAGCTCGTATTCAGAATGCTTATCGAGTTTAATGAGCACAAACATAGGCAAAAAATTCACTGAAAGTAATATGATCATTTCGATCGCTCAAGCGAAAGCAAAATTTAGTCAAGTCATACGCAAAGCAGAATCAGGCGAACCCGTAATAATTACTCGTCACGGTGAACCGGTCGTTACATTGCACGCCGTGCAACATAGGCCCAATTTGCCAAAAATTGGTTCGATGAAAGGCAAAATTGAAATCGCGAACGATTTCGATGAACTTCCCCCGGAATTCATGTCCGCATTCCTATCTGAAAATAAATCGAATTGATTTTGCTCGTCGACACCCATATCCTACTAATGGTACTGAGTGATGATCCAAGTCCAAATTCGAAAGAAGAACGTGCACCGCTTGATGCCCAGAAGACGATATTCAGTGCTGCAATAATCTGGGAATATCAATCAAGCGTGCGCTCGATAAACTCAAAGTAAGTGAGAACCCTGTAAAGTATACGGTAGCTACGAGCTATATTCCGTTGTCCATAACTCGAGGACATGCTGATATTGCCAGTGCGTTACCTACGTATCATGCGGACCTATTTGACCGACTGCTAATTGCGCAAGCTCAATGCGTAGGACTAACAATTCTGACCAAAGACTCGATATTTCGCCGCTACGATGTCAGTGTCGTTTTACTCCGTGGTTGACGTGAATTCACAGAATTCTTGGAACCGGATATTACACCTTGGCACTGGGTTGAATCAATAGATTCCAATTTCCTCAATCAGAAAATTTAAATCCTGGAACAATGTAAAACCTATGTATGATTAGTTTCTGACATCACTCTGATGATGACGTCATCACCGAAGAAACAAATTGCAGTTTTTTTAGAAAACCTCCAACACCGGTGAATGCCGGTAGCCGCTTTCACTAGAGGAACACATTGGTTAAGAAAGAGTCCTTCACGCGCGGATGGCGTTTAATATGTTCCTCAAGAGAATTTATGCATCACTAGTTTGACGACGTGCTTGCGCAAGTTCGTAACTTGTTTGAAGGCGCATCCACTGATCAGCCGTGCCCCAACCAATATTTTCTAATGCAATTGCCATATTCGCTGATATCCCAGCCTTACCATTCAATAGACGTGATAACGTCCCTCGCTCACAACCGAGACGTGACGCAGTCTCCGTTACACTCCACTCCAACTCATTCATGTTGTCACGAATTATCTCACCAAGATGGGGTGGACTTAACATCGGCCGCACTCGAATACTCTTGTCTCTTTCCACTAAGGTTATCTCCTTCACTAAATTAGTGATAATCAACCAAGTCGACATCCACAACTTCACAATCCATAAATCGAAAAACTACCCGCCAGTTCCCTGATACACGTATGCTCCATTGACTGGAGCGATTGCCCTTGAGTCTTATTTTATGGAGTGCCTGAAGCGCAATGGTGAGATTTTAAGCAGATCATAGGGGTATTGTTTTTGTACGCATACGTAAAAACGGCAAAAACCACACCTTCGATGTGTTTGCTGAATGCGGACAAAGGCGGAGATTCATACCTATGGTGGACTTGATCGCAATGTATTCGAACCATGTCTATGTAGCAATTTGAGTTTACTCTAATGAATTCTGTAAATTGCCCCCTCTCCAACTCGGACGGTTAGACAAGGCTCCGATTGTGAAGATACTACAAAAAATGGGCGATACAACGTCGACTGAGGCACATCATCGTCGAACTGTGCTCAGCGCAAGCGCTAGTCTCCACTCGCGCTGCATCCCTACAACGCAGCACGAATTTGTGAGTTGCCGCGTACCGCCGCTACATTGCCCGTTTCCTGCACTTGCGTTATCGTCTTTATTCAGCATCAACAAGGAAATGCACTTCCCGTTGATTCAGCAATTGGCCGTCCGGATCAAACGCTCGATTTCATCGGCAAGGAATTTCAAAGTCAGAGGATCGTCAAGTGTTTGCGCTGCTGTATGCGGTAGCAGAAACCGTCTCATCTCATTAGCGAAATCGGCCGAATGGATGATGTCCCCGACACAGTCCGCAGCCGTATCAAACCAAGCTGATTCGACACAATGGTCCCGCATTTTGGCGCGTACCAGATCATTTCGAATCGTCGTGCCATTCCCTCTGAGCCAGTGAATATCCCAAATATCGCGAAAACGCGGACGGTTACGTGTTTCCACCGAGGCCGAAAAGGCCACAAGCTTGCTCGCGAGGATCTCTTCCCGGCTTTGAACACGCACAAGCATCCGAGATTCGCTCACCACACCATAATTCTGAGCAATAGCACCCGGAACTTCCGTATAGGTCGGGGCATTGTCAATATCGAGTTTGATTCTTTGCTTGGGAATTCCGCGCCGGAAGGGTAAAATTTCGAAAACAATACGCCAAGTATTCACTTCAATGTCCGAAGTAAAACGGGGGGTGATGGTTTTCGGATTCTTGACATCCACACCAAATCCCCGATCCGATAGTGTCTTTTTCAAGTAGGCAGCCAAACCTTCCATGCTTTTAATCGAAAAGTCCGGACCACCCGAAAAATCCAAATCTTCACTCAGGCGTGACGCTCCATAACAAAGACGAAGTGCTGTCCCACCTTGGAATGTCAGCCCGTCCAGCCAGCCGTCGCGGTTGAGGACATGTAACAATTCGTAGTGTAGTAATTCCTTCTCAACAATTACTTCCATACCCGCGAGTTCGGGATGGTGTTCAAGTGCGACTTCAACCAGTTTTCGGAATGTATATTCTTTGGACAAAGCACCTCTCCTTCATGTTTAATAATATTGCTGCATTTCCTCAAAATCGACGAGATGCAAATTCCTCCCGACTCGCCGAAGATCCCGAAGAGCCGTCGGCGCAGTTGCAATTCGCAATGGGCGCTCTCCTTGAATCGTGTTTTTCAGAATCTCCAAAGGTGATCGCTTAGTATGAGTGAACTCAATCACCCCGTAAGGAGTATTGAAAACGCCTTTCCTCCCTGTGGTTACGATTGTCAGGTAGGCTTGCGGAATCTGGGAAATCACGCCCCATTCCGAAAGAGCACATTCGAGACTGATATAGTTGTACTCGCCGCGTCGAATTGCACAAGCAATCCGTTCAAACATTCCAACCCGGCTTCGGCTCGAAAGAGGATTTACAAACACCCCATTTGCCACCCGTTCAAGCAACCCCTTTCGTACGAGGCGGCGCAGACTCTCAGAGAGCGTCTTTTCGGATTGGTACGGGAACAGCACGCGCATGTCGGAAAGAGTGAACACGTTCCAGCCATACCTGTCCCACTCGGCCAAGATCTTAACCGCTTCGACAATCTTCATGATTTTTCTCTGTTCTGTGAAAAGTACAATTATACGATATATATATAGGTATATTGTCTACTAATAAAGCTGAATCAAGTTCAGCTGTACCCTCAATACTCAGCGGAGGTGGTCAAAGATTCTGATCAAGAGTTGCCGCCAGTCGCTGGTGCAAGTTGCTTGTCAAACGACAAAATGCGCGCCTGTGAGCGACTTTTACCAAACTTTGGCGTTCATCCTCATCCATGATTCACTGAAGCGGTGACACAGGTATAGATTTCACGAGAGCTCGTTTCGACAAATTTGCTCTCCAGTGCTGCGACCACCAGCATTAGTTTTCCACCTGACAGTTCCACGTATTGAGTTCGAATACGGACCAACAGTTTGAATTTGTCGCTACTAATCTCCCCCTAGAGATTATTCAAGTAAACACTGTGCGCTCGCGACATACCAATGTCACTACCATCGTCGCCTACACCCACGATCAACACACCACCTATTGAATTGGCGAAAGCAGTAATCTGATCTGCCCAGTTACATATCGGGCTCTTCGGCAAATTTTCATCGAATTCGAACTGCTTATGTTCTCAGTTACTACACTCGTCTGATTGCAGATGTCTTTAGATCGCCTCTATCGGATAGTTCAAGAATTTAGAAATTTTAGTCTTTCTCTAAAGATGTGCTTTGGCGCTATCTAAAAATTAGTGCGAATAGCTTTAAGTCGTGGAATATGTAACGGGATAGTAGTTTTGCGAATTTGCTACAGAATGTCCAGGATTCTGCTGCTTTCACCACATTTCTCAGCTTTTCTGATCTGCAACCCGAAAACTGAAAACCAGTCAACAACCGGACAATGGTGCGGATTCTTATCTATGGTGGACTCGGACGGTAAGAATCCGCACCGTCGCCAAGAAAGCCTTACATTCGAAAGAACTTGGATTGAGCAACTTTAAAATCGCCATATAACTAAACGTTGATGACAAAACTGTCGCTAAAGCATGAACTTGGATCCAGCGACTAGTACACGCTCCATGCATCGATAAACGGTCACAAATGGGTTGTGAACGTCATCGCAGTTGCATCAAATTTTCATTGACTCGAAAGACATAATCCGGACGCAACTCGAAAACCGGTGTTAAACATGGCTAACTCCGATAGCCAATTTATTCGATACCTAATCGTCTATCGGTCCGACATTTCTTTTGGTACTCATTAGTCGCCTAAATTCTGGGTAAATGGAGGATTCCTTAAGTATGTCGTTTGGGTGCTGGACATTTTTCATGATGAGGGTCCCACCACATTACTTTCATAACATTCAACTGTCTAATACACCAAACTCGCTCTTTTCCACTTAGCCGGAAAGACACCAGTTCGTCTATATCATCCATCTTTAATTTTTGAAGCCGGTCCCTAGCTGATTTCACTATATCTCCAACGGCAATTGGGTGACTTCCGCTACTGATAATTTCGTTCCAGTTTTCCCTCTCAAACTCCTGAAGTCTCTCGATAACTTTTTTGTATTGAACTGGATTCTCTAATTTCGTCCTTGCCCATTTACCTCCACGATCACTATCACTAAATCTCCAAGCTAATGGGTAGTGGGAATCGAATAGGACGGGTGCTTTGGGGTGTTTTTTCGGTTGAGGTTGTCTGTTAACTTTGGGGGGTTCTTCCTTCTCTTTACCATATGAGTATTTATAGGCTTGAGTAATATTCAGCCATTGAAGCCTCTGAAATAACCACACTACCACGTTCACCCTCAGTAAGACCTGCATTCTCTCGCGCTTCTTTCCAAGGCAACTCCATATGGGTTAAATCACTTAACCAATGAGAAGATTTGGTGCCGTAAAACCCAAGAATTGCGTCAATGGTTTCGCGCTGCGTATTATCCAGTAATTCCGGATGACTATCAGGAATAGTCGTTATCATGTACTGTCCACGCAATGATTTATATAGGCTGCGAATGACGGGCCCGTTTGCCCATGCTTCAATTCGATCTTGAAATAGCGGCTTGTCATCCCAAACGAGAGACCACGCTTGAGAGTAATAAACGAGTTTTTGAAGTTTCATTGCGGGCATTTTCCCCTGCTTGCTTAGAATATAAGCAGCTACATCCATCGCCGTTACGTTCATGGAAAATCCTCTTTACTAATATGTAGTTCTTCCATGCGAATGAAATCGGAATTTAAACCTGAGTTTGTTTTATCACGAAAACTATCGAATCGATCGAGAATTTCAATCTTGACCTTATTCTCATCTGATAACCACTAATCTGAGCGCCAGATATCAACTGCTGCAACAATCTGCCCGACAAGTTGAAACAACTTACTCAATTTTCTAGTTTACTTAACCATCTTCAGCTTTCCAACGCCATTTTGAGATCAACACCGAATATCCTTTGTTTCAAATTTAGAATTATCTTTTCGAAAATTACATTGAGAGAATCTTGATCGCTTGCTGTACTTTGGCCACAATTTATGACTTTGGTTTGTTTCCTGCAAGTTCCCGGAATGCCTTTAGTACAAATTCCGCTGCTAGGAAATAGGTTACATTTTTGTTGTAACTAAATAGCTAGTGGCTGGTGGAGGTGGCGGGGATCGAACCCGCGTCCGTGAGCCCTCTGCTCGCTGGCGACTACATGCTTAGTCTATCCCTGATTCAACCACATTCAGTCCGGACAGACAATACGGAATGCGGTGGTTTCGTCTGCCGAAGCAGTAAATTCGAAAGTAGGCTTACGAAACAATCCCTACAGACTAGTCCGAAATAAATAACCCTGTTTCACACCTTCCAGACGAAATGATCACAGGGCTCAGCGGTCAAGCCGCCAAAGCGTAGTTGTCGTCGTTGGCAACTAATAATTTGCAGACAGTTTAACGAGGCACCTGCACCTCGACATGCTCCAACGGTTTTGCGACCCGCGTCGAAACCGAGTCACCCCCAAAAAATAGCTACATCAAATAGTATAAGCACTTATCTTGAATTTGCAACAATTACCCGACTTGAAAGGCGAAACTGCCAAAGAATAGAGCAAAACTGTTGCGCCTATGCATCACTTGGAATCTTCAACGGTAAGAGGACGATTCTCGAGCTTGATCTCGCTCGATATCCCGCGCCTTGATTGATTCCCGCTTGTCATACTGTTTCTTGCCTTTGGCAAGAGCAAATGCAAGTTTCACCTTGCCATTGCTCCAATAAAGCTGGGTCGGAATCAGCGAATATCCTTTGCGCTCAACTGCACCGATCAGCCGGTTGATCTCCATCCGATGCAGCAGCAACTTCCGGCTGCGCGTCGGATTGACTATGTCATGCGTGGAAGTGGTTGCACCGGGCGAAACATGAGAACCCACAAGGAACAATTCTCCTCCCTTCGCAGAAATATAACTCTCTTTAAGGTTAGCGCGATTGTCTCTCATACTTTTGACTTCCCAACCGCTAAGAACTATACCGGCTTCATACCTGTCTTCCAGAAAATAGTCGTGGGATGCTTTTCTGTTGGTAGCGATGATGTGACTGGAGTCCTTTGATTTTTTCTTTCTGTTCTTTCTAGCCATCATCTAAATCCATTCATGCTTGTCGTCGACCACGTCGGCGTCGCTTTGATTTTTTTGGGGCCGTATCGAATACATCCCCTAACTGTTCCATTACGTCCGCAATTGTCGGTTGCTCACCAGCCTGATACCCGTCAATCGCCTCGCGCATATGCTCCACATGTTCGACTTTGGTGCCGCAACACCCGCCAACTATAGATGCGCCTGCATCGCAGGCAATTCTCGCATAAACAGACATTTGTTGCGGTGTTGCGGTATACCTGATTCGTGTACCTTCCCAGACCGGTACACCACAATTCGCCTTTGCAATATATTTGAAACGGTTAGGCAGAGCTTTGACCATTTCCATTGTTGCCGCAACCGTCTGAGCAGGTCCGATGCCACAGTTGGAACCCACCGCGAACGGCTGGCGCACTTCCAATTCCGAACAGATTTGTACAAATCGAGCTGGGCTGATTCCCATCATGGTACGACCATTGGTATCAAAGCTACCGGTGCACGCATACGGCAGATTTGTGCAGCTAGCTCCTTGTGCAGCGGCTGTCAGCTCTTCCTCTGATGAAAGGGTTTCGATCCACAAGACGTCACATCCACCGCGCTCAAGTGCCAATGCTTGCTCCGTGAACGCATCCACTGCAGCATCTATTCCCAGAGTACCAACCGGTTCGATCAATTCGCCCAGAGGACCCATTGAGCCTGCTATAAATACCTTTCGCTCCGCTTCATTTGCCGATCGACGGGCGATTTCTGCAGCCTTTTCATTCAATTCCGAAACCCGATTTGCGCTGGCGTGAAGTTTGAGACGCATCGCATTCGCTCCAAATGTATTGGTCAAAATCATATCTGACCCCGCTTTGACAAATCCATAGTTCAGCTGCAGTACTCGTTCTGGATATTCGTCATTCCATAATTCTGGCGCGTCTCCAGATACCAATCCCATATCAAAGAGATTGGTACCCGTAGCCCCATCCATCAGGACAGGTCGGTTCTCGTCCAGTACTCTTAAAGAAGAACTGCCACTCATCTTAGTATCCATGCTCAGAATTGAATTGAAACGCTGGTGACTCTACCCTGATTTTCGCGCCAAACCCAGGTCGGTAGCACTCATCAGAGTTTATTCTCACGTGAAATAGTCTTCGACAATCAGTTGTCGATTACGGGAGGTATATAATCCACCTAACTTGTACATAATAATATCGAAAGGGTTTGAAGCGCTAGTATTTCGCACTCCATTACCGAAGAAGAATTCTAATGATTGATAAGTTTCGATCAGTTACCAGAGCAATCACCTCCATTTTGTCGCTTGCCTGCCTTTCGTTTGCCTACCCGCTTTCAGCCGATTCGGGAGGTGAACTGGTCATGTTTGACGATGAAAATTGTAGTTGGTGCAGACAATGGGAAACAGACATCGGAGTTATCTATCAAATCACTCCGGAACACTGTCAGGCGCCACTGAAGAAAATCACGTTGGGAGATGCCCTTCCTGATTCAATCTCTCTCAAGGAACCTGTCGTATATACACCCACGTTTGTCTTTTTCATTCATGGGAAAGAGGTGGACCGTATAGTTGGTTACCCGGGCGAGGATTTTTTCTGGTCAATGCTGGACGAAATGATCGATAAAGGCATCCCCGAAAATATTCAACGTGAAAACGCCAGTCAATGCAAGAATACTTGAAACAGTTCTCTGACTGATCGCACAACTGTCACCGCCACCGCCATCCACATGCCCAATGTTCGAAAATCGGTCATTGTAGGATTCACATGTGAACAGATGTATTCACTTGTAACCGACGTCAGATCATATCCAGAATTCATCAAATCGTGTACAGGTAGCAAAGTAGATCAGATTCACGAAGATGGATATACAGCAACATTGGATTTCGCATACGCCGGGGTAAAGAAAAGTTTTTCGACTCGAAATACAGCTGTACCACATTCAGAAATTTCGATGTCGCTGGTTTCCGGGCCGTTCAAGGAACTGAATGGTCACTGGAAATTCACTGAACTCGGACAGAATGCATGCAAGGTTGAATTCGAGCTGACATACGTCTTCAAATCTTCTCTCATCGAAAAAGTCAGCGCACCTTTGATGAAACATATTTCAGAATCAATGGTCAGTTCATTCTATGAAGAAGCAAAAAGAAAATACGGTGGACAATAGACAGATCAATATTGAAGTAGCATTCGCCACTCCAACGACCCAGAAAGTGGTCTGCCTTGATGTGATTGAAAAGACGACCGCCAGACAAGCAGTTGTTCTCTCTGGATTAGCGGATTTATTCCCTGAATACGATTTTACGAGCGCTACAATCGGAATATTCGGTAAGACAGTACCCGACGACCATATCCTGGCTGAGCAAGATCGAGTGGAGATCTACAAACCCTTGTACCAGTCACCGACAGACGCCCGACGTAAAAGAGCCAAAGCTACGCAAAAAAGAAACAGTGGATAGTCATTTATGAATTGCGATTCTGCTCCCTTGCGCGCAATTCGTTTCGCTTGACTTTACCCGTTGTCGTAAGCGGAAGATCATCAATATACTCGATGATTCGTGGATACTCGTAAGCAGCAAGTTGCTTGCGTACCGAATTTCGAATGTTCTCAGTCAATTCCTCTGAAGCTTGTTCTCCTTGCTTGAGAACAACAAACGCCTTGACTGCCTCCCCTCGCAATTCGTCGGGAACTCCAATTACTGCAACTTGCGCGATCGCCGGATGCTTGAGCAGACAGTCCTCAATTTCGCCGGGGCCGATCCGATATCCAGCACTCGAGATGACATCATCCTTCCTGCCGACAAACCAGATATATCCATCCTCGTCCTTGTAACCGGTATCGCCTGTCGCCCACCACTTGCCGATATATTTTTCTCGAGTGGCTGCTTCATTTTTCCAGTAACCGGTGACCATCACAGGATCATCTCTGTCCGCCGCCAATTCTCCGATCTCACCAACTTCGACAACATTTCCCTCCTCGTCAACAGGTTCAACGACATGCCCAGGATAACTCTTTCCGATCGAGCCCGCACAGACAGGCATGATCTCAGCGCAGTTTCCACAAATGTAATTGAATTCAGTCTGCGCCCACATTTCATTGATCTCGATACCGAACGCTTCCTGTCCCCAATAGAAAAGCTCTGACCCCAACGACTCACCGGCCGACATGATTGAACGCATACGGATGTCATAACTCTCTCGCAAGTCAGGTACTTGACGCAGCATTTTCAAAGCCGTGGGAGGGATGAATGCATTTCGAACTTGGTATTTCTCCAGCAAATGACATGTTTTCTCTGGATCAAACTTTCCCCCGTCATACCCCAGAACGGGAACCGCATAATATAAAGAAGGTATCAATGCATCCAGCAGACCGCCAGTCCACGCCCAATCAGCCGGTGTCCAGAAAAGATCATCATCCTGTGGGAAGAAATTGTGTGACATCTCAAAACCGGTGAGATTACCGATCAAACACCGATGAGGGGCAAGTGCACCTTTCGGTGGTCCTGTTGTACCAGACGTATAAACCAGATAAGCAGGATCTTCGGATTTTGTGTTCACCACTTCAAACTCATCGCTGGCTTTATCCAAAGCTGACCAGAATCCACTGTCAGCGTCGCAATCGATGATGGTTTCCAGGTCGGGCAGCCGATCGCGCATGGATTCAAGAAGTTCAAGATGTTCAGTATCGGTAATGACAACCTTGGTTCCGCTGTTGCTCAATCGGTATCCCACGGCCTCCGGTCCGAACAGAACCGACAGCGGCAACGCAATCGCACCGAGTTTATAGATCCCCATGTGAGATATCACAGTTTCAGGCCGCTGGGGTAATATGATCCCTACCCTATCGCCTTTTTCGACTCCGAGACCGCTCAACACATTCGCCAAGCGGTTGGAAAGACGCTTGAGCTGGAGAAACGAATATTGACTCTCCCGCCCCGCTTTATTCTCACAGTAGATTGCGATTCTGTCCCCGTCGATCTCCGCATGGCGGTCACAAGCAACATATGCAATATTGAAATTCTCCGGAACATTCCACTTGAAGTGCGCTCGAATGGCATCCCAGTCACCCCACTCGGGGCGAATCAGTCTTAAGTGATCAGTCTTCATCTACCAATACCGAATTGCCTCAGAATACATCTGCTCCAAATTCTCAAGAGTGACGTCACAAGGTGCATTTCCGAGCAAACGCTGTTGCATGAACGCACCGTCCGCCAGATCCGGAATGTCGGTATCGTCATAACCGACTTCTGAAATTCCATTCGGCATATCTGTCACTCTCATCATGTTCTCCAATTGCTCCGACAGAACCTCACCTGCTTCAACAGGACTTGCATCGTCGATGTCTGCACCAAGCAACTGGCCCGCTTCCAGGTGCCGTTTGTGATTTGCAGACCCCGTGAATCGAAATGCTGCGGGTGCGTTGACGATTACGGAGATTCCGTGTGGAACCAAAGGATGTCCGGATGGATATCCATTCGGACAGTAGTCTTTTACCAATCCTGCAACCGAATAGGACATTCCGTGTGGAATGTGAACGCCACTATTGCCAAATGCAATACCCGCCAGAGTCGCCGCAAGCATCATGCCGTGACGCGCCTCGTCATCTTGTTCGTCTCGTACAGCACGCACCAGATATTCACCGGTAAGGCGTAGTGCCTCCCTGCACCCCATGTCACTGTACGGATTGGCACCCTGACTCAACGGACGAACACCGGTATCGGAACGCGGACGTTTTGTATACGGCTTTGCTGTATAGGATTCAAGGGCATGGCATAAGACATCAAACCCGCTTGCTGCCACCACATTGGCTGGCAGTGACGCCGTTACCAATGGATCGATTACGGCTCTCGCAGGTTTGAGTCGAGCTGAGGCAATTCCAGTTTTAACCTGTTTAGAAAGAAGGTCGAATACTGCGATCCCGGTGCATTCGCTGCCAGTTCCAGATGTCGTAGGACACGCAATATGTGGTTTCAATTCACCTGGAATCGGAGTTCCCTCTCCTACCGGTGCGTTGACATACTCGAGAAATTCCGCAGGATAGGTACTGTACAAATTGGCCGCCTTACAAGTATCGATAACGGATCCTCCGCCAATCGATACAAAACCGTCAAACGGACCCTCTTCCATCGCAAACTGAGCAGCTGCCAGAAAAGATTGATCGGTCGGTTCGACACTGACCTCATCATAAATCTCAAAGTCAATGTGGTCTGCACGCAATAATCTGATCGCGTTCTCGACAGGTTCCAGCTTTCTGACAATTGAATCGGTAAACAAAGCAATCCTTGACAGGCCAAGGGTGCCGATTTCAAATGGAAGTTCCTCCAACGCACCCGGGCCATACTTGATTGGATTGAAATCCACCGTAAATATGGATTCGCTTCCCTCAACAAACTGATAGTGGTGGCAGCATCCCATATTTTGCCCGTTTCCTGATCTGAAGTAAGTCAGTCGTCGGTTATTTCTGTGATATAGCCAAAGCCTGATCCAAGTCCCAGAGAATGTCCTCAATCGTCTCAAGCCCAACAGAGATTCTGATCATGTTCGGTTGCACACCGGCGGCAATCTGCGCCTCCTCGTCCAACTGCCTGTGAGTTGTCGAGGCTGGATGAACAACCAGTGTCTTGGCATCTCCAAGATTGACAACATGACTGAGGAATTTTACGGATTCGATAAATTTGACACAAGCCTCATTACCACCCCTGATTCCGAAACTCAATATCCCGCTAGCGCCTTTGGGCAGGTACCTTTTTGCCAGCGCATGATAGCGATTGGATTCGAGACCCGGGTAATTCACCCATTCAACGTAATTGTGATCTTCAAGAAATTGGGCTACCGCCATGGCATTGCTGCAGTGGCGGTCCATGCGTACCGGCAAAGTTTCAACTCCTTGCAGGAACAGGAATGAATTGAACGGACTGAGTGCTGGACCGAAAGTACGCAGAATCTCACAGCGTGCTTTCATCGTATATCCGAAATCTCCGAACGTTTCGTAAAAACGAATTCCGTGATACCCTTCAGACGGATCCATCATCGTAGGAAATTTCCCATTGTCCCAGGGGAATTTACCCGACTCTACCAATACACCCCCGATTGAGGTGCCATGACCACATATGAACTTGGTTGCCGAATGCACGGTAATGTCTGCACCATGATCAAATGGACGGCATAGATAAGGCGTGGCAAACGTGTTATCAACAATAAACGGAATATCATTGGCTTTGGCGATATCAGAAACAGCCTCAATATCCACTATGTTGTTGGCAGGATTTCCTATTGTCTCGGCGAAGAGGCACTTGGTCTGTGGTGTAATCGCCTTCTGGAAATTGTCTGGGTCATCAGCATCGACAAATTGAGCCTTGATTCCAAGCTTTCGGAAATTGAACGCAAACTGTGTGTGGGTTCCACCGTATAGCGTATTGGAAGAGACGATCTCATCGCCTGCCTCCAATATCGTTAATATCGCAACCATTTGCGCCGCCATACCGGAGGAAACCGCAACTGCAGCTCGACCATTTTCCAGTGCCGCCATGCGTTGCTCAAAAACGGCATTGGTAGGATTCATCAGCCGCGAGTAGACATTACCGAACGTCTGTAAATTGAAAAGACTGGCGGCGTGATCCGCTGAATCAAAGACATACGCTGCGGTCTGATAGATTGGTGTGGCCCGTGAACCGGTTGTCGGATCAGGCAACTGACCCGCATGCAGGCATAGTGTCTCGATACCAAATTCCCGATCTTGCATTATTTACGCTCACACAATCCAGCGCGGACGTTGCGAGGAGATGATATTGGTATTCACACCGATGAAATTCAATCCGCCGAACAATCTTGCGTGTTCAATCTTCATGCATCGGTTGGCCACAATATCCATTCCCGCTTCAAACGCCAGTCTGGTTGCCTGCTCGTTATAGATACCCAGTTGCATCCACAACACCTTGGCATTCACTGCAACCGCAGATTCGGCAATCGGCAACACGGCATCCGAGCGCTGAAACACATCCACGACATCTATCGGTTCCGGGACATCCTCAACTGACGCATAGCATTTCTCGCCTAGAATCTCGTCGTAGTTTGGATTTACTGGTATGACACGATAACCGTATTCCTGCAAATATTTGGCGGCAAAATAACTCGGCCGATACCAGCGCGCCGACAACCCGACAACCGCGATCGTCTTGTTTTTACTGAGAATTCTTCTCAGTGATTGTATGTCTTCAGTCAGCATAACTGTATGATTTCATCTCGTTACTTCGGTCAGCTGACATTTCCTAAAATAAAAAATTTTCCACTGCTCCAAACACCGAATTCTCGATGGTTGTCGCATTGACGCTCCTCACCGAGTTCAACGAGCTGGTAGTAAACATTTCTTGCGATTAATCCGAGCAGGCCATCGCGAACCTCGATATAGGGCGCCGGTTCTCCGTCTTCAGCAATCTCCACCCAAATCGGGTGATCGTGATCGGCAAGTACGACATCGTCGTTCTTGGTTCTGAAATACAACATCTGTTCTTTACCCGATCCCTTCTCTTCAACCTGCACAACCACGAATGGCGCGTCTTCTACATCTATACGAAGTTTTTCAGAAGGTGTAACCAGATAGTGTTCACCGTCGTCATCCTTTCGCAATACGGTAGAAAACAGATTGACCAACCGTTTTCGCCCGATTGGGGATCCCATGTAAAACCATGTTCCGTCTCGGGCAATTCGGATATCAATATCACCACAGAGTTCAGGATTCCATTTGTGCACCGGCGGCAGACTCTTGTCTGAAAGCTGGGCAACCAGACTGAATGGATCTAAAGTTGAACTAGCCATCAGAACCTCTCGGCACTGGTCGAGGTCGACCTTCCTCGTCAATCGCTACAAACGTGAACAGACCCTCGGTCACCTTCTCATATTTTTCGGAATTCCTGCGCCGTACCCAAGTCTCCACCATGACCGCAATTGATGTATTTCCAATTCTGACCGTCTCACAGTGACACGAAACCACATCACCGACGTAAACTGGAAGATGAAAACTCATTCCATCGACAGCTACAGTTGCAACACGCCCTCTCGCTACCTCGTAGGCGTGAATACCACCTGCGATATCCATCTGCGACATGATCCAGCCACCGAATATGTCTCCACTTGGATTGGCACTGGCTGGCATCGCTACCGTTCGTAGCGAAGCAGGTTTCGAATTAGGTGGCGTAGCGTTCAATGGTCTGGCCAGATTCGACCTCAACAACTCCATTATTCTTTCAGTCGTAGCTACGAGCATCCTCGATGACAATACCATCGTTGGCCAACGCACCAAGTTCCTCAAGCACAACATCTGCCCGGAGTTTACAAACTTCTCTTGCGCACGAGGCAATCTTGTCGGTCAGTCCGTCCGGACGCTCGGCGACCTCGCAATGCAACACCATTTTGTCCTGATGGTCCTCACTCGAGACGACTAATCTAGCCTTCTCAAGCTCGGCAAACCGTTTGACAATCTGTGCAACTTGCGACGGATGTACGAACATGCCTCGAACTTTCGTTGTCTGGTCAGCTCGTCCCATCCAACC
Organism: Arenicellales bacterium; assembly: GCA_951813075.1. Lineage (GTDB taxonomy): Bacteria > Pseudomonadota > Gammaproteobacteria > Arenicellales > JAJDZL01 > JAJDZL01. The sequence goes on along the minus strand of OX638343.1, from coordinate 153,017 downwards.
TTTTATGCGGGTATTGGTTCTACCGCAGGGGCTTTGTCCGGACATGATCGCCGACATATCGCCAGTTCCAAACCGAAGCAGCGGATAATCAGGATTCAATACCGTCACCACCACTTCACCGACATCTCCTTCCGATACCGGGTCACCGGTTCCCGGACGAACAATCTCAACAATTACGCCTTCATCCAGAATCAATCCTTCCATTGCATCGGATTCATAGGCTATCAGGCCGACATCCGCGGTCGCGTACGCCTGTTTCACGGCAACACCGTGTCCATCAAGCTCTGACCGAAGTGATGGCGGAAGTGCCTCGCCTGACACCAGCCCGATCTGCAAAGACGAAACATCCAAACCAGATGACGCAGCGGCTTCCAGAATAATTTTCAAAAAGGACGGCGTGCCTGTATAACCCTGTGGCTTTAACCGCGCGATGGCCTGAACCTGCAACTCGGTCTGTCCTACACCAGCCGGAAAAACCGCTCCTCCCAGGACACTGATGCCGCTTTCCAGCATCGCACCAGCAGGAGAGAAATGATAGGAAAATGTGTTGTGTACAAGCATCCCTTTTCGGAATCCCGCAGCAAATAGAGCACGCGACATTCGCCAGGAATCCGCACGATTTGTTTCTGGCTCAAAGATCGGTCCGGGTGATGCGAATATCCTGATCAATGAATCAGGATCGAAAGCCGTCATGCCACCAAATGGCGGAGAATTCTTCTGCAATTCAACTAATTCCGACTTACGGACAACAGGCAATTGCGCGAGCGACTCGCGGGAATTGACCGATGCAGCGTCATGGTCTGCAATCTGGTCTCGTAAAAACGATGATTTTTTCGCCGCTCGGGCCAGATGGGAAGGAAGCGCCGAAAACAGGTCGGACTCGCGCTGTTGCGGATCACGTGATTCGAGAGAGTCGTAAAATTGAGTGCTCATGCCCGTGAATTCCTTCTATGCATTGAAGCAAGGGAGAATTACAAGACGAATCCGCTCCCCGGCATGTGAAATTCCTGCCGAAAGGCAGAAAGACGTTACGTCAGCCAGCGTTTTCGCCGTCTGTAGTGTTTGACATTCCTGAAGCTTTTTCGTTTGTCGCCGCTCACTCCAAGATAAAATTCTTTGACATCCTCATTCTGCAACAGATCCGAGGAGTCGCCGTCCATCACAACCCTTCCGTTCTCAAGGATATAGCCATATTGCGAATATCGCAGCGCCATATTCGTGTTCTGCTCGGCAAGCAGAATTGTAACTTTTTCGTTCTCATTGAGCTTTTTGATGATCTCAAAAATCTCCTCCACCAAAGTTGGCGCCAATCCCATGGACGGTTCATCAAGCAAGATCACCGTGGGCTTCGCCATTAATGCTCTGCCTACCGCAGTCATCTGCTGCTCACCGCCCGAAATATAGCCAGCCACCCCAGTGCGTCGCTCTTTCAGTCTCGGAAAATATTCATAAACAAGCTCTAGATCCGCCTGAATAGCAGCTCGTCCATCTCTTCTCGTGTACGCGCCAGTAAGCAGGTTCTCCTCTACAGTGAGGTGCTCGAAACAATGTCGACCTTCCATAACCTGCGTTACACCGCGCACGACCAGTTCCGACGGCGTCATCGCATCCACCCGCTCTCCGCGGTAAATGATCGAGCCTTTTGTGACTTCACCGCGCTCGGCGCGCAACAGATTGGAGATCGCCTTCAGTGTTGTAGTTTTGCCCGCTCCATTAGCCCCGAGAAGGGTAACAATACCCTTCTCAGGGACTTCAAGAGATACACCTTTCAGAACGAGAATTACCCGGTCATAAATGACCTCGATGTTGTTGACACTGATCAGTGCCCCGTTTGTGGAGGCATCTTGTTGTTTCTCGTTCATAGTCTATTGGTGTGTTCCAGGTGACGATCAACCGCAGTCAGAACCCATTGACATGCCAGATCTTGGGTCAATACCCTTCTCGGATGCATATGCCATGGAAGAATCCATGATCATCGAGTTCACGATTGACTTGTCAGTTGGGATCCAGTCGGTAACTTCCACCCACTGTTTGCTTGCGGCATCCCATCTGCTGAATTTCACCGGGCCACCACCTTCATGATCGGCACAAGAGATTGAAAGCGGTGCCATCAATCCATCTGCCCCAAGTTCCGCAATTCGCTCGGCAGAAATGCTGAGGTTCTCAAGACCCCATCGCATCTCCTCACCGGACAGCACAATATTGCCAAACTTGGCTTGCGCTGTACGCATGGCTTCGACCGTCACGATGCCCGCCACAATTCCGCGGTTGTAGTAAATCGTGCCGACACGTTGCGGTGAAATATTACCCTTACCTGCACCGTGGACAATATCCAGGATTTCCTGAATTAGCGGAAAGTCAGATCCGGAAGGATGGAAACCGGCAGCAACATAGCCATCAGCTGCTTTACCCGCTGGAATTACATCCTCTTCGGCACCACTCCACCAGACACCTACGATTCGATCCGCAGAGAACCCGGTTCGCGCTGCTTCCTTGAGGGCGGTTGGGTTCATGACTCCCCATCCTCGCAGAATTACCCAGTCAGGTTTGTATCGACGGGAAATGTCGAGCCACGCCGCTTTCTGATCAAGTCCGGGATGCGCCACAGGATAATGCCTGATCTCAAAACCATACATTTCTGCCTGCTTTTCCAGTACCGGCCTGGTTTCCTTTCCATAACTTGAGTCATGATGAAGGTTGGCGATTTTCTTACCCTTGAGATTTTCCATGCCTCCTTCCTGCATACCGATGTACTTGATCTTTGCCGTATTCTGGCTCCAGTAATTGGTGATCAACGGAAACACCCATGGAAAAATTTTTCCGTTGGATGCATCGGTTCTACCGTATCCCATTGAAATCAGTGGAATCTTGTCGGTAGTGGCACGCTCAATCAGACGGTAAGTGATACCTGTGCTCAATGGATGGACAACAGTTGCACCGCGCTCACCCTGATTTTTCAAACGTTCGTAGCACTCAACACCACGGTCGGAATTGTAAGCGGTCTCGCACTCTTCCCATTTCAGCATGACACCGTTCACGCCACCGTCGCGCAGATTCATAAGAGCCATATAATCTTCCATCCCGCCCCAGAAACCAGAACCACCAGCCGCATATGGACCGGTCCGATAGACTAGAGCCGGAAAAAACTGCTCCTTGGTGTCTTGTGCCTGAGTGACAGCAAACGGCACGATCGCAATCGTAGTAGCGACGAGCGAGAGTACCAAATTTCTTAATTTCATTACTTACCTCCCCCCACTGTGTGTGGTTGAAACAAAATTAGTATCTTGCGATAAATCCAATAAAAATACATTGTGATCTGAATGTTACTCCAGATTCAGTCACAGTGTCCATATCAAAATCAATACGGAAACGGCCATTGCCTCAGTTTCTCTTTAGCAATCTGCCACATTCTTGCGATGCCCTGCGGCTCAACGGCCAGGATAAATACGATCGAACCACCAAATATGATCAGCTCAAGATTCGCCAGCGTCGCACCCGACAACGTACCTTCACCAAAATGTGAAGCCAGAATATTCAGAAACGGTGGTAACAGCACGATGAACGCAGCACCGAGAAATGATCCCATGATGGAACCAAGCCCACCGATAATAATCATGAATAGAATCGTAAAGGAGCGGATCAAGTCGAACGCCTCAGTGTCGGCGTTTCCTACATAAGTAAACACATATAGCGCACCCGCAACTCCACAGTAGAACGAGCTGATTGCGAAAGCAAGCAATTTCGTTCGCAGCGGTCGGATTCCGATGATCTCGGCAGCAATATCAAAGTCGCGAATTGCCATCCATGCTCGACCAGTCATGCCGCGGACAAGATTTTTCGCGAGAAGTGCCAGCACCACCACCACGGAAAGCGTCAGAATATATTTCGCCTCCGGTGTTGCATTCGGTCCTGAAACTAGTACGTTGATCGGTGCAAGAAAGCCCAGCACACCACCTTCTTCCGCCAATGACCCGAATAGTGTCGTTGTCGGAGCCGACGCAACGCCGGCAGGATCGTAGTTGGTGAACCAACCGACGTGATCAAATATCCAAAGCAGGAAAAATTGCGATGCGAGCGTCGCTACCGCAAGGTAGAACCCTTTGATTCGAAGCGATGGTATGCCGAATAGAATACCGACGGCGGCGGCCATCAATCCAGCCAGAATAAAATCAATAAAAATCGGAATTTCAGGTAATCTCAACACCAGGTTGTAGCAGCCGAACGCACCAACCGCCATAAATCCACCGGAGCCGAGCGACACCTGACCTGCATATCCTGTGAGGAGATTCAATCCCAGTGCGGCGAGACCGAAGACCAGTAACTGCGTCAAAATCGGGCCCATGATGTACTGGTTGCCCGAAAGTGGTGGCACGACAAACGCAACGATCAGAATAAGCATCACGCCAATGCGATCGTTGGTGATCGGAAATATCGCCTGATCTGCCCGGTAACTTGACTTGTACTGTCCGACTTCCCTATAAAACATTCGTTCTCAGCTCCGATTCACTAAACTCTTTCAATAATTTTTTCACCGAATAAACCCTGCGGTCGGAACATCAGGAAGAACATGCCCAGCATATAAGGGGTCCAGTTCTCGGTTCCACCGCCAAAAAATGGAATTCCGACAAACACCTCGAATAATTTCTCGGTCGCACCGACGATCAAGCCACCGACGATCGCTCCCGGAATTGATGTGAATCCACCGATAATGATGACCGGCAATGCCTTGAAAGCCAAGAGTGATATGCTGAATTGAACGCCTAGCTTTGACCCCCACATCAATCCGGCGACCAGTGCAACGATTCCGGCAGCCGCCCAAACGACCACCCAGATATTCTTGAGCGGAATACCGACACTCAAGGCTGCCTGATGATCATCGGCTACCGCTCGTAGTGCCCGTCCAACTCGTGTTTTCTGAAAGAAGATGGCAAGCGCGGTAACCAAAATTGCAGCAATCAGTCCGGCAAACAGATCGAACTGACTGACGTAGACACCATAGACCTCAAATGGAATGTCTTCTATACCGATATCAAGTGCGTGCACATCAGCATCCCACACACCTTGGGCAATCCCTTCAATGACGTAGTTCAGACCAATGGTCGCCATGAAAAGAATAATCGGTTCCTGATTCACCATCGGACGCAGCACAATGCGCTCGATTGCAATTGCAAGCCCGATGACAATCACCAGCGATACCGCGAGCGCTCGGTAGGTCACTACGCCATCGCCTAGAAATGAGACAACAGCAAGCCCGAGCAATACACCCATTGCCCACTTCGGTGATTTCACAGCAGTGGTCAACATCAGGAATATCAGCAATGTGACGAATACGCCTCGCCACATGTTCTGACCACCGTCGACAAAAAGCGCCAGCACGACAAGAAGCACCGCTGTAATGTAAAGCGGTAGTTTGAGCACATATTTTTCGGAAAACTTTTTGGCCTTGGTGGTATCCAGATTCATTCGGCCAAGCAGGAAGATTATTCCTGCTGCTGCTGCGAGTCCGACCGCAAGCCAACCGGTCCAAGCCCAGAAGTCTCCGGCAACTTCGGTGAGCAGCACGAATGTCAGCGCGCCAAACAGTACCAGAGCACCCTGAGCAAAATTGAATATGGAGGATGCCTTGAATATCAGCACAAGTCCGATGGCAACCAGAGCGTACATTATGCCCGTGAGAAATCCACCGACCAGTACCTCAACAAAAAATAGGAAATCAACTAATGTCATGAATAGTACACTCTCAGTGTTCGCCGAGGTAGGCGCGAATCACATCCTTGTTGGTCCTCACGTCATCCGGCACCCCATGAGCAATTCTTTCCCCATGGTCCAGTACCACGACATGGTCTGAAATATCCATTACCACACCCATGTCATGTTCGATCAGTACGACTGTAGTTCCGAATTCGTCATTCACATCCAGAACGAATCGGGCCATATCTTCCTTTTCTTCAAGATTCATTCCGGCCATCGGCTCATCCAGAAGAAGAATCTTGGGTTCCATCGCCAGTGCGCGTCCCAGTTCTACCCTTTTCTGCAGTCCATAAGGCAACTTGCCGACGGGGGTTTTGCGGATACTCTGGATCTCGAGAAAATCGATGATCTGTTCTACATACTCACGCTGCGCGTCTTCCTGTGGCTGTGCCGGGAAATAGAACGCCTCTTTGAGGAAATTGTTCTTAACCCTGACAATTCTGCCGGTCATGATGTTATCCAGTGTGGACATACCCTTGAATAGGGCGATATTCTGGAATGTTCTGGCGAAACCCATACGGGCTACCTGCTCGGGCGAGGCCTTTGTTCGGTCGTTCCCTTGATAGGTAATGCGACCTGCGTTTGCCTTATAGAAACCGCTGATGACATTGAGCATTGAAGTCTTACCAGCACCGTTCGGACCGATAATCGAGAAAATCTCGCCTTCGTACACTGTAAATGACACATCCTGAAGTGCCTTGACACCTCCAAAACTGACAAAAATTCCTTCAACTTCAAGTATGAAGTTGGTAAATTCCCGAACTCGCTCGGTTTCGTACGTCTGGACGTCGGTGGTGGTCGCGGTATCCATAGTTGAAAACGCTAACTCGCCAATTTCATATGATCAAAGGTAGCAATATCCTGTATTTCCAGATCGGCAATCATCGTGCCCTTGCGGCCATCCTCAAATGTGACAATATTTTCGATGTGACCGCGGCTCGATTCGGAATACAGTGCGTCAATCAGGCTGGTGAATCGCTCGTTGATAATTCTTCGTCGAACTTTTCTGGTCCGAGTCAATTCGCCATCGTCTGCATCCAACTCCTTGTGAAGGATCAGGAATCGTTTGATCTGGGATCCTGCGATTTCCGAATCAGCGGAAAGATCCCGGTTGGTTTTTTCGATGCATTTCCTGATCATTTCATAGACCTGCGGATTGGCGGCAAGTTCCTGATAGCTCGCGTACGCGACATTGTGTCTTTCAGCCCAGTTGCCAACCGCTTCAAGATCGATATTGATGAATGCGCCAACGTAATCCCTACCATCTCCGAACGTTACCGCTTCACGAATCTGAGGAAAGAATTTCAGTTTGTTCTCAAGAAATTTCGGTGCGAACAGGGTTCCGTCGTTCAATCGACCGACATCCTTGACCCGGTCAATGATTTTCAGATGACCGTCATCGTCAAAATAGCCGGCATCACCGGTAAACACCCAACCGTCACCGGTTCTGGTTGACAATGTGGCTTCCGGATTCTTGTAATAACTCTTGAACACACCCGGACTCTTGTACAAAATCTCACCTGCATCGGATATCTTGACTTCAACCCCCGGAAAAGGCGGGCCGCATGTGTCTGGCTTGACATTGTCGTCAGTTTGTACCGTGATGTAGACCGAAGCCTCAGTCTGACCGTAGAGTTGCTTGATATTGATTCCCAAAGAACGAAAAAATTCAAATATTTCAGGCCCGATCGCTTCCCCTGCTGTATAGGCGAGACGCATACGACTGAAACCCATCGTATTTTTAAGTGGTCCGTAAACGACAATCTTACCGATCAAATAGAGCAACCGATCAAGCGGATTCACGGAACGCCCTTCCAGAATGTTGACTCCACAACGTTTGGCAACGTTCATGAAGTAATCAAACATCTTGCGCTTTATCCAACTGGCGTCTTCCATGCGCACGAGCACGGTGGTCAAAAGGTTCTCAAAAATTCTGGGTGGACTGAAAAAATAGGTCGGACCGATTTCCTGCATGTCATGTAACACAGTCTCCCCGCTCTCCGGGCAACTGACACAGAATCCAGCCACATACGACTGGGCATAAGAGAAGATATGATCTCCAACCCACGCCATAGGCAGATAGGCCAGACATTCTTCCTTTTCGGTCAGCGAGTCGAATTCAATCGAACTGTTCACCGTAGACAGGATATTTTCGTAAGTCAGGATCACACCTTTGGGAAATCCTGTCGTTCCCGATGTATAGAGTATGACAGAAATATCGGACTTGATGCCCTTGGCAATTTCGCTGTCAAGGTAATCCGGATTATCGGCGTAAAATTTAACGCCATCTTCGATGAGATAGTCGTAGTTATGCAGATTCTTTGGAGTGTAGTGGACAAGACCTCGAGGATCATCGTAGTAGATTTGCTCCAGTTTGGGGCATTTCGGAGACAACTCCAACATCTTGTCGACCTGTTCTTGGTCTTCAACCAGCGCGAATCGAACGTCAGCATGATTGATGACGTATTCCATTTCCTGCACCACCGAGTCCTGATAGAGCGGGACTGGTATTCCTCCAAGACACTGGGCAGCGGCCATACCCCAATAGAGTCGGGGTCTGTTGTCGCCGACGATTGCGAGCTTGTCACCGCGTTTGAACCCTGCAGCCGCCAGACCACAGGCCAAACTCCGAACCTCGTCACATACCTGCGCCCAATTCCAAGTCTGCCAGATTCCAAGATCTTTTTCCCGAATCGCTGGACGATCCGGTGACAGAATCTTCCGATTCATTAACAATTTCGGAAAGGTATCTAATTTGGGGTCAATTTTCATTGCTTATCTCGATTCATCAGCGCGCGCTGATCTTATTAGAATTCGCTTTGTGCCCAATAGTTCAAAGCGATTACTTATACAGCAAATTCAAATTGTTTATGAATTTTTGTGAAATATACAAAACAACATTTCGGATTGCCATAAAAATTACACATCCAAATCTCCATTGAAATGTGCGTTTTAAATTGTAGGGATTCGAGACTCTGTTGGCGACTGGTCGGTTAAGTTGCACGCAGCCTTGTGACATTTATTGGCCGTTTACATCGGTCTCAGTTGCAGTCTGATCCGCTGCGCAACCTCGGTAATCACATTCATGTCGCCTGGTTCGAGATTCCAGTTAATCTTCAAATTATCGCCCATGGTACGCGGAACGATGTGAACGTGATAGTGCAAAATCGACTGAGCGGCACCTTTGCCATTCGCCTGGTTTATGCTGATTCCGTCTGGCTTCAATGCATTTCTGACTGAATTTGCAACTCTCCTCACGGACGCTGCAACAAACCCCAACTGCTCATCAGGCATGGCATAAAGATCGCTCCAATGCCCCTTCGGAATGACCAGTACATGCCCTACCGACACTGGGTTGATATCCATGAACGCCAGCACATGCTCGTTTTCGTATACATTAATGCTGGGAATTTCTCCCGCAACAATTTTGCAGAAAATGCAATTCGTATCTTCAACCATATCAACTCTCCCCTGTTCCCTAAACTTTGGTCAACTACCGTTGTGGTTCGATGAACATCGCATCGCCATAACTGTAGAACCGAAAGCCATAGTCAATTGCATAGCGATAGGCGTTTTTCACTCTCTCGGTTCCGCCGAACGCGCAAACCAGCATCATCAGCGTCGATCGAGGAAGGTGGAAATTCGTAATCAGCGCCTGTGTCACCCGAAAAGTGAAGCCTGGTTTGATGAAAATATTCGTTTCTCCGACAGATGGTCGGATGAATGAGTTTATCGCAGCAGCGGTTTCCAATACGCGCACCGAGGTGGTTCCTACGGCGATGATGCGGCCTCCCAGCTTCCGCGTCGCTCGGATCGCTTCGCTGGTAGATTCGGAAATCTCGTAGCGTTCACTGTGGAGTGTGTGCCTCGAAATATCGGTATCGCGAACTGGTGCAAATGTACCGGCACCGACATGCAACGTTATGAACGCGGTCTTGATCCCAACCTGATGCAATCGATTGATCAATGCCTGATCAAAGTGCAATCCAGCAGTGGGGGCAGCAACCGATCCTGAATTTTTTGCGTAGACAGTCTGATATCTTGAAATGTCCTCAGATTCAGCAGGTCGATCGATGTAGGGAGGCAATGGCACGCTTCCGGAGTGTTCGATCACATCTTTGATTTCAAACTTGTTGCTGACCGTCAGAACGAAAAGATCCCGCACCCGACCTCGAACTGTCAAAGGAAATCGTTCATCAACGATGACCAAACTTCCTATCCTGCAGGGTCGTCGCGATCTCATCTGTGCCCAGATGCAATGATTGCCGATGATTCTCTCGATCAGTATCTCGACTCGTCCGCCCGTAGTCTTGAAGCCCTCAAGCCTCGCCGGAATGACCTTGCTGTCGTTACAGACAAGAAGATCTCCTGGATACAAAACCTGTTCCAGTTGGGAAAACGCAATTTCGCGCTGACTGTCATCCACAACCAACAGGCGGCTTGCCGTGCGATTGGTTGTCGGACGTTGGGCAATCCGGTCTGCTGGCAGATCAAAATCAAACGGGTTGACAATCGGACTCCCCTGAGACTCTCCCATCTATTCAGCCGCTTTCGATGGGACTGTCAGGATGCAATGCCCATTCAGTCCATGAACCATCGTAGAGCCGCAGGTCGTCTTGACGCAACTGATGGATTGCCAACAGCAAAATTGCTGCGGTTACACCTGAACCACAAGTGGTGACGATTGCTTTGTCCGAGCTGACCGAGAGCGATCGTAGGAGATCAGCAATTTCGTCAGACGACTTCATGAAGCCATCTGAATCCATGACGTCGCCGTAATACATGTTCAGGCTTCCGGGAATATGGCCTCCCTGAAGCCCGGGGCGCGGTTCCGGCTCGTTCCCGCTGAAACGCCCATACGAACGCGCATCCAGAAGTGCCATGGATTGATCGTGCAGATTGACCGCGAGTTCCTCTCTCAGAATGATTGAATCACCGGCAGGTGAACCTGTATAGGTCGTGTGATTCACCTGAGTCGGTTGATCATCGATCAAACCTCCTGCCCTCTTCCAAGCGGAGAGTCCACCATCCAGGACCCGGACGCTCTGATGCCCGAATGAACGAAACATCCACCAGGCACGTGCCGAAGCAACGAACTTTGACCGATCGTAGACAACGACGCAATCAGTTTCGGAGATGCCAAGATTTCCTACTCGCTCGGAAAATGTGTCCAACGAGGGAAACATGTGCGGCAGATCGCTTCCAGATTCAGCGATCGCATCGATGTCAAAATAAACCGAACCCGGAATATGGTCCTCTCGATACGCATCATAGGCGTTGCTCGGAACATTGGGCATATACCAAGTGGCATCTGCGAACTTGACGTCCGGTTTTCCAAACAGAGATAACGCTTCATCAGCGCTGATTAAAGGATTTTCGGCCATATCGTTGGTTCCTCAAACTAGTTTCAATCGGTCAATCAATTATGTTACGCGACACCTACTCGAACTTCAATGCGTCGAAACCACAGACCCAAGGTCAACCCGCGAATGACCATGAAGATCATAAGCGCCAACCACAATCCGTGATTGTCGAATGCCTTGGTTGTAAAGAATGCAACCATAAAATACACCAACATTGAAATGATCATGAAGTTTCTCATCTCAACTGTTCGCGTCATGCCGATATAAACACCATCGTAAAGGAATGGCCAAACACAGAGTAAAGGTGCGACTACAAGCCAAATGAGGTACTCATCAGCACCTTGGCGCACTTCTTCGATTCCCGTAACGAGCGAAATGATGAAACTGCCACCGATCCAGTAGATCAGACAGAAACACAATGCAACCAACAATGACCAGAATAGCGTGACCGATACAATATTACGTAATTTTGTACGATTTTTCGCACCATACGCGGCGCCGGCGAGTGCTTCCGCAGCGTGAGCAAATCCATCGAGGCCAAATGCCAGAAAGTGAAAAAGATGGAGCAAAACCGCATTTGCCGCCAGAATGACATCTCCGCTGCTCGAGCTGTGCCACATGAAAGAAATCAGCACGATCTCCAGACAGAGTGTTCTGATCATGATATTGGCATTGACCTTTGACATCTCAATCAACTTCTGTTTATTGAAGATAACTCGCAACTGATTGGGAACGTGAAGTGAAATGCCTAAAATTTTTACGCATACCACCAGGCCGACAATCGCTGTCACAATCTCGCTGATCATCGTGGCTGCCGCTACACCGCGAACGGACCACCCGAATCCGAGTACGAAAATCAAATCCAGTATGATGTTCATGCCATTCAGCAGCAGTTGCAACAGCAAAGCGGTACGCATACGCTGCAACCCGAACAAAAGGCCAAGGACAACGAGATTGAACAGCATGAACATCACGCTCCAGATTCGGATACCGTAATAGTCCAATGCAAATTTCTCGACTTCTGAAGAAGCGTCGAAGAACCAAAACACAGTGCTTCCAATCAGTGTCTGGAATACGATCAGGATCCCACCAATCACCACAGCCACACCAAGTCCGCGAACAAAAGTTGCTGTCACTTCTGCGTGATCATTGGATCCTACACACTGCGCGACCAACCCTGTCGTTCCCATGCGAAGGAAACTGACCAGCCAGAAAAGCGAACTGAAAACCAATGCTCCGAGCGCAACGGCCCCAATATAAGCTGGGTTGGGGAGATGGCCAACGACTGCGGTGTCGACGGCACCTGCGAGCGGCAGACTCAGATTGGCAATGATTACCGGCCAAGTCAGATTCAGGACGGTTTTATGCAAAGGTCTGAGCTTCTTTTCAAAAACAGAAACCGATTTTCCTCCAGAGGCAATCAACACTTCAGCTTACCGTAAAATTCTCAAACCCGCACAAACACGAATGAATTGCAGTTGTTGTAAAATAGCCTGTCTTTATGGGCACATCAGCCGGGATGGCGAAATTTGGCAGACGCGCCGGACTCAAAATCCGGTGGTGGAAACACCGTGAGAGTTCGAGTCTCTCTCCCGGCACCAGCGCTACCTGATTCTGTAGTTATATGAAACTTCTATTTGATCTTTTTCCATTAGTCCTGTTTTTTGTCGCATACAAGATGTATGACATCTATGTTGCAACAGGTGTGGCAATCGTCGCGTCGTTTGTCCAAATGGTTGCGTTCTGGCTGAAACACAGACGCTTCGAGAAGATGCACGTTATCACTCTGGCAGCACTGGTTGTCTTCGGAGGACTGACAATCTTACTGCGCGATCCTGTTTTCATCAAATGGAAAACAACGATCGTTTACTGGATTCTGGGGTCAATCATCTTATTTTCTCAATTTGTAACCAAACGCACCGTCGTAGAAGCGCTGATGGCGGACAAAATTCAACTTCCCAAACAGGCAGTACGCAGGTTTAATTTACACTGGGCAGTGTTTGCTTACGCTGTCGGTACGCTCAACATCTATGTCGCCTTCTACTACGGCCTGGAACTGGACGAAGCCCGTCGCGAAGAAATCTGGGTGAATTTCAAAGTGTTTGGCGTACTTATCCTCACCGCAATTTTTATGTTCATAGAAATTTTCCTGATGGCACGAACTGCCAGCAAGGACGAACAAGCTGTTTCAGCGACTGAGCCCGACTGATAGCATAGACGCTCGGCTAATCAATTCTGGTTCAATCCAATCCTGACTTCAAGCCGGAGCCAGTCAGACTACATCCTTGATCTGCGGTCGATTCGTCAGCCGCTTGAGAACATACCGCAAAATACCTTGACTCTGATAGTACTCCCATTCCCGCGGCGTATCTATCCTCACGACAGCGAAAAATTTCTCATGAGAACCATCATTGCGCGTGGCGACGACCTCGACTTCCCTGACACCCTTTTCCAGTCCATTGATGTGAAAAACCTCCTCACCGGTCAAATTCAGTGAGTGTCTCGTATCACCCTCCTGGAATTGCAATGGCAAAATGCCCATACCAGCCAGGTTGGAGCGGTGAATTCTTTCGTAAGTTTCCACAATAACCGCCTTGACACCGAGTAGAAGCGGACCTTTGGCGGCCCAATCTCTGGAGGATCCGGAACCGTATTCCTTGCCGCCAATTATGATCAAAGGCGTTCTCTGTTCGACATAGCGCACGGAGGCATCATAAATTGACATGGTATCCCCGGAAGGCATGTGTCGAGTCCATCCACCCTCCGTGCCGGGTGCCAACTCATTTTTCAGACGAACGTTTGCAAACGTTCCTCTCATCATAACCTCGTGATTGCCCCGACGTGAACCATACGAATTGAAGTTGGATGCATGCACGCCTCGTTCGATCAGATACTGCCCCGCTGGACTGCTGGGCATGATGGCTCCAGCGGGCGAGATATGGTCGGTTGTGACGCTGTCACCAAGCATCGCCAGCACGCGCGCACCTTTAATGTCGCCGATACGGTTTGGCATATTGGCAACACTGCTAATGTAAGGGGCCTTTCGAATATACGTAGAGGAATCATCCCACTTATACCGACTGGATTGCACGACCGGGATTTGAGCCCAATTGTCGTCTCCCCGGAAAACATGGGCATATTTTTTTCGGAACAGTTCGTCATTCACAAAACTGTCGATCACTTCGTTAATTTCTCGATTCGTCGGCCAGATATCCTTCAAGTAGACTTCGCTACCGTCCGAACCGACACCAATGGGGTCGCTGTGTAAATCCACATTCATCGAGCCAGCAAGTGCATAGGCAACCACCAATGGCGGCGATGCAAGGAAGTTCATCTTGACCGCCGCATGAACCCGCCCCTCGAAATTTCGATTTCCCGAGAGTACGGAACTGACGACGAGTTCACCTTCCTTTATTCCATTGGCTACGCTTTCCGGCAGCGGACCGCTGTTTCCTATACAGGTTGTACAACCATAACCGACAACAGCGAAACCAAGTTTTTCCAGAGAATCCATCAGACCGGACTGTTCCAGATATTCACTCACTACCTGTGATCCGGGAGCAAGAGATGTCTTTACCCAAGGCTTTACGGTTAAACCGGCTTCGACTGCTTTCTTCGCCAACAGACCCGATGCCACGATTACAGCTGGATTCGAAGTATTGGTACAACTTGTGATCGCAGCCACCACGATGTCCCCATCGGACAATGTCACCGGCTGACCATCAATGTCGATATCAATACCTTTTGCACCCGATTGTGCAGAGCGAAGTGTTTTGATACTGCTTGCGACTGTTTTTTTTGCTTCGCGTAGAAGAACTCGATCCTGAGGTCTTTTCGGACCGGCAAGACTGGGTTCCACTTCAGACAGATCCAACTCAACCAGTTCGTTGTAGCGCGCCTGGCCTACATGCCCGGGCTCTTTGAACATTCCCTGGTGCTTGGCGTATGCCTCGACCAGCGCAACCGCACTTTCGTTGCGACCAGTCAATCGCAGATATTTCAGCGTATTTGCATTGATCGGGAAAACTCCGCACGTAGCACCATATTCTGGTGCCATATTGGATATTGTCGCCTGATCCGATACCGAAAGAGTATCCAGTCCATCACCGAAAAATTCCACAAATTTACCGACTACGCCATGATTTCGAAGCAACTCCACAACAGTGAGCACCAGGTCGGTGGCCGTAGCACCTTCCGGCAACGAACCGCGGAGCTTACAGCCGACAACCCGCGGTAACAGCATTGCAATTGACTCACCCAGCATGGCCGCCTCAGCCTCAATGCCACCGACACCCCATCCAAGTACGCCGATTCCGTTGATCATGGTGGTGTGCGAGTCTGTACCTACAACAGTATCGGGAAAGGCAAACAGCTTGTCTTCAATGTGCTTTTCGCTGATTACGGTCGCCAGAAATTCCAGATTAACCTGATGAACGATACCGGTAGACGGCGGTACCACACTGAACTGACTGAAGGAATTCTGGCCCCATCGCAAGAACGAATAGCGTTCGGTATTCCTTTTGTATTCCAATATGGAATTCAGGTCGATTGCATTGCCTGTTCCGAAATGGTCGACCATGACCGAATGATCGATTACCAGATCAGTTCGGACTACTGGATTTACAGCTCTCGGATCATAGCCCATTTCAGCCAGGGAATCTCTCATGGACGCAAGATCGACGATTGCCGGAACACCGGTGAAGTCCTGCATCAACACACGCGTAGGCGAAAAACCAATCTCGGTTTGCGGCGGATTATTCTCATCCCAATTTGCAATTGAGACAATTTGATCTGTCGTTACGTCGACGCCGTTTTCGCATCGAAGAAGATTCTCCAGCAAAATCTTCAATGAATAAGGTAGCGACATTACATCGTAACGATCGCTCAAGCGCTGGAGGGAGTGAATTTCGTAAGATCGACGATTGACCTCTAGAGTCGTTCGCGTGTTAAAACTATCTGACATGAAAAGTTGAGTTCCTATATCTTTAGAAATGAATAGTGACGAATTTGCGCGCTGGCTTCTTTGGGTGGCGAGCGAAATTCGGACTGCCAAACCGAACCTCAGTTTGAATTAGAACCCTGACTCGAAGAGCTAATTGTAGGAATGGAGTGGCAAGTTTACAGATCACTTCGGACAATATTGTCCGAAATCGAATAATTTCGAGTGCGTCTGTCAACCCGTGTTTCGGGCGCTCCCGAAACACGGCCAGAATATGGTTGTCGGTCAGTTCTTCAGTCAACGCTGATAGATATTGATTTCTGTTCAGTCGATCTTTTCGGTACAGTCAGCTGTAGAACACCATTTTCATATTTAGCCGAAATATTGTCGGTTTCAATTGCGGAACGAAAGCGGATACTGCGCACATAAGTACCTATTCTGCGCTCATGCTGCACCCAGTGGCCTTCACCCTTGCTGGGCCGGTCGACACTCGCATTGACCGTCAGCGCACCTTCAGTGCAGGCGATTTTGATTTCATTCTTGTCTACGCCGGGCATCTCGATGCTTGCATAGAACGCAGCATCATCCTCAAAAATATCAACCGGCGGGGTAAGTTCGCTACTGGTTTCCTGGGTTGAACCAGATTTAACACCGAGTAACTGTTGAAACAGATTGTTTGGGTCGTCCGGATAAATGTAATATCCCCCGAAAGGGGAGGCGATCTTCTGAGCCATAGATATATCTCCCGCATAAACTGCTTCGTATCACGATCTAGTGTGGAAGCGATTTTCAAGGCAATTTTGCCAATTTTTCATTCAGGATTATAAGCAAATCCAACTTGACAATTGGAACATTTCCATAAAATGAAAACATAAAAGCGAGCCTGTCGCGGTCAGTTGTCTGCTTGCTCCATATCCGACAGCAAATTTTGAAATTCCGCTTCCATCAGTATCTCAATATCCAACGCCCGTGCTTTATCAGCCTTGCTCCCTGGATTCTCACCCTGTACTACGAAATCGGTGTTTTTCGATACGCTTGAGACGACATTCGCACCGAGTCGCTCCAATCTCTTTTTCGCTTCAGATCGTCCCATTGATATCAACGTACCGGTCAGTACGAACTTCTTATCTCGGAATGGTGCGTCTTTTGCATCAGTCACTACATCGGTTTCACTCGGTGCAAATTGCACGCCGAGCTCAACCAGCTGATTGACAATGTTTTGATTGTGCTCGTGTCGGAAAAAATCCGAAATGCTCTTTGCGACGATGGGGCCGATATCCGGAACACCCTCCAATACTTCCGCGTCAGCTGACCTGACAGCATCTAGGTTTCCGAACCGCCTCGCGAGTGATACTGCGGTTGACTCACCCACATGAGGAATTCCCAATGCCACCAAAAACTTGGCTAACGTTGTTTGCTTGCTTTTTTCAATAGCTGACATGAGATTCCGAGCCGACTTGTCACCCATTCGTTCCAATTCAATAATCTGCTTTTCAGTCAACCTGTAGATATCCGCTACATTTTGAACAAGCGAACTATTCACCAGTTGCTCCACTATGCCGGTACCCAGTCCTTCAATATCCATTGCGGATCGCGAGGCGAAATACTCTATTCCCCGTTTTATCTGTGCCGTACAGATCAAGGTACCTGTGCAACGATTCACTGACGCGCCCGCATCCCGCACCACCTCCGAACCGCAGACCGGACATTGCGAGGGAAACCTGAACTCTGCGCCCCGATCTTTTTTCTGTTGCGTCAGTACAGAGACAACCTCAGGAATCACGTCACCCGCACGACGGACAACGACACTATCACCTACCCTGACATCAAGCCTTTTGATCTCGTCCTCGTTGTGCAGAGTCGCATTCGATACCATGACGCCAGCAACCTCAACCGGCTGCAATCTTGCTATCGGTGAAACTGCGCCGGTGCGACCGATCTGGACATCGATTCCCAAGACAACGGTAGTCGTCTCCTGGGCCGGGAACTTGTGTGCCACCGCCCATCTCGGTGCACGGGTTACGTATCCAGCCTGCTCCTGATGCTCAACCTGGTTGACCTTATAGACAACTCCATCAATTTCGTAGTCCAGTTCATCGCGCTTGCCCAGCAGTTTCTCCCTTACGTCAAGACAGGCATCGATTCCTGAAACAAGAACTGATTCACTGGAAACCTTGAACCCATATTCACTAAGACGCTTGAACTGCTCAAACTGCGATTTCGGCATCGGTTGATCTTCGCAACGGACAATCGAATAGAACATCGCATCCAGGGGTCGTCTGCTGGTGATTTTGGGATCAATCTGGCGCAAGGAACCAGCCGCGGCATTACGCGGATTCATATATGTCTTTTCGCCTAATTCCTTCTGACGTTCATTGAGCTCGTGCAAGCCACTTCGACTCATGTAGACCTCGCCGCGAACTTCAAGTAAAGACGGGAATGTTTCGGTTCTCAGAATCAAAGGAATGCTGCGAATGGTTCGAACATTGCCAGTCACGTTCTCACCGCTCTCACCATCACCCCTGGTACTGCCCAACGACAGCCTGCCGTGCTCGTAAATGACGCTGACAGCAAGTCCATCAATCTTCGGTTCAACAAAATACTCAACCAGCTCAACATCGATCAGATCCCTGATTCGACGATCAAATTCTCCTGCTTCAGATGAACTGAATACATTGTTCAGTGAAAGCATGGGGACAGCGTGTCTGACTTCGGCAAACGAACTGTCTGATTTAGCTCCGACTCTGCGGGTGGGTGAACTGTCCGACTGAAACTGCGGATATTGCTCCTCGAGCTCCAGAAGTTCCCGAAAAATTTGGTCGTATTGATGATCCGAAATCTGCGGGTCGTCCAGCACGAAGTAGGAATGGTTATGCTGGTTAAGTTGCTCGCGAAGTGATTCGATCCGCTCCTGAACCTGTCCTCCGTCACTCGAACTCATTTTATGGGTTTTAAGGAAACAACCCCTTGGGATTCGGCCCAATTCTTAACCATCAAGGAGGATTCAAACAACCGCATGGCGACATCGCCGCCTGGTGTAATCCTGTATCTCTCCATGAGTGCAACAAATTCATCGATCTTGGACCGAATTCGCGAGATTGAGTGCAGATTGACCCGCTTGTGATTTTGATCAATCAATTTGACTGCGAGACGATCTTCAAGGTCTTTGGCAACATCAAACATCGTGTCAAATGCCAGACGAGGATTTGGTACACACGCCAGATTACTGAAAAGAATCATTGTTCTCATATCTGGCCCCTGACCCAGCTCCTCAGCCAATAGTACGTTCGCATCGTTCATTGGCACAATGCTGAAGAGTGGAAACGAATCCGAAGAACCATCGAATCGATCGAACACAGTGGTGCCCGGACGCTCCCGCAAATCATACTCGCGAGCAAGATATTCAATGCTTTTTTTCGAAAACTGCTCTTCATGGTCTGACTTCAGGAGGAGTATGGCTTGCAGGTCAAGATCTCTGGTCTGTGAGTTCAGCAACTGCGCTTCCTTGATTACAGTGTCTGTTGTCATTGAAAAATGGAAGGTACGCGACAATGCGTTGGCCACGTGTTCCACCATTCGGGTGAACTTCCACCAGTTTTTCTCGCTGACCGGCTGTCCCTTATGTGAAAGTTGCATGGTAAAAATCAAATCTGAATATCTCGATATGACATCGGTCTTTTCCAAGTTGTTCCACTGGCCACTATCAATATCAAATCCAACGATAGCATGCGGCTGGTCAAGCTGAAATTCGAGATTCTTATAGATTGTCAGCACGTCCATTCGTTTGATTACATTTGATTCGGCGGGTAACCAACCAATTACATCAATCTCCCGGTCTTTGGAATCGAGATAGTCCGGAAAAACTACGCTGACCTCGAGTTCAGTCTGAATTGGCTGGCCGATATCTGAGATACCAGACTGCGAAGCATTAGAAAATTCAGGGAGTTTCAATTTGGTTTGCTGAGATATTTCGCTTGTGCCGTTCTGAACGTGCCTAGACTCAACCTGCATTTTCGAATACTCACCAAAATATGGTGCTGAATCCTCAATTTCCGGAAGTTCGGGAAGTAATTCATCCGCCTCACCTTCCGCATCTATCGAATTGGTTTCTGCTTGCGAAATCTCAGCTTGGTCATCAACAGATTGGAATTGCTCATCTTCGTCTGCAATTTCTACAGATTCCTCAGCAACTGTGACTTCGGCAATTGGCTCAAAATCAGCCGATATTTCTTCGGTTGCCTGTGACTCCTCCGCTCGAGAGTCAAACGAGTCAGATTCTGTCTGCACCTCGTGTGCCGAATCGACTTCTTCGTCTGAATCTTCAGCCCACGATTCAACTGACTCGACATCCCCGGAATCTTCGTCAACTGCAACGTCGTCAGTCGGATAAGGTTCAATATCGGAGGCCCCGTATTCTGTCTCCTCGAACTCATCCTCGTATTCGTCGATTTGCTGTTCAGGGTCGTCATCCGAAATTCCGTTGACAGTCTGAACCGGACCCAGTTCCACGCGTTCGCTTGCAGAGCCGTAGTAGTTGTCGTAAGAAAAGGAATCAACCAACTTCTCAGCAGGCCGCTTCCCAGCCGTCACAGAAGACTTGTTACCTTTCATACGTATATGCCTGCTGACCAGCCAAATCGCCGCTGCGAACACAATCACCGAAATCAATACATAGACAAACTGCATTATGCGACAAACTCCTGGGCTTCCTGTAGGTCTACGGAAAGAATTCTTGAAACATTCGGTTCGGGCATTGTCACACCAATCAGCGAATCAACTGATTCCATGGTAATTTTGTTGTGTGTAATCAAGATCAGTTGAGTGGAGTCTGCCAGGTCGCGCAAACTGTTGCACAGCCGAAAAATGTTCTCATCGTCAAGGGGTGCGTCTATTTCATCGAGCAGACAGACAGGAGAAGGATTGATCCTGAAAAATGCCAGTATCAGTGCAACTGCGGTCAACGCTTTCTCCCCACCAGACAACGACTGGATATTATGGATACGTTTGCCTTTCGGCCGAGCGAAG
Organism: Arenicellales bacterium; assembly: GCA_951813075.1. Lineage (GTDB taxonomy): Bacteria > Pseudomonadota > Gammaproteobacteria > Arenicellales > JAJDZL01 > JAJDZL01. The sequence goes on along the minus strand of OX638343.1, from coordinate 131,939 downwards.
ACTCGCAATCCGGCGTTTTCGGGGTATTCACCTATCAATTCAAGATGACCGCTACCGCCTCCGAATAACAAAGGCAGCATTCGTTGGAATTCTGAATTCACCGAGTTGAACATTTCGGTGTATTGTTCTCGAGATTCGTGATCAATTTTCTGGATTGTCGCGCGAAGTGTTTCCACAGCCCTACTCAGATCATCGTACTGGCTGTCCATGTATTCTTTGCGTTGCAACTCCTCTTCATACTGTTTGACAGCGATCAGGTTGACACCGCCAACGCTATCAATCCTCCGAAGTAACCGGTCCAATCTGATCTGATTCGCCTGTGCGTCGAATTCGTCATCCAGTCGGTCCAGTTCCTGTTCCGGTGTCGACTCCAAATCCTCTAATTTCTGTCTGATTTCTGCAACTTGCGCACTCAGCCCGGAATTTTCGACCTTGACATCCTGAATTCTGGCGTTCACTTCTTCCACCGACAGTTGATGCTGCAATCGCGTCTGGTCCAGTTTTCGGTAATTGGTTTCTGTCGCTTGCGCAGTATCGCGGGCTTCTGATAGTTTCGCCTCGCAATGCCGACTTTCGACGAGATACTCCTCCAACCTGGCTTTGAGCGGCCCGACCGGATCATTACGGTTGGAAAGTCGTGTCTCAATTTCTTGCATCTCGACTACAGTACTATTCAAACGTTGCTTGTGATCTGCAATGGATGTACGAACCAGTTCCCGATCGGAATCAAATTTCTGTGCATCAAGTTCAATTCGGTGCTTGCGTGCCAAAGCGTTGTTGACAGCATCCTGAAGCTCTTTCAGTTCTGTCTGCGCCTGTCTGAGTTGCTGAAGTTTGGTCGATTTCTGACGCTCGATTTCGTCGCAGGTGTTGGATTCAATGCCAGCCTGACGCTGCAGCTCCTGCTGTTCGGTTTGCAACCTGACTGCATTGTGCTTCAATTGCTCGATCTGCGATTGCAACTGAACCCGAATTTCAGTTGATCTGATTCGACTGGTCCGGATTTCCCCCAGTTCGCCACTGGCAGAGTTGATCTGTGCCGTGTTTTCTGTAAATTTCCGGCGCAGATGCGTGATGGTAGATTCCAATTCAGCAATCGCCTTTCTGGTATTTTCGACTTGTTGGCGCTTCGTTTGCTGATGAAGCTCATTGCGCTTGACCAGAGCCTCAAATTTTTGAATCATACGAGATGTTTCCATTACGCCCGCTTGTGCGCCATTTCCAGCTACTGGTGAATACCAGTTAGGTCCGATTAGCGCTCCCTGAGGTGTTACGATGCTTTCTGTCGTGTTCAGCCGGGATCGCAAAGCCAGCGCCTGCTCAAGATCATCCACCGCATAGACACCGCCAAGCATACTCTCGACCACTTGATCCTTGCTCTTGACATACTGTGCCAGAAAAGGCAATGAACCGTTAGTCTGCGCCTCAATTTGTGCAGCCTGCACAAAATAGATGCTTGCGTTTACCGGCTTATTGTCTGATTCACGTGCCAGTTGTTCGGTATCGCTCACGACAACCGCACTCATCCTGTCTCCCATCACTCGATCAAGCGCCCGTTCCCAGCCTTCTTCCACCTCAACCTGAGATGACAGCGCCGGTGCCTTATCCAAGCCATTGTCCGCCAGCCATGCTTCGATCGCTTCGGTCGATTGCGCCTCCTGCAGGCTCCGTTGCAGAGTTTTCAGTCGGACCTGCGCTTCCTGAGAACTATCGCGGAGTACATCCAGTTCATCGATAAGATGATCGTATTCGGCTCGCTTTCTTATCAGACCACTTTCCAACCCTTGGATTTCCCGGTTCAGACTCTCACTCGTATCCGTCAACTCCTCGATTCGCGCTTGCAGCGGCTCGCTTGGGTCTGTCTCGTTCTGTGAGGCTAGCTGAGCCAATTCCGCCTCAAGCGATTTCTGATGACTTTCCGCATCAGTCAACCGACGCCGCACTTCGACAACACCAGCGAGTACGGATTCGCGACGACGTATCGCCTCAATCAAGGCTTTGTCAACACTCTCCGACTCACTTTGGGTAAGTGCATATTTCGATGAAACCTCGTTCATCATCTGCGACTTCAAGTGCAGGTCTTCTGTAGCCTCGCGAAGCAACATCTGCAGTCGATCAGATCCTTCAACTGCGCTTCGCTCCCTATCTTCCAATTCAGCAATGGATTTTTCGAGCTCAGCTGATTCGATCCGTAGTTTCGACAGATTCGTCTGGTCCCGTTCGAATTCCTCACTGCTCTCCTTGATCTGTCGATCAAGATTGGCTATTTCGGCGTTGACACGATAGTGGTCCATCTGCAGCGAGTTGAGTTTCGCCTGCAATTCGAGCTGTCCTTTCCTGGCATTTTCCTGATCAGCCTCGGCCGACCTTACCTGTGCGAGTCTTTTATTTCTCTCGATGTCGAGTTGCGAGATGATGGACTCAGCCTGATCAATGCGTTGCTGCAGTCGGCGCCATTCAAACGCCAACAAACTCGCACGAAGTTGATCTGCGTTTTCTTTCATTTTGGTGTAGCGCTTTGCTTGGTCCGCCTGGTACTTGAGCTGACGCACTCTGGATTCCACCTCGGAGCGCATGTCATCAAGCCGTTCCATATTCTCCTGAGTCCGGTTCAGCTTGAGAAGTGTCTCATGACGCTTCTCTCTGAATCTGGAAACACCGGAGGCTTCTTCTATAAAGGAACTGAGCTCCTCGGGTTTGCCTTCCACAATCCGGCTGATCATCCCCTGCTCGATAATTGAGTAGGATCTGGCACCAAAGCCCGTTCCAAGAAACAGTTCCTTGACGTCGCGTCGTCGGGTATGGGTGTTGTTTATGAAGTATTCGGAAATTCCATCGCGAGTCACCGTTCGACGAACGGAAATCTCCGCATACTTCGTCCACTGTGCGGGACAGCGATTTTGCGAGTTATCGAACAAAAGTTCCACATTCGCCCTGGCTGCTGGTTTGCGTCGCTCTGAACCGTTGAAGATCACGTCATCCAGTGTCTCGCCACGCAGGCTTTTCGCGGATGACTCTCCGACAACCCAGCGCATTGCGTCAATTACATTGGATTTCCCCGAACCATTCGGACCAACAATACCAGCTACCTTTCCTGGCATGTGAAAGGTAACCGGATCAGCGAATGACTTGAATCCGGATATTTTGATTTGCTTTAGCTGCACGGGTCAGTTCCTACTCACAGTCGACTGGGTGGTTGGTTAGCCTCGGTCAGAGGACGACCAAATTTAATATGCTAAAAATGAATCTGATCGGTAATTAAATTCTGAAACTCGTTCATTCGTAAGGAACGGTCTGTTTCAGCGAAGGACGCGATGAAACCGATTCGTGCCATTTTGCCAGTCCAGGCCGACCGGCACGCCAGTCATCCGCGGGAAATCGAAAATCCAGATACTCCAGCGCGATTGCGACTGTAATCTGCCCTATCGTAAAACCATCTGCAAGATCATCAACTCTGTCTTCCAATTCATCCAGCGAACGTTCAACTGCTTTGGCAAACCGTTCGATCACCGCCTGTGACTGGAGTTGCGGCTCTCTGCGCCCTTCCAGGAGACGACCAATTGCAGCGTCCAGAATTCCATCCCCGATCGCCTGCTGTCGCAAAGCAGTCCAGCGTTCATTTCCGCTGTGCGGAAACAATCTCGGGGTTGAGCACAGACTGTCCAGAAATTCGCAGATTACCGGTGAGTCATAAAGGACTTCCCCGTTTTCCGTGATGAGAGCCGGTACTTTGCCGAGCGGGTTGGTTCTTGGGAGATCAGTATCCGCAGCCCAAGGATTCGTCTTCTGACGTTCGACTTGATTGTCAAGTCCACACTCGTGAACCGTCACGGATACTTTGCGAACAAATGGTGATGTGGTGGAATAGCGCAGTTTAAGCATATAAAATTACTCACTAATTGTAGAGAGAAGTTGGATTGGGATAATCAGCGGGCGCCAATTTTCCTTTGAAATTCTTTGGCTAATATGGTATATAAGCCGTTTTTCAAGCTTGCTGTCCGAATGAGAAATGGAAGCATTTGGGTTCTTTAAATTTTACCATAATTGTGGGTGCAACTTCAATCTTGGAAACTATCGCAAAATCACTGAACTTTGAATCGTACCAGGCGAAAACCAACGAAAAGTACATGAATGAGAAACAGCGCGAGCATTTCTTGAAAATTCTCATGTCCTGGAAACAGGAACTGCTGGGAGAATCGTCTCGTACTGTCGTCAATTTGCAAGACGAAACTATCAACCATCCAGATCAAATTGATCGGGCCAGTCAGGAAACTGACATGTCGATTGAACTTCGTAATCGCGACCGCGAGCGACGACTGATTCGGAAAATTGATGAGTCTATTGTAAGACTCGAAACCGGCGGATACGGTTTCTGCGAAACATGCGGCGTGGAAATCGGATTGGGTCGACTGGAGGCACGACCGACAGCAACGCTCTGTCTGGACTGTAAAATGCTCGATGAGATTAAAGAACGTCGACAACACTGAGCCACATGTTTCGATGCGAAAGATAATCTCAGATGTTCTAGCCAAGGATTCCAGAAGGATCTGAGTGCAAACGTGGACAACGGCGTCCAATTGCCATTGTGGCAAGCGCTTTTGCCCAGTCGACCATATTGACAACTGCCGGATAAATTCACTTGCCAGATTGTGAACTGATCGTTCGAGATGGATGGGTCGCCGCATCGGACGGCACCGTCCGCAAGGCGGACATTGCCTGCAGGAATGGACGCATCGATTCAATTGGGCCGTCTCTGGAACTGACAGGCAAAACCGAAATATCCGCGCGCGGGTTGGTCGTCCTGCCGGGGGTGATCGACGCTCAGGTTCACTTTCGCGATCCGGGCAATACACACAAGGAAGATCTTGCCAGCGGTTCTCGCGCGGCTGTTCGGGGCGGTGTGACGAGTTTCCTCGAGATGCCCAATACACATCCGCCAACCATCAACCAGCAGGAGTTGGATAAAAAACTGGCGCGTGCCGCAGAATGTTCTGTTGCCAACTACGGGTTTTTCATCGGTGCCACTCCAAATAATCTAGAGCATATCAATTCGGCCGGACCGGTCTGCGGAATCAAGATATTCATGGGATCAAGCACCGGTACACTGCTGGTGCACAGTGACGATGACCTGGAGAACATATTTGCCAATGGGTCGCGTCTGATTGCAGTGCATGCGGAAGATGAAGAACGATTGCGCGCGCGGATGCAATCGTTTCTCGGTGATGGCAAAAAAGTTGATGACGTGGCTGTCCACTCGCAGATTCGTGACGACCAATCAGCACTGATCGCGACCAAAAGAGCGGTCAGACTCTCCAAAAAGTTCAACCGCCGCCTCCATATCCTGCACCTTACGTCTGCGGTGGAAGTTGACTATCTGAGAGACAACAAGACCGATCTGATTACCGTTGAATGCACGCCAAACCACCTGTTTCTGACCGAGAACGACTATGCGCACCTGGGCAGTTTCGCGCAGATGAATCCCCCTCTGCGAACAATTCGTGATCAACAAGCGTTGTGGGAGGGACTGAAAGACGGTACGATCGACTTTATCGCGACAGATCACGCACCGCACACGAAATCAGAGAAAGCCAAAGCATATCCGGAAAGCCCTTCCGGTATGCCAGGGGTGGAAACATCCCTGCCAATGATGCTGACCGCCTGGAAAAACGACCAATGCACCCTTAAACAACTACTGAAATGGCTCTGCTGGGGACCAGCGGAAATCTATGGAATGACTGGTAAAGGACGACTGGAACAAGGTTTTGATGCTGACTTTGCAATCGTTGACGTAAATTCCTACAAAACCGTTCGCGATGAGGACATGTTCACCAAGGTCAGTTGGAGCCAATTTCGAGGAAGAAAACTCACGGGCTGGCCATTGTGGACGATCGTCGGTGGGAAAATCGCGTTCGCGGACAATAAAATTCAAGAGGAAGTGAGAGGTTCGCCAGTCCGGTATGATTGAGCGCAACTTTTAGTGATGGCGACAATTCCCGCAGCTGCTAATCGGGGTCTCGTTGCAACGCAATAGTGAACGGACCATCGTTGACAAGCGAAACTTTCATATCAGCCCCGAATTTCCCTCTTGCGACTGGAACGCCCAGTAACTCGTCGAGCATTTCAGTGAGCTGGTCAAACAATTCGCTCGCACTGTGTGGATCCAGAGCCTGAGTGAAATCGGGTCGACGACCGCGATTTGTCAACGCATAGAGTGTAAACTGAGGGACAGCCAGGATCGCGCCACCTGAATCAAGGACAGAGTATTGAAGACGCCGTTCAGCGTCTTCGAATATTCTCAGATTGATAACCTTGTTTGCGAGTTCCCGGACGATACCTGAATTATCGCCATGGGTAAATCCGGCAAATAACAAAAGCCCCTTGTCTATCTCACCTACTGTTACACCGGATATGTCAACCGAAGCGCCGAGCACTCGTTGTACCAGCACTCTCATTCGATTGTCGCAACTGGGATACCGTTGATCAGGCAGCTACCTCGATCGCTTTCATGCTCAAACGAATTCGATTCTGTTTGTCGACTTCAAGCACTTTGACCTTGACTTCATCGCCCTCCGTGAGGACATCGGAAACCTGATTGACTCTGCTTTGAGAGATTTGCGAGATATGAACCAGCCCATCGCGGCCGGGAAGAATATTGACAAATGCGCCGAAATCCATCAGCTTGACGACTGTTCCCGCATAGATTTTCCCGACTTCGACGTCAGAGGTGATCTGTTTGATTCGCTCCTTCGCCATTTCACCACCGGATTTGTCCACCGAGGCGATCATCACGACACCATCATCAGAAATGTCAATGGTTGCGCCAGATTCCTCCGAAAGCGAGCGGATGGTGGCACCACCCTTGCCGATCACATCGCGAATTTTGCTGGGACTGATCTTCATCGTGATGATACGTGGGGCGAACTCGGACATTTCCTGACGCGCGGCGGGTAATACTTTTTCCATCTCACCCAACACGTGTAACCTGGCTTCTCTCGCCCGGTCCAATGCCTCACGCATGATATCCTCAGTGATTCCCTCAATCTTGATATCCATTTGCAAAGCGGTGATGCCTTCTTCGGTTCCGGCCACCTTGAAATCCATATCTCCCAGATGGTCCTCGTCGCCGAGAATGTCAGTAAGAATCTTGAAATTCGAGCCGTCCTTGATCAATCCCATTGCCACGCCGGAAACAGGCGCCGATATTTTCACACCGGCATCCATAAGCGAAAGACTTGTCCCACATACGGTTGCCATGGAACTGGACCCGTTTGACTCGGTGATCTCCGAAACAACACGAATGACATAAGGGCAATCATCGCGTTCTGGAAGAACCGCGCCAATCGCGCGTTTTGCCAGTCGGCCGTGGCCAATCTCACGACGTTTGGGCGAACCGATTCGTCCTGTCTCGCCGACACAAAATGGCGGAAAATTGTAGTGCAGCAGAAACGGGTCGCGATGCTCACCCTCCAAGGCATCAATAATTTGAGCATCCCGTTCAGTGCCCAGCGTCGTAATCACCAGCGCCTGAGTCTCACCCCGCGTGAATACAGCAGAGCCGTGAGTACGCGGGAAAACCCGTGTTTGGATATCGATCGGACGCACCGTGTTTAAATCACGACCATCGATTCGGGGCTGACCGTTGAGAATTCTGCCTCGAACAATTTCAGACTCAAGATTTTTAAGAGTCTCTTTGACTGTCGTGACCTGATCATCCTCCAATTCGCTCTGGGCTGCGATCTTCTCGGCGATTTCCGACCGAATACTTGAAAGCTTTTCCTGCCGTGTTTGCTTGTCGGCGATGTCGTACGCCTGCTCAAGTGGAGTTCGTGCGAGCATCTGAATCTGATCTTTAAGTGTCTGGTCGGTTTCCGGCGGCTGCCAATCCCAAGCGGGTTTGCCAGCTCGTTGTGCCAAGTCAGAGATCGCATCAATCGCGGTCTGCAACTGCTGATGTCCAAACATCACGGCACCAAGCATCTGCTCTTCAGCAAGGACACTTGCTTCTGATTCCACCATCAATACTGCTTCGCGTGTGCCAGCGACAACCAAATCAAGTTTCGATTCACTCTGAAGGACATCATTTGGGGGATTGAGAACATATTCGCCGTCGACATATCCGACTCTTGCACCGCCGAGTGTGCCATTGAATGGCACGCCCGAAATCTTGATCGCTGCCGAGGCGCCGAGTAAGGCAATGATATCCGGGTCGATGTTTGGATCGACAGACATGATCGTTGCAACGACCTGGATTTCGTTACAAAAACCCTTGGGAAACATCGGTCGCAATGGTCTGTCAATCAGACGACACGTCAATACCGCTTTTTCCGAAGGCCGGCCTTCCCGCTTGAAAAAACCGCCGGGAATTTTCCCAGCGGCATATGTTCTCTCTTCGTATTCAACTGTCAGTGGTAGAAAGTTGAACTTTTTCGGTTCGGTTTCCGCAACTACAGTCACCAATACCGAAGTATCTCCCATACTTGCAACAACTGCACCGGTTGCTTGTCTCGCAATGCGCCCGGTTTCCAGTCGTACAGTTTGACTACCGTACTGGAACGACGCTTCCGCATAACCATTCATTAGTTTGTTCTCCTGTTATATTCCAGCCGGTTACTTCCTTATTCCCAAATGCGAAATAAGTTCCTTGTATCGCTCCTGATCCTTAGATTTGAGATAATCCAGCAATTTACGCCTACGATTCACCATCCGCAACAACCCTTGCCGCGAGTGATGGTCATGCTTGTGTTCCTTGAAATGATCAGTCAGTCCGCGAATTCTCTCGGTCAACAGCGCAACCTGCACTTCGGGCGACCCCGTATCATTTTCATTTCGGCGATAGTCGTCAACTATCTTTGTTTTTTCAGCTACCGATAAAGCCATTTTCCTATTCCATTCCAAAAAAAGTATCCGCAAACACGTCCCATAGTCTTGTTTGCGGACTTAACCAATTTACACCATACTACACTGACGTGCCTATCATACAAGAGTTTAGGCACTCGTAACGTGGAAAAGTCGTTTGGGAGCGACTCTTCCATCACCCAAGGACTTGCCAATCCCTAAAAATCCGACAGAATCCTCATACAATCTCACCACACCTTCAGATGGAAGATTGCCCGCTCGAACCGCCTGGCCGCGGCACAGGTAGTACGCTGCATCAGAGGAAAGATCAACTTTTGGCAAATGGGTCAACGTCTGATCGCACGGAATCAATAATTCACGCCTTTGTTCGATTGACGGAACCCGCTCAATTTCTTCGATACTGTAACTGTCGTCGACATGCAGACTTCCGACACCAAGACGCCTCAACGATTCGACATGTGCGCCGCATGCAAGTCTCTCACCGAGTTGATGTGCAAGAACCCGCACATAATACCCGCTTGAACAACTAAGTTCAATTTCGATGCTCGAATCATCAAAATTCAGTAACTTGATTTCGTAGACTCTCACGCGTCTCGTCTTGCGTTGAACTTCTATACCTCGACGCGCATACTTGTACAACGGCTCTCCCATGATCTTTACAGCCGAATACATGGGCGGAAGTTGATCGTATTCTCCGACAAACTCGTTCAGTGCTTTTCGAATTTTCCGTTTTGTAGTGTTCACCGGACGCCGCTCGATAACGTCGCCTTCGCGATCTCCTGTCGTGGTCGATGCGCCCAGTCTCACTAACGTTCTGTAGCACTTGTCTGCATCAAGGAAAAATCCGGCTGCCTTTGTCGCCTCGCCAAAGCATATCGGCAAAAGACCTGTCGCAATCGGATCAAGATTTCCGGTATGTCCCGCTTTGCGTACACCGAGCAGCGCCTTCACCTTCCCCAAAGCTAAATTAGAGGAGATTTCGGAAGGCTTGTCGAGAAGCAGGATTCCGGAAACCGCTTTCGAAATTCTGTCGCTGGCTTTCATTGGTCTCCACCACCCGATACCTTTTCAATCAAACTGATCACATGGCCACTGCGCTCTGGCACTTCGTCTTTCAGGAACGAAACCGCCGGTGTGAATTTCATATTCAGATTCGCGCCGAGTTGGCGGCGTATATACGACTTAGCACGGTTGAGATTGGTCAATGTCCTCTCCATACTGTCAGGTGTTTCACTACTTGTGACGTATACCTTTGCATGCTTCAAATCCCGCGACATAAACACTTCGGTAATCGTGATCTGTCCAATTCTGGGATCGGATAGCTTGGTCAGCAAGATTTCACTCAATTCGCGATGCACCACAGATCCGACTTTTCTACAGCGACTGGCACCTGTTCCGTCGTCAATCATTGTTCAGTCGAAAAAGATACAAACCCGTCAAGAGTGGCTGACTTCCTTGGAGAGGTAGACTTCCAACTGATCATTGGTATGGATATCGTGATAATTACGTAACTGAATCCCGCATTCCAAACCAGCTTTGACTTCAGGCACGTCGTTCTTGAATCTCCTCAGCGAGTCAATCACCCCGTTGTGCTTCAGGATGTTGTCGCGCAGTACCCGTACCGGAAGATTGTTACGGACAGTGCCCTCGATGACGTAGCAGCCTGCAATCGTTCCAACTTTTGCGAACTTGAACACTTCTCGAACCTCAATCTTTGCAACAATCTCTTCTACAGTAACCGGTTTCATATTACTTTCAATCATTTCCTTCATTATGTCGATCGCTTCGTAGATCACGCTGCAGTAAATGACCTCGATGTCATAATTGTCAATCGCCTGCTTCGCAGTCGCTTCAGCCCGAACATTGAACGCAATGATTACAGCATCGGCGGGCATTGCAAGATTTACATCGGATAGGCTGATGCCACCAACCATGTCATGAATGACCTTGATTTCAACCTCCTCATTGGACAGATTCGCCAGTGCAGTTGACAAGGCTTCGGCCGAGCCGCGAACATCCGCTTTAATGAGTACATTCAGAATTTTGGGCTCGTCCGAACCGCCAAAAGTGATCTCTGTCGGTCTCAACCCGGGTTTGGTCATGCTGGCGCGGCGAAATTCGACGAGTTGCTGCGCGATCCTGTCATCCTGGACGCATAAAAAATCGTCACCGACTGCAGGGATTTCCGGGAATCCAACAATCTCCACTGGTGTTGACGGACCTGCTGATTTAACTTTCATCCCGCGATCGTTTCGAAGTTCGCGCACGCGTCCCTTCTGGACGCCAGCAACAACGAAATCTCGATTTTGAAGTCTGCCTTTCTGCACCAGAACCGTCACCACGGCACCGCGTCCCCGATCGACCCGTGCCTCGATTACAACTCCACCGGCCAAGCCCTCATCGGGTTCAGCCAGATCCAATACTTCGGACTGAAGTTCCACCATCTCAAGCAGTTCATCTACGCCCGTACCATTCAATGCAGAGACCTGCGCATACAGCACATCTCCACCAAAATCCTCTACAATGACATCGTGCTCCGTAAGCTCCCGCAGTACTTTGTCGGGACTGGATTTGTCCTTGTCAATCTTATTGATGGCAACGATGATCGGAACATTCGCACTGCGCGCGTGATTGATGGCTTCCACGGTCTGAGGTTTCACCCCATCATCAGCCGCAACAACCAGAATCACAATATCCGTTGCCTGCGCACCGCGAACCCGCATTTCAGAAAACGCCTCGTGGCCCGGCGTATCAAAGAACGTGATACTACCTTTAGAGGTCTTTACCACGTACGCGCCGATATGTTGTGTAATTCCACCTTTTTCGCTCGCCGCCACCTTGGTCGAACGAATATAGTCCAGCAAGGTTGTCTTACCGTGATCGACGTGCCCCATTACTGCAACGACAGGTGAACGCGGGCGCTTTTCACGATTGTCCGATCCTTGATTAACCAGACTCGCTTCCAGGTCTACAGAGTCGGCCTCGACCGGCGAGTGCCCCATTTCATCAATCAGATAGTAGGCTACGTCCTTGTCGATTGAATCGTTGATCGTGACGATCTGACCCACCTCAAACAGTTTCTTGATCAATTCGCTGGCCTTGACGGACATTGCCCGTGCGAGATCTGTGATCGGATTGGAATCAGATACCGCCACCTCCATTACGATCGGATCCACGGGCTCCTGAAACTGATGTTTCTTATAACGATCCTCACCGATCGGTGCCTTCGACTTGCGGCCTCGATCTCTGGACGGCTTTCTCCTGCCTCTGGCAATATGCAACTGTTCTCGCCTTGCTGCATCTTCCTGCGGAGCTGGTTTTCTTTTCCCTTTGGGTTTCTTAGGTGGTGTCTTGACGCTATCGAGTTCTTTCGGTTTGGCTGTCTGATCAGTGATTTCAGCAGGGGGTTGGACTTCGGGTTCCGTTACCTCGATGGTTTCGATCTCCGGTTCCGGCGTCACTTCATCAACAACGGTCAATTCTGGTTCCGCTTCCGTCGCCAGCTGTTCGGCTTCCTCTACCGTGGCATCTGCTTGCTGATCTTCTATTTCCACTTCGGGCTGAGGTTGCGCCGCCACCTCGGGAGTTTCGTCATTGACGGGTTCCTCCTCTTCCACTTCAGGTGTATCTGCTGGAACAACAACAGGCGGTGTTGGAATACCTCTTGGTGCAAGAACGGACCCGTCTACAACCTCTATCTTGACTTCCCGTTTCGCACCAGTGCGTCCCTGCGATTCAACGGATTGGCTTGATGTCTTTGATTGAATCTGTACGCGACCGGAATGCATCGATTTAACCAGTTTGAACTTTGCCTTGGGCGTGATCTTGCTTTCACTCGTCATGCCCTCTACGCCGGCATCTTCAAACAACAGAATCAGCCGATCCTCAGAAATCTGGAGTGATTCCGCCATAGTTTTGAGCGATTCCGTCATGCAGTCAATTACCCTTCGTCGTTTTCCAATTCTTCAAGCATCGGTGCCCGCGCACTCATGATCAGCTCACCGGCAAATTCTACGTCCATAGTCGGAAATACGTCCAGCAGATCATATGTGGAACAGTCTGCCAGAGCCTCGCGACTCAGGATATCGTTGGCAGCAAGCAGACCCGCCAGGTTCTCATCGACTCCCTCGACCTCGAACAGCGATGGTTCGGGTTTGTTGTGCTCCGCTTTAATCACGCCGGCTATCTCGTCCTTAAGGATCGCATCGGTTGCCCTGTTCTGAATCTCTTCGACAAGATTCTCATCAAATTGCTCGATGTTTGCCAACACATCGGTTTCCGCGTAGGCGATATCCAGCATCGTGCGGTAGCCGTGTTGGACCAGAACCATTGCAACGTCCTCATCGACGTCCAACTGTTCCATCAGTTTGTCGATTTCCGCCCGATCTTCCTTGAACCGTTTTTCCTGGGATTCGTCATAGGTCATGATGTTCAGCGACCACCCGGTAAGCTGCGAGGCAAGCCTCACGTTCTGTCCGCTGCGCCCGATTGCTTGCGACAACTGCGATTCAGCAACAACAACATCCATACTGTGCGTGTGGTTGTTGATGGCAATTGACTCGACCTCCGCCGGCGCCAGTGCATTAATTACAAACTGTGGTGCGTTGGGTGACCACTGAACAATGTCCACCCGCTCACCTGCAATTTCGTTGGAAACGCTCTGTACCCGCGTACCGCGCACCCCGACGCAGGCACCGATCGGATCAATTTTGGAATCCGGAGAGAATACCGCAATTTTAGCTCTCGATCCCGGGTCTCGAGCGGCACTTTTGATTCCAACCAGACCTTCCCGGGTTTCCGGCACCTCGAGTTTGAACAGCTCAATCAGTAACTCTGGGGAGGTGCGATCCAAAATCAACTGGGGACCTCGCGAATCGCTGCGCACATCTTTCAGAATGCCTCTGATCCGGTCGCCCTTGCGCAGGCCGTCTTTGGGTATGCTGCAGTTCTTGGGCAAAAGCGCCTCAACACTTTCAACATCTACGATTGTATCGAGTCGTTCGGTGCGCCGCACCGACCCGAACAGCATTGTTCCGACAAGCGGTGTATATTGTTCATACACCCGCCGGCGCTCCGCTTCCCGCACTTTTTGCATGATAACCTGTCTGGTTGTCTGGGCGGCTATCCGGCCCAATGCGTTCGACGGAATCAGTTCCTCAACAAATTGACCGATTTCGGCATCCGGTTGCGATTGACTGGCTTTAGCCAGCGTAATATGACGATCTTCACTGAAATTTTCGTCTTCTTCCTCCACAATCTCCCATCTGCGGTATGTGTCAAAGCCGCCAGTTTCCCGATTGATCGCCACTCTGGCATCAATATCGAGCATATTCTGTCTTTTGGCAGCCGCCGCCAGAGCGTCCTCAACCGCTTCGAATATTACTTCGGTGTCAAGATTCCGCTCGTCGGAAAGAGCCTGCACAATTGTTGGTATGGTCGACTTATCCATTACTCACGCGCTCCGTCAAACCAATTCGCTCATGTCCGGCTTCAAACGGGCCCGGCGAATACCGTTGATGTCAATTCTGTAGTTTTCACCATCAGCGTCCACCACAATAAAGTTGTTTTCCACTTCGAGCAGCTGTCCCAGGAAATTCTTTCTGCCTTCGCACTGAACCCAAGTTGAAACATCTATCCACTGTCCGACTGCCTGCACAAAGTGCTCGCGCTTGGCGAGTGGTCGTTCAATTCCCGGAGATGACACTTCCAGATTGTACGAACCGACAAATGGGTCTTCCACATCAAGCAGGCGACTCACCTGCTTGCTGACGAATACACAGTCTTTGAGATCGACGCCGCCCGGCGCATCGATATACAAACGAAGCACTCGGGATTTTCCGCGGCCGACCAATTCGATGTGTACCAGCTCGTAGCCGTAGCCTTCCACAGCTTCATCAAGCATGCCCTGCCAATCCTGTTGTGTTTCCAATGGGTCAGACAAATTTTAAAATGCCCCGCTTTTATTTCCGCAACTCGCTTTTGAATTTGAACATTTAAAAACCCCGCTTGAGCGAGGTTTTCTTCAGTCCGTTCCTCCGTTTCACAGGTGGATCATTTCAGTAAGATTTCATCGTATCACCGATTGATCAACAATCCCTCTGAAATTTATCTTCGCGCCAAAGTATAGCATACATCTGCAGCTGAAATTTAGATTAAAAGTTCCTCAGACTTTGCCCTAATCGGAAGAAATCCCGCCTTACAGCGCTTTGACATCAATTATTCGATTTTCGCACCTATCCTGAGCCACTATTGCTTACCATAATTCTTAGATGGAATCCTCCCGAATTGCAAGTCCAATATTGCAACGCGATGATCAAATTGGGACGCGTTTCGCCCACCCGGAATGAACTTTTGACTGATACATTACGTACAGTTCGCGATGATTTTCCAGATACACGCCCGATGTCAACCGATGATCTTGCTAAGTTGCTCAAAAATCGGCCTGAAATCACAATACATTGACACGCGCGAGCCGCAGGAATTTGAAGCCAGTCATATTCACGGAGCAGTTCTTACGCAGAACGCAACTGACGCAATTGAATTGCTTGAAGATCAGTAATCAGATAGTCGCATAGTCGCGTATTGCTCGGTCGGCTACCGATCCACGCGCATTACCGCCATTCTAAATCAGCGAGGCTATTCAAACGAATTTAGCCTAGAGAGATTCATCTTCAAGTGGGCCAATGAGAATCGACCTATTTTCCGCGGTGATGACAGGGCATCAAAAGTCCATCCTTATGATGAAAACCAGGGACGTTTGCTCAAACCAGAAAATTTGCCCTGATACAGAGCCCCGTCCGGATCATTTGCGAATCTTTGGCGACAGATCCGCGATCGCATCTCCACACGATATCGCCTCATCTACACCTTGTCAGCGCTCAACGAAAATTGACTACGACACCGGCTGGCAGAATCTGCCTGACAATATCACTTCATTCGCGCACACCCCCATAAAGCAAGCCGTCCAGACCAGTCGCGATGAGTTATACCCGTTTTGTCGGGACCAGCTAAAGTTCGCCTTGGTGAACTGGAAACTTATCAGCATCAATGCAACGAAATGCGAGCCTATCAATCGCTCGGTTATCTAGTACCCATAGCACACTATAATCTACACCATTAATGAATCGCATCGGCCACCAGATTTGTTTCATACTGAACCGCGATTAATTCAATTAATCTGGTCGTATTTGCTTATGTACAGATCGAATACTACACGACTGCGGGACAACATACTAGCGGGAACTCTCAAGGCTAGCCGGAGCGGTGAGACTACTCCAGGAAACCGGGAATAGGCGATGGAACAGGAACCTTGGGATCTGGCCGTCGTGGGTGCCGGGCCGGCGGGGAGCGTTTGTGCGTGCAGCGCACTAGGTACTCACGAAGGAATTCGCGTCGCCCTGATCGATCGGGAAACGTTTCCACGGGACAAGCCCTGCGGTGATGCGATACGACAAGATGCCGTCTCGGTGCTCGAAGAACTCAAACTGAACGCCATTTTCGCAGGTAGGTCGCGGATCGACCGTTCCCGGTTGAACTTCCCTCACAAATTCCAGTATCTCAAAAAGCTGATCGATTTCGACCGATACACTTATTACATCGTCGAAAGGAAGCTATTTGATACTGCCTTGTACGAAGCCGCAATACAACGAGGCGCACACGACCTGACCGGATACACCATGAACGGGGCCGTCTTCGACGAATCCGCCGGGCTCTGGAATCTTACCATCAAGCAGCGGCGCGGTTGTGATGTGCTCATTCGAGCTAGAGTTCTGGTCGGAGCGGATGGTGCGAGTTCCCGGGTCCGGCGAGTCGCAGGGCTCGAGCTCAACAGTGAAAAACATGTCGCCGTCGGCGTTCGCGCATACGCACAACTGGAAGGTTTCGACAAGGGTGCCTTGCAAATCGATTTTCTGGGTCGCCTAATCCCAGGTTACGGCTGGATCTTCCCGTTGCAGAACAACAAAGTCAACATCGGCGTGGGTCTTGACATACGCGACTACAAGGCAGCTGGCAAAAGCCTGAAATCCCACCTTGACGACTACGTCCAGTACCTCGCCCGCGAAGGTCTGGTCATCCATGATCTGAACAATATCTCGACCCACCCACTACCCTTGGCGTTCTCCGAACTACCGCTGGTTCCGCAACGACAGGTCGCACTGATCGGCGATGCGGCCGCCATGATCGACCCGTTCACCGGCGAGGGAATCCATTTCGGAATCTGGGCGGGGTATGCGCTGGGGCGCGCTGTCTCCGAAGGCCTGCGCGAACAGTGCCTGCTTTCAGCTATGGAGCGTTTCGAGACGACATATACCGACAAATTCGACTCCCTCATGGAAGATTCCCAGCAATTACGCGTGATGCTCCGTTTCCAGCGAATGTTGATTTAAGAAGACCTCAACAAATTAAAATGGATGCTGAGGTCGCGATCGGTCGCGTTGTTGACATTTGCAGGATTGCATCTGTTTCCAAAGCGGTCTGATTGACAGGTAGCGGGCACCACCCGGGATCTAGGGGTTGACGCGTTCATCACGGCGAATGGAACCGCGATCTCACAGACTGAATCGGCAATCAGATTCAGTCTGCAACCACACTGAGATGTCAAGTTCTTCAAGATGGTACCAGTCCTGCCATTCACACCGCCAATCTTGTACCAGCTCCATTCGCCGTTGGAATTCGAGGGACGCTACCCCGCTCTCGCCACCGCATCTCGTGATTGGCCTACGACCCTAGCAGATTCGTAGCGTGGTTTTCGGGTTAGATCGCATGCATATTAATTTCAGATGTTTGCCCGCCTTGTCGATCACGCCCCGATTATCCACACTGCTGACTCTGTGTAACACGCAGAGTAGAAGTAGAACCCGCGTAAAATAGGTGGCGCAATTCGTAAAATTCTAAAGCATATCTTCAGCGACCCGATGCATCGCTCGATAAGCTCAAGCCTGTATATTGCTGCCCAATTTCCGGATACGGAAACCAGGTCATTGGATTGACAGTTATTCGGATGGATGCATATAATCAGAATGCAATTTATCACTTGTTTTTGAGAGGTTATTTGGTATGGATTGGCAATCTTTTGCAGAGACTCCGTTACAATCGGCAGACGATATGCGTCGTCAACTCACTGACCGAGCTATCAGCGATGAGGACTTTCGGTCTTTACTGGTTTCAAACCCCAAGGATGCGATCTCTCAGGAGCTGGGTGTTGACCTTCCTGAAGACATTCAGGTGGAGGTGCACGAGAGCGACGCACAGACACTGCATCTGTCGCTGCCGGTCACCGAGATTGGTGAGGAGCAGCTTGAGGCGATTGCAGCAGGGCGTTGTTGCTGCTGAACATGTCTTTCCTCGGCGGGCGATCGTCGAGGAAACCGGGTGCTTGATGACATGCCTTGGCCCACATGGCGGTCGAGGCATGCATTTTGTTGCCCTCATGCTGGTGTCTATTCTGAATGGCAACAGCTGATTCGATTCCGCGAGCTCGGGTAGTCTTGGTGCCACCAATGCGTCGAAATGGCACTGTCGCAAGACGGACCCGGATATAGCCAACACGTCGAGCGTCAAAATGCAGAGTTTCCCGACACGGTTTGGGGAGTGGATAATTTCGGCCCGCTATATCGTTATTGCGGCAGCGGTGATCCTAGTCGGTGCGGCATCCAGCGGCATTGTTTTCCTGAAAATCTCCACAGACTACCGGACGTTCTTTGACGAAGACAACCCTGAACTTCTAGCATTTGAAGCATTAGAGAATACCTATGAGAAGAGCGATAACGTTCTGATCATGATCGTCCCGGACGATCGAGACGCTACATCTGAACAAGCTCTCTCGGCCGCCGTCTGGTTGACTGAAAATGGGTGGCAAACACCTTACGCGACGCGCGTCGATTCGATCACGAACTTCCAGAACATGATAGCGGACGCAGATGGGTTCTCCGTGAACGATCTCGTTGACCCGGAAAAGATCGGAGACACGGAGGAACGTCGTAAAATCCGTGCAACAGCTTTGGAGGATCCGCGACTTGCGGGTAACCTCTTGGCGCGCAACGGTGGTGTCAGTGCTGTCAATATCACCGTCAAACTACCCGACGGAGATAACGCCGCAAGCATAGCTGAGGTTACCGAATTTGCGCGCAGCCTTGCGGCGCAAGGAAAAGAACGGTTTGCGGGCATCGATTTCCGTCCCGTCGGTACGGTGATCATCAATCAGACTTTCACCGAAGCGACCTTGGCCGCCATGGGGACAATATTGCCCGCATCTTTGGCCGTAATGGCGGTGATCCTCGGCGTTCTGACCCGCGGACTCGCGGGAATTGCAGCGATTGGCGGAGTAGTCATCCTGTCAATTCTTACTGCGATGGGAGTGGCTGGCTGGGTCGGTATTCCGTTTTCCACCGCCACTTCGGCGACGCCTATCATCGTGCTGACACTCGCCGTCGCCAATTGCCTACATCTTCTGGTAACAGTCCAAGAACGCCTTGGAACGGGCGATTCCAGATCCATGGCGGTGGTACGATCCATCGAGGTGAACCTAAATCCGATTTTCCTTGCAAGTGCGACCACGGCATTCGGTTTCGTGATGATGAATTTTTCCGAAGTACCGCCGTACCGCCACCTCGGCACGCTTGTCGCAATTGGTGCCGGTGTTGCTTTTGTGCTCTCAGTCACTTTCCTGCCTGCACTGCTGACTATATTCTCGATGAAGCCTCGACAGCCCGGGCAATCGCGTCTCGGAATGGAGGCCATCGCGGAATTGACGATACGTCACAAGACGATTATGCTGTGGACATCCATGGCGGTGATCATTGGACTTTTGGCGGCAGTTCCGCGCAACGAATTGAATGATGTTCTGACGCACTTCTTCGATGAAGGGGTTCAACTGCGCAAGGACACCGATTTTCTCGATAAAAACCTCAGCGGGAATACCGTGATTGAATATTCAATTGCAGCCGACGGACCGGGTGAGATCACCAATCCTGCATACTTGCAGGATATATCCGATTTTGCCGACTGGTATCGAGCGCAGCCGGAAACACGGCATGTACTGGTTATCAGCGACATCTTTCGCGAGATCAACATGGGCATACACGGCGATGATCCGGCTGCCTACCGGATTCCAGAAAACCGCGATTTGGCGTCACAAATCCTTCTTCTCTACGAACTCTCGCTTCCTTTCGGTCTTGATCTCAACAACCGGATGAATGTGTCCAAGTCTGCAACACGTATGACCGTGACGACGGAGACGCTTTCCACGCAGGCATTGCTACAACTTGATGCGCGTGCGAAGTCGTGGCTGGATAATAACACACCGAATTTCTCGCAGGTTCAAAGTTCAGGAGCCGCGTTGATGTTCGCACATATCGGGGAGCGTAACATTCGAGCGATGATTGTGGGAACTGTGATCGCATTTCTTGGTGTTTCGACCCTTCTTGTTCTTGCGTTCCGTTCGCTTCGAATCGGGCTGGTGAGCCTGGTGTCAAATTTTGTACCCGGATTGATGGCTTTCGGAATCTGGGGCCTGACTGTGGGACAAGTAGGTCTGGCGCTTTCGGTCGTCATGGCGATGACAATCGGGATCGTGGTGGACGACACGGTCCATTTCCTCAGTAAATATCTTCATGCAAGACGCGAACTCAACTGTACGCCGGAAGATGCCGTGCGCTACGCGTTCCGCACTGTCGGTCGAGCTTTGTACGCAACCACAATCATACTGGTGGCGGGCTTTTTGGTCCTCGGCCTGTCTGATTTCTTTCCCACAGCACAGATGGGACAACTGACGGCAATTGTTATCGCGTTCGCCTTGGTCTTGGATTTCTTGTTTCTTCCGCCCCTGTTGATGACAGTTGACCGCAGACGGAGAGTAACTCGCCATGACGCGACTGTTTAACTGCGATGCCGCCAAAGTATCACCCGATGAGGACGGTACATTGGCAATCTTTGACTCGTCGAGAATCTGTCGCGTGTTCTGAAATTGACTGGAATTTGTGGCTTGTTACAGGAAATACTGCAGTAGGTAATGCACAGTTTTGTGACGCTCAAGAAGGAATGGCAGTACGGTCGCTTCGATCTCAGACAGTTTGGTGCATTAGAGTCGGAATGCGAGTAGCGCCGTGAACGAAATTGAAATTCCTTCCGTCTACCGGGACGGATACAGCAAGGCTGTCATCCTGAATCGGAATCTTGCAAAAAACTATATCGAAAACACAGTCATCGATGATCCACTGGCTGATGCTGTTGTCGAGGCACTGGCACCGCTTGATGGGCGGGACATCAATCGTATCATGAAAGCCTGCATGGACCTGAAGGCGAAACCTCTTCCGGAGACGCCGCGGGCGGTTATCGACTTCTTCGAATCTCTCAAAGTCCCGCCGCGGTGGTTCGATCGCGACGCAGTTCTTCCCGGTCGTTTCGCCGTTCATGAGCACTTGGATCTTTTCATCATTGGTTTTATTGTAGTCAGCTTGCGAAACTTTAACAGTCTGATGAGCAAGGTGTTCTTCATGACGGGACAGGTCACCACCCAGCAAGGCCTGCAGATAATCCGACAGAATATACGCTATTTGACCGAAACACTCATGCTTCCGGGAGCTCTCGACCCTGGGGGAGAAGGCTGGATGTTTTCCCTTCGTATCCGCTTGACACACGCGCGTTTCCGGCGTCGCCTTCGCATGTCAGGTCGATGGAACGAAGCTAATTTCGGCGCACCGATCAGTGCCGCGAACATGGCTTTGACGTCAGCCAACTTCTCGGCGTCGCTCATTCGAGATGTAGTACGGCTAGGGGCGAATCTGAATGCTGATGCGCGCTCCAGCATTATGCAGATATGGCGTTATGCATCGTGGCTAATTGGGACTCCCGAGCACCTGTTGTGCGGTGACAACGAGGCTGAAACCGCAGAGTTGTCCAGAATCGGCCATATCTGCGAGCCGTCGCCCGACAGGATATCGGCGGTGATAACGAACGCAACGGTCGAGGCCTTGCCCGAGGTCGCCAGACTGACCGACCCGACCGCAAAGCGAACCATGGTGGAACATGGGTATCGAATATCCCGCGCGCTACTCGGTGACGAGCTCGCAGATCAGTTCCAATTTCCTCAGCAGCAAACCGCCGGGTTGCTGCCATGGATGCGGTGCAAGTACCGTTTTCAAAGAACCTCTCGCAGACTTGCTCCGAGCGCTGCACGGCTTTGGAAAGCCAGCCCGTTTGTTTTACTGCTCGACGCCGCGATGATTGACATCCACCGCTACCGGTTACCCGAGGAGTTGAAAGAGGCAAAGGCAAGTGCGAAATTCGGGAAGCGGGAGTGAGATCGTGAGTCGGACTGTGAAAAAAATGAGGCTCGCTGGAAGTAAATTACTGCTTGCTGAGGTTTCGATGCTGCAACGTCGCACACTCCTGAACAGCAAGGGCCTCAGAACGGGATGTTGGCTATGAGTTTTGCAGACGAGTGGGCTGCCAATGAAGACCAGCTTTTTCAAGAGGCTGGTTCCCTGGGAGAATTGCTGGCGCGAATGAAAGGATACTTCTCCTCATTGCAGATCGATCCCGAGAGCTGGGATAAACTGGTGGAAAGTGCGCGTGAACTCCCCCCGACACTGGCGGGTTTTCCCCTGTGGGTGGGGTTTCCGATTGATGAATCAAACCCAGCTGCGTTGCTTGACCTGTCGTTGTTGGGTGGAACCCAATCAGCAGCATTCTTCAAAGACAAGGTAACGTCCAACGACGCAGACCCGTCGTTCGCGCGTATCGCTTCTCTCTTGGGCGAGACAGGAGTGGAAGCCTCCTCTCTTCAGCGTATCGTGGGCGACAGGGTTTTACTACAGTACGACATCGATCCGAAGCGGCAGGTACAAGGAGAGCCGGGGATCTTTTTGTACCCCATTGGCCCGACGCTGATCAACGACCTTTCCGGTGAGCGGATCGGGGATTTTCAGTTGGCATTCAATGCAGTGATGTCCGCTATGAACCGGGTGCCAGATGAGACCGAACGTCGGCACGCCGAGCGCGCCTATCTGGCGATGGAACCGGACACACGTGTCGGAGCCATTGGCGTAATTCCTTCAAGAAGCAGGTTTCTTCGGCTCGCAATGCTGGGTTTCGTTAATTCACGCGATATCATGGCATTTCTGGAACGCGCTGGTTGGCCCGGACGGCGATCAGCAGTTGCTAATGTGCTGGAGCGCCTCGAAGCGCATGGTGCCTTGTCCCAGATGCAGATGGGAGTCCGAATTGACGTCGGCACTGCCGGCCTGGAACCAACTCTCGATTTACAGATCTTTTCGGCGAATACGATTTACGACCGTACGGGATGGTTTAAGGACAAAGCGTGTTGGAAGGAACTCATCGACGGTTTGCGTGAGGAATGTCTTGCTATTCCCGAAAGACTTTCAGGGCTAGCCGAATGGTCGTCAGGAGCAAAAACGCTAATCGGCCGTTCAGGCCCGTTTCTGCTCCTGCAACGCATTCACCATTTCGAGATCGTGCTAACTGAAGATGGCGTCTCGCAGGTCAATGCTTATGTGTTCTTGTTGATGGCTCGTTGGCCGCGCAGCGGAACTTGAGGAAATTCACCAAGGTAATATCCAGCCCGCACGGCATCGACGCTTTCGCGAAACGAAATTTGGCACTTGCTGGCGATATGGCTGGAAGCGGTTGGCATCATCGCGCCCGATAAGGTGAAATCAACTCAGAGAAATGCCGGGATACTGCGAACAGCTACAAATGGTCTTTATCCTCATAATCGTAGCGGTAGCGGTTATGCCTGAGAGCCTTGCGGGTGGAATTCAGATACGGTGGGTCGGTACAGAGCAGTTTAATCCTGTCGAAAGGAAAGCGCGAGAAGTAGCGATGGTAGTCTCCGTTTGAATCTTCGGTGATGATAATCAACCGGTAGAGACTGAACCAGATGAGGCAGTAGTTTTGTTTTGCTGGCTGAACATTGGGACAGGAATGGAAACTAATCCAAAAGACCGGCGTTTACCCAAAATCAAGTCATTGGATTGACAGTTATTCGGATGGATGCCTATAATCAGAATCCAATTTATCACTTGTTCTTGAGAGGTTATTTGGTATGGATTGGCAATCTTTTGCAGAGACTCCGTTACAATCGGCAGACGATATGCGTCGTCAACTCACTGACCGAGCTATCAGCGATGAGGACTTTCGGTCTTTACTGGTTTCAAACCCCAAGGATGCGATCTCCCAGGAACTGGGAGTTGACCTTCCTGAAGACGTTCATGTGGAGGTGCACGAGAGCGACGCACAGACACTGCATCTGTCGCTGCCGGTCACCGAGATTGGTGAGGAGCAGCTTGAGGCGATTGCAGCAGGGCGTTGTTGCTGCTGAACATGTCTTTCCTCGGCGCGCGATCGTTGAGGAAACCGGGTGCTTGATGACATGCCTTGGCCCACATGGCGGTCAAGGCATGCATTTTGATGCCCTCACGCTGGTGTCCATTCTGAATGGCAACAGTTGATTCGATTCTGCAAGCCCAGGTAGTCTTGCCGTTCACCCAGAAGGTGAAATCGGGAAATTGTTATATGCCTTGTGCTATAAGGATTTACTTCATTGCGTAAATCCCAAAATCCCGATTTGAGTAGTCTGTCACAAATTCGAGGTTCAGTGCGGCTGGCATGTGCAACTACATTATTCGCCGATCAAACTTGCCAATATTCTGGAGTTACGAATAATGCGGGCTATTGAGCGTCTGGACCGAGCCGCTTCCAGTAGAAGTAAGCGTCGTCAGTTCGATGTTCTGCTTACCGTAACAGCACCTCACGAGCGAATCGTCTTTACCCTTACCATCGTGCTAATTCTATTGTCGCTCGCTTGGGCACTGTTCGCTCGCATCGAGCATGGAATCACGGTTGACGGTGTGCTGATCAAACCTGGGGTGCGCCACGAAGTAGTTTCGGTCGAACCCGGACATCTAATTGAATTTCTTGTGTCCCCGGGGGACTATGTAGAGGCTGGCGACCATATCGCCCGGCAGAGCGTTCCGCAACTGGATCGTGAATTAGCTGTCTTACGCCACTCGGTGGAGCTTTTGGAGCAAAGAGCCTCACAGGCGGAGAATGACAACATCTCATCTATTCTGTCGCACATGGAAGGAGCTCACGCGGCGCTACTGGAGATGGAAGCGGGGCGCGGGGCGCGGGAGATGATCGTCGCACATACTGGAGGCCAAGTCATGGAATTGAACTCAGCACCCGGAGAATTTGTCCCTGCTGGCACTTCTGTCGCGCGGATCCGAAGTAATCCAGACGCTGAGGCCGGGGCGAATCATGCGGTGCTGCGAACCGCTCCGGGCATTGCGCAAAGCATAAACCCAGGCATGCAAGCTACAGTGGACGTGGCAATACCCGACGGTGACAGACAGATATTGATCGGTGAGGTGAGTTCCGTCACAGCCGGGCCTTTACCAGATTGGCTTGCGACTATAAAACCAGCGACCGAGAATTCTCTGCATCGAATTGATATTACGCTCCTCCAAGTGCCTGAATTTCCTGTGCAGAACGGCACCTCATGTCGGGTACGGATAATTCTAGGTGAGGTACCGCCTATTTCACTGCTCATACCCAGCCTTTCCTAAGGGAAAAAATGCTTGGATTGACGACTTGAACATCATCAATCAATTGTGGGTGGCACTTCGCACCTCGCCCATGCAAAAGAGGCTGCTTAAGTTAGGCTTTTCTCAAGTAGTAGTCAGATAACCCAGATGTCGCCCTTCCCTTTCGGCCTGTTGGCACCATCAAAGTGGGCGAAAGCCAAAAAACAACGCAAGCGGCGGGTGATGACTCCGCTGGTGATGCAGATGCATATGACCGAATGCGGTGCTGCATGCCTCCGAAGCGTGCTGGCGTATTTCGGGCTCTGGGTGCCCTTGAATGAACTACGCTACAGATGCGGGGTAAGTCGGGACGGTTCTACAGCAGCAGGTCTCGCGCGGGCAGCCAAATACTATAACCTCAAATGCGCCGGCCGCAGCGTGAACGTTCGGCACCTTAAGAACATGCCACTTCCGCAGATTCTGTTTTGGGAATGGAACCACTTTTTGATTCTGGAGGGCTTTGACGACAAATACGCGTACCTGAACGACCCGGCGATGGGTCGCCGGAGGGTATCGTTGGAAGAATTCGCCAAAGGGTTCTCAGGAATTGCATTGCACTTGAGTCCCAAACCGGAATTTCAGCGCGGAGGCGCACCGCCGGGGATGTTCCGGCATCTCCCGTCTTGGTTCCATGGAAGCGGCATCTCGCTGGCTTACGTATTGGTCTGCGGACTGATGATGGCCTTGCTAGCCCTGATCACGCCAGTGTTGCTCAACCTGTTCGTAGACCGCGTATTAGGCGGAACCGAGCAGTGGGGAACCCTCGCGGCAGGCGTTCTGGCAACGGCCGCCGTCCTGATCTTTGGGCTCAGCTTGCTCAAGCAGCAATGCATGAAGCGTTTGTCGGTCCAAATGTCGATTGAGGTCGGCAATCGTTGCCTGTCAAAACTGTTGCGGTTGCCAGTGGAGTATTTCAGCCACCGACTTGCCGGCGATCTGACTGATCGACTCCTGTCAATTGACAAATTATCACAAGGACTTCAGAACCATTTCGTCGCTCTCGTGATCGAAATGGCAATGAGCATGGTATTTCTGGTTGCTATGTTGGCCTATGATACGACGCTGGCGTTGGTCGTTCTCGGTCTGGCAGTGTTGAACACCGTGGTTGTGTATTTGATTGAGCGTACGCGTACTGATGTGAACTACTTGATGCGGCGAGAACAGAGCATGCTGATCGGACTCGGTATGCTGATGCTGCACCAGGCCGATAACCTACGGATGACAGCGTCGGACGACAGTTTTTTCTCTCGCTGGAGCGGCTATCAGGCTCGCGAATTAGCGGCGCGGCAACGATTTGTTGAAATTGGCCATATAAACGCCGCAGTACCAGGGCTGTTTATGATCCTCACCCACGCGGCGGTGCTGGCCATTGGGGCGAACCAAGTCATGACCGGAGAAATGACCCTTGGCACACTTGTTGCAATCTATATCTTGGCGGGAATGTTCCTGATTCCCTTTGGGCAATTTGCCGAATTCGCCGATGGCTGGCAGGCACTCGCGATCGGACTGCAGCGTCTCGAAGATATTATGGATTCTGAGGAAGACGAACGGTTCGGGCGTCTAGATTCAGAATCAGATGCTACCGCCACATTGAACGGTCGCCTGAAACTGACCGGCCATGTGGAACTGCGCGATGTAACCTTCGGTTACGACCGGGGCCGTCAGCCGCTCATCAAGGACTTCAATTTGGTCATCAAACCAGGCCAGCGAATCGCGGTTATTGGCGCAAGCGGATCTGGAAAGTCAACATTGGCATCTCTCGTCTCCGGTGCTTATGAACCGTGGTCAGGGGAAATACTGTTCGACGGCCTTCCGCGTGAAAATATCCCTAATGAAGTGATGGTGCGCTCCCTTTCGATAGTGGATCAGAAACCTATTCTGTTCTCTGCGACGGTACGCGAAAACATTACGTTGTGGAATTCTGCGGTTCCTGACAACATTCTTGTTGCAGCAACACAGGATGCTTGCATCCATACGCAAATTCTTGACCGACCGCTCGGCTATGCCGCTCCGGTCAACGAAGACGGGGGCAATTTCAGTGGAGGCGAGGGCCAGCGGCTGGAAATAGCCCGCGCACTAGTGGGCAATCCGACAGTGCTGATTCTCGACGAAGCCACCAGCGCACTCGATGCTGTCACCGAACAAGCCGTAGACGATGCGCTGCGAAGCCGCGGTGTGAGTTGTCTGGTCGTAGCACACCGGCTGAGCACGATCCAGGATTGTGATGAAATAATCGTTCTCGAAAAAGGCGATGCAGTCCAACGCGGTACCCATGACGAACTTATTGCCGACCAGAACGGCCTCTACCACCGACTTGTCCACGCAGGCTAGAATGATGATGGATTCGAGCAGCCAATCTATCACCGACCTCGCAGTCTCGTTGGGTACGGCGGTACCCAACGCTGGAAATTTACCGCTGGAATTGGACGATCCCGATAGCGTGTGGTTCGTAGAATCTGGCGCAGTGGATATCTTTATCGTCGAACGGAAAAACGGGGTCGAACAAACAGCACTAGAGCTACTGATGCGCGCCGAAGCAGGCCGTTTGCTTCCCGGTGTCGCGCCGCAATCGGGGGAAACGACGCTGAGCCTGGTTGCAAAGGGGTTGTCGGGTACCATATTGCGTCGATTGTCGGTCGACGATCTGGCGTTAGTCGACCGCGCAGAACTGGTGAAACTGGTCGATACGTGGATCATTGATTTATCCGCCGCACTGTCGCGGGACATTATTTACCCGCCGACACCGGATATTCTCGTGGAAGCGGGGCATCCCCCGATGGAGGCAGGTAAGACATTTTCCGCACGACGTGGGGTTGTATGGGTACAGGTGCCTGAATCATTACCGAACGTAGGCCTCTTCATGGATCTGATCGAAGTCGATGCTGGATTTCTTAGCGATGATCCCACCACAGATGTACTGCCAATTACTTCCGATAGTTGGCTCAAACTGACGACAGCGCAACAATTTCCTGCGATTCTTTCCTCGAAAACGCTAGCCGATGATGGCCGACTGCTACCCGCGTTGAATCTGTTCCATAAACTCGTCCTCGATACAGAGCAAATCAACCGAATGCTCACGGTCGTAGACCAAGCCAATCTGGAACGAGCCAGTACAGCAGTTCGCCGTGTCGAAGAGGATCGTGCCCGTCGTCAACTGTTCAGTGTGCCCGGTCTATCGAAACGAACAGGAGTTGAGGACGGCGATCCAGCTTTGGCGATTGCTCTTCAAGTCATCGGTCGGCGAGAAGGAATCAAATTCAAGTGGCCCACAAGAACGGAATCACCCGAAATCCCACCTGACTTGGTCGACATATTGAATGTATCGGGTGTGCGCGGACGAAAGGTACGGCTTGACGGGATGAATCGCTGGTGGATGGGTGACAGTGGTGCTATGCTGGCATTTCGCGCAGATGACGGTGAGCCGGTGGCCTTGTTACCCGGCGGGCTGCTGGGACGTTATCGAATATTCGATCCCGCCACAGGACAGTCAACTCAGGTTACAGCTGAACGCGCGGATTCCCTCATGGACGAGGCCTGGCTGTTCTACCGGCCGCTCGAGCCCACCGCGCTCCGGCCGATTGACTTGATAAAAATTTTCAGTAACAAAGTCAGCGCAAGCCTCGCTCGCTTTGCAGCGGCAGGACTGGCAAGCAGCCTGATCATGTTGGTATCGGTGGTCGCGCTGGGGTTCGTCGTGAACCGGGTAATCCCGACCGGGGATCTGAGCCTGTTGTATACGGTGACCGCAGGGCTGGCGGCGTTTGCCGCGATCTGGGCATTGATTCACATCCTGCAAGGAATGGCACTCATGCGCATTGAAGGGTATGTCGCGTCCCGGCTTGAAGCGGCTTTCTGGGATCGCTTGCTCAGGCTGCCTCTCAATTTCCTGCATCGATACCCTTCCGCCAATCGCGCCATGCGAGGAATGGCGTTCCAACGCCTTCGCAACACCATTCAGGGTGTGGCCGCTAACAATGTTTTGTCGATCATTTTTCTCTTGCCAGTGCTTGTGGTTATTTTCTTCTACGATGCCATTCTGGGTGGTATTACTGCTGCATCCGGATTGCTGTTTCTTGTCGTGACTCTTGTCCTTGGTCTGCGGCAAGTTTCTCCCTATGAGCGGATGATCCGCGCGTCTCACCGCCTCACCGGTGTGCTGTTCCAGTTCATCAACGGAATTTCCAAACTACGTATCGACGGCGCGGAGGGGTCCGCCTACGCGGTGTGGGCCCGCCACTACGGTGAGCAGCAACGCGCCGAATTGGAACTTGGTGCTTGGGATGCTCGATTACGGGCATTTGGCAACGCGCTACCACTACTTGCCGGAGCGGTAGTGCTGGCGGCCGTGTCGTCACGTGGTCCGGAGACCTTCGCGGTGGGAGAGTTCCTGATCATCTACACCGCGTTCTTGTTGTTCGTGTCGGGGGTAGTCCGTCTAGGTAACTCATTCGCCGCGGTCGCCGCGGTCGCACCTGAACTCGCCCAGATCCGGCCATTTCTCGCCGAGCCTCCTGAAACAAGCGGAGGCCAGGAACCCGTTGAGGATCTTGGTGGAAATCTAATATTCGACCACGTCTCCTTTAGGTATGATCCTGCGGGCCCGTTGATACTCGATGATGTATCGATCCGCGCCCGGCGAGGCGAATTTATCGCAATTGCCGGTGAGTCGGGATCCGGCAAGAGCACACTATTCCGAATTGCACTTGGCTTGAACGAACCGACCACGGGAACGGTGTACTACGATCGACGCGATTTGAGACAACTGAACGTCAAACAGGTGCGCAAGAAGATTGGCGTGGTCCCCCAAAAGACCGGACTCCATCCACAGGATCTGTGGGACAACATCGCTGCTGACACGGAAAACATTGATGCCAACACCGTATGGCATGCCGCAAAAAACGCATTCATCGCAGAGGAAATTTCAAACATGCCGATGCAGATGCTAACCTGCGTCGGTGACAGCCAAAGTGTCATGTCAGGGGGTGAGACTCAACGGATCATGATCGCCCGCGCACTGGCGCGAGATCCTCGAATCCTTCTGCTCGACGAAGCAACAAACTTTCTGGATAACGACAGTCAGTCCAAGGTTATGAACCAACTGGCACAGTTGCCCATGACACGGATAGTTATTGCACACCGTCTTTCCACATTAGTTCAAGCAGATCGCATCTATGTGATGCAGTCAGGCAAGGTCGTTGAACAAGGGACTTTCGATGAATTGATCGCGACTGAAGGTGTGTTCCGTGAACTAGTCCGCCGTCAGGAGACTTGAGAGGACCGGGCCGCCTCCTTGGCGATGGAACACCTGGTGTGCGAAATTGCCAGCAATTGCGTTGCTAGCCGATGGTGATTGCAATGATAAATCAAAGAGATGCAGCGGTTCTCAGACTTGGCGGAGTCAGTGTCGGAAATCGCGATACCGGGGAATCAGATCGTAATGGTGAGTGAAAAGAAAGTTCTCGTCGTTGGTGCTGGTTTGGCCGGGCTGGCGGCCGCCTGCGCCCTCCGCAAGAATGGGTTCGACGTCAGTGTGCTCGAGGCGGCTGCGCATCCCGGCGGCAGGGTTGTACGGAAGGTAGTCGACGCGTTTCAGATTGATCTCGGTGCCAACCTATTTCTCGAAACATTCGCAACCGCAAATCAGCTGGCAGATCAACTCGGTGTCCCCTTGAGACGGACACCTGTTCCAATTAATAGCGGAATTTACCGTAACGGCCGATTTTACGGTCTCTACGGCGACAACCGGCCCAGCAGTCTGTGGAAAACAGCGCGAACAATGCTGTCGTTTCAACTGCTGTCTCCCAAGGGAATGTGGCAGGTCGCCAAGTTCGCCAGGATGCTTCAGGCGCGAAAGGACGATTTAAGTTTCGACGATCATTCGCGGATGCTCGATCTCGATACCGACGAGAGTGCCACCGAGTTCTTCGAATCCAAGATCGGAACCGATTGTCTCGAATGGCTGTTCGGGCCGGGTTTGTCCGGCTACACGTTTGCGCATCCGGAACAGGTCGGCGCTGCCTATGCGATGGCAACGCTCTGGCATTTCGGAATGAACGGTGTTGCGTGGCCAGTCTTGCCCGAAGGAGGCATGGGTGCATTCGTCGATGCGCTTGTGGAGGCCTGTGGTTCAAGCCTCAGGTTGTCCACGCCGGTACGGCGCATCGTGCTCGAAAATGGAGCTGCAAAGGGAGTCGTCACTGATGCCGGTTTCGTTGAGGCCAATGCGGTGATCTGCGCAACGACCGCAAGTGTAGCTCTAGATATCGCACCCGACTTACCGCTTGCCGTTCGCGACACTCTGCGCCGGGTAACCTATTCCAAGTGTTGCCGCGTGTTCTTCGGCCTCGATTCCAGCCCATTTCCACCGGACTGGTATGCAGTGAGTTTTCCTCGACAGACGGGGGCACTCGTTACCGGTATGAGCAACGCCGCAGTGCTAGCGCCGCAGACAGTGCCTAAGGGAACGGCCCTCATTGACGCACTCGTGATTGACCAGCAAGCGGAGGAGCTGTTCTCGCTGAGCGATGAAAAGATACTGGAGAGAGTCCTCTCGGAAGTCGTCAGATACGTCCCAAAAATGTCCCGCGAACCGCTATTTACTCATGTCCACCGATGGCCGGAGGCCATGTGTCTTTCGCCCGGTGGTACTATGACCGCACTGTATCGCACGCGGCAGGAAGGCCTTGGAGGCATTGGGGGACTGTTACTCGCTGGCGACTATATGGGAATGCCGTCCGCAAACGCCGCGTTACGAAGTGGACTGGATGCTGCTGATGCGGCGGCCGAATATCTCCTTTAAGGTCTAGACGGCGCTGACATTCGTTCTAAATACCGCTGATAGAAAATTTTATGGATGGATTTCTACTTCTCGCCAGTCATCGTTTTCCATAACCATCAGTCTGCCTTTCGTTGGGTGCTATCGTTGCGCATACGACCAGCCAGCTATTCAGGCGCCGCACCTCCCTTTGGCCGCGTGGACATCATCAGGAAAAAGACATAACCCTTCACCGCCCCAACCTGGTCTCCTGCTATCGAGAATTTGATGTGATGTATACCTCGCACGAGCATAATCGGACCGGATTCGGTGAACAGAGTTGTCGAACCAGTCGACCGTTTGGAGAGTTCCGCTAGCTTCTCCGGAAGGGCCAACCCCCGCTCAACCATCGCATCGATAACTGGTGTCCAATACCGAATGTCCTTCAGCCACTCATTTTCTTGGGCAAAGAAACTCAGACCCAACACCGGCCCTACGCCATCTGCGGTAATGTCAAAATGGATTCCGAGATAGGCATAGGCCTTGCGTTCTTCAAAAAATGATACGGTATCGCCAACAGCTGAAGGGTTCCCAGGCCAGCCCGCGTCATTCAGAAATTTCACCACATCCGCGGCTTTCCTGAATCCTGTCACGGCGACTCTTATCGCCCTTTTCCGCGACGGGAAAGTGCCGACAGCTCTAATTAGCGTATTTGGTGGTACCGTCTCGTACAGCCGCTCAAGTTGCCGGCGTTCCGTAACATTTGGATTCCATCCACCGGCAAAGATCAGCGCGTCATAAACAGCACCTAACTCTGGAAGCCGTTGTGTACCGCCCGCCAGCACGTCATCAACAGGATAGAGAAATATACCCGGATCGGGACGCACCCCGTTGTCTGCAATGTCGATATCATACTCAAGCAACATCTTGCCGCCGACTACTCGACGGAGAAGAGAAGTCTTCCGATCAGTCTCGTCCAATAGCCATGCCAGGCTCTTGGCTGATTGACCCGCACCTTGCGCACGGCCTCTGTCCTGGAAATACCTGGCCGTCCGGCTGTCTCCAACCAACGAAACACCGAAATCCGCCCTCGGCTCAGGATCGTGCAAAGGAACCTCAAGCCCAAAAGGAAACGCCGCCATTGTCACCGGAACTTCGCAGGCGCGCTCAAGCAGATTCTGCCAACCTGGTCCGTTGACGAAACTGGAAGAAATATGCGGTCGAATCCGCGCCATCAGGTGGCCCATCGAATCCGCCACCGATAAGAGACACTCCTCTGTATAAACCCAGTCTTCTCTGATAGTCAACGCCACCACCTCAGATCGATATGCCTGTCACCCGTCAACGAATTCCAAGTGTTGGAGGCGAGCAATCTCCCACCAATAGGCAGTAGCATTGTAGCAAATCGCGATCGCCCTCAACCGATGACCGGTGCCGTGTTGACTTCCTGTTCAACAAGAGGCTGCTCGCGCCAACCCATCTCGACCGGCACGTCGTACAGGCGTCCCGGCGCGAAGCGTTGCCAATAGTGACGCATGCCGGGTACGATAACCCGTACGACAGGCATACCAATATCCGGACGCGTCTGATCGAGTACTAGAAATTCCATTCCCCTGGCTTCAACCAGTTCCCGACATTGTTCCACGTCTTCTCGCAGATCCTCGGTCTCGAGACTGGGGTAACTGGACTTGCTTCGCGGTGCCATGTCGGTAGCCGGCATCAAATACGGATGCTCGGCAACCCTCGCATTCTGCCACCACGACAGACATTGCGGATCATCGACCTGATAACCGGCACCACCAGGACCGGTGCCTTGAACCCAGTTCAGGAACTGATTCAACTCGCAAACCGCACGCAGGACTGCAATATGGGGGTCGAGATGGGACCCGGCTCCGTAAATGATGTCCTGCGCCTTCTTGTCGGTCCGACGAGAAATGGCGACAAAGGTGGGAATACCGAGATCACTGGTGACATCAAGTACCCACAGATCACGGTTCAGGCTGCGGTAGTAGTCATTCGCCTTTGCCAGATATTCGTCGTCGAAGCTTTCCAGATCCACTGCGGGCATTAGCAGCTGGTTGTACCACCACACTGCGAAGGCATCGCGTTCGACCAGCTCCAAGAATCCCTGCAGAATCGCTTCCTCAAGCGTGTTTCCAGCGGCACATCCGTTCGAGTCGGCCACAAAATCCGTGAGCCCCCTATGGTCTGCCGACTTACCATAGTAGAGCAAGGATGTCGGAAGATATCGCAGCCGGTCCTGTGTCAGTGACCATACAGGCGACCAATCTATCTCGGCGTCGGGATCCAGCGGCGGAGGAACCACGTTGTAGGGGTGGCCACCAGCATTGATTCGGTTTGCGTCGATCAGTTGCGATTCACTGAATAGCTGAACGTCGTTCGGATGAATCGCGTCTGACTCACCCGCCACGGCAAAATCTGTGAAACGTCTCCGACAGCGAATCTCGTCACCGTGGAATGCACCGCAATAACGTTCCAGTGCTTCGCAGAGGGCGCTCGCTTCAGACTGACGGGGTGTGCTGCCTTTGCCCGCGCTCTTGGTCCGCAAGCTCAGCCGCAACATGCTTAGCACCCTGTTCTTGAGCGCGAGGTTACTTCCGGCCCAATATACGTGCAGCCAAGGGTCGGAATCTTCAGTGGTGCGCCTCAACCACGTCACGACTCCACCGACAGGGTCAATCAGGTGTCCGTATTTCGCCAAGGTTGCCTCCGGTGTGACGGAACGCACACCGCCGCTATTGCGAACGCTCTTTGCGCTAGACTTCAGGGATACAGGAACCGGTTGCCGGTCAATGCGGTAGAGTGATTCGTCTCCACAGGCAAGGCACTGAGGACGGTGCATGATC
Source organism: Arenicellales bacterium (assembly GCA_951813075.1). GTDB lineage: Bacteria > Pseudomonadota > Gammaproteobacteria > Arenicellales > JAJDZL01 > JAJDZL01. The sequence continues at coordinate 96,858 of OX638343.1, read as the reverse complement.
GGGTGCCGATCGATCGACAAATCTACCGTATCCAGAGAGATCGCATGCCCATTAATCGACGCTCCTTTGCCGAGCACCAGCCACTTGACAATCTCGACTGCGGCGATGCCTAGAACCGCATTTAGTACGGCCGGTGTAGCGGCTATGGGTGCGAGGGCAATCTCACCGTCAGTCAGGTTGCGCAGAAAGTTATGGATTTCCTGGTGTCCGCGCAGACGGTAAGCGAGGCAGTCCCAGCATGGACTCTGCTCGCCGGAGCCGAATACCGGGCCGAACATAGGCTCAAGCCCGCCAGGCTTGACCAACATCCACGGCGTTCCAGAAGCAACATGGTGCCGATTGATTTCGGCGTTGCGTTGATCCAGATAATCGTCGCACAAGACGACGAAAAGTGTCGGGACGATCGCATCCTTTGTGACGAATACGCCCAAGGATTCCAGCCGCTTGCTGAGGTTGCCAGAATCGCCGACAACATTTACTCGCGATACCGCAAGGCGGTCCTCAACAAATCGAGGAGAGGCGCCAAGCGAAGTCCAGAACGCCGCCTGCCCCGCATCCATACCGTGCTCACCTGATACAACATATCCCTTGGACGCTAGGGAAACCAGAGCCGTCCTTACGGTTGATTCCGAATGTTTCCCGGCCAGTGAAGCGAATATTTCGTCGCACGAGCGGCGACCGTCGAGAAGTGGCAGTAAATCGGGATGAATTTGTCCATGGAGCAAGGTGTTGAAGGTTTCCGAAATCAGAAATACCTGCCTGTCGTCGACCGCGTGGAATCTGAAATGCGGCGCGAGTAGCGGCCTTTCAACGAGACCAGTATCCACAGCAGTCTTTCGGAAGACTCTTGAAGGGGCAGGCATTGGCTAAAGCGTTGCGGGTCAGGCAATAGTGATTAGCGGATGTAGGCACTGGCGAGGTTCATAAACTCGTCGAGTTGCTCACAGTCCCACCAACCATCCATATAACTTTCACTCATACCCAGCGATCCAAAGGCGAACAACCTCGGAAAGACATCGTCACGATGAACCTGCATGTCCCATGGACGCTCGCCGTTGATACGAATATCCGCTGTCGCCAAAATTTCTTCAAAGCATCTGCGTAACCTAGAGTAACCCATTAGTGCGGATTTTAAATTAGACTGACGAATTCGAGTAAACGAATCCTAAACCCACAAGAACACGCGGTGGTGGGCCATCATCCGGCCAGCAATTTGATGTCGGAAGCAGCACGGGTCGCTGTGTCGCGAATGGTATCAGTCAAACCGTCGAAATCGTCGGTGCCGCAGGCTCGCGCCAAAACCAACTTTGACGTTGAGGATGCTGTTTCGATAGACCATCCATCATCTACAATCAGCTGCAGGATTCCGCGCAGATTCCTCCATAGCGTGGTAGCTTTCGCCAAGCGCTCTGCAACATCTGCGGGCACCAAGCCGTGCTCTCCGGCAGTACGAAATACGGAAACCGTGTCAGGAGCAAGAATTCCATGGGCAGCGGTGGCATGGGTAAGTTGCAGCAAGCGCGCAGCTCGCTCGACATCCCGGTAACCGCCGCCTGCATCATCAATTGATAAAAGCCCAGGCTCTGCACTGCCCATCGGCACTGCCCCCAAATCGGCGACTGCCGCGCTGAGCGCGGTATCGTCACTCAGGATATCGAGCCGTGCTTCATCAAACCGCTCGCCGATTCCTGACTCATCGTCAGTGAAGATACGGCGCACCTTGATAAGATCAAGCATCCTTTCGCCGGAGAATTCCGTTTTCAGACTCTCCGTAAAATCAGCAAACGATCGGATGGCTATGGGCTCTCGGCTGCTCAGCCGGGAGAATAGCAGGTTGTTTTTTGACAGTTCATGCAGTACTTCTTGAAATCGGCGAAACAAGGCTTCCTGATGTTCGTTGGATTCGCCCTCATACAGAAACATGACATCCAGTTCGGTACCGACCACGGCGTCACCGCTGGCTAAATCGCCAAGCATAGCGGCCGCGATCCCACTTGCGCGGTACCGTCGCTGGGAAAAATCCTCATTGACGGCCGACAATACAGCTTCGATCGACGCTTCGGCGATGTTGGATAGTGCGATCCCCGCCTCGGCCGGAGACAGGTTCCCACGGATCATATGCACGCAAAGCTGAAAGACTTTGTCGTTCGACCAGTCGCGCGCGGTCTCTACCGTCTCTCGGATGCTTCGTACAGGTACCTCAGCGATCCTCGCCCGCATTTCGGCAATGTCCAATTCATATGTCCAGTAAACACGGACAAGGCCTCGGCGGGCAAACGTTTCAAACTCCGGATCTGGTCCGAAACCTTCTCGCAGATTCAGATCAGTGAATTCCCGGCTCTGAAGACCGTCAAGCAACCTTGGGTTGCGGTTCATCCACGCGGCGAGTTGCGGTGCTGCACTGATTATTTCATCGATCGCTTCAAACGCGTCTGGGCAAGCCCTGTACGCAACGCTGTCATAGGTTCTCCAGTCATCGATCTCGGGATAGAATTGTGCGCGCCATCGATCAACCAGCGGGTCTATTTTCTGGAACCAGCGCTTAGGAAACATGATGAGGTTACCCATGGCCGAGTAACTTCCAGGTAGTTGCGGCGCCTCTTCCGGTCCGGAATGCCGCAGTAGCGGGTATAGCCGGGATGCGGTAATGTGGTGATCAGCGTGACGCTGCGCATTGTAGTAGAGCCAGTTGGACAGTTTGTAGGCAATGCTCCAGGAATGCCGCCGTTGCACCCGTTCGTAACGGCCGCCAGGCAAACGGATACGCTGTAATCCATAGTGCTGCATGTAATCGACCATCCTCAACTGGAATATACCCATGGCACAAATGGCGGCAAGAACCAGCAAGCCACCAACACCACCGATCCAGTAAGCAAGCGCATACCACGCAACGGTTTCGAGAATGTAACGCCAGACCGGGTTGGTATAGTGCCAGACCGGCAAGTTGCGGCGTGCCAAGCGGTACCGCTCCACGCGCCAGGTATCCATGTAACTGCGTCCTACCGATCGTGGAAGGTACTGCCAGAAGCTTTGGCCCTTCGGTGCTGATACGGCGTCTTTAGGCGTGCCGATGTGGGCGTGATGGACATAGATATGCTCTGTGATCTCTTGCGGAAAGGAAACGGAAGCCATCAGGAACTCGCCGATTCGGCGCTCCCACACCGTGCGTCGATGCATCATGTCGTGACCGGCATTGAGTGTCAGCCGGGCCATCGCCCCCAAAGAAAGCACAATCAGAATATCTTCCCAGAATGCCAGGTAATCAGCGACGAAAACCTGTCGGAATGCGAAAATGAAAGTTAAGGGATATAGTGCAACCCATAACCAAACGGCCAACTTGAAAGGGAACAGCTGGCGGGCGGGCTGTTTGGGGTCGAAATTCCTTTCATCCGTTCCCAGCGCAGTGTCAAACTGATCCGTCAGCCAAAGAAAGACGAACGGACCTGCAAGCCACCAACCCCCATACAGAGCAGCAGCAGCCACGAACGGAAAAATTGCGACGGGGGCGAAATAAGGGAGGGCATTGAGAACCGACAGTTCGGCTGGCGATCCTCCTCCGCTTCGACCATCTGTGCTCAGATCACTTTGTATAGTTCCACTTTCCGCCATGTCGCTCACTGAGTGAATTCGGAATTAAGGACAAATTTTGTCCGTGGTACTGCAACCAGCAATTCTCTGTCACCAAACGATTCGGGTGCCGATTTTCTTGCAAATTCCAAGTCGGTAGTGCTGTGTCTGTGCACACCTCGAAGGAATTTTTCAGAACTGGTACAGTAACAATTGTCAGTACACTGAATTACAGTCCCCGTCATCGCGTCTACTGCACCCTGCCATGAAAATCATGGAAAAACCCGAGTGAAGATTCCTGGCCATCTAGGACCAAGTCAAGTCATCAAGCACCCGATTTCCTCGACGATCGCCCGCCGAGGAAAGACATGTTCAGCAGCAACAACGCCCTGCTGCAATCGCCTCAAGCTGCTCCTCACCAATCTCGGTGACCGGCAGCGACAGGTGCAGAGTCTGTGCATCGCTCTCGTGCACCTTCACCTGCATATCATCAGGAAGATCAACACCCAGCTCCTGGGAGATCGCATCCTTGGGGTTTGAAACCAGCAAAGACCGAAAGACCTCATCGCTGATTGCCCTGTCAGTGAGCTGACGACGCATGTCATCTGCCGATTGCAACGGAGTTTCCGCAAAAGATTGCCAATCCATACCAAATAACCTATTGAGAATAAATAATAAACTGGGTTTTTATTATAAGTTTCCATCTGAATTCCTGTCAAGCCAATGACTTGATTCAACTTGATTCGGGTGCACGTCTGATAGTCGACTGATTTCGACATTGAAACAAGTGAATACGAAGTATTGATGACTCGATGCGTATTCACGACATGCTGTTGGCGCGATGATTTTTTCACCAACCAATTGAATTGTTCAGAAATCGTCAACATGAGATCGTCCTGTAGAATTAATTCATCGACACGCCCTATAAACTAAAATTTCAACTTTGTCCGAACGTCCCCAAGTTATATGAAATACAGTCCCACTCTCATGCCAAGCCTGGCGATCGCGGGTTGCGGTGCAATTTGGGGGCTTTACTGGATTCCAATTCGCCAGCTTGACGCCAGCGGCATCCCACCTTCATGGACATCGCTAATCACATTTTGCCTGGTCGGCCTTGTGTCTTTGGCCGCGCTTGTATTCCAAAAAGTAAGAACTGGACGATTGCATTGGAGCATTATCCTGACCGGATTGATTACTGGCACTTGTTTCGTATTCTATGCCGTCGCGCTGATCATGACCGAAGTTGTCAAGGTTGTTCTGCTGTTTTATCTCACACCTGTGTGGAGCACGATACTTGGCAAGTTCCTGCTCGATGAAAGAATTACGAAGTTCAGAGTCACTGCAGTCGGCATGGGTCTTGCAGGACTCGCGGTCATCCTCGGTGTCGAATCAGGGTTGCCGAAAATATCCAATCTTGGCGACCTGTTCGCACTGCTGGCGGGAGTTCTGTGGTCTTATGCATCAGTTCGTGTTCGCGACGACCCTCAGGCCAAAGTTTGGGAACATGTGGCGGCGTTTTACGTGGGCGGTGCGGTAATTTCCGGAATATTCGTTCTTTTGCCGATTTACGGCCTGAACAATCCGCCAAGCATCAATGCGGTTCAAGACTCTATGTTCTGGCTGACAATATTCATACTGGCTTATCTGCCGTCTATATTTCTGATGTTTTGGGGTGCTCAGCTTCTCAGTCCGGCACGAGTCGGAATCCTATTGATGACCGAAATCATTTTCGGAGTGGCATCCGCCTCGTTGCTATCCGGCGAACCTTTCGGCTGGACGGAAGCCGTTGGAGTGATTCTGATTGTAGGGGCGGCTGTCGTCGATGTATCAGATCGATTGGCTGCATCAACACCTGCCAATGCAGGAATCAAGCGCGGCTGACTGTATTTCCTGCACCAGATGAAGTAGTCTGTACAAATTACATTTCCTACATCAATCTGGAGCAGACAGACAGAACCAAATCATCATTTCCGGGTCTTGATGTCACCTGCAATGCAACCGGCAACCCCTGATCGTTCTCAATTCCCGGCACAACTGCAGTCGGAAATCCGCTCAATGCGCCAACCATGCATATTGAAGCATAGTCATGCCACTTGAGTTCGCTTCCAACACTCGCGTCTATATTGGATGGCGTTGCACCATAGGCGAATGGTGCACAACCGACTGCTGACGTAATCAGAATATCGCGCTCATCGAAAAAGTTGTCGAAAAGATGCCTGAATTCCAAGATATTCTTCTCAGCAGCAATATATTCTGTGGTGGTGACTTTTTCTGCGCGCTTCAGCCAATCTCCCGCGTCCTCACCGAAATTTTCTGAATACTCTCGATAATTCTCGCCATGTTCTGCCAGCAAATTGGCACTGTATATGGTTTCCCAGGCATCTTTCACATTGGCGACAGATGGACAGGCTCTTTCAACCCGGCAACCGGCAGCATGAAGCCGAGTGACCGCATCGGCCACAACAGATTGACTGTCATCGTCATAGGGAGCGTTCCACAATGAGACCGAGTGGGCAACCCTCAGTGATCTGATCGGGCGCTCCATCGCTGTAACCCAATTCTGCGATTGGAACTTTCGGCTGATGGGGTCGATATCACTATGTCCGCACAATACGTTCATCATCAAAGCACTGTCTTTCACGCTGGATGTCACAACACCGACACCAGGAAATACCAATCCTCTCGAAAATTCTGGTGTATGCGCAATTCGCCCTCTCGACGGTCGCATGGCGAATACTCCGCTGAACGCCGCCGGCAACATCACATTACCTCCGACATCCATGCCCAATCCTGCGGCGGCGAAGTTTTTCGCTTTGGCTACGGACACGCCCGAAGAACCACCACCGCTGACAAATTCGTCACCCCAAGGAGATCGGGAAATGAAATTCTCTTCGGATTCCTGAACAATTGCACCGAATTCGCTGGTATTTGTCTTACCGACGATAATCGCACCTGCCGCACGAAGTTTGCGCACCGCACTCGAATCGAGATCTGGTACATGTTCCGAATACGCTGGGCAACCATAACTCGTGCGCATATTAGCCACATCGATGAGATCATCGATCAAAATCGGAATGCCGTGTAGCGGACCGACCACAGAACCATCTGCAAGTTCCCGGTCTGCCTTGCTCGCCATGGTGCGAACGGCTTCCTCCGAAATCATTGAGATGGCCTTGAAATAACCATCGTGTTCGCTAATTTGCAGCAGATAATGTTCCAGCAGTTCGGAGATGGAAATCTCCCGTGCCAGAATTAGTTCACGCAACGAGTCAATCGTGTGGTGAATCATCCAACCGATCGGTCGGGATCAAATTCTCGTTGACGCTCCTTCCATGATTCGACAATATGAAATGGTGCATCGGACGGTGCAAGCGGCTCTCGTCCGCGTATCCTGTCAGCCAATTTCTCAGCCATCATAATCGTTGGCGCGTTCAGATTGCCACTGACAATGCTGGGCATGATGGATGCATCAACAACTCTTAAGTTTTCCGTGCCGTGCACCCGGCCTTGAGAATCGACTACGGCCATCTCGTCGGTTCCCATCTTGCAGGTACAGGACGGATGGTAAGCACTTTCTGACTTGGCGCGGACAAACGCATCAAGTTCTGCGTCAGTTTGTGCTTCAGGTCCCGGGGCTAACTCTTCAGCACGAAACGGATCAAAAGCTTCCTGCGCAAAAATCTCTCTTGTCAACCGAATTCCATCGCGCATTTCCCGACGATCATTCTCCATCTCCATATAGTTGAATCGGATTTCCGGAGGTTTGCTGGGATCACTGGATAGGGTTCGGACGTAGCCTCGACTGGTCGGTCGCATCGGTCCTACATGGGCCTGAAAACCATGATCCTTGGCAGGTGCCCTTCCATCGTAGTTTGCAGCAACCGGAAAAAAGTGATATTGAAGATTCGGATGTTTGACGCCAGCCCGACTTCGAATGAAAGCGCCTGCTTCAAAATGGTTTGAGGTGCCCCAGCCTCGTTTGCTGAATTTCCATTGCAGTAGTACAGCGGCTTGGGTCGTGAACTTAAGGGCTGGATAAAGTGAAATTGGCTGCTTGCAGCGATGCTGGACATATACTTCAAGATGATCCTGTAGATTCTCTCCAACACCGGGTAAATCAACGACACAAGGTACGCCTATTTGCTCAAGATGGCTGGCGCGGCCGACACCGGACAGGTTGAGCAGTTGCGGAGAGTTGATGACACCGCCACATACGATCACTTCCCTGTCGCACCGAATCGACCTCACGTTTTGATTTTGAGAGTATTCGATGGCAACTGCCCTATTCCCCTCAAAGATCACTCTGTTCACGAGGGCTCGATGGATAATTTCAAGATTCTCACGGGGTCGTGCCGGATTGAGATAGGCTTTAGACGTGCTCCATCGGACACCATTATTCACTGTCATGTCCATCGAACCAAAACCTTCCTGCCGATAACCATTCAGGTCCTGCGTTCGTCCGTATCCCGCCTGCACGCCAGCCTCAATAAATGCCTGGAATAACGGGTTCTCACAAGGCCCGGTGGTGACAACGAGCGGACCATCACCACCGTGATAGTCATCGGCACCGGCCAACCGCGTATTGGACTTTCTGAAATAAGGCAGACAATGAGCATAAGACCATTCAGAATCTCCAGTTTCCACAGACCACCGATTGTAGTCTTCTGCATGTCCGCGGATGTAACACATTCCGTTGATTGAAGATGACCCGCCGATTACGCGGCCGCGAGGGCAATCCATTCTCCGATTATTCATATACGGCTCAGGTGCCGTGCGATAAGCCCAGTTGAACCGGTCGTTCAGCAATGGGCGAGAAAAAGCAGCCGGCATCTGGAGCATCCAGCTGCGGTCGGCTGGTCCTGTTTCGATCAGACATACTCGCACATCCCTGTCTTCAGTCAGTCGATTGGCCAGCACACAGCCTGCTGAACCCGCACCGACTATGATGTAATCAGTATCTTGCACCGCTATCTCCCATGTTTAATCAGTTTCGGTACTTGAATTGGCAATATTAAAGAGTGATCTGTCTTTGCCCGCGTTGTTCATGTCGCTCCAGCGCCAGTTCGATCAATCTGTCGAGCAACTGCGAATATCCCAAACCACTGGCTTCCCATAACTTCGGATACATGCTGATTGGAGTAAATCCGGGTAAGGTATTGATTTCGTTAATATACACATTGTGGTTTTCTCTGCTGACAAAAAAATCCACACGTGCCAACCCCGCAGCATCGATGGCAGTGAATACCCGTTTTGCATAATCTTGGATGACTCGACAGACCGCCTCAGGCAGATTCGCTGGAATCTCAACTCTCGACAAATTGTCGACGTACTTGTCTTTGTAGTCGTAGAAGTCCCCACCCGGAATGATCTCACCGACAACCGATGCTTCAGGCTCGTCGTTGCCGAGCACGGACACTTCAATTTCGTGGCAGTTCTCAAACCCTTCCTCAACGATCACCTTCAAATCGAATTTCACAGCGAGATCCATCGCGGATTTCAACTCGGCGGTCGTGGTGGATTTGCTGATTCCTACACTTGAACCCAAATTAGCGGGTTTGATAAAAAGCGGATATGACAGATTCGATTCGATCTGTTTGACCAAATTTTCTCGTTCAGTTTCCCACCTGCTCTTACGTACCACCTGGTAATTCGCCTGCGGGATGCCTTCCGCAGTGAAAACCGCCTTGGTAACCGCCTTGTCCATTCCCACCGCTGATCCAGTGACACCCGAACCGACGTAAGCAATGTCCGCAAGCTCAAACAACCCCTGTACTGTACCGTCCTCGCCGAATGGCCCGTGCAAGATCGGAAAAATTACATCCAACGAGGCAATTGAGTGAGAAACATTCTGATCTGTCGAGCGAGGAAGAATGCTGCCGGACTTGTGATAGTCCAACATGATCAAGGTCTGACTTTCTGGTTCGACTACCTTTGAATCCAATACCGGCATAGTGTCATCCGACAGAACCCATTCGCCGGATTTTGATATGCCCAGCAGGCTGATCTCGTATTTTTCCGAATCAAGTGCCTGGTAAATACAACGCGCTGAAGTGACAGATACTTCATGCTCGCATGAACGACCGCCATAGAGCAAACCCAATCGGATTTTACGATCTACGGTCATCGTGGAATATGACTAAATCAGTAGAGAATCAGAAGCATGCATTTCAAGGTAATGCTCAACGATCTCACGATAAATCGACTGAATTTGCCGAGTGCGCTCGCCACCACCTCTCGGGAAATCGACAAGGTGTCCATCGGACAGCTCAAGGCAGTAAACCGGCATTACCTCACGCGTCGCGCTGGTCACAAAACATTCGCTGGCATCGGCCAGTTCATCGCAGTGTATGTCACGCTCCACGGTTTTGACATCCCGATCAGCGCAACCCTTCAGAATTGCAGCCTTGGTCAAGCCCTTCAGATTCCCGGTTTTCGGTGTCACCGTCTTGCCTTTGATTACAAACCAGACGTTGCTGTTGGAAGCCTCTGTGACATATCCATCTGAACCCAGAATCAGACTCTCGTCCGCACCCCGCTTTCTTGCCTGCATAACTGCAATGACATTATTGAGGTAATTCCCTCCTTTGATGTTAGGATCTAGCGCGTTGACGGGATTTCGCCTGACATCCGGAATGGCCATTGACATCCCGATGGAATAGTGTTTGGGATTCCAAGGTCGAAGCGGTGCGACGATTATGACGAATCTGGTCGGTAGGGAGGAATCTGGATGAAGATCAATAGGGCCTTCACCTCTCGTAATCTGATATCGAACATAGACATCCTGGTCAACCGTGGCACCTGAGGCTACAACTGTTTTTCGGATTTCGTCCGTGAGCTCCTGTCGCGATTGGGTAATTTCCATACCGACCAGTTGCGCTGAGTTTTCCAACCGGTCAAAATGCTCGTCCATAAAAAGCGGAATGCCTCGATAGGTACGAAACACCTCATATATTGAATCACCGTACAAAAACCCGCGATCCAACACTGGTACCGCTGCATGTTCAGTCGGCATGACTTGTCCATCAATATTAGTAGTACTCTTGACGCTGCTGCTCATTCAAAGACTCTCTGGTAACACGCCGGCAACAATTACTGAATTGCGGAAGAAATCCTATGATTTGGCGTTTGTTGATTGAAATTACCTATGACATAAATATAAACTACTTGCTGAGTTTACAAACCAAATTGTTCGATGCATCTGGCAAAACCCTATCTTCTTTTCATCGGTGACGCACACGATGAACTCGCTGCAAAAACAGCGATCGGCGTACTGGATTGGTGTCCCGACGACTGTGTCGGGCAATTCAAACTGCCCGGCTGTGTACCCGACCTGGGTATTCAATCGCTAACGATGGTTGAAGCCGCGAATTCCGGTGCCAAAACGGTCTTGATCGGTGTTGCTGTCCGCGGCGGAACTATACCCGACAGCTGGACACCCCATCTGGTCGAAGCGCTGAACCATGGTATGTCTATTGGTAATGGACTTCACACGACATTGGACTCGATTCCCGAAATTCGTGAAGCGGCAAAGACGAGTCAAGGGCAATTGCATGAGATACGCAAACCGTCCGGAACGATGCGGGTTGCCAGTGGATTGAGTCGAAGCGGTCGGCGTCTGCTCACTGTCGGTACCGATTGCTCGGTCGGTAAGATGTATACCTCGCTGGCAATCGCTCGCGAAATGCAGGCGAGACACTTGGACGCCGATTTTCGCGCCACGGGTCAGACCGGCATCTTTATAGAAGGTTCAGGCGTGCCTGTCGATGCAGTTGTCGCCGACTTCATTTCCGGGTCGGTTGAGGACCTGTGTCCGGCTGCGGACGACAACCATTGGGATCTGATCGAGGGTCAGGGATCACTCCATCATCCGTCATTTGCGGGAGTCAGTCTTGGTCTGTTGCATGGTGCCCAACCGGATTCGCTGGTACTGTGCCACGAACCCACACGAACTCACATGCGCGGATTGCCTGACCGTCCCCTCCCATCTCTGGAACAGGCCATCGCAATCAATCTGGAAAATGCGCTGACCGTTCAGGATGAAGTTCGATTTACGGGGATTTCAGTCAACACCAAAAATCTCAGCGAGTCTGAAAGCAAACGATGTCTGGCGTCGCTTGAGGATACCCACCAGCTTCCATGCGTCGATCCATTTCGGACCGGTGTCGGTGCCATCGTGGACAATCTAATCTAGGTTGTATTCTGAACTCGCACCTTGTTCAGGCCACATTCTCCTTGCAAACAGGTTGAAAGGCAGCAGATATGGAAATCGAAGCAGTTCAGGAAAATTGGAATCTTCGGGAACCTTTTTCGATCTCAAGGGGATCAAAATCGACCGTCGAGGTCATCAAGGTGACTGTTACCAGAAACGATCTGAGCGGAACTGGAGAGTGTGTGCCCTATGGCCGCTATCAGCAGGATGTCAGCAGCACTCTTGAGATCATTTCGGGAATCGGCAAAGCGTGCCGAGGCGGCCTGAATCGAGATTATCTGAATGAACAATTCCCTCCGAGTTCAGCGCGTAATGCACTCGACTGCGCTTTGTGGCATCTCGAATCCGTTGAGTCCGGTAACCCGGTCTGGCAGATTGCCGGGTTACCCGAACCACATCCAATCCCTGGTGTTTATTCGCTCAGCTTGGAACCACCCGAAAAACTCGCCAAATCAGCACTTGAACGAAAAAACTTTCCGTTGCTGAAAATAAAGCTCGGAAACATACAAGTCATTGAATCTGTCAGGGCGGTAAGGGAGGCGTGTCCGGACAACCGAATTATTGTGGATGCCAACGAAGCATGGGATTTCAGTTCATTGATAGCGTATCTGCCACAGTTGGCTGGACTAGGGGTTGAAATGATTGAACAGCCATTGCACGCCAGTGAAGATCATCAACTTGAGAATTTCGAGAGTGAGATACCGCTTTGCGCCGATGAATCGTTTCATGTTGCGGCGGATCTCGGGAATCTGCTAAAACGCTACGATATTTTCAATGTGAAGCTGGACAAAACCGGTGGTTTGACCGAAGCAATGAAAGCTGTCAGGCGAATCAGGGCAGCGGGCAAACAGATCATGATCGGCAGCATGATGTCAACTTCCTACAGTCTTGCCCCAGCAATGCTTCTTGCACAAGATGCGGTTTACGTCGACCTTGATTCCTCAATTTGGTTGCAAGAAGATCGTCCAGATGGAGTCCGATTTGTCGATGGGACGCTTTATCCTGCCGAACTCTCTTTATGGGGTTGAAAGCCAGTTCATTGAACACTGGATTCTTCGAATTGAAGAAACGAATCGAGTCGCAAAAAATTCGAATCAGACTGAATCCTTGATGGACTCGAATTCAACCAGCTAAAACGCTACGAGTTGGCGAGAATTTATCGTTGATCGAATCGGCGACAGGAATCTTTGTGGCTGAACTGTGCAACAGTAATTCCCTGATTGCTTCCGAGCAACAACCACAGTTGGTTGACACCCCGAGTCGTTCCCTCAACGATTTGAAATCATGAACGCCGTCAGCGATTGCTTGGTTGATCTGACGATCTGAAATATTCTTGCAGATACAGATGATCACAGAAAGTTACAAATCAGGATTGTAAATGAGAATAGTTTACGCTATTATTCTCAATAAGTCAAAATTGGAATTGCTAAAGTGGATGCAATCATCAAAAGCAGACTAAATTAGAGATTTGATTTCTGTCAGACCGAGAATGAAAACTGATCCAATCATCACAAGCAGGCTGAACGACAGTCTGAAAACTCAACTCACGACTATAAATCAGTCGTTTCTGCATGCGCGCATCATGAGACACTGGGGGCTTGAAGCGCTTGATGCACATTTCTACGCGATTTCGATCACCGCTATGAAATCGGCTGACTCAATAATCGACCGAGTTCTGTTTCTTGAAGGGATGCCTAACCTGCAAGCGATCGGAAAAATTCAAATCGGAGAAGATGTCAAGGAAATCATAGACTGCGAGTTACGTTTGATGAACGACAATCAGAGCCAAATAATCGAATCGATTCGTACCTTTGAAGACCTTCGCGATTATGAGAGCCGATCACTGCTTTCCCCTATTCTCAATGCGATCGAGGAGTACATTGACTGGTTGGAAACACAGCAATGGCTCATTACCGAAATGGGCGCAGAAAACTACATTCAATCACAAATAGGAGGGAATGCATAGTGAAAGGTAATAATGAAGTACTAGCCAAGATGCAGAATTTGCTCAATTACGAATTGGCTGCCAGAGACCAATACCTCGCCCATTCGCGAATATTCTTGGACTGGGGACTTACCAAACTTCACGAACGCCTTAACCATGAAATGGAAGAAGAAATCCAGCACGTTGACGCGATTGTCAATCGAATGCTCTTTCTTGAAGCTGAACCGGACTTCACGCAACAGGCCAAACCGGAAGTCGGTGGAAATGTAACGGAAATGTTGGAAAATGATCTGAAAGGTGAAGTCATGGTTGCCGAATTGCTCAAAGACATCATGAAGACGTGCGAGGAAGTCCAGGATTTTGATACCAGAGACATTCTACAGGTGCTTCTTCACGATACCGAGATGGACCATATCTACTGGCTGGAGCAGCAATTGGATCTCATCAAGAAGATTGGTATGCAGAATTACCTTCAATCTCAGATGTAAGCTTACCGATTGCGCGCATTGTCCCGACGGTTATGTAAATCAAAGCAGACTTGTTTTATGGGCTCAGTGTTTCTTGTGAGTTTTCTGCTGTTCTGAGTTTCGGTCCAATCTTTACTCAACATCCTTGTTCTGGCTTAACTCGTCAGTGTCGGCGCGCATAAATTGATTTCAGGAACTGGTTGATTTATTCAACTTTAGTTGCAGTTTATCTGACATTCAAATTTGATTGATATTTAAGGTGATTCTTTCACTGATTCGATTTCGACAGAATCAACTACGCGAGCGTGCATGAAACCGATTCATTTGCCTTTTTGCTACACGGCAAACAGTACCGGTTTGCACCCTTTGGCCCGCGTCCGCGCTTTTCCCTCCCACATAGGTGTCATCTAGTTCAATCACCCCGTCAAACAAATAACTAATTTCACGCTCTGCCAACACTCTCAATGTCCGTCATGAAACAATTGCCAGGATGGAAAAGAGGAATGGTTTAATGCTTTCAACATTGCGCAGTTATGTTGAGGCCATGGGCGGCAAGTTGAGCTTAACGGTCGAATTTTCCGATTAACCACCTGTTGTTCTCAAGGGACTTGGTGATACTGAGCGACCACCTTCCCTTCTCAATACGGAGCTTGCAACTTCTTCGCGGTGAATTTGCCAATCCTTAATTTACGAGTTCCATCACTTAGCAACCTCACAATTCGCCAAGTAGTCGCAAGCGACAGTTAGATTGTTGGCGAAACATGTCAAAAATTTTTGCTGTATGTGCGCGTTTTATTTACCGTGAAAATTTCGTTTGATTGTGCACAGTCGGCTAACTTTAGCCTGATGACATGACTAGCGGAGGTTCGGATACCTTGCGACGGTGCCCACCAAGGCAATTCAGACGGACCATTGTTTATCAATTGACCAAGTGTCGAACGCACAATTGCATTAGGGATGGTCGAACTAAAAGAAACGCGATAATACGGCTTGTTAATATCCGAAAAGGTCGAGTTAGGTTGTCCGGGGCTGAAAAATTACGAAGATTCATGGTCAAGTAGCTGGAAATTTCAGCGTACGATGTCGATATGCTTCAAGAATCAGTCAGGGACTTTTTTCATAGTGCTACCTATTGTTCAGTCGAAAATGGATTTAGAAATTGTCTTCCCCATAGAAGTTTCTTGTCCGCATCGCTTAGTTCGGCTTCCTCGCAAACGGTGTCCCAATGCTGTTCGACAGCAGTAATGAGCTTTTCAAATATATTGCGGGCTTCGACTTCAGACAGCAAGAAGTTATGTGCCGTTTCAAGACAGGTTTTAAGCCGGCTGAGATTGTTGTTGCCGCAGATAAGCATAGCTTGTGAGGCTTCATTGCCTGCGCGGTTTTGTGGACATATGTCATAGGCAGGCGTGAGTGTCAAATCCTTGCCATTACAAAAAGCAGCATGGTTGCGTGCGTGATCATCAGTATTTCCGCAAAGAATGTTGAAAACGAGTCGAGAGAACACTTCCTCGAGGGATTTTCTAGGGTTTGTGAAGCGGTGACGGATGATTTCAGCAAAGGTTTCGTAACTGGCGTAACGCGCCATCATTTCGTCAAGGCCAAGCAAAGTTAATGCAGAGACCTTGGCCTTACGCAGCCAGACATTCTGTTTCGAAATGCGATCAAATCGCTCAATCAGGAGTACGTCTTTACTGACTGCCTTAGTCAGTTGGACCGGTGCAACATTCAGTTCCGCCAGCGCCGCCAGCCGCATTGCGATGAACTCGGCTTTGACGACATTGTAGAGATCAGTGCTAGAGGAAAACTTGGCAATGTATTTTCTATCTTGATCTTGAATTAAAGCTTTGGGACGCGCACCGCCAATCGAACTGCCGTGGAACAATGCTTGATCCAATTCAGGCGTGAGAAGAATCCCTTTTTCGACCCGCTCGGAGGATTCAAGTAACTCTTCTATGCTTGGGTTTATCGCAGTACGCGGCACGTATTCGGTCGGCGATCGTTGAAAATCGAGCGCACCGATCCGGTCTGAACCGGATTCCAAAAGATACGTCAATTCATCCAACTCATTAGTATCCGTGTTCGCACCCTTGAGTCCCAATAGTCTATTGATAATTACACGTCGTCCCCATGCATCAGGTGAGGCGTCCCGGATACAGCCGGGCATAGTCAAACCTTCTGACAGAGGTAATTCCCCAGTTTGTAAGGGCAATTCCGGCTCATAAATCGAAATGGCGGGCATATTACCGCCAATCCGCTCAAGATAGCTCTTGCCATAGTTGAACCGGACTTCGCCATTATCAGCTTCCAACCGTCCGGCTACAACTGGCTCCGTTGAGTTCGGCAACCATATCCAGACGAAAGCTTCTTTCGCGCTGCTAGAAGTCATCGCGCACCGCTTTGGTCTTGCTCCGAATAGACTTTGGCAACAATTCCAGCTCTTGTTCGGTTCGGTGTAGATGCTTTGTGAGTTTACTCTGGTCGGCGTCAAATAGTTTTACGCCGACTATGGCCGCGACTTCGAATACCACGCCGATTTCACATTTTAGATTACCTTTCTCAATGCGCTGTAGCAGTCCTCTGGAAATTCCAGCGCGATCTGCCACCTCCTGCGCCGTGAATTTGCGATTTTTGCGCGCTGCACGAATCAGCCCTCCGAGAAGGGCGGATGCAGTTTGGCTATAGCGTGAGTAGGTGCGTTTTATGGACTTGGGCATTGTTTGACTTTTGATTTATATATGAATCATATAACTACTTTATGGTATCTGTATAAATCATTATAGTGCCATCATACCTGCGCATGTTGAGAGGCATGATATTTGATTGCATCTATGCGAAAGTCAATTAATGCTATTGTAAGAACAAAAGAGGATATGCAATGAATAGCTCTGAAATTTATCGAAACGACAATGACGTTACCCAAAGCCACTCGACAAATGCTCGGCGTTGTACCTGGCGACCGTGTGCAGTATGTTGCATATAACATTAGTGAAGTAAGAATTATCCCCACATTTATATGCAACCAATAACCTGTTAAACGAATACTTGAAAGTGGACCCGGCAAAACACTCGCTGCAAGAAATTTCTGACGCCTTGATCAGCCGACGCTTCAGTAGCGTTGATCTGACCGAATACACAATCAGTCAAAAAGAATCGCATACTTACGCCAATGCCTACAAGTGCTGGGATCCGAGAACGGGGTTGGCCGCCGCTAAAGAAGCGGACAACATCTACGAATCTGGTCGAGAATCTGCACCTTTGCAAGGAATTCCTGTATCAGTGAAAGACATCTTCGGACATCCGGATTTCCCAATTTTCGCCGGAAGTTACCGAGAATTGCCAAGCAAGTGGAGACGAGCCGGACCAATTGTCCAGTCACTCCAGCGACAGTCTGGTGTAATCTTGGGTAAAACCCACACAGTTGAATTTGCGTATGGAGGATTGGGTTTCTGCAGTCACTGGGGAACGCCGCAAAATCCTTGGAGCTCGGACACGCAACGGGTGCCAGGTGGGTCTAGTTCAGGTGCAGGTATCAGTATCTGCCAGGGAACAGCGTTTGTTGCGCTTGGAACAGATACTGAGGGGTCTGTGAGAATTCCCGCCAGCTGTACCGGAGTGGTGGGTCTCAAAACGAGTTTCGGATTATGGTCTATGGAAGGGATAATTCCTTTAAGCCAATTACTGGACACCGCCGGTATTCTGACAAGAACAGTGCGTGATGCCACATACGCGTTCTATGCAATCAGTCATCCAGATGACACAATTTCTCAGCATCGAAACAATATTGAACTAATCAATTCACTTCAGTCCGATCATTTTCGAATTGGGTTGGCCGATTCTGGAATCATGTGGGAGTGCGATGACAATATCCCAGATGTGTGTATTGATGCGCTTAAAGCGTTGGAAATCGCTGGCTGCTCAATTATTCCGATTGATTTTCCTGCTGCCGAGAAAGCGATTGAGATGAGAGATCGGGGAGGTACAGCGGCTTCAGATCTGCTCAAGTTTCTGAGCAGTGAGCTACCTGAATGGCTCAACAATCTGGACCCGATCGTCACTGAATGTGTAAAAATTGACGGTGATATATCCGCTCTTGAAATCGCAAGCCGGGTTCAGGAGATCCAAAAGCAGCGAACCGAAGCACAGGAAGTATTTAAAGAATATGATGTCATAGCAGCGCCGACCTTAGCAATGTCTCCGCCCGTTGTCGACAACGTAAATTCCAGAAAGGAATACTTGCCAGCCGACCTGAGAATTCTGCGAAACACGTCCGTCGGCAGCTATCTCGATCTCTGCGCCATATCAGTTCCCGTCGGCTTGGATCGTTTTGACATGCCAGTAGGACTGATGCTCATGGCGCCGGCCGGGATGGAACACAGAATTCTGGCAATCGGGCAAAGGCTGGAATCGGTCGTACCTGCGCCTCAATTGGGTGTCTGAATACCAATATTCTGGTATTGTGGGATTATGGAACCCCTAATAACTCTTGACCGACAATTATGAAAGTTAATGATTAGATCTGTAATCACATCGAAAGGCGGAACAACATTACCCAAAGTTATTCGCGAAGTACTTGGAGTTTCACCTGGCAACCGCGTGCAATATGATGAATATGACAATGGTGAAGTCAGAATAGTGCCTATTCGCCCTTTTCCCAAGCTGTGTGGAATCTGTCAGTACCAAGAAACTCCGATAAGTCTAGAAGACATTAAACGCACTATTAAAGATGGTGCGACCGGCGAGTGAAGTCGCACCGTGGAATAATCCGACTGAATACATTCGCAGAGTGTTCCCTTTATTGCGCTGCTTATTGTTTACCCACTCTTGTGGTTTACCGTCTCTTTGCCGTAGAGCTCCAACTCAACAAAAAGAGACGGTACGTCGAGTTATGACAATATCAGTAAAACAAGTGTGACATTAAAATATCAAATTGACAATTTGCTCACTAAGCGAAAAGTTACCCTCCCTGAACCCGTCATTGAAGCAGATTTACGACTGAAAACACCGAATTTGAAATGAACTTTCTGATATCAGCCCAAATATATAATCCGCGAGTCTATGTGCAACCAATCGCTTGTTAAACAATAACTTGAACATTGACCCAGCAAAATACTCGCTTCGAGAAATTTCAGACGCCTTGACTAACCGAAACCTCAGTAGCGTCGAACTGACTGAGCACTCAATCAGGCAAAAAGAATTGGATTCATACTCGATTGCCTACAAATTCTGGGATCCGGAAGCTGGGTTGAATTCCGCACAGGCAGCTGATAATTTGTATGAATCAGGCAACAATCCTGCGCCGTTACAGGGGATCCCGGTTTCTGTCAAAGACATATACGGACATCCAGGATTTCCAATATTTGCCGGTAGTTTCCAAGAACTACCTCTCAGATGGCGGCAAGCCGGTCCGATTGTCCAATCATTGCAATCGCAGTTGAGCGTGTTCTTGGGCAAAACCCACACGGTTGAATTTGCTTATGGAGGGCTTGGTATCAACAATCATTGGGGTACGCCTCGAAATCCCTGGTGCAAAGATGCTCATCGAATACCAGGAGGGTCGAGTTCTGGGGCAGGAATCAGCATCTGCCAAGGGTCGGCGTTTGTCGCACTAGGAACAGACACAGCGGGTTCAGTGAGGATTCCAGCCAGTTGTACTGGGGTTGTCGGTCTAAAAACGAGTCACGGATTATGGCCAACCAAGGGAATCACTCCATTGAGCCCTCTGCTTGATACGGCAGGAATTCTGACGAGAACAGCTCAAGATTCCGCTTACGCATTCTACGCAATTAACCACCTGGATGAATCAATTGTCGAACATCGAGCGCACCTTGACAAAATCAATCTGCTGCAGACAGAAAACTTTCGAATCGGACTAGCGGACACCGGAATCATGTGGGATTGTCAAGACGACATTTCCGATATTTGCATGTCGGCAGTTCACGCATTGGAAAGTGACGGCTGCGCTATTGTTCCAATGGAGTTTCCCAATGCTGAGGCGGCAATTGAAATCAGAAACCGAGGAGGCACTACGTCAGTAGAACTGATTGAGTTTCTCAGTAGCGAGTTGCCTGATTGGCTGGAAAATTTGGGTCCGGTTGTCAGTGAGCGAGTCAAAATTGGTGGCGATATTTCCGCAATTGAATACTTGAGTCGGATTCGGCAAATCAAACAGGCGCGAATCGAAGTACAGAAAAGATTTGATAGCTGTGATGTCATCGCAGCACCGACCGTGCCGATGTCCCCGCCTTTGCTTGAAGAGGTAAGTACCGACGACGAATACATGCCATTGAATCTGCTCGCTCTTCGAAATACCGGGGTTGGCAGCTACCTTGATCTTTGTGGAATTTCGATACCGGTCGGATTAGACCGATTCGGGATGCCGGTTGGAATCCAGTTCATGGCTCCGCCTGGAAAAGAAAATCTGCTTCTGGCAATCGGACAAAGACTCGAATCAATCATTCCCGCACCTAAATTCACCCCATGAGCAAATCTGAGAAATTCGATTTCAGCCAACCTCTCATTCTGCATCGGGATGTTGTCAAGTCAGAATGGGTCGACGAATACGATCACATGAATCTGGCGTACTATGTACTGGTGTGCGACGAAGCGACCTATGAATTTTGGAATTTAGTCAACGATTACAAACCGCTCGTAGAACGCGGCGGAATGGAATACGCGGTGGTTGAAACTCACGTCAACTATATCCGCGAAGTCAGACTCAATGATCCTTTGATCGTCAATACTCAGCTGCTTGGTTACGACGAAAAACGACTTCACATTTTTCATACTCTCTTACACGCTGAAGACAATTTCGTTTCAGCCACAAATGAAGTCATGGCTCTCGGTTTCAATCTGAAACTTAGAGGGATTCAGCCGTTCGCGGACTCGGTACAGGAAAACATCAGCCAATTGTTCGCAATGCATGAGCTTCTGCCCAGACCATCCAACGCTGGACGTTCAATCCGACTTAAGACCTGATAATTTTCTGCTAGACCCGATCTCTTCGAAGCGGTTGTGCCATGCAGTGCACCCCGCCACCGGCATTCGTGTACATAAACATCTCAGGGTCGTAGACCTCGAATCCCATCGCTCTGAGCTTGCCGTTGAGTTCCGTCGCCTCAGAAGTCGAAATCACCCGATCATTGCCCAGAGCAACAACATTACAAGCAAGATTCATGGTGTCTCGAAACCCAACCGGTACCATCTCAATTTTCTTATTCTTCAGCCACTTGAGAACATCGTCGCTGGTGGTTTCGAGACAGACTGCTGCACATTTTTCCGCCACCATACAAACCATCAGATCAATATGCACATAATATTCGTCTATTGGTGCATATTTCACTTCCCAGTCTTCCTTTTCCATCCAACCACCAACCTGTTCAGCGGCCCGTTTTTCAGATCGATGGTCGGTGTAACCGATGAGGACAGCACCTGGCTCGATGAGGTTGAAATCCCCACCTTCAAAATTCCCGGCACTCACCAGATCGTAAATGGGAATCTCTTTGGAAACATAGAACTTCAGGACTTGTGCGTATTCCCCTCGTCGTCGCGGGTTTGCAAGTTGACACACCACCGCTCCGAACGGGGTCATAAAGTTTGAGTCGCGACTGAAAATCTGATACGGAGTGTAGTCATCGGGTTGCATTTGATGAACTTGGACACCAGCCGATTCGTAAGCGGAAATGAGTTCCTTGTGTTGTCGAATAGCCACATCGCGGTTAAACTCCAGGCCGAGACGATCGGACGACCGGCAGATGGAACTGTATGCAAGATTTTCATCACCCATCCAGCGGAAGCATTCGGGAGAACCAAGTAGAACATCTCTGAGCACCCCGTATTCGGAATTAATTCCCCAGTATTCGGATATGCGAGTCTGTCCAAGTGGATTTCTTACCCCAAGGCTAGGTACATTACTGTCCGCCGCCACTGAAACGTAGTCGGGAACTGATTTGTTCATAACTAAAGACACTCTCTATTGATGATCAGCGGTAAATGAATCCATGGGAATTTATAAGTGCCAACAAAAATTTTTCTAGTACCTTACAGGTAAGAGATCCCAGTACAAATATTGACAATCATTGAGTTTCGGGTTGCAGAAACCACCATCAGACTGCCCTCATCATCATACCTCTCCCGATATAAAAGAAAAAGAAAACAACTTGGTACTTGTCGCCTGATCAACCAGTAATTCTACCGACGGATGCATCACTTCAAGCAGCGGGAAAGGCCAAACTCCCAGCAACAAAACCAGCACCGCCAAAAGTCCCAATGTAATCATTTCCTGGGGTTCAAGGTCCTTCAAGGCAGCTACAGCTTCATTTGTGATTTTCCCGTAAATTACGCGTTTGTACATACGTAATGTATAGGCCGCACCCAGTATGAGAGTCAGAGCCGCAATGACCGCGTAAACCGCATTTTCCTGAAAGGCACCGATGATGACCAATATTTCCCCGACAAATCCAGAAGTGCCTGGCAAACCAACATTCGCGAGCGTAAATACCATCATCAAAGCGGCAAACATCGGCATCGAATGGGCAACTCCACCGTAGGTTTCAAGTTTACGGGAATGAAGTCGATCATACAACACACCTACACACAAGAACAGTGCTCCCGACACAAATCCGTGGGAAATCATCTGCACAATAGCCCCTTCGATACCATTCACATTGAAGATAAAGAAACCAAGTGTGACGAATCCCATATGAGAGATTGATGAATATGCGATCAGTTTCTTCATGTCGGTTTGCGCCAATGCAACCAAAGCGATATATACGATTGCGATCAGTGACAAAGCGATAATCACACCTGAAGCTGCCTGTGACGCATCAGGCACAATCGGCAGAGTGAATCGAAGAAAGCCATATGCGCCCATCTTCAACATAACCGCCGCCAGAATAACCGAGCCGCCGGTGGGCGCTTCGACGTGTGCATCGGGCAACCATGTGTGAACCGGAACCATTGGAACTTTGACAGCAAATGCCGTAAAGAACGCAATGAACAAAAATGCCTGAGGCGCATAACTCAATTCTTCCAATTGATGCCATTGCTGGATATCAAAGGAGGAATTACTGACGTTGTAAAGGTACAGGAATGCCACCAGCATGAGCAACGAACCCAGCAATGTATACAGAAAGAACTTGATTGTTGCATAAATTCGGTTCAATCCACCCCAGATTCCGATGATCAGAAACATCGGAATCAGCATTCCTTCCCAAAATATGTAAAACAGCACCGCATCCAGCGCCGAGAAAACACCAATCATCAGCCCTTCCAGAATCAGAAATGCAGCCATGTAATGGGCAACCCGATACTTGATCACCTTCCAACTGGCTATGACAACCAGAACAGTCAAGAATGTTGTCAGTAATATCAACGGCAGGGAAATCCCATCAATTCCAATTGAGTAGTTGATGTTGAATGCCTCGACCCATTGGATGTGTTCAGTGAACTGAAAATCCGCGGTCGATTTATCAAACCTGAAATAAAGCGGCAGACTTAGCAGAAAGGTTCCGAACGAAAAGCCGAGCGCGAGTTTTTTTGCAATCTCGGTCCGCTTATTTCCAGCTGCCAGCACCAGCAATGCACCGATGATAGGCAGCCAGATGACAAAACTCAGCTGATCAAATTGACCAATGGATGTAAACATGAGTCAGAGAGGTCACCTTGCTGCGAACCACGTGATCAATAGGAAAAGCCCTATGATCATCGCGAACGCATAGTGATAGACGAAACCCGACTGGACAACTCGCAACCTAGCCGACATCCGTTTGACCTTGAGTGCCAACCCATTCACGATATAGCCGTCAATCAGCAAATCATCCATAAGTCGCCAAAGTACCAATCCGGTGACGCGGGTGGTGCGGGCAATCACAATTTCGTTGAATTCATCGAATCCGTACTTCCGGTCCAATATGAGCCAAAGTACATTAAAGCGATTCTGGATCAGCTCAGGCCAATGAGGAAAACGGATATAAAGCAGCCAGGCTACGAATATTCCAGCAACTGCCAGCCAAAACGGAAGAGTGACGAATCCGTGAGCGATCATCTGCATTGCAAGTCCAATTCCCTCGCCTTCCAATCCACTTGCCACATGAGCCAGCGTGTCGTGCTCAGACATCACAAAAATCGAACCAGAATAGAATTCCCCGAACAGCATTGGTTCGACGAAAATCATGCCGAAAATGACAGACGGGATTGCCAGTAAAATCAGCGGCAGCGTAATCACCCACGGTGATTCCTTGACGTGATCTGTTTCCTCCTTGGACATCCTGGATTTTCCATGAAACACGATAAACAACATCCGAAATGAGTAAAGTGCTGTGATAAATACGCCTACGGTAACCGCAAACAAAGCAAATCCACTTCCGGGCAGATTGCTGGCATGCACCGCCTCGATGATGGAATCTTTGGAAAAGAAGCCTGCAAATGGGGGAACCCCGGCAAGTGCCAGTGACCCCACAAACGCTGTCCAATAAGTGATCGGCATATATTTGCGCAACCCACCCATGTGTCGAATGTCCTGTTGATGATGAAGCGCGACAATGACCGAGCCGGCAGCAAGAAAGAGTAAAGCTTTGAAAAACGCGTGTGTCGACAGATGAAACATTCCGGCCGCATACGCTGATGCACCTAAAGCGACTGTCATATAACCCAACTGTGACAATGTGGAATACGCCACAATTCGCTTGATGTCGTTCTGCACCAAGCCGATCATGGCCATGAACAAGGCTGTGATTGAACCAATCGTAATCACGACCGTGAGCGCGACTTCCGAATACTCGAAAATCGGTGACATTCTAGCAACCATGTAGATACCAGCAGTAACCATTGTTGCCGCATGAATCAATGCCGAGATCGGTGTCGGGCCCTCCATTGAATCCGGCAACCATACATGCAGCGGTACTTGCGCTGATTTACCCATCGCACCCACAAACAAAAGCAACGCAATCACGGTCACCCACAACCATTGCGTATTACCGATACCTGAAACAGTATCACCCGAAACCTCAGGAACTTTTTCAAATACGGAAACGTAATCCAAGGTGCCAAATACATGAGCGATCGCGGCAATCGCGAGTATGAATCCGAAATCTCCAATGCGATTGACCAAAAACGCCTTCATATTCGCAAAAATTGCCGAATCCCGATCAAACCAGAAGCCAATCAGCAGGTAGGAAACCACGCCAACCCCCTCCCAACCGAAAAACAACTGCAGGAAATTGTTTGACATGACCAGCATCAGCATTGCAAATGTGAACAGCGCAATGTAGCTGAAGAACCTCTGGTAACCCGAATCATCATGCATGTATCCAATGGTGTAGATATGCACCATGAATGACACGAATGTCACCACAACTGCCATCGCGGCAGACAACTCGTCGATCAGAAACCCGATCTCAAATGTCAGTAATCCGCTTGTGCCCCATGTATAGAGTGTTCCGTTGAACAGATTCCCCTGCAGAACGTCGTACAGAACATATAGTGAAAGCAAAAAACTGATGGCGACACCCGATATGGCGACCCGATGGGTGGTTGTGCGACCGATAATCCGCCCAAACAAGCCAGCGATAATCGCGGCGATCAGACAGCTCACCGGAATCAGGGTATAGATCAAAAGCATAGTTTCAATTGGTTCCGGTATACCGTCAACCACTCAAACTATTGAGATCTTCGACATTGATCGTACGGCGATTTCGAAACAGCACAATCAGTATTGCAAGACCTATCGCCGCCTCTGCAGCCGCTACGGTCAGTATGAAAAACACAAAGACCTGGCCCGCCATGTCCTGTAGATAATGGGAGAAGGCAACAAAATTGATATTGACTGATAGCAGAAGGAGTTCGATCGCCATCAAGAGTATGACCACATTTTTTCGATTCAGAAAAATTCCGACAACCGCAATTGCGAACAGCATCGCCGACAGGATGAGATAGTGTGACAGCGGAATCATTTTCCAGATTCTCCTTGTGAATCTGCGTGCGGATTCTCCGCATCCATCGAGATTATTTTGATCCGGTCGGAGCTTTTGACTGAAACCTGACTGGCAGGTTTCTGATAACGAGTCTCAGGACGTCGCCGTAACGTCAGGGAAATCGCAGCAATGATTGCGACAAGAAGAATGATGGCAGCAATTTCAAAAGGATAAGCATATTCCGTATAAAGGATTTTTCCGAGTTCTGCAGTGTTGCTGTAGGTTTCCGGTTGACCCGGTGGTCTTGGCATAGAAGCTGGACCGAATACCTTCGAACTGAGAATAATCGCCATTTCAACGACCAGCAAAACAGCAACAATTCCACCGATCGGCAGATACTCCCCAAAACCCTCTTTAAGACGCGTCAGGTTGATATCAAGCATCATCACAACAAACAGAAACAATACCATCACCGCACCGACGTAAACCAGCACCATGACAACGGCCAGAAATTCCGCCTCAAGTGTAATCCACACACCCGCTGCACTGAAAAACGCCAGCACCAGAAAAAGCACAGCCTTTACAGGATTGCGGATTGTGACAACCATTGTTGCGGCAAATATCAACGCCGCAGCAAAGAAGTAAAAGGAAAATTGCAGAAACGTCATTCAAGCGCCCTTATCGAAATGCGGAATCGGCCCTTCTGGCATCGGCAATCTGCTGCTCATATTGGTCGCCCACCGCGAGCAGCATCTCTTTCGTCATGACATTCTCACCACGGTTCTCAAAGTGAAATTCATGTATGTCGGTTTCAACAATCGAATCGACAGGACAGGCTTCTTCACAAAATCCGCAGTAGATGCACTTGAAAAGATCGATGTCGTAGCGTGTCGTTCGACGCGTACCGTCGTTTCTTTCCTCTGATTCAATGGTTATCGCCAATGCGGGGCACACGGCTTCACAAAGCTTGCAGGCGATACAGCGCTCCTCACCGTTCGGATAGCGCCTCAGCGCATGCAGACCGCGAAAACGAGGTGATTTCGGAGTCTTCTCCTCCGGATATTGAATGGTTGTTTTCCGCTTGAACAGATGTCGGCCGGTTACGCTCAGACCGCGTACCAATTCCACCAACAGGAAAGTCTTGAAATTCTGACTGATCCAGTTCAACATGAGATTGCCCTATTCATCGGAAAATGAACCCCCAAGGAGTCAGAAACCGAAAAACGCCGATGACTGTAATCCAAACCAACGTTACCGGAATGAAGACTTTCCAGCCAAGCCGCATAATCTGATCATATCGATATCTCGGGAATGTCGCCCTAAGCCACAGAAATACAAACATAAATACCGCTACTTTTCCAAACAACCAGAAAAATGGCGGAATCCAGTTGAACGGTGCAATATCAAACGGAGCATACCAGCCGCCCAGGAACATGATCGCCGCAAGCGTTGCGATCAGCAACATATTGGCGTACTCAGCCATGAAAAACACCATGAACGAGATTCCGGAATATTCAACATGAAAGCCCGCTACGATCTCAGATTCACCTTCAGCGACGTCAAACGGCGCTCGATTTGTTTCCGCAACACCGGAGATGAAATAAACCAGAAACAGTGGGAACATCGGCCACAAATACCACTGGTGCAACCCACCTTGCTGCGCTTTGACGATCTCCACCAGATTGAGGCTGCCAGCTGCCATCAGCAGGCCAACCAAGGCAAATCCCATCGCAATTTCATATGCCACAATTTGCGCTGCCGAGCGCATCGCTCCCAGGAACGCATATTTTGAGTTTGATGCCCAACCTGCCACGATGACGCCATAAACTCCCATGGATGTAAGCGCAAGTATGTACAGCAAACCAATATCGAGATTGGCAAGAACCAGCGTTTCGGTAAACGGAATAACTGCCCAGGCAGCCAGTGCAGGAATGAGCGACAGCACTGGTGCCGAAATGAACAGGGCCCGATTTGCATTCGTCGGTATGACAATTTCTTTGAAGAACAGTTTCAGGAAATCTGCAATCGGTTGCAACCATCCACGCGGACCAACTCGGTTCGGACCGACCCTTACCTGTATGTATCCGATAATTTTCCGCTCAGCGTACGTTACATAAGCGACCATGAGCAGAAGCGGTACTAAGATTGCGACAATTTTTACAAGCGACTCGATCGCGACCTGAATGGCGAAAGGTAACTGTCCCCACAATGAAAGTAGCGTACTCATTCAGTCGAATCCCGCTGTAACCGAATTTCGGTTCCACTCGCAGCGCTCGGCCCAAGCTCAGTTCCTGCTGGGAAATATGCACAGCCAGGTACAACACGTTCATCGCAAACCGCGACGGTGTTCAATGTATACAAGTCACTGCGAATGGTGACAGCGTCACCATTGTCAAGTTCCAGATTCGTCATATCATTTGGATGAAGTCCTATTCCAAACAATTCAGCATCCGAAGTGTTCTGAAGCGACGACGCCCGGCGAACAACCGGATCCACACCATAGATCAATGGGTCAGAAACCAGTTCAAACCGTCCATCCTCTTTGCCATTGCCTTTTTTCAAACACGGCACCTTCGCCGAATCGATCGTCGCAGAGCGTTTGTAAAATCTATCCGGCGGTGAAGCTTCGTCCATGATTTCTTCCGTCGATACATAGCCAAATCCATCCATACCCATCAGATTTCCGAGTACACGGAGAATTTTCCAGCCAGCGCGCGCCTCACCGAACGGCGAAACGGCTGCGGTTGACTTCTGAATCCGCCCCTCGCAGTTGATGAATGTACCCGTGTTTTCGGTGTAGGGCGCTAATGGAAGCGCTACATCTACATAGTCCGGAATGTCGGAAAAGGACTGGAAACTCACGACAAATTCTGCATTGCTCATTGCCTCAGCTGCGTGAAAGCCATCGGACAGATCCTTTGAAGGTTCGACATTGAAGAGCATATAAGCGGGGCGGGAATTGTAGATCATCTGTCGGGCATTCATACCCGGCAGATTGTCCGCCTGACCGTTTTCATTGCGATGTGGCAGGCATCCTGCAATCCAACCGGCAACGCTGTTTGCCGGAGGCAAGGTGGTGACCGAAGCACCGGAAATATCGCCGATGTGCCAGGCAAGACGTTCGATACAACTGTACATGGGATGCGAAATCACCGACAAGCCAAGAATCAGAACCGCACGATCTTGTGCTTCGCATAGATGGTTCGCAATTTCAGCGCAACGCTCGCGTTCAGCAAATTCTCCCGCACCATCAAGAAAATCATCGGATACATCCGTGGGAAAACTCGCTTTTTTGATTTCACACACCGCCCGAAGCACATGGGCCAGGGCGTACGGCATGACATTCGGTGCTACTACCGCGCTGGAACTCAATGGAAAATTGAACTTCCAGTCCATTGGACTGATCGCGTCCACAAACGCGCCTCTTTTTGCCGATTCGCGTACCCGTAGTCCAAGCAAGGGTTGTTCTTTCCGTATGTTCGATCCGACAAGCACAATCGATTCCATATTCGGAATCTGATCAATTGGAATGCTGATCCCCGGATACAGTGGTGCATCCTCGTCGAGGGAAAAATCAATCTGACGCAACCGGTGGTCGATATTTGAACTACCCATTGCGCGCATCAATTTCTGCGCAAGATAAAATTCCTCGAATGTCGACATTGGCGAGACCAACGCACCCAGAGCAGAAGCGTCGTACTTATGAATAATGTCGGACAAGCCCTGCACCACTGCGTTGAGGGCATCCAGCCAACTGACTGCAACCATCCCCTCGTCTTTTCTAATCATCGGAACAGCGAGTCGACGCTCGTCTTCCAGCGCCTCGTAACTATACCTGTCGCGATCGGATATCCAGCACTCATTGATCGGCTCATTTACTCGTGGCAATACCCGCTTGACCTCGTTGCGCAAAGTCTGTATGTCAATATTGGTACCGACGCAGTCGTGGGGGCTGATTGCAGAGTGGCTGATCAACTCCCATGATCTTGCAGTGAATCTGTAAGGCTTGGAGGTCAGCGCGCCAACCGGACACAGATCGATGACGTTTCCAGAGACTTCCGAATCGACCGCAGCACCGAAAAACGTGTCAATTTTCAAGTGCTCTCCGCGGCCGGTTATCCCGAGTTCCATCACCCCTGCAACTTCTTCTCCGAACCGAACGCATCGGGTGCAGTGAATGCATCGCGTCATTTCCGTCTCAATCAGCGGACCGATGTCGTGATCGGCAACAACTCGTTTTTTCTCATTAAATCTGGACAGATGGCCACCGTATCCAACTGCCTGATCCTGCAAGGGACACTCCCCGCCCTGATCGCAAATTGGACAATCCAGTGGATGATTGATCAATAGGAATTCCAGCGTATCTTTCTGAGCTTCGACTGCGTAATTTGATGCGGTCTTCACTTTCATGCCATCCATGATCGGTGTCGCACACGCAGGCAACGGTTTGGGTGCTCTCTCGACCTCGACGAGACACATTCGACAGTTCGCAGCCACCGACAGTTTCTCGTGATAGCAGAATCGGGGGATATAGATTCCAGCTTCATCCGCCACCTGAATAATCATTGAGCCGGGGTCGGCCTGTAGTTCGCGGCCGTCAATCTCAATCGTCAATTTTGGTGTATCTGACATCGTTCAACTATGCGGCTTTGACCGCGGAAGCGATCTTCGCTTCGAACTCGTAGCGAAAATGTTTGATAAAACTTTGTACCGGCCAAGCGGCGGCATCTCCCAGTGCGCAAATCGTACGACCCTCAATCCTGTTCGCTATATCGACCAATTGATCGATTTCTTCAGGGCGTGCCCGACCCCGGCGAATTTTCCTCACCAGCCGGTAGAGCCATCCAGTTCCCTCGCGGCACGGTGTACACTGGCCGCAAGACTCCTCCCAGTAAAAGTAGGCAATTCGCTCGAGCATCTCGACCATGCATGTCGACTCATCCATCACGATGACCGATCCCGCACCCAGGAGGGAGCCTGCGTTCTGCAGCGAATCGTAATCCATGTTGCAATCCATAATGATCTCAGCCGGCAACACCGGAACCGAAGATCCACCCGGAATGACAGCTTTCAGTTTGCTGCCATTTAGCATGCCACCTGCCATCTCCAACAGCGCTTTGAAGGGAATGCCCAATGGAACCTCAAAATTTCCGGGCTTGTTGACATGCCCTGATACCGAGAAAATTTTCGTTCCAGCGTTGTTTTTTGGACCCAGATCAACGAACCACTGCGCACCCTCGCGCATTATCCTTGGTACTGACGACAGGGTTTCGGTGTTGTTAACCGTGGTCGGACGACCGAATGCACCGAACTGGGCAGGAAACGGTGGTTTGAATCTCGGCTGGCCACTTTTGCCTTCAAGCGATTCAAGTAGTCCAGTTTCCTCTCCACAGATATAGGCACCCGCGCCCAGATGTGAGTGAATATCGAAATCGAAACCGCTGCCCAAAAGATCGGTTCCAAGCAATCCGGCTGAGCGCGCCTCAGCGAGTGCCTGTTCAAAACGGTCGTAAGGCTCAAAAAACTCACCACGCACGTAGTTGTAACCGATTGTCGCATTCGTGGCGTATCCGGCGATCGCCATCCCTTCAATCAAAGAATGCGGGTTGTAACGCAGAATGTCGCGATCCTTGAACGTTCCGGGTTCTCCTTCGTCAGAATTGCAAACAATGTACTTCTGCTGAGGTGAATTTCGGGGCATGAAACTCCACTTCAGACCCGTTGGAAAGCCGGCACCACCGCGCCCTCTCAAGCCCGATGCCTTGACTTCAGCGATGATGTCCTCCGGAGGCGTTTTTTCCAGAAGAATTCTGCGCCAGGCGGCATATCCTCCGGTACTCTCGTACGCCTCGATCGTCCAGGGCGACTCAAGATCGGATTCCGGCAGACAGATCCGTACTTCCTGATAAGTCATTCAAGTGTCTCCAGTATCTCGTCAATGCGCTGAGGCGTGAGATTCTCGCAATAGTCCTGATTGATCAAGGCGGCCGGTGCGCCGCCGCAAGCCGCCAGACACTCAACTTCTTTGAGCGTGAAACGCCCGTCCGGCGTGGTCTCCCCCAGTCCGACACCCAGCTTATCGGTCAGATGACCGACGATTGACGCAGAACCTCGCAACGCACACGAAATGTTGGTACACACGTTTATTTTGTGTCGTCCGGGCGGCGTCAGATCGTACATGGTATAGAAAGTGGCTACTTCGGCCACCTTGATTGACTCAATATCCAGCAGCTTGGCAATTGTTTTCATAACCTCGCCGCTCACCCAACCGCACTCATCCTGGGCGATGCGTAGTGCCGCCATCACTGCCGCTCGGGCCCACCCTTGCGGATACTTCGCAATTTCGGTCTGAATCTCATCAAGCGCGGTTTGGGACAGCATCATCGGTCGATTTCTCCGAATACGATATCCTGGGTACCAATCACTGCAACGACGTCCGCCAACATGTGTCCGCGACACATTTCATCCAGTGAGGAAAGATGGACAAAGCCCGGAGCCCGAATTTTCAATCGGTAGGGCTTGTTGGCACCATCTGAGACAAGATAGATTCCGAATTCTCCCTTTGGCGCTTCCACCGCGGCATAAGACTCGCCCTCGCGAAGACAATATCCTTCTGTAAACAGCTTGAAATGATGAATCAAAGATTCCATGTCCAGCTTCATGGTTTCGCGGCGTGGCGCTATTAACTTGGCATCATCAATCATAACCGGTCCCGGGTTGTCGTTCAGCCATTGCACACATTGGCGGATGATCTGATTTGACTGGCGCATCTCCTCCACCCGGCACAAATATCGGTCATAGCAGTCGCCGTTTGTTCCAATCGGAATGTCGAAATTTACTTTGTCATAAACCTCGTATGGCTGTTTCTTGCGCAAATCCCAAGCGATTCCGGAACCGCGCAGCATGGGACCGGTAAATCCCCGCTTCAGGCAGGTTTCTGGTGAAACAACCCCGATATCGACGGTTCGTTGCTTCCAAATCCGATTGTCAGTGAGAAGGGTTTCGTAATCATCAACGCACTTCGGGAACCTGTCGGTGAACGCTTCGATAAAGTCCAGCAGTGAACCTTGGCGATGCCTGTTCAGTTCCTCAAGCTTGCGTTTGCTTCGATGCTTTGATGGCTCATACTTCGGCATTGTGTCGGGAAGATCCCGATAGACGCCACCCGGTCTGTAGTAAGTCGCATGCATGCGTGCTCCCGATGCCGCTTCATAACAATCCATCAAATCTTCGCGCTCACGGAAACAGTATAAGAACATCGACATCGCACCGATATCCAGTCCGTGTGCGCCGAGCCACAGCAAGTGATTGAGGATTCGGGTAATTTCGTCGAACATCACCCTTATGTACTGGGCTCGAATTGGAACGGTGATCTCCAGCAATTTTTCGATTGCCAGCACATAGGCATGCTCGTTACACATCATGGAAACATAATCGAGTCGGTCCATGTAGCCGATGCTTTGATTGTATGGTTTGGATTCGGCGAGTTTCTCCGTTGCACGATGTAACAATCCGATATGCGGGTCAATTCTTTGCACAACCTCGCCGTCCATCTCCATCACCAGTCTCAACACTCCATGCGCAGCTGGATGCTGTGGCCCGAAATTCATGGTGTAGTTACGTATCTCTGTCACCGAAACTATCCTCTCGAATTACACGGGGCACCAAGGTTCGCGGTTCTATCGTTACCGGCTCGTAGACGACACGCGCCTTGTCCGGGTCGTATCGCATCTCAACATATCCGGTCAAAGGAAAATCCTTGCGAAATGGATGTCCGATAAATCCATAGTCGGTAAGGATCCGACGCAGATCGGAGTGTCCCTCAAACAGGATCCCAAACAAGTCAAAAGCCTCACGTTCAAACCAGTCGGCACACGGCCAGATGTCAGTGACTGAGCGGATGACCGGATGATCTTCCTGTAGAAATGCCTTCACTCTCAGACGATGGTTGAGTGATACAGATAAAAGGTGATAGACCACCGCATATCGCAATCCCGACCACTTTCTGGCTGAATACCCTTCACCGTAAGCGGAATAGTCAACCGCGCACAAGTCAATCAATTGCTCGAATTTCGTTCGATCATCGTCACGCAGGGCAGCGCAGATGTCAGTGATTCGCTCCGCGTTCACCACTATGGTCAATTCGTCGACATCAGTCATTGATGCCGAAATATCAGCGCCGAGCAACTCCTGAACTGACTGGGAAAGTTGGGCGATAGCGGCCATATTTCAGGCCTTTACCTGGCAATAGTGTTGGTTCGTTTAATCTTACGTTGCAGTTGCAAGATGCCGTAAACGAGCGCTTCAGCTGTTGGCGGGCAGCCGGGTACATAGACGTCGACCGGAACGATTCTATCGCAACCTCTGACCACCGAGTACGAGTAATGGTAGTAACCACCACCATTGGCGCAGGAACCCATGGAAATCACCCATCTCGGCTCTGCCATCTGATCATAGACCTTGCGCAACGCCGGCGCCATCTTGTTGACCAACGTTCCAGCAACAATCATCACATCCGACTGTCTCGGACTCGGTCGGAAGATAACACCGAATCGGTCAAGATCGTAGCGAGATGCACCTGCATGCATCATTTCGACACTACAGCATGCGAGCCCGAATGTCATCGGCCACATCGATCCGGTACGCGCCCAATTGATCAATTTATCCATGGTCGTGGTGACCATCCCCTGGTTCAGGATTCCTTCAATAGACATGTCCTACTCCCACTCAAGCGCGCCTTTTTTCCATTCATAAATGAATCCGATAACAAGCACGCCCAGAAAGATCATCATCGCGACGAATCCGAATAGCCCGATTTCGTCGAGCGTAATTGCCCACGGAAAAAGAAATGCGATTTCCAGGTCGAAAATGATGAATAAAATCGCAACCAGATAATAGCGTACATCAAATTTCATGCGGCTATCCTCGAACGCCTCGAAACCACATTCGTACGGAGACAGCTTCTCCTTGTCGGGTTTGTGCGGACCAAGCATGGAACTGACACCGATCATTGCGGCGCCCATCACCAGTGCAACAAGCAGAAAAATCGCAATTGGAACGTAATTTGCAAGCATCGGATAATTTCAACAATTAAACTGATTAACAACCTGACTCACTTGACCTGGTGCCGAAGGCCGGACTTGAACCGGCACGGCTCTCGCCACCGCCCCCTCAAGACGGCGTGTCTACCAATTCCACCACTTCGGCATTGTATTCAATCGATCGTTTCGCGAGCCGTTATTCGGGTACCTGCGGCAATTCACTGTCACCACCGCTACCCGAAGTTTGCGGAATCTCTTCCACTACCGCTTCCGAGGTAACTATATCGGTCACACTCGTCGGTGTTCTTGCACCAGTATAAATATACGCCAGACTAAGTGCGATTCCAAAAAACACTGTAGCCAATAAAGCAGTGATACGGGTCAGAAAATTCGCTGAACCGCGGCTGCCAAATACCGACTGCGAGCCTCCACCGAACACCGCACCAAGGTCGGATCCCTTTCCTCGCTGGAGCAAAATCAAGACCACCATAGCAACCGAGGTGACAAAAAACAGACCCAGTAAAATCTTCGTCAATAATTCCATCTTATATGTGTTTACCTAAACAGCCGCGCTGCAGATTTTCAGAAACTGTTCCGAACCCAGCGAGGCACCACCAACCAAACAACCATCGACATCAGGCTGCTCGAGAATTTTTGCAGCATTTTCGGCGTTAACACTGCCGCCATATAGGATTCGACAACTATCAGCCGCGTCGGCACTCACCTCTCTAAGACCTTCGCGAATCCAGTGGTGAACCTCCTGTATCTGATCTGTTGAAGCCGTCAATCCGGTACCAATCGCCCATACAGGTTCGTATGCGATCAGTAATCCCGACATCTCAGATTCATCTACTGCATCCAGAATTGCACGCAATTGCCGATCGATGACTGATTTCGTACACTCCGATTGTCTCTCCTCCAGCATCTCCCCAACACAGGCAATGGCGTTAATGTTCTCAGAGATGACTGCATTCGCCTTGCGGCCGACTTCGTCGTCGGACTCGTTGTGGTAGCGCCTTCGCTCCGAGTGCCCAACAATGACGAATTCACAACCAATCTCCGCGAGCATACGCGATGATACTTCACCTGTGTAAGCACCTGAGGAGTGTTCGCTACAATCTTGCGCGCCCAGGGCGACTGTTGATGATTCTCCAATCATGTCGCTCACTGCATTGAGGTAGACAAATGGTGGGCTGACTGCCACATCAACCTTTTCTGCAAATTGTGCCGCGCCTTGAACAATATCTCCAACCAGTGAACGCGCCATGTCAAAGGTGCCATTCATTTTCCAGTTGCCTACGATAAAATTCCGTCGCATAAAAAAATTCACAGTGCCAAGTTCAACCTCGCAAGGGTTTCAAAATGGCAGTGAACAGTATGAATTCGCTCCTATTTTGTAACATGCTTATGCTACTTCTTTTGCACTCAAAAATCAATTCGTATTGTGTGAAAATTTGCTAGATTCAAGCACTTTGACCAATCTTCTGACTTTCCTCTGAATCACCTGTCAGGCAGCTATATCGAATTCTGCAAATAAAACGCGACTATCGTTAAGGGTGTTGGGCCAGAATTCTCACGGCAAATTGATACCGGGTGTCAGTACCGAAGTCACACCGGAAAATAGTCATTGAACAATTCCCAGACGAGGTGGCATCTGTACCGAATTTATACATCCATTTCTACGACTTTAGCCACAACGACAGGGTTATTCGCACTTCAAGATGCACGAACGCAAAGGCAGTGTCCTATGCTGTAGGTCGCAGTCTGCTAGTAAACCAGGTTCTCAAAGGCGAATAAACCATTGCAAAGCCGCCTTGAACTCGCAATATGAAAACGAATACATCGGAAACTCAAAATAACGTCGGAAAAATCTTGGAGAAAGTGGGATTACTGCCGATTCAGGCAAATCGCAATCCGCATTACTTTTCAAACAGGTGGTGTCAGAGAATCGGAATTGCCCGGTTGTTGATTCTGAAGCCAAAATTTGTAATTTGTGATGAACCAGTCGCCACTGATGTCTCTTTTCGTGCACAGGTCGCACACTTGCTACAGGAACGACAGCAGAAATTTTTACTGATCAATATCTTTATCGCGGATGATTCCGATGTTATCAAATAAATTTCCACCCGTATCTACGTGATGAATCTCGGGGAAACAGTCGAGGTGGAATCTGTGCGGGCACCGTTGCTGCAGCCAGTACATCGTCACACGCGAGCACTGAATGCATCGATAACAGGCTCCGACACGTTCAAGGTTCCGATACCAAAGATCTGCACGTATCTACGTCTTGAACTACTCACTCAGTCGATCTCGTCTGAGTGCCTGACTAAGACAGTGTATTCCACCGCCACCTAAAGTGAACATCGACAGATCAACTTCGCACACGTCAAATCCTAAAGCACGCATTTTATTGACTGCATCTGGTGAGCCCGTCATCGCCAGAACCCGGTCATCACCGAGCGACATAAGATTCACACCTAAATTTCTTGCTTCGCGATAAGCGACATCGACGAATTCGAAACCCCGACCTTTCAACCATTTCACAAGCCACGGCTCCATTGCATCGGTGCAGGCGACCAATAAATTCTCGGCAAGTGGAACCACCAGACCATCCATGTGTACGAAATCTCTTGATATAGGTGCAACCAACGCCTCCCAGCCTTCTGCTTCAACGAACTGAGCAACCTGTTCAGAACCTTCTTTTTCTGACCTTTCGCCACAGTAACCGATGAGCATCAGCCCAGGTCTCAGAATGACAAAATCACCTCCTTCAAAATGACCGGCTGTAGCGAAACGCCATATTGGAATTTCATTGTCTTGGTAAAACTTGATAACTGAAACATAATCAGCACGACGGCATTTCAATTGCATGTGGCAAATCAGAGCACCCCACGGAGTCATCACGGAATTGTCGCGGGCGAAGAAATTTCTATGTAATGCCTCATCCGCTTCAAGGAAATGACACGCCACACCTCGATCTTCATACTGAGCAACCATTTCAGCGTGCTGACGCTTAGCAAGTTCAAGATCAAATTTGACACCGGTTCGTGCTGCATTTTCCATAGTCCGACCAATGATCGGGCCAGCATCTACCCAGCGATAGAATTCTGGATTTCCTAATAAAACATCACTGAGACGCGCGTATTCGTTATCTATCCCCCAGTACTGATGCACAAATTCAGTCTTGGAATTTTCGCTAAATTTTGTCTTCATCAACATCGGTAGTCCACCATCTACATTTGCATTGTCTTTCTTGTAAGCCGGAGCATTTCGCCTCGGTCAACCTGTAACGATTCAGGCGTAAATCAAATTTAACTTTTTGATACACCAAGTGTCAAATGGTGGGCCGTCAGGGATTCGAACCCCGGACCAATTGATTAAGAGTCAACTGCTCTGCCAACTGAGCTAACGGCCCCCAAAATGACATGTTTGGACGAGACAGGTTAAACGTAGACAGTAAAAAATTAACCTAGTCTGTCAAAGATCATGAAGGAAGTTCGGTTTGCAGCTCTTCAAAACAAACCCCCGGGTTAGCGTCTTGACGGCACAACAAGCAGAGAGAGATGCTCAAAATAACTTGCTGCGCCACCAAGGGCGGAGTTGGAAAAACAACTCTATGTGCTAACCTGTCTGCTATTTTAGCAGATCAAGCGCGTGTGTTGATGATCGACGCCGATCCGCAACCGTCGCTGACCGGATTTTTTCCGATCGACGCCGGCAAGCAAGGCCGGCCCACCGGACTGGTCAATCTGCTCCTGTCGGACGATCTGCCGGCGCCCGCCGCGACGACGATACCGAACCTCGATGTCATCGCATCTGACGATCCAGCCGGTGAGCTGGAAAACCGCCTCCTACACATGCCAGACGGTCGACTCAGGATGTTCCGTGCGCTGGAGCAGGTCAAGGGCTACGATTATGTTCTGATTGATACCCGCGGCGCCCGCGGCGCCCTGGTGGAGAATGCTGTCCTGGCGGCCGACCTGTGCCTTTCACCGATCCCACCGGAAATCCTGGCAGCTCAGGAGTTCATCCGCGGCACTTTGTCGTTATTTGAGAGCCTGCAGCCGTTCTCTTCTCTCGGATTCGAACCCGGACAGCTGACGGCATTGTTTTACAGGACCGACAACACCAACGATGCTAAAACAATCATGCACAGCATTTCGGATGTGCTGAGTCAGCGCGGAATACGATTGCTGAAGACAATCGTCCCGAACCGCGTCGTCTACCGCGAAGCGGCAACCCGCCAGGTTCCGGTCCATCTTCATGAAAGGCAGCGGAGGCAGGGTATCAGCGCTTCACAAACATTACTGGATTTGCAATCGGAATTGTCCGGGATTCTAGACACCATCTGCCCGCTCAGCAGAGTCTTTGACAACAGTAGTCTGGGGGCAAATGACCTCTCGGCACGCAGTACGCCACGGGGTGGAGCGCGCGCGCTCCACCCCAAGTCAGATCTTAAGTAAACGACATAACACACTGTAATTAAACAAAACCGAAAAATTGAGGATTTGTAACCGTGAAGACACCGCCCGAAAACAGCATCAGCGACCGCCTACAGGGTTTTAACACCCAGGCCGGCCAGTCAAGGCACCTACCGGAGCTCGTCAACCAGACCCTGATCGTCAATATATCGGACATTGCCGAATACGAGCGTAACCCCCGAGTCTATCCCAATCCAGAACACGAGTCGATCCGGGAATCGATCCGTAATCGCGGGCTGCTTCAGCGGCTTGTGATAACCCAGAGGCCTGGCAGAGACAATTATGTCCTCCTGCAGGGCGGCACCACCCGTCTACGTTGTCTGCGCGAGCTATACAAGGAGACAGGAGACTTGAAATTCGCCCAGGTATTGTGTGAGTTCCGGCCATGGACAAACGAAGACGACTTGCTGATCGGTCATTTCGTAGAGAACGAGCAGCGCGGCAATCTGAACTGGTACGAAAGATCAGCGTTGGTCTGCAACCTCCATTCAATGTTTGAGGGTCATACTGAAGAATCTCTTTCTGACAGGGGTTTTGAGCAACAAACTGCGGCAGCCGGTCTCAGAATACGCAGGAGAGGGCTCCACCTGAACCGATACACTGTGGACCGGCTCGGTGACCGTCTGGGCAAGCAATACCAGCACGGTCTTGGCGAGCGTACCATAGAAAAAATACGCAAGCTCGATCTGGCATCCAGCTCGATCTGGGAGGATGCAGGTCTCGAGAGAGAGAAGTTCGATAAAGCTTTTTTCGCACTGCTCCGCGACTACGACGACACTGGGGTTCTAAACCACCTGCTCGATAAAACCATTGATCTCCTCGGCGACCGTGTGCCCAACCTCCACTATTACAAAATGCAGGCAATGATGCGCTCGCACATCTTTGATAATACATCCGCCCCAAAATATATCGAAGTTTACCAGGCACCGCTAAAACATCCGGTGCCAGGGACCGGCTCGACGGATATGAAGCCGGCGCCGATCTTGCGGGACAACCGTTCCGATCCGTCCGACCCGTTTCCCGAG
Organism: Arenicellales bacterium; assembly: GCA_951813075.1. Classification (GTDB taxonomy): domain Bacteria; phylum Pseudomonadota; class Gammaproteobacteria; order Arenicellales; family JAJDZL01; genus JAJDZL01. Next base: position 56,211 of record OX638343.1, on the reverse strand, counting down.
TCCTCATCGGGCGAACCGGACCGCATCTCCCCGCCACCAGGGGAGATCAACCCCCCCAGAAGCCCGGGACGTCTGGCGAACCTGCGCGCATTGCAAAAAAGAGCCACCCAGCTCCGCGACAAGACTTTCAAGGCTGCCAAAAGATTTGCCGCACTTACCGGCAATTCGGACTGTCTTCGAAAATTGCGGTTCGGCCCCGGCTTCATGGTGTTCGACCTGCCTCCAGCTGCAGAATCCCTCCCCTATGAAATCCGCCGCCACCGCGATCAGGCCTGGTGGCTGCTGCTTGAGCTGAGCCGCTGGTACAAGGCCCTTCAGATCGAACCTGGCCGTCTGAACGGCGCCTTGTCAGCCGAAAAATCAGAACTTCGAGACTGCTATGACAAGGAATACCCAGCGTCGCTGAAAAGTTTGCGTGTAAGAGCGCGCCGGCATGGCATGACTGTGCCGGAAGCCGACGCAAATATCAGCACTCTTCTGACCGAAATGTCCGACCCGGCACTGCGCAGTTTCAACGCCCTGGTTGTCGCTTACCGTGAAATAACCAGTCTCGGAAGGGATTTCGATATCTGGAGACACGAAAAGAAGTACGAATAATGCCGCCTGCTGCCGAACTCGCCCTGATTGTCTGCCGTTATTTGCGGCAGTGCGACCGCACCGGTGACGGCACCGCACTTACCGATGCCGGCTTGCCACCGTCCGACCGGCATCTGCTGACTGAAAAGGCATACTGGACCGGGATCGCATTTCTGAAGCCGGCGGTCACTGTCGACGTCGCTATCGACTGGGATGCGCTATGGTCTCAGATATCAGCTGACCCACCGGTTCCGGACGGGCGCCTGGCTCCCACTGAAGAACTCATAACGGCACTGTGTGATCACTACCGCTCGTGTGCGCTCAACCCGAAACGCCTTGTGGAACTCGCGGACACTGGTGTCGACACGGCGATAATTGAGCAGATCCTGTTCGCCCGGGTTCCACCGATTTTTGCTGCAGCCACCATCTCGGCTGTCACGATCAGCTTGCAGATCGACCGCCAGCTGGCGGAGCGCATCCAGAAGTATGTCACCGCCAGACGCCGGGAACTCAAGCAGCATCTGCTTCTGGTTGCCAGCGGCGCAACCTACGACATGATGAAGCACCTTACAGGCGCCTCGACGCACGAATTCTCAGCGCTGAGAAAGATCAACGCGCTCGACAAGCCGCGTGGCCGTCTGCCGCAGCTCTCGTCAAAAAAAATCAAGCGCATTCTCAAACTGATAAGCTTGGTCTGTCCGGATGGCGAAGCGCCAGGCATTGACGAGTATCTTAAGCTCTGCGCCCATACCTCGCCCGCCGGGCTTGATCTGGGCGAGATCCATGCTGCAATCAGGAAGGATCAGATTACGGATCGGTCAACAGATGACGGCATCTAGTCAAAAACCCCTGCATCGAACCCGCCAGAGAACGTCCCCTCTCGGACTCCCCCAGGTACCACCAGGAAGATCTTCGAACCCCTGCGTCGGAGCGGGCAGGGAAAAAAGTTGACCGGTTTCATGGTCAGCACTGACAATCCTGCCATGAACGACCACTCCCCGCCGGAAACTGAGGCGCCGGCGGCTGACAATCCGTCCGCCGCCGCGCCCTCTGCACAAAAGCCTCCCGGCAAGATAAAGAATGAGCCTATCACCATCACCCTGCACTCCACCCAAGCTTACAATCTTTACATCGGCCGCCCAAGAACTTCCGATCGGCGCGGTTTCATAGGCCTCGAACAATTTTCCCACGCAGTAGCCGGGATAGCCGACCACGACCGCCAGGATCGGATTGAAGAGGCACTGGAAGACGCCCAGGAAAGAATCAGCCAGATCAAGGCGCAGATAAACAAGTCATTCGCCCACAATCATCTGGCAGGGCCTACTACGGCTGTTTCGGAAAGCCCGGCGGAAATCAAGGTGAAATTATCAAACCGCCTTGCGCACCGCGGCGCCCAGCTGCTGATGGAATATGATAGTGCAGTGAGACGCTGCATCATCCTCTATAAACTTTCCGTGCACAACAGCAAAGAACACGGGAAAATGATCCACACCCTGTCGAAAATCGTGCGCAGAGCCTATTTCTCACCGTATTTAACGCTGCCCGAGATTGTCGACGGACAGAAGTCTGTGTCCGCTGCAACTGGGGAAGACACCACTTCGCCGCCAGCGCCTGGCGAGTCAAGCGCAGCACAGGATTGAAATGTCGCCACAGCATCTTGAATTCGCCCCACAGGAGCTCACATCCGCCCAGATACAGGAGCGCCTCCGGGCGCTGCGATCACTGGAACACGAACTCGTTCAGCTTATCCAGGATCTTTGCAAGACCTTCGATACCACCCACCCTGATTCCGACCTGACCCTGATCACCACGCCGGACATCTCCCAGCCTATTCGCTGGCGCTGGCGCCACAGCCGCATGACAGATCTGCCCTTCTATCTGCTCGATGCAGATGACAAGGTTAAGGGCATCTATCTTGAAAACGACCTGATCCGCTCTCAGCTGAACTATCGGCTGTCGGCTGTCGCTGATGAACATGATCGTCTGCGCAAGTTCAGACGCTCCAGGCAGGCGCTTGAGATGGCAGTCTCCCCGCAATAGAAATTCCTGGCCGCCGAAACCCGTAAAACCCCTGCGTCGTTGCGGGCAGGGAAAAAAGTTGACCGCCCCGCGTCCGGGCGGTGACAATGATCCTGCATTTGAAGAACCGCGCAACAGCCCTGCGAGCGCGGACGGGCGTAAGCCCGGGCCACCGCCAGCTGGCGGGGTGCCGTAACCGGCGCCGATTTTGCGGGACAACCGTTCCGCCCAACCCTATCGGGGAACCATTTCCCCGGCGGGGAGTGGCGTTTCTCCGGTATTTATTTATAGGAGATAAACCATGACTAAACCAATCATGATAACCCTTGCTTGGCGGCCACCCGCCGAAATGACCATAGTCTCAATGTCCATTGATCCGTTTGACCCTGATTTTCAGGGGAAAATGAAGGCGTTGCAGGCCCTCGGTTACACGAGCGAATATGATTCGCTTGCGGAACAGGCCACCGCCAACCATTCGGAGGGTACACTTCCAGATGTGAACGAGGTGGTGACCCTGGACAAGTCTGATCCTGACTTCGAGAAGAAGAAGGAAGTACTCAAGGCCAGGGGTTACAAGTGGGACAAGAAGAACAAGAACTGGCGCAAACCCGCAGTCACACAGGTTTCGAAGGATATACTTCCGGACGTGGTGACCCTGGACAAGTCTGATCGTGACTTCGAGAAGAAGAAGGCGATACTCAAGGCCAGGGGTTACAAGTGGGACAAGAAGAACAAGAACTGGCGCAAGACCGCAGTCACACAGGTTTCGGAGGAACCACTTCCGGACGTGGTGACCCTGGACAAGTCCGATCCCGATTTTTTCAAGAAGAAGGAACGACTCAAAGCCATGGGCTACAGGTTTGATTCGCGGTCCAAGAACTGGCGCAAACCAGCAAACCATGCATCAACCGCCAAAACTGCCGCAAAAGCGGATAACTGGTGGGGAGATGCCACCGAAGTCAAGTTGTCGCAAGACGATCCGGACTACGAAGCCAAAAAGGCGGCCATCAAGGCGGCCGGCGCAAAATGGGACAGCGTGGACCAGGTCTGGGTATTACCTCAAAATGTTGAGGAAGCACCCTTCTGACCTGAACTGCGCAAATCCGTAACTGCAGCCGCCGCCTGACGGCGGCTGCTCCACCCTGTCGGGGATTCTCCCGGCAGGGAGGGGTCTCCGACAATCAGGAGACCTCATGAAAAAGCACAACCAAAAACGCGATCTCCACAAAGAGATCACACAACGGTTCATCGACGCGCTCAATCAGGGCTGCGCTCCATGGATCCGGCCCTGGGAAGATACCGGTAGCAATGTGCCCGGTGAATTTCCGGTAAATGCCGCCACCGGGAGACGATATCAGGGGATCAACATAACGATCCTCTGGCAGTCGTCCGCCGATGGCGGATATGCCAGCAACAGATGGCTTACGTATCGCCAGGCGTCCATTGCCGGCGGTCATGTCCGCCGCAACGAGAAAGGAACCCGCGTGGTCTTTTATCGGACAATCGAGAAAAGAAAAAATCCGACCGAACGGCCGGATTCACCGCCGGAAACATTCCGGGTGATGAGAGCCTTCACGCTGTTCAACGTCGAGCAGTGTGAGGAGCTGCCGGAATCAGTGATGGGCGATGCCGTCGCGTGTGCGATGCCAGGCGCAGGATTTCCAGATGTCGATGCATTGGTCAAGCGCTGCGGCGTGTCGATCCGCAACGGCGGAAACAGCGCCAGCTACGACCGCAAAACGGATGCGATCCTGATGCCACCGGCGGACTCTTTCAAGTCAGCGGAGCATTATTACTGCACCCTGCTGCACGAGTTGTGTCATTGGACAGGCCGCCAGGATCGGCTGGCCAGGCCGGGCATTACCGCCCGCACCGTTGGCGGAAGCGCGGGGTACGCATACGAGGAACTGATCGCAGAGATCGGCTCCGCGTTCCTGTGCGCCGAATTCGGCATCAGGGGGGATCTGCGCCACGAAGCATACGTCGAGTCGTGGGTTGATCTGATGGAAGACAAGCCGCGTGCTATCTTCCAGGCGGCGGCTGAAGCGCAGACCGCAGCTGATTATCTGATCTCCCTCAACAGCCCGGCGGCAGTATGAGTCGTCTGCAACTTCCCGAACAGCAGCTGGACCGGTTACGACCGATCCAGCCGCTCTCGGGCGGAACATTCACCGTGCTTCGCCCGCATTCATCGATCCCCCTGCCCCTGATCACCGCCACCGGTCACAGCACTATCCGATTGCTGTGCGGCTCTTGCGGCTTTCTTTGGATCCACAAAACACCAGATTAGCGTCACCAGCCAGCAGACCACCCAGACCAGCACCCCGATGAACAGGAAAAACACACTGAGATAAAGAAATGCGCCGACGAGACCACCCACAATACTCGTCAGAACAATTGCAACCCGGTAAGTGTGTTTTCTTGCCAGTGCGATGAAAGTTGGAATGAGATAGATCGCCGCCGCAACTATCAGAAAGAATAGGATCTCCATAATTACCTCCCCGGAATCCATATTGTTCCGGAGCGCCCCGCAGCACCCCACAATACCCGATTTTACCTCAACCAACCGTGCCTGGTGCATGTGTGGTCTGGCAGGCGCCAGATCCTGATTTTCAAGCGAAATTCGCCATGCTGCACCGCAACATACACAGTGCGATCGCGTTCGTACTACTGTAACGCGCCATTCGTACTACTGTAACGCGCATGTTATTTAATGATTTTGTACTTGATTTAAAAACTTTAACCCGCCGCCCCCGCGCTTGGTTTCGCACCGCACACAAGACCCGCTGCAGCGATGAGTGGGGAAAGAGGGGGATGCCCCCTCTCGAACTCCCCCAGGTGCCACCAGGAAAAAGAACTCCGAACCCCTGCGTCGGCGCGGGCAGGGAAAAAAGTTGACCGCTATCATGCTCAGCACTGACAATCCTGCTGCATGAACATCCGCCAGCACTCGATCCTTGCCACATTCTCACTAGCGCTGTCAGCTGCAGCAGCCGCCGACATCCAAGTTAACCGATACTCCTTCCAGACGCTTTTCCCCCAGCCCCAGCAGTCGGACCTGCTGTCGGCTGTAATCGAGACTCGATTCCCCAGGACGGTGGCGACGATCGGCGACGCCATCAACTATATGCTTGCACGCAGCGGCTACCGGCTGATTCATACTGATCCTGCCAATGCCGCAATGACGCTTGAGCTGCCGGCTGTCCATCGCAGCATCGGCCCGTTGCCGGTGCGAACTGCCATCGGCCTCGTGGCCGGCCCGGACTGGCGTTTGCTGGAGGACAGCGAGACCCGCACAATCTGGTTCGAACGCATCGCTGACGGGGGTGCAGGTTCGTTGCCGGCAAATCCATCGCCCGTTCAATCCGCCGCAACGGCGATTGCCAGCGACTGGCTTCTCGATCCTTCCAATACGCTCAGTGCCAATCTGGCCAGCTGGGCGGCACAGGCTGGCTGGCGGCTGCAATGGGATGCGCAGCACGACTACGAGATCGAATTTCCGGTTACTTATACCGGATCGTTCCGACATGCAGTCGAGGCGGCGCTGGAACACTACCGTACCGCTCCGGTTCCATTAACTGGAAGGTTCTACAATCAGAACACTGTGCTGCTGATCACCCCTGCGTCGTCAACCCGATGAGGTCGCTCACCGCCAGCCTGCTGATGATAATGCTGTCACTGACAGCCTGCCAGAAATTTTCGGACATCCGGCCCGATGCGACTGAAGTCGACTCGCAGGCGGATTCTGCCGTCGAGACGCATCATCCACCCGGCAACCAGCCGATCCAGCTGGTCTCTGAAACAGAAACTGCCTGGCCCGGATCCCGCCGGCCGGTGCAGGTGGTGCCCGAATCCGAAACGCTGCCGCAATTGCAGACCAGGATCGATTTCGCGTTCGCCGAACCTGTCACCCTGCTGCGAGCTGCGCGGGTGCTGTCCGAGCATACCGGAGTACGCATCGAGATCGCTCCGGAGCTCGCAGGTATCAGCCTTAACGGTGTCGACTGGAGCGGAACAGCCGCCGACGGCCTCGACTCGCTCACCTCCCGAACAGGCGCATACTGGTCCGTGCGCAACCGGCGCGTCCGCATATTCCGCACCAAGCTAGCGTCCTGGACGCTGTATGCGCCTTCAATAATCGCCACGTGGCAGGCGTCAGTACGCCTGTCCAGCCCGACCTCCACCACAGCCGAAAATAGTGTCGGCGAGTCGGGTGATGAGGTCGGAATGAGGCTCGACACAGCAGACTTCTGGTCGCAGCTGGAGGCTTCTGTCACCGCGCTGGTTTCCGGGTCCGGCGTCGTGACGCTAAACAGTCAGACCGGTGAGCTCATCGTAGTCGATACGCCGCCGGTACTCGAACGTGTGGATCGCTGGGTGAGGCAGAAAAACCGCGAGCTCGCGACTCAGGTGGCGATTCACGTCGAGATGTACGAGATCTCGCGCTCGGCGGACTCAGTTCGAGGCATCAATTTCGAGGGTCTGTTCCAGGAAGCTGTCGGCGACAAGGCTTTTGGTGTCGATTTCGGCGCCGACGATGCTGGCCAGCTGGTCGGACTGCGCTACAGCCGCGGCGCGGAGTCGGCCACGGACGAATCGCAGATCTCGCTGCTGCTGCGCCGTGCTGCCGGCAACAGCCGAGTCTCGAAGATCACCTCAACGGTGCTGCGCACCACCAACGGACAACCGGTGCCGGTCTTTTTCGGCGACGAGACCTCCTACCTTCAGAGCCGCGAGATTATCGAGGGCGATACCACTACCTCGCAGCGGCTTGTGCCGGGCACGCTACATGACGGAATCGCGATCAATCTGGTGCCGCGAATCCTGCCGGACACCGACCGGCTGGCGCTCAACATCACACTGCGCACGTCGCGGATCAAGCAGATTGTCCGCTTTCCCGCGGACGCAGCACCGGACGACCCTGTCATCCAGCTGCCCGATCTTGAATCGCGTACGATTCTGCTGCCGGTTCTGCTGCGCTCGGGCGAGACGCTGTTCGTCGCAGGCCTGGACACGACAAGATCGACCGGAAGTGACACGTCAGCGATCCTCGCACAGGAGAACCGCCACTCGACCAGCCGGACAAGTCTGGTGCTGCTGATCACGCCCAGGATCATCACCCCGCCACCGTCGCTGCCTGCACGCCGGGTGCTGGACTCATGACGGTACGCACCGTGAACGGCAAATCGCTGGCGATCGGACTGTCATGGTTGCCGCCTGGCGAGATATCCACCAACCGCGGCGAAAACCGCAAGATGCGCGAGCTGCGGAGGATTGGCGACCGTCCAGCCTGTTATGCTGAGATTATCCTGCCTGGAACCATGCAGGTGGCGGTCACGTCCGCCCCCGAGGCTGCGGGCCATCTTTCCGGTGCCGCCTGGCTGGCGGCAGCCCAGAAATCAGTGGTGCTGGTGGAGCAGATCGGCGAGAACGAATTCTGGCTGGCTGCAGTCGAGGACGGTGCGGTGTTTCCTGCAGGTGATGTCGTCGGCGGACGCAATCTGATATCCGCGCGGCTTAAAGAACTAACGATCGACCTGGCTGGAAGCCGAATTTCCTATTACGACAAGTCGCGTATGTTCGAGCTGGCGGAATCAAGCCCCCTCGACTTTTCTGATCTTATTTCCGGCACCGAAGCGGATGCCGGCTGGATGGTCCGCCCCATCCGTCGATCCGCTATCCGTACCGTCGCGATTCCGTTCGCCGGCGCGTTGTGTCTTGTCGCAGGTTTTGCAGCCTGGCACCTGCGTCCCGCCGCACCGCCGGCGCCCGACCCGGCCGGAACCGCCAGTCAAAATGTTCAGCTAGAGCGTGAGAAGACACAGCTTTCTCAGACGCTTTCCCAGCCCGCCGGCCGGCTTGTTGACTCGCTCATACGCGAGATAGCCGCCAGGCCCGGTCGCGCCGCAGGCTGGCGCAACGTTTCGGCCAAATGGGCCGACGGCCGGGTGACGACCGAATGGCACCGCACACATGGCAGCTACCAGGCACTGTTCAGCCATCTGGACGGCCGCCAGTTCTGGATCGACGAGAACACCGGTGCGGTCACCGAGTCATACCCGCTGTCAGCGCCCGCTGATTTCGATGACAATCTCGCACAGCGCCTGGCGACCGCTCCCGAGCGCTATGCGCTGCTTGATGCACTGGCGGACCTGCCGGGCCAGTGGACGCTCGCACCGTCGCAGCGCACGGGTAACGCATACCATGTCAGAAAATCCAGGCTGACAGGATCAGTTACCGGATTCGCCGCCGCCAGCGCCACCGCACACTTTTTCGACAACCATCCTGTAAACCTCAGATTGATATCGATCGAGCTCATCCCCCGCCCAAATTGGCGGTTCGAAGGTGATTTTTATGAACCTGCGAAATAGCAGCGCAAAATCTGCAGTCGCATGGATTCTAGGATTCTGCCTGCTGGGCGCTGAGGCAGATACCAGCAACTCCAACCCGCCGGTCTGTCAGAAAGCGTCCGGCAGCGCAGTCGAACTTATTGACTGCCTGCAGACACAGCAGGAGATCCTCCAGAACATCCTGGCGTATGAGAAGCTGCAGCTGGAAGCTGACGAATTGCGCAACCAGCGCAACGAGCCTGCGCCGCTCCACCCTGAATCGGCGCCTGCGCCCTCGGACGCGGATGACGAATGGAACGCAGCTATGGAACGGGTCAACTGGTTTGACCAGAATCTCGCAGTCTACGCGATTGTCGGCAGCGCCGGTTCACGGGTCGCATACTGCAGGCTGGAAGGCCGCGATTACAGTCTGCGCGCGGGCGACCGGATACGACTGGCAAGAGTAATTCTGATTGAACCGCGAGCGGTACATCTTGAGCTCTCCGGTGTCGAATTCGCGGTCGGACTGTCGGGGCCTATACCGGTATTGCCGGCGGGCGAGCCGCAATGAGCGGTATCCCGCCATACAAGATATTACTGACCGCCGGGCCGGCTGCACGGATTGAACTGCCGGATGACCAGCAGCGGTATTTTGCCGCGGTCTCGGATACCGATCCGCCGAAGTCCGCCATCATCCTCTACACGTCGCTGGACTATCCCGCGCGTCTGCGTGCCGAGCTGCGCGAATCCCTAAGACGCCAGGGCATCACTGTCGTTGGATCCCATGAGGTGACTCCCGAAGAGCTGGAACGAGTCTACCGCACCGCGCAGCATGATGAAGCAACCCCCTCCACCGACCTCGATCGCGAACGTTACCGCAATATCACGATTCGTCTGCTTGCCGCTGCGGTGCGGCGCGGCGCATCGGATATCCATATTGTCCGCCGCCAGCGCTCGGCGCGGGTGAGTTTCCGCATCCACGGCCAGATCATCCCGCACACCGAGTGGTCCGATGACGAGGCCGACAACACCTGCCGGTACATCTATGAGATACTGGCCCGCGAGCAGGCGGTCACCTGGAACCCGCGTTCGACTCAGGACGCTGTGATCGACACGTCACTTGAAAACGCCGGGCGGGTGCGGGTGCGGGTCGGCACGATTCCCGCCTCCCCCGACGGCTATGACATGGTATTGCGCGTGCTGCCGACGATTGCCGCCAGCCTGCCGCTGCAGCAACTCGGATATACCCGGGGGCAGCTGGCAGATATCCGCGACCTGGCGCGCCGTCCGTCCGGACTCGTGATCATGGCCGGCGCGGTCGGCTGCGGCAAGAGCACCTCGCTGATCGGCATGCTGCATAAGGAGCTCGAGGTGCACCAGCATCGCCTGCGCATCATCACCGTCGAGGATCCGCCCGAGCAGGTCATCCCTCACGCTACCCAGGTCCCCGTTATCCGCCGCGACGACGGACAATCGACCGACCACGAATTCCTGTTCGCTATCCGCGGCGCTCTGCGCTGCGATCCGGATACCCTGATGGTCGGCGAGATCCGCGACAAGGCGGCCGCCGAACTGGTCATCAAGTTCGCTCAGTCCGGTCACCGGGTCTACACAACATTGCACGCCTCCAGCGCGCTGGGCGTCGTCGCCCGCCTGGCCGCGATCGGCATCGAACCGGCACTGCTGTGCACACAGGATGTCCTTAAAGGCATAATATTCCAGACCCTGGTGCCGTTGCTCTGTGACAAGTGCAAGATCACTGTATTCACCTCCCCTGACGGCGATTCCGCCCGACGAAAGGGATGCGTCAGACGTGCCCGATCACAACTCGATGCACGTGAGATGGACACATCCGCTGTGGCTACCCGCGGCCCCGGCTGCAAATCCTGCAGCCAGACCGGCATCGCCGGTCGCACCCTGACCGCTGAGATCGTCGTCCCCGACGACGTCACGTTGCGTCACCTGGAGTGCGGCGACCTGGTCGCCGCACTCCACCACTGGGTGCGGACCGGCGGCAAGCCGGTCATCGAGCACGGCCTCAAGCTCATTGCCGAAGGCCGCTCGGCACCGGCCGACATCGAATGGCGGCTCGGCCCGCTGTCCGGCGCCGCCGGCCATGTCGACCGCAAGCTGAACGGGTCGGGCAGACCGGTGGTTGCCGCTCATGCCTGAAGGCATCACCAGCCGCGCGGCGCGCCTGCGCTTCCGCATGACGCCAGCCGCCCGCGCCCGGCTCTGGTCGCGGATGAGCACGCTGGCGAAGTCGGGCATCGGTATCAGCGACGTTGTGGAGTTCGTGCGCACCAGCCGCGCCACCGGGCGGTCGACCCGGCAGTTTATCGAACACCTTCACACCGCAATCCGCCAGCACAGTTTTGCGCGCGCCGCCCGCGGCTGGGTGCCGGCAGAAGAGCTGATGATCATCGAGGTGACCCAGGAAAGCCGGATCGGCGACGGTCTGGCGCAGGCCTCGCGCATCGCCGAGAATCGGCAGAAACTGCGATCGACCCTGTACTCGGGGCTGATCTATCCGATGGTGCTGCTGCTTGTCGGCACGACCGCACTGGCGCTGCTGCCAAAACTCGCCCTCGACGTGATGACCGAGGTGCTCGACCCCGCCGCATGGCCGCCGGTTTCCGCCAGCGTGCTTGCGGTGTCCGAATTTATCGCAGCATACGGACTGGTGATTCTGGCTATCGTCGTCTCGGTTTTCATCGCATCCGTCATCGCAGCACCGCGCTGGTCCGGGCGGCTGCGGGACCGGATTCTCGCCTGGTATCCGCCGTTCGCGCTGTACCGGCAGTTCACAGCACCGGAAGTTCTGAACGCCTGGACAGCGCTGATGTCTGCAGGTATCACCCGCGACGCCGCTCTGGCGCGCCTCGAGAAGAGCCTGCCGCCGTACCTGGCGTCGCATATCCGCAAAATGCGCGCGGGGCTCTACCGGGGTGATCCGGTCGACAAAGCGCTTGACACCGGACTTTTCACACTGCAGACAATCGACGACTTGCGGGTGTATCAGAAAGTCGGCCGTTTCGATGACAACGTCGAACGCATCGCTGCCGATGACATATCACGCGCCCTCACGCGGCTCCAGGCTTCGACACGCACGCTGGCAATCCTGATGTTGCTGTTCATCGGGGCGGTTGCGGTGTGGGTATATCTTGGCATCGCCCGGGTCGCCGTAGCCCTGCAGCAGACAATCTTCTGAATTTGGAGGAATACCATGAAAAATCCAAGGAAAATACTTGAGTTCTTCCGCCGGGTCAATCGCCAGCACCCCGAACGAGGGGCGATCACGATGGCCGAGACCCTGATCGCACTGGGCGTCGGCGCCGCCGTCCTTGCGGTTGTATTTGCCGGCATTCCGGCAGTCACCGCAGCCCGCGATGCGAGCAACGCGCAGAACGGCCTGGCACAGCTGTCGACGTCGATTCGCTCCACATTCGGCGCCCGCGGCGATTTCACAGGCCTGAACAACGATCTTGTGCGGAGCCTGGCCGGTTTTCCGCATCATTTCCGGTCAGGCGACCGGATCGTCCATCCCTGGGGCGGCGGGGTATCGATCGCTCCCGACGTAAGCAACCCGCGCCGGTTCACCATTCTGTTCGAGAACGTACCGAGCCGCGGCTGTATCTCGGTCGCCGGCAACACGCTGGCGATCGCGACAAGAGTCAGGATCGGTACGACGGTCATTGACCTTGACGCCGCAGACGACGTGGCCACGCCTTACCAGGATGAGAGCTCCGCGGCAAACATTGCCGGGCTCTGCACGGCCGCCAGTGCGGTCGACATCGCCTGGACGTTTTCGGCCTGACCGATGTTCATCATCCGGAACCGCAGGCGCCGCGAGAAAGGCGCCATCACAGTGGCCGAGACGCTCATCGTGCTCGCCATCGCCGCCACCATTCTCGTGGCATGGACCCTTCAGCGCAGCACTGAGCTGACCCAGGACAACGCCCGCCATACCGGTCGTCTGATCGCCGCATACTCAGGTGCGGCGGCCCTGTGGCTGACCGACTCGCCGCCGGCATTCGACGGTGACTATGGCATCGACGACCTTCAGGACTGCGACAACCCCGACGGAGTGCGGTTCCTGTCATGCAACCTCTCCTCCTCCACCCGCCTGCCGTTCGCATTCGACTCGGCAGGCGAACCGGTCAGCCTGGGTGATCTGTCGATCAGCGTCACGCTTGGCCCCAGCGGAGCGCGGGGAGAGATCGATTTCGGAGTGATCCGAAGCGGTCGGGATGACGATGACGACGGCCTGCCGGACTCAAGGCCCGACCTGGCTGCCATCGCCCATCGAACGGCAAGCGAGGAAACCGGCGCGGGCGTGTCGGATTTCTTCGAACTCGGGTTCGCCCGCGAGAATCCCGCGGAGCTTGTATTCGACCGCTCTGACCCGTCGTTCGACCAGACTGCGATTGACGATCTGGCCCGGTTGCTGGCGCGTGTCGGCGCGAGTGTCGATGCGCCGTTCCTGCGCACCGACGGTTCCAACGAGATGCGCGCCGGCATTACGTTCGTAAACGGCGTGACAGTGGCGCCGGAAGGCTCTGACTTGGGCATCACCGGCGGCGGCATCACCGCCCCGAAAATTTCCGCCACCGGATCGCTTACGGTGGAACCGGTCACCGGCGTCCGCGGGGCCGGCTTCAACCGACTCGACCAGTCGCTGGCGGTGGCCGAACTGCGCTCCGGGCAGGACACCAACCGCGTCGCGATCGAGGACAACCGCACGGATCTTGACGGCAACATGGCGTCGATCGCTACCATCGAGACCAACGTCGAAACCAATCTGGAGCTGATCCAGGCAAACCAGGAAAGCCTGACAGCCGCTCACTGCAAACCGACCCGGGCGATGGCACTGGCAGCACTGCCGGAAGGGATACCCTGTTCTGCCGGGGCTTTCTGTGAGGGAATCGGAGGAGCTTGCCGTCTTTTCACCGCCTGGCGACAATACGCAACATTCTACGAGCGGAATATCAACACCGGACTGTGTGAGTCCGGCCGGGTCAGCGTGATAACGAGGTGCACCAGCCAAATAGTACACGAGCAACGCTGCGGGACTTGTGGCGGCAAATAATGACTTCGGGTTTCCGGACACAATCAGGTCGGGATTTCGGATTACAGCCGGCCGTCCCGAAAACGGCCTCACCAATGCGCCAAAGACGAACAAAAACGGTGTTGTGAGAGCAAAACATCCCGTAAACACAAAACGCCCCCAGAAGCCGTTTCCCTGCGCCAGAGAGCGTTTGGGCGCCGCCGCAAAACTTCTGATCCTTGAATGTCGTCGATTTCAGAGAAAATAGCGCTTCTGGGCGCTTTTTCCGCCTGCCTCGCAATATTGGCGATCGTCGATCACCGTCGCAACCTGCTGCCCGACAGCGTGACCCTGCCGTTGGCAGGATCAGGCCTTCTGGTCAACATGCACGGCGCGCTTGCAGATTTCAGCACCGCCCTGACCGGCCTTGCCGCCGGCTATGCCGCCATCCGTCTGCTGCATGATCTGCAGCTGGCGGCCGGGCGCAGCCCCGGCATCGGCCTCGGTGATGCAAAACTTCTGGCAGCGCTCGGCGCCTGGCTGGGCTGGCCGGCCCTGCCTTTTCTTGTGATGGGCGGCGCAATGGTCATGCTGGTGTTCTACCCTGTCCGCCGGGAGAAGCCATTCGGCACCGGGCTGGCGGTGACTGCGGTGGTGATTCTGCTGGCCGGCGACGAGCTGCCAATATGAAAGCTTACTCGATTTCAGTCGCAGAGGGAAATGGCATGCCGGCATCGGCCAAAGCCCGGGAACCCGCCCTGGTTTCTACGCCAGACAAAGGAATCGTCATCGACCTATTCTGCGGAATCGGCGGACTGTCACATGGACTGCTGGCGGAAGGGTTCGATATCGCCGCCGGAATCGACAGTGACGAAACCTGCCGCTACGGATACGAGCACAGCAATGATGCACAATTCATACACAGGGACATCGCCGACCTGAGCTGTGATGAGATCCGCGGATTGTTTGCCGCAGCCGGGAGTGGGACAACAATTCTGGCCGCCTGTCCTCCCTGCCAGCCCTGGTCGAACCTCAAACAGTCCTCACCGGACAGCGACGATCTGGCACCCCTGAAAAAGCTCGCCTGCCTGATCGAGGAGGTTGAACCGGACGTTGTGGTGATGGAGAACGTCCGGGGAATTGCCGACTATACGAAGCATCCCGCGTTCAGAATCATCCTGGAAAGCATGGTACTGAAATACCATATCCACTGTGAGATTGTGAACATGGCGGACTATGGAATCCCGCAGAATCGCATCCGACTGGTGCTGCTGGCGTCGAGATCCGGCAGGATCACCCTGATCGATCCGACACATCCCAGACATCAAAACACTGTTCGGGACACCATTTACGGCCTGGAGCCCCTGGCTGCCGGCGATGCGAGCACGTCCGACCCGCTGCACCGGGCAGCCGGACTCAGTCCGGTGAATCTCAGACGGATCCGCGCAACACCGCATGACGGCGGCAGTGCCACTGACTTGCCAGCCGGGCTGCTTACGGACTGCTACAGGAAAAAGAGCGGGAGAAACTACATGCGATCTGTATACGGGCGAATGCGGTGGGACAGCCCGTCTCCGACAATTACAACGCGCTGCACAAAGCTGTCGACCGGAAGATTCGGGCATCCGGAACAGGATCGTGCGATCAGTCTGCGCGAGGCCGCACTGCTCCAGACCTTTCCGATGAGCTACAGTTTCACGGCTCCGGAAGATCCAATAGCAATCGCAACTACTGCCAGGCATATCGGTAATGCCGTGCCGGTGGAATTCGCCAGAGTGCTGGCCAGGAGCATCAGAAGGCACATCGAAGCAATGCGCAACGGGTCCGACTGAGTTCAGTCCTCACCTTCGGCTCTGATTCATCCAGACTGCAGACAGCCTCGCCCCCCGAGCTTCGCCCGATCGGCGCCGGACAGTTCAATCTTTGGGTGCCGAACCCCTGCGGCGGTGCGGGCAGGGAAAAAAGTTGACCGCCCCGCGTCCGGGCGGTGACAATGATCCTGCATTTGAAGAACCGCGCATCAGCCCTGAAAGCGCGGACGGGCGCGAGCCCGGGCCACCGCCTGTTGGCGGGGTGCCGGCAACGGCACCAATCATGCGGGACCAACATCCCGCCCACCCTATCGGGGAACCGCTTTCCCCGGCAGGGATAGGCGTTCTCCAAAATTGACAGGAGAACAAACATGATCCTAAAAAGTATCATAGATGAACTGCTTCAGCGGACAGACATCGTCGCCGTGATCGGCAAGAGTGTCCAGCTGAAGAAAGCAGGCAACGAGTTCAAGGGACTCTGCCCGTTTCATAGTGAGAAAACGCCATCGTTTTCCGTGAATCCATCGAAGCAGTTCTACCACTGTTTCGGATGCGGCGAGGGCGGCGATGTCATCCGTTTTCTGGAGAAGCATGACGGCAAGTCGTTCCGGGACGCTGTGGCGGAGCTCGCTTCCGCGGCAGGCGTTGACGTTCCCGACGGGAATGGCGGCAACAACGATCGCCGGAAGGCCGAAACCGCAGCGGATAACCACGCGCTGGTCAGTCGCATCAGTGACTGGTACGGGGAGCAATTGCTTGGCGATACTCCTCATATTGAAGCCCGAAGATATCTGAAAGATCGCTGCATTGATCGCGAGACAGCGGAGACCTTCGGTCTGGGCTTTGCCCCGGCAGGCTGGGACAACGTGCTGAAGAAGTTCGGAAGCACGGCTTCCTTGCGCCGGCAGCTTGAGGATGTCGGTCTCATTGTCCGGAAGGACAAAGAGGAGGGACATTTCTACGATCGCTTTCGCAATCGTGTGATGTTCCCGATTACCGACAGCCGAGATCGCATTGTCGGATTCGGCGCCCGTGCGATCGACGACCAGCAGCCAAAGTACCTGAATACGCCGACGACGGACATCTTCAGGAAGAAATGCGAGCTTTTCGGTGTCACCCAGGCAAAGCCTGAAATCAACCGGACCGGCACAGTGCTGGTAGTCGAGGGTTATACCGATGTTCTGGCACTTCATCAGACCGGTGTGACCAATGCGGTTGCCACCTGCGGGACAGCAATGACCGCCGAGAACGCACGACGACTGTTCAGGCTTGCCGAAGAGGTTGTCTTCTGTTTTGACGGCGACGCCGCCGGTCGGCAGGCGGCAATGAAAGCCTTATGGGTTATGCTGCCTGAAATGACCGACGGTAAGTTTGCGTCTCTTATTTTTCTGCCCGACGGGGAAGATCCGGATTCGCTTGTCCGAAAAGATCCAGACTGGTTTCACAACCAGCTCAAGGCAGACTTGCAATCTGGATTGGATTACCTGCTTGGTAAATTGAGAGACGGCAGCGGACGTGACCGCCTGGACGGCACCGCAAGGTACTTCTTGCGCATTGCCGAAGTTGTCGGGCTTCTGCCTGCTGACGGCGCTCTGAGGAAAATAGTTGCAAACTTTTGTCTGAAGGAAACCGGTGCATGTCCTCTCAGTCATGTGCAGGGCCCAGCCGGCCGACGACGACGAAAGCAGTAATTCTGCTGACTTCCGATGCCTTGCAGGTATCGGACACGGCGAATGCAGCCTTCAGGGCCGCAGCCGCCATCAACCTGGCCGGGGAAAAGACATCCCCGGCCTTCCCTATGTTCCGCCCGCCAGGTGGCCGCGAGGCCGCCCGGGCGGAACCAACACGTCCGGGGCACCAATCCCCGAATGGGGAGGGGCTTCGTTGACGACAGTCGATGGAGACAGAGCAATGACAGTGATTGATCCTGTGAATGCGTTTGGAGAGTTTCCCACAGTCTGCTTACGGACTGCTACAGGAAAAAGAGGCGGGTCGGCACATGAGTGAAAAGAGATTATTCCCTAACTTCCATGCGCCTTTTCTGCACCGGTGCAACGGGTGCGCTACCGAGCGCAATGTTCGTGAAGATGATCTTGTTTCATCTTCATACTATTCCCATACCGGGAAATATGATGAAGAGTATTCGTACCTCTGCGAAGGATGTGATGAATTCAACGACATTGAATTCATCGGTTCCGAATTCGATGATTTTGCTACAATACAACGTTAGAGTGAGTATCTAGCGAAATCAGTTGTCTCAGCACCCCTTTTTCCTATGAGTGCGAAACAACCTGAGGGCGATATGTATTCGCTGAGAAAAGGGGCTTCAAGCCCCTTTTCTTTTTGATTACAAAATACAAACCCAAGAAATCGCCCGATCCCGGCTCTTTCATTTATCCCCGTATAACGTAAAACGAAAACCCGACCCCTGCGTCGGCGCGGGCAGGGAAAAAAGTTGACCGCCGCGCTTTCAGAAGCCGTAATGGTATCGGCCAGCGGCATCAGCTTCCAGGACGCATCCGCCATCAAATCTGGCCCGGGGCGCCAATCCGGTATGGACAGGGACTCCATCGACAACAGCTTATTGAGATAGTAGCATGATAGTGATTGATCTTGCGAAAACCGACTACGACAAGACTTGTTACCACGGCTGCGGCCCCGGCTTCCTTGATGTCCGAAATGGAAGAATAGCAGACGCAGGTTATGGCTGGCCCGGATCCTGCGATTTATCGGACACCCGCACCAGTCATGAGAGAAACCCGCCACCGGTGCAGTTCGAGGATGGTACAGTCCGGATATTCGGATCATACGACCATTGGGCGTTTATCACGTATGATTGACCGCTGGCAACCACTTTCCGCCAATCCGGCGGAAAGTGGCTTATTTTGGACTTGACAGGAGAATGTCATGGAAAACAGAACCGAAAATAACCGGTTGCTCTGCATTCGGGATCTGCAAAAACACACCGCCGCCAACGTCCGATACGACATATCGGCATGGCGGGCACTGCTGCCCGGAAAATTCCCGGGCTACGTCGTCCCTTCGAGTCGCCGCCTGGCCGCCGTCGGGCTGCGCCTGCAACGACGTCTCATCACCCGCCACGACCGTATCATTCACGGCGAACTGGCCATCGTGTGCGTGTTTCTGAACCGGATGCGTTGGGTTGTCGAAGTGGCGAGAACCTGTGACCCGGACATGCCTCTGGAGATATGTTTAATCTGGAGACCCGGCGGCGCAAGTGCCAAACCGAAAGAGGAGCCACCGATCAGCCAGGTGCTGGGCATTCCCCTTAAACCGCGCCCTCTTGGCGTCGCTGGTTTGATCTCCTACCGCCTGTGGGGAATTAACAAAGCACGCGCAAGCAAGGTGCTGAGTGTGGCCGGGATCAGCCAGGTGCTGTACCGGCACGAACTTTCTCCGCTGCCGCCGTCCTCGCAGCTGACCGTCACACCGGATACCGTTGACATCAGCCGGCTCGCATTCGATGAGGTGACTGGGATCAGCTATATGCGGCCGGATGCCGCTGTGGGTGCGCTGCATACCGCAAGATGCAACCTTCACGACTGGCTGATGGGATTTTTCGAGGCCCGCCGCGATCTATACTGTCAGATCCCCGACAGACCCGTGCGGTTGTGCGAGATCCGATTCGACATGAAAGCGTGGTTAATTCATACAAAACTGACTGTCCGAACGGATGAGGCCATCGGCCAGGCGGTCGTTAGATCCTTCACGGACCGGATCGACCGTAGTATTGAGGCGATAACCATTAGCGAGATCCGTTCACACGTCAACAGGTGGGAAGAGCGCCCCGCCGCGCCGGCAGTGCCTTAATAAGGGTTGCCGCTGCGCGCTCACTGGCATACTATTACGGACGCGGCAGGCCAAGGCTTGAGCGCAGCTCTGCGGAAGCATCTGACGCATGCAAAAGGCGATGCCATTCTCGGGTGCATCTGCCAGCATCCTCCCTGCCGCCGCCGGCAACTTTCTGACGAGAACCCCTGCGTCGGTACGGGCAGGGAAAAAAGTTGACCCGCCCGCAGCACCTCCCGACAATAACCTCCACATCATAAGAAACCGCGCGACAGCCTTGAAAGCGCGGACGGGCGTAAGCCCGGGCCACCGCCAGCTGGCGGGGTGCCGTAACCGGCGCCGATCATGCGGAACAACCGTTCCGCCTCACCCTTTCCGGGGAACCACTCCCGGTAAGGGAGCAGTGTCCTCCGGATCATTTTCAGGAGGAATGCTATGGACAACAGTGAATTCCAGGTTCCGATCGCCACGCAAATTTCCGGTGTTTACTGGGATTCGAAAGGTGCGCTGGCAAAGTTCAATACGGATTGCGGCGAGCGCTTCTACGATTTGCAGGCGCTGGGCTGGCTGATCATGGAATGCCGCAATCGCGGCTATCCGAGCGAATGCTATGAATCTGCTTACCGCACACTGGCAAACTACAACACCAGAATTCGGTCATAAGGCCGTAATGCTGGCATATTTTTCAACCCTGACGGGGACCTTGCTCCCCACAGGGGAGGGTCCCCGTCTGC
Organism: Arenicellales bacterium; assembly: GCA_951813075.1. GTDB lineage: Bacteria > Pseudomonadota > Gammaproteobacteria > Arenicellales > JAJDZL01 > JAJDZL01. The sequence continues at coordinate 35,885 of OX638343.1, read as the reverse complement.
ATTTTCGGAGGACCCGTCATGGAAAACTCTATCAAGCGGCGCCTCGATGCGCTGCCGCGGAAGGTGGCAATACCGCTGACCCGCCTGGCCGAGCTCGGCCAACTGCAGCCCGACCTGCTCGAGGCTGTTCTCGACGCCGGTGAGATAACCGGCCATACCCAGCATCTGCTCGGTTTCGCCGCAGGAGCGGCCTCGCTTGAGAGGCGGCACGTTCCAGTGATCGACACCGTCCGGATGGCCAGGAAGATTGGCGCATCAATCCGACTGGACTGGTCGCCGCGACGTTGGAGGGAGGAACATGACCATCTATCTCGGATCATGGCATTCCTTCAGCTCGCAAGCAAAAACGTCCGATACGACATATCGGAGTGGCGGGCGAAACTGCCTCGTGTCTTTCCGGGCTACGTCGTCTCGTCGAGTCGCCGCCTCGGCGCCATAGGTGTGGTGCAGCGGCACTGTGTCGCCAGCTACCACGACCGTATCATGGCCGGCAGACTGGCCATCGTATGCGTGTTCCTGGACAAGGTAAGGTGGACGGTTGAGGTGTCGAGATCCGACGATCCGGACATGCCGGTAATAATTCGTCAGATCAAAACGACTGACAATCGCCAGCCGGACGAGTTTGAGGAAATGCGGATTCACGATGCGCTGGGAATTGGCATGGGGATACCGGTGCTGCGCCGAGAGAAGCGCAGATCCAACGTAGCTCGAGTGTGTGGCCATTTGCAGGCTGCCGGGATCAGCCAGGTTGTATATCGGTACGATCCCACGCCCGGCATGCTTCCGCAGCCGCCCTTGTGCATCACGCCGGACAACGTTGATATCAGCGGGCACACGGTTGATGTGCTGGAATTGATTCCGGATGCGGAAGAGTTGCGGACAGTGAACTGCAGCGTTCACGACTGGCTGTCGGGGTTTTTCGAGGAACGCCGCGATTACTATCGTGACTCTGTGCAGCTGTATGAATCGCCAGCCGATATCTTATTTCTGTTCTGCGAGATCCGATTTGCAGTACAAGAATGTGCAGTCCATGTCAAATGGATTGTCCGCAGCAACAAGCCGTTTGCACGGCCGCGCGAGCGCACCTGGATAGAATCGGCGGGGCGCCCTGTCACAGCGAGGATCGCTGTCGGGCGCTGGTACTGATCATTCAGGATGCGGTAACAATAGGAAGGCGTCTCACCGAGGCGCCTTTTTTATGAAACCTCTGCGGCGGTGCGGGCAGGGAAAAAAGTTGTAAGACGTGGCGCTCCCGCCGACAATACCGTCCATGACCAGCGCCTCTCATCTACGGTCACTCCGGCATTTCAAGGATCTGCGGCCGGCTGATCTGGCGAACCGCAAGATACTGACGGAACTGTATCGCGAATCAGCCCGGGCGGGCATATGGCCGAACCGGTCTGCGCACGACGTGCTGGACTTCATGTCGCTAGCGGCCAAGGCCGTCCGTGACGATACTTTTGGGACGCCCGGCGTGCTTTTCTGGCACCTGCTCGGCACAGATGCCCGCGACCGGATCACTGGTGCGCACGAGAAAACCGCACTCATGCGCTGGGCGTCGCAGGAACGCCATGACCTCTTCGAGGATGTGTGCGGACAGAACAATCCCCGCGGCAAGGTTCATACCAGCGTTCCAGCGGTGACATATGATCCAGATTACGAGGAACTGCGCGGCTATCACCATTCGTATCTTCTGCAGTGCCCGTTCCCGCAGAAACCGCTCGCCGCCCGCACGAATATCTGGCGATCCCGGCATGGACAGCGCATGATGATTGTCCGATCCGGATTTACGGTTGTGGACGACAGCATTGTTCACCGGGAAGTTCCATGCGGGTCCATGCCCCGCATCATACTGCCCTACATTTTTGCACAGGCGATTCGCTACGGACGCTTTGTGTGTATGGGACGCACGCTTCACGAATTCATGCGCCAGACCGGCTACTCGACCGGCTCAAAAAACTACAGGTCAATCTCGAGGCAGGCACTTGATCTTGCGTGCAGCACGATCAGCCTGCACGAAATCGCTGACGGCCGCGGCGGGGTCGACGTCTACAAGACAGCGACTGTTCCGATCGCCTCAAAGCTCGAGCACGGGCCGATGGCGCCGGAGGGACTGACAATCAGTCCGGAAAGCGCTTCCACCGCAGACAGCGCCGGCTGGCAATGGAATTCGAACATCATCATCTCGGAACCGCTATTCGACCTGATCACCGAGAATCCAGTACCGCTGAACATCCGTCATCTCGCCCGGCTGACGCGCTCGCCGCGACGCATGGATCTTTATTCCTGGTTGTCCTACCGGACATTCTATGTGAGCAAGACCGTGCACATCCCGCTTGCCCGGCTGCATCCGATATTCGGAACCGAAATCCGATGTACAAGGGCGTTCAAGTACCGCATCAGGAAGGATCTGGCGGCAATCTGTGCAGTGCACCCCTACAATGTCGGCCTGGACGGTAATGACCTCGTCATACGAAAGTCAAAACACCACCCCTGCAGTCGCCGCTCGCGCAGCGGGTGACTGAAATATTTATTGACCACTCCGAACCCCTGCGTCGGCGCGGGCAGGGAAAAAAGTTGACCGCCCCGCGTCCGAGCGGTGACAATGATCCCGCATTTGAAGAACCGCGCATCAGCCCTGAAAGCGCGGACGGGCGTAAGCCCGGGCCACCGCCAGTTGGCGGGGTGCCGTAACCGGCGCCGACCATGCGGGACCAACATCCCGCCCAACCCTATCGGGGAACCGCTTCCCCGGGTAGGGATAGTGCCGTTCTCCGGTATTTCTTCATCGGAGAACTTGAGATGGCACACTACAGGAACGGGCGCTACCGCCCGAACAAAACGGAAAGCAGGCAATATGCCCGCCTGGTTTCCGAACGCGACGAACTGGCGAAAGGAACCTCGTATCCAATACGTACGGGTTGCAGGGTCAGATTCGCATATGTCGACATGGCTGCCGATAAGGTTCTCGTTGTTTCCGGGAAGGTGATCAGCCATTCCTACGGTCGCACCGGCCAGCACACATTCACGATCAAACTTGATCGGAATTGTAGGGAGGAAATCAAACTGATCAGGGGACGCAATCTTTATCCTGGAATAATCCAGCACTTGCCAGGACAAGAGGCAAGACGTGCAACGATGACGCATCGGTGTCAATGATGACACACCGGCCCTGGCCGCCATTCGATCGTATTCTCAGTGATGCGAACGATGGCTGGCCAGGACCAGCCCGCCCCCGACAGCCCAAACGGCAATCCCCCGACAGCCCGGCCTTTCCACCTCCAGTAAAGCAGCAATGACCAGCCCTGCAGGACTGAAAACAGGATCCTCCGGATCCCGTATTTCCTGATTGATCAGTCGGGATTTCAAGCGAAATTCGCCATGCTGCACCGCAACATACACAGTGCGATCGCGTTCGTACTACTGTAACGCGCCATTCGTACTACTGTAACGCGCATGTTATTTAATGATTTTGTACTTGATTTAAAAACTTTAACCCGCCGCCCCCGCGCTTGGTTTCGCACCGCACACAAGACCCGCGGCAGCGATGCGTGGGGAAAGAGGGGGATGCCCCCTCTCGAACTCCCCCAGTGCCACCAGGAAGAATAACTTCAAACCCCTGCTGCGGCAGGCGCAGGGAAAATATTTGACTTCGACCGAATTCCGATTCTACAATCCCAGTCATGAGCGATGACACTTCTACTGATACGGAACCGCTGCCGGTCACAGACCCACCGCCAGCTGAACCTCAGTCCGACGGGCAGGATCCCCGGTCTGGCCGCCGGCGACTATCGTTGCGGCCGCGCTTGTGGCAGTTCGGAGTGATTATTGTCAGCGTGGTCACTGTCACCCTGATAGCTGTGATCATGGTTCCTCGGCTGCAGGATACGCCCCAGTCTGCCGCATCGACATCTGTATCCACCCCACCGGCTACACCTGAGGAACTGATCAGCATGGCACAACTGCCGGTCCAGTCGATGATGCAGGCCGAACCGGACACACCCCCGGCTGCTGACAACCCCCCGCCGCTGTCACCTGAGATCCATGATCTGATGGAAAGCGTCGCACAATTGCTGCGCCGCAACGATGATGCGAATCTGTACCTGTCGGAACGGATCGACCGCTTCGACGATATCGTTGCGACCATCGCACAGCTGGGCGCTCATGTCAGTGATCTGGACCACCGGATCGCAATGCTTGAGGAGGGTGTGAACGGCCTGGCACAGCAATATCGTTCAGCTGCCATTGCAATGGCCATGACAGAAGAGGAATCTGCACCGGCGCCTCCCTTCACGCTGATCGGAATCGACCGGTGGGAGAAAAAATGGAACGCAGTGCTGCAGCTGGAGGACAAGGTCACAATGATTGAACCGCAGTCAACGGTGGCCGGCTGGCAGCTGCTGGCGATCGACCCGTCCCGCCGCACCGCACTTTTCCGCAGTGCCAGCGGCACCGAAACCGAACTTTCGCCCGCTGGCTGAACGGTTGCGATGTCACGCCCGGCAATCATCTCCCTTCTGCTACTGTTCCTGGCACCGCCGGTTCCCGCCCAGACCGTAACGCTGCCCGAGACTGTCGGCGCTCAGGTCGGGACGCTGGCGACACGTCAGGCGGACAGCTGGGGACTGACGGTCGACGAATGGAACCGCTACACCGAGTTGCGCATCCTTCACCATGGACTGCTGTCAGAAGATCTGACGCCGCTCGAAGTGCTCGGCATCCTGGCAGAGACACCTGACGAACGTCGCCGCTTCGCCCGCATGTTCGCAACCCAGCAGCTGAGAATACTGCAGCAGATAGCTGATTTCGAGGCTGACTATCGTGACGCTGTCGTCGAATTGTCCGCCGCCCCGCCAAGCAGGCTGCGACTGGTGTCTGCGGTGACGTGCGTCACAGGCGACTGCACCGAAATCATCAACGAAGCGCTGACCCAGGCGCACCAGGGTGTCGGTGTTGACATTTACGTGTCCGGAGCATCGGACGACAATGCTGTGCGCTCATGGGCGTCGCATCACGCCGTTCCGCCAGAGCTCGTCCAGCGCCAGGTGATCACACTCAATCATGCACAGCAGGGGATGAAACCGGGTCTGACGCGTCAAGACGCGCAATGACCGCCGCCTACCGCCCCGAACCGCTGCTGCGCCCGCCGGTAGAGTTTGCAGTGGCGCTGACCCACGCCTCCATCGCACTTCTGCTTATTGTCAATCCACCACTGCTTCTCCTGCCGCCCCTGTATGCCCACGCACTCGCCGCGGCCTGCGCTGTTCTGGCTTTGTGGCGTATCCTGCTCGGACTTCGTCTGCAGCGGTATCAGCGAAAGCTGGGAGGTGCCAGGCATTTCACGATCCCGAAAATTGTCGCCGATCCGGCCCGGCTTTATCTCGGCCGGGGCTTCCCATGGCAGCAGCGTCATGTGCAGCGACTGAAAGAAGCCCGCACGGAACCCGCACGCCGCTACCTGAAATCCGTAGCCGGTGCGACAGGCGACCCGCTGCTGCACGGGGTTGGTCTATTAGAACGGGAAAAGCCTGTATACACGTCACTTGCCGAGCGCAACGGACACACGCTCGTTCTCGGAGCCACCCGCAGTGGCAAGACCCGCCTTGCGGAACTCCTGATCGGGCAGGACATCGCCCGACGCGACACAGTCATCGTGCTCGATCCGAAAGGAGACAACGATCTGCTGCGCAGGATTCATCATGAGGCGAATCGCGCCGGGCGCCTGCAGGACCTTCACGTCATTCATCTGAGATATCCGCAACTTTCACGTGCCTACAACCCGATAGCGTCATACCACACGCCGGACGAGATCGCATCTCGCATAGCGGGACTGCTGCCGAGCAGGGGCGAGGGAGAGGCCTTCCGACAGTTCGCCTGGCGGTTCCTCAACACGATAGCGGTGGCGATGCATCAGTTGGGCTACACACCGACATATGCGAGAGTCGCAGGCTACATCGAGAACATCGAACCACTACTCGTGGACTACTACGAGCGTCTGCTCGATTCGCTGCGCGTGCCGAAATGGCGAAGCAAGGTCAGGGGCCATGAGGAGACGATCGATCCCGAAAAGAACAAGAAATTGCGGCATTGCAAGCGTTATACAATCGCACTGATCGTGTATTGCGACAAACTTGGAATTGAGAATGTTGTAGCCGCTGATCTGCTTTCAAACCTCAGTTACGATCGTGTCTATTACGACAAGATCACAGCATCCCTGCGCCCGCTGCTGGAAAAGTTGAAATCCGACCGCCTGGCGCCTATCCTGGCGCCGCAGCCGGGCGACGACAAGAGCCTCTCCTGGCCACAGGCCTTCGAGGACAACTCCATTGTCTACGTGGGGCTTGATGCGCTGGCGAATCCGGATGTCGCACATGCCGTCGGCAACAGCATGTTCGCGGACCTGGCCAGTGCTGTCGGTCGGCTGTATGCCAGCCAGGGCGAAACCGGCGCTGCTCGGCGAATCTGCATACACGCAGACGAATTCGCCAGGATTGTCGGACCGCATCTGCATCCGATGCTGTCGATGGCCGGCGGTGCCGGCATCCAGATAACCGCCTACACGCAGACACTGGCCGATATCGAGGCGGGTTTTGAGGGGAGCCGTTCCCATGCCGCCCGGCTCACCGGCAATTTCAATTCGGTTGTCATGCTGCGTGTGCGCACCGAAGACACCGCCCGGATCCTGGCGAGCCAGGCGCCGATGGTTGACGTCGTCGAGCTCGTCCAGTCGGAATCTGTCGCTGATTCCTCACAAGCCGAGACAGATGTCGCTTTCACATCGTCCTCCTCCCATCGTACCGCCAGCCGCACCGTCCAGGCACTTGAGCCCGGTGACCTGATGCGCCTGCCGAAAGGTGAGGCTTTCGCATTGCTCGAGACCGGTCTTCAGAAAATTCGTATACCGCTGATAGACGATCAGCCGGAGCGACAGCCGATCGAGAGTATTCTCGGCGAAGTGTCATAGCCACCCCCCGCCCGCCACCGCGAAAACCGTCGGGTGCGATCACTCTGTTCGCATCGGCCCTCTTGGCCGGCATGATTCTGGCGCCAGTGCTTGAACTCGCCGGTGCTGCCGCAGGACTGTGGAGCGCTCCCGGCCACAGCGAGCATGACCTGACTGTCACACGCACCACGATCCGTGTCCTGGACTCGCCTGCCATGGCCCGACCGGTCGTGCGCGCGCAGAAACGCCTCGGCGCCTGGCAGCAGGCAATTCTTCAGACAATCCCGAAGCACCTCGGTGCAGTTCCGGTCAGCTATCTGGCCGCCGCCGGCAACCGCATGCAGACCAGTCTGCTGCGCCTGGCGTTGCTGTCCTCGCTCGCACCGCTGGCCGCCGTGATCATCCTGCTGGCCGTCATCGAGGCACTGCTCATGCGGGAAATCCGCCGCCTGCGCGGGGGGCGCGAGCACGGGTTTATATTCCATCGACTCCATAGCGCCCGAACGCTTGCCCTGTGGCTGCCCTTTTTTCTATTTCTGCTGGCGCCGTCGACCCCGCCGCCAGAGCTGCTGCCTGCGCTGGTGGTGCCGGCAGGAATTTACGTCTGGGGACACATGGTACTGTTCAAGCGTGATGTTTGATCTCGTGAGAACCTGACTGTAAAACCCCTGCGTCGGAGCGGGCAGGGAAAAAAGTTGACCGCGATCATGCTCAGCCCCGACAATTCTGCGCATGAACATCCGTTCGCAGAAACTCCTGATTCCGGTCCTGGCCCTCATCATGGTTGGTCTGTCCGGTTGCGGTGCCCGCAATCTGATCTCCGGTACCCCTGAGCCTGAAACTACCGTCGATCCGCCGCCATCGACGACGACTATCGCCGTGCCGGCCTCGATCGTCCGGCCTGCCCGAAGCGTCGAGACCCGGACGCTGCAGCGCCTTCTGAACGAGCTCGAACGGATCGACGCACTCGTGCTTGAGGCATCCCGGCATGCCGAACCGGACGCACGCGTACGGTTTGACTATCAGCTTCTGCGGCGCGACATGCAGCTGATCGGCCGCGGTATCGAAGCGCATATTCAGGCCGAGTCGCAGGCGTCACCGGACTATGAACCGATCGCCGGTGACTATCGGCGCTGATCATGGATCCCGCAAGCGTACAGATCATCGAGCAGGCGCTCAGCTGGAGCGGTAGTACGCCGCTCATCACGACCCTGGCCGCCATCGCTATTGTCGCTTCGCTGGTGTGGTTTGCCTGGATATGCCTGGCACAGCTGCCGCGTCTGCGCGCTGGCGATATCACGGCCCATGCCATGCTCGCGGAGGACGCCCGCGCGTTTGTGGTGGTGCTCGCGACATTCGCGACAGTCTATCTTCTGCAACTGTCGTAGGGAGGACATCCATGACACATTACAGAATTACCGAGAACATACCGCCGCTGGCGATCTTCGTGCTCGCCTGCGCGGCATTGCTGCTGGCACCTGATGTCTGGTCACAGTCGACGCTGCCACCACCGCCGACGATCTCAGGCGCCACCGCCAATGCATCTTCCCCGACCACCTACCTGATCGGGGCCATAAAATACATCATCACAATAGGGTTCGCCATACTCGCGTTGTTTGCAATCGGCAGTTTCGGCGGTGGCCTGATCTCGGAGCTCAACACCGCCCGCGAGCGGGGCCAGTGGGGCAAATTCGGCGTCTACGCCGGCTGCGGGGTGCTTGTCATTATGGTTGTCCTGTTCGCCGGATGGTGGGGCGGAACAATCATCCAAAGCCGCCTCACTTGAACCTGTCTATCTCACCTGCCGCCCCACTGGATGCGGAGCCAGCGCTTTATCGCGGCCTCGGCGTCACCGCACTGGTGCGGTTGCTGGCCGTTTCGGCCGCGGCATGGTTAGTTCCGGCTGCGCTGGTTGCGACGCTGGTCGCTGACGGAATAGCGGTACTCATGGTTATGCTGAGCATGCTCGTCATTGCGACCGCAATAACAACCTTCGCCGCTGCCAGTGTCTGGCGACGCCTCGAGCGAAACCGCCCGTACAACTGGATCAACCGTTCGCTGACCTCCCGAATCCCATCTGCCCTGGCAGGTGACCTGGTGCGGCACAACGATCTGTGGACGCTGTAGACGTGCGCTACCAATATGCCGACCAGAACCTTTATGCCCAGATCCGACTGCTGCGCATCGCGGTTGCGGTCCTGCTCGGACTGCTGGCGTTTGCCATCACTGGCTGGTACGCAGCCGGGCGAACCCAGCGGCTGAGCCTGCCGCCGGTACTGACTTATGGCGCGGTGCTGGAATCCGGAAAGATCCATCCGTCGGAGGTGTACGTTTTTACCGGCTACATCTGGCAGCAGCTGCTGCGCTGCGAATCCGATTGCAGCCGGGATCAACAGGAGCGGGAAGAGCGATTGACGGCATTTCTCACCCCGCGCTTTCGCAGTTCGCTGACTGCCGACCGAACAACCCGGACAAGTGAGCTCCGCGAGCGCAGCCGATATATCCTGCCGCTGCCGGGTGCCTGGGACCCTTCCCGCGTGCTGCAGGTGGATAGCAACCGGTGGACGGTCGAACTCGATGTCCTTCTCGTCGAGTCGATCGGCCAGTCAGAGGTCAAGCGCGTGCCCATACGCTATACATTTTCCGTGCTCGCACGGGCGATCGACCAGGAATACAACCCGTGGGGACTTTACCTGGATCACATGCCAACGCCCCCCCAACGTCTTGCGCAGCAATGAAGCGCTGCCTGATACTCATTGTTCTGGCTGCCGCAGTGCCAGTCTCACTGCAGGTTCCGGCGGCGGAACAGGCGCAATGGACCGGCGAACCCATTCCGGTACAACTCATCGTCAACCAGGAGCGCAGGCTGGTCATCGCTGACGAATCGGAAGTGCGTGTGGGGGTCCCCGCCTCCGCCGCAGGGACGATCCTCGTGCAGTCGATCGGGCGCAATGTCTGGCTGACTGCCCTTGCCCCTGTTGAATCGTCGAGGATACTGCTTCAGGCGCAGCCATCCGGTATCACCATCATCCTGCAGATATCGGCAGAGGCCAACCAGGATCCGCCAGCTGCGCCGGCGGCAAGAGAGAACCTGCTGATCGCACTTCCTGAGTCCTCACCCGCGGGACCGGTCCGCCTCACGCCACCGCCCGGATTCGCCGCTCTGACCAGGTTTGCTGTACGCGAGCTGTATGCGCCGCCACGGTTGAGACTGGTATTGGGCGACATAAACCGCTATCCGGCGCCAAGCCGGCTGCCTGATCTTTTTCGTTGCGGCGGAGTTAACATTCCATCTGCCTGCGGCGGCGCTGTCGAGATCAAACCGATAACCGCCTGGCAGTCGCCGACACATTTCGTCACAGCAGTCCGGCTGGCCAACACACTCGCCGAACCGCTGATCCTCGATCCCCGGGACCTGCGCGGCGCCTGGCGGGCGGCGACATTCGTCCGCTCGCGCTTGATGCCGGCAGGCCAGCCTGATGACGCGACCTTGCTGGTATTGATCTCGGATGCGCCCGCAGGGGATGCACTGGATCGATGAGGAAGCTGCCCCTCACATGGCTTCTGGCGATAGCGGTCATCGCCGCTGTCGGTTTCTTTGTTTTCACGACCGGCCGGGATCAACCGACGCCGGCAGGAACGCCTGATGCCGATTCGGGTGAGCGTGACACGACTGCGGAAGAGGTACGCGCAGCTGCAAGCCGAATGAACGAACTGCAGACTGAAATCGACGATCTGGACGATGCGGCCCGCCGCGAGAATTTGGCGCTGCGGCGGGAAGTCCAGCAGAAGCTGGACGAGCTCGAGACCGCAGTGCAGACTGCCGGACAACAGCCGACCCAGGAAGTGCTCAGATCGGTCAGCGATCTCAGCTCCCGCCTCGCCGCCCTTGAACAGCAGCCTCAGCCCACCGTCGATCTGCCTCCTGATTACGCAGTCGGTACCGAACCGCTGGGCGACATCATCTGGGTCGAGTCCCTGACGGCAACTGTAATTGCCGGCACCACCGCACTGGGAGCAGTCGTCCCGCCGCCTCAGCCGCCGCCACCGGAACCGCGCTATACGCTGCCACCGGCGAGCATTATCGACGCCACAGCGCTGACTGCACTGGTCGGCCGGATTCCCGTCGACGGCCGCATAGAGACGCCGTGGCGTTTCAAGCTGATCTCATCAGCGCTGAACATGACCTCCAGGCGCCACCAGATTCCCAACCTCGCAGGCGTGATATGGTCAGGTGTCGCTTACGGTGACTACACGCTTTCTTGTGTCAGCGGCACGATCGACACGGTCTCATACGTGTTTGCTGACGGTACGGTGCACAACCAACGCACACCTGCCAATCCTGATGACATCACCGCCGGCATCGGCTGGATTTCGGATGCCTATGGCAACCCATGTGTCCCGGGCGAGTTCCACACCAACGCTCCTGCTGTGATCCGCCGGCTGATCACCGCCGGTACCATCGAGGGCATAGCGAGCGGCTATGCCGAGGCGCAGACCCGACGCACCACAGACGAGGATGGCCGGCGCTCTGCCACCGTCACCGGCGACGTCGACGATTATGCACTCGCCACCGCCGCCAGTGATGCGATCACCGAAGCCAATCAATGGCTGCTACGGCGGCTGAGCGACTCGTTTGATGCGGTTTACGTTCCTGCCGCCTCACCTGTCGTAATCCACATAGAACAACAGGTCGAGTTCGATCACGCCGCCGCCGGGCGGCGACTTGACCACCAGCAACAGTCCCGCGCCCATGCGCTGCGATATGACTCGCTGGGCAGCCACGATTAGCGTGGCGCTGCTGTCACTGCAGCTGGGCGCATGCACGACCAAGGGACTTCAATCGCCGCTGCCGGACGGAGAAATGACAATATTCGAACGCTTCCAGAGCGCTTTCGCCCCGACAGCTCCCGACAATATCCCCGTCCGTCTGCCCGACGGCGATGGCGGGCTTCACGGCTATACCCGCGATGCGGCAAACGAGCTCGATATACGTTTCCCGCGGTTGCCCAATCCCACGCTGGTGATGTATGTCTTCCCGCACCTGTCGGCCGAGGGGACGCCAGTGCCAGGCTACTCGACGGTTTTCCAGCTCTATGACCGCTCACACTATGCGCTGCCGGGCGAATGACTTCGGCGACCTTGAAGTGCTGACTGCTCCTTTTCCGTATTATGGCGGCAAGCGTCGCATCGCACCGGCTGTGTGGCAGCGATTCGGCGAAGTCGATCGCTATATTGAGCCGTTTTTCGGCTCAGGTGCGGTCCTGCTGGCCAATCCGCGACCCGCCAGATCAGAAATCGTATGCGATCTCAACGGTTTCATCTGTAATTTCTGGCGTGCGATCCGGCACGATCCCCAGCAGACGGCCTACTACGCCGACTATCCGACCATACATCACGATCTGTCCGCCAGGCATAAATGGCTGATCCGATGGTTTGAGAACCATCACCGGCTGATCGAGGATAGCGATTTTTTTGATGCGAAAGTGGCCGGCTGGTGGTGCTGGGGTATGAGTCTTTGGATTGGTGGGGATTTCTGTCAGCTGGCAGAACATGTGAGGGACAAACGTCCGGTCGTCCGTCCGGGCAATGGCCAGACGCGCGGCATCTGCGACAGGCACACTCACATCCCGCTGGAAGAAAGGACTGCGAAACAGCCTCGGGTTTCCGACAGCATTCCGAAAGTTACCGATTGTCTATACCGCCTGACCGGGCAGCCGCGTGCAAGCAGAGCAGACTGGTTTATCGATCTTTCGCAACGACTGAAGAACGTGATCGTGCTGAACCGTTCCTGGAAGTCCGCAATCACACCGACGATCCTCGGCGACACCGATCACCACTCGCAGTCCGTGCGCGCGGTTTTTCTGGATCCGCCGTATCTTCTGACCAACCGCATCAGCACGCTCTATCAGACAGAAACACAGGATACAACTGACAAGGCAGCCCGTGACTCATACAACTGGGCAGTGTCCAGAGGCAATAATTCTGGCTACAGGATCGCCTACTGTTGCGCAGAGGGCGACTTTGATATTCCGCCCGGCTGGGCAAGCATCAGCCAGGCGTTTAGCGGAATCCGCAACTCCGAACGCCGCAGCAAGCGCAGGGAGATCATCATGTTCTCGCCCGCCTGTCTACCGGTACCACAACAACAAACGATCTTCTGACATGCCGGAACAACACAAAAAGGCCAGCCACAACTCGCATACCACCGCTGATCCTGTCCTCTGGGAGCGGGACGTGCCACTGCGCCGCAGCGAGGCCGGACGTCCGCAAATCCACCCGAACGCCGCCTTGGAGCGGCAGGTGCTGGGAAGCCGGTCATTCTCAGAGCTTCTGCAGCCCCGCTTTGATCTCCCTGACGGCTACATAGGTCTTCGCGACATGCACTCGACAGGTGCGTTTTTTGAGATGTCGCCGGTTCCATCGGAAGCGAGGCCGGCCGAGGCGCTTCACACGCAGCATGAGAAATTGTGCCATGCGCTGACCAGCGTGTTCCCCGAACGGGCGGAGGGCGAATGGGTTGTCCAGATTTTTCTTCATGACGAACCTCTGACAGCCAACGCGCTGCCGAAAATCCGTCAGTTCGCCGCCCGTCATGGAACCGACGACGAATATACCGGGCAGTGGCTTCAGACGCTGGCCGAACATCTCGGCGATACCGAAAAAGGTATTTTCAGCGACAGTCCGGATTCGAAGTGGCAGGCGCGCGAGCGACGGATCAGGCTGTGCGTCTGGCGCCGTTCGCGCCCCGGCGAACCGCCGGACCCGACCGACAACATCGAACATGTCTCCCGCAAACTCACGGACACCCTGCTGCAGGCCGGCGTCCGACTGCGCCAGCTGGCGGCAGGGGACCTTTACGACTGGCTGCGGCGCTGGTTCGCACCCGGCTGCGAACACCCGTCGCAGTGGGTGCCGGAACTGGCTTCTGCAGACATAGGGCGCTCGGCGCTTGATGGCGCTGCGCCGACGAGCACCGATGACGGGCTGTGGTGGTTCAGCGGTCGGCCCGGCCGCTTCATCACCATCGACGAACCCCGACAGGTCCCCGAAATCGGGCATCTGGCAGGAGAACGTGCTTTCGGCGATGTGGCCGCCACCATGTGGGACCGGATGCCGCCAGACAGTATCTGGTCGATGACGATCATATTCAGCGAGCAGGATGCGGTTACGGATCACATCAAGCGTGTCCGCCACAATTCGGTTGGTGCCGACCCGCAAGTGCTCGCCCGGCGGCAGCTGGCCGATGACACTCTGACCGTGGCCGCCGCCGGCCAGCCGATATTCCGGATGTTCTGCGGTGTGTTCGTATTCGCCCCGGACCGACCGGAGCTGGATCAGCGCACCAATCAGAGTCTGGCGCTGCTGTCGTCCCAGGGGCTGACACCCATCGCACCACAGAATGATCCAATCGCCCACGACAGCTATATCCGGGCGCTGCCCTTTGGCTTTGACCCGGTCCAGGATCGGCGCTGGTTTGCGAGACGCGCGCGGCTGTGGCACAGCGAGCACATCGTGCGCATGGCGCCTTTTTTCGGCCGCTCGGTCGGAACAGGCCGTCCCGGCATCGTGCATTTCAATCGCGGCGGCGAGCTGCTGGCGTATGATCCGCTGCACCAGGCAGATCGCCAGAAAAACGCACATGCGCTGATTCTCGGTCCGACAGGGTCCGGCAAGACTTCGCTGCTCATCTACAAGCTGATCCATCTGCTGGCGGTGCACCGGCCCCGGCTGTACCTGATCACGTCACTGCCGACCTTCGGTCTTTTCGCGGATTACTGCGAAAGCAACGGGCTGACGGTTGCCCGCCGCAGCATTACGGCCGACGGAGCGGTGACGCTGCCGCCGTTCACCGCCGCGCCACGAATCTCCGGAAACAATGATGTTCCGTCGGACGACGATGACGACGCGGGACGCGATCTGCTGGGCGAGATGGAGATTCTTGCCCGCCTCATGATTACCGGCGGGCAGCAGAAGGAGGAGGATCGGCTGACCCGCGCCGATCGGGCGTTGTTGCGCTCCGCAATTGCCGAAGCTGGCCGGAGGACGCCGGCAGATAGCGAGACCATGGTAAGTGATGTGATCTTGGCACTGCGCGACGCAGCCAGCGGACACTGGAAGGACAAGGACCAGGCAGGTGTCCGGACAGACGCCGCCGACCAGATGGCGGGTGCCTTGCAGCTTTTCACGACAGGAGTGGAGGGTAAGATATTCGATCGGCCCGGTGAGGCCTGGCCGGATGCCGATGTGACGGTTGTCGAACTCGGTCTGTACGCCCGCAAAAGCTACGAGGACCGCCTGGCGGTCGCGCTGACCGGACTGATGACTGCGATCCAGAACAGGGTCGAAACCGCCCAGACCACCACGCGTCAGACTATCGTCGTGATTGATGAGGCGCACGTGATGCTTCAGAACCCACTTATCTCACCCTACCTCGCGCGTATTGTCGCTACCTGGCGGACCTTCGGCGCCTGGCTGTGGATTGCGACGCAGAACCTCAGGCAGTTTCCTGAATCCGCCCAGGAACTGCTTGATCAGCCGGAGTGGTGGATTCTGCTGGCCGTCGACAAGGACGAGGTTGATCAGATCAGCCGGTTCCGCTCCCTGACCGACGAGCAGCGGGAGATGATCCTTTCTGCCAGAAAGCAGCCCGGACGCTACACCGAGGGCGTGGTGCTGTCCGGACACCTGCTGAATCTGTTCCGCAATGTGCCACCGGCCGTTGCACTGGCACTGGCGCAGACGGAAAAACACGAGAAGGCCCACCGGAAGCGACTATGCGAGAAACATGGCATGTCAGACCTGGATGCCGCTCTTCACATCGCCGCTGAGATTCGGGCGCAGCGGCTTGCGACATGACAACGGTGCGCATCACACTGATGGTATTGCTGGCGATGGCGACTGCGCCGGTCTCAGCAACCGACTGGCCTGATTCCATCCTGGTGATCCTTGATGGCCAACCTGAACAGCATCTGCTGGGTGTGCACACAGCCCGCCAGCAGAAAGTCAGCGTGGTCGTCATGGATGTCGCACCGATCGGCCTGCTGGAAGAAAACCTGGGTCGCGGGCTGTATCCGGATACCGATCGTGCCGGTCGCCAGGCGGAGCGCCGGATCGGGCGGCTCACCGAAGCCAAGAAACAGCAGGCAATTAATTCCGCCATCGCCCGCTCTACAGCCGCTGCGTTTGGCGTCCGCCGGTTTCCGGCGATCATAATCAACCGACGTTTTGTCTTTGAAGGACTGTATGATCTCCGGGACGCAGTCAGGCGCTGGCGAAATCAACACCGGTCCAAGCCATGAAAAAAACACTCACAACAGCAGCGGCAGTCTGCTTCACGACAGCGCTGCTATTTTCCGCCGGCAGTCCATCGCACGGCGACTCGTCATTCACAACACAGGATCTGAACCGGTCAGCGATGAGCGAGGACTGCCTCGACTGGAGAGTCGACGGCATCTGCTTCTGGCTGCAGTGCAGCCTGTTCGGCTGCCGAATCGTGACAAGCATACGCGTCTCGCACCGGTTGCCCGACCTTGTCGTGCAGTCATACATCGAACCCGGTGAACCACCATGGATCGAGTGGCAGCCGCGCGCCGCCGCGGCGGCGAAGTCCGCGCATCCAGCGTCACAGCCGGCGACTGGTATGACTGGAGCGACAAACCGGAACCGGTTCAGCAACATGCTCAACTATTTCGAGACCGACGTGGTCGGCAGCCCCGCCGCGGTCCTGGACAGTCTGGGGTCCGGTCGGTTCATGTGCCACACCGACGTAACCCCCTTTCATCCCTACCTGTCGGCGTCCGCTAATGTGGAGGCCTGGCGCGGAACCGGGGATAACCGGCGAGCTCCTGCCCTGAAAGACCAGGGTGAGGTGGGGCTCAGCCCCGGCAATACGTGGGGGCCGCTGCGCCCGCGCACCGGCTTCGTGCTGCAGCCCCACCCGGCCAAGGCTGCCGCGGTCACAGCCACACGCGGTGTGGACATTGTCACCCGCGATCCGGAGGGGCATGTTGCGACACCCTACAGGAACAGTCACAGCGCCCGGCGGATGTTGCGCGGCGACCCCGAAGCGTCCGACCCCAAGACATGCTCGGATTCCGGCGGGGTCTGGAAAGAGACAAAGAACGAGATCGGCTGCCAGCCGGCCGTCTGGCGGCAGTGGCGTTCGCCACCTGCCGGCCAGCAGCCTCGCTGGCAGATGTTGACGCCGAAACCCACCCGTCAATGCCGCAGTTTCGGAACCCTCACACCACCCTCGGCCGCCGCGGAGGACGGACGGTATGGCTGGCATTACTGGCAGCGTTACCGCTGCTGCCGCAAACGCGGTATATTTATTGGCGAGACAGGACTTTAGTCGTGACTGAGAACCCGCAAACCCACCGTGCCAAACCGACCACGCTCGCCAAGCTTGCTGAAGTCGAGGCGCTTCTGGTCGGTACCGATATGACACTCCGTCAGATCGCCGCAAAAGTAGGCATCAGCGTCGCTACCATATACCGCCACCGACAGTCGCCGACGCGATCTTGTCGTGAGGGGTCTCCACCGGAGTGGCGCGATAAGGCGCAAAAATTGCTGCTGGAGGGACTGACGCCTGCCGAAGTCGCCGACAAGGTAGGCAAGGCGATCTCGACACTTTACATGTTCGTGCCTGTCTCGGAACTTCGAGAACAGGCTGAAAAAAACTCAAGAAAGGAGGAGAAATCATGAATCGTCTGAACCTGATTACCATTATTGCCGTGGTGCTTCTTGCGCACGCGACAACTGCCACCGCGCAGTATGTAAAGAACGATAATCTTTTCTATAGCATCGGCGGCACCTTGTCCGTCTCTGAACCGGTCACGCTTGAATCCGTGAACTTCAGTGACGCCTACGGTCCCGACAGATTCAGCTGCGGGGCGTTCAATCCCAGACAGGATGTCGGTTCGATGCTGCGCGGCCTCATCGGCGATACCCCTGGTCTCGCAGGTCTCGCTGACCTGGGTTCGATTCCCAAGGGAATCACAGCAGCGCTACCCGGCGGAATTTTATGCCGGGCCCAGCCGGTACTGTGCCAGCTGACCCAGCACTACTCGGTACGCTCTGAAGACGCATGGCGCCACAGCGTCAGCGCCTGCGATCTGATCACCGGCGACCAGCCTTCCACCGCCTGGCAGCGTCATGCCAAATCTGAGGAATGGCAGCGCCAGCAACTGCGAGGGGCGTCCGCAACCGAGGCGCATCGCCAGGTCGAGGAAACAGAAGATCCCTGCATCACCTGGGTGGGCGGCCGCGAGGCAGGGTGTCCCGGAAACCCGCCGTTGCGACCGGTACGGGACACCGTCATCGCCGGCTGGTGCGTTGTGAACGGCCAGCCCGCTGACTGTAAATCGGCGCCAGCCGGATCCTCGCGCACTGCCGCAACCTGGTCGACGCCCCAGCTCGCTGCGAAATGGGTGACGGATGTTGTCGGTGATGTAGGCATTCATTCGGATGGAGCGCCAACGACGTCGACGGCTACCGGCCTTCAGCCCAAAATAGAGCAGGAAAAGACCAGGATCCTGGAGGCACTTCAGGAAGTCTACGCTACAGCGCCACAGCTTGCAATTCGCGAAGCCCCGGGAGATGTCCTGTTCCATCCTGCAGGAGGAATCCAGCCCAACGTCATCAGCGCTCTATACAAATTTGATGAGGGTAGCATCGGCCTGTACGCCGAACGCATCGCGACCGAGGCTGCGACTGCCAGGGTGATCGATCAGGCACTGCTGGCGCACCGCCTGCTGCTGGCCGGCCGATCCGAACCGAACATAGCAACAACAGATCCGGCCAGGAAAGAGATCGACACAGCCGCCGTCAGGCTGGAAAAGGACATCGACCGTCTGGCCTGGGAATTCCAGATCCGCCGTACCATCGTCTCGGAAACAGCGCTTGAGCTGCTGGCGGCCTGGCGATAAGCCGGCATCGGTTCCGAGCCCGGCAACTGGCTAGCAACAATCCATGAGAACCGACTCGTACATGGAGCTGGCGCTGACGCTGTTCGCGTTCGATGTGTCCAACAAGCTGGCAACGCTCCTTGTCGGCACCGGTCTGATCTTCATACCAGTCGCATGGCTGTTCTGGAAGAATTGGTATGAACCGGCGCGCAGCCAAGAAGCCAAGTCCGCCGCCCCGGTTTCCTTGAGACGCATGGAACAGGATATCGGCCTCGCTATGCTTGCGATGCTGCTGGCATTCCTGCCGGCGATCAACGTCTCTAGTTCCGAGATCACCTACTCCCCGCCCCAGACTGAAATGGAGGTGAGTGCAAACCCGTCGAACACCGACACCGCATCAGCACCGCAACGAATCCGTGTACCAGTCCTGTGGTGGGCTATCATCCAGATTTCGTCTGGATTCACCGAAATATTCAAAGCTGCCATTCACAGTTTCGGCGAACCTATGCACATACGCTCGATCATTATGGCCCTGGACTATGCGTCACTATCCGATGCAACGCTGATATCCAATCTGCAGAACTTTGACCAACATTGTTACTTTCCCGCATTGGACGCCATTGGTACAGCCCAGCCCAGTGAGCGCAAATGGCGCGGCGACGATTTCTGGTTTGAGCCCCAGTACTACAACAATCGGCTGCCGAGGAGTCCACTGATTCCCAATGGCTGGGAAAACCAGTACAGGCGGCCGGACAACCCCGGACCGACTTGCGCTATCTGGTGGAGCGCCGCCGGGAAGGGACTGCGGGACAGGCTCTTCGAGGAAATCAAAGAGATCACGAACGCCCAAACACTCGAAAACCTCCCCGAGCTGCCAAAATACGGGATCAGCGGCACCCCGCACTTGGTACAACAAAATCCCACTGACGAATACAAGGACAAATTAGTCCGTTCGCATCTGGATCGTCATCCACCAGCGTCTTCATCCCCCGACGACCCCGACCAATTATCAGAAAGAGCGGATTTCTTTGGGCTCGCAACGCTCGGATCGTGGGTTGTTTACCCCGTCATCCGGACGACCATGGCGGCGCTGATATCCGTCCTACCGATCATCCAGGCGATTGTACTGGCCTGCATCTATATTGCACTGCCGCTGGCCGTGCCCTTTGCAGTAGTGCGGCCGGGTGTGCTTGTATTTTTCATAGCGGCTATTTTCGGAACCAAGTTCCTGACCGGCATCTGGTCGCTGGCGAGGTTCATTGATGAACGGCTCATAAATATGATGTACGGTGAACGTAGTGTATTGGCAGGAATTGGTACTGGAGGGGATGTTTTGTTGACAATTGTATCGGTCATGTCGTACGTAGGCCTGCCAGTTATATGGTTCTGGCTGATGTCGTCTTTCACCAGCAGAGCGATTGCCGGCGTCAACAGTCTGTTCACCTCCACAGCCGGGCAGATGGCCATGGTCGGGCAGGCTGGATGGGGTCAAGCCACGAATCTCGGCGGGCAAGGTGCCACCAGTTACCTCAAACACGTTGCCAAGCTGGAGGAAGGAAAAAAGAATAAATGAAAACTGTCCAAAGTCCGCAACGGCTGCTGCAGAATCATGATGACCTGATCACAAGCATTCGAACGCAGGCTGATATAGTTACCGGCCACTGGGATGCCTTGCATGCGCCGCTGCTCAGCCGCACTGCAGAGCACCTGCAGGAACTCCCTAACCGTACGGGTGACCGACAGTTGCTGGCCATGGCACTGAGCGCAGCGTTGGTGTCACTGCAACGCACCGCCGAGGCGAAATTCGAGCAGTTCCCACATCGCAAGCGCTACGCATGCTTCGCCGCAGCCCTCACCTACGACTGCGCCGATCCCGCAGCTGATCTTGAAGTGAATGTAATTGCAGCAGACGGAAAAAACACGGTATGGGAACCACTTGAGGGATCGACAATCGCCGACATCGGCAACGCTTACACCGCTTTCTGGACACACCGTCGTCTTGATGCCGCCAGCGTCCGACCTGCCATAACCTGGTCGATGCTGCCGCTCACCGCCAGGCGATGGCTGTCGGCCGAACGGGAGATCGTTCATGAGTACATGGCGGTTACTGCAAGGCCAAACACACAATATGCCAGATATATTCCACAGCTCGACCGCCAGCCGCACAATCCCACTCCGCAACTGCACGAGTTCATCGACTACCTTCACCGCCTGATCAAATCAGGCAAATACAACCGCCCGACATCGCGTCTTCATGTGGTCGCACAAGGGCTGCTTCTGGTATTGCCTGGTATCTTCTCAGACTTCAACACTCTTGCGGCTGATGAGATCGCCAACCGGTTACGCGGCTCATCGCTACTTGTCGCCTGCAACCCCGGTGGAGCGAAAACCAATACCTGGCGATTTCGCTCCGAAAGCGGCCAGAAGCTGAAAGGATGGATAATTGATCCGGATCGTGCCGGTATTCCCGCACCGGACGATCTGAACCAACACCTGCACCCCCTCAAGATCGCTTAGCCAACGCCATTGTCAGCGAATTTGAGACCTGCTCTGCAGCTTTGCGGGCGTGGATGCGACTGACGTGCAGATAGCGCACTGTTGTCCATACAGTCGAATGACCGAGCAGTTGGGCAATAACAGCCATCCCGATTCCGCCCAGTGCCGCATGAGTCGCATACGAATGGCGAAGGTCATGCATACGCACGTCTTCAATGCCGGCGCAGCGGCGGGCCTCGTCCCACACATAGCGCAACGCTATTCTGGCACCGTTGGCGCCCGTCATCACGAATTCACCAACTACCGGTATAGATTCCAGAATCTCACGCACAGCGCTTGATATTTCGATAGACCGCGGACCAGTCTTTGAGTCCGCCAGGCGAATCTCCCCATTGTCAATATCAACTTGCGACCACGTCAGAGATTCAATTTCGCTGCGGCGTGCACCGGTCAGCACCAGCAGCCGGATCCCCGCCACCGCCGTCCGGCAGTAGCGTCCGTCCACTTCAATCTGAACCAACACCTCGCCCAGCCGATCATATTCTTCACGCGATAGAAACCGGTCTCTGTGCGGTTCTCGGTAGAAACGGACTTTTCGGAAAGGATTTGACTGCTCGTCAAGCAGGCCGGATTCCTGTGCGAAGTAATACATTCTTTTCCCTACCGCCAACATGCGATTGGCGATCACCGGCGTCTGTTCCAGGCGCAGATGCAAAGCGATCACATCCGCCCGCCGGACATCAAGCAATCTGTAATTTCCGAATTCCGGCCGCAATATCCGATTGAGAATATGAGAATACTGGCGTACCGTTCCGGGTTTAAGATGAGCAATGGAATGGGACTCAAAAAAATCGGCCATTTCGTTAAATAATTTCATAAAGATATCCTCCTGGACATAAACTTGAAGTTGCATCAAAGCCCAGCAGATACCTACACTACATCGGAGAACAACCGGTCCGCAAGTGCCCGTTCCTCCTCGCCGAGGACATCTGTATATATCGAGGTCGTTTCCATAGACGCGTGCCCCAACCACCGCTGTATTATGTTCAGCGGTATGCCGGCCTGGACCGCGGCAACCCCGAAACCATGCCTCAGCCCCTTTGGCGACGCCTGTGGCCCGCTTATTCCCGCCCCCGCCATCAGCCCGGCGATCGCCCGCCAGGCAGTGACGCGCGATATCGGCCATAGCAGATCATCGACCGCAGCTGGCTGTGTTCGAATCTTGCGGCGGATTCCATGAGCGAGATCAAGATGCTCGACCAGGATTCCAGGCATTGGCACCGAACGCCAGATGCCCGATTTCCGCCGTTTCAGAGTCATGAAACGTATCTCACGGCCTGTGATATCAACGTTCGATACGGTCACTGACAGCGCTTCTGAGATCCGACAGCCGGTATAAGTCAAGGTTTCCGCCAGTGTCCGGATGTTTCCGTCGACCTCACTCGCAGCATCAAGGAACGCCATGCGCTCGGCTTGATTGATGTATTTTCGACCATGTGCGCCGATCAGCGACGGTTTGCTGGTATTCATGATTGAAGATTTATAGCACTGATTTGACTGATTGGAGCGACGAAAGAAACCCTTCCTATCGCCGACAGGGAGGGTCAATATGGTTTGCCAGGTTAAAAATTGTCCGCTGTTGCTGCATTAATGAAACAGAACAGGACACATGATTGTCAAACCCGGTTCAGGTCATGCGACCAGGGATTTTGGAGCGGGCACTAATGTGGCGGAAAGTTATCAGGGTGACAAAGTCACGGACAGAGATCGTTGGGATCGTAGGGATCACGATTTTCAGCGCATTTTCTTATAACCCTTTCTTGTTCTTCTTCTATCATGTCTCTTTGCGCTTCACAAGCGCTTTCTACACCGGCGCTGTATGCGGTGACAAAACAATTTAAAAAAAAGCCCACCCATCCATCACCACGTTCGTCGTGGCTTGTATCAGGTTCACCAAGTTCGATTGAATTATTTTCTATCTCATCACTCATGTCGGAGATGGATGATAACTTCACGCTGCAACGGAACGATGATATCTAGAACCAGGGATCTCTGGGGAACCAGGGATCTCTGGGATCGTAGACGTAGGGATCACGATTTTCATTGCTTTTTCTTATAACCCTTTGCCGTTCGTCTTCTATCATTTTTCCTTGCGCCTCACACGCTACCGCAGCGCCACCGCTTATGAAGAAAAATATGAATTTGAACAAGCCCGCGATAAAGCGATCAACAGCATAACCCTGCTCCATTTGTCCCGGGTCAGTATCGACGCTGTTGCGGGGATTTTCTACTTGATCACTCATACCGGAGAATTCTAGCAATACAGGAGCGGCAGTGTCAAGACTGCATTGAACAAAATTCTTAGTGAATTGTTTCACGGGTGCGGGGAAAATCCGGTGGAATCAGCCAATATCGGCTGCGATCGGCGCTGCCTGCCACTCTTTATGAAACAGAATGGCCAATTCTGTTTCAGCTGCCGCACACATGAAAAATCTGATCCTCTATCCGACCATACTCACAATACCGGCATACCAGAATTACCGTCGGCTGTTTGCCAGGACTTCCAAAGTCCACAAACAGGATTGACCACAAGTTCGAAACTATCGATTCAAAGATCTAATCGCTACAAAATCTGGCTTTGCGGCATGTTGTGAACCAGCCCCGCCCACAGTAGCCAGCTGCACTGGCCAAAGCGTATCGGACCCAGCCGACGACCAGAAGTCAGGCACATTAGTCTGAACTCTACAGAGGCTCAACAAAAAAGGAGAGGTCAAGACCTCTCCTTTTTTTAGCGGACGCCAAAACCAAGCGGGTAGCACAGAGGCTCAGTCAGCGCGTAGATTGAGTTCAAGCATCTCTCGATACTGCTCGTCTATCATCAACAATGAAGCGCCGCCGACGCAAAACGCCCAGCTGCCGGCCGGATCGTCCGTTGGACGGTGTTCAAAAGCTATCCGCCCTGCAAGCGCACTGGTCATGCCCTCGACGCCAATATACCCCACCAGACTGGAAGGTTCAACGCCTTCAGACAGCTGCAACGCGCTGAGCCGGCAGCCAACGGCGGCGTGCGGAAGCGCTTGATACATAGCGCGGTAATATTTCTTTTTGCCGGCTTCACCGCCGGTAAAACAGAACACAATCTCGTCTGCGTCACGAAAAAGCAGTTCAATCTGGTCAGACGTTATCGCTGTTCCGAGTGTGGCGACAGCGTTCTCGAATCCTGCCTCTGACAGCGCGAGCGCTTCCGTGTCACTCTCGAAAACAAGTACCTGCCGCTTCTTGCGGATTGTCGGCAGCGCCTGTTGCAGTCCATACAAGTTTTCTGATCTAGCCATAATACTCTCCTGTGAAATTTTCCGGATCGCACATGGCATCCCGTCCCGGGGATGCGGTGCTCCCCGGAGGGTTGGTTTGTGGCCGGACTCTTGTCCGGCGGTGTGCCCGGCCAAAAAGCCGGTGGCCGTGGGTCTGCTGGGACCTGCGCACCTGATACGGCTGGTGCGACTTATTTCGGGTCATTATAATATGGCAATGGTTCTGATCAACTTTCCTATTCCCACCCGCCGAATCGGATCAGCTGACCGGTGGCTGTAACTGGCCAGAAAAGCTCGATCATTCCGCCGCACCCGCCCCGCACCCGGCTCCTCGCAGGGCAGTTATCCCCGATTTTCCGAAAAGAATGCGCTGTAGCGTGTTATTCCGGACGCAGAAACCGGACTACAGGCCGGAAATCGGCCGTTTCCGGGGCTTCGCACAACTACTGGAAAATCAGCCTCGGATGCCAGAACCGCTGTTTGCCGAGTTTACCAGGTTAATTTGCTCGCTTAGATTCTGCCGACTGTAGCAGCCGCAACAGCCGTGCGGTGCGCCTGCGCTCGACCTGATTTGCAATGTGCCGGGAAATCGGCGAAAATAACGGCTACGATAAATCGTGCGCAGGCCGTTGAACGCACGTGTGGTCATCAGACCACCGGCCCTGCAGCCGCGGACCCAGGTTCGTAGCAGCCAGCCAGGAATCCCTGGCGAACACCGGGCGGAGGACCGCCCGCATTTCAACCACCCTCGAGGGGACAGCATCCCCTTGCAGGGGCGATACGTCTCCGAGAGTATATTTGGAGAATGATAATGACTAAAATCAAGTTATTCGTTGTGATATTTTTATCGGGAGTGATCGGTTTGATTGCTCCAGTTCTTTCCTCAGCGTCGGATTCGCCGCCATCTATGAACGGCGAAGCCCTCGTTGTCCGGGTTGACGAACGCTACATTACGGTTATGGAGCAACGACCTGTTGAAGAATGCCGGAATATAACGGTCAACACCGGTTCGAACTCGACCAGTTCAGACACACCGGAAATTCTCGGTTTGCTGGTCGGTGGTGCTATCGGAAATCAACTTGACGACGATGGCGACACTGGTGCAACCATAGGAGCGATACTCGGTGCTTCGATCGCAAGCGATCTGGAAAAAAAGAAATCGCAGAGGTCAGGTACGACATCCGCTGAGGTACGGTGTGATACTGTCCACAGGGAAGTCGAAGTACAACGGCTGGATGGTTACAATGTGACTTATGAATATGACAGCAAACTATTCACTTGGACGATGAAGCGTCGGCCTGGTGCGACAATTCCGGTAAGAATTTACGTACTACCGGATGAGTGACGCGTTGTCGCTGAAAGACAATCTTATTCAGCGCCCTGGTAACAGGATTGCGGATGAGCTGTCCGAAAGGACGGGGAAAGGAGGGTTTAAAACCCTCCTTTTTTTTGAGAATCCGTTACCTACCGCAGAGTTAGCGTGACGATTCCGCTCCGCAATTGCCCAGACGGCCCGCATACAGCGCTTCGCAGGGCAGTTACCCCCGATTTCCCGAAAAGAATGCGCTGTAGCGCGTTATTCCGGACGCGGAAACCGGACTACAGGCCGGAAATCGGCCGTTTTCGTTGCTTCGTGCAACTACTGGAAACTCAGCCTCGCTCTCCAGAAGCGTTTATTTTTCGAATCCACCAGGTTAAACCGTTAACTTTAGTTACTGCCAGTCTGTAGCAGCCGCACCAGCCAGCGGCAGGACATGCGCCCGCGCCGGATCTGATTTGCAAAGCGCATGCAAATCAGCGAAAATAACGGGTACGATAAATCGTGCGCAGGCCGTTGAACGCACGTGTGGTCATCAGACCACCGGCCCTGCAGTTGCGGACTGAAGTCCGCGGCTGCCAGCCAGGATTATCCTGGCGAAACACCGGGCGGAGGACCGCCCGCATTTCAACCACCCTCAAGGGGATAGCTATCCCCGCGAGGGCATAGGTTCTCCTGATAGGGTAAACCAAAGAGGAGAAAAGATGGATTCATCTACACGTTTGAGTGTTCTGGAAGCAAGAAACGAGCTGATTGGTTCTCTCGTTAAATCATCAATAGGCTGGACACTGTTGCTTACAGCAGCTGTCGTAGGTTCTGTATTAGTTGTCAACAGCCAATTTGCTGGACTCAATAACAGGATCGCTGGACTCGAGATCACGTTCGATGACAGGATTGACGGACTCGAGAACAGGTTCGACGAGCTTGAGAACAGGTTCGACGGGCTTGAGAACAGGTTCGACGGGCTTGAGAACAGGTTCGACGGGCTGCACGAGTTGCTTCCGCAACACATAGCACTGCGTACTGACTATCAGGTTAGCCAATAATACCCAAGAAAGGGTGACAAAAAAGGAGGGTTTAAAACCCTCCTTTTTTGGTGATCCGAAAGTTAGCGCAGATATTCGGTGACGATGTCGGGTCGGAAATGCCCGAGTTCCTGGCTGATAACACTCATTCTATCCGCCCGTTTGAATCCCAGATCAAGCAGCTCGTTCATGCGATCCTGTGCATAGCCATGCCGAAGCCCATGTGCTCCGTTTGAAAACCCGAGCACTGTTTTGCTGGTTTTGCCAAATGCCATGGAAAAATAGACACCCCCGACAATGTCATAGTGCTGTCGATATCTGATACCCCTGTCGACGATGGTTCTCGGCTCATCGAGACGAACGCCTTCCAGGGCGTGAACCAAATTCCACGGCAACATGATCTCCCGTATCAAACCACCCTTGCCAACGACGGTGTATGCCGAACCGCTGCGGCCGGCAAATCGTCTTTGTGACCATTTCCGGTGAGTGCTGGCCGGCTGATCGGACGCACGACGGATTGTCAGCAATTCATGCGCACGCAGTCCAGCCGCATAAGCGATCCGCGTTGCGAGACCAGTTCGTAAAGACTGTCTTGCAGCGATTGCGTCAACTTGCTCAGGTGTATACCCGCGGGGTTTTTTTGCGAGATTTCGTCTACTGCGGCATGTTGAGAAGACACGACGTAATTTAATGTCAACTCCAAGCCTCCGCAACAGGAACTGCGCCGCCTGCCGATCGCGGTCGATCGTCTTCTGCCCCACCTTTGTTTGTCTTTCAGACAAATACTCCTGAACCAGGCCCGGATCGGCGCTTCTCAGGTCGCCATCACGCCGCCCCTGTATCCATCGGCAAAACAGTGTAAGAGCCTGCTGGTATGACCGGGCGGTTCCGATCGAGTGAATCATTCCGTCTCCGCGAGACTTGTGTCGCGGCCTGCCAAGCGCAAGCCCGCGACGGACAAAATACGCAGCCTGTTTATCGGCTGACCTGTGACTGATACCCCGTGCCATTGATACGCGCCTGGGGAAGCGAATTGATGTATCGAAGAATTGTCGAGCGCTCTGCGCTGACACCGCACGCCGCCAATAACCGTCGGATTCGGCTCAAACTGCTTCCATTGAGATATTCATCCACGACCAGGTCCTCGTATGGAGAGATTTTCGACTCTCTCCATTGTCGCCGCTGCGCAATAACGCTAGAGAAATTACTCATTGAACCCTGTCCTGGTTGTTGTTAGATAGAGGGATCTCTCCCGCGGGAAGTACCCGACTCGCTCCAATTGAGCCATCAAAGGACGACCAAGGTCGGAACTGTGCCACACCTTTTCCGATTACGATCCGTTCGGAAGCGGAATATTTATTGGCGAACATCGCCAGAAGATCAATCACTCGGAGGCTTGTCTGAAGCCTGGTTCCGCAGTGTTGGAGTTAGCATCAACCGCCCATCCGAAGATTCGCAGGTGGTTGCTTTGATGAGAGGGAACGCGAGTTCCCGAGTAATGATTGGTCATCAATCATTCGGCGTTTCCGCCGGTACCCCTCAGTGACCTCTAGGTCACTCGTGCGTTGCAGAGGGTGCGCACTTCGCAGATGATCGACATTGTATACCCGATCAAACCGTGTTTCAAGCGTTTTGTGCGCTGTTGCGCCATACATTCCTCACCTCAATAAAAAAGCGCATTTTATTGCGCCATATCAGCACCTTATGTGCCCGCCCCCGCTATGTATCGATATTACATAGCGGGGGCGCCACAATGCGCCCGCATTGCAAACATCATGTTTGCCGGCGAAAGCGGGACGCCTTCAATGGCAATACCGCTCCGCTGGCATTCATGATGAATGCCCGACGACACCTTGTTTCTGGTTTCAACCGATGTGTAACCAGAAAACAATCGGTGGGGGGTGCCAACCCCCCAATCGGGTTGGCCGAAGACATGATGTCTCGCAAACATGAAGTTTGCGGGTGCGAACAGATGCTGCCACCGGTAGCTGGCGGTTCGCACCGACGCGATTTTCACGCCAATCAATGACGTGGAAAATCGCCATACGCACAAGACGTGCGTAAGCGAGAATCTTTGCTGCTGATACAGCAAAGATTCTCGCCAGATTTCAGCACCCAGGTAGGCCCACCGGTCACCATGTGGCGGCGCTGCTGGAATTTGGCCGCCGGCCCGCCCGGCTGAGGTTTGTATACAATAAAAAAAAGAGGGCTTGCTGCCCTCTTTTTTCACCCTTCCGGGTAGTTCATTCGCTGTCCTGTTAGCCAGGACGGTGAATAGTGTCCTGCAAATCTACATTCTACAGGTCAAGGTTCTCGCTTTCTCCCGCATTAAGCCTGCGGATGATCGCATCAATCTCGTTGTCGATCCTACGCAAATGCGCCACAATAACGAGTCCAAATATAAAATATACGCTGAGTATGGCCATTACTAATACTGAATGTTGTATTCCCATCATGGTTCTCCGGAAAATCCTCTCGGAGACCCACCGCCCCTGCAAGGGGATGCTGTCCCCTCGAGGGTGGTTGAAATGCGGGCGGTAATCCGCCCGATGTTTCGCCAGGATAATCCTGGCTGGCAGCCGCGGACTTGGGTCCGCAACTGCAGGGCCGGTGGTCTGATGACCACACGTGCGTTCAACGGCCTGCGCACGATTTAACGTAGCCGTTATTTTCGCTGATTTGCATGCGCTTTGCAAATTGGGTAGCGTGCGCCGGTGGAGCGGGAGGCTAAAGGCCATCAAATCGTCAACAACGCAAAATTAAAACAGACACATGAAAGCGATTGGCAAATCAGGGTTTCCTATACATAATCAGACTGCCGACCCATCACTTTCTATTGTAGCCTGGCGCCGCGGCGCCAATGCCAGGGCACGACAAATCTGCCACGCCAGATCCCGGAGCGATTGCCGCGAGCTCGGCTCTCATCGTGCAGATATCGCGATGAATAGCGTCTGTAGGCGACTGCCCAGCCCCAGCGCACAAGCCAGGACTGCATGTCCTCGCCATCACTGAACCAACATGTACCAATCGCTCGGCCGTAGCGGTCAGGCTGCGGATTGAGTACGCAGGTCACCGGTTGTCCCGAAATGCGTCTCGAGAGTGCCTGTGCTGCCTCGTTGCCGCATGGATACCATTCATTACTCGCGTCAAGACAATTCTGACGCATTTCCGGCGCATCGACGCCGTTCAAGCGGATTTTCCTATCGTCCACGACCAGCGTATCGCCATCCACCACCCGCGCCTGACCGGCAATCTGGTCCGAGAGAGCCACCGATGCGCCCGCCGCAGCAATCGTAAAGGCAGTCATCATAAATATTGACTTCAAGTGCATAATCTCCCAGCGCATTCAGACCTCCTTATAATTTTCAGTATCAAACGCATATATCCTCCGATGGTCCGGGATATGATAACCACCGCCGCCGGCGCCGCTGGCGGGTCCATTTCTCGCATACAGATTTGAACGTCGAAGCCGTCGCTCTCACCAATGGTCCGCGGAATCCTCCTCCCCTGCAAATCCGCCACCGTCTCGCACTGCTATAGTTGATCTCAACAAAAACGGCCGCCGCTTCGGTTGCGGTCGCCCCTGGTGCAAAAAACTCCAGTACTTCCGAGCGGTGCCGTCCGCGATGATAGGTGCGAATGCGCGTTTTGTAATAGAGCTGGCGCTCGATAGCTTAAGCCTCTCTCATCCTGACTGTCCGGTATTTGTATCTGCCCAATTGACGCTTCCGTATCCCTGGTTGCCGGGATGCAGATTGCAGACCAGCAGTTGACGTGTGCGCCCCTGCTTGGGAACGCAAGAAAATTATGAGTTCCGAAATCGACGTCATTCTCAAGATCATCGGCGAAGCGGTAAGCGGAATTAATCGCAGCCATTGTCGGATCGCATCCCCCCACAGACAACTTTTTTCCCTGCCCGCGTTGTTGCATGGCAGATTTTTAGAACACCTCGAAACAGACACCTTGCAACTGTTTGCGCATGCATTCAAACAGAAATGCCAAAAGGTGTATAAAGGTGTAATAAGGTGTAAAAATAGTGTATAATGAAGTCAACAGTAAAGAAAAATCCGACAAATACGGAGGCAAAAATGGGAAGACAGGTCAAAAAACGCACGAAGATTTCTTTTTTACTCATAAATGGACAATTGAAATGACAAACTCACACGAAACTGAAAAATCCAATCCACTTGAGCCATATTGTCGCATGTGTTCACAGGCCGGAATCATACATGAAATTGAAAATCATAATTTGTGGCTGGTCGATGTTCCAGAGAACTACTGGGCTCTTGAACCAGCACACACAGCGACAATTTGTGAATCGTGTGCTGACGGATTTGATATTGAAGCTGGCGAGTGGAATATCCGCAAACCAGATATATACGAAATGATCGAATTCGGAAAACAACCGCAAGTCAAAGCACTGCGTTTAGCGCTACAGACTGCTTTGATCAAAAAGTGCAGTATCTTCGAGAGCAACCAGATTTACATTGATGGGTTCGGGGAAGACGTCAAGGCCTATATCGAACTCGACGATCCGGATTCAGATGATTACGAAAGCCTTTATGACGGTTGCAATCTTCGAGTTTTCTTGGATGAACATTACACAAGTCCTAAATGGCGTGACCAGCGCGCAAAGCAGATTAAGCATAGCATTTGGGAAAAGATGCATGATGCTGGTATCGTCAACCAACCCCCACCCGAAGATTGGGAAGATGTTGTTCTGACATGAATATCATGAACATGGCAGACTCAAAATGAAACAAAAACCAAAATACAAAACAATCAAGCTGGATGCAGATAAATACGAGATGATCAAATCTCTTGCTCGGGAAGCCGGTTTACCCTTGAATCGAACCTTGGATGTTGTTTTCCGACATGGCCTAAAAAAAGCTAGAACCGTGCTTCTAAAATCCAACCTTATTGATGCGAATCCCAATCCGGACGATGCCGGCTCCCCCCGACACAGGTCTGTGAAGTAAAAAAGGACGGGGATGCATACATCCCCGTCCTGTTATTGGCGAATGCTGCCCGCAGGCAGCACCGCCTCAAGCGATAGGCATCGGCGGCTTGCGAGTGTCATGAAAACCATGCCCCGCACTTGCCGCTGCAGATACTTCTGTAGAGCTGAGCGAATCTTTCACCATACCATACGCTTTTCACATTGACAGCGTCTGATCTGCACTCGATCATCCGCCGCAGAACGGCCACCGGATCCATCGTCGCCCACGCCGCCTTCTTGGTGGAGCGGGCAGCGATGCCCGCCGCAGTAGCGGCGTGGGCGGCTGCGGCAGCAACGTATTTGGACCAGCTGGCGGCGTAAGCGGCATCGGTAGCATCGCGGACGGGCAGACGGGCGATGACGGTGTGTAACCAAGCAGCGTCATCCGCGCTGTCGGCTGCCATGCCAACCCATGCTGCTTCGCAGGCAGCCCTGCCAGTCGGTTCGCCAGCGCCTGCGCACCCGGCTCTAGCACCCGTGCGCTCGGCGCACATCCGCCGCCACTTTGTCCCGTAACCGTGATCGTCGGCCACCGACTGCAAATTCTTCAGTACCGGGTCCCAAATCCAGTCGATGAGAATAGCGCGCCGCTCAGCTTCACGATCGCTCCCGCAGCGCTCCGCCCGCAGCAGAAGGGCATTCCACTCGTCCGAGTTCCTAATCTCGTCCGGCATCCACCGGCCGGCGGCGATGATCCAATGTCCGATCACAGGACTCATGCCTTCGGGAATGTCATCGCCGGCATCCGGCCAGCCGATATTCGGGATGTTTTGCGGTGTGTTCATTTTAAAATCTCCAAAATTGCTCTTGGAGACGCACCGCCCCTGCAAGGGGATGCTGTCCCCTCGAGGGTGGTTGAAATGCGGGCGGTCCTCCGCCCGGTGTTTTGCCAGGATAATCCTGGCTGCCTGCCGCGTACCTGGGTCCGCGGCTGCAGGGCCGGTAGTCTGATGACCACACGTGCTTCCAACGGCCTGCGCACGATTTATCGTACCCGTTATTGTCGCTGATTTGCATGCGCTTTGCAAATTGGGTCGCGTACGCCGGTGGCGCAGCAGACTAAAGGCCATCAAATCGTCAACTACGCAAGATCGTCAAACAATCCGTCGTCCTCAATTCTTTTTTCTTCAAGTATGACAAAATCCCTGTGCAGTCGAAACGGACTTGGCAACGATCCGCTTGTCTACCCGTAGGCAGCGTAAAACTCCAGCACTTCACAACGGTGCCGGCCGCGATGATAGGTGCGAACGCGCGTTTTGTAATAGAGATGGTACTCGATAGCTTTTACGTCTCTCATTCAGACTATCCGGTATTCGTATCTGCCCGATAAAAGCTTCCGTATCCCTGGCTGCCGGACTTCAATCTGCAGCCCGGCAGCTGACGTGTGCGCTCGTCGGAATTCGGCTGTTTCCGAACCCCCGGAAACGGCCAGAAAACGGCCTGTCTGCCGGCGATGGCTATTGCTTTTTCAAGTCCACTCATATCACAACTTCGATCCCTATCGAATTTCTTCTGATCGGCATGTGCTGCGATTGGCAAGCATACAAATATATTTAGTATTCTCCAATCATTTACAAATAT
This sequence comes from Arenicellales bacterium, assembly GCA_951813075.1. Classification (GTDB taxonomy): domain Bacteria; phylum Pseudomonadota; class Gammaproteobacteria; order Arenicellales; family JAJDZL01; genus JAJDZL01. The sequence goes on along the minus strand of OX638343.1, from coordinate 2,300 downwards.
TATTGTAGAAATTTAATACATTATTTACTTGTTATGATTGGAGACAGAATCAGGAACGCTCGAAAAGCAAAGAATTTGACGCAAAGCGAGTTGGCACGACGCATCGGGCAATCGCAGCAGAACATTCAGCAACTCGAAAGCGGCAATGTTAAACAGCCCAGGTATCTGTATGAGTTGTCAGAGGCATTGGACGTATCGTTTGATTGGCTGATGGGAAAGGATAGACATTCAGAGTTCAGGGCGACTCCCGAGCAATTGGCATCAATGAACATTGCCCCCGGCCCTCACATCGTACAGCACTTGCCACTTATCTCGTGGGTACAGGCAGGAGCAAGGAATGAGACCGCACATGTACCAGAGTCAAACGAGTATGAAGAGCTGGTACCCGTCACAAAAGAGTATTCCAGCAGTGCTTTCGCACTCCGAGTCCTTGACGACAGCATGTATGCAACCGCAGGCGCGAGCTTTCCGGACGGTTCGATCATCTGCGTCGAACCCATGCAGCAGGCCGAGAATCGATCGTATATTGTGGTTCGGCTTGACGGCCGCCGCGAAGCGACGTTCAAGCAACTCGTTGTTGATGGACACCGACGATATCTGAAGCCGTTGAACCAGCGCTATCCTATCATGGAAGCAACAGACGATACTACCGTGTTTGGTGTGGTGCTGCAGATAATGATGAATTTCGACAGATGAGAGAAAAACCGGTTATGAAACGAAAAATGCTGTTGCTTGCTGCAATAGGCGCCGGTTTGTTCATTGGCTTCAGAACCGCCACCGTTCAAACTTTCACGGAACCGTCAGAGCTAGACCGCCCATCAGACCATCAAGCAGCTGAAATGCTAGCCTGGCTCACCCAGGAGTACGACCAAGCCACTACCCGAAGCCGCGACAGTCTGGCGACGCGATTCAGAACGGCGTTTCCGGAATTCGTCAAGGCCAGAGCAGCCGTGCGAGTCAACAAGTGACGGACAATTGGCGGCGGTACGGGAGCGAAAAGTATCCAAGGATGTGTGGCCGCGTTGGTTCCACCGAGCAGCCCAGCAGAGACGCGCCGAAGCGCAGCGGCTGGCAAGCGAATGGTTAGAGAAGAATCGGAGGGGAAGTGAGGGCACGGAAAGGTGAGAAAAAGAGGACCTAGGACACGCGGAAGAAAGAAGTCTACTAGCTTCTGGGTGATAGTTAGCCTGAGCATTCTCTACATGGTCGCCGCTATTCTCCTTTTTCGTGGTAGCGATGCTTGGTCCTTCTTCAGCACAGGCAACTTCAAGAAATTGGTAGATTTCCTAGCGGCTTTGTTCACTGCAGAATTCCTCACAGTTCTATTTACGCCGTTGACTTTTCTTTGGGTCCTATACGGATTTTCTCAACAGTCCAGGGAGCACGCCAATCGATCCCGGCCCCATCTTACTCTTAGAATCGTTTCACCGGAGGATTGGTGGGACTGGATAGTCGAAAACAAAGGAGGCGACGCGAAAAACATGGAACTATCAAATCTCAATGAACAACGAACGGTCGACAATAGAAATTCCTTGGCACACGATGAAAATTTCCAATTTACAGTTGCGACGATCAGCTCGGCTCACTCCTATGAGGCTCGCTTCAGCTCGGAGCGTTCAGAAAGGTTTCGCCAATGCTGGGAGATAAATGAAGGAAAGTGTAAGGAAATCACGCATGGGCCGGAGCCTCTAGGGACTGAGAAATGACAAGTCAGCGTACCCTCCCCAGACTGTCCATGTCCATGAAATGCTGAGGTGTAGGCGGTAAAAAATTTTGAAATTAAAGAAAAGATCATCCCGCGTGGGAATCTACGCCCTGGACCGACGACACGGGAGTGATCGGTGAGGTGCGGTGGATGGCTGTTGTGGCTGACCCGGCCGGCAGAACCTAAAGCGAATGAATTAACCAGGTAAATCCGAAAAACAGCGCTTCTGGAGAGCGAGGCTGAGTGTCGGATAGTTGCACAAACCCCCGAATACGGCCGAATTCCGGCCTGTTCGCCGGTATTGGTGTCCGGAATACAGCGCTGCAGCGCCTTCTTTCCGGAAAATCCGGGGTGGCTGCCCATTGAGGCGCTGTATGCGGCCGGGCCAGGCGCTGGGTTTCGGACACAACAAAAAAAGAGGGTTGTGAACCCTCTTTTTTCACCCTTCCGGATCGCTCAGTCATCGTCCTGTTGGCCAAGACAGCCGTCAATGACGCCGGACCGTCCAGGCTTCTGATGACGCTGTTGCTTCTTAACTACCGCACATTAACTGACAACAGTAATTCAAAATACTTGCACCGGCTCATGAGTATTT